>OZ245737.1:0-2517500 GCA_965227315.1 Cytophagales bacterium
GCTCATGTTCCTGGCCGCCAGTTCTCCTCTGATCGCATCATAAAGTCTGTCCCTGTCAAGTTCATTGATCCTTTCGGAGTTCTGCGGTGACCATGGCAGGAACTTATAGGTCTTCAACTTGTTGAAGTCAAATTCCTTATCGTAGTCAACATTGTATTTGGTCGAATCGCATGACGAAAAAAGAACCAGGGCTGTAAGAAGTGCTAAGAGGGCCTTAAACATGATCAAACTTGATTATCGGGCCAAAAATAGAAAGAAACCCCACTATGGAACCATGTGTTTTCTTCTTTGTTTCCGGTCATGGTTCCCGGCGCTAACACTTGACATCAATCCGCTTTCTATGGATCTCCAGAAGAAATTGAAAAAGGATTTTCGCTTATCCCTTCTGGTAAAGATTATGCCCGTTTTATAATTGCTCTTTCCCTTTTTATTATGGGTTTTCTTGATCGTATTGGCAGCGAAGCTCAATAATTTTTGGGAGCGCACTTCTCCTTCCTGATGTTTGATGAGTTCCAACTTCATGTTTTCGTATTCCAGATCCAGGGATCCCGAAGAAGTATCCTCATCCGCTTCAAAGCTGAAATCCAACTGGTTGATCATTCCTGAACTGAATCTGACGGGAGCCAGAGCTTTTACCAAAGGATTAAGCTTCTCAAAACTCACATCACTTGCAGCTCCCCTGGCTTTGAATTTTTCGATGCCATCCACTATTTCAAAATCGACCTTGGCCTCAAAAGGGATCTGACCCAATATCTTGGCTTTTACGTCCCATGAAAATCCGGACTGTTCTCTGGTGCTGAGAGGGCCTGTTTGGAAATCCATTTCATCAAGGGTGAAAACCAGGGGCTCTTTTTCTTGATCAAATTTTTCATTGTAAGTGATAAATGCATTTTGAACCCTTATGCGCTCTACCTTGGTTTCCCATGGGATGCGGCTAATGGCTGTTACCGGGAGCATTTTTTCCAGATCTTCCCTGGGAAGCGTGATGTCCCGGTAAAAGAGCGCCTTCAGATGTGTGATTGATATTGTTTTGAGGTTGAATACCTGATGATCCAAAAAATCAACAGGGTCCAAAGGAGCGATATTCACCTTGTCAATATCAAGTGCATACCAGTCATTCTGGTATTTCAGTTTACTGGTATATGACTCTGCCGTAATCGTAGGTTGTATTTGAACCCGTTGAAGACTTAAGACACTATCCGGGGTTCCCCAAGAAAACCTATCCACCACAAGATTTTGGTAGAAACTCAATCCGGCCTTGAGTCCTTGTCCCTCTATAGAACCGTATTCGAATGAAAAAGGATAGTCAAAGCCCGGAGAGAATGAATCAACATGAAAGCCTGCATATTTTGAAGTGTAGTTTTCAATCGAGAAGGTTCCAATCGTATCCTTTCCTTCGATCCGGAAAACCGACGCCCTACCATTGATGATCAAAATGCTATCTACAAAGATCTCCGGCGCACTTATATCCATCTTTTCGGCGAGGGATTGGCCGATTGCCGAGCCTTCACCCAGATCTCGAAAAAACGCCCTCATGTCCGGATCAAGGATCTCAATTCTTCCTATTCGAAGGATGCCTTCATTATAATAATCGAGCAGGTCAATTCCTTCCACCTTTAAGCTTGTCGCTTTAAGAAATCCAATGGCGGGCTCCAGAAGTGTATCGGAGGTCAATGCCGAAGGAGAAATGGAGATATCCCTTAATCTGATATTTCCGCTGAGGATGTCGGTTTCGATGGAACTGGCCTTGACCTGGTATCGATTTCCCCGAATATTGATCGATTCCTCTCTCAGTTTTTTCCCTACAAATTCTTCAATGTATTTATCGACATAGACGGCCGTGGTGATTGAAAACCCCAGGATCAGGAGAATCAGTATCGCTATGGACCAATAAAGGATCTTCAATTCAGAACCCTCAAAGCAGGTTTCTCAGGATAACAAAGAAGCCGGCCTGGATCAAAAGGAAAGCAAGCCCTACAATATTGTTCAGGTTTTTCACCCTGGTCAATAGCCAGAAAGAGAAGGCCCATCCCTGGATAAATGCTCCGATGTAGTCATGCAACCCAGCTTCATGAGAGGCCTCGTTCCAATGCCAAAATCCAAGCTTTGGCGCTATGGGCTCCATCATCCAGTTCATTCCCGTGATCAGCAATGCAGAAACAGTCGCTCCTACAAAGCGATTTTTAACAAGCATGGTGGTCGTCTGCACCGAGGTCAGCGTGAACAAGGACCAGACGATCCCGATGATGGCAGGTGTTCCGGCGATCTTGGGACCAAAAGAATCCCCAAAGGCGAATTTTCCATAGAGCAAATCACTATTTACCCCGATTATTTCGATCAAAAAAGAAACAAAGGAGATCTGCAAAAGAGCGCTATAGAGCTTGTTGCCATTTCCATCATCTCTCTTCAATACGAGCAAAAGCGAGAAGCAAAGATGAAAAGGGGTGAGAAGAACAAATTGCTCGGTCCAGGGTGATAGAATGCCGACCATTGCAACAGCATGCAAAACAAGGACGGCCAGTATGGATAGGTGCTGGTCTCTGAGGATCAGCTTGGCATTTTCTTCGGTTGTGGTAGTCACAGCATCAGCAAATTTAATTCTCTTTTCGAATTGCAACAGGTCAAATTAGACCAGGCTAAGATCTTTGGTCAAGCTCAATTGCCAATAAAATGTTTTGCCTGATCAGTTCAAAATCAACTTGATCCTCGTTCTGATAGTCTAAGTACGACACTTCATCGGAGTATCCGGTAAAAGGAATGCCTTCTTTTGCCAATTCAGCTCCTCGGCAAAAGCCCAGTCTTACATGTTGATCCGAGATCACGGACAGGTAAAGAACTCTTTTTCTCAAGTAGTAAAAAGGCAATTGATAGGCCATTTTAACTTCCAATTCGGGAAATTCCATCGAAATGAATTCAGCGATCCGGTTGAGTAAAGGTTGGAATTGTGTTTTCTGAAGAAGGATATATTCCTGGACCTCGGGTAAGATCATTTCCTGATCTTTTGAAGCAGCTCTTCCACAAAGGCCACCATGACTTCGATCTGATGCGATTTGACAAGTTTGGCCTTGGGAAAAACAAGCAGGGAATCCCCGGAGGACTCAATATGGTATATGGAATGAGTCTCAAAAAACAGGATCATTTCCTGTGAAAAGAATTTCCTGATCTCATTCTCATCAGGCCCAAAGAGAAGAAACTTATGTGAAAACTCTTGGAAGTCCTTGAAGTCGATATCCTTGCTGGCAGTGGTTTTGATCACGCGGTCTAGGACCACCTCGCGCTCCAGCACAAACACGGGTATGGACTTGTTGATCTTATACCTCATAAAGGTAGCCCTGTGGTCGATTCCCCCTTCCAGCGCACCTTCCGTGTAGCTCACATCTGAAATGACAAACGGGCTGCCCTCCAACTCTCCGCTGATCATATTGGTTTGAAAGGTTAGTTGTTTATTCTGGAAGAAATGGAAGGCCTTCAAGTGGCTTAGCTTCCAGTCGATGCCTACGTCAAATGTCCATTTGCGGGAGTAGGTAAGCCTCTTTAACCGCCTCTGTCTTGAGGTAATGTTGAATTTCTTCTTAGGTTCCAGTGGATTGGTCCCGATGATCATTCTTCTGGCTGCCAAGGGGTGCGAACTAAAGGGTGTCTGCACATTCAACCCGACTATTTCCAGCTTGCCTCCCTTGCTGGCGAATCCCTGATTTAGACTTTGAATATGCTCCATAACCGTATGGTCGACAAACTTTGCCTGTGAAAAATCCATGATCAGGAACTGATCCTTGGGTATGCTCTCAATTTTGCGCTTTAGCCAGAGGTAGTTGAAGAAATTTGCATAGCGTCGTATCGAGAGATAATAATGATCATCATCTTCGTCATAGTGAAGGTGGTTTGTAGATCTGAAGATCATCCTAAAGGCATTTTTGCCTTCCTGGATCGAAAAGAGATGTATAAAAAAGGTGGTGAGGATCCCGGTGGTCAGGCCAAAGATCAGATCGGTGAACAGGGTTACCACTATGGTGCTGAGGAAGATAAAGAACTGTTCACTGCCGATCATGAGGACCTTTCTGAATTTCGCCGGGGATGTCAATTTGAATCCTGTATGGACAAGGATGGCCGCGAGTGCAGCATATGGGATCCTGTTCAATAGGACTATTCCAAATAATACCATCAGGGCCATGGTCACGGCATGAACCACATTGGTGAGTTTGGTCTTTGCTCCATTGTTTACACCTACGGAACTCGACATGATGGCCGCGATGACAGGCATGCCTCCGATCAGGGAGGAAAGGACCGTGCCTATGCCCGTGGCGGTGAGGTATTTATTCAGGTTTGTGACTCTTCCAAGCGGATCGATCTTGTCGATCGCCCTGGCACAGGCTAGGGATTCCAATACACAGATCAGGGAGATGTTCATCACCATCAGCCAGAATTTGGGTTGGTTGATGAACTCAAATGTTGGAAGGAAGTTAAATGAGAAATGGGAGGGGTCTATGTCGAGCATCAGGTGTGGTCCAAGGGAATATTCAAAGCCCATGATGCTTTGCGAGCTTTCAGTGCCAAAATTCAAGAGATAACCCATCAACATGGAATAGAGAATTACCCACATTGGAGCCGGGATCATTTTCAGCAGCTTTCCGTTTAGCACAGGGTACAGGAATAGAAACACCAGGCTTGTGATCCCTATGATCGCCACAGAAGGATTGAATTCGTCAATCCTGCTTCCCATGCCTGAAAAGAAATCCAGTACTGATTTTGGTTGGAACTCGATCCCAAAAAGCGTTGGCACCTGGCTGAAAAGGATGAGTATTCCGATTGCCGCCATAATGCCATTTACTGCTGAGGAAGGAAAGAAGTCCCCGAAATCCCCGACTTTCAGAAGCCCCAGAATGGTGATGATGAACCCGGTGATCAGGAATATTGCGGATAGCGCTCGTATCCCCATGACAGGATCCTGAAATCCGAAATAGGTGACAGCTGCGAGGGTTATCAGAATAATGGATTTAGGAGGACCCATAACCGTCACATGGGTTCCGCTCCACATGCCTATAATAATTCCCCCAACCAATGAAGAAATGATCCCCGCAGAGGGCGGCAGGCCAGCTGCAACGGAGATGCCCATGGAGACCGGCAAGCCTACAAAGGCTACAGTGATTCCAGCAAGTAACTCATTTCTAACGAGGGACTTCAATGCTATTCTTTGATTTGGTTGGAGGTTTTACACCCTTTCTGACTTCAAAAGATAATGATTCTTGGCAAAATCAGTTCCGGCTCCGAATAGACCTGATCCGCTGGACAAGGGTGGGATGAGAGTAGTTCCAGGCTACATAGAAAGGATGTGGATTTGGGTTGGATAGGTTTTTGGCAGTGAGTTTTTGTAAGGCGGAAATCAGGTCTTCCCCGTACCCGAATTGCCTTGCAAACCCATCGGCCTGATATTCATTTTTTCTTGAGATCAGGTTGCCAAGATAGCCCAGCAGACTACCCAGAGGTGAGATCAGGATGCCAATAGCGATCAAGTTGATATGGACCACCCACTCGGTGGCCCCGAGTGCATTGGACAAGTCGCCTGAAAAGAGCAACAGCGAAAAGAGATAAAGTGTCAACCCGGTTTGAAGGATAGAAAAGATCATCCCCTGATAAATATGCTTTTTCTTGTAGTGTCCGATCTCATGGGCAAAAACCGCTTCAATTTCCTGAGAATTGAGCTGTTCCATCAGGGTATCATACAGGACCACCTTTTTCTTTTTGCCAAAGCCACTGAAGAATGCATTGGCCTTCCTGGATCGTTTGGAACCATCGATCATCAACACATTGGTGATTGGAAAGGAAACCTTTTTTGAAAGCTCGGCGATCCTTTGCAAAAGGCCTTCATCGCTAACCTGGGAAAGTTTGTTAAAAAGGGGAACGATCAGCGTGGTATAGAAAAACTGCATGAAGATCATGAAAATGGTGATCACGATCCAAAAAGGCAACCAGAAGCCCTGATCCAGATTTTGGATCAGGAAGAACAGGGTATAGAGGATAGGAAGACCGATGATCAATGCCAAAGCATATCCCTTGATCTTATCAGTGAAAAAGGTTTTTTGGCTTGATGAATTGAATCCATATTTCTCTTCGATCACAAATACGGAATACCATTGAACAGGGGTTTGAATCAGGTCCGAAAGGATTCCAAGGCTTCCAATAAAAACCAGGGATCTCCAAATTCCCTCAAACCCAAATTCTTGCACGAGCCTGTCCCAATAGCCAAAGAATCCTGAAATGATCAATACCAAGAATACAGAGGTGGAAATGATGGAAAGCAGGTTTGAAAAATTGGTTCTTTCCTGAAGATAAGCGCGCGACTTTTCTCTGTCTTCAGCGCTGAAAAGAGAGGACAGTTCATCGGGAAAAGGCCTTTTTGAATGCCTCAAATTCACCCTGTCGAGGATCAGGTCGATCAGAAAATTAACAAGGATCAAGCCGATCAGAATGGATAGGATCATTTCCTGGCCCATTGCCTAATAGTACTTTCCGGAAGAGAGATAATTGCTCACATAATCCCGTATGCCTTCCTCCAGGCTTAGAAAGGGGATCTTGTATCCAGTGGACTTCAGTTTCTCCATCGGCGCTTCCGTATAATACTGATAGGTATCTCTGATGTCCTCAGGTGTATCGATAAACTCTATGTTTTCCTCCTTGCCAAGAGCATTGAACACCGCCCTGGCCAGATCCAGAAATGTCCTGGCTTTTCCGCTTCCCAGGTTATAGATCCCCGAATCCTTCCTATGGTGCATCAGGAATTCGCAGACTTGTACCACGTCGGTCACCGAAACAAAATCCCTTTCCTGATGACCGTCGGCAATACCTTCCTTATGGGAGCGAAACAGTTTCATTTTTGAAGTTTCATTGATCTGATTGAAGGCATGGAAGATCACAGAGGCCATTCTTCCCTTATGGTATTCATTGGGGCCATAAACATTGAAAAACTTCAGTCCCGCCCAGAAGAATGGCTTTTTTTCCTGAGTCAGTGCCCATTTATCGAATTCGTTTTTTGAGTCTCCGTATGGATTCAAGGGTTTAAGCTCCGGGATCAGGGATTCGTCATCCTCATAACCCAACTCTCCCAGGCCATAGGTAGCTGCTGAGGAAGCATAGACAAGAGGGATCTGGTAATCGACACATTTAGTCCAGACATCTTTGCTGTAATTCAGGTTCAGCTTGTTAAATACTTCTCTGTCAAATTCCGTGGTGTCCGTCCGGGCTCCCAGGTGAAATATGAATTCGATCTCCTCCTGGTTCGAACCTATCCAATTGACAAAATCCTCACGCTCTACCCAATGCATGATATTTTTTCCTTCCAGGTTCTTTTCCTTTGCGGTCTTCGAAAAGTCATCAACGACTACAATATTGTTATACCCCGAAGAATTTAATTTTGACACCAGGCAGGATCCTATAAAACCTGCTGCACCTGTTACAATGATCATTTATTTGATTCGATTTATGATGGGCAAATTTAGTTTCAATTTCCTTGCTAACGTTTTGGTCCGGGGAATTCTTATCCTGCTTGTGATCTCCGGGTGTAAGGAATCGGATCAGGGTTCAGAGAGAAGAGTAATTCGCGATGATCTGGGGCGTGAGATCTCGGTTCCCGCAGGTCTCGATCGGGGAGTGATCGGGTTATCTCCTGCAGTGACCGAAATTCTGGCCAGCGTTGTTCCCTCTGAGATGATCCTGGCCAGAACTCAGGCCTGTGATTATCCTTCATGGATACTGGAAAAGCCTGAGATGAACAGCTATCCGCTCGACATAGAATCCATCGTGGCCTTGTCTCCGGATATGCTCTTTTCAGAGGTTGGAATAATACCGGAAGATAATTTGGCAAAGCTCCGGGAATTTGGAATTGAAACCTACGTTTTTTCCTTTGAAAAGGTATCGGATGTTTCTAGAGCAATGGTTAGTATTGGAGAGATCTTTTCAGAAATTCAGAAAGATTGCCAGGCTTCGGCTGATGATTTTGATGAAAAAATAAATCAGGAGAAGTACGAGCATGACAGCGTTTTGAGCGTTTTCGGAATGATCTGGACCGATCCGGTTTATGCCTTTGGTTATAATACAATATTGAGTAGCGAACTGGAAATGATCGGAGCCAAGAATGCCATCGATTCCGTTTTTGCCGTACCCTATCCGGAGATCTCAAGAGAGTATATTCTCAAACTGGACCCTGATTATTTTTTGGGGATCAGCTACGATGAATTCCACGAAAAAATGGTCCTGCCATATCCGGAATTAGCGAGCCTGAAAGCGTACAGGAATTCAAATTTTGTTGAAGTGAACAATGATCTCTTAACCAGGCCAAGCCCCAGAATTCCTCAACTACTTTCAGATCTAAAGGAAGCTTTGTATGAATAAAGCAGCGGTCGCTTATGTCGCTGGCCTTTTGGCCTTGATGATCCTTGCATATCTCAACCTGATGCAAGGCCCGATCGATATATCGTTTTCTGAAATGCTCTCCTCGATTCTCGGCGCATCTGTTGAGGATCTTAAGAAAGAGGTTGTTCTTGGCATCCGTTTGCCGAGGGTGCTGATCGCAATGGGAGTAGGAGGGGTGTTGGGGCTCTGCGGCTACCTTTTTCAGTTGGTGGTCAAAAATCCTTTGGCGGATCCATACATATTGGGCACCTCCACGGGGGCAGCGCTGGGTGCCAATCTTGTGTTGGCGGGAGTTATAGGCTCCGGTTTTTTTATGGGCTATCTGCTTCCGAGTATCGGAGCTCTTGTTGGCGGGTTTCTGACAACCATAGTAGCCATATTCCTTGCGATGAGAAATGGGCATATCCATGCGCCAACCCTGCTTTTGGCCGGTGTGGGTCTTGCTTCCATCAACACAGCCCTGATCAGCCTTATCGCCTACCTCGTGAAGCCGGGCTCGCAATTGAAGGTGATCATCTTCTGGATCATGGGAAGTTTTGAAAGGTCAAATATGAGTCATGTAGTCATACTCTGGATAGGACTGGCAATTGCCATCCTGATCTTGCTTCGAATAGGGCCCGGAATTATGGGATTATGGCTTGAGGAAGACAGAGCAAAGTCTCTGGGTATTCCGGTTCAGTCCGTGAAATGGGTCGTATTGCTCATGGCCACGGTATTGACCTCCCTGGCTGTTTCGTTTTCAGGAGCAATAGGATTTGTGGGCTTCATTATCCCGCATTTCGCCAGAGCCCTGTTTGGGTCAACCAATGCGAATTCGCTTTGGTTTTCGATCCTGACAGGAGCATCCTTCATGCTGGCATGTGACTGGATCTCCAGGGCAATTTATCCACCCGTAGGACTCCCGATAGGAATCGTGACATCATTTATCGGGATTCCGTTCTTCTTATATTTGCTGCGCAAAAGGGGGTATGTTTTTTCATAATGGTATTAGTTCACAGGAAGGAACGTTTTAACGCTGCTCACAGGCTATTCAATCCAAATTGGAGTGAAGAAAAGAATGAGGAAGTATTTGGCGCTTGTGCCAACCAATACTTTCATGGGCACAATTTTGAGATCACTGTAAGTGTAGCCGGTGATCCTGATCCTGATACCGGATTTGTGATCGACCTAAAGACCCTCAGTGATATCATTAAAGAGAATGTGGTGGATAAGCTGGATCATAAGAACATCAATATGGATGTGGATTTTATGGAGGGGAAAATGGCTTCCTGCGAAGTGCTCATTGCGGAGATCTGGAATATCCTGGCCCCAAAAATATCGGATGTATCCCAGGCCAGACTGCATCGGATCCTGCTAAAGGAGACCGATAATAATTTCATTGAATATCAGGGCCCAAACTAGTCTCCGCTCAAATTCATGAAACTTTACATCATTTCGGGAGAAAGGTCCGGTGATCTTCATGCTTCGAATCTTGTCAAGGAACTGAAGGCCCAGGAATCCGACTTAAGGGTCCGGGGGATCGGAGGTGATTTTTCACGCGAAGCCGGTGTGGAGCTCTTCAAAAACTACAAGGAGATCTCCTTTATGGGATTTGTTGAGGTGATCATCAATATCTTCAAGATCTCACAGTATTTCGGACAGACCAAGAAGGACATACTCTCTTTTCATCCCGACGCGATCATACTGGTGGACTTTGCCGGATTCAACATGAGGATCGCAAAGTTCGCCAAGGAAAATAACCTCAAGGTCTATTATTACATCTCCCCGAAGATATGGGCCTGGAATACCAAAAGGGTTGAGAAGATCAGGAAATATGTCGACCGAATGTTTGTGATACTTCCTTTTGAAAAGGACTTCTATCGGACTTATGGAGTGAGCGTCGATTATGTTGGAAATCCGATCCTGGATGCGGTCGAAGGCTTCAAGCCTGATCCCGATTTCAAAAGAAGGAATGGGCTTGATGACCGCCCCGTGATTGCCATATTGCCAGGAAGCAGAAAACAGGAGATCGAA
Source organism: Cytophagales bacterium (assembly GCA_965227315.1). Taxonomy (GTDB): domain Bacteria; phylum Bacteroidota; class Bacteroidia; order Cytophagales; family CCMP332; genus JANQHS01. Next base: position 10,420 of record OZ245737.1, read on the forward strand.
AGAATGCTGCATTTCATGCTGAGTCTTCTTCCCGCTTTTTCAGGCTATCAGTTTGTGGTTGCAGGCGTAAGCAATCTTACCCTGAACTATTATCAACAGTTTCGGCGCGGGGGAGAGGTCAAGATCGTTATTGACGAGACCTATGACCTGCTCAGCGTGGCCAAGGGTGCCCTGGTAACTTCGGGGACTGCCACACTTGAGACCGCGTTTTTCAGAGTTCCTCAGCTTGTCGGGTATAAGATGAATCTGATTTCTTTCTGGCTTGGCAAGGCCGTGGTAAAGGTGAAATACATTTCTCTTGTCAACCTTATTCTTGATCACCCCCTGTTGAAGGAGTTGATACAGGATAATTTCCACCCGAACCTGATCCGCGATGAACTTAGGAACCTGCTAGAGAATCCCGTTCGAAAAAAGGAGGTGGAAGAAGGCTATAATGAGTTGCTGGAAAAAATGGGAGGTACGGGTGCTTCAAAAAAAACCGCTTCCCTGATGCTTGGTTACCTCAAAGATCGGTAGTCAATATCTCAAATACCCTTTCCATCCCTGTCGTGGCCAATTCTTCAAAGTACTTGACCTTGAGGTTCGGATTATGGACTTCAGGTAGATTTGGATCGATCACATAAACAGGAACCTCAGGGTTGACGAAATGGATCAGGCTTGCTGCTGGGTATACAACCAGCGAAGTTCCTACCACGATAAGTATGTCGGCATCCCTTGCCAGGATCATGGCTTCATCCATGGCGGGCACCATCTCCCCAAACCAAACAATGTTTGGCCTCAGCTGTGACCCTTTTTCACAGGTATCACCCAGGTTCAATTCCCAACCATCCATTTGATAAACCAGTGAAGGATCTGATGTTGATCTTGATTCGAATAGTTTTCCGTGCAGATGAAGAACCTTTGAAGATCCGGCGGCTTCGTGAAGGCCATCCACGTTTTGAGTGATCACCTGGACATCATAATACTTCTCAAGATCCGCAATCAGCTGATGTGCCCTGTTGGGCTTTGAATTAAGGGCCTGTTTTCTTCTTTGGTTGTAAAAATCCAGGACCAATTCGGGGTTTCGATGCCAGCCTTTTATGGAGGCCACTTCCATCACATCATGTCCTTCCCATAGACCTCCGGAATCCCGAAATGTTTTTAAGCCGCTTTCCTGGCTGACGCCGGCTCCCGAAAGAACTACAACCCTGGGTCTCGGGGACACTATTTTTTTCTTCTCCTTTTCTTGGCGGGTGCTTTTTCAGCCAGATCCAGACACTCTTCAAGGGTGAGATCGGCGGGTTCCTTATCCTTGGGGATTCTCACGTTTTTCTTACCAACCTTGATGTATGGTCCGTACCTGCCACGCAGCACAAAGACCTCTTCGTTTTCCGGAAACTCCTTAATGATTCTGTTTTCAGCTTCGCTCTTCTTCTCCTTGATCAAAACTATTGCTGAATCCAGGTCTATATCAAAGGGATCCTGGTCTTTGGGAATAGATGCAAAAGTTCTTTCCCATTGAACATAAGGCCCAAACCTGCCGATATTGGCCTTGACCTCTTTTCCTTCCCATTCCCCCAGTGTACGCGGCAGTTTGAACAATTCCAGGGCATCATCGAGAGAGATCGATTCAATGAATTGCCCATCGCGAAGCGAGGCGAAACGGGGCTTTTCCGATTCATCTTCAGCATCACCGATCTGGATCATGGGGCCAAACCTACCGATCCTGGCATATACATTTTTGCCAGAGGCAGGGTCCTTGCCAAGATTCCTGGTGAGGTTCAGGTCATCCCTTTTCTTGGCTTCCGTGGTCTGAACATCCTCATGAAAATCCTTATAGAATTTGTTGATCATGTTGTTCCATACCTTCCTTCCCTCAGCGATCTCATCGAATTCCTTTTCTACGTTAGCGGTGAAAGAATAATCCACGACCTCTCCAAATTGACTGACAAGGAAATCGTTGACGACCATGGCGGTGTTTGTGGGGAAGAGTTTGTTCTTATCCGCGCCGGTGATCTCGGTACCCTTTCCTTTCTCCAATTCTTCACCTGTGAGTGTCAGTTCATGATATTCCCTTTGGGTTCCTTCCTTGCTTTCCTTCCTTATGTAATCTCTCTTCTGAATAGTCGAAATAGTAGGGGCATAGGTCGATGGTCTTCCGATCCCCATCTCTTCAAGTTTCTTCACAAGACTGGCTTCTGTATATCTGGCAGGATGCTTGGTGAACCTTTCTCTGGAATATATCTCCTGCGCGGATAGTCTCATGCCTTCGGCAAGAGGTGGCAGAAGGCCGGATTCGGCATGCTTGTCTTCCTGATCTTCATCGCTTCCCTCAACGTAAACCTTCAGGAATCCATCAAATTCAACAACCTCACCCTGTGCTTCGAACAGGTTTCCCTCAGCAGGGCTTGGGATCCTCACTATGGTCTTTTGAAGCCTTGCTTCCGACATCTGCGAAGCGATGGCCCTTTTCCAGATCAACTGGTATAGCCTTTCCTGACCGTCATCGTTGCCTGCGGATTTTCTTGAGAAATCGGTAGGGCGTATGGCTTCATGAGCCTCCTGGGCTGAAGCATTTTTGGTCTTAAATCTCCTTTCCTGAGAGTATTCCGGTCCATACTGACCTGTGATCTCATTTTTGGCATTTTCCAATGCTTCATTGGAGAGGTTGACCGAGTCCGTTCTCATATAAGTGATGTGCCCTGCTTCATAAAGCTGCTGTGCGAGCATCATTGTCCTGGCCACTGAGTACCCGAGTTTTCTACTGGCTTCCTGTTGCAGGGTAGAGGTCGTAAACGGGGCGGCCGGACTTCTTTTCGAGGGCTTCTTTTCTACAGAATTGATCTGAAATTCAAACCCGATACAACCATTCAAAAAGCCTTCCGCACTTTCTAGATCCGCTAATTTCTTTTGAAGGCTGGCTTCAAAAATTTCTCCGGAATCTGTCTTAAAGTCCGCTTTCACACTAAATGAACTGCTGCTTTCGAACCTGAGGATCTCTCTTTCTCTTTCTACAACCAGCCTGACCGCAACCGACTGAACCCTTCCTGCGGAAAGCCCTGTCTTGATCTTCTTCCATAGCAGGGGAGAGATCTCATAGCCGACCAATCTGTCGAGCACTCTTCTTGCCTGCTGCGCATTGACCAGATCCTGATCAATTCCTCTGGGTTGGCTGATGGCATTGAGGATGGCATTCTTTGTGATTTCTCTGAAAACAATTCTTCTGGTATTGTCTTCGTTGAGGTCCAGCGCTTCTTTGAGATGCCATGAAATCGCTTCGCCTTCCCGGTCATCGTCACTTGCAAGGTAGACAAGTTCAGAGCTTTTTGCTTTTGCCTTCAGATCCCTGATCACCTGTTTTTTATCCGGGCTAACGACATAGGTAGGGGCAAAATCATGCTCTACATCTATGGAAAGTCCATCCTTCGGAAGATCCCTCACATGACCAAAACAGCTTTCTACCGTGAAATCTTTACCAAGAAATTTTTCGATGGTTTTGGCCTTAGCCGGGGACTCAACAATCACAAGGTTCTTTGACATCTTATTTTTTTGATGGGTTCAAATATCTTTGAAAAAATGTTCCTGCAAAAAATTTAATTTATTTATTGGCCTAAACGCTTGAACCAAAAAAAGGGTTTTAATGAAAGTTCTCTACCTGTTACGACATGCCAAATCCGATTGGTCGGATTCCTCCCAGGATGATTTTGACCGGGGATTGAACAAACGGGGATTATCCAATGCTCCATTCATGGGGAAGATCCTTGAGGAACGGGGAGTAAGCCCAAATCGGATATTCTCCAGTCCTGCCAAAAGGGCTCAACTGACTTCACTCATGGTATCGGAGCAACTCAAGGCTCAAAATTTGCTTGAGTTTGTAGAGGATATCTATGAAGCCAGTCCCAGAAGTCTGCTCGGCTTGATCAATGAGCTTGATGATTCGCTGGAGGAAGTGATGTTCGTAGGCCACAATCCTACTTTTACCTGGTTGGCTGAGTACCTCACAAAGGAGGAGATTGGAAATATCCCGACAGCGGGATGCGTAAAGATCAAGTTCGAGTTTGATTCATGGGAACTTGTATCAGAAGGAACAGGAGAGTTGATCTGGTTTGAATACCCCAAAAAGTACTCGGCTGAGTGACTATTTCTTTCTGTAGCTGAGGATGACGGCACCGCTATCATAGGATCTGCTCTTCTCAAGTGAAAACCAGGACTCCTTGATCTTTGGCGGAAACAGGGGGATCCCTTCGCCCAAGACAACCGGCATCAGAGATATGATCATTTCATCTATCCATCCCTGATTGAGGAATTCGGCCACCAATCTTCCACCTCCAACCAACCAGATATTTTTCCTGCTTTCGTTTCTGATCTCCCGGATCGTTTCAGGACTAAGGTCATTGATGGTGGTGGGATTCCCCAGCTTTCCCTTAAAGTTTTGATCCCTGGTCACTACATAGGTCTTGCAGTCAGAATAGGGCCACTCAACTCCAAAACCCACAACGACATCATAGGTTTTTCTGCCCATGATAACGGTATCCACACCTGAATAGAATTCTTCATATCCATAATCCTCGCCCTCCGGATGTGGCATTTCGTCCAACCAATCCACAGAATCATTGTTTTTGGCAATGTAACCATCAAGACTTGTAGCGATATAAAGCTGGATCATTTTGACCTTCAGTTTAGGATCGATGATGTGAAATTCCGGATCTTATCTGCCAATTCCCTTTTGTCGAGTTTCTCAAGCGGATGCTCCCAGCCATCGCAGCTTTCAAACTTCCCATCGGAAGAGATCTTGGAAGCCCATATGCTCTCGTCCTCTGAGACCATTTTATCATTGCTCCCCCTAAGGACCAGCAGCGGAGTGGAAATATAATCTTCATGGTCCTGATTCAGGAGAGGTTTTTTTCCCAGCTCTAACATGAGCTGACCTGTTTGCTGACAGAGTTTTTGCCAGCTTTCATGCGAATCAGAGAGGTGTTTTGCGTATTGGGGAACCTTCTCCTGGATCTTAGCAGGGTCAAGCCTGGATGATTCCCTTTTAGCCACTTCGGGGTTCCAATCGAATTTTGTACCGTATGTGATGATGCCCCTGAAATTGGCCATCCTTGTAAGCTGTGTGTAGATCGCAACGTAACCGCCCATAGAATATCCAAATACAAAAGGGTATCTATACATCCGGATCTTTTCCGCCATCTTTTGCGATATGATCTCGATGGACAGAGCACCGTTATAAACCTCTGATCCATGACCCGGATAATCCAGTCTGACCAGCTCAAAATCCTCCTGAAGCTCGGAGCTGAGATCATTCGCCATGCTTTGAGCTCCTAGAGCTCCCGGAAGAAGGATTAATACGGGTTTATTGGCCATTGATCTGATTGGGAACTATGATCTTAAATTCTGATCCTGCTCTGACATTTGAGTTAAAGCTGATCTTTCCATTTAGAAATTCGAGATTTTCTTTCACCAGATATAACCCCAAACCGGAGCCAAGGTTTTTATCTGAGGCTACAAAAAACATATCGAAGATCTTATCCTGAAATTTTTCATCGATACCCAGGCCGTTATCTTTGACTTCCAACTCCAGAAAATCTCTGTTAACCCTTGCCTTGATGCTGACGTAATTATCCTCCTTGGAAGGATCATGGTATTTGACCGCATTCGACACCAGGTTTGATACGATATTGCGAACTCGCCTTTCATCACTGATGAAATCCATGCCTCCATCTACCTGTACCGAGAACTTCAGGTTTGATGCGTTATGAGAGAACTTGATGGTTTCTACAATGCCTTCCAACATATCCCTTATTTCAATGGGCTTTTGTTCTCTTCCCGACCTAAGCGCCCTAAAAAAGTCCATCAGCTCACGGGTAAACCCGTCAAGCCGGATCATGCTGTTTTCAAGTAACCTCAGGTATTCCTCTTTTTCCTTTTCATTGCCCTTGTTCTGTTTCAGCAACTGGATCAGGCCCAGGGCAGAAGAGATGGGTGAGCGAAGGTCATGGGAACTGCTGAACAGAAGCTCGTCCATTTCCTTGTTGAGCTTTTTTAGCTCTTCATTTTGCTCGGAGATCTGGGCCTCGGATTCCTTGATCCTGGTGATGTCCACTATCGATACAATGCGATAGGCCTCGCCCTCAAAATCCAGGTTCTTGCCTCGGACCAATCCCCACCTTCTTCTATGCTCATGATCGATAAATTCGATCTCATAGGGATCCTCGGGCCTTTCTTTTGCTTTTTGCTCTACCAGCGCCTTTGATTTGGTCGGAACAAATATGGCCGTGCTTTGGCCTATAAGGTCCTTTTTTGACCAACCGGTGTAGTCCTCAACGATACGGTTGACATCGATGATCTTGCCGCCTTTATGTAGAATAAGCCCCTCAATAGCGATCTCACCCAGTTCCTCAAAATACTTTAACAGGGATTCCAGTTCCGGTTTGGCGTTGATTTCCATCAGAGAGCAGAGGCCCGAAGCCTATTCAGATCACAAGATTAATGATCTTCTTGGGCACGAATATGACCTTTTTTGGTGAATTTCCATCCAACCACTTCTTGATGATCTCATTTTCCAGCACCGCTTCCTGAACATTTTCGGCTTTTGTGTCCAGAGGGAAGGTGATCTTGGTCCTTAGTTTTCCGTTCACCATTACCGGATATTCAAAATTGTCTTCGGAGAGGAATTCGCTGTTGAATTTTGGAAAAGGCTCAAAGTTCAGGTCGGAATCATGCCCAAGCTTTTGCCATAATTCAGAGGCGATATGGGGCGCAAACGGACTAAGAGCGACCACCAGAGGTTCCAGTACGGATCTTTTGGATGAACCGATTTTCCCCAATTCATTTGTGCAGATCATAAAGGCGGAAATCGCAGTATTGAATGAAAGCCTTTCGATGTCTTCCTCGACCTTCTTCAATGTTTTATGAAGGATCTTGTTTTCCTCTTCCGTGGCAGGTTCTTCGGTGATGGCAAAATTGTCTTTGCTATGGAATAGGTTCCAGAATTTTCTCAGAAACCTAAAAACACCATCAATTCCATGGGTATCCCAAGGTTTTGCATCGGTGATCGGGCCCAGGAACATTTCGTAGAGTCTCAGGGTGTCAGCTCCATATCGCTCAATAATATCGTCGGGGTTGACCACATTGAATTTCGACTTGGACATTTTCTCAACCTCCCAGCCGCAGACATACTTTCCATCCTCTAAAACAAACTCGTAGTCGCTGTACTCTTCATAGACGTTCTTGAAAGCCTCTATATCCAACAAATCATTTTTAACATATTGAATATCAACATGTAATTTGACTGTATTAAAGTCTTTGATCAAATTTTTGGAAACCAATTTTTTGGCTTTGTTATCCCTGAAGATGAAGTTTGACCTTCCCTGGATCATTCCCTGATTAACCAGCTTTTTCATCGGTTCATCAACCGAGATCAGACCAAGATCCTTGAGGAACTTGGTCCAGAAACGACAATACAGGAGATGGCCTGTTGAATGCTCGGCTCCTCCTATATACAGATCGACCTGCCCCCAGTAATCGGTCTTGTCTCTGTCGGCAAAGGCCTGATCGTTATGCGGGTCCATATATCTGAACCAATACCAGCTTGAACCGGCCCAGCCCGGCATGGTGCTCAGCTCATAATTATAGGTTCGGTCGAAAAGCCAGTCTCCAGCTCTACCAAGCGGAGGGTCCCCCTCTTTGGTGGGTTTGAACTCGTCGATTTCAGGAAGGATCAAGGGAAGGTCAGAATCTTCCAGAGGAGTTGGAATTCCTTCCTTGAAGTAAATGGGGAAGGGTTCCCCCCAATAACGCTGCCGGCCAAAAACCGCATCCCTGAGCCGGTAGTTGATGGTCGCCTTTCCGATTCCCAGTTCTTCTACTTTTTCGCAGATACTTTGAATAGCATCCTTGGGAAGTAAACCTGAGATAAAATCAGAGTTGATGATCTTCGCATCCTTGGCATCGTTGGCTTCTTCCTGAACATCCGGCCCTTCGACCACCTGGCGGATCTCCAATCCAAAATGCCTGGCAAAAGCATGATCCCTTTCATCATGGCCGGGAACCGCCATAATGGCCCCTGTACCGTAGCCAACCAAGACATAATCGGATACATAGATCGGTATCTCCTCTTTGGTCAACGGGTTGACGGCATTTACCCCAAGGAAAACACCGGTTACCTTTCCCGTTCCGCTGATCCTGTCCCTTTCTGATTTCTTCTCTACCTCGTCGAGGTATTTATCCAACTCATTTTCATGGTCTTGGCTGACTATGGATCGGACCAACTCATGCTCCGGGGCCAAGACCATAAACGTCGCTCCAAAGATGGTGTCGGGCCTTGTTGTGAATATCTTGAGGAATTTATCCGAATGTCCCGATATCGCAAAGTCGATCTCCGCTCCGAAAGACTTCCCGATCCAGTTTCGTTGCATTTCCTTTACGGGCTCAGGCCAATCGATGCTGTCCAGCCCTTGAAGCAGGCGGTCGGCATAAGCGGTAATTCTAAGGCTCCACTGCCACATCTTTTTCTTGATCACAGGGAAGCCACCCCTTTCGGAAAACCCATCCTTGACCTCTTCATTGGCCAGTACGGTTCCCAGGTCAGGGCACCAGTTTACCGTGGTCTCCGAGCGGAAGGCCAGACGAAAATTCTGCAAAAGGATCTCTTTTTCGTGTGCGGAATAGGCTTTCCATTCTTCAGCTGTGAACGGATGCACTTCCTTTTCCACAAAAGGATCGATGTCATGCAGGCCCTTTTTTTCAAAATGGTCGATCAGTTCGGGAATTGGCCTGGCCATATTCGAATCCCGATCATACCAACTATCGAATAGCCTGAGGAATATCCATTGAGTCCAATGATAATAATGGGGATCACAGGTTTCCACCTCTCTTGACCAGTCGAAGGAGAAGCCCATACCCTTGAGTTGCTCTTTGTATTTGGCTATGTTTTTTTCGGTGGTCACAGCCGGATGTTGACCCGTCTGGACAGCATATTGCTCGGCAGGTAACCCAAAGGCATCAAAGCCCATAGGGTGGAGGACATTAAAGCCCTTCATCCTCTTATATCGGGAAACAATGTCAGAGGCGATATATCCGAGGGGATGGCCTACATGGAGTCCTGCGCCTGAGGGATAAGGAAACATATCAAGCACATAATACTTCTGTTTATCTGAATTGTCTTCAGCCTTAAAGGATCCATTTTCGGCCCAATAATTTTGCCACTTGGGCTCGATTTCCCGGAAATTATAATCGCTCATCAAGAAAAATTAAGCCGCAAAATTAAGGAGTTCATCCAATCCTTAATCCTGTTCCCAATTTGCCGATGGTGATTTTGGTCATTACTTTTATCAAAACTTTTGTACCATGAAAAGATCGATCGCATTATTGACCATTGTGGCCTTGTTTAGTCTCCATGCAGCACCTGTGGTGGCCATGACCATGGAGTCATCTTCCCTTGAGCTTGTAGATGGCAAAAGCAAAAAGAACAAGAAGAAAAAGAAATCAAAGAAGAAAGCGGAATGCTGCAGTGAGGATATGTCAACACAATCATGTTGTTCTGACAAGTCAAAAAAGAAGAAGGAAAAAAATAAGTAATCCTAGCTTAGCCCCGGTCGCAAAATGGTCGGGGCTTTTTATTTTTGATTAAAATTTTCTGATGCAGGCTTACCATCAACTTCTTGATCATATTCTTCAAAACGGCACATTAAAGGAGGACCGTACGGGGACAGGAACAAAGAGCATATTTGGCTACCAGATGCGGTTTGATCTGGAAGATGGTTTCCCGTTGGTTACCACAAAAAAGCTTCATCTGAAGTCGATCATTTACGAACTTCTATGGTTCTTGAATGGGGATACGAACATTAAGTACCTGAACGATCATGGGGTTTCGATCTGGGATGAATGGGCAGATGAGAAAGGTGATCTTGGGCCGGTCTATGGCCATCAATGGAGGTCCTGGCCTTCACCGGACGGTTCGACCGTTGACCAGATCACAAACCTGATCGATCAGATCAATTCAAACCCCGATTCGAGAAGATTGATCGTGAGTGCATGGAACGTGCCCGAAGTTCAGAAAATGGCCTTGCCTCCCTGTCATACACTGTTTCAATTCTATGTGGCGGATGGTAAGCTCTCCTGCCAATTGTACCAGCGCAGTGCCGATGTCTTCCTGGGGGTTCCTTTCAATATTGCCTCTTATGCCTTGCTGACCAAAATGGTAGCACAGGTCTGCGGACTGGGTGAGGGTGATTTTGTGCATACATTTGGTGATGCCCATTTATATTCAAACCATATCGAGCAAGCTCAACTCCAGCTGACGCGAGAGCCCAGACCCTTGCCTAAAATGCTGATCAATACCGAAGTGAGATCCATATTCGATTTCAAGTTTGAGGATTTTCAGCTTGTAGATTATGATCCCCACCCGCATATCAAAGCGGCAGTGGCTGTTTAGCCCGTTAATTCCCTGATCCTGGAAATTACCCCTTCAAGTTCCGGAGAGTCTGATTGATCCTCCGGAAGAAAATAGTTCATATTCAGAGAGTTGATGGTGAACCAGGGAAGCTCATTGAGGTTTTCCTGATTGGGATGAAGATCAGAAACCAGGAACTTGGTGCCCGTGTGATCTTCAAGATCCTCAAGGATATATTTTCTCATGATCCCCCCGACGCAACCGGTACTTAGATCAGGAGTGAGCCAATGGCCTTCTTTGAGCACAAATAGGTTGGAGCTCAATCCTTCGGACAATAACCCGTTGCTATCCAGAATGATCGCTTCCTGCCAATCCTTATCCTTTTTTTCGGCTCCAGCCAGGACGTACCCGATGGCACTCAAGGTCTTGAATTTCGAGATTTTGCTCCGTTGATTCCTAACCGATTGGATCAGCCCAAAGCGCTTTACCTGCCGTATGGAATAGGGTGCTGTTTCATGGGCGGTGATCAGCAAATGGAACTCAATGTTTCCCGGAGTATATCCAAATTGAGACTCTCTCCATACCCTGATCTTCGCCACGGTATTTTCCTGATCTCCGTTTTCCCGGATGAGATCTTTGATCTGATCCTGAATTTGAGCTGTGTTCAGGGAAAAGGCCTTGTTGGAGAGTATGGAGATGCCATTTGACAATCTCCCGATATGGTAATCGAGGAGAACAGGTGTTTCAGCTTTGCAGAAAATGGTTTCAAAAAGGCCATCGCCATAATCAAAACCCCTTTGGAGGACATCCAGGCCCAGATCCCTAAGATTTATTTTTTGATTGTTTAACCAGGCCTTCATAAACCTTTTAATTTCAAATTTAACCTTTGATCAAAAACTAAATGATGATTGCCCTGAATGGGTAAATCTTTACATTAAGGCAACCTAAAAAGAATTTCAGATTAATGAATGAGCCGAGTAGCATTTTTGATATGGTGGGTCCGGTGATGATCGGCCCTTCGAGTTCTCATACCGCTGGGGTCGTGAGAATAGCAAATGTTGCTGCTCATGTATTGGAGCATACCCCTGAAGAGGCGGAAATCACATTTTACAATTCCTTTGCCAAGACTTTCGAAGGCCATGGTTCTCATCGAGCGGCATTGGCCGGCCTGCTCGGCTATAATACCGATGATGAAAGGATTAGGGATGCATTGGAGATCGCTGAGACCGAAGGGCTGAAATACAAATTCAGGCCTGTGGGTAATGCTTCAATTTACCATCCGAATACCATCAAGTTCAAAGTCTCCAGGGGAAATAGCTCGGCGGAAGTGGTAGGAGAGTCCCTTGGTGGTGGTGTGATCAATATCGCATCAATCAACGGCTTTAGAGCCAATGTTGGCTTGAAGCTTTCGACACTGATGATCCTTGCCGAGGATCGGCCCGGGAAGATCGGCTTTATCGCCAATATCATGGCAAATGATGAATTGAACATTGCTACCATGTCGGTTTCCAGGTCGGGAAAAAATGACCTGGCCTGCCATTTTATTGAACTGGATTCTGATCTGCCCAAAATAACCCTGGATTACCTTCGTCATCTGGTTTGGGTGAAAAGGGTGCTGGAGATACCAAAAATTGAATTTTAAGAACATGCGTCTATTAGTTTTTCTCATTGTACTCATTCCGTTTCTTGGCCAGGCACAAATGCCCATTAAGAAATGGTCATTGGAAGATTGTGTCGATTATGCCAAACAGAAAAACCTCAACATCAAAAGAAGCAGGTTGGACGTGGAATCGGCCCAGGCCAATTATGAGCAAAGTATTTGGGACCAGATCCCTACTTTGAATGTCGGGGCATCGGGTGGTACAAACTTCGGTCGGAATATTGACCCTACAACCAACCGATTTATCAATCAGAGCATCACAACTGTAGGGATTACTGCCAGTTCTGGTGTTTTGATCTACAATGGTTTCACCGTTCGCAATAACATCAAACAGAATGAACGCAACAAGGAGGCCAGTCTGGCGGATCTTGAGAAAACCGAAAATGATGTCATGCTTCAGGTCGTTGCCAATTTCCTGACCGTCGTGTTCAACCGGGAGTTGCTGGAGGTAAACCGTCTTCAGCTTGAAAGTTCCAAGGAGCAATTGGTAAGGATCGAAAAGCTGGTGCAGGCAGGGTCTTCAAGGGTTTCTGATGAGATGAACCAGAGATCTCAGGTGGCGACAAACGAACTCAATGTGATCACCGCAGAAAATAACCTGGCCCTGGCAATATTGGCACTGAAGCAGATCATGATGATCCCTGCCGATGAACCATTCGACATCGAGATCCCGGACTTTGAAGTCGATGAAGGAAGGATCCTAGGAGAGAATTCCGACGAGATATACCGTTCGGCATTGAATATTATGCCGGAGATCAGGAGCGCTGATATTCGACAGGAAGGTGCTATTATGGGTGAGAAATCGGCGAAAGGACGTTTTCAGCCAACCCTGACTGCGAACTTCTCATTTAATACAAACTACTCTTCTGCTGCCCAGGACAGGGCGATTTTTGAGTCCCAGTTGATCCCGCCTACAGCGATTGGCACAGTTAACCTTGACCCGAATCAAACGGTCTACTCCTACGAGAGGAACCAGTTTGTACAGGTAGGGACAGAACCAAATGACCTTTCGGACCAGCTGACAGATAACAGGAACGGATTTGTGGGATTGAGATTGAATATTCCAATTTTCAATAATTACCAAACAAGACTTGGGTTTCAGCAGGCCAGGATCTCCAGGGAGAATGCAGAGGTTCAGAAAAAGGATACCGAGATGGGGCTGAGACAGACCATAGAACAGGCATACTATGATGTATTAGCTGCTGAGAAAACATTTGTAGCCAGGGGCCAACAGGTTGAGGCATTGGAGGAGTCCTTCAGGGTTATCGAAAAACAATACAATCTTGGAGCCGCTAATTCTGTAGATTATCAGGTCCAGGCGAATAGTCTCAATGCCGCTAAGTCCGATTTTGTCAGATCAAAATATGATTTGATATTTAAAAGAAAAATTCTGGACTTTTATCAGGGCAAACCGCTCTATTAGCGTTTTTTGAAAAATGAAGAAAATTACTACTAACCGCCTGCTTATTTACCTTGGCGGCCTGGCGGTAGTGCTTGTTATTCTGGCTGTGGTCGGGAAAAAGCAGGGTTGGTTTGGTGAAGGAAAATCCACTGAGATCCAGGTTACCGAGATCAGCAAGGGAACGATCATCGAAAAGGTCAGTGCTTCCGGAAAGGTGCAACCGGAAGTTGAGATCAAAGTTTCTCCAGAGGTTTCCGGTGAGATCATAGAACTCAATATCAAGGAAGGGGATTCGGTGAAACGGGACGAGGTCCTGATCAAGATCCGCCCGGATAACTATGTTTTTGCTGTTGATCAGGCACAGGCGAATGCCAATAATGCCAAGGCAAGGCTCTCACAGTCCGAGGCGAATCTCGCTCAAAGTCAGGCCAGGTTTTACCAGGCAGAACAGAATTTCAAAAGATCAAAGGAACTATACGACGAAAAGGTTTTGTCTGTTCAGGAATATGAGCAGTCTGAGGCGGACTATAAGGTTGCAAAGGAAAATCTTCAGGCCGACAAAAAAAATGTAGAAGCAGCGCGATACACCTGGGAGAATGCTCAGGCCGGTGTGAAAAATGCCAGGGAAAATCTGCGTAAGACCGGCATCGTTGCTCCTGAAGATGGAATAATCTCCAAACTCAGCGTGGAGAAAGGGGAGCGGGTTTTAGGAACCTCCCAGATGATGGGAACGGAGATGTTTAGAATGGCTGACCTGAGCAATATGGAGGTCCGGGTAGACGTCAACGAAAATGATATAATCCGTATTTCCCTGGGCGATACTGCCGAGATAGAGGTGGATGCATACACGGCCAGGGAGGAGAAATTTCTTGGTGTTGTGACCCTCATCGCGAATTCACCAACCGTCGAGCAAACCAATAGCTCTGATGCCATAACTGAGTTTGAGGTAAGGATAAAGATCCTCAACAGTTCATATGAGCATCTGGTAAATGATAAAAACCCGTTTCCATTTAAGCCAGGGATGACAGCCTCGGTTGATATTTTCACAGATAGAAAATCGGATATCGTTGTTGCTCCGCTGATTTCCGTCACAACAAGGGATATAAACCAAACCAAGAAGAAAAGGGGAAGAAGGAACAGGCGAGATGACGAAAGCAAGGACGAGGAAGAAGAGGAATCCAAGAATGCAGGGCCGGTTAAAAAGGAGCAAATAGAGGAAGTGGTTTTTGTCTTTGTGTCGGATAATTCCAGTGTAAAAATGGCCCAGGTTAAAACCGGGATCAGCGATTTTGATCATATAGAGATTCTGGAAGGCCTTCAGGAAGGGGATAAGATCGTTTCGGGACCTTACCTTGCGATATCCAAAAAACTCGAAGACGGGGATCGTGTGATATTGGAAAATGATCAGGAGGGTGAAGGAAGGCGTGGAAGGAGAGGAGGAAGCTCGAATGACTGAGAAGTTGTCTGATTCGAAAATCAAGAATATTGCAGTGATCGGAAGTGGAAGCTGGGGTACTGCTTTGGTGAAGATACTATCCTCGCAATCAAACACGAAGATCCGCTGGTGGTTTAGGGATGCCGAGGCCGTCAAACAGCTGAAGGCATTAAAATTCAATCCCAAACACCTGCGCGATGTCAAGTTTTCTCTTTCAAGGATAAGGCCCACCTCCAATCTGGAGAAAGCTATCAAGGATGCAGATCTCATCGTTGTGGCGGTTCCATCGGCATTTGTGGTGGAAGTCTTTGACAGCCTTCCAAGTGAAATGCTTCAGGGAAAATATATTGCCTCTGCCGTTAAGGGGATGATCCCTGAAAATGACCTCACTGTAACGGAGTATTTCAAGCAAAAACACGGAATAGCCTTCAAGTACCAGGCTGTTATCGCCGGGCCCTGCCATGCCGAGGAAGTAGCCCTTGAAAAGCAATCTTATCTCACCACGGCGTCACCAAATGAAGAGTTGGCAGGAGAGGTCGCCAAGCATTTGAATGGCTTCTTTATTTCATGTAAAACCACCACAGACCTTCTCGGTGTGGAATACAGTGCCGTGATGAAAAACATCATTGCCATAGCCTCCGGGATCGTTCATGCTCAGAATTTTGGGGATAATTTCCAGGCTGTGCTGGTGTCAAATGCTGTCGATGAAATTCAATACTTCCTTAATACCGTCCAGCCCAAGGAAAGAAATCTGTTGGATTCAGCTTACCTGGGAGATATTCTGGTCACGGCTTATTCCCAATTCTCAAGGAACAGAACTCTAGGAGCCATGGTAGGCAGGGGATATACGGTAAGGTCTGCCATGATGGAAATGAACCAGATTGCCGAGGGCTATTATGGTGTTAAAAGCATTTATGAGATCGGGATGGACAAGGGGATGGAACTTCCCATTGTGAATTTTGTATACCATGTGCTTTATGAAAAGATATCTCCGGCGATTGAGATTCAGATATTGAAGGAACTATTGAGTTGATTATACAGGTCGCGCATGGGAAGGCCCATGACATTGTAAAAACATCCCTCGATCTTTTGAATCCTTGTTAGCCCAATCCCCTCCTGAATTCCATAAGAGCCTGCCTTATCCATAGGCTTGAATACAGAAACATAGTGATTGATCTCTTCCCGGCTGATCTCATCGAAACTTACACTGGTACTGGTACTGAAAGATTGGAGATTTCCTTCGGAACGAATTGCTACCCCGGTAATGACCTGATGCGTCCTGCCAGATAGACTGCTCAGCATCTCTATGGCATGTTTCTCGCCCTTTGGTTTCCCCAGGATGCGTCCCTCAAGAATTACAAGCGTGTCAGCTGTGATCACAAGCTCATTTGCCTGTACGTCCTTAACCTGGTAGGCCTTTTGAAGGGCCAACAGTTCCGGGATCTTTTCGGCCATTTCATCTGGGGGGATTTCATCAAATGGATATTTTCTGACCTCAAATGGAATTCCGCTCATTCTAAGTATTTCAGCTCTGCGCGGAGAAGATGAGGCGAGGATTAGTTTATTTTTGGACCATATAGGCATGGGAACATTTTAAGGTTTCCAATTGTCATTAGCTTAGCCAAAAATCAAAAATTGATTGGGAAAAATTAAGCGTCTTCATATTGTTTTTGCCCTGATTGGATTTTTCCAATTCGGTATCTCAGCCCATGCCCATGCCTTCGCTGATTCGGATTCGGCCATGGTTAGCCGCCTGATGGGTGAAGCAACATTGAGTATGCAGAAAGGCAATTACAGGGATGCGGATGTGATATTCAGAAAGATCCTTAGTCTCAAGGTGATCATTCCCGACGAATTCTGCTATTACTATGGGGAGACACTCCTTGAGCTGAAGAATTACCGCTTGAGTGAGTCCTTTCTGGAGAAGTATCTGGAATTGACCGATAATCAGGGTGAGTTTGTCGCCCAGACCAATACTTCTTTGGAAGAAGTGCGTCTCAAGATCAGGGAAATTGAAAACTGTGTGCAATGCGATGATGACGGGTTTGTGGTATCCATGCAGGAATGCCATATATGTGGAGGAGACGGAAAAGTGGAGACCCCTTGCTCAAGATGTCGGGGACGCGGGGACGAGGTCTGTCCCACTTGCCTGGGCGAGGGAATAGAGGTGCTCAGGACCAGCTTTGGAAGACGCTACATAGCCTGTACTACCTGTCATGAAATGGGGAACATCACTTGCAGAAAGTGCGATGGGTCCAAGGTTGAGTACAAGCTTTGCGATGCCTGTCGGGGAATAGGAAAGCTCGAGACCCGAAAAAGAGTGGTTGACTAAAACCTGCCAGGAGAAATAAGCCCCATCTCCAACTCCTCATGATCTTCGCCGAGAATGATTTTCGAAGAAAGCTCGCCGCTACCCGCACCAAGTGCAAGCCCAAGCATCGCATGCCCCGCGTTGATATGAAGATTGTTGAATTTGGGATGTTTGCCGATATAAGGCAGTCCATCAGGGCTAGTGGGTCTATAGCCATACCAGATCTCATGGTTTTCAAGATCCTTTGAATAAAGCCCGGGGGCAAACGATCTTAAACCTTCCAGTATGCCCTTGACCCTGTTCTTTCTCACCTTTCCGTCAAAACCAGAAAGCTCAAGGGTTCCTGCGATCCTTAGCCTGTTGGCCATAGGAGTGATAACGACCTTTTTTTCAGCAAAGATCAGAGAAGCGGATTTGACCTGTTCATCTGATTCGGTTTCAAGCGAGTATCCCTTGGCTGGCTGCATATGGATTTTGGGGCCCAGCGAATTCCAGATCCGAGGAGCCCAGGCTCCATTGGCCAGCAGGTACTGCTCAGCTTCAAAAACCCCGTCCTTGGTTTTTGCCGAGCTTACCTTTCCGTCGGTGCAGCTCAAACCAATTATCTCATGACCAAAATGAAATTCAACGCCTGATTCGCGCAGATGATCATAGATCTTTTGGATCATCAGCGAGGGATCTACAGAGATATCATCCTGGTAGAGGACTCCTCCTTTACATATGAGATCCAGGTCTGGTTCTTGTTTCCTGATTTGACTCTCTGAGAGTATCGAAGATCCGATTCCCAGCTCAACGTTGGTCTTGGCCCCTTTGATCTCTTCTTCAAGGCCTTCTTCCGTATTACAAAGTGTAAGGATCCCATTGGAATTAAACTCGGTGAAGCCTATTTCTCTGAAGATCTCGTGGTAGTTCCGGAGACTATTTTTTCCAAGTGTGGCCAGTAGAAGTGAGCGCTTCGCAGAATTCTCATCAAAAGATGACCTGATGAATTTCCTGCCCCAAGAGATCAGTTGGGAATCCATTCTTGGGCGGATATAGAATGGACTTTTGCTGTTGAGAAGCCAAAAGATCGACTGCTTAAAAACACCGGGATTCGCAAGCGGAATGGTATGGCTCTGACAAATATGCCCTGCGTTTCCATGCGAGCAACCTTCCAGGCCCGGGCTCTTCTCGATGATGGCAACCGATAATCCACGTTTGTTGAGATACCAGGCGCAGCAAAGCCCTATAATACCTGACCCGATAACGATGACATCCTTTTTTTGAGCCATTATTTTACCTGGAATCCCCGCCAAAAAGGATCCTCCTGATCAATGGTGATCTTATTCTCACCGGTTACTCTTGCCCAACCGGAGATCCGAGGAAGGATACCCTTGAACTCCCCAATGCTCTCTTCCCCCAGTATCCTTCCCTTGAACTGTGAACCGATAATGCTTTCATGGATAAAATCCTGCCCAAGCTCCAATTCGTTTCGAGCAAATAGCTGTGCCATTCTTGCGGAGGTTCCGGTACCGCATGGTGAACGATCTATGGCTTTGTCCCCATAGAACACGGCATTTCTGTGATATTGACTTCCCTCCCCCGGAGCCTCGGCCCAAAGTATATGACTTAATCCATGGATGCGATCATCCATCGGATGAACTATATCCATTTGCGCATTCACCTTTTTCCTGATCTCTCTTGAGAACATGATCAACTCCAGGCTTTCGTAATGCTCCAATCCCTTAAAATTGGCCTGCTTCTCAATGATTCCATAGAAATTGCCACCATAAGAGATGTCAAGAACGAGTTTTCCCAAATGATCCGAAATGACCTCAATCCCACGCTGATAAAGGAATGAGGGAACATTGGTAATACTGACCTCCCTGACCTTATTGGACTCCTTAACATAGGTGATCTCAATTTGGCCTGCAGGCACTTCTACCCGAAGGACTCCCTCAGCCTTTGGTTTGATCAAACCCTTTTCAAGAGCAAAAGTAATAGTGCCAATGGTGCCATGGCCGCACATGGGAAGGCATCCGCTGGTCTCGATGAACAGAATGGCAGCATCATTCTCAGGATCGGAGGGGGGAAATAGGAAACTGCCCGACATCATATCATGACCTCGCGGTTCGTACATCAGCCCTGTCCTGATCCAATCGTATTCCTTCATGAATTCCATCCGTTTTTCGGCGATGGTCCTTCCCTTGAGGGGAGGATTTCCTTTTGTGACCAACCTTACCGGGTTACCACAGGTATGTCCATCGATGCATTCGAATTGGAATACAGCCATTAGATCTAGGATGTTGGTTTTCCATCCAGGCGATGCGGAAAGCTGTTAATCGCTCCGGATTGAAGCTCTGATGGCATAAAAGCATCAGGCATATTTTGAAAGGCCAGGGGCCTCAGGAATCTTTGGATCGCATCAAAACCTACCGATGTGAATCGCGAATCAGAGCTTGACGGCCATGGTCCTCCGTGTTGCATGCTTGGACAAACCTCAACCCCGGTTGGAACCCCTCTGAAGATCAATCTCCCAACCTTTTCTCCAAAAAGCCGGACCAGGGGCTGGTATTTGTCGAATTCATCTTCCTGAATAAAAAGAGACCCTGTGAGCTGCCCCTTTAGAGACCTGATGAGATCACTCAGTTCATTATGGTTTTCATAGATCACCGCCAATGTAAAGGGACCAAATACCTCTTCAGAATAGATCTGATTTTCCAGGAACTCCGCTGCGCTGATGGCCTTAAAAAATCCGGAAGAATGGTTCTTGGTTTCCGGGGCCTTACCGGTCAGCTCGCTTACCTGTTTCGAAAATCCGTCAAAGATCTTTTCGCTCAACATGGGAGTTGCATGCTTGGAGGAAAGCGAGGATTCTACTCCTTCGAGAAAATTCGATGGGTCTTCAGCTTTTTCGACCAGCAGCAAACCGGGGTTGGTGCAGAACTGTCCAGTGCCCAGAAATACCGAATCGGCAAGGGTAGTGGCCAGGTCTTTAACTTCGCTTTGGGCCCCTTTGCTGATAATGATGGGATTGATGCTTCCCATTTCGCAGAAAACGGGAATCGGTTCTGAGCGCAATGCGGCATAGTCCATCAAGGCTTTGCCACCGTTAAAGGAGCCGGTAAAGGCCACACCCTTAATTAACGAATTCATAACAAGCTCTTTGCCAATTGAGTAACCCCCATTGATAAAAGAAAAAGTTCCAGAATGAAAGCCGGTTCTGTCTATTGCTCTGGCTATAGCGGACCCGATGATCTCATTGGTCATCAGGTGGCTTTCATGGCCTTTTACGACTACCGGACAGCCCGCAGCAAGGGCTGAGGCTGTGTCTCCTCCGGCAGTAGAGAAAGCCAGGGGAAAATTGCTTGCGCTGAAAACCGCGATGGGCCCCAGGGCAACATTGATCCTTTTGATCTCCGGTTTTGGAATTGGGCTGCGATCTGGCATTGCTTTGTCAACGCTGATCCCCAGGAAATCTCCGCTTTTCATCAGGTGGGCGAATTGCCTGATCTGAAAAATAGTGCGCCCCTTTTCTCCGAGGATCCTGGCTTCGGGAAGACCGGTTTCAAAGCAGGCTGCTTCAATGAGTTCTTCTCCAAGGGATTCAATTTCGCTCGCGATGTTCTCCAGCAATTCACTTCTCCTTTGAAGATTTCGTAGATCCTCGGAATGAAAAGCCTTATCTGCACTTTCACAGGCCACCTGTAATTCCTTGCTTGTACCTGCTGCGAATTGAGTATTAGCCTTTTCCCCATTCGCCGGATTGATGCTTTGAAGTGTTTCGGCCCCGGCTCCGGACCATTGTCCGGCAATCAGGTTTTTTCCGTTGAGATTATCTCCGATCATACTGGGCGATGTTTGAGTTGTTCATCGATGATCGCTTCGACCCTTTGACGTTCTTCGCCGGTAAGCCTCAACCTCGGGGCCCGAACATATTCGGTTCCAAGGCCTGTTTTGGCTTCTGCGAGTTTGATGTACTGAACAAGCTTTGGGTGAATGTCGAGTTCAAGCAGGGGAAAGAACCATTTGTTCAATTCTGCTGCTTCCAGATGCTTGCCTTCCCTGACAAGGTCAAACAATTTGACGGTCTCTTTTGGGAAAGCGCAAACCAGCCCTGCTACCCATCCCTGAGCGCCCAGGCTAAGACTCTCATAAGCAAGGGTATCTACTCCACAGAGTATTTTGAATCTTTCTCCAAACCTGTTGATCATCCTTGTGATATTGCCGGTATCTCTGGTAGACTCTTTTACTGCCTGAATGTTCTCAAAGCGGATCAGATCTTCAAAATGGTCCAGGGTCACAAGGTTACCATAGTCCACAGGATTATTGTAGATCATGATCGGAAGGGGGGTGTTTTCCGCGACGGCTCGAAAGTAGGCCACCATCTCCCGGTCATCAGGTCTGTAGCGTAGGGGAGGAAGGAGCATCAACCCCTCGGCGCCCTGGTCCAAGGCCTGCTGACAGGCTTCCACCGCCTTGGAGGTCTTGGATTCGGCGATATTCATGATCACAGGCACACGGTTCTCACAGATCTCGCAAGCCACCTGAAGCAACTCCCTTTTTTCCTGGCTTTCCAGAACAGAGGATTCTCCAAGTGTACCCCCCAAAATGATTCCTTTGACTCCTGCCTCGATCTGTTTTTCAATATTGGCCCCAAAGGTGACCAGATCCAGGGATTCGTTCTCGGTAAATTTTGTAGTGACGGCCGGAAAAACTCCACTCCAATCCATAGGCTTTTTTTGGCAAAAATCAGTTATAGGGAGTTAAGGATAAAGCGGTTTATGAATTTTTGTTTGCCTCCCAACAGAAAACCAACTGACCCCTGGTTAAAGAGGTGTAATAACTCCGGACCCGGGAAATGCATTTAAGCCTTGGACCTGGTCTGAGGTTGAGCCGCCTTCCTAACAAATGCTTCTTTCTCGTTCAGAATGCTAACTTCCCTCTTCTGAGGGAATATGAGTTTCAAAGAATTCTTACCTTTCCAAAAAAAAGAAAATGAAAAGAACTTACCTGATAGGCCTTATTCTTTTAAGCTTTTTCGCCTTTGATCTTCAAGCTCAGAATACCAAAAGTCCCAAGTCCTCGTCTGAGGAAACGATTGGAGACCTGAATGTCAAAATCAACTATAGTGCGCCTTCGGTGCGCGGAAGAAAAATATGGGGAGATCTGGTTCCCTATAATAAGGTTTGGAGGACTGGTGCTGACAATGCCACCACTGTTCAATTCAATAAAGATGTTACCGTAGACGGTCAAGCGCTCAAGGCCGGAAAATATGCTCTTTTCACCATTCCCGGAGAGAAGGAATGGACTGTGATTTTCAATAACAATCCGGATCAATGGGGTGCATATAAGTATGACGAATCTCTCGATGCATTAAGAGTAAAAGCCCAGCCAAAGGAATATCAGATGACCGAGCAATTGTTGATCGATGTGGATCCAAATGGGATAATCTCGATATCCTGGGACAGAATGAGGGTAGAAGTGCAGGTAAGCCAAACCAAATCGGAATAATATTCCTGTATTCTTACTCAAAAGGGTGTATTTGATACAATAAATTCACCTTTTACTTAATTTCACACCCCATTCAAAACAAGGGCTGTCTAATTGGAAGCTTATCTACCATACATTCTATTCGTCATTGGCTTTGTGCTTCTCCTTAAGGGGGCGGATTGGCTTGTAGAAGGTTCATCTGCCATTGCGAAAAGGTATGGACTTTCACCGATGATCATCGGGCTTACCATCGTTTCTTTTGGCACCTCTCTTCCGGAATTGGTGATCAACGTGTTCGCCAGTTTTAAGGGCAGCGCGGATATCGCCATCGGCAATATTATCGGTAGCAATATCTCCAACCTGCTTTTGATCCTTGGCACTTCGGCGATCATCTATCCAATTTCGATTAAAAGGACGGTTGTCTTTTCGGAGATCCCGTTTTCACTCGTAGCAATCACTCTTCTGGGTTTCCTCGGGAATGTCTCCATTTTTGGAGCGGTTTCAGGGTCAACCTACCTGAGTCGTATCGATGGTGGGATCCTTCTTTTCTTTTTCGCACTTTTCCTGGGATATATTATTTCCGTCTCAAAGGATGAAAAGGCTTTAGCGCTTCATTCCGACGTAGAGATCCATAAGATCAGTCCCTTAAAGTCATTGCTATATATTCTGGCAGGTATTGTAGGACTCTTTGTTGGAGGAGAATGGACTGTGGAGGGTGCCATTGAAATAGCAGAATTCTTCAACCTTGATGAAAAATTCATTGGGCTGACCATAGTAGCGATCGGAACCTCCCTGCCTGAGCTGGTCACCAGTGCGGTTGCGGCTTTCAAGAGAGATACCGAGATCGCACTTGGGAACATTATCGGTTCCAATATTTTCAATGTTTTATGGATACTTGGTCTGAGTGCGGTGATCAACCCCCTGGAATTCACCCCTAATTTTAATAGTGATATTCTGATCGTGCTGTTCGCTACCTGCCTCATCTTTATCTTGCTGCCTTTTAGCAGATCTGGTTCCATGGAGCGTTCCCATGGGATGATTTTTGTGGGATTGTATATTTCCTATATCATTTACCTGATCGTTTATACGGTTTAGGAAACCAATCCTGAAAGAAGTATGTTGGTTTCTGAACTATGCTGATACGATTTTCCAAAAATCCGCTTATGGCAGCCCTTGGGGTTGTCCATTACCATAAACTCAACATCACCCTTTTTATACTGATATCCTTTTCTGCATGGTTCCTCCATGACTATATGGGATATACCGGAATGGCTTTGCCGCTGCTTCCGGTGAGTGTTCTGGGTGGAGCATTGGCGATATTCCTTGGCTTCAGGAATAACTCTGCCTATGATCGCTGGTGGGAAGCAAGAAAGATCTGGGGAGGAATTGTGAATTATTCACGGACCTATGGAATGGAGGTAACCACTTTTTTTGGTGTACATGGAAATGAACAAATAGGCGAAGAAAGCATCAATGAGATCAAAAAGGGACTGATCCATGATCATATTGCATGGCTCTATGCTCTGGCTGCACGGCTCAGGGGGATGGATGAAGCTCCCGAGGTTGATCGCTATCTGAGTCCTGAGGACAGGAAGGAATTGGAAGGGGTGGTGAATAGGCCTCAAATGATCTTGAAGATCATGGGACAAAAGATCAAAAATGCCTTGGACAAGGAGATCATCAATGATTTTCAGCATATAGAATTGATGTGGGTGATCAAGGAGCTGTACAATCTTCAGGGCAGGGCAGAGCGCATCAAATTCACAGTGTTTCCCTATTACTATAATTTTTTCACCCGTGTGTTTTTATGGGTTTTTATTATCATACTACCCTTTTCCCTGATTTCCAGTATGGAACTTGGAGTCGTTCCAATAAGTATAGCCATCTCCTTTGTTTTTTACATTCTGGACCAGTCCGGAGAGGTGACCGAGGACCCATTTGAGAACAGGGCGGCCGATACGCCGATGACCACGATCTGCCGAAATATCGAGATCGACCTTCTCCAACAATTGGGTCAAAAAGACGTGCCAGAGCCAATTTCTCCTGAAGAAACCCGTTTTCATGCACTATTCATTCGTTAACTTTGCGCTCCGATACGAATGGGACAAGAAACACATAGCCTGATCGGCAAATACCTTCCGATCCTTCAGTCAACAGCTGAACGAATTACCGGGTCTTTTGAAGATGCTCAGGATATCGTACAGGATACCCTGGAAAAATGGTTTAGAACAGATCCTGATAAGATCGAAAACCATAAGTCCTATCTCGTAAAATCCCTGATCAATAATTGCCAGACACATCTTCGAAATCTGAGATCCAAAAGGGAGAATCTAGATAAGCTGCAGGAGAGCTTCTTGAAATCCAATTCGCATTTCGAGATCGACTTTGACTTTATGGATCATGAAGGCCAGATGAAGAGGGCGGTTCAATACCTCAATCAAAAGCTCAAGCCTTTGGAACAGGGGGTTTTTATTCTTCGTGAGGTATTCAATTTAGAATATGATGTGATCCAGGAAATTGTCGGAAAAAAGGCTGACAATTGCCGCCAGGTGCTGAGCCGCGCAAAAAGTAAAATCGGTGATGAAATTCGCAAGGGAGAAGAAATTGCCAATCACAAATCAGAGGAACTTATGGCCAGGATCAGGGAGGCATCAATGGGTAAATTCCAGGAGCTTTTCTTTTTTCTAAACCCGGAAGTAAAAAATCTTTAGAATTTTGTCACAAAGATCCGACGAAAGAGTCTTCTAAGTGTACGCTTGTTGATTTAAAACCAAAAACCAAAGAATTGAAAGAGATCCTTATATTTTTCATCGCCCAGTGGTATCTGAGTTTGTTGTTTCAAACATTCTTTCACCACCGGTATTCTTCCCATCAGCAGTTCACCATGTCCAGGGGTGCTGAGAAAGTATTCTTTTTCCTTTCCTGGTTGTTCCAGGGCTCCAACTATCTGAGCCCATATGGATACGGGATCATGCACAGAATGCACCATGCCTATGCCGATCAGCCGAACGATCCACATAGTCCCAAGTATGACAAGAACCTATTTGCAATGATGTGGAAGACCAAGAGGATCTACACGGGAATTGCCAGCAAAAAAACAGATGTGGACCCAAGGTTTACCGAGAATGTTCCTGAGTGGAACTGGTTTGATCGCTTTGCAAGGTCATGGCCGTCTCGGATCTTTTGGGGCCTGCTTTACATTGCTTTCTATTATCAATTCGCAACCGAATGGTGGATGTGGCTTCTGCTTCCTATCCAAATGTTCCTCTCTCCGGTGCATGGAGCGATTATCAACTGGTTCGCTCACCTTTATGGGTACAGGAATTTTGAGGTTGGAGACACCTCAAAGAATTTTCTTCCCGTTGACTTCCTGATGTTGGGTGAAAGCTATCATAACAATCATCATAAGCATGCGGATAACCCAAACTTTGGGTATCGCTGGCATGAGATCGACCCGACCTACTATTTTATTCGGATCCTTGCAGCCTTCAATGTTATTCAGTTGAAAAAAGGCAAGGTGGTGAAGATGGATCAGGTCAAGTCCGCCGCCTAGGAATTCAGCTTACTTTCTTCCTTATTTGAGCATGCGCTTGGCATGTCAGATAATTCTTTGCCTGCTTCTAACAGCACTTGATGCAAAGGCTCAGTTGGCCGAAGTACTGCGGTCTGACAGACCGGGTGCCACTGATGCGGCCACAGCGGTAGGTCAGGGTATGGCACAGATCCAGACGGGTATCAGTTACTTTGGCCTTGAGCATATAAGCCTGGATTTTCGGTCAACGGGTCCAAACATAGGGCTGACCGCGAGATACGGCATTATCGAAAAACTCGAATTCAGAACTTCAATGGCCTGGCGCTGGGAGAATATTTCAAGCCAGGGTGAAGAATTGAATAGGGGCGGAATGGCCTTGTGGAATTTTGGATTCCGATATAATATTCTGGACGCGCATGAGGAGGGTTTTTCCCTTGGCATTCAAGGCGACCTGCGCGTTCAGAGAATCGGCCCCCCGGAGTTTCAGATCGATAGACCTGTTCCAAGATTTTTTGCGCTTTACAACTTTCCCCTGTTTGATCTCCTTCTGCTGTCGGGTAATCTTGGATTGGTATGGAATGATCCGGACAGCGATCCTGTTGGGGCCTTTACTCTCAACCTGTCGACCTCTGTGAGTCCGAAGACCAGTGTTTTTGTTGAGGCCTTTGGAAACCTGTACATCGAAGCGGAAGGGTTCAATGTGAACGCAGGGCTTGGATATCTGCTGAATAACGACCTTCAGCTCGATTTTGTTGCCACCTATTTCGGGGCAACGGGAGAACTCCAGGGCATAGGATTGGATGCTGGCCTGTCCTGGAGGTTCGGTGTTAATCGGAAAAGCTAGCCCAAATTGATCTCGCTGGATTTGAGATGCAGATCTCTCTGAGGAAATGGAATTCTGATGCCCTTTTCATGGAAAAGTTTATCGATAAAAAACCTGATGTCGCTTTTGACAAATTCGATCTCAAAGGTTTTGTCTACCCAGAAAAGTACCTCGAACTGTAGTGCGGAGTCTCCAAAGTCGAGAAACCTTGCAATCGGCTCATTCTTTTGGACAATTTTGTCGCTGAGCTTAGCGGCTTCTTCCAGGGTCTTCTTGACCAACTCTACATCCGAATCATAGGCTACCCCAACCTTAACGCTGAATCTTGTGGCCATACGGTTATGGGTCCAGTTGATCACATTGTCATTCACAAGCTTAGAATTAGGGATCAGGATAGTGATCTGGTCGCGTGTTCTGATCTGTGAAACACGGAGTTGTATGTCGATCACCCTGCCGACGGTCCCGTTTTGCAACTGTATGATATCACCTTCCTGAACGGAGCCTTCGAAAATGATGATGATGCCTGAGATAAAATCATTAAAGGTTTGCTGCAGTCCCAGTCCTACACCAACCAATAATGCAGCTGATCCCGCAAGGAGGAAGGTGATTTTAACGCCCACGATATCAAGGCAATAGGCAATTGCCAGGATCCAGATGGCATAAGAAGTGATCTTCATAAAAGAAAATGCACGACCTTCATCGAACCGACCCTTTCTGACGAGCCTGGTGAAGTACCTTTTGACCAGGTTGGTGATCAACTTGGTCACAAAAAGGACCAGAAGGACCATGAATATCTCCGAAGGGGTAATTGAATAATCCCCGACCTTTATCAATTCAAATTCCAGAATCTTGGTGATCTGTTCTCTCATCCTTTTCGCATAGCTTATTTTTGGGCATATATCCCTTGAGTCAAATTTATTGAATTCATACTGTGATTAAGAGATTTCAAAAAATATTGATCCTCGCCCTACTTTTCTTGGGTGGTTCTTTCCCGAGCCTTGGTCAAATTCCCCCCGGATATTACGATTCGGTTGATAGCCTATACGGGGATACATTGCGTTTGGAGCTTGCCAAGATCATTAGCGGGCATAGCGTGCAGAGCTATTCCAGTCTTTGGAATCATTTTTGGAACACCGACAGGAAACCTGACTCTACGGTTTGGGATATGTATTCAGATAACCCCGGAGGAACTCCTCCCTATGTGTTTGAATTCTTTACCGATCAATGCGGAAACTACTCCGGAGAAGGGGATTGTTACAACCGGGAGCATTCTTTTCCCAAGAGTTGGTTTGGGGATCAAAGCCCGATGAATACCGATCTGTTTCATCTTTTTCCCACTGATGGTTATACCAACGGGCAACGCAGTAATCATCCTTACGGAGAAACCAATAATCCAAGCTGGACCTCACAAAACGGGAGCAAGCGAGGACCTTCTTCTGTCCAGGGTTATTCCGGAACTGTTTTTGAGCCCCTTGATGAGTACAAGGGAGATTTCGCCAGGGCGTACTTCTATATGGTCACCAGATACCTGAACAAGGTGATCAACTGGAATTCGGATATGCTTGACGGTAACGATTTCGATGAATGGGCTGCGGATATGCTCCTCGAATGGCATCGGGAAGACACAGTAAGTCAAAAGGAATTAGACCGAAACAACGCGGTTTACCAGATCCAGAACAACAGGAACCCCTATATCGATCATCCGGCCTATGTGGAGTTGATCTGGGGAGATAGTGTGATCCTCGGTGATACGACCGACCCTGGAGACAGCACGGTGAATTTTCTGGAGTTGGACCAAGTGCCTGGGGTTCGGATTCTCAGAACCGATGATGGATTGTTCGTGCAGAATGATGGATCCGAAACTGCAGTTGAAGTTCAGGTTTTCGATGCTTTCGGGAGAAAGCAATTGCATTTTTCTTTGGGTTCCGGGGATCGAAGACCATTGAGTTTGCCAAGAGGATTATACTTGGTTCGAATGAACAATTCCAGGTCCCAGACTGTCAGAAAGGTCTACAGCCGGTATTAGCCTTAGCACCTCATCCTCGATTAGGGGTTGTAGTACGCCCCAAAGATGATCATCATCTCATCGGTGCTCAGGAAGCCGAAGGTCAGGTTTCGATTTGTATTGTTATCATAGGTGGCCTCTGCAGTGAGCCCTTCACCAGGGTTAAGGGTAATGGGCGGATCATATTTCATCAGGGGAGGGTGCTCCCAATCATCGGTGAAATACACCAGCTCTCCATCTCTGGTGCCTCCCTTGATCCTGATCTTGAATTCCAACATTTGCTGGTGGGCATGAGATGTGAGCATGAAGACCTTCCTTGTATCGGAGAAGCGGTAGTCCTCGGTCAGCGTGGTTACCTGGTTTGGAGGGAGGATAAAGCTTGTGTTGTTAAGGAATAGGTTTTGCGCCTCATGAAGAACTTCAGACTGGTCGACGGTATGAACATTCACATAGACCTCTCCGGGAATGGTGTCACCGGTATAGTTGGCATAATGTGAATTAAAGTCCAGGGCCTTGTTTGCCGGGATTTTCATGGCTACTCCGGGAGGAAATGTATAATCGGTTATGCGAAGCTGTGTTCCGAAAAAGTAGACTTGGTCCTGCATCGAAAGAAGGGTTGAAACCACATAAGTACCGTTCTCATATCGAAGATCTCTGATATCGTTGAGGGTAGGGAGGGCAGCGCCCGGTGCAAAATCATAAAGAATAAAATGGTGGCTTCCCTTCCTCATTTGTATTTGGATCCGGTTCATGTACAGATCTTCCGTGTTTCCCAGCAACTGATATTTGAAAAGCTCCCTTTCGTAATAGGGCGCCACCGGAAATTGTTCCAGGTGCAGCTGTATCCCCTGAGCAGGTGGTGCGGGAGCCTGGAAACTGTCATTCGGGAACAAGAATACAGTGCTGTCCAAAAGTATTTCCTCTGAAACCACCGATCCGGCTTCAGGAGCTCTTTTGATAATCCATTGTCTGATGAATTCCAATTCTCCATTGGTCAAGGGTGGAAGGTTTAATGGCATCAACTCTCCATATTCGGGATGATCAGAATAGAAATGCTCAAAGTTCGGTGCATTGATCTTTTCCCACAGGAATGAATTGCTTAGGGAGGGAAGTCCTGAGGTACCTACCCTGACCAATTGGTCATTGGCGGCCGCCTGATTCTTTGGAATGACATTGATCAGTTGCTCATAGGCAACATCGGCGGTCAGAATAAGCCCTGACTGTGCTGCGAAGGCATTTCCGGCACGATGGCAGGAGACACATTTAGTCTCAAATATTCTGCTCTGGATGATATCCCAGGTTCCGCCTGTGATCTGAGGGTCGCTAACAATGGGATCTTCCTTTTCGTCATGGCAGGAGCTGCCAATCGATACAACGAAAAGTAAGACCAAAATTCTTTGAACCATATCTCAAAGAAAAGGATATTCAATGACTAAATTTGATAAAAGGAAATTTCCCAGCGGGGAAAAGCCCCTGATTTGGAGCTAAATGCTATGATATTATGGACAAAGACTTTCTTCAATTCCTGAAAGAACTTCCTTCAAACAATAACAGAGAATGGTTTACCGAAAACAAAAAGAGGTATCAGGAATCGGTGCAAAAGCCCTTTGAGGAACTTGTACTTGAAATCACGCAGAAGTTGGATGTGTTGATGCCGGGAGTGGGGGAGCAAAGTCCCAAGGACAGCGTTTTTCGAATTTACAGGGATGTAAGGTTCTCAAAAGACAAGTCTCCCTACAAAAACCATGTTTCGGCCCTGATCTCTCCGGGAGGCAAGAAGGACAAGACCACGCCTGGTATGTATATTGAAGCTTCTGCCGAAGGAGTCAGGATCTACAGTGGGAGTCACATGCTTGAAAAGGAGCAGCTGAAGGCCGTACGGGATAAGATCGTACGGGAATCCGATCGATTTAAGGAACTCAAAACCAAGAAGGATTTTAAAGAGGCTTTTGGAGAGATCCTTGGCGAGAAGAATAAAAAACTTGCACCTGAATATTCCGCCATTCAAAATGATATCCCCGAGATCGCAAACAAATCGTTCTATTATGGTGCCAGGCTACCCGCTTCTGAGATCTTAAACGCGGATTTTCCTGAAACAGCCCTAAGAACAATGAAAATTGCCAAGGGGATGAACGATTTCCTGGAAGAGGCGCTCAGCGGGAAGTAATGTAAATACCCCAATTGGGGGATTGAAGGTTTTCCAACCGGAGGGGACATTTGGGTAGATATTAGAGATCTACCAAAACGATGCTCACCTTCAACTCATTAGGCATTGCTCTTCTTTTTTTCCTTCAGGCCGCAGGATTGTTGGCCCAAACCCAGAACATCAACTTTAGGAAAGTAGAAATTCCGGGAAACCGGATGTGGGGAATTTCGGAGATGGCTATGGCCGGTGACAAAAACACCATGGCCATAGGTACAGGCCAGGGCCCCTTGTATCTGTGGGATTGTGAGGAAGAAGAGATTATCAAGGAGATCAGAGTTGGGGGGTATTATGCCGGACCACTATTGGAGTATAACCCTGTACATGACAAATACCTCAAGCTGACCAAAACCTTTTTTGCAGACTGGGCTCCGAACAAGGATCGCCCAACAAGGGTAGAGGTACTGAATACCGAAACCGAAGAGATCATCTTCCGAAGTGAAAAGGTCAACGATGCCTGCTGGACTCCCGATGGGAAGTACCTTGTGCTTCTTCAGGGTGGCAAGCTTTATTTCTTTGACGTAGAAACCGGCATGGGACTGGCCGATGAGGAAGAAATTGACCTTGCCACCATCAATAAGAGCATTCAACTCGATGTTGTGGCCTATTCCGCCGAGGTGGATCCAAGGAACAAGGTGGTCGCTGTATCCCATCTTCCATCAAAAAGTGACATAGAACGAATACCAAGGATTAGGAATGATAAGAAGGCCAAGAAGGCTGCCCTGAAATATAATCACCTTGTGTCCTTTTATGATCTGAAATCCGGGAAAAGGATCTATTCCACAGATGATCTGTTTGATATCATCTACCAAATGGAGTACAGTCCCGATAAGAACTACCTTTTTGTTTATTCATTGCCCCATAACCGAAGTTCACAAACCGCATCCATCGGAAGACAGGGATATATTCAAAGAGTGATCGGAGAAACAGGAGAGGTTACCCGTACCATCTATCCGTCCCAAATTGAGAATCCCGATTTCAAGGTTGATTATGATAACCAATACATGGGAGTGATCTCCCTGAATGCAGGGAAAATACCCGCTCCCATGCTTTGCAATGTGCACGATTATGAAACGGCAAGAACACTCTATTCCTATAGCATGGATATGAGGTTTCTCGAGCAGATCACCTTGAACAAATCTTCGCTTGTATTTCTACCGGATGGTGAAACCATCATTGTGGCCTTTGGAAATGTACTTGGATATTGGAAATATAAATAATTGAAAATGAGATATTTAATATTATTTGTCTTAATTTTTTATTCATCGTATTGCATGAGTCAAAAGAAACCGCTTCTCTCAACCCATGATGAGATCCAATCCGCAATTACCAAGGAGCTTAATGACAGTTTCACAGGAGGTAAGCTCAAAAAGACAGTGGACAAATACGGTATTACCGGCACTTACAATTATGATCTCACAGTCGGGGATAAGGGTGAATTAGTGACGGTATTCACCATACGCGAAGAGGGGATGAATAACGACTATGTCCGTTGGTTGCAATATGCTCTAAAGGCCTTTAAATACAAGTCCTTCAAGATCCCCAAGTACAAATCTGAAAAGGTCCAATACAGCATAACGCTCTGATGGATTTGTCAACAACTTTTTAGAACAAGAATGAATCATCAATTAAATCCCAAAATGAAAAAGATCTACTTAATCCTTTTGCTGGTGAATATTTCCATTGCCTCTTCTGCCCAATGGAGTGCCACCAACCTGACCCAGTCCAACATATTGACAATTACCGGGACCACGAGTCATAATGGAGAACTATTGGCCATCGTTTTCAACGGCATCGGAGCAGACCTGTATCAGCTTGATCCCGGAAATACTTCCTGGACCCAAAAGTCCGTTCCTGGGGTGAATGAGATTCCTCAGGCACTTGTCAGTGCAGGCTCTCAATTATACATGACCTCTATTGGTCTGGGATACGGCATGGTTTACAGGTCCGATGACAATGGATTGACTTATTCTCTGGATACGGTGGGTTTGCCGAAGTTTTTTAATGGCATTTCTTCTCCAATCGGGATCGACTACTTCAATGGAAAAGTTCTGGTAAATCTGGGTGCTGCGGGATACTGGCTGAAGGATACAGGTGCGACTCTTTGGGAGCACATAGACCCACCAACGTCCCTGAACGGCGGAGGAGACCCGATCTGTTTTTCAAATGATAGCCTTTATGCCCATGACAATTCAGGCGCGAACATCTTCTATGTTTCAGGAGACTACGGGCAAACCTGGTTTGAGAGAAACACTGATCTTCCTGCCTTTTTCGAGGGAGATCTGCTTGTGGCGAATGAAAGCAGTGGCAGGTTATATATGGCAGGATCAAAGGATGACGGAACGCAGTATGGCATTTATCTCTCTGACGACCATGGACATACTTGGTCAATAGCCGATCTGTCCGCCTTTATTGGGACAGATGTGCTTGGAGGTCAGCAAGAAGTAAGCGCCCTGTATGCGAATGGAGGCGAAATATACATTGCCCTGGAAAATGATAAAGCCAACACAACTCCCGATGTATTAAGCTCTGAAAACGGAATCGCCTCACTTGACTATGATACTCTGGGATTACTTACCGATCCTGCGGGCACCATCGAAGGAAGCCGAATTCTCAGACATGGTAGCAAGATAGCGCTGGCCTTGAATGTAAGAGATGTTTACCTGGGTGATGTGGGTAGTACTAGTGCCATAATTGGCAACAGCGATAACTCCCGGCATGTCAGTGTCTACCCGAATCCGGTGAATGATCTGGCCCGCGTTACGGCCGACTTTGAAATAGGCTCTATTGAACTGCAGAACGCGCAAGGCAAGACATTGATCATAAGCGAAGGGCATCAAATTGATGTCTCAAGCCTGCCTCAAGGAATGTACATCCTGAAAGTGATCGACAAAAACAAGCAATCGGTCGCCTCTAAAAGGATACTGAAGAATTGAAATATATACCTACAACCAGCGCGTTGAAATGCGCTTTATCCAAACTGTTATGAAAAAATCAATCCTATCCTTAATGCTCATTGGTCTTGTCTGGTTGAACGGATTCAGCCAGGAAGACATGTCCGTGGACTGGACCGTAAAACTTGCGCACCAAAGCGACCTTTTTCGAGGTCTTGATGATTATGGAGAGAAGTATTGCTTCGGCGCTTCTGACAAGGAGATCACCGTTTTGAATAACAAGGACGGGAGCGTGCTCTGGACAGCCAAATACAAAGAAATGGCACCCAAGCTTCGCAAAGTAGACGAGATCATTCCTTTTTGGGATTCTCAGACCCTCTTTCTTTTTGACCGAAAGCTGGGCAAGGATCAGATCGCTTGTGTGGATGTTCTGAGCGGGGAATTGCTTTGGAATACAGACCAGTACCAGGACGTGAGTGAAGACAATGTGATATACATCTCGGAATTGGAGGCCTTTACGCTATCTCTGAAAGACCAATTCGTCATGATCAATGCCCGTACAGGAGCTGAGCTATGGTCTACTGCCAGATTCAAGGGGTCTGTCGGGAGATATAATCTCGTGGATGATGGCAACCTCGTACTCGTGAACTACAAGCCAACATATTTGGCCGCGCTTTTTGCCGGGTTTAAGAACCAGATTGTAAAGATCAACCCAAAAAACGGAGACATCCTATGGGAGAACTCCTATATGGGGATGGCCGAGAAGAAGGTCTGGACCAGAGAATCCCTGGTGGACATAGATGTGAGGGACGGAAAGGTGTTTTTATTCCTCAATGGATTGCAGGTCTATGATTATGCCTCGGGGACAAACCTTTGGTCAGCAGCATATGACTATACGATCGACGTGATCAAGGCTCCCAGCGGAGCGAAGAAGTTTGGCGTCTATGGAGCGGTCGCAAACCCGGTGATCGATGGAAATGACCTGTACATGGTCAATTTCGAAAGCGCCAAAAAGCAGAAGATCCAGAAGTACGATCTTAATTCGGGAAAACTTCTTTGGACTGGCCCGGAGATCAAGGAAGCCAAGGCAATTCCAAACATGTATGTTGCCAACGGAAGGGTGGTCATTCAACAAGGGGGAACGGTTGAAGCTCAGGCCTACATTGAAACAAAAACCAAAAATGCGGATGGTTCTGTGACCATCAATTATGAGTGGCGCCTTTGGTACCCCAATGTCAAACCTTATGGTGTTCAGGCTTTCGATACAAAGGATGGATCATTGGTATATGATTCGGAAAGGTTTAAAAAGGGGATTACAAACATTTTGGTCCAGGACAAAAACCTCATGGTATGCAGCGGTAAAGCGCTCTATAATCTCGATGTGGTCACCGGATCGGATAATTATGAAATACCTCTGGCTGATGACGGAATAGGACTTGCAACTGAGATCCTGGAATACAAGGGTGATATACTTGTGGTTGGAGAGAAGGGCGTAGCGAAACACAATATGACCGATGGGAAACTGAAGTCCTCAAGCAAGTACAAGAAGTCCAATTACCTCGGGATTGTAGGCAGAACCATTCTGCTTCAGACCTCGAACAAGGATGTCGCCTGCTTTGATGCTGAATCATGTGCCCATAAAAGATACAATGCCAAAAAAGATGCTACGGCGATGTTGTCAAGAGACGGTGAACAGGCCTTTGTTTGGGAAAAGAAGAATATATCAATGCTGAAAACACATTAGATCAAGTTTTTGGTAGATTGCCTTTTACAGTAGCAATTAGTAAGCTAAAGACCCTTCATTTTGTTGGGTCTTTTCTTTTCTCGAAAATTCCACTTATTTAAGGTCATACAGCTTGCACCGATCTATGACATTCTACCGGGCATTGTCTCAGATACCTCTGCTTTTTTTGATCCCGTTATTCCTGATGGGACAAGGCGAAACCTCGCTTTTTGAGTTTGGAATTCCAAGTATTCAGAATTATGAGCCATCTGACTATGGTGGGCATTCACAGGTCTGGGATATAGCCCAGGACCCTTCGGGAAGAATGTTCTTTGGAAATGGAAATGGTGTAATGATCTATGACGGCAAGAACTGGAATATTGTCCCTTCTTCCTCCAGGGGTATGGTCAGGAGGTTGGGTGTGGATGAGAAGGGCAGAGGGTTTTGTGCCGGTGCGGGCGATTTTGGTTTTTTGGAAAGAGATGAACTCGGAGGCTTTGTTTTTAGATCTCTCACCGATCAATTGGATGAGTCTACTACCTTGCCATATCTGCGTGAGCAGCTAATTCTTGATGATGACGTTCTGTTTTTCTCGAGTTCAAGAATCCTGAACTGGGACATGAGTGAAGGTATCCTCGAGCAAGTAGAATCAGAGGATAATTTCCTTCATCTCTTTTCATGGAGGGGCAATGCCTACTCAAGTCTAAAGGAGAGCAAGCAGATCATGATGCTTTCCGGAAGCGACCATGAGTTGATCGATGCTCCCTGGCAATTGAATGGGGGTGAGAGAATAAGGAGGCTCATAGAAGCCGATGAATTCGAGATCCTTTGGACGACTGATAAGCTTCTGTTGGTGAATGGAGAAGGCGAAACAATCCTTTCCCAAGAGATCGCACATCTTTTTGAACAGAAATATGTCAATGATGTGAAGCTGTTCAGCAATAATAAGATCGCTGTGGGAACAGATGACGGCCTGGTCATCCTGGATCTGGGAGGAGAAATTCTTTTATGGTTGAGGGAGAGTGATGGACTGGTGAGCCGCAGGATCCATTTTCTTATGGAGGATATGGAAGGAAACCTATGGGTAAGTACGGATCTGGGAATATCGAAGATCAGATTTCAGGTTCCGTTTAGATACTTCGATACAAGGAAGGGAATACCCGGCATTATCAACGATGTCATACGCAAAGGCAATATGCTGATCGTTTCAGGTCATGAAGGAATATACTTCAATACCGGAGAGGATCAATTTCAACCTCTGTTTGAACCAAACTTTGAGGCGTTCAAGATCATAGATATGGGAAATGAACTCCTGATCGCCTCGCCTTTCGGGATCTTTTCCTTTGACTATGGAAAAAGGCAACTGGATAAAATATTGCCCTTTCATGCCTATAAGGTTTTTGCCTCCCGGGTTTTCCCAAATCGTGTTTATATATGCTCTACCGAAGGTCTGAAATCAATTCAATGGGTCAATGGAAGAGTAAGTGGTCTCCGGGATCTTTCCGGCTATGTGCCGGATTTTGTGAGATTTATCGAGGAAGATGAAGAGGGGAATCTCTGGTTGGGGTCGACTTTGAATCCCCTTTATTTCTTAGAGATGGATGATCCGGAACCTCGGGTACAAAAGTTCACAGAGAAAAACGGGCTTCCGGTCAGCGAGATCAAGATCAACAAGATCTTTAGCCAATATCTGTTTTCCAGCTTGAATGGCATATTTCAATACAATGGATCTTCTTTTAGCCGACATCCTGATTTTTTGAAAGACACCCTCATGGTACCATATATTCTCGAAAGCAAATCTTCAGGCAGGGCCTACCTTCTTTATGGAAATACTCCGTTTATGTCGATCAAAGCTTATGATCTTCAAGGAGATAACTTCCTTAAAATGAAAATCCCGGAACTCTCGACATTCCAGTCCTCAGGCCTTTGGGTTGCCAGGGAGGATAACGAGAAATTGATTTGGATGGCTACGACTGATGGCCTGATCGCCTATGACCAAACAATGAAGACCAGGCCCGTTAAACCGGAGTTGTTTTTGACTGCTTTGACAGCTGGTGACTCCATCCTTATAAAAAACTGGCCTGCTTCCTGGGGAAACATTCGGAACCAGCCCTTGCAAATCAGGCCTGAAAGCAACTTTGTCAGAGCTGATTTTTCCTGTCCAAGTTATACCGATGAGTACCAAAATCAGTACCGATTCAGATTGGATGGGCTTGACAAAGAATGGTCGGAGTGGACAACCTCATCGGGAAAAGAGTATTCCGGATTGGCTGAAGGTGATTATATTCTCTATGCTCAGGGACGAAACCTTCTTGGATATGAAACCGCTATTCAAAAATTGCCCTTCATTGTATTTCCACCATGGTACCGCGCTACATGGTTTTTGGTTGCTACGAGCTTTGTCGTTCTGTTCACCATAACCTTTTTTACAAGGTATTACTCACGAATTGCCCTTAAAAGGCGGGTACGAGAGCTCGAGCTTAAGGAGAAGATCAGGGTTGAAAGAGAAAGGATCTCCAGCAATCTTCATGATCACGTAGGGGCTCAGTTGACCTCGATCATTTCAGGGATCAAAGTGACAGAAAAATTGGAAAGCATCAGACAGGACAAGGGCGCCAAGAAACTATTGGAATCCTTAAAGGATGATGCGGAAGAGAGCATGTCCAATCTCAGGGATACAATTTGGACCCTGAACAAGGAGGCGATCAACCTGGGCAATTTCTTCGATGAAATAGAATCGGATCTTGGAAAACTCACCCAATACACCGATTTGATGTTGAGTATTGAGAATGGCGCTGACCTAAAGATTCCCCTGAACCCAAACTTCGCCTTTAACCTCAAGCAGGTTCTGAAAGAGGCAATTCACAATGTGATCAAACATGCCGAAGCCTCTGAAGCGAAGGTATGTGTTCAGCCCGTTGATGGAACAAAGTCGGGATTTTCTATTCTGATCGCAGATGATGGAAAGGGGTTCGATCCGGAGGCGGCCATTGAATCTGCCGGCCATTATGGTTTAAAAAATATGGCGAACAGGATACGTAAATTAGGTGGAGAACTCAAAATCGACAGCAGGCCCGGAGATGGTGTGAAGATTATGATACGCTTATGAAGATACCTCCATTGGGGTATTGGGAATGCAGGCCTGGTACAATTTTTTTACGGAAAGCTTAGGATGTCCATAAAGATCGCATTGGTTGAAGATAACCCCTCTTTACAGAGAAGGTTTTTGCAGAATTTTGCATTCTATGAAGAGATCGAGGTACTGTTTTACAGCATCTCAGGTGAAGATTTTCTGGAAAAACTTGAGAATTACAGGTCTGAAGATGCAGAACTTCCGGAAATCGTACTCATGGATATTGAACTGCCGGGAATATCGGGTATTGATACCACGCTGGCCCTGAAAGAGAATTATCCCCAGGTAGAGGTGATGATGATCACTGTTTTCGAGGATGAAGAAAAGATCATGGACTCGCTCAGATCGGGGGCCTCAGGTTACCTGCTCAAGGATGAGCCACCTGATTTCATTGTCAGTGCCATTCAGGATCTAAAAAAGGGTGGTGCCCCCATGACCTCAAAAATTGCAAGAAAAATTATTGGCTCGATCCGGAATCCTTCCGACAAAGAAATTAATGTTGAACCGGGTTTTGACCTTTCCGAGCGAGAGGTTGAGATCATCAAATTACTGGTAGAGGGTGGGTCATATACCACTATAGCAGAGAGCTTGTTTATCAGTCCTCATACAGTGAAAACGCATATCAAAAACGTCTATAAGAAGATGCATGTGCACAGCAAAGCATCACTGGTAAAGATGGCTATAAAAAAGGGCATCATCTGATCAGGAAACCCTCAGCAAGGGGATCTGCTTCGTCTATAATGAACTCGTGTTTGCCTGTTAGAAATGCCTGGCCCGAGACTTCGGGAATTATTGCCGGAATGCCATGAAACTCAACCTCTCGCAGGGCTTTGACGCAGAAACCGGTTCCGATGATGCTTTCGATCTCAATTTCTTCACCCAAGCGTACATCACCGTTCAGGTGATGATAGGCAATCCTTGAACTCACGCCGGTTCCTGTGGGGCTTCTGTCGATTTCACCATCGGCGAAAACACATACGTTCCGGCTATGCACATTGCCCGATTCGGAAGGGCCAATAAAGATAACGCCATACAAAAAAGCCAGGTCGTTCGACAAGGGATGCGAGATCTCGGTTTCCTTCATGATCCTTTCCTTGATCTTCATCCCAAACGTCCTTATCGCGTTTCCGTTATCCGTGTTTAGTTCAAGCCCGATGGATGGGGCGTCAATGAGAGCATAAAAAGCACCACCATATGCCAACTGATATTCCACCTTGCCAATCTCATCTACATGGGTTTCAAGATCGGTTTGGAAAACATATGAAGGAACATTTTCAAAGCCTATGTGGAGTCTGTTTCCTTGGGTGTAGGCTCTGATCAAGATCTGTCCTGCCGGCGTGTCGGCCATGACACCTTTTTCGAACCTCTCCTTAGTGATCTTACCGCTTTCGATCAAGTAGGTGCCCATGGCGATTACCGCATGACCGCACATGGTACTATAGCCCTCGTTGTGCATGAAGATCATTCCGAAGTCCGAATCCTCTCTCTCTGGATCGACGGGCAGACAGGCGTACATGTCGAAATGCCCTCGAGGCTCGAATATCAAACCTGTCCTTAGAAAGTCGAGGTTTTCAATAAGGAATTGGCGCTTCTCAAGAATGGTTTTGCCCGGCAACTCGGGGTAGCCTTCGACGATGATCCTCAGTGGCTCACCACCTGTATGATAGTCTACGGTTTTGATCGTTTTGAATGCCTTTCCCAAAGGTTTGTTTTTCGTTTTTTAGTCGGTAGGAAATACTATTTTAGGCAAAATTTAACCCCCCAAGAATATGAAATATGTTTTCAACTTTTTCCTAGCCGCATTTCTCTGTTTGAGCTTTTCGGTTTCAGGGCAACAATATGTCAAAAAGATCCTGAACAAAGGTGAACTCAAGGTAGGTATGACAGGTACTCAACCGCCATTCAGCGTTCGTTCAAAATCAGATGAATTGATCGGTTATGAGGTTGATATTGCAAAGTACCTGGCAGAAGCGATTGGTGTGGAGCTTGTGATCGAAGAGATGGAATTTTCTCAATTGCTGGACGCTTTGGAAAAAGGAACGGTTGACATGGTGATGTCTGGCATGACGATCACGCCCAAAAGAAATACGAAAGTTGCCTTCGCCGGGCCTCATATGATCGCAGGAAAATCCTTGTTGACCAAATCCGATATCTATTCAAAGACCAAGAACACCGATGAGATCAATACAGAAGGCATCCGTGTCGCGGCGTTGGCAAGTTCGACGAGCGAAGAGTTTGCCAAGGGTTATCTTCCCAAAACAAAGCTGACCACGGTTCAGGATTATGATGAAGGAATTCAAATGGTGATCGACGGGAAAGTGGATGTGATGGTTGCGGATTATTCCATCTGTGCCTATTCGGTTTTAATGTATCAGGAAGATGGACTCGTGACCCTGGAAAATCCATTGACTATCGAGCCTCTGGGCATTGCATTGCCCCCGGATGATGCTCTATACATCAATCTCGTTCAGAATTACCTGATGAATCTCGAATTGTCGGGTCTGTTGCTCAGGACCGAGGCCAAGTGGTTCGAGGATGGGACATGGTTGCTACAGGTGAAATAAGCCGCTCATAATCTCTCAGGCATCAGGAAACCTTCGCCATTATAGCGGGGGTTTTTTGTTTTGGCATAACCTAAGATTGACTGCTTACAGAATTCCTGTTTCAATCGCCCGAGGAAGGGATCACATAATGAAATTCTTATCGGATCGAATGGGAGGGGGAAGCGTTTCAGCATTCAGCATGGCCAGCAGGTCCCTTTCAATGTTTCGACTTATGCTCAGCATTGGCATATCCCCCCCAAGTCCTTCAAAGGGATTCTCAGTATAGTCGCCGACCAACTCCATCAGAATAAAAACCCAGCTCACAAGGGCGGAGAACGGAATCATGATCCAGTTATAATCAGGACCCAGTTTAGCAAACTCTGGCAATAAGCCCATTGGAAGAAGTATGACAAAAAGGGCTACAAAATAGTAGCTGATCGAGGCATATGTCCTTGGGATAGGGAAGTTCTTGATCCTCTCAAGTTTCCCCTGATGCTCATAGAACTCGGTAATCCTGTTCTGGATAGCCATGTGCCTGAAATCATCCATGAGGTTTGCTGTGCGGATCTTTTGAAGGTCCCTCGATTGCTGATCAAGTAACGAAACGGCGAGGTTTGGTGATTTTCCAAGGGCATCGATGTCGTCTTGCTCCAGATAGCGTTTAAAAATATCCTCCATCTGCTCCGTTGGAAATACCGACATGCTTTGTTTTCTCCGCATCCTGGCTAACCTCTTCACGCCCCAGTTGCCGTTCATATGCTCCCATTCCTGGGGAACAAGAAGTTGTTCTCTTAATTGATATA
Organism: Cytophagales bacterium; assembly: GCA_965227315.1. Taxonomy (GTDB): domain Bacteria; phylum Bacteroidota; class Bacteroidia; order Cytophagales; family CCMP332; genus JANQHS01. The sequence continues at coordinate 52,734 of OZ245737.1, forward strand.
ACCAGGCTATTTGTCTATATATCAATATTTTATGCCAATGATCAAGAATTTTTGAATCGATTGCATCCTTGACAAACAGGTTGGTTATAAAGTGTCTGGTATTGCTCCCGAAAGCCCTGCTTGTGTTTACGACAGCGCCCCAGATCTTTCTGGCTTCCCAGGTTCGGTCATAGGCCGAATTGTTCTTGAATCCGACGTAAAAGGATACGGCGATACCGATCAATGAAACCGGAAGCCAGGGAATGGAGAGATATGTCAGTTCAAGATGGATGTATAAAAAGTAGATAAAGGTAGCATAGGCTGTTGTATATGTGAGGTGCAGCCATGTCCGTGCCAGCAGGTTCTTAACACTCAGTATCCTTTCAACGATCATGCTCTACAATGTTTTGAACTGACTTATCTTTAGACATCATAATCCAATAGAATGGCTGAAGATATTGAGAAAAGGGAAACATCTCCAAAACCCAATTGGAGTGTACAGGAATCGATTGACATTTCGCTGAAGGTAATGTTGGTGATGTTATTGCTCTTTCTCTGTTTTCTGGTCCTGAAACCATTTATTCTGATGGTGATCTGGGGGCTGATCATCGGTGTGATGATCTTTCCGGCATTCACCTGGCTCACGGATAAATTAAAGGGAAGAAAAAAGCTGGCAGCGACGCTTACTACCTTGGGTCTTGTTCTGATCCTTGTTCTGCCCACGGCTTTCCTGACCGATTCCTTGCTTACCGGAGCTTCGGTTGTGAGAACCTATCTGACAAGCTCTTCAGAGCTCATTCCACCACCACCGGAATCAGTAGGAAATATCGCCATCATAGGTAAATCTTTGTATAGTTCCTGGAGTCATGCCTCTACGGATCTAAGCCAGTTTCTTGCTCAATATAAGTCCCAGATCCAATCCGCAGGAGAGTGGGTGCTTGAGAAAGCAGGGAAGGCCGGAGTGGGCCTTCTTCAGTTTGTCTTTTCTATCATCATTTCAGGATTTGTTCTGGCCAACTCCAAAAGCGGAAACTCATTCGCCAAACGCCTGGGCTACAAGCTTGCCGGGGAGAAGGGCCTGAAAATGGTGAAGGACACGGAAACCACCATTCGAAGTGTCGGCAAAGGCATCATAGGGGTCTCTGTCATTCAGGCTTTTTTTATAGCTATTGGCCTTTTTGTCGCAGGAATACCCGGAGCTGCCTTATGGGCTCTGATCGCGATGTTTTTGGGTATCATTCAGATCGGCACTCTTCCGGTTGTTATCCCGGTGATTATTTACGGGTTTTATTCGATGTCCACCACCTGGGCCGTAATATTTATGATCTATATGATCCTTGTTTCGCCGTTGGATAATGTTCTAAAGCCCATATTGCTTGGGCGGGGTGCGCCGGTTCCCATGTTAGTCGTATTCCTGGGAGCCATAGGAGGTTTTATTTCTTTTGGGATCATCGGGTTATTTCTTGGTTCTGTTCTTCTTTCTTTTGGATATCAGCTTTTACAGATCTGGCTGGAAAAGGAAGAACAGATCCCGGCAGATTGATTTTCGTCCGTTTTCGTGCATGCTTTTTTGCATGAATCGTTCTCTCAACTGACTACGGTGGCTTTTTGGGGTCTGGCATGTCTTTCGCGGAATTCCGTTCATGAATTACAAACTACTCTGGAGAAGAGCGCTCAGCCAAAGAGGATTTAACCTTCTGAACCTCTTGGGGCTCACGCTCGGAATCGGAACATCAATACTGATTTGTGCCTTTGTATATGCCGAATTGACACATGATGAATTCCATGCCAATTCCGATCGCATTTACAGGATCAACCAAACATTCATTTGGGGAGATGAGAATGAAAATCAATTCTCATCAACAGGCCCGGGTGTTGCGGTTGCGCTAAAAAAGGAAGTTCCGGAATTTGAGGATGTAGTCAGGATACATACGCCCGGTCAATATCTCATCTCAAATCCGGAGAAAGTAGAGGCACTGAGCTATGACAATGACGAACTCTTTGCGGTAGATGAAAACTTTCTGGAGGTCTTTAGCTTTCCTCTGCAAAGCGGGAATGCTTCTACCTGTCTTTCCCAACCAAACTCTTTGGTGCTGTCTAAAGGTGCTGCCAGGAAATATTTCGGACAAGAAGATCCGATCGGCAAAACGCTTGTCCTTGAAAAGGAAGGAGAAAGCCAGTCGATGATCGTTACCGGGGTTATACACGACATACCCGATAATTCCTATATCCAATTCGATATGATCACAGCCTTGAGCAGCATTCCGAGGTTCAAGCGACAGGAATGGAGTTGGATCTGGACTACCTATGAGACTTATGGATTATTGAGGTCCGGAGCCAGTATTGATCATGTCGTAGAAAAGCTTCAAAAGGTGCCTCAGGTCCATGCAGAACCCACGCTCAAAAGGGTCATGGGAGTGAGTTTTGATGAGTACATAGCCTCCGGAAAAGAATGGAATCTTTACGCACAGCCGTTCACGAAAATACACCTGGGTTCGGAGAAGGTCTACAATCGATTAAACTCCGTTGGAAATCCCAAGGTGGTGAATACGCTTTTGGGAGCGGCCTTATTTGTACTTATGTTGTCCTGTTTGAATTATGTGAACCTGAAAACCTCTCAGGTCAATAGTCACGCAAGGGTGTCCGGGTTAATGCAGCTCCTTGGGGCGAGCAGACTGGGAATAGGCCTGGGGTATTTTCTGGAATCATTAGCTTTTTGTCTGATTGCAGTAGTTCTAGGGGTATTGCTTCTGCTGGAATTGTTGTCACCACTGAACAGCCTTTTCAACGAAAATATCAGTCTGGACTTTCTTGCCGTTCCTCAGAATTTCATGCTGGTCATTGCAGGGGTTTCCTTCCTGGCTTTGCTGAGCGGACTGTATCCTGCCTATGTTCTAAGCGCTTACAAACCAATTGATGTTCTTAGAGGTACATTTATTGGTCCCGGGGGGAGTAGATTGATCCGGAACGGATTACTGACCTTTCAATTTGTGATCACCATGGTTTTGTTGACCAGCACCATCCTGGTCATTCGTCAACTGGAATACACTCTTGGGCAGGATCTGGGTTTTAGCAGGGAGAACCTCATCAGTCTTGAAAAATTGGAATGGACACAAAGCCCGGAAGCGCTGTTAGAGGACCTGAAAAGCAATCCCATGGTGCAGAATGCCTCTCTTTGCTCAGGGATACCTCCTGAGGTACGGGGTGGAGACCAATTCATTAAGAAAGACGATCAGAGGTTGACTGTGCCTTTAAATTTTGTCAAGGTAGATCAGCACTATTTTTCGACCCTGGAACTGGAACTTCAGGAAGGTAGGGCTTTTAGAGGAGCCAGTCCGGGAGAGCGTGAGAAAGTAATTCTTAATGAGGCTGCGGTGAAGGCTTTGGAATGGAATAGCCCGGATGAGGCGATCGGAAAAAGATTGATATACCCACCTGAGAGGGAATTCGAGATCATCGGTGTTGTAAAGGATTTCAGCTTTTGGGGTGCAAATGCTCCCGTTGAACCAATGGCGCTGTTTCATCTTGAATCGGGCATGTATGACGGTGATCTTTATTTTGTAGCGCTGAAAACCAAACCTATTGACGAGGGTTCACAACGTGACCTCGTTGCAAATATCGGCGCGACATGGCAGGGCCATTCACCTAAGATCCCGATGGAACTTTCCTTTGTAGAAGACAATATCAGGGGTTCCTTCAAGGAAGACCAAAAATTTGCCAATGCACTATCCTTTTTCTCTATCCTGGCGATCTGCATTGCTTCTCTAGGCCTTTTTGCCATACTGATATTTTCCCTTGAACAAAGGACCAAGGAAATAGCGATCAGAAAGATATTGGGTTCCTCGATGAGCTCAGTTGGGAAAATGATGGTCAAGGAGTTTTTTCTGATCATCATGATCGCAATAGCTATTGGGATACCGACGAGCTATTTCGTGATCGATCCCTGGCTCTCAACTTTTGAAGACCCGATCCGAATTGGAGTACTTGACTTCATTACATCAGGTTCGTTGATCGTTCTAATTTCTGCATTAATATCTGTGGTTTATCTTCTTAAAGCACAGAAGATCAATCCGATCTTGCTTCTAAAAGATGACTAGAACGAAGAGCTTAAAAAGCATGTTGAGGAAAAGAGCGAATAAATGACGTTATTCCGACGATTTATCCAATTATTCAGCGGACATTTGCACAACCTATGGAAACCCAAACCAAGGCGGGAATAAGTCGCTATAATCAAATCCGTAGTAGATCTCTGGAAATCTGTTCGCCTCTCAAGAAAGAGGATTATGTACCGCAACCCGTTTTTTATGTCAGCCCGCCTAAATGGCATTTGGCACATACAACCTGGTTTTTTGAACAATTCATCTTGAAGTCTTATCAACCTGGCTATCAGGAATTCGATAAGGATTATGGCTTTCTTTTCAATAGCTATTATAACAATGTAGGGGATAGGGTTCTAAGGGCTGAACGCGGAAATCTCACAAGACCCGTTTTGGAAGAGGTCATTTCTTATCGCGAATACGTTGATCAACATATCGCCGAGTTACTGGAGAATGAGAATTTGGCAACGGAGGTTTTCTCTTTGTTGGAGCTGGGATTAAATCATGAACAGCAGCATCAGGAGTTACTGATCACTGACCTGAAATACACGATTGGGCATAATCCCCTATTTCCGGTTTATAAGGAGGGGGGCTCCCTTTTGAATCAAGAAGTAAAAAACCCGAATTCCTGGATTGACTTTGACGAGGAGCTGACTTCAATAGGGTTTGAGGGGGAAGGTTTTTGCTTTGATAATGAACGAGCCTCGCATAAGGTTTTCATCAATAGTTTTTCGATCAGGGAAGAATTGGTTTCCAATGCCGAATATTTGGAATTTCTTGATTCCGGTGGATATGAGGATTTCAACCTTTGGCTGGATGAAGGTTGGGCGTGGATGCAGGAAACAGGGGTAAGAGCACCCTTGCACTGGCATCGCATTGATGGAAAATGGCATCAATTCAGCCTGGGAGGATTAAAGGAGGTTGATCCGGATCATATACTCACTCATGTCAATTACTATGAAGCCAATGCCTTTGCTGCATGGAAAGGTTTAAGACTCCCCACGGAGTTCGAATGGGAACATGCTTCGGCCCAGATAAAATGGGGGGATCGTTGGGAATGGACCCAAAGTGCCTATCTGCCTTATCCGGGTTTTAAAAGGGTTTCCGGAGCGGTTGGTGAATACAATGGAAAATTCATGATCAATCAAATGGTTTTAAGGGGAGCATCGGTTGCCACTTCTCCAGGTCATAGCAGAAAAACGTATCGAAATTTTTTTCATCCGCATTTCCAATGGCAGTATAGCGGAATAAGATTAGCAAAATGAGTTTCAAAGAAGAGTTTGGCAGGGATGTGAATGAGGGTCTATCTGCTGTAAAAAAGAGTTTGCCTTCGAGGTATTTTTACGACAAAAGGGGAGATGCCCTGTTTGTTGAGATCATGAATTCAGAGGAATACTATCTGAGCAGGGCCGAATTGGAGATCTGGAAAGAGCAGTCCGTTGATATTTTGAATTCTATCGGGATCAATTCTGAGCCGGTCGATATTTATGAACTCGGAGCCGGGGATGGCACCAAAACCATTGAACTACTGAAAGTTCTTAACGGTCATAGCTACCATTTTAAGCCTATAGATATTTCTCAAAATGCCCTTGATATTCTCGAAAGGAAGATTAAAAATGTTCTGCCGAGGGTACAAATGATGGGTATTAAGAGTGAATACTTCAAAGCCCTTGAACAAATTCGCTCCAAGGACAAAAAGATCATTCTTTTCCTTGGCTCCAACGTTGGTAATCTCACACCCCAGCAGAGTGAGGAGTTTGTCGGCAGGCTGAGCAGGCTCATGGGGCCAACGGATAAACTGGTCATTGGTTTCGATTTGAAGAAATCATCGGAGATCGTTTTACCGGCATACAATGATTCCAAGGGGTATACCAGGGATTTTAACCTGAACCTTCTTGAGCGTATCAATAATGAATTGGGCGGAAATTTCAACCTTGCACTTTTTGATCATGAGCCTGAGTATGACGAAGCCACAGGGTTAGCCCAAAGTTTTTTGGTGTCAAGGGCGGATCAGGATGTGAGAATTAAGTTCCTGGATAAGACCTTTCATTTTGACAAGGGGGAAAGGGTTCATACTGAAATATCCCGGAAGTTTACATTGGAGGAGATTCAAAATGTCGCCGCACGACAAAACCTGAGAATCGTAGAAACCTTTTTCGACTCAAATCAATTTTTTACTGACATTATATTCGAAAAGGAAAGACCATGAAAGCAATTTGGAAAGACACTGTATTAGCGGAAAGCGACGATACTATTATTATCGAAGGGAACCACTACTTCCCAAAAGAATCCCTCAATAAGGAATATTTCAAAGAATCAGAGACACATACGGTATGTCACTGGAAAGGGACAGCATCGTATTATAATGTCCAGGTGAATGGAGATACCAATGCGGATGCTGCCTGGTATTATCCCCAAGCCTCGGATCTGGCGAAGAACATTGAGGGTCGCGTTGCCTTTTGGAAAGGGGTAGAAGTGGTTTAACTTAGGGTCTATGATCGAAACCCTACATCGGGCAGCCCAATATCTGTCCGCAGCTGCCAATAGCTACCTTCCGGTATCGGATGATGATTCTCACGCGAATCTTGAGTGGAGCAACGAGTTTCTTGCCTTAACTACAAGACCCTTGAATGGAGCCGGTAACCTGGCATTATCCCTGAATTACCCGGATTTTAAGCTTGAATGGGTGGAGCCTGGCGAAAGAATTATATCTGATCTGGAATTGAATGGGAAAACCCATGGCGAGGTACTTTCCTGGCTAGAGGAAAGCTCATCCAGGGCGGGCTTGCATGGAAAGTTTGAGTTTAGCTTCAATTACGAGCTGCGCTATGACTATGGAGCAGAGTACACTTTCAGCCAACCTCATCCCGAAGAGTTTGTCGTCTTTGCTAACAATAGAAGCAATGCTCAAAAGGCGCTTGAAGAACTTTTTGAGGATATGGAAGAGGTTTCCGAGATACGCGTATGGCCCGACCATTTCGACACCGCAGGCATTATTACGGTAGAAAAAAAGGGAGACGAGATTCTGTCCCGCATTGGCGTTGGTTTAGCTATTCCTGATGGCATGGTTAAAGACATGTACTATTATGCGACCGCGTATCCCCATGGCAAGGAGATTGATTACTCGGATCTACCCGGACTCAGAAATGGTATGTGGATCACCGACGAATGGAAGGGCATGGTCCTGCCTGCTTCAAATGTTTCTGAAGAAAAAGCATTGATCTTTTTCAAGGAAGCGGTGATGATACTTCAGGCTTTAATGACCTGAAGATCCTTAATCACTGATTAACACCCTCTTTACGAATACCTGACCATCTTCATCGATCAATCGCACCGTATATTGGCCTGAAGCGAAATGGTTGTCGATCCAATATGGATCAACAAACTCCGTATTGAACTTCTCTACAAGCGAACCGGAATTGTTGAAGATCTGCACGGTTCCGGAAAAGGCACCTGTGGTTTTGTTGATATAAAAGCCTTCATGTGCAGGATTTGGATATATGCTAATTTCTCCTGCTCTTGAAACCTGCTCCAGATAAGCAGTAGTTATATCCAGTTGCACTTTTGGAAGGCCATCTTCAATCTTAAACAGATGGTAATAGGAGAGGCCATTCAAGGGATCTTTGTCTGTAATGGCATAGTTTATCGTAAATGAGCCTTGGTCGTTGGCACGTGGTGTGCTCCCGACAAAATTCAAGTCGACACCATTAGAGGATCGGTAAACCTCATATGCATTTAAGTTTGTTTCGTTCTCTACTACCCATTCCAACAGTACTCCTTCATCTGATGGTGTAGCATTAAATGAGATCAACTCAACGGGTAGCGGATTTGCTCCGATCAACGTGCCAAAAGTGAAAAAGCTAAAATCTGTAACAGGATCCGATACTACAAAGCCCTGTGCTCCGCCACTTGAAGCCGATCGTCCCTCATTGACCCATTGCATGGGGCCGGAGTTAAAACGAGACACGATCAGATCCGTGTCTTCAAGAATGTCGCTTCTTACATCATCTTTCCAAAATAAGGTCACAGAGACTGAATCCATTGAGACATTCCTGTCGATGGTCCAGTATTCTATTCCGGAAATATGGCTAAAACTTCCATCTGTGGTGTTTGGGGAAAATGTGCCATCAAAATATTGAGCAGAGAAAGAAGCACCTGCGGTATAAGGCGCAGAAATACTTACTGGTGCCCAAATGCTTCCATCTCCAACAGGAAACTCGTATGCATCCGTCCCTATTTTGGTGATCATCCCATCAACATAGCAGCTAGCGCTTCCGCCACTAAAAGTAGCTGTTGAATTGATGCTAAGCCCCCCATTGTTGTTGTTCTGAATCTCGATGACCCCACTGGTGAAATCCACGTTATTGGTTACACTTATGGCGCCGATATTATTGCCAAAAACGATCGCAGGATTTGATCCGGAGCTGTTATTGAACACAAGACCGTAAAAGGAAAGAGCAGCAGAGCTTGAATTGCTAATATTCTGTGCCACGGTGCCATCCAGCGTCAAAGTGTTTGTTCCCGCCGAAAAAGTAGCCGGGGAAGCCAGGCTAATATCTCCCTTTACATCAAAATTACCTTGCATGGACTTTGCTCCACTTCCTGACAGAGACAGGTTCCAGTATGAGTCCTGCGGGGTAATAATGGGCTGGATGCCGGATCGAGTGTAATTAAAAGAATTTACTCCATCGATATCGCAGAACAATTCGGTGTTTGCTCCCACGAAGTTGCCCTGATAATTCCAAACGCCCGGTGTGTTATTGTTGATGGACTCGGTTCCGTTCATTTCCACAAAAAAGACATTGGTTACCGTTCCGGAGTTGTTAAATACAAAATTTGAGTTCGCGGCAGCTAGTCGGGTGAATTCCAAAATACCGGTATTGGTAAAGTCCCAGTTATCATCGTTGCTGGCACCGGTCTGAATATCGTTGACGATCAGCAGGGTTCCGTTGTTGGTAATGGAGGGATCATCATCATCAATGAATATGCGGTTGCCAACCGTCATATTACCGTTATTGACGAATACCGAACTATTATTCCCAACGATAGATTCAAAATTGATTTGGTCACCGATGGCCAAGGTATCATTAAGATTATTCGTAATAGTTGCATCATCACCGACCAGAATATCATCTGAAATGTTGATGCCACTGTCTCCGCTAAAGGTGATGGCCCCATTACCATTGAGGTCGAGATCCTCAAAGGAGGTATTTCCATCGCTTCGAAAAACCAGGGCTCCATCATCATTCATTGCGACAACACCGGCGTCAAAATCTCCTTCGTTATCAATGAGATAAGGAATATTGAACCCAAGGTTGGTGATGGCTCCTGTATTAGCGTTCAAGCTGACGGTTCCACCGGAGTTCACGAGAAAATTTCCCCTGAGCGACAGGGTGCTCGCACTGCTCCATTGGAGGGTTCCATTGTTAAGGACAAGCACCTCAGTTGTTGAACCGGCAACATTGATAGAAACGGTGTTGAGGTTTCCTATTTCCACTCTCGTAGTATTGGTAGGAATACAATCGCAGGAAGCGCCTCCAAGTCCCACTGCGGACCATGTTCCATTTCCGGGAGTTGCATCATCCCAATCTCCTGACTTGCGGCTGTACAAAGTCGTGACCGCAGTGACGCTGACATTGTCCAGCGTATAAGAATCCAGACCAAAGAAAGAACCATCGTTTGTACTGCGCATGGTGATTCTGACCGAATCACCCTGAACAACTCCCGTTCCTGTTGCGTCAATCGCCAAAAAAGAACCCTCTATGGCAAAAAAAAGCGAATCAGGACCATTGTTTACACTATAGTAGACTCTTAGATAATCTCCGGTTCCAGTAAATCCGGACCCCACATCGAGATCGAGAAGAGCGTAACCTGTAAGTGAAATATCAATCCATTCTGAAATCCAGACACCTTCTCCGTCGGTGTTGTTCACCAGAAAAACATCCGCGCCAAGCACATTAGCGGTGGCAAAAGTGCCATTGGGAGGTTGAGTGGTACTCCAGGCGGTAGCCCCGTTGTCGACGGTAGATCCAAGCAATGGATCAGGATCGGTAAATGTTTCATTCCATAGTACCTGTCCATCGACAACCCCCCAAGACATGATGGTCAGGGCGATAGCATATATAAGAGTTTGCTTCATCTTTTGACTCGTAAAAACGTGAATCGCTTCTCAGGATAACCATGACGCATATAGCCCACTAATTCTATGGCGATAGTACAAGGTTTAGGTGAAATAAGACAAGCGAAACGTCTTCTATTCTTCTTACGTGAAAATAGCTATTTGGTTTTCTTCTGTAGTGAATTGATTAAAGTATCTATGTCTTTTGACCCGTTATAGAAGTGTGGGCCAATTCTGAAATAACCACCTCTAAAAGTTATTTGGATGCTCTCTTTTCTGAGTTTCGCAAATTGATCCGGACTACCTGGAATACAGACGATGCCGGCTCTGTTTTCCAAGGAGTTGTTGCCCAGGATAGGCTGGCCAATGGTTTCCAGTTGAAGGATCAGATATTCCAGTAGTGCATCACCCATCTGGATAATTTTCTGTGCTCCGATTTCCTTTTTCAGACCGAGCGAGGCGTTCAGCATATTTAATCCCGAACAATTCAAATGGCCACCCTCATAGCTCAAAATGGAGGGCTCATAGAAGAAATCGCCATTTCCCATGGTGTAGCTTCCATATCCCGCAACCTTGGCCGGGTTTTCTTCGAGGAACTTTTGGCGAATGCACAGAAGCCCTGAGCCAAAGCCGGAATTCATCCATTTATAGTTGCTGGAGATAAGTATATCGATCCCGGACCTTTCAAAGTTCAATTCTGTCCTTCCCAGGCTCTGAGTTGTATCGACGACCAATGTTATCTCGTTTTCCTGGCAAAAGGCTCCAAGCTCGTTCACATCTATGCAGAACCCCGATAAGTACTGGACATGACTGATCACCAATAATTGAATGCCTTCCTTCAGAAGTTTCTCTTTGATTTCTTCGATATCGATAAAAAAACCATCCGGACTGTCGATCCAACTCACTTCATAGTCTCCAAGAACAAAAGGATCTCGCAGAGAAGGGTAGTCGTCGCGATAGAGAAGGACTTTCTTATGAGCTTGAATGATAGGTAGAATGGCAATCAGGCCGAAAGAGAAATTTGGAAGAAAGGCCAATTCCGATTCCTTGCATCCGATGAATTCAGCAGCCTTTGTTCTGATCCTTGGATAGTCTTCCGCTCTCCATTTTTCGAAGGCAAGACTCCCATTCAACAGGAGGTCATCGTTGAAGTCACGCGATGCCTGGATATGCTCTTCCGGAATAAGACCAATCCCGGAAGTATTTAGATATGTGTGTCGGTCAAGAGCAGGATAGGTATACAATGAATAAAGGGTTATGAATGGTTATAATGGTTTGCTTAAAGGTTGGCATTTGCCTCAATAGTAAAGGTTACGGGCCATAGCGGTAGCGACAAAAACAATTATACTGATCAAGGCCACCTGTGTATAGGTCAAATTGGATAGCTCTTTGCAGGGTTTCAGATCGATCTCATCGCCTTTTTTTATCTTTTTTCTCCATTTCATCAGGGTGATCATGGGATACATTTCCAAAAGGAAGATGGTACTGAAAAGCATCATTTTTATCCAGAAAAGATTGCTCCCCAAATAATAGTCGCTCCCTTTTTCCAATCCGCCGAAGGCCCGCCAAACACCCGTGCTGATCCATAAGAAGGCTGCAGCACCATAGAGGTTATCGGCTTGGAATACCGAACTCAGATCCCCAACATCTTCAACCTTCGATAGGGCTCTACCTCGTGCCACCGCACTACCCAAGCCCAATCCAAGAGTCAGGAGGTGAATTGATGAAATGATCCAACTCAACATGCTAAAACAAATTTAATCTTTCCAAAAAGGGATATGGTATTCAATGGGATCATCTTTCCTGTACCTCATTTTAACTATCAGGGTATGATCCCCTCTGGAAATTGAATCCAGGTCCAATACTGTCATAAAGGTCAACCGGCTCGGATCCCATATTCTCTCAAAGCGAAATTTTGCAATCTCGATCATGCTCGTATCGATCAAAACCTCGGAGTTGGCCTTGACACAGGCCAATGTTAGATCGGCATTCTTCCGAAAATCAAAATCGTCCGGAAACTCCTTACGATTCAGGTCTGTATTGATGTACTTTCTCCAATGAATTGATCTGCTGTCGTTAACGGCAACTATCTCCGGGCACCATGTTAAGAGTGAATCCTCCAAACGACCGGTTATTGGGATATACAACTTGAGATAGTTCGTGCCTTCAGGTATGGCAAAACGATCAATAAACGGCCATTGGACAACGGTGCTTTCTTCAAAATTTTCAAGGTAGTGAACCGGTTTCACCATTTGATCCCTCAGGCTGAAATCATAAGCACTTGAATCATAAAGGCGATAAGGATTATAGCCCGCATTTAGCAGGAATATTGTAAGGCAGGTATAGGCAGGAAGCAAAAAAGCCATGAATCGTTTAGAAGTGTATTGGATGAGGGTATAGTAGATCCCCCTGTACAGAAATGAGAAGGTGATGATTCCCATTGCCCTGTAAATGGGAAAATAGATCTTTTGAAACCATTTTGACTTGATCTGCTTGAACCAGCCTAGGGTGAAAAAATCGATCATGTATATTGCGCAGATCGCGATGAAAACGATGTCGAACCCATAGACGAGGTTATCTACCCATTGAAGGTCAAAATATCCGCTAACCCCGTCGGCGATGACGAAAATGACAATAAGGATTGACGTTATGGAGAAGCAGAATGCAAAAAGTGTAAGAAAGGAAAAGGCAAAAACCGAGCTTGAGATCCGATCGACCTTGTCAATATGCTGATCGAGGTTTAGGTATTTTTGAAGAAAGTCGTCAAATTTTTTCGTGTATATGCGACTATCAGCATTCTTGTGGAACACAGACCTTAATCCTACCAGGGAGAGCCAATAAAAGCGTAGAACAAAGTGAGCTATGATGCTGAAGGGTAGAAGCTTGGAGGCAAAAAGACTGATCACGGCAAGAATAACAAGCCACTCATTATCCGATGCCACATTGTTGTTGAGCATCGACCAGATCATTTCTTCAACTACATTGCCGAACTTGATGGAGGCAAATACGATTGCAGCGGAGATCAGAAGCTCAAGCTCACTACTTTGCTTGAAAAGCCAATTGTTGGTTCTATCGGGTTGATCCATGCATCGGAATTTGAGAGGTCCAAATATATCTCAGATTGGATAAATCAGCTTCTCCCAATATTTTGGTTTAAATAACGATCAAGAACTATTTTCACAAAAAATTCAAAAGATGATAATCGGGACAATCACTTTGCTTACCATCATTTTCCTTGGAGGAGGATCAGGTGACTTTGAATACCTATTGCTGAGCGACGGAGATAAAATAATTAAGGAAGTTGTCGTTGATAAGGATCAGCAGAAAAAGGTCTTGGATGATCTCAAGCCGCTTAGAAAAAGTGTTGATGCACATAAGACCAACGTCGAAAAGTCTTTGAAGCTTATCGATAAACTTTCAATGGAGTATGAGGATAAACTGCCGGAGATCAAAGCGGAGTCCAAGAAGATCATGGATGAAATAAAGGCGGCTGAAAAGGATATTGCCGAGGGAAGAGTTAAAATAGCTTCTCAACTGGATGATGAAACCTGGCAGGCGCTACTTGAAGCGGTTGACGCCTCCGTTGACGAGGTGGACGTGCCTGATATTGAGTCGGCCATATTCTCTAACCTTGACCAATTGGAAGTTGCGGTGAACGATAACATCAATGATGAAGCCAGGAGAACAAGGATCTTTGGTGTGTTGGAGGAATTCAGATCTACCCTCACTGAAACCTTAAAATATCTCAACGAGGCCAGTCCATCAGCGAATCAGGCATTCCGGGATAAATCATCTTCACAGCTTGATCTTGAAAAATCCTATTATCCCTTAAATGCCTCCCTGACCAAAACTCTTGATCAGGCAGCCAATATGTACGATAAGGCTCGAAATATGGCTATGAAAAGCGAATGGGATACAATGGTTGCAGATTATAAGGGAAAAGCCAAAAGCAAATAGTCAGTCAAATTTCAGGTGGCGAACCGATCGTCCGTCTTCCTGTATTTCCTTTAAGGCGTCGATCCCTATCAGGATCTGTTCCTCCACAAAGCTGTCATTGACTTTTTTATCGCTCTTTCTGGTTTTCACTCCTTCGGGTACCATGGGTTGATCCGATACCAGCAGGAGAGCACCTACCGGGATCTGATTGGCAAAGCCGGCCGTGAACAGGGTAGCGGTCTCCATGTCGATCGCCAGGGCTCTGATCTTTCTCAAATACTGTTTGAAAGCATCATCATGCTCCCATACGCGGCGATTGGTAGTATAAACGGTTCCGGTCCAATAATCCTGATGGTGGTCACGAATGGTGGATGAAATCGCTCTTTGCAGGTTAAAAGCAGGAAGAGCAGGGACCTCCGGAGGAAAATAGTCGTCAGATGTACCTTCGCCTCGTATTCCGGCAATGGGTAGGATAAGATCTCCGATTTTGCTCCTTCTTTTTAATCCTCCACATTTTCCTAGAAAAAGAACCGCCTGAGGCTTGACCGCTGAGAGCAGATCCATGATCGAGGCCGCATTCGGGCTCCCCATACCGATATTGATCAGCCGAATGCCATTGGAAATGGCAGAAGGCATGGTGCTTTCCACGCCTTCTTTTTCCACTCCATTGATTTTACAGAATAACTCAAGGTAATGGTCGAAGTTGGTGAGCAGGATCAGTTTGCCAAACCTATCGAGTTCAACTCCTGTATACCTTGGAAGCCAGTCTTCAACGATTTCTTTTTTGGACTGCAAGGGCTTATTTGGTCTTTACGGGATCCGGAGGCCTGGAAGGAAGTTTCTTTGGATCCGACTGGATCATTTTCATCACTTCTTCGATTCCCCTTTCCAATTGATTATCCTTTCCTGCCATGACAGAAGCAGGGTCATTGTCTACCTCTATGTCCGGGTCAACACCATAGCCTTCTATGATATAGGACCCATCCGTGTCATTTGTCGCTTGGTTAGGTACGGTGACCTGGCCGCCATCGATCAATGGTCTTTGGCCGGAGATTCCCACTACGCCTCCCCATGTTCTCTTTCCGATCAAGGGGCCAAGACCTGACTTTTTGAAACGATGAGGAAAGATATCGCCATCTGACGCCGATGTACTATTCATCAAACAAACCATATGACCATGAAAAACAGTGTAGGGGTAGGTTCTGGGCATATCTCCGCTAAACCCAAACCTGGTTCCAAGCAATTTGGAATCCAGCCTCTCGATGATCCATTGAGATACATTTCCACCTCCATTGCCGCGATCATCAACCACCAACCCTTCTTTTCTGATCTGCGGGTAGTACCATTTAATGAACTCATAGATCCCGCTTGCTCCCATATTTGGAATATGAATGTAGCCAACCCTTCCATCGGTCTTTTCCTCGACCAGCTTTCGACAACCATCCGTCCATTCCTTGTACCGCAGGCTTGATTCGCTGAATATGGGCGAATACTGTACCTGACGACTGCCGCTCTCTGATGAGGAAGAGTTTACCGTTAGCGTCACTGGTTGAGTCTTATGCTGTAGCAGACGATATGGGTTATCATCTCCACTCAATTCTTCACCATCTATAGCCAAAATGTAGTCGCCTGCCCTGATATCCACACCAACTTCGGTGAGCGGGGAACGATATTTTGACTCCTGATTTTCTCCGGGATAGATCTTTGCAATTCGGTATTTCCCGGCTGCTTCATCCAGCTCAAAAGTGGCCCCGGGAAGCGCTACTCTTGGTCTTGAAGGGATCTCAAAATCCCCACCGACAATATAGGCATGTCCTACATTCAGCTCAGAGATCATTTCGGCGATAACATAGTTCAGGTCCGATCTGTGAGCTACGTATTGAAGCAATTCGGAGTACTGCTTGCCAATTGCCTCCCAGTCATAACCATGCATATTGTCGACATAGAAATAGTCACGGTATCTTCTCCAAACTTCCCAGAAAATATTCTCCCATTCTTCCATGGGAACCCTGTCTACCATGAGGCCCCTGGTGGAAATAGCCTTCATGTCCTTGGAGTTAGCAACCGGATCACTGACCATGTATTTGCCTTTCCTGGACATCATGATCTTGTTTCCATCCGAAGAAAGAAGGTAGCCTCCTAACCCCGTTGTTACCGTTTTCTCTTCCCTTTTTTTCAGGTCAAAGTATTTGAGCTCGCTATCCATATAGCTTTTCCTGCCATAAAACCAGGCTCCGCTTTCCTGGTAGAATATCTTGCCTTTGCCCATGAGCAGGTTATTATAATTGCTCGCTTCTACAGGAACTTTGAATACCCTGGAACTCAGTCCCTCAAAATCGATCTTGGTCTTCCCGGACCCTGAATCCTTTCCCTTCTTGCCCTTGGAATCTTCTTCGGCCTTTTCCACTTCTTCGATCTCTACTTCATCGCTTTCGGGGGCGAAAGGATTCTCAACTTCAGAAGTCAGTGCGAGTCCGTATATTCCTGTCATTCTGTTAGTTGCGTAATTCCACTCCCATGTACTGCCCTGGGGTGCAAACTGACGGTCCGAGAAAAAGAAGATGTACTTTCCTTCATTATCCCATACAGGCTCATACTCTTCGAAATAATCACTTGTGACCTGTCTTACCTTCTTTTCGGAAATGCTGTAGATATAAATAGAACTGAAGCCCGCATGATTTGACTTGGAATACGCCAGGTAATCTGAGTTGGGTGCCCAGGTATAATCACCGCTGCCGCCAAATTCAGACTTATCCGCTTGCGTCAATTCCTTGGTATTGACATTCAGGACATACAGTTTTCCTTTAGGTGTACCGAAGGCGAGATAATTTCCATCAGGTGACCATCTCATCCCTCCAAACGCCTCTTTCAATTGTCCGGTGAGTGCAGATGGCTCTCCATTTCCCAATTGATCGATGAGGTAAACCTGATCCTCACCGCTCATGTCTGAAATGAAAGCGATATTCTTCCCATCGGGTGACCAGGTCGCATCTCTTTCATGGGATCTGGAGCTATTGGTAAGATTCCGGGTAGAACCCTTTTCGATCGGTGCCGTAAACACATCTCCTCTGGCAACAAAAAGCGCTCTTTCTCCTTTGGGTGAAAGGCCCCAATCCTCGACATTCTTTCCTACCGAGTACCTTGAAGGTCTCATTGAGAGGCCATCATCCGGCACAGTAATATTCACATCTTTTACGGATTTGTTCTTGACATTGTAGACCTTGAGTTCGCCGGCCAGTTCGTAGACAATATTCTCCTGGTCATCGGAAGAAGGCCAGCGAACGTCCCATTCTGTGCTGCTCGTCAGTGTTTCCACGTTCTTCGAAGCCGGATCGTAGGAATAGAGATTCAGAGTTCCGGTACGATCGGAAACAAAGTAAATACGGTCCCCGAACCACATCGGATCCCTTTCGGTCCTTTTTGAGTTGGACACGGGAGTGGTTTCCAAAGTCTTCAGATCCACAATGAAGAGGTTCTGTGCCCAACCTCCTTCGTATCTTTTCCAATGTCTGAAATCCCTGAAAAGCGGAGAATAAACCATTTTATTGCCATCAGGAGAGAAGTCTCCCGCTCCTGAGGTTGGCATTGGAAGTTTTACAGGGAGCCCACCCTCGACGCTTACGGTAAATAATCCGGTCTCTATACTTCCACCATTGGCATCGCGCAGACTCCTGAACAATACCTCTTTGCCATCATTGCTCCAGCCATAGACCTGATTGTCGTATCCCCATCTGGGGGGAAGAGGACCTACGGCGGGGTAGTAGGTCAACTGCTTCGGAGTTCCTCCTGTTGATGGAATCACGTAAACCTGCTCATCACCGTCATATTGGCCGGTGAAGGCGATCCAGTTTCCATCCGGAGAATAGCGTGGAAAAAGCTCCTGGCCCGGGTGGGCTGTTAGCCGCGTGGCTGTGCCGCCATCGGTAGAAGCCTTCCAAAGGTCGCCCGCATAGCAAAATACTACTTGGTTCCCATGGATGTCAGGAAAACGCAAAAGTTTGGTCTGGGCCTGAGTCAGGTACGTCAGGGTTAAAAGAAAAAACGATAGGAATAGAGCTTTTTTGGAGTATGTACTGTTCATGATGATAATTTGATCGACTAAATTCTGCTTTTTTATGTCATCTCGGCAATGCCTTTATGTGAATGGAATACACCTAGGTTTTGCTGAGAACCCGAAATCTATTGCTTTTTGGATAAAGGGAACTTCCTTTTCTCTCATGGATCCGTGGTGATAAAAAGAGCCCATAGAGCGACGAAGGAAGCAAATCCGTCTTTGAAAATCGAATCGTTCAATGAATCCATGAGCTGCCGAGATCAAGTTCTTTCGTTCAAAAGTGCCAATAGGTTATCGAATTGACCAATTTAGGAAATAGAGGGGCATATTGATAATACAGCTGCACCCATTTCAGCATCATTGATAATTTTATTCCTCACTGCAGAAAACTACTCGAAATGGAAACTAAACTAACAGGGATCGCTTTCTCGATCTTTTGCCTCATCATCTGCTCGGAAAGCGTTTGTCAGAAGAATGATACCCTCACCACACTTGATGGCATAGATGTTATCGGGGAGATCTATTCACTTCAAGAGGGCAAGCTGGAGTATGCTACAGTTTACCTTGGAACAGCTAAGATCACATGGTCCAACATAGAACGTCTTGTTTCCCCTAAGAATTTGACCATATCTACTAAAGACGGAAAAATCTATCATGGATCACTTGTTGAACCGGATCGAGGAAAAGAGTTGAAGGTGAAGGATGAATACGATGGACAAATTGCCAACATTCCCATGGCCGATGTTATTCAGATCGATCCTGTGGTCAGAAAAAAGATCTACCGGATCAAGGGATACCTGGATTTGGGATTCAGCTATACCAAGGGTTCGGATGTTACACAGCTCAGCTTTAACGGACTGATCAACTACAGGACCGACAAATACGATCTTGAATACGCCACCAATACCATCACACACGTACAGGGGAAGATCGACAAGACGACTTATAAGCGGGATATGCATTTTACGGCAGCAAGGATGCTGCCCAAAAAATACATTGTCGATGTCACCTTCTCCGGGGAACAGAATACCGAACTGGGAATTGAACTTCGTTCCATTGTAGGTATCGGAGTTGGTAACCAGGTACTTCTGCGTCCGAGAAACAGGATCACCCTCACCACGGGCCCCATTTTTAACAATGAGAACTACAGTGACACCCTGGAGGGAACCAGTCCGGATCAAAGCACGGTGGAATGGATGGGACAGTTCAGGTGGCGGGCCTTTAGCTATTCCCTTCCGGAGTTGCAGTTGTATATGGACCTGGTTTACTACTACAACATTACCTTGGGTAACAGGAATCGCCTGAACTTCAATGCCAATCTCTCCTATGAGATTATGGATGATTTCTTCCTGAATTTCACCTTCTATGCCCAATACGACAGCAATCCGCCGGATCCCAACGCAGCGCAGGTAGACTGGGGTAATACGACGGGGCTGAGGTATGAATTCAAAAGCGGGCAAAGATCCAAGAGAGCCCGCAAGAAGAAGGGCTAATTCCTTGTTTGCCTTCTGACCCTGAAAGCATTGATCGCGTTGAATCCGAGTTTTTGGGTCAGCCGGTGATTGACAATAAATCCTACCGGTGCTCCGATGCCTGGAATAAGCTGGAGCATTTTTGCGATGTCCAGGTAGTCGCGGTATTCGATCTGGAAGGATTTCCAGTCGATCTCATTCAGGTTTTCCTCTAAATATGGTTTCTGGGCCTCAAATTCTACAATTCTTCCGAATACCTTGTTTCGGTTGATTTGATTCGAAAAGGTGATCTGAAACACGTATAGAAGAAATAAGCGTTCCCTGACATCCTTTACATCATAACCGTGAATTGCTGAAAGCTCGAATAGCATTTTCATTTTAAGTGAAAGCCATAACGGAAAATCGGCTAGCCCAAGTAAGATCCCACCAGCTCCCGTGATGGCTCCTTCGGCGGCAGAACTCGTGGAATAAAATCTGATCCTCTCCCTGGCCTTATCTTCCATTTCTTTCGGAGATCTGAAGAAATTGGGTTTTGGGTTTGTCAGATCCGAGCCCGCGATCACACCCCTGAACATGGTCTTGACCGAGGCTGTGATCACACTATGAACCCTGTCAGGAATGAGTTTATTGATCTTTACCTGGAGTGATTTGGAAACCCTGGAAATCATGCTGGGATCAGCCATCATCTGGTTTTTCCATTGCTCCAATTCGCTGGCGATCTGTTTTTCATATGGATCCATTCGTTCAAAGATCAATAATCGGATTGTTTTAGATGTTCTAATCCGGATATCAGAACATATCAAAGGTTTTGCGATGTATTCCTCAAATTTGCTTCTGTATTTTTCGTTTCGAATATGATATGCAGATTCTGAGATCCGCGCTTCTCTTTTTTGCTTTTTTTCTCATCGTATCATGTGATAACGCAGATGACATATCGGCTTTTCCAAAAGACGAAACCAGGATCACCGATGTGGCATTAAGGGTTGTGCTGCGGGATATTGGAAATCAGGGGAATGTGAGTGATTTCTCGCTGGGCTTCACCAGGGCATATGATGAAAGGAAGATCACCGAGTACAGGGCTTTTTTGTTGCCGTTAGAAGACTCCATCTTACTTAGCGAAGCGGAATCACTTGCCGAAAAGAGCTATATCAGCTTTGAACCACGGGGATCCAACTATGATACCATCCTGCCTATAGGCCTTCATGATGCCCGAGGCAATCCCATACAATTGGAAACGGAGTACAGGGCCTGGATCCTGAGCATTTCAGATGGTGATTATGCCAATAAAAATGCAGTTTCCAATCCTTCATTGCCTATGGAACTGATCGATCGAGAGCTCTCGATAACCTATATAGGCCATAGTGGAGTCTTTATTGATGGTTACGGGAAGAAGGTGCTGATCGACGCCATACCTCGGCAGTTGCCTGGATGGAGCCCGGTTCCCCAAAAAACGACTGGTGATATAATCAATGGAAATCCTCCCTTTGAGAATACTGATCTACTATGCATCACCCATAACCATGAAGATCATTTTAGCGCACCACAGGTGAGCGCATTTGGTTTGAGAAATCCGGAAACCAGGATCGTGGGACCATTACAAGTACTTGATGAGATAATTCTTCCAAACGAGTCTGTGATCTCCCTTGACCGCTTTAAAAGGGTGGATTCCGTGATCAACGGGGTGGAACTCTCCATATTCCACTTCAGGCATTTTGACATGTTTGGCAATGACTACTCTGCTGTGGACAATTTTGGATATATGATAGAGATTGGCGGTTTTCGTATTCTTCATGTTGGAGATTTTGATTACTCCAATGAGAATCTCGATCCTTTCGATTTCAGTTCCCTGGATATCGATATCCTTATTATCCCGACCTTCGGTACGTTGATCAGCAGGAAAAACAAGAGTTTGATCGAATCAAAGATCGATCCTGATCATATCATTGCGGTTCATCTCGAATCATCGACGACTATCAGCGATGTTAAGGCTGTCTTTGGCGACATCATTGTCTTCAAGAACTCCGGAGAATTGGTTTCATTCTAGCAGGCAAACCTCTCAAGGAAATTTTCTTTGATAATCGGAAAGCGTCTAATATCATTACGTCCCAAAAACGAATACTATGGCCTCCTTCAAATATCTTTTGTTGATTACCCTCATTATTGGATTCGCATCATGCCAGAATCCAAAAGAAGAAGTTCCGAAAAAGGAGTTCTCGATCTCCTATGAAAAATTCACACTTGAAAATGGGTTGGAAGTGATCCTGCATAAGGATACCTCGGATCCTATGGTCGCTGTTGCCTCTATATTTCATGTAGGATCAAATCGAGAGAAACCCGGAAAAACAGGCTTTGCCCATTTCTTCGAACATATGTCTTTCAATGATTCCGAGAACGTACCCATGGGAGCCAACAGGAAACTTATTCCGGAGTGGGGTGGAAGCAGGAATGGAGGAACCTGGTCGGATGGGACCATTTATTATGAGGTTGTACCCAAAGATGCCTTTGAGAAGATCCTCTGGATTGATTCGGACAGAATGGGTTTTATGATCAATACAGTAACCCAGGAGGCATTGGAAGCTGAGATCCAGGTTGTGAAAAATGAAAAGCGCGAAAGAAATGATAATGCTCCCTACGGGCATACCGATGAGGTGATCCGCAAAAATCTATATCCTGAAGGACATCCTTATTCCTGGACGATTATTGGCTCTTTGAAGGATCTTCAATCGGCATCCCTTGAAGATGTAAAAGAGTTTTACAGGGAATACTATGGCGCCCGCAATGCGACCCTTGTGATCGCCGGGGACATCGATATTGAAGAAGCAAAACAGATGGTTGACAAGTGGTTTGGAGAGATCAGGGCCGGGGATCCGGTAGAATCCATGGGGCCAATGCCAGTCTCTCTGGAGGCAACAAAAGCCCTCTATTGGGAAGATAACTTTGCCAAACTACCCGAGCTGAGAATGGTCTACCCATCCGTTGAGAACTATCATGCGGATGGTTATGCTTTGGAAGCGCTTGGCCAATTGTTGAGTGGAAGCAAAAATGCTCCACTTTATCAGGTTATTGTTGAAGAGGAGAAACTTGCTCCCAATGTAGGAAGCTACCATGATGGAAACGAGCTCGCCGGGGAATTTGTGATCCGTGTTAGGGCCAATGCCGGAACCGACCTGGATGATGTTAAGGCGGCTATTGAAAACGGTATGGCTCGATTTGAGCAAAATGGCGTGAATGAAAGGGATTTGAAAAGGATTAAGGCGGAGCTGGAAACAGGGCTTTATCAGGGAGTCGAGACGGTGCTGAACAAGGCATTTCAACTGGCCATTGACAATGAATTCTATGGCGATCCGGGATATATTGCTGAGCAGGCAAAACTGTACCAAGCGGTCACAACCGAAGATGTTATGAGGGTTTACAATACCTACATCAAGGGTAAGCCTTATTTGATGACATCGTTTGTCCCGGCAGGTATGCCGGAACTGGTCGTTGAGGGCTCAGAATTAGCTGAGGTTGAGATCGAAGAAGTATTGGCCGACGTTGCTGAAGAAGAGGTCACGAGGGGAGACGAAGCCGAATACGAAAAAACCGTGACCAAATTCGATCGATCGGAACCGCCTTTTGGACCCGAGGCAACATTTACGATGCCTGATATCTGGACAGGGGAAATGGGTAATGGAATGAAGGTTTATGGGATCGAGAACAACGAGATCCCTCTGGTGAGTTTCGACCTGACCATCAAAGGAGGGCATTGGCTTGATCCCCTGGATAAGGCTGGTGTTTCTGATCTGTTTGCTGATCTGATGATGGAGGGAACCCAATCAAAGACACCGGCCGAGCTCGAAGAGGCCATAGGGTTATTGGGATCCAGTATCTCCATGAATGGAAACCCCGAAGAGATCCGGATCTATGGAACCTGCCTTTCAAGGAATTTTGAGCCCACCCTGGCCCTTGTAGAGGAGATCTTATTGCAGCCCCGTTGGGATACCGTAGAGTACAACCGGCTGAAGTCGGCTTTGAACACCAAGCTTAAGGGCAGGGAGGCAAATCCAATTCAAATTGCATCGGTGGCTTTTACGAGGCTAATGTATGGTGATGAGCATATCTTTGGATATCCGTCCTCGGGGACCATTACCTCCACAGAGAATATAGATTTGGATGACCTCAAGGCATATTATGCAAATCTTTCTCCCCAGCTGACTTCCGTCCATATAGCCGGAGACATCGATCGGGAAACGGCCTTGAAGGGTTTGGGATCGCTTGAAAAGAACTGGACATCGGAGGCCCCGGATTTCCCAAGTTATGCTGTTCCAGAGCAGGATAAGGGAGGGAATTTGTATTTTATTGACTTTCCCGGAGCAAAACAGAGTGTCATTTTCATAGGAAAAGCAACCGTTTCAGCGGGAGATCCTGATTTCGTCAAATTGGATTATGCCAACGAGAAGATCGGAGGAGGCTCAAGCGGGCAATTCTTCCAAATCCTGAGAATAGAGAAAGGATATACTTACGGTGCATATTCATTTTTCAGAAATACCAACGAAATCGCTCCCTTTATTGCGTATTCCAATGTTCGGTCCAATGCCACCAAGCCATCCCTGGAGATCTTCCAGGACCTTCTCAGCAATTATGCCGATAACTTCACGGAGGAAGATGTCATTACAACTCAGAAGAAGATCCAAAAAAGCACCCTCAGATCCTATGAAAGTCTTGGTTCCAAACTTGGGATCCTCAGGGATATCAGCAAATACGGAAAGTCAAACAAGTATCTTGAAGAAGATCAGGAAACTTTGAGAAATATGACCCTTGAGGATTTCAAATCCACAATAGAAACCTACCTGAACGAAAGCGATATGTACTATGTGGTTGTCGGCGATGCAGCAACTCAACTTGAAGAAGTGAGTCAGGCAGGAAAAGGTGACCCCATCCTCCTGGATATCAACGGCAACCTAATCCAATGATCATACCGAATAAGCGGGCAGCTGAAAATGGAAGGCTGCCCCTTCATTTGGCTTGCTGATCACCTCTATGGTGGAGTTATGAAGGGCCATGATCTTCTGGGCTATGGCAAGACCTAATCCGGCTCCTATCGACTTCTGAGTCGAGTCTGCTTTTTTGTAACGCTCAAAGATCTCCGAAAGCTGCTGTTCGGGTATACCAGGACCAGAATCTTCGATCCACACTTCCACACTGTCAGAATTCACCTTCGTTTCAATGGCGACTTTGCCGTATTCCGGAGTGAATTTGATCGCATTGTCGACCAGGTTTTGAAGTGCCCTTTCAACAAGACTGATATCCGCAAAAACCAAGGGAACCTTGTTGTTCAGCTTTAGGGAAAGGTCAATGTTCTTCTTCAAAGCGAGGATCTGGAATTTCTTTTGAACTTCCATGAGAAGATCTGAAAGTGCGAAAGGCTCCTTAACGGCTTCTATCTGCTTTGCTTCTAGCTTGGAGTACTCAAATAGTTGTCCGACCATATTGGATACCCGTTCCGAGTTGTCCCGAATAATATGGTAGTAATCTTCCTTTTCTGCAGGGCTCAACTGGTCCTTCTTGATCTGAAGTGTTTCAATGTATCCCTGAATCACAGCCAGAGGTGTTCTGAGGTCATGAGATACATTGGCGATGAGCTCCCTGCGCAAGCGATCTACCGATTTGATCTCATCCATTGTGTTTTCAATGGTATCAGCCATCTGATTGAAAGAGAGTGCGAGTTCCGAGAGGTCGGAACGGTCAGGATTAGGTACTCTTGCCTTGATATCACCTTCGGAAAATCGTCGAACCGAGTAGAGGATCTCCCGGAGGTTCTTGGTCAAAAACCAGATAGAGATCAAAGCCAACAGGCCTACAAAGATCATTGTCACAAGCATTGATCCTGCGCCCAGGCGAAGGAAGTAGTTTGTCTGTAAGGAGCCGGCGATCTCTTCAAACTCCTTACCGGCCAAAACGATATAAATGAAATAAGGATCACCATGGGCCTGAAATTCGGCAGCAGAGAATATTTTCCGGATACCGGGATTCCTCGGATCATCACCAAGAATATACCGTTGGCCATTTTCCTCGATGAATTGCTGAATGGGGGCAAGGTCTACGCTTGGAGATGGTTGGTTGGGGTTGGAATGATCAAGAACTACCGAATAGAGAACAGCTCCGGATTTGTCCAAAAGGAAAACCTCGATGGCTCTGTTCACAGCCATCATATCATGCATCAGATCACCGAACAAGGCCTTATTGACGGCCCCGTCTTCAAGTATAGGGGATTGATCGGTGAATTTTTCCTCGATCACATGGCTCGCAACATTTGAATTCAATCTCTGCGTAGCTTCTTCAAAATATTTTTCGGAAAAGTACAGGGTGATCAGAACATAGCTTGATCCCATCAGGACTATAAGTAAGAAAAGGACCATCCACAACCTTCTGATAAACGGGGTTTTTATTGCGCTTCCTTTCTTCATAATGTTTCGGTTTTGGCCATCTCTTCATTGAATTTATATCCCACACCCCAGGTAGTCAGAATGTACTTTGGATTTGCCATATCATTCTCAATCTTAGCCCTGAGCCGGTTGATATGAGAATTGACCGTATGTTCATATCCATCAAACTCATACCCCCATACCAGCCTCAATAACTCAGGTCTGTCATAGCTCCTGCCAGGATTTGAGGCCAGGAGTACAAGGAGTTCAAATTCCTTTGGTGATAACTCGATCTTAGCTCCGTTCACCAGTACCTTCCTCATTTCAATATCCAGAGAAAGTCCTTCAAACTCCAGTTTCGGATTTACGGACTCTGAAAAGCTCTCCTCGATCATTTTTGTTCTCCTGAAGATGGCTTTGATCCTCGACAGCAACTCTCGTACGCTAAAGGGCTTGGTGATATAATCATCGGCTCCGATCTCCAGTCCCAGGACCTTATCGATCTCTTCGGCTTTAGCCGTGAGCATGATAATCGGCGTGGATTTTTTTGCTCTTAATTTTTGACAAACCTCTATGCCATCCATTTGGGGAAGCATCAGGTCAAGCAGAATAAGATCATAATCATTTTCAAGAGCCATCTGTAAGCCCTTTGGGCCATCCTCAGCGCTGGAAACCTCTGAATCAATATCCTTTAGGTGGATTGATATCAGATTGATGATCTCCGGGTCGTCCTCAATGATCAATACGTTTCTCATTGTCACAAATTTGATTTCTAAGTATCACGAAATGATCACAAAGTATTATGAGTTTCATCCCGAGCTGAAAGATCAGGGCCGACAGTTCTTGATATTTATTAGAAGCGATTACATAAGTAATTGATTATCAGACATAAACAACTAGATCAAATTTGCAGGAATTGTTAATTCGCTGTGATATTATCGGGATGTTATATGTCTTGTTTTGGGAAAACCAAAAATTACATTCAACATGAAATATTCAATTTTAATGCTGTTCATTCTGGGTGCCTTTTTGGCTTCCTGTAGCGACGACGATGATGATCAGCCTACGAACCCAAACAATACTTTAACGCTCAATATCAGCGGATTAGAAAACCTTGGATCTGGTTTTGCTTACGAAGGATGGTTGATCGTGGATGGGGCACCTGTGAGTACCGGTACTTTTACTGTTGACGACAATGGTAATCTTTCTGATACCGAATTTAATGTTGCTTCCGGGACCCTAAATGCGGCGACCACCTTCGTTTTATCCATTGAGCCATCACCCGACCCTGATCCTGCTCCTGCAGATACGAAAATCATGGCCGGGGATTTCTCCGGAAATACCGCTTCTCTTGGAACCGATCCGGTTGCCATGGGATTTGACCAATCTTCCGGCGCTTATATCATTGCCGCCCCCACGGGAACAGGGGATAGTACCGAAACATATTCAGGGATCTGGTTCCTTGATAACAGTGGCGGTTCCATGGCCGCGGGTCTTGACCTTCCGACTTTGAATGCGGGTTGGAAATATGAAGGCTGGGTAGTTATGAACGGAACTCCGGTTACCACAGGTACCTTTACCCAACTGGATGCTTCGGATGAAGCTGCTCCGTATAGCGGAAGCAATCCTGGTCCGACTTTCCCTGGGGAGGATTTCCTCAGCAATGCGCCCTCAGGACTTACATTTCCAACAGATCTCAGAGGTCAGACCGTAGTGATCTCTATAGAGCCAAGTCCCGATAATAGCCCTGATCCCTTTACACTTAAGCCTTTGGCTTCCGGAATTCCCGCCATGCTAAGCGGAATGCCGGAGAGCATCTCAAACAATGTAGCCAATTCATTTCCTTCGGGGAATGTGACCAGGTAAGGGTATTTCGCCACTAAACCAAGAACGAAAGCCCGGCATTGCCGGGCTTTTTGCTTTTTTACAACAAAGTGGTACCAGAACTGTTGCAACATTTAAATCATAGATCATGTTGAATTGGAACGATGTCATCCATTTCGCCTCGAAGGGCAATCCCGAGCCTGATAGGAGGGTTGAAAAAACCGATGAAGAATGGAGAAAAGAGTTGAGCCCGGAGGTATTTGCCGTAACCAGGGCTAAGGGCACCGAAAGGCCGTTTTCAGGCGAGTTTTGTGAGGCCTTTGAACCGGGGAAATACTCTTGCACTTGCTGTGATACACTCCTTTTTGATTCGGAAGAGAAATTTGAATCGGGAACGGGTTGGCCGAGTTTTACTCAACCGGTAAAAAGGAACAATGTGGCATACAAAAAGGACAGCAGTCATGGAATGATCCGGGTGGAGATACTGTGCAATATATGTGACAGTCATCTGGGGCATGTTTTTCCGGATGGGCCGGCGCCTAGCGGCCTGAGGTATTGTGTAAATTCCCTGTCCCTGAAGAAAGAGTCCTAGTTTCCCAATGCCATTCTCAAACCAAGAAAGAACTCTCGACCATGGATGGGAGAGTAGGAGTAAGAGGTGTCAAAATTAGGGCTGAATCCGGAATTGAAATTCGGATCATTGTATCCAACCAAGGGGGAGACTGGCTGGAAGTAGTCAAACAGGTTCATAATTCCGCCATAAACGAAGAAGAGCTTTCCAATCGATTTCTCCATTTTGAGATTATGAATTGAAAAGGTTTCAGATGTGGTACTTCTCGACGTAGTAAGGGGATTACCCTGATCATCCAGATCATAAACCTCCGGCAGGCTCATCGGTCCGGTAAGATTACTTGAATAAGAGATCGATAGTCCCAGTTCCCGAAAAGAATAGCTGGCCGTAAAGACGCCGGAATAACTTGGAGCAAAAACAATCTGTTCCGTATTTCCATTTTCGGTTTCTGTTACATCCATAATCGTCAAACCTACGCTGAACGAAAACGGGAAGCTGAACTCATGGAGCCACCTTGCCCCAATTCCTTTTGATACGGCATACCCCATCGTATTTTCATATATGATCTTGTTTGGGTCAGAGTAATCAGGGTTGATCTTGTTTGTGAAATGGGTGTAGAATCCGTCAAAATCCAGCATTCCCTGCCCGTTTCCCAAGAGGAAAACATGATTCAGATTGGCAGTAAAATTATAGGATTGCTCGGGATTCAGGTCTTCCCTGATCTCAATTTCCCTTTGCCCGCTGATAAAAGCATGATCTTCGGTGAAGAGATTCACAACCCTGAACCCGGTTCCAAAATTGAATCTAAGATTGGTGTATTTTCCTATTCCATGCTTTGTGCTGAGCCTGGGAGAAAAAATGGTTCCGTGGTGTTGATAATAATCGAGCCGCAACCCGGCCAAAAGGGTAATTTTAGGGCTCATCGAAAATTCATCCTGCATGAAGATCCCGGGAATAATGGAGGTCTGTTCCTGGTTGTTCAATGAGCCATCGCCTAGAATATTTTCTGTGGCTGAGGTATTGTCATCATAGACCTGAATTCTCGAAGTAAGGCCTATGGTAAGGTCATGCCTGTCCAGGGCTTTATTCCAGATGAAATTACCGAAAGCTATTTGCTGCGACGCTACATAATGTGCATCACCATAATATGAATCCTGATCATGATGGCTTAAGGAATAATCAAGCCTCAGGTTCCTTACAAGATCGAACTCATAGCTACCAAATACCTCAACTCTTTGAGTATAGATACTCTCTCCATATATTTCACCGCTTCCTCTGAGCTTTTTATAGTCTCCTTTCACAAAATCTCTCACACCGTTTCTTCGATCCTCATAATAGTATTTGGCGGCAATAGAGAAGTTCTTCTTTGAGGGACGACTGATATTCCACTTTGTAAAAAGGGATATCCTGTCCATATTGATGATATCGCCAAATCCATCATCATTTCGATCTTCAAAAAGGTCGATGGTTGCATGGTTGATACCGATGAATCCGGTGGTTTTCCCTATAGAAGAAGCTACGCCCAGGTTGGTAAACAATTCCTGATGAGAGGTCGCCATGACATCAACGGATAGGCCAGGCTGCTTGGAGGGATCTTTGGTTATGATATTGATCAGGCCTGCTACGGCTTCGGAGCCATAAAGAGTTGAGTTTGGCCCCTTGATCACCTCGATTCGGTCGATCAGCATTGTAGGTATTCCATTGAGACCATATACGGAGGCAAGGTTGCCATACATCGGGGTGCCATCCATAAGAATGGAAGTATATTGCCCCGGCAATCCATTGATCGAGATTGCATTGGTAAAACAGACCCCGCAGGCAACCTCTTCCTGAACGCCGTTTACCAGTGTGATCCCCTCAACAAGGTTCGCTCCACCCGAGGGTAAATAGGTCTCGAATTGTTTGGATGTAACCACCTCTACTTTTACCGGTGATTTGTCAACGTATTCGGCATGCATGGTTCCTGTAACCACTACCTCTTTTAGACCAAGGCTGCTTTCCTGAAGTGTAATATCCAAGAATGAAGGCTCTACACCTCCAACGCTGGTTTCGATAACCTGGGTTTGAAATCCTATGGATCTAATTTCGACCTGATAAGTACCATCCGGTATGCCGTTCAGTACGAACTCACCATTCTCGTCGCTTACGGTTCCCATGTCAATTTCCGGGATCCTTACAGTGGCTCCGGGCACAGCTTCCTGTCTGAAACTCACTTTTCCTTTCAGCGCAGCTTTGTCCTGAGCAAAAGCATTGGAAACAACCCACAGTGTCAACAGAAGAAGCAGAGTAGTCTTCACTGGGTCAAAGGTATGGCTAAAATTATTTTTAGGCAAGCCTAAATATTTATTAGCAAAAAGCAAACTATTTTTGAGGTATGCCGACTTTTGCTGAAGAAGATTATCTGAAGGCTTTCTATAGCCTGAATGGTGTAGACGGGAATGCGATCTCCACATCTTCACTAAGTGATTATTTGTCTATAAATCCCGCTTCGGTAACAGAAATGATCAAGAAGCTTTCGGAAAAGAAGCTTGTCAATTATAAAAGATCATATGGGGCCTCTCTGAGCAAGAAGGGAAAGGATCTGGCCATTTCGATCGTGAGAAAACACAGGCTTTGGGAAACCTTTCTGGTGGAAAAGCTGGGATTCTCCTGGGATCAGGTTCATGAAATTGCAGAACAGCTGGAACATATTCAGTCAGATGAATTGATCAATAAGCTTGATCAGTACCTTGGCTTTCCCAAAACCGATCCCCATGGCGATCCTATTCCGGATAAGCAGGGGAGGATCGAAAAGACCAAACAGATCAAGCTATCCGAACTGGAGATTGGCGATCAGGCGATCGTGGCTGGCGTTGGTAATCAGGATACCACTTTCCTTAAATATCTAAATGAGCTAAGGATAGCCATTGGTTCCAAAGTCAAGGTCAAGGCGGTCAATGAATTCGACAGTTCATTTCTCATTCTACTTGAGGGAAAAGAGCTGTTTCTGTCGGATAAACTGGCCTCTCAGGTCCTGGTCTTCAAGGATTGATCAACGGGGGTCGATAATCTCGAATTCCACCCTGCGGTTCAGCTTCCTGAATCTTTCGTTGATGTTTGGCAGGTAAGGTTGGGTATATCCTCTTCCACTCGTAACCATTCTTGATGAACTGATCCCCTTGGATCGAAGATAATTCTTTACGGCAACGGCTCTATCCTTGGATATTCCCGCATTTTGGCCTTCCGAGCCTATATTACAAGTGTGTCCGACAACCCGCAGCTTGATATCGGGATGTGCTTTCAGTATGATGGCGACCGAATCCAGGACTTCTTCGCTTTTGTTCAAAAGCTTGTGACTGTTGAACCTGAAGAAGATTTTCTGGTCTATTAGAGCCAATTCATTTTTCCTTAAACCGTATGGCCCTACCACCGCCACCGGAGAAACCTTATTTGAAGGGTCTTCTACATTCTGATCAGCACCTATTCCTTCCAATTCCTCTGCTTTTTCATCCTCTTCACCACCGATCAATACCGGTGCTGCAACGATGGCCGGACTTACCCCGGATTGCTCCTCCTGATCGGTTGATTTTAGGGATGACTCAGAGGTAGCCATGTTCTCGAGGCTATCTGCCTCCAGACTATCAAGGTCTACTGAGTCGATCGAACTGAGATTTTGGAAGCTGTCTATCTCCAACTCTTCTTCTTCGGGCAGGTCGCAATCCTTGTACCCAAATTTGATC
Organism: Cytophagales bacterium; assembly: GCA_965227315.1. GTDB lineage: Bacteria > Bacteroidota > Bacteroidia > Cytophagales > CCMP332 > JANQHS01. The sequence goes on from OZ245737.1 coordinate 84,908, forward strand.
TTCAGGGTGATCTCATGAGAATTACTCGGCACTTCGGGAACAACACTTACATCATAACTATACCCTAGCCATGCTTTCTTTTTCCAATGGTATCCGGCCGTAAAATTGACCGATGAATTGGTTCGATAACTCATTCCCACTTCCAAGGCCTCCTTGATCAAAGCATTTGCAAGTAGGTCGATCTGAGCGGGCCCACCGGAAACATCCTTTGCCAAAAAACTTCCCTTGATCTTGAGGTCAGGGTTCACGGTAAAGATCTTTCCTGCCGTAATATACCAGTGATTTCTGCGGTTGTATTCCGTGCCATCAGGAGCACCAAGTGTTGTGGAGATAAACCTCGGTGTTGAAACTCCACCGAAGAAGTTCCTATAGGAAAAATAGGCCCCGATACCTGCTCCGGGGCTTTGAAACTGAATATTCTCTGCAAATCTCGGATCATTTGTCACGCCAAGCTCCGAATAATCTTCACTATAAAAATCTATTCCTGCCACAGCACCAACGGATAGAGTAAGCGCCTCAAAATTCCATTGGTCATTACAATCGGAAGAGTCAGAAATAATCTTGTACGAGTATGAAAAATTGAAACCGGTGATCGTTGAGACCCCAAACCGGTCCGAAAGAACCGTGGCTCCAATGCCGTGCTTTTGATTCCTTAACCTTGCAGTTCCACTGAGGAAGATCGTCGTCGGGGTTCCCTCCACACTTGCCCATTGTCTTCGATAAGTCAGCAATAGAGCCTTATCCTTTTCAAAGCCGGCATAGGCCGGATTATAGATCATAGGGTTGAAGTTGTACTGTGTTAACTGAGTTTGCTGCTGGGCATTGGCAGAACTCAATCCCAAGATCAGTAACAGAAGGGGCAATATGGCCAGGATCCTCTTCATTTCATCTCTTTAAGACCAGATAACCGCTTAACGGCGGACTCCCATCGCCCAGATCTATGGTATAGTAATAGGTGCCATCGGGAAGCTCCCCGGATCCCCAGGAACCTGATTTATTGGCTTTTCCGTCAAAGACCGTGTTGATGTTGTCGTAACCCGTGGTTTCAAAGACCACATTTCCCCAACGGTTGAAAACCGAAACCTTATTGTCCGGGTAATCATTGATTCCCCTGATCCTCCAGTAGTCGTTGTTCCCGTCCTGATTAGGACTTATTCCTTTTATGGGTTCAACTGTAGCAACTTCACTTACGGTAACCACTATGCTATCGAAATTGGCGCAACCTGTTTGGTCGGTATAAGTGACTGTATAGGTTGTCGTTTGAATTGCGGTTAAAATCGGATCTGGTAGATTGGGATCATCGATACCAAGAGTAGGTGACCAGCTATACTGACCATCATCTCCTACATTGGTCCTTGCGTTCAGTTGGATCAACTCCCCGTCGAGTACTGTGGTGTCATTTCCCGCTTCAACGGATAAGAGGGTATAATTTACAGCTACCGTATCCGAGCTGCTCTGGCAAGGCCCTGTGACCGTCCATGCAAATAGATTTGTTCCCAAACCAAGTTGTGTTACACGGGTCGATGGGCTTAGCTGATCCTGGATCTGACCACTTCCCGATACCAATGTCCAAAACCCTATCCCTGATGAAGGTGTCTGGGCCGATAGATCCACTTCAGGTCGACAAACGGCATCATCGTTCCCGGCATCTGCAATGCTTGGAACCTGGTCATCAACCACCGTGACTGAAAACGAACAGGTATTCTGGTTTCCGTTCACATCCAGAATCGTATAGATCACATTGGTAACTCCCACAGGATAATACCCACTTGCATCCTGACCGCCATTGAAGTCATTGGAGAAGCTGAACACCGCACAATTGTCATCGGTGCTTGGAATAGCGAGGCTTACCGAACCACCACATGAGTCGAGGTCATTATTCAAAGTTTGATCTGACGGACAAGTGATCGTCGGTGATATGGTATCCTGAACCAAAATATTTACATTTTCAGTACTGGTGTTTCCACTTGGATCATTGCCCGTGACCTGTATGACAATGGTTCCTGTATCGGCACAACTAAAAACCGACTGGCTCAATATCAATGGATCAAGGCTACAATTGTCGGAGCTACCGACGTCAATATCTCCCTGGCTGATCGAAGCCGTACCGTTCTGATCCAAGAAGATGGTTATGTCCTGGAGGCTGAGTACCGGAGAAAGTGTATCCAATACCGTAATGATGGCAGGAGCGGAAGCGGAGTTACCGCTGGGATCTGTGACGATCAAAGAGATGTTGTTGGCTCCAATGTCGGCGCAGTCAAATAAGGAATCGCTGAGATTCAATTGGAAGCTGCAATTATCCGAACTACCATTATCAACCATCGAGGAAGATATGGTGGCGGATCCGGAAGCGTCCAAATAGATGGTCAGGTTCTGTGCAATGGGATTGGGATCTATCGTGTCCAATACGGTGATATCAGCTTGTCTATTCGCGCTGTTTCCGTTAACATCGGTAACTGTAAGAGTAACCTGATTCAATCCGGTGTTCGAACAGTCAAAATTTTGCTGACTCAGCACATAAGTACTTATTCCACAGGCATCGGAGCTGCCGTTATCCACCTGGGAAGGTAGAATACTTGCCATACCTGAGTTATCCAGGTAGATCGTCAGGTTCTGAACCTGAACATCAGGTGAGACAGTATCAATTACCGTGACTATAGCGGTATTTGATGAACTGTTTCCATTTACATCCTCAATGCTAAGTGTGACAGTATTGGCACCTATGTCCGAACAAAAGAAAGAATCTATATCAATGGTGCTGGAGTTGATCCCGCATGCTTCAATGGAACCATTATCAATGGAGGCAGGAGTGATCACGCCGAGGCCGTTGGGATCCAAATAAAGATCGATATTCTGGGTTATCACCTGCGGTGAAATCGTGTCAAAGATGGTGATCTGGGCAGGGCCGGTTGAGGAATTTCCACTTAAGTCGGTGACCACAAACTGCACATTGTTCACTCCGATGTTCGAGCAATTGAAGGTGTCAGGAATAACATCATAGGAAGCAATGTTACATGCATCCACAGACCCATTATCAAGGAGTATGCCCGGCACAGTTACTTTACCGCTGGCGTCAAGGTATGCCGTGATGTTTTGTGAAAAGATGAGAGGAGAGACCGTATCGATCACGGTCACCGTTTCGGTTGTCAATGTGGAATTTCCATTCACATCCAGAACAACCACGGTGACGTTTACCGGACCCAAGGTAGCGCAATTCACGACAGAGGGAGTAACAATGATGGTGTCAATGCCACATGCATCCCATGATCCGTTATCCAAAGCCCATGGATCGATTGCAGCACTTCCCGTGATATCGGTATATACATCTATGGGCTGTGTTACAGCATTTGGGTTTATCGTATCCAACACCAGGACATTTGTGGATGAAGTCCTTGAGTTGCCATTTGCATCCCAAACCGTAAGATCCACCATGTTGATTCCAGTATCTGCACAGGAAAAGGTGTTCGGAGAAACGGACCTGGAGTTTATTCCACAGGCATCAAACGAGCCGTCATCAACATCATCGGGAAGTAATGTTCCTATTCCGGCATTGTCGAGGTAAACAGTATCGACTTTGGTGATAACCGTAGGGGAAATTGTATCGATAACCGTGACAACACTGATTGCGGAATCACGGCTTCCAAACAGGTCAGAAACGACCAACCAGGTATTGTTGGGGCCGATATCAGCACAGAAAAAAGTATCTGGCCTTGCGATCATTGGTCCCAGGGCGCAGTTGTCGGATGAACCGCCGTCAATATCTATTCCGGTGATGCCCACTACTCCATTGGCATCGAGATAGGCATTGATATTTTGAGCCACTGCGATGGGAGGAACGGTCTCTATGATGATCACGGTTTCTGTAGCTGTACCGGTATTGCCGTGAATGTCGGTCACGAATAATGTGACGATCTGCGGGCCTGTTTCGGTACAGGTAAAAGTATCGGGATCAGAGGTGATCGATGCTATCCCGCATGCATCCCATGATCCGTTATTGATACTGGAGGCATTGATCACCGCAATACCGTTGGCGTCAAGCGGAACATTGACGGGTTGAGTAATTACGGTAGGAGGGAAAGTGTCCAGCACATTTATGGTCGCCGGGCCACTATTTGAGTTTCCGTTGAAATCGTTTACGGTTAATGTCACATTCTGAGGTCCTACATCGGAGCAGTTGAAGGAGTTAGGCCAAACACTCATGGAAAGAATACCACAGGCATCCGCAGATCCATTATCCACCTGTGATGGGAGTACAGTGACATTGCCCAGACTATCCAGGTAGACATTTGAGTTTTGTGTGACCACGGTAGGACTGACTGTATCCACAACTGTGATGACAGCCCCTATGTCGGAGCTGTTGCCATTGTTGTCGGTCACGGTAAGCGTCACATTGTTGGTTCCAAGGTTCCCGCACCCAAAAGATGTTTGGCTCAATGCAAGAGAGCCAATACCACAGGCATCGTTACTACCGTTGTCCACCATCGCGGCGGTGATATTTACATTTCCCGCTGGGTTCAGGTATACCGTCAAATTTTGGGCAATTGCATTGGGGCTCACGGTATCAAGGACAGTCACCACTGCTGTACCATTTCTTGAGTTTCCGGCTCCGTCAGTCACGGTCAGCGTCACGTTGTTTGGCCCGACATTGGTACAATTGAAGGTATTTGGCGCAACTGCCAGTGTTACACCTCCGCAGGCATCACCACTTCCATTATCCACATCTGAAGATGCGATGCTGACCGTTCCAAAGGCGCTTAAATAAACGGTGATATTCTGAGTCGCAACTGTAGGTCCAACAGTATCAAGAATGGTGACGATGGCGGATCCGGTTTTCGAATTTCCATTGTTATCGTTTACCGTGAGTGTTACATTGTTGGGGCCCAGGTTGGAGCAATTAAAGGCATTTGGCCAGACATTCAGGGAGGCTATGCCGCATGCATCAGAAGAGCCATTATCGATCTGTGCTGCAGTAATGGTAGCATTTCCCGTACCGTCAAGATAGACGTTGATATTCTGTGTGATGACATTGGGGTCCACGGAATCAATGACAGTGACGGTCACCGAGGAAGCCGAAGAATTACCGCTGGAATCCCTGGCGAAAAAATCGACGGAATTGGGCCCAACATCCGGGCAGAAAAAGGTGTCGGTGGAAAGAAAGAAGCTATCGATCCCGCAAGCGTCCGAGGAGCCATTATTCACCAGTGTCGGATCCATTATGGCGACTCCTGCGGGGTCAAGATAGATGGTTTGGTTTTGGCCTATGGCAGTTGGAGAAACAGTATCGAGAACGGTTACAATGGCCGTTCCGCTGCTTACATTGGTATTGTTATCGGTGGCCGTGAGTGTAACGGTATTGGGCCCAAGATGACTGCAATCAAATGCCGTCTGTGAAAGTGACAATCCGGAAATTCCACAGGCATCGTTCGTACCGTTATTGACATCTGAAGCCGTAATATTTACATTTCCTGCAGGGTTGAGGTATACGGTGATATCCTGGGTAAGGACTGTGGCTCCGGTGGTATCCAATACCGTGACGATGGCAGTACCATTTTTACTGTTCCCGTTATTATCCGTAACGGTGAGCGTAACATTGTTGGCTCCCAGTTGTGCACATCCAAAGGAATTTGGAGCTAGCGCAAGAGCAGCGATCCCACATGCATCCGCAGACCCATTGTCCACGGCTCCCGGTAAAACCGTAACCATTCCCGTTCCGTCCAGATAAACCGTGATATTCTGGGTTACCACCATTGGATCTACAGTGTCAATAACGGTGATCGTCGCGTTATCGCTATCCACATTCCCACTGGCATCGAAAGCCTGAAGTATGACAGCATTCGGTCCTACATTAGAACAGAAAAAGGTATCAGGGATCAAAGCCAGACTATCAATTCCACAGGCATCGGAAGACCCGTTATTCACAAGGGAAGGGGGTAGGGCTGCTAATCCTGTTGGATCAAGGTAGACCGTCCTGTTTTGAGCGGCGGCCATAGGACTTACGGTATCAAGCACTGTGACTATTGCAGGCCTTGTTCTGCTATTGGTGTTGTTGTCGGTTGCGGTGAGAAGTACCGTATTTGCACCAAGATCGGCACAGGTAAAACTCGTGACGTCCAAACTCAAACTCGCTATTCCACAGGGGTCGCCGGTGCCGTTGTCGACCATTGCCGGTGTAATTGTTGCATTTCCCGCCGGGTCCAGATATACCGTGATATCCTGCGTAATTACATTTGGCGAGGTAGTATCCTGAATGGTGATGATGGCCGTGCCCGACTTGCTATTTCCGTTTACGTCATAAACCGTGAGCACCACATTGTTGGGGCCAACATTAGAACAATTAAAGGTATTTGGAGTCAGATTCAGACTATCGATCCCGCAATTATCAAAGGAAAAGTTATTGACCACAGAAGGAGGGACGACGATGGTTCCCCCCGTACCCAGAGGTACGGATACATTGGTTGTAGAGACATTTGGTGAAACCGTATCCACAATGGTCACTATGGCCGAGGCAGAATCGACATTGCCATTGATATCCGTGATCGTCAGGAATACCGTATTGGTTCCTGTATCACCACAATTGAAAAAGGACTGACTCAGACTCAAAGCCAGAATTCCACAATTATCAGAGGATCCGTTATCGATATCCACGGGAGTGACATTGGCGATTCCTACAGGGTTTAAGTAAGCGGTAACATTATTCGTGCTCACTGTCGGTTTGATAGAATCCACCACATTGATTGTGAAAGTCCTTGACTTGGAATTTCCGTTTACATCTGTGACCGTAAGCGTGATTGAGTTCGGACCTATGTTACCGCAGGTGAAAAAGTTCGGGGCCACATTCATGCTTGCAATACCACAATTATCATAAGAGGCACTGTCAACCATGGCCGGAGTCACCACAACATTTCCCCCGGCTCCGATATAAACATTTCCACTTCCCGGAATGACAACCGGCGATATTGTATCGCTGATCGTGATAGTCGATGTAGCCGAATCCGCATTTCCCGCCGTATCGGTCAGAACAAGCCAAACCGTATTTGCGCCAATGTCAGCGCAATCAAGAGTGTCTTCACTGATGGTCCGGGTAAAAGGACCGCAGTTATCATTACTTCCATTGTCTATAGAATCGGGAGTGATCAAGACAAAGCCTGTAGAATCGAGATATATTGTGGGATTCTTAACAATGACATTCGGAGCCGTAGTGTCTTCTACAGTAACGTTAAAAATCCAGGATGCGCTTCGGCCATTGTTGTCTGTGACGCCGATGTTTACTGGCGAATTGGTGCTTATCGAACTACCGGGGGCAGGGTTTTGGACTTTCGTAAGCGGAGGACAGAAGTTATCGACGAAAACAGAATCCCTGAAATCCGGAAGGGTAAAATCGCAACTGTTCCCTAAAGCTACCGTGGTATCAGAAGGACCTCTGATGGGCATTATGAAGAAGCTATCCAGGTCGGTTACCGTGGGTTGGAAAACCGCCGTACCATTCCTGTCCGTGGTGACGACATTGGAAAAATTTCCTCCCGAAACCGTTCCTTGCGTGGACAGTGTATTGGTTCCAGGATAAATAGCACTATTAAATCCGACCTGGAATGTGATCAATACAGAATCGCCAGGAGCAATTGTTCCCGCATTGACCTGAACCGTTACATCTCCCACCGTGTTGCCTATTGTTACGGCTCCGCTAGTCGTTTTAACGGTACCTACGACAAGAGCACTATTTGCATCAGGTGTGAGATCAAAAACAACTCCGGTAGCATCAGCGGTTCCGGAATTTCTTATCGTAGCCTGATAGGTGATGGTGTCGAAACATTGCCCAACCTGGAAGGAGGATTCCAGGTTTGCAGAGACATTTACCCCAGCGAAGTAGGTAAAGTAAAACATCACATCATCATAGTCACGATCACCAATGATATCCTCGACACCTATAAAGTAACTATTGGTATCCCCTTCAACCGGGGATATCAGAAAGCTTGCGGTTTTGGAGTTCTGCGCGCGGATGATGATGTTTTGGTTGTCAGCGCTAAGGTCAATACCATATCGTCCAAGAAATCTCGCGTTTGCTCCGGCCGCAAAGTCAAACATATCTCCAAGGGCAAGGTATTGAAGTATCTTCCTATCCTCTCTCCAGTTTTCGTAGAGATCGACCCATGGTTGGTTCGCAGGTAGAAGTGCTACCGGGCTGGATCCGTCGGTAGGGGAGCTTGCGATCATCGACCAGGTAGTGCCAGCTCCGAAGACCCCGGCAGCAAGAGCATCATGCTCACTGGTGCTTTGAAAATTCGGATACCAGTCGTTTTGGCCTATCCAACCTCCAAAGTCATCCCCGCTGGTTCTACCATTTCTGTTGGTTGTCGTCATGGGTGGAAGCTGGTTCAGTTCAGGTTTTGAGTAATAGGTATTTGTCGAGGAACCTGATGAATTCCAATAGCTTATGACAAAAAATACAATTTCCCTATCCTTATTGATCTGGTTCTCAAACCATCTGTATCTGAAATAATCCACACCCTGAGGATCCGTTCCAAATACCTCCGTAGGTATTTTGGGGCTGTTGGGATCATTCGTCCCATAAATATCATAATCGACCTGACCGTCGGCGGTTCCATATATATCCGAGGTCTCCGGGAAATAGGGAGAATTATTGGTATAATGTGTGTTGACAGCGGTTCCACCATCATCATCGGCAAGCTCGAAGATGGTCTTTCCAAGTGTATGTTTCTTAAACGCGGAAGAAAGCCCTGGTGTGCCACTGTATTCCCAATCTCCAAGAAGAGTGGGAAACGCTCCCAGCAGAACATGATTTGCGGAGAAACCGGTGTCGATCACATAAGGCGGGAGGTCATTCGTTGAATACTGAAGTACATCCGGTATACTATCCTGATTATTGTCCACATAAAGGTAAGCCCCCGGGTGTTCGAACATCCCGTTGTATTTTCCACCTACGATCAGGTTGTTGGGCACGAATTGCCAATAATCCCCCGCTGTGGCTCCGGCAATCTCGGCTTTTATGCCATCTCTAAAAAATGACCCTGGCATGGAAAAGATTCCAGCGGGTTGGACATCTGCAACGTCGGGGATACCATCATTGTCATCATCCGGATCCACCCCATTGCTCAGCCCGTCTCCATCAAGATCTTGCGCGGCTGAGACCTCAAAAAAGTCAGGAATGCCATCTTTGTCTGTATCAATATCAAAAAAGAAAAAGCCCAGGGTATGACTGGCTCCTGCGCCTTCAGCCTGATAGTCGATGGCAATGGCCTGCTTTTGCTTTGGAACAACTCCCTCTAAGTTGGCATTGCTCTGCGCATATGCGACCTGAGTAATTCCCGTGAACAGGAATTGCTTGATCAGGATAAGGGTGAACAACCAACGGTTCTTAGACATGAAGCCTTTGTGAGGGGGTTTCAACCTGCAAAAATGGGGTTTCTCTTGAAATATTACGATATATACGAGAAAACCTTTTTTTGGTTGGCCCTATTAGATAATAATTTGACAGTGACTCCGACCATCAAAAAACGATGACTTAGGCCTCTTCCAGTCTGGGGTTTGTGAGTTCTTGAAACTTACTCAACGCGCTTAGCAGGTTTCCTTCAGCCACCTGACTTAAGCCTTGATCCAATTCCCATGCTTTGCCACCAATCGCCATGAGAAAGGCTTTTGGTCTTCTCTTATAGATGAACTCGCATAAATGAAGAACTACCTGAGGGGAGATCTGATGGGTGGTGAACGAAAAATCATTCGCCGGAAATACTTCAGACCATCCAAATCCCTCTTCAAGAGTTTCTTCGGAAGAATCAACAAAAACAATGGTGTCGTAATCCTTGATCAGATCAGCATCTTCGACCTGAAGCTGATACCTGAGAATGGATGGCCCCTTGAACTCACCTTTCTTCTCCACTTCTTCGACAAAACTCCATCCCAGACCGTCATCGGATCGACCGGAGTTTCCGATTCCTATCATCAGGGTTCCGGAAGAATTGAGATCAACCATCAGTTGGAATTCTTAATAAACTCATTAATAATCTGATTGTCAGAGTTGTAAACTTCCAGTTTTAAAGGCATTTTCCCGACTGCATGGGTCGCACAGCTTAAGCATGGATCAAAGGCCCTAATCGCGATCTCTACCTGATTTAGCATGCCATCGGTGATCTCCTTTTGTTCATCAAGCACGTTGTTTGCCACCCATCTGACCGCCCTGTTCATCGCTTCATTGTTATGGGTAGTCGAAACGATCAGGTTGCATTTGGTGATCATGCCCTTTTCATCCACCTGGTAATGGTGGATCAATGTGCCCCTCGGGGCTTCGATGATGCCGATTCCCTCCGGACGTCGAGTCCCTTCCCTCAGAAGATCTTCACCCAGTATGCTCTCATCATCGAGAAGGTTCTTCATTTCTTCGGCACAATAGAGCATTTCGATAAGTCTGGCCCAATGCGAGTGCATGGTGGAGTTGTTGGGCTTGTCTCCATTGTAGGCCTTAAACTCCAGAAGTTCCTTGTTCGCCAAGGGCGTGCTGATGGACTCGCTCACATTGAGTCTTGCCAATGGACCCACCCTGTTCCAGCCTCTTCCTCTTCCGAGGTCCTTGAGATACGGAAATTTCATATATGACCATTTTTCTACCCCCTCGGTGAAGTATTTGATATAGTCATCATCCGGGACATCATTGAGCGTAATCTTTCCTTTTGCATCAATAGCCCTAAGGCGTCCGTCATACAATTCCAATGCACCTTTCTCATTGACCAATCCCAAATGCCCGGAAGGGAAATGGGCAAAGCTGTCAAGCCATTGAAAGTTTTGGTCATGATAGGCTTTGATGAAATCCACCATTTCCTTGGTCCATTTGATCATAGTATCGATAGAAGGAACATCTCCATCTTTCAGGAAGTATTCCCTTTCTTCAGGAAACAGGGTTTTATGAACTCCTCCGGGAACTGCCGCGATCCCATGGATCTTTTTCCCGGCAATAGCCTTGATGACCTCCTGACCGAATTTACGCATCAGGATTCCTTTTTTGGCAAGCTCCTTATTGGTGATAGCCACCTCGACGACATTCCTTTTCTCTCTTGGAGCATCTACACCAAAAAGCAGATCCGGAGAGGCCAGGTAGAAAAAATGGAGTGCATGGGACTGAAACACCTGCCCGTAATGAAGTAACCTCCTCAGTTTTGTTGCCGTAGGAGACAGATCTTCAGGGTCCAGTCCAACGATCTGATCGATAGCTTTTGCAGCTGCCAAATGATGACTTACAGGACAGATGCCGCAAAGTCTTTGCACCAACAGCGGAGCTTCCCAATAGGGGTGTCCCTGAACAAATCTTTCAAAGCCCCTGAATTCCACAATATGAAAGAAGGCATCTTCTACCTTGCCTTTATCATCCAGATGGACAGTAACCCTCCCGTGGCCTTCCACCCGTGTTACAGGATCAATTGCAATTTTTTCACCCATGATCAGTCGTATTTAAATTCAGAGTACAGAACAGAATAATCCTCATCGAACAGAAGGTTTTGAACGACCTTCCATATATGATTTGCATCCGGAGGACATCCGGGAATAAAGTAATCTACCTTGACGATCTCATTGTTCGGATAAACCTTGTCGAGGATCTTAGGCAACTCCCGGTTATAGGGCACTATGTATTCTCCGGGTTCAGAGGTCATTCCATTGAGATAAGCTTCCTCCAGGCATTCTTCAAGCGGAATTGTGTTTCTCATTGCAGGTAAGCCGCCCCAGATGGCGCATTCACCAAAGCTGACCAGGATATCACATTTTTTTCTGAACTCCTGAAGGACCTCAACGTTTTCAGAGTTGCAACATCCCCCTTCTACCAAACCGATATCGCATTGCTTGGTGAATTCCTTGATATCATTCAGCGGAGACTTATTGAACTCGACCACCTCGATGATGTCCAAAAGGCCGAGATCTATGTCGAGCAAGGACATGTGGCAACCAAAGCATCCGGCCAAGGAGATGGTGGCGATGGTTTTCTTTTTCTTCTTCTTTGAAGCCTTTTTGGAGTCTTTTCCCGAAGGTTCGTAGAAGCCCTTTTGCTCAGAGGCCATATCGAACTTTCGATCACCAAAGGGCAGGGGAGTCATGACTGCACCCTTGACCAGTATGGCTCCGGTTGGGCAAATGCTCATTGCATTCAATGCTTGATCATCCGTCAACCTCGCCTCCTGTTCATAATCAATGGCTACCTCTGTTTGATTTCCCCTGTTGGCAAATGAGAAGACCCTCTTGCCATCATCGGTCAATACCTCCTCCACGCAGCGGTGACATTTGACACAACGATTATGCTCAATGACCATTCTCTTGGGGTTAAAATCGATCAGCCGGTCCTTAAATAGATGGGGGAACCTGGATCGTGAAACACCCATTTCATATCCCATATGCTGGAGATCACAATCCCCGCTTTTTTCGCAACCGGGACAAAAATGGTTGCCTTCGGAGAACATCATCTCTACAATCGCCGACCTGGTATTTCTGAGTTTCTTGGTCTGCACTTCAACCTTCATCCCGTCCTTGACCTTTTGTGTACAGGCTGGCCCATCATAGCCATCGATATTGCAGGTGCAAACCCTGCATGTTCCCAATGGCGGATCTATATGCTCATAATAGCATAGAGAAGGGATGAAGATGCCATTCTCTTCCGCGGCCTTTACCAGATTCTTTCCTTCCTGAGTCTTGATCTTCTTTCCATCGATGGTGATGGTGATCTCTTTGGAATTCTTTTTTGCCATGGTCTTAGCTTTTGAATTTTTCATATTCCTGAACTGCGGATTCAAGGTCAAACTCCTTGTTCAATCCCTCCTTGTGGTGATCCACCAATCCGTCAAAATACTTGGGAAACTTCTCCAGGGCCTGGTTTAAAGAATTGGTGGCAGCCTTTCCAAGTCCGCATCGGCTGGTCATCTTCATAACCTCGCCCCATTCCCTGATATCATCATAATCGCTGGGATAGGCGAGTCCCTTGCCGATCTTTTCCAGTTTTCGCAGGATAATGAAGTTCCCGGCCCGGCAGGGTGTGCAGAATCCACATGACTCCTCCTTGAAGAAGTTGGTATAATTCTTCATGATGGTCAGAATGTCCCTTTTGTCATTGAAGATCATGAAGGAACCACCGCATGGAAGATCATCTTTTTCAATGCTTCTCTTGAACTCCTTGGCCGAGATGCAACTTCCCGATGGCCCGCTAACCTGGACAAAACTTGGATTTTCCGCCTCGGCTTCTTTCAAAACCTGTGAGACCTTCGTGCCCCAGGCGACTTCGTAGATACCGGGTTTATGGCAGTCCCCTGAAACACTCAGGAGCTTTGTTCCGGGAGAAGATTCGGTTCCAATATTTAGGAAATGGTCGGATCCAAGCTCTACGACCCTTGCCGCTGCGCAGAATGTTTCCACATTGTTCACCACTGTAGGTTTGTTGAGAAATCCTTTTTCAGTGGGAAAAAACTGTTTGGTCCTGGGTTCACCTCTTTTTCCTTCCATTGAATTGAGTAGGGCAGTCTCTTCCCCACAGACATAGGCTCCGGCACCCATTTGAATCCTGAGATCAAAATTGAAGCCCTTAAGACCCGAAATATTGGAGCCGAGCAAGCCCATTTTGTAGAATTGTTTGATGGCCTTCTCCAGTTGTTTCTTCATCCAGAAGTACTCCGCTCTTAGGTAAATGATCCCTTCATTGGAGCCGACAGCATAACTTGCGACGATCATCCCCTCTAGCAGAAGTGCAGGCATGGAAGTCATCAAAACCCGGTCTTTGAAGGTTCCGGGCTCGCCTTCATCGGCGTTGCAAACGATGTATTTCTTCTTCTCCTTTTCTGCCGCGCAGGAAGCCCATTTCAAACCGGTAGGGAACAGTGCACCGCCCATACCTCTTAGCTTAGACCTCTTAACTTCCTCGATCACCGCTTGGGGCTTCATTTGACTCAGAAGAGGTACTATGCTCCCCGGCTTGTAATCCCTAAAGAATATGGCCCCTTCTTTAGGAGGCTGAAGTCTGATATTATTGGGAATATCATCACATATATCAGCCGGCTTTTTTCCTTTCTTGAGCTGGGAAATGATCTCTTTTACCTTGAGTGTTGTCAGATTGATAAAAGGATGGAAATTGATCAGTGCGGCAGGCTCATAATCGCTCAGCCCGATGCAGGCCGTTTCGAAAAGACCAAATTGTCTACCCGGATCAACCGAACCGAATGAGGCACCGGTTTCACGCTCAAAGGCTTCCTTGATCCTTTCGAATCCTTTGAATTCCGAGACAATACTGTTGTTCAGGTATATGGTGAATTTTCCTCCGGGCTGTCTCTTGAAAAAGTGATAAAAGGAGATCACCCCTTCGATTTCCACCTCCGACATCCCGAAGTCCTCAGCACATTGTTTTACATGATTGTCTTTGATATAGCCATGTTTGGATTGGTGGGCCCATAGGCAATCCAGGAGTTCGACCCTGTCCCGGAATTTACCAGATTTTTCTTTTGCCATCTTTGGTGCAGGATTAGAGTTTCACAACTAATTACTGCCTGAATGTAACCCCATTAGGGATAGTGTCTGATGACCTTGGTCAGTTCCCGAAATGATACTCAACACGGGCGAGGATGTTGAGCTAAAGCCCGATCAACAGATCCGTGGAAGTTGTTCCCCGACCATCATTTGAACCGTCCTCCTGCCACCAAATTTCCCGTTGAGCACAACTGTGTTCTTATGATCCCGGGTGATACTTCCTATGCTCGATGCGTTTTTTCCCAGCTCAGAGGATCTTAGCCAATTCGAAATTTCTGTTTCATGTTCAGGATCGCAGATCAGCATAAATATTCCTTCATTGGCCACATAGAGTGGATCAAGGCCCAGCATTTCACAGGCGGCCTGAACCTGCTTTTTGACAGGAATCCTTTCTTCCAGAATATCAATTCCCAGCTCGGTCTTATGAGCCACTTCATTGAGGGTAGAGGAAAGACCTCCTCGTGTGGGATCTCTCATGAACTTGATCTTATCTCCAAAACGATCCAGCAGATCATGAACCAAATGGTTCAGGTTTGCGGTATCGCTTTCAAGATCTGCGTCGAATTCCAGACCTTCCCGCACTGAAAGAATAGCGATGCCATGATTGGCCATCTCCCCACTGATGATCACCGAATCTCCGGGCTCGATGCGGCCAGGCGACAAGTTTGCCCTTGAGTGGAGTTCGCCGATCCCGGTAGTGTTGATAAACAGCTTATCGCCCTTACCCTTGTCCACAACTTTGGTATCACCGGTTATGACTTTCACACCGGATCTGTCACAGGCAGCCTTGATTCCCTGGAGGATCTTTTCGAATTCTTGCATGGCCAAGCCTTCTTCCAGCACAAAGCTCAGGGCCAGGTATTTCGGTATACCTCCACACATGGCAACATCGTTAACCGTACCGTTGACAGCCAATTCACCAATATTTCCTCCGGGAAAAAAAATGGGGGAAACCACAAAGGAGTCGGTGGACATGATCGATTTCCCTTCAAGCTGAATTTCGGCAGCATCATCGGCTCTTTCCAGAAACTCGTTGTTCAGGATTTCGAAAACCTTAGAATCAAGAAGGCGACTGGTGAGCAAGCCTCCACTTCCATGGCCCAAGGTAATGACCTCCGGATCCGAAACAGGGTTTGGGCAATGAAGCTTTTGGATCTTCATATCGACTCCACTATCCTGTGATGATAATATGCCGCACAGGCTCCCTCCGAAGAAACCATCGGAGCACCCAGGGGCGACTCAGGGTTGCAACCATTTCCAAATCTGGGACATTCAATAGGTTTCTTCTGGCCTTTGAGGACTTCCCCTGCAATGCAGTCCGAAACCTTTTTATCGCTTTCCTCGGGGAAGCCATATTTCTTGCCGGCATCGAATGACTCGTATTTTTCGTTTAAGACCAATCCACTTTGGGGGATCGTCCCTATTCCTCTCCATTCCTGTTCGGAAACCTCATAGACTTCACTGATCATTTCCTGAGCCTTAAGGTTTCCGGATCTGTCAACCATTCTGGAGTATTGGTTTTCAAGCCCGTATTCACCTCGTTCAAGCTGTCGAACCGCCATGAGAATTCCCTGAACCAGATCGACAGGTTCAAATCCTGTAATAATGATCGGCACCCTGTATTGCTCACAGATAGGAGGGTATTCTTCATATCCCATGACAGTACAGACATGGCCGGCCGCCAGAAACGCGTCCACCTGATTATCCGGATCCGAAAGTATGGCTTCGATGGCCGGAGGCACGAGAACATGAGAACTCAGGATGCTGAAATTCTCTAAACCTGAAGCGCTGGCCTGTACTACCGCAAGAGCATTGGCAGGAGCAGTGGTCTCAAAACCCACGGCAAAAAAGACAACCTGCTTATCCGGCATTTCAGAGGCGATCCGGACTGCTTCAAGAGGGCTGTAAACGATTCTGACATCCGCCCCTAGGGCCTTTACCTCCAAAAGACTCTTTTTAGATCCAGGGATCCTCAGCATATCACCGTAGGAGCAAAGTATGATATCGGTCTGTGAGGCCAACGTGATCGCCCTGTCGATGATGCTTTGAGGGGTCACGCATACCGGGCAGCCAGGTCCATGGATTATATTGATATTTTCCGGCAGCAGGTCTATGATCCCATTCTTGACAAGGCTGTGCGTTTGACCACCACAGATCTCCATGATGTTCCATTCACCATTCGCCGAATCCTTGACCTGCCTGATCAATTCCCTGACCATTGTTGCCTCTCTGTATTCCTCGAGATATTTCATGCTTCCCCCATGCGCTTTAAGTATGATAAAGTCTTCTCAGCCTCATCTGCATCGACAACGCTGATGGCTACCCCTACATGTACAAGGATAAAATCGCCAATTTCCGCCTCAGGCAGGAGCGACAGATTCACCTTTTGCTTTATGCCGTCAAAAGACACGGTTCCTTCCCTGAATAGGTCCTTCGAACCCTCATTGATGCTGACAAGCTTTCCGGGTATGGCAAGGCACATGATTAATGGATTTGAGCCTTAAGTCTTTCCGATCTGAATTGATGCTGAAGCTCAAGTGAGGCGCAGACGATCTGACCTAAAGAGACACATTCATCATTTGGGCTTAATGATTTGTGAAACAATAGGTTGTACTTTTTAGATAGCTGCTCATTGATCAAATCGATGAGTAGGGTATTCTGAAAAACACCTCCGCTAAAAGCCAGATTTTCACAGTTACTTTCTTCGGCAACCCGGTCGATCATGTGAACCAGGGAATTGTGAAACTTGGCTGCGATCTCAGATATGGAAACCCCTCTTATTCTATCCTCGAAAATGCCTTCCACTATTGAGTTCCATTTGGTTCCATGGGTGCGGTATACCGGTACTTCGTCCTTATGTTGATCGATATATTGTTCTGCCCATGCCTGAAGTTGCATGGCAGCCTCTCCCTCGAATGATTGCTTGCCTGCGAAACCAAGAAAACCGGCTACGGCATCAAAGAGCCTTCCCATACTGGAGCTCTTCCCAAGTTCCTGCTGCAATAGTTTTTGATAATAATCCCATTCCTCGGCACTAAATGCCGGCCTTAGAAGTTCTTTGGACCCTGGAAGATGCCCGAAGACCGAAAGAGCGGAAAGTCTTGGCTGCTGAGCCATGAGATCACCTGGAAGCTGACTGAAGTAATCGAGATGATCGATTCTATGCACCTGATCATCCTTGAACAGAAAAAACTCACCACCCCAGCTCTGTCCGTCATCGCCGTAACCCGTTCCATCCCAAATGACTCCCAGGGTGGGCTTTGATGAATTCAGCAGATGATTTTCGGCTAAAACGGCTCCAAAATGTGCCTTATGATGTTGAACTTCAATCAAGGGGATGCCTTTGGTATGGGCAATATGCTCACCGAAACGGCGGGAAAAGTAATCCGGATGTTTGTCGACAATTACCTGCTCAGGCTCAAAATCAAGTAGGGTCTGCAGATGATCGTATACTTTCCTATATGCCTCTTGAACATCAAAATTTGAAGAATCCCCAAGGTATTGGCTTATGTAAAAGTTGTTTTGATGACTCATTGCGAAACTGCTTTTGAGCATTGCTCCGGTGGCCAATAGATTGTTTGGCAAAGAAAGGGTGGGGTTGATGTAGCTGGGTGCATAGCCCCGGGATCTTCTGAGAAAGACTTTTTGCCTGGACACTTCGGTAAAAGCAATTAGAGAATCATCCTGTGGTATCACGATGTTTCGCTCATGAAAAAGAAATAGATCCGCTATGGTAGCGAGCTGTTTCAAAGCTTCGGAGTCCTGGTAGAAAATGGGAGATCCGCTAGAATTCCCACTCGTGGCTACAAGTGGTGCTTCAAAACCTTTGCTGATCAATTCAAGAATTGGAGCGTAAGGCCTCATTACCCCGATGCGATTCAATCCGGGAGCAACTTGATCGAGGGCAATACCTGACTGAGGTTTATCACTCAGTCTAAAAAGGACAATGGGGGATTCAATACTATTCCATTCCTCCAATTCCTCTTGTGAAGCGAAA
The DNA here is from genome assembly GCA_965227315.1 of Cytophagales bacterium. Lineage (GTDB taxonomy): Bacteria > Bacteroidota > Bacteroidia > Cytophagales > CCMP332 > JANQHS01. Next base: position 103,407 of record OZ245737.1, read on the forward strand.
ACATCCCGCAAGAGCATTTCTTCATTTCCATAGATGAGTGCAAGGGGTTTGGTTGGACGAGTTTTCCTTGTCCTTAGCTCCTTAAGCGATTCCTTGTTCCGTGCATCGGCCATCAACAGGAACCCACCGATGCCCTTGACGGCCACGATCTTTCCCAGTTCCAGCGCCTGAATAATGTAGGGAATAATGAGGTCTTGAGAATCTCCCAATACGGAACCACCATTGTCAACCAAACGCATTTTCACGGCACATTCCGGACAGGAGTTGGTCTGAGAAAAGAATCTTCGGTTGCCCGGGTCTTCATATTCCCTTTTGCATTCCGGGCACATCTTTATTTCTGCCATGGTGGTGCCCGGTCTGTCATAGGGCAATGCTGTGGTAATGCTATATCGAGGACCACAATTCAGACATGTGGTGAAAGCATAAGCTTTTCGATGATTTCCATGGTCATGAATGTCTTGCCTGCACTGAGGACATAGCCCCAGATCCGGTGTGATGTAAAGCCTGGTCGTTTCGGATTGGCTACTTTCCGTTATTCGGAAATCTGGGAACGCTTGCACCTCCCTTTTTGAAAGGGTAACCTCTTTAACCTTTGAGTTCAGCGGCGCATCATATTTCAGGTCGTAAACGAACTGGCTTATAGAAGAGTCCTCACCGGAAACCCGAATATGCACTCCATCTGATCCGTTGTTCACCCAGCCCTTTAAGCCATGCTTTCTGGCCAGATTCCAGACGAAGGGTCTGAATCCGACCCCCTGAACCATACCTTCGATATGTATACCGAAGGTTTGCATTACACCGAAATCCGTTCCTCTGTTTTGATCCAATCCAGCCAGAATCCAAGGCCTTCTCCCGTGAGAGCCGAAAGCTCGATAAATTCCATTTCCGGTTTTACCATTCTTGCATACTCCTTAAAGCGATCAACACTAAAGGGGACATAAGGCAGTAGGTCAATTTTATTGATCAAACAGATATCTGAACTCTGGAACATCTCGGGATATTTGATCGGTTTGTCATCACCCTCGGTTACAGAGATGATCACCACCCTTTTGCTTTCACCCAGATCAAAGAGGGCAGGGCAGACCAGGTTTCCAACGTTTTCAATAAAAAGTATACCGTCAGGCTGCATTTCCATTTGGTGCAAGGCCCGATGGATCATCGATGCATCAAGATGACAGGCCTTTCCGGTGTTGATCTGCACAACCGGAGCCTTACACTTGGCTATCCTCTCGGCGTCACGATTTGTTTGCTGGTCCCCCTCGATGACATAGCACCTGGATTGAGGTCCCATTGAAAGGAGCGTGGCTTCCAGCAGAGTGGTCTTTCCGGAACCGGGTGAACTCACCAGGTTAAAGGCGGCTGTACCAAGGGATCTGAAATGCTCCCTGTTATGATCCGCAATTTCATTGTTCTTGGAAAGAATATTTTGCTCCAATTCGATCACTTCGGATTCACCATGATGATGGTGATGGTGATGTTGTGATGTTGACTCAAGATTAAATCCTGAATAACTTATTGAATCGCTGGAACTACATCCGCAGGTTGAGCACATAATTATGGGTTTAGGTGTTGGTTAAGCTGATTTTCGGAGTAATTGTACTTAGGATAAGGTTCTTTACCCTCAGTTCCTTTCCCTCAACGATCTCGGTTAGATACTCTCCGCAATTCGGGCAGGGATCAAACACTTCCTTGATCACATGTGTGGAATTGCATTTTTTGCAATGCGCCTTTGCCTCGGTTTTAAGGATCTTTCTTTGGGAATTCTCTAAAACGGTCCCGGGAACTGCGATCTCCCAGGCAAATTCAAATGCATCCATTTCAACCCCGGACAAAGTGCCGATCTCCAGTTCGATTTGCCGGATGTATTTGTCCTGTCTTGAGCGCATTTGCTCTTCACAGATTTCCACAACACTTCTTACCAGAGAGAATTCGTGCATGCCCTGATTATTTCTGGACAGACCTCTTTTTCATACGAAAAAGGTAGAGGCCAATGAGCGCAAGACCGATAATGGGAAAAACATGCAAAGGGGAGAGTAGGTAATGGAATAGGCTGGTTCCTTCACCAACCCCATGGTCGCCATGCGCTATTAGCTGTTCAGATTGCAGGATGGAGAAAAGAAAAGCCAGGGCTGATACTGCTATTTTTTTCATCTTTTTGATCGTTTATGGGTAAATCTAGAGCTGGCAGAGGGGAGTGGCTCTGACATCCGTCAGCTTTGGGGTTGGTATAAATCAGCCCTAAGACCCAAAAAGAAAAGGTCCGGACCGGCTTACTTCTCGCCGATTCGGACCTTCTTGAGGACCGAAAGAAGTCTATTCGTAAAAAGTCACTTCGCCGGTACTGACGTCATACAATGCACCCACGATCTTGATGGAGCCATCATTTTCCAGATCGGTCAGCACATCGCTTTTGGATCGGATGACATCGAGGCTGTTGTGGATATTATTGACAACCACATTCTGAACAAATTCTGAATTGTTCCCATCGCGGTTTTCGGTTGTCTCCGTTTCATTGGCGATCGCAGGTCCTATTTTTCTCAGCAAGCCTGTCAGATTTCCAAGTTCGGCTCCATTGCAGGCACCTTTTACAGCTCCGCAGCTGGTATGACCGAGGACAACAACCAATTTCGTTCCTGCAAGTCGGGTAGCAAACTCCATGCTGCCAAGAATATCTTCATTCACCACATTGCCGGCTATTCTAACACTAAAGATGTCTCCAATGCCCTGGTCAAAAATGGCCTCATTCGGAACCCTTGAATCAATACAACCAAGTATGGTAGCAAAGGGAAACTGTCCGGAAGAAGTTTGTTTGACCTGATCCATAAGATCCCGGCTTTCCATGTTTTGATAAACAAATCTTTTGTTACCGTTTTTAAGTGCCTGAAGAGCACTATCCGGTGTCATTTGATCCTGGGACTCTTTGGTTTGAGTTATCATTTTTCCTGCAATTAAATCCTTTCCAAAAAACTAGGCCTCGTACAGGAGCCAAATATAGGATTCCATGATCAAATAAAATGAAATTGGATCTGGCTGGGCGATATCGGTCAAAATCCAGCTTGGAGTGTATCTTGAACACTCTTATGGTTATCAGGAAAATTTGCACGAATCAAAACCTATTTTTCTCTGGATGGTTTATTCCTAAAGCACAAACCCAATGGCAACCACAACATCAAAGAAGCGATCCGCAAAATCCCAGAAAGCCGGCGAGGAGAAAATCAAATCCGCTTATAAGGAGTGGATATTGACCCAGGGAGAAGACCCTCAATCTGTTTATCTATTCTGTAAGCACATCGGTATTCAGGAATCGGATTTCTATGAGCATTTCTCCTCATTTCAGTCGTTGATGAAGAATGTATGGCTGGATTTTCTCCATGGTACTATCATGATGGTGAAGGGTGAAAAGGTTTTCGGTGAATACAGCTCGAGGGAAAAGGCATTGGCTTTCTATTTCACATTTTTCGAGCAATTGAAACATGAGCGAAGCTTTGTTTCGATCTCCTTTCCGGTAAACAGCCTGAACCCCATGGAGATCGCCGGAAAGTTTCAAGTCCTTAAGAAGGAATTCTCAGCTTTCTTTGATGAGATCCTATCGCAAGGATTTAAGACCGAAGAGATCATTTCCAGGCCGGTTATTTCCGAGCGGTATAAGGATGGTCTTTGGTTGCAGTTCTTATTCCTCATCCGTTTTTGGATCAAGGACGACTCCAAAGGCTTTGAAAAAACCGATGCCGCTGTTGAGAAATCGGTTAATCTCGCCTTTGAGTTGATGGGAAGCAGCCCTCTTGACTCGATGATCGACTTTGGTAAGTTCCTTTTTCAGAATCAGAACTGATGGAAGGCCAGCAATCAAAGATCCCGGTTTCCAAGGTATCCAGAGCTTCCAAGTTCATCAGAACAGGTGCAAAGGTAGGTGGCAATTATCTCAAGTACTACGGCAAAAAGATGATCAACCCGGAGCATAGCAGGGATGAATTGAATGAAGATAATGCCAACGATATCTACTCCTCCTTGAGTCAACTGAAGGGAAGCGCGCTTAAGGTGGCACAAATGCTCAGCATGGACAGAAGCATCATGCCGGAAGCCTACCAGGAAAAGTTCTCCATGGCGCAGTACAGCGCCCCCCCATTATCTTACCCCTTGGTTGTGAAGACGTTCAGAAAGTATTTCGGCAAATCGCCTGAAATGATCTTCGATACTTTTTCACAAAATGCGGTAAATGCCGCCTCCATCGGGCAGGTACATAAGGCAACTCTGGACGGAAAGGAATATGCGGTTAAAATTCAATACCCCGGAGTGAAGGAGAGTATCAGTTCGGATCTAAGGATGGTGAGGCCCATTGCAACGGCTATGTTCAAGATCAACCCGGCTGAGATGGAGGAATATGTTGGGGAGGTTGAAAGCAAACTGATCGAAGAAACGGATTATGTTCTTGAGCTAAAAAGATCTGTTGAGATATCGGCTCACTGCAGCCATATTCAAGACCTGATATTTCCGGAATACCATGCGGATTTCTCTGCGGAAAAGATCCTGGTCATGGATTGGATGAACGGACTGCATCTGAAAGATTGGTTAGGATCGGATCCTGATCAGGAAGAGAGGAACAGGCTTGGACAGGCATTGTGGAATTTCTACGATCACCAGGTCCATGAACTGAAGCAGGTGCATGCGGATCCTCATCCTGGAAATTTCCTGTTTCGGGAAGACGGCAAATTAGGCGTACTGGATTTCGGTTGTGTGAAGGTGATTCCCGAGGATTTCTACAATACATATTTCCAGTTGATGAAATCCGATGTGCTTAACCCTGAATTCGATCTGGAAAAGCTCTTTTTTGAAATCGGGTTCCTAAACGAGAATGACAGCGCCGTGGAACGGGAATTCTTTTCGAACATTTTCAAAGAAATGATAGAATTATTGGGAAGGCCCTTCCGAAATCCAAGCTTTGATTTTGGCGATTCGGCATATTTCGAGTCCATCTATGCAGTAGGAGAGAAACTCAGCAATATGAAGGAGTTTAGAAATTCGAAAACCGCAAGGGGAAACAAGCATGGCCTCTATATCAACAGAACCTACTTCGGGCTCTATAATATTCTGCATGAATTGAAAGCAGTAGTAAAGATCTCTTAGCAAGATGCAGAGAAGAGGGCAGAGAATCTTAATCTGCCGTGACAGACTCTGTTGACAAGAGGTCCTTTATGGTCTTCTCCATGTCAGTCTTCCCTTGATAATACTCTTCAAGGAGGCGTTTAAACTCGGGAGTATGGTATTTGGAGAATACATTTCGCTCATACATGATCATCGAATGATCGATCCCGATCTCAGCCAAGGCATCCTGAACAGCTCTTCCGCATAGGTAGAACAGGCTGGCATGCCAAAGATGCTTTGGAAACTCCATCCCTAACTCTTGAGACATAAAATAGATCCTCGATCTGAACCCACTCTCGCGACTGAAAAGAACATGTGAGGATTCATGAAAAACCGTTTCGATGAAACCGGAAGTCTTGCTGGCGGGGTCAAGCGTCGAGATAAACACATTTGGAGTAGGGTAGATGAAAGTGTAGGCACCCGCCCAATTACCATAGGCGGTGAGGTCTATTCGTATGCGATCTATGGGCCAGGCGTAGACAGCCAATTCTTCCATTTGAGGCATGATCTCGGATTCAAATCGGGTGATGGTTTCAATCTGCTCTTTAAGGATGTTTTGGTTTTGCAATAGATGGATTGGCCAGAAGTGCTCACGATAGACTTTGGAAACGGTATTGAGAAGCATGGTGTACCTGGAGGAAAATAACGTGTCCCTGATCAGCCCTTCTTCATCCTGCTTCTGGAGCCAAAGAGATATATTTCCCTGGCCGATAAGCGACTTTCGAATCAGGCTTTCCCGATAATAATCAAGTGCGTTTTCAATGGCTGCTTTTTCGTCCTTGTCCAGCTTCTCAAAAACCGCATCTTCACCGACATCAAGGAATGCAAGCCCATCTTCCGAAAGCTTTCGAAGTTCCTGCCCGCTGGCCTTTTCGTATAAAAAATGATGAAGATTGACCCAGAAGTCGCTATGAAAGCTGAAGTATTGGGTTTCAGCCTCCTGGGCCAAAGTGTTGTGACTTATGCCTATAAGCTTGGTGGCGAGAAGAACAAGGAGTAATCGGCGCATGTCAAACAGGGACGGGTTTGTTTCTGGTTCTGATCGGGAAAAGCAAAATACAAATCTATTTTCTGCTCGAAAGCTGGGTGGTTTTTCCGGAAGTCAGATCCATTATGAATATTTCGTAGCCCGTGTTGTTCAGGCCACCCCCCGAGTAAACGATCTTACTTCCATTGGAAGACCAATAAGGCCCCCAATCATCAAGCCTGTTGTTGGTGAGTCTTTCAAGGTTTTCTCCATCCTTATCGATGGTCCATATTTCCCAGTCGCCATTTCCGGAGTCCTCTTCTCCATCAGCATGGGCATCAAAAACAAAAAGCCCCAGTTCATCCGAATAATGGGGATTTCCCGGATAATTGAATTGGGTTTCTGTTTTTGACAGCAAATAGCCTTCAAGGTCTACTCTTACGATTGCAAATTTTTTACCTGTCTTGGTCACAAAGGATATCGATTCCCCATTGGTCGAGATCCTGAATCGCCCTTCGATTGGGATCTTGTTGATCCGTTCGGATTTGCGGCTCGCAAGTTCCATTTTAAACAGGTGCCATTCCTTTCCTTCCTTTTCCCTATAGTAAATACTCCGTCCGTCGGGAGAGTAGGTAGGGTAGTCCTTTGGGTTTCCCTGATCGGTGACCTGCTCAACGCCTGTAGTTCTGACGGAGAGCATGTAGATCTGTTCAGAACCGCTTTTGTCCGAGGTAAAGACCAGACCAAGTTCATCCGGAGACCACGAGGGTTCTCCTTCATATGCTTCGGATCGGGTCAGGCGACTGATGTCCTGATGCGCAAGACTGTAGTTATACAGATCCCAGTTTCCCTCTACCTTGGCGTACCATGTGATGTAGTTCTGATTCGGGGAGAATATAGGAGCGTAATTCCTGTATTCGGTATCAATCTGCCCAAGGACTACAAAGGGCATTAACAGCAATATTGAGATTAAGTAGTTAATTGATCTCCTTGATTTTTCAAAAGGCCTGGCCGGGACCAAAAATACAAATTCAAGCCAATGGAAAATGTTTAATCTTTTACCAGAAAGGATTTAGAAATACTGCTCTTCCCATCATTGACCCTCAGCCAATAGATCCCGCTCGGAGCATGGAGAAGATGCAACTCCAGGCCCGTATCAGTATACTGCACAAGGACGTCTACCGTTTTCCCCCGGGGATCAAAAACCTGGAGTCCGAGCCCATGGGAGGGGCCTTGGATCGGAATCCACATTTTGCCCTCTGTAGGGTTTGGAAATATTTTCAGTCGTCCGTTGGGTAACCTGGATTCAATTCCCCATGCCTGCAATGAAATACAAGCCGAGGTATCTATGCAGCCATCCTTTTCTATGATGACTCCATAATGCCCTTGAAGATGTTGTACCGTATAGGTTTGGGAGTTTGCGCCGGAAATGAGAGAATCAAATTGCCCTCCAGTGCATCCAAACCATTGATAACTCGCGCTATCCTGCTCAGCAATGGCGGTTGTGGGGAATGAAAAATAGATCACACCGGTATCGATCTCTATAACGTTAATACTCGTCGAATCACAAGCTGCCGCAGTGACACAACCACCTTCTCCTCGAACGAAAAGCTCTGTACTTTGATCAATATCTATTGAAAAGGTGCCAGTGGTGCTGGAATCTACGAACGAGCCACCGCAACCACCTGAATATAAATGCCATGCAGTAGCATCATTCAGGTTTCCGTTCACAGTAAGTGTTGTAGTAGTATTGGTGCAGATCGTGTCGTCAGCGAGACTCAAAGAGCTTATGCTTGCTGCGGTACAGGGAGTCTGATAGGTTATCGATAGGGCTGGTTTGTTATTGCTGTTGTTTCCCGAACTAAAACGTTTTACGGATGCGTATCCAATCTCCATTCCTATGAGTATCCATCCATAGTTTTTTCCGGAGGAATCAAGGAAGAACTGAACATCAGCAGCTAATTGGGCCGAACTCCATGTGTAGTTCCCATTGCCCCCAACCGAAATGCTGTCGGTATATGTTGAAACAAAGTCCCCACCAGGGTTGGTCCAAAGACCGGTATTGTAAAAGGTATGGATCCAGGTTGCATCTCCGGTTGTACTCGCAGTACCGCCGCCTTCCTCCCCCGGAGCATTGGAGGTTCCTTCGCCCCAATCTTGGGTTACGCGGTACATCGCTACAGTCCTTCCGTTGGAAGTTGGGGCCTTGTTCATATTCAGGGTGAGGCTGGCCGAAAGGATTGTTGCCCCGGCTGGAACACTGTCGGAAACCGGGAAGGACAGTACAGCCCTCTTAAAATTAAAGGAGTTGTCCGTTCCGGCGAATAGATAATCCCCAAGGCCATTTGACCATGCTCCTAACCCATTTTGATACAGGGTGTTGTCCTTGCTAGGGTTGAGAACAACTGTGGTTTGCGCAAACAAACCTTGAGTAGCAATAAGGAGGGAACAGAAAAGGTAACCTGCCGAAAAAGTTTTCTTCATAGCTTAAAAATAACAAGATTAAGAAAGGAAAATTATCCTTGCCTAGTCTCTATAATTCTTGCAAAAACCAAGGCGTCCTGATAACCTTTTGCGCCTTTGATATAGTCCCTAAAATGACCTTCCTGAACGAAACCAAATTTCCTAAGCAGGTGTATGGAAGCCTTGTTTACATCTCTGGTATATGCTTCAATCCTGTGTAGATCAAGGTCCTGAATACCGAAATCCATCGCCTTTGCAATGGCTTCCTGCATATATCCTCGTCCCCAATGATCCGGGGATAGCATATAGCCGATCTCGGCCTGGTCATGATCCCGTACGATCTTCCAAAAACCTATATAACCGATGAGTTGGGTATTCTCCTTGAGCTCTATTGCCCAATTGATTCCGGTCCCGTTCTTGAAGGTATCCTCGATCCTTTGAAGGATCTCTTTTGTTTTTTCCAGGGTTTCCTCCTTGGTATCGAATAGATTCTTTTTGACCTGTTCATTCGTCCTTAGCTCAAAAAGCGATTCCGCATCTTGAGGCTCATACTCCCTTAACAGCAGTCTTTCGGTTTCCAGAACGGGAAAAGTATTCAACTCGATTTACCTTTTAAGAATTGCCTTCTGACGAAGTATGCTATCTCCGCATTTGATTATCAATAGGTGAGGGCCCTCATTCAATGTTCTGAGATCGAGGGAATAACTACCGGAATTATTCAGCAATATTAACTGCCGATGTTCCAATTGGCCCAAATAGGAGTATATTTCAAGGTCGCATTTCCTGCCCGCCAGATCCGAAGAACGAAAGTGAATATTTCCGGAAGAGGGATTCGGGTATATTTCCAACTTCAATTCCGAATCTCCGTTGAGTCCATCAATAAGAATATCTTCAAGACACCAGACCGTATCTCCAACCGAATGGTCGATTCCGGAAACATTTTGACTCGTGAGAACAAGCGGCGCATTGGAAACAGAAAACTGGGCTGGGGACATAACGGGATTCACGAAGACCCTTGATGTCAATGCAGGAAAAGTATTGCAACTGAAAACAGTATCAACAGAACCCTTATGGATCAGAATATCCCTGCTTGGCCCTGAATATGAACCATTGCCGACAGCCACAAAGCCGCCGGGATGACCAGAAGTTACGGCGCTGAGGTCATCGGATATTGAATCACCCAAAAACCCCGACCAATTGATATCTCCGTCCATTCCGTTCACCTCGAGAATATATGCGCTCTCATCATACATATAATTGGTGAAGCTTAGGGTTTTCCCGACGATAATGAAATCTCCTGTGGTGTCCAGTTCGACAATTCCACTTGCTTGTTCATCCTCAAGATCTCCATAGGCATTTGCCCAGGCAATATTTCCCAAGCCATCTGTTCTCATGACAAAGACATCATCTCCTCCATTTCCAAAAGCAGAGGTATAACCTGCAACAACGAAACCACCACCATTGGCTTCTTTGACACAAAGCCCCGAAACAATACCCGATGCGCTTCCGTATGATCTTGCCCATAGGGTGTCCCCATTGTTGTCAAGCCTGAGGAGGAAAAGATTCAAAAAACCTGCCCCAAGACCTGTGTTTCCGGTTACGATGAACCCTCCTGTACTTACCGGTTCAACCCACCAGGCATTGTCATTTCCTGAACCTCCATAGGTTTTTGCCCAGACCGTATCCCCGAGGCTGGTGGTTCTGACCAGCAAAATATCGTTGAGGCCGGCCCCGAAGGAGTTGGTATGGCCGGCATGAATAAGCTCTCCTCCAGGGATCTCCCGAATGCACCGGGCACGATCTATACCGGTACCTCCATAGCTTTTGGTTGTAAGAGGCGCCCCATTTTGGTCCGTGCGGATGAACAGAAGATCGTCATCTCCTGCTCCGAAACTTTTACCCCATCCTGCGGTGATAATATCCCCATTCGCCGTAACATCAATAGAGTGACCGAAATCGCCGGTGCTTCCACCGTAAGTTTTTGTCCATTCCAGGTTTCCAAAGGAGTCAATTCTGCTGACCATGAAATCCGCCACCCCTGAATAGAGCGAGTAGCCCACGGTATAATAGGAATCGCCCATCCTGGCAATGCCATAGGAGTTTTCGATCAAGGAATCCCCAAAACTCGATTGAAAGGATATGGACGCATTCGCCTGAGCAAAAAGGGAAGGTTCCGGAATAAAAAGGATGGCGAGAGCAACAAACAGATTTTTCATAACATGGATCTTAAACCTTGTAGCCCGGATCAAAATTTCCTGCCACAAGGCGTCCTTAGGTTCAGTAAAAATATCAACTTTAGAAAAATTGCATGTATATGAAAACTCTAATCCAGATCCTTTTGATTGCTGCGGTACTGTTTACCGCTTGCAATCCACAGTCCAATGATCAAACAGTTTCTTCCGAGGATGAATCCTTTGCCAAGTACGGACAGGAGTTCAAAGGAAAGATCGCCGAAAACTATGAGGATTCCGAAGAATGGTGGCCACAGAAGAAGAGACCGCCGAAAGGGGCGCCCAATGTTGTCATCTTTCTGCTCGATGATGTAGGGTTTGCGCAGGTTGGATCTTTCGGCGGGCTTATCCAAACTCCGAACATAGACCGGCTTGCGGACAATGGTCTTAGGTATAATAACTTCCATACGACCGCTCTATGCTCACCGTCAAGGGCAACACTCATGGCTGGAAGAAACCCTCATAAAATCGGGCTGGGGAGCCATGCGCTTACAGCAATGGGGTTTCCGGGATACAATGCCATTGTTCCTCCCTCTGCCAAGTCCGTGGCCAATTATCTCCAAGAGGCCGGCTATGTGAACTATGCCCTTGGCAAATGGGACCATACACCCTTATATGAGGTATCTCAGGTAGGTCCCTTTGACCGCTGGCCAAGTGAAGAAGGCTTTGATCATGGCTATAACTTCATGGCTGCCGATGTTCATCAGTTCATTCCTGTCATGTGGAATGACCATTACCCGGAACCATACCGCAAATCGATCCACCTGGATGAAGACCTGGCAGACCGCGCCATCGATTGGATCACCGGGCATAAATCTCTAGACCCTGATCTGCCATTTATGATGCTTTGGGCATCCGGCTCCATGCATTCTCCTCACCATGCCCCCGATGAATACATCGAAAAGTACAGGGGGAAATTCGACATGGGATGGGATGAAGCCCGGGAGCAGATCATAGCAAGACAAAAGGAGCTTGGGATCATACCTGAGAATACAGAGCTATCCCCGAGGATCGAGGAGATCCCGGCATGGGAATCCCTCCCTGCCGAAGAAAGGAAACTCTATGCCCGCCAAATGGAGGTTTTTGCCGCTCAAATGGAACATGTGGATTTTCAGATCGGCAGGGTGGTAAAAACATTGGAAAGGATAGGAGAGCTGGACAATACACTGATATTCGTCACAGCCGACAATGGAGCCAGTGGGGAAGGGGGCTTGGCCGGCACCTTCAATGAGACCTACGTTTTGAACGGACTTCAAACTTCTTTTGAAGCCAATATGAGAAATTATGAACGCTGGGGGCAATGGGATACATATCCTCATTATCACGCCGGATGGGCGATGGCCGGAAACACACCCTTCAAATACTTTAAGCAATCCGAACATCGCGGCGGGCAGCATGACCACATGGTTGTTCATTGGCCCAATGGCATCAAGTCCAAAGGTGAGGTCAGATCGCAGTACCACCATATCAGCGATATCGCTCCCACCATCATGGAAGCTGCCGGAATTGAAAAGCCTCAGTACTACCGTGGCATTGAGCAGATGGACTTTACCGGGGTTCCGATGAATTACAGTTTTGATGATCCTCAAGCCCCAAATGCAAAAAAGAGGCAGTACTACGAGATGTTCGGCAACAGGGCGATATGGGTAGATGGATGGAAGGCGGTATGTCTGCATGCGAACAGAATGCCCTGGGATATCAATGTGACCCTTCCCTTTGAAGAAGATGTATGGGAATTGTATAATGTGGAGGAAGATTTCTCAGAGAGCAATGACCTTGCCGATGAGAATCCGGAGAAGCTTCAGGAACTGATCGAGATCTTCGAAGAAGAAGCCTGGGCGAATAATGTTTACCCTCTTTATGACGACATGGTCCATAGGCTTGCCGCAGTGAGCAATATACTTTTCGGCGATCAGAAGGAGTTTACCTATTTCGCTCCGGGAGCGGTACGAATCGCCGAAAAAGCCTCAGCTCCCGTTAAAGGCAGATCACATATGATAGAAACCACTATAGATCTTGATGGGGGTGAAGAAGGGGTAATTGTAGCCTGCGGGGGAATGACGGGAGGGTATACCATGTACATCATGGATGGCAAACTCCATTTCGATTATAACTATCTGGATGGAGAACATTATCACATGGTCTCCGATCCGCTGCCCAGCGGTTCAACCGATCTGAAATTCAATTTCATTAGCAGCGGATCTGTATCCGGTACCGGGGAGATCTTTGTCAATGGGGAAAAGCAGGGAGAAGTGGATATGCCGGCCATGCATCGAAGCACTTATTCCCTGGCCGAAACATTTGATGTGGGAATGGACACAGGGACACAGGTAGACAAGGCCTACGAGGGCAGCCCCTATGCCTTTACTGGCAATCTTGACAGGGTCAAGATCACTCTGAAAGAGTAACCTGCCTATTTGAAAACAAGGATCAGATCATCGGAATTGACCATCGAACCTTCCCTGAGTTGAATTGATTCCACCTGGCCGTTTTCTGGCGCGGCCAGCGTGGTTTCCATTTTCATCGCTTCTATGATGAAAAGAGGATCGTTCTTTTTGATCCTCTGACCTGGCTTGACCAGAATTTTGCTGAGCAAGCCCTGTAATGGAGCACCAATCTGCTTTTCATCCTCAGGATCAGCCTTGATGTTCTCAACCTTCTCCACGGCAAGGCTTTTATCCTCGATCTCCACATTCCTCGTCTGACCATTGACCTTGAAGAAAACCGTCCGCATTCCTAGTGTATTTGGAAGACCTATGCTCAGCAACTTCACGATCAGGACTTTGCCGGGAGCTATTTCGAAAACCGTTTCCTCATGTGGCTTTAAGCCGTAAAAAAAGTTTTTGGTAGGAATCTTGGAGATATCGTCATACTCTGAATATACCCGATAATAGTTTTCCCAAACCTTTGGATATAGCTTCCAACTTAAAAAATCCGTTATCACCAGATCTCTTGGGAACCCTTTCTGGAACATTCTCAGGAAGTCCTCAAACTCCTGATCGAAATCCACCGGCTTCAGGTGGGCATTCGGGCGATTCTTGTATGGTTTGACATCTTTCAAGACGATCTTCTGGACTTTTTTTGGGAATCCGCCAGTCGGCTGTCCCAGATCTCCTTTAAAGAACGCCTGGACAGATTCAGGGAAGCTGATGCTATCTCCTTTTTCAAGGACATCCTGCACTGTTAGTCCATTGCTGACGAGATATTGTGCCATATCGCCGACAACCTTAGAACTGGGCGTGACCTTGACAACATCACCGAACAGGTCATTAACCTCCCGGTATCTTTCCTTGATCTCCTCAAACTTGTCACCTAGTCCAAGTGCAATGGCCTGGGGTCGAAGGTTGCTGTACTGTCCCCCTGGGATCTCATGCTTAAAAACTTCCGCGGTTCCCGCTTTTAACCCACTTTCGAAGGGATAATAATGTTCACGCATGACCTCCCAATAATTGCTAAAACGATTAAGACTCTCGATGTCAAATTCATTTTCCCGCTTATGAAACTTCATCATCTCCACTACAGAGTTGAAATTGGGTTGGGAAGTGAGGCCACTCAAGCCACCAAGGGCAACATCCACAACATCCACACCTGCTTCAATCGCCATGAGGTAGGTGGCCGGTTGAAGCGAAGAGGTGTCATGGGTATGGAGGTGAATCGGGATCTTCACGGTGCTTTTCAGGCCGGAGATCAATTCTTTGGCAGCATGGGGCTTAAGCAGGCCTGCCATGTCCTTGATGGCCAAAATATGAGCGCCCGCGTTTTCAATATCCTTGGCCAGACTAAGGTAATAGTCCAGATCGTACTTGGTTCTCTTAGGGTCCAGTATGTCACCGGTGTAGCATAGGCTTACCTCAGCCAGACCTTTGGTTCTCTTGCGAACAAATCCTATGCTGGGCTCCATGGCCTTCATCCAGTTCAGCGAATCAAAGATCCGGAAGAGGTCGATTCCCGTCTCCCAGGCCTTTTCAACAAAACTTTCTATCAGGTTGTCGGGATAAGCGGTATATCCGACGGCATTGCTTCCGCGAAGCAACATCTGCAGCAAGATATTTGGTACGGCCTTTCGGATATCGGCAAGACGCTTCCAGGGATCTTCATAGAGAAACCTCAGGCATACATCGAAGGTTGCTCCTCCCCAAACCTCCATGCTGAAAGTCTGTGGATGTTCCTTGGCATAGGCTTCAGCCACTGCCAGCATATCTATTGTGCGAACCCTCGTGGCAAGCAAACTCTGGTGAGCATCTCTGAAGGTGGTATCTGTGTACTGGATCTTCTTTTCCTTCTTCAGCCATTCGCAGAACTTTTTTGGACCCAGTTTGGTCAAAAGGTCCTTGCTTCCCTGAGGGTGATCTGCATAAACATCGAAAGAGGGGATCTTGGGCTCATGTAGGATTTTGGCTTCATCGACGAATTTCACATCCGGGTTGCCATTGACCACAACATCGCCGATGAATTTCACGGCCTTGGTTCCACGGTCAAGCTGCTGATTCAGTTGGAAAAGCTTGGGATGTTTTTCGATGAAATTGACGGTTGTCTTTCCCTTCTGAAATGTCTTATGATTGATGAGATTCAGCAAAAAGGGAATATTGGTTTTGACCCCGCGGATCCTGAATTCCCTTAGGGCTCTGTCCATTTTTCGGCATGCACCATCCATGGTACGACCATGCGCACTGACCTTGACAAGCATGGAGTCGAAGAAAGGGCTAATGGTCACTCCCAAATAAAGGCTTCCGGCATCCAGTCTTATTCCAAGGCCACCGGAGCTTCTGTAGGTCGTGATCGTTCCGTAATCCGGCTGAAAATCGTTCTCGGGATCTTCGGTTGTGATCCGGCATTGAATGGCATAGCCCCTGACCTGAATGCTTTGCTGATCAGGGATCTTGATCTGCTTGTCCTTCAATCGATATCCACCGGCAATGAATAACTGTGTTTTGATCAGGTCAACTCCCGTGACCATTTCAGTGACGGTATGTTCGACCTGGATCCTTGGATTGACCTCTATGAAGTAAATATTGTTCTGCTTGTCGACCAGGAATTCAACGGTTCCTACATTGTTATAATCAACACTTCTGGTAATGGCCAGAGCATGTTCGAAGAGTTTTTGCCTGACCCATTCCGGAATCCCGAGGGATGGGGCCATTTCAACCACCTTCTGGTAACGCCTCTGGACGGAGCAATCCCGCTCAAAAAGATGAACGATATTTCCATGCCTGTCCCCGGCGATCTGGATCTCAATATGCTTTGGGTTCTCAACATATTTTTCCAGGAAGACCGTATCATCTCCGAAAGCGTTTTTCGCTTCTCTTTTTGCCCCTTCAAAGACCCTTTCCAGATCCTCCCTGCCTCTCAAAACTCGCATGCCGCGACCTCCACCTCCGGCTGCCGCCTTGAGCATTATTGGGTACCCGATACGCTCGGCTTCTTCCAGAGCGATCTTCATAGACAGGAGTTTCTTCCTGCTGCTTTCAATAATGGGAACACCTGAGGCCTTTGCAACTTTTTTGGCCGATATCTTATCTCCCAATGTCTCCATGGTCTCCGGATCGGGACCGATGAAGATGATGTCATTTTCCCTGCATTTGCGGGCGAATTCCGCATTCTCTGAGAGGAAGCCATAACCCGGGTGAATAGCGTCAACCTTCTTTGTTTTGGCGATATGGATGATGGCATCCATATCCAGGTAAGGCTTTAAGGGCTCGTCATTGGCGCCTACCTGGTAGCTTTCATCTGCCTTGTAGCGGTGCAGGCTGTACCTATCCTCATAAGTAAAAATACCAACGGTGCGGAGGTTCAGTTCGACGCAAGCCCGAAAAACCCTGATAGCGATCTCACCGCGGTTGGCGACCAGGACCTTTTTGATCTTCATGGGTAATCATGGTTTGGGGTTGAAGACCATTCTCCAACGAATTCCCATAAATTTAAGAAAGGGAAGCAATTCTTTTCCTAATCGAGCCGACGGAAAAGATCGAAATTGAGTGTATTAGATTTGAATTGGCAACATCATTGAG
The DNA here is from genome assembly GCA_965227315.1 of Cytophagales bacterium. GTDB lineage: Bacteria > Bacteroidota > Bacteroidia > Cytophagales > CCMP332 > JANQHS01. The sequence continues at coordinate 120,218 of OZ245737.1, forward strand.
TTTAGTCCATTTTGCGGATCTCGGATGGGAAAGGCAATTCCTGGAAAAAGCGATTATCGAATAGTCAGAGGCTCCTCTAATATTTGATGTCCATTTAGGTTAGTCTCACCCCATCCATCCATCTCCTCCCGGGTCCATAGTTGAGGAAAGAAGATCCTCTTCTGGTATTTGGGGAGCATATATTTCTGCCACTCGGAACCACCGGTGGCTTCTGCTGTCTTTTTTCCGCTTTCCAGATAATGCCTGGCTGCACCGAAATGTGCCATAACCCATTTCACGTTCACGGCATGATCATAATGACGCATTTCATTCTGCAGATCTACATCATGGCGATATTCATCAGGTAGTTTCATGAAGGTCAGATCCAGGTTGCGCTCATTGTATTTTTTCATAAAATGGATGAAATCACCCATGTATTTCTCTTCGAAGAGATTCAACAAGGTGCTCTTCTCTCCAGTATTGTAGTTCTTGCCCGCGGCCTGCCAGTAGAGGTGGTTGTAGGCATGTTCAAAGGGTGTGTTCCGGTCTATGGTATCGCGGAAACGCGCATCGATCAGATTGATCAGATCAGTACTGGCAAACTCGATCATCCTGTATTGGGCACTTTGGAAACCGCTGGCGGGGGTGAGGGTATCCCTGAATTTCATGTACTGTTCTACCTCCATGCCATCCTTCATGATAGTGAAGGACTCCGTCAACACATCGAAATAGCGACTGATCCTACCGAGTCTGTTTACAAAGAATTCGGGCTTCAGATCCTCATGAAAGCAGATCTGCTCAATCTCCCAAAGGATCATCTTAAAGAGCAGCTCATTGACCTGATGGTACATGATGAAGACCATTTCATCCTTATGGGTGGTTCTGGGTGTTTGCAGGTTCAGCAATGCACCGGTTTGAATATAATCCCAGTAGGTGATGGGCTTGGCGTTCAGGAGCCCTTTCAGGTGCGTTTCGGTGCTCTGGCCCAGGGCCTCTAGTTTTTCATCGATCTGTTTGAGGATCTTCTGACGGTCTTCATTCATAGGGAGCTAAATTACCTATTGAGAACTGAGATGAAAAAAAATTCCCCTCATGGCAATGCCAGAGGGGAATCGGATCTTATGGATAGATACAAATCTTAAAGTGTTCCTCTTCGTTCCTGCTCTGCCTCAATGGACTCGAAAAGCGCCTGGAAGTTCCCCTTACCAAAGGAATTGGCTCCTTTTCTCTGTATGATCTCAAAGAACAGGGTTGGGCGGTCTTCCAGTGGCTTGGTGAAGATCTGTAGGAGATATCCCTCATCATCTCTGTCCACCATGATCCCATTTGCCTTAAGGATCTCCAGATCCTCTTCGATCTCCCCAACACGCTCAGCAACGGTATCGTAATAGGTCCCGGGCACATAAAGAAAATCCACGCCGCGCTTTTTCATTTCGCTCACGGTGAATACGATATCATCCGTGGCAACAGCGATATGTTGGCATCCGGCCCCTTTGTAGAAGTCTATATATTCCTCTATTTGGGATTTCTTGATCCCTTCCGCGGGCTCGTTGATTGGAAATTTGATCCTTCCGTTACCATTGGTCATCACCTTGCTCATCAGGGCGGTATAGGTGGTCGAAATATCCTTGTCATCAAAAGTGATCAGGTTGGCGAATCCCATGACCTTTGCATAGAACTCTGCCCACTTATCCATTTCGCCCCAGCCAACATTTCCAACCATGTGGTCTATGTATTTTAATCCGCAATGACCCGGATTATAATGCGATTCCCACTTTTCAAAACCCGGCATAAAAACACCATTGTAATTCTTCCTTTCCACGAATACATGTACGGTATCTCCATAGGTATGAATTCCGGACCGGACGATCTCACCATGCTCATCTTGTTCCACAGTAGGCTCCATATATGATTTTGCCCCCCTTGAAGTGGTCTCTTCCCATGATTTTCTTGCGTCTTCCACCCATAGAGCAATAACCCGGACACCATCGCCATGCTTGACGATATGTTTTGAGATCTCACTCTCGGGATCAAATGGTGTGGTCAGCACAAGCCTGATCTTATTCTGTTTAACCACATAGGAGCAACGGTCTTTCAATCCAGTTTCCAGACCCGCATAGGCCTCAGACTGAAATCCAAGTGCGGTCTTATAGAAATGAGCCGCCTGCTTGGCATTTCCTACATATAGCTCAACATAATCAGTCCCCATGATGGGCAAAAAGTCCTCGGCTTCCGGAAAGATCTTATCCAGGCCGTAATTGTAATTTTCTACTTGGGTTAGGTCAGCCATAATTTCTCTTTTATTGTTTTACTGCTTGTTCTTTTTCGGTTTTCATACCGTTTTCATTTGGTATCCATGATTTGTAATAATCCTCAACCTGGATCTTCAGGGCTTCCTCGGTAATAGAAACGGGATTGAAGGGGTCGATCATGACCGCCAATTCCTCCGTGCCTTTCTGCCCTATACTTCTCTCGATGGCTCCCGGATGAGGTCCGTGAGGGATGCCTCCCGGATGCAGGGTGAATTGCCCCTTTTCGATATTGTTTCTGCTCATGAAATCTCCATCGACATAGTAGAGGATCTCATCAGAGTCGATATTGCTATGATGATATGGTGCAGGTATTGCTTCAGGATGATAATCATAAAGCCTTGGCACAAAGGAACATATCACGAAATTATTTCCCTCGAACTGCTGATGGATCGGAGGTGGCATATGCACCCTTCCGGTCAGGGGCTCGAAATCAAAGATCGAGATGGCATAGGGATAATTAAACCCGTCCCATCCCACTACGTCAAAGGGATGGTTGCCATACAGATAACTGTAGAGTATTCCCTTTTTCTTGATATAGACCTTGAATTCACCTTTAAGGTCATGGGTTTCCAGATCTTGAGGAAGACGAAAGTCTCTCTCACAAAAGGGAGAATGCTCAAGGTATTGTCCAAAGCTGTTCCTATATCGGTCAGGTGTCAGGACAGGGCTGAAGCTTTCGATAAGGAGCAAAAGGTTATCCGAGCTTTTGAAGTCAATCTGGTAGACGGTCCCCCTGGGGATCACCAGGTAATCGCCGTACGCAAATTCCAGTTGGCCGTAGATGGTCTTCAAATTTCCCTCACCCTTGTGTACGAAGATCAGTTCATCGGCATCGGCATTCTTATAATAATAGTCCGAAGAGAAGCTTTTAGGCGCTGCAAGGCCAACCTGAAGGTCCGAATTCACGAAGATGGGTTTCCGGCTTTTGATATAATCCTCCTCGGGCTGCACCTGAAAGCCTTTGAAGCTGAGCGCTTTCATATTGTTTTCAACCGCGATCCTGGGTTTTACATCTCGTGGCTCACCAAATTCCTTAACGACAGTGGGAGGGTAGTGATGATAAAGTAGAGAGGACATTCCGGCGAAGCCTGCAGTGCCAAATAGCTCTTCCTGAAACAGGGAACCATCCTCTTTTTTGAATGTTGTGTGTCTTTTATGGGGTATTTTCCCCAGTGTATGGTATCTGGGCATCTCTGATATTTTTCGCGAACGTAACCCTCCCGCGGGAAAAAATGAATGACCTAAATCATGTTTTCTGGCTTAATTTGAACCCTGAATGCATCCCTTAGCTAGATATACCCAAAGAGCAAGAGAATTTGCTTTCAAACACCCGGTCTTTACGGAAGTAAACATCCACATCAATTATTGGATCATTTCCTTTTGGCTGTTGGGAACGATCATCTTTTTTTATGACCGGGCATTACTTGGATTTTTTCCCGATGTTCCACGGATCCATTATTGGACACCGATGAGGACTATCCTGGTTTCGGGATTTATCTATGGTTTGTGCACAGGTCTGATCAGGAGTCTCATCATACGTAGGAGACTTGACAAACTCTCGACTATCGGCAGGGTGATGATCGAATCCCTGGTCTACTTTGTATTCTTTATTCTCGTTTGGAGAGTAGGATTTATTTTTTCCGAGGAGATCTTCACAAGGCGCGGCTTCATCCAGAATTACGACCATTTCCTTGATTTTCAACTCTACAGTAGTGCGGCCTTCATACTGTATGTTTTTTTCAACATTCTCCTGCTGAATTTCATTTTGCAGATCAACACCAAGTATGGCCCCGGAGTGCTGATACCAATGCTTTTGGGTTATTATAAAAATCCTGAGATCGAAGACCGGGTTTTCCTATTTATGGACCTAAAGGATTCCACAGGGATTGCCGAAAAACTGGGGCATATCAAGTACTCCGAACTGATCAGGGATTGTTTCGGCGTAGCCAACTACGTGGTCATGCGCTACAATGCCCAGATATACCAATATGTTGGAGACGAGATGGTCCTGACCTGGGAGAAAAAAATGGGAATCACCGATCATCGATGCATCGATTTTTTCCTGGAGTTCCAATTGGCCATCAGGGCAAGGGAAGAGGATTTCATGGAAAAATATGGGGTAGTGCCGGTTTTTAAAGCGGGATTGCATGTCGGGGAGGTCACTGCCATTGAAGTTGGAGTGGTCAAAAGGGATATTGCATATCATGGAGATACCATCAACTCGGCTTCAAGGATCCAGGATCTTTGTAACGTTCTCGGAAGAGAATTGCTTTTCTCAAAAGAACTTAAGGACCGACTCGAGGAAGAGGGAAGAATTCCGGGGCTCGAGCAGATCGGTGAGCACAAACTCAAAGGGAAGATGGTTCGATTGGAGCTTTATTCCATCAATACAGATGAGGCGGATTAAGTACCATCTGCTCGGATTGAGCTTCCTTTTGATCTCGTTTCCAGGACTCTCACAGGAAACACCGGTGCGAACCGTGATTCAAAGAGGCCATGGTCAGGTCGTTAAATCATCCTTGATAGACCCCTCCGGGAAATACGTGTTTACCGCATCAAGAGATCGTACCATCAAAATGTGGGACAGGGAATCGGGCCTGGAGATCAGAACCTTTTTCGGCCATAAACACACCGTTAACCATTTGGTCTTTTGGCCACCTTCAAAGGATTACAAACCCGGAGAAGCATTCATTGCCAGCACATCTGCCGACAATACAGCCAGGATCTGGGATTTGGATGGTAAGGAGATGTTCAGGGCGGAAGCCAAGGATTACATGACCAGCGTAGCGATCTCTCCGGATGGGAAATACCTCGTGTGCGGAGGGTTTGACTGGCATATCAGGGTCTACCTGATCCAAACCGGAGAAATGCTCAAGGAGATCAAAGTGTCACCGGACAAGGGTCTGGGCTATGGAGTAAACCTGGAGTTCAGCGCAGACGGAAGATGGCTGGCATTAGGTGAGGATAATCAAAGGGTAAGGATCTTTTCCGTAGGTGATTGGGGACAGATGTATGATTTTCCCATCGGAGCCGGGTTTTGCGGGGGTTGCGTTGCTTTTGTCGATTTCCTGCCCAATGGTGATTTGGTGAAATCAGTTCAAAAAGGACCTTTCCAGATCATTAAGCTCAATCATGAAAGCCTGGATGAACCTGTGATCAGAGAATTGGGCAGAAACGAAGGTACGATCAGTTCAATCGATGTAAGTGAGGAGGGCTTAGTCCTTGTAGCAGGGGAACAGTTCATTACAGTGCTGAATCCCGAAACGGCGGATACCATTGGCGTTCTTCAAACCGATGTCAAGGAAATCAACGAAGCGAGATTTACTTCCGATGGAGCAGGGGTCATTGTTTCAGGCAATGATAACATGGCAAGCATTTACGAGATCAGCTCGCAGCAACTTGTGCAGCAGTACAGCGGGATCAAAAATATGTCCACACTTTCCGGTCTTAACTATGATCCCAGTAGTTATTGGGATCATTATATCGCCAACTGGATACGTCAAAAGAATAAGACCATGCTAAGCACGGACAAAAAGGAGCTTATCCGTGGGAAGTTTGGAAACAAGATCAAGAGATGGGACCTGATCTCCGGAAGGATCCAAAGGGAGTATAGTCAAAATGAAAAAGCGGTTCTGGCCTTTGATCTAAGTTCAGATGGAGAGCTGTTGGTTTCCGGCGACGGAGCCGGAAGGATCATCCTCTACCAATACGAAACCGGCGATACCATACGGCAGATCGGAAAATTGCGTGAGTTGGTCTTTGACCTGAAGTTCAGCCATGATCAAAAGAGACTGGTCGCCTCCGGTTGGGATGGTTATTTGCATATCTGGGATCTCGAAAACGAGGAAAAACTACCGATCATAAATCTGGAAAACACCTCGGTTTACACGGTATCCTATACTCCGAATGATCTTTACCTTGTCCTCGGACGCCTGGATAAGAAGCTTGAGCTTTGGGAGCCCGACACAAGAACCAAGGTCAAAGATCTGATCGGGCATTCCGATGTGGTAAGTCAGATAAGATTTAGTGAGGATGGAAGCAGGATGCTCACCGCCAGCTGGGATGGAACGGCAAGGGAATGGGATCTCTCCACCGGTATGCAAACCTGGAAAGCAAGGGCTGGGAACAAGCTTCATTCAGCTGATTATTCTCCCGACGGAAAATACATCGTTACAGCCGGAGAAGATCGCGTCATCCAATTCTGGGATCGCAAAACCGGAGAACTCATGGGTATCCTGGAAGGCCATCAGGCTCCTGTTTACCAGGTTTTGTTTACCGAGGGGGGAAACAAGGTCATCACCACCGATGAGGATGGGGTGACGAAATTCTGGGACCTGGAAAAAGGGCAGGCCATATATGAGCAGATCCATATCGGTAAGAATGACTGGATGGTCAGGACTCCTGAAGGATATTTTTCCGCTACGGATGGGGCTCGAAAGTTCATACATTTCAATAAGGGCAATAAAACATATCGCTTGGATCAATTCTTTGATAATTTTTATCGTCCGGATATCGAGAACCTTTTGACACAAAGCAGGGGCAAGAGATCAGAGAAATCCCTCGCAGACAGCGATCTGGAAACAGATCTTCCCAAAGTAAAGCTTGCGGCCATAGAGAAGGAAAAGGGGAAGGAGGCCCTTATCGGCATCAGGGTATATGATCAGGCACCCGGAACCTATTCTGAAAGCAAACCTGAGATCCAAAGGGAGTTAAGAGTTTATCATAACGGGAAAAGAACCGGGACCTTTACCCTGGGTAAAAAATACCTGGAGAAGGATGGTAGCTACAAGGTCAAAATGGAGCTTCCATTGGTCAATGGGAAAAACGTTTTCGAGGCAGTCGCTGCGGCTGGTATTGGCCTTGAAACCGCTCCTTCGAGAGATCAGATCATAGTGAATAGCGGGAACGCCGATGCAAAGTGCTATCTGATGGCCATTGGGATCAATGATTATCAGAATCCAAAACTCAACTTAAACTATGCCAGAGCCGATGCGGAGGCCTTCGTGAAGCGATTCGTTGAAAGCTCCAGGGATCTTTATGCAGGGATAGTTGTTGAAGAGATCTATGATTCTGAAGCAACCAGGGACAATATTTCTGCTGTCTTCAGATCATGGGCGAAAAAAGTGGATATCAATGACGTCTTCATTTTCTACTATGCCGGTCATGGAACCCTTGCGGAGGGACAGTTCTATTTTGTTCCTCATGAAAGCACAAGATTGAGCGATGAGAAAAGCCTGGATGCAACTGCCATATCATCGGTGATGATGCAGAGCCAGTTCGAATCGATCAAGGCGCTTAAGCAGATCATCATTATGGATGCCTGCCAAAGCGGTGGGTCAGTGGAGATGCTTGCACAAAGAGGAGCTCCTGAGGAAAAGGCCATAGCACAATTGTCCAGAAGTGCGGGTATTCATGTCATGGCCAGTGCCGGCTCAGATCAATTTGCTACGGAGTTCGAGAGCCTGGGGCATGGTGTGTTTACCTATAACCTATTAGAAGCCCTGGCCGGAAAGGCAGATGGCGCTCCGGAGGATGAGAAGATTACCATATATGAATTAAAATCCTACCTGGACGACCGAGTGCCTTCCACCAGCCAGGAGCTCAAAGGTGATCCCCAGTACCCATATACCTTCAGTCGGGGGCAGGATTTTCCCTTGGTGATCAAAAAGAAGTAGTCAACAGGATCAGCGGTTCTTTATGGGCCTTATGGCCAGATTACAGATCAGTCCGATGACTAAAAATCCGGCCATTAGATACATGGTCATCGAATAAGCCTCATTGGGGGGCAGACCCAGATAATCTATCTGAAAGGCGCGGATGTAATTGACCAGCACGGGGCCCAAAATCGCAGCCAGGGACCAGGCCAGCAACAAGCGTCCATGGATGGCCCCCACCTCTTTGGTTCCGAAGAGATCCTTAAGATAGGCGGGTATCGTAGCAAATCCGCCACCATACATACTCATGATCACGCAGAAGGCGGCAATAAAAAGCAAAGGACTGCCGATCAGGCCAGTGAACGGAACTATGAGGTAGAGTATACAGCCCACAGAGAAGAATATGGAATAGGTCCACCTCCTGCCTATGACATCGGAAATGGATGACCAAAAAAACCTTCCTATCATGTTGAAAAGGCTGAGCAGTCCGACGAAAAATGCCGCATCCTCAACCCTGATGGCATTTTCAGCTCCGACAGCCCGAACCGAAAACATCTCCTGGATCATCACGGAAGCCTGGCCCAAGACCCCGATCCCAGCGGTCACATTCAGAAGAAGCACAGCGAAGACCAGATAGAATTGACCTGTTTTCACAGCCTGATCAGCCGATAATTCCACATTAGCTTCTTCATCAGTTCGTTGGTTTGATTCAAAACCATCAGGTTTCCATCCCGGTGAAGGAATACGAACCATCAAAGAACCGGTCATCATCACCAGGAAGTAGAGAATTCCCATGACCAGGAAAGTTTCCCAAATGCCGACGGATTGATCCGATGAAAAGCTCTCCATCAGCCAGACGGAAAGGGGAGAGGCGATCATGGCACCACCTCCAAAGCCCATTATGGCCATGCCGGTTGCCATTCCGGGTCGATCGGGGAACCATTTGATCAGGGTTGAAACAGGACTGATATAGCCCAGTCCCAGTCCGATCCCTCCGAGAATACCATGGCCCAGATATACGATCCATATATTATGAATATAGACTCCAAATGCAGCTACGAGGAAGCCACCGCCAAAACAAAAAGCCGAGAAGAACATCGCCTTTCTTGGCCCTACCTTTTCAAGCCAACGACCAAAAATGGCCGCTGAAGCCCCAAGTGTGAATAGGGCAATACTGAAGATCCAACCAAGCGTTGTCAGCTCCCAATCCCCTTCAATTGAATGATCGATGCCCAAAAGCCTGGTCATGGGCTCGTTAAACACACTATAGGCATATATCTGACCTATACTCAGGTGGATGGCCAGGGCTGCTGGGGGAACCAGCCAACGATTGTAACCGGGCTTGGCTATGGTTCGATCCTTATCAAAAAAGTGAGGCATTCCCGAAAAATAAATGATTGGAAAATAATTTCATCAATGTCGGGTTAAAATATTGTTGTACATTTGTAAGTGATTACTCACTAATGACAGAGAAGAAGGAAAAAATTCTTGATTCGGCCCTAAGGCTCTTTGCCAGCGAAGGATACCAGGGAACCTCCACCGCCAAACTCGCGCAGGATGCGGGTGTCTCGGAGGGATTGATCTTTCGTCACTTTGGGAGTAAGGAGGGGTTGCTGAATGCCATTATCGAAATGGGAACAAATAGGGCCATGCAATATTTTGCTCCCTGCATTATCGAAACAGATCCAAAAAAGGTAATCAAGAACACCCTGGAGCTTCCTTTCAAAGTGAGCAATGAGGATAGAGAGTTCTGGAAACTCCAAATGGCCATTAAGGTCCAGGCAAGGAATTATCCGGATAAAACAATGGAACCCTTGAAACAATCTTTAACTAAGGCATTCAAGGAATTGGCGTATGAAGACCCCGAAGGTGAAGCAAAACTCCTGCTCCTGCTTATGGAGGGCATCAGTATGAGCATTATCAAAGGCAACATGCTCAAAGAGGATAAATTCCGAAAGTTTCTGCTCAAAAAATATGAAGTATAAGAAGTGATCACTCACAATACTAACAAATGAAAAATCAAAGATCTGTCATCATTTTCGGAGCATCGGGAATGGTGGGAAAAGGAGTCCTGCTGGAATGCCTTGAATCCCAGCAAATATCACGCGTATTGGTGATCGGCAGAAGCTCCTGCGGTGTCACCAGCCCAAAGCTGGAAGAGATCATTCACAAGGACTTCACCGATTATTCTAGCATAAAGGAAAGCCTTGCCGGTTATGATGCCTGCTTCTTCACACTGGGAGTCAGCGTTGTTGGTTTGAATGAGGAACAATATACGCGGATAACCTATGATTTTACCATTGAGACAGCCAGGGTTTTGAAGGAGTTAAATCCCGGAATGACTTTCTGTTATGTTTCGGGGCAGGGGACCGATAGCAGTGAAAAGGGACGCTCTATGTGGGCCAGGGTGAAAGGTAAAACGGAAAATGCGTTGCTGAACATGGGCTTCAAACAAGCCTATATGTTTCGACCGGGATTTATCCAGCCCAAAAAAGGAGTGAAAAGCAAAGTTTGGTGGTATCAGGCCATTTACGATGTATTTGGGATCTTCTATCCAATTCTGAAGACCCTTGCTCCCAAAGCGATCACCTCAACCGATAGGGTTGGACTTTCCATGATCTCCATACTTGAGAATGATCCAGGAAAGAACATTATCGACCCTTCCGACATTAACGAACTAGCCAATAAAATATCATGAATTTGGTCATATACCTTGTTTCGACATTGGTCGGACTCGCAGCCATTCTTATCCTTGGTGCTTTTATCTTCATCAAGACAGCACCGCAATTCGGAGCATCACCCGATGAAGTAGAGATGGAGAAGATCAGGCAATCCAAGAATTTCAAAAACGGCATCTTCGTCAACCTGATCAAAACAGAGTTGGATATGGACATGAGCAAACTTGGAGGGATCATGAGGGACTTTTTGTTCATGAGAGGATTAAAACCCAAGGGGAAGGTTCCAAGTGAATTTGAGGGAGGATATAACGGAGGTGATTCTCTGGCCTATCTAACCTGGTTTGGGCATTCAGCGATCTTGCTGGAAATCGATGGCAAAAAGATCTTCCTTGATCCCATGCTAGGCTCACATGCTTCGCCCGTTTCTTTCGTAACAACCAGATTTCCCTATCAAGATCCGATCGACTTTGAGGAAATACCAGAGCTTGATGCCGTCATCTTTTCCCATGACCACTATGATCACCTCGACTATGAATCGGTCATCAAATTGAAGGGTCGGACTAAAAGATTCTTCGTACCCCTCGCCGTTGGGGCTCATTTAAAGCGATGGGGTGTCCCGGAGGATAAGATCGTCGAGATGGATTGGTGGGATGAAACTACATTCGAAGGACTCGACCTGGCATGTACGCCCTCCAGGCATTTCTCAGGGAGGGGGTTTACGGATCGTAACAGCACCTTATGGGCCTCCTGGGTTATCAGAGGCAAGAACCAAAATATCTATTTCAGCGGTGATAGCGGTTATGGACCTCATTTCAAGGAGATCGGTGAAAAGTATGGACCATTTGATTTTTCAATGCTGGAATGCGGCCAGTACAACATGCAATGGCATGACATACATATGCTGCCTGAGGAAACTGTTCAGGCCGGCATAGATGCAAAAAGCAAAATGATCATGCCAATCCATTGGGGTGCTTTCAACCTTGCCCTGCATACATGGAGGGATCCCGTAGTGAGGGCGAAAGCGGAGGCTAAGATCAAGGGAATACCATTGGTCAGTCCAAAGATCGGCGACCGCTTTGCCGTAGGAGAAACCCCGTTAAACCAAAATTGGTGGAATTAACCGTCTACTCGGATCTGGTATAGGCTATTTTCCAACTGAGATTCCAGGTTTTGCCCTGGTCTGTGGAATTTTCCCAGCGCCAGTCAAACTTTTCCTTGCTGATGTTATAGAACACCATGCGCTGGTAGATTTCCTGTCCCTTGGTGTTTGTGAACTTCCTCCAGAATACGGGATCTCCGTTGTCTTCACCCGATTTAAAATCCAAATAGGCTCCTGAGTTGTCTACCCAGGTTTGTTTCCACTCCTTGGTAAACTTGTTAAAGACGGAATAGCTCCGGCCGATGAAAGCCTGGTCCTCGGGCACTCCGGTTTGCGAAAAGTTTTCTTCGATCACAAAATCTCCAAGGGTTCTGAAGATATGGTTGGTGGCGCTCCCAAGAGTTCCGTCTCCATTGTCCCAGGAGGCTTCCCACTTGCCAACCCAAAAATCCAACCAAGTGGAATCCAATTCACTCGCAAAAAGGGGTGAAGTCGAAATAATGAAGGTCAAAAAGAATGGAAGTACTGTTTTTTTCATGTGCTGATTGGTCTGTTATCCAATCTAAGTTGTCCAATTTTCAATTTATTATAAGCAATTTTATTACCTAAGGCCTCTTTCGTTTTTTAAGGGGACTATTTATGGTTTAAATTGTACTAAGAATCTACTTGTGCAAACGGCAAAGAGGACTTTATGCACTTTGAGAAAGTCACACATAAACCAATGAACTATCGGGCCTGGGTTGTATTGACCTGTATGATCCTGTTCTTCCTTCCGGATGTGTTCGCCAAAGAAATTCCATCTGCCCAAAACGGAGTTATCGATCTCAGGGATTGGAATTTTGATAAGGATGGACCGGTGGACCTCAAGGGAACATGGAGTTTTTACTGGGAACATTTTTTGGATCAGGAGGATATCGATCAGGTCCGCCCATCCACTATAATCAACAGCCCGGGAATGTGGAGGCAAGGCGAATTGGATGGTGAGCCGATCCCCAGAATCGGTTATGGCACCATGAGACTGAGGGTGTTGTTGGGTGATAGACCTCATAACCTGATGTTAAATATTCCCGCGATCATGACCTCCTATGAGCTTGATGTAAACGGAAAAACCAAGGCGAAGCGAGGAATCATAGGAAGAACAGAAATACTCAGCGAACCCCAGTTCGGACTCCAAACTCCCATCATCTTCTCCGACACCTCGGTTTTGGACATTATCGTCAGGGTCTCTGATTTCGACCGGGGATCGGGGGGAATATTGCACGCCATCACCCTGGGCAACATGGAAGATATCCTCTTTGCAAACCAGCTTCAGGCCATCCTTGAATGGTTCCTGGTCGGCATCCTGTTCTTCTGTTTCATTTATCACCTTGGTCTGTTTCTCATGCGGCCCAAGGACGACTTCTTCCTGTTCTTTGCACTGTTTTGTCTTGCATTCGTTTTCAGACTGCTTACAAGGGGGCATAAATTCCTGTTCGACATATTTCCCTTAGAATGGTGGATGTTGTTCAATCGGATCGAGTTCATCTCCTTCATTATACTTCCGGGGCTCTACCTGATCTACTTCAGTTCGTTGTTCAAAAACAGCATCAACCAGATCTTCCTGAGATTCTTCTTATACTTTGTCGGTCTACAGGTACTGGCCACCCTGTTAATGCCCTCATATTGGCATTCTTACATCCTGCCATATTATCAGACCATAGGGTTCCTGGTGGGATCCTACACGCTATATGTAAGTTGGATCCTGACAGCTAAAGGAAACAAGATCGCTCAGATCTTCTTCGTGGGGCATTTGATCCTGTTCTTCGGCATCATACATGATATCCTTCATTTCAATTTTATTTTCAGGTCGGTGGAATTGTTGGGCTATCTCAGCATTGTGTTCATACTGATACAGATCTATGCCTTGGCGAAGACCTCTACAACCGCTTTTGCAAAGGCAGAAAACCTCTCGGTCTCACTGAATGAGCAGGTATATGAACAAACAGAACAGCTTAAGAAGGCCAATCTGATCAAGGGCAAATTGCTATCCGTGATCTCCCATGACCTGAGAAGCCCCCTGACCTCCTTGGATGGCTACCTGAAGATCATGAATAGCGGCAATGTGAACGGTGCCGAAGATCAGTCATTGATCAAAAAACTTCGGCAATCGCTGAATGAATCCACAAACCTCCTGGACAACATGCTCACCTGGGCCTCAGCTCAAATGGAGTCGAACAAACTTGAACCTACCATTGAAAGGTTGAAACTTCTTCCTATAGCAGAAGAGGCTGTGAGACTATTTGAAGACCAAGCCCAGGAAAAGAATGTGCTGGTCAAAAACTTCATCTCAGAGGATTCTGTGATCTACGCCGACAGGATCATGATCAGGTCAGTCATTCGGAATCTTCTTTCGAATGCCATCAAATTCACCCCTGAGGGTGGTACCATCAGGGTCACAGGAAAAACGGAAACAGACAGAGCCATCGTATCGGTGGTCGACAGCGGAATAGGTCTTCCCGAAGAGATCAGGGATAAGCTCTTTGAAATCACACCTTCAAGCAGTAGGATCGGAACAGCTTCGGAAAAGGGTGTAGGCGTGGGGTTGGTCCTTTGCAAGGATTTTATTTCTCAAATGGGAGGGGAGATCTGGGTAGAGGAAAGGGATGGCGGGAATTCAGGAACCGTTTTTAGTTTTTCGCTTCCTAACCGGGAAATGTAGGTTTCACCTGTTCTGGGGGATCAAGAGTAAAAAGATTGGTCCCAATTTTGCACAAAGCCTTAAACATGAAGCACTCGATCTCAAAATGGCTGCCTTTTCTCATACTGGGTTTTTTCCTTGTCATCGCCCTGTTTTCATAGCGCCCCGAGCCAATCCTCCAGAGTTTCCCTTGTTTTTTCCCAATTGTTGGTTTCTTCAGAACCCGAATCGGTTTTTATTCTGTACGTTAGGCTATCACGGAATTCACCTTCGATCAGTTCAGTCTCAAGTTTCCGATGAAAAGAGAAGAATTGATTATTGCCTTTTTTGATCAGGTGGAACCATCCTTTCTTTTTGATGAAATCAAAATCATCTATGGCAAAACCTCTATTTTCCAGGGCTTCGACAATGTCTTTGTACTCATGATCCTTGATCCTCATATATGAAAAATATGCATATAGATGGTCAAATAAAACCATCTCCTAATTTTGCGGGCAATGAGCTCAAATTCAATCTGGAACAAGGTCAAAGCCATGTTGGGCAACAGGTGTCCCCGTTGCCATTGCGGCAAATTCTGGGAGCACGGCAACCCCTATATCAATTTATTCTTCCGTGGAGGAAGGATGAATGAGGTTTGCGACAAATGCGGTTTTAAGTATGAGATGGAGTCCGGTTTTTGGTACGGGGGAATGTACGTCAGCTATGCGATCAACGTAGCAATACTCATCGGTGGAGCGCTGTTTACTGAACTATTCTTCGAAGACCTAGGCGTTTGGGAAGAGGCGGGGTTGATCAGCGCTGTCATGATCCTGCTGATACCGGTGACCTTCTATTTCAGTCGTTTGGTATGGATCAATTTTTTCGTCAAGTATGACCCCGCCAAATGGGAAAACATGTCAGGTGAAAGCAGTGCTAATCAGAATCAGCCTTGATGATCTTGACCCCCACATGAAAATTGAGAACCCTGTTGAAGTTATCCGCTGAATTGGTTCCCGAAGTGATGTCGGCCAGCCCCAACATATAGCGAAACCCAAAATCAAACCTTCCCATATCAAATCCGAGTCCGAAACCCAGTCCATAGTCGGTGTTGTTGAAACTATCCTGATTATCGCCCCCTAACGTACTCAATGAACCGGAAACATTGAGCTCTGCCGACGTCAAGAAGCTCACATAGGGCCCGGCTTGTATGTACATCTGGTCTTCCAGGAAGTAATAATTGACAAACACGGGAATACTGAAATATCCGATCCTTTGCTTCAG
This sequence comes from Cytophagales bacterium, assembly GCA_965227315.1. Lineage (GTDB taxonomy): Bacteria > Bacteroidota > Bacteroidia > Cytophagales > CCMP332 > JANQHS01. The sequence goes on from OZ245737.1 coordinate 135,877, forward strand.
CTCAAAAAAACCATCTGGATCATCATATTTGAAGCCTCGCCCCTCAAAAAGGATCTCAGGATTTATCTTGACAGGACCAAGGGGGATCAGTGTATAGGCGGAAAAGGTGAAATTGAATTTTGCCTTTGTATCCAGGGAATCAAAGCCCGATACATTTGCCCACTGTAAACCCACCCTGGCGCCAACGTCTATGTTTTGAGCTTGGGAAGTCGAGAAGAAAGGAAGGAGAAATAAGCCAAAAAAGAGGCTTAGTGCGTAGTTTTTCGACATGATGCTAGGTTTTGTTGTCGAAAAGTAAAAATTATCCTTCAATAAAAACGACCGATAAAAATAAATCAGTCTACCTTCCTAAATACCAGATTGAACCAGGTTCTGTTTACATATACCTCGCTGATTCCTTCCCCATCATATTTATAGACATTATTTCCCCCGGGGATGTCCATCCTGAAGCTTTGATCATCTAGATATTTGAAATCCATGTAGTCGGTCTGTCCCTCGGCAAAAACCACATGGGTCTCCATATCAGGCCTATGATAATATAGTCTTGAGACACTTTCCGTAATGGGTTTTGAGAGCCTTATCGAATCCTCGTTGGCTTTCCCCCTATATTCTTCATCCATCCACTTCAGATATCTCCAGTCTTTCAGGTCTCCGTTCATCATTGATCTATTGGAACAAAAGATCAAGGTATCATTCCTATAGGTTGCCTTCAGGGTGGTTTCTCTATGATAAGGTTTCCAAAACACTTTGAATTTTACGTCGGCAATGAATTCATAATGCTCAAGAGTTCCTTCAATCGAGCGGTTGACTTTCATGGTGCCGATGTGATCATTTCCCCAATAGACATTGTACAACAGCTTCTGAGCCTTGGTGTGCGATGCTGAACTAAAAATCAATAGAAGAAGCAATAAGCTTCTGTATATTAAGTATTTAACCACCTCCAGAATTTTCCAAGAAAAGATTTTGGAGCGGGTCTGGAAGGTTTAAGGCTGGCGTATTTTGGATCTTTTTCCTCTCTCTTTGGTTTGGATCTGCTCTTAGGCTTGATCTTGGATTGCACGTTCTCCTTGTAATGCAATTCCTTCTTCTTTTTGAGTTCCAGTTGCTGGATCTCCTTTTCTCTTCGGTAAGAGCGCTCCTCCTGCCTTTGGCGCTCCTCGTAGTTCAGTTGTTTCTTATCCCTTCTATTTCTCTTCCTTCCGTTTCTTTTCCAGTCTTTGCCTTTTCTTGGGCGCTCTTCAGATTCGATCTTTTCCCTTTCATCCTCCACCGTGTCCTCATCCTTGGGGGGCGGCTCCGGCAGATCGATCTTACCGACGACTTTGAGTCCCGGAAGCTGAACCTTAGGAGCCTTGATCAGTTCTATTTCTTCCTCTAATTCCTCCGAGGCTTGCACTTCCTCCTTCTCGGGTTCATCATTCTCTTCAGCGGAGGGGATCTCCTCCTGAGGTTCCGGTTCTGTTTCCACGATCTCCTGAACCTGTTCCTGAAAAGGTTCTTGCTCCTCGTTCAGCTTTTTGCTGATCCGCTCCATATCCTCTTCGCTTATCGAGGTGTTTAGCCCTCTATCGGTGTCTATGGATAATTCCCCGAGAACCTCCATTAATCTTCCTGGATTCACATCCAGCTTCCTTGCAAACTGCCCTAATCTCATCTTTCAAAAAAATCGAACAAATATATTCTCAAGCGTTCAAATCGGGTAAAAATTGAGAGAGAATTTTGGCATTCCTCTCAAATGAGTAAACAGAAGGATGAAAAGGGATGAATTCTCTTGCATTATGATGAATGAACGATCCTATCCAGAACCTGATCGATAAGCTTCTCGATCAAAGCACCTGGCTCATCTGCATATTCATCTCTAAAGCGGTTGGCAAGAATTACAGAAACAGAAGCACATTGATGCCCCAAGATTTTTCCAAGCCCGAAAATTGCCGAGGTTTCCATTTCAAAATTGGTTATTCTGTGTCCATTCGAATCGAAGCTTTGCATCGCCTCGAACAGGGCCTGACTTTGAATCGGTGCGGTTACCTGCCTGGCTTGGGGGCCATAAAATCCCGAAGCTGTGACGGTGATCCCCAGTGTAGAATTGTCTTTCAACAGGTCAATTAGAGCTTGGGATCCTTTTACGAGATAGGGGTTGGGCAAATTATAGCTCTGTTGTATCCAGGTGTTGATCTTGCGATTGAGTTTGCTTTCCAAAACAAGCGGCCAACCCGAATAATAGTAGATCAATCCATCCAGCCCAAGCCCATGGCTTGACAAAACAAAGGAGCCAACGGCAATATCCTTTTGGATCGCTCCGGAAGTGCCGATCCGAATGATCTTAAGCTTCCTTTTTTCCGGATTCGGTTTTCCTGAGGCCAGGTCAATATTTACCGCAGCTTCGATCTCATTCAAAACGATATCGATATTATCGGTTCCGATACCGGAGCTTATGACCGTCAGTCGCTTATCTCCGAGCTTGCCGGTATGCGTTACGAATTCCCGGTTCTCAGCTTTGAATTCAACAGAGTCAAAACGGGAACTAACAATGGGGACGCGATCCGGATCACCAACGAGGATCACCCAGTCTCCAATATGCTCCCCGCGTGTATGGAGGTGATAAAGGGTTCCATCCGGGTTTAAAATGAGCTCAGAGCCTTTATGTGATCCGTTCAGGTCCATATTTTCCAAACAGATAAACGGTTAACCCAATTCCCTGATCTCGGAAATAAGGTGTTGCAAAGAATCTTTGGCATCGCCGAAAAGCATTTTTGTATTTCCCTTAAAGAACAACGGATTCTCGATTCCCGAATAGCCAAAATTCATTGATCTTTTCAGAACGATCACCTGACTGGAATTAAAAACCTCCAGGATCGGCATCCCATAGATCGGACTGCCCGGATCTTCCAGTGCGGCCGGATTGACAACATCGTTGGCACCGATGATCAGGCATACTTGTGTTTCGGGCATTAAGGCGTTTGCATCGTCCATATCGAGTAAAGAAGGGTAGGGCACATCAGCCTCTGCCAGCAGCACATTCATATGTCCGGGCATCCTTCCTGCCACGGGATGGACAGCATATTTCACATCAACCCCAAACCCTGAAAGCAGGTTATCAAGTTCTTTGCAGGTCTTCTGAGCCTGCGCAACTGCCATTCCATATCCTGGTACCATCACGACCCGATCGGCATATCTGCAAAGGATGGCCACATCATTGAGGGTGGCTTCCACGATCACCTTTTCCTCATCATTATCTCCTTTTTTGCTGCTTCCGCCGAACCCACCAATGATGACATTAAAAAGAGATCTGTTCATCGCCTGGCACATCAGCACGGTAAGTATGGTTCCCGATGAACCGACCAGAATACCTCCGATAAACATGACCTGATTCCCATAAACGATACCCGCCAGGGCTGCAGCAATGCCCGTGAAGGCATTTAACAGTGAGATCACCACAGGCATATCCGCACTTCCGATAGGCTGCACAAAGGTCAACCCGTATAAAAGCGAAAGGGATAATACCATCCAGGGAATCATGAATGAAGCATCAGGGGCATAGACCCTAAATCCGATCATTCCAAGAATGCACAGGAGGAAAACGATGTTGAGGTAGGCAAGAAAAGCAGGATGCTTATCCGATACCTTTCCGGCCAATTTCAAATAGGCCAGTATGCTTCCCGTAAATGCGATTGCTCCGATGAATATGGTCAGCAGGGTAGTAAAGTGCTTGCCCATGTGGACCAGGCCTGAAGCCTCACCGGTAAACACCTCCTGGTATTGAAATAGCTCTAACAGGGAAATCGTGACAGCACAGGCTCCTCCAAGGCCATTGAAAAGGCTGACCAATTCAGGCATCGCGGTCATTTGAACCCTTTTAGAAAGGATCAGACCAATCGCCGAACCTATACCGAGGCCGATCAGGATAAGCAGATAATTGTCATTGCCTTCATTGAGTGGAACAATGAGCGTGACCAGTATCGCCAACCCCATGCCCATGGCCGCGATGAAGTTTCCTGATCGAGCGATGGCAGGGCTACTCAAGCGTTTCAGCCCAACGATCAGAAGGATCACTGAGGTAAGGTAGGCCAGGTTGATCAATGCTTGCTGCAAGCTTATTTCTTTTTAAACATTTCAAGCATTCGATTTGTGACGGAATGGCCTCCGACCACATTGATCGTGCCGAGGATAATCCCCAAAAAACCAAGGGAAAGTGACAGATAATCATCGGAAGCTGCTTGTCTGACAAGCAAAATTGCCCCGATCAATACCACCCCACTAATGGCATTGGCGCCGGACATCAATGGTGTGTGCAAAACGGTAGGAACCTTGGAAATCAGTTCAAAGCCCAGATAAACAGCGAGGACCACCATGTATATGGTGATCGGATATTCGGCTATGAAGGTAATGATCTGGTCCATTTATGCTTGATCCTGAGCCTAGGCGCTTTGCGCGACCTCGGTCTTGGCGAGGATATCATGTTCCGTATTCCCCGGACCATATTTAAGCATAAATTTTACAAAATTAAAGACGTTGTTGGCATAAAGTTTACTGGCCTTTTTCGGAAGCAGGGTATACAACTTTGAATTTCCCAATACAGTGACGCCATGATAATGGATCTCCTTACCGTTTTGGGTTACTTCACAATTCCCGCCTGTTTCAGCTGCCAGATCAACGATTATGCTTCCGAGCTTCATCTTTTCGACCGTATCTCTTTCGATCAGGAGCGGAGCGGTTTTACCGGGGATATTGGCCGTGCAGATCACAACATCGGATTTCACTGCATGATCATGAATTGCCTGGTGTTGTCTTTTAATATAATCCTGCGATTGCTCCATGGCATAACCACCCAATGATTTATCCTCCTGGCTTCCTTCGACCATCACAAACCTTGCTCCAAGACTCTCCACCTGCTCATGAACTTCACTTCTGACATCAAATGCCTCCACATCGGCACCTAGCCTTTTGGCGGTCGCAATGGCCTGCAAACCCGCAACACCTGCGCCGATAACCAGTACACGGGCAGGGGGGAAGGTGCCTGCCGGTGTAGTCATCATGGGAAAATAACCGGAATAGCGATCAGCAGCCGATATCACAGCTTTATAACCGGCAAGGGATGCCAAGGATGAGATTACATCCATGGATTGGGCTATGGAAGATCGAGGAACCAGATCGAGACTGTAAACCCTGAGTTCGCTTTGCGCGAGAATATCATTCCATTCCCTGTCTCCCCTGGTATTAAATTTTCCTATGAGAACGGCATTTTTCTTGGCTTTCTGAAGGTCTTCCTTGTATATGCCTGATACCGTTAAGATCAGATCAGAAGTCTGCAATACCTCATCCCTGGCAGCGATCTTGGCTCCCGCTTCTTTGAATTTATCATCTTCGTAAAGGGCCTGTTCTCCAGCTCCCTTTTCGATGACCACCTGATGTCCTTCCTTGATCAGCTTGATGGCCACCGAGGGAATGATGGCGACCATTGGGTCAATGGTACATTTAAGGATGCCTATCTGTATGGTTTTGTTCTCCATTGTTTCTGGCATTTATATTTTGTGAGCCTAGGGCTCACAAAAGAAAACCTTTTCCCTCAATTGCTTACGAAATTGACGTTCTTTTGTTTGTATTAACCACTTCATTTATAACGGAGTAAGGAAAGGGGGAAGCAAAAAAAAGCCCCGGAAACCAGAAGCTTCACGGGGCCTTTTTGACTATATGTAAACGCCTTATTTGGCGATGAGATTTACATTCAGTGTGAAATCGTCATAGATCATGTTGTCTCCAAGATTATCGAAGAAACTTCCTGATCCATAACGCACGTTAAAATCCGCGCGGTCAATGACGATCGAGGCGGTTCCAACGATATTCTCGTTTTCTTCCTTCAGGTCCGCCATGAACTCAACTTGTTTTGTCACATCCTTAATGGTCATTTTTCCGGCGACTTTGTACTGTCCGTTTGACTCTTTTTTGACCGAGGTGATCACATATTTTGCGGTAGGATATTTCTCCACCCCGAAGAAATCATCGGATTTCAGGTGCCCCTCGAGCTTCTGCTGATATTCGCCCTGAATATCTGTTACGGCAATGGACATCATATCCATTTCGAAAGAACCTCCTGTCAGCTCTCCGTTTTGTACGATCAACTCGCCATCCTTGATGTTCACCGTTCCTTCATGCTGGCCGGTAACTTTTTCACCCATCCAGGTGATCTTGGATTCTTTGGAAAGCACTTTATGCGGTCCATCTACCATTTTTCCAGCAAATGCGGATAATCCTATTCCGACAAGTATTGTTACGCTAAGAGTTTTGATTGTTTTCATTTTTGAATTTGTTCTACGTTTTAATAAATTATGTTTTAACTATTTATGTTGCAACAACAATTACGCCAAAAAAAGGTTTACCCTCGAACCTTGTCCAGAAGGTCACTCAGGGTCTCAGCCTCCTTATCGCTTAATCTTGCTTTCCAATCCTTCATCATACCCTTGCTCGCCTTGGCTATTTCATCCACGAGGTCCAATCCTTTTTGGGTAATCGTAATGTCCATTTTCCTTCGGTTTTCAGGACAAAGTCTCCGGTCAATCAATTCCATGGCCACCAATTTGTCGATCAGCCTGGTCAGGTCCGGAGATTTGTCCAGCATTACCTCCTTGATCTCTCCGGCAGAGATTGGATCGGGTCGGCGACCTCTGACGATCCTCAGGATGTTATAATGCTGAGGCTTGATATCAAAGGGGGAGAAGTTCTGATTTTGAAGATCCCTGAACCAGTTGCTGGTGTACATAAGATTCACAATAGCCTTTTCATGACTGGTCTTGAACTTGCTTTGCTTAATCTCATCCTGAATCCTCATATTTTGTTATCACTTTATTTGTTGGAACAAACTTATTGATTTTTGGTTTTCAATTCCAAATATTTTTTCAATTTTCTTTGGTCAAACCATTGGCTCCGCTTTCTGTTGTTGATTTCATGATGAAGAAAACTTCAATTTTTTGGTTTAGGCGTGATTTGCGGTTAGAGGACAACCATGGTCTGTTCCAAGCCCTAAGTTCTGGAAACCCTGTGTTATGTCTTTTTATTCTTGACGAAGAGATCCTTGCCGGGTTGAAGAAGGATGATCCCAGGGTTGGGTTCATATTGCGCTTACTGGAAGGGTTGCGTAAGAAGCTTGGGAAATTCCAAAGCACCATCCTGGTTGAAAGGGGAGAAGTACTGGCGGTATGGAAAAAGCTTATATCCGAATTCGAAATCGCCGAGGTTTTTGCTAATCATGATTATGAACCTTATGCCATTGACCGCGATCAAGCAGTAAGCGATTTTCTGAGATCTCAGGGCATCGCTTTCAGAACCTTTAAGGACCAGGTTATCTTCGAAAAGGACGAAGTCCTCAAGGATGATGGAAAGCCCTATACCGTTTTCACCCCTTACAGCAGAAAATGGCTTGCACATCTGAGGCCGGATGCGATCAAAGAATTCAATACGGCAGATCTGATGTCGAATCTTCTTAGATATGAAGACACAGGCCTAATTGATCCTGGTAAATATGGCCTTGAACAGGGCTCGATCGATGTGGCTGACCCGAATCTTTCCATTGGCATCGTAGAAGGATATGCAAAGAGCAGAGACATACCGTCAAAGGATTCAACCACAAGACTGGGACCTCATTTAAGATTTGGAACGATCAGTATCCGAAAACTTGTGGCGACATTTCAGAAAGCAAGCCCGAGTCTGCTCAACGAATTGATCTGGAGGGAATTCTTCATGCAGATCCTGTACCATTTTCCACATGTGGTCAACAGGTCTTTCAAACCTCAATACGACAAGATCAAATGGCAGAACTCGAAGGATCAGTTTGCGCTATGGTGCCAGGGAAAAACCGGATACCCATTGGTCGATGCCGGGATGAGGGAGCTCAATGAAACCGGCTTTATGCATAACAGGGTGAGAATGGTCACCGCAAGCTTTCTCTGCAAACATCTGCTCATCGATTGGAGATGGGGGGAAGCCTATTTTGCCGAAAAACTTTTGGACTACGAGCTTTCATCAAACAATGGAAATTGGCAATGGGCGGCAGGTTCAGGATGTGACGCCGCTCCGTATTTCCGAGTTTTTAATCCGACTACCCAGCAGGAAAAATTTGATCCGTACTGTCAATACATAAAAAAATGGGTTGGGGAATTCGATTCTGAGGAATACCCAAAACCCGTTGTCGATCATAAATCTGCGCGTTCAAGGGCAATCGATACCTATAAGCAGGCCCTTCAATAGTTCCCGATTTATCTAGTGACAGGGAGTATTCATTGAAATGCCCTTCAACTTCACAAAATCCGGTCTGGGCAATTGTCGTGACTCCATAGTTTAGGATCATCAAGGCCTTCACAGATTATCCTGTGATCATTTTTTGTCCTTTTAAGCTAACCTTAACATGGCCTGATATTTCCCTGATCTTCGCAAGGTCAGGGATCTTTTTTAATGGCAGGCCTGATTGAATTTCTTGAGTTTGTAGTAGTTATAGGGAAGGGGTGTAAGGAATCCTACCGTCAGTGCAGGCACCAGTGCCAGCCAGTACATCGGGTCCGCAAAAGCCGCCTTTCCTCCGGTGATCATAAAATCGGTGGAGGTCATCGCGATCTCCATGGCAACCATCGAAAGGAAAGACATTCCGAAGGCGGTTTTCAAGGCAAACACCCAGGAAAACTTTTCTCTCCACCTCAAAATGGTCGTTTCCAAGGCTATTGAGGTTATCAGGCCGGCTATTATCGCCAATACCATTTGGGCCATCAATGGCGTAGAGGGATAGAAGGCCTGCAGAAAGAAGACCATTCCGAAATCTCCTATCGAACAACCGATCAGGCAGTTCAGCGTATTGAAACCTGCTCTGTTCCAGGCTTTTAGATCTGTCCAAAACCCCGAAGCTTTTTCTGAAGATAATGTGTGATAACCGGCTTTGGAGATCACGGACTCCACAAAGTCCTGCGTAATTCCCGCACCCCTTAATGTCAGGGTTTTGACCTCAGGCTTGAGGTCCACGGACCATTCCTTGATGCGCTCCTCGTTTTTCAACAATGGCTCGATCTTGGATACACAGCCTTCACAATGAAGGGTCGTCGGGAATGTTCTCTCCTTGATCTGCTCCGATTGCACTACTTCCATGTTCAAAAAACGGTTTTTCTCCTACCCAAGTTCAAGGACAAAAAAAAGGATTTTTATTATGGCAGACCCAACCTGTTTTCAGAAAATAATTGGGAACCAAGCCCAACTAAACTTTATTATTAGGATATTGGAAAGAATTTCAAATCAACCCGCTAGGGTGTCTTTTAGAAGAATATTGCTGTCGATTGAAGGTCCTCCGATTAACCTTTTTTGTACTCCTGTTATTCCCGGGCCAGGCTTTTAGCCAGGTGGATTTTGTTATCAAAAACAAGGCGGGATATGGCGATCCGGAAATCCTGGAAGTAAGAGAATCCTATTCAAAAGCTTTATTGGCCCTTGAAAAGACCTGGGAACAGATGAACCTGATCTGGGATGTTGAGGCCGGTGGAAAGGAGAAGTGGGATATCAGAATGAGCCGCTGGAATGAAAACGAATGGTTCCTGATGTGGCTTGGAAGGGCAGAGGAACCAAGGCAGGTGCGAATCGCAAATAAGCGGCTCAGCAAGATGAAAAGGGTCATGAAAGAGAAGAAGGCCCATTTGATATTTCAGTCACCCGACAAAACCTTCAATTGTAAGTGGAGCAAACATGCGTGGACTGTTCCCAAGGGCCGCGTAGCTATTCATTGCTGTCCGCAATTCATGTACTTATCGCCCGTCCACAAAAGCAAGGCTTTTGTGCATGAGATCGGCCATGAGTCTGGCATGCCCTTTCATAGGAAGGTCTATTGGAGAAGGGCTGCTTTGAGAACAGCTCAGGAAAGGCCCATCAAAGCGCTTAAGAACCCAGAAAACTATGCCTACCTGGTCATGGAATACTACGAATGATCTTACCTGATCAGACTTCTTAGAGTTTCATTAACTATTTATGATGATTTCGCAACAATTGTGATTGCTTATTAGTCAAAGAAATTGCTACCTTACAATCGGGTTGATTCTGAGAAGTTGGATTTACTGGAAACCAAGAACAAAATAGCACTAACCATGAAGCGATTTCATTATGTAATCCTTTTATGTCTTATTCCTCTTTTTCATGGCTGCAAAAGCGAAAGCTGGTCCGCACCGGAAAAAACACCTGAAAAGGAATTGGTCCTTTCCCTGGGCTACATGGAGAGCACTCCTTGTGGAGAATCCGGGGGAAATGTCATTCTGGTAGCCGAAGGAGGGAGCGGGCATTATAAATTCCATTCACCACATCTGGGAGCAAACCATAGTGGATTGTTTGACAATCTTTCAGCCGGCAGCTACCTTTTTATACTCTCGGACGAACATGGAAACGCTGACTCTCTCGAGGTACTTGTGGAAAATACGGACGGGATCGTGATAGAGTCTTTCACCAAAAGCAATCCATCTTTTGGTATGTCGGATGGATCATTCAGGATCAGGGTCAAAGGAGGTAAGCCACCCTACCTCTATCGCATCGATGACGGGCTGCTTCAGACCGGGAAGGTTTTCAAAAATCTCACGAAAGGGGTTTTCAAGGTTTCAGCCATGGATTCCGAAGGCTGCATGTTCACAAGGTTTGTAGAGCTGAAAGAAAAGGATGAAGTGATCAGCTAATTGTCCCCCAGCGCTGTTGTGGTTTTCTCGATCATTCTTCCTTTTCTCAAGATGATTAGCAAAGCCCACTGATCAAATTTCCTTTTGACTTGCTTATCCTTTCGTCCAAGAAACATATTTTTGGGCTTTAGCTGCTGTTGTTAATGAACAGGCCACTCAAGGACCTGTAATGCTGTTACTAGAATGACTCTGAGGATACTTGGTATCGTTTTGATTCTGTTTTCCATTGGCGTCAGCCAAATGGGCTATTCGTTTCTCCTGGAGCAGGGCATAATCCTGGTCGAGAACCTTGATATTGAGGAAAAAGATAAGGAGGGCAATGAAGAGAACAGATCAGAAAAGGATGGAACGGAAATGGATGAATTCCTCAAGCCCCTGGACTGCCACCCAACGAACGCCGAAAACAGCAAAAATTCCAACCGGGAAAGATTTGATCAATATTCGGATTTATTTCTCCCTGTTGTTACCCCGCCTCCGGATCCGGATTGCTAGCCATCGCATATAGTTCGATTTTCTTTACTTATTAAAATACAGGCATTTATAAGCCTTTTATTAAACTAAAGATGAATAGTCTTTCCAAAAATTTCGCATATCTGAGATATGATTTACCTGCCGGTTTGGTGGTCTTCCTTGTTGCGGTTCCGCTTTGTCTCGGAATCGCTCTTGCCTCAGGTGCACCCTTGTTTTCAGGGATCATCGCCGGTATGGTCGGTGGTATTCTGGTGACGCTGATCTCCAAATCTCAAATGGGAGTCTCAGGACCAGCCGCAGGCCTGGCTGTCATCGTTCTGAACTCTATAGAGGAATTGGGCAGCTTCCAGATATTTCTGATGGCAGTTGTCATCGGTGGTATAATTCAAATACTCCTGGGGGTCCTGAAAACCGGTGTGATCGGCTATTATTTTCCTTCCTCCGTAATCAAAGGAATGCTATCCGGGATCGGTGTTATCCTCATCCTGAAGCAGATACCTCATGCATTTGGGTATGATGCCGATCCGGAAGGAGACATGGAGTTCTTTCAGCCAGACGGGCATAATACACTTTCGGAATTATCCTATATGCTGGACTCGATCACTCCAGGCGCTTTGCTGATCAGTGTTGTTTCCCTCTTTATCCTGATCCTTTGGGAGCAGCCTTTCATGAAGAAATTGAGTTTCACGAGGATCATCCAGGGACCCTTGGTGGCGGTAGGAGCCGGAATAGCGCTCAACCTGATCTGTGCACCTAGCCTTTACCTTTCACTACAGGGTCAGCATACTGTGGATATTCCAGTGACATCCTCTTTGGGGGAATTTACCTCACAATTCTCCACCCCTGATTTCTCCGCCCTGGCCAATCCGGATATCTATCTGGTGGCCTTAACCCTGGCAATTGTGGCAAGCCTTGAAACCCTGCTTTGTGTAGAGGCTACTGACAAACTGGATCCCCAGAAGAGAATTACACCAACCAATAGAGAGTTGTTGGCACAGGGAATTGGAAATACCGTTTCGGGGCTCATTGGCGGCCTTCCGGTCACCCAGGTCATTGTCCGCAGTTCCGCGAACATTCAGTCAGGAGGTAAAACACCAATGTCAGCATTTTTTCACGGCATTCTTCTGCTGGTGACGGCAATAGCCATTCCCCAGGTATTGAACCTGATTCCGCTGGCAAGTCTTGCTGCTATTCTTCTGGTCGTGGGATACAAACTTGCGAACCCAAAGATCTTCCGGGAGATGTATAAAACCGGCAAATCCCAATGGACAGCATATGCCGTTACGGTTTTGGGGATCGTTTTCACCGACCTGCTCATAGGAATAGGACTGGGTTTGGCTGTCGCCATTGTTTTTATACTCTACAACAATTTCCGGACCCCGTACCATTTTGATCCGGAGGAACTTGAGGATGGGAAACCGATCAGAATAGAGTTATCCGATGATGTCAGCTTCCTGAACAAAGCCGGCATGATCAAGACTTTTGCGATGCTGCCAGAGGATTCTCATGTGATCATCGATGCCAGAAGAACAAGGAGCATACATTGGGACGTCCTGGAAGTGATCAATGACTTTAAGGTGAATGCCCAATCGAGAAACATCAAATTGGAATTGTTAGGCTTTGAGAAAGCGCATCATGATGATGCAGGGATAGAAGCGCTTCACAAGCATGTTCGGTCAAAAAGAGGCAGAAAAGCCAAAAACCCGGATACCATCATAACCGAATAGGCTTTCACCAAAAAATGGGAATGAAATCTTCCCTGAAGTAGATCCAAAAATCTAACTTAGCCTTTAAACCCAAGAATTATGAAATCAGTATACTCCTTTGTCCTTTCGATCTTTCTTGCCAACTCCGTCTTTTCACAGGCCGCCACAGACATGTGGCCACAACTCGATGCATTTCATACCGCCATTGCGCTAACCTTTCACCCGGCGGAGGATGGTGATTTTGAGCCGATCAGAACCGGATCAGGGGAGCTCGCCTCTAAAGCCGGTGCCTTGGCTACTGAAGATGCACCCAAGGAGTTTCACACTCCTGAGATCAGAACTCAAACCGATCTCTTAAACAGAAAATGCATGGCACTCGATGAGTTGGTCAAATCCGGAAATGCCGGCGATTCTGTCCTAATGGCATCACTTCAGGACATTCATTCCGTCTATCATGGCATCGAAGAACTCTGTAGAGAGAAGATGAAAGAGGAATAATTATTAATTGTTAATGTTTAATGAATTTTCGGTCTTCATATCCCTGTACCCTTAACAAATAAAGTCCGGGAGGAATAGCGTTCAGATCAAGATCCTGAACCGAGCTATTGTCCAGTGCTCCCGAGATCAGGGTTTTGCCGGCCTGATCGATGATCTGATAGGGAAGGCTCATTTCGTCTGCATGATCCATCCCGATATATAGAATTCCATTGCTGGGATTGGGAAATACATTGATCTCAGAATTAGAGATCAAGGCTTCTTGTTGATAACTGAGCAATGTGTCATCTCTAAAAATACTGACCCAGTCAGGGCCTGACATGGTTACCGCTGCGGCATCATTGCTGTCAGCTACATCCATGTAGCAAGGTCTGGCAGGTAGGGGATAATCTGTTCCATTGACCCGCAGGTAACTCTGGGTATTTGCTCCTGACGCTGCAAGAAGATATGCGACCCTCCCGGAGTACAATACATTAACCTGGATAGGAGTCAGATCGGGTCCAAAGCCAACAGTGTTGTTAAGAGCACCTGTTTGACCATCGAAAAATTGGACGGATTGGTCTCCGGAATTGGATAACAGGAATTGGTCTGTATATGGATCGTAGTCCACCCTTGTCGGGTTGTCGGCGGTATTGAAGGTTCCGAGAACACTTGAACTGGCACCATCGACCTGTAACAGGGAAAAGCTATCATCGTTTTTATTCAGAACTACTGCTCTTTGACCATCGGAAGAGAACGCGATCTGCGTTGGAAAGAGTCCAACGGCCAGGGTAGCCACAACGGATCGGGATTGCAGATCGATCACCTTGACATTATTATCGAAGCTTGCAGCCAATAAGGCATATTCACCGTCCGGAGAGATCCTTAGGTCCGAGAATATTCCCTGATTGGTCCAGGAAACGCCTATCACGCCTACAGGAATGGTATTAAGGGCCGTCACCTCATAATTCGGGTTGGGACCGCCAGGCGGTTCAATTCTCATGAAAGTCACCGTATTTGCCCTTGTGTTGGTGACCAAGGCCAGCGTATCTCCAGGTACAATACGAACGATGGACGGGCGATCCCCAACCGGAACCGTACTCAAGGCGCTACCGGTATTGATGTCGATGGCTTTCACAGAGAAATCCTCATAGTCTGCAACCAGGCCTAATTCCCCATTGCTGGTCAGCGCACAACCAAAGGAACCATAGTTCATCCCGGAAACAAGATCATTGGCCTGGTTTGAATCGGAATAGAGTACGGAGGCAAACTTGGACAACTGATTGGATACCAGGGCGACCTCTCCATCTTCCGATAAGGAAACGCGATATGGTGCGTCCGCTTCTTCCTGAGTTCCTGAAGAGATGTCTGCCAACAGGTTCAGTCCACCAGGACCGAAATCAAAGCTATGCAGGTATTCTTTTCTCAATGCATCAACTCCAATGGCATAGTAGGACGAATCTGCAACCGCGCCCTTGGATTGTGAAAGGCCCGTGGAGGTGCCAATCACTGTTCCCTGGGCAATATCCACCAACTGGGAATAAAACCCGCCTCCCATGGCATACTGATGATCAAAAGAAGCCTGGAGCCAAAAGACAGTATTGGATGAGATCTGGCTAAAAGTTCCCGATCCGAAGTCTGCCTTGACCAACCCGGTTCCCATCCCGAGTATGACCTCTTCACCGGAAGCAGAAGGGGCGATATCCCGACAAAGAGAAAAAAGATTCAAACCGGTAAGGACAATTGAATCAAGCTTCAAACTATCCAGATCGATTTGGTAGATCACAGGTACTGTTCCGTTATTCAGCACAAGAACCATATTGGAATCAGCAGCTGCCATGGAGAAAGGATTGTCGATCTGAGAAAAGGTGGTATCAGCCGATCCGGAGAGAATATCGTGCACCCTGATTCCATTACCGCCCTCATTGATGGAAACAGCTTTTTGACCATCAGAGCTAATTGCAAAATCGAAATAATGAAAATCGGATCTGTTGTTGGATGTGATGAAAGAGAAGCTTTGGATGCCAGAATAGAAACCATCCAGATGTCCTATCAGGCTATCATTGCTGAGATCGATCACATAGCATCTTTGGGAATCGACCGAGGAGACCAGCGCATGTCCATGTACCGGGTCGATACGGACCTGGTTTGGCTCTCCCGGAGTGCTGATGGTCTTGCTGACCTGTAAGGTGTTAAGATCAATGATGACGGTCTGATCCTTCAATGGCAGCGTGGCTATAGCCTTGTCATTGAGCACATCGACATACATGGGTGCACCAGCAAGCTCTATGGAGGCGATGGGTGCCTTAAGGTTCCAGTCGATCACCGAGATATTGTTTGTCAGAAAATGGCAAACCAACAGGGCATCGCCCTGGTCAAAAAATTTCATTCCCCGGATATAATCACCTTCTATGGAATCTCCTGGTTGGATATTTCGGAAGGAGGGAATCGATTGAATTGATTGCGGAGCGGGGGAGGAGGAAAAGATCTGATTGATCTCTGCATCCCCATCTACTGAAACCCGATCCCTCAGCTGGCCGGAAGAGGGATGATATGCAAAGAGTAGACAAGAAAGGTACAGGACAAGGCACTCATTTTTCATGAAAGACAATTTTGACTGAAATTAAGAATTGCTTGCTAAAGTAATTTGCTGTACGATTGAGAATAATTCGAATCCTGATGTTCACCCAAAGGAGGTGATTCGAAGGAGCAAGAGCTGGCTGACTTTGTTAGCTCCTCATCCATATGTTGAGAAGGCTACTCCTTTTTCCTGTTAACCACTTTTAATGACTACTCGACGTGGACGATTTTGACCCTGGCTTGGTCAGGGAATCCATTGAGGGATAGAAGAACTTGGTTATGTTCAACCATTTGGTTTGATCCGGGTACATGGATCTCAATATGAAGAAGATCATCAATTAATTGCCCCATCATCCCCGTCCTGATCCGCTAAAGGAATTTCACAATGGATTCATTCGAGGTATTCTTAATGTAGGGTAAGCTCGTCATCTTATGTCATCAACCGTTTCAACCATATTGTTGATACACGCTGCAGTACAGGGAATATTCATAGCGGCGATCCTTCTCTTGATCAACAAGGGAAATGGAAAAGCAAAGCTTTTCCTGGCTTGTTTATCATTGCTGATCAGCGGTTTTCTCCTCTATTATCTCTATGAGAAATACGAGTATTTCACTGCCTACCCCAACCTTATCTGGGTCAGTGCTCCAGCTTGGTTTCTGCTTGGCCCCTTTGTCTTTTTTTTCACCTTGTACCTGATCAAGCCCGAAAGAAAACCGAAATACATCGACCTGGTACACCTCTTCCCGTTCATGCTCGGAGTCTGGCATATATTTCCCTTTTATGCCTTGCCTGCTCATGAAAAGCTGGAATACTTCAGATCTTTTTACTCTCCCGAAGTCTATACTCTTGATCTTTACTCCTTATCAAACCTTGCTTTATCTCTTCTCTACATTCTTGCTTCCTTGATCATTTTCCAGGGCTTTTATCGAAGTGTAAAAGAGAAGATGAGATCCAAATCCAAAAAATTGCTTCTTCATACAAGGGCATTCCTGGCCTCTTTGGCGTTTTTCTTTGGAATCGCTCTATCGATAACATTTTTCCTTCCTGATTTTTTTGGTCATATCGCTCGTCATGCCGATCTGCTGTTCATCATTCTGGCCCTGTCCACACATATCCTCGGTCTGACCTTCCTGAAAGCAAATGAGTATCCGATCTCCTATCGATGGGACATCCGGGGAGAGGGCGCGGGCAGGAATAAAAATGAACTCCGACGGCTGGCCGAAAGAATTGAGAATACCTTGACAGGAGCCAAGGGCTATTTGCAACCCGGCTATCGAATCTCAAATCTGGAAACGGACACGGGAATACCCAGTTACCAGTTATCCCGCGTGATCAACGATTATCATCATACAAATTTCAATGACCTGATCAATGGATATCGGATAAAGGAAGCCTGTGAGCGACTGTCCAATCCTGTGGAAATGCAATTTACCTTTGAAGCCATTGCCAGATCCAGTGGTTTCAACAGTACTGCCTCATTTTACAGAGCCTTCAAGAAACAGGTGGGAAAAACCCCCAGACAATTCCAGCAGGAGAATGAATTTGTCTCAAAATCATAATATGAAATAAGAGCGAGTGGATTTTTAGAATAAACCAGGAAATGCAACTGCTTTTTTGGGTCAAAAAAAGCATGCAAAAGATTTTCCTCTTTGTTTTCCTTTCAACACAATGCCTGGCACAAAATTTTTCAAGGATATCCGGACCTTCGGGGACTATAGGCAACCCGGCACTGGATGATTACTGGACCGGAGCTGCATGGGTGGATGTTGATAATGACGGAGATCTG
Source organism: Cytophagales bacterium (assembly GCA_965227315.1). Lineage (GTDB taxonomy): Bacteria > Bacteroidota > Bacteroidia > Cytophagales > CCMP332 > JANQHS01. Next base: position 153,580 of record OZ245737.1, read on the forward strand.
GACCTATTCCTGACCAACCGAATTCCCGGTACAGCTCCAAGGCAAAACATCCTTTACAAGAACGATGCTTCATCCTTTACAAAAGTGACCAATAATCCCATCGTCAATCGAGTCGGTCATTGGTTTGGAACCACATGGGCCGATTTCGACAATGACGGAGACCAGGACTGCTTTACCAATGGCTATCCGGGAATGCTCATGGTGAATGACGGTCTTGGAAATTTCTCCAGGAAAACAGGAGGGGTGATCGATGATCCCTACATCATCGGAACAGGATGTTCCTGGGTGGACATTGACAATGATGGTTTTCTTGATCTGTTGGTTATAGCTCCCAATTGGATCACGCCACCTCCCGGGGTCGCACAGCCGGGCGCACCATATCTGTTGTTGGGAAATGGTCCTCCCAATTTCAATTTTACCATCTTCCAGGACAGCACGTTTTTGAGCGAAGGGCCGAGCACCTATCTGGATCCATTGTTTATTGATTATGATGATGATGGGGATCAGGATCTTTTTGTCGGGATGGGCTCAGGGACCAGTCTTCCCGACTTCACGCTGAGAAACCTGCTGGTTGAAACGGGAAATTTGGGTTTTGAGCGGATCAATGACCAGATCCTCGGCCTGGATTCGGTTGAGGGAAACCAATGGGCCTTTGTCGATATAGACAATGATCTGGACCTGGATGGCTACCTTGCCAATTGGGCTCATTTGGTTCAGCAACAGACCATCCCTAGAACCAATAACCTTTACAGAAATCAGGCTGGATCTTTCGTGAAAGACACCCTGGATCCAATTGCAAGAATTCCTTCCCTGACCACGACAAGTCTTTGGGGGGATTATGACAATGATGCTGACCAGGACCTAATTCTGGTTTCGGATTCGGGTTTCCTGCTGCAATACTTTCAAAATGACGGCGATGGGAATTTTCAGGAAATATTCATTCCAAATTTTAGCCTGCTGAATTTACACCAAAGCGGAGGCTCAGTAGGGGATTATGATGTGGACGGCGACCTTGATGTCTATATACCCGGGCCGGGGGAGCATTCGGCTTTCTTTGTCAACGATGTGCAAAACCAAAACTGGGTTGAATTTGAGCTGAGGGGATCACCTTCCAATAGATCTGGCATTGGGTCAAAAATTCTTATCAAGGCCAATATTCAGGGCCAGGAGAAATGGCAAAGAAGGGATGTTGTAGGTAGCGGAACGTTTTTCGGTAACAATTCACTGATCCAGCACTTTGGACTTGCCGATGCCACTATGATCGACAGTATGATCATTAAATGGCCATCGGGAAATGAGGATGTGATCATCAATATTTCCAGTGGAAAAAAATATATCGTTGAGGAAGGAGGTACCATTTTGGGATTAAATCAGGGAATACAACCTCCTGTTGACGACTTCCAGATCTTCCCTAACCCTGTGGAAGAAGAGATCAACATCCGGCTTCTGGATACCGAAAACCATGTATTTGAGATTTGCATTCTCGACCCCAGGGGAAATCAACTCGGACCAACCAGATACGCATCAAACATCAATACCCAAGGGCTTGATCCCGGCGTATACTTTTTGCGGATCACCAGGGGCCATATGGTGGGGACCAAAAAATTCATCAAGCAGTAGTGGAACGATTTATTGCCCTACTTCCTTTTCTTTTGAGGAATGAAAAGGAGGGATTTTGGAAAATCAATAATCGGTCTGGGAGCTATGAGCAGTCTTGGTACTTTGAGTTCAATTCAATCGTTGGCCAATTCCTTTCAGGAAGAGGATTATACTTTCCCAGTACTGTTTATCGGCCATGGTAATCCATATAATGCCATTCAGGAAAATGAATTCAATCAGGAATGGAAAAGGGTGGCTGACAAACTACCGAAACCCAAGGCAATTCTATGTATATCCGCACATTGGCTTACCAAGGGCACCTGGGTCACTGCTATGGAAAAGCCAAGGACCATCCACGATTTTTCGGGCTTCTCTGAAGAGCTCTTTTCCGTCCAATATCCGGCTCCCGGGAATCCTGATCTGGCGAATGAAGCGAGCAGGATCATTGGATCTACAGAGCTGAAGATGGATCATGAATGGGGCTTTGATCATGGGGCCTGGAGTGTGACAAAAAAGATGTATCCGGATGCGGATATTCCAATGATCCAACTGAGTATTGACTACCATAAAAACGGGCAATACCATTATGATCTGGCCAGGGAACTGATGCCTTTGAGAAAAAAGGGGGTTCTGATCCTTGCGAGTGGAAATATGGTTCATAACCTTCGTCGAATGGTTATACCCGAAAGCAATCTGCCCTTGGCTGAAAGGTCCAATATCGAGTACGGATTGGATTGGGCTGTCGAAAGCAATGAGCTGTTCAAGAAAAAGATCCTGTCAGGAGATTTTGAGGCGCTGGTGGACTACAAGAAACTTGGAAAAGCGGTAAGTCTTTCGGTTCCAACACCTGATCATTATTATCCTTTGCTCTATGCCCTTGCCTTAAACTCCGGTCAGGAGGAAACCAAAATATTCAATGACAAGTGTGTTGCAGGGTCCATCTCCATGACCTCCGTACAGATCGGCTAATTTCCACCTGTCAATGAGACAGGCCAGTGGAATAATAAGTCATCATTTGATAACTTGTCCAAAGAAAGAAGCAACAGCTTTATTTCGAACTTAGACCAAAACAATAGCTATGAAAAAGTATATCGTAATCTATCATGCACCCGCTGAGGCCATGGCTCAAATGGCAGATATTACACCTGAGCAAAGAGAAGAAGGAATGAAGCCCTGGATGGAATGGGCCGCCAAATGTGGAGAACAACTTGTCGATCTTGGAACACCTCTTATGGGTGGATTGGCGCTTTCTCCGGGAGGAGGGAGTGCGCCAAGCGATAAAGAAGTCACCGGGTATTCTATACTCCAAGCCGAAGATATGGACGGAGCTGTGGCCCTCCTGCAGGGACATCCGCACCTGAATTGGACTGGTGGTTGTTCAATTGAGGTACACGAAAGCATGCCCCTTTAGGCAGAAGCCCGGCTATGCCGGGCTTCTTTACTCTAGGCTTGTACAAATTCCGCTTTAGCCTGAAATGGTCTTAGGAAGATCGGAACAAGGTAACTCTGAATGATCGAGATTACCACGCCGATCTGATCTGTGAATCCATGGGGTTCACCGGTAGAAAGGAGTAAGGCCTGAAGGGGCAATGGTCCCAGGATCAGCAGCATGTACTTCAGGTTTTTCGGCCCCCAGGGGATCAATACCTCTTCGGAGTTCATGTCCTCGCGGATCATCAGAAGAAGTACGATCACCGAAGCAAGTCCGATCGGGATCACAAACCAGAAAAGGGAAACGTGGACCCCGAGTGTGTCCCCATGGAACATGGCATCATCCATCATAAAAACCTGGTAGGCATAGTTTCCAATGGTCAAAAAGAACCAGGCAATGCAGAGTCCGTAAAACCAAAGCCTCTTTTTTAACCAGAAAAAGGAGTAAAACAATGCCCCGAAAAACAGGAACTGAAGAATGAGATACCAAAAGTCCCCTTCCAGGCCTGCACCGCTGTAAGAAATGCCATAGAGCACGGTTCCCCAGAGATATGAGTCTCCATCCAGCAATGATCTCAAAAAGGGCAGCCAGATCATCATAAAGGTGATGGATACCAGGAAGGCAAAAAAGGTCTTGAGTTTTGTTGATTTTCGATAAGCTATCATTTTCGTCGTTTAATTTGATTCCGGGGCCAAGAAAGAACGATCAGGCAGGGCGATCAAAAAAAACAGACCCTATGGGATGAAAAGGCATTATTTGGGATGAACGCGAAAGCCTCTCACCCTTCCAAGGCCAGTTCGAAAACCGCATTCATGTATTGTGAACCCACGGGGATGGGATGCTGAATATGCTGCAGATGAATAGATAGCTTGTTCCGGTTTCCTGATGCGGATTGCAGATGCATTTTGTTGATCAAAAAGGATCTATGAACACGGAGAAGGGCTGGATCCGGTTTCTCGGCCTCCAAAGTCTTCAGACTTTTCCTGACCAATTCTTTTCTTGTTGCTCCGTTCAGCAAATAGTGAATGGCAATGTAATTATCCTCGGATTCCACGAACAACAGATTCTGGAGGGGCAGAGTGAAACGATCCTTTTGGTTGTCCGCCAAGACCGTTAACAGTCGATCCGGGGAGCCCGGTTTATAGGCAAAACGATAGGCCTGTTCCAGGCTTTGATTCAGATTCCTGATCCTAAAATAGACCCATAAGCCTGAGAGAGGGATGAGCATCATTATTCCAACGTTGAGAATAAACTCGAAGTAGCTACTCAGGGAGAAGTCATGCCATCCTCCCAGATAATTGTATAAAAGGAAGATGCCGCCACTCAACCAAAGCACCGACCAGAGGATCCAAAACAACACATGTAGGCGAGTAAAATCCGACCTCAACAATTTCCTGATCAGGAATTCATTGGTCGAGAGTAGGACCATGGTCCACAGGCCCATGACCGACATCAGGATCAGAAATGTTGAGGAGATGCGCTCGGAGGGATCATAATTGTTTACTCCAAAGGGTTGAAAAAAAAGGAGGAACAGCGATATGAAAATCCCGGTAGAAACGATGAAGGCCAGTTTTTCCCTGCCAGACCAGTTTGATACTTTTTTCTCAAGATATTTTTGGATCGACTCTCTCACCATCGCAAAAATGATCGATTCAGCACATGGTGTCAAAATAAGACCTGAATTTCAGATCATCTGTATCAAGCAAAGATCATTACAGGGAATGCTCATGATCCCTTGTGTAAAGAGCCGGGTAGTTTTCCTATTTGTCCAACATGGATGCATATAAGAAAAGCCATGAAGGGACGTTAAATTGGCACTGTGATCAGTCGAATTCGAAATAGCATATTCACAAATGTCATTTGGGGACTGATGGGGCTCTACCTGCTCAACATCAGTGTTGACACAGCAGACCCCAATCCTGAGCATATCCCCGAGGACCTATCCTTTAACGACCAGGAAAGCATTGTTGAAATCATTGTAGAGCAGGTTTTGGGTTATGAGAATGCCATCAAAGAGTATGACGACCACGACACCGAAGATCACAACGAGAAAAAGAATTTGAAGATCGAATTGTTGGTTCATTGGACCTCTGCGGATAAAAGTGCTCACCAACATCTCACTGAAAAGAAAGATCTCTATTCTGACTATGATGCCAGGCTAGCAAAAGGCTTCATAGAAATCGACAGCCCCCCACCCAAAGCTTGATTTGTTTACGGCCCTTAAACCCCCATGACCATTCGGCCATGAGGTGATTTCCATTGCTTAAAAAACAAATCAAACATGAACATCAAAAAAATATTGATGCCAATCATGGTATTGGCATCCTCTACATATGGCTTCGCTCAAATGACCGATGCTGAAAAAGACAGTCTTTATATTCACGAGATCGAAGATGACGAAGAACCCGACAAGGTTCTTCATGCTGAACCGCTCTACATCGATCTCATCAGGGATTTGGGAGCAAGGAAAGGGGAGAAGGAATGGAACCTCGGTTTGGGAGTGACTGACAATCTGGAATTTGATTCCTATGAAGCCCTGATCGAATACGAATGGGCTCCGGTAAACAGATTGGGCCTGGAAGTGGAATTGCCATTTACTTTTTATTCCTCTGTTAACGGAACGGAAAAGGATTCAATTCCATCAAACCGCTTGAACAGCATCAAAATGGCCGCTCAATGGTCTTTTTTCGTCAATGAGCCTTTGGCTAATTCAATGGCACTTGGATACATAAACGAATTTGTACTCTCCGACTTTAGGAATTTTGGACAACCATTGATCAAGGGCAATGTCTATAATCCATTTCTGGTAGTGGCCAAGCGTTGGGGTAACAACTTCCATTCATTGGTTTATACTGGACCGATGATCGAGCAGGATTATCTATCCAAGGAGATTCATATGACCTACGATATCAATACCAGCCTGCATTACATGATCTCGGGCACAAGAAATTTTATCGGCATCGAATTCAACAAGACCCTGGAAACGGGAGACTTCGACATGACCATGCGACCTCAAATGAGATTGGGTATCGCCGACAACCTGTTGATCGGTATTGTTGCGGGAATTCCTGTCAGCAGGGAAAATGAAAGGCTTAGCTCTTTTGTTCGCCTAATATGGGAGCCGGGCCACCAGAAGAAGTAAAGATGGCTACCTCAGCCTGATCTCTTTTTCAAGAATCTCCACCATTCTCTTTTTATAAAGTATCCCAAGAGATCGCTTGAAGTTCTTCTTACTCATTCCCAGCATTTCCCTGATCTCCTCAGGACTGCTTTTATCATGAAGAGGTAATGATCCCTTCGCCTTTTTCAGAGCTTTGAGAATTGCGGCAGCCCCATCTTCGAGCTGATCCAATCCCGCTCTCTGGAGTGAAATATCGAGCTTACCGTCCTCACGGATCTTCTTAACATAACCGGTCATCTCATCACCCGGACTGATCTCACGGAAGACTTCATTCGAGTAGATCAGACCAAGATATGATTGATCTACAATCACATTGTACCCAAGATCAGTGGGACTCCAGGCCAGCAGATTAACTTCCTGTCCTTCTGTCAGTTTCCCTTCTACCTCTTTGAAATGCCTTCTGAGTTTTGTTGTCCCCACCAGTCGATGAGTTTCCGGGTCCAGGTACAGATAAACCAGGTAATCATTTCCAACTTTGAATTCTTGCTTTTGTTCTTTGAACGGAACAAGCAGATCCTTGTCCAGGCCCCAATCCATAAAGGCTCCGAATTTGGAAACATCCTTGGCCCTCAGAAACCCGAACTGTCCAAGTGTAAGACGGGGTGTCTGAGTGGTCGCCACCAATCTGTCCTCGGAATCCCGATAAAGAAATATCCGGATCCGGTCACCGATCTCAGCAACTGCGGGAACGAACTTATTGGGCAAAAGAACCTCTTTTTTACTCTTGTCTGTGAGATAGATGCCATGATCCGATACGGATACGACCTCAAGCAAATTATATCTTCCGATCTCCATGATGATGTGGCAAAGCTAGCATACCAAAGGCATTCACTAAGCTGATAGAGTCCATCAGGTCATATCGTGATTTTTCCCTTCCCCAATGGGATTTTCTCCGCTTGTCAATTTTGGCTAAGAGTTTAGTCATAGGGTAGATAGATTTATAATGCGTTAAAAACCAAAACCTTATGTTGAAGAACTATTTCCTCACATCACTTCGGACGATGTTCAGGAACAGGGCCTTTTCCTTTATCAATCTTGTCGGCCTTGCGGCGGGATTAAGTTGTTTCCTCCTGATCCTCATCTTCGTCAGCGATGAGCTGAGTTACGACAAACACATGAGCAAAAAGGACAGGATCTACAGGCTCAGGTATCATATCTCAGAATTTGACATAGGACTGGTTCCCCCGATCTTTAAAGAGCATCTCAACGACTTCTTTCCGGAAGTCGAAGCTTCCGCCCGGTTGTTTTCAAGAAGCGTGAGTATCATCGTACCTAAGTCGGATGGGGGAGAGCTGAGGTTTGAAGAAGGCAACGTGAACTTCGCAGACCCGGAGATCTTGAGCATTTTCGATTTTGAGCTGATCTCCGGAAGTCTGGAAGGAGCCCTTGAACAACCCTTTACGCTCATCCTGAATTCCGAAATGGCTGATAAGTATTTTCCCGGAGAAGATGCGGTAGGAAAAACGATCATTATGGAAGGGGACAGAAGCTTTGAGGTTATCGCAGTGGTCAATGATTTCCCGGCGAACACCCATACGCATTTCCAGATGATCCTTCCTTATGACAATATGTATGACCTGGAACCGGTGGCAATACAGGAAAGGATAAGGCAAAACTTCAAAATGAACTGGATGGTCTCACATTCCCCCACCTATGTTCTGCTTGAGGAGGGTGGAGATTTCAATGCCGTAAATGAAAGGTTCACAGCCTTCGTTGAAGAGAAGATCCCGGAGTCCATGCAAAAGGGACAGAGCTTCGAGATCCAACCCTTGCTTGACATTCATCTGAATCAGGACGTCCAGGCCCAGGCGGAGCCATCGGGAAGCCCTGAATTCATCATTATTTTCGCGGCGGTAGGCTTGTTGACCTTGTTGATCGCATGCATCAACTATATCAACCTATCGACGGCCAAATCCCTCCAAAGGACCAAGGAGATCGGCATGAGAAAAGCCCTGGGAGCAAGTCGCGGAAATGTGATCATACAGTTTCTGGGCGAATCCCTCTTGCTCACGTTAATCTCGGCCTTCATGGCCTTGATCCTGACCGGAGCATTTCTCCCGGCCATGAATGCACTCACGGATAAGGATCTCGATCTGGGAGTTTTTCTTCAGCCAGAGTTTACCCTGGGACTGATCCTGGTGATCTTTCTGACAACAGTACTTGCCGGCCTCTATCCGGCCTTCTTTGTCTCCGCTTTTCCACCCTTGAACAGTATTAGCACCAGTTTTTCCTTTTCCGGAAAGAAAGGCGGACTTTCTTTTCGCAGGGTACTCATCATACTCCAGTTTTCCGTCAGTATTTTACTGATATCAAGTACACTTATCATATACCAACAATTCAACCTTTTTAAGAACCAGGCGCTTGGGTTCAATAAGAATTCCCTCGTGACCATAGATATTCAAAGTGAGAACTTCAACAGCATCTTTAGTGGTATGGATCAGGAAACAGCCAATAAACTAAGGGCCTTTGAGACGGAGATCTCGAGAATACCGGGTTTAAAGAGCAGTTGCCTCAGTTCAAGCATTCCCGGCTTTGGCATGGTAAACCGCAACATTATTCCGGAAGGATTTAGCTCCGAAGACAATATGCTCTGTGCTACCATGGCAATAGATTATGATCTGATCCCTACCTATGAGATGGAATTGGTCTCGGGAAGGAACTTTGATGAGAGCTATGGAACCGATCCCCAATCCGCCCTGATCATCAATGAATCGGCCATCGAGGAGTTTCAGTTTGGCTCACCGGAAGAAGCCCTGGGAAAGGGGATCAATCTCGAAGGGAAAATGGGCAAGGTCGTGGGTGTGGTCAAGGATTTTAACTTCCTTTCCCTGACGGAGCCCATGAGGCCATTGATCATGGAATACTCCATGGGCCAATTCAATTCCTTTACCTTCAGGGTGGGAAATGAGAATGTCGAGGAAACCATCAAGGCCATAGAGTCGGAGTGGAACAGGTTCTTTCCGAATGAAACCTTCGATCATGTTTTTGTGGATGAGGCCCTGCTGGAGAATTACAGGACTCAGGAGCAACTTGGTAAGCTCATCGGTTATTTTGCATTTCTGGCCATATTGATCTCCTGTCTGGGTTCCTATGGACTGATCCTCTTCATTGCCTCACAAAAGGAAAAGGAGATCGGGATCAGAAAGGTCCTGGGAGCGGAAACCCACCAGATCGTTATGCTGCTCAATGGCCGTTTCGCCTGGCTGGTTTTGATCTCCATGATCATTGCCTGGCCAGCAACATTTTACCTGGCCAATCTATGGCTTGAGGATTTCTCATATCGGGTGGACGTTTCCCCAATGACTTTGGTGGTCGGATCCTTGGTCACCATGATCCTCGTTTTTGGAACGATCAGTATAAAATCCGTTGGAGCTGCCTTGTTGAACCCTGTAGATGCGCTAAAAAGGGAATAGTTTTGCGACATGTTCAAAAAGGTAAAACTTCTTCTCCCGGCAGAGACAGTCGATATGGGAGGATTCCCTGTCAGGCAGCCGCTGCCAACGATCAAAGTTGATCAGGTCGATCCTTTTCTTCTTCTGCATCATGCATCAGTAAAACCCCTGAAAGACCGACCGGCCAGGATCCAGGGAGTGGGACCACACCCTCACCGAGGCTTTTCACCAGTGACATTCGTCATCGAGGGTTCTGTTCATCACCGCGATAGCCGGGGTAATAGTCAGATCGCCAGATCAGGGGAAGTACAATGGATGCATGCGGGCATGGGCATTATTCATAGTGAAAGGCCTTCAGAAGATCTTGTTGAGGCGCATGCAAGGCAGGAGATCATTCAATTATGGATCAACAGTCCTGCAAAGAGCAAAATGAAGCAACCGGAATACAGCTTCCTTGGAAAGGAATCGATGGTTGTCTTCCCTTCGGATGATGGGAAAGTCTCGAACAGTCTGATCTCAGGCGCTTATGGATCACTAAATGGACCTATCCAAGGAGAAAGCCCCTTGTTGGTGATCTGGTCATCCGGAAAGGAGGGAGGGAAACAGGATCTCAATATTCCCGCCGGTTTTAATTGTTGCCTTTATTTGATTCGCGGGAAGCTGAACATCGAAGGATATGGAATGGTCGAAAAGGAAAACCTGGTGGTTTTTGAAGTGGAAGGCGAAGAGACTGGAATTCGCTTATTGGAGGATTCTCAATTCATTCTTCTTGCAGGAATGCCGATAGGGGAAAAGGTGGTACAACAAGGGCCTTTTGTGATGAATTCCGAAACCCAGATCATGGAGGCGATGAGGGATTATCAAATGGGAAAAATGGGTATTCTTATTGAAGAAGACCTGTAGGGTTAGCCCGCTGCTCGTTTCAATCCTATCTTTTCCAAAACCTTTTCAAATCTGGAGTCGGATCTCAGGGGCTTCCAAATAGGGCTGACATTCAAAAAGACTATCGGGCTGAGTCTTGATTCTATACAGCGCTCCAGGGCCTCGAACGCCTCATCATTCATCTTCAATCCGGAATACAGAATGGCCAGATTAAAATTCTGGTGAGGATGGGGGTTCTCCAACTTGTCCTTTTTGAGCATATCCAAATAGAAGTTGGCCTTCTTCCGATCACCCTTTAAGGCATAAGCATAACCGAGCTGCACATAGGGTTTGACCGTGTGAATAGTCTCATGAATGGATTCGAACAAGCCAATTGCTTCGTCAACATTGCCATTCATCAACAGAGCCCATGCCTTGAATTCCTTGGCCGCAAGAAAATCAGGCTCCTTTTCCAATATCCAATCGTATATCTCTATGGAAACATTGTAGTTGCCCGCGAAGTAGTGAGCATCGGCAAGGGTGCGATTTCCAATGATCGATAAGGGATCGATCTCCCTTGCAAGATCGAGGCAGGATATCGCCTGCTGAATATTTCCTCCCACCATAAAATGCAGCGACCGGGATATGTTCGCCTGGGCGGAGCGCGGATTCAGATCCAAAGCCATTTTGGTTCGATCATCTCCGGATTGGAAATCCCATAAAAAGAAGAAATCGTTCACCGACAGCGCGGAGAGCGCATCGTCGTTTCCAGGATCGATCTCCAAAGCGCCTTCTGCGCATTCTACCGCCAGCTTTGACCCTTCCGAAGGAGTGATCCACCCTGTACTGGCCAGCAGGATATATGCCAGAGCCATGCCGGCCTGAGCATCCGCATAGGCAGGGTCAATTTCCAAGGCTTCTTGAAACTTTTCAACCGCCTTTTTTGCCGAACCCGGCGTCCATTTATGGTAATAATAATGGCCTTCCTGGTATAGCTTATATGCCAGGGGATCAATTTTGGGCTTGTCTGACCTTCCCTCGGCTTCTTTGGTGATCAAGCCATGATCCAGAAGTTGATCCACTATTCTGCCTGATATCTCATCCTGGAGATCAAAATAATCCATCACCTCCCTGTCAAAAACCTCCGTCCAAAGCTCATATCCATCCAGGCAGCTACCGAGCTGTGCGGTGATCCTCAGCCTGTTTCCAAATTTGCGAACGCTTCCTTCAAGGACGGATTGAACATCCAGGCGATCTCCGATTTCCTTTATGGGGAGCGCCTTTCCTTTCAATGAAAAGGATGAGGTCCTTGAGGACAATTTCATAGTGTTGATCTTGCTGAGTTGAATGATCAACTCTTCCGCAAGCCCGTCGGCGAAGAAGCCCAATTCAGGGTCAGAACTCAGGTTGGAAAATGGAAGCACAGCGAGACTCTTGATGCGTTCCTTGACCTTCCCTTTGAGTTCGGTCCTTTGAGGTATCCTCAGACCTTCATTGGTAAGTGCATAGACCTCAACCGGCTTTTTGACATTCTTCAATTCAAACTCACCCATAAGGGCGGCCTCAAAGCCCTCCTGGTTTTTTAGGTCATCATAAACCTTGTCCGAAATCATCACCGACCCGGGTACAGAAAATGACTCGATCCTGGAAGCGATGTTCACACCGTCTCCATAAACCCCGTCCGTGTCGATCACCACATCTCCGCTGTGAATGCCTATTCTGAGCGGAATATTGTTTTTTGATGATTGGCTTTGAATCGAAATGGCAGACTGCGTGGCGGAAATGGTGCTATTGAAAATGGATAGGGCACCATCACCATAGAACTGAAGGATCCTGCCTTCAAACTGGTCAATCTCTTTGGTCAGGATCTTTCGATGCTCATCGCGGATCCTTTTGGCATTGGACTCATTTTCCTGCATCAGAGAAGTGTATCCTTCAAGATCAGTAAACATGATGGCGCTGAGCTGTCTCTTTTGTCCCAAATCCTTCATTGGAGTTATTGAGGGTTGAGTGTCGTGCCTGCCCTACATGAGCACACCATTCTTCTGCTCAATAGGAGGGGGAAGGTCTTTTTCCCCGAGCATCTCTCTCAGGTCAATTTCGATTGTCCTGCACAATGAAAGCATGGGTATGTCATTTCCCATGCCCTCAAACGGGTTTTCGGTATAGTCGCCGATCAATTCCATAACAAGAAAGACCCAGGCGGTCAGAACGACAAAGGGTACCGATAACCAGATCCCTATCTCACCGAATTTTGCAAACTCGGAGATCAGTCCGAAGGGTAGGAGGAAGATAAAGATCCCGACAAAGATGGTGCTCATTCCACCATATTGACGTGGAAGGGGGAATTTCTTGATTCTTTCATTCATTCCCTGAAGATCGTAAAACTTGGCAAGAATATTCTGCAACTCCATATGTCTGAAGTCCTCGATCAATCCTTTGCGACGAAGCCTGGCCAGGTCCTGGCTTTGGGCATCGATGATCTGAGTAGCCGTGTTCTTCGCCCCCAATAGGCGATCGAACTCATCCGGAGGCAGGAAATGCTTCAGTTCTAATCGCGTAGTCTCTTCCTCAACCAGCCCCAATCCATAGACCTGGCGGTACTTTTTCGCCAACCTGCCTACCGGGCCCTTTTGGCCTGCATGTTCCCAGCTTACTACCTGAAGAAGTTGATGTCTTAATGCATATAACCATCCGATATGCCTGTATATCAGTCTCTTTTGAGTTTCCTCAACTTCTGTCAATCTCACATTATCAGGCGCGAATTGATCGGTTACAAAACCCCGAACGGAGATACCCCATGTTCGGCTTGAATTCACTATACCACCCCATATTTTCCTTGCCTCCCACATACGGTCATAGGCACTGTTGTTTTTAAAACCGACATAAAAGGCAACGGCAATACCGATCACCGATAAGGGCAACCAGGGAATGGTCAGCCATTTTAATCCAAAGTACTCGTATGTGATCGCAACGGAAGCAGCCCAGGGAATTAACCACATGAAATGGTGTCCGGTGAACTGAAAAACATTCTGAAAACTATAATTCTTCTTAACAAACATTTGATTTTTCTAGCTTTTGATTCAAACAGGGTTGATCAATTGTCGCGTTTTTGTTGAATTCCCAGGCCGATGACAACGGTGTGAAGCAACTGCCTTTCATAGATCCTGGTGTCCATCCAATAGGCCGTATAGCCAATGTTCAGGAAGTGTTTTGTTCCAATTAGCAGGTTCAAACCGGCACCCAGGCCGGCCACAATTCCGGATTCCCATGTTTGGCGTTGCACATTGCCTCCATCGGTCTGAGATGAGGTTGTCTGCACACCGGCCAGACCCTGTATATAGCCTCTGGTCTTGTCTTTACCGATATAACCCTTCAGTTGAAAGGCGATCGGCCATGTATGATACCTGTAACTGGCAGTATCGGTTGCTCCCGTTCCCTCGATATAGGAAAGCGAGGCTCCATAGGCCAGATGGCTGCTTGAATTGAGGTATTCATAGGAAAAGTTGGCGGTGAAGCCGTCCAGGTTTACATCCACGTTCTTGGGCTCCATGTTCGCATAGCCGAGCTGGAACATGATCGATCCGGTCTCCGGTTCGAATTGACCCATTGTCGATAAGGAAACCAAGCAAAAAGTGCATAACAGAAGTAGTGATCTTGTCCTCATATTCAGGGGTTTTCGCCAATCTAACGATTAATCATTTCAATTGTCGATTCAATGTTTCAAAATAATAGGTGCATCAATTTGTAGCCGTTGGACATAGCACTCAAACAAGAGCGGACTGGAAATCCCTTCGTTAACCACATATTCCATCATGATCCAGGTCATAATCAATAAGATACCGGCAAAATAGTTTTAACCTTTAAATATCAGAGTCCAGGAAAAAAGAGAAAACCGTGAATACCAGAACAGAAGAAGATCTATTGGGCAAAATGCAGATCGACAACGAGCTCTACTTTGGAGTACATACCCAGCGCGCAAAGGATAATTTCCAGATCTCAACCTCCAAGATCAGCGACTTCCCAGTCTTTGTACAGGGGATGGTTTTAACCAAGAAGGCCTGTGCACTGGCCAACAAGGAGATCGGTACGATTCCCGAAGAAAAGGCGGATATGATCCTCAGGGCTTGTGATGAGATCCTGAACAACATCGATGAGTATGCTGAGTTCTTCCCGACCGATGCATTCCAGGGTGGTGCCGGGACCTCGGTGAACATGAACACAAATGAAGTAGTCGCCAATGTCGCCCTTGAATTGGCCGGCCATCAAAAAGGAGAATACCATATTCTGAATCCCATGGACCATGTGAATTGCTCGCAATCGACGAACGATGCATATCCCACCGGATTCCGGGTTGCCATCTATTTCTACATCAACCAACTTCTGGAGCGCATCAACAAGCTCACGACCCAGCTTGATCGTAAGGCTGCGGAATTCGAAAAAGTCTTAAAAATGGGAAGGACACAACTCCAGGATGCTGTTCCTATGTCTCTGGGAGATGAGTTTTCGGCATGGTCTACCAATCTGAAGGAGGAGACGAAGAATTTGCTTAGAAACCGCGATCTGATCCTGGAGGTGAACCTCGGAGCCACGGCCATCGGGACCGGCGTGAATGCTCCCAAGGGTTTCTCCGAGATATCGATCAGTCATCTCGAGGAATTGACCAAGGCCAGTTTTGTGAAAGCGAGCAACCTGATCGAAGCCACTTCCGATACAGGAGCCTATGTGATGATCTCTGGTGCCCTGAAAAGGACAGCTGTGAAATTGTCCAAGATCTGCAACGATCTGAGATTACTTTCCTCGGGACCAAGATGCGGATTAAATGAGATCAACCTTCCGGAAATGCAGGCCGGATCATCGATCATGCCGGCAAAGGTCAATCCTGTGATCCCTGAAGTGGTGAATCAGGTCTGTTTTAAGATCATCGGAAACGATGTCGCCATATCCTTTGCAGCCGAAGGAGGACAGCTTCAACTCAATGTCATGGAGCCCGTCATCGCACAATGTCTGTTCGAATCGATGGAATTGCTGTCCAATGCTTTTTCGACTTTGAGTGAGAAGTGCGTTACAGGTATAAGCGCGAATCCCGAGCACACCCGGAATATGGTCTTAAACAGTGTTGGACTGATCACCTTCCTAAATCCATATATCGGCCATGAGAAAGGTGATGAGATCGGCAAAGAAGCCGCCAAAACAGGGAAGAATATCAGGGAATTGATCCTGGAAAAGCAATTGCTTTCCGAGGAGGAGATCGACAGGATCATGAGTCCGGAAAATCTGATGCATCCCCAGTACAAGGCCCAGCTTTTCAAAGGCTGAGTTTAGCCCAGTACTGCCTTTGAAAGGATCTCTATGAGTTGCTGCAAAGAATACTTGGTGAAGATCAGGGGGATAAACGGAAGAAAAATGATCCCACAACTGGTGACGAAGATCCGGTAATTTATGGGTATCCCCTTCATATTGAGGACCGGATCATAGGAACCGCCAAGATCAGCCATTGAAGAGGGGTCAGCGCTTCCGAGTATATCTTCATCCTTCTGTTTCCCCTGATTGATCCATTTGTTTTCAAATGCCTGATTATGTTCCGACACGAAGTTGCCCATGCGATGTATGGCCTTGAAACGCGACCTTGACAGTTTAGGCATAAACAACAGCAGAGGCGAATAGATCAGAGATGTTATGATCAATATATAGGCGATGGTATGGAAATAATAGTCCGACAGCCTGGCTCCATGATAGGCGATCTCCAGGCCAAAATTCACAGACACCACCGCCGAGAAACCCAGAAAAACAAAACTGAACATGAAGGGAATGAAGCTCAGATAGGTGAGACCTCCGATCAGATCTACATTGGCCACATCTATCCTGATCGGCAATTTATTCAGTTTCGCGAGTGTATAGACCCACATAAACCATCTTCCAAGCCAACGCACGATCAACAGTTGGAAAATGGGAAAGCTGATCAGGAGGTAGTAGTAACCTGCAAATCTTATATCGCCGGTTTCCAGATCGATCAGATATCCCTTACCCGTGTCTACCAGCTTGGCATCATCCCAGCTTAGGAAAGCCAGGGCGTAAACCATGATCACGATGAGGATATCAGGCCAGATCAGAGATATCATTCTTTGCCCTTTTCTGATCAGATCCGCCAGATCAGGCCATGAGTCCGGATCCAGGCGCCCCTGAGTTGTTTTGAAAAATGCCCGAAAATAGTTGGTCACGGGCTCTTGCAGGAGTACAAAAAGGGGAGCTACAAACAAAAACCGGACGTGGATCTCGAAATCCTTGACGAAGGTGATCTCACCGCTTGTATAGAAAAACTCATTGGTCAACAGCGAAGCAATAGCCAGGGGCAGCCATGTCAGCAGCGAGATCAACAGAGCCTTCTGCCAGGCTTTGGCAGAGAAGGTGAATCCCGATTTTTGAAAAGAAAATTCGCTGATCAGCTGATCGATATTCTTGGGGTCCTGGTTTTGGCTCATGGTAACAACTAGGGATAGACTGTAAATTTAGAATTCTGACCGGATGACCATACTCTAAAATGATCCGGATCATTTTTTAGCTTGCAATCGGCCTACTTATTGCATAACATCATCAGACCAATCCTACCAATATGAAGACTCTTGCACATTTTTTCCTGCTAACCATCGGCATTGGAGCATTTTCTTGTGACAGTAAGGATGAAGAGATCACGCCAACAGGCCCCATCACCCGTATTCAAAGAGATATCAGCGGATTCAACGGGGTTGATATTAGGGACGGACTTCAGGCCTTTGTTGAGATCGGAAATTCAGACCGGGTAGTGGTCGAGGCAAATCAGAACCTCCATCAGTATGTTGTCAGCAGGGTCGAAAACAACCGCCTGGTACTTGAAGTATCTGAGAATGTCACTTTTCCTTCCAGTGCCACCCTGAATATTTACGTCAATGCTGTAGTCCTCAACATTCTCTGGGCTGATGGAGGAAGCCAGATACAGATCAATGACACACTCGCGGTCAACGACCTTGGCATAGGCCTGTCGGGTGGATCCAGGTTGCTGGGTAATATCAATGTGACCGGAACCGTTTCGCCCACCTTATCGGGCGGAAGTATTCTGACCCTCTGGGGTTATGGAAATAATTATGAATTGAATTCAACAGGGGGGAGCATAGCCGAAGGTTTCGGGCTTTGGGTTGAGGATTTCCGTTGTGATGTTTCCGGAGGAGGCTTTGTCAGCATCCATGTGGAAGATGATCTTTATGTTACGGCCAGTGATGGAAGCATCATCAACTACAAGGGAAATGGCATTGTCCGCAGCGAGAATCTCAGTGGTGGTTCGGTGATCAATCATTTGCCTTGATCTCTGTTCGAAGCCATGTTACAAATCGATGTGCAGGAAAGACCGGCTGTAGTTCCCTGAGTTAGACAACAAAAAGAGCAGGTCCATGCAACCAATCAGACAAATATTTCATCTCCATCAGTAGATCTGCTAATCCGCATATGCATTCTACATTTCTCTTCTTGCACATTGCCTCAGGCACAATTGCAATTCTAAGTGGTTTTATGTCGCTTATTCCAAAAAAAGGAGGGAAGTGGCATATCCTTCTCGGCAAGCTATTCTTTTATTCGATGATCGTCATGGCGGGAATGGCCTGTGTACTTGCGACATTCTTCGCTTTTGAGACCATCAATGCCTTAATCGGGCTCTTCACGCTTTATCTTGTCCTGACGGCAAAATTTGCCGCTGCGAATAGAGATGGCAGAACGAGCATTCGAGAAAAGATCCTCGGTCTGTTCGCGTTACTGCTATTCCTTGGATTTCTTTTCATCAGCATATTGGCCTATCAAAGCGGAAAAGCTGCTATTGATGGGGTATATGTTGAAGCTTACTACGTTTATACCTTCTTTGCAGCCCTTGCTCTTGGCCTGGATATTAAAGTGATCTTAAAAGGAGGTATTCAGGGAAAACAGCGTATTGCCAGACATCTATGGAGAATGGTCCTTGCCTTATTCATCGCATCGGGATCGCTTTTTCTGGGACAACCACAGGTATTCCCCAAAGTCATTCAAAACTCCGGAGCTCTAAACGCCCCTGTTCTGATAGTCGTCCTGGTCTTGATCTTCTGGACGGTCAGGGTTTTCCTTGGACGCAGATTTGCCTGATCTTCTAGATCTCAGCCTGAGTTTTAAACCGTTCATATAAAAACTACAATTAAGTCCTTTATATTTAAACTACATTTAGGACTTAATTCAAAGCCATGGGAAAATATTCGATAGGGGAGTTCGAGGAGATCGTTATGCTCACCGTAGCCGTACTCTATGATGAAGCCTACGGGGTAAGTATCAAAAATGAGATCGAGAACCGCCTGGAGAGGAAGGTCAGCATCGGCGCCATGAGGACGGCTCTGGATCGGCTGGAAAAAAAGGGTTTCCTCCGTTCGGAATTCGGCGAAGCCACGGCCATAAGAGGAGGGAAGCGAAAGAGATACTACAAGGTCACGCCTTATGGCCAAAAGGCTCTTGTCCAAGTGATGGATGTCAGGAAACAACTCTGGGACGCCATTCCCAAGATCGCATTTGATTTCAAGATCATCCATGGCTGAGCACCCACAAGATCGTCCGCCCAGCTGGGCCACCAGGTTCCTGAGATGGTTTTGCAGGCCTTCCATGCTGGAGGATCTCGAAGGCGATCTCAATGAGCTGTATTCCCAATGCCTGAAAGAGAACCATGGTTTAGCAAAACGACAATACATCATGAATGTTCTAAAACTGTTCAGACCCGGAATTATCCGAAACCTTTCACCTAATACACAGCTCGCCTATCCGGGAATGCTGAAAAACTATTGGATCACCTCGCTCAGGAATTCCCTGAAGAACAGATCTTACAGCCTGATGAACATTCTTGGGTTGGTAGTGGGAATTTCCTCAAGCCTCATCATCAATCTATGGGTCAATGATGAGCTGAACATGGATCAATTTCATGCCAAGGGAGATCGTCTGTATTTCGTTTACCGAAATATGATCCAGAGCAGCGGGGAGATCAACACCACCAGAACGATCCCCCAGCCTCTACAAAAGGTCCTGGAGGAAGAATATCCGGAAGTGGAAAAGGTGGCCATGATGAGCTGGTCATTCGAAAACCTTTTTGAGGTGGGAGATCTCAAGGAATATGAAGAGGGGCGGATGGTCACAGAGGATTTCTTCGAATTGTTCAGCTATCCGATCATCGTAGGAAATAAGAGAGATGCATTGGCAAAACCAAGCAACATCCTGATATCCGAAAACCTGGCCGAAAAGTATTTCGGAATGAGGTGGAAGGAAATGGATAGCCTGATCGGTAGCCGGATCACCCTTGACAATGAAGAGGCCTTCCAGGTGGCCGGTGTATTTGAAAACCCAGGCTCAAATTCGAGTTGGAAATTCGATTTTCTCATTCCGGCTACAAAGTTTATCCAGGAGAACGAATGGCTCAGGAGTTGGAACAATGGTGGCTTTCGCATGTACCTGACCTTAAGCAATGCAGAGCAATTTGAGCAGGTGCAGAATAGGATCTATTCCGAGGTCAATGATCATACCGAAGATGGGGCCGATGAACCCATCGGTCTGCAAAAGTTCTCCGATCGTTATCTCTACGGAACCTTCGAAAATGGTGTACCGGTAGCAGGAAGAATGGAATATGTCAGAATACTCCGGGTTGTTTCCATTTTCCTCGTGCTGATCTCGGCCATCAATTTTCTCAACATCACCACGGCAAGGTCAGGACAAAGGGTCAGGGAGACGGCACTTCGCAAGGTATTTGGGTCCTATCGATCCTCCTTAAGGTTCCAGTTCCTTTTTGAAGCTTTTTTGAGCACGCTCATTTCCCTGATACTCGCTGTATTGTTGGTCCAGTTGATCATGCCATTGTTTATCAACATTACCGGAAGGGAATTGTCCCTTGGCGTTTTTGAGCTCGAAACGTTAGGCGTACTATTCACATTGCTTTTCTCGATCAGCCTCATTGCGGCCATTTATCCGCTACTAGTTCTTCCCGGGCTGAAAATATCGGATAGCATCAAAGGTCTGGTCAAATTTTCCTGGAAAACCCATGGGCTTAAAAAAGGACTGGTCGTATTCCAATTCGGCATTTCCATTTTCCTGATCATCGGATCCATGGTGATCAGTGATCAGGTTGACTATATCATGAATAAGAACCTGGGCCTGGATAAGGAGAACCTCATCATGGTGGAATTGAATGATGGCATAAAGGACAAACTGGATGTTTACAGGGCGGAGATAGAGAGAATCCCGGAAGTCTCTTCCATGACGACCTCCAGTGGAAACCCCCTGAGCATTCAACGTTCAACCGGAGGTGCAAAATGGGAAGGAAAGGAAGAAAATGAGATCCTTGAGGCTTATGTGATGATCGTGGGCGATGATTTTATCGAAACCCAGGGAATGGAAGTGCTGGAGGGGAGGACGTTTAGCTCTAAAATGGGGCAGGACACCTCAAGATTCCTCATCAATCAAACAGCCAAAAAGCTGATGGGCCTGGAAAAACCGGTCAATTCCAAAATGTCAGCTTATGGGATCGATGGGCACGTGATCGGGGTCATCAAAGACTTTCACATGGCCAGCCTGTATGACCCTATCGAGCCGCTGATTATTCTCTACGACCCAAATTGGGCCTCGTTGTCTCATATCAAGGTCCGGGGCGATCTTCAACAAGCACTAACAGCGATTGAGGAAATCCACGTGAAAATGGACCCGGATTTTCCATTTGACTACAGTTTCATGGACCAGGATTACGAGGCCCAATACAAGAACGAAATGATGATCAGCACCCTGGCCAGGTCCTTCACTGTCATATCCATTTTCCTGAGTTGTCTTGGTCTGTTCGGTTTAAGCGCCTTTTCCGCCAGCCAGCGAACCAGGGAGATCGGGATCCGTAAGGTGCTCGGAGCAAACGTTTCGGGATTGATGTTGCTCCTCACCAGAGGATACATTATGCTGATCTTCCTCGCACTCATTCTGGCTTTACCCCTGGCTTATTATTATAGCAATGGCTGGTTGCAGAATTTCTCCTTCAGGACGAATCTGGGAATCGAGATCTTTTTACTCGCAGGGCTTGCAGCTATTCTCATCGGAACCCTTACGGTCAGCATAAAGTCTTTTCAGGCGGCGAATGCCAATCCGGTGGACAAGCTCAGAACTGAGTAAAACGGATCATAAAGAATCGATATAGCTCTCGACGGTTTGCGCACCCAGTTCGTTTAAGGCCTTTGTATGCTCGTCAAAAAGACGTAAACAGGATTCCTTAATACGCTCTTTAGGCACCTCCTTCCATTGATCCATATCCGTCATACGTTCTTCCTTGAAGTACTCCTGAGACAATTGGCGGATCAAGGTATAATTAGCAAAAGGGTGGGCCTGCTCCTTGATCGGGGCTCCATTATGTATGAAACGCTCCATCTTTCTCCAGAAGAATTCCTCCAGCTTGATCAACTCGATCAGCTTGGCCCGGTATTCCAAATCCATGGATCTTAAGTTGGGATAATCGATATAATCCTGAAAATGCTGGCCTTCATGGCAGAGATAACTGATCTTGAAATCCTCGCTGTTCAGGTCATAAGACCCGGGAAAGGAGTAGAGCGCTTCCCTGGTCGCCCATCCTCCGGCATGCGCATGTCCAAAAGTGGCATAATCAAGCCATCCGATAAGGATGGGATCCATCATAAAATAAACATCCACCTCAACGGTATCCTCGATCAGCCCGACCCTGTAGCGCCTTATTTCGCTTCGCTTCCAGACAAACAGGTCCATGAGATGAGAGGTTCTTCCATAGGCATTCGATTCAAAGCCCCGGTCATTTAAAAACTTTTCGCTAAAGCTCTTGATGTCCTCTTCCGAATCTTTTTCCCTGATTTCCGGAAACTCAGGCATCAAAAAGTCGACAACCTGTCCTCTCAGCATGGAGTCCAGTAATTCCTGAGGCTGATCCGTCATCATGGATTCCTGCCAGTATTTCTGATAGATATCGATATAAAGATTGACATCGGCATTTTCGGTATATCGCGTGATCTCGCGCTTTTGAAAGCGATCGATCATTTTCGTCCTCAATTTCCCGGCTTCGTTGCTGTTATCCTCATCCACTCCTTCAAGACTGGAGATAGCCTCCCGGATGTCGCCCTGCATGGCAAAAGAATAGGCCTGAGTGGTTCCGGAATGCTGAGCAAAGAGATTAGGTGAAAGGATCAACAGACGGAGGATGATGACAAGGAGTTGCTTTGTTTTATTCATGTCTTCAAAGCAAAACCCGGGTCCAAACCTAAAATTGTATCAGATTGACCTTTTGGAATTTTTTCCTGTGAGCAAGAGGGTTTGAGCCATATACCGCCTTGAAGGTGCGGATGAAGTGGGATTGATCATAAAACCCGTTTTCCAGGGCAACAGAAGTAAGTTTCTTTTCATTGAGCGAGTCGAAATAGGCATTCAGGGATCGAACGCTGCGAATATACTCTCCGATCGTAGAGCCTTCCGTTCTTCTGAATGTCCTGGCCAGATACGGTACGGTTATGTCGAACAAAGCAGCCATTTCGGCGAGTCGAAGGGGTTTACGATAATTCTCCCTGATAAATGCTTTCACCTCGTTGATAAGATCCGGAAAAGGTTTTCTGCTGCCGACCTGATCAATACTAGTGATGAACTCCTCCACCCGACATCGCATTTCATCCTCGGGAAGCTGGTCGATCAGACCCGCAAGAATACGGACGATAGAGGAGGAGTTGTCATGGATCTTTGGGCGTGGCTCAAGACCTTGCAGTATTCGTGGATCGAGGATCTTCACGTTGAAACTGATCCCTGGCTGATCATTGAACACATTTTCATGTTCATAACCGCTTGGTCTGAACATCATTTTTCTTTGATCGATCCTCGATTCCGAAAAACCGGTTTTCTCAAGATAGCTGCCACAGATCGGAAAACTCCAGTAGGGGAATTCATGGAAATGCCTGGGTGTACGATCTCCTGGCTTATGAAAGCTCAGGCTGAGTGCATAATCACCCAGATCCAGGTTTCTCCTGGTGGGTCCGTAAAAGGATTCGGAGCGAATCATATAGTATCTCCAAGGAAGCCATTACTGGGGATCTGACAGCCATAATTTTGATCAGGGGTTGATAATTCCCGGGAGGGGTCGGAGCGAGGA
Organism: Cytophagales bacterium; assembly: GCA_965227315.1. Taxonomy (GTDB): domain Bacteria; phylum Bacteroidota; class Bacteroidia; order Cytophagales; family CCMP332; genus JANQHS01. The sequence goes on from OZ245737.1 coordinate 177,207, forward strand.
AGTAATTCAAAACCAGTAGAAAACCCTTTCTCAAAGCTTCGGTAAACTGATCCGGGGAAATAAGGCAGATCTGAGACGGCTCTTTGAGATAAGTAATCCAAAGGCAATGACTACTCTTGATTTGTCCATTATTTTCATTTCTTTATACCAGATCACAGTTGATTTAGATAAATTGTTGGGTAAAACATTTACAGAACATGGTAGCCGGATCGTCTGGAAACACGAATTGGAATCCCCTTGACGTAATCTTTGTCTTATTCTCATCCATCACATTGGTGCTGTTGGGGTTTTGGATTTCAGCTCAATTGGTTGGGCAGGATCAATTGGACAGTCTGCCGCCCTGGTTCTCGGCAATAGGGGACAAGTTTTGGACTTTCCTGGTTTCAGGATCAGCTGCGGTTCTAACCAATTGGTTGAACTCCAACAGGACCAATCGGCCAAACTATCTGCTTTGGATCATGGGGTTCTCTGCGTTTTTTGTGGCTTTGATCTTTGGTGTTCATCAGATCTTCTTCAAACCGGACGAAAGTGAAGATACCGGGGAACTTACAGCTGATCTTCATGTCAGAATTCCTTTTGAAGGAAACCAAAATCTGGAATTCATTCAGAAATCACCTGTTTACATCCCGCAGAAATTCTATGCAAAACAAAGTAGCGGATTCTATGAAATTCAGGTTAACCTGCCCCCGGTGAACAATACCTTCAGCGGTGTTTTGGCACCACAGATCACAGATAGCGAATATTCGGATATCGACATTCGGAAGCTGTTATGCTTCACCAGGGAGGAAAAATGCGAAAGTCCGCATGATATTACCATTCGGTTTGATGATTCGAATCCCGTAAAGGATGAAGAGGCCACCTCTTGCAAAATTTCCCTATGTCCCGGCTTAGGCCTGAATCCGAACGGCGAAGATCTGATATTTCATTTTGCAAGCTTTCAGAGCGCAACCCCGAGCTGGCATGTCCCGACTCTGGAGAACCTAAAGAAATACCAACCCAAAGGTTATTCGCTGTTCACGATCTCTTCAGATGATATCGGAAGTTCCCTGCCGGAAGGAGTGAAGTACTACACCTATGAAGTCAGCGTGAACGGGACTCGAGTGCTTTTCAATGGGTTCGAGCCGGATGATCTGAGATATGTGTTTGATCCTGAGAACTTCTCTTTCCAATTCGGCCTGCAAAGTTTGAATTTCAGCGGAACGCAACCCTCCGGAGAATATGTGGGAGGATTTGAAGCGATCGTGGTGAGGCTAAGGTTCTTTAAGGAAGAAGATGCCCTGCTTGAGAATAATCTTGAGCTGGATTATGTAGCGTTTCGAAATTTTGATCAGCGGGATCTTCAGGCAGCTGATGGTACAAAATTTAAGTGGAAGGTAGATTTTATCCGTGGTGATAAATACGAATACGAGGTTTTTGTTTTTTCTTCAACAGACGGGAATCGATTGTTGCAAAAGAAAAAAGCAATTGACGAACATGGCTTCGTTTACAAGGGTCGAAACATCAAGGCTGTTCTGCGACCACCCCTGAAAACAAGAGATAATCCCAACTACGGGATAATTCTGGGTTTGGTAAGGCCCTCAGGCCAAATTGACGTGACCTTCGGGTATAATGATGCAAAAGAGCTTTTGAACTGGATCAAAAAACCTGAGAACGTGAAATATTTCCGCAGTGATGCCTATCTATATCACGTGGCAAGACAGTTTCAATAAATGGGAACGTATGTCATTTTCGGTGCTGCCGTTAAGCCCGGCGGTATTCCATCCGGGTCCCTCTCCAGAAGAATCAAGGCGGCAATCGATGCTTCAAATGGTGATGACAAGGGCATATTCATTTGCTCCGGAGGACTGGGTAAATACCCGCCAACGGAAGCCAGGGTCATGCAAGGCGAACTAAGGGAAGAAGGGGTGGGGGCAGACAGAATCCTTCTTGACGAAAAGTCGATGGATACCCTCGATACAATAATCAATTGTCGGAAGATCATCAGGGAAAACGATCTCTCGGATGTTGTTGTCTGCACGGATCGCTATCATCAGGCGAGGTGTATGATCCTATTCCGGCTGGCCGGGATCAGAACATCCAAGGCGAGAGTTGCGCCCAGCAGAAAGCCTTTAGGGACAAAAAAGTGGATTTGGTACAACATAAAAGAGCTTATCGCCACTCCCTATGACGCCCTTCTGTTAGTATTTAGGGCATAGCTCAGGGATTGACCGACCCTGTAAGAGAAAGGAGGATGGAAGACCCTTTCTCAAAGGTCCTTCCGATCGAGAATGTCTTTGCGAGATGATAGCTTGAGTTTTTGTAAAATACTGGTTACATGAGATTTAACCGTTCCAAGTTCGATATTTAATTCATTGGCGATTTCCTTATTCGGTCTTCCTTCTTTGAGATATCTGAGCACCTCTCTTTCCTTGATCGAGAGCTGAGAAATGCCAGGTTTCTTTCTTCTCAATCGCATTACAGCAAAGACAAGAAGCAACAGGACGGCTATCGCTAGCAGAATCAAAAAGATGTCAAGTCCGGAAGATTCGGCCGGATCGACATTGTTCTGCTCGAATTCCCGGAAGCGAAGATCTTGTTGCAGTGCCTCGAGATAGGGAGATTGTTCTTGCCCATTCACCTTGATAAGCCCTTGGATCAGCTCAAGATCGGGTAATTCCCCGAAGATCTCGCACTGCATCCGGATCAGGAATAGCGTAGCCAAACGGCTTTTGGAAGAAAGCATCAGCTCTTCCAAATCGGACTTGAAAGCGTCATCCCGAAGTTCCCTTTCACGCTGGCTGTCCGCCCTGTTTTTCTTCCTGTCTACGATTAGCTCCCTGTATTTGTTCAATATGTCGTTCGCCTCGGAACCCCGGATCAGGGAAGGTCCGGAAAACGATTTCCCCTCTTTCTGAGCAATGCTGATCTCCTGGCCTTTTTGGAAGATGAAGTGGACATGATTGTTGTTTCTACCGCCGATAATGATGGTTGAGGGCGGATCATACTTGAGGATGACATGGATCCTGTAGAGCCTCTCACTTTCAGGCAGGTCATGATCATCAAAAAAGAAGGAGCCGTCTTCAGCTATTCTGGCGCGGTCGATGATCAATTCCTCATTGGCCATATTCATCTCAGCAAAATCCGTGAGCAATGAAAGATAAATTTCATCATGCCATTCCGGGTCCAACAAGATCTTTCCGGAAATACCTGCCATCAGGCCAGTAGGACCAAAAAGCAGGAGGAGGGAGGCCAAGAACTTGATCACCTTTTCAGTCCAGTTTTATTTGAATTCTGAGTTTTCCATTGGCCTCTTCCGAACTTATTTCCACTGTCCAGGTTCCTGTGGGGAAATCCTTATGAACGTCCTCAGCCGTTCCCCTGGCTCTGGTCTTTCCGCTCACCAGGCTGAAGCCACCGCGCTTTATTCCCCTGGAATCGTAGATCCTGACATAGATATCTCCTCCCTGCACATCCCCCCAGAGCCTTTGAGTGACCAGATGATGCCCCTGGAGAACCTCAAATGAGAACTTCTGGACGTCACTTGAGCCCTCGAAAAAAATGGTTGTATCCCCAGGAAAGGGCGATTTCGCCGCAAATCCCTCAGAGGAAAAAAGGAACAGTAGTAGGGAAAGGGCTAAAAATTTCATCGGTTTAATATTATGCATCTTCATATCGATTCCCTAATTGAGCTCATTGGATAAAAAGGTCTTTACAAGGTCATCACTGACCAGTCTGTTATCTGTTTGGGTGGGAGAGCCCTTTTCACCGGTATTGCTTTGAACGATGATCAGCAGCTCTTTATTTGGGAACCAGCGTAGAACCCCGTTATGCCCGAAGGATTCATTTCCACGGGTCCAGTATTCCAATTGGCCTTCCGTGTCAGGGCTTATAAACCAGCCATAGCCGCAATAAAGTCCTGGACGGATCTCTTGCTGTTTTGATAGCATGTCTGCTCTTTTTTCAGGGCCAACAAGCCTGTTTTCAAGAAAGGCAATGAAAAAGGAATGCAGGTCCTCTGCACTTGAAAAGGCGCCACCACTGCCCAGATAATCCCAGTTTCTTTCCTGGTAGTTTCCCTTGAAAGCCTCGATCTTTTGAGCCACGGCGGTTTCATCCTTATGATCGATCTCATTCCAAAAATGGGTGTTCTTCATGCCAGCCGGTTTGAGGATCCTTTGATAACAAAACTCCTCATAGGATAGGCCTGACCTTACTTCGATGATCCTGGCCAGGACCTGATAATTCAGGTTACTGTAAGCGAAATTTGTTCCCGGGCTGAATTCCAGCTTGGTCTTCCAGATTCTTTTCATGGCCTTTTCACCTTCTGAAATTCCCGAGGTCACATATTTCTGTGGAAGGCCGGAGCTATGGGTGAGCAGCTGGTGCACGGTGATCCTTTCCTTGTCATCCGGGATCTCTGCGAACAGTTCCCTCAGGGAAGTTCTGGTATCCAGCTTTTCATCTTCAATGAGGATCATGATCCCGGTTGCCGTAATGGTCTTGGTCATCGATGCGATATTAAATCGGGTGTTGGGGTTGATTTGGTATTTCATATCAGGGGAGGTGTAGCCATAGCCCTCGGAAAGTATGACCTCCTTGTTCTTAGCGATAAGAACCGATCCTGAGAAGCCATTGGCTACATGCTCCCTGATAACTGCCCTGGCGGCATGGGTTTGATCTGACCTCCAATCAGATATCCTTATGGGCCCGGCAAGAAGTGTGATGAACAGGATAAAAATTGCTGCCATGATTTTTTCTGTAAAAGTATTTCGGCTCTGGGAAACACTGGGTTCAGTAAAGGGCGGAAAAAGGGTAGAAAATGGACCTAAACAAGATGGAATTCGAAATTCTGTAGGTTTTTAATCGGCCACCAAACTTTTTTGAGGCAAGAAAACGGTACAAAGCTTCACGTCGCAACCCGGGCAAAAACTCCGGGTCAATTAGAACCCTCTCATCCGTTATTTCATTTTATCAAGAATTTTTAATAAGTTTTAATGCGAAAATTGAGTAATCCTTGTTGAAACTACTTAGCTATCTAATCATAATCCTAGTGCTTCCGTTGCTTTCCTATACATGCAATGAGGAACCCGCAATTGTTGAAAATTATGCAGGATTCAGGCCGGTAGACCCGATTGATTATGATTTCCCAATAGGGTTTCATGAGCGTCATCAGGTCAGCGTAGAATTTTCAGACATTCCCGACTCCCTGAAGATTCGGCTTCTGCCGAATGAAACAGTACAGGTGTCAACTATACAGGTAAACAACGAAGGAAAAATCACATATGGACCGGCGGTAGCATCAACAAAGAATTCCAGATACACCATTCTCATGGACTACATGAAATTTAGAACCATGAATGTTATGGAGGTGGGTATTGAGGAGGCAGCCAATAGTCACATCATTTCATATGCCAGAGTTGGTGTTGGGCTAAGGTTGGTTGCCCAGATTACCACTTCAGAAAGTGGAATAAATCTGGGTGATCTTGTTTCTATAGGAGTTGCAGCCAAGAGGGGAAAAATTACGGGCTCCTTGAGTGTCAATGTTCTTGGAGTTGAATCAAAAGAGGTTACAAGTATATTGCCAATGCCATCGGAGATAAGCAACTCCACGATCCAAAATGCTATGCAGATCATGGCTACGATCAAATCCAAGATCTATGATCCTCATACGAGAATAAGTCCGCAGATCATATCTATAAGACCTGTTGACTCCAACACGAAGACTGATTCTTTAATAAACGAGACAACCCATATGTTAATGCAGGGAGGGAATAATCATATTTTCAGAAACGACTATGACATAGAGAGGTACGTCCTAACGCTTAAGAAGTAGGATGGGGAATTGTTTACTTAACATAATATAAATTATATAACAATACTATGGAATTGCGTCCAGGCGGTGAAACCGACTGAGTTAGCATAAAATCAGTTCTATAACTTCAGTTATATAACGGTACCGATTTTATGTTAAAGCAATTCCAGGCCTCCACACAAACCCTTGTTAATATAATTTGATATTATATTAACTAATCTCTAGCTCCGGTCTCTCTTCAAACATGTTTCCAATTCCCTGTTATATAATTTGACGTTATGTATAAGTAGCCGCGCAGCCCCGCGGCACCAGGCCAAAGCTGGCCAATTCTCTCCCTACGCTGTTTTTTCCCTCCCAAACCAAGAGATCCCTCGGTAAAACTTGGGAACACTTGCTGGCCCAGCCTACTAAAATATTTCTCCCTTAATATAGCCATCCTCAATATCCCTAATCGCAGCATCTTGCAATTTTTCAACTCCAGGGATTCTATGATTGCTAAAAAATTCATCGTCCACTTCTGCCGCGACTTTATATGTAAACGGATTCGCGGGTTCGCCATCATGGAAATATGCCTTAACATGTATGACATCATCATCCTTCCAAGTTTTTATCTTGAATTTTTGGTCATTTTTCGTATGTTCAATTTCTTCGTATTCTGTGATCATAGCTTTTGGGTTTTGTTTATAGTTTAAATAACCATCTGGGATTCTTCATTTTTTGTCCTCAAGCCGGACAGGCTAATACTTTTGGCATTGCCCCAAAAGTATTCAAAAACGCTAGGCAAAATAATCACTGCTAAGCACAGGTCCTCCCACCCTCGGTATTTTGCCTTTCCCAGCCGCTATGTTGAATTCGAATCCATACCTAACAGATAATAGTTATAAGGTTAAGCTTTTGCTATTTCCACAATTCCTTCATTCAAATTCACTGCATAGAAATCAATTCGGTCTCTATAAGGACCGTAATAATGGTCGCTGAATGTATTATCAGAACCAATATTAATAAAGGCTCCGTTATGATAACTCAAGTTTCCTATCATTGAATCTATACTATCAAAATCTTCTAATACCTTATTTATAGAGCCTCTTAGCTTTAATTCAAGGACTAAATAATTCCCTTCTTTTCTTGAGGTATGTATTTCTTCATTAAATGGTTCATGTATAATTATGTCAGGACGAATTCTTAAACCATGTTCACTTTGCTTTTTTTGATATTCGTTTTCAGAAATTAATTGAGTTTCCATAAGTCCCTTTAATTTTGAACTGATGAGTCCATTCAATTCACCTTGATAACCTCTCTCAGATTCATAAAATCTTTCATTTTTTATCTCAGATAGGCTGGATTCAAGGATTCTGGTGAGCTCATTCATATGTCAAAATCTGAAGTAACAAAATCCGTCACTTTTCTAAATACTTGGGTATTTTTTTTCCTCATCTCAAGCCAACGAGTTTTCCAATGATCTACCAATTGGTTTTTAGAATAATGATAGTAGACTGGCTTATTTGATCGGCCATTGAGAATATCATCATAATTCTTGGCCAAAGGAACAAAGTAAATATTTCGCCTAAACGAATGTCGCAATAAAAAGTCAGGGTCAAATCCAGAAAGATCTCCAGCACTTCTAATCACCCTCATAACCCAGCTGGGACCATCACCAAAATTGTTATTTACATGTATGTTTTTTTTACGTAAAAGTTCAACCATAGCTTGGATGGCTTGGTCAGAAAGATGTAATGATCCAAACCCCTTTGTTTTTCCTATCTCTTTATATAGGGATCTATTTTCAATATTTAAGCGATTATATTGAGAGCTCCTCCCATATAGGCTTGTTGTAAAAATTCCAATAAGTTTATCGGAAGTTCTTCTGTTGATCAATGTTACTCTATCCTTGTATTTATCGCGATATATCTTCCTTACCTCATTTGAAGCCAATAGATATGAAATTAGCTTCCCTCCTAGCAGATAATTATATGGTGGTAATGCACCTATTACATAAGCATCCATTGTGTAGATAAGATTCTTAGTTCTTGTTTCTTTATCCCAACCTATATAATCGTCCCTTTCAGGAATATGAATGATAGGACTTCCAAGGGCAGCAATTCCAATTACAGGATTGTGAGGAAGTCCTTTATCCCTTATTAAGAGTCTAATTCTACGGCCAACATATTCGCTATATGGAGAAGACCAGTAATATCTGAAAATTCTAAATAGATCATGCTGCTTTTGGGTTTCACAGACTTCTATTACTGGTTTGATTTTTGAATTAAGAGCTTCCCATCCTGATGCCAAATTCAACCTTGCTTTCTTGATATTTTTTTCAATCCAGTTTCGATTTGCATCAATAATCTCTTGACGCTTCAAGGCCATTGTACTCCTAATTAAATCTTTGTCGTAATATTCAGGTGGAGTTACAATAAGTTTATTCGATCTAATATCTACTTGCCAATTAATATTCCATAAGTCCCTTAATATTAGTAATTTAACCTTTTGATCTAAAGGTTTATTTTTCAATGAAAAATCAATACTCTCTTTTGAGACATGGTTTTCGGTGATAATATCCTTGTCAAATTGTAAGGCCATATCAGTCTATAATGTTACCCCAAAACCGTTTTTCAGCAGCATAATATTTTCTTCCATCGTTGTCATCTTCAAGGATTTGTAAATTGTCTTCCAAAAGAATATTTGTGAGCATGGGCATTAATTGGTTTTCTGTTCTTAGTTCATCTGATGGCTTGATATCCTTAATAAGATGATACAGTTGACCACTATAGATACCGTAATATTCAATTCCATCAATTTCTAACAGCTTTGTGCTTAGGCCTCTTGATTTTTGTGAAATTATTTTTTCACGTAATAAATCAGCGAGTTTATTAAGCTTTTCCTGAATAGCTTTCTTTACTTCTAAAGCTGGTGAATTTGAATAAATCACATCTAAACCATCTTTTTTAACTTCATTTTCATATTGGCCCTCAAAGCTTTGAATTCTTACCGGCAAGACAAACGGTTGCTTCGGAGCACTCCACATAAAGCAATTACCAGGAATTGGTTCACCAATCAAATGTGCTAGTATGTCGTGTGAAAAGTGAGAGTTATACCTTCCTAAAATGGCGGCGTCACCTTCTGATAGCAAATGAAAGCTAAACCAGTTATCGGACTGACTCATTATTTCTGGAGCCATAGAACCTGGCTGTTGGGTAACTAAAACAGCCCCAAGATCATACTTTCGCCCTTCCTTTACCCACTCTACAAAAGGGCTTGTTTCTTCAAGTCTTTTTCCCAAAACACTTTGTGCCTCTTCAATAATGCTAATTACTGGGATTGGAGAAGCCCCACCTGTGAAATTGTCCTGATTAAAGGAAAAAATCTTTCTCATGATCAAACCTGCCACATTGTAACCTCCTGAGGAGCTCAATAAACTGATGTCAATAATAACACATAGTCCATCTTGCAATGCGTGGAGCGTTCCATCCAGCAATTTACTTTCTGGATCATGAAGGCTACTTACAACTCCATACATATTGCTCCTGGCTGCACCAATTTCCCCCAGGTTTCTAGGGATCTGCTCCTCGGAATAACCAAGTAAACCACCAACCTCTTCGTCACTAGCCCTTAATCCTTCTAACATTATCAGGTCGACTAAATTCCTCCAATTGTCAGAATTCATTCCTTTCAACTTAAGAACATTCTGTTGTTCCTGTCTATCAGATGCTATTGCAATCCCAATGACATCCCTCGCAGGAAGTTCTCTAATATCCAGCCTAACTCCGCCCACTTTCCAACTTTCATAATACTTATTATTCTGTCTTTCGGTAAAGACGACAAGGTTGTCCTTTAACTGAGGCACATCGCACAATCCAGGTCTTGACTTGAAATCTGGCCAAAAATATTCACCATCTGCATCAAAAATTAGAACACCTGTATTGTTCCCTTGTTCAGTTTGTGGCCTTCCGTTTCGGTATAGTTCAGAAATTAAGAATTTAATTAGGTTGGATTTACCATAACCTGCTCTAGCAAAAACAACCGACCTTTTTGAAACAAGATTGTGAATATTGAAAGTAACCTTGAGTTTTGGTGAAATATGTCGCAGAACAGAATCCTCAGGTTCAGAGTTTCCGGAGAAAATAAATTCACCCAAAGAGTAATATCCGAGTTCTGTATCGCCTTCATTTAGTTGGCACAACTCTTTTAAAACTTCGTCACTAGGCAAGGCCACCTTTGCTCCAAGGTGTGGGAGTCTTCTTTGTGAAGGAACAAATACAATTTTTTCAATGCTCCCATTATCGGATTCCTTCTGAATATTTTTTACAGCTCCTAAAAGTTTTATTTGTACCCGATACTTAAGTTTTGATTTTTTAAGATCTTCTGGCACATCAGTTTCTCTCTCTTGCATTGTGTTCACATAATCTTCCCCCTCTGCTGAGGCTAATAAGCCACTAGGAACGAATTTGGTAATCCTCCCTAAGGAAGCTTCTTCAGGTGTGGATAACTGTATCAAAAGAAATTGTCCTAATTGTGGGCGATCCTGCATTTCAGAATTGTAGGGAGCTACAATTTCTGCAGCGAATTCAAAGCCTTTTTCGCTGAACCCCTTAAAGGTTCCCATCAATTTAGATTTGGAAAATAGTTCAGGCATTTCTGTATCTTATGTTTGTTAAATTTTTTCCTAAGTGTTTGATTCTTAGAACTTTTTCCTTGTCTTCATCGGAAAGATTTTGGGCCACCCCTTGAAAGAGAATATCCTGCAAAACAGATATTTCTAATCCACTTACTCGAGCAAAATCGTGCGCTTTTTGAACACACATAGGAAAATCAGGAATTGGAAATCCTGGTTGAGCATCCTCAGTAAGTTGACCTAGAATTTTATCAGCATTATCTATTTGCCATTCCGCAATATCAACTGGCCAAACAGGATCATAAGGTCTATTTCCAAATTTCACTAGGAATAGCTTTCCCATTGCTTGATACCTATACTGTCCCTCTTCATCTGGTTCACTATCTCCAAGAGTATCTAACCATGTATGGTCGAAGTTGTAGCAATCTTCAGCAATATCATCGGGAACTTGTACGTAACAGGGATATGGCTTATATAATGATCCTTCAAGTTCAAGTGCGACTGCCAGACGACTTAATACCGCACTCTGTTTAGCTACTCCAACTATTGAAACACTTACATTATCTTCCTTGTGTTTCTTTTGGGCATCCCTAATTAGTTGGTCGATTTTTGGAAAGACTGTAAGTTTAAAAGACTTCGTCCTAAGCATGCCTTCCCTTACAATTATGGTATCTGAGCCCCATTCACGGTACTTGAGTAGATCATATAACACTGCCCATTCTACAATATCTCTATAAATTCTTACTGCACCGGTACTTTTTCCTGGTTCACCAATTCCTTTCAATAAATATGATAAATCAAGAACGCTCATATCCAAATCCTTACAAAGTCTTTGAAGTGGTTTTACCAATAATGGACTATTCTCATCCAGTCTTTCATTGAATATTGATTCCTCAGAGTTTCCAGCTATCGCATCTAACGCGCATTGATTCCCACGAGAATCAACAACTCTAACTAGTTCAATAACAGAAGGGTTAAAATATAAACGATTATCCCCGCCATCAGCCGAAACAAATGACACTGCATTTACAGAAAATTTTCTAATAGGTCTTACATCACCCTTAAGTTCTTGAGCATATTTTCTAAATTTTTCGAAAACAGGATCTTCATTCTTATAAGCTTCAAGAATTCTTGTTTTTATTTCCTTAAAATTGTTCTCTGCGAGAGCCATAATTAATCCATTTCAATATCAAGTTTGACCTTCATATCATTAAACCTATTTTGAGGTATCAGGCCATCATTTTGAAGCCTTCCCACGATAATTGCAGAGTTAATATCTATCTCATTGGCAAATTTGAGAATACCATTTGGACTAAAATTTCTTTCCCTTTTAAACTTCTCGTACAATTTGTTTGGAATTAAAAACTCGGAGGCGAAACCATCAGCTTCTATTTCCTTTTCTTGACTTTCATTGCCCTCTTCTGTTCCTTCTAGGAAATATTCCTTCTTTCCGTGAAGAAGAACATGGCCTGCTTCGTGGAAAAAAGTAAACCAAAACCGATCATTATACTTGCCTCTTAGACTTAGTTGAATTAATGGTTTACCTCCAACCCACCGAACAGCACCACTAATTGTAGCTTTTGGGATCATTGGGGTGAATATTATGTTCACTCCTGCTTCATTACATAATTTCTTTATTTCTGCCTTTATTACTCCACTTTTTTCTCGAGTAAGTTTTCTAAGCTTTTGAAGATTGTTTTTGAAAACTCTTTGGTCATAATTTGGAATTTCAGATTTTCTCGAAAGAATCTCTCCGTGTCTTAACCACGCAGCTATGGCGGCATTCTCGTTGGTGAATGAAAGAGAAATTCTGAATGCAGCTTTTGGTTGATTATGCAGCCACATGGATTTCCAACCCTGGACAGAAGCAACACCAAAAAATCTAAGAACTTCATTTAATTGATCGTACTCATCCTTAAATGTTTGAATCCAGCCATATCTTTTCATTTGGTTTATAGGAAGAGAATCCAACCAAGCAATAGATTCTTCAAGGCTTTCCTTTTCTCGAACTCTGGCCAAGAACTCCTGATAATGTGCTTCTCTTTGAATCCAAAAATTAGCAGGAATTCCCAATACCTTTTCTAACTGAAGAGCAGTTTCGGGAGTGATTGCATTTTTACCCTTAACAATTTCATTTATTGTTTTTTCAGGACGATTCATCCTTTCTGCGAGCTCCTTTTGTCTCATGCCTCGCTCTTCTAAAGCATCAATTAAGGTTTCTCCAGGGGGGCTTACATAATCTGGTAAATACTGATTCATCCTATTTGCCATGGTAATCAATTATTTCAATAATGCTTATGCTTGTAACAGATTCCCAAATCAATCCACCATTATCATTTATCGGTAATGGGTCATGATTTGGCCTAAATACCAATCTTTTTGGTTCTTCAACATGAACCGCTATTTGTCCTTTTCGGTCTTCCTTGAGTTCGTGACATTTCCCTGGAAGAAATTTCAAATGACTGAGATTCTGAGCAGCTCTAATATCATCTAATCTTTTTCGAATAATCTTGGATCCTATTTGACCATACGTTTTCTGCAGATTCTTTTGACTGTTCATAATCTTTGCAAGCTTTCTGTCATCAAAGGCTATGTCCATCTATTTTTATTAACATTAAACGTTAATTTTTTTACAAACATATTGCTATTATTTTGAAATTGCAATTGCAACTAGAAAGATCGCACCCATTTGCCATTCCCTCTAGCCTCCCTCCTGCCAAAAATGTCAAAAGAGTGCTCGTGTCTACCAAGAAATGAAGTGACTGCTTTCAAAGACGAAAAAAGGCCTTCCCTAAACTATTAATCCCGCCCAATACCCAAGCTATATTAACATAACGCAGGACATTATATAACAGGTTGAATAAGAATGAAACAAAGCCCCTTACGAATTCAGCCAAACTTTGAGGCGCTTTGCGATAAACATTCTTCCCCAAAGGGTTTTGAGATATTTTTCCATCATCCTTTGACAAACAAGCCTCAAAGTAGATCAGAACTAAAGGTCTGCGATGTGCTGTTGATCTGACCCTTCCAAGCTGATGTTGTTTCATTCTTAAATCCAAATCCTTCGTAAAGCCCACATATCGATTCCCGTCTTTCCAGCTGACCAATACATAGGTGTAATACATATCAATAAGTTAGCCAAGGATTTAGATTTATTTACCAGTTGAACCCTTTGTTCAACTGGGTGAGCCTGTTAGGACAATCCAAACAACTACGAGGCTCTGGTCAATATTCCCAAGGATAAGGCTTGGTAAAAGGCATGATCATCGAAAAATTGACACTGGTGATTTTCCATTGCCCATTTTCCTTGATCAACACCCAGCATTCCTTGCCCCAATTCCGGAGCTCATCCTCTTCAAAAAAACCATAGTCGAACGTGACCATGCCAATGAATTCATCGTTCCTGATCTCCAGATTATGGAAGTCTTCGCGGCAGTCTCCAAATACGGATAGCAGGTGCATAAAGCCCTCGGGAGAGTCATACATGGCACCCTTAGAGCCATTGCCCACCCAGGATACTTTTTCTTTTACAAAGAGCTTCATGAACTCCTCCTTATTCTCCGTTACAATCGCTTCCTTAAATTCTTCGACCACCTGCTCAATCGCCTTTTTATCATTTGTTTCAGCATCCTGGCTAACAGACTTGCCGGATATCACCAATGCCTGAACTATGAGCAGCATTCCTATTTTATTCATATTTCAATGTTTTGAAGTTCTCATGCCTACCTCCTACTGCTTGCTGAGCTGCATCAGCCGATTGCCAATCCTTCCTTGCACTGTTTGGTACCCCACCCGGACCTGAAAGTCCTCAGCCATCTCAGATAAGCTTCGCAAGCGTCATTTTCGCCTTTTTCAACTTTCCATCACTTTTACTCAGCCATTCCATGGAAAGCTTCTTGCCATCTGTTGATAACAGATCGATCAATTCGTTATAAGCATATTCAGTGACGGGTTTTCCACCAATTTTGATCAGTTGATCACCTTTTTGGATACCAATGTTCGCTGCAGGCGACCCTTCGTCAACCAGCTCAACAACAAAACCACCCCTGCCGGTTGGATAATGCGCGTACTGTAAGCCGGAGCAGTTGACTCGAAAATCATCGTTGAATTTCCGATTAGGCTCCAGATACATTTTACTATTGGCATAATCGAATGTAATGTTGAATCGGTTCAGAATGTAGTTTCCAACCAGACCGATGAACATATTGCTCGCGGTGGGACCTTTCTCAAGCGTACTGAGCCCGGTTGGCACATTGTCAAATTGATAGCCTGCAAGTGATACCCCATTTATTCTGGATTCCTTGATCACGAAAGAGCCGGTACCGCCCCGTCCGATTTTCGAAGCGAATCTATCTGCCTTTTCTATCAACTGATATTGCTTGGTGACCGGCGTATTGAGACTCGCCGCCATGCTGGCTCCCGTATCGACAATAGTCTTGCCTTCAACACGTGTGTTATCGGAAAGGATGAAAGCAACTTCCATCATTGGAATTCTCATTCCAAGATCAATATCCACTCCCTTTCCATTGCCCTTGTACCTATACCCTTCCGGCTCGTAAAATCTGATGACCCAGTTGTCATAGTCAAACTCGGTCACATATTGTGAAAGTTGGGGATAGCCCAGTACACAATGGTGAATTCTGCCCGACTTGATGCTTCCGGAGTCATCCCTTAGCACCAAGGTTGTGTTTTTGAATTCCACTCCATTGATGTTGATCGTATTTCCTGTACTTGTTTCTACGGTTTTCCGCTCACCACTTGCGCCCATGACCGGCATTTTCCCGGTCACCTTCAGACCAATCTCTTCGGCTTTTCCTTGGTCCATAAAGACACCCATCGCCCCGGTATCAAAGGCAAAATCAAATTCAGCGGAGCCATTTACCGAGCCCGAAAGGATGATATGGGCTCCATGCATTTTGAAAGGCGCTTCCCCAACCAGCTTGTTCTGAGCAAGGCCAGGAATGGCCAGCCCCAGAAACATCGTTACGGCTGTTAAAACTTTATTCATTGAGTTCATATTTTTTTGAACCCAAGAAAAAGGCATTCATGAAGGTCTGGAAAACGAACTATTTATCCTTTGGAGATAATCTTCTGAACAGGCGAGTACCAGCTTTATCCAATTCAAATAGCAAAACAGGCAAGTCAAACATCTATTCGGGGTTTTGGACATAAATTTTGACTGTGCTTAGCAAAATTGATAGCTTGATTGCTCATGAGGCGTTATGCAGAACCATTTATACACCTGGTCTTTTGGTTTCTACTGGGATATCTCGCCTACAATAACCTTGGAACGAAGCTGATCACCATTAAAGGTCCCCTCGGAGAAGTCCGGCAATTCCAGCAACCGCAGTTTGATCAGGTTTTTCTTCTCTTGGTTGACCTCTTCTTCAAGGCGGTTCTCTTCTATTGGACAGTAAGCATCCTTATCAGAGAGTACCTGACTAATCGAACCAGAACCAATCTATTGAAATTAGTAGCTGTTTTTGCCGGAACTTTTTTGCTGTCATATCTGCTCAATATGCTCATCATGGCCTCTTTTGAAGAGCGCCCACCTTTCAGAGCCACCCGGCTATTCAGCCTATCCATTCTTCTTCATTTTTTCATTATGCTGTTAGCCGTGGCCTATGGTCTTTCCAGAGAAAGGTTTAACGCAGAGCGGCTACAAAAAGAGATCAAGGCTGAGAAGCTAAAGACAGAACTCGACTTTCTCAAGTCACAGCTAAACCCGCATTTTTTGTTCAATACATTAAACAACCTATTTGCGGAAGCGAACAAGCATGAAAATCCAACTCTATCAAGTGGAATAGCCAAACTGTCTCAAATGATGCGATACATGCTTTACGAGAGCAACGAATCCTTTGTGAGCCTGGAAAAAGAAATAAACTACCTACACAGCTTCATTGAACTCCAGATGCTGAGGGTATCTCCAAAGGATCCTTTTGATCAACAACTTGATATCGACGATTACGACCCTACACTGAAAATTGCCCCCCTGCTGTTTCAGCCACTTGTGGAAAATGCATTCAAGCATGGTATATCATTGGAGTCCAAGTCTGTTGTGAGCATTTCCCTGAGCACGCATGGCGAACAGCTCCGCTTCTCTATCAAGAACAACAAATCATCGGATCCTCGACAGATTGAGCATTCGGGCATTGGATTGGCCAATTTGAAAAGAAGGCTGACACTGATCTACCCTGAGGCACATTCTCTTGAAACAAATGAAAACTTAAAGGAATTTAGTGCCTTGCTAAAACTTGACTTGGACAAGGCAAAACGCTAAAAGGATGAAAATCAACTGCATTGCCATAGACGACGAACCCCGTGCCTTGGAGATCATAGAAGACTACATCTCCCGTATTCCCTTTCTGGAATGTATGGGATCCTTTCGCAATCCGATCAAGGGATTTGAGTTTCTCAAAACCAACAAGGTTGACCTCATTTTTCTGGACATCAATATGCCCAAACTCTCGGGCATCGAGCTGATCAAGACCTTGAGCCCTCGCCCATTGATCATTCTGACCACGGCTTACTCGGAATATGCTGTGGAGAGCTATGGTCTTCATGTGTTGGATTACCTTTTAAAGCCCATCGAGTTCAATCGCTTTTTCATGGCGGTCAATAAGGCCATTGATGCCGGAAATATTACTGCATCCGAACCAAAGACCATGGAACCGGGAAGTGCTCATGTCTTTGTAAAAGATGGAAACAAATTGATCAAAATACAGCGGGATGAAGTGCTGTATATCCAAGCTTCAGGCAATTATCAAAGCATACATAAAGATGATGGAAAGATCCTCAGTTTGATCAAAATGGATGAGCTTTTGCGGCTATTTCAAAGCTCAAAAATTGTCAGGGTACATAAGTCATTTGCGGTAAACGCTGACAAGATCGATTCCATTCAAAACAACCGGATCAGGATCGGAGATCATATCATTCCCATTGGCGAAAGCTATAAGTCGGCGTTTTACGCCCTCTTGAAACCTTCTGGCGGCTGATGGAGGTCACAGCTCCCCTACCCCATGCTAATCTTACCAGCCAGCCTTTGAAATGCTTGCCTGACAATCACCATCGCAGTGATCGGCGATATACAGCAAGCGGGACCTCTTCTCTTTGAGCGAGTTGATCTCCTCCTCCATCAGCTCAACCTTCTTCTGAATAGACTTCTCAAGTGAGTCACAATCCAGGCCATTGTTTTTGCGGGTGTTGAGGATCTCCTTGATCTCTCGGATGGTAAAACCCAGGGCCTTGATCTGTTTGATCAGCTTCAATTGCTTTAAGGTTTCCTGGTCAAAATTCCTGTAATTGCCGGCTGTACGACTTGATCTCCCCTGGTCGATCAATCCGATCTTGTCATACCATCGTATGGTGTCTTTCGTAAGGCCTGTGATCCTAGATACTTCGCCGATAAGCATATTTCGAATTTTTTTGAAGAAAACGGAACCCTGGAGTTAACTCCAAGCCGTTATCATCTTCAAAAGATAAAAAAATGATGAATAGCGGATTTCTGTTGGCTGCGGTTTTTTTGTTGATCGCTAGTCAGAGCAAGGCCCAAACTTCTCCCGAAAGTGAATCTTTTGTCCGGGACCCGGATGTATTGGCTTGTCAGTTAAGCGGCGATGAGTTTCAGAAAAGAAAGGCCGTATTGGAGGAAAAAGTCTTTTCAAAGGTCAAAAAGGTCGAAGAGTTGGAAGACGGTTATGCCTTCTTTTTTGAGCAGGAGGGAGATCAGCTCATCACCGTAGTGGATTATATGCTGGCCGAAAACAAGTGCTGCCCCTTTTTCAAGCAAGACCTCAGCATACTGCCCAATGGCGAAGGCTTTATCTGGAAGCTGACAGGTAGCGAACAGGTAAAGGAACTGCTGGATGATATGGCGGAGGCATGGGATTGACCGAAGGATGAATGGAGGCAAAAGCTGTCTTCGATCCAATGTTCGTTATAAGTGCCTCAAAGTATGACGGGATTGTTGGAGCTGAATTTTAACCAAGTTGATTTTCTTGGAACAACTGGGAAACCTGTTAAGACCAACTGCAGGCCTTCACTAACACCCCTCGATGTACCTTGCTACTCAAGCGTTTGGGACAACAATACCTTTTCATTCCTGCCCGTCTCCTTAACCACCTTTAGACGCAGATTGCGATAGAAAAGTCTGCAAAAACCAGACAGAAAAATACTTACGGGTGTTCGGTTAACGCTTAACCCCGTACTCTGTCTGGATTATGTTATCCACTGTAATGGCAAGGTCCATTGGGATTCAGAACTCATGAAAGGTCCTTTTTAGCTTCTCAACCTTGGTTATCACCGATACAACATTCATGATTCTCTTCTGTTTAAATTCATAGCTAGGATATTGGTCGTATTCCTCGAATCTTAACTTCGTGTATCTCAACGATTCTAGAATCAATTCAAGATCCTCTATATTAATTTCTTTGTCCATCATTAGCTAATTTTGTGATCTCATTTAAAGCATTGCCTACATATTCTGAATAGAGTTCATTTTCTCCCTTAGAGTTACCTACGTATTTGAATTCAAGAAGTATGGAATACATCTTATGTCTATTCTCCTCTCCATAAGTATATAACTCATTTCTCTGTAGTTCATAAAAGCATATGGAAGCTCGCCTAAAACAAATTTTAGTTATTCCTATTATGGATAAATCATCATAACTCAAACTCTCAATATCGTCAAACTTTGCTTCAAAACTTTCTTTAAAAATAGTAGCACTAGGATCAGAAAGGTTATTCTTTATGGTTTGACTCAGTAGGTTTTTGTACTCCTCTTCATCTTCACCTTCGGTCGACGGCCAAGTCAGAAACAGTGAAAAATTCTTTCCGTGATTGGCTTGAAATTCAAAAATCAATCTCACTTTTTCCTCTATGGAAACCCTATTTTTGGAGATGTTACCATCATAATCAAGGTTTACTACGTCGACTGGAAAAAATTTGGGACTTCCTTCCATAATACCTTGATACTTTGATCTAAGAAAACTCCCTAACTCATCAGGCAATACTTGAGCGCCAACAAGTTTTTCTCTGAGCCTCATGAAGATTTTTGTCCTTTTTTCAAAGCAGATAACCTTGCCTTTGACGATTCTGTACCCCCCCGTCTCCGTTTCTTCCCACTCAATCAATCCTTCCTCCTTAAACAAATTCAAATCGTGCATTTCCTCTGCCGGAAAAGTGATGATAGAAAGTCCTTGATCTGGATCAACCAGATCCTTAATATATTCAACCCACCGAGTTCTGATAAAGTCCTTGTGTTCCGAATTGTGTAGATATTCGTCCATAAAAATAGGCTGCGGTTATCTAGCTAATTAGCTATTGTATATTCTTCCAATTACTTATTTTATCATAAAAAAGCTTTCTCATTAACTCTATATTGCCTTTTGATTCATTATAAGAAGCTTCAAATATTAAGAAGATATCCTCGAGATATTCCCAGTCTTTTTTCTTAAATTTTTTACTTGTAGATTCATCAATCTCAACAATTGATGATTTGCTAGTGCTTTTGATGATCGTCAAGGGTGCTCTGTATTCTTCTTTTTCCGCTTCACCACTTATATGCTTCTTATCGACCACTTTTGATTCATCATCGGCAACAGTTTGATAATCAATTTTTTTTGTGCCCAGGATTTTTAACTGACTCTTCTTCTTCTCCTTTGTTTTGGCCTCTTTCCTTTGGTTTCGGCCTCCTTCATAAAATTCCAATGTCGTTGGAAAAACCTTATCATCTAAATACCTATGCAGAAAGTCCTGAAGAGCTAGATACTCGGGATGAGTAACTCTAAATGATGCCCTATCAATATTCATTGCATCTTCAAGACCATTTTCAATATATAATTCACATGAAATCCAGTTTCTGAACAACTGGTTCATATAAAGTGGATAGCTCATAAAAGTTGGATCGAAACCGAACTGCGGTGCAATTGGAATTGATCTAATTCTAATTGAAATTCCATTAAACTCTTTGGGAAACAGAATTCCATGCTGCATATAAAAGTATCCTTTGAATCTAATTTCCTTCCCGTTCTCAAGAGATAAAGAATGCCTAAATGATTGGTACTTGAAGATTACATCCTTTGTATTAAAAAGGATCGGTTTCTTAAGGTAAACACCGTCTAAATCAACTTTGAATTTTAAACTTGCGTGGTGGTCAATAATTTCACTTATGGTTTTATCCTTAACTCCCGGAATAGGTCCACCATCTATATACTCAACCGGAATATATGAGGCCAGATCAATTATAAATTGAATATAGCCATTGTCTTTACTAAAGGATCTGGCATTTTGTTCATAATGGTAGAGAAGTAAATCGTGCATGCTTTTGAAATAGCTCTTTTCAACAGATTTATTTTCTTCTTTAAGCTTCTTAGCCCAGTATAGATGGTCATCTAATATTTGCTTTACTGTGTCTTTTAATCCTAATAGCCTGACTATAGTATAGTGAGTGTCCTTGTCCTCCTCTTCATTTATTAGAGTATATTCTCCCTTGATTATCCCCTTGTCCTCATCACCTGATTCTTCTGAATCCTCTTCAATTGCTTTATCAAAATAGTCTTTAAAATTTATGTTAGCAGTAAATTTAATAGCTTGACCTTCTTTACTAGAAATAACCTCTAGTTCATCGCATATTTCGTTAACAGCTATAAATCCAATTCCAATCTTTCCAATAAGTGGTCGATTTAGTTTCGGTGATAATTCACCATCGTTTCTCTTATTGGACTTACTAATCCACGCGAAGTTATTATTGAAGTCCTCCGCATTCATCCCAGAACCATCATCTTGGACCGTAATGCTATCTTGGATAGGTTTGATTCTAATTACTACTTTTTCTGCATCAGCATCATAGGAATTATTAATTAGCTCTTTTATGCAACTTGCCGGTGAACTATAAATGCCAGAGCTCAAATCATTTATTATCTGAGTGTGGACCTTTATTTTTCCCGTTTGTTTAACATCAAGATCTAATGTGATAGCGTTTTTCATTCTTCAATACTGAAAATGATCAGGTTTCTTGGCGACGGCCAAATTCGTTCCGCTAGGTTCAAATATAGGTCTTTCCAGAGGTCTGAGCTTTAATTCGTCATTTCTAAACTTGTTTATCCTTTCAATTCCTACGTTCAAGTACCTTTCTTCCTTATCTATACCTAGACAGTTCCTGTTATTTTTTATTGCAGCTATAGGTGTTGAGCAAACGCCGACGTAGGGATCTAGTACCCAGCTATTCGTGTTGGTCAAGGCCAGAATACACCTTTCTGCAAGTTCAACTGGAAACTGACATGGATGTCCTGTCTTTTCTACATGATTTGCTTTAACATTAGGGATTTCCCATACTTCTTTCTCCCAATCATCTAAGAGCACTTTCCAGATATCTGTTGGGTTCTTTCCCAGAGGATTTCCTGATATTTCCCCCTTCTTGGGTCCCCTATGATATCTTTTGCCAGGATACTTGGCAGGCACTCGTATATTATCGAGATTGAAAATATAATCATCAGATTTAGTAAACCACAGGATGGTTTCATAACGTCCCGAAAATTTATGCTTAGCGTGTAATCCATGTCCAAATGTCCAAACAATTCTATTCCTTAATTTGAGTCCAAAATCTTTGAAGATTTGATAGTAAAAGATGTCAAGCGGAAATACTTCGCTTGTTCTCTTATTAATGTATGAACCTACCTGCCAACATATGCTTCCATTATCATTTGTAAGCTGCACGGCTCGTTCGATAATTCCCTTCTGGTTTTCCAAATATTCTTCTATTGACTTCTTTGACTCGTATTCCTTTTCTACGTTATACCCTGGGGAAGTCAGAACAAGGTCAAACTTTCGCCTAATCTTCTTAAGCTCTTCTGACGAATCACCGTGCCTTAGAATTACTTTGGGCTTCAAATTTTCGCTTTTTATGAACAATTTAGATCTGTCATTAATGTTATGGAAAAAATCACGATAGACTGCAAAGATTCTATCCTTTTTAGCTGCGCATTGGAGACTCCCTCTGAACCAACCGTCTAAAACTCTGAGGGCTCTGCTCCAAGAAAATAGATCGATATGACCGTGTCTCGGCACAAAATCCTGCGCTTACTATTAATCAAGCCCCATAGTCACATATTTTCGTCATATTCACACACCAGCTCAGACCCCTTGCAGCGACATGGCAATTTCTCCATCCATGAAAGTCTCCAAAGAGCGCACCTGCCTTAAAGCAGACAGGTCCCTCCGACACCTAAAAAAATTTCCCATCCTCATAAAAAGTAAGAAAACGATTTAACCCATACTCAATATGAATCCTCAACCTCGTTTTAGAGTTTTCCATCTGACCAGCTTCTAGTGACGGCAGTCCTTCCAAGACCAATTACGAACTTGTAAGATCATCCTTAGAAACCAACCTGGTTCCATAATCCGAATCGTCAAACTCAACGTTGTAGTCCACTATGGAACCAGCCACGTTTCCCACATTTGTCACCTTACCTTTTGAACTTTTTGGGATACTAGTCTGTCCCTCTCCCAGACGACTCTGGACGTAGGACCAGAAGCTGGCCCAGAAGGATAGCCAATGGTAAACCGATCGCCGCCCAGTCAGCCACTCAGGCCTCGTTTTCGGAAGAGCGGCTAATCGCCTCCTGACCATTATACACCAGCCTTGTCGACCAGGGTATTGGGTTTCTGAGCGCGAAATGGGCCATACAGCCATTTTCGGCTTCGTTGAGCAGATCCTTGATCTTTTCCTCTGGCTCAGGACTCTCGATGATCACATGGGTTTCAACCATATCGCAGGCACCATTGGTCATGTATCCATGGTCCCGCATGTGCCCGAGATTGGTTCTGAATACGATGCGCTGTTCCAACTTCAGGCTATCAACCCGGATCTTTCGAGCCGTAAGAATATCTGTCAAGTGCGTCATAAGACAAAAACCAATGCCTGCAGAGAAAAAAGCCAATGGCGGTGGAGCGGTGTCCTCTCCTACCGGCGGCTGCTCATCGCAATACAGCTTCACCGGACTGAATCCAGGTATATTGACGGAAACAATGCCGGTCTTACTCTGCATTTTACCGGCTTCGGCACTCAGATTCACTTCGAAACGATAGGGCTCAGGGTGACGGGCCTTGCTGAATTTGGTCGATTCATATTGGGTTTTCGCCGGCTGCTCCGAACTCAGTTCACCCACCTGATAAAATTTCTTTTCTGACATTCTATGCTGTATTTATTGTTTGAACTTTCATTATCCGGGAATCCTTGAATGATAAGTCGAATCCAAGATAAGAAGAGCAGGGCATGATCTATCCTCGCATTGAACAAGAATGAAATAAAGCCTTCTGCGAGTCAAGTCAAACTTTGAGGCGCCTGAACTGGAGTTTATAAAATGGTCCGGGTTTCCCATAAAAATGCTATTTTAAGTCAATGAACATCCGCCTTATTCTGACTTGGATAATCTGTTTTTTCTCCTCCATTGTAAATCCTGCCATTGCACAGTCAGATATTGGTTTTGCTCCTGTAGGGGCTAAATGGCACTATCAAATTTGGCCATTTGATTTCCCATATAGGGTCAATTATACAAGCTTTAGCTGTACCGGAGATACGATTATTAACGGTAAGTCCTGTTCGCAAATAACAATCGGAGCTTCTCAATGGGGAAGTTACTCTGGCTTATCAAATCCATTTTTCTTGCACTATGACTCGAACCAGGTTTTTTGGTTCAATCAATACTCAAATCAGTTCAACCTTTTATATGATTTCAATGCGGACATTGGGGAGAGCTGGACGATAAAATTGCAATGCGATACCACATTTCCCATTGTCTGGAGTGATTCATTGGTTGTTACGGTAACCAATGTTTCATCGATGAACGTAAATGGGAACAGTTTAAAGGTTCTCCATTTGGATAATTTTTCCACCATTGTAGAAGGAATTGGAAGTTTGGGAACACCATATCCTGAAATCACCTCTTGTACCGGGATATGGGTCGATCCAACCGCTCATCCCATACGTTGTTATAGGGATACGGTCATCGGGTTTTTTAGAAGCTCATTGAACTTACCTTGTGACACTACATATAATCTGCCTGTCGGGATAGAAGCCTCCAAACCATCCTTCATCAGGGTTTCGCCAAATCCCGTTAAGGATATTCTAAGAATCGATTTCGATATCGAGGTACCCGGAAAAAAGCTTATTTCGGGATTCAACTCAAGTGGACAATTAGTCCTGCAGAATTCCTTTCAGGGAAATACATATTCTTTGGACATATCCTATTTACCTGCGGGAATTTATTCGATTCACATCGTTTCCGAATATTATCAAACAAATAAGCGGATATTGAAACCATAACAGGACGGTTTCTCTTTAAACCTATACTCTGATCCTGGGGAGTGTATCATAGAACCTCCTGCGCCAGTCGAAAGTACGAAAACAGGACATTGTCAGTTGAAGCAAGAAGCTCAGCCCTCCAAATGCTCACCCAGACGACCCAGAGCGTCGGACCAGAACTTGTCGTAGAAGGAAAGCCAGTCGTAAACGGATCTGAGTTTGACGGGATGAGC
This sequence comes from Cytophagales bacterium, assembly GCA_965227315.1. Lineage (GTDB taxonomy): Bacteria > Bacteroidota > Bacteroidia > Cytophagales > CCMP332 > JANQHS01. The sequence continues at coordinate 202,145 of OZ245737.1, forward strand.
CTGACAAAAGCGTTCCCTGCCCTGGGTTTGCATGGAAACCAGGCCGGCGGACTCCAGGGATTTGATATGCTTGGTCACCCCCTGCCTGCTCATATCGAATTGCTGAGCTATCTGGGTAATGGGAAGGGCTGTGCTGGCCAGAACCAGGGCGTGGAAGATCTCACGCCTGGTCGGATCGGCGATGGCCTTGAACAATCGATCAATGGGCCGGTTGGGTTTTTCCATCTTTGAGATATTCGGGTAAAACAGATAAACAGGCATCCCATCCCATATCGAAATGCCCCATGACCTCGGCAGCCGAATCACCATACTGAGCGATCCCGGAATGAACAAGGGTCAGAACCGTCTGCCCTCCCTCCTGCTTTAAGGTCCAGGTGACGATGGTCTCGATGGGTGCATCTCCGGTCGTCCAGGTATATTTTAGGGTATAGGGATCAGCCTCCAGCACCTTTCCGCTGATCTTGGTGCGGCCATGCTCTTCTGTGGCCGTAAATGTGTATTGATATCCGGGCTCGGCCTTGAAATCCGCATGGATAAACCATTTGGAGATCTCATCCGCTTCTGTGATGGCCTTCCAAACCTTATCGATACCATGCTCGAATACCTGTTCCTTGACAATTTGATCTTTCATTATAAGCTTGTTTAAATGCAACTAAAAGGTTGTAAGTTATGATGTCGATTTGGAAAGCGCAACTTTTAGGTTGCATTAATTGAAAATCTCGGGCCAGGAACTACCCGCCTGTTATTCGTGAGATCTCTTCGAGCATTTGTGCGGCGTTTTGATTGGATCCGTCCAAGCGCAAAGATTCCCGGTAATGCCGCGAGGCGTTTTCATAGTCCTTCTGCTGAAAGTACATCTCTCCCAGGCTGTCATGAAGATTGCTGTTTTCGGGAAAGGCATCCAGGGCGATTTGCAGCAAAACAATGGCATCTTCAGGCCGATCCATGTTCAAATACCGGTATGCCATGCCGTTCATATGCCCGGCACTGAAAAGCTCTTCCCGGGCATAGGTGGAATCGAGCTCCTTGGTCTTAAGATAAAGATCCTTGGCGGCCGGCAGACCCTGAACTTCCATGGCATAGCCAAAATCCTGATAATCGATCAATGGCTGCCTCTCTCTCAGCTTCATATCAATACTGAATCCTTCAGCTTCCATTGCAATCAATCTCTCCTGACTTTTGCCATTGTAGTAGTCAAGAAACTTCAACAAATGCCGGGTATATTCAGCGAATCCCTCTTTCAGCAATTCCACGGACTCCTTGTCGATCCCCTTGTTGAGCAAGAAATGATAGTAGAGATAATAACTTCCAAATGCCGTATGTCGCATATGATCATACTCAACCTGATAGACGTCGGCATAGCTCACATCCTCGAAATATCTTTTTCGATCTATGGGAGTGGCACCCTCTGCTCGCTTCTTACCCACGGCCAGGAACAAGGGTTTCCGCACATAATCGGCACCCGGATAAGGTGAATCCTCCATCAATAGATGGGCATTATAACTCAGGGTACCGTCAAGGCTTGCAATGGATCTGGTGATCCTCTCATTCTCAATGGCAAAGACCAGGGCGGCTATGGCACCCCAACTTCTTCCGACCACGTTTACGCCACTGATCCTTTCGCTTCCAAGCATCCCATAGAGCTGACTCAAAGCAAACTCCAGATCCCGGACCTGAGCTGTCACCCCTAACCAGTTCGCTGACATGGTCGGACTCTTCTGGGAACGGGATTTCATCGCCACCACTATATAACCATGGGAGGCCAGGATCTGACAGAGGAGATAATTATCATACCAATGCGCAGAAGAACCCGGAGCATAGAGGATCAGGGGAAAATTACCACTAGCGATTTGGGCCTCCTTTCCTACATCTAGCCGTCTCTTAAGGTATTCACCGGCCGCTTCGGGATCGACATGAGCACTGTTCAGAAATCCAAGTATCTGATCATCCGCATCCTTTTCATTTTTCACAAGTGTTTCGGATCTCGCACCCATTCTAATCATATCCCCAAGACACAGAGCCGTTTCCGATCTTTTATCGGCGGGAAACCAAAACGCGATTTGCATGGGTCTAAAGCCATCCCCGTAGATCCGGGTAGAATCCCATTTCTCCAGAAGCCTGAAACCAACCTCATACTCCCCTTTCAATTGCTCAAACATGGCTTCTCCCCTGGCCCATCCAAAAGCAAATAGACCGATGATCAGTAGTGCTGTTCCTCTCATGCTATTTTCTCGTTTTGAGGATCAGACGACCCTTATAAGCCTGCAACTTGAGCGGATTACTCCCCTTGTTCAGAAAGAACTCATAGCGTCCTTTTGGTAACCGCTTACCTGTAGCGGGACCCTCAAACTCATCGCCGATCTCCAGCTTGATCTCTGCATGTGCGTTCAGTTCAACCTTCAGCTCATCCTTTGGATCGAAAACGATGCTGATGTCTCCCAAGGAGCTAATGCTATGCGGTTCGTCCTGTGAAAATCTCTCATAGTTCAACTTCAGATCTCCATTGTAATTCACCACGGAAACCGGTCCTATGGCTCCATCCACCCTGATATCACCTTTCATTCTCAGAAGCCGGATCTCCCCTTTCATTCCACCGATCCGCCATGGCGCCGAATTGTTGCTCTGCCCTCCGAAATCAATGCTCAGTTCCGCATCATCCGGCAGAGAGATCTGATAGGTGACCTCCATGCTCTGATCTCCCATTCCTTGGATCCTGTAATGGCCATTTTTGCCCTTGCTCAGCATAAAGCCAAGTCCCGTGGCTCCTCCCTGAAGCAGATAGACCTCTTCCCCGACCACTTTGATGTCTATGCTTTGGGTCTTGTTACCTATGATCTCAATCGCGCCTGTCAATCCGCTGATCGAGATGGATCTCATGGACACATTTTCGATCCGCCACTTTTCAACAAAATCGGTGATCTCCTTTTGACGCTGTGCCGAGACCTGATACCCCAAGCAGATCAAGAGCATGAACAAGATGCGTTTCATAGTTCAATGGCGTTTAAGTGATCCTTCACAGCGGGATGAACCGCCTCCTGATGCTCCAATCGCTTCAGAGCCTCCATTCCTTTCCGGGTTTTTGCCTCCGTGATCAGGTTAATCATGGGAATCAGCAACAAGGGACTCTCCTCTTCTTCCAGGCGCTCCTCGAGGAAGAGCATCACGTCTTGTTCATCCATAAATCCGTCGAGAAGGTTGAGGGCTGCCAATTTGAGATTCTCGTCTTCGGTACCCTCGTAGATCTGTATCAACTCATCGGCATTATAAACGATATACTCGTTGTTGATCAGGTGGTCAAAAGTCCTGAGTTTACCATTTGTGCCCTGATCGGCCGGTAAAGACTGGATCAGCAGGGCTCTCATATCTGCATATGCGGTTTGAAGATGCTCCATGCGATCGCTTTGCAGATAATTGGCCAATAAGAACCCAAAGCCGAACATCAATATGGATGCGGCAATGGAATAGCCTATCCTTTTGGATGGACGGTTTGCATTTGATCCGGAAGCAGAAGGAAACCTGCTCTTCAGTTGAGCAAACTTCTGATCCATGCTTGCTCGGGCATGCTGCTCCGGCAGTTCATCAAGCATTCTTGCTACCTTGAATTCATCTGATCTTTTCATGACATCAGTTGGTTATAAATGGAAGTCAATTTTTTAATGGTTCGGTGTATGCGGGTTTTCACCACGGATTCCGAAACGGACATACTCTCGGCGATCTCTGCATAGGGAATTCGATGAAATTTTGCGGACAACAGGAGTTCCCTGTCCTCCGCATTCAACCTTTCAAGACTTTGATAAAGCAGCTTGTATTCCTCTTCCTCGAAAACCCCGCCCTCATCGATGAAGTCAAACTCTTCCACATCCAATTCCACTTTTTTCGCTGAGCTTCTAAAATGATCGCTCAGGGAATTTCTCATGATCTGGTAAAACCATGGTCTGAAGGCCCTGGAAGTATCAAAGCCTGATGCACCGGAAAAAACCCGTTCGAATACCTCTATGGTCAGATCCTCGGCATCCTCAAGAGGAACGCCCCTATACCTGAAAAAGGAGTAAACCTGATCCTTATACCGCCGATACAGGATGTCAGCCTGTGAGAGATCTCCTTGAACAAAGGATCGGATTATATCCTCATCAGTCATTTGCAGCATTCTACCTTGCAGTACGGCAAATTTTCAAAAGGTTACAGTTATCTGAACTAAAATCTCATCCTTTCTTCCCTAAAAAATACCCATAAATGAGTATTGACGCGGATCTCGGATTGCATGAAATTCAGGTCTTCATTTTAACCTGAATAAAACAATCACTAGCTATGAAAAGAACCGGATATCAGCCAGACTTTCTTGGAGACGGAATAAGCGTACCACACCCCGATATTTCCCCCAGAATGCAGGGTGTGGTGTATGAACATGAATCCCTGAGGGAAAAAAGGTTTCTCGATTATATCCATTACACCGTTGTGATGAATAAGAAAACAAGGCAATTGCTTTATGTGGCCTCGAATATCGATCAGAACGGTTATCCCAAGCGCAAGGAAGACGAGCATAAGCGCGGGCATGATAAATGGTTTACAGACAGTCGTATTCCTGAGGATATCCAGTTGGATAATGATTATTATCAGGGCGTAGAGAACCCCTATGACCGTGGTCACATGGTTCGACGTGCCAATAATTGCTGGTCTCCGGAGCTGGCGGATAGCGTTGATCAAAACCGAGAGTCAAATATGTCACTGGCCAAAAGAGAGATGGAAAAGGCCAATGATGATACCTTTTTCTATACCAATGCATCGCTCCAGCATCAGTATTATAATCAGGACGAATGGGTTGGACTTGAAGATATTTTCAAACAATGGGAACTTGACAAGAACGGCAGGCTCTGCATTTTCACCGGCCCCGTACATCGTCCCTTCGATCGCAGCTTTCACCGCACATACGATGATGCTGCAAGAATTCCATCAGCCTTTTTCAAGATCATCTGCTATATCGGAAAAGATTCCAACAAGCTGGAAACCCGTTCATTTCTACTCTATCAGGACGAGGAGATGACCAATAACTATAGAGGAGGCAATAGGTACGGACAGCTGACGAGCACCCGCTATGCCAAATATCAGGTGAGTGTTACCGACATCGAAAATCTTACCGGACTCGAGTTCGATGATGCCCTGCCCAGCTCCAATCCCATATACTTCAACACACCCAAGGACCCCGATGCTGTGGCCCGGGTTTACCGTTATCCCGAGCGGGTACCGATACTGGTAAAGCAGGATCTGGTCAACGACATACTTGCGGATCGCACAACCCAGGAGGCCAGGGATGAGGACAAGGTGCTGAAAATCATCGCCGCGTTGGTAAACCCTGTTGGCAGAGACAGCAAAAAGAACGAGTGGATCACCATTTTGAACAGATCGGAGAAAAGGGTCAATCTTGAGGGTTGGGAATTATGGAACTCCGAAGGCAAGGCTATTCCACTCTATGGAGCCATCAATTCCGGGCAAACGAAACGTTTATCCTTTGGCGGTCAGGACTTCAGTCTGGTGAACAAGGATATTCAACTGGTATTGAGAAACCCGAACAAGGATACGGTGGATATCGCTTCTTATACCAAGGCTCAAACCAAAAAAGAGGGGGAGATCATCGTGTTTTAGGATCAAGGCAGCAAATCAACCATGACCAAACAATACTAAGATTCAACTTAACTAACAGCTATGAAAAACAACAAAAAAGCAACCCATTTAATTATTAGCATTCTATTTATCCTGACGTCCTCCTGTGGCACAGTTGGGGTGAAAAATGGAAATTTTGGAGACGACAAGGATTGGAAGCTCTCGCCCAAGGGTGGAGTTCCCGGGCCTAGAATAGTCAGTACCGGTAGCCTCAGAGGGGTCTTCATAGGGCATGATGATGCCACCAATCAGGATGGAAGCTCCAATTCCAAAGTGACACAAACCTTTACCTGCAGCAGCAAAAAGGGGGATTGGTGCATAATCAAATTCATGGCAAGAAATGAACAGAAGGACAATGAGAAAGTGAAAGTCACCCTTTCCGCAGGGCCTAACAAGTCCAAAACAGGATACATCCATAATCAGATCGCTATGAAAGAATACAGGATCAGCGTGCAAGACTGTGGAGAGGTGACGCTTACATTTGAAATGGTAGGCGGAACAACCGCCAATCTTCAGTCCACAGCGCTGATCAACGCGATCTATTCGGATTGTTCACCGAAAGAGGACAACAAAAATCTGTTGACAATAGACGGAGAGCCTTTGGAATAAGATCCTTCAAATCGCATTCGATTCTTAGTATCAAAACTGTTTCAACAATGTGATCTTCCCGATGAACTGCTGTTGGTTGACAGGGGTCTCCAGCAGGGTGCGGGTTTCATTGAACACCAGATAGACAAACGAAAGCGGCTGGTATTCCCAGCTGCTTCGAACATTCCACCTACCCTGGTTGTCAAAACTGTTATACTGATAAAAAACGGAGAGTTGTATTCTCGGATTCAAGGCAAAACGCGAACTCACAGTGACCAGATCGGTGATCAGGTCTTCCTCCTCAACTCCCACTCCCCTTAGATCATTCCTTTCGTAGTCCACCGTGATGGTCGCATGTGGGATTGGCGCCAATCTTCCCGAGAGTCTGGCGGTATTCTGATTTCCGTTGTAAAACTTGCCGAATTCATAGCCCAGATCAAGAGACCATTTCTTTGACTGATCTGTATAATACCTGAATATATAACGGGTATAAAAATATTCCCCCTGCTCGATCTCTATACCCAATGGGGCAAAGTCGAAATTGATATTCTGCCAGGTGGGCAAGGCCGAGGCTTCAATGAAACTATTATCCTCGAACCAGAGGTAAACGGGGAAAATGTAAATGCTCGCCTGTTGAAAGGCGCCCGGATTGGTCGCATCCTGGTAATAATTGAAGAATATTCCAGGATCCCATCTACGGATGAACTCGGTCTTTGGTCGCCAGATATAAAAGCCTCCGGGATTATGCCTGATCACATTGTTTTGCCGCACAAAGCCCATGGCCGGAAAGTAGTCTTGATCGGTATATTCTGTTACCCACCCATAGTAGGCCTTGTTGGTCGATCGGCCGGCAAATATCCGTGCGGCATAACCATTGGTTCCGCTTTGTTCATCAAAAGATGAGGTCAACAGGTATTGAATGTCCAATTCACTGCTAGGCCGGATCTGACCATCCAGAGTTATGGTCGTGTTATTGTTGGACTCCAGATCCAATTCCTGAGATTGCTCATCGTACCTATGCGTGACCATAATGCCGACATTGTTTTCCAAACCATAGTTTTTCAAATAACGTCCGACAGCAAAATTTGAAACCTGAGAGGTATTGGTGGCGCCTTGTCGAACCAGCAAACCCGCGATCGCCTGCTTTTCAGTCCTTTGGGTGAAGCGACTTCCCACTACAATTGGGGCCGGTTTGGCATTAAAGGTGCCCTGCAATCCTATGGTCCGACTAAAGAATGGCCGAATGGACTGCTGAAGACCTCCCGCCCAAATGCCTGAATTTTCAAGAAAAAACTGCCTTCTCTCGGGAAAAAAAATGTTAAACCGCTCGAGGTTGTTCACCGCCAGATCCAGATCAGCCTGGGCGAAATCGGTATTGATCGTCAGGTCAAAAACCGTTCTGGGATTGATGGCCCATTTCAGATCTCCCCCGGCTTTGAAGTCCCCCTCTGAAGAACTCACATCACCTTCCTCGACCTTATCATATTGGTATAATGCATAGGGTTCTATCCTGACATTGGCCGAAGGCGGAGGAACCTCTATGCCGGTGAGACGGGCAGCATAGATCATACGATAGGGCGTGAATGATTGGGGAATGGCCGGGTATGAAGAAACCTCAACCTCACGCCTGGCATAGCGCACCAATGTCACGCCCCACTCAACTTCCTTCCCGTTTTCCGGGAGGTCATAACGCAGGGATTTGAAGGGAATCGACATTTCCACTGTATATCCATCTCCGGACCTTTGCGTTCTGACCTTCCAAAGTGTATTCCAACCCACGTCAAAATTGTTTCCATTGAAATTCTGAAGATCGCGCTGGTTTCCATAGGGAGTTGTCTGAAATGCCTGGGCATATTGCTTGAGGTTTTGAGGGTCAAGCGATACTCCGAATACATCGTTTTCTCCCCAGACAAAATCCCTCCGCAGGTCCTGGACCCTAATTCCTTTGAGTCCCATTGAATCTTTGCACCGGGCGCCTAGATAGAGATATTTGTCATCATACAGGAATTTCACTTCGGTTAGATACCGTACGTCTCCTCCCTGCCTTGGCTCGCGTCGAAAGAAATCCTTTACCGCTTCTCCAGCTTCCCAATCCTTTTCGTCAAGACGACCATCCAGGGAAATTGAGCCGGAGACCCTGTTCACGATGATGGACGGAGCTACTTCGGGCGGTGGAAAATTCTCATCTTCCTGAGCAAAGGAGGCGCTAAGAGATAATTGGAATAGGCATACGATGAGCAGCCAACTCTTTGGCATTCAAAGATCTTTCTGTTTCATAACCAAGGCCTTAACTATTTTTTAGAGTCTCTTCTATTCTTGTCGCATTAATCAGTCCGATTCAAACATTTGCACGTATTCGTCGAAGGAAGCTTTGTCCATTTTTCTTTTCTTCCACTCATCCACGATCAGGGTTTGGTTGATCAAGAAAGTCGCTTCCTGAATTTTCCTCCTAAACCCAAGGCTTGCCTCATGACCAGTGCCCGAGATCCCATTAAGCCATTTATGAAATCCTCCAACCGGATTGAACCAATAGGTGGAAGAAATAAGATCATTCCTCCCCTCCTGATCCTCCATAATTTTGTTCGAGACCCCCGCTATATAATCCGACCATACCAGGCGATAAGCCGCATTGATCATCGGCCGCTCCAAAAGGCTGTCGTTTGTAGCAGCCTCTGATCCCTGAAGTTCGGGAAGAACAGCAAGGGCCTCCTCGACCACCTTATCCTGAGGTCTATCCCATATTTCCTGTTGACCATCCCGATTGGCTTCGATCAGGGATAACATCAGGTCGGCAGGCTTCCGAAGCAAAACGTATTGGTTCACAACCCCGGGAATAGCCACTGCAAACAGCAACCAGAGCCCCACCATTTTTAAGGCCTGATCTGCCTGACCCTTCCCAAAATAGATGACCAGAAAAACCAAAACCAGCCAAAACAACAGGTAGGAAGTATATATCATCCAAAGAATAAGAACGCTTTCCGTTCGGGATGACTTGAGGAACATCAATTCCGGTATCCATACCAAGAGGGAAAGAAGTAGCAGCATAGCAACTCCCATGATCATAAGTCTCCTCAAAAGCCAAAGACCTGTATAGGGTTGCTGGATCCTTAACAATGGAAGAATACCAACATCCTGCTCCAGTCCTTTAACCTGATATGTCAAAACGATGAGCAGAAGTGGCATGAGATAGATCCAAACGAAGGAAAAGTCCAATGCTCCCAGGTGTACGAATTCCGGGTTGGCAATCTCAGCTGCAAGGTCATCGTCGAAAGCCGTACTCCACATACTGACCCGCTTGTAATAGCCAAAATGCTCCGACTGACCGATATTATAAACCATCAAAGGGCTGGGGTTTTGGACCAGCTGGTGCTTTGCATACCACATGGACCAAAAGGGAGTGCTGATCTTAACCCAGGGCCGCTCTTCCGGGCCTTCTACTCCCGATTCAAACCAATCAAATACCTCTTGATGAGATTCCGCCCGGCCCTCTTTGATCGCATCAACCTGATCCAGGCGTTCATGATAGCTGTTAAATCCATTGTAGATCCCAAAGGAGGCCGCAAACAGGAACAACAGAACGGCAATCGGACGAGCAAGACCCCTGCTAAAGTGAAGCCATTCGAAATAGATAAGATTCTTCATTGGGAGATCGGATTAGCATTTCTTGAAAAATAACCAAGCAAGAACAGGCTAAGGATCAGCCATGAACCCAGGCTTATCCAGTCCGGCCAATAGAAGGAGGACACCTTGGAATACAATGGGGTTTTATAGTGGAAATCCTCGATCTGATTGAAGAACTCCTGTTCTGCCTTCCATCCCCAATCTCCGGTCCTGCTTCCTCCAAAAGCATGCTCATCATTCAAGGCTTTGATAAAGACCCTTCGATAAGATTCAGCCTCCTGTTGAAAATGCAGGTGACTCCATTGGTCGGTTCCGCTTATGCCCATACTCAAACTTTGAAGACTTCCGAATGGATTCATAAAGCCTGCAAGCTGCATGCTGGTCTTTTGTTTTTGCATCACTCCGAATAGGGCACCAAAGTGTTTATCCCATACCTTGTTGCCATATTCTTCATCGGCCTGCATGACTATCCCATCATAATTGATCGGAAGGCTATCCACCGAAGTGACGCCATAAACTTTCAGCACACTGTCCTTTAAGGCTTTCTCTCTTTCATCGGAAGGGTTATGCCCCTCGATGCCCTTGCTTCTATCCTCCCGCATGGCCTCGGTAAACTCCTGTCTTGAGGGAAGAGGGTACTGTTCCTGCACAAACCAGCTGGTTATTTTGGGAAGAAAAATGAGCCAGACCACCCAAATGGCCAACATGGTCGTAAGGGCGGAAGATCTTCCGGACCACTTCAAAGAGAACAGCCCGGTAATGCAGCCCACGATCAGGTAAAAGCTGCCATAGGCCAATACGATCAAGCCAGTTCTGAGGAGCAGATCTCCACTGATCGATTCGTTGAATGTCAACAATTGAATGATCAGGGTGATGAGCAAAACCAATACGGCAAAAACCCAAACGGAAATCACCTTTCCGAAGATCAACCTGAAATAAGAAATACCCTGCACCATCAGTAGCCTTACCCTGCCCTGTTCATGTTCTCCCTTGATACCATAAAAGGTCAGAAAAATGATCAGGATGGGAACGATGATCTGCAACAGTATAGAGGCCTTCAGCGGGCCGAAGTATGAAATGAATACGGATTGGGATTGACTGCTGTGAACGATCTCATTCTGAACATGACCTTCCAGACGAAGTACCCTGCCGGCTGTGAGATTCACACCTTCATCCAATGCGCTCAGCGCCGTAAGCGGCTTAAAGGCATAGGAACCAAAATGGGCTGCTCCATGAGGATTTGATGCCCCCATATTCTCCCATTGATTACGAACTTCCTGCTTCGAACCATCGATCCTGGCCTGACGCCTGGTCACATCCTGAACCCCGAAATAGCTGACGGCAGCAAGGATCAGGACGAGGAAAATGATCAGCCACCTGAACTGACCTGTCCGCAACCAACCTTTCCATTCGTTTAGAATAATCCTGATCATGACCTAATTTTTCATGTATTGGAGGTACATATCTTCCAGGTTGTTGGCCGATACATCAGAAGCATTGAGTTCTTCAACCAGGGAGCCATGTTTCAAAATGCCGATGCGGTCAGCCGTCTCGCGGACCCTGAAAAGGTCATGAGAGGCCATGAGGATAGTAGCTCCCTCTCCTGCCAATTGCTTCAGAATGGTGGTCAGCTCATTGCTTGCTGCCGGATCAAGCCCACTTGCCGGCTCATCCAACAGCAGCACCTTGGCCTTCTTGGCATAGGCTATGGCTATTCCGACCTTCTGACGCATTCCCTTGGAATACTCGGAAACCTTCTTGCCATGGAATTCCGACGGAAGTCCGCATTTGGAAAGTATTTCTATAAGCGATGCCTTGGATTGAACGATACCGGCCAGGTCACAGAAATAGTCCAGGTTTTCCAGGCCGCTGAGAAATGGATAGAGACTCACATTCTCAGGGATGTATGCCACCCTTTCGCTGATCTTTCTCCTGTTGAAATAGGGCGAAAGGCCGTCCAATTTGACATCGCCACTTGTTGGCTCAAGAAAGCCTAACAGCAAATTAATGGTTGTGGTCTTTCCCGCTCCGTTAGAACCCAACAAGGCATAGATCTGACCGGCCTTAACCTCAAGTGACAGGTTCTCTAAAGCGGAGTTGGTCTTATATCTTTTGTTGACTTTTGATAATTGTATCATAAGAAGTTTTTAAATGTCTACTCTCAGAATAATTCGTTTTTCCCCGGCACTCTTGATCTCAGGAGATCTGTGAACAATACCCTTTGCATTCGATCCCGGAACCTGACCCTTCAAGATTCCTACATCGAAGGTCTCCAAGCGTTGAATCTGGTTAGGATCTTTTACGATGAGTTGATTCCTTTTTCCCAATCCCTTTCTGTTCACGGCCTTTTCAGGAAGCCATTCCGTACCTTTTCCATAATAGGTCACGAACATCCTCAGACTGTCCCCGTCGGTATGAAACTTTGTACAGGCATTGTTATCGATCACCTTGAGGAATAGGGTACCCGACTTATTGGGTGAAAGCCCTAAAAAATCTTTGGTCAAGTCATAAACATCCTCCCAAAAGAGATCCCCGGAAACTCCATGATGATGATCCCAACTGGCTCTATTTTCCCGCAGCTTCGATGCGAGATCTTCCTCCTGAGTGAAAAAAGAGATGTTTGGTAACTCATGTTGAAGGCATTGCTCTAGATACGCTGAAATATCATGATTCACTTCTCTTTTCCAGCAATAAAGGTTAACCCCTTTTTCCAGCACCCTGCTTCTTTCTGACCAGGAAGTACTGATCAGTTGCAAGGGGGCCTGACTTTGGGAGGAAACGAAAGGGAGGGTTTTTAGCAAATTCATATCGGCCAATTGTCTTGAAATCCTACACCCAATTCCATAGTAGAGATCTCCAGATCTGTGACCAGACAGTCATTCAGCTCATCCATGATCTGTGCCTTGTTCATATCCTGTCCGATAAAAACCAGTTCGTTCATACGATCTCCCCATTGCTTATCCCATTTTTCCTGGATCAATTCCTGATTGTCCATATAATCCTGGCTCATGGCCCTTTGCTTCAGGGGAACGCTGGCCCACCATCGACCGTAGATCTCGGCCTTCAATGAGCCACCTGCCTGACTCCAGAGAATCGCGTTCTCGGGCCTGGAGGCGATCCAGAAAATCCCCTTGCTTCTGATGAGGGATGCGGGAAATTTGGCGCCCACATAATCCAGGAAGCGTTGTGGATGAAAGGGTCTTTGATTTCGAAAAACAAAGGAGCTGATACCATATTCCTCGGTCTCGGGACTATGTCCTATTCCCTTCTGGGCAAGCTCCAGTTCCTTTTGCCAACCCGCCGATTGCTCAGCCTCTTCATAATCAAATAAACCGGTATTCAGGATCTCTCCGGGATCGATCCTGCTATAGCTGGTTTGGATGATCTTAGCTGTTGGATTGAGTTTTTTCAGAAGCTTCTCCAAAAGCTCCAGTTGATCCTTTTTCACCAGATCGGTTTTATTCAGGAGGATCACGTTTGCAAATTCTACCTGATCCGTAAGAAGGTTGACAATGGAACGCTGGTCTTCGGGATCATCGGTCATCTCTCTATCCAAGATGGTATCCGCACTCCCGAAATCCTTGAAGAAATTAAAGGCATCCACCACGGTGACCATGGTATCCAGGCGGCTGAACTTGCTCAGGTCAAACAGATCGTCTTCAAACGCAAAAGAGAATGTCTGGGCCACAGGAATGGGCTCTGAGATCCCTGTACTCTCGATCAGCAGGTAGTCGAATTTGTTCATCTTGGCAAGCTTCTCAACCTCGATGATCAGATCTTCCCTCAGGGTGCAACAAATACAACCATTGCTCATTTCAACAAGCTTCTCGTCAGTCCGGGAAAGGTTTGCCCCATCGGCGACCAGCTTCTCATCGATGTTGACCTCGCTCATGTCATTTACGATCACGGCGACCTTTAAGCCTTCCCGATTATGAAGCACATGGTTCAGGAGTGTGGTTTTTCCCGAACCTAAAAAGCCACTGAGTACAGTCACGGGAAGCTTTTTGCTTTTACTAAACAGGTTCATTCTATTTTGATTTAATTTTTTCCAATAAGAGCTCGGCTCTTTTATCAAGTTTTTCGGCCCTGACCTTCAGATCCAGTTGTACCTCCAATACCATTTCAGGAGTCAAATTGACTTGGGGCTCGTGATGATGATTATGTTCATCATGTCCCTCATGGGAATGTTCATGCCCGGGCACCTCCACGATCATGGCCTTCCATAATTCCAGATCCCTTTTTAAGGCTGTCAGGGAGTCCTGAATGGCCATTCCTGAAAGCTCATCTGTACCGGATAAAACCTCCTCGATTCTTTCGATTTTATTCCTCACCTGCTCCCCTGTCTCCAATCCTGACTCATGCGCCTCTATGCTTTGCCTTATGGTCCATTCATCCTCAGAGCTATTGCAGTTGGACAGCATCAGCAACAAAGACAAGAGGAGTAACAAAGACCTATAAGGCAATAGCACGGCGTTTAAGTCTCAGATTTTGGAAATGGGCGTAGATGATCACAAGAGCTCCGGATAAGGAAAGGCTTAGGGATACCCAGTCTTCACCTACCGCCTCACCATTCAGTAATAGGAGGAAACCCGCCACAAAAAGAACAGGAACAAAGTGCTGCCTATGCGATAAATAGCCTCCCAGGAATGATGTGATCCCGATGATCAATGCAAATGCGATGATGGTCAGTTCCATCCATTCCTGCTCAACCAGCCTTAATGCAGTATCAAATCCAAAAAGGAAGAAAAGGGGAATTGAAATGCAATGTAACATGCAGATCACCGAAGTACACATCCCAACTTTATCCAGTGAGATGGCAAAGCGTTTTTTAAAATTCTGCGCCATGAAAACACAAATCGTTTAAGCAATAAGATTGAATTAGGCCTTAGAGGAGTTATATCTCCTGCCAAATGCCAAAAGGAGGTCGATACAATATGTCGTAATCAATGCTCACCTGCTCAGAATGGGAATTCCGAGAGGAAAGAAAAGACCCGGATAATGCTAATCGACAGAGAGTTTTCAGGCGGTTGGGGGACCTCGAAGAAAACTGAAGTATTGAAAAGAGGTGGTATTGCTTGTGAAATAGCCTGGCTCTAAAGGAGTGAAACCAAAGTCATAGGCCAGAAAGAATGGAGCTTCTGTAAGCGGCGATTCCCCAAAATAAAGCTCACACATGGAGCAATCCGAGGCAAGAATAATAAGCTCGGATTCATGATGATGGCCTTCATTTTCATGATGATGGTGCTGGACCGAATGATATCCGAATAACAGCGGAAGTATTAGAAAATACGCCGTTAATAACCTTGACCCTATGAGAATTTCACGTCTCACCTATGCCAAGGTATGTCCAATTCAAAAAAAAAGCAACCGTCCTTCCATGGACGGAACTGGCAAGGTGATCTATGCAATCACCTATGCCATACCTAAACCCGACTCAAAAAATTGTTTCGAAAAATGAGATCAATGAATGATGGTAACCTTGCGCTGGACCTCACTTCCCCTGGATCTGATCATATAAATACCATTCGGGAATCCTGATACGTCGATCTCATGCTTTTCATCCGATAATTCAAATGAGTACATCAGCTTTCCTCTAAGGTCATAGATATCAAAAGCATTTTCCCCTCCTGGTGTCTCCGAAGAAATGCTCAGCCTGGTATTGGCCGGATTGGGATAAACCAATAGATCTCTGGAAGCATTTTCATCCAGCCCGACGAAGAATGCCAGAACACAGTCGGAGGTATCTATGCAACCGCTGAGTTGAATAGAAACCGCGTAGTTCCCACTTGAGGAGATGGTATATGTTTGCGCGACGGCTCCGGCTATGGCAGCAAAGCCGGCATCACAATCAAGCCATTGATAGGTGGCTCCACTTTGAAAGGCGGTCAGATCATTCCCGATCACAGTGACAGAATCATCGATCACAGGAATGGTGACATTCACCGTGATGACCGAGTCGCAACCAACTGCATTGGGAATGGTGTCAAGGTATGAACCGGTAGAATAATACACGTAATTCCCGCTCGGAGAGATCACTGAATCACAAGAAGAAGTGCTGAAAGTTCCGGTGCTGGGATCCAGGATTGTCAGATTTATGGTCATGATGGTATCGCAACCGGCAGGATTGATAATGGTATCTGTATAAACCCCTGTACTGGTCCAGGTATAATTACCGCTTGGAGAGGTATAGCTCTCACAGGCTGAAACGATATCATTGGCCATTACAGGCGCGGCCGCCGCCAAGGCCTTCCCTGAAACCCAGTTGGAAGTGCTTCCTGATAAGGCAAAGTTGTTTAATGTCCCGTCATTTCCGGCGACATCTTCAGTGGCTGTGGTGACACCGGCATTGTTTCCACCTGCTACGCCCTGGTTGAATCTGTAGTATGCGACCAGTCCTGTTGGCACAAGGCATAATTCCCGGGCTGTATCTCCCTGGATCTGTTGTTGTGTTCTTGCCACGTCCCAAACCCTGACCTCATCGATCGCTCCTTCAAAGGGGATTGATCCGCCGGAAACACGTTGTCCTATCCTCAGATCGGTATTACCGGATGGGGTGTTCACCGTAGTCAGGGAGCCGGTCCCTACCTGCTGGCCATCAACATAGAGAAATCCCACGCCCGCATTCAACACAAAGGCTACATGAGTCCACTGACCTACCGGTACAACATTGGGAGTAGATGATATATTGGCATTGGTGCCTCCGGATATAAAAACCAAACCGCGATTGCCCGAGACCGAAAAAGAGTTTCTGGACCCGACGGCGTTCAGGCCATAATCCATTATGCAGAGGTTGGCCGCAGGAGCCGCTACATCTACAAAAACCCAGGCCTCAAAGGTTCTGTTATTGGCTCCCAACACACCGGGAAATGTTGTCTGGACAACATCATTTGAGCCATCGAAATGCAAAGCGTTTTGGGCAGGCAAGAATAAAGGACTGACAAATAGCAATGTGGTCGCGCAGTAAATTAAGAATTGTCTCATGCTGAAAATTTTCTCGAAAATTATTGCGTTCCCCCATAATTTCCAGCGGATTACGGCCTTCAAGCGCCCAGATGTACCTTTTTAGTGGAATCTAATTCAGTTCTGTATTCCAGATGCACTTCGCCCAGAGTCAAGTCTCTGAAGAATGCATGGGTCGTTGATTAACAACCTGCTTATGCTATACATGATATCATGATCTTGTTGCAGGGCTCTAAGCCAGGAGTTCAAAGGATCATTCCGTCCCGAAAATCGTGTAATCATACCACATGTTACCGGTGAGGTCCGTGACTTCATTTGCCGTCCTTTTTCCGTTGGGATAATGCAATTCGCGAATAAAGGACTGCTCAACCAAACCCAGCTGATCATTCTTGTTCTTCTTCATAAAATGAGTGATGCCCTTGGCCAGAAACTTGGTGATCGCGATTGCCGCTGTTACCTGAGGTGTCGTTGCAGCAGAAGCAAGCGCGATGATATTTTTGGCCAATGAATCAATTTCCGAATCCGGCAAAATATCCTGAATATGATTACCAAGTTCCCGCACATCCCTGTCCAATTCGATAACCAACATGATCCAATCCAGTGAATCGGGAATTGAATCCGATTCATGAAGTTTTCGGCCCGTATCCCCAAATTCAAACACATGATCGGCTCTGATATTTCGGACTTCGACTCCCTCCCACTTGCTTAAGACGGCCTTGGCCGCATCGGCAATTTTTGGTCGCATTTCATCGACCGACTTGATGTCCATAAGCGAATCCAAAACCGGCATGGAAAAATGACTGTCGGCAACGAAGCTATAAAACTTGGCTTCTGCCTTGCCCAGGAACTCGTACTTCTTTTGGATCTGGGCACGATCAAGAATCAAATAAAAACTCATAGGTTAAAAGGTTAGTGTTGATAATACTTCATTTATAAGGTTTAAACATGAACGATCCTGATCCTGCTATGTGGGCTAAGCCACATCGTTCCTGTCGGACAGGCCTAGGAGATAATCCCTGGTAAAATACCTCGATAAAAAATCCCTGGCGTTGCCATAGAATATTTGATCAACCAGATCGGGAATCGCCTTACCTGCAATAAGGTCATCGACGGTGGCCTGGTCCATAGCCCGTTCTTCATAAACATCCAGGATCTTTTTGTTCTGCTGGAGATACTCGATCATTTCTTTTCTGAGCTCAGGATAATCCGCAACGGAACGATAGTCATCGAAGGGATCGACTATGCCATCATAATCACTGCCCAGCATAATTCCCCGCCAATGGTCAATACCATTCAGGCCATTTTCGTCCATATATTGCTTTTGTATCCTGGCCACATGAAAAGCATTGGACCAAAAAAGCCTTAAATACAGTTCCTGAACTTTGGCCTCCCCTTGCCCCTTTTTAAGCTCTTTGAACTTGTCTCCCGGCATTCGACCCTCATGAAGACAAAGCCCTATGAGGCCATCACTGGCAAATGTCTGCCATATATCTTCATCGGTCATATTGATAGTCCAACGGCTGAAAAACCTTCCCTTTCCAAGATTTCTATCGCTGACCAGGGGAATCGCCTTATCCAATGTTTTTATACCATTGACCGCCGCATGACTGTTGATGATCGGGATTGGATCACCCGGATAATCCTCCTTAAGCATGGCATAGAACTCCTTCCTCGACTTTGAAGACATGTGCTTGGTGTCGATCAGTATCCTGCGTCCGTTGGATCGGTCGAGCAACCATTTGGCCACCTTCCATCCCAACTCCGAAAAGCCCCTTTCGAGATTTGGCCTTTGATCAAACAGATGGCGCATGCCTGGTGCGTAAAAACTTCGGATCACCTTTTTCAAGAGCTTCTTGTCCGAAAGGCTCGTTGCATGACCGGCCAGAAGGTTATTAAAATGATGCGAAAAGGTGATAAAGAGCGGAACACTTCCGGGTTCCGGATTGCTCTTTACGGCCTTGATGTTCTCCTCAAAAGCCCTGCTCAACTTGTCCTTTTGAGCATCGGAAAGCTGATCATATCTGCGGGAAAACGGGTTGGAAAAAGCATAATTGCCGAGGGCATGAGCACCCTCAACAGACGTAATACCGACAATATTCTTTTCATCGGCCAATAAGGTCTCCATATGGTTAAAATCCTTAGCCAAATGGAAGCGGTAATCGGAATATGTTGACGTATTACTTGAAGTCTGCTGGGCATCGATCAGGAATTGTAATTCCTCCTTCAGTTCTCTGAAATAATTGACCCCTGTGGGCGATTGAGCTTCAGCGATCAACTCGCCTATCTTCTTGGCAGGAATACCCACGGCAGCCTCACCGAGTAAGTTGTATTTCTTCTTAGGCAGGATCAATTTGAAAAGCAATCGAAAAGGCTTTTGAACACGAACCTGTAGGAAGGGCCGCTCAAAGGGGTAGATAGAAGTAAAGAGTAAACGTGCCTTGCCTTCTGCGCATGCATCCAGGTTAGCCTGTGAACCACGTGCCAGGGACTCAATTGCCTTTTGTAATTGTTTGTTCAGTTTAAAAAAAGCCCCGCTGGCAGCTTGCTTTTTCCAAATTTCCTGAGCCGGTTTTTCACTGTTAGAAGCTTTGAGGCTCGGGTGGCAATGTAGATCTGCGTTGATTTCCATAGTTGTAGATTTTAAACCACCTCAATGTCCTGTCGATGGATTGTAGAAAAATGCATGTGTTCCGGACTCCTTTTGTTGACGTTGGCGAGCTTGGCACCTTGAATGACAGGTATAAGAATGGTGGATTCTTTCATGTTAGGTTCTTCATCAGCTCTCAAGTTTCAAAATTTGTCCAATGAATGCAATCCCCATTTTTGGGGATGCAGGAAATAAGGATTTCTTTTCAGCTAGGCGATCAACTTTGGAATTATTCTTTACCAGGTGCCGCTCGATTCTAAGGAATAGAATATTTTCAGCCATAAATCAATAATCTGTACTTGTGAAAAAACTCATACTTCACAATCGTGACCGAAAGGTTGTGCTGGAACTCGATCTCAAGAACAGGGAGATCAGCAAAAGAGACAGGCACCAGAAGTTCGATAGAATGTCTTCCTCCCCTTACGTCTTCTTCCGTGGCTCGAACCATCTTTTCTGGGAAGATTTCTACAATGATTGGCGCATCAACTTTTTTGGTGGCACCAAAGAGACCATGACATGGATCAACGGTGATGCGCATATCTACAATTACGGGGCCTATGCCAATCATGATGGGCAGGCGATTTTCTGCATGGATGATTTTGATGACAGCATCATAGCTGATTATCAGTTTGACCTTTGGCGAATGGCCGTAAGCATAGTGCTGGATTGCCGGGAGCATAAGGTGTTCAAGCGAAATGTTCAGAAAAGGGCTGTGCGCGGCTTTGCCAAGGCTTACCGTGAGCAGATGAGATCACATCAGGATGATGATCCCTACAACGAAAAGCACCTCACCGCCAAGAGTTCGAAAGGCTTGATGAAAAAATTCCTGAAGAATGTGGAAAAGAAAAAGGATCGACTAAAAATGCTGAACAAATGGACATATCAGGAAGACGGTGACCGTTGTTTTGATCTGGCCAACCCCAAAGTCAAGGCTGTCGATGAGAAAACCTATAAGTCCCTGGAGCGCGCTCTGAAAAAATACCGCAAAACCGTCAGCTCGAGCCTGGCAAAAGATACTACCCGCTTCGAGGTGAAGGATATCGTATGCCGATTGAGTGCCGGTACCGGCTCCCTGGGCGCCGAAAGATATTATGCCCTATTGGAAGGCGACAGCAATGTTGCCGAGGATGATGTGATCATCGATATCAAAGAGCAGGGCAAGCCTCCCCTATATGATCATATGAATTCCAAAGAGCAACAGGAATTTGACGCTCTGTTCCCCAACCCGGCCGAAAGACATGCCCATGCGTTCAAAGCCTTGGCCGAGCACCCGGATCAATATCTGGGATGGATAAAATGGAAAGGCAAATTTTTCTCCGTAAAGGAAAGATCCCCGTTCAAGGCCGATTTCCCGACGGAAAAACTCAGGAAGTCCGAAGAGCTGCTGTTCATGTCCAGGATCTGGGGAGATGTACTGGCCTCCAGGCATAAGAGGGCGAGCTATGTCTTAAATGACCAGGCGCATGAAATGCCTGAAGCTTTTTCGACCCTGATCAAAGGAAGAGAAGACGACTTTGATGATCTGGTGGTCTCGATCGCCTTTCGATATGCCGATTGTGTAGAGCAGGATTATAATTATTTCCTGGATGCCATCAGATCAGATTGACAATGTCCTGAGACTCTATGTAATACCGATGAATTTCATGATGCCTTCCATTTGAAATCCATCCAAAGAAGCCTAACTAAGGATTTGGATGATAAAGATTCTCAAATTCATTTTCAGCCGTTGTTTGCTAAATAATTTATTTCGATCTTAGGAAAAGTCAAAAAATCTACCTTTCCGAATGCGCAACACCATCGATATAAGGTCTCTGATCGTGGGACTGATATCAGCCGTAGGGAAATCTCAATACGAGATGGATAGAAGCTCCATTAATTCGGCAGTAAAGCTGTTGGAAAGCGGTCTGACAGATCAAATGGGGCTAAAAGCGCATTGGTATGCGATTCCCGAAGCCGAATTGGCGATCAAGATGCTCTTTGAGATCAGCAAGGATAGAGAATTGCGCTCCCAATTGCTTGACGGCGCATATACCTCCAAGTATAATGTCGACACCAAGCTGACCAGCGATTTCCTCTTGAAAATCAAGCGCGTTCCCCTCAAGAGCGATCTCAATGTCACAATCCAGAACGAAAAAAGGTTGGTGGAAAAAATATCGAGATATCGAAGAGTAGCGCAATTGCTTCAGAACTATGAGCATAGTTTCCTGAATGTCAGCTTTCACCCATTTGAGGGTGGGTCCATGTACAATGGAGGAAACTGGTACATTGAGTTGGTTCACCCGCCACAGGAAGGAAGCAATCAGGCTTCCGGATTGATCATGAAGGCGATCCTGATCGTGGATGATGAATCGGGAGAACCGATCACGGCAAAGTACTTTGAAGATTGATATGAGAATCAGGAGAGTCAAGGGTTCAGGATCTGTCAAAAAGATATCGGGAATATCATCACTCTCAAACACGAAACCAGCCAATAAAGCGGAAAATTTAGCCATCAATGAGTTGCAGTCCCATCCCCTGCTCTCAGAGTTTTTATCGGGCTATACAAAATTGATGGAGCGTATGACCTCCATCAATAAATCGGAAGGGGTTCAGCACCAACTGGATATTCGGGAATTCAAAGTTTCCATTAAAACCGGCTTCCTTGGATTGGAAAAGGATGAAATCAAAATAATAATATGAGCGAAAAGAGTATTGAAGATCTGGAAAACGAGATCAATAGCCTTAGAACCCTGGTATTCGATCTGTACAACGAACTGAAATCGGCAAGATCCGAAGGTCAGAAGGTCACGGGTATTGCGGTAAAGACCAGTGACCTGATGAACGGATTTCAAAATTCAATGGCGAAAGCGATCAAGGCCAGCAGTCTTGAAAGCAGCGAAAGCGAATCCATCAAGGATTATATAGTTCAGGATCTTGAAGTGGAATTTGCCCTTCCGCTGGTTGCGGAACGCGGGGAAGATGAGCCCATGTTGATGCTTCCCAACATCAAAAGTGTCACCAATGAGTCTCCCATGGTGAACCTCAAGTTCAAGATTGCCAACGTCCCTGAAACAGAAGAATGAGGCATTATCTGAATCAAAAGAACAAGCATAAATCCACCCTGACCTCTACCGGCGAAAGCGGTGGAGGGTACATGGAGGACATCATTAAAGAGATCGGCCTGGCCCTGGCTCAAAGCCAGGAAAAACTCGACGAAATGCTGATCGAAGGTCAGCAACTGCGGTTAAAAGAGATCGTAGCAAATCCACAACTGATCTTGCCAGAGCCCTCCGCATTCGTCTTGCCCGAGGCCAAACTCGATCTAAATATGTCGATCAAGGGCAAAATGGATTCCGAGAACAATTTCAAAATTGAAACCAAACCCCATAATGCCGAAAACCAAATAAAGTCCAATGTAAATCAGGAAGTCAGCTCGAAGGTCTCTCTGAAATTCGCCATGGTGCCCGAAGAGGGTATTGACCAGGCAAAGTCTAAGGCGGTGCCTTCCAGGCAGGAAGCTTCTGACATTCGTGAAAAGGCGATCAAGGAAATCGAAGAGAACAATGGAAAGTCTAGCAAGCCGGAGATCAGCTACAACCTCATTGTTCTGGAGTACATTCAGGATTCCAGAAAATGGTATGCGGGAGCATGGGATGGCAATGAACTTGTAGCGCTTTTGATCTATGATGATACCACTGGAGATTTTGTGGATCTGGTATTCATGTCCCCCAATCATAGGGAAATAGAAGATATCACCGAACTGGCCAACCCCCTGATCACCTCTATCGATAAGCCGGTGGTTCAGCGTGGAGAGACGGTGACCATTTTGGGTGAAAACCTTGGGGCGCTGAACATGAGCGATACAGAGGTCCGAATTGCCGGGAAATTGGTTGATCCCCTGGAGGTATCCCTTGAAAAGATCACCGTAAAGATCACTCCTGACCTCACCAGCGGACCGATCTCCGTGACCATCGGAGAATTCACTCATGAATATGCCGAGCCGCTCATGATCATTGCGACCCCACTTCGTTTCCTCGGAGGCAGCAACTATGGGTATTTCAATCCGGAAAACAAACAGGGAAGTTTGGTCAGAATGGAGGGACAAAACATCTCCGAACAAACAGAGTTGCATTTCGCCAATGGCGCCGTAGCCAGACCGGTTGCACATACCGCACAATCCGCTGAATTCAAGGTTCCGCAGGATGCCTTTTCCGGCCCGGTGAGCTTCAAAACAGACATTCATGAAATCAAATTGGACAGGTCGTTTTATCTCCGTCCGTTCATATCCAATGTCTCTCCCAAGGAAGCTCCCTTCAAGGCCATGGTTCGGATTTCCGGAAACCACTTTTCCAATGTGACCCAAATCAGGATCGGAAAGCAATACTTTGATCTGGACGAAAACTCAAATGATTCCCTTTTCTTCATAAGAAGCGAGCAATCCCTGTTGTTTGCTGTTCCAAAGAACGCCGGGGACGGATGGATCTATCTGAAAAGCCAGGACCTATGGTGGGAAACCAACACATTCTTTTACCAGGTTCCCAGCATTCTGAAGGCCCCGGATTATTTGGTCGTCGGAAAGGACTTTGAGGTATTGGGACATGGCATGGGAAATAAACCTCAAGGCCTCTATGTGGAATTCTTTCAACAGGAAAAGATTATTGAAGCCTCCTATGTCAAAGATGCTCCCAGTGACGATGCCCAGGTTTTGGGCTTAAAACCGAAAGATCCCCTTTATTCGGACAAACTCAGGATTATCAGGGCCGACATCGCTTCTGAAGATCAATACGACGAAACCACCGCATTGTGGAAACGCAAGGTTCCGGTTTTTAAGGAAGGCACTCAAAA
This sequence comes from Cytophagales bacterium, assembly GCA_965227315.1. GTDB lineage: Bacteria > Bacteroidota > Bacteroidia > Cytophagales > CCMP332 > JANQHS01. The sequence goes on from OZ245737.1 coordinate 226,443, forward strand.
CGAACAGATCCTCTGGTGCTCTCCAACATGGGAAGAAATCGACCAACATTGGCAATATGCGGGCTTGGAATTGATATCGACCGATGTCCTGAAGAAAGTAGATGATATCGGAGCTCTTCGTTTTGTTCATGAAAGCAAGAAGATCGGTTCCTATTTCACATTTTACGGGGAGTTCTACAGCCTGGAGGCCCTAAAGCTTGAAATAGCCCCAGCCACGGGCACTTCCCAATTGATCCTGAAGATCTCCAAGGACGGCTTTGCGCTCATGTTTCCCATCGGAGGAAATACGCTTAAATGGGAAGAGGATCTTGTGCCCGAAGAATCACTTGAGAAGCTCTTTTTGAAAGTAAGTCTGACGAACCAGGTATTTGCCTTGCAGATCAATGGGCGGTATTTTGAATACGAACTGACTCCCGGAACCCATGCGGTAGCAGACATCATTTTCGAATTCAACAAACTTGACGGCCCCTTTGAACTCAGGGTGAATCCAACTAAGGGATCCTACATCAATTCAATCATCATAAGCCAATTGGATTCCCTGCTAATTCCGGAATTCAGCAATTACCTATGGGATTATGAATTGTCGGAATTGGAAGAGGAACCGGAAGGTTATCAACTGAATCCTATCGAGAATTTTCCGACCACCCAGTCAAGCGAATTAATCCTTGAGGGATCAGGATTCAATGAATATACATCTGTGATGATCAATGGCTCGCGCTTCAATGCGATCTATGATGAATCCAATGAACGTTTGAAAGTGGACCTGAGCTCCGGTGTCCTTTCCAATGGTGAATTATATGTCTTTGATTATCTGAATCCTGAGATCCGCTCCGAGCCCATCGCCTTTATGTATCTACAGGGAGCCAGGATCGATTTCTCTACCCAAGAGGTAAAGGCCGGGGAAGTCATCAGCATACGTGGGGATCATTTCAAAAATCTTGGCATTCCGGATGTGTATATTGAGAAATTCGGACCGCTGGAAGTACAAAGCCTTACCAACCAATTGATAGAGGTCATAGCCCCCAAGCTTACCTTATTGGGTGGAGATCTGAAACTGGTATATGATGATTCGGAGGAGGTTTCGGACTATCCAATCAATGTCAGTTCGCTGAACAGTTATGATTTTCTCAGAAACGCATTCTCCGCGAAATGGTTGGTATATCAGAACATCGCAGAACCCACGGTCATGTCTTTCAACTCGGACGCAAGAGAAGCTGAAGGTTATGGATCGGTTCTGAAAAAGGAGAACGTCTTGCTCGACGATGGAAATCGCTATGATGAATGCCTGTTGGTCACCTGTCCTGATCCAAATAACCGATATATCGAAGGACGATTTGAGGACTTCTATCTGCCTGCTTCCTGGGAACTGATTTTTGATATGGGCTTTTTGGAAGAGGCTACTCAAACAGATGGAGTGCGTGTTTCGATTTTCCTGGAAACAGAGACGGATAAATTTTCTTTTGCAGATCGGGCTAATATGGTCTATGGCAGGGAGTTGTCTCAATTTGTATTCTCTCCGGATTCAGATACCCAAAACATCGCTGGCACATTGGTGATCAGGGTGGAGCCTAAAACGGTGAATATTGATGATCGGCTGGCCCTGGTGAAGGCAGAGTTAAACTTCACTCATGTCGAAAAAGGATGGACACTACTGTTCGGTTCTGACAAGACCAATATTCTCACCATTCCCGGTATTAAGGGAGATGCCCAGGATCATAACATGCCCGGATCCCGGAGTTTTCCGGCGGTTTGGCAGGATAACAAAGGTGTTATTTGGGTTTTCGGAGGTTATGGAAACGACGTTAACCCAAGGAACGGCCGACTCAACGATCTATGGAAGTTTGACGGTGACCAGTGGACATGGGTGAACGGTTTGTTTAGCACCAACGGCCATTCAAAGTTCAGCCATGTTCCCGGGGAAATGACCACTCCGGGTGGACGTCTGGCCACCGCATATTGGAAAGATCATGAAGGAACTTTCTGGTTATTTGGAGGTCATGGATATCATCAAGGCGGAAGACAGCGCTCGCTGAATGACCTTTGGAAATTTACAGAGGAGGACGGATGGGAAATGCTCGGCATTGACAAAGCCTGGAAAGATGATGGAGAACATGGTGCTTATAACAGCCTGACCACCATGCTGGATGGAGATAACAAAGAATTCAGCACAAGGCACTGGCCTTTGACCAGACACTATGGCTCATTCTGGTTTGATGAAAACACCAAGCTATTATGGTTGTTTGGCGGGTATTATGAGCAGCCCGACTTGGAGTTCTGTATTTCCGACCTTTGGACATTTGATGGCACTGACTGGCAATTGAGGAACGGAGATGCCACCAGGGATTTTGTTCCCGATCAGGCCAATGACCGTCCCTCCGCCAGGCGTGGCGCATCGATCTGGACCGATGATCAGGGCATACTATGGCTTTTTGGAGGCTTTGGGCCGATTACCGCCGGAGGTCCTTATCGTTCGCTGAATGATCTGTGGAAATTTGATGGTACTTCCTGGACTATGGTGCAGGATAACGATCTTCAACTATCCGGAAGTTTTGTTCAAAACGAAGCTCGTCCCGGGCCCAGAGAACATGCCGCCCTCTGGAGGGATAATGACGGGATCGTGTGGATGTTTGGAGGAGAAGGTTCGAATACCGAAACCTATAAGGCGGCTCCGTTAAATGATCTTTGGAAGTTTGAAAACAATATCTGGCATCATGAAGAAGGCCCGCTGAGCATGCGCGACATGGGTAATGTGACCGTGCCCAAGGTGCCGAACCCCGATAGCTGGCCCTCTGCAAGGCTGGGTGCCGCCACCTGGGTGAACCCAACCGGTTGGTTGATGATGTTCGGTGGCAAGGGTTATGGGGAAGCCCAAAAAACCGGGAACAAGTCCCTGGGCAGGTTGCAACAGTTATGGCAGTTTTCGCCGAAAACTGGTGTTTAGATTTTTCAAGAATCTGGATCTAATGACCTTTCATCCGGTCGAATGAGGTAAAGCTTACCTTTAAACAAACTATCAAAAAAACGAGCTGGAAATTTTGGATTTACCACGCTATGATGATCCCAGTCGCCCACGCTTAAATCATAAGTATTCGATTTTTTTAAGTAAACATGCCAAGGGCTTAATTTTTGGCCTTGCCTGGAATCTAAACTCAACCTTGATGATCTACTAATATAGACTTCGGAATAAAGACTAAGACTTAAGTAAAGATTGATTAAATCAGATCGCATTTGTGATAACTCAGGTGAAACAATACAACCACCTGAATGACTCGTAGATCCTGAAGTGCTACCATGGTGAATTTTTATGCCAGTTTTTCCATTAGAATCACGTGATCCATCATCGCTAGGATTTCCCGTGGTGCTGTCATCCTCTACTGCGGGATTATATCCACCAGTTAACCTTTCTCGTTCTTGCTCAACATTTGGTAGCCCAAAATAGAATCTTGCCTTTTTAACACCATAGTTATTGAAATCCCTTACGCGAAAGCAAAAATTCCTGTAGCTAGATGATCTATCTTTCTCGCTTTTATACTCGTATATAGCATTTCCTCTGATTGAAGATGCCCATCCACCATATTCCCTGTTAGTACGGTTGTCACCTGCCGGGGGAAGTAAAAAAATTCTATTCCTTGAAGTATAACTTGACCATCTATACTTATTCAATACTCTTCCGTTAAAAATAACAAACATCAAACCATCATAATGATCATATCCATGATCCTTATTATCCCTAATCTGATTGTTCGTTGGTTTCAGATCATAAGTGAGATCGGGAAGTTCACCACTTAGTCCAGAAGGAATGCACCATCTCGATCTATCCCCATCACCTAATGATATGCCACGGTCAACGGTCACCGATTTGGATCCTGCAACATTGCTTATTTCCTCTATCTCATATCTTTTATCTCCATTTGATGATTCAATAAAAATCGTATCAAATTTCTTGTTAATGCTCGACAGATCTACAGAATCCGCTAATGGAAGCACCCTGGAATTACCCGAAGAATACTGTCCCGACTCACCGCTCAGATTAGTTCTGGCCCCAAATGAATCTATAAGAACCAGATTTGGAGTTTCAACAACCTTCCAAGGTGAGTTTATGCTTTGTGAAGGAAACCTTGGCTTACCGTAAATTGTAATTAGGCTTTTTTTGGCGTCGACACTTTTTATTAAAAAGTGCTTTCTAGACAAATAGGATTTTTTCTCTTTGTCGTACTCAATGGAAAACTCCAGTATCAGAATATTCCCAGTCTTTATTTTACTCAAGTCGCTATTGTCATATACTTTAATCACATCTGGTTTGCTCTTTGAGTAGATCCGCGCCTGGTTTCCAGCCAATAATTCTCCCCTTAAATCAATTTCCTTCCATGCTTTTTGGATATCACTATCACTTATAGTTGTTTCCCTTGGGTCATTATAATTAAGAAAATACTCCACAGCCGCCTCGAGCATATAAAAATTCTCTTTATCCGAAAATCTGAAAGGCGCGGCTCCTTCAAATCCATCAGTGAATTCTTTTGGGTAATGCTCAACAATATTTTTGAAATCCTCCTCAACTAGCTCTCTTCCATACCTCTTGAAGAGTCCAACCTGATATAGTTGCTTTTGAATTTTCCCAATCCTTCGCCATTCACTTTCCGATATATCCTTATGAAACTCTATTTTTAGTAGGTCATCTATTTGTACGGATTTACTTCTACTGTCGGTCAAAATATCCTCTACTTCGGAAATTTCTTCATTGATGATTCTAAAAGTCGCAGGTAATTCCTGAGTTCCTATTTGAGTTCCTTGATAACCTTCGGAATAACCAGAAACCAATCGGTCAGTACTTGACCAATGAATGGACTCCCAATTGTTTTTAAGCTTGATACTTTCCTTTACAACTTCCTTTTTTACTCCGTTTTCATTTTCTTCTTCGGTTATTTCTAAAATTTCGGTATCCTTTTCAATTAGGAAAAAAAGATCAGGATTGAACTCATCTAAATCTTCTCTTTCAGGAGTTATGAATGTTACTGCCCCGTTATCATTCGTTGTTACCTTTTCACCATTAAGTTGATCGTTCGGATTCAATAAAAATTTGTCATAATCCATCATTTTCACCTCAACCCCAGATTTTACAGGTTCATACTTCTTTTTGAACTTGCTCCAGACCTCAAACCTTAAACTGACATATAGTGAATTTCTAAAAACGAGGGGAAGCTCCTTTGACCCTATGGTTTTGCCATTATAATTTTCATAATAGCCGGGTCTGTCGAGTGGGTCAATTAATGATCTGGTGGATAGATCATACTTAAACTCCATACTCCCAATTTTTTTTCCGGCGCATTTTAAAAGAAAATAGATATCCAAATCATCTTCACCACCTTGTTTCTCCTCAAACTCAAAGACAGCTTCTCCATCATCATTGGTGGTCGTGGAAGCCAAATGATCATCCGGGCTGAGAGCGTCCTTCTCCATGCATATGACATCGGTTTTGGAAATCGGAAGGTATTTATTACTCACCCAAGACTCAAAGCGCAAGAAAATTTGACCTATTCTTTTTTCCTTCGAGTCCAGAATTTCACCATCGTCCTGAGACACGGTGATCTTGGTGTATACTTTTCCAGGTTTTATTTGGGTCATTTCAACTCAAATGATTTTTTCTTCTATTCCAGTATTCCAAACAACACAGCCTTATTACTTGATTTTTCATTGCCTCCCGACAGATCAAAAACTTTACCTAATTCGATTCCAATTTTTTCTTTTCCAAATTTATCCTGGGTCTTAACAATGAAATTCTTTACTTGGATAGCCCTTTTCAGAGATAAATCTTCGTTGTATTTTTTTGACCCTTCTACATTGGAATACCCTAAGCACTTTATTCTTTCAAAATCCAACTCAGAGATTGAGATCTGATTCGCTACCTCAATGAGCTTTTTTTGCTCTTGTTTGGACAGGGTCAACTTATCATGATCAAAATATATAGTGCTCAGTTGGAGGGCGAGTTCATAGTCACCAATAGGAATATCTTCACGAATTCCTTTACCAGTCTTTTTGTCAATTGAGACAGAATAAATGGCTTTTTGTCCTACCAGGTGAACGACATCAGTCTTGAGGTATGGATTCCCATCCTCATCCACTAATTCGACTTCAATACTTCCAGTCTCTTCATCTTCTTCTTCACCTGTTCCAGTACCTTCGGTTTTAACTTCCAACACAGTGGTCTGTCCGGCTTTTACATGAATTTCTTCACCAGAACTTTGTTCTTCTTTCTCCTCTTCCTCGATTGGAGGATCTTCCTCTTCTATTGGCACAATTTGCTCCACATGGTCCACATCGGCATGGGTGGTCCAGACGAAACCGTATTTGGTTTCGTCATTGACCAATGTTGAAACCAGTAAACTTTGAAATGCCTTGTCCTTATTGCTGGCATTTTCACTGGCAGCCTTACCGGTATGATACATGACCTGAATGGTTGTGATCTCTGCTCCTGGTTGTAATTCAGCGATTCGCTCCTCTGAACTCGACAATGGCGGCAGGCTCAATCCATCCTTGATGGTTGGCTTTTCAAAGGGGGCCTGCTTTAGCTCTTCAAGGGTCATGAGGTTTCCATCCGCCTTCTTCTTCCATCCTTCGTTGGCTTTAAGTTGGGTTTCCAGGCGGGTTTGATAGGCGGTGAGATCCCAAAGCCCAAATTTGGCGATCACCTTGAATTTATCTCCGCTTTTTATGTTTTCAGGACTGATCATCGGGCGGCTTTTCGTTCAGAAGATCGGGACTTCTCTTTCCATAACTCACAGTATACTTACCCGGAGGCACTTTGCTAAAGGCAAATTGCTTCTCAGGCGAGATGCGTTCCGTGGCGATCGGCTCTCCCTGCATAATAAGCTCTACCCGTGTTTCATCGGGCCTTCCATCAGGATACTCGCCCGTCACCTTACCGGGTTGGAGCCAACTCAGGTAGATCCTTTCATCGGGCACCTCCAGTTGATAGTTACCTGCCTTCAAGCCAAAAAAACCAAAGTTGCCAAGCGCATCTGTTTCAGTCCTTCCAACTTCTTCCGATCCGCTTTTCAGAATGACCTCCTTGCCGGCCAGTACCTTGCCCTCAGCGCTCTGCAGCACTCCTCCCAAAACTGCATTTTTCACCACTAAAGACTTCGAAATGGAGAACATGAATTCCGGGATCTCCATGATGTAGGGGTAATTCGAAAGTGGGCTATCCACAACAGGATAAGCGGGTAAAGGGCCTGTGACGAACTTCCCGGTCTCATCTGAAGTCGCCGGAAAAGAACTGCCATCAGGAGCCTTGAATTGAATATCAGCATACTCCACGGGATAGCCATCCTGATCGGTAACCCAGCCCTCGATATTTCCGAATTCATCTCTACGGATCACCTGCAGGGTACAGGGCTGTTCATCCACGGTTACCTTGTAGATTCCAGCCGGGACCTTTGAAAACCAAAAAAGCCCACCCTTACCCGATGTACGAACAAGTTTCTCATCTCCCATTTGGAGTTGAACCTTCACATCATCCATCGGAACTCCATCAGAGCCAATAACAGTACCGCAAACCGCTCCCCTTCCCAGGGCGTACATGCTCGGACCTATTCCGGTGAGGTTTTTAAATGGGGTCAGAAGTTCATAAACAAATCGCCTTTCCTCAAACACCTCATGAGGCTGCCTGGGCTCGAAAAGATCACCTTTAAAGCCCGTGGGCTGCAAGCGATTCTGATCATAGTCCTCCTTGAATGCATTGAGTTGTTCGATCAGGGCTGGGGTGCTGATGTCGCACCAGTAATTCTTTGAGCTATGAGTGGTCCTGTGTACATATGAAAAACCGGGATTCTCTCCCTGCCAGACCTTCTGTTCCCAGAGATCATCTTCCTTATCCCGCCTGGGTTCTCGTATTTTCAGTATATAATAAGGGTCCAATATGCCCCGGTCGATATATTCTTCCCTGAATTGCCAGTTTTTCCTCTTTTGCAGATTCTTCCTGATGATGTTCAGAGCACTCTCCAGTTCCCATTCATGAATGCCCGGATCCGGTGACTGGGTCAACATCATATCATTCCAAGGTCAGGTGAGTGTCGCTGTCCTTGTCTTTTTTGAAACCGAGCCCATAACCCATATTGAAGTCATCATCTTCGAGCCTCATATCACCGGATCTTGCTGATAGCCTCAGTTCCGTATACATGAGGTCCTCTTTGGTCTGCAGCATTTCCCTTTTTCTTTGATTAAAACCCTGCAAAGATTTTATCCGGTCATCTACTGAAAGGCTTTTAAAATCCCTGAACCATTCTCTGGCATCGGGTGCTTGCTTCTTTTCAGAAAATGCGGGAGAATCTCCTGCTTTCAGGGAGGTTTCCGGATCGGTCTCATGGTAAGTCAAGGACCGATGCTTTATTTCATCGGTTGAGTTCTTAACCTGTCCTGAAAAAGAGATCGTCGGTTTTGGATTTTTGACGACCTTCCTTTCTTCAAACTTTGGAGTGAGCTTCTGATTAGCCCGTTCCAGGATGATCTTCTTGATCAGCTTTGCCCTCTGGATCAGTTCCTGATCTTCTTCATTTTTTCGATCTACAACTTTTTTCCTGTTGAGATCCTCGGCAAGTGCTTCCTCTTGTTCCCGTCTTTTTTGTTCGCTGTTCTCAAGGGCTTCCTTCTTCCTTAAATAGAGGTAACGTTCTTCAGGATCTTCCGGAAGTATTTCCCTGGCCGAATCTTCAACCGCTTGTTGCTTGATCTCGGAATAGCTCTTGGGCTCCTCATCTGCATAATCTTCATCATCCGACAATCCTGAAGCCTTGGCCCAATCAGGCCTATCGGCAGCGATCTTTTTCCTGATGGCTTCTAAGATCTTCTCTCCCTCCTCTCCTTCCGGCAAACCCTGAGGAAAGGCCATGGAGATATAGAGCTTCAATGCTTCGTCAATAGATATCTCGGGAACCTTATGTCTATCCTTTTCCCCCATCAGATCTTAAAACCTTCGTTGAATTTGGATTTCCATTTTTCAGTCTCCACATCCATGAGATCCTTGGCCTTGGCAGATGCACTGTCCTGAATGTCCTTGAGGGGATCGGTTAGATTGGCCTTTTCCCGGATATCCTGTTGATCAAATGGGAGGCCCTTTAAGTTAGGGATTGCCTTTTCCGAGATTCCCAGATCCTCGATTTTCTTCTTTTCGAGAAGATCATCGGGAACTTCAAAGGGCATGGGCATATCGCTTGCTTCGAGGCTCTTTGCAGAACCTATTGAATCAAATTTGAGGCGGTCGGCGATGGCCTTGGATGCATTGCTGATATCAGGAGCAAATTGATCCGCAATACCCGCGAATAGTGGTCTTAGATCTTTTTTCACCCCATGTCCAGATCAAAGAGATCATCGAAGGAAAAAGCTTCACCCTGAGAAATTCCACCGGAATGAACTGACAATTCCTCGGTGGTATTCTCACCATCGGTGGTGGTTGTGAGCATGGCTATGTACTTGTTCTCCGCCTTGTCCTTGAGTATCCACTTCTTTCTTGTAACATCACCAGCGCTCTCCGTACCCTTGGAGGTAATATCCATGGTTTTCAGAAGATCATGATCATTATCAAGAAACGCTTCAAAAAGTGCCTTCTTGAATTCCCGATCGGGATCATCAAATTTGGTATGATCGATTCCCTCCAACACGAAAAGCTTGTTTTCTTCCATATTTGTAAGGGCCGCTTCCTCGCTTTTCTTCTCGGCTTCCTCAGCTTCCTCCCTCAGTTTTTCCAGAAGTATCTTGATCCTTTCCAACAACAATTCCGGCGGTGGAATGGGGACCAGTTTCGTCCTCATCAGACTGGATGCCGAAAGATCCTGGCTAAACTTTTGGGCATGTTTGCTGTCAACGGTATTGGAAAAGGCAGATGTGTTCTTCGTGCTGACACTTCCGCTCGCACTCATTTTCGCTTTGAAGAAGAGGGCATTATAACTTCCGGATGCCGAAAAAGAGGCACTTGAACTCCTGGAAGAAGATCCGGAAACAGTATTCTTCACAGCGGTGCTGGAGCTGCTTTCCTCACGGATATTCACCTCCATTTTCATTTCCAGAATGGTATCCACGAAGTGGTAGAACGATGGGGTAAACCCGGCTTCAAGCATGGAGATCTGTTCTCCTCCAATGGAGACGGTTCCCGGCGCTCCCATCATCTTGGTGATATCGACCCCGACCTTGTCGAGTTCATACTGCCCCCATGCGATTCCCTTCGCCAGATTGAGGATCATCTGATCGATACGAACGCTGGTCAGCGCATTACCTACATTAAGTGTATCCTGTGCTATATCTCGAGCCATGATTCTTTATTTTTTGTGTGAAGTATGCTTATCAATCGTCTCCTGATCCCTGATCATCCTGGGCCTGATCTGCCGCTGCCTGCTCTTCCGGTGTCAACGGAAGGCGTTCCATGATCTCATCAATCTTGGTTTTCAAACCTTCCAGGCGCTCAATATTCTTCTCAAGCTCAGGATTAATCAGTTCTGAAGTAGTGGTAGCCTTGCGCTGCTTGTTCGGAACATCGTAAAAGGCCATCAGATCATCCAATCCCTTGATGATATCCTCGAATGCCAAATCCAGTATTCTTCGGTCTTTAACATCCTCGATCACCGCCCAGTGGTCATTGCTGAGCTTGGCATATTCATCGTTCAATGCCTCTAATCCTATCTTTATCTCTGAGATCTCACTGAATTTGGGAAGCTCAGCGCCATCAACCAAATAAGTTCCCAAATCTGTATTGATCGATTCGGCATCAGTGGAAATTGCAGGAAGGACAGTCTTGGAGAATCGCAGTAAGGCATACCTCTTGGCCCATTCCTTTCTTTCCTTAGCTGCATTTTGAACAGCTTCTTCAAGCACCTGCGGTGGCGGGATAGGAACGATCTTGGTTTTGATCAGTGAGGATGCCGCTACTTCATATCCATATTTTGAAGCGAAGGATGCATCAACCGTATTGACCTTAACCGCCTTTGATTTTTCATTCGTATTTACACGCCCCGATGAACTACTTCCACCCGAATATCCATAGCCGTGACCGCCATAACCCCAGCCATAACTTCTTCCTGCATAACCGTATCCCCAGCCCCAGCTACGTCCATAGCCATAACCATGATAATTATTGCTTTTCTGCTGCGAATATTGTGATTGAGTTTGCTTTTCGTCAGACTGCGTATTGATATCCGACTTAACGACCTCCTTTTCTTCTTCGTATTGACTCGAAACCGAGACTCGGATCTCCAATATGGTGTCCACAAACTGATAGAAATTGGGCGTAAATCCCAATTCAACCAGACTTATCAAATCCGGTTCATTGGTGCCAGGTATTTTTCCGAATTCGATTTGGGCATCACCCATTTGCACGGCAAGGGCCATGCAGGTTTCGTCAAGTCTGGCCTGACCGTCCGCAATTCCCTTGGCCATATTGAAGATGAGTTCGTCAATGCCCATGCTCGAAATGGCACCGGCAACTTTTTGAGTTTCAATAGAACTTTGATCTGACATAGCTAGATTAAGTTGTGGTTTGGTAATAGATTTAAATCGTGAAGAAGTTAAGCAGAATTTTAAAGCTGACCAAAATCCTTGATAGTTTTTCTACTCATATTACCATTTTTGATTTTGGGGTCGCCACAAATAGCCGAACCGTCATTTTTTTTCAGACCAACTCCTTAGCCAGCCCTGTTAAGGAATTGTTTCAGTCAATTCAGATAAGATGAATTCAGAAGTCTTCTTCTATGGCCTCTTCATGGACGAAAAACTGCTAAGGGACAAGGGGCTAAATCCCGGAAACCCTAGGAAGGCCTCGCTGCCCGGTTATGGTTTGAGGATCGCTGAAAGGGCCACACTCCTTGCCTCTCCGGAGGAGACCTCCTATGGTATAGTAATGCGGATGGCTGAAGCTGATCTGAAAAAGCTCTATGCAGAGGAATCTGTTTCGGATTATATCCGGGAAAAAGTAAGCGTGATCACGGAGGGTTATGAAGCTCTTGAAGCCAGTTGTTACAACCTTCCGGACAATCTGATTACTGGGTCAAACAAGGCCTATGCAAATTCATTGCTTCAGCTGGCAAAAAGAATCGGTCTGCCTGATCATTATTTACGTCATATACAAGGGTTTATGAATCCGGATTCCTAGCTCTCCTATACTCTTCAGAAGAGCTACCAAATCTTTATCTCTCATAACCTGGAAAAAAATTCACTTTTTTTTCCTCTGATTAAATCCAATTGGGGTGTATGGCTCGTAAGTAGTTGCAAAGAATGATCGCAATGGACCATGTATCTAATGACGGATACCTGATTCTTTCTACTCCATTCATGGAGTTTCTGGAGTTCTCCGACATATCGGACATCTCCAATGTCTCTGTTTATTGGAAGAGCGATCGAGGCTTTATGGAAACAAGGTCGGCGACCAACAAGCTGAAAAAGTCAGACTTAATAGGTCTCCTGCGATCCCTGGACGGTGAGTTGGTCAGTATCCGATTTAATTGTCTTGGTGATATAGAAATTGACTCCGATGGAAAATCAGAGATTTTTATCAGCAGGAATCAGGATTTCAAACCGCTTGAAAACGATTTGGAGCATTATAAGGATGCTTTGGTAAGTGATGCCGGCCTGAAAGAAATTGGAATGGGATTGTGGAATTTGGAAGCGGGGTATTCGCTTTTCAAATCAAAGAGACTGGAATAAATACACAACAATTTGGCTTAAGAGAAAATTTTTATGAAATGATTTAAAAAATCCATGCTATTATAGTCTTGGATTTCAAATGTATACTAAGGGAAGTTGGACAGTACCTCCGAAAAAAACATAGAGACAGAAAAGCTTGTTTCTCTTCTGAAAGCGAAGGATCAGAAGGGCTATGAGCTATTGTACGAGAGGTATGGTGCTACTCTGTATGGTGTTATCTTAAAAATCGTCGGTGCCGAGGAAAATGCAAATGATGTATTGCAAGAGGTGTTTTTGAAGATCTGGAAAAACATAGATTCTTATAAAACCGAAAAGGCAAATCTTTTCACCTGGATGCTCGCAATTGCCAGAAATTCGGCGATTGATCATACCCGGAAGAAAGAATTCAACCGAAACATCGATATCCAAAAAGTGAGCCATGAAGAGTTGGGAACAGAGACACAAAAAACCGATAAGATCGGTGTAAAAGAAAAGGTCCAAAAATTGGATCCCGAACTGAAGGAGATCATCGATATCATCTATTTCAGCGGATACACCCATTCTGAAGCTTCCGAAGCCCTGTCTATTCCACTGGGTTCGGTGAAAACCAGGGTCAGGACTGCATTGCGTGAATTGAAAAAACTAGTGGTGTAGGTGAATGTCAAAGATTACATAGCGTCCGGAATACTTGAGAATTATGTTCTTGGGAATGTCTCCGACCTGGAGCGGCGGGAAGTGGAGTGCATGGCAGGGATCTATCCTGAAATTAGAGAAGAACTGGAGAAGCTGTCGGAATCCGTCAATGCCTATCTTGAAACCTATGAGACAACTCCGCCCGAGGGATTAAAGCAAAAGGTATTGGACGAACTGGAAAGATTGGTCGAACAAGAAGAACCGGTCGGAAAGGTCGTTGAGCTCAAATCCACAGGTTCAATGGGCTGGAAATATGCCGTAGCCGCTTCGGTCGCTCTGCTGATCGCTTTGGGCATAAGCTTGTTCAACATAAGCAAGCGCGTGGATAACCTCAACGATCAGCTTTCGGATCTTGAGGTTGAGAACCAGGAATTGATAAGCTTGAACGAAGGGAGCAATACCCTGATCGAAAGGCTTAAAGAAACCAATAGCACCTATTATCAGGTATTAAAGGATCCGAACAACAAAGTTGTCCATATGCACGAGGCGGAAGGCAAACCCGATGCGCTCACCCTGGTTTACTGGAATCCCTCAAGTCAGGAAGTATATGTGCAGGTTGACCATATGCATATTCCTTCAGAAGAGCTTCAGTATCAACTTTGGGCCATTGTAGATGGCAAGGCCATTGATGCGGGAGTGTTTGAAGTCGGGCCGGACAGTACGGATCTGCAAAAGATGAAGCCGACCAAGGAAGCAGATGCTTTCGTGGTTACCCTGGAAAAAAGAGGCGGTGTTCCCGTAGCAGAGGGTGAGATCTACGCCTTGGGCAATACCTGATCGTTCCATACCTGATAGGTGTTCCGTTTCAAACTTTAAATCATCGACCAATGCGAATTAAGCACCTTGCCACACTTTTGCTTCTCCTTGTAGGCTGTCTGAGCCCGGAAAAGGAAAGCGGGGTTAATGGTAATCCTGATCACAAAAAGGAACAATTGGTTACCATAACTCATGTTGAACAGGGTATTGTATCAAATATCGATCAACGTGTAAAGGATGGTGGAGGCTATTTCCATTTTAGAAATGATACACTGGAACTCAGCCTCAAGCTGGTCCGGGTACATACGGAATACCTATCGGTCCTTGGCCAAAACGAGTTTTTCGCCTGCGTGGACCTTGCAACAGAGAGCGGGGATGTCTATGATGTTGATTTTTTCCTCGAAGGAACGGCAGATAGTATGGTCGTGACCAGAGAGACCATTCATAAGCTGAATGGTAAGCCCTTTTATACCTGGAAGCGGAACAAGAAGAAAAAAACATGGTTTACGGTTCCTGTAAAGAATGCTGACAATCAATTACTTGGAGTAATTGAGGGAAGTGATCGATTTACCTTCAGTTACAGCGTGATATTACCGGAGATCCCCGGTCCTTCCGACATGTGGATTCCCATAGCGAGCAGCGATGAGTTTCAATCGATCGAGATCCTGGAAATGAAGGTGCCGGGCAGAAACGAGATCCAGACAGAGCAGCAATATGGAAACAGAATACTTCATCTGGAACTCGGCCCTGAAGACAGCAACAAGGAAATCAATATCGAATATCTTGTTGAAAGATCAGAGAAGAGAGCCTACCCTGCCGAGTACTCGGAAGCGCAGCAATTCCTTGGGGAAGACGAGCATCAACCTGTAGGTGGAAGATTTGAGCAGATATCTACAAGGGTGATCGATGCTAAAGAAGCTACCACTCCTCTGACCAAGGCCCGCGCTTTGTACGATTATATCATCGACAGCGTTCGCTATGCAAAACAGGGGACATATGGCACCGGAGATGCCAACTATGCCTGCGATGTCAAATCGGGGAATTGCACGGAATTTCATTCCTTCTTCATTTCACTGTCACGATCGGCAGGTATTCCAGCCAGATTCGCCGTAGGAGCAGGTATTCCCACAGAAAGAGATGAGGGCGGCGTGGATGGCTACCATTGCTGGGCGGAATTCTATGCCGACGGAAAATGGTGGCCTGTGGATATCAGTGAAGCCAATAAGTACACTGCATTGGCCACTTATTACTTCGGGCATCATCCGGCGAACCGAATTGAACTGAGCAGGGGAAGAGATCTGAAACCGGACCCTCAACCTGCCAGCGGTCTTGTCAATTTTCTCGCTTATCCGGTATTTGAGATCGAAGGCGAAGAGGTATTTGTCAAGACCATATTCTCCTTCAAACGAGACGTCACAAGTAACTGAAGATCAAATACTAATTCTCTTCTCCCTCAGAGTCATCTGCATCTTCGGTCGGATGCTCACCATCAGGATGCTCCCCTTCCTCTCCTTCTGTACTGTCATCATCTGAGCTTGGATGCTCGCCAGCCGGATGTTCCCCACCGGGATGTTCTTCTTCGGCCTCGGCCTCAGCTTCAGCTTCAACCTGTTCCTGGGCTTCTTCAGCTTCACTTCCACCGTCTCCGCATGAACTCAGGGAAATGGCAATAGAAAACATGAGGACCATGGATAGTCCGAGTAATGCTTTGATGTTCTTGAATAGGATGTCCATAGGATTTGGGTTTTCTCGTCTCTTTATTTCCAACTAAAGATAGAAAAACGAGGATTTTCCTGAAAAAAGCCCGATCCGGATGATATGGCCTTCGATCAATGTTGATCGACCAATTCAATATGAAGCTCCATTCCGGGGATATAGAATTTCACCATGGTTCTTGGGGTCTCCTTACGGATCCATATTTTATTATCCGGCATGACCCCATCAGCCCTGAGCCAGACCACGTCGCAATCAAAGGTCCCCAAAGCCGTACTTATGGATTCCTCACCCACCAAACTGATTTGGCCCTTGGAGATATTCATGCTGGTAGGAACCAGGGCCTTCATGTAAAGCGTATCGTCCTTTTCTAAGTTAAGACCATTGAGCAGCAGGTAGATCTCTCCTCTGAAAACATCGTATTCATAGGCAGAATCAATGGGAAAATTTCGGATCGTGGTATCCCGGATCAGCCCGTAATTTCCCCTGGTCCTGCCATCTTCCTGAACCAGATCGATATCAAGTGTAGCTTGAATGGTCTTCATGTCGATTCCTGCTTTCTTCATGACAAACTCCGATGTATCGAAATGGTACTCAATAGTCTCGTAAACCGAACCATCATCAAACTGGGATGTGTCCCGTACAAGCAGCCGGCCATTTTCAAAAGAGGTAGCATAGATCATTGACCCCACCTTGTTTCCTGCGCCGTCAAACATATGGTAGGTGTTCACCACTTCCCTGATCTGGCTAAAATCCACTGGCCGATCCAGCCATGTTTTTTCCTGGGCTTGTAGCTCAGTACATAAAAGAAGAAAGGTCAATAAAAAGAGTGCGTTTTTCATCGGTCCGCTTCGAATTAGTGAATTCATTGGTAGACTGTCATCGGATCTTATTTCAAGGGTGGAATGGAGACAACAAGGGGACGAAAAATGGGATTTAAGTACAGCAGTCTAATTAACTTTCGCTTAGAATGGAAATCCCCAAGGACCTACAAAGAAAACTCTGGACCATACTTTGGATCACTCTTTCATGGACTATTATTTCCATGGTTCAGTTGGCCTACGAGATCAGCATTCTATATGAGTACGGTCTGGATTATCGCTGGAGCACACCAGGTAACTTTATGGATTATTTCATGATCAACTCCCTGGCTTTTGTACTCAATGGCCTTTTGGCAGGACTGTTCATAGTCTTTGTGGTTCTGCCCTGGATACGAGAGCGATCTTACGCCCGCGGACTTCTTTTTGCCATCACAGCCTATGTTGTTCTATTTTTCTTTCTAACAGGTCTTCAAACCTATTTTGTGAGCAGAGCAGGCTGGGATGGCCATTCTCCGTTTATAGATACTTACAAGGATCTCCTGGAAAAGTACTTCTACAGCTTTGAGTTTGCAAGGATGTTTCCCTTTTGGTTGTTGGTGCTTTCTGGAACGATCATCGCACTGTTTGTACGGGATAAATACGGACCTGGTGTTCTTAAGAAATTCCTCCTGGGAAAATACTTCCATCCAAAAACTGAAAATCGGATATTCATGTTTCTGGACCTCAAGGGATCCACCAGCATTGCTGAAAAATTGGGAGAACAGAAGTATTTCAAGTTTCTCCAACAGTTTTTTAAGGACATCACACCTGTGATTCTTGAAACAGGTGCCGAAATCTACCAGTACGTTGGAGATGAAATAGTGCTAACCTGGGATGTGAAATCAGGGATCAAAAATCAAAATTGCATTCGATGTTTTCGATCAATCCAAACTTTATTAGATGAATCCTCCAATTCCTACGAATCCAATTTTGGAGATGTTCCAAGAGTGAAGGCGGGAATTCATTCAGGCAAAGCGGTCCTTGGTGAAATAGGGGTAATCAAAAGAGATATTGCTTACTCAGGCGATGTGCTAAACACCACTTCCAGAATTGAGAGTAAGTGCAATGAGTATGGTGCTGAAATCCTGATCTCCAAGGTTCTCCTGGACCTTATGGGAGATTTGAAGACTCATGCGATTCCTGTTGGACAGGTTCAACTCAGGGGTAAATCTCAGGCTCTCGAACTCTATAAGCTATAGCCCTTTTTGAGTCCTTTCAAATTTTCCTCCGCCATCTGATAGCCATAATCGATGAGCTCTTTTGATCTTTCGAATTCTAATGTTCCGCATTTGTTCCTGGGAATATTGATCAGGTAATCTGGCGGGTTTTCCAGCATTTTCCTGTCGGCGATATTATTCTGCATGGAGTTAAAGCATTGATCGGCGATGTAAAGCATATCCCATTCTTCTTCCTTTTTGGACCTAAGAGGCTTGATGCTGGCTACGAATTCATCAAATCGCTTTTCAAATTCGCTTTTATCCGGCTCCTGCTTTTCGGGTGCTTTTTCGGCCAATCCACCAAGATTCACAGCGATCGTCAGTTCGGTTTCATCTTCTTTCACGGGCTCCAGGGGTGTAGGATTGAGTATGCCTCCGTCGACCAGGTATCTTCCATTCAGTTTAAAGGGCGTAAAGAACAAGGGAAGGGAAATTGAAGCTCTGACGGCCTCGTAGATCGGCCCCTTCCGGATCCAAACTTCCTTCTCCTGGGCGATATCAGCTGCCACCGCGGTGTATTTGATCGGCAGGTCTTCAATGTGCTCCTCTCCGATAATGCGTCTAAGTTCTTTCAGTACTGTTTTACCTCCGACAAGACCACTACCCGAAAAGACAAAATCAAGCATTGAGAACACATCTGTTCTGTTGAAATCCTGAACAAAAGAGACAAACTCTTCCATTTTGCCGGTAGCATAAACCCCTCCGATCAGGGCACCAATTGAACAGCCCGAGATTGACTTGATCTGAATCCCCTGTTCTTCTAACCATCGAATAACTCCAACATGAGCCATTCCTCTTGCTCCGCCACTGCCCAATACCAATGATGCTGTTTTCATGTGCATTTTTTTGCAATATCGAATCTTCACCTTTCATTCCAAAAACAGTATAACGAATCCCGTTTTCGTTGAAACCGATAGCAAAAAGAGTCTAGAATTGTATCCTTAGGGAATCTGCCAGCTGAAATCGGGGCTTTAGGTAGCGATGGAATACCATGAATAGCATTTTAATCGATCCATAATGAGCAAAATGATCAAACCACAACTGGGCGAGGTACAGCAAACCCTCATGATCCCCTTGTATGGGCGTGCCCTGGACACGATCAGGGGCATAATGAATGACCCCAAAGCTGTTGAGATGGTGAAATCCATCGATTATGATTTCAGCAAGATCAAATCTAAGGCTGCCTTGAAAGTCGCTTCCTTAAGAACCCTAAGCTATGATCACCTTCTCGGAGAGCTTCTGGAAAGACACCCCGAGGCCATCGTAGTCGAACTGGGTTGCGGGCTAAATACCAGGTATGAGCGGCTCAATGATCCTAACCGGAGATGGTACGACCTGGATATGCCTGATGTTTATGAAATATGGAAAAGTTTCTTTTCGGAATCAGAAAACCGGCATTTTCTTCCCTATTCCGCTTTTGACACCAGCTGGTTGAACAAGATCAAAAGAATAAATGACGAACCAATCGTCTTCATCTCTGAAGCCTCTACCATCTACTTCGATGAAGCGGAAAACAAAAAAATGTTCCTGAATCTGGCCAATGCTTTCCCAAACAGCTATATCATATTTGATACGGCGACAGACTACTTTCTCAACCGGCAAGACAAAAACCCACTGCTGAAGAACTTCACCGCAAGATTGAAGTGGCCAGTCAATGACCCAAGGGAGATCGAGTCCTGGAATCCCGGCTTTAAAATATTGAGGCAGGTGAATTTCTTTGCCAATGCCCCTGAGAGCGTAAAAAAATTGATTCCATGGTATTGGAAAATAATGGGAAAACTCATGATGTCTTTTAACAAGCGAGCTGCAAACCAGTACCAATTGAATGTTTTATCATTCGGGAAGTAGGGCGCTGACTTTGATTCCTTATGGAATGCGGCTTTATTTTGGTGCCGGCCAACCTGCAATGCAATTGACAAAACCGAATTCCAGAATTTCACGATTGATCACTCTGCTTCTGGGCCTGATAATGGTCGGAACATTTTTGGAGCTGCTGTTTATCGAACATCATGAAAGCCGGACTCAGAGTATTCCGGTTATCCTGATCGCATTGTCTGGCATTTCCTTCCTGACCTTGGTCTTAAGGCAAAGCCTTTGGATCAAAAGAACATTTCTAATCCTCATGGCTGCCTGCTTTTTTAGTGGCTTCCTTGGCATTTATTTCCATTTATTGGCGAACTATGAATTTGAATTGGAAGTACATCCGACCCAACAAGGTTGGTCCCTCTTCATGAAAATGTTATCTGGAGCCCTTCCTTCCCTGGCACCGGGCAGCATGATCGGGATAGCGATACTGGGTTATATTTTTTATTTAACGAACAATCAGAAACAACAATCCTATGAAAATTAGAATCATCAGCAGCACAAATATCACGGCTCTCATCCTGACCCTTTTCTTATTCAGCTGTGGTTCCGGAACAAATGAAAATCTTAACGCGGAGAAAACAGAAGCCTCCGATCCGGATGAAGAGATCGAGAGCACCGAATTGCTGCCATTCCTGAACTTCAATCTGGCAGGTGAGGATGAATTGATGAGATTACCGGGCATGAACCAGGAGCTGGTATCAATGCTGATCCAAGGGCGACCATACCTGGAAATGACGACTCTGCACTCGGTACTTTCGGATCAGATGGATGATGAAATGCTGAATTCAATTTATGCCGAAGCTTTTGTACCAATGGATCTCAATACCACTCCCAAAGATGACTTTAAACTGATCCCCGGAGTTGGAGATCGTATGGCTCATGAATTCGATGAATACAGGCCCTATACAAGCATTGAACAATTCAGGAGAGAGATCGGGAAATACGTTGAGGAAACAGAGGTGGCCAGATATGAGCAATATGTCTTTGTCCCGGTCGAGTTGAACTCGGGTTCCAAAGAGGAGATCCTGGCAATCCCTGGCGTTGGCGAGAGAATGCTGCACGAATTTGAGGAGTACAGACCATACACCAGCATGGAGCAGTTCAGGAAGGAGATCGGAAAGTATGTCGATGATGATGAGCTGGCGAGACTGGAGAGATATGTTTATCTAGAGAAGTAAGAGCCCCGGGTTTCATAGCCTAATCCTTGGGTGGAATTCTTGGCTCCCACCCTGCTTCGATTATGCCTTGATTTTTATGTAACCAAATGATTACATATATTTGTAACCGTTTAGTTACATTTTATGAGAAGAGATGTATTCCAGGCCATCGCAGACCCCATTAGAAGAGAGATCATCGATCTCCTCGCCGGTCAACCCATGACGGTGAACGGAGTGGCTGATCAATTTAATATCAGCCGCCCAGCCATTTCCAAGCACATTAAGATCTTGAAAGAATGTGGCTTGGTAGAGACTATTGAAAAAGGACGAGAGCGGCATTGTGTGATCATCCCCAAAGAACTCAGCAGAGTTTCCGATTGGGTTGAGCAACACAGAAAGCTTTGGACCGGAAAACTGAATTCCCTCGAAGATTATCTGGAAGAAATTAAAACCAAAACCAATTCAAAATGAGCAACATCGAAAAAAGAACCCTCAGGTTAAAAAGAACCTTCAACGCTCCCAGGGATCTTGTTTGGCAAGCCTGGACAAGTCCTGAGCACCTGACCAATTGGTGGGGTCGCGGGATGCCAACCAAAGTGGTCCAACATGATTTTTCAGAGGGTGGAAACTGGGAGATCAATACGGAAATGCCTGATGGAAGTACATTCAGGTCTTATGGTCAATACTCCAAAATCCAACCCAAAGACCTGATCGAAAGCAGCGCTAATTTTGTTCCGATGACCGAAGGTGTAACGATCATTGCCGAATTCAAAGAGGTCGGAGAGCAATGCGAATTCGAATTCAGGGTTATTCATCCAACCGAGGAATATGCCAGGCAACAAGAGGACATGGGCTTCTATAATGGATGGGGGTCGATTTTTGAAGGCTTAAATGGTTATCTTGAATCCCTGTAAAAGCCTGTAAGACTATGCCAAAACAAAACGGTTCAAGGAGGTCATTTCTGAAAAAGACCGGGCTCTCTACCGGTTTATTGAGTGCCTTTGGTTTACCCACTGTTTCAATGGGAAGTTCAGCTTTCCCTGATTCACCAAACCTTAAAATGGCCGGATATCATTATCCGAGAACCAAGGCCCTGTTCGAAAAAAGCGTCAAGATCACTGGCTATGATTATGAAATTCAAAAAGACGGGATCAGCAACCTGAATACCAATGTCATCGGCGGACCACAGGATTATGATGTCACGGAGCTCGGGCTTCACCCCTACCTGATCGCATTTGTGAATGATGGATTCCGGGACTACCAACTCCTGCCCATCTTTCCCTTGAGATTGTTTCGCCATAAGAGCATTTTCGTCAATCCTCAGAGTGGAATCGAAAGGCCCGAAGACCTGAAAGGCAAGCGCATAGGAACTGTAGGTTATAGCACTACTTCGCTCACCTGGATACGGGGCATGTTGAATGACGAATATGGAATAAGGCCCAGGGATGTTCAATGGGTATTTCCCCTGGATGATTCGTCAAAGAAATTCAGCGGTAAATCCTCAAAGCAGGAAAACGTACTTCCCGAAGGGCTATCATATGAAAACGGGCCTGAAGGAGTCACTGAGTCCGAATTATTAGTGACAGGAAACATCGATGCATTGTTCCATGCTGCACAGCCCAGAGCCTTTGCTGAAGGGAATCCAAAGGTGGCCAGATTGTTTCCCGATTCGAGGAAAACAGAACAGGATTATTATACCAAGACGGGCATCTTTCCCATCATGCATGTGGTGGCGGCGAGGCGCACGCTGCTGGAAAATTCCCCGGGATTGATCTCAGCCATTTTTCAGGCATATTCCAATGCCAAAACCATACACATGGATTATATGCACAAAATAGGATGGGCATTCGAAACGCTGCCATGGTTCGGTCAGGAATTGGAATCGACCGAAAAGGCGATGGGGAGGAATTTCTACTCCTATGGTTTTGAGGAAAACGAGAAGACTTTACAGACATTGCTGAGATATTCTGCAGAACAGGGCCTTGCCCAAAAGGAGGTTCCCGCATCAAGTCTATTCCACCCGGATTCCCTGACTTTGAAGGAATAGTGCTCGTGAATTCACAATCTGTTGTTCATGGCTGGTTTTCCGCTTGGAGGAATGAAGACATTGATGCCCTACCCCTAGCAGAGAATTTCAGTCATACCTCCCCGTTTGGTACAATTCAGGGGAAAAAGGCTTACCTGGAATTGGTTAAAAGCAATATTGATAAGTTTCTGGGAAATGAAATCACCATCCTGGATGCATTTTATGAGGAGGACAGGGCTTGTGTCCGCTATCACCTGAGAAACCTTCAACATGGATTTGAAATGGAAGTCAGCGAATGGTTTTACCTTGAAGGAAAGCTGATCACCAAGATCATTTCGCATTATCATGTAGGTGAGATCCCGGAAACAAGGAAATTGAATTAATTCTACCTAAAGGCAAATTCCTCCTCATGTATCGATTTGCTCCTTACGCCCATTCGCTTGAGCTCCTTGATCAGGGCATCCTTTAGTTTTTCCGGACCACATATCAGAAACCCTTTCTTATCAATATCTACAAGCCCCAGCTTTTCGATCGAAAGATGGCCTTTTTTGGAAGATTCCCAGATCTCAAAAGAAAAGTTCAAATTCGAATCCTGTATTCTTTCCAATTCCTCCGAGCCTTCCGATCTCTCCATCGAAGAAACACACCAGATCAATCTGACCTTGGCTGGGATCTCACTCTTTGCCAAAGACAGGAAGGGCGTAATTCCGATCCCTCCTGCGATCCAGAGTTGATCCTTTTCCTTGATATACTTTGAGGTAAAATGCCCATATGGTCCTTCCACTTCAACCTCCTGGCCAAGCTGAAGCTTCTCGTTGAGCATTGAGGTATAATCACCCAGCCTTTTGACTGTTATTCTTATATCCTTCTCTTCAGGTGAGCTGGTAATGGTGAATGGGTGCTGTTCTGATTTGGAAATATCCCTGAACCTAAAAAATGCGAATTGTCCTGCGAGAAATTCCAGTCTTTTTCCAAGAGGTTTCAAGCTGATTTGAACGATCTCGCCATCCCAATGGTTGATCCGATCGACCACATATGAAAACCGTTCATTGAAGAATCTGTACAGGAAGGCCCGGTAGACCCATGCTCCAATCCCGACAAATGCCATCCCGAACACATAGGCCCGGGTCAGGGGAAGCTCACGGATCAAACTGTTCACCATCAGTCCATGAGCAACACCCATACAGTAAAAGAAACCCATCAACCTGTGAACATTGAGCCATTTGTTATAGGGTATTCTTTTCTTGAAGAAGGGCAATGCGGCGAGTAGAACACCCAACAGGATCAGGATAAAGGCATAAAACCCCAGGGGCTTGCCTGGGTTAAACTCGACAAGATCTCTTGGGACGATCAAGAAATGGGCTAAAAGAAGGAAAACCGCGATCACCCCTGATCTGCGATGGATCATGTACATTTTGTCCAACCCGCCAAAGATATTCTCAACCCATCTGGCTCTGGTGGCCATCAGGAAGTTAAAGGCAAAAACAGTAACAACCCAGGATGAGAAAACCTCGCCCAATATCCTATGGACATTCAACCATGAGACATTGGTCATTTGACCAAAAAACAAGGTATCAGACGAAGTTTCTACAAAACCCCCATGATAGAAATACAGATCTACGGTCCAGATCAAGAAATGGATGCCGATGATGATCGGAAAGTAGGTTTCCTGCTTGATAAATCTCATGATCTTCGAGGGTTATTCTTCTGAATAAAGTCCAAGCCAAAAAACACCGGCTTCGTACAGCTTGAATCCTGCTATGGCCTCCTTGCTGAACGGCAGTTCATCGCATATTCTTTGGGCATCCTCCATACTTATAGCATTGACAAATACAACGAAATCCTGATCTTCATTGGAGGAGTAAGTGCCTTCGATATCCAGATAAGCGTTTTCGAGAATTCCCTTTTTCCACAATGACAAAATGCTATCGTTCTGCGCCTGAAGGATCTTATCTGCACCTTCAATTTCCACAAGAGACCTTTCTGTAGTCCAGACACTTACAAATGACCTCATTCCGGTCCTCTTCAGGTTTGGCTTTCTACCCAACCAAAATTTTCCAACAGGGTGCAGTTCATAGGATGATAGTTCCTTCTTCACCACGGTGAGCTCATCCAGGATATTTCTGGCCTCTTGCTCATCACTGGCCCGGAGAAAGAAGGAAATGTTGGGTAGAGGCTCAACAAGCTCAGAGGCCTCATCGGCGTCGAAGTAGACGTTCTCAACCCTTTCCTCCATCCAAAGGTTATTGAGCTCCATAGAAATGGAAGGGAGATTTTCCTGGATCAGATCCTGGTCCTCATTTTCCCAGGACCAGACCACCGCATAGGTCCTTAAACCAACCTTTGAAAGATCAGGAGCTGATTTCTGGGTCGCAGCATCAGTGCTTTGAGCATTGTCCGAAGTCTGTTCAGCACAGGAAATAAGTACTCCGAATAAGAAGAGAATCACAGGGAATTTCATGGCAGAATTGAATTTTCCGCAAACCTATTCTTCCCTCATATTCTTTAATTGTATAAATCGGTCGTTTTGATTTTCATACAGAGAGGTTGGGGTTTCCCCGGTATGCTTCTTTACCTCACGGATGAAATGAGGCTGATCGAAGTAATTCTCCTCCGGAAAGAAATGTCCATCTCTGATCCGGAAAAATGACTGGTAGCATTTCTGAATATTGAGATATTTCTTCAAGGAAGGCCCGATGTATTTGGCGAGATATCTGTTTATCTGACGCTCGGTCCAGTTGATCTCTTCGGAGACCTCGGAAACCGAAATAGCTCCCTTTTTCTCATACAGCAGTCTTGAAAGATCAGCCTTCCTCTGATCCATTGCTTTTAATGGCCTGATCTTCAACAATTCGGCTTGCCAGCTTTCAACCACTGTTGACAAAGATGTAAAGTCAAAACTCCGGATGTTCAGATAGGTCTGCTCTAGGGGAATTGCGGAATTGTACAAAGAGGCTATTTCGCGGCCAAGCAAATACTCAGGGGCCAGGATCTTAAACCTGCAGCCGAAAGAACTGGCATTCGGCAATATGGAGAACTCCTTGGGTTCAGACCATATTCCTGTTAACAGGTAATTCCTGATCTCCCCCTCCTGGTATATCATGACGATCTTGAAAAAACTATCCGGGAATATCTGCAGGACCTGGGGTGAATCGGTCAGATTCTCATGCGTCCAGAAGGAATGAACCAGTTCCTGAAGTTCTTCTTTGGGCTTTATCTCCTGATATCGACTTTTTGTGGTCATATACCATCAACAAATTTAGCCGAAAATCGAATTAGCCGGCCTCAGGACTTACGGAATAAACCTCTACCCTTGATGCCTTTCCTCTCAACTCCAGAGAGCCAATCCTTTCCTGAAGATATCCGTCCAGGTCCATTTTTCCCATGATATCCCTGGAGATCAAAAAGTCTTTTCCGAATTCGTTGCACTTCCCCTGTATCCTTGAGGCGGTATTGATAGGATCACCATGGTAAGCGATCTCCCGTTTGTATTTTCCAACCTCGGATACCGTAACCCTTCCGCCATGAAGACCTGCTTTGAATTCCGGTTGAAGCCCATAGTTCTCTTCATAATATCCTGATCTGCTTCTCAAGGCTTTTCTATACTGAAAAAAAGCCTGGATACAGTTTTGGTTCTCAATCCCATCCTCCAGATTCCAGGTCAGTATCACCTCATCTCCTACATACTGGTATATTCCTGCCTGAAAATTTTCAACAATACCCAAATCATTAAAGCAGTCCTGGATCAACCTGCTATAGCGGATATGTCCGAGTCTTTCTGCTATCGCAGTGGATCCTCTGAGGTCCATGAACATAAAGATCCTGTCCTCCTCCTTGGGGTAATAAAACTGTCCTGTAATGATCTTCCACATAACCCCGGGACCAAACATGAGCTTCACCTGTGAAAGCAGAAGCATGAATAGCTCAACGGAGAGGATGTACAGATAAATGGCAAAGCTTCCGGGTTCGAATACGAACTCCAGAAAACCCACTTTCACACCAAAGAAGGTGGTCACCATGAAATATGAAAAACAGATCAGGGAGGCCAGAAAAGTGAAAGCCAGGAACTTTCGGATCATCACCATCCGCCATATCGACATCCGTTTGTAAACCCTTTCTTCACTATAGATCTGGCCAAGGCCGGATATAATGCCGAACAATGGCCCGAAAACCAGAGAAACAAGAATGGACCTGAACACCTCAAACTGAACGGAGCCCATTTCAACCGTCCCTTCTCCTCGCACGATCGAGAGGAACACGAAAGCCACGGTCCATCCTATGGTATAATTCTTTAGAACCTGGAGCCTGCGCTTGGTCCGGTAGTTCATAGACCGTTGATCAGATTTGCCTTAATTACCCTGGAAATTGGTCTTAACATTACTTTTCCTGAAATTCTCGTCGAAAGTAGTCAAATTGGTCGCTCGGATAAAAGATGGTAAGTCAATTCCACATTTTTGAGGTCCTGGGGATAACTATCCTCTTCGAGGCAATCCTGTACTTTGTCTTTCTAATTAGACGGTTTAACAGTCTTAAAAACAGGATATTATCCTTGATCATCTTAACCATTATTTTAGCAATGGTGAATCTGTTTGTTCGAGAGCAAATAGAGCCTGAGATCCCTTATTTCTATTTTGAATCCGTTGCCCTGCTCGCCCCGCTGCAATACCTCTACGTGCTCTCCATTTCCCGGCCATCCTTTGAACTGGAAGTCAAGAACCTGGTCCATCTCCTGGGCTTCTTTCTGCTCCTGGCCTTGAGAATCCTTTTGCCCGACTCAGCTTCGGACCCGTTGATGATTCAAAAAGCGGTTTCCATACCTCTTTTCCTCTACTGCTTTTCTTATCTGGCCCTTTCCATAAGGACATTGGGTTTCTTTGAAGCCACGGTATTGGCCAACCGCTCCGATGCGCGACTCAAGGATCTGAGATGGCTGAGAATAGAGATCCTGGTCATCGGTGTATATTTCTCGGCATTGGCGGCAGAGTCACTAGGAATATTCATACCTCATGGAGTCTGGTACGAAGTGGTGGTTTTCGTTTCATTTCTGAGCATCTTACTTCTCATCAATATTTTGATTTTCAAAGGCTTGAACAGCCCTGAATTCCCTGATGGAGTCACAGAAAAAGAGCGTGAGATACTGGAGTCGGCCACAAGGAATTATCGTGGCTCCACACTGAGCCAGGAGGCAAGCCTCTCCTACTTTGAAAAGGCAAGAGCGATTATTGAAGATGAGATGCTCTTTAAAGACTTCAACCTGACCCTAAGCAAACTTGCTGAAAAACTGGATCATCAACCCGCGACCCTTTCCAGGGTGATCAATGAAAACTCAGGTCAAAACTTCAATGATTTTGTGAATGGCTTCAGGGTCAATGAGGCAAAGAAGCTACTTACCGCAAACAGGGACATATTGATCAAGGAAGTCATGTACGAAAGCGGATTTCAATCCACATCCACGTTCAACTCCAGCTTCAAAAAATTGACCGGGAAAAGCCCTTCCGAGTTCAAGTCTCAGATTTCGATATAAACAATGCCTGTTTTTCGATCGCCTGTTCCTGAATCATAATTCCGGCATTCTGAACGGCGTCAATTGGAAAGCTTTGCTCAAAAAAAACTATGAGCAAATCCATATATATCTGGTTTATCCTATTTCTAAGCACTCCTCTTTTTGGACAAACTTCTGTTACCCGGGTTTCGGGTCAGATCCTTCCGGGCAAGGCCTATCCTCTCCAGCTTTGGACTTATAACATTGCCTTGGACAAATATGAGTTGAATCAGGATCTGAAACTGAGCAAGGACGGGGAATTTGATTTTACCATCCCTAAAACTCCCAACCTCCATAAACTATGGCTGAATGGAAAGGGGTTGGTATTCATCAATGATGGCGATTCGGAGATCATGATCAACATTGATATGAAAAGCCAGTCAGATCCTTTCGATATCAAGGGTTCGAAGGCATCTAATCATTATATGGGATACTTGAACGCTGTGGACAGTCTTCAGCGCGCACTGCTTTATCCATTGGAGCCGGAAATGGAGAAGGCCGAAAAGCGCAAAGATGAGGCTGCACTTAGAGAGGTCGAAAAGAAGTACCAGGAGAACATGATGGTGTTTGTCTCGACGCTAGAGCAAATGATCAATGAAATGGGTTCCTCTTTGGCCGTTTTCGCCATCATAAGGAGTCTTGATTTCAACAAATATTTGCCTCAGATCGAGGGCCTGTATGCGAAATTCCAAAAGGAGCGTCCGGAATTCGCATTCACAAAGAAGTTAGGCGAAATGATCGACTCGGCGAAAAGAATTCAGATCGGCGCAGAAGCTCCTGATTTCGAGTTGGCGGTATCAGGAAAAAAGGCAGCACAGCAATTGGTTGAACTCAGGGGAAATTATGTGCTCATCGATTTTTGGGCTAGCTGGTGCCTGCCATGCCGAAAAGAAAACCGCGTGATCAAGGAGAAATACGAGCAAGGAGAATTGAAACAGCTCAAAATTTGGAGCATCAGCATCGACGAAGATGTAGATAAATGGGAAAAAGCCCTGATCAAGGATGATCTGCCTTGGGATAATTCCTGGACCAGGGACGAAGAACTCATCTCCACCTATAAGGTGGTCAGTTTGCCTACTAATTTCCTGCTGGATCCCAATGGGAAAATTATCGCCAAGAATCTGGGCTCAGAAGAGTTGGCAGGATTCCTGGAATAGATGAGAAAAACCAAATAGCCTTTAGTAACGTGTTTTTAAATTCAAAAAGTAGGCCTTTTTTAAAGGTCTATTTTTTTATGCCACAAACCTTTCATAGATAAGAGCAATGTCAAATGATAAGTCTCAGTTTTCCCAAAGAAGGAATTATTCCACCCTAAAAAAGTCCAGCCTACCGGTCAAGTCCGTGCTCAGGTTAAACGTACATCCCGCTCTCTTGAAGAAGTTTGAAACAGATGTTTTCCTTATCCCCATAAGGGCATAAAACGAGATCAACCGGATTTCCCGAATTCAAACCACTACCTGTAAATGAGCAATTTAATGCCCCCAAGCCTCCCCTCCTCTTCAGGGAGTAAAAAGTAAACCCCTCGTGGAAAAAGTTGAGTATCAATTGTTGCGGAGCCATTATTCAACTCTATTGTTCCACGGTAGGCACCGGAAATATCCAAAAGCCTTAAAGACTCCAGGTTTATAGGATAGTTGTCTACTTTAATGATATGAGAGAGCAAGTCATAGGTCACCTTTGGCAACTTTTCTTTGGCTTTCCGATTTTCCTCTGAAAGGTCTAATGTTAAGTTCATCAGGACCCTTCTCAATCTTCCCGGATTGGTTTCGGCGATATACATGGTATCTTCTGAAGGCGTGAAAGTGATCCCTAGAGGAGAATTGAATTGGGCCTGATCGATTGAGCCGTCCTGGTACCCTATATTGCCTCCTGAGAAGATGGTAGCATTTCCGTAATAATCAACTTTGCAGATCTTATGATCCTGATTTGCAGCTCCATAAATGCTGCTATCCTTTTCTCTAAGGACCATATTTCCGAGATGAACCGGAAGATTAACCCAATGCTCAATTTCAAAGGTTTGAAGGTTTACCTTGAAAAGCTTTTTTTGGGAATGAACCACCAATTCCCCTTCAAGATTTACGATAACTGCCTGTGGCCTATACAGCAATGAGGTATCTACTATTTTGGTCAGATTTCCCTGAGGGGTCAGTTTGTGGATGCTGCTTCCGTCAAAGCTTGGGCCTGCACCCCAATTGGTGATATAAAGGTTCTCCTGTTCATCCTTGGCAATTCCTGCAGGTCCGTCCAACCCCGAGGCTACGGAAGAAACAACACCGGTACTCAGGACCAGTTTTGAAATCGTACCGACGTCATAGTTGGTTACGAAAAAAACAGAATCGCCAACATCTTCGATGTCGATTGGACCGAAGAATCCATTGGCAAAAAAGGCATCAAATACCCCGCTTATGGGGTTGAATCTGCCTATCTCACGGCCATTCACAAGGCCTCCGGAGCTGGTATAGATATTCCCGGAGGGGTCTGAGTGCAGGCCATCCTTGATCTTGGGATGCGTGGCCACGGTTTCGACGATCTGACCATAGGCGGTGAGAACCGAAAGGAAAAACAGAGGAAAAAGTTTTGCCATGATTTTTTTAATCAAAGCAAAGGCGGATCCGCATCTAAAAATTGTAAAAATGTCACCGCTAGATCTGCCACTTGATCAGGTGCTGCTCATTAAAAAACCGGGTCGGGCTTTTTCCAATGAGGGCGTAGAAATCATGAGTAAGGTGCGCCTGGTCAAAATATCCGAAGCAATATGCCAATTCCGTCAGGCTCATTTTTGGATTTTCAAATTTCTTATCGACCAATGCCCTGATGCGGAAATTCTGGCTCATCTCTTTCAGAGACATACCAAAGTGTTTCTTTGAAAACCTGAACATATGTTGTCTGGACCAGCCGAACAGCTCTGAATAATCTTTGACCTTGCCCAAACCTTGTGCGGAGAACAGATGATGAAACAATCTCTCGGATTCGGCTTCAGGCAAGCCTTGGCTTTTGATCTTTTGATCTACGAAATAGTGAAGGGCCTGGGTTCTGGTCTCAAATTGGCTGGAATGCCTAAGAGGAGTCAAATACTCCACCTGCTCCTTTTTCAACTCATCGAAGGGAATGAATTGATCTGCGATGAGTTCCGGAGGGATCCCAAACAATAGCCGTAAAGCCCAGGGATAGAGCTTGACGAAAAAAACCCTGATGTCAGGTAAGGAAACATCCACATAACCATTCAGAGAACCCCATATTCCATTGGCCTCGGATGTCGATAAATTTATGCCGTCCCTTGACCATGAGAACTTCTCTTGATCATCACTGATCCAGATCTCGGGAAAGGTATCCGAGATCATCCTTTTGGGTCGTGAATCCCATGCATCATTACCGGCATCGATGATCCCATAGCTATGGATCAATCTCTTTGTGAAAGGTTCTTCAGGGGTAAAACTTAGAAACATCCTGAATACTGAATGAGTAGCGAAACTAGAACATGTCCAACAGAAATTTTGAAGTTATGCCGGCATATTAATCCAAAATTATTCCAAGGGAGAATGGACTCTTTGATAGGCAAGATCGCGACTTTCCCAAATGCGGTCATGGACCGGCAAATACAAGTGCCTCGCTGGTGCTTATCACAATAGTAGATAATTACTTAATTATTTTATTTACAATAACTCTATAATTACTTGATTAAAAGCAAATTAAAATCTACAAGAATTTGTAAACCAAATAATATTTGGTAGCCTATTTTTGAAGAAAATGCCTTCGAAAGGCAACTTGATCAGGGGTGAATTCCCTTTTCACCCTGATCCTGGATTGTTTCAATTTTTCCTCATGGGTTGGTGTACCCGAAAGGCTCATCATCTCCCCTTCCCTTTCCACAAGCACCCTCATATTTTCCCCGGGCTCCGGATAATTATAGGTCCTTAAAACTCCTTCTTTCACTGTCTTCTCATTCACCGGAATCCCATTGACCTCATGGATGATATCTCCTTGCTTAAGGCCAAGATCATTTTGATCATCTGTAAATATGAAATAATGCTCCTCCTCGCTATGATAATAGATATCGGTACCATAGCTCAAGATCTTGGTTCCTTTGGGCATAAACTCCCAGCCAAGCATGTCGAAGTAGTCTTTGTAGGGGATCATCTCCTTGCCCTCAACATAGCGGTCATAGAATTCAGCGATCTCGGGATAAGAATGCCTGACCAGAAGCTCTTTGAACTCCTCATCCCGGAAGGACTTCCCCTGAAGCTCATTCTTCATATCCAACATGACATCCAATAGTCTCACCCTCCCCTCACTTAACCGGATCAATTCAACATCCAATCCAAACGCGATCAGCTTACCTCTTTCATAAGCATTATCGACCTGCCTCATTTTGGAAGGAATATCAAAGACCCACTTGACTATGATGTTCTTTCCACTTTTGGTCATGCTTCGGGCTTTGCCTTTTTCATTGAATCGAATGGCATAACTCAAATCATTTCTCAAGGACCCTGAAAGTCCATAAAGGGGCCGCATAAGGCTGTTGAAATAATCGGTTGCCCCTTCATAAAGCCATAGATGTCTGGACATATCAGGATCCGGGAAATTGAAGGGAACGATCCTATCACTGTGCAAACTCAATGGTGTAATGGTGTGCAGATATTCATGAGGAACCACGTTATCCATTGATTTCAGGTCTTTGCCCCGGTTTCGGTCTGACCAATAATAAACGGAAGAATTGTTATGCTCCAGGGCAGCCCCAAGGCCGATCTTTCCAAATAAACCCTTCATGCGATCCCGGTCGACCAGGAGAAAAAGGAAATGGTAGTCCTCCTTCCTTTGAAACCCACAGAAGCTGTCCATTGCATGCATTAGGAACTTGATCCTTTTTTGGGCCGTTTCGGAAGTCACAAGATCCTTTTCCGAAACCACCGATATTCTGAAGGTGTTGTCCTTAATTCTAAACGAGCTAGTGTCCGGCCTGGAATACATCATTGGCCTGTCGACCAGATCATCATAGGATGAGGCCCGGAACACATCACTTTCTTTCCCCCTGCTCAGCACCGCCAATGAACCCGCGCCATAGTAATCCGTTGAGTGATTGATAGTCACTTCGATCGGTTTATCCTGGAAACCCTCAAAATACCCATTGATGGCATTGAAGTTCAGAAGAAAGGCCTCAGGTCCAAAAACGGTTCCCGCGCATCCCGAAGTAAACCTTCGAAAACCCTGATTGCTGATCGTCTGTTCCGCCTGATACTCAATATGCCCCAATTCCTTTCCCTTTCCACGAATATGAAAGCGACTCCCCTT
This sequence comes from Cytophagales bacterium, assembly GCA_965227315.1. Classification (GTDB taxonomy): domain Bacteria; phylum Bacteroidota; class Bacteroidia; order Cytophagales; family CCMP332; genus JANQHS01. The sequence continues at coordinate 260,225 of OZ245737.1, forward strand.
CCGGCTTATTTTCATTTTGCTTCCATCGGTAGCCACGGCCTTCATTTCCTTTAAAAACAGCCTGTATCTGGCCTTCCAATAGGTCCCGGGAACAATTTCCGGAGCAACATAAACCCATTCCTTGACACCTTTAGGGGGATAGACTTTTACCGGAATTCTATCCTTCTCGAGACCCGGAAGATCAACCTCTACCCTGGTTTGGGCATTGGACGCAAGGGATGAAACCAGAAGGAAAAAGACTAAAAGATGGCTGGCTTTACTCATATAGTCACAATTCTGCTAAAACCGGATCAGGATATCAAATTCTCCTCTACCAAATACAGGTGAATGAAGATCACCGTTTTGCCTTCTTGACTCATGGCGAGATAGACTATCACCTATTTAGCGTCATTGGAAGGAGATAGCCAAGATCAGAGGATCATATCCGATCCGGAAGCTTCCACTCACATAAAAACCGTGAAACTCAACTTTTGATAGCCCTATTTTAGGGGTATGAGATTATTCTTCCCGCTGATCTGCTGCCTTTCAATACTTACAAACAGCGTCCATGCTCAATATGTAGAGACGATAGTTAACCATCCCTGGATCATCGATGGGCTATTCCTTTTAAATGATACCACCATATATACCACCCCCGGGGCCGGAAGGAACATCACGACCCTGGGCATAGCCAACCCCCGAAAGAATGGTGTCTTTGATCCGAATGGAGTCGATGGATTTCTAGGAGCCATCAATGTCGCCCAATTCAATGACAGCATGTTGATCGTCCCCTGCTTCGATGATAGAACGGTCAAACTTTACAATCAGAATACCGGAGTGATCAGCAATGTTGCCACCAACCTGGATGGCCCCGCGGGAGTGGCCATGGACCTAAAGGGTAATGCCTATATTGCCAATTATGGTGGTCCGCCAGCATATGCAGGAACCACAATCCACAAGATCCTTCCTTCGGGTGCTGATTTCAATTTTATCGACACTTCGGATTTTTTCCAGCCTCAGGCCATTGGCATAGATTCGATGGGGAATCTGTACATGTGCAATTCGGGCGGTGGTAATATGTGGAAGATCGATACGGCTACCGGTGCATTTTCGTTGTTCACTAACATCATGGGGGCCCGTCTGGCGAATATCGCCTACCGAACAAAGGATAGCCTGTTCTATGTGACCTCCGATGATTTCAGTCATAAGATCTACCAGGTGGACCTGAATGGAAACGTAACTTTGTTCGCCGGCTCCACCCTTGGTGGAGTAGACGGCCCCCTCAGTCAGGCAACCTTTCAAAGACCCCTGGGCGTACATTTCAGCAAGACCGAGGACACCCTCTACCTCGCAGAAGGTGCGGGAAGACTGAGGCGAATCGTCTTAAACCCGTTGATATCGCCCAGTGGAATCAAGGACAGCGGCATTCAAAAACGAAAAGCCAGCATCCACCCGAATCCAATAGAGCGCGACCTTATCGTTGAATTAGAAGGATTTCGAAAGGATCTCCCGGAATATGAGATATATGATACCAAAAACAGCACACTGGCTAAAGCCAGCTTGCATTCCGATAAAAGCACCATCGACGTCTCCCTACTGGCACCGGGTATTTACTTTTTGCATCTTGAATCAAAGAACTACGAGCAGATCCTCAAGTTTGTGAAGAAATAAAAAAAGCCCGGTGTTCACCGGGCTTTCCTTTAGCGTCATCGATAGATCATCCTCCCTTGGATGCCAAAATATTGTTAATGGTATCGAGCTGAGGCTTAGCCACTCCGGGCTGCAATTCCTCTACCTTTTCAAAGTAGGGCTTAGCCTTTCTCAAGTCCTCGACAGCCTCATCTTCCATTTTCTTACCCTTATCCTGATAGGTTTTCAAGTCCATATCCCTTGTTGCCTGGATCTTCTCGGCACCCCTGTTGAAGTAAAAAGCACCGATATTATAGTTGGCATCCAGATTATCAGGATTCTTTTCTATGGCCATTTCATAATACTTCATGGCATTTTCTGTATCTCCATTCTGATCATACAGCTGCCCTAAACGGCTGTAGTTCCCATCATTTGAGGGGTCGGTTTCGATCGCTGATTGCAAATTTGCCATGGCCTCATCCAGTCTGTCAGCCTTCAGATAAATGTTGAACTCCGTGGTTTGAAGATCTTTCACACCACCTGTCCATTTATCCACCACCTCGGTTTTATACTTCTCTTTCTCTGCTCCGGCAGGCATGGCACCATACTTTTTCTGAGCTGAAAGCATTTGCTTTTTAGCCACGGGCAATCCTTTTTGGATCAACTCCAGGCCCTTATCGTATTCCTCTTTGTCGGTATAGTAGGCCGCAACCCTCACATAGGGATAAGGATCCTTTACACCCTGTTGGTAGATCATCTGCCCATAGTACTGAATGGCACGTTCCATATCGGGCTTCCTTTCGGCCGCCAGGCCTGCATTCAACGAAGCATTTGAATCCGTTGGATTGATCAGCAATACGATGTCAAAGGCTTCCATTGCTCCATCAAAATTTCCGTCATTGATGTACGCGATTCCTTGATTGAACATCATGGGATATACAGCGGCTTTTCCGTTTTGTGCCGGCCCCTTGTAATCCCCCCTTTTGGAGTCATCAAGCTTGATCGCCGTGTTATAAGACTCAACGGCAATCTTTCCGGCCTCCATGTAGGTCATCTCGATCTTGTCCTGAGGAACATTGAGATACTCTTTGTAGGTATCGCCCCTGTAGTTCCAGGTCTTTGATTTTCCCGAGGTTTTTTCATTCTCTATAGCCTTGTCAATATTATCTCGGGCTGTTTGAAGTTTTGCCACTGCTTTGTCGATCTCGCCGTTGGCCAGGTATTCCTTTGCCTCCTGCAATGCAAAGTGCGTATTGGTAATTGCTGAACTTTGCGCATTGGCCAAGTCACTGATAACCAAGCCAGTTGCGATCATTAAGAATAAAAAGATTGCCTTTTTCATTGTTGATTTATTGAACTGCAAATTAAGTTAAACAAATTCTATTCCGCCTTTTCCTCAGGGCTGTTTTCTTCTGCCGGTTTTTCATCCGAAATCTCTATTGCCTCAACATCGATCTTGGCAACAGAACCGATTTGGTCCTGGTCGTTAAGCCTGATGAGACGAACACCCTGAGTAGCCCTTCCCTGCTGTCGAATGTCAGAGATTCCCATTCGAATAGTAATCCCCGATTTGTTGATGATCATCAGTTCATCGGTATCGGATACCTTCAGCAAGCCAACCAGAGGTCCGGTTTTATCGGTCACCTGAAGGGTTTTTACCCCCTTACCTCCTCTGTTCGTGATCCTGTATTCCTCTATCGGAGAACGCTTCCCGAATCCTTTTTCCGAAACAACCAACAGAGAGTCCTGAATATTGTTACTGGTCACAAGACCTATAACCTCGTCCTTATCATCATCGAGTTTGATCCCCCGAACACCTGCCGCCGTTCTGCCCATGGAACGGACATGCTCCTCATTGAAACGGATCGCCCTTCCCGATCTTACCCCCAGTATGACCTCAGAATTTCCATCCGTTAATCTTACATCGAGGAGATTATCACCCTCATTAATTGAAATGGCATTGATACCATTCTGTCTTGGTCTTGAATAAGCTTCAAGCTGAGTCTTCTTCACCATGCCCCTTTTTGTGCAGAAAACCAGGTAATGGTTGTTTACATAGTCCTCGTCTTTCAGGCTTTTTGTATTGATGACAGCCCGGATCTTCTCTTCGGAGTTGATGTTGATAACGTTTTGGATCGGTCTCCCTTTGGCGGTTTTCGAGCCTTCCGGGATGGCATATACCTTCACCCAGAACACCTTTCCTGTTTCGGTAAAGATCAAAAGGTAATTATGAGCCGTAGCGATAAAAAGGTGCTCAATAAAATCCTCATCCTTGGAGGTGGCTCCCCTGCTACCAACTCCGCCTCTGCCTTGCGTTCTGTATTCCGCCAAGGGAGTCCTTTTGATATAACCTTCATGGGTTATGGTGATCACCATAGCCTCATCCGGAATAATATCCTCGATGTCGATATCACCTTCGGCATGTACGATATCGGTTCTTCTGTCATCACCATACTTTTGGTCGACATCATCCAGCTCTTCCTTGATGATATTCATCCTGAGCTCCTTTTTCTCAAGGATCTCTTTAAGCTTCTTGATCAGGGCGATGATCTCATCGTATTCCTTCTTGATCTTATCCCTTTCCAGTCCTGTAAGCCTTTGAAGTCTCATCTCCAAAATGGCCTTGGCCTGGATCTCACTCAGCTTGAATTTCTTCATCAGACCTTCCTGAGCGGTATCCGGATCCTTGGATTTCCGGATCAGATCAATGACCTCATCCAGGTTATCCAGAGCGATCAGATAACCTTCAAGGACATGAGCCCTCTTTTCAGCTTCTTCAAGCTCATATTGGGTCCTTCTTGTCACCACATCATGGCGGTGCTCAATGAAGTGATGGATCAACTCCCTTAGATTAAGGGCCTTCGGCTTCCCATTGACAAGAGCAATATTGTTGACCGAAAAACTGGTTTGAAGCGCCGTGTACTTATAGAGGTTGTTCAGTACGATATTGGGAATAGAATCCTTTTTTAGTTCATAAACGATCCTGGTCCCGTCTCTGTCGGACTCATCCCGGATATCGGAGATACCCTCCAGTTTTTTCTCATTGACCAACATCGCCGTCTTTTCGATCATCATGGCCTTGTTGACCTGGAATGGGATCTCGGTAACCACGATTTGCTCCCTACCCGATTTGGTTGTGACGATCTCTGCCTTTCCACGCATGACTATACGACCACGGCCGGTCTCGAATGCGGACTTAACTCCCGCATATCCATAGATAATGCCTCCTGTTGGAAAGTCTGGAGCGGTGATGTGCTCCATGAGTCCGGCAACATCTATCTCCGGATTATCGATCATGGCCTTGACCCCATTGATCACTTCGCGAAGATTATGCGGCGGCATATTGGTCGCCATCCCAACTGCGATCCCCGAAGCTCCATTAACCAACAGGTTTGGAACCTTGGCCGGGAGAACGGTTGGCTCTTCAAGCGAATCATCAAAGTTGAGTTGGAAATCGACAGTGTTCTTACGGATGTCCCCGAGCATCTCCTCGGAGATCCTGTTCAGCCTTGCCTCAGTATACCTCATGGCAGCCGGAGAATCGCCGTCAACCGAACCAAAGTTACCCTGTCCGTCGACGAGCGTATACCTCAGCGACCAATCTTGTGCCATCCTGACCATGGTATCATAGACGGAAGCATCTCCATGCGGATGGTATTTACCAAGAACCTCACCGACGATCCTGGCTGATTTCTTGTACGACTTGTTGTAATTCACTCCAAGTTCCAGCATACCATACAAAACCCTGCGGTGCACGGGTTTAAGTCCATCTCTTACATCGGGAAGAGCTCTGCTCACAATTACCGACATGGAATAGTCGATGTAAGCTCCTCTCATTTCATCCTCAATAAAAATCGGGATGATGTTCGCTTCTTCAGCCATTTATCTCAAAAACGGTTTAAAATTTCAAATTATCACCAATCAAACCCATCGTCTTCGTCATCCTCATCATCGAAGAAAAAAGGATCCCTTTTCTCCTCTTCCGGCTCGCCCTTTTTCTTTTTCTTCTTCTTCTTTTTCTTCTTCTTTTTCTTTTCCTCCTGCTGCTTTTTCTCTTTCGGCTGCTCCTCGGGTTCCTCTTCTGTTTCCTGCCACTCTTCATCTTCATCTCCGAACCAATCGTCTTCCTCTACTTCCTCCTCCTCGGCCTGCTCCTCTGCTTCCTGCTGCCATTGATCCTCTTCTTCTGCTTCTTCTTCCTCATCTATAAAAAGATCATCATCATCGCTGAAGTCATCGAAAGCCACAGTGTCAGACTCCGATGTCTGAACAGAGGCCGTTGCGGTTTCTTCATCGAGAGGTACAATGGGTTCAATATATCTCCATGGGATCTTTTCGGGCGGAATATCCCTTTTATAGTCCCTTCCTATTCTTGGGTTCTGATAGGCATACCAAGGTCTGACCCTGGACTTAAATTTTTTCCCATGATGCCTGTGCTCCATCCTTACTCTGCATCCGTTGACAATGCATTTTTTTGAGCAGCTGCCCATTACGAGCATCAGCACAAAAAGTACCAATCCAATGGTTCTGGTAAGAAAGAATGGTATTGGGAACTTCAAAGGGCTATTTTACGGAGTAGGTGTCAACAAATTTGTCAAACATTGGAAGTTGGTCGAGCTCAAGTAAATGACCGATTTCCTTTATCGCTTCGTATTGGCTTTTTGAAATATTCTTTGATTTGATCAATTCCTCATCCCTGTTGACGAACATAGATGCCATCGCTCCGGAAAGAAGATTGGGCGCATTCAACAGGTCTTTCGTAAGATCCTGACTGGATACATCCGCGGTTCGCAGCATGTGAACGAACATTTTATTTTGCCTGAGGGTCTTGTTCAACACATCCTTGAGAACATCGAAGAAATCTTTCTCCCATTTGGAAAAGTTCTTGATCAGGAATGGCATGGCAACCGAGATCGGATCTTTGGAAAAGAACCTGAATTTACCCTTGCAGAACATCCTGGCCTTTCTTTTCAGCCTGACCTCCTCAAAGAATGAAACCGTTCCATCCGCCAGAGAAAGCTTGATGGAAGGAGCTAAAATGATCAAACCAAGAAAGTCCTCATCACTGATCTCCATATAGGGAGCCTGCTCCTTGAGGAACCTCTTTTTGAGTTCGTATACTTCCTGTTTTAGTTCCTGGTTTTGAAGTATGGAATCGATTTCAGTTTCTGTCAACATGTCTTCCCGAAAATAAGGTGCAAAAATAGTGAATTATCTGCGAACGAGTCATGCATATAGGCTTATTTTTTGTGCATCAACTTGCTGTAATACAGTTAGTTACCAAGAAAAGAATCACCTATTGAAATAATTGCCAAAAATGCCCTTATATCAACCAGAAAGTGAAAGTTACAGAGTAAAGAATTCCCAATTAATCACGGATGAATTTTGCCTTTGCCAACAGCCCATTTTCCGCGAAAAGGCAAACCTCATAAACACCGAGAGGCAGTTCTGATACATCAATCCTTATAGAATCCTGGAATCCGGCCTGAAAGACTGCTTTGCCGCTCAGGTTGTATACTACGAGTTTGCCTTTTCGAATCATCTGATCCAACTCAATAGTCACAAAATCTTTTACGGGGTTTGGATAGATCTTGAGCTTCTTCAATTGATCTCCTTGTGCCTTATCCAGATCTTGAGTCAATGCCCAGAGGTTAAACAAGATCTGCAGGGAGTCGATCGGTTCCTGGCCGAAAGGCATTTCAAGAATGTCCAGTTCCAGCCAAGGCGAACCGGCGGTGTCTGTGGGGCGGTAAACCCTCAAAAATGCCGATGTAGAACTTGTACCCCTGGCCAGGCATCTTGAATCCGCACCCGGAATATTTGCTCCCTGCATGGCTGCCATGAGTTTCTCAGCAAGACTTCCGGCCGAATTAAAACCGGCTTCCATCCCGAGTAAAATTGTGGAGTCCAAAAGAATATTCCCCTGAATAGCGTAGTTGGATCCGGTGATGTGATTTTTATAATCGTCTGCCTTAGTGCCGGTAAATGCCGCCACCCTGGGCGAGCCCAGGCTATCCAGATCTACAATGCCATATTGCCTGTATTCAGGGTCAAAACTTTGGGCTCCACAGGCATCATTCAGGTATAACCAATCTATAATCTCCTGCGGCGAATCACCAAGCTCCATCCTGGAAATTGCGTTCACGAGGTTTATATGAGGATTGATACAGATCCAGGCCTGCGCATTTACTCCTCCCTTTCCGGGAATGATGTCGTTCAAGATCTTGATCCCGCCCAATCCGGCTATGGCATCAACGCAAGTGGCTCCGGCTGCTCCTACTTCACCGGTTACCGAGTCAACGGCAATGATGGAAAAGGTGTCCTGGGCATTTCCCAGAAAAGGAATAAATGCTATAAGCAAAGTTTTCAGATACTTCATTTATGAGTTTTCTTTCCATAAATGTAATTCAAACCACTTTATAGAAAGCCTGCAGGTAATAGAACTAAAAGGTGGAAATAAAAAAACCCAAGTGATAAGATTCACTTGGGTAGTTAGTCGTGAGCCCCCAGACGTCCCGGTAGCCGTGCTATCGGGATCGAACCGCCTCAATCACCTTCCGCTTGAACGATTCTGCCTCCTGATCCGAGGCTATTAGTTTTTCCAGAAATTTTCCTGACTTTCTTCTTTTAATCAGCTTTTCAGCATTCAATGCCTGAGACCTTGTGGCAAATTCAATTTCCCTTTTCAAGATCCAATCATCTGCTCTTTTGGTATATGATCTTGAAAAGGCTTTCTCTCGATGCAGCTCGATTCGGGCTTTAATGTCCTTTGATTGACCAACATAATACCGGTCAATTTTTTGAGAGTACAGGACATAAAGGCAATACATAAAAAAACCCAAGCGAAATAATTCACTTGGGTAGTTAGTTATGAGCCCCCAGACGGATTCGAACCGCCGACCCGCTGATTACAAATCAGCTGCTCTGGCCAGCTGAGCTATGGAGGCAGCCTTAAAAAGCGAGCGCAAAAATAGGTTTCGGATTCGAATCAGAAAAGACCTAGCCCCTCAAAATTTTGATTTTCTCACGCAAGGATTTCACCTTCTCCTCCGCTGCCTGTATCTTTTCTTCTACCTCCTTGCGGATCTTACTGGCGCTGTCGGTCTTGGCAAACATCTCCACATTTTGCTTCCAGTTCTCGGCTTCTCTTTGGATCTGACCGATCTGCTTTTTGAATTTTTCGATCTTGATCTCCAGCCCCCGGCTCCCCCCTCTTCCCGTGGCATTCCCGATGAGTGCCTCAATCCGAAATGAAAGCTCTTCATATTCCTTGCTTTCCTTATCCTTCTTGTCCAAAAGCTTCATGAGGCTATCCCTCAACCTTGCCCTTGAGCTTTTGATCTCTCTATGCTCTACAAAGCCTATATCAGACCATTCATGAACAAGCTCCTCTGCCTGGCCCAGATTGTCCTCGGATAGTTCTCCAAGTGCTTCGATCTTATCGCAGATCTCATTCTTCTTCAGAAGGTTTTGCTTGAACTCTTTGTTTTTCTCACCCAACAATTCCCGCCGGCGATTGAAAAACTCATCGCATAGACCCTTGAATCTCTGATAAACCTGCTCGCTCTTTTTCCTGGGAACAGGGCCTACTTCTTTCCATTCTTTTTGGATCTCCTTGATCCTTTGTGCCGTAGATTCCCAGTCTTCACTGTCCTTAATTCTTTCAACCTCCTCACAAAGCAGGATCTTGGTTTCAAGATTTTCGTTTCGCTTTTTGTCGATCTCCTTGAAAAAGTTCTGCTTATGCTTGAAGAATCCCTTAAAATTAGACCAGAACTGTTTTGAAATATCTCGGGCAGATGACTTAGGTGTGGGACCTATCTTTTTCCACTCCTCCTGCATCTTGAGGACTTCCTTGGTTTTTTCGTTCCATTCATTGATCCGGTCCGAGGCAAAATCCTGTAGCTCCAAAATCTTCTTGATCAATTCCTCCTTCAGGGCCAGGTTATCCTCCAGAACTTTCTTGAATTCCTCCGAAACCTCTCTGCGCTTATCATGGATCTTGTCGGAGATCTCCTTGAACCTTTCCCAGAGCTTGGTGCGAACCTCCTGAGGAACAGGGCCTATATGTTTATACTCTTCATGGAGCTTTTTGAGTTCGGCAACCGCATTCAGCATAGAGTCCTTGGAAAGGAGCTGCTCTGCCTTTTCGATGATCTCTTCTTTCAGGGCCTGGTTTTTCTTCCTGTCCAGGTCCTTCATCTCATAAAGGAGGCTTCTCTGGTCATAGAACCTATCCCTTAAGGCATTGAAGTTAGCCCACAATTCTCTGGCGCGCGCCGGCAGCACAGGTTCTGCCTTTCTCCAATCTTCTTCAATCTCGCGGAGGACCTTCACACTATAGCTATCCACATCGCCATCGACCATCTTTCTCAGTCGCTCCAAAAGCTCTTCCTTCAGTTTTACATTTGCCTCCTTCCTTTTTTCAAGGTCACCGAGGAAATGTCTTCTCTTTTCCTTAAAGCTTTTGTAATAATCCTCAAAGTGGGAAATGACTTCATTGTCAGATCTGAATTCGAAATCTGATTCTTCTCCTCCCTCCTGAATAAATTTTTCCCTCGCCTCTTCGCGATCCTGATCAACGATCCTATAGAAATACTTATGGATCTCATTGACAACCTTGTCCCGAATGCTTTCGATCGGCTGACTACTGTATTGCTTTATTTTTTCAAGAAGCTCTTCCTTGTTTAGCTCCTCATAATTGATCTCCTCTTCATGATGAAGGTCATCTTCATGAAAATCATATTCTTCGTGGTGGTCATGATCACCATCTGCCTGAGAATCGGATTTTGGTTCCCGATCTTCACTTTTTTCCTTTGATTCCGGCTTAGGGGTGGTATTCCCTTCTTCTTGCGCTTTAGAGTCGTCCTCAGATCGAGAACTCTCCGCTGTGTTTTTTTCTTCCTCCTCTGCGGAAGTATTTTCCTGCTCTTTTCCCTCAACGGGTTCCTCAGCAGATTCCTTTTTTAGGTCTTGTTCATTCAGATTTTCTTGCCCATCCTGTTCTGCTTCCATGACATAGCCTCCTTTCAAAACCCCGAACGGGGATACCATTTTTCATAAATGGTTTGTTTTCATATTGATTAAAACGTTTCAGAATCCGATTCTTATCCACACTAATCTAAAAAATAGTCAGTTCAATCGTGGATCTTCCGGGAAATTTGAAACGATCTTATATCTCCCTCCCATATGCTCCAGTATTCTTCTCCACAATTTCTCCGGGTGGATATCAAAAATTGAATCATCACCGAGATTGGCTACGATCCATGATCTGCTTTCGATCTCACCATCAAGTTGTCCAGCGTCCCAACCGGAATAGCCTAGAAAAAACCTGATCTTACCCTCCTCTATATCTCGCGACAGCATTTTCAATTTGAGGTCCTCAAAAGAACCACCCCAGTACAAGCCAGGAGAAACCAGGGAGGATTCACTTATTTCCACTGTTCCCTTGTGAAGAAAGTGGAGGGAGTTCTGCTGCACAGGGCCTCCGATAAACAATTCATTCTCATGTCCTTCAAATTCCTGCGTGACTTCTCCAAGGGTGAGATTGGCTTTTCTGTTCAACACAAATCCAAGGGATCCCTCTTCATTATGCTTGCAAATGATAATGACCGTTCGGTCAAAATTCGGGTCATTCAGAAAGGGTTCTGAGATCAGGATCGACCCCGCCTTGACCTCTGGCATATTATCAAAGATTCCTTTATCGAGTTTTTCCATATCAATGCAATGCCGCCCTTATCGGCAGTTTTTCAAGGCTTTCCTTTTCCAAATCATTCCATTCGTCCAACCTTTTCATGACCTCCTCTTCCGGGAAATAATGCATAGCCATTTTAACAAATATTTCGCCATGTTTGGCTTCAGAGGCCCATAAACGATGATAAAATTCTTTTAGCGGTCCATTCTCCAAATTTTCATAGACCAGCTTAAATCTTTCAGCTCCCCTGCTTTCCACAACGGAAGCTATGAGCAGCCGGTCCAGAAAGCGTTCCTCCCTTCCCGATCTTGAACGATCAACAAGGTATCCCACATAATCATCCTTTTGGATCCCATGATTGAGTTGTATTCCCCGTTCCTTCATGATGCCGTAGACATCCCGGAAATGTTCCAGTTCTTCCACGGCGGTTTCGATCAAATCTGGAATGATCTCCTTTCGGTCGGGAAATTTTGCAACAAAACTCATGGCCATGGAAGATGCCTTTCGTTCACAATCGGCATGATCCGCCAGGAAAGAATCAAAGTCCGCCATCACCGCCTCTACCCATTCTTTCGGGCTTTCTACCTGAAGGTCAATCCGTAATTTCACGTTTCTCTAAGTCCTCTTTTATTACCTTCGCAAAATACCAAAAACTGGTATCTATGCTTCCATATTGAACCATTTTCATGAATACTGTCGCCGATCTCCGTGAAGAATACAAAGGCCAGCTATTGGATCCTTCGAATGTGAACCCTGATCCGGTCAAACAATTTGACACCTGGTTTGCCGAAGCCAAGCAGGCTCAATTACCGGAACCAAATGCCATGAGCCTCGCCACCTCAACGCAAAATGGCTCTCCTTCTCAGAGAATGGTTCTTTTGAAGGCCTACGACCAACAGGGATTTGTTTTTTATACCAATTACACATCGAGAAAGTCACGGCAAATCGGGGAAAACCCCTCTGCTTCTGCACTTTTTCCATGGATACTCCTGGCCCGACAGGTGATCATTGAGGGACATGTGGAAAAGGTTTCTGCGGCACAATCTCTTCAGTACTTTTCTTCACGCCCCCATGGAAGTCAAATTGGAGCCTGGGTGTCGGATCAAAGCGAGGTGATCAGCAGCAGGTCTATTCTTGAACAAAAATGGAATGAGATGAAAGAAAAGTTCAAAGAGGGAAAGATCCCGCTTCCGGATCGCTGGGGCGGTTATAGGATCATTCCGAGGCGGATTGAATTTTGGCAGGGTCAGGAAAACAGATTGCACGATCGCGTACTTTACACCAGGCTTGGAGAAGATTGGACTTGGAAAAGGGAAAGGCTATCTCCCTGATCCGGGAATATCTGCAAAGGTCAGCAGATCCACACTGGAAGTTTCCCGAACGTATCCAGGGCCGGGAATTTGAATTGATCATAGTCATTCCCTGTTTTGAGGAGTTACGTGTCGAACAGACGCTTCAAAGCCTTTTTGACTGCGATCTTCCTGCCAAGCCGGTTTTGGTGATCGCCGTGATCAATCAATCAGAATCACTTGGAAAGGAATTGAGCCCCGACAACCGGGTGTGCCTGAACCAGATCAAAGTATCGGAAAAAAAGGCCCCGATCGGTATGGAGATCCTGCCAATAATCGCCATGGAACTTCCCGCGAAAAAGGCAGGTGTAGGTCTTGCAAGAAAAATTGGAATGGACCTGGCCGCTCAACAATTTGCAAACCAGGACTTGGCTTCCGGCCCCATTGTATGCCTTGATGCCGATTGCCAGGTGGATCCTAATTACCTTCTGGAGGTTTCAACTTTCTTTACGTCGAACCCGGAATGTCCCGGAGCCAGCATCTATTATGAGCATCCGCTCGACAGGGAAAATTCTTCTGAAATAATCCAATACGAAACACGTCTGAGGTATTACAATCAGGCTTTGAGATGGGCCGGATTTCCTTATGCTCATCAGACCGTTGGGTCATCCATGGCTGTAAGAGCTGAAGCCTATGCCAAACAGGGAGGTATGAATCAACGCAAGGCCGGTGAGGACTTTTACTTTCTACACAAGATCATCCCTCTTGGAAACTTCGGTGAGATCAATACCACCAGGGTTATCCCCTCTTCCAGGGAGTCAAACAGGGTTCCCTTCGGAACAGGCAGGGCAATATCCAACCAACTGAACGGACAGGAAAACCTCGGGATCTATTATGATCTCAACAGCTTTGTTGATCTCAGATCGGTTTTGAGCGAGGTAAGAATGCATCTCAACGATATGGATCAAATGCTTTCCTCATATACCACTTTCCCAGTATCCTATTGCGATTTCGTTTCGGAGCAGGAATGGCAAGCCAAGGTCATAGAGATCTTTAGGCATGGAAAGTCGATTCCAACACGAAGCAAAAGGTTTTTTGAATGGATGGATGCCTTCAGCATTTTGAAATTCTGCCACCACTGCAGGGACCATTTCCATCCCAATTCCTCCCTGGAAAGAAGCGTAACAACGCTATTTGACCTACTAGCCATACCAATGGAAGGAGACCAAACGGAGCCAAAAAAGATCCTGGAAAAACTAAGAGAAATAGAGCGGAATTCAGGAAGGCGCTAAATACCTATATCAGGGATGTGATGTCGGAAACGCCCACGGTCCTCACGGATGTAAAGCCCTCCCCGAAGTGAACACCGATCTTATGGCCCATTGAGACCGCCCTGGCTTCAAGATAATCTTGAAATTTTTTGGTTGAAATATAGGTTTCTTCTTCTTTGGAATCCTGTTTGTAAAACTGGCTTTCAAAACAGGCAATCACCTGCTTTCTTTTTTCGTATTGTTCTGTGATGTCCACCACAAAATCGGGCTCTATATACCTGTCCTGGATATAGTGATATACTGCCCTAGGGCGCCAGGGGTCCAATGTTTCTCCTTCCAGAGGATATTTCTTCAACCCGGCCAGAAAAACACTTCTCTCAATCAGCGCGGCTGCAGAACCATGATCGGGATGCCTGTCCTCCATGGCATTGGCCAGAATGATATCCGGCCTGTATTTCCTGATGGCCATGATAACCTTTGAGATCTCTTCCTCGGATTGGCCAATTCTTCCATCCTCAAGCTCCAGATTTTCCCTGGCTGCCAACTGCATAAGTTCAGCGGCTTTCGCTGCTTCTGACTTTCTTGTTTCAGGGGTCCCGCGCGTTCCTAACTCACCCAAGGTGATGTCCACAATCCCAACCTTCTTACCGGATTGTACCAATTTGATGATGGTGCCCCCACAGCTCATCTCGACGTCATCGGGATGAGCTGCAAAGGCGAGTACATCAAGTTTTATACTCATATAACCTTTTCTGCCGCAAGGTATTTTTCGGCATCAAGTGCAGCCATACAGCCTGTTCCCGCAGCGGTAACCGCCTGTCTGTAGATCTTATCGGCCGCATCTCCACTCACAAATACACCCGGAATGTCGGTTGCCGTCGAACCATTAAGCGTTTTCAGGTATCCCGTATCATCCATTTCCAGCTGTCCTTTGAAAATATCTGTATTGGGTTGATGTCCAATCGCGACGAAAAATCCCTGGATCGGAATATCCTTTTCTTCTCCTGTTTTATTGTTCTTCACACGTACACCTTCAACCTCCTCACCACCGAGAACCTCAACAGTCTCAGTATTCCAAAGAACTTCCAGATTTTTAGCCTCAAATACCCTTTCCTGCATGATCTTCGATGCTCGAAGTTCATCTCTTCTGACCAGCAAATAAACCTTGTTAGCCAGCTTGGAAAGATAGGTGGCTTCTTCAGCGGCGGAATCGCCACCACCTACGACCACAACGTCCATTCCTCTATAGAAAAAGCCATCGCAAACAGCGCAGGCAGAAACACCTTTGGAATTCAACCTTTGTTCGGACTCCAGGCCAAGCCATTTGGCAGAAGCACCGGTGGAAATGATCACGGAATGGGTAAGCACCTCTTCCTTTTCATCAATGGTGAGTTTATATGGCTTTGAAGAAAAATCCACCCCGGTTACCATTCCATGTCGAATATCCGTTCCGAACCTGGTCGCCTGCTCCTGGAATTCCATCATCATAGCAGGTCCGTTGATGCCTTTCGGATAGCCCGGAAAATTTTCCACATCATTTGTAATGGTCAATTGTCCCCCGGGCTGTCCGCCCTGGTAGAGAACCGGTTTCATCGCAGCTCTGGCAGCATAGATCGCAGCGGTATAACCCGCTGGCCCTGAGCCGATGATCACTACATTTTCAACTTTGTTATCTGACATTTTTCTTATTTCTTATCCTCTTACTCTGACTGCAAAAGTCAGGCCGAAAAGTTAAAAAAAAAGGTCTCGATGGAGACCTTTTCGAAGCTTGTTTTTAAACCTTCTCAGGCTTGGGCAAAAGTGCTTTTCGGGAAAGCTTGAACTTACCTGATTTCGGGTCAATCCCGATCAGTTTCACCATAACCTCTTCTCCGACTTCCAGGACATCCTCTACTTTATCCACCTTCTCCCATTTGATCTCGGAAACATGAAGAAGGCCTTGTTTTCCGGGAAGGAATTCAATGAAAGCACCATAAGGCTGGATACCCATCACTTTTCCTTCATAGGTTTCGCCTTCCTCGGGAACAGCAACAATATTCTTGATCAACTCAACAGCGGTGTTCATCGAATTTGCATCGGTTGCAAAGACATTGATATGTCCCTTGTCATCAATTTCTTCAATGATAACGGTAGCTCCGGAAGTGCTCTGGATTTCCTGAATGATCTTTCCACCTGGTCCGATCACGGCACCGATCATATCTTTTTCGATGATCATGTTCTGTGACCTCGGAGCAAAAGGCTTCACATCATCCTTGGCCTTGGTAACGGTTTTGGCCATCTCACCCAGGATATGCAATCTTCCTTTTTTAGCTTGCTCCAGGGCTTCCTCCAGGATCTTTCTGGAAAGCCCATCGATCTTAATGTCCATCTGGCAAGCGGTGATGCCCTTCTCTGTACCGCAAACCTTGAAGTCCATGTCACCAAGATGATCCTCATCACCAAGGATATCGGAAAGGATGGCATAGTTGCTCCCGTCCTTTTCGCTGATCATCCCCATGGCGATTCCGGAAACCGCTGCCTTGGTTTGAATTCCGGCATCCATCAATGCCATGGAGCCTGCGCAAACCGTAGCCATGGAACTCGATCCATTGGACTCCATAATGTCAGATACAACTCTGATGGTATATGGGTTTGAATCATCCTGAGGGATAATTCTTTTCAAGGCTCTGAGAGCAAGATTCCCGTGCCCCACTTCTCTCCTTCCGGGTCCCCGATTCGGCCTTACCTCACCGGTAGAAAATGCGGGGAAGTTATAGTGCAGCATGAATTTATTGGATCCTTTATACATAGCAGAATCGATCAGCTGCTCATCGAGCTTGGTTCCAAGGGTTACCGATGTCAATGACTGGGTCTCACCTCTGGTGAAGATCGCAGATCCATGAGCAGAAGGCAGATAATCGATCTCAGTCCAGATCGGCCTGATCTCATCCGGCTTCCTTCCGTCAAGTCTCACCTTGGTATCCAGCAGCGCCTTTCTGGCAGCCTTTTTCTCTACATCACCAAAATACCTGGCGAGCATTCCCGGGTCTACTTCAGGTTCTTCACCAAGGGATTCGATGAATTGATCCTTGATCTCGGTGATAAGCCTTTTTCTTTCCTGCTTGGATGCGATTCCCTGCTTGCAGACATCGTAAATCTTTGACTCCAGTTCATTGACCTTGGCTCTTAGCTCCTCATCATCGGTTTCATGAGAGTATTCGCGCTTTTCGGTTTTTCCAAGCTCTTTTTCAAGTTCTTTCTGTGCGGCACAATGAACCTTGATGGTCTCATGTCCAAATACGATGGCTTCGACCATTTCGCTTTCGCTCACCTCTCCGAACTCTCCTTCAACCATGGTGACGTTTTCAGCGGTCGCTCCAACCATGATGTCGATATCACTTTCGTCCATTTCTGCCGGAGCAGGGTTGATCTTGAGTTCTCCATTGATCCTGCCAACCCTGACCTCTGAAATGGGTCCGCCGAAAGGAATATCGGATATCATCAGGGCACTTGAAGCCGCAAGCGCAGCAAGCGCATCAGGAGCAACTTCCGGGTCCGAAGAGATCATTGTGATCCCTACCTGAGTTTCCGCGTGATAATCATCTGGAAATAAAGGCCTTAAAGCTCTGTCTACAAGTCTACAGATCAGGATTTCCATATCGGAAAGCCTACCTTCCCTTTTCAAAAATCCGCCTGGAATTTTTCCGGCAGACGCAAATTTTTCCTGGTAATCAACCGAGAGAGGTAGAAAGTCTACGCCTTCTCTGGCTTCTTTATTTGATACAACGGTGGCTAATACAATTGCATTTTTAACCTGGATGGTTACGCAACCATCGGCCTGTCTGGCAAAGCGGCCGGTTTCGATTTTTATTTCAGATCCATCTGGTTGCTTGATGATCTTTGTATGAAAGTTTGGTTTCATAATATATTCTATACAGATAATTCAGGGCCCTTTGCCCTATAAAAAACATGGGGGACTTCCATCCCCCAAATTTTACTTTCTTAAATTCAATGATTTCAGTATACCTCTATACCTTTCGATATCCCGGTGCTGAAGGTAATTCAGCAATTTCCTTCTTTTTCCTACCAATTTCATCAGCCCGAGACGGGATGAGAAATCCTTCTTATTAGATTGCAGATGATCCGTCAGGTGTTGGATCCTGCTCGTCAATAATGCGATCTGAGCCTCTGGAGACCCAGTGTCGGTTTTGTCTTTACCGTACTTCGCAAAAATCTCCTCCTTTTTTTCCTTCGTAAACGACATTCAATCAAATATTTATCCTAAAATTTTAGGGTCGCAAAATTAGACTTGTATTTCCTCAATTCCAAATGTTTAGGCTGATCCGGAGGGAAATAGTTTGGACTTCAAAGCCTGCCATTTTACAATGTAAAAGTCGGCATCAAAGAGTGAGGAATCCTGCCTGGCTTTGGTTAAAAACCAAACGCCGAGTATCGCGAGTATAAAATTAGCAGCCCACATTCCATATTCCACCTCAACGACATTTTGTTTGCTCATTTTCTCCCCGGTAAGGGAAATGACATAATAGACGATAAAAAGAATAATGGAAACCAGCACGGGAACCCCCAAACCCCCTTTCTTGATAATAGATCCCAAGGGAGCTCCTAGGAGGAACATCACAATACAGGCTATGGCGCCGGTATATTTCTTGTATTTCTCGATCGAATAGAGGTTTCTTTCCTGTATCCTCCACTTTGCCTGTTCGGCATATGAACTAGTGAATCCCTTAATATTTCTGGCTACCTCAATCGCCCGCTTATAGGCCTGATACCTTTCCGGGCCACTCAGCAGATCTCCATCTGCCAGACCGGGGTCGACAGGAATAATCTTGGCCTTTTTGAACTTCTTTTTTCGATTCATGTAATTGTAAAAACCCGCAAGGCTCGCAGAAAAGCTCTTCGACATCTGCTGGTTCATGGTCTCAAATGAATCGATCTTGGTGTTGAGCTCCGATATGTTGTTCATCACCCTATGGGGTTTAAACAATTCCTCATCGGTCTTTTTGAATTTGAAGGACTCAAGGCCATATAGCATTTCGTTCTTTTCGAACCCGGCAACCGTGAATCTTTCATTCTCCTTTCTCCTTGGGTTCTTGCCTTGCTGTGAATAGATCCTACCCTCAAAAAGGGTGAGCTTCAGGTATTCACCGGAATTAATGGTCTCCATATACCCTTTTTTGGCAATGACCATTTTGTTGTTCCCCAAGCCCTCGGAATGATCATAGATCAAGACACCCTCCAATGTCTTGCCATCATCCCCCTTACCATCGATACGAATACTGATGTTGGGAATACCGCCATAGAACATTCCAGGTTTCAGGTCGACCGCCGGTTTCTTCTGCCTTACATCATAGAACAAACTCCAGGCCTTGAGATTGATCTTCGGGATGAGGGAATCATTGAACCATAACGAAACAGTGGCCATGAGGATAGAAAAGATAAACATCGGGGCTAATACGCGCAGAAGGGTGATGCCGGAAGCCTTGATCGCGGTAAGTTCCATATGCTCTCCGAGATTGCCAAAAGTGATCAGGCAGGAAAGGAGAATTGCCAACGGAAGTGCAATGGGCGTCATGGTCAGGGCGAAGTAGAAGATCAGCCTGGCATAGACCAGAAAGCCAAGATCCTTTCCGATCAGCTCGTTGAAATATCCCAGAAAGAACTGAAGAAGAAAAATGAAAACAACAACACTGAATGTGACCAGAAAAGGCCCAAAAAAGGCCTTCAGGACCATCTTATCAACTTTACGAATCAATGCTTATCCTCCTACAATTGCTTTTAGCTCGTCGACCAGGGATTCCCAGACTTCATATTGCTCAGTCTCATCAACGTCTGAATCCATATAATCAGTAACGTGTAGGTAATAGGTTTCTGTCATCTCATTCTTGACCATGGAAAATTCCATATAGCTCGGATCCTTCTCCGGCTTTTTGTTCTCATTGAGAAATTCATACTTCACACTTTTGAAGACCTTCTGAGAAGTGATCTTGGCAAAATGATCCTCACCATCCCAAACCATATTCTGAACCTTGTCACCGTCGATCGTCACCTTGTCGGCGAACCATTGCTCCAGACCTCCCGGGGTGGCCAGATAAGGATAAAGAAGCTTGGGGGTAGCATTGATCTCAAATTCGAACTCGTATTTCCTTTTTTCCATGCTCGTAATAATCATACGCCCTCAGCGCCTAATGTAACATAATAATTAAATTATTAAAACCCGTGCTCAGCGTTTGTTTCTAAGCTCGGGATTTGTGTAGTTTTGCGCTCGATTTTTAAAGGCAGAACAATAATCCTGCCTTTTTTGATTTTGGAAGTGGTGCGCGAGTTGATTTCAAACTCGCAAAACGCATTGAAACCACGCTGGAGGATCTTTATCCAAAAGCAAATCAGATGGCGAGGTAGCTTCCTCCTTCCCCAAAGACAAGCTTTGGCCGGAGGACAGGCAGGTGGAACCACCTTTACTTTCGCCGGTACATGATGAAACCACGCTCGAGGATGTTTATCCAAAAGCAAATTAGATGGCGAGGTAGCTCAGGTGGTTAGAGCGCAGGATTCATAACCCTGAGGTCGAGGGTTCAACTCCCTCCTTCGCTACATTCAAAGCCCCGACAACGGGGCTTTTTTATTGCTTCTCAAATGCTACACCATCCGTAAACGGAATAGTCTTGTCCAGCATCTGATCCAGAACAAGCCCAAGAATGGATTCCCAATAAACACAGAACTCTTGATTGTCCTCAGGCTCATCGGCCACGGCATAATATTGCACCCCACTTGATTTACCTCCGAAATAATAGATCCCTGACATGATCCGGGTTTCTTCCCTAAAGCCCTCAAGAGGAAGGCTTCCCTCTTGATCCAATTGCTTGATCAAAAGGTATTTGTACATCATGAGCTGGAGAATTTTGCTTTTGCCCCCATCCACCAAAAGATCCTTGATCCCCGACGCCTTCAACTCCCCGCTTTTTGGAGAACCTGTCTTATAGTCGATGATCCGGTATCCTTCTCCAAGCTTATCGATCCTGTCCAGATTGCCTTTCAAAAGGACCTTCACCCTTCCCCTCTTTTCTGTTTCAATCTCAGAGCTTACCCGAAGATCTTTTTCAAGACCATAGATCTGGAAGCTCTCCCCTTCCCTAACCAAATTCTTCAGATAATCCCGTGCGAGATCCTTGGCAATTTGAACCTGGATCGAACTGTACCCAAACGATCTTGAATACTTCGAAACCTTTACCCGATTTAACACCTCCCCAAAAACCCGCTCGAGTTCCGGCTTGTCGTTCAACAAAACCTCCAGCGCATGATGATCCAGGGTTCTGCGGTTGAACTTTTTTAGAGGTAATTCCAGAAAACCGTGGATGATCGTTCCCATTAGCATGGGGTCCAATTCAACCTCCGGCCTCTCCTCCTCTCTCACCTCCAGGATCTTGCTCTCAAAGAACTCCAGGGTATTGTACAGGTATTGGGTCAGGGCTGAGGGACTGAGACCATTGGTCCAGGATCTGTATTTCTTTTCTCCACTGAGAAAGTCAAGGGTCCGCTCAATGATCTCATCGCTTTTCGGGATCTCATTCTGATCGAGATCAGGAAGACTCCGAAGATCAAACTCCTGATAATGCTTTGTGATGCGCTTACCTTCCTTTTTGTTCCAAAAGTTCTCTACCTGTAGCAGATACCTTGATGGCTCGGAGCGATACATTTCATTTGACTCCTTTGAATAAATCAGGTCTATCTCTTCGGGCTCGTTGAGGAGTCGGAAAAAAGAATAGGCTGAGGAAGAATCGAAATCCTCATATGTCGGAAGGTCAAATATTTTGCTGACGAAAAAAGGAAGCAAAGAATTAAAGGTCCTTCCTCTTGGGAGTATGCCTTCATTGCAGGATAGAATCGAGAGATGTCGAAAATCAAGGGCCCTGGTTTCAAGCATGCCGACAATATGGATGGGCTTCAGAGGTTTACTGCTAAAAGGTATCGAATAGGAATCAAGGGATTTTATGAACAGGTGCGAAAATGCCTTGAAACCAAATTCCACACCCTCTGTTTTGAAGAGCCTATGAGTTCTCTCGGCAACATCCAGGGCCTTGAGAAAGAAAACCTTATTCACTCCAAAGCTGACATCCCTTTTCTCGATCTGGAACCAGTCTTTAAAGATCTGGTCAAGATATTTTTCAAGAAATCCGGGATCCATTTTTAAATCAGGAAAAAGCAGATTCTCCAACTTGCCTTGAACATCATATTCGCGTATCAGCTCGGTACCCACCTGAATGATCTTTTCTTCGCGTATCCTTTTCAGGAGCTCCAATATCTTCTTAGAATAGACCGGCTCAAGCGTGAAAACCGGGCTTGAGAGTATCCTAAAAAGGTCCTGGTAATAGAACTCCTTCTTCTCCTTTTCCAGAAGCTTGAAAAGGTTTTGAAGCAGGGATCGGATTGTGGAATCCGAAAAACCGAGCCCCATGGTAATATTGATCTCCTCGGCGATCAGCACTTCAGTACCATTTTTATCCCGAAGCGAACTCGGCATACTCTCCAATAAGGGAAAAAGCATCCGCTCATCCGGAAGCACGATGGCAAGCCAATCGAACCTATCCTTTACATCTTCAAAGGACACGGAAGCGATCGCCTCGGAAACCCGGCTCCAGGCCATCCTCGATTGAGCTACGACTCCCTGAACTCCGGTGATGTCGATCTTCTGTTCTTTTCGATAACGACCGGGCTGTAAAGGCCGGATCGGACCGAGTATGGTTTCATATTCCCTCAGGTACCGGCCGGCTTCCTGATCCTGGTCATCGATAAACTCCCTTTTCGAGTCCCAATGGAGCTCTGCACCACATCTGTCATGAAGACCAAATATCAATTTCCTTTCCGACTTGCTCAGTGAGTTAAATCCAGCAACATGGATCTTCCTGCCCTTGAATATCCCGAAGTGCTCATCAAGGTTCTCGGCAAGCATCCTTTTGTTCAGCCCCTTATACCCAAGACCCTGATTTATCAAATGCCCCTTAAAATCGTCATAGACCTTGTCGACAATAAACCAAAAGTCAAACTGCTTTTTAACAAGTGGTGTATTTGAGTTGAGAGATTCTCCCAATTCATCACCCCATCGCACCAAAGATTGCTCCGCTTGCAATTGAGCAAAAACGGCAGCGGCATCTACAAGATTGGCATCGATATGATCAAAATCCCTGAGAAGCTGTGGACCGAATTCAAGAAAATCCTCTAAGGAAATGGCCGTTTCCCCTACCCTGTTCCAGCTTCCAAATAGCTGTACGAGCAAGAAATGTTGATCCGGCACAACAAGTCCTGATAGCTCCTGGCTAAGTTCTTCGATGGTTTGAACCTTGGGAAAGAAGCTCGGCTTTTGAAAAAAACCAGCCAGATAATGCTCGAAATATATACATGATCTCCTTGAGGGAAGGATTACCCAATGATCATGAAGTTCATATTCACGATCTTCCGATACCTTTTTTGCAAGCTCATGTAGAAAGGGCATTTTTACGGCAGCGATTTAGGAGATTCGAAAGTTGAAAATTTTTGCCGCTTGAAAAACCCCTGGAAAAGATTAAAGTCAAAAAATATCTATTCAAACCCCTGGATTCATGTTAAGGAAGATCTGGTGATCAACCCCAACGGGGGAGAAAACATTTACGGGGTGGTTCACTTTAAGAACCGGGCAATAGGCATAATTCCTGTAGACCAGCATGGCAATACATGGCTTGTGGGGCAATACCGATACACCTTGGATGAATACTCATGGGAGATCCCTATGGGCGGAGGTCCTTTGGAAATCGATTCACTGGAATCGGCAAAAAGGGAACTTCAGGAGGAAACGGGCCTGGAGGCATCGGACTGGAAATGCATTATGAGAATCCATACCTCCAATTCCGTAACGGATGAGCTCGGTTACGTTTTCATTGCATCCGGGTTAAAACTCGGAGAATCTGCCCCGGAAGAAACAGAAAAACTGGAGCTCAGAAAACTTCATCTGGAAGAGGCCTATCGTTTGGTCATGGAGAACGAGATTACCGATTCTCTGAGCATTGCCGGCATTATAAAAGCACATGACCTATGGAAAGACGGGTCCCTTTTCGACCCTCCTCTCAATATTCAGGTGAAATGGGATTGAGCATAGATCTCCCCAAAGACTTCATAGAATCAACCAGGACTCTGCTGGGTTCGGAATCTCCTGATTTTTTTGACGCACTGAATGCAACGCCGCCAACTTCGATCCGAAAAAATCCATATAAGGGTGAGACATCCCATCTGAATATCACGGATAGCGTACCCTGGAATCGATTTGGAAATTATCTCGAATCCCGCCCCTCTTTTGTAGATGATCCGGCATTCTTCCAGGGTTCATACTATGTGCAGGAGGCTTCGAGCATGATCACCGGGTCCATTGCACTTTGGCTATCAAATCAATTGAAGATCCGTTCGGCACTTGATCTTTGTTCGGCTCCGGGAGGTAAAAGCACGGACATTCTATCCCAATTGCCAGATCTGGAACTTCTGGTCTCAAACGAACTGGTAGGCAAAAGGGTCCGGGCTCTTGAGGAAAACATCATCAAATGGGGGCTAACAAACTCAATCATTACTCATACCAGTCCCGAATCCTTTCAGGGAATCGGTGAACAGTTCGATCTTGTGGTTGTTGATGCCCCTTGCTCCGGCGAGGGAATGTTCCGAAAGGATAGCTTTGCCCTTCAACAATGGAGCCCGGGATTAAGGGAGAAATGCAGCGAGATCCAAGGAGAAATTCTGAAACAAGTCTGGCCAAGCCTACGGCAGGGAGGTTTTCTGATCTACTCGACATGCACCTTAAACCAGGAAGAAAACGAAAAGGTGATGGAAAAGCACCAGGTCAAATTCGATGTCATTCCTCATCAGGTTCCCGAATTGGAAACCCCGGACTTTTTTAAAACCGAATGGGGTAATGCAACGCGAGTTGGCAGAACCTATCGCTTTTTACCGCAGCGAATTACGGGAGAGGGTTTTACAGTCACGCTTATCCAAAAAGGATCATCAGAAGGCCAGGACAAGACCATCACAACAAAGAGAGCACCGCAAAAACATTGGAAACCCATGCCATACAAAAACGGCTTTCCATTTGCTCTGATCGACCAGCCCCTCATGCAAAACGGAGAAGATCTCTTGTTGATCGATCACAGCGGAAGAAGGTTTCTCGACAGATTCTCGGCCGCGTTGAATTTCCAGTATGCAGGAAGAAAGGTGGGCAGGATCTCTAGGAAGGATAACTTTCCTACGCATGACCTGGCCATGATGAATGGCTTTCAATATGATTCAAAAGTAGAACTGTCCAAGGAACAGGCACTGCGTTTTTTAAGGCGAGAAAGCCTGACAATTCCCGGTATTCCCAAGGGCTGGGTTCTGTGTACTTATCGGGGTACTCCACTGGGATGGGGAAAGTCTCAAAATGACCTGCTCAAAAACCATTATCCCAAGGAATTCAAAATCCGAAAACAGCTTCCGGATTTCTGAACCATCCAGCATTTTTCAGGGTTTAGAACGTAATTTTGCATTATGGCCAGAGTTGTTGTCGGTTTATCAGGTGGTGTAGACTCCGCTGTTTCAGCTCATCTGCTTCAAGAAGAGGGGCATGAGGTGATCGGAATATTTATGCGCAATTGGAATGATGAAAGCGTTCTGATCTCGGAAGAATGTCCCTGGGTTGAGGATAGTGCAGATGCATTGATGGTCGCCGAAAAGCTTGGCATCCCTTACCAGGTGCTTGATCTCAGCGATCCATACAAGGAAAGGATCGTGGACTATATGTTCAGGGAGTACGAAGCAGGGAGAACACCAAATCCGGATGTTCTTTGCAACAGGGAGATCAAATTTGACCTGTTTCTGAAAGCGGCCCTAAAACTCGGTGCCGATTATGTCGCCACAGGACATTATTGCCGTAAGGAGGAAATCGATGGACCGGAAGGAAAAACCTATCGATTATTGTCCGGTAAGGATCCAAACAAGGATCAAAGTTATTTCCTCTGCCAACTAACTCAGGAACAGCTTAAATATGCCCTGTTTCCCATAGGGGGGCTGTTGAAATCCGAAGTACGAGAGATCGCCAAAGAGGCTGACCTTCACAATTTTGACAAAAAGGACTCTCAGGGGTTGTGCTTTATCGGCAAGGTCAAATTACCGGTCTTTCTGCAGCAACAGCTGAAACCAAGAACGGGAAAGGTGATCGATGTCGCTGCTGATTCCCCGTTGTTTGATGAAAGATCAAAGATCATTGAAATAGCCGATGGCCGGGAGGAGCAGCTCAAGGCTTACTCCAGAAAGATCCCATATCAGGAAGCCTCCGGGGTGGAAATTGGCGAGCATGAGGGAGCACATTTTTACACCATTGGCCAAAGAAAAGGATTGAATATCGGAGGACGCAAGGAGCCACTCTTTGTGATCCATACGGATACGAGAACCAATATCACCTATACCGGGGAGGGTGAAGATCATCCCGGACTTTACCGTAAAGGGCTCTACATAGAAAATCCGGATATTCACTGGGTCAGGCCAGACCTTGAAATGGATGAAGGTGAAGAACGTGACTACCTTGTAAGGATCAGGTACAGGCAGAAGACACAGAAAGCCAAGCTCTACAAGCAAGAAAAAGGGCTTTACATCATTTTTGAAGAGGAGCAGAAAAGTATCACACCGGGTCAGTTCGCCGCCTGGTACGCCGATGAAGAATTGATCGGCTCCGGAGTAATTGCATAAAAAAGCCATCCCAATGAATATTGAGATGGCTGCTTCAAACGACTTTCGGTTTGCCTAGGATATCTTGATCTCCTTTACCGGCTGAACCTTGGCTTCTTCCTTTTTTGGAACTATGATGTTCAAGACACCATCCTTATAGCTGGCATCGATCTTTTCCCTGTTCACTGCATCAGGCAGATTGAAGGATCTTTCAAATTTTTCGTAAGAAAACTCCCTTAATGTATATCCCTCATTGTTTCCTTCCCCCTTCTTCTCCATTTCTTTCTCATAGGAAACCTTGAGGATGTCATTGTCAACTGAGATGTTGAAATCCGCTTTATTCAACCCGGGAGCAGCAAAATGGATCTCAAATTGATCTGCCTTATCAAGGATATTGACCCTGGGCTGGGTGCCCTTCAACTCAAAACCCTCGTTCCAGTCTCTATTCATGAAATCATCAAAAAAACTTTTGAACCTGGGAAAATGCAAGTCGTTATTTGGTCTGAATTTTACAAGTGTCATGATTGTCTATTTTTAAATCTTCAAATGCCTTTTATCAATTCGGATACCAAGTGCATTTTTGCGCGGTTATGTCCTTAAATCAAACAGAAACAAGACATTATGTCTTATTTATTTAATATTTTTGATTCTATTATGCCATTTTGTCGTATTTATTTTCAAAATAGCTGCCCTCGACATCTTGCTTTCGTTCTCGTACTTCTGTTCGCGTCACAAAATTCATGGGCATTTCAGGATACCATCCTTTTCGATTCTTACGGAGATATCAAGGAACCCTACCTGCTTCAAAACAAAAAGGACCTTCTGATCCTTGGTACCGGTGATCCAGGCTCAAATGGGATCAAGACTTTCAACAACAACGAATTCCTTTTCAAACTGATCAATTGTGAAAACGTGGAATTCCGAGGGATGAAGATGGGTTACGGGATCAAAAACCAGGGCAAGGCCAGTATCATTCTTGAGGAATGCAAAAACATTCGCTTCAAGGATTGTCGATTTGAACCCTATTCGGAATACGCGATGATCATCGATGAAAAGAGTGCTGATGTTTCAGTAGAAGCATCATACTTCAACGGTAGCCACCAGGCTGCGATAAAAACCGAGATATATACACTTGATATAAAGGGTTGCGAATTCGGAGAAAACAATGTGACCGGGTCTAATCGAGGAGACATTGAAGAGGAATTCAATCATAAGGAAGGCACAACCGTTGTGCGACACAATTCATTTGACAGAAAATACTATCAGAAACATATCCAGGCGATGAAAGGGTTTGTCGAGGTCAAGGAATCTACCTCCTATCGATTCAACAGTTGGAAAATTGTAAAAAAAATCGACCTGGGCACCGGGGATGTAGGTAAGCTAACCGCGTATTACGAAGGCGAGAACAACAAGATACTTGACCTGATCGAGTTTGAGACCAGCAAAAAATCCGGATACGTCGGTGGAAAGATCTATATCTATAATAACAGACCCATCATGTGCCAGGTGAGGTCAGCTCAATATGATTTTGTGAACTATTGGTTTGTTTACGGAAATCTTTTGGATGGAGAAACGATTCAGGGCAAAAAGGCCCAACCGGTACACTTGGATGTGACCAAGGGGCAGAATGCTACCGAGGATGAATGGTACCGGATCAAAGATGTATGGATGAACCTCATCAAGGCGCCTGAGGAAAAATTTGAATTTGACACTCCATTAAAAATGATGACCAAGCTCAATTAACATGAGGAAAATCCACTTTTTAATCCTTGGCCTTATCATTTCTTTTCTTCTTTCCTGTGAGGACAAAGAAGATCCGATCACTTCATCCAATCCGGAATTCAGTTTTGAAGACGGTACCATTATCGTAGGCCCGGACAGCTGTGGTTTTCTTTTATCCAGGCCTACCGAATCCTTCAAGCCCGAAAACCTCTCCCCTCAGTTCCAGGTCAGCGGACTGGCTGTCAAGGGGAAATATACCATCAAATCTCAGAACTATAGATGCGGTTTGAAGAACAACGTGTTCAGGGTCATCAGAATCACTGAAATGCAGCGAAGGTAAACTTGAAGCTGTCGCTAAAAATTCCCAATAGTTTTTTAGATTCGCTCATACCAACAATCCTAGCCATATGGACGTCTTAACTATCATTACCCTCCTGATTTTCCTTGCCACGGTTTTTACGTTTATCAACGTTTCCTACTTAAAACTTCCTTCTACCATCGGCCTTATGGTTCTGGCATTGATTCTGTCAATTGTGGTGGTCTTGGTTGGTTTTGTTGCCCCGGGCGTAGTAGAAATGGCCGAGACTATCATGGCCTTTGATTTTAGTTATGTCCTTCTTCAGATCATGTTGAGCTTCCTGCTGTTTGCAGGGGGACTGAGTATTGATCTGAATACATTTAAAAAAGAAGGGCCGGTAATTTTTGGATTTGCGATAGCAGGTACCCTGATCTCAACCTTTGTGGTTGCGGCCATATTGTATTACCTGCTTCTACCTGTACTGAACCTTAACCTCAATATCACTTTTGTCCATTGCCTCCTTTTTGGCGCATTGATCTCTCCAACGGATCCAATCGCCGTATTGGCTATGGTGAAGAAGAGCAGTCTTCCAAAAAATATGGAGATCCAGATTGCCGGCGAATCTCTTTTTAACGATGGAGTCGGCGTTGTGACCTTCCTGACCATCCTTCATATTGTTGAGGGAGGGGTATCGGGTTTCCATCCGATGGAGGCCGTGATGGAATTCGGTCAGGAATTTGTCGGTGGTATATTGCTGGGTGTCATTTTTGGGTTCATAGGTTTCTACCTGCTGAAGATCGTCCACAATGATCATGTGGAGCTAGAGGTATTGATCACCTTATCCATGGTCCTGGGTGGTGCTGAGATCGCCGAGTTGATCCATGTTTCTGCTCCTCTGGCCATGGTCGTTATGGGAATAGTACTTGGAAGAGAAGGTCGAAGCGAGGCGGCTGCCGATGTCGCCGGTGAATACGTTCATAAGTTCTGGCATATCATCGATGAAGCGCTCAATGCCATTCTCTTCATCCTGATCGGTTTGGAAATGATCGTAATACCATTCCGGTCGGATTTCTTCTTTGCTTCCTTGTTTGGAATTCTCAT
Organism: Cytophagales bacterium; assembly: GCA_965227315.1. Taxonomy (GTDB): domain Bacteria; phylum Bacteroidota; class Bacteroidia; order Cytophagales; family CCMP332; genus JANQHS01. The sequence goes on from OZ245737.1 coordinate 289,919, forward strand.
CGTTCTTTTTGGAAGATTCACGGCGGTGTTCATACCCTTAAGCTTCTTAAGGATCACGAAGAAATTTCATCCCAAAACCCTGCCTGTCCTGGTCTGGGGTGGTCTTAGGGGTGGCATATCCGTAGCATTAGCTCTGAGTTTACCGGATGACCTGGGAGAGGTAAAGAACTTCATCATCCAAAGCACCTATAGTGTGGTGGTGTTCTCTATCCTGGTTCAAGGGTTAACCATCCAAAGAGTGATGGGAGGAGATCCCAAGGCAGTAACCAAACCCAAAACGGAATAAGAAAAGGGCATGGCCCGATAAAAAAAGAAACCCCGCAGGATCACTCTTGCGGGGTTTTATTTTGATTCAATTTTGAAACCCTAGTTCATCAGCCTGATCTTCACACCAAGCTGAAGGTTGCTTTGACCCAGGTCATAAACGTCACCACCTGAGTTATAGGAATTATCAAACATATAGGTGTAGCGGAGGTATGCTCCCAACCTTTTGATGATATTCACATCTGCTCCAATAGCCAACCCGATCTCTGTAGAGCCATATCCATCAAAAACATCATCAAATGATAGGCCTGATCCAAAATTATCCGAATAATTCTTTGAGACAAGGAAGCTAAATTGTGGTCCAATATCCAGTTCTACTTTCCCTGCAAGCCCAAAAGACAAAAGAAGTGGGATCTCAACCCATCCGGTTCTAACTTCTTGCTCAAATCCCTGGCTCTCTGCATTGAATCCTTTCGCCGTATATAGAACTTCCCCCTTGATTCCCATTACAATTGGAAGGTTAATTCGCGTATAGGCTCCAACCTGGTATCCCAAATAGGAATTAATATTATCCTCGACACCAGGAGTATTTGTTCGAGCCCAATTATTTGAAATCCCACCTTTTAGGCCAAGCGCAACTAAATCACCTGCCCTAACCTGGCTGCCCATTGCCATCAGAATAACAATTGCGAATAGTGATATTTTTTTCATAGTGAATAAGATTTGGTTAAAATTGATGGCCTTAAGATAGAAATTCAATCAGGATGAAGAAAACGATTCCCTTCCTAAGTTTTGCCTTGCTTTCCCTTTTCAGCCAAGCTCAGGCCATCGAGCCCACCCCCTCTTCCGAGATCATCAAAGCCACAGAGCTAAGGGATCAATTACGTAAGAGCAGCATCCTTAAAGACTATCCCTTCAGCTCGATCGGGCCTGTAGTACAGGGCGGGCGGGTTTCCGATATTGAAGTGTTCAGCTCCAACAAACAGGAGTTTCTGGTAGCATATGCTTCCGGAGGTGTTTTTTATACCAACAATGATGGAATCGGATTCCAACCGATTTTTGACAACCAGGGAGCCTTGACCATAGGCGATATGGCCATATTTGAAAACGACGAACAGCGGGTGATCTGGGTAGGCACGGGTGAAAACAATTCCTCGCGCTCAAGTTACGCGGGCTGTGGGATCTATAAATCCTCTGACCTTGGAAAAACATGGCAGCACTGCGGCCTTGAGGGCGTCCAGCATACCGGAAAAATTATCACTCATCCCAGCAATCCGGAGATTGTCTGGATAGCGGCTATGGGTGCCCTTTACAGTCCAAGTGAAGATAGGGGGATCTATAAAACCACTGACGGAGGCAAAAGCTGGAAAAAAACCCTTTACATCAATGAATCGACTGGTGCTATAGACCTTATCATTCACCCTGAAAACCCGGATATGCTTTGGGCTTCCATGTGGGAAAGAAAGCGAAAAGCATGGGAGTTTGTAGAAAACGGCCCGGGAACGGGAATCTATGTGAGCAGGGACGGAGGTATGAACTGGTCACCTTCAAATCAGGGTATGCCGGATCGTGAGTTCAAAGGCAGGATTGGACTCTCGATCTGTTCCTCGGACCCGAACATCATGTATGCCAGTCTCGACAATCAGGAAGAAAAGAAAAAGGAGGAGAAGGAAGATCGGCCGAAATCGGGGTATCGAAGTGTAGATTTCCTGGATATGTCTTCAGAGGCTTTCCTGAGAATCCCAGCAGCAAAGATCGATAGCTTCCTTCGGGAAAACCGTTATCCGGATAAGTATGATGCGGAGTTGGTCCGGTCGGAAATCCGCAATGGAAAATACGAACCCAAGGCAATCGCCAATTATTTCGGTGATGCCAACGAAGCCCTTTTCAATGCGCCTGTGATCGGAGCCGAGGTCTATCGATCCGAAGATATGGGCAATACATGGAAAAAGGTTAACCAAACCGACCTCTACAGAGCCTTCTACTCCTACGGATATTACTTTGGAGAGATCCGGGTTTCTCCAAAGGATCCCGAAAAGGTCTATCTTTTGGGAGTCCCGTTGGTTCGATCTATGGATGGCGGGAAAACCTTTTCTTTGGCCGACACCTTTGTCCATGTGCATGGTGACCATCAGGCATTGTGGATAGATCCCGATAACGACGATCATCTGCTATGCGGAAGCGACGGTGGGCTCTATCAAAGCTATGATGGCGGGGCCATGTGGCGAAATCTGCAAAGCCTTTCAGTAGGTCAATTCTATTCTGTTGCTTATGATTTTGACCAGCCCTATAACGTATATGGAGGCCTTCAGGACAATGGCGTTTTGTACGGGTCAAGCAATAGTCGCCCGAATTATTCGAATAAGTGGCAATGGATATTTGGCGGTGACGGAATGATGGTACAGATCAATCCTGAAAATTCAGATGAGATCTACACCGGCTATCAATTTGGCAATTATTACAGGATATCACGTTCAGAGAGTGCCCCTTCAAAAAGAGTTGTTCCGGTCCATGATATTGGAGAACCGACCTTAAGATTTAACTGGAGAACGCCTATACTGTTGAGTCAACACAACAACAGCATCTTTTACATCGGAGCCCAAAGGCTTTACAAAAGCTTGAATAAGGGTGATGATTACAAGGCGATCAGCCCGGACCTGACCAGGAACCTTCCATCCGAGAACGTTCCGTATTCCACCATCACCGTTATCGAAGAATCGCCTTTTGATTTCGCAAAACTCTATGTGGGCACCGATGATGGCAATGTGCAGGTCAGTGATAATGGCGGAGGCTCATGGAGCCTCAGGACAAAAGGGCTCCCCGACAAAAGATGGGTCAGCAGCATATACCCCTCGAAACACGAGAAAAACAAGATCTATGTTAGCCTCACGGGTTACCGCGAGGACGAATTCCTGGCCTATGTATATAAAAGTACCGATGATGGAAAAACCTGGAGTTCAATCAGCAATGGACTGCCGAATGAATGTGTGAATAAAATAATCGAGGATCCAGTAGTCCCCGGTTTGCTTTTCCTTGGAACCGATCATGCTACCTATTGCAGCATGGATGATGGGAGATCATGGACCATGCTATCGGATCTTCCCAATGTCGCCGCATATGATCTGGCCATTCATCCAAGGGAGCATGATCTGCTCGTTGGCACCCATGGAAGGAGTATCTACAAATCCAATATTGAGAACCTGAGATCAATTGCAACCCAAAGTGAGAAGCATCTTCTTTTCAAAACAGAAGATCTCCGTGGCAGAGAATATTGGGAAAAGGAACAAAAAACCTTCAGGGGCCCCTGGGTTCCAAAAATTCAGGTTTGCGGTTATAATCCCGATGGAAGGTCCTTGAGCGTATTTATTGAAAACGATGAACAAAAACAGTTCCTCGCTGGTCAAACAGAATCAAAAGGCTATTGGACTCTTAGCCTGAAACCAGAGGTCAAGGACAAAAAGGGAAACGCCAAACTGCTCGAAAAGGGCAAGTATAGGCTCATTCTTAAGTCAGGGAAGGAAACCCTGAGAGAACAGGACTTTCGGGTAAGAGATTAGATCACCATACCGGCAGCAACCGTCTCATTGGTAAATTCATCAATGAGGATCACGCTACCTGTATTTCTGTTCTTTTTATAAGGATCAACCATCATCGGCTTGGTGGTTCGGATAAATATTCTGCCGATATCATTCAGTTTGATCTCCTTATCATCTTCCAGTCGATGAAGCGTATTGATATCCATCTTATAACGCACACCCTTGATCACACATCTGGCTTCATTGCTCGAATGCCGGATAATATATTTCCCACCCGGTTTTAAACCATCTTGATTTAGCCAGCAAACCATGAGATCCAGGTCCTGCGAAACTTCGGGATGATTGTTCGGCCTACAGATCATATCCCCCCGACCTATATCAATATCATCCTCGAGTGTCATGCAAATGGACATGGGTGGAAAAGCTTCTTCCAGTTGCCCGTCGAAGGTCTCAAGAGCCTTCACCTTGGAAGTCAATCCGGACGGCAAAACCATAACCTCATCTCCGGGCCTGAATATTCCGCCTTCTACTTTTCCGGTATATCCCCTGAAATCATGGTACTTATCGGACTGGGGTCTCACCACTCCCTGCACACCAAACCTGCCATCGATGAAGTTCCTGTCGGAAGCGATCTGCACATTTTCCAGGGTATAGAGAAGGGTGGCACCGTTGTACCAGGGCATATTGTTGGATTTGTCAACGACATTATCTCCTTTTAGCGCGGAGATCGGAATATATCGGACATCTGTGATGTCAAGTTTGGAAGAAAATGCCCCGAATTCGTCCTGAATCTTGTTGAAAGGTTCTTCAGCATAGTCCACGAGGTCCATCTTATTCACACATACAACCAGGTGCTTGATCCTTAGCAACGAAGCTATAAAGGCATGCCTGCAGGTCTGTTCGATCACACCGTTTCTTGCATCCACAAGTATGATCGCCAGGTTGGCAGTGCTTGCTCCCGTGACCATGTTCCGGGTATATTGGATATGACCAGGTGTATCTGCGATGATGAACTTCCTTCGTGGGGTGGCAAAATATCGGTACGCGACATCAATGGTGATTCCCTGTTCCCTTTCCGCCTTTAAACCATCGGTCAACAGAGCAAGATTCAAATTTTCATCTCCCCTCCTTTTTGATGATTCCTCGATCGCCTCCATCTGATCCTCGAAAATACTCTTGCTATCGTACATCAGCCTTCCGATCAATGTACTTTTTCCATCGTCTACGCTACCCGCTGTAGTGAACCTTAGCAGGTCCATATTCAAATAGTTCTTCGTGAAGTCCCCCTCCATATCTAAAAATATCCTTGAATTTTTCTTTCTTCCATTGCCGCTTCAGAGCGCTTGTCATCCGCCCTTCCACCTCTTTCGGTCACTCTGGCGCTGGCGACCTCCTGAATGATGTCTTCGATAGAACTGGCGGCTGACTCAACGGCCCCCGTACAGGTCATATCTCCAAGCGTTCTGTATCTCACGACTCTTTCATTGTACTCCTCTCCTTTCAAGAGCGTGATGAAATCGGACTTGGCCAACAACATGCCGTCGCGGTCAACCACTTCTCTCTTATGAGAAAAGTAGATCGAAGGCAATGGGATCTTTTCCTGGGCTATATATTGCCAAACATCCATTTCAGTCCAATTGCTGATCGGAAAAACCCTGAAGTGCTCTCCCATATGTTTCTTTCCGTTGTAGAGGTTCCAAAGCTCAGGTCGTTGATTCTTTGGATCCCATTGACCGAAGTCATCTCTATGGGAAAAGAATCTTTCCTTAGCACGAGCTTTCTCCTCGTCCCTCCTGGCACCCCCAATGGCTGCATCGAACTTCAGTTCTTCCAGGGCGTCAAGAAGCGTGATCGATTGAATCGCATTACGGCTAGGATTGGGTCCCTTCTCTTCCTGCGCCCTGCCGGCGTCAATGGTGTCCTGAACCTTCTTTACGATGAGGTCTGCTCCCACCTGCTCAACCAGCATATCACGGTAATCGATGGATTCCTTGAAATTATGACCGGTGTCAACATGCATGAGGGGAAAAGGGATCTTACCGGGGTAGAAGGCTTTTTGGGCTAGCCTGACCAGACAAATGGAATCCTTGCCTCCGGAAAATAAAAGAACCGGCTTTTCAAATTGTGCCACCACCTCTCTGAAAATGTAAATCGCCTCTGATTCCAGGAGTTTTAGGTGGCTTAAGCTGTATGAATGTATATCGTTGGGTTTCATTTCTTTCTTACTAAAGGAAAAAAAACTTCAAAGAGTTTAGTCCCGCTCTCTTCAGGAGAATTATTCTCGGTATCGATCTCCAGAAATGGATCTATGGGAGCCTCAAAAGGTGAATCAAGTCCAGTAAATCCTTTTATCTCTCCATTCAAAGCCTTTTTGTAAAGACCCTTTACATCCCTTTCTGCACATTTTTCAAATGAGGCGTTAACATAAACCTCATGAAAGTCCTTTTCGCCGATAATTGACTTGGCCAGATGTCGGATGTCCTTTGTGGGGCTTACGAAAGAACAAAGCGTCACAACACCGGCACTGACGAAAAGCTTAGCAACCTCAGCGATCCGGCGAATATTTTCGGTTCTGTCTTCTTCGGTAAATCCAAGATTGGCATTCAGTCCTGTGCGAACATTATCCCCATCAAGCATCATGGTGACCAGTCCTTCGTTATGAAGCCGGTTTTCAAGGTCGATAGCAAGGGTGCTTTTTCCGGAACCTGAGAGCCCGGTAAACCAAATGACCATACCTCGTTGTCCGAGAGATTCTTCTTTTGAACCCCTTCCTAAAGATTTGTCAAAAACAGGGTGAATATTTGAAGGCATACCTAATTGGAGCGCAAAATTAGGTAATTAAAAGTTTAAAACCTCCTTCCGAAAGCAATGAAGCTGCCGTTCAAAAGTTGCTCCTTATTATAGCTAAAAACCTCTCCTACACTATTGCCCTTGTACATCGATCCTCCGGCAGCTTCTAGTATTGCCTGACCTGCCCCGGTATCCCATTCCATCGTTGGCCCATGTCTGTAATACAGATCCACCTGACCTTCAGCTACAAGGCAGAATTTCAAAGCACTACCTATTGAGGTCTTATCGATCACCCCGCACCTTTGCATGACTTCATTCTCTTCTTCAGAGGCATGAGAGCGGCTGCCAACGGCTTTGAGCCCCCTAAACTCCTCAAAACCCGTGGTATGAATCGGGCCCCATCCATTTCCATCGTTCTTCTCTGCTCCGCTTCCCTCTTCTCCAAAGTATGCCCATCCTTTTTCCGGGGCGGTGATCATCCCAAGTACGGGCCTGCCATCCTGAATAAGAGCTACATTGACCGTAAACTCTCCATTCCTTTTAATGAATTCCTTTGTTCCATCAAGTGGATCAACAAGCCAAAAGCTCTCCCAATCTTTTCTGCTTTCAAAATCAACACTTTTTGATTCCTCGGAAAGAATTGGGATATCAAGAATTTCTTTAAGGCCGGCCACCAGAACTTCATTGGATGCCTTATCCGCCAGAGTCAATGGAGAATGATCATCTTTCCACTCGACAATACCTTCAAAACTCTCTCTGGAGTAGATCTTCATGATCGTTTCTCCGGCCCTGGACATTAATTCGTATAACTTCTCCTTCATTATTAATATTTCGGCAAAAATAGACCGGAAGATTTGGCCCGCAAGCATAAGATAATTGTACTTTTAAAAGATTTATTATCAGCTAAGGATTTGAAAAGATTCCAAAAAATTTCAATAAATCGGGAATTATCACATATCCAAGAAACTCAAGGCTTAAGTACAATAATTCTGTTTTGGACTCATCTATTTATATTTTATTCTGATTTATGATTGTTTTTTTAAATATTATTCTGTTTTAGAATTATTATTTCAAAAAAGATTGACAAAGCGACTAAATCTTACACCAACATGGAATAGTTCAATTTGAGGCGAATATCAAAATTGTACATATTTGATATGCACTAACCAAGAAACTTATTTACCATGGAACGGAACTCTTCAAACCTTGCCTGGGTCCTCTCGTTTATATGGAGCGCAGCATTCATTTGGTTCTTTTTTGCCCAGGAAAAAAAATTCGATAAAATGGAAAAAATGGAAATCGGTCTGAATACCGTTTTTCACAAAGGAGACCTGCTGATCGCCTCGATCTTCACCGATGACTTTGAGAGCTATACCGAAAACAAAAAGGTGCTTCTTGCATACATAGACTTCTATAAATCGGATCTGAGAAGAGAAAAACTGGCAAATGTTTCCTCCGAAAGAATTCTCTACCTCCTGTCGGAAATGGAGCAGCTGATCTACGCCATGGACCACACCGGCTTCCCTCCTCCCGAAGTTATTCAGGACGACTTTTTAAGGATCAATGAGCAGATCTTTGGGATTGCTCAGCGTTCATTGGCCACCTCGATCAATAAGGCTTGGATGGAGTCATTCGCTATCCTCTTCTTTCTGATCGGACTCGGCATTATCAATTACTATGTTTGGATTGGAAAGTTTCCGCCATTGGTTATCAGGAACCACAGAGCACTAAGCGTTGGCTAAGCCTATTTCTGTTTTCTGATCCAAACAGCAAACTTCTTTATCTCAGGATGAGCGGTAATGAGTTCCCGCTTATTGTAAGTCTTTCCCAGTTCCTTTTCCCCGAACACTTGGTGGATCTTGTTGTGACAATCTCTACAAACGTAAATTCCTGAGTTCCTCATTTCGCCAAGCTCAAAATTCTTCCTGAACCACTTGTTCTTGTGATTCTTTTTCGGGATCAGATGATGAAAGGTCAATGGCTTTTCCCTTTCACAAATACTACAAACCCCTATTCCTGATTTTTCTTTCTTTGCCATGCACTCAGCAATGGAGATCTCAAATAAACCAAATCGCACAAGAATTGCACCCACGCCAAGTGGATTTCTGCACCCCGGAAATGCGCTCTCCTTCTGCCTGTCATATCTTTTCTCAAAGAAATATTCAATACCACTATTCTTAAGGATCGATGATCTGGATGCCGAAAGGCTGAGACCCGAATACCTAGATGATATTTTTTTTACTCTTGATTGGCTCCAAATTCAACCCGATGAGGGGCCTGGCTCAGTTCAGGAATTCCAAAATTCTTTTTCACAAACAAGCAGATTAAAGCTTTATGATGAGGCTCTGCAATCTTTGATTTCCAAGGGAAGGACTTTTGCCTGCGATTGTACAAGAAGTGAGATCCAACGAAGAACCGGAAGCAATCGCTATGATGGATACTGCAGGTCGCGCGGGCTTAAATCAAAAAAGGGAATTGCAGTTCGTGCCGATTTTTCACATGATGGGAAAGAACATGAATGGAACAAAGAAATTCCCTATCCCATTCTGCAGAAGAAGGATGGCAAACCGGCCTATCATCTTGCATCTGTAGTTGATGATCAAAACTTCGAAGTCGACCTGATTGTTAGGGGTCTGGATCTCTATTTCAGCTCATTATTCCAAGCGGATCTTCGAGATACTTTGGGTTACACATCATTAAAAATGCATTTTGTCCATCACCCGATACTCGTTGATAAAGACGGAAAAAAACTCTCCAAATCGAATCAATCCTCCCAGTGGAACAAAACCCGGTCCGAAAAACAGAGGATCTTTTACCTGATTGGCAAAATACTCGGAATGAGGTCAGGAAAGGAAGATCATCTTGACCAATTCCCGGTAGATTTTGATCAGGCGATATTTGATGGAAATGGCGAGATCTCCCGGATCAATTATTGACTACTATCCTCTCGGAGAAGACCGTTCTTTGATTCTGATCTTTCCCGACCAGCAGATAAAGGCCAGGCATAAGATCATTCACCCTTAGTCTTTTTCCCTGCCTTAGATCCAGGTCTTCTAGCTTCCTTCCATCCAAATGGAACAATGAAAGGGCTTCAAGCTCCTGTTCTATACCTCCTTGAAGTTCAATCCAGAAACTGCCGTCATTGGGATTGGGATAAACGTTGAGATTGGAATTCTGAGCTCCTTGCAATCCGGTTGCCACCTTGAGCTCAAAGCTGTCGACTCCAACACATCCTTTTCCATCTCTAACATAGCCCACATAGCTACCCACATTGAGGCCGGTAAATAAATTGTCAGTCTGGTAGTTCACACCATCAAGCGAATAGGTATAATTCGTTGAATTAAAGGCTTGGAGTGTTACCTGGCCATCGAAGGAAGTCGCAGAGGTCGGATCTACGGTTTGAGCGATAACCACAATCTGTGGAATATCCGCAACCCGAACGCCCGGAATAGACACAACACAATGAGTCGAATCGGCATCCCTGACCAACAGCCTATAGGTTCCCCCCGGCACATTGGTGAATAGACCGTTGGATTGCCAATTCACATTATCGATACTATACTCATAGCTACCAAAACCTCCGGTTCCTGCTATGGCGATCTCAGCGATATTGGTATCCGCACAAACATTGTCCCGAATCAAACCTCCGGTTGCATAAAGCGCATTGCAATCATATCCCAGTTTGAACTTTGCGATACCGGTACTCCAGGCTGATGCCGGATTAAACTCACCAATGAACCAGAAGGTCTCATCATCCGAAGGATTGATCGAGATGGCACTGTAGTCTCCGTATCTGATGCTGGGATTATTGGCAAAACCGGTGCTGATCTCCTGCTCTTCCATGGTCATTGTTCCCAAAGGATCAGCTGCAAGTCTTCCGGTATACCTCAGGGATGGGAAAGTGGTTGAGGAAGCCACGTTGTAGGCCAGAGCTATATTTCCATGCTTGTCCATAGAAACGCAACCCATCCAGCGGTTGTCTGAATCCGGCGCATATGTACCCTGCTGATGAACGAACCAGTCTGTGGTATCATATTTCCTGAACTCATACCAGCGCATCCCGGCCCAATCATTTCCATCAACATCGGTCACATGTGCACCCATCATGACATCATAGCTTCCCATATCCCTGAACTGAAGCTTTTGCATAAAAACTTCTCGAAGCGGATCGAGTGAGATGGATGGGTGAGGTTGAATAATGCCGGAAAAAGCAAAGTAGCCATTGATATCGGAATCAAACTCCGCTACATCAATTCGTTCTGGACCGGAAAGCAATGAGGATCCCGGATTGTTAAAATTGGGCGTAAACTCCCAGTACTCCACATAGTCCTTGGTAGGGTCGGCAGTACCAGGTGAGTGAGCTTCATCATCAACATGTCTCCAGGCGGTAGCGGGAAGGCTCTGATCCGGCTCGGTGCCATCCCAATCCGAAGGAGTGAGTGTTTGAAAACCAAACCCTCCGAGGCTCGGAACAGTCCTTCTGATCATACGAGCATTGGCCCCTACGATCATACTATCTCTTTCCATTGCATACAGCGTCGAAGTACTCTCGTTAGTAGTACAGTAGTAGGCATCATGCCAGATCCCGTACTTGGGATAATCAGGAAAGTTCGGTGTGTTGAACTCATATGAATAGTAGGTACCTCCCGCATCAGAGTTGCTTGAAATGGCGATCAAAAGCACGTTTCCCTGACAGGCAAACTCACTGATGAACCACCTTCCGGCCTCCTTGTCATACATGACGATCGGATCGCCACAGCCTGTCAAACCAAACTGGCTCCAGAGGGCATTTGTCTGGGTTGCGCCGATCAGTACATTGCCAAGAGAATCATATAATCGATATCTGGTAAAATGAGCAATCTCCAGAAACTGTCCCGGACCGGCTGCTCCGCTGGGATCAGGCGGCTGAGTATTTCCGGATAAACCATCCAGCAACACAGAGGGATACCTTGTTACCGCCCTTTTCGGAACCGAGAGTCCTTCATAAACAGGATCAATCTGCTTGTTGGGATTATGCGTTATGGGACCATAGTTCTTTCTGGAATCAAAATTCTTCACCGCCTCAACAGGTTTTTCTCCTGCCGGGTCATCCTCTCCTATGGGGTTTGAGAATTCTATCAGCGGCAGCGATTCCCCGAGAAATTTCCCATAGATCAAATCCCCGCCTCGATACTCTTTGACCTGAGCATATGATGGGTATAGTAACAGCGTAAGGCCTGCAAGTAATAGTAGTTTTTTCAGCATTTGGGAAAGTTTCTAACTAACGGGTTTTGTATTTGTTTATAAAAGGACAAATTTGCACAAATTGTTCTATTATGACGATGCTCGTTATTATTGGTGTATTATTCGTTTTGGCAATTGTTTCACCGTTCGTATTTCCGAATAAAATGGTGAGCGATGATCCGGATGACATAAAAGGCTGATCAGGGAGAGTTCAATCTGAGTATTCGGTATCTTTTGATCAGCAATCTGTCCAGGCCCTGGCTGATCGTAACTTTGAGTGGCAGACGGAAATCTCCAAAAGCAAGAAAATCTTCCCACTCTATTTGCTGGCGTTGTTGCTGCGGGTAATTGAAGTAAAACATCCTTGTTACGACCAGATCATCCTGATCGATCCATATTTCTTCTCCGCCCTCTCCTGGTATTAGCGCTCCGATCACCCATTTTTTTCTCCCATAACGCATTCCCGTCCCGAAAGTCTCTAAATCGAAATTCATTCCTTCCATTGCTTTGATGAATCGTGAAGGATCTTCCCAATAAATACCAAGAGTCATTAAGGTTAACAGGTCGATCTGATGATGACCATAGATCAATTCGCCGTATTGATAAAGATGCATGCTGTCATTTCGATAGACTATGCTATCTCTGGATATAATGCTCTTCTTGACGAGTCTTGTACCGGGGCTCATCACCCACTCCTTCCAGACCTGTTTTTCCTCCAAAACATCTTCTGAGTAGATCTCAACATCCACTTCAAACACCAGGGTATCAGGAACCTGATTGGCATAGGTATAATGGATGGCTTTGAGCAGTTCCTCACCTACCCTTACCTTTTCTTCCTGGGCAATCGTCAGGCCCCAAACGAACACAAAAAAGAATGTATAAACGCAGCATGCCCTCACATTCGAAAGATAATCTCAGGTCAATTATCCGCCAAACATTTACTCTTAACTTACTACATCCTAGTTTTGCGGCTTGATTATGAGCCTGAAGGAAAAAATAGATCAGCGCAGAACATTCGCGATCATTTCGCACCCGGATGCCGGAAAGACAACCCTGACCGAAAAGCTGCTTCTTTTCGGTGGAGCCATACAAACCGCCGGTGCCGTGAAGTCAAATAAGATCAAGAAGACCGCCACTTCTGATTTCATGGAAATCGAAAAGCAAAGGGGTATCTCCGTAGCCACATCCGTAATGTCTTTTGAGTACGGAGGTAAATTGATCAACATTCTTGACACCCCTGGACATAAGGACTTTGCTGAAGATACCTACAGAACCCTGTCCGCCGTTGACTCGGTTATCCTGGTGGTTGATTCCGTTAAAGGAGTTGAGGAGCAAACGGAAAGACTTATGGAAGTTTGCAGGATGAGGAACACTCCTGTGATCATCTTCATCAATAAACTGGATCGCGAAGGAAAAGATCCGTTTTCCCTCATCGATGAATTGGAAGCCAAGCTTGCAATTTCAACAAGACCCCTATCATGGCCGATCAATATGGGTAAAGGATTCAAGGGGGTTTATAATCTTTTTGATTCTTCCCTTCGACTTTTTGAACCGAGCAAAACCTCCATGGAGAAGGATATCGTGGAGATCAGGGATCTGAATGATGTCGTACTTACAGAACTTATTGGAGAAGCCGATACCTCCCAGCTAAGAGAAGATGTTGAAATGATAGAGGAGCTCTATGAACCCCTGGACACCGAGCTTTACCAGGATGGTTTGCTGGCACCGGTATTTTTTGGGTCGGCCATCAACAATTTTGGAGTTCTGGAGCTTCTGGAAACCTTCATAAACCTATCTCCTCCCCCGCAGAAAAGGCCACTCGAAGAGGGCGAGGTCTTTCCGGAGGATAAAGAATTTTCGGGGTTTGTTTTCAAGATACATGCAAACCTTGACCCAAATCATCGGGACAGGATCGCTTTTTTCAGAATATGCTCAGGGAAGTTCGAGCGGAACAAGTTCTACAATCACGTTCGCCTGTCCAAGAAGATGAGATTTTCAAATCCTACTTCCTTTATGGCACAGAGCAAGAACATCATCGACGAAGCCTACCCCGGAGATGTGATAGGACTATACGACTCAGGGAATTTCAAAATTGGTGATGCGCTAAGCGAGGGCTCCAATTTCAGGTTCAAAGGTATTCCTTCCTTTTCCCCTGAGATCTTCAGGGAATTGGTAAACAAGGATCCGATGAAGTCCAAGCAGCTTGACAAGGGGATCAGGCAACTGACCGATGAGGGAGTAGCACAACTTTTTATCCAGCAGCCGGGAAACCGAAAGGTGATCGGTACTGTTGGCCAACTTCAATTTGACGTGATCAAATACAGGCTGGAACATGAGTACGGAGCGAAATGTGATCTGGTCCCCATGAATTTTTTCAAAGCATGTTGGATCACAGCGGAGGATCAGGCTGACATGGATAAATTCCAACGACAGAAAGCCAACTCCATATATTTTGATAAGCAGGAAAGGCCTGTCTTTATGGCCGAATCTCAATGGATGCTCAATGTCGCCCAGGAAAACAATCCGGGATTACAATTCCATTACACATCTGAGTTTGATCAATAGAATTCAGGCCGTCAATCTCCAATCCTTCTTCTCGTAATCCTCCCTGTGAATATTCTGGACCAATATCTTTCGCAGGTTTCTATGATTGCTCGTTGGAATCACATTCTTGCTTTCAAAATTGAGTTTTGAGGCATCCTTGGGTGTCTCAAAGTTTGGGACCAGGCCTACCACGGAGCCATCCTCCACCAACACCGCCGAGGAATTTCCAAAATTATCTTCCTCAAATAATGCCCAATGTCCACTGGGTACTTCATGATCAGCCAGGAGTCGGTCTAGCCCCTCATTATAGACGGCAGGATCAACCTTCCGTACACAGGCTCCAGGGCAATTGCCCAATCCGGAAATAGCACAATCATCCATCACGCCTGCTCTGGCTGGGGTGAATTCAGGGCAAAAACCATAGTCTTCCGCCAGTTGTTCGAGTGCACTTCTTGCTGACCAATTGGATCGAAAAGAAAAAATGGAATCCCCACGGTCGTTTCCGGAATAGATCTCAAGCCCCTTGAGGCCATTGAATGCCAGAAATGGCCTGATATGATAACGAACCTCTCTTGGTTTCAAAGCTCTGTTGAAAAAAGGTCTGTGTTTGATGATCTTTTCCGCTTCGAGCATCAACGAAGTGATCTCTCCCGCCACCAGCTCATAATCGATCCTTGCAATTGATGCCTTCAACTCCTGGTATTTTCCGGGGTTCTGATTGTTGAGATGGGACATCACGCGTTCCCGGATATTGTTGCTCTTACCAACATAGATCAGGTAGTCGTCCTTGTTATAGAAAAAGTAGATCCCCCTTTTCTGAGGAAGCGCCTTGATGTCCTTTTCGTCCAGGTGATCATGCAAACCGGAAAGTACCGGGTTCCTCATGATCGCTTTATGGATCACACCTTTTTCATCCTTGCTCATCAGGAACTTTAGGAGCTCGGTTGTTGCCCTAGCATCACCCATGGCCCTATGCCTGGCATCATTTCGAATTTTAAGATCGGTTGATAATGCCCCCAAACCATAGGTCTTTCTTCCCGGAATGAGCTTTCTTGAAAGCTGGACAGTGCAGATCTTTTTCCGCGAGAAATGATAACCCAGGCTATGGTATTCCTGTCTGAGAAAGTTGAAATCAAAATTGACATTATGGGCTACAAACACCTGATCCGTTGTGATCTCTACCACATCTTTGGCAATCTCATAGAATTTGGGAGCATCGGCGACCATTTCATTGCTGATCCCGGTCAATCTTGTGATGGCCGGGGGAATAAGCCTTTCGGGGTTTACCAGGCTTTGAAACTCCCTGATGATCTTCTCACCATCAAAAACAATGATGGCGATCTCAATGATCCGCTCATACCTGTAACTGCCTCCTGTAGTCTCTAGATCAACAACTGCAAACACAACCTAATTCTCATCAAAAAAACACTATTCGCCAAGCGATTTGAAACAATATTCTCAAGCTCGGGAAATGCCACTTTTTGGTATTAATTTTGTCCCACAGAAGAAAATGAGCTGTATGACAAAAAGGATCAAAATAGCCCTTTTAGGGATCATCCTTCTCCTTTCCGCATTTTCTAATCTAAAAAGCCAGGATCTTCCGAAGATCGAGATCACCGTAAAAGGCATTCAGGACACCACCTGCCTGCTGGCCTACAGGTTTGGTTCGAAGATCTTTGTCAAGGATACCATCGTGGTTGACTCCAAAGGGTATGGGATCCTGGAAGCAAAGAAGAAATACGGTGCAGGAGTGTATCTCTATGTTTTTCCTGATAAACAGACCTTCATGGAGTTCGTGATGACTGATGACCAGCAATTCAGTCTGAATACCGACATGGAAGATGTAGTACAAAACATGGTAGTGGATGGGTCTCAGGATAACACCTTGTTTTACGATTATCGCAAAGAGGTAGACCCGCTCGGGATGAAGATCGGAGAACTTACAACTTCCTATAAGGAGATTGAGGATAAGGAAAGCCAGGAAGCCAAGGACATGGAGGAACAACTGAAGGACCTCAATAAACAGATCAATGATTACCGCGAGAATGTGATCAAAGAATACCCGGATGCATTTATTACAAAGCTGTTTCTGGCCATGAAAGATCCCGAAGTGCCCGAAGCCCCTACACTTTCGAACGGAAGGCCGGATTCCACTTTCCAATACAGGTATTTCAAGGCGCATTATTTTGACCACATTGATCTTGGTGATTCGACTCTCCTCAGAACCCCGATTTTTGAGGAAAAGCTCAAATTCTATTTTGAGAAAATGGTGATCCAGATCCCTGATTCGGTCAACAAGGAAGTGGATAACATTCTGGCCAAATGCACCAATAAGGAGACCTTCAGGTTTGTCCTTCAGACCCTGATGATCAAATATGAAAGGTCAAAGCTCATGGGAGCTGAAAATATCTTCGTCCATATAGCACTGAACTACTATACGGAAGACAAGGCTTTTTGGGCTGACTCGGCCCAAATTGCGACGATCAGGTCAAGAGCTGAACAGTTGGAACCAATCATGATCGGTCAAAAAGCCCCCAACCTGATCATGCTGGATTATTATAATGCACCCAGATCTCTCTGGCAGATCGAGGCTGATTACACGGTGCTCTATTTCTGGGCCTTTGATTGCGGCCATTGTAAGAAAGTTACCCCGAAGCTCAAGAAGCTATACCAAAAGGTTCACCCCATGGGCGTTGAGGTATTTGCCGTGAGCACCAAGCAAGAAGAAAAAGGTTGGAGAGATTATGTCGATGAAAAACAACTGGAATGGATCAACTGCCATGACATTGGAGGGAGAAATCAGATCCATCAGGTTTACGACATTTATTCCACCCCGGTGATCTATCTGTTGGATAAAGACAAAAAAATCCTAGCCAAAAGGATAGATGTGGCTACGCTTCAAAAGATCCTTTACGGGAAATTGGGCATTGAAGATGAACTTCCGGAAGACAGCCTGGAGGACAGCGACTCCAATCCCGAATAATGGAGTCAAACCATACCCAAAGCCCGTTTATACACTCGCTTTTCGAAACGAATAAGGTATTTCGTTTGTTGCACTTACATGGATCCTACTTCCGGGAATTAACAACTGACCAATAACGCGAAAAATGGACAAGCAAATAAAACCCCAGTCTCTCAGTTCAAATGCCAAAGCTCAAAGAATTAACGATGACAGGGGTATATACGGGTCCTTTGCTGAGATCGGCGCAGGTCAGGAAACCGCGGCACACTTTTTCAGGGCAAACAAGAGTTCTGGAACCATCGCCAAGACCATGTCCGCCTATGACATGAAGTTCTCAGATGCCATTTATGGCACGGAAACCGGAGGGCGGTACGTTTGTAAACCAAGACTTGAGAAAATGCTGCATAAGGAGTTCAATCTCTGCCAGATAAGACTCCCTCACCTTGCAACGACAACCAGATTCTTTGCTTTTGCAAATACAGTAGCTACTATTGATCTGGAGAGAAAGCATGCCGGCCATGGCTGGCTGGGAATGCGATTCCAACTTGAGCCGGAGGGCCCTGTAAATGAGGTGATCATGCATATCCAGATGCATGACCCCGAACCAATACTCCAGCAGGAAGCTTTGGGGATTATCGGCATCAATCTGGTTTATGCTTGCTTTTATTTGGGGAACAATCAGGAAGCATTTATCGACTCCCTGATCGATAACCTCAGAGTAGACCGTATAGAGATCGATTATTTGAGCTTTTCGGGAGAGGATTTTAAGAATGTCGACAACCGGCTTGTCAGCCTGACCCTGGTTCGTAAAGGACTTTCACATGCCACCATGTTCGGACCCGAGGGAGATATCCTGCTTCCCGCCGATGTCCTGTACAAAAAAAACGTCCTGGTACTCCGGGGGCGTTTCAGACCTCCGACCACTCAGAACCTCGATATGCTTCGCATGGGCCTCAAAGCCTTCAGGAAGGAGCCTGATGTCGAGAAGGAAAACATGTTCCTGATGACAGAACTCACCCTGAACAATCTTTTCAGAAAAAAGGGCTCTCAGATCGATGAAAAAGACTTTATGGACCGGGCCGATATCCTATGTGCCGCCGGTCAAACCGTGATGGTCTCGAACTTCTCAGAATATTTCAGATTGATCCATTTTCTCACCAAGATCACACAGGGAAGAAAGATCGGGATCATTCTCGGGGTTCATAATATGATCAACATTTTCAACGAGAAGTATTATGAATTTCTCCCCGGCGGTATTCTGGAAGCGTTTGGAAGGCTTTTCGGGAACAATGTCAAAATGTACCTTTATCCGTCAACCAGGATCCTGGAAGAAGAGGTGACCAGGTTTGAAAACATGCCCGTACCCGACCATATAAGACCGTTGAAAGACTTTCTGATCGCCAATAACCGCGTAGAGGTACTTCCCTACAATGACGACAAATACCTGGCGATCAACTCAGAAGAGGTTCTAAGGATGATCAAAAATGGTGTTCCGGGCTGGGATGAATTCGTTCCGGGAATTGTCGCCAAGATCATCAAGGAGAAGTCGCTTTTCGGTTATAACGCCGAGAAAGAGCAAAAAAACGAAAAGGTAAAAGTCTAGATTGGGTCTGAGCAAGAACCAAAAAAAGGTCCTTGAATGGATCATACCCTTGGGAATTTTCGGATTGCTGTACATCTCTGGTTTACTTCCTGAGGTGCAGGGAGCCCTTCAGTCATTGATCGTAAGATCTGGTGCAGTAGATCAGAAGGTGGAAGTCCGTGAAGATCTTGGAAGTCTCTCCTTTGATTTTACGCTAGAGGATCAAAATGGCAACAGTGTTTCGTCCACTGATTTTCAGGGAAAGACGGTATTCGTCAATCTATGGGCAACCTGGTGTGGCCCATGCATAGCAGAAATGCCTGATATTGAGGATCTCTATCAGGAAATTGGAGATGACCCTGATGTCATGTTCGTCATGCTTAACCTTGACCAAAGTCGAGAGAAAGCTGTGGAGTTCATTGAGAGGAAGGAATACCAGATGCCCGTTTATTATAAAGCCTCGGCCCTCCCCCCGGAATTGAACGTCAGAAGCATTCCTACGACATTTGTGATCGATCCTCAGGGCAAGATCATCTTCAAGCATTCGGGTATTGCCGCTTACAACAATGATTCCTTCATTTCTTTTCTGAAGTCAAACAAACAGGTTAAAAATTCTTAATTTTTGACCACCATGTGTGGCAGATATACACTTTCGATCAGCGAAAAATTGCTGAAGGATCACTTCAATGCGAAGCTCACAGAGAGTTTCAAACCCAGATTCAATGCAGCTCCTTCTCAAAATCTCCCGGTGGTTACCAACCTTGATCCCGGGCAGATCCAATTCTTTCAATGGGGCCTGGTTCCCTTTTGGGCGAAGGATGAAATGATCGGTAGCAAACTGATCAATGCACGCTCCGAAACCCTGTTGGAAAAGCCTTCATTTCGGGATAGTGCAAGGAAACGCCGATGTCTGATCCCAGCCGATGGGTTTTATGAGTGGAAAAGATCAGGCCAGACCAAAACCCCGTTTCGGATCCATCTCAAGGATCGTTCCGTCTATTCAATGGCAGGGCTCTGGGATAGTTGGGAGATCAGCGATAAGCATTATCTGAATTCCTTCACCGTCATCACCACCGAAGCCAACGAAAAGGTTGGGGAAATCTATGATCGAATGCCCGTTATACTTCCCAAAGATGCCGAACAGGCCTGGCTTTCCAATGACCTTGACCAGGACAATATTGAATCACTGCTTATGTCCTATCCGGCAGAAGAAATGGACTATTACGCTGTATCTACGGAACTGAACAGAGTTGAAAATGATTTTCCCGAATTGATTATTCCTTCGGGACATGAGAAACCAGGACAATCACTTCCACTATTTCAATGACCTCAGCAAGCAAATCAGCAGGGGCCTTTCTTTTTTTCATTGCTTTTTCGTTATCTGCGGCCTACGGGCAGGATGTTTATATAGGGGCAGGATATACGGTTTCCTACTGGCCATTAATGGGTCTCAACAATATTCTTAATCATTATGAAAGTACAAGATCCTTCGATGACCCCACCCAAAATCCCGAACAGGAAACCACAAACGCAACGGGCTCGATCAACCTATTATCGGGTCTTACAGTGGCTGGAGGATACCTCTACAAACCAGAAATGAATTTGGAATTCAAATACATGAACCGAAGAAACGCTCGTTGGAGTTCTCAGGTGGTAGATGCCGGAGGGGGTTCATTTAGTCGCTCTATCACTGTGATTACGAATTCTTATGGCATCGGGGTAAGCAAGCTCCTGCCTTCAAAAAAACGAGATTATATACTTGGAGCTACGGTGAACCTCACCAACCTGCAAGTAGACGTCTCAGAAGAAAACCAGACCAAGCAAGGGGTTGTGAATTCAAACATGCTGGGGGGTATGGTCTTCATGAAATTCATTTATCATTTCAAAGCGGGAAGTCCTCTGGCCCTTTCCTTCAACCCATATATTCAGTTCAATCTTACCGATACGGATTTCTCAAGTTTGAACAAACTTCTGAATCCCAACACCTATACCCAATTGTCTTCCGCAGAGCAAAGAGGAGCAAGACTTGCCATGGGAATTGAGATCCAGCTGGTCTATTTTATCTATACCAAGTTCAACAAGGGTGAGTAAGGAAAAGGAGATCTACAGAGAGGGAAAGTCATATGACCCCGCAGGACTTGAGAGCCTTTACAGGGAAAACGCTTATGCAAAAACCGCATTGATCAAGATCCTCAAGTTCTGGTACGAGGAAGAGGAGAATCTCGAAGTTCAGACCAGCGGTAGCACCGGGACACCAAAAACAATTGCCCTTTCACGGGACCAGATCTTGTTTTCAGCAGAGAACTCAAACCTCGCATTGGGTATCAGCACAACCGATTCTATTTTGATCTGTCTGCCATTAACCAGGATCGGTGGCATTATGCAGGTTATCAGAGCATTGCTCGCCCATTCGGGGGTCATTTTCCTCAGCCCCTCTCAAAGTCCCTTTACAAGAATATTTTGTGAATTCCGAGAGATCTCCTTCGAGCATACTTCGATCACCCCAAGCCAGATCAACGATCTTCAGGCCTATTTCAAACTTGGGCGGATCAATAATTCAGAGAAACCGAAACGGATCAAGTCTATTTTGATCGGTGGCGCTCCTATAAATCCAGCACAAAACTCCATACTCGAAAAACTTGATGTTCCCGCCTGGGAAAGTTTTGGAATGACAGAGACGGCAAGTCATATTGCTCTAAGGAAAACAGGAAGAGGATCAGAGGATCATTTTAGATTGTTAAAGGAGACGGAAATCAGGCTGGATCAGGGAGGTCGGCTTCAGATCCGATCAAGGGCCACGGATAAGCAATGGATCCAAACCAATGATGAGGTTGAACTCATAGGAGAAGGAAAATTCAAGTGGCTAGGAAGATCGGATTTTGTGATCAATTCGGGTGGAATTAAGGTACACCCTGAATCTCTTGAAGATCAGATCAGAGAATCTGATCTTGAAATACTCAGAGGAAAGAATTTTCATATCTCATGGATCCCCGATGAGAACTATGGCCAAAGCCCTGTTTTAGTTGTTGAGGGTTTTGAGATCATAGAAAAGGGAAAAAATAGTTGTTTGAATTTCATAAAATCAAATTTTTGCAAGTATTTGAATACTACGAAAATTTTCAATTTATCTGCTTTCCCAACAAGTTCGGGAGGCAAAATAGACAGGCCAAAGTTAGCTGAGTTGATCAGCTCTTCTTGAGGGCTTTCATCTCCTTTCTGAGATCTTCAAGGACTTCAAGTATGCGGTTCTCTCCACGAGCCTCGTCTCCACCCTTTCCTGTATCATTTGGTCCGGGCCAATCATCGGAGACAAACAAGACCACTTTCCAAAACTCCTGAATATCATCAAACGGGATCACATAAGGATCATAAACGGGATTATCGGAGATCAATTTCAAGGACTTGTCCGAATGCTTTTTGATCCTCTTGTAAACAATGCCTTCGGACCTGGTCAGAAGAACCATCCGATCTCCATCCCTGATCTCAGAAAAATCAGGTACAAACTTCCCGATGAGAATACTACCGGGGGTAACGGGCATCATGGAGTCACCCGAAACTTCAAAGGCCCTGTAGGTGCCCGTGGGCAGATTTGGCAGGTGAAATTTTGGCATTTCCTTCAGGAATTCCGGATCTGAAAAACCGTTGGTGTAACCTGCAGCAGCCTTTTGAGGTATGAAGTCAATGTTTTCATTTTCCTCAGAATCCACCGTAATGGCAAGAACCTTCAGTTTGGCACCCTGAAAATCAACATCGCCTTCCTGTATTTGGCCGGTAAGAGGGTTGATTCCCTTTTTCGCCCTGATCTTTTTTGAAATAAAATCATCCACACTTACCCCGAATACCTTGGAGATATTCTTGAGGTTTTGAACAGGAGGCTCTGCCCGGCCCTCTTCATAGGCACCTACCAGGGATCTCTTGATCCCAAGGAGGTTGGCCAGTTGGTCCTGGGTTAGCCCCTGTTCTTTACGAAGTTCCCGGAGGTTTTCGCTGATCAACGTCATGGTTATGTCTTTATAAGCATTTGAATGAGAGTGCTGATATGCGGCCGGGAATGAGTGCTGAACCTTCCTCCTTTGGACTGGGAATAAAACCCCGGCCCATCTGACCGGAATTTCATCGCATAAGTGACGTCCCATTTCCTTTCCGCCTTATGCAGAAACAATCCCAGCCGCTTATCACCTAATTCTGTTTTGATTTTTTTGCTTTTCATACCCATTCAAATATACTATTATTTTTAGTAAACATACTCAAAATATTAGTAATATATTTTAACATAAAACTTTGATTCGGGGATAAGCTTCCAAATGGAACAGAATCCATGCATCAACCAACTGAGATTTAGCTTCCTTTCCAACGGATTATGTGTACACAGATCGAATTAGCCTGATAGAATTTAAGGCGTCTGAAGGAAGATTCACTAATGTCAGTCAGCCATAAGAGAACTTCTTATCATCCGGTGAACAGTCGTGATCGACCGGATCGATTTCAAGGGGCCTGGAAAAACTCCCTACTTGCTTTCCAAAGCTTCAATGCGGGATCTTAGCTCTTGATTTTCTCTTCTTAATTCCTGGATGGCCTTGATGGCTATTACTCCGAAACCCGAATAATCAAGCGTATAGACGTCATTCAATCCTCCTTCTGATTCCGCAGGATCGTCGGATTTGGTTTGGACAACAAGGCTTGGAAAAACCTGCTCAACATCCTGAGCAATAAAACCCATGTACTTAGTATCATCAGAAGGGTTTTGATGATTGAAACGGTAATTCACGGGTTCAAGCTGATCGATCTTATCCAAAACGCTTGGCATTTCCTGAATATCGCTTTTAAACCTGCGATCGGAAAGAGCCGTGTAAACACCGGATACAGAGTTAAAAAGCCCCATTTGGGTATTATTGAAATAAAGGTATAATGAGTTGCTCGACCAACAATAGAAATGCCATCTGTCTGCATCACCGGCATTAGAAATTGAAAGCCCATTTGTGATTCCAGTGGGATGATTCACATGCAGAGAAGTTGCAGGAGTGGTAGTATTCACACCAACAAACCCATTCATCATAATCCCGGCATAGGCTTGACCACCGAAAGCAGCATAGGTTGTTGGAGCCGTTTCACTGGCACCATTTGAAGCCACGACTCCCCACCCACCGGCACCATTACCAAATTGATGACCCCAAACTCCAACATTGGTGGAGCCAGTGGGATTTGATTCAATGCCACCTATACGGGCTCGAGTATAGACGGTACCCGTATTATCTCCGCCGGTAGAACTTGAGGTAAGAATACTCCATCCGAAATTCGAGGAATGATATACCTCCATGGCACCATTTCCATTCCCGGGACTAGGTGCCCGCACTTCTAACCTTGTCGAAGGGTTATTGTTCCCAATTCCAACATTACCTTCAATGAGCATTCCATTTGTTGGAGCCGTGCTTGTACCGGAATAATTGGCTCCAACTACGGCTGCACCTTCTACATCCAGTAGATTCACCGGAGCTGTCACTCCCAGTCCAACATTTCCACCCATGAATATTCCGGAGTATGGTGTTGCAGAATGTCCCGCCAGAGCTACGTAGCGATCAGGCGCAAGTTCGCTGGCTCCGTTCGAAGCCAAAAGGCCCCATCCACCTGATCCGTTACCAAATTGGTGGCCCCAAACACCTGCGTTGGTATTACCTGTTGGGTTATTTTCTATACCGGCAATTCGGGTTCGAGTAAAGACCGTTCCGGTGTTATCACCATTATCAGAATTGGAGGAAACGATTCCCCAGCCCGCTACCTGGGTCTGATAAGCCTCAATAACACCGTTTCCCGCTCCCGGGCTAGGCGCTCTGACTTCCAATCGGGTCGAAGGATTGTTGTTACCAATTCCTACATTACCCTCAATGAGCATCCCGTTTGTCGGAGCTGTGTTTGTACCCGAATAATTAGCTCCAACTACAGCTCCACCTTCTATATCCAGGAGGTTTACCGGTGCGGCAACACCAAGACCTACATTTCCACCCATAAATATTCCAGAATAGGGATTGGCTGAATGTCCCGCCAGCGCAACATAACGGTCCGGAGCTGTCTCACTTGCTCCGTTCGACGCGATAACTCCCCAGCCACCGGCTCCTAAACCGGTCTGATGTCCCCATACTCCAACATTGCTCGTACCTGTTGGGTTGTTCTCGAGACCGGCAATTCGAGCGGCGGCAAAAGCAGTTCCGGTACCATCACCACCCGATGAGGCCACCGAAAATACGCCCCATCCAAAACTTGCCGGATGGTAAAATTCTCCAATACCATTGCCGGCACCCGGGCTAGCGCCCTGAACCTCCAGTCTTGCCGTCGGTGTTGAAGTTCCAATTCCAACATTGACCAAATTCCCTAAAACCATGGAATTGCTTTGGCCTACTAAGGCACCCGATCCTATTGCAATTGCATTCACAAAGTTTGTATCGCTTGCATCTGCATTTTCGCCGATGAAAACATTTCCCAGTCCATTGACATTTGTAAATCCGGCACGATAGCCAATGGCCACATTATCCGTTCCGATAGTATTGGAAAACAATGCGTCCCAGCCAAAGGCAGAGTTCCTTAAACCTGTTGTATTTGAAAATAAGGCCGTTAAGCCTACACCCGTATTCGCGGATCCGGTTGTATTGGCAGTCAGGACACGGTCTCCAACAGCTGTATTGTTGTTTCCCGACGTATTAGATGATAAGGTGTTCGTGCCGACCGCCGTATTCCTTTCACCTGTATTAACAGTGAGGGCACCATAACCTACAGCGGTATTGTTTATACCACTTGTATTGGTGCCAAGGGCACGAAATCCTATGGCCACTGAGGTGATTGCGGTATTATTCAATCCGGCCTGAACACCATATGTGGTGACCCCGGCAGCGGTCAGCCTTCCGGCCTGCACATTGTTTACCCTCAAATTCAGAGGAACATTATCAGTAGTGCCTATGAAGTTGGTTCCGTCAAGAGTTCCGGCATTTCCCGATATGCTCCAAAAATTGGAGGCCAGAGCCAAAGTCTGGAACGCGGTTCCATCCCAAATAAACAAGGCATTGGAAACGGTATCAAAAACGACCATACCATGATCCAGGGCTCCGAGGGTCATGGCCGTTCTGTCAACTCTGGGTAGCAGGAGACCCTTGTCCGGAGAGCTAAGATCCAAAAGAGCAGTTGAACGGGGATTGGTGGTTCCAATTCCTACATTGTCCTGTGCAAAAAGATTGGTTTGAAAAACAAAAAAACAGGATAGAACGGTGCTGACACAAACAATTTTCCTCATCATGATTATGATTTGCGGGCCAAATCTAAGCAAGCCTTGCCAAAGGATATATATTCGAGAAACCTGTTAAAAGGTTACTCTTAGTGCCAAGAAAGATCAAATAATGATACGGGAATCGCATGTAAAAACATGCAATCCACCCCTTTACTGCTAAGGATACTCCCTGCGGGCCTTAATTTCCAGGCTCTTCGGCAGATCCGTTCATCTCAACTTCTGATCCATTCTCAAGGATCATTTGGATCTGGGTTTTCATTGCATCCAATTGGGCCTCAAAATTGCCCTGATTGTTTTTCAGGCCTGAGATCTCCGCTTTTTGAGAATTGATAAGCTTCTGTTGATCCATGATGATTTGGTGCAATTCCTGAACGGAACTCGTCAAAACAGGTGTCAGCTTGGAATAGTCGACCATCATGGGCTCCTCATCCACGCTTAAAGCAGAATCTCCACTGACGGCTTCCGGAAAAATATCATCCAGTTCCTGCGCTATGAATCCGACCCTGTCGATATCAGGGCTTGACTTAAAGACATAATTCTTAGGCTTCATCTTCAGTACCATATCCAATCCGCCTTCAAACTTCGAAATATTGGTTTTTAACCTGCGATCAGAGGATGTCAGGTAGGATACGGAACCCGATCCGTTTCCGGCGATCCTGCCCTGCACCAAACCACTTGTCCTTTCAAAATAAACATAGTCGTTTGATGAAGACGTATTCTCCAGGCGAATGGCTATACCATCTGCGGTTGTTCCCGTATTGGTATTATGAAAGAATGCCACCCGGTTACCACTTCTGTTGTCCTGAACATGCAAAGGCTGGGCAGGTGTGGTCACATCTCCCATTCCAACAAAACCCTGTACCAGAAGTCCGTTTGCCGGAGCGGCCGTAGATCCGGAACGGGCGGCTCCAATTACGGCCGATCCTTCTACATCCAACCTGTTTTGAGGATTTGTAGTCCCGAATCCCATGCTACCGGCAAAATAATTCCTATCCTCTCCGGTAGAATAAACCCCATATTCCACCCCGGAGGTGGTAGAGGAATTGCTGATATACAATCCGATAGCATTACCAGTGCCGGCACCACTCATCCAACTGAACAAACCATAATGTTGTGATGAACCGGTATAGGTATTGTTGGCATGAACAGCTCTGAGATCCGTGGTCCCACCTGCAACATGTAATTGGTAGGTGCTGGTTGGGGTAGAGGTTCCAAGTCCCAGCGTATTTTCAATGTAGTTCCTTTCTTCACCCGTGGTATAGATGCCATAATCTCCCGAACCGGCATTGACGTTGTTCAAAAATGCAGCATATGTGGTCCCCGTTCCGCTTCCATCGAGTCTTGAATAAATTCCATAAGCAGCTCCTGAACCATCCTGATCAATGTCAGACCTAAACCCATACACTGCACTTGTGTTGCCCGATGCATGGATCATATTTGCAAAATATCCGTAACGGATGCCTGTTCCTTGGGCAGACATATTTACCAAACTTCCATAAGAAGTACCAGTGCCAAAGGGGTCAACAATTAAACGTTGTCCATATATAGAGCTGGCATCACCCGCAGTCCCATCCAAGTTTAGATAATAGCCATATTTAACTCCAGTACCTGTATTCGCCGAATTGACAAACAATCCGTATTGGGTTGAGGCACCCGTATATGTAAGGTCCACATAAGAACCACCCAAGAGATCTGATGACACATGAGTCCTATAACCGGTGGTCGGTGCAGTAGTACCAATCCCCACATTTCCGGTGGTTTCTATGTTTATAATCGTACTTGTTCCAATGGTGGCCCTTCCTATTTTAAACGCATCTCCGTCGCTGTCATCAATTCCCATGGACCAATTGTCAACCCCATTCGTCGCAAATGTCAGTACCGGGTCACCATCGGCTGCATTGTTGTTAATGGTAACTCCCTCACCTGTGGTAGTCGATTGCACATAAAGCCTGTCCAGAGGATTATTGTTTCCAATTCCCAGATTCCCGGTCAGATAATTCCTTTCCTCATTGGTCATGTAAATACCGTAATCTCCTGTCCCCCCATTGCTATTACTTCCATAAAAAGCATAGGTATTCGCTGTACCTGAGCCATAAAGATTGGCATAGTAACCATAGGCATTTCCTCCTCCATCCTGGTCAATATCATTTCTCGCGCCGAAGATCGAACTGTTGTTGGCAGCATTGACCTGCATCAGGTTGTACATTCCGTACCTGATACCGCTTCCAACAGCAGTAAATATCTGGTAAAGGCCTCTGACCTGCCCTGTTCCATTAGGCCGGATCAGGTTGTAGATACCATAATTTGTCGTGGTATTGGTAGCAGATACATCGAAGTCATTATACAATCCGTAAAGGGTGCCATTTCCCGTTACATCATTAAAGATCCCGTATTTGGAGGATGTCTGGGTTCCCGCGGTAAAAGATCGAATTCCATAATTTATGCCTGTATTCCCGGTTGCATAGGCATCGACTCCAATATTCGTAGCGGTATTATTTGAGGCGACACCGGCGAGTCCCCTATTGTAGTTCAGGGTTCCCGAGCCTTCAGCATATCCCAATACGCCGGTTTGAGTAGCCGTTCCGGAACCTCCTACCCTGGCTTCAATTGCCGCTACCGCATTCGGGGAGGCGATATCATCATAAACACTTACCCTTAGGGCCTTGGTGCCAGCAAGGGTTGCGTTCAGGCCAGTGACTTCATTGGCGATGATGGAGGTAGTCGCAAGACTGGTATTATCATAAACCGCGAGCCTATTCACGGGTGTTGGCGTTCCTATACCCACATCTCCGTCGGGCGATATCACCATTCTTGTGCTGGGGCTTACCGATCCCAATCCAGCTGTTTCAAATAAGATCCCGGTTCCATGATCGGTAGAATTAAAATTCTCTCCTGCTCTGAAAAGAATCCTACCCGAAGAGGTATAAGAAGTGCCATCATACCCTGCCGCCGAAAGGCCAAATAAATAATCGTTGTTTTGTACCGCCGAAGGAACTGCTTCGGTTCCCCTGGACTTGAGTCCCCTGAAATTCACAGGAGCATTGTTGGAGGTATATCTCCATGCGTTTATGGAATTCTCATTGGCCTGTGTAACGATCTGAAGCTTTCCATTGTCGATCGAGTCTGTTCCAATGATGACCGCCCCGGAGTTATTGTTGTTGATATTCGTGCCATCCAGATTGGTCCAAAGAATACTATCTGATAGATTCACGTAACCAACATCTCCGTTGTTATTGATGGTCAGTAGATTGCGCCCATTTCCGGCATAATCACCCAAACGAATAGTACCACCCGAGATATGTAATGCCTCCTGGGGAGAAGAATTTCCTATTCCGACATTTCCCGAAAAGTAGTTGTAATCCTCCCCGGCTGTGAAGACGCCATACTCGGTCCCTGAACCTGAGCCGCTTTGAGAGACATACAAACCGTATTGAATCGCTGTCCCAGTATTAGCCATATTCACGTATTGGCCATAATTGCTTCCGGATCCCGAGGTGGAGATCTGTGCGTACTCTGCGTACATGTTTCCGTTTGAAGACCCTGAAACAATGGAGAGCTCTCCATAGGCATCACCTGTTCCGAGATGCTGAACCACGTTTCTTTCACCGAAGATCTGTGAGGTGTTTGATGCCGCCCCGGTCACATCATTGTAAGTACCATACCTTTGTCCGCTGCCTGAGGAAAGCACTCGGTTATAGGCTCCGTATACCACACCGGTAGCTCCGCTTGGGCTCATGAAATTGTACGTGCCGTACAAAGCGGAACCGCTGCCCGAAGTCCCTAGCAAATTCACATAATTCCCATATTTATCTCCGGTTCCGGCATTACTCAAGTTGATGAACAAGCCATATTTTGGAGAGGCGCCATTGTAAATATTCTCGATTCTCAAACCTCCTAGTCTTCCATTGTTTTGCAATGTGGTAGAATAATTGACATTTAGGGAACTGGTGTTAATTCCAATTCCTCCAGTGACTGGCTTACTCCAAATATCCGTTCCATCCGTAATCCAAATTGCTGTATCAGCAGCAGTAAGCAATGGATTTCCATCCCAGAAAAGACCTCCGCCGACATTGTATAGACGATTGTTCGTTACACCTGGAGCAACCCCGAGGTTTGACAAACCAATAAATCCGTTGAACAGTCCGTCACCATCCACATGGAGCTGTACAAGCGGACTGGTTACATTACCTATACCTACGTTCCCTGCATCATCGATCACCACAGAGAACTCCCCGGCAGGACTGTTAAAGATGTAAAATTTATCATCCAGGCCGCTTCCGGCAGAAGAACCATCGACTCCAATCGCATAGGCGGTGTTGTCGTTCCACAGATTTAATGCAGCAGCACCTGTTGCATGCTTATTCTCGATCTCCAGAGAAACAAAATTCCCAGCCAGGCTGTCTGTGACATCCAACTGGGTATCAGGATTCCAGTCACCTATTCCAACATAACCCGTAGGATTGATCACCATTCTTGCGACACCCGCATTATCATCATAAAGGAAAAAATCCCCTCCTTTAGTCGATCCGTCATAACGAAGCTCAAAGCGGTTCACATCATTGACCAGATCGAAGGAAGAGATCCCGTTGGCATTGGTGTTCTCGGCCATGATCGAAACAAAACCGTCATTGGAATCAGCGCTAACAACGAACATCTCCCCTGGTGATGTGGTACCGATCCCTACCCGGCCCCTTTCATCCAGGACCATGTTATTCGCACCATTGGTTCCGAATTGAATCGGTTGATTTTCCTGATTCATTATGATTCCAACTCCAGCTGCACTTTCCACGATAACCAAACCATCGGAACCAGTGGCTCCGGTTCCTGAGGAGGTCAAAATCAGCGCTGAGCCTCCGGATGCATTATGAATATGTAGATTTTGTGCAGGGGTGTTGATGCCAATCCCTACTCCTCCGGAGTTGAGGCTATATATATCATTTCCGGAAACTCCCCATCGGGCGGTATCACCGACTGGTGTGAGGGAAACAAACCTGGTTCCATCCCAAACATAAAGATCTCCGACCACCGTGTCATAGACCATCATGCCATTATCGAAAACCCCCAGGCCAAGGTAAATGTCGTTCGTGTCAACCCTAGGGAGCAAAAGACCTTTGTCAGAAGAGAAAAGGTCCAAAAGGGCCGTTGGTCTTGGGTTTGTTGTACCAATGCCGACATTATCCTGTGCAAGGGTTTTGGATTGACTCAGACATAGCAAAGCCAGGACAGGAAGGCCGACGAGCAGTAACTTTCTCATGGTGGTATAATTTTCCGAACTAAATCTAAAAAAAACAGGAAATCTGATTACCTGATTATACGGAAAACCCAAGAAAAGTTTTGATCAACTCATCGGAATAAGGCGGAGCTTGAGCTAGTCGCCGTAGACCTCAAATATTGCTTTAATAGGGGATCAATTATCTCCTACCTCATCATCACTCTGAGGCTGATTGGCTCCCTCCCTTAGATCTGTCGAGACACCATAGGCTTCGGGGTGTAAATATGTGCCCCTGTTGATGGGGTCCTTGTCAATGGCATTCGGAATTCTGTTTGCATTGGCAAACGGATCCTTACGAACACCCGTGACCTGCCAGCTCACCTCCACATTCGGCTGATCCGTGCGAATTGTAAACTTGTTCCCACTCACTTTTTCCTCAATGATCGCATTGGCAAACGTGCCCACAACGGTCAGCTGATATCGAAAATCCCTGTTCAGGGCTTCAAAATAATCCGGCAATTCCACACTGGCCCGACCCTGAGCATCTGTCGTCACATTACCATTATAAACATTCATCATATCCGGACTTTCCACAAAACTGTGGTAGAGGTATTTGTTGGTCGGATCAAGCGGGTGGTCAATTTTGAAAGAGCCACCTCCCTTGGATATGGTTCCCGGAACGGAAAGCGCGCCAGTTTCCGAAAGCCTCATTCTTCCATCCACCCCTCCGGTCCTCCACATCAACCCATCATTGGAATACTGGAAAAAGAATCCGGCACGAATACTGGAGGCATCATCATTAAAGGTTAGCCCTGCAAATCCACTTCCATTCAACTCAAAATAGGCCGAAGAATTGTCCTCCATATATATGTCGACAAGGCTACTCAATGTTCCCGTACCTGTTCCATTTCCTCCGTAAACCCTAAGGAGTTCGGAAGATTCCCTGACAGTGGTGCCAATTCCCACGAAATTGGAAAAGTAATTCCGGTCCTCACCGGTCGAATAAACGCCGTATTCGGTCCCTGAAGTGGCACTGGCATTATTGATAAATAGTCCGTAGGCCGTAGAAGAACCTCCGGATGCCGACATGTGTGAGTAGAGACCGATCTGCGAAAAGGCTCCGGTGTAATCATTGTCAGCATAGATAGTATAAGGGTTGGCAGAGGTTGAACTAAGAACATAAAGCTTGTATGTGCTGCTCGGTGTTGATGTGCCAATTCCAACCTGGCCTGAGAAATAATTGTAGGTTTCACCGGTGGTATAAATCCCCCATTGATTTCCCGTAGTCGTCGAGGAGCCCAGATTGGCATAAAATCCATAGGCTGCCCCGGTTCCGTCATGATTGACCCAGGAATAGCTTCCGGTGGCACTGCTCGCCTCTCCTGAAGGCTGCGAAACCTGATTATAGGTACCATACTTCACTCCTCCTCCCTGACTGGAAACATTGGTGACCAGGCCGTATTTGGTGCTTACTCCATCA
Organism: Cytophagales bacterium; assembly: GCA_965227315.1. Lineage (GTDB taxonomy): Bacteria > Bacteroidota > Bacteroidia > Cytophagales > CCMP332 > JANQHS01. The sequence continues at coordinate 322,785 of OZ245737.1, forward strand.
TAGAAATTGTCCAGCCTGATTCCCCATGGTGTAGTTGTATTCGTACTGGGGATGCTCAACCACATTTTATAGGTACCGCTTCCTATTGCACCAATGCCCACATTCCCTTCGACAGACAGACCATCGGTAGGTGCGGTATTGGCACCTGAATAAGATGAACCCACTACCATTGCCCCCTCAACATCCAGTCGGTTTACAGGGGTATTGGTTCCCAGGCCAAGGCTGTTGGTGCCCTGCTCCAGATAAAAGGCATAATTGCCTCCAGCTCCATTTTGCCAATCAAGAATTCTGAAATCACCTGCTCCGCCCGTTCCCCAATCTCCCACGACCCAATTATCCAAGCCGGAGGTGCGGAGTCCAAGAAATACGTTTTCCGTGGTATTTCCTCTGTCAATGAATAGATATGCCTGATCATCGGAAGAACCTATTCTTCCAGTTGCATCCCCGGCCTTGAAAAGATCAAAATTGAAACTAGGCGAAGAATTTGCCACGCCAAGATTCCCTTCTACGATCAACCCATTTGTCGGTGCTGCGAAAGCTCCGGAAAAAGACGAACCTATGGCCACGCCACCCTCCACATCAAGGGTATTTACAGGAGTATTTGTTCCAATGCCCATAGCCCCTCCGTCAAGAGTGATCCTATCATTGCTGCCAAGTATCGAGAAGCCCGAAATTTTGAATTTATCCCCATCGCTTGCATCCATTCCCATTGTATATGCTGATCCGCTACCCGAATTTCTAAAACCATAGCTGACATCACCGGAGGCATTCTGGTTTTCGATTCCCATAACAGGTACCGCACTAGCCAGGTTTTGGATCACCTGGAAACTGAGGGCCGTAGATGTGCCTCCAATGACCACCCCACTTGAATTGATGTTGTAGATATCACCAAGGTTGTTTCTCCAATAATTGGGCTCGCCAGTCGTAAGTGATTGCCAATTGCTACCATCGTAATACATCAAAAGGTCTACATCGGCAGCATAGAACATCATTCCTTCAACGCTTAGTCCAGGATATGTGGCTGTATCTGCGGCATTGGCAATCCTGGAAATCAGGAATCCCTTGTCGCTGGACAAAAGTTCGAGTATTGCACCGGGGTTGGGAGTTGTCGTTCCAATCCCCACATTATCCTGGGCCTTAGATACAATGCTGAGCAAAACGATGAGGGTCACACAGAGACATCCGCACAAAATCTTTCTCATAGTAATGAAGGTTGGTAGTATAAAATTAACCAATATAGATGGCATATTTACCTATATATACATTTTGAGCAAAAAAGGTGTTGTTCTTCCAACTCTTTTCTGAGAATAAGCGAACAATACAAGGGAACTGTGGATCATCATAATAAAGGCTTGATATACAGGAATATTACTATGGCTTTTCTGTTTTTGGTCCTTTTATCCGTAGAAGCGAGCAGCCAAATAACAGTCAAGGGGACAGTCTATGATTCCGCATCAAGGCAGCCCCTTCCTTTTGTCAATATTGGGGTCAGAGGTCAAAATCTGGGTACGGTAAGTCTTCAGGATGGAAAATTTGAATTGACAGGGCTATCCAAGGGGCAAAAACTCCTGTTTTCAATGGTCGGATACAAATCAACCGAAATCGACATTCAAAGCCTCCAAGAGGAGATATTTCTGGCAGCTTCGAACACCAGGCTCCAGGAAGTGGTCGTCAAATCAAGCAAGCTCAAAAAGGGTTTTTTGGGAAACAGAACCTCCAGCAAACTTATCAACGGAGGCTTCAGTGTGGATTTCCTTGGAGCTGAGGCCGGCGTCCCTATTCGGGCAAAAAAGACTGAGACCTTTATCAACACCTTCCATTTCTTTATCGCCCGAAACGACTATGACTCACTCAGATTCCGTGTAAACATTTATGAACTACGGAATAATGAGGTCGGAAAAAGGATCCTGAACCATAATGTGATCATAGAGAATGCAAGCGAAGGATGGAATAATGTAAATCTCGAACCCTATGATGTAAAGGCAGAAGGGGATTTTATGGTCAGCCTTGAATGGTTAACGGATTTCCCCTGCAATAAGAGCAGAAAGGACGAAAACGGAGAAATCGTGGACGATTGCTATCTAAGGTTTTCCGCCACACTTTTCAAAAAACACATTTTCTACCGGGCGGTGTCCCAGGGTGAATTCAGGCTTTTTACAGGAGGAAGTCTTGGTTTTTTGGTGGGAGTGGAACACTGAGCAATTCCATTATCGAAGCCGGATTGCCTGAAGTCTGCAAGGGATAAAAATAAGTTGTTTCGAAAATCAGGCATGACTGCAGATTGATTCGGGAAATGACTAAATTGAATCCTAAATAAAACCAAGAATATGAAAACACTATCCCTACTCGCTGTTTTTACCTTTTTCTTATCCTTTCTATCGTTTGGCCAGAAATACAATTCCGAGCTCGAATACATGCAGTCCGAATTTGGAAAAGATAAAAAAGTACTGGTCGGAGATTTTATGGCCCTTACCAAGGAAGAGGCTGATCTTTTTTGGCCTACCTACGATGCCTACGAAAAAAGGCGTCAGGAAATGGGCAGAGAAAGATGGGACCTGCTCCAGGAATACCTCAACAACTACAACACCATAGATGATGCCGCTGCGGCGATCTGGATGGATAAACTGTTTGATTATCAGGCACGTGAGGGTGCTTTACTGCTCGAGTACTATAGCAAAATGAAAACCATGCTCGGCGCTCGCCGTGGCATGCAGTTCTACCAGATGGAGATATTCTTCGCGATCGAGATCCGCACGGCCATTATGGAAGAGGTTCCCTTTATCGGGGAAAAATAGAAGAGATACAACAAAAGACGGAGAATCGAAACCAGGGATTTGGCATTGGCCATTGTAGAGCCAAAGCCAAAAGACCTCAAGCGGAAAAAGCGATCATGGTTTTAATTCCGCCTTTTACTATTTTGGAACAGCAATCCAAAAGCAATGAAGAAGCTACTATTTCTAGGATTCGCGGCAATGCTCTTGTCCGGATCCCACCTTTACGGACAAAAGAAAGTCCCTAAAACCAAGTACAATTCAGAGGCCGAATATATGGCGGCCAATTACGCCAAGGACAAAAAAGACCTGATGGCAGATTATTTAAAACTGAACGAGGATCAGGCAAAGCAATTTTGGCCCATTTACGACGTCTATGAAAAGAAAAGGTCATTCCTGGCAGAAGAGCGGTTCAGAGGAGTGCAGAAATACCTGGCGGAATATCGGGAAATGGATGAAGCCAAAGCCGCGGAATGGCTTCCTATGGCCTTTGAATTTCGGAAATCCTATGCCGGACTTTTAGAGTATTATACAAGAAGTATTGAAGCCCACCTTGGAGCAAAGGTTGCAATTCAGTTCTTTGAGTTGGAGAGTTATTTCCGAGCCGATATCAGAGACAGGATCTACAGCGAAATCCCATTTATAAACGAATAGAAATGAAGAAGTTTAGCATTAGCATTTTTGCCCTTATCGCATTTTCTTTCGCCGGGATCTCACAGGATCTGAAATACAAAACAGAGGCGGAATACCTTAAAAAAACCTATGGCAAAGACAAAAAAGAGCTGCTAGAAGGATATCTGGAGCTCGATGAACAACAGGGCAAGATCTTTTGGCCACTGTATGAAGAGTATGAAGCCAAACGCAAGAAATTAGGAGAAGCCCGCTGGGAAAAATTTCAGATCTTCAATGAAACCCATGATGCGATCGATGATCCGATTGCCGACAGGTGGTTGGATACCGTCTTCGTCTTCAGGCAGCAATACCTGTCCCTTCTTGAAGATTTTTCTATCAATGTTCAAAGCAAACTCGGATCAATGGTGGCTATGCAGACCTACGAATTTGAAGCATACATTCGCGCCGGCACGAGAAAATACCTTACGGAGAGAGCGGCTTTCGTTGGAGAAGGCTTTGTGAAAAAGAAATAGAAGCGTTCAGGGAAGGTTTGAAGTAGGTATGAGAGCTAAGGCTTAATCGTTATCCTCCAGTTCCTGTAGGTAGAATTCAGCGATTTTCAGATAGTCCCTTTCGGTGATAATGCCGACCAGCTTTCCTTGGCGATTTAGCACAGGCAAAGCTCCGATCTTATGCTCCAACATGAGCTTGATCCCGTCATGCATATTCGCGTCATTCTGGATGGTGATCACATTCTTGACCATGATCTTTTTGACCGGAGGAATAGGATCACCCTTTTTTCTGGCCATTGCATAATGTCTTCCCAGTCTGCCGAGGGTCACGACCCCAACCAGATCTCCTTCGTCATTTTCGACAAGCAGATGCCTGATCTGTTTCCACATCATAATATTGGGTACCAGATCGATCGGATCATCCATGTTGACCGTATACAGATTTCTGGACATGATCTGATCAATGCGCTGGAACCGGTTCTTTCCACCCCCTGCCTCATCAAGCGTTGATATGCTCCATTCATGTACCGGGGTATTCGATTTTTGTCTTGAACTGATCCCACTGGTCAAGGCGATCATTATTCCATCGACAGAGCCCTCTTTCTTCATTTCGTTATAGGAATCAAGCATCCATTGGGATCCGGTTTTACCCGCCTTGATCCTATCACTCAGAACTCCCAAATAGGTATCGATGTCCTTATCATCAACACCGGATTCCTGAAGGCCATTTTTTGCCATGGGCATCAGCTCCTGCTCGATCAGGTCTTCGGCAACATATCTTTTGCCATCGATCCAATTGATCCTGGATGCCAGGCCGGTTTTGGCGGCGTTATTGAAATTTCCTTTGAAAAGATCAAAGTCGAGCTTCTCCCATTTCCCGCGGTATTCATCAGGAAGACCGTTCATCAGACCAAGCCAAAACGCCGAGTTGGTGATCTGGTCACGAACAGTGGGGCCGGAAGGAAGATATCTGTTCTCGATCCTCAGATGCGGCTTTCCATCGGATATTCCATAACAGACCCTGTTCCACTTGTAAATTGTGCCATTATGCAATTGTAAAGCCCTGAGTTCAGGCACTTTTCCATTTTTGAACTGATCAAGTGAATTCTCATACCCATTCATACAGACCAGGGGACGGTGACTGGCTACGTCTTCCTTGAAGATCTCCATGATGTTCTCCTGTACCCACCGGTCTCCAAAATAAACCCTGGGCATCTTTTCCCTGATCTCTACCGGGTTATTCCTGGTATCTACGGATTGTTTAAAGAGGCCGATCCTGGTTTCTCTCCAAAGCCTTCTTCCGAGGAACAATGGGGAATTGGTGCAGGCAGATAATACGGGGGCGGAGATCACCTGAGCCCAATTGTATTTATCGACAAAATCACTTGATCCCAACTGATAATGAAGTTGGAAACTCGTATTACAGCTCTCGAACATCACCGAATCGCTGCTGGTGATCAATTCGTCGATCCCCTGCAGATAAAAGGATGAAGGCCCTCCTCTTTGGGCCATGATGGCATCGTTGAGGGCAAAGTATCTCTCCCTTGGGGTCATGTAGTCCAGGGTGACATCTGTGGACCTTATTGTGGGGCATATTCCCGTAAGAATGTAATCGGCATCGAATTTATCAAGCTGTTTTTTGAGTGTGCCCAGATGGTTTATAATCCTTTTTTCAAGTTCTGATAGACAGTTCCCGGTGAATGCGATTGGTTTGAGGTTGATCTCCAGATTGAACTTGGCCAGTTCATTGGTGAATCGCTCATCCTTAATTCCTTCAAGTACTTCATCTGCTATTGGAGCCGGTCGGAAAAACTTATCGATCAGACATAACTCCTGTTCACACCCGATCCTGATCCTGTCCTCCTCGATCATCCCTTCATCGATCATCAGCTCCAGGGTCTCAATATCCTTGAAGAGATAATGCATAAATTCCCGTACAGCAGCCTTTGAATCGGATCGAATTACTCGGAAATCTCCCATAATACTAAGTGTTTGCCGAAAGTATTCTCCCAATTTGCCATGGGAAATGATCTAAGTCAGGTTAAATCATGACTGGAAGAACGGGCCGGAGCAAAAAAAAGGGCAGGAAATACCTGCCCTCGGCACAATGTCCTGACATTAATTCCCCTTACCTATGCCTTTTCGATCTGGCCCCTTGGGTTTCTCAGGTGCCTTTGGATAAGTCTCCAGAGCCTTCATGACCAGTTCGATGGCTTTGTCAAGCTGTGGATCCTCACCTCTAAAAACAGCATCGGAAGGGTTTTCGACCTCATAATCAGGGTCGACTCCATATCCTTCTACATCCCATTCTCCTTCGGTATTGTAAAATCCGAAATTTGGTGAGCTTACTCCCCCACCATCGATAAGCGAGGGCCAACCACCCGAATATCCGACCAGACCGCCCCAGGTTCTTTTACCAACTACAGGTCCGACTTTGGCCTTCTTAAAGAAGTACGGGAAAGCATCACCTCCGCTACCTGCCCATTCGTTGGCGAGCATAACCTTGGGACCATTATTGACAACAAAAGGAGAAGGATCCGTCTTGCGGTCTCTCCTGCCCCAATAGCTCAATATTGGACGGTTCAACATTTCGATGAAGCGGTCGGGTACCTGACCACCTGAATTAAACCTCTCGTCGATGATCAGGCCATCCATGTTATGTTGCGCCTGGAACATTCTCATGAGTTCATTCTGACCTCCGATACCGGTATTCGGAACGTAGATATAACCGATCTTTCCCCCGGTTGCCTCATAAACTTTCTTACGGTTCATCTCCACCCAATTTTGGTTGCGGATTTTGAATTCGCTGCTCATTGTCTTCACCAGGATATCACGGGCATCCGAGCTATTTCCCGATGCACTCACCGTGAGGGATACTGTCTTGTTTTGAAGACCCTGGAACGGAGCCCAGGGATCCTTATCCTTGTCCAATGGAATTCCATTCACCGCCAATACGTATTCTCCCTCTTTTACATTGAGGTTCGGTGCCGCCAGCGGCGAGTTAAATTCGGGATCCCATGCCGCTCCACGATAGATCTTTTGTATCCTGTAGGCGCCTTTGCCTTGATCGAGCTCGAAATCTACTCCCAAAAGTCCTACACCAATTTTAGCAGCCGATTTCACATCCCCACCGTAGTTGTAGGCATGTCCCACGTTGAGTTCGCCGAAAAGCTCACCGATCAGAAAGCTGACGTCTCTCCGGCTATTGCAATAAGGAAGGATCTTGGCATAGCGATCATACATCCCGGCCCAGTCCACCTGATGCATTTCGGCATCATAGAAGAAATCCCTTTGCACTCTCCATGCTTCTCTGAAGATCTGTGGCCACTCCTTGGTTGGGTCAACCTCGAATTTCATTTCCGCTGTGTTGATCTTCCCATCTCCGGACTTTTTGCCCTTGGCAACATCAATGATACCATATGATCCTCCGGTAGAGTAAAGGAGCTTCTTTCTATCCGATGAGAGTTCATAACCGTAAACACCGGAAATTATGGTCTCGGGCTTTCTTTCCTCAATATCATAGTACCTGATCGATCCTCCGGTCACGCCTTTTCCTGCGCCCGCCAATGGATACTCCATAAAGATCACCTTGCCATCAACGGTGGCAAGCGAACTCATGTTTCCCGGATCTACAGGTAACACCTCTGCTCTGGACTCAAAGCCATCTGAGTCCAGTGTAACGGATTCATCTTTCTCCTCGTCTTCGTCATCCTTTTTCTTGCCCTTCTTGTCATCGCTCTCTTCTTCTTCCTGACCAGCCTCTTCGACATCATTTCTCGGCACAAGCAAGGGGTCTGTATCCTTGGCCATGGCAACTCCCATCAGCTTGGTTGAATTGGGGTAGATAAATGCCCAGTCCATGTCACTATAAATGGGAGAAAAATGCCTGTTGGAGGTATAAAATACGTATTTCCCGTCGGGGCTGAATACCGGACTGCGATCATTATAAAACCCGCTGGTGAGCTCGATCAACTTCTTGGACTGATCATCCCAACAAAGGATTTGATAATTATACTTTTCGGATTCTCCTGAAAAAAGAAGATAGCGACTGTCTTTACTCCAGTCCAGTGTGTAGTTGGGATAACGATCGGTTTTGAAAACTCTGGTCACCTTCTTGGAAGATACATCGATGATGTATAGAATACCGGCTTTTTCGAAATAGGCGATCTTCTTGGAATCGGGCGACCATTTTGCCCAGTAATAATAGGTCTTGTTTCCCTTGGTCAATTGAGTAGGCTTTCCACTGCCATCAGCCGGCATAGTATATAATTCATATTCACCTGATTCATCTGAAAAGTATGCTATGCTCTTTCCATCCGGCGACATCCTCGGTGCTCTCTCGGCGATTCCCGGAGTGCGGGTAAGATTTAAGGTTGGTCCATGCTCGGCTGGAACGGTGACAAGATCCCCCCTGGCCTCAAAAAGCGCCCTCTTGCCGCCTGTGGAAATATCGTACCAGTTTACGTATTTGGAAAAATCCTTCATTTCCGGTCTGGCGGAAAGCCTGTTTGTCGGTATGGTAATATCGATTTGCTTTAAATCGCCCGACTTGAGGTTGAAGGTGTGAAGGCTACCGCCATTTTCAAAAATGATCTCTTCAGGCCCCAGCGATGGGAACTTCACATCGTAATCCGTGAACTTGGTTTCCTGATTGAATGACTTGTCAGTGACATTGTAGGACCACAGGTTCATACGAGCATTCGGCCCGCGATCGGATATGAAATAAACCTTATCCCCAACCCACATTGGGATATCATTGGAACCGGGATACTTGGTGATCTTCTCGGATTTTTTAGCCTCATAATCATAGATCCACAACTGGGAGGCGGTCCCCCCCTGATACCTCTTCCAATTTCTGAACGTTCTGTCCAGATATTGATAGGCCAATTTTTTTCCATCCGGGCTGAAGCATGCCCATTCGATATAGAAGAATGGCATTTTCTCAGGCATTCCACCCTTTTCATCGACCAGATAGAACTGCGAGAACCTATATGAGGGAGATTCCCGGCCGGAGGCGAACATGATCTGTCCGGTTGTTGGGTGCCAGCCTTGTACATAGTCAGAGCTTGGATGATATGTGATCCGGTCTGGTACTCCGCCCTCAGTCGGTATGGTGTAGACATCTGTATTTCCATCATAATTTCCAGTAAATGCGATGCTGGAACCATCATTGGAAAACTTCGGAAAGGATTCGGCTCCATCGGCATTGGTGATCTGCCTGGCCATTCCCCCTTTTTTGTCTACAACCCAAAGATCCTCGGCATAAAGGAAGACGATCTTGTCCTTGCTGATATCAGGGAACCTCAGCATTAAAGCATCAGGCTTGGTTTCCTGGCCGAAGGAATATTGGCCAATCATCATCAAGCCAACCAATAGGAGTATTCTGGAATCTATTTTCATGATCTAAATTTCTGTAAAACTATTTGGACAAAGGTATTGTCATTTGGTTTTTGAAACGAAAGGTTGAATTCCTTGATTAGTGGGTAAATCCTAAGGCAAATTGATTATCAAAATTATGGCTCTTATGCTGGTGGCAATGGCCTTCATTTCCAGCTTTATGCAATTCAGAATAAGCGAAGAGGAGGTTAACAAAAGATTCGAAACCAAGGGAGTAGCGGTTGAAATGAACGAGTACCACTTTGGACCTCGTAAGATCAGATACTACCAAACTGGATTTGAACAGGGAGAAAAGAAGCCCTTGATCCTTTTTGTGCACGGAGCCCCGGGAAGTTCTCAGGATAACCTGGGTTTTCTGGAGAACGAGGAGTTGCTAAAGGTGTTTTCAATGATCAGTGTCGATAGACCTGGTTATGGTTATTCCAATTTCGGCCATAGCATGAAATCGATCGAAGAACAGTGCAGGATCATCGGCAAGCTCCTTGAAGACATAGATCAAGAAAGGAGTGTAACGCTCGTCGGCCATTCCTTCGGAGGGCCCGTAGTCGCAGGTATGGCATCCATGTTTCCGGAAAAGGTAGACAACATCCTCATGCTGGCACCTGCGTTGGATCCAAGGGAAGAGAAGTTCATCGGGTTGGCCAGGTTTTCAAAAATTCCACCCATACGTTGGTTGACCCCGATGGCCTGGAAGGTTGCCGCAGACGAAAAAACCAGTCATGTAGATGAGCTTCTGAAAATGGAGCCCAACTGGCCAGATATTCGATGCAAGGTGGTTCACATGCATGGCACCAAGGATTCTCTCGTACCCTACTCAAACATCAAGATCACTAAGGAAAAAATGACAAATGCCCGGGTTGAGATCATAAGTCTTGAGGGGGCTGATCATTTCCTGCCCTGGTCTCATGCTGAACAAATAAGGGAGGTATTGCTCTCCCTGGTAGATTAATCCCGAAAAAACTCCAGGGTCTTCATAAACGCATCCTGGGCTGCCGGCTCATCGTAACTGGGCTGACTGGGATTGGCAAATGCATGACCGGCATCATAGATCTGGACCTCAAGGTTTTTCGACGCCTGCTTCATGCCTTGACGGAAGCGCTCGACAAGTTCCATGCTGATGCCCTGGTCCTGGCTTCCGAAGAATCCAAGTACTTCGGCATTCAGGTTCTGAAGTTTGTTCGGATCTGTTTCAGGCCAACCATAATAGATCACACATTTTGAGGACGAACGCCCCGCAATGATCGCCGCTTTCAACGACCAGCCACCCCCGAAACACCAACCCAGGGTATAAAACTCACTCGTCGTTCCCGCATGGTTCATTCCTGCCTTGATCAACTCCTTGATCCTGTCTTCCTTAGTTGCCTGCATGTAGGTGCGGGCATCTTCCCGATTATCCGCCACTTTGCCATCGTAGAGGTCTAGGGCCATAACGTTCACGTGGCCCAATTCTTCAAAATAGCGATCAGCTTCTCTTTTGATATGATCGTTCAATCCCCACCACTCCTGAAAAATCAGTAGCCAGGTTTTGGAATTGGAATTTCGCACCACATAAGCGCTTCCCTTATCCTGATTTGGGACCGGAAATTCCTCCATTCGACCTTGCCCTTGATATTCCTGGATTGGCGTAGGCAGCTCATGTGCGTTTAAGAATGCTTCATCATCGGCAAGCTTTGCAAATTCCCCATTGGGTGTTCCACATACAGGGATTTGATCTTGTGCATAAATAATTGATAAAGAGAATATTATAAGCGATATAGTAAATGATATTTTCATATTATTTTCCGGTGATCTGAAGATGAATAGTTCTTTCCCTTGGTCTGGTATCGAAATCGATAAAAACGATCTGCTGCCAGGTGCCGAGAAGCATTTCCTTGTTTACAAAAGGAACTGTTAAAGATGTCTTGATCAATGCTGACCTCAGATGACTGGCTCCGTTGCCATCACCCCAGGTTTGATTGTGAGCGTAATTCTTTTCATAGGGAGCAATGCTTTCCAGAAGTTCCGCCACATCGGTATTTACCAGTCCCGGTTCAAACTCCAGGGTGGTGATCCCCGTGGTTGATCCCTCTGCAAAGATGAGTACCTGCCCTTGCTTGATATCGCCGCTGGTGATATAATCGGCTACGCGCTGGGTGATATCATAAATGCTTGTGTTCCCTTCGGTATTAAGCGATATAGAGGTTGTTCGGAGGTCCATGAATGCTCTATAAAGCTAATTATTCATACCTTTGGATCAACCTTAAAGCATGAAAAGATCTTTTCTAATAGGGTCCTTACTCTTCCTGATCGTTACCCCAAAAAGCGCCGTTGGGCAATGGGCAATTGACCTGGACAGCGCTATAATCAATGCTCAAGAAGTATATGTAAACCCAGGCCCACTATTATATCTTCCTCTTGGCAAGCATTTTACCATGGAGCTAAAGGCCCGATTATATGGTCCTGATATACCGATTGTAGACGAATACCTTTGGTTCGATCAGCAATGGGAATCACCAGGTGGTGGCTTTGAGATATATGGATATAATTTTCGCCTTGGAAAAGGCAATAACCAAACCAACATTATCGTCAATTCAAGTCTCGCAATGGGGCAATCGATCTTCGCAAACGTTGATCATATTTCTGATTCAATTCCCTATGATACTCTTTGGCATCATTATGCCTTGGTTTTAAAAGCTGATACGGTAAAACTCCTTATCGATGGACAGCTCTTAAAATCCGAGCCTCTTTCATACGGGTTTCATCAACAGGAAGGGATGTTTAGGATCCACGGTGAAAAATCCATGGTCGATCAGATCAGAATTTGGGATACCTCCCTGACCACTTTTCAGATCGACCTGATCATGGATAGTTGTATAGACAATGATCCTCACTTGGCTCTGAACTACCCTATGGAGAGCTATTTTAATCGTGACAGCCTACGAGATCACAGTAGCCAGTCCATAAATGCCAACATAACCAGACTCCACCAGGACCATATATCTCGAAATTGGACTCAAGGTACGTATTGCACAGGATGTGATCTGGGATTATATTTTTCTCCTATAGATACAATTTTTGTTTGCTTCGGTGACAGCATTAAACTGTTTGGCACCACTTACTACAATATTGATCAAAGCATCTTTCATGAAGAGTTTATTTCAGGGACAGTTTGCGATACCATCAAATCTTTCATTATTGTTCCTGCAGGAATAAACAACCTTGAGGTTTGGATTCAGGATGACTCATTATTGGTTCCCTGGTTGCCAAACCTAACACCGCCCTATTCTATCTCCTGGCATTACTGTGACAGCAATTATGCCCAGGTCTCCGGAGCCTCGGGATCCAGCTTCCATCCTAAAAATTCGGGGAGTTATGCAGCCATATTGCATCACATGGGATGCGCTGACACTTCACTCTGTGTTGATATCCAGGTCAACCCGATTATGGTAAAGGAGAACTTGGCCGTCTTGGCATACCCGATCCCCTCTAAGGACAAGGTTATTTTAAGTTTAGGACTTGAATTGGAAGGCCATTTCATTTTAAAGAGTATCACAGGAATTCCAATGGTTCAAAAAAAGCTACCCCCTCATGAGAAGTTTGAAATCGATATAGAAAATCTGCCAGGAGGATTGTATTTCTTGGAAATTCATTCAAAACAAGTGGAAGATATACTCAAGATCTTAAAAGAATAGCTCCGTTCCATCCTCTGCCATGTTCTCTTTGACCTTTTCCGAATTAGAAAGCATCTCATCGCCGAAATGATTTAGGATCAGGTTATTTGTCCGGATCTCCGCTCCTCGCTCTTCGATCTGAGAATAGGTCACATGTCCCGGTCTGATCGAGCTGAAATTGTTGCATTCCAACATCATCAGCTTTGTTCCTTCTGCGATCCGTGGAATATTTGAATTCCATTCCGTATCTCCGGAAAACCCCATGGTCTTTTCGCCGATACTGATTCTTAGCCCATGCGGAATGGAATCCGGTGCATGGACTACCGGTACTGGCCAAACCCGAATGCCTCCTGACTCAAATTCTATCTCGCTTTCATACTCCCGAATGAAAAGTCCATCCTGATCCACCAATTCATCCCCAAGTCCGGGGTAAAGAGCTTCTCCCAAATCCCTGATCCTCTTCTTAGCTCCTGTTGGAGCCCATATCTCAAGGTTGCTCCCTCTCCCAAAAAACCTCCTGTTGATCAGGATAAAGGGAATTCCGCCGTAGTGATCTCCATGAAAATGTGTAATAAATATTCTCTGAAGTCTGTCCAGATCTCCAAAAGTCCTGACGAGGTTAACATAGGCATTGGCCCCACAGTCAACGATAAAGTTCTTTTCTCCCTCTTCTACCAAAAAGCAGGATTGAAACCTACCTCCCGTAGAAAAGGCGTCCCCGGAACCAATAACGGTAAGCTTTCCCATCCGTGAAAAATAGGCATTCAATTCGAAAGTCAGGCGGAAATGGATCTTCGAATGATCTCGATGATCTCAAGGGCATCGTCGGAACGAAATATGACCGGTGGCATGTCCATTCCCAAAGCCAATTCCCAAAGTTTTTCAGCTCCAGGGCCCAGTATTGCTGGTTTTTTCTCTTTTAACGCCAGTCCAAACTCTGAAACAGTCCCGGGTCCCGAACCAATAAAAACAAGTACATCCGAGCTCAAAACGTTGATGATATTCCTCCCATTTCCCATTCCCGTTAAGATCACTTTGGAACAGTGATCAGAAGCCTCTCGAACATCTTTTCCGGGCAAAATTCCTATGGTCTCCCCTCCTTTATTCCTTGCACCTTTCATAGCCGCTTCCATGACTCCGGTCGGCCTGCCACCCGTAAGAAGGAACAAGCCTTCCTCTGCGATCAATTCGCCAAGGCTCTCCGCAAAATCAATTTGGGACTCCTTCGCGCTTTCTCCCGGCCCCATGATGCCAACAATACTCTTCCTATCGGTACTCAAGACCCCACTTTCTAAACCACCAAAGATTGATCAATGTCAGGATCAACCCAAAGCCAGAAGCCCAAAACCAATTATCTACCTGGAGTGACACAAAGAATTCCTGGGTAAACATGATCAGGAAGGTGAACCAAAAGAAGATATAAATACAAAAAGAGGTATGCGTTATGGGTATGGTAAAAAACTTCATCTGAGCCTTGTAATAATAGCTAAATGGAGGAATGATCAACGCCAAAACCAACACACCCCATACTCCACTCACATGAATACCCGGCAGAACCAAACAAACCACGATCGCAGAGACAAAATTCAAAAGATAATGTTGTGAAAACGTCTCTTTCATGTTTGGCGGTCAATACAAATCATATAGCTGATATGGTAGTCCATGAAAATGGTCTTTAAGCACAAACGAAAGGCAGATCAGGCCTTTCTGAATCAAATTCAATTATCACAAATTACCCTGTTGAAGATTAGCTAGTTCTCACAAAAAGATCCACTTGCAATATATAGTTTCTTTTCCTCCGCTCTATAGGTCTTGTCGGTGACAGATCTTAATCGTCCAATCAAATCCGACCTTTCCTCCTGATCATAGATCAGGATCTCTCCCCCTCCATCTGAAAACCTGGCGTAGGTTACCAATTTTAATTCTTTCGAAAGTTCATCAAGTTCTTCCTTACTAATGGCGGGGATTTGCAAAACCCGGCTTCCTGAAAAAGGAAAGAGCCTTACGAATTGATAAGTGACCATATCGTAATTCTCACCCGGAGCACAAATCCCTCCCAATATTGGCTCATAATCATATATATCGAGCAAAAATCTGTTATTGATAATGGCCGAGTCAGCCTTTAGATTCTCATAAAGATCTCCCTTCGCCGGGTCAAAAATGAAAATACCGCCACCCACGTAGAAGGGGCCAGCAACGAGCAAAAAACCTTCGGAAGCCAGTTTTTCCATATTCTTCATATGGTATTTCTGATGCTTTTGCACCATCGAATCTGGTAAAACCATTTTGTCAGGATTGGAATTCAGAAACATGAATTTGTACTGCGCCTGAGCCGTAAGTGCTGAGAGAAACAAGAGAAGCAACCCCGGTATGATCATGTGAAGTTTAATCAGTTGCATAGCTCAATATTAAAATCAGGGACCAAAACTATCTAACCATTCAAATAAAAGTTTCTCTTTCCGACCTGCAGGGTATGAAAGAAAAAATGTCTTCACCCCATCTTAACCGTATATTAATCTTAAGTGTTTCGTTGTAAAGTATATTTTTGAATTATGTCGGTTAAAATTCAAAAGAACGGAAAAGGCAAATATCGAAAGATGGAATCGGGAGAGCAGGTGATGCTTGATGCCTATCTGCCCAGTTTTTTGAAAAAACATCCGACCGTCGAGCTCATCGTGGGTTGCGATAGCCATAGCTTTAACAATCACACCATTTACGTGACAACCCTTGTTTTTCGCTACAAGCAAAGCGGTGCTCATGTCGTTTACAACAAGGAGAAAGTGCCGAGGATCAATGACCTTTTCTCCAGGCTTTGGTCCGAAATGGAAAGGTCCGCTTCCCTTGCTCTTTATCTTCGTGAAGATCTCGGAGTTGATATCTCGCAGATCGACCTGGATTACAATGATGATCCGAAATACGCATCCTTTAAGGTGAGACAAGCGGCAATGGGGTATATAGAATCACTTGGATTTAATCCTAAAACCAAGCCCACGCTCCTTCCGGCTAAAGGTGCTGCCAATTTCCTTTGTCGGTAAACCCGGCATCTCTTTCAATCTTTTTGCGTCCCGATACTATTGAAAACGAATAGAAATATATTTGCAGATAATCCAGGTCAGTCATGAACTTGTACGAACAATTTCCATTATTCATCCAAAACTCCCTTTCAAGGAAGAAAGAAAAATTTGAGCCGATCACCAAAGGCAGAGTGGGAATGTATGTATGTGGGCCAACGGTTTACAATGAAGTTCATCTAGGCAACCTCAGGACTTTTTTGACCTTTGATCTGGTCTTTAGGTACCTCAAGTACCTCGGATACAAGGTTCGATATGTGAGGAATATCACTGACGTTGGCCACCTGGAAAATGATGCTGATGAAGGCGAAGACAAAATCGCCAGAGAGGCCAGGTTGAACCAGCTTGAGCCCATGGAGGTAGCTCAGAAATATACCAATCAGTTCCATAATGTCCTGGGCATGTTCAATCTGCTTCCCCCAAGTATCGAACCATTGGCCAGCGGACATATCATTGAACAGATCGGCATGATCCAGAAGATCATGAACAATGGCCTGGCTTATGAGTCCGAAGGCTCGGTATATTTCGATGTGGAGAAATACAACAGGGACCATGATTATGGAGAGCTATCCGGAAGAAAAATCGAGGATCTGATCTCCCAAACAAGAGAGCTTGAAGGACAGGAGCAGAAACGTAATCCACTGGACTTTGCGCTCTGGAAGAAGGCCGATCCTTCCCATATCATGAGATGGCCATCACCCTGGGGAGAGGGATTTCCGGGATGGCATCTTGAATGCTCCGTGATGGGAACCAAATACCTGGGTCCAAGCTTCGATATCCATGGCGGCGGCATGGACCTCAAGTTCCCGCATCACGAATGTGAGATCGCCCAATGTGTCGGCGCCGAAGGACATGCAGCCGTGAAGTATTGGATCCACGGAAATATGCTTACGGTTGAGGGCAAGAAAATGAGCAAGTCGGAAGGCAATGGCTTCACCCCTCTTGAATTGATGAGCGGCGATCACCCCATGCTGGTGCGGGGCTATAGTCCAATGACCATCAGGTTCTTCATGCTACAGGCTCACTATTCAAGCACCCTTGATTTCTCCAATGAAGCGCTGGAGGCATCTGAAAAGGGATACAAAAGACTGATGCGTGTGATGAAGACCCTGAAGGATATTCAGGCTTCAAAGCAGAATGACGTCAAGGTCCACAAGTTGGTTCAGGAAAAACTGGATAACATCAGGAAACAACTGAGTGATAATTTCAATTCTCCATTGGCAATCGCTGAGATCTTTGAGATCAGCGGCAGGATCAACGACTGGGCAGTGAAAGAAAAGGGAACTACGCCACTTGGCCAGGAGGAATTGGATGCATTTCGAAGCGAACTTCAGGTGCTTGTTCATGATGTGCTTGGCATATTGCCCGAAGAAGAATCGGATAATCAGATCCTATCCAAGGTGATCGAACTCATGATCGAATTCAGGAAAAGCGCCAAAAAGAACAGGGATTTTGAAACTTCTGACAGGATCAGGGATGAATTGAACGCTATTGGTGTTAAGCTCAAGGACCTCCCCGGGGGTGAAACAAGTTTTATTATCGATTGATGAAACAGATCATGATCCTGCTCATCCGATTCTATCAGGGAGCTCTCTCTCCCTTACTGGGATCGAATTGCAGATTTACCCCTACCTGTTCCGAATACTTCATCGACGCCCTTAAAGAACATGGTATCTTCAAAGGCAGTGCCCTCGGCTTCAAAAGAATCTCTCGTTGCCACCCCTGGGGAGGCTCCGGATATGACCCTGTTCCAAAGAAGTAGATGGATAGGATCAGAATAGGGATCATCAATGTGAGCGACAGAGCCAGTAAAGGCATCTACGAGGATATCCCGGGAAAAGCCATCCTTTCGACGATGAAAGAATACCTCAGTGTAGATTGGGAGCCTGTTTATCGAGTCATACCCGATGAAGAGGATCTGATCGCTTCAACCATTACCGATCTTACAGATCATGAAGGCTGCTGTCTGGTGGTCACCTCCGGTGGTACCGGTCCCGCCCCAAGGGATGTGACACCGGAAGCGACCGAGCGCGTTTGCCAAAAAATGATGCCCGGATTTGGTGAATTGATGAGAACCGAAAGCCTGAAATACGTCCCTACAGCGATTTTGTCAAGGCAGACCGCGGGGATCAGAAACCAAAGTCTGATCATTAATCTTCCAGGTAAGCCTAAGGCGATCAGGCAATGCCTGGATGCGGTGTTTCCGGCAGTACCCTACTGCATAGATCTCATCGGTGGACCTTACCTCACCACCAATGAAGAAATTATGAGGGTTTTCCGACCCCCAAGCAAATAATCCTGTAGCTTCACCGGTTATACAGAATTGTTATGATGAAGATCGACATGCATACCCATATCTTTCCGGAGAAGCTTCCGGATTTTACCCGAAAATTCGGATATGGGGATTTTATCCACCTCGACCATCATCGCCCCGGATATGCCCGAATGATGGCGGGAAACCGCTTTTTCAGGGAGATCAACGAGAACTGTTGGGATCCTGAGATCCGGATCAGGGAATATGAGAAGTTCAATACTGCTGTACAGGTGGTCTGCACCATACCGGTGATGTTCTCATACTGGGCCAAACCCAATGATGGTCTCGCTGTCTCTGAGTTTTTGAACGACGACATCGCTGGAGCGGTTGAAAAATACCCAAAAAACTACATTCCCCTCGGAACCCTTCCCATGCAGGATACCGAACTCGCCATCAAAGAACTTGAGAGAATCAAAAAATTGGGTTTCCCGGGTATTCAGATCGGTTCGAACATCAACAACCACAATCTTTCAGAGCCTCAGTTCCTCCCGGTCTTTGAAGCATGCCAGGAACTGGATATGGCTGTACTGGTTCATCCCTGGGAAATGATGGGCGAAGAGCATATGCAAACCTATTGGCTTCCCTGGCTGGTGGGAATGCCGGCCGAAACGACCAGAGCGATCTGCTCCTTTATTTTTTCAGGGCTTTTTGACAAACTTCCTGACCTGCGGGTTTGTTTTGCTCATGCGGGGGGTTCGTTTCTTGCGACTATAGGAAGGATTGAACATGGATTCAATTGCCGACCAGATCTTGTGGCCGTGGACAACCCCACGAACCCGAGAGAATACATTGGAAAATTTTGGATAGACTCGATCACACATGATGCTGATTACCTCAAATACATCCTCCCGATGATAGGATCAGAGAAGATCTGTCTGGGTTCAGATTATCCTTTTCCCCTGGGTGATCTGGAAATTGGTAAGTTCATTGAGGACATGGACCTGTCAAATTCAGTAAAAGAAGACATCTTTGCACTTTCAACTGCAAAATGGTTGAATATTGATCTGAAGGATTACCAATGATCCCTATAAAGACAGCAGAAGAAATTGAGCTCATGCGCGAGAGCGCTTTACTGGTATCCAGAACCCTGGGAATGCTGGCAGAAAAGGTGGAACCCGGTGTCACGACATTAGAGCTTGACAAATTGGCCTATGAATTTATCCTGGACCATGGTGCCAAATCAGGATTCCTGGGCCTGTATGATTTCCCAAATACCCTATGTGCTTCACCTAATGAGCAGGTGGTTCATGGTATTCCAACAAATACACCCTTAAAGGAAGGTGATATTATTTCACTTGATTGTGGCGCCCGGCTCAATGGCTTCTACGGAGACCAGGCTTATACATTTCCGGTGGGAGAAATTGATCCCACGGTGGCCAAGCTCCTGAAAGTAACCCGGGAAGGACTGGAACTTGGCGTCAAACAGGCCAAGGCCGGAAACCGAATCGGAGATATTGGCCATGCCATTCAAGAACATTGTGAAGGTCATGGTTATGGGGTCGTCAGGGAACTCGTGGGACATGGACTGGGAAAGCAAATGCATGAGAAGCCGGAGGTCCCCAATTATGGGAAGAAAGGTAAAGGGCCATTGCTGAGAAAAGGAATGGTGCTTGCCATTGAACCGATGATCAACCTGGGCACCAAAAGGATCTTACAACTGCGCGATGGGTGGACAATTCTGGCAGCCGACCGCCAACCTTCAGCCCATTATGAGCATGATGTGGCAATTGGGGCTGAGGGGCCCGACGTACTCACAACATTTAAATATGTAGAGGCTGCCCTTGAAAAAAAGGGTGCCCTGGTGATCTAACGGAGTGTTAGCTTCTCCTTGTGCTTTTCAATTTTGTACTTCACCTTAAGCTCATCCTTGTTCATTTTCAGGACTTTCATTTTCTTGGGAACCCTTCTGCCCGTTCCCATGCCCGAGGCTCCTTCAACAGTCAGCAACAGATAGTCCTTGTCTAAAAACCATGTTCCCGTCACCCTGTCCATATTGTTCTTCTTGATACGGAATTTCTTATCAATATCGAAGGCAATCTCTTCGCCCACTTCAAAATCAGGCTCTTTACTTTTCACATCCACAACGGTCCATTTTTTACTGGCCAATAAACTGGCCTCCTTGCTCCCATATTTCTGAGCATTGGCCGAAAAGGTAGAAATGAATAAAAATGCGGCTATAAGGGTTAAATATTTCATGTTTTGGATTTTCTCAGTGAATTACAAATATCTTGCCATTACCATTCCAGGACGGTGAATTGAACTCTTCTGTTGATCTGACGTCCCTCCTCAGTATCATTGTCCGCTTCCGGCTGGGTTTCTCCATAGCCTTTCGATATTATTCTACCATCCGGAATGCCATTCTCTACCAGATAAGCCTTGACGGCATCCGCCCTGCCTTGTGATAGCTGGAGGTTATATTCATCGGAACCCTTGGAATCGGTATGTCCTGAGATCTCGATGTTCATGTTGGGATATTTGTTCAGGAGATCTTTGAGCTTATCAAGTTCCTCATAGGATTCGGGCCTCAGCGTAGCCTTGTCGAAATCAAAGTAGATATTATCAAGTCTGACCGTAAGACCTTCCTTGATCCTGGTAAGGTAAAAATCCCTGGAAACATGCACATCTTCTTCGGCACTGTCGATCTGCACACTGTCGATCAGTTCTAGGAAATTCTCTGCTAAAACGGTGATATCATAGATTCCCGGGCCAGGTAGGGTTGCTTCATACCTGCCTTGCCCATGGTGGGTTTTCACTTTGGTTCTTTTTCCATTGCGGTTCATAAACCTGAGCTCTCCATCCACGGGTTGAAGAGACTCGGATTCGAAAAGTATCCCGGCTATATAATAATGGATCTCCTGATGATCGAGCTTGATGGTCATGTCGATGACGGTGTCCCGGGCAGGCTTTTTTATCCTGAAGTCCTTGGTAAAACCAAGATATCTGTGAGAGGTGATATTCAGATGGTAATCGCCATACTCCGTTCCCAGCCAGATCTCATAGTTTCCCTCATAGTCCGTCTGATAGGATTCGCTTTCACCATCGGATTTTCCAAAATCCAGATAAGCTTCCAGGGGTTCATCGTTCTCATGATCCAATACATGGAACCTCAAAGTCACCTCGGGCGGCTTAGGGAGAAATTCAAGGATATCAAGGCTGCCACCATCCGCGGATTTATATGCCCTTGTAGAAAATGCCACTTCGCCCTCAGCAGAAGTGGAGAAATAGGCATCAAAGCCCTTGGTATTCACCGGCTCCCCTAGATTTTCCGGCTCTGACCATTTCATCCAACTGTCGTCGAGTCTTTTGGATCTATAGACATCCAGCCCCCCTTTTCCTCCGGGCCGGCTACTCGAGAAGAAAAGTGTTTTACCATCTACCATCAAAAAAGGACCGAACTCATCCTGATTGGTGTTGATGGGCGCAGGAATCTTCTTCGGTGTTGACCATTTATTCTTCTCCTGGTAAAAGGAGACATAAAGATCGCTTTTGATCATATGTGGAACCTCCGCAAAATACAGGATCAATGTCTTTTCATCATTGGAAAGAAAGCCCCCAAAAAACCTTCCCTTGTTCATGTCCTTGAGGCCATCGATATCCAACTCCTGGATGGAAGACCACTTTCCACCTTGTCTTCTCACGATGGAAAGAGCATTCATATCTCCGGCTGATTTTCCACCTCTGATCAGCAATGTGTTTCCATTGTTGGAGACGCTCATCGCCTGGTTGAACTGGTGATTGTTGAATGGAGAACCAAGGTGCTGCCTCATCTCCCATTCTCCATACATGGAATCCCGTTTGCAATACCAGATATCCTGGCTTCCGTTCTTTCCATGTTTATTCTCGGGATGATTGGCTATGAAAAAATAAAGCTCCAAGCCATCCGCAGTGGTGATGGGGGCGGCATCATCATAATACGAATTGACGGTTTTGCCCAGTTTCTTTAGCTCGTACTGACTACCCATCTGGGAAAATCCCGAATGAGAAAGAAGAAATGCGGATAACAGGCATAGCAAAGGGCAGATTTTCACGTTGGGCATAGTCGGAAAATTTATCACAAGTTATGGAATCAGGAGGAGTCTCAAAAAAGCTCTTAAATCAAACCTTGGCCAATAAAAAAAGGACTCAACCAGAGTCCTTTCAAACGTTGATCTCCATGACGATATCAGTATTGCTCCAGGAGGTATTTTATCAGGTCGGTCGTGGTGACTATCCCAACCAACTTGCCATTGTCGGTCACAGGAAGCGCGTGAAATTCTGCTGAGGCGAGGATCTCAGCTACATCTCTGATGGTATCATTCTGATCCACGGTCTTTGGATGCTCGCGCATCACCTGGTTGATATTCAGCATATCGAATACCGCTTCATCAGCGTTGGAATGGTCCTCACCGAAAGTGCTTCCAAAGCTCAATCTTCTGATATCCGTTTCGGAAAGTATACCTACAACCTCATCACCTGAAACAACGGGCAGGTGACGGATCTTTTTTGCGTGAAATATATCTCTGACATCCCTGAGGGAGTTGTTCACATTTACAGTGGTAAGATTGGAAGTCATAATATGACTTACCGGTTCTCTCTTTTTCATTTTCTTAGACTTTTGTTTTCTCTCTAACCGTTTTAGTCGTTTGACGGAGCCAATCTCAATTCTGAAAAGCATGATTCACCTGACCAAGCTTAGTAAAGAATTTGATTGATGTCAGTATTTGGATCCCTACATTCGGGATCTTACTCCCACTTCCGAGCAGATCGGACAGTCCTCCATAATATGTCCGCGAGCAGGGCAATATTCCCTTCCAAAATAAATGATCTGAAGGTGCAGATCAGCCCATTTCTCTCTTGGAAAAAGGGCTTTCAGATCCTTTTCGGTTTGAACCACATTTTTCCCATTGCTCAAACCCCAGCGGTATGCAAGTCTGTGGATATGGGTATCTACGGGAAATGCTGGCTCACCAAATGCCTGCACCATCACCACCGAAGCTGTTTTATGGCCCACTCCCGGTAATCTTTCCAACTCCTCCAGAGTCCTGGGAACCTGTCCCTGATACTCTTCAACAAGTATTTTTGATAGTCCTGAAATCGCTTTGGACTTTGCCGGTGCCAAACCACATGGACGAATGATGTTCTCGATCCTGTCCACATCCAGCTTTTCCATGGCATATGGATCATCTGCGACTTCAAACAGCAAGGGTGATATCTCATTAACCTTCTTGTCGGTGCACTGCGCTGACAGAAGGACTGCGATCAAAAGAGTATAGGGATCCTCATGCTTTAAGGGGATCCCCGGCCCGGGGTAAAGCTCCTCAAGCTTTTTCTCTATCCATAAAGCTTTTTCCTTGCGTTTCAATTCATTTGATTCCAGGCAATAATACCGCCCGCGAGATTATACAGATCTTCATGCCCCATCTCAGCCAGAGCCTCACAGGTCCTTGCACTTCTGGCTCCGCTCCTGCAATAGATCAGATAAGTTGGTCCTTTTTCCAGGGATTGTAATCTCTCGACGAAATCGGGGTCACGCATACTGATCATTTTATACCCGGGAATACTACCGTCGTCAAGTTCCTCGGGCTGTCTCACATCGATCACCACAGCCCCATTACCCATTTTCTCCTTGAAAGCCGGGACATCAATATTCTCATAACCTTTCGGTCCACCAAATAAATTAAACACGCTCTTTTGTTTTTGATTGACAGATAAAGTCCGACACGGGAAGATCCGATGCCTTGATCTCCTCAAATCCCCCCTTGATGTCGACTAGATTTTTAAAGCCCTTTCTCCGCATCATCGACTGTGCTATCATGGACCTGTAGCCCGACAGACAATGCATATAGTAAGTCTTCTCCGGGTCCAGTTGATCAAGATTCTCGTTGATGAAATCCAGAGGGAAGTTAACCGCATCCTTCAGGTGCTCAGCCTCATACTCGCCAGGCTTTCTCACATCGAGAATGACCGAACCCGGATTTGACTCATAAGCCGATTTCAAATCAGCCGGATTGATAGAAGGAATTTTCTCCACTTCATTACCCGCGATGATCCAGCTTTCAATTCCTCCCTCAAGGAATCCAAGGGCATGATCATAGCCGACCCTTGCCAGACGCATGATGGTTTCTTCTTCTCTTTCACTATCACATACCAGCAGAAATTTTTGATTGAGATCCGGGATCAATGTTCCCACCCATACTGCAAACATTCCATCCAGGGGAATGTTGATCGAGCCCGGAATATATTCATGTGCGAATTCCTTTTCATCCCTGGTATCAAGGATCAGTGCACCATTTTCCAATTCCTTTTTGAATTTTTCCAAGTCAAGACCTCGATAAGAGTGCTTCAACACCTCCGAATAATCATCGTACCCCTGCTTGTTCAAAACAGCATTTTTCAAGAAATACTGTGGCGGCGGAAGAATCCCGTCTGTCAATTCCTTAATGAATTCTTCCTTGCTCAAATTGGGGTCAAGCGCATAATTCACCCTCTTCTGATGTCCAAGTGTATCCTGGGTTTCATCACTCATGTTCTTTCCACAGGCTGAACCGGCACCATGGCCCGGATATACAATTACCTCATCCGACAGAGGAATGATCTTAGACTTCAATGATTCGAAAAGAAGTCCTGCAAGATCCTCTTGCGAAAGGTCACTTTTTACAGCCAGATCAGGCCTTCCTACATCTCCTATAAAGAGCGTGTCACCTGAGAATATGGCATGTTCCTTACCCTGCTCATCCAACAGCAGGTAAGTACTTGATTCCAGAGTATGGCCCGGAGTATGCAATACTTTGATCTTGACATCGCCCAATTGGAGAATCTCTCCATCCTCAGCCACATGGGCCTCAAAATTGGTCACCGCACTTGGTCCATATACGATAGTTGCCCCTGTTCTTTTGGCCAGGTCGATATGGCCTGAGACAAAATCCGCATGGAAGTGAGTCTCAAGAATATACTTGATCCTGGCTCCACGCTCATTGGCTCTTTCCACGTATGGTTCTGGATCCCGGAGCGGGTCCACAATGGCAACTTCACCATTCGATTCAATATAATAAGCTGCCTCAGCAAGGCAGTTGGTATACATCTGTTCAACAATCATATTTTGTCAATTAATAGTTCTTTACTGATTACAAACAATGCCATGACCAGGACGAAATATCCGAACCCGACCTTCAACTTAGTCCCTGATACCCTTCGATTCAAAATTCCCCCTACAAATATCCCAACAATCGCAAGAGCCGAAAAGATCATTAAGAACATCCAATCGATGGGCTGGTTTCCCAGATCACCCAGAAAACCAAATAAGGATTTCACAGAAATGATCAGCAGGGACGTTCCCACCGCAAGTTTCATTGGGAGTCCTGCAAGAATAACCAGGGCTGGAATGATCAGAAATCCTCCACCGGCCCCTACAAGCCCCGTAAAGAATCCCACCACTATCCCATCTATGGTGATCTTAAGGTATTTAAAATCGGGTTCCCCCTCTACACCGGTTGCCTGATTAGGGTCGCTCTTTCTTCCGGACCTGATCATGGAAAAGGAGGCCAGGACCATGATGATCGCAAACAAGAGCATGATGGCCAGATCCTTGGTCACTACAAAATCACCCAAAGCAAAAATCTGATCGGGTATCACCGGTACCACCCACTTTCTGGTGATGAAAACGGTCAGCGTACTGGGAATGCCAAATACTATGGCAGTACGGTAGCTCACAAGCTTTTGTCTCATATATGTCCCAGCGCCGATCAATGACGAAGCCCCAACGATGAACAGCGAGTAGGCCGTGGCAAGAACCGGACTTGTTCCCATCAGGTACACCAGTACGGGAACGGTCAGGATCGATCCGCCTCCCCCGATCATCCCCAATGACAATCCGATTAAAATCGCTGAAAAATACCCCAGGGTCTCCATTGACTAGACGTAGTTGCAGTCGCAGTTCTGAATACAACTCAAAACCTTGACCACATCTTTTTCCTTTAGAAAATAAAACACCTTGTTGCCATCTTTCCGGGAAGAAAGGATGCCTTTGAGCTTCATGTTGATCAAATGATGCGAGATAGCACTTTGCTCTTCCCCGGTGCTTTCGGTCACCTCACTCACAGAAAGCTCCTGGTTCTTTTCGAGCAATTGAATGATCGCCAGCCTTACCGGATGAGCTATGGTCTTGAGAATAAATGCTCCTTTCTCTAAAGAGTTTGTATCGATCTTCGTTTGAGGCATATATTAATATGAAAATATTTTCATATTGCAATATAACGGAGATATTTTTTTAATATCAAGTCCTACTGAAAAATACCATAGAGCTCCCGGTTGACCATCTCGATCACAGTAGCCAGATGACCAGGCTCTTTCACATAATCGTATTCATCCGCTTCGATGATCAGCAGTTTTCCATGCTGATATTTTCCAATCCATTGCTCATATAGCTCGTTGAGATCCTTGAGATATTGAAGGTTGATTTTCGACTCATAATCCCGGTTTCGAATGTTGATCCGCCTGACCAGATTCGGAACATCGGATCTTAAGTAGATCAACAGATCGGGAGGCGGAGAATTCTGCTCAACACGGTCATATTCCCTGAGATACTTCTGATAGTTGGCATTGGAGATATTGCCTGAAGCGTGAAGGTGTTTGGCAAAAATGTAGGCGTCCTCATAAATGGTACGGTCCTGGACTACAGCGTTCCTGGAAAGCTGAATATTCTTGACCTGATCGTAACGATTGAAAAGAAAATAGACCTGAAGTTTATAGGCCCATTTTTTCATGTCATAGTAGAAATCCTCCAGATAAGGATTGTCCTCAACTGATTCCAGCATGACATCCCATCCAAAATGTTTCGAAAGCTCTTTAGCAAGGGTGGTTTTTCCGGATCCTATATTTCCGGAAAGCGCGATGTGCTTGACCATTAGCCCTTATACTTCTTAGGGTTAATGGGTTTGTATTTTTCCCTTTTATTCCTTTTGTCCGGGGAGTTAAGTGTGTATGTAGGAATGACCCAGGTTAAACCAAGGAAGAAGGTGACATTCAGATTTTTCATCTGGTAGTCAGGAGATCTGTCAAAGTCAGAGGACTCGGCGTCAATAATATTCCTGAAACTGTGGGTATATCTCACTCCCGCTGTAAACATTTTCCAATCGGAGATATCGATATCGATTCCCCCACCTATGATCAAGCCCGGATCGAACTTATAATACTGTGCGGCGACATCCACCATCGGTGGCACGCCTCCACCATAGTAATCGATGGTAAAATCATCTCTCACGCTTACCGCCCAGGCAAATGAAGGGCCGATGAACAGGTTTGGACGATTAGGGGTATAAGGCGAAAAGTTCAGTTGTACCAATACGGGAATTTCAAAATAGATCGATCTCAACTGCCCGGTAGGCTGGCCGAACCCAGTCTCCCCCGGGTTGTTGTCCAGATTTGCTCCCTTCGAAATATAATTGAATCCCGAACTCATGGAAAAGAACCTTCTGGGCCGGTATTTGACATAGGTTCCAATAAAAAATCCGGGAACCAACTCAGCGTTGGAGATATCACCTCCCAAAGGCCAAGTACCATTCACTGTAGACATCGACAATCCTCCATTGATGCCCCATCCAAATCTTTGAGCCTGTGCAGCACCAAAGAACAGAAAGCAGAAAAGAAATACAGCGAAAGCTTTTTTCATAGACCAAATGCTTTAGGCAAAGTTACAAATTTGAAAAGAGCCGTTAAATAGGCAATGCTAAAAGAAATATCGGATCATTTTCCTGACAATCCCAAGATACCTACCGTAGGGTGGATATCTGAGAGGGATCTCAAGTGACTTGGGCTTTCTTAACACAGTCTTTTTATGTGAAAAGGTGACAAAGCTGTCCTTTCCATGGTATTTGCCCATTCCGCTATGACCATATCCCCCGACCGGTAAGGTGGGACTTGCAAAATGAATGGCGGCATCGTTAACACAAAAATCTCCGGAAGGCATATTCTCCCTGGCTATCTTCTGAAGCCGCTTGCTTCCTGAGAAGAAATAGATCGCCATGGGTTTCGGGAGTTTTCGAACCTTTTCAACGGCCCCTTCAAGGTTTTTATAGGACATCGTCGGAAGCACAGGTCCGAAGATCTCTTCCTGCATAACCTTTCCCTCCAGATCCTCAACTGCAAGAATCGTCGGAGCAAATAGCAATTCCCCTTTTTCACGCTCCCCTCCTGCGATGACCTCACCTTCTTCAAGATATGACTCCAGCCGCTCGAAGGCTTGTAGATGGATTACCCTGGCGTAATTCATTCCATTGCCCTTCCGGTATTTGGAAAAATATCTTTCCAACTCTCTCAAAAATTCATCCTTGATCTTTTCATGTACCAGTAGATAATCGGGCGCAACGCAGGTCTGTCCCCCGTTCAGGAACTTCGCCCAGGCTACTCTCCTTGCCGCCGCCTTTATATCGGCATCATAATGAATGATCGCAGGCGATTTACCTCCAAGCTCGAGCACAAGTGGAGTCAGGTTTTCCGCAGCAGCCTTCATGACGATCTTTCCAACTTTGGTACTTCCGGTAAAAAAGATGAAGTCAAACTTCTCTTTTAAAAGAGCCTCACCCACCCTATGATCTCCCTTTACACCCTTCACATGATTCTCGTCAAATACCTCTTCCAGGATCTCCAGAATGATCCCTGTCGTGTTTGCCGTATGCTCCGAGGGTTTGACGATCGCACAATTTCCCGCTGCCACCGCCCCGATCAACGGGACCATGGCCAAATTGAAGGGATAGTTCCATGGGGCCATGATCAAGGTGGCGCCGAATGGTTTATGGATGGTAAAAGCCGTTGAAGGAATATTAAAAAGGCCACCGTGGACATATTTTGGTCTCATCCAGGTTTTCAGATTCTTTTTGGCGTAGTTGATCTCCTGAAGGGTCAGCAGGATCTCGTTTGTCAGTATCTCAAATTCCGGTTTTCCAAAATCCTTTTGAATTGCTTCTATGATCCTTTCCTGATTGTCTTTGATCGAGCTCCGTAGGCGTGACAAAGCCGCTCTTCTAAATGAAAGGGATCGGGTATTACCCGCGACGAAAAAGTCTCTTTGCGATTGGATGATCTCCTGGAAATTCATGCCTTTTTAGATGCAGGCAAACATATATAAATCCATCTGTATTTCACCAGAAATCCTGATCAGGCAGAGTACGTGAGAAGATGCCAAATATCAAAACAGGCCCAAAGCATCAATGCATAAAAAAAGGCATGCCAGAAGCACACCTCTTATTGATCTATTGTACCCATTATGGAAGACGGCTCTAAATAAGCCATACAACGTAAAGAAAATGTTAAGAGCGTTTTTCCAATAAATGAAATGTGGTCACGATTTCTCAACAATTTCTTAACAAGCCTGAAAGACCAAAGCACAAGCTTAACATGGGTTTAAAAACCTATTCAAAATCAATTAAACATAGGTTCCCTGTTTTGCATATGCTTAAAAAAGCGTTGATAGAGACCAAAAAGCTGAGAGACGGAGGTGCCAATGCTCCTGAACTCTTGCGGTATCTGCACCGGCATTACCCCTACCTTGAGGATCACCAGGTCTGGTGGATCATCGAACAGGTGATCAAAGCCGCCTGAAAAATTCATACTTGTTCGGGAATTCTTTAATTTTTGCTTTCAAAGCAAATGCGATGAGGTCGATTAGCCTGAACATCACTCTATGCCTTGTATTCCTGTTTGTCCTTTCGAGCTGTTCGGATAGCGATGATTCTCCGGCACCGGGTGGCAGTTCGAAAATCAAAAGAAGCTCTATTATCCCCAACAGCCTGGATGGAAAAAACACCAATAAGATCGGATGTATCAACTTCGAAGACAATGAGATCCTCATCGAAGTCTGGAATCCATACAGCACCGATGCCGTTAGCGGAACACTCATTCTGAACGGAAGGACCATTTACTCCGGTTCATTCTCAAGTTCTCCACGGGATACGATCATTGTCAATGACAGCCTTGATTATCTTGGATTCAACTACTTCGCCTTCGTATCAGACTCTTTCGAACGGAGTTTTGCAAGGCTGGAGGTTCAGATCTCCAATGCGACCAGCACCCATAAATTTCCGCTGCTTTCGGATATCGCGAATGCAGAGGCGGTTAACATGGTATTGGAATATGAGAACATCGCATGCGGAGCAAATAGTGCGATTGATTACAGGTTCGGCCAAGCGATCGTTTGGCTGGATCATGATCCAAACTGCGGGATTGAGATCGAAGTAGAGGTATATGATGACAATTCCACTTACAATGCCGCGATCACCAATTACATTTTTCCCCCTTCCACCCCTACCTGTGCCTCAAGTGGGGTCGCTCATTTTGTTCTCAATGAAGGGAGCTACACCTATATCGCAACATGTGATGGGAAATCCTGGGGGCCCGAGAGTTTTGATGTTACAGCCGCCGACTGCAAAAGGGTGCGGCTACCTCAATAGATCCTACAGGAATAGTTCGTATTCCTCAGCAAATACACCCTGAGCCTTGAAGAATTTTTGCTCCTCTTCGGCCTGCCGCTTTATATTCTGATCCAAAACCATGGGAATTTCATCGGCCGGTACGTCAAGAGCCTCATGTGCCAGGGACCAGTAATAATCAAACAATGGGATAGCCGCATTGATCAATTGATCATCACCACGAAAAGGGCCGATCTCCTGTATTTTCTGTTTTGACGTCTCCGCCTGTATTCTCAATTCCTCAAGGATCTCAGATCTTACGCGGCTGTCAGGAGCCTTTGCAAGGTCGGTGATCAGATTCTTCACCCTCATTTGCTGAACGAAGATCGCATCATTATAATCCGCCGGACTGACCTGTTCAAGGTTGCATGAACAAAGGGCCACCAGCGACAAAAACAGAAGAATATTTAGAGATTTCATCAGTTCATTCAGCGATCACAAAAGCAATTTTTCCATTTTTTGTGTCAATTGCAATCCTTGAGACCTGTTTCTCATTGCCTGGTAACACCTCTCCAAGTCTATTCCACCCCTTCTCCGTGCTCTGCAGGTCCAATACCATGAACTGGTTATTCTGAGAAGTAAAAAGGAATTTGCCATTGAGAACCTCAAAATCTTCAGCCCCCTTCGGCATAGTCCCAATCATACTGCTTTCGAACTTGCCCTTTTTATCGGTCGGTGTCAAACGGATAATGTTCAACTCTCCGGAACCATTTTTTCTGGAATAATACAGTTGGTTTTCCGAGCTGACGATGGATCTGCCAATACCCCTGTCCACAGCCTTGATCTTATTCTTGGATACCATTCCCCAGGCCAATTGATGTCCACCTTCCTCTTCGGCTCCAACAAGGAAGAAAAAAACCTCATCCTCATTAAACCAGCTGTTATATCCAACATTTTCCAAACCGAAAAGAGGTTCTACCTCTTCTCCGTTTTCATCAAGGATCCAAAAACGCTGCCATTCATCCTGGTCTATACGTACAGTGCTATATCCTTTCTTTCCGGGAATAAGCTGAGGAGAGAACTCGCTCGCAGGGCTATTCGAAATCTGATTGCTTTTTCCCGATTCAAAATCGAATCGAAATAGGTCTGTGTCCTTTCCGTTTCGGTCTGAAGAAAAGAGAAATCCACTGCCATCGGGAAGAAAATACGGCTGATTATCGTAACCGGGCCTGTTTGTCAGGTTTTCAAGGTTCAAAACCTCAAAGGTCTTAACATCGAAATCTCCTACCCAAATATCCACACCGGGTTGAGAGAAAACCTGTATCGGCAGTAGAAACAGGAACAATAAGATCCTCATCAGGATCAAAGGATCAGAGGCTGAGTTCAGATGTCAACAACCAATTCCCGTTGTACTTTACCGCAGTGTATATCAGATCGATCTCATAGCTCTCGTAAGGGAAAGGAACGATCACCTCGCGCAGTTCAAGCGGAGCATAATGGTCATGCTCATAATCGATGATCTCGAGATCATCATGCACCGCAGATGCCGGATCAAGTCCTTTTTCATCCAGAAATTTCAGAATATCGTCAAAATATTCTCTTTCATTTCGCATCGAGAAACCAAACTCTTTCAAGAAATCCTGGCGCTTATCTTCGCGTTCGATCATTGAAGCCAGTTCTTCCTCGATCTCGGAGTTAATTACATGAGTGAGATAATCATCATAATCCCGTGCGGCGAGCGATTGAAGGAAAGAGGCAGTGGCATCCTCAATGGTTGCGAACCCTGAAATCTGATCCGTTTCAATTTCAGCAACTTCTTCATTTGGCTCTTCCGTATTGGCTTCTTCGGTATTCTCGTTTCCACCACCGCAGGAGAAAAGGAGAAAAGCAGGAATTAAAAGCAGGAACTTGGCACTCATCATAGGTTTTTCAATTTTTCCAAAAATAGAATTTAATCTCTGTTTAGGAACTAAAATGAGCGATTACCCGAACCAAATTTGGAATTTTTCCGTTTACCCTTTCGATGAGCAAATCTTCTCATTGGATATCAAAACAATTTTTAGTTTCAGTCACATTTAGGCCGGAAAAATCGGCTCAAAACGTTATCTTTGCGCGTTAATTTGAAATTTGATCCAAAAATAAGTTCTTCTGCATGAGGCAATTAAAGATTTCAAAAACTATCACCAACAGGGAAAGCCAATCCCTGGAAAAGTACTTCCAAGAAATAAACAAAGTAGATCTGATCACTCCCGAAGAGGAGGTTTCATTAGCACAAAGGATTAAGGCCGGAGACCAAATGGCCCTTGAAAAGCTGACAAAGGCCAATTTGAGGTTTGTGGTGTCTGTGGCAAAGCAATATCAGAACAACAACATCTCTTTGAACGACCTGATCAATGAAGGCAACCTTGGTTTGGTCAAAGCCGCCCAGAGATTTGATGAAACAAGGGGGTTTAAGTTTATCTCCTACGCCGTTTGGTGGATCCGTCAGTCGATTATTCAAGCCCTTGCAGAACAGTCCAGGCTTGTCAGACTTCCCTTGAACAAGATCAGTTCCCTT
This sequence comes from Cytophagales bacterium, assembly GCA_965227315.1. Taxonomy (GTDB): domain Bacteria; phylum Bacteroidota; class Bacteroidia; order Cytophagales; family CCMP332; genus JANQHS01. The sequence continues at coordinate 356,049 of OZ245737.1, forward strand.
TCCAAGATCAACAAAGGCATTTCTGCCATGGAGCAGGAGTTTGAAAGAGAACCGACCGCCGAAGAGCTGGCCGAAGTTCTTGAGCTGACGACAGAAGAAGTAAAATCCACAATGAGAGCTTCCTCAAGGTCTGTTTCCGTTGACGCCCCATTTGCTGAAGGAGAGTCCAATTCTCTACTTGATGTACTTGAAAATACGGATACGGAAAAAACCGATGAAGGACTTGAATACAGGGATTCGCTGAGAATTGAAACCGAAAGGGCTCTTTCGACGCTTGATGAAAGGGAAAAAGAGGTGATCAAAATGTTCTTCGGGATCGGCATGGAAAGAAGCATGTCCCTGCTTGAGATTGGAGAAACCCTCGGCCTCACCAGGGAAAGGGTAAGACAGATCAAGGAAAAGGCGCTAAGAAAATTACGCTCCACATCAAGAAGCAAATCCCTGATCCCATATTTGGGAAGATAAGCTTCAAGAAGCCTAATATAACTTACTGAAAATTAGTACTATAAAGCCGGTTAATACCGGCTTTTTTAATGGATGGTGATCTCGTCAGCGAAGATCCAGCACACATCACCCGGGGCTTTATGCCATGATGGATTTATACCCCTGTTGATCCCCAAAATTTTGACAAACCTGCAATTGATATTTCTGTTGGTTTTGAATTCCTGGATCAAACTCCCTTCCTCTTTTGGGTCCACATCGGTGAATCGCACCTCTACAAGGTCCCAATTCAGGCTATCGCCGGAAGAAAAGAATTGAACCTGCTTGGGGAAAAAGATCCAGGAATTCCAATCCTGAAGAAAATTAACAGAAATTCCATTGACCTTCTTCTCCTGCCCCAAATCAACCACCGCCTCAAGATTCACCCCATGATAACCTTGCCAATCACCTGTTGCAAATTTTGCCCCTCCGATAATACCATCGATCAATGCGTCATCGCCCCCAGCTGAATACTGATTTGCATAGGGATATCGAATGCTTATACTTCTGCCTTCGGGTATCTTCACTATTCTTGAGTTCAGTGCCCTGCTTTTCTGCTCTCCATAGCCGGCATAAAAAGTCAGATCCGAGGTCTCAAAAATTTCAAAAGGCTGGTCATAAATGATCTCGGCACCTCCGTTAATCGAGTAACGGATCTCCACTTCTGACGAGAGATGGCCCAACTCTACTAGGGTACTTTTCTTGAAGGATCTTGCATCTTTCTTGAGGTAAGGAACAGGTATGATCTCCTCTTTGGGCCGTGAATCAGGGTGTTTTGTTCCGACTCCCCAATCCGACGGTTCAGGTCCCATTTCAAACTCGAGTATACCACCGTCCATTATTTCCCGATGAAGAATATAATTCCTGTCCAATTGCCTGCCATTCAATTTGACTGATTGGACATAAACATTTTCCTTACTGTTCATCGCACTTTTGATCTCCATATGTTTTTCCTCACCAACTCTCATGGAGACATTGTCGAAAAGAGGCGAACCGATCTGGTAAATATTAGAACCCGGGCAAACAGGATAAAAGCCCAATGAACTGAATATGTACCAGGCAGACATTTGCCCGCAATCTTCATTTCCGGGCAATCCATCCGGTTTGTCGGAATACAGTTCATCCAGGATCCGACGTACGATCTTCTGCCCTTTCCATGGAGCGGAAGTGTAGTTGTAGAGATAGGCCATATGTTGACTCGGCTCATTGCCATGTGCATATTGACCGATCAACCCTGTGATGTCTTCCTGCATTCTTCCGCTGGTCTTTTCATCAGCCGAAAACAGTCGATCCAAAAATCTTTCAAGTTCATCGGGCCCGCCCAGAGCCTTCATCCAAGATGAAACATCTTGGGGTACATACATGCTATAATGCCAGGCATTGGCTTCGGTATAATGAAAGTTCACCTCCTCCGGAATAAATGGATCGATGAAGCCATTGTTGACTTTTGCCCTGAAAAATCCGGATTCGGGATCAAAAAGGTTTTTCCAGTTCTGCGACCTCAAAAAGTAAACCTGAGCAATTGAATCTTCGCCCAACGATTCCGCCAATTTTGCAATACACCAATCATCATAAGCATATTCAAGGGTCTTGGAAACCGATTCGGGTTCCTTGTCTGCGGGAATAAATCCATATGCCGAATACTCAGGAAGTCCCAGTTGATTGAGGTTTGCAGAGTTTATGCTGGCCTCAAGCGCCTTCATCTGATCAAATCTATCGTATCCTTTCATCGCGGCATCAACCAAAACCGGGACGCTGTGATAACCGATCATACACATGGTTTCATTGGCTGAAAGTTCCCAAACCGGTAGCGCGCCCCCATGCTCATATTGCAACAAAAGCGTTTTAGCCATATTAACGGTCCGCTCCGGATCAATTATGGTCAGCAGCGGGTGCAGGGCGCGATAGGTATCCCAAAGAGAAAACACCGTGTAATAATCATGCTCGCCTTCATGTACCCTGAGGTCTCTCCCACGGTAGCGGCCATCCACATCAGAATACAGGTTGGGTGCGATCATGGCATGATATAGGGCCGAATAGAACTTCACCTGGTCCGACTGATTACCACCCCTGATTTTGATCTTGCCTAATTCAATGGCCCAAAGCGAATCCGAATATTTCTTGAAATCATGCTTCGCAAACTTTCCAAGCTCAACATCCAAATTCAACAGGGCATTTTCAGCTGAAACGGAAGAAATGGCAACGTTCACCAAAAGTTCCGATTTCCCCTCATCGGCGAACTCCAAAGCAATTTTCTTTGAGTTTATTGGCACTTCTCCGGGCTTCTGCTCCTCACCCTGCTCATCAAGAATACGAACGATATCCTGAGAAAAACGGGAAGCAAAGTAAACCCTCTGATCCCTTGCCCATGCGCTGGATCTGCGATATGCAAGCAGTGTTCTTGAATCGGGTATAATGACCTGGAAATCAAGGAGCTCGTCACGATGCTCCAGGTCGAGAGATAAATAACGCGCTCCATCCGGGTATTGAAACGAATATTGCCCTGATCGCTTTCCCGAGCTGATCCTGACCTCAATATCGTTATCCAGTCTAACCGAGTACCAGCCAGGGCCAGCGCTTTCGTTTTTGTGTGCAAAAGAAGTCCTGTATCCAGCAAGGGTATCATTTCCTCGAAAGAAATGTAGAGAGCCTGATTGAGGAGTTAGTAAAAAATCACCATAATCCGAGACTCCTGTTCCGCTGAGGTGGGTATGGGAAAACCCATAGATCATCGAATCCGAAAAGTGATATCCCGAACAGCCATCCCAGCCCTCAAGTCTGGTATCCGGACTGATCTGGATCATTCCAAAAGGGGCGGTCGCTCCGGGAAAAGTATGTCCATGACCTCCGGTCCCAATAAATGGATCAACCAAGCTATTCGGGGATTTGTCGCCCGAACATGAAATCAACCCCAATAGGATCAAGAAATAGGCGTATTTTTGAAGCATCCGCTGTTTACCTTCTTTGCTGTTTTGAAAATTAATATTAGTAAAGAGGTTCTGGCTCAAAAAATCTTCTGGTATGAAAAAAATTTCCTGGTTGGCAATCGCAGCTTTTCTGTTGGCCGTTGCGGTGTTTTGGTACGTTAACCGAGCTCCGGCAAGTGTGGCGACCAAAGCCGCAGATTTTGAACTGGCTCTTTCCAATATCTTTGATGATCTGGAGTCAAACCCGGATACCACACTAAAAATGCTGGTTGACAAGATTATTGTGATAGAAGGCCATTACAACTCCCAATCCGGAGATTCAAATCCGGTCATAATCATTCAGGATGATCAGGGCCGATTAGCCAATTGCAGCCTTAACGAACCTCATGAAGGTACTTATGAAAAGGGGCAAAAAATAAAGATAAAAGGAGTGTTTGTAGGTTTTGACGAACTCTTTGGAGAAATCCAGTTGAATCAGTGTCATATACAATGAGCAAGAAAAGCACCGCCAAAAACTTAATCCTTCCAGTTGTACTCGGCACATGGATGGCCATCATGTTCAACTCTTGTAGCAATGACGGCCCGGATGACATTCCATGTCCAACGCTCAATGAGGCAACACTGTCATACGAAACTGAGATCAGGGACATCATCAATTCCAATTGCGCAAACAGTTCCTGCCACGGTGGCACCCAGGCACCTACCCTATTAAGCTATTCGCAGGTCTTTGCCAACCTTTCTGCCATAGAAAGAAGAGCTTTGATCGATAGGACCATGCCCCCCTCCGGCCCTTTGAGCAGGTGTGCTTCTGAAAAGCTGGCTAAATGGATCGAGCTTGGAGCTCCGGAATTTCCCGGGGACACTTCAGCGAACCCTTCGGATTGCGATACAATTGACCTTTCTTATGACACCCATATTCAGGCCATAATTAATGGCAATTGTGCTACTTCAAGTTGTCATGGAGGATCTATCGCTCCGAATTTATCAGACTATAGCAAGGTTTATGCAAATCGCAGAGCAATTGATTCAATGGTTTACGTGGCAATGGAAATGCCGCCAAGCGGAGAGCTAAGTGATTGCCAGTACCAACAGCTCAAAATATGGCTTGAACAAGGAGCGCCCGAATTTCCGGGAGACAATCCTGGGGGGGCCATGGATTGTGACACAAGTGTTGTAATCGCATATACGGGAGAAGTAAGGAAAATTATTGAAGAAAACTGTGCTACTTCAAGTTGTCACTTAGACGGGAACAGACTTCCTTATTTGAATGACTATGCATCTGTTTTCACAAACAGATTTAAAATACTTGAGACAGCTGTTTACTCTAATCGAATGCCAAAAGGTTCAGCGGTTTTGGATTCTTGTAGCAAGGAAGTACTGAGGAAATGGATTGAAGAATTTGACGGCATAGAAAGCGAAGGGGATCCATCCCCCACTTGTGACACAACTGAAGTTACTTATTTTGGTGATCTCCAAATCATTTTTAACTCAAGTTGCGCTGTTGGTGCTTGCCATGATGGAAGTCAGAGCGTGATAGACTCGGAATTCAGGGATCTTCGATCATATTCAAGTTTCCAGGCTATGGATCAAAATGACCTTCAAGAAATAGTCTCCCTGATAAATGAAACGGATTTGGATAAAATTATGCCTAGAAACGGAAGAGGTGTTCTAGATGATTGCACCAAAGCCAGGATAGAAAAATGGATTGAAAAAGGAATTCCGCAATAACCCCTCTGAAAATGAAAATCATAATTATAGCTGCCTTTATTGTTCTCCACCCCTTGACCCTTTTATCTCAGGGAAAGTATTTCTCTCGTGACGGGAAGATCGATTTTTATTCCAAGGCTCCTGTGGAGGATATTGAAGCTCACCATAACCAGGTCTCGAGCATTTTAAATACAGATAACGGAGACCTGGTATTCTCACTGCTTATCAAAGGCTTTGAATTTGAAAAAGCATTGATGCAGGAGCACTTCAACGAGAACTATCTGGAATCCGATAAATACCCCAAGGCCATCTTTGAAGGCAAGATCATGAACTTTCCGGATGTCGATCTGACCAAGGATGGCAGCTACGAACTGGAGATCCATGGAGACCTAACTATCCATGGGGTTACAAAATCGTATACCATGCCCGCAACCCTTGAAAGAAAAGGAGAATCCCTGCAGGGGGTTTCCAATTTCAAAGTTGCCGTGGCAGATCATAATATCAAGATCCCTTCCACCGTCGTAGATAATATCGCCGAGGTGGTCGATGTAAACATCAATATCACCTACCAACCCTATAAAAAATGAGAAAGCTTAAGTTTTTTTTTTCGCCCTACTCCTACCTTTAACGAGCTTTAGCCAGGATGACCTCCTCGGCATGCTTGAGGAGGAAACTCAAGATGAGGTCCAGCTCGAATACGCCTACGCGACCTTTAAATCGACCCGTATTGTCAATACCCAATCGATCGAGAATGTTCCCAAAAAGGATCTTCTGTTCGTTATTCAGCACCGATTCGGAAGGATCAATGGTGGGATCTATGAATTTTTCGGTTTGGATTATTCCACCATCAGATTTGGTTTGGATTATGGGATCAGCGATCGGATAACCATAGGAATTGGAAGAAGTTCATTTCAAAAGACCTATGACGGTTCCCTCAAAATAAAACTTGCCAGACAGGTTAAGGGTCAAAAGAATTTCCCCGTAGGCATCTCCCTTTTTTCACAGGCCAGCCTGATCACTCTCCGTGTTTCGGAAGGAGACCCGGACCCAACAACCCAACAGAGAATGGCCTATGTCAATGAACTGCTGATCGCCAGGAAATTCACACCTAGCTTCTCCTTTCAACTCACCCCTGCCTGGGTTCATCGAAACCTTGTCATGGATGAGGAACAGCCAAATGATATTTACGCTCTTGGCGCAGGGGGGCGGCTCAAAATAAGCCAGAGGGTTTCCGTAAATCTGGACTATATGTACCAATTCAATAATCCCCAAAAAGGCTCTATCTACTACGATATGGTGGCTCTTGGCTTCGACATAGAGACCGGAGGGCATGTTTTCTCTCTACACGTCACCAATTCACATGGAATGCTTGACCGTTATTTCATTGCGGAAACCACAGGGGATATCAGCAATGGTGATCTATACTTTGGATTCAATATCAACAGGGTATTTCACCTGGGTAAAAATTGATCACCTTTCGGGACCAACGGGTCCAAAGCGAACCGAATACACAAAGGCAGGGATCGGGACCGGTGGAAGGTCCCATGTTTCATTGACCCGGTCATAGGCCAACGGATAGGTAATGCCCAAACCCCACATGCTTCGCTTGGTGTACAACTTGGGCATGATCATGGGGATAAACAGGTCAGAATTCAAACCCCTGACCCCTCTTCCTAAATATGGCATTTCAAAGGTAATGGAGAAGGATGTACTGAGATCGGCATTTGCACCGGCCGAAAAGAAAGGATAGGCAAATCCGTTTACGACTATCGCACCAACGCCAAGGCTTACATTTTTAGCCCTATCGCCGATGCTATACCCGGCAATGCCATATGGAGATGGGGACAACCCTGAGGTCGATGAACCATCACCGGTCATAAATTCCGGAATAAACATCATTCCACCGGTAATGCCGATGGAGGACCTTGGGCCGACCGCTGTATGATATTTTAACGAGATATTGGGAATAATGGTGACCAACCCAAAGTTCATCGCAAGATGATCCGTCAATCCATAGGCAAAAGAATTGTTCAGGTACAACATATAGTTTGTGTAATACCCCTCTCCCTTTTCTGGCGCAAAGGCATTTGCAGACATTGCATAGCGGCTATGGTTTAGGTTTCCAAAACCATATTTCCGGAAAAAGGACTCAGTTTCCGCCTGGACAAAGTCTCCCAGATCGTCGTCATCATCGGCAAAAGTGAATTTCTCAATTTTGTCCTGGGGTATTTTTTGGTATCCTAAAACCTCATGGTTGAAGTACAGGGTATCTGAAGATAACCTATCGAATGTGCCCACCAGCTTGGTGCCATCTTTCAGGTAAACATTGACCTTCTTTTTCTGAGGGGCTGATACGGGTGTTGAGGTTTGATCCTGAGAATAAGCCAGAAGTCCTGTAAACAGAAAGATAAGAAGAGTAAGTAGTCCTTTCATCGCTGGTTAATACTGTACACGTCAATTAACAGAGTAAAGATGGGTATTCTCGGGAATAATATCCAATTGAGGTGCAGAAACCGGAAAAGAAATGATCTGAACAAGATTATCTTATAGTTTTGATCAATACACATCGACCGTGGCTAATAACAGACGAAATCAACAGAGAAGGGAATTCATCAGGACAGGTCTCCTGGCCAGTTTTGGTTCGCTGATCGGAATGGAGTTGGTTTACGGAAAGTATATTCCCACCGACCTTATTCCTCTTGAGATACTATCCTCCAACAGTATTTCAGAACTCCTGGATAAACATCCCGAACTCATCGAATTAAACGACAGGCCATGGAACCTCGAAACCCCGGCATACCTGCTGAATGATGATGTCACTCCAGCCGATAAGATGTTTGTGAGGAACAATGGATCCATGCCCGAGAATATCGATGCAGACAGTTGGGTCTTAAAAATCGACGGAGAGTCTTCTGCAAGGGAAGTGCAAATATCCCTTGGAGACCTGAAGGAAAAATTTAAAAGGCACAGCTACCAACTGGTCATCGAATGTGGTGGCAACGGCCGCAATGAATTTAATCCTCCTGCAAAGGGAAATCAGTGGGGCCTCGGAGCTGTGAGCTGTGCTCAATGGACAGGCGTCCGCCTGAGAGATGTGTTGGAGTATGCGGGAATGAAGGATGATGCCGTCTATATTGGATATTATGGAGCTGACACCCACCTGAGCGGAAAAAAGGATCAGGTAGTCATTTCCCGGGGTGTACCTATCCGCAAGGCTTTAGAAGATGAATCCCTCCTCGCCTATGAAATGAATGGTCGGCCGATCCCTGTAGCCAACGGCTTCCCCTTGCGTCTGGTATTCGGTGGCTGGCCGGGAAGTACCTCCGGAAAATGGATCAACAGGATAAGCATCCGCAACAGAGTTCACGATGGCCCAAAAATGGGTGGTCAATCCTATCGCGTCCCTTGCGAGGAAGTAGCCCCTGGGGAACAGGTTCCTGATGAAAACATGTGCATCATTGAATCAATGCCTGTGAAGTCCCTGATCACCTACCCTAGAACCGGAGCAATTCTGAAGAAGAGGCAATCTCTTTCGATCAGGGGTCATGCCTGGGCAGGCGATGATCAGGTGACCAAAATGGAGATCTCGATAGACTACGGACAATCCTGGAAAGAAATCCGCGTTTCGCTACCCGTTAATCGCCTTGCCTGGCAACATTTCAATGCAACAGTAGATTTCCCTAAAAGCGGATACTATGAAGTATGGGCAAGGGCAAGCTCAGACCGGGGCGCCTCTCAACCCATGGTGGTTCCTGGCTGGAACCCCAAGGGCTATCTGAACAATGCCTGTCATCGTATCGCCGTGAAAGTCCGGCCATGAACAACCAAGACCCACTCAAGCCGATTAGCAAACTCATGCCGCTTTTCATATTGCTGGCTATTACGACGACCCTTCTGTTTGGATTGGTGATCTATACCGCCTTCTACGGAGAACCTGATCTCGGAAACAACAAGGCCATGGAAAACGATCCGCATAAGGGATTGGATATCGTTGACGGAATTGATCTGGAATCGGGTCTGCTGGCAACCGGGGATTATGAATTGGTGAAAAGGAATTGCACATCCTGCCATTCAGGAAAACTTATTGCGCAGAACCGTGCAAGCAAGGAAGGTTGGAGGTCCATGATCAACTGGATGCAGGAAACCCAGGGCTTGTGGGATCTTGGGCAAAATGAGGAGGCGATCCTGGAATATCTTGAATCCTGCTATGGGCCGGAGCACATGGGGCGGCGAAAGAACCTTGAGAATATTGATTGGTACGAGCTAAACCCTGAACATTGATCAAAACAAGTCTTATTCGGATCCTTTCTTTTGCGATTTTGATTCCAGATGCATTTTTATCAGGTTGCAGTCCATCGGAAGAAAAAATGGAGCCGCTTATCGCAGTTGAACAATTAGACTTGCTTAAGGAAGGAAATGGCCTGACCATTCTCGATGCCCGGGATCAACAATCCTTTACCGATGGACATATACCCGGGGCGGCTAATTTGGATTGGGAAGATCTTATAGATCCGAATCATGAGATCTACGGTATGATCGCCAATCCGGAGCAATTTGCTTCTGTTATCAATACAAGGAATCTGCAGCCAAGCGATCCCATAGTTATCTATGATGATCAGGGGGGAGTGGAAGCGGCAAGGGTATGGTGGGTTCTGAAGAATTACGGATTCGCAGAGATCTCCATTCTCGACGGCGGCTTGACCAAATGGGAAAGATCAGGCTTCAAACTGGAATCAGGTCCGGGGGTTTCCTCAAAAAGAGGAGATCGTCAATTCGGGTTTGAGGCATTCCGAATAGCGAGCAAAGAGATGGTCCTTGAGAAATTGGACGACCCCGATTTCACTATACTAGATGTTCGGTCTGTAGAGGAGTATACCGGCGAGAAGATCAAATCAGGAGCAGCGAGAGGAGGAAGGATCCGGGGAGCTGTTTTAGTGGATTACATCCTGAATTTCGATCTGGATGAAAACATGAATGTCAAGGGTTTTAAGGATCCATCTGCACTCAAATATCTTTATGAAGAAAAGGGGATCAAATCAGATCAAAAGCTTATTGTTTATTGTCATACAGCGGTAAGATCATCCCTAACAACTTTTGTGCTTACAGAGCTGTTAGGATATCAGGAGGTTTACAACTACGACGGATCCTGGCGAGAATGGTCTCATATGGATTCCACACTGATCGAAACACATTAAAATGAATCAATACCTGGAAACACTGGTCGACGCGACTGTCGGAACTGCCAGATGGGTGGGACAACTGATCACTTTTCAGGTCCCCTGGTACCAGAATTACTTCTATGGCCTTGTTCTCATCTCTCTGTTGGTCTGGATTCTGGAGTTATCCTTTCCATGGAGAAAAAACCAAAAAGCATTCAGAAAGGATTTTTGGCTGGACTTCTTTTATATGTTTTTCAACTTCTTCATTTTCAGCGTCGTCATCAGTGGGTTTTATACTGTCTTTGAATCAGCAATGTCCGGATTGGGAATCGGCATGGATTCCCTGACACTGATCAATCTTTCCGGATTAGCTCAGGGGGTACAACTCCTCATCTTTTTCATCCTTTCTGATTTTGTCCAATGGGTCACTCATGTGATGCTTCATCGGGTGCCCGCTTTCTGGAGGTTTCACCAGGTGCATCATTCGGTTATCGAAATGGGTTTTGCGGCCCACCTCAGGTATCACTGGATGGAGAACATACTATACAAGCCCTTGAAAACATTGGTGGTGATGATCATCGGAGGGTTTGAACCGGAACAGGCATATATCGTTCACTTTATAGCCATTTCCATCGGACATCTCAATCATGCTAATATTCGCCTGACCTACGGACCATTAAAATACGTCGTCAACAATCCGGTCATGCACCTTTGGCATCACGCCAAAACACTTCCAAAAGGACAAATGCCAGGTGTTAATTTCGGGATCAGTCTAAGTCTGTGGGATTACCTTTTCAAGACCAATTACATCCCTGAAGAGAAGCCTGATCTTGAGCTGGGCTTCGAGGAGGTCGAGAGATTTCCAAAATCCTTCTGGGGTCAGTTGATCTATGGTTTTCGCAAAGAGCGGATTGGTTTTTGATCAAAGTTTCGGGTTATCCCGATGCCTTTGTGCATCTCTGGCTGTTTTTTTCTCCAGGGACCTGGCCAATTCCTTCTCCAGATCTACGCCGGTTTGATTGGCAAGACAAATCAGAACAAAGAGTATGTCTGCCATCTCCTCCCCTGCATCCTCATGCTCATTTTCCTTAAATGACTGATCTCCATATTTTCTGGCCATGATCCTGGCAAGCTCACCTACCTCTTCGGTCAGCACGGCCATATTGGTCAATTCGCTGAAGTACCTGACCCCATAGCTCTTGATCCATTGATCGACGCGATTTTGTGCTTCATTAATGGTCATTAAACTTTGTTTTTAGTATCGATAATGATGGTCACCGGTCCGGAATTCACCAGGCTTACATCCATCATGGCTCCAAACTCCCCGGATTGAACCGGTGAACCGAGCTGTTCTTCCAAAAGGTTCAGAAAATTCTCATACAAGGGCATGGCCTTTTCCGGAGATGCTGCTGAAATGAATGACGGCCTATTGCCCTTTTTGGTTGAGGCATGCAAGGTAAATTGTGAGATCACCAGAACCCCGCCATCGATATCCGACACTGACCTGTTCATTTTCCCTTCTTCATCAGAAAAGATCCTCAGATTCATGATCTTATTGGAAAGCCATAGCCCATCCTCCTCATTGTCCTCATCCCCTATTCCAAGCAGGATCAGCAACCCGGAATCAATTTTCCCCTTCACTTTTCCCGCGATCGAAACACTTGCTTCGCTGACTCTCTGGATAACTGCTTTCAAAATGATTTCTCGTTGGCTCCAAACTTAATAATTTTGCCCCGCGAGCTTCACATGAAAAACAGGGATACACTTATATGAAATTCGGAAAAACGCTGATCATCGTTGTCGCCCTGGCCTTGCTCGCGGCTATAGGTTACTATTTCTGGAGCAATTCAAGTTTCCAATCCAAAAGCCTTTCTCAGGCCGATCTGATCCCCGAAGACGCCCTGCTTGTTTACGAATCGGCCACCCCATATAAGACCCTCAGAACTATTGGTCAGGGTCCCATCTGGCGAAGCCTTTCCTCAGCTTCCATCTTCAGTGAGGTAGAAAAAAGGCTGAGATATGTGGATACGCTAGATCAGCACAGGGTGCGGGTGATCCAATATTTCGAGAAAACGCCCGTGACCGTTTCATTGCACGTGGTTTCCAACAATGATTTCGATCTGATCTATTATTTCCCGCTAAAATCCGACGAAGATATCGGTCTTTTCAAGGACGTCCTTGCTGGAATGAAGAAAGACAACGAGCTAAAAACCAGGAAGAGAACGTTCGAAAAGTTCGAGATACAGGATCTTGAAATGGAAGGAAGATCCTTCTCAATGATGATCGCTGGAAATTTCCTTGTAGGAAGTTATACGGGATTTCTGATCGAGGATGTCATCAGAACAGTGAATGACACCGAGAAGCAATCACTATTTCAAAAGCACGGCAATTACTTTGAGGTAGCCCGAATACAAGGTGATCAGGGAGATCTCTTCTTTAACGTCAATCGGTTTCCCAGGCTACTGACAACGATCTTTACGGGTGAATCAAAATTGCCGCTATCCGAATCAGGCAATTTCTCAGGGCCAATTTTTGCAGATATTCGTTGGCAGGAAGAAGAGATCTTTCTTTCGGGAGCTACCCTGGATCCCCCTGCAGCAGATGATTTTCTGAGTCTTTTTGTCGGCGACCAGCCCAAAGATCTTGTATTGGCCAAACTCACTCCCAACAATACTGCTGCCTTTTATGAATATGGTTTTTCAAGCGGTGTGGAGTTTCTCGAAAAGTATAAGGCATATCTGAAGGCCTGTGGAAACGACTCCTTGGTTCAGCAATGGTATGAACTGGGCCAGGAGAATGGCATTTACATGAAGCCATTCTTCAATCACCTTAAGGGAAATCTTGGTTTGGCCATCCTTGAAAAGCATCTCTCAGGAGAACAACCTTTGATCTTCATGGCAACCATAAACGAAATCGATGCCGTCGAAGACTACTTTCAAAAAATTCGTGAGAAAGTAGCATACGATTCCTCCGAGATCATCGATGAAATGTACGGGGACTATTATATCAGGGAAATCCCGATCGAGGAGTTTCCCTCAAAACTGGTCGGACCCTTTTTCAGCGGCTTCAATCGATCCTTTTACCTTTTTCATGATTCCACCCTGATCATTTCAAACCGCCTTGCAGGATTAAGGTCAGTGGTAAATTCTATGGAGGACGAGAGCAACTGGGGAAAATCGGTCAAAATGAATCTCTTCTTTGAAAAGGCACTGAATCCTGCCAACGTCTCAGCCCTGTTCAATGTACCCAGACTCTTCAAAAGCATGCTTTCAAACATGCAACCCTATTGGGCAAGGATCTTCCAGGAGAATGAGACCCAGCTAAAGAAGTTCGAATTGATCTCTGCACAATGGAATCACCTCGATGAAAAGTTCTACAGCAATGTTGCGATCAAGCATTCCGCCTTTTCGCTTGAGGAATCCACGGCCAAGGAAAAACACAGGATATTCATGACGAATCTCCCTAAAGAGATCGCTACCAAACCCAAGATCGTCCGAAACCATTCCGATAAAAGCCTTGAAACCCTGGTACAACTGGAAGACGGCAGCTTATCCCTCGTATCCAGATCAGGGCAGATCCTTTGGAATTCAGATATCCCGGATGGGCCACTGGTATCCGAGCCTATACAGATCGACTACTTCAAAAATGGAAAGCTGCAATATTTCATGGCCGATGCTAAGAATATTTATCTGGTGGATAGGCTCGGAAGAATGGTTGAAGGATTTCCAATCAAGATGTTCGATCCGGGCAACCAGGAGATCGCCTTTGTCAATGTGATCGATTATGACAATACACGGAAATACAGATTCCTCGTTGCCGACAATCGCGGGAAAGTCTATTTGATGGACAAAACCGGTAGAAAGCTGGAAGGTTGGGCGCCCAAGGACATCGGGAAAACCCTCGCAACCACTCCCTTTCATACAAGGATCAACGGAAAAGATATCATTGTATTCCTCACCAAAAACGGGGTCCTGCATGCTTTGAAAAGGAATGGCCATTATTATTCAGGATTCCCGATCAACCTGGACCTCCCCTTTTCAAACCCGATCTTCATGGTCCATGGGCCCGGGTTCTCGAACTCAATGATGTACCTGCTCTCCGATGATGGTACCTTTCTCAAGATCTCCTTTACAGGTAAGATGATCTCAAAAAGTGAATTGATCAGGGAAACTCCGGAATCTTCATTTGGGCTGATCATCAGCCGTCAGAAAGAGGATTTTGTGATCGTCAGATACGAAAAAGAAAAGATAGCCCTGATCAGTCCTGAGTTTGATCTGATGTTCCAAACGAAACTGCTCATCGACGCCAAACCCTTGATCCAATTCTACGATTTCGAAGGAGATCATGAGCTATTTGGAATTCTGGAGCGCCCGGTTTCAAAGATCAGGCTCTTCAACAAGCATGGAAAAGAATACGGATGGTCACCACTTCCCGCCGATCAGGAGATCTCTATTCTTTTTTACGATGATGAGAACGAACTTCGCGTTTTCAAAAGTTTCAAATCAGAGTATTCCGCATTTAACATAAAGCCCGATTGATGAGAAGATGTCTGAATCTGGTATTTGGCCTGGTGATCTCCGGCTTGCTGTACGCGCCGGCATATTCCCAGGGGTATGATCTGAGTACTCCGGTCGGGGCCATACTTGTCCATTATGACAACATGATGAACAAGCCTCAGGACATTACCAGATCTGCTACAGCACTGTACCAGGGAGACCTGAGCCAGGAAGAGATCGAGGATCTTGCCGTGAAACTTTACAGGTTCTATGTGGCTGAAGGAAAGTGGCTTGATGCGGACAAGGTTCCAAGTGATCCAAATTTCGTGGATTCCACATTGGGAAAGAACGAATACCACCCCTTTCCCAGGCATCCTGAGATCTACCTGAAAAAATACGGGAAGCAATGGCTTTACAGTGAATTCACGGTCAATCATATAGAACAATTGTACAGGCAGGCATATCCCCTTGGGGAAGACAGGCTGCTCGATTACATTCCGAAAAGCCTGAAAAGGGAATTTCTGGGCCTTGAGATCTGGAAATACATGGCCATTTTATTGATCGCGATCCTGGGCTCTATATTGTATTATTCGGTATCCTTCCTTCTGAAGAATTGGATCGTCAGGATCCTCAGAAAATTCCCGGCTATTTCAGGTGCTTCCAAGCTGGTTATCAGGGTGGCAAGGCCATTGAGCTTTGTTTTGGTCGTTGCATTGATCAACCTTTTCCTCCCGCTTCTGCAATTACCTGCTCTGCTGAATCATTATCTCGTCATACTCCTTGATGCCTTTTTCCCTTTGTTGATCACCATTATCAGTTACAGGGTAGTTGATCTTGGATCAGGCTATTTCGAAGAATTAAGCCGAAAAACCGATAGCAGTCTTGACGACCAACTGGTTCCGCTATTGCGCAAGGTGGTCAAATCGGTGATCATCATCATTGGAACCATATTCGTCCTGATCTCCTTGGAGATCAACGTGGTCCCCCTGCTTACCGGCCTTTCTATCGGGGGTCTCGCCTTTGCCCTTGCAGCTCAGGATACGATCAAGAACTTCTTTGGATCCATCATGATCTTCATCGACAAACCTTTCCAAATTGGAGACTGGATCGTGGCTGACAGCATTGATGGTGAGGTTGAAGAGGTAGGTCTCCGTTCGACAAGAGTTAGAACATTTAAGAATTCCGTTACCTATGTGCCAAACGGGAAGATCGCCGATTCGATCATTGAGAATTATGGTCTTCGGGCCTATCGTAGGATGAATATCAAAATCGGGCTTACCTATGATACTCCGCCTGAGCTCGTTCAGGCATTTGTTCAAGGATTGGAAAAAATGGTCATGGAGCATCCCAGTACCTGGAAGGATAAGAAGGAGATCCATTTCAATAACCTGGGCGAATCTTCCCTGGTGATCATGTTCTATATCTTTTTCCAGGTACCAAACTGGCATGAGGAATTGAATGCGCGGCATGACGTATTGCTCAAGATCATGAAGCTGGCCAAGGCTCTAGGGGTGAGTTTTGCCTTCCCAACTCAAACACTGCACATTCAGGACTTGCCCGGCCAAGCATCCCTCAACCCGAGCTACGACACCGACCCGGCCAGCATTAACCAAAGATTAGATTCATTTTTTAAAGAAAGTAACAATGAAGATCGGAACTAAGGCGATCCATGCGGGAGTACATCCCGACCCTACAACCGGTGCTGTCATGACACCGATATATCAGACGACAACTTATGCTCAGAAAACCCCCGGAGATCATAAGGGGTACGAGTATTCCCGGACCCACAACCCAACAAGGGATGCTTTGGAGAAGAATCTGGCTGCATTGGAAAACGGAAAACATGGGTTGGCATTCAGCTCCGGAATGGCTGCAACCGATGCCATTGCCAAACTATTGGAGCCAGGAGACGAGGTGATCTCAACGAATGATCTTTATGGCGGCACCTACAGGATCTTTACCAAGGTTTACCAGCCGCTGGGTATCAAATTTCGGTTCGTTGACATGGATAACCTTGAGGAGATATCTTCAGCAATTAGTTCAAAAACCAAAATGATATGGGTTGAAACACCGACGAACCCCCTTCTCAAGGTTGTCGATATCAGATCCGTTACTGAACTGGCAAGACAACATGGGATACTGGTGGTTGTTGACAACACGTTTGCCACACCATATCTTCAAAACCCCCTGGACATGGGAGCCGATATGGTGCTTCATTCCGTTACCAAATATCTTGGAGGTCATTCCGATGTGGTCATGGGCGCCATAGTCGTCAAGGACGATGAATTGGCCGAAAGGCTTTCATTCCTACAAAATTCGTGTGGAGGCATCCCCTCTCCAAATGATTGCTTTCTGGTGCTTCGTGGGATAAAGACACTTCATCTTCGATTGGAAAGACATTGTCAAAACGCGACGAAGGTGGCCAAATTCTTAAAGGATCATTCCAAGGTAGATCGCGTGATCTATCCGGGGTTTGAAGAGCATCCGGGGCATGAGATCGCCAAACGGCAAATGAGAGGATTTGGGGGAATGGTGTCATTCGTTCTCAAGGATGAATCTCAGGAATCTGTCTTCTCCGTGTTGGAACGATTAAAGCTATTCACCCTGGCGGAATCCCTCGGCGGAGTGGAATCTCTTGCCGGTCACCCATCGACCATGACCCATGCATCGATTCCCAAAGAAGAAAGGGAAAAAGCCGGTCTGCCCGACAGCCTGATCAGACTCAGTGTGGGTATTGAAGATATCGATGATCTGATCGCCGACCTGAATCAAGCCCTGGGATAGGACTTGGATGAGCTCAGGTCCATCCTAAACAATTATTGGGGATACCCCGAATTCCAGGGGAAGCAAAGGGAGATCATTGACTCCATCCTTGAAAACAAGGATACCTTGGCAATTATGCCTACCGGAGGAGGAAAAAGCATCTGTTTCCAGGTCCCGGCGATTTACATGGGCAAAACCTGTCTGGTAATCTCTCCGCTTATTGCCCTGATGAAAGATCAGGTTGATGCCCTTATCTCAAGGGGCATCAAAGCCTCCACTGTTTTTTCCGGAATGAATGCAAGAGAAATCGATATTTCCCTGGATAACGCCATCCATAATCCACCAAACCTCTTGTATGTCTCTCCTGAAAGGCTGCAAAATCACCTTTTCAGGGAAAGATTAAAACAAATGGAAATCGGACTGGTAGCCGTTGATGAAGCACATTGCATTTCTCAATGGGGACATGATTTCAGGCCTTCATATCTTCAAATCGCTGAAATACGTGATCTGATGCAGGAAAGGGTCCCTATGATAGCCCTCACTGCTTCTGCTACTCCGAGGGTTCAGAATGATATTCTGAGATATCTGGACCTGTCAAATCCAAACCTGATCAAGACCTCTGCCAAAAGAAAAAACCTCAGTCTCAGCTGTTACCGGGAATCTGATAAAATGGGAAGAGTCATCAAAGCACTTCAGAATGTTCCGGGCAGCACGCTCATTTATGTTCGAAACAGGAGAAAGACCAAAGAATTGGCCAATGACCTGAATTCTATGGGCTTTTCAAGTACATACTTTCATGCCGGTCTGGCTAGAGAAACCAAATTCAAACATCAGGAGAACTGGAAATCCGGAAAAACCAGGATCATGGTATGCACCAATGCATTTGGAATGGGCATTGATAAATCTGACGTGAGGCTGGTTATCCACTACGATCTTCCCGATTCGATCGAGGCCTACTATCAGGAAGTCGGAAGAGCAGGAAGAGATGGAAAGCTGGCCTTTGGGCTGCTTGTATATAATGAGCCAGATATTGATTCAATAAATGAATTAAGTGAGGCTAAATATCCTGATCTAGAATTTGTTATAAAGTGTTATAATGCAATAGGAAACCATTATAAACTCGCCCTGGGGAGTGGGGAATCTCAGGTTTTCGATTTTCCGATAGAGAAGGTTTGCCATTCTTTTGATCTGAACGCCCTTGAGTTGATCAGGGCCATCAGCTTATTGGAAAAAATGGATTTTCTCTCCTACCTCATCAGTCAGAATTGGTCTTCAACAGTTCATATCCTGCTTGACCCGAAGGAGCTGTACCGGTTTCAGGTCGAAAATCGGGAAGATGAGCCCTTGATCAAATCCCTGCTTAGGAATTATGGCGGTGAGCTGTACTCCCAATATGTATCGGTTGATGAAGATCGGCTCTCAAAGATCTCCGGCATCGGGCTTGAAGAAATCAAGACAAGGCTTAAAGCACTCAGAAAACGGAAAATACTGGATTATCATCAATCAAAGGCCGGCCCCAAGCTTATATTTCAGGTAGGAAGATCCGGTGATTCATCTTTGAAAGAAGCCTACAGGAATATCATTCAAAAGGAAAAGGAAGCCTTTAATGAAAGATCAGCTGCCGCTCTGAACTTTTACGAGGAAGAAAGTAAGTGTCGAATGAACCAAATACAGTCCTATTTTGGTGAGAGCCCTGATATTCCTTGTGGAAAATGTGACAACTGCATCAAGCAAAACAAGAAGGGAGAGCATTCCAAGGAATTGGAAAATGCAATGGAAGAACTGAAAACCCTCCTTTCCACAAAAGAAACCGTAACAATGGAGGAAATTACACGTACTGCATCAAAAAGGTCCGAAAGTATCATCCTTGAAGCCTTGAGGCTCTATTTAAACAGCGGCCATGTGGGAAAAAACGGGGATGGTCATTTTTATTTGACGGGCAAAAACTAAATTTGGCCTACAATTTGATTCTTTCGAAGAATTGGGAATTTATTTACATATTTAGGCGTCATTTCACCTGGATTGGGTAAGAGAATCGACCATATAAAAACCATTGGTATCCGGCTTGTACTGGGATTCTTAGTCCCGGTTGCCCTTGCCCTTACAACCTCTTCATTTTGGCTGCTCCCGGTCCCTCCCTCACCTGCTGCCGATTTTGCGGATGCAGAAGAAAACGAGACGAACTTTAAATTTAAGAGCCTTTATTGCTGGAAATTCATCAAATACATAGAGTGGCCCAGCAGTTATCACCAGGGCTCGTTTGAGATTGGCGTTTTGGGAGACAGTCCAATCCAAAAATATTTCGAAGAGTGGCAGGTAGGTAGAAAAGTGAACTTGCAGGATATAGTGGTGAAGAAGTATTCATCGGCATCCTCCGTGGATAAACCGCATATCCTGTATATACCAAGTTCGAGAAGTAAAGACATTTCTTCAGCCCTGAAAAATTTGCAGGGCAAGAGCACCTTGGTGATCACCGAAAAAGACGGTCTGGCGAATCAGGGTTCCATGATCAATTTTATTGTGGTAAACAGCCGGGTCCGATTCGAGATCAACAAGGGTAACGCTGAAAAATTTGACCTATTGGTGAGTTCTTCTTTGTTGGAATTAAGCACACGGGTCTACGAATAATGAAAAGGCTAATAACCATATTGTCCCTTTTCATCCTGATGGCATCAGGGATGGCCTTCGGTCAAAGCAGTCACATGACTGAAGCGATTGAGGCTTATGAAGCAGGAAACATCCAAGGTGCTATGGATGGTATAGACAAAGCCATTTTGAATGAGAATGCTCAAAAAATACCGGAAACATGGTATTACAGAGGATTCTTCTATCTGGATTATTACAAAAAGGCTGAAAAGGGCAAGATCGATGCACCCTCAAGGGCTATAGCGCAGAAAAGCTGTGAAAAATGTGTAGAACTCGATAACACCGCTTCCAGGGAATGGGCTATCGAGTGCGAGAAATTGTTATCGCAAATTGCCAAGTACCATTATAATGACGGAGCTTTGGCCTATAACAACCAGGATTACAGAAGTGCCTATCATGAATTCCTGCAGTACATTGAAATGACCAAGGCATATGAACCCGGTGCCCTGAATGCCGGTGTTTACGGTTCAATAGGCATTGCTGCCTATCGCATTGACGAGCCGCTCCAGGCGGTCAAATTCCTTGAGGATGCCAGGTTATCCGGTGATCATAGCTATACAACCTACTACTGGCTTGCCAGTGCATACTGGGCTACAGGAGAAAGGAACAGGGCATTCATAGTGCTGGCGGAAGGAGAAAGGAAGAACCCAGATCAAGTCAAACTGATCGAACTCCACTTACAATATTTGAGGGAAGATGGTGATATGACAGATGCAGAGCAGCTATTGCTCAAAGCGATCGAACTCGATCCTGACAACATCGATTATCTGATACTATTGGCGATCCAATACGAGCAATTTGCTGATACTTTTAAAGGAGAGCCTAAGTTTGAGTTTTACATTGAGAAGGCAAGGCAGTATTATGCAAGGGTCATTGAGCTTGATCCAAACAACCTACAGGCTAACTACAATCTTGGGCTTCTTTATTATAACCACGGTGTTACAATCGCAAATAACCTGGATCTTGAGGCGGACATCCTGACCATTTACGAAACACAGGATCAGGTCACCGAGCTATTCAACAAAGCCCTTCCCTACATGCAAAAATCCTATCAACTGGATTCAAAAAGGAAGGATACTTTGATCGCCCTGCAAAATATTTACACCGCCCTGAACGATGACGAGAAGGCCCAGTACTACAAGGACTTATTGGACAGTCTTTAGGCCGTAATTTTTTAATTCTCCATTCTAAATCAATCGAATTGGTTATTATTGCTGACGAGCAGAATTGGTGCATTTTTCCGGGATTAAATGAAAATTAGGCTAACCGTAGGAAAGAGAATTGGCGGGGGATTTGGGCTCTTGATCTTCCTTACCCTTGTCAATTTTATTTACACCCTCAAAACCGTTAACGAAAGCTCTGAGATCAATAAGCAGATCACGGAGGTTTACAATCCTTCGGTTGACAAACTTGAGGATCTGAACCTTCTTGTTGTCAGATCAAAGCTTTTGATCAAGGATTGGCTTGTGCAGCAAAAATCTGCCGATCCGAGTAAGAGAATGCTTCCCAATCTCATCGACGAGCAATACCCCGCTCTTGAACTTGAACTCCAGGCCCTATCCAAGAACTGGGATATAGACCAAAAAGAAAGGATCGATAAGCTTTTCAGCATGATCCATACTCTTTGGGAGGATCATCGAGAGGTGATGTCCCTGCTTGGGTCGTTTGAGGATTATGAAGAACCTATCAACCGGCTTTTTGCCGAAGACCTGGTCCAGGAGGGTCCGATTGAAACACAGACCGATGCGGTTCTGGAGGTCATTGAAGAGCTCTCCCTTGTTCAAAGAAAGCAAGCTAAGGATGTAAGCCAGATCATGCTTGACAGCTTCGCCACGCTGGTGAATATCGTGAGCTCATCCGGCGTATTCCTGATCCTGATCGGACTGATTATTGCCTTCTTTACTGTTAGGTCGATCGTAAGACCCGTTTACACACTAAGAGACATGCTGAATTCACTTGGAAAAGGAATTCTACCAGAGGAAAAGATCGATACACCGTCCGATGAGATCGGTGAAATGGGATTGGCCATGAACCAGTTGGTTGACGGGTTAAAAGAAACCATCGAATTTTCAAGGCAGGTCGGTATGGGAAACTTTCATGCCCCCTATACCCCACTTTCTGACAAGGATACCCTCGGACATGCATTGTTAAAGATGAGAGACGAGCTCTATGAACTCAAGGAAAATCTGGAGGAGCTTGTGAAGGAAAGAACCGAAGAGGTCGTCCAACAAAAGGAAAAGGTAGAGAAGCAGTCAAAGGAGATCGAAGCCAAAAATGACAAGCTTGAAGAACTTTATGATAAGCTGACCGATAGTATCCACTATGCAAAGAGGATTCAGCAATCCATTCTTCCGCCTTATGAAGAGTTAAAACATCATTTTGCTGATTCCTTCATCTTTTACCGACCAAAGGATATTGTCAGTGGAGACTTTTACTGGATGGACCAGCAAAACGGCAATGTTTTGATCGCTGCCGTGGATTGTACCGGCCATGGGGTTCCAGGTGCGTTTATGTCCATTGTTGGATACAACAACCTGAATCTGGCATTGGCAGAGACCCCGTCTGGTAACTCCGGTGAGATATTGAACCATTTGAATGCCAATGTAAAGGCAGCTTTAAAGCAAACCACTGATGGCACCACGGCCAAGGATGGAATGGACGTGGCATTATGTAATTTCGATTTCAAGAAAATGAAAGTTGACTTCTCCGGTGCCTATAACCCTCTCTATAGAATCAGAGATGGTGAATTGGAGATTGTCAAGGGGGATAAATTCCCTATTGGGATCCACATCCTGAAAACAGGGGATGAAGAATTCCAAAACCATCAAATGGATATAAAGTCCGGAGATGTTTACTATATTTTCTCTGACGGTTATGCCGATCAATTTGGTGGGCCGAATGGGAAGAAATTTATGTACCGCCGTTTCAGGAATATGCTGATGGAAAACCATACAAAGCCTATGGACGAACAGCAAGCGATCCTGGAAGAAACAATTGAAGCCTGGATGGATGAAAGCGAACAGGAGCAATTGGATGATATTTTGGTTATAGGGGTCAGAATTCCTTAGCGAATTTGTTTTCATCAAATGATGATTAAATTTGAACCCCTAAAATTTTTAAATCCTAGCTATGGCGCTAAGGAAAAAGTATAGTAGTAGAAAAAGGAAATGATTGACCTTTACGCTTTGTACCAAAGAATGCATGATAATAATATCATGCTCACCTTTAAGGGCGAAGTCACCTTTGATCTTATCGATTCTATCCTTAAGATCATGGAAGGCCGCTTAGAGCAACTGGAAGACAACCGTAAGACCAAGAAAAAGGTCTATAACGTTCTTGTTGAATGCCTTCAAAACCTTTGCCACCACATCGATTTCTCCGAACCGGGGAAGATTGATCCTGATGATGAGCATGAGTATCTGCGAAAAAGTGCCATTCTGATCATTTTCAGTGATGACGATGCATATCATGTAGCGACTGGTAATTACATCGAAAACGAAAGTGTGAATAACCTGAATGGTTGGCTTGAAGAGATCAACTCCACCACCAAAGATGAGTTGCGCGCTTTGTATAAGAGGATCCTGGACAATGAAAAATTTTCCGACAAAGGAGGAGGAGGATTGGGTTTTATCGATATCGCCAGGAAATCAGGTCAGAAGTTGAAGTACAACTTCCAAAAAATAAACGACCTGTATTCATTTTTTAGTTTCCAAATAAATATTCCAAAGAATTAATTAGTGCAAAATGGATAGTTTAAAAATAACCGGTACAAGTCATACTCCAGATGTTGATTTCAATGCTGATGATTGTGTACTATCCTTAAAGGGACGTTCAACGCCTGAAAATTCGATTGAATTTTACCGTCCCCTACTGGAGTGGCTCGACCAATACGGTGAAACAAAGCCCACCAAAAAAACCAATTTGAATATCCGTTTGGAGTACTTCAATACCAGTTCTTCCAAGTGTATCCTTGACATTTTCAAAAAAGTCAACGGGCTATACAAAAACGGATTGGAGGTAGTGATCAATTGGTATTATGAGGAGGAGGATGAGGACATGGAAGAAGCCGGGGAAGATTACAGCGATCTGCTGGATGTTCCCTTTGAAATCATGATGATCGAGGAGGATTAAGAAATGGCAAAAAAGGGGGTCTTCGAGAAGGAATCCGCTATTCTGGATCATATGCAGAACTTCCTGGAAAAGGATGATGTAAAGGATGAGGAATACAAGGAAGAGATCAAGCAGGTTTCCCGTTATTATGAGGAGCTCCTTGACCAGGCCAAACTGATCACCAAGGTAAGCGATCGCTTACAGAACAAGCTCAACAACCTGAATGCCAAGCTCAACGACAAAAATATTGAGCTTCAGAATACCATAGATGAGTTGACCAAAGCCCGTGTGGGAAGGCGAGCCACCACCATTGCTCTTTTTGTAGCTGTGGGGCTTTTTCTTATTTCGGAGGGAGTCGTAGAGCCTCAAATCGAGAGTGCTCTTGGGCCGGGAAATTTTGGACTTGGACTAGCCTTTAAAGGTGTTATTGCGCTGCTCCTGAAGCCCATTGAAACCCTGAGTGAGAAGCTTCTCATGAAGAGAGCACTTAAGGAAGCTGAAAGCAAGAGGGTCTCCGACCAGCCACTGGCCGCTGCTTCCTAGACCAATATTCTGTCACCCTCAACAAAGGGGACCATCTCCGTCAAGTTCTCAGAAACACAGTATTCAAGATCATTTCCTTGGTGAAGTTTGCCTAATCTCTTCACGTGGGAAGCGTCTCTGAGAAACTCCAGGTAATTTTCACGATTCTCCTTGAAAACCGAATATGCAAGAAAGCTGGAATCATCCAGATTCTCAAAATCTCCACCCAATTCTTCGATCAGGGCTCCTGAGAGCAATGTATCTTCAAGGTTGACCTTGCCCTTCCATCCGGCGCAATAAAAGACCACCGGCAAACCCAATGCCCTGATCTTATTTGCCACAGCCCTTTTATTGGTAAAGGCCCCGATCAGCCTGATGCTGCTCTCTTTCGAAGAATGTATTGCCCGTGTTCCATTTGTGGTCGTGATCGCCACAGTCTTCCCGTTCAGGTCCATATTCAGATACTCCCTTGGAGAATTCCCAAGATCAAAATCCTCGATCTTTTCCCCATTTCTCTCCCCTGCCAAAAGGTATCCTTCCGCTCTCATTTTCCTGCACTCGTCAACATCCTCAAATGCCCTGAGATGATCAGCGCGATTGATAAAAGCAGCAACCATACATGTCGTTGCCCTGAGTACATCGATGATCACCACGGCCTTACCCTTAAGATCGAACTGATGGATCAGTTCCGGGCTCAGGCAGGTTTCGACCCCAAGCTTCATAGGGTTGGTGGAACGAAAGGAGGTCTTTTGATCTCGGCTTCGATCATTTTATCCCTGATCTCTATGAAGATCTTGTTCCCTGCTTTGCTAAATTCCTTTTTGACATAGCCAAGACCGACGGCATTGTTCAAAACCGGGGATTGAGAACCGGAAGTAACAACTCCAACCTCTTCACCCCCTTCATTAAAGATCCTGTAGCCATGGCGCGGAATTCCTCTTTGAACCATAACAAAGCCAACAAGCCGGCGGGTCACTCCCTCCTCCTTTTGCCTTAGCAGGTTTTCCGAATTGACAAATGGCTCATTGAATTTCGTGATCCAACCCAGTCCGGCTTCGAGGGGACTTGTACCATCGTCGATATCATTGCCGTACAGGCAATACCCCATCTCAAGCCTCAGGGTATCCCTGGCTCCCAAGCCAACCGGAATTATCCCATCCTCTTGTCCAGCGTCGAAAATGGCCTTCCATAAGGCCTCGGCATTTTCGTTTTTGACATATACCTCAAATCCACCTGCACCGGTGTAACCCGTAGCTGAAATGATCACATTGTCGACAGCCCCCATTGAGCCTTCCACAAAGGTGTAGTATTCCATTTCTCTAAGGTTGGTGTCAGTGATTCGTTGAAGCACCTTTTCTGCATTAGGGCCCTGAACAGCAAATAGGGAATAGCTGTCGGAATCATTGCTCACGGTACAATCAAAGCTGTTTTTGCTGTTGATCCAGTCCAGGTCCTTGCTGATGTTCGATGCATTGACGACCAGCAGAAATTTCGTTTCGGAAAAGCAATAGACCAATAGATCATCAACTATTCCTCCCTTATGGTTAGGCAGGCATGAGTACTGAACCTTACCTGGACCCAGCTTCGAAGCATCGTTGGAAGTCACATACTGAACCAATTTAGATGCCTCAGGCCCTTCAACGAAGAATTCGCCCATATGGGAAACATCAAATACCCCTACATTCTTCCTTACCTGTAGATGTTCGGTGATCCCCGAATCATATCGTACAGGCATATTGTAACCTGCAAATTCCACCATTTTGCCTCCAAGGGATTCATGGAGATCGTTCAATTGTATCTTTTTCAGATTGTCAGACATATATCAATAGATCAGAAAAGTGAATACTGCTTAGGCAGCAAATTAAATGATTTTCTATGCAGGGGTGTAACTCCCAATCTTGAAATGCCCTCCCTATGGGCCTTTGTGGGATACCCGAAATTCTTCCCCCATGCATATCCGGGAAACTCCTTGTCAAGTTCGATCATCTTCCGGTCCCGGGAATGTTTAGCCAGGATCGACGCGGCTGCGATACACTGATACTTGGAGTCCCCTTTAACGATGCACTCATGTTTCACATCTTTATAATGCGCAAACCTGTTGCCATCTACGAGAATATTCCCAAAC
Organism: Cytophagales bacterium; assembly: GCA_965227315.1. GTDB lineage: Bacteria > Bacteroidota > Bacteroidia > Cytophagales > CCMP332 > JANQHS01. The sequence continues at coordinate 382,984 of OZ245737.1, forward strand.
GGAATACTGATCTTTTCGAGAGCGCGGTGCATGGCGAGAAATGATGCATTCAGAATATTGATCTCGTCTATTTCTTCTGGTAAGGCCTCTCCAATACCATAGGCTGTACTTTTTTCGATTATTTCTCCAAAAAGCTCCGCCCTCCTTTTTTCAGACAGTTGTTTAGAATCATTGACGGAAGGAAGTGAGTCTCCATCTGAAAAGATCACGGCAGCCGCGACCACCGGTCCGGCCAGGCAACCTCTTCCGGCCTCATCTACCCCCACTTCTACAATTCCTGAATTCTTTTGAACCGGGAGCTCTAAAACCATTGGCCGAGCTGTTTCACTGCCTCGTAATTGGTCAGGTCATAAGAACATGGCACGACCGAGGTGTAGTAATTGCGGATGGCCCATTCATCGGTATCCTCACCCCCATCCTTATCAATGAATTTTCCTGTCAGCCAAAAATATGGCGAGCCCTGCGGGTCAATCCTCTCATCGAACTCTTCTTTCCACTTAGCCTCTGCCTGCCGACAAATGCGGATCCCGTTCAATTTCTTCCCGGGTTGAGCTTTAGGGAAATTGACATTTAAAGCGGTGCCCGAAGGATTTCCATGCTTGAGGGTATTCGATGCAATTTCCAGAATATGCTCCCGGCAATGATCCAATTCACCATTGTGGTCATAATCACAAACCGAAAACCCAATCGCCGGAAGTCCTTCAACTGCGGCTTCTATTGCCGCAGACATGGTGCCCGAGTACAACACGTTGATGGAGGTATTGCTTCCATGGTTGATCCCGCTCACCACAAGATCAGGAACACGATCTCCCAAAAGATGGTGCTTCGCAAGTTTTACGCAATCGGCTGGCGTGCCGGAACATTCATAAGCCACTACATCATCGAAAATATCATTGGAATAAAGCCTGAGTGTTTCTCCAATGGTGATCGCATGTCCCATCCCCGATTGAGGACTATTGGGTGCCACAACCATAACCTCCCCAAGTGTTTGCATCAACTCGACCAAGACACGGATCCCTTTAGAGGTAATACCATCGTCATTCGACACAAGGATCAAAGGTTTAGTCGGCATTTTGCTTTTTGGGTTTGTACAAAGAATTATAATAGTTCACAACCTGGACAAGCCCTTCTCTTGTGCCATAGGCTACTTTGTTTTCCTTGATAAAATCCTTGACCTGATCTTCCTTGGATCCCATTACCTGGACAAGTTGTTTTTTCTTTTCGCTGTATTCCATGATATCATAGTCCTGATCTTTTCGACTAGATTTTTTCATGAAGAAGTAAGCATAGTCGACCATCCTTCTCGTGGAATAAAAGGTGGTATTGGTGAAGTAATCGAATTGGGGAAGCGTTTCTATATAAACCGACTCCCTTGCCAGCAAAGAGAGTCTTCCGATGACCAGGATCTCAAAAAAAAGAAGGGGCTTGTAGGTGGAGTAAGGATTGTAACCAAATACGGCGAAAACCCTTTCCCGTTTGAGAACATTGTCATCAATGATAAACCCGGTTGTTTTCTTAGGAGTAAGGGTGACGATCCTGTTTCCAAACTTGTACTGAAGAATGTTTTCGCTGAGATCGTATTTCAGCTCTCCCTTGAGGGTATCTCCGGATCTGAGTACCACCTTGCCTTCATGCCAGACATCCTGCGAATGCTCCTGGGCAAAGACCCAAACAGTCGACCAAAAGAAAACAACTAAAAATATTACCCCCTTAGCCATGTCCCTTCAAAATGGAATGGCCCATTTTATCTCTTTTGGTTTTTAGATAAACCTCGTTATGAGGATTAGATCCTGTATCTATGGGTATGCTGTCAACGATCTCCAGACCATAGCCCATTAGTCCCGCTCTTTTCTTGGGGTTGTTGGTGATCAGGTTGATCTTTCGGACACCCAGATCCCTCAAGATCTGTGCTCCGACACCATAATCTCGTTCATCCATTTTAAACCCCAAGGCAAGATTGGCTTCGACTGTATCCATTCCCTCCTCCTGTAGCTTATAGGCCTTCAATTTGTTCAACAGGCCAATACCTCTGCCTTCCTGGTTCATATACAAAACGACCCCACTTCCGTTTTCCTCAACCATTTTCATTGCTCCATGCAATTGATTTCCACAATCGCATCTGAGGGACTCGAAAATATCTCCCGTCATGCAGGATGAGTGCACACGAACCATCACAGGATCGTCTTCTTCCCATTCGCCCTTGGATAGGGCAAGATGAAGATCACCGGTATTGGTCTGCTTATAGGCGTGCAGATCGAAATATCCATACTTAGTCGGGAGCTTCACCGAAATCTCATGATGTATAAGTGACTCTTTTTCAAGTCTATAAGAGATCAGGTCCTTTATCGTTATCAGCTTTAGATCAAACTTATCGGCGACCTTTCGGAGGTCAGGTAAGCGAGCCATGGTACCGTCTTCATTGAGGATCTCTACCAAAACTCCAGCTGGCTTAAACCCCGCCAATCTGGCCAGGTCAATGGCAGCTTCAGTATGTCCAGTTCTTCGAAGTACTCCCCCCACCTTGGCCTTTAGGGGAAATATATGACCGGGTCGACCCAAGTCTTCAGGTCTGGTCCAGTCTTCAACCAGTGCCTTCACGGTCATAGACCGGTCGCTTGCTGAGATACCGGTTCCGCAACCATGCCCAAGCAAGTCAACCGAAACAGTAAATGGAGTTTCGTGAACGGCCGTATTCTTTCCTACCATCAGTTCAAGGCCAAGTTCTTCACAGCGAGCCTCCACCAGCGGAGCGCAGATCAGGCCCCTACCGTTCTTGGACATAAAATTGATGATCTCGGGCGTGATACACTCCGCCGCACAAATAAAATCACCTTCGTTTTCCCGGTCCTCATCATCCACGACGATGACCACCTTTCCATTCTTGATATCCTGAACCGCTTCTTCGATCGGATCAATCAAAATTTCTTCTTTGTTCATCTTGCGCAAAGTTAACTTTCCTTGGTTATACCCCTAACAAAATCCTGTCACTACTTGGTTTGAAAGCCCGGGGAAGAAAACAGGAAGAAGGAAAAGAAAAAGCCAAAGAAAATGGCCCCTTTCTGAGCTTCAATATAATTCTCCGTTACAAAGCATCCCAGAACATAAAAAATGAAAACAAGAAGATGATAATCCCGCGAATCAAAACCCTGCTTTAATCCCTGGGCGATCATCAATGCAAACAGAATAATTGCGATCAGTCCATTATGATGCCAAAAGCCAAGAAACTGATTATGTTCATTGAATTCCTGTCTCACACCAAACTCAAATCCTATTTCTTGTTTTTCCTCTTGAAATAATCGATCGGAATCACCGGTACCCGGTCCAAATATGGGCCTCCTCGCAATCCCCTTCATAGCAGCCGTCCACAGTCCGGCCCTCATATTCAAACTGTTCCAATAACCTTGGGTGTTGTCAGGATCTACCGACCAATCCTGTTGCCTAAAGCTATTGACTGAAAGATCAAACCTTTCCTTGATCGGGCGATACTGAGATATGGAATTGAAGAATAAAAACCCGATCACCGCAAATGAGGCAATGACTGCCAAACCAACTCCCCATCTTCCCCGGATAAAGAACAGGGCGATGAAGCACAGGCTCCAGACCGCAAATACCATCTTTACTGCAAGAAGGACGAAAAAAAACATCAGCAATACCGAAACCACCAGGATCACAATGGATCTTTGCCATTCCGAAAATCCGTTTTCCAGCAGTTCGTTCATCAATAGTAACAAGGCAAATCCCACATACATAGCCAGATACACAGCGCTGATCCCGATCCTCCCGGACAGGCCGCTGTAGGTATAAAAGATCACATGGAAATACTTGAGCTTGTCAAGCTCATAGTTCTTGATGGCCGAAAGGGTTAAGGCCACAAACAGGCATAGCAGCAATGACAAAATGAAAGCCTTCAAAATGATCCGCTGGTCTTTCTTGGAAAATCCTCCGCCAAAAAGGAAGAAAAAGGGAAAGATCAGCAGAGAAAGCTGCTTCTCAATATAATGCCATCCCGGTGCTTGGTCGGTCGAATAGCTCATACCGATCAAAGCCCAGAGAAACGGGAATACCAGTATCCAAAATCTAAGAGAGAGAAGCTTTTTAATGGACCATGGATCGAGGACGATCGTTGCCATACTTGCAATTCCAAATCCCCAGATCGTGTAGCTGCTCAGGTTATGAAACCAGGAGATGGTAAACGGAAGGCTTACAACGATGAGCACACCAAATATCAATCTGGCTCGTTGGAGAACTAAAAAGTATTTTTGATCGCTCAATGGCTTTTTCTTTGCAAAATAGAAAACGCAAAAAGAACTCCTGCATTTTAAAGCTTCAAGCATAGATATTGGATCCAAAAGAACTCAAAGTATTAGTCCTCCATAATTCCTACCTAAAATTCGGTGCTGAGGATCTTGTTTTTCAATCCGAGACGGCGGGATTGAAAAGAGCGGGTATGAATGTGCTGACCTACAATTTTAGCAACAAGGACTTCACTGAGTTGCCAACCCTGAAAAAACTCTCGGCACTGAAGTCAAATACTTCGACACAGACCATTGTTTCGGGAATCATAGCCGCCGAAAAACCTGACCTGATCCATATCCACAACCCCTACTTCCAAATTCCGATCGGGCTTTATCAGATGATTCACAAATTGGGAATCCCAATCGTCCAGACCCTTCATAACCTCCGGATGGTTTGCCCGAAAGTATCGCTCTGGCGAAATGGCGGAGATTGTGCAAAATGTCCAAAATCCGGTTCATACCTCCACTCTGTCATACATAAATGCTATCGGGATTCTTATAAGGACTCCGCCGGGATGGCGCTCTTTCTGAGGAATTTTAAGAAGGGAGGGTTTGAAGAACTGATCTCTACCTTCATCACTCTGAGTGATCGCCATAAAGAGCTCCTAATAAAAAATGGGTTTAATGGTAAAAACCTCGTTGTAAAACCCCATTTCATCCCGAATGAATTTCGGGTGCCTGAAAAGCCAAAAAAACCGGATCAGTTGCTCTTTGCCGGGAGGTACTCAGAAGAAAAGGGCATCCTACAATTGATAAGGGCCTGGAAAGCCGAGAAAAGGAATTCAAAACTGATACTGGTCGGACAAGGCCCCCTGGAGGAAGAGCTCAGAAAGGAAGTCGGAACCAACAACCCGAATGACACAGCCATGCTGGAGCACATGACACGTGAAGAGATACTGATGCTCATGCAGGAAAGCAGCGCGCTTGTGGTTCCCAGTCTATTAGAAGAGCCTTTTGGTCTTGTCAATATCGAATCGCTCTCCGTAGGAACTCCGATTCTGGCCTCAAAAAAAGGAGCGATGAGACAACTGATACAGGAGGGAAAATCCGGAATGTTCTTTAATCCTGAAGACCAAAGATCCATACTGAAAACACTGAGATTCCATGAAGAGCAACCCGAGGCTTTCCGCGAAATGGGTAATTATGCCAAAGCTAATATTGATCCGATCTACAGGGAAAGTCCCAATATCCAGGCACTTATAAAAATCTACTTGGACACACTTGCTGCCGACGGATCAGCCAACCTGGCAACAACGCAGGCGGTAAGAATGTAATAGATGAAGATCAGGGAATTGTCAACAAAGAAAACACCGAAGGTGTAAAGCAGCACCATCACTCCGAGGAAAGATTTGGCATACAGGCTATAAAAAATAAAAAACAATCCCAGGCTACCGATAAGACCATAATCAAAAAGCATCTTCATGTAATCATTATGGGGATTTGCATACTCCGATCTGTTCGCCCAGTCGGGCCGAACAAACTCCATCAGATATTTATCCGCTTGCCCGGGACCATGACCCAATAAGCTCTCTGGAATTGTGGCATCGAAAAAGGCATTTTTCAGTGCGATCACATAAGCCTCCCGTCCCATTAAGAATTTGTCAACCGAAGCGGTGCCTTCGGTATCTATAAGATGAACAAAGTACTTGCTCGTCTCAATCAGATAAAAGCCAACAACGAAACTCACCAAAAATATTACCAGCAGGAGCAGGATCAGCCGGGGGTTGCCAATATTGTTACCAAAAAGCAGGTATACGATCATTCCGCCACCAAATGCCGGAATGAACCCAAGGAAAATACTGCGCTTTCCCGAGATGACCACCACAATGAACGAAGCTATCAACCAGAGATATTTTCTTCTGATGAAGAACACCAGAAAGAAAAGTCCAAAGACCACACCATTATGAAATTCCGTTCCCTCATTGTAGTTCGATGAAATAATCCTCATTGAAGCTTGCCAATTCAGCACATCACTGCCTACCCATGCCACGTAGGACAGCACCCAAATAATAAAGAGGAAGTACACATGCCGCATCTTGAATCTCATCTCAAGAAAAAAGATGAAAAGCGGAGACATGATGATCAGAATATCACGAATGACAATTTCATAGCTAAAAATTCGGCTTGAGGCGAGGATAGCCAGGCTTGCCACCAGAACGTATATAATGACGGAATTGAAAATATTGATATCAAACCCATATAGCTCAAATTTCCTCTTGTCCTTTCTGAGAAGAAATGAACTCAGTATATAAACAAAAAATAAGAGCGGGATGAAATAAATGAACTTCGCACGGGACAAAGAGTGATAAAGAAATATCGAGGGTCCCAAAAGAAGAAACACCAAAAAATCTTCGACTGATAACTTAAAACCTCTTGACTCCTCCAATGTTATTTTTTGAAAAGAAAAGCTTTGAAATAGTTTATAAAATAGCGATCGATCTGCCCGAATACCAATAGCAATCCACCAAAAAACAAAGAGATCAGAATGCCAATAGCCCCCAGGCTGAACCAACCGTTAACGGGAAGGTATTGTCGCACATAAGCAAACCCAAATCCGATAGCTCCTGCGAAAATAAGAGGCCGAAGAAAACTATATCCAAATAAACGAAGGGGATTCTCATGAAATTCAGCTCTCATCAAAAAAGCAAAGAAGATGACATCAAAAACGTTTGAAATTAAAAAAGCATAACCGGTTCCTATAAGTCCGAATCGGTCAACAAGGAACATGGCCAAAATAAAAGCGACCCCTCCCCTGATCAATAGATACCTGGAGAGCAGGCGAAAATTTCCCTTTGCCTTGACGAAGTAGCTGAAAAACTTGTAAAAGATACTGTGAAGGCTGGTTGAAAGGAGCATGAGCAGCAGGAGATCATCAAGAACAGAAGAGTATGAAGAACCAAGCCATATCTGAAGAAAGTCAACCCTCAAGAGCAGAATGGGCAAGGCCAACAGGATTACGATAAGCCAAACCGCTTTGCTGCCGCGGTACAGTATAAATTTCACTTTCTTGTTTTGGCCTTCAGACAACAACCCGGTCACTGTGGGGTACAGTACTTCGATGAACTTGGTGATCAACATATAGAATGAATTCGCTACCAGAAAGCAAACCGAAAAGTTGGTTAGGTCCTGGGTTCCCAAAAAAATTCCCACAAAAAGTTCAGGTCTGTTGAAGATCAACTCATAGGATCTAAAGATCACCCCGTTCCAGATGGTAAAGGATACTTCCTTAAAGAATGAGAATACCTTCCTGAGATTTGAAAGTACTTGAGAAATCACAGGATTGACCATGAACACAAGCAAAACCGCAATCCCTGCCACAGACAGGGTTTTGACAAGGAGGAAGTCATTTACATCACCTCCCTGAGACACCAGGTAGACGCCCAGGAGATTGGTGATCGCAAACTGCACGATATTCAGGAAATTTGGAACGACATAGTTATGTCTTCCATAGAGAATCGACCTGGCCCAATTGCTCAAAAGAACTCCGAAGAAATGAAAGGAAGCCAGTCTCAGTGAAAGCTCGGCAACAGGAACAAGATCTGGCCGGACCTGGAATACACGACTCGCCAGTGTACCGGCGAATATATTCAGCATAGAAACACCTATAAGGCCGGCAAGAAAGAAATAGATGAAAGTCCTGGTTTGGAGCAGTTGGATAGATCCTTCATCATTCTTTTTTCTCAACCAAGCTATTCTTTGAGTGATTACGAAGGGGAAATACAGGTCGAGAACCAGGAGGTATCCGGTGAGCAGGGTGAACAGCGTGCTTAATCCAAAGGCTTCTTTTCCCAGATAAAAGATCAGCAAGGGAGTTGCCCATAGATTCAGCAACATCGGAATCCCCAGGCCAACACCACCCGAAAGTGCATTCAACAGGGTACTGCTTCCTTTTTTTATTTCAAACCGACCGATTGGGGATTTTTTTAGGTGCTTAAAATATAGGTTATTTGCCGTCTAAAAATAGACTCTTGGGGCAAAACAACTCATTTCAAGTGAATTTTGTTGAATTTTTCTACCTAATCTCAAAGGCCGTGAAAAGGTCTTTAAAACCACTGCTAATAATCAATATATTGATCCTTGCCGGTGGTATATTCTGGAGGTTGACCACCGATCTGGCCTACAGTGGTCAGGTGGTGATCAAATCCAATTTTGCCGAATTCAATTACATCGAATCAATGATCGAGCCCCTCAATCAACATGTAAAAGACGGAAGGCCCGAGGGTATTGCCAGAAGCCTGGGTATTGATTTGAGTCTCGCCCAGTCATGTGGACGGGTAGTCGTCTCAAGTGTAATTGAAGAGGAGTATGTCACCAAAAGAAAACTCATCAAGGAGGAGGATCTCGGAGAATTTGAGAAGGACTTCATTTTCGAGCTAACCATTCACTCCAGCGACAAGAAAAATCTTCCGGCTCTAAAAGATGCCGTTCTAAACTATTTGAGAAAACAGCCGTTCATCCAAAGTCGCAGAGAATTTTACAAAGAAGGAAGAGAATTTCTTCTTGAGCTCCTGAGGAAGGATATCGCATCCATGGACAGCATCAAGAATGCTTATTCAAAAATTGATTTCAACAAAGAGGGAACGAATGGTTCCTTGATCATCCAGGATTTTGGCGACTTTTTCTACGGAACTACCAAAGTTTATCAGGAGTACATCAAGTTTTCCTACTTCAACAGATTTGATGATTCGTTTGAAGAGGTCAGCAGTTTTGAATACTTCGACAAATACACCAGCCCGCGCTGGACCAACGTGCTTCTGATCACAGCCCTGATCGGTATAGTGGTTAGCACGATCTACATCCTTATCGCAGAGGTAAGGAACCTGAGCGAAAGCTGATCCCCTATGCTCACCGAAGGAAGATTTCACAAGTACCTGAGGGAAAGCTTGTTATATGTCCCACCTTTCCGGAAAGGACGCCATATTAACATTTACCCGGATGACACTTATTTTGTCGCCTACCCCAAAAGCGGGTCCGTCTGGCTGACCTTCATGATCTGCTCTATGTTGGCAGAGGAGGAATCAATGGACTTCGAGAAGGCTAAGGCCTACATGCCGGATGTCTATATGCATTATGACCTGAAACTCAGATCGAGGAAAAGACCGCGCTATCTCAAGAGTCATGAATACCTTCACCCCGATTACCCGAAGGTGGCTTACCTGGTTCGGGACCCCAGAGCTGTGGCTGTATCCTACTTCTATTTCCTTAAGAAATACAACAAGATCAGGCAGGAGGCAACTTTTAAGGAATATCTCCCCTATTTCGTTCGGGGTGAGATCGACAAGTACGGCCCCTGGGACAAGCATGTCATGGGCTGGCTCGGGGCAAATGAAACAAGCAGGGATTTTCTGTTTCTCCGCTATGAAGATCTCAAGGCACAGCCCTTGGAAAACATAAAAAAGGTGGCTGATTTTCTCAAGCTCAATCCATCCGAGGAAAAGCTTGTGGCGGCAATCGAGGCCAATACCCTCGACAAAATGAAAGTGGCGGAAGAAAGGACACTGAAAGAAGGAAGGAAAGACATTCCATTTGTCAGAGAGGGAAAATCAAAGGGCTGGGAATCCGAATTTGATCAGGAATCCATGGAGCTTCTTCTTTCAAATTTTGGCTGGGCCATGAAAAGGCTCAATTACGATTTTTAGAAGGGCCGCGCCTCAGCCTTCTCATTCTCCAAATCACCTCAAATTTTAAGTACTCATACTGAAGATCTTCCACAAGTATGGCTCGTTCCTTGAGAAGATTCCTTTGCTCACGAGGATCCTCCAGGATATTGTACAAAGCCACTGCGGAATGCTTATTGATCAATAACTTGAACCCGTTTCGAATGATGGCACCGGTTGTGGCCGTTTTGGGGTTACTGTCATGTGGTCCTACATAATAATCCGGGTTCATCCTGAAATACAGGCGCCTGTAGCGAATCATATTCTCTCTTTGGTCGAACATATTCCTACCATGTGCCTTCGTTGTATCCAGCCCTTTAAGGTCAAATAATTTTGAAAATGACGGCAGGAGGTCAACAAAATGGAGTGGATATTTTTGTTCTTTGACCTTCTTATTATCTCTCAGACCCCGGATAATAAAAGGAACCCTTATTCCTCCTTCAAACAATGAAGCCTTTCCTCCTCGCAGATCGAGTGAACTCCCACCATAGGCAGCCCCATTGTCAGAAGTGAAAACGACAATCGTATTTTCAGCAAGCCCGGATTCATCCAGAAAGCTCATCAGCTTGCCGATTTCTTCATCGAGTTTGGAAATCATGACCTTGGCATTGACATAATCCGGATTTATACCCTGCTCTCGGTAATAATCCTCCATTTCCCCACCTATGGGTTCATAGGGCGTATGGGCAAGATCATACCAGAGATTGATAAAAAAAGGGACATCCTTTTCCTGGCATTTTTTCATAAGTGAGATCGCTTCATTGGTCTTCATCTCTGAGAGATGGGCCGAATCCAGCTTCGCCAGAGAGTCATTTCTAATCGAGTACCTCCAGCTTTCTCGGTAATAGGCATTCTTTCTGGCCAGCTTCCAGTGAACCCTTTGATCCTCAAACCCACCGAAATAATAATCGAATCCATGATCGCGAGGTCCCGGAGTGGTCGAATCGCCTTTTGCCCTGAGTTTTAAATCATTGGGCATCAATCCACCCAGATGCCATTTTCCCACATGCGCGGAGAAGTACCCATTATTGCTGAAGTGTTCCGCCATGGTGTACAGGGTATCTGCCATATAGTCGAAGTTGGTATCCCAGAAATGCCTCAGGTAATGCAGGCTGGAGGGAAATCTGCCGGTCAGGATCGCAGCCCTTGAGGGGCTACATTGAGCGGCTGCGGCATAGAAATTATTGAGTTGAAGTCCTTCATCTGCCAGGCGATCAAGATGCGGGGTTTTCATTAACCGATTGCCATAGCAAGCGAGATCTCCTAAGCCTACATCATCAGCCAGTATAAAGATCAGGTTTTTCTTTCCAAGGGTGTCAGGCTTAAAGCCGGAAAGATCCGGAGAAGCTCCAATGGACCGTTGCACGGGCACATCGGGAATCTTTGGCAAGTCCTCCAATCTATATGAGTAGTCAATTCGATCATAAGAGTTTCCCAGATCACATGACTGAAACATCAGTAAGAAGAGCAGAGCGAAAGAAAATATGACACGCATCACGCCAAATTACAGCCAATCACGGCAAATTTTGACCTTAATACGGCACTTATATTCGCTTTTTGAACATTTGCTAAACGGACAACCTATATTTGCAGCCAATTTTGTACCACACGAAGATTATTCTTATGATCCTTATGAGAAAAACCCTATTACTGACCCTCATTTCCAGTTTTTTGTTTGTTCAATGTAGCAAGGATGAAGAGCCTTCTACACCGGCCGGAACAGGCTTGGCAGCCTTTAAAACGGCATTAATGGACAATCATAATATCGCCAATCTGATCACCGACATCAGTGTAAATGCCGATGACCAGATCGTGGTTGATTATGAGGACGGAACACAAGTCACAGGAAAAAGCTCTTTTGCACCCTCTTATTCCATAGATTCCATAGAATGGCGCGGAGATTTCAACTTTTCCGATAATTCCCAAGGTTCCTATTATGCACTGGGAGCTTCCCTTGGAATGAGTGCTTCCGACCTCACCCTGAATCCTTCGGGATTATCTCCTCTAACTGGAAAACTCAACTATACCAGTCCTGTCCCCGGCCAATTCACCATCACGATCAAGGGTCAGGATGGACCAAACTCGGATTATCGCAATGCTTACAATGATTTCGGGACGAACCATGAGGTTCCCGTTTACGGTCTTTATGAAAACCATTCAAATGAAGTGACCTTTACCTTTACAAACGGAGACGGGCTTCCCAGAAGGAGTTTCACCATGAGCGCCGTAACCGATGACATCGCCGACTCCTTGTTTTCAGCAACGGTGGTGATGAACAATCTCCCCGTGGAGGATCAATCATTTCTCTTTCTATCTGCTTCGAATGCGGCTATTGACAATTATGGAAAGCTCAGATGGTATTATACCGGTGGTGAAGCCGGTGCTATTCTGAGAAAGAATTCCAAAGGAAACCTGATCGGCATATCCTCGCAATCATCGGCCAATAACTACCATGGAGATCACTTTCTTGAACTCGACCTGTTTGGAAATGTGATCAACAAGATAGCCCTGCCGAACCTGGTTCATCATGATGTATGGGAAATGCCCAACGGAAACTACCTGATCGGAACAAGTACCACCTTCCCGGATTTTAATGATGGAAATCCTGATGAAGACCTCATCGTAGAGTTGGATCCTACCACAGGAAACATAGTTAAGGAATGGGACCTCAACCAGATCATGGATCCAAACAGACCGAGTTTTGATGTCACCGGTACAAGGCCGGATGACTGGAACCACAACAATTCGATCAAGTATTATGAGCAAGATAATTCCATTTTGATTTCCTGTAGGAATCAAAACGCAGTCTTGAGCATCGATTATACCACAAGCGAGATCAACTGGATTCTTGGTATTCCGGTCAACTGGGAAAACCAATTCCAAAGCAAACTGCTCTCTCCTACCAATATTGCTGATTCGGCTGCTTGGTTCTGGATGCAACATGCTCCAGTCTTTAAGCAAAATGGTGACTTGGTGCTGTTTGACAACGGGCTAAACAGAACGGTACTGACCAATGAAACAGTGGATTACAGCAGAGCGGTTACCTACTCTATCAATGAGAACAGTATGGAAGTAACACAGGTAAGCGAGTATGGTAAAAGCCGGCCTTCAATATACTCCAGGATCATGGGTGATGTGGATGAGTTATTCTTCAACGATCAAAGTCATCTCATGATCACCTTTTCAATGTCCAGGACCATTGTTATCATTGATGATTCTAACAGCGAGGTATTCGAAGTAACCACATCCAGCCCGAATTACAGATCAGAAAAAATTAACCTGTACTGATTTGCCCACGCTGTCCATAGTCATCCCCGCATACAACGAGGAAAACAGCATCCTCAACATCCTGGAGAAAGTCCGGGATGTTGAGCTCGACTATGGGTACCAAAAAGAGTTGATCGTAGTCGATGATAAATCCGGGGACGACACCATTGGCAAGGTAGAAGAATTCATTTCCAGGAATCCCGAGGTCAGGATAAGCCTGAAAAAGCATGAAAAGAACCAGGGGAAAGGAGCTGCCTTAAGAACCGGGTTTCAAAGTGCAACCGGTGACTATGTGATCGTTCAGGATGCGGATCTCGAATATGACCCCAGGGAGTTCAATCATATTCTCAAGCCCATTGTAGAAGGATTTGCTGATGTGGTGTACGGAAGCAGGTTTATGGGAAACAACCCACATCGTATCCTTTTCTTCTGGCATTCAATAGGAAATCGCTTTCTCACCTTCATCTCCAACATGCTGACCAACCTGAACCTCACGGATATGGAAACATGCTACAAGTGTTTTCGGCGTGACATCATTCAGGGTATCAACATCAAGGAAAACCGCTTCGGTTTTGAGCCCGAGGTGACCGCCAAGGTCTCCAGGATCAAGGGTGTTCGAATTTATGAGGTTGGGATCTCCTACTACGGCCGCACCTACGAAGAAGGAAAAAAGATCGGCATGAAAGATGCCTTCCGCGCCCTCTATTGTATGCTGAAATATAACCTCTGGTCTAAGAAGTGATCAGCGGCAATAATGTTTTTTGAGGTTTGAAAGCTGGGAGCTGCTGCCCAATAAAATAAGACTCTGCTCAGGCTTTAGTCTGAATTCCACATGCGGGTTAAGTTTAAAACCTTCCCTGCTTCGGATGGCAAGGATGGTTCCTCCAACGTTTCGTCGCATATTTAGCTCTTCGATCGAATTACCCTGGAATTGTTTTTTGAGATCATCGAATCCGATCTCGTCAAGATGAAGATCCTCCTTACCCAGCCCGCTTAGCATATCGATAAATTCCACAAGATCCGGCTTGGTAACGAGGGTAGCCATATGTGTTCCTCCTATGGACTCAGGCATGACAATATTATCTGCACCAGCCCTCTTAAGTTTTACGATCGAAGTTGGTTCCGAAGCCCTGGAGATCACCTTGATGCCGGGGTTGATCTGCTTGGCCGTCAGTGTTACAAAAACATTGTCCGTATCCTTGGGCAAAGTAGCGATAATCGCATAAGCCCGCTCTAAACCCGCTTTCTCCAGAACCTCATCCTCCGTAGCGGAACCCTTGAGAAAATGGAGATTCTTGAAGTCCATTCCCTTGGTCTCGGTTTCCATATCAATATCATCATCGATCACCACCACTGTATGATCGGAATTCTGAAGCTCCTCCACGGCTTTTGTTCCATTTCGCCCAAATCCGCATACAATTACATGATCCTTTAGACCCTTCATGACTTTACTTTTTCGATACTGATAGAATACCCTATTAAGCTCTCCTTCAAATATATAGGTCGATATTGCGGACAATATATACGCAAAAACGCTGAGATTAAAAATGATAAAAAATGTAGTGAAGACCCTGCCCACCTGGCTGAGGGATTGCACCTCACCATACCCTACCGTGGATATGGTGATCACGGACATGTACAACGCATCCAGGAAGGTATAACCTTCGATAAGCATATACCCAGTGGTTCCTCCAAAAATTGAGATCAATGACAGAAGCACCGCAATGATGATCCTGGGTATATTTTGTTTGTAAAAGGGTCTCATGCGGAGATTACATTACCCAAAAGCTTGGCGATCTGCTTTTCCTTTTTCTTCAGGTCCTTTTGCTGCCTCATCAATTTGACGATCTCCTCATAAGCTTCGTCGGTACCTTGCTCTTGTAAACCCTTGATCTCCTGCTGATTGTCCTTGATCAGGGTTTTCAACTTAGTCCACTTCAATCTGAAAATATCGGTTGACATCTTGTCTCCAAGGACTTCCTTAAGCGTAGGAATATGGATCTGATGCGCCTTCCAGTTCTTACTCACCTCGTATTTCTCACTGGTCAGATCGATTACCGTTTCCTTGAAAGTTTCAAGCTGCTGATCCCGAAAAAAGTCTTCGGACTCAGGATAATCATTTTCAGGGTCCAGCGATTTATAGAACTGCAAAAGTTCGCTATATCTGGGGTGAGAAAAATCAACTTCACGAATATTATCGAGAATATACTTCGCCAGGCGCCCATGTCCTTCGACATCCACATTGCCAAAAAGCACCATGATCTTCAGCAATTCGGCCTCCCTGGGTGCAAGTAACATTTTCGGGTCAATCTCCACCCTACTCTGCTGTGAGCTTAAGGTCTGGGGTTTTTGCTCCCTTACATCCCTGTATTTCCTTTCAGAAAACTTGATCTTGTTATGCTCCGAGATCAGCAGGTTTTCATCAAGCCCGAATTTCTCGGCGCATCTTTTGAAGTAGAAATTCTTCTTGATCAGATCGGGAACCTTCGAAATACTCTTTACTACCTCACGAACTGCATTAGCTCTTTTTACCGGATCATCTCCAGCCCCTCCTAGAAGCCTTTCCGAAAGGAAATCAATAAAGTCCTTCTTCTGATCGAGTATCTTCTGAGTTTCATCAAAGCCCTTCTTTCTCAAGAATTCATCGGGATCCATGGCATCCGGAAATACCACAACGCTTGGGTTCGAGCCCTCCTCGAGAATGAGATTCAGCCCGCGCTCCGCGGCGTTCAGGCCTGCTTCATCACCGTCATAAAGCAGGGTGATGTTCTTGGTAAACCTTGCGATCAAACGAATCTGTTCTACCGTCAATGCGGTTCCGCTTGAGGATACTACATTCTCTATTCCACCCTGATGGAATGATATGACATCCGTATAGCCTTCCACCAGATAGCATTCATCCCGATTTCGAATGGCATTCCGTCCCTGGAACATTCCATACAGTATGGAACTCTTATGATAAATCGGGCTTTCCGGACTGTTCAGGTATTTGGGTTGGTTTTTATCATTGGTGAATATCCTTCCTCCAAATCCCACGACCTTACCACTCAGGTTATGGATCGGAAAGATCAACCGGTTTCTAAACCTGTCATAAACCCGTTCCTCTTTGCTGATCAACAGTCCGGCTTTCTCAGCAAATTCTATGTTGTACTGCCCGTTCTTCAGCGCTTTGTGCAAACCATCCCAGGCCGATGGTGCCATGCCGATCTCAAAATCCTCTATGGTTTTTCCAAGGACACCTCTCTCCTTCAAATATGACTGTCCGATCGTCCTGCCTTCTTCAGACTCGAATAGATGCTTTTTGAAAAAATCGCAAGCAAAAGTGGATACAATATGGAGACTTTCCCTCTCTGAGGCCTGACGCTTATCTTCCTCAGAACTGACTTCTTCGATTTCAATGCCGTATTTTTTGGCCAGAACCTTGAGCGCTTCGATGTAGTTGAGGCCTTCCATTTCCATTACGAAGGATATGGCATCCCCACCCTTTCCGGAACTAAAATCCTTGAAAATTCCTTTGTTTGGTGAGACTGAAAATGAAGGGGTTTTTTCGTTGTTGAATGGGGAAAGGGCCCACCAGTTCTGACCCTTTTTTTTCAATTGCACATAATCACCGATAACATCCAGGATGTCTACAGCTTCCTTAATTTTTGCAATAGATTCGTCGCTCAACGGCATTGACTCAAAATTATCAAATTTGCACCCCGGTTCATTTCAATTTCAAAACAATATTCACCATTATTTTATTTGAATTAAGAAAGAGGAAATGCAGATAGAACAAAAGGTATACGAGGCGCTCAGACGAGTGGAAGATCCTGATCTGAAAAAGGATCTGGTCACTCTCAATATGATCAGAGAATTACAGGTTGAGGATAAAAAAATCAGTTTTGATCTCGTATTGACCACGCCGGCCTGCCCGCTCAAGGAGTTGATCAGGGGCAACTGCGTGAAAGAACTTGAGGCAGAGATCGGTAAGGAGTATGAATTGGATATCAATGTAACCTCAGAGGTGACCTCGACTTTTCAGGTAAACAAGGGTGGTATTCCTGGCATTAAGAATGTGATCGCCGTAGCTTCCGGTAAAGGTGGCGTGGGAAAGTCCACGGTCAGTGCCAACCTGGCGGTTGCCCTGGCAAAGGAAGGAGCTTCCGTAGGCTTGATCGATGCCGATATATTTGGGCCTTCGGTACCCACGATGTTTGGGATCGAGGATAAAAGACCCGGGATCGTAAAAGAAGACAACAAGAACATGCTCATTCCTCTATCAAGTCATGGAGTAAGATTGATTTCCATAGGCAACCTGACCCCAAAGGATTCTGCGGTGGTTTGGAGGGGGCCAATGGCCAGCTCCGCATTGAGGCAGTTCTTCAATGACTGCAAATGGGGAGAACTGGATTATCTCCTGGTCGATTTACCTCCTGGAACTTCTGATATTCATTTGACCATGGTTCAAACCGTTCCGGTGACCGGAGCTGTCATCGTAACCACTCCTCAGAAGATCGCTCTGGCTGATGCTACCAAGGCTATAGGCATGTTCGAGCAAGATAAGATCAACGTTCCAATACTCGGTTTGGTGGAAAATATGGCGTATTTCACTCCGCCTGATCATCCGGATGAAAAGTACTTTCTGTTTGGCAAGGAGGGCGGAAAAGACCTTGCTAAAGAAAAAGACATCCCCTTACTCGGAGAGATCCCGATCAGGGAAGAAATACGCGAAAAGGGAGATCAGGGCACACCACAAGCCCTTGATGAAGACTTGAATTCTGCCGATTTTAGAGCTCTGGCCAGAAATCTGGCACAGCAGGTTGCCGTTAGAAACGCGAAACATGAAGCAACCGTTCCCGTAGAAATTACAAGGAGGTAAAATGGAAGGCGAAAAGCTTGAGACCCGTATTGAAAAAGCCCTGGATTCGGTTAGACCATATCTGTACAAAGATGGTGGTGATGTCAGGGTGGTTTCGGTAAAAGGCAAAAAGCTTACTTTAAAATTTGAAGGAAACTGCTCTTCCTGTGATCTTTCCAACATGACCCTAAAAGCGGGAATCGAGCAGGCGATCAAACAGCATGTTCCGGAAATCAGTAATGTGGTGGCCATTTAACCTATTTTTGTAGCCGATTATAATTCACAATATGAGTACAGCGCGATTTGCAACACTCCTTTTAACCTGTTTAACAATAACGTTTTCAGCTTTTTCTCAGAAAGGCTGGAATATGACCCACCAGTCAAACTGGACCTCTTCTTCTGGATCATATGTCTACAATGATATCTGGGGTTATGCGGATACCGCTGGGAATGAATATGCGATCATCGGAAGTTCATGGGGAACGCACTTTGTGAATGTTACCCGGATGGATTCGGTTTTCCTGGTTGATGAGTTTGTAGGGTGGAATACCAATGCCACATGGAGAGATTTCAAAACCTATGAGCACTATGCATTTGGGGTTTCCGATGACGGGGGAAGCTCGCTTCAGATCTTCGATCTTCAATACCTCCCGGATTCCGTGGTCAAGATCTATGACCATGATTCACTTTCGGAATCAACCCATAACATATTCATTTTTGGATCAAGGCTGTACCTGATCAACAACAAGGGAAACTCCCCTTCTTTTTATGATTATGGTATAAGGGTGGTGGATATCTCTAATCCTCATTTACCAAAAACCATTGGAGTACTTAGCGACGCACTTTATGCTCCGGCTCATGATGCATATGTCAGGAATGATACTGTGTATATCTCTGATGGATCCATCAATGGACTTCAGGTGGTGGATTATACCGATATCGATAATCCGACAAACATCGGGAGCCTGACTAGTTACCCTGATAAAGGATACAATCATGCTTCCTGGGGAACGCCAGATGGCAAAACCATGGTCATGACCGATGAAACGCATGGTTCCAACATTAAGGTTCTCGATATTTCAAACTCCTCGAACATCACCGTCGTGAGTACGTTCGAGTCCGACCCTGCTTCTATTGCCCACAATCCGTTTATTCTCGACACACTGGCTATCATCTCGTACTATCATGACGGGGTTCAGGTCTGGGATATCGAAGATCCGGCCAACCCAATTCATGTGGGCTATTATGATACCGATACCAGTATTGGAAATGGAGGGAATTATGCCGGCTTCCAGGGTTGCTGGGGGGTATATCCTTTCCTGCCGTCCAGAAATATTATCGCTTCCGATAGAGGAAAAGGCTTGTATGTTGTGACAATGAACTGGTATACCGGAGATACGATTCAGCCTCCACCACCACCGACCTTTCTGGAATCCTACAGGAACAGCGAGATTCTGGAAGTGTATCCTAATCCTTCAAGCGGGCAAATTACCGTCGGCTCAAGACTGATCCGGGAAGAAGAGGTCCTGATCTCGGTACTTGATTCAAAGGGAGCTGTCAAAAAGGAATTCTCGCTTTATCTTGAAGGTCGTGCCAAGAGTGTTGATCTCTCTGATCTTGAAAAAGGCGTTTACTTTTTAAAGCTCAGGTCGATTAATTATGAAAGGTCTGAAAAGATCATCATTCGATAAATCAAACTTTCTGGTTTCCTTTGGGAATCTATACAACCTTAGCAAATGAGAAAATCCATCCTTTTTGCAATATGCAGCTTAGTGTCCATGTCGGGCTTCTCACAACAAAGCTGGAATATGACCTATCACGACCATTGGACCGCTTCACATTCAGGAGCCTTTTATAATGACTGCTGGGGTTATGTAGATACAGCAGGAAGGGAGTACGCGATTTTCGGAAGTAATCGAAGCACACATTTCCTCGACGTTAGCAACCCGGACAGCATTGTACATATCGCCACATTCGACGGCGTAAATACCAACACCGACTGGAGAGATTTTAAAGTCGTAGGCCATTATGCCTTCGGGGTCAATGATGGAGGAACCGGTTCGTTGCAAATATTTGACCTACAATACCTGCCCGATTCGGTGGTCAAAATATTTGATCATGATTCGCTGGGAAGCACAACACATAGCCTTCAGACCTGGGGTAACAATCTTTACATGGTAGATAATTCAGGTTTTGGACCTGGCGGTCCCTATAGCTACCCGGTCAGAGTTGTGGATGTGTCCGATCCTCATTCTCCTACGACCATCGGTGGGATATTCGATGGCTCCTACAACAAGGGACATGATTTGTATGTGTTTGAGGATACCATCTACCTTTCGGTCTATTTCAGTGGGCAGAAGGACGGACTGCATGCATTTGATATGAATGATCCCGCTAATCCCAAATTACTCGGTTCGCTCACAAGCTACCCCGAGGCGGGTATCAATCATTCTTCATGGGGTACACCTGATCGCCAAACATTGGTGATGGCTGATGAAACCCATGGATCGGGCTTGAAAACCGTCGATATCTCTGATCCATCAAATATGAACAGTTTGGCGGTCTTTCGAAGCTTTCCCGGAGCGATGCCACATAACCCGTTCATTGTAGACAGCCTGGTCTTTGTGGCATATTATCATGATGGCCTGCAGGTGTGGAATATCAAGGATCCTTCCAACCCTGTTCATGTCGGCTATTACGATACAGATACGACCATCGGTGGCGGCTCAAACTATGCAGGCTATGAAGGTTGCTGGGGAACATATCCTTTCTTTCCATCGGGCACCATAATAGCATCGGATATCAGCAATGGCCTTTTCACAATTACTTTGGATGGGTGGCCACCACCACCTCCGCCACCGCCTGTAGGTATATCGGATGGAATCGAACACCAAAGCATAGTGGTATATCCAAACCCAAGCAATGGACGAACAACTGTCAAGCTTGGAACCGGTGTTAATGAGATCGTAGAGCTGGCTCTTTACAACACAAATGGCTCCAAGGTCTACTCAAAGAGGATCAATGCTCGCTTTGGAATTTATGATTTCGACTTCTCCGATCAGGCCGAAGGCATCTATTTTATGACGGTCAAGGGCAAGACAGTTGATCAAAGAACAAGGCTGGTTCTAGAATAGCACCTTAAACTAATTCCTTAACTTAGAGGGATCGTATTATAAATCCAAAAAGTCAAATACTTGAAGAAAACAATCCACTTTATAGCGGCCTTTCTGTTAATATCCGGCTTATCCTTCGGGCAAAACAGCTGGAATATGACCATGCATGACAATTGGACTGCGTCCCATGCCGGTGCTTATTACAATGATTGTTGGGGTTACGTGGATTCAAACGGACGAGAGTATGCAATTCTCGGAAGTAACAGAGCTACGCATTTCCTGGATGTAACAGATCCTTCCAACATCGTTCATGTAGGTACTTTTGATGGCCGAAACCTGAATACCACCTGGAGGGATTTCAAGGTTTGGGAACATTATGCATTTGGGGTAAACGATGGTGGAGGTGGCTCTCTGCAGATCTTTGATCTTCAATACATGCCCGACTCGGTCGTAAAGATCTATGACCATGATTCCCTCGGAAATTCCACTCACAATATTCAGATGTGGAGGTCGGACCTCTATATGATCGATAACAAAGGCACGGACAGCAACGGACAAGGATTCAGGTGGCCGATCAGGGTTGTCAGTGTAGAAGATCCACATAACCCTAAGACAGTAGGTGGACTATTCAATACGGATTACAATTTGGGGCATGATATCTACATCTGGCACGACACGGTTTATTTATCCGTATACTTCAGCGCTACCAAGGATGGGCTTCATGTCTTTAATTTCAGGGCACCAAAATATCCTCAACTGATCGGGTCTCTCACCAACTATCCGGAAGCCGGGATCAACCACAGCTCCTGGGGCACCTGGGACAGGAAAACATTGGTTATGGCAGATGAGACACATGGCTCAGGATTGAAAACCGTGGACATCTCCGATCCAACCAATATGACCACTCTGGCGGTTTTCAGGACCTTTCCGGGAGCGATTGCCCATAATCCTTTCATCGTGGACACACTGGCTTTTGTGGCCTACTACCATGATGGGTTACAGGTTTGGAGTATTGCAGATCCGTCAAACCCAAAACATATAGCATATTATGACACCGATACCGCGCATGGCGGTGGATCGAACTATCCGGGGTATCTGGGATGCTGGGGTACCTATCCTTTTTTCCCCTCTGGTACACTGATCGCTTCGGATGTGACCAATGGGTTGTTCACCATTACCCTTGATGGCTGGACTCCACCACCACCACCTCCCCTTCCTGTTGGCCTGGACCAACAGAGCATAGCAGAGGTTGGCCTGAATATTTACCCAAATCCAAGTACGGGTAAGGTGACGATCAGTCTTGATAATTCCATCGATGAAGTATTGAAGGTTGAGTTGTTCAACACAAATGGAAACAGGGTCTATCATGCCAATGTAGAGGGTAAGTTTGGCATCTTTGATTTTGACTTCAGCCATATCGGCACCGGGTTGTACATGGTCCGCGTGCATGGTGATGGTTTCGAAAAACGAAACCGGATCATTCTAAAATAATTCAAACCGCCTCCGGGCGGTTTTTTTTGTGATTGGGGTGAAGCATAATTCCAAATTTCGAATCCCCCATTCCTGATCCATGTTCCTTATTTTTGCGCCATGAAAGTGGGTATTTTCTTCGGAGGGATTTCCAGGGAAAGAGAGGTGTCCTTTGCAGGTGGTCGCACCATCTATGACAACCTTGATAAAAGGTTGTTCGAGCCTGTTCCAATATTTATCGATTCCATAGGCAATTTCATCCACCTCGATTGGCATTACATCTACAAGGGCACGATCAGGGATTTCTACCCTCCGGCCAAGTATTACCCTAAAGGTGAAGAGGACTATCAGCTTTACATAGAGTCGCTTCAGCCCCTGGCCGATCATGAACTGGAAGAGATCATCAATACGGTAGGAGAAAAGGTCGCGATCGAAAAGCTGCCTGAACTTATGGATTTTGCCTTCCTGGCGCTCCACGGAACCTATGGGGAAGATGGAACTATCCAGGGGATGCTTGAGTGGCTTGGAATTCCGTATTCAGGATCCGGCATTCTACCCTCAGCCATTGGTATCGATAAGATCGCGCAAAAAAAACTGATCACTGCCGGAACGGTTCCAAATCCCTATGCCACTTTTTCCATCGATGAGTGGAAGTTGGAACCTGAAAATGTTATTCAAAAAATTCAGGCCGATTTTGACCAAAAAGTGGTGATCAAATCACCAAGGCATGGTTCATCTATCGGCGTAAGTATAGTGGAGTTATCGGACTCCCAGGCCTTAAAGGAAGCCCTGGATAGATCATTTTTTATCAGAGAGATTCCGCCAGAATCCTGGAGAGACAGTTCCGAGGATGAGAAAAAAGCGGCATTAATAGGCATTTGTGATATCAAATCCGGCTTGGGGCTTCCCCTATGGATCGAAGGAGAAACCTTTTATGCTCCGGGCCAATTGCTCAATAGGTTAGACGAGATTTCCGCGGAAAGATCCGAAACCATTCAGATCATAGCCGAAGAACATGAAACCCATGTTTTGGTAGAACAATTCGTAAAGGGGCGCGAATTCTCCTGCATCGTGATTCGTAACCTGGATGGCAGTCCCGTCGCCCTACCTCCCACCGAGATCATCAAAGGGCAAGAGATCTTTGACTACCGCTCCAAATATCTTCCAGGCAAAAGTCGCAAAGAAACACCGATGAGAATTGGGGAAGCGGAGTTGGAAAAGATCCGAAGCTCATGTGAAGCGCTCTTCGAACAGATGAATTCGGATGTCTATGCAAGGATCGATGGTTTTTATCTTGAGAATGGTGATATCTATCTCAACGATCCCAATACGACATCAGGAATGATGCCCTCAAGCTTCTTCTTCCATCAAGCCGCAGAGATCGGGCTGAACCCCACACAACTGATCACCTATATCATTCAGATATCCCTAATGGACAGAGCCAAAAGCGGTGCGTATGGACATCAGGTCGAACAATTATCAAAGGAGCTTTCCAACAAAATCGAAGCCTCAAACCGGGAGCATGGTTCGGAAAAGCGTGTCGGAGTGATCCTGGGTGGTTATTCTTCGGAAAGACATATCTCGGTAGAAAGCGGAAGGAATATTTTTGAAAAGTTATCCTCGTCGAAAGAATTTGACCCCACCCCGCTCTTTCTTACCGGCTCAGCCGATCGATTTGAGATCTACCAAATCCCGATCAACCTTCTGCTCAAGGATAATGCCGATGATATTGCCGATTTGGTAAGGGATTATAAGCACAACAAGTTGATCGATAAGATCCGGGAAGAGGCTTCGGAAATTACGCGCCTATTCTCAGGAAAAGAACTGGATGAGCCCAAAAAACTAAGTCTTAGTGACGTCAAGGAAGATTTTGACATGGTCTTTATCGCTTTACACGGAAGACCGGGCGAGGATGGACAACTGCAAAAAGAACTGGAGGAGTTCGGGATCCCGTTCAATGGTTCCTCTTCCGAAAGTTCGTCCACAACCATCAACAAATATGTTTCAAATGAGATCCTGGCATCTCATGGCATCCTGGTTCCCAAACATACCCTTGTTGAAAAAGAAAACTGGGTTGCAGACCCTGAGAAGGAGATCCAAAGGGTGTTTTCCGAATTGGAATTTCCCCTGATCTGTAAACCCGCTGACGACGGGTGCTCTTCTGCCGTTAAGAAAATCAAAAATGAAGCGGAATTCAGGGCCTTTGCTCAAATGACGTTCAGACCTGATATCACCTGGCCGGATCAGGCTGTGAGCATTCTCGGTTTGGATAGAAAAGAAGAGTTCCCCAGAAAAGAGCAGTTCCTGGTTGAGGAGTTGGTGGATGCAAAAGGTGCAGAAAGATTTCTGGAGATAACCGGCGGAATGCTGACCTCCTATGATCGAAATGGGAATGTAAATTTTGAGATTTTCGAACCATCCGAAGCCTTAACAGTGGGCGATGTGCTTAGTCTGGAGGAAAAGTTCCTGGCCGGCGAAGGTCAAAACATCACACCGGCAAGATTTGGCGGAAACGAGGAAGAGAATAAAAAGATCTCAGCCAGTGTCCGGGAGGTTTTGAAAAAGACAGCTGAGATCCTCAATGTCCAGGGTTATGCTCGTATTGATGCCTTCGTTAGAATATACAACCCCGAAAATATAGAGGTCATCATCATTGAAGTGAACAGTCTTCCGGGCATGACCCCTGCTACCTGCATCTTCCATCAAAGTGCAATCAACGGCTATAAGCCCATTGATTTTATTTCACAAATTCTTGCTTTTGGAGTCCAAAGGCAGGAGAAATCCCTGGCCATATAGTGGACAAGTCTGTTAAAAACATGCTCAAACACCTTGCGGTGATCGTAACCTTTACGGTCATTGGCTTGCTTGTGTTTTTCAAGATCTGGTTGCCGATCCGCACAAATCATGGTGAGACATTAACCGTTCCGGACCTCAAGGGTATGAGTCTCGAAGAAGCAGGAGAATTTCTGGAAAAAAGGAATTTGCGCTGGGCGATTTACGATTCCTCCTATGTGGTGGATGCACCACCGCTGCAAGTGATCTCTCAGAACCCAAAATTTGGGTCCAAGGTGAAGGAAAACCGAAAAATATACCTTTCGATCACGCCAAAAAACCCTCCCATCGTAGTCTTTCCGGATCTGGAGGATGTCACACTTTCCAGCGCCAGGAAGATCCTTCTGAGTTTTGGAATGAAACCCGGAAAAGTCAGGTACAAACCTGACCTCGCTGCCAATGTGGTTCTTGAGACCTGGGTGGGGAAGCAGAGAGTTGAGTCGGGTGACAGCGTCGCGAAAGGAACATCGGTGGATCTTATTGTGGGAGATGGCCGGGGAACCACAAGGTTTAAGGTACCTGAACTTGCAGGTCTGACCCTGGAAGAAGCAGAGTATGCCATATTGGGCTCAGGTCTGAAAGTGGGATTCATAGAATATGAAATGCAGCCGGACATAAAAATCGGAACGGTGATCCGAACCTATCCGAGTTTTGAACGCGCAGACATAGTCCGAATTGGTGATCGCATCGATCTGTGGTTATGCGGTAATAAACCCGAAGCGGACACGTTATCCATTGAAGAAATTGATGAAGAGTAAACTTTTCACTTTCATTGGATTGCTGGTCCTCTTGGCCTTTTCCCTAAATGTGACAGGACAGGTGCGTCTAGAGGAATCGAGATCATCGTTCGTAAAAAAAACCAGGCTTGCTCCAAATCACACCCAATCCAACTCTGTTGATTCAGTTATAAACCTTCCCATTTTTGATGATTTCTCAACTTATCTGGGAGAGCCGGATACCAATATCTGGTTGACGGATGGTGGGGCAACGGTAATGCTTGGAATTGCCTACCACCCTCCTACACTGGGCGTTGCCATGTTTGATGGCATCCGTGATGATGGCCGCCCCTATGACTTCAATAGTAATTTCCCCAAGGGTGATGCAGATGTTCTGGAATCCAAACTAATGGACCTGTCTCCCTATAATCCTGCGGATAGCCTGTACCTCAGCTTTTTCTGGCAACAGGGAGGCCGGGGTGATGCGCCGGAATTCAGTCATCTTGATTCGCTGACCGTGGATTTCTGGAGCCCGGGGGATACGGCCTGGAAACAGGTTTGGGGTCGGGTCGCTCTTGAGTATGACAGCACACTTGTCGCTGATAGTGCCGTTGTGCTGAACGATACCTTTTTTACTGCAATGATCCCGGTATTGGATACCTCCTTCTTCAAACCCGATTTCAAATTCAGGATCAAGACCAGAGGAACACTTTCCGGATCCTTTGATGTCTGGAATATAGATTATGTGTTCTTTGACAAGGACAGATTCAAGGGAGATTTCTTTTTCCTGGACAGGGCTCTGACCGAAACTCAGGGTACTGTATTTCGAGGATTTTCAGGAATTCCCATAGACCACGCTCGTAAACTTGGTACCGATACCCTGTTTGCCGGGGGAAACAGCACACAGATCAGAACCCTTTCCAATACATTCTCCTCTTATGTTTTCAGTGTGGTGATGGAAGAAGAATTGTCAAATCACTTTTACTATAGGATAGATGAAGACGGTGGTATTATTGATGGCTACTTCAAGACCCAGACCCTTCGGGATACCACGGATTTTTCCAGCCTCGGTGTTTTGCGATCCGATTCCCAGATCATTTCAAAAACATTCTTCCTGCGGGGTACCGGTGACAGTACGAGGAGAGGATATGATGCCAAGGTGAATGATACACTCAGCGTCTTTGGTTACCTCATGGATTTTTATTCCTATGACGACGGGCACTCCGAGGGAGCCATTGGGATCCGGACCCCATTTGGCAAGGTAGCGTATCAGTTCCCTCTTTATGAGCAAGATACCTTAACGGCATTGGATATCCAGTTTTTACCTTCAGATGTCAATCTTGCAGGAGCATCGATCGGGCTGAGGATATGGAGCAGACTGGATGAACTTTACGACGAGGAGATTTACGCAATGGATACCGATCTTCGGTTCCCTGAAGAGGGCGAAACCTTTTACAGGTATGAGTTGGATTCAGCTGTGATCGTGAGCGATACGATATACATCGGTTGGATACAATTCGATAACCAGCTTGTCAATGTGGGCTACGATATGAACAATGTTTTTAATGACAGGATCTACTCAAAAACCAATGCAAGTGGCTGGAGATGGGAGTCGGATTTCTTCCCCGGGAGCATGCTTTTCAGGCCGGTCATGGGTGAGGTAACCCAACCATTGGCCAAAGAAAAACGTGAACCAAATCAGAAGGCTGCGGCTCAAAGTCCCTATGACGTTAAGATCGGGCCAAACCCAAGTAATGGAATCATCAATATATACGGTGATTATGACAAGATCAGGATTGTGGACCATCAAGGGAAGATTGTTTGGCATGAAGATTTCAACCCAGTCCGCACGCAATTGGATTTAAGTCGTCTTGAAGATGGCTTCTATTTGATTTATTTTGAAAAAGATTTAGAGTTCGTTACCAGAAGGATCTATTTAAAAAAGTGAAAGCTCCAGTAATTCCAGCAAAAAAATTCCAAGAGGAAGTTAACCTTCTCCCCGATTCATTTTTCCTGATCGATGTTCGCGATGATTGGGAATATGATGAACACCCACATGTTAAAAAAAGGCTTTCGGTCTATGATTTCCCTGACCATCTCGAGGATCTCAAAAAGTTTGATGACAAAAAAATGGTGCTATGCTGCAGAACCGGTGTCAGGGGAAATGTCGGTGCCAAATACCTGTTGCAAAACGGCTTTAAGAACGTTTATAACCTCGAAGGAGGATTTGAGGCACTTACGGCATTGAAGGAAGTTCAAAAGTAAAGGGCTGCGGGCTAAAGCAGAGAACGAAAATCAGCAGGGCGATCCAGCCTAGCACCTTCCTTTTTGTATCGAGCTCATCATCGATTATAGCCGGAGGATGGTAAACCCCCAGAAATCGACCAATAAGAAAGGCAAAAACCAGCCAACCTGTATAGCCCTGAAATTCTGGAAAAAAGTAAGATGACAAAAACTGCAGGGTGAATAAGGAGGTTGCCATCAAAAGCACATCCTGCCAATCGCTTCTCATTTTCAGAAACATAATATAATACAACCCGATGTTTATTGGGATCATGTAGCTTAGTTCATCCACAGGAAGAAATGGCGTAACCCATCCCAAACCAGCATAGAATACAAAGCTGAAATAAAGGGCTTCTGATATTTTTCTGGCTTTTCTGTATCCGAACAGACCAAAAACCACATGGCCTCCGTCCAGTTGCCCTATTGGCAGAAGGTTCAACGCCGTGAAGAACATGGCCAAAAACCCTGAAAAGATCAAAGGATAATGGAACATCTCATATCCATTGGGGATCCTGGAGGGGTCGCTAACAATGGTAGATTCAAGGATCAGGAACAAAAGGTTCTTACCAACCTTAAAGATAGGTTGGTCCACATCCTGATAAATATACTCCTGAAAGTTCTCTCCATACTGCTCATAATGGGGATTGTAGGTGAAAAGATATTCTGCAGGTGGCAGTGTGGTAAATCCGTAGATCAGGATCACCAGACCAACAACAAATCCCGCAAGTGGCCCGGCTATGCCAACGTCGAAATACTCCTTGCGAGAAGTGATGCGTTCCTTGATCCTGATGAAAGCACCGATTGTTCCGAAAGACAATGAGATCCCCAGCCAAAGAGGGATATAAAATGGCAGCGTTGTTTTGATTCCATAATGCCTGGCGGTGAAGTAATGCCCAAACTCATGGAAGGTCAGTATACCCAAAAAACTCAATGAATAGGTCAAACCCTGAGAAATGTTTGAAAAAGAAAGCCAGTCGATCTCCTCGCTGGGGTTTGGATCCAGAATGAAATTCCCATTCACCCATTCCATGCCTGCAATGGTGGTCGTGATCAGGGTAAGCAATAGTAATCCTGCAAAAACCAGTATGCTTTTGGTGGTCAAATTTGTATGAGTTCGTTTATGGAATAGTCTTGTATAAGCCTGGAATCAATTCCCAGTTCCCTGGCAGCTGAGACGTTTTCTTCCAGGTCATCAAAAAACAAAACATCCGCTGGTTTGGTTTGGGTTCGCTTCATCACTTCCAAAAAAGCATTTGGATCGGGCTTTTTCAATCCCAGCTCATGAGAAAGAAAAGCATCATCGACCAGATCATGAATTCCTAAGAAGTTGGAGGATGATGCCAGGATCTGGTCGAACCTCTCCATATGCATGACATTGGTATTGCTCAGGCAGGCGACCCTATGTCCCTGGGATCTTAGTTCCGAGATCAACTCAACCCTTTCTGGCGGAATATCCAATAACATGAGGTTGAAAGCGGAATACAATTCCCCGAAATCAAACTCTTTGTTAAGAGCTTCCGATAACTCGATGAAAAACTGATCCTGACTGACATGTCCAAGCTCTAGCCTCAAAAATGCCGGATGCTCTTGGATCATCTGAATAAGTGTCTCTCTTTTAAGATCAAGGATCTCACTGACTTTGATGAAACTCTTCTCCCAATCCAAATTGATGATCACACCTCCAAGGTCAAACAGAAAAAGGTGCTTTTTACCTTCTTTCAGTCTAATTTGTTGCTTCCCCATTATTGTTCTTGAGGTGGCAAAATTGTAGCTTTGCTGCCCAATTTCCAATCCGGATTGGACGGGCCCTTAGCTCAGTTGGTTAGAGCACCTGACTCATAATCAGGTGGTCGCTGGTTCGAGCCCAGCAGGGCCCACAAAACAGTTGTGAGAGTGAGATTCCAGATCAGAGTTTCACTCTTTTTTTACCTCGCCCCCGCTTATTGGATCTCATTTGGTTTTGCTGTAATAATCAAACCATAAATCCAGAAAACTTTAGCGTCTTTTTTTAGTACCTTGGAGCTAGTTCAGTTGACAGGGTGCCCAATGGAATGACAATTGCAGCCCACCCTTCATTTTTTAGCGATTAAGAATTTCGAAATGGGGTCATTGATCATTTTTTTAGAAAAAATCCCCCATTGATAGTGTTTTATTTTTAGGCATAAATGCCTTTATTTGGACTTCCTTGGCAAAAATTTGATGTATATGTTAAAAAGATTTACCGCTGCTTTTCCTTTCGCAGTATTCACGGCAATAGTTCTTTTGTTTGCTTCCTGCGAGGAAGAAGTTGATGATCTTCCCTCCCAGACTGTACCTACAGATGGCGGATACTTTGATGTTACCGATATTACCGTTAGTAACATAAGGGATATAAACGGAAACGGATACTATCCCGTTGGCGATGTTTCAGGCAATGTTCAAGTCAATGCAAGTGCACCCGACGGATATTCCAAAACTGTTTATGTCAACCTGGCCATTAGGCTGACCAGTTCTTCAAGAACTGTGCTGGCAAAATCGAGCAATTTCACACTGTCCAAAGGTGGCTCGGCCAATACGGTTACCTTTCAAGGCGTCAATTTTGCCGATGTCGTTTCTGAGCAAGGTGACTACAATCTCACATTGGATATTCACGATGCAAGCGATAATCGTAGAATTGTTTCTCAAGGATTCCTTGGTCAGCATGAAACGATCAGGCAGGATTCTACAATCACCTATGAGCTGCAGGATGTGCTATGGGATGAAGGTACAGATGTGAATGGTGACGGCTACTATACAAGGAGAAGTTTTCGGACAAGTGTGGTATCTCTAGGGGAATCAGGATCCGTTGCTAATGTTTCATATTGGCTTCAAAGAGGATATTTTGACGAAAATCAAGAATTGCAAATTGAGGTAGTTCCGTTGGGTAACCAGCCAAATTATGAGATCGAAAGAAAAGGATTTGGGGATGTCATCGAGGGACAAATAGACAGCGATGCTCTTGGGATTACCCGTGCACAATATTCGCTTGGAATTCTTGCCATTGAGGTTGGAACGAGCGATACCCTCATCAACCAACTCGTAACCAGGGACGCTGTAAAGGATCTGGCATTCGAGAATACGACCTACGAGGCTCGGGTTTATTCCGTAAATTCTGTTACGTTTGACAGCCTCATCGACATGGACGGAGATGGCTTCTATAGGAGCGTCGATTTCTCCTTTACTGTCGACGGTCCTGCAGGCCTGGATTATGATACAATTCCCGGCACTTTGTCACCGGTTGCCCTTTTGTGGTACGCCGGTCCGGCCACCGGAGGTGAACTTGAATTGTACAGCTCCAAGGCAGCTACTCCCGGAACCCCGGACGAAATGGTCAGGTTTACAGTGAACAACCTGGATTCTGGCCTATATAATTTTGAGATCTCTATCAACGAGAATCCGGCTAACGTCACTGTTCCTACTCCGGACGAGGGTCAGGAGCTTGTGCGCTACGACCAAACGGATTTTCCGGAATTAGGCATGGTCCCAATCGAAAGAAACTCTGGTGATCAATAAATAGCATTCACCAAAAAAAGCCCGGGGTACCGGGCTTTTTTTTTGCTCTTCTTTTTTTGCTTTTAGAAATTCAGGTAAAGCCCAAGATTCAGATTAAGGTAAGAGATCCCATCAACCTCATTGTAGGTATAGGGAATCCAATGGTACACCAGGGCAAAATTGAACCCCAAATAGTCCTTGGTGATCGGCACGGTAGTACCAGCTTGTAGGTTCAAGCCGAATTTCCACTGATCATCCCTGTCCTGAATTGCTCCCCACCATTTTTCATACTCGATCCGATAAGCTCCCATACCAAAACCAACATATGGGTCTATGCCGGAATTCTGGGTAAAGTAATAATGCCCCTGAAGCGAAATAGGAATTGAACTAAGCACCCTTGTTTGGACTGCACTAACAGCTACACTGGGATTATCCGGAGCGGTATAGAGATCACGATCCAGTTTTTGATAAAAATGGGTCCAACCGATCAATATACCTGCGGATACATTACTTGATAATCTTCTCCTATAATCAAAGTTAAACCCCCTGAAGCTTACGTTATCGATATAATCGCCAGTGGAACCAAACCCGGTACTGATCGCATAATTAAAGGCAAGCATACCGTTGGTTTCCACATCGCCGGCATCCTGTGAAACGGCATTATGAAAGGTGAATGCCAGAATTGAAAGTAATATTAAAGTCTTCTTCATGATCACTGGTTTTTATTCAGGTAAGGGGATTGTCTAAAGGCTTGGTCTACCGCATTCAAAACGCGGGAATTACCGGATTCAGAGTTTCCGGTTAAAATACCCCTCAGGCCTCCTTCCCATATGGGAAACTGGATTTCTTCATTCCTTTTGGCCCAATCGAACATATCGATGATCACACTGCCACTTTCATATTGGTAAAAGGCGGTATATCCCGGATTATACCATCCACTTCCAGGGTAGCCCTGATACCACGGGTTCCAGTATCCCGGATAGCCCTGCCAATAGCCACCCTGAATGGCCGCAGCTCCTTCGGTTTGGGTGAATTTAGCCACCAGCAATACGACATCAAGGTCTGGATCCGTGGTATCAGGGTTTCCCAAGCTATCCAGAGACTCCGTATAACCATAATCGGTCATATTAGCACGTATTTGATCTATAATGGATCGATCAAGATCAGTATCGGAAAGTTTGATGGTGTCATCCTCCAACTCGATGACCTGATCAAAGATCGCATACAGCATGTCTTGAGAATAATCATGTGTTTCGCTTTTTCTCGTAATGACCAGATCCGTTTCCTCAGCTGTCAGGTCTCTCGCAGGGTCAGGGGCACAGGAGGCCACTACCCCGATAAGAATCCCGAAAATTGCTATTCTTTTCATTTGCATTGATTTTGTGTAAATAAACTCATTTATGGGCAATGCCACATACCATTTGATGATTAAAGAGAGACGAAAAAAATCGTTTACGGAAGACAGATAAAGGATTAATCCTGAAACCAAATTTTCGCATTCTTGTTCTAAACCCTAACACGTTTATCAAAAAATTGAACATAGTTTGGGCGAACCGGAAATCCCTACCAGATTTGCACCACCAATGGGTAAGGCAAAAGAAAAGAAGACAGAAGTAGTCATTTGCTTCGCAGGGGACTCTGGCGATGGCATTCAGCTCACGGGTGGGCAATTCACCGAAACCAGCAGCTTTCATGGGAATGACTTCGCAACGTTTCCAAATTTTCCCGCGGAGATCAGAGCTCCCAGAGGAACACTGGCAGGTGTTTCCGGCTTTCAGTTGAAGTTCGGAAGTGTAGAGGTATTCACTCCTGGAGACAGGTATGATGTCCTTGTCGCGATGAATGCCGCATCTTTGAAGGCACACCTGCCCTATCTGAAATCCGGTGGGATCATCATCGCAAACACGGACGGATTCGATAAAAAGAACCTGAAACTTGCCGAATACATCGATGAGCAAAACCCTATCGAAGACGGGAGTCTTGAGGACTACCAGGTTCACCCCATCGACGTAACGAAAATGACCAGAACGGCTCTTAAGGAATCCGGATTGGGCATTAAGGAAATCGACAGATGCAAGAACATGTTTGTTCTCGGATATCTGTATTGGATGTACAACAGACCCCTGGCAAGAACAGAGGAATTCATTCAAAGGAAATTTAAAGGGCATCAGGAACTGGTCGATGCAAACATGAAGGCCTTGAAGACCGGTTTCAACTTTGCTGATACAGCAGAGGCATTTACCTCTCGTTTTGAAGTGGAACCGGCTCCTCTTGAAAAGGGAACATACCGTAATATTATCGGAAATCAGGGATTGGCAATCGGCCTGATTGCGGCAGCGGAAAAATCGGGTTTGGATCTGTTTTATGGATCCTACCCTATTACTCCGGCTTCGGATATTCTTCATTTTCTCTCTCGGTACAAGAATTTCGGGATCAAGACCTTCCAGGCTGAAGATGAGATTGCGGCTATAACATCCGCAATAGGAGCTTCCTTTGGAGGGGCCTTGGGCGTAACGGCAAGTTCAGGCCCCGGAATAGCTTTAAAAACCGAGGCAATGGGACTGGCGATCATGCTGGAACTTCCCTTGGTGATCTGTAATGTCCAAAGAGGCGGCCCATCGACAGGTCTGCCTACAAAAACGGAACAGAGCGACCTGTTCCAGGCAATATATGGTCGAAACGGAGAGGCTGAACTGCCTGTCCTGGCGGCATACTCACCTACATCGGCGTTTGGAGCTGCATTTGAAGCCTGCAGAATCGCACTGGAGCATATGACGCCAGTGATCCTGCTATCCGATGGTTATATTGCCAATGGGTCAGAACCATGGAGATTTCCAAGATCAAAAGACCTGAAGGAGATCAAAACCAGAAAAGTTTCAGAGCCCGACAACGGATCTCCGTATTTTCCTTATGAAAGAGACGAAAAACTCGTTCGCCCCTGGGCGCTTCCTGGAACGAAAGGCCTTGAACATCGAATAGGAGGCCTCGAAAAAACGATGCCGGAAGGAAATGTATCCTATGACCCCGACAACCATGAAGAAATGGTTAGGATTCGTGCAGAAAAGATCCAAAGGATCTCCGAAAGCATTGAAGATCAAATCATTGACAACGGAGAAGAGACCGGGGACTGCCTTGTGATCGGATGGGGATCGACCTACGGTGCAATTGAAAATGCAGTGAAAGAACTTATCAAGGAGGGTCATAGGGTATCCCATATCCAAATCAGATACCTCAATCCTTTTCCCAAGAATCTTGAAGAGATCATTTCCCGATTTGACAAGATCCTTATTCCTGAATTGAATAGCGGACAGCTATGTCAGATCATCAGGAGCAAATTCCTTGTGGATGCCAAGTCGATCAGCAAAATCAAAGGAATGCCCTTCCATGTCGAAGAATTAAAGGCTGAAATCAAAAAACATATGTCATGAGCGAGGTAGAGAACCCAATGGCACTTACGGCCAAAGATTTTGCCTCGGACCAGGAGGTGAGATGGTGTCCGGGGTGTGGAGATTTTTCGATCCTGAAACAGGTTCAAACCATCCTCCCGGATCTGGGAGTACCAAAGGAGAACATCGTCTTTATTTCTGGGATCGGTTGCTCATCCAGATTTCCCTATTATCTGAATACATATGGCATGCATGGGATCCATGGGCGGGCCACAGCTATCGCCTCAGGGCTCAAGGCGGTAAATCCGGATCTCGACCTTTGGGTAATAACCGGTGACGGGGATGCCCTATCCATTGGCGGCAATCACCTTATCCACTTGTTAAGGCGAAATTTCAACCTGAATATCCTTTTGTTCAACAACGAGATCTATGGATTGACCAAGGGCCAATACTCTCCTACTTCACCACAAGGAAGTATATCCAAGTCGACACCCTTCGGCTCTGTGGACCACCCTTTTAACCCGCTGGCACTTGCATTAGGCTCTGAGGCCACGTTTATTGCCAGAAGTATGGACCGCGATCCCCAACATCTTCGGAAAACCCTGAAGGAGGCACATGTACATAGGGGCAGTTCTTTCATCGAAATATATCAGAATTGCAATGTGTTTAATGACGGTGCCTTTGACCGATTGAGCAATAAGGAAACCAAGGCGGAGACGGCGATCTTCCTTGAAGATGGAGAGCCATTGATCTTCGGGAAGGAGGATAACCTACAGGCGGTCATACTCAAAGATTTTAAGCCTGCAGTAGTGGGTATTGATTCAAGGGAAGACCTGCCGGATAATATTTGGATCCATAATCCGGAAAAGAAGCTCAAAGCCGGAATACTTACTCAGTTCTTCGAGGAAATCAATCCGAAAATGGCCTTTCCAAGACCTTTTGGTACGATCTACAAGGAACAACGAACCTGCTATGAAGACTCTATGCAGGCTCAGATCGATGAGGCCATCCGATCAAAAGGAAAGGGCGATCTGGATCAGTTATTGGAAGGCCAGAATACCTGGACCATTAAATAGCACCTATTCCTCCCTAATGGCGAGTGCGCGAATTTTCTTAACCCTTTCGGCTATTTCGACGAAGTCCTGATCTTTGAGCAGGGCCAGGGCGTCAGCATCTCCGGTTTCCCATACCGAACCTAAGTCTTCAAATTCTTGCTGAAGAGCGATGAGTTCATCATAAACAATACGCCGATCATTCGGCTGGATGATTTCATTGATGTATTCAATGAGGCTGTTCAGAGGCTCCTTCTGCTGATAAACCGCCGTCATCAGGGGAGCCAAAACGTTCTGCTTTACATCATCAGGCAGATCTTCTCCCGGATAATTGGTCAAGATCTGAGTCAGCATATACAGCCTTTCGATGAAAATACCCGATAGGATCAATGTTCCCATTCTGATCCTCTCGCTTTCTTTCAAATTTACCCTTGCTTTCAGGATTGCCTGCTGAAGCTGCATGACAGCTGTATCATTTTCGATCTTATCTCCGTAATCGCGCAGAATAGCCTGATTAAAGATCCTACCCTCTCCGATGGACTCAGCCAGGTCATTCCCGGCCTTGTAATACTCTTGCGCCAGTTCAAACTGATCATAGGCGATGACATACGAAAGATCTGAAACATATATTCCAAGATTTACAGCAGCCATGCTTTCGTCTTTTCTATATCGCTCAGCTTTCGAAGGATCGTTGGGAATTGCAGGATCAAAATCCGCACCTATGGCCATCAGGGCATAAGGAAGCTCGCCCGGCGAAACCATATTATGAAAAAGCGCTTCCGTTTTCTCGGAATAGATCACTTCGGTTTCTTCATCATATGCCTGGGTCTCTTTTTCGGTCGGACCACAGGAAAAAACCATCAGCCCCAGGACAAGGCTAAGGAGCCTGAACAAATTTTTTGAAATCATGTTATTGATTTGAATTTGGAACAAACTTAAAAACTTGAAAGGACAATTTCTGGCGAAGCTCAAATTATTTTGAGGCTCTTTCCATTCTATAGAAAGTGCGTAATTTAGCCCCTAATTAGACTTTGATAAAAATGAATAAACTATCACTATCCTTGATACTGGCCGTGGGAATTGTTGGAATGGCCAATGCTCAGAACACTTATTCCTCAAGCGGAATGGAGATGATCTTCTCCTTCGCAAATACCAGCATGGAGACATCAACAGGTGAGTCGGTAAGTCCGACAAATGTGGTCAGATGGGCTCCTGTCATCAACCTTCAATCCTATGTCAATATGGACTTCAACGAGAATGTTGGGATTTTTACCGGCCTATTCTTACGAAACGTCGGATTCATCAGTGACATTCCAGAGAACACGTATCTGAACGACCCGGCAGCCGCATATCCTCCAGGTGGACAGAGGGGAAATGTCAGGTATAAGTTCCGTTCCTACAACATCGGAATTCCCCTGGGAATCAAATTGGGAAAAATGAACAGGTCATTTATTTACGGAGGTTATGAGATCGCCTATTCGTTTAACTATAAGGAGAAAAGGTTTGAGGACGGTTCGAAGAAAAACGTAGATGTATACTGGTTCGGTGATGCGAATGACAGAGTTGAACCATGGCAGCATGGTTTCTTTGTTGGAATTCAATTTCCATACGGTGCCAACATCAAATTCAAATATTACAACAACAATTTCTTCGTGAACGATTACACCGATGGAAACGGCAACAAACCATATGAAAACTTTGATGCCAACGTTTTCTATTTCTCGTTGAGTTTCAATGTGCTGAAAAACACTGACTTCTATTACTATAATCCGGACGCGGATTACGAAGAGCTTTCCCTTAAATAAGAGGGTAATAAACCTATATAAGCCCTATGCCGAAAGGCATGGGGTTTTTTATGCCTGCTTATTTTTCATGCTATGCATGAAATCCTTCTTGGGGTCATATCCGTTCAGGTCTTTCTGATAATATCCCTCCGGATTGTAAGGCCTCTTGTCCGGATGTGATTGGCACTCCTCCGAACAGGCTCCTTCCAGTTCACGACCACATTCATCGCAGATCACAACATGATTATTGCAATTGGGATTGGCACAATTCACCATGCGGTCAGAGATTGCCCCGCAATTGAAACAGGTGGAAATCACAGAGGGATCCTTGTGGTTGATCTCGGTATTCAAACGCTTGTCAAAAACGTAGCAACTCCCTTCGAAACCGGAACCATCGGTCTCTAATCCATACTTGATGATCCCACCATGAAGCTGAAACACATTTTCAAATCCCTGCTCGAGAAGATAGGCGCTGGCTTTTTCACATTTGATCCCTCCGGTACAATAGGTGATCACCTTCTTTCCCTTCAACTCGTCAAGATCAGCGATATGATCCTTAAATTCTCGGAAATTATCGATGTCCAGAGTGACCGCATTCTTAAACCGGCCCATCCTATGTTCATAATTTGATCTGACATCCAGAAGAACATATTCCTCGGCTCTTTTTTCGAGCAGATCTCTAAAATCCTCAGGTTCAATGTACTCCCCCGTTCTTTTGGTGGGATTGATGTTGTAAAGACCGGAGTTCACAATTTCCCTTTTGAGCCTCACATTTAACTTTTGAAAGGCCATCTCATCACATTCCTCAACCTTGAACTCCATGTTCCGGAATCTGGGATCGGCATCCAACTCTGCCATATATTTTTGGCAAGACTCTACTGTTCCCGAAACCGTTCCATTCAGGCCTTCCTCCGCCACAATGATCCTACCCCGCAGTTCCAGATCAAGACAAAACCGATGGTGCTTCATCCTGAACTCTTCAGGGTCCTCAATTTTGGTGTAACAGTAATAAAGCAATACCTGGTAAGACATAATCCTTTTATTTGACTTCCTGAGCGGGGTTTCCAAAAACGGTTTTCCCCTTGATGATATGTTCTATAACCAAGGATCCTGCCCCAATATTTACATCGTCTTCGATCCTGACCCCGCTCACAATATTGACTCCCGAACCTACAAATACCCGACCACCAAGCTGACATTCGGCATTGATCAGAGCTCCAGCACCGATCACATCGAAATCCCCGATTTTTGCGTTGGTGCCCAAATAAGCCGAAGGCATGACCACAGAATGACTCCCTATGGAAACCCCGGGTTCTATGATCGCATTTGCACCAATGATATTCCCATGCCCCATGGATCTGTTCTCCGGTAATACGGCACGCGCATGTATGGCGTTCATCGGCATCACCTTTCTGGTCCCGATCAGGTACTTCGCGCTGCTTTTTCTCAACTCGATATCTTCGAAGGCCACGACAGCCTCGGCTTTCCTACCAATGAGTTTCAGATAGCCCTGATCATTGGTTTTTCCCAACACCGGAACATCGTCAATGATCTGATCACCATCTGCATCATCATCCAGGAATCCATAAACATCAAAATCATGACTTCTCAGAATGGCCAATACTGACCTCGCAAGTGAGCCTGCTCCAAAAATGATAATCGGTTTCTCCATAAATCAGGCGCAAAATTAAGACCTCTCGGCCTTAGTTCACAGCCCTATGGCCCTTCCAAAGAAAAATCAGATATGGATACAGCAAGGGAACAAATGCCAGCTTATACCTTGCAAGAGTTCCAAAATTGGGAGTGCTCAATCCGAGGCCCACGGCCAGGAATACACAATAGGATACCATTGCGATCAGGAAGGCAAGCTCTCCTGAGCCAAGCTTACCCAGCTTATTCCGGGTCTGAACAATGAGAAACAAAAGCAACAGGCCCTCTAAGCAAAAAAAGAAATAGGAGATCTTCGGGATCCATATTGGCCATACCCCAAACAGCGTAAGCCACATGGCTCTGAGCCCGGAGGATATGGCTTCAAAAAAAACCGGCTCTTCATCCAATGAGATCGGAAAGGAATAACCCGTATTCCCTGCAACCCTTTGATGTGCATCGTAGAGATATGCCCATATATTCTCGGGTGAGTAGACCGGATGATAAACCATAACCCCAAAAACCGCTAGAAAGGCTATAGCCGGCAGTAGTATTCTTCCAAGTCCTTTTGATGAGTTTCCAAAAACCAAGAAAACAAACCCACCGATCAATATTGCGATCAAAACGGCCATGAATTGAAAGGGCCTTAAGAAATAGATCAGGACAAGAATTAAGGTCATGATCAATATTCTCAGCGGTGAGTATCCTGGCCAGGAATTCAGTAATACCGCCAGAAGGAGTACGGAAAAGCCTGAGGTAAATGTTTCCTTATAGATTCCCGAACTCCAGAATAAAATACTTGGAAGGAGTACCGCTATTCCGAGAGCCAGTCTGGGGATAGCGAATCTCCGCCTTAACAGCTTAAATGCGAGAAAGAAAAGAAAC
The DNA here is from genome assembly GCA_965227315.1 of Cytophagales bacterium. Lineage (GTDB taxonomy): Bacteria > Bacteroidota > Bacteroidia > Cytophagales > CCMP332 > JANQHS01. The sequence continues at coordinate 423,721 of OZ245737.1, forward strand.
AGGTTGAGTAAAGAGCAACTCAATGAGATCAACCAGGGTGATCCGCCCGCGATAAAAACCAATGGTGACAATCCCCATGAAAAGAATGCAGTCCTAAGATTCGACAGTGGAGCTCCTTCAATGGGTTCAAAACCACCGCTAAACACTATTTCCAAGCCTTTTTTTAGCCAAACAAGGAATCCATTCTCCCCCAACCGCTTGGCCAATTCCACAGTCCAGACCGGATCGCCCCCCTCAAGAAAAAAGTAAAAGTACCATGTCGAAAAAATGGAAATCAGGATCTTGGAAAAAAGAAGAGACCAGAACATTCTTTTCCCGACTTCCTTGAAGAAAGCATGGTACATTACCCCGATAAAAAGAAGTAGAACCGGAAGATTATACAGCCAATCCATAGGATTCAAGCCCTTCTTTGACAAGGGAAATACCCTGGTTGCATTTGAGGCAAAGTCCCTTGTCGCAATAGTTCTTTTTCAACTCCAAAAAACCCTGTGAATCGAACCCGTTCTCCATCTCAAATCCAAGTTCACGCCATTTCTTGATCACCTTGTTGTTTTCCGGTGGGATCTGTTCCAGAATCCTGATCGCCTTTTCCAGATATTTCCTTTCACCGGAATAACCGGAATAGGCTACCAAAACAGATGGTATAATATTGATCACCAGGTTTTCCCGGCTTTTCCTACCCATCTTCCCCCCTTTTTGTTTCGCTCCCTCAGCAGCAAAATGCAGGTTGTCTTCCCAGAACGAGGTGACCTCATTATTGAATATTTTCCAGGAAAGGCTTTGGGGATTGAAATTGAGATAAGCTTGCAGAAGGCTCGATTTACCGTTGAAAAAGGCAGCCAATTGTGCGATTCGAATCGTCGGGAAATTTGAAGGCCTCATTCTAAAAAACTGCCATTGCTGAGCGTCAATTACCCTGGAACCAAGATCAAGCTTTCTCTTTAGCCGCTCGAATTCCTTTTTAAGTGTAGCGGCATAATCGGATTGAGAACCAGGCAAGAATCCTCCCACTCCGAATAATAGCGCTTCGATCGAGAATTGATCATGAGCTATTTTTTGAAGTCTTTTCCAGCCGATCAGATCTGCCAATAGAGTAAAAGCCTCATTATTTTTCTTAAATCCGAAATGCCGGAATGTCCAGCGCAACAAGGCTTCTTCCCAATCCCCCTTTTGGCTTTCAAGAATGGATAGAAAGTCCTGGCTTTTTCTTTGAAGCCTATCCACGACCAGCCGATCAAGCATTGACCGAATCAGAATTCTGTTATTGTTTTCCAAAAATTCCGAGCAGCGGATCTCAGCCGTTTGGTTGATCAGGTATTCGTAATCCTTTTGATATTGGAAGAATATTCTGCCCTTAAGCACAAGGGTCCTCAAGGTCTCCCCCTTAACTTTGATCTCCCTATCCTCCTCCAATACCACATGGAGAATAACGTTGTGATAGGCCGGATCATCCTGATGTTTATGCCGATGCCAATCAGAGCTTTTTTTGTGGATCTCAACATGTCCCGCCCATTCCAGATCTCCGATCTGTATGCGGGCATTCAAAAAATCAGGTCCGGAATCAGTATTCAAGGTGCCGGGATCCAGGATCTCCAGCGAATCGTTCTCAACAAAAAGGTCTTTTTTATTGAATAACTGAAATTGCCATATGAAATGAAGAAAGTCTTCCCTCAACTTTGATGCTATTCAACCTCGCTAAGCTTAACCATGTTGGTTCTGAGCTTCTTGTACATGGGCATGCTCGCGGTGTTGATGTAAATATCTCCTTTCTTTAAGATACCATTCTTTTTGAGAATCTTCTCAAGATCCTCTATGGTTCCGTCGGTCGATTCAAATTTGTCGTAGTAGATCCCTCTTACGCCCCAAAGAAGATTCAGGGTACTCAGGATATCCTTGTTGGCTGTAAAAACGAAAATGAATGATTTGGGTCTGTGACGTGCCAATCGCAAGGCCGTATAACCGGAGAAGGTCATGCCGGTGATCACCTTGGCTTTGGCGACCTCTGCCAGCTTGCAGGCCATGGCGATCACAGAATCATTCACAAAGATCTCCGAATTGGGATCAACCTCATAATTCTTGAAATAAACATCCGCCTTTTCTTCAATGCTGTCGATCGTCTTGGTCATACTCCTGACCGTCTCCACGGGATAATTTCCAACAGCTGTCTCACCACTGAGCATCAGGGTATCGGCTCCATCGAGAACTGCGTTTGCAACATCATTGGTCTCAGCTCTTGTAGGCCTGGAATTCTCGATCATGGATTCCATCATTTGAGTAGCGATGATCACCGGTGTTGCTGCAAGGTTGCATTTATGAACGATCTTCTTTTGGATCATCGGTACGTTTTCCATTGGGATCTCTACCCCAAGATCTCCCCGGGCAACCATAATGGCATCGGAATGCTCAATGATCTCGTCAATATTCTCAACAGCCTCGGGTTTTTCAATTTTAGCGATCACCTTGGCGCTTCCCTTGAGATCCTTGATGCTTTTCCTGAGGTCCTTCACATCTTTTGCAGACCTAACGAACGATAAGGCAACCCAATCGACCTTATTTTGAATTCCAAATTTCAGATCGCTATGGTCTTTCTGTGTCATTGAAGGTGCTGAAACCACTGTGCCAGGAAGATTCATTCCTTTCTTGTCCCTGAGTACTCCACCCACTTTTATGCGGCAGACCACCTCCTTCTTTTTGGGAAAAACCTCTCTTACCTTCAGTTCGATCTTTCCATCATCCAGGAGAATTGTCTCTCCCTTTTTAACGTCCTTGTAAAGTGATTCATATTGGGTGGAAATTCTGGCCGGCGTCCCCAATTCGTCCAGGCTGGTGATCGTGATCAGGTTACCGCTTTTTAACAATACGCTTCCATTCTCCATGGTTCCTACCCTGATCTTTGGCCCGCTCAGATCCATAAGCGTGCTGATATAAAGTCCTCTATCCCGATTGATATCCTTGATCTGTTTGATCACCTCCAAATGATCCTTGTGGGTGCCGTGACTAAAGTTCAAACGAAAGACATCTACCCCGGCGTCTACCAACTTATCCATGACCTTCCTGGAATTGGAAGCAGGGCCCACGGTGGCGATGATCTTTGTTCGGTTAAAAATATTTTTCATTGATCAGGTATTAAATAATCTCTGTTTTTTATTCGATTCGGATCATATTTTGCTACCAGGTTCAACCCTTCAAGTTTTCTGAGTTTACCCATACAATCCGCCTCATTCAACTCTGTTCTGCTTTCGCAATAAAAAATGAAATCAAAATCTTTGAGCTCGGCGAAAATGGGCCCCGAGAAGATGCTTTTTTCTTCGTCAAAACCCCTGTTCTCGATCAGGCGAAAAGAGTGAAAGCCTGTATCACAAAAGTAGTTCAAATGAAGTTGGATTCTTTTTCCGGGCCCCGAAAACTTTAGGTCTTTTTCCCTTTTCAAACGGATATTGAATTCCCGTGAAATACGGTAAGCCATCTTATAAGCCTTGATACCTGCCGACAAGGCAAATAAGAGTCCCGGAACATCCAGATCAAGGTCCAGCTTTAGCGTCTTTTTCAAAAATATCTGGTCTTGGGAAAAAGAATAAGCATATTCAGCGCAAGCTTAATGACAATATATGTTTGTCAAATATACATTTATGCATTTCTTTGCAGCTGTTTATAATTAACTCCAAAACTATGTCTGAAATAGCTCAAAAAGTAAAAAGCATTATTGTTGAGAAATTAGGTGTTGAAGATTCAGAGGTTACTCCTGAAGCCAGTTTCACCAACGATCTTGGCGCGGACTCCCTGGACACAGTTGAGCTCATTATGGAATTCGAAAAAGAGTTTAACATTTCTATCCCCGACGATCAGGCTGAAAACATCTCAACAGTAGGTCAGGCTATTGCATACCTGGAAGAGAATAGCAAATAATTAAAGAAAATATGAGCCTCAGGAGGGTTGTAGTTACGGGTCTGGGCGCCTTAACCCCTCTCGGGAACGATCCCCAATCTTTTTGGCAGGGGATGTGCGAAGGGAAAAGTGGCGCTGCTCCTATCACCAAGTTTGACGCAACAAACTTTAAGACAAGGTTTGCCTGCGAACTAAAGGATTTTGATCCTTCGGTAATACTGGACAGAAAGGAAACCAGAAAACTGGATCCTTATGCCCAATACGCGTTGGTGTGTGCCGACCAGGCCGTGCAGGATTCCGGTATTCTTGATGCTTTCGATCCCGACCGCGTCGGCGTCGTTTGGGCTTCGGGAATCGGAGGACTCGATACCTTTCAAAAGGAGGTAACAGGATTTATTGAGGGAAATGGGGTTCCCAGATACAACCCCTTTTTCATTCCCAAAATGATCGCGGACATCGGCGCGGGCCATATATCTATGCGATATGGGTTTAGAGGGCCGAATTATGCAACCGTTTCAGCCTGTGCATCTTCAACCAATGCGATCGTCAACTCTTTCCATCATATCAAAATGGGCTATGCCGATGCGATGGTTGCCGGCGGATCTGAAGCCGCAGTTGTAGAAGCGGGAATTGGAGGGTTCAATGCCATGAAGGCCCTTTCGGAAAGAAATGATTCTCCTGAAACAGCCTCAAGACCTTTCGATAAGGATAGAGATGGATTTGTACTCGGCGAAGGAGCCGGTGCGCTGATCCTTGAAGAATACGAGCAGGCCAAAAAACGAGGCGCCACAATTTATGCCGAGATCGTAGGTGGTGGTATGACCGCCGATGCTCACCATATTACCGCACCTCATCCGGAGGGTCTTGGCGCGTTGAACGTGATGAGAAATGCACTGAGGGACGCGGAGATGAACCCTGATGAAATCGACTACATCAATGTTCACGGAACAAGCACACCTTTGGGAGATATCTCCGAAGCTGTAGCCATTCAAAAGGTATTTGGTGAGAGTGCCTACGATCTGAACATCTCATCCACCAAGTCCATGACCGGGCATCTTCTTGGAGCGGCCGGAGCTGTAGAGGCAATCGCCTGTATCCTGGCCATCAAAAACGATATGGTCCCTCCTACGATCAATCATTTCACCGACGATGAACGGTTCGATCCAAAACTGAACTTTACCTTTAATGCTCCTCAGGAAAGGAAGATCAGGGCAGCATTGAGCAATACCTTTGGCTTTGGCGGACACAATTTTTCAGCGATCTTTAGGGAAGTATAGTCCCAATCTTTTTTGGTCAAAAAAATCTTTTCGAAATCAGGTAGCCCATCATTGAAGAAAAGGGTGAAGCTTATCACCGGGGTAACACCTTCCAACATCAAGCTGTACAATACCGCTTTCGTCCATGCTTCCAAAGCCAGTAGGAATAACTTCGGCCTCAAGGAGGATAACGAAAGACTTGAATATCTTGGAGATGCCGTGCTCGACACAATTGTGGCCGATTTTCTCTATCGCAAATTCCCACTGAAAAATGAAGGCTTTCTTACCGAGATCAGGTCGAGGATCGTAAACAGGGATACCTTGAACAAGGTTGGTGGGGAAATAGGTCTTGGAGGCCTGCTTGTGACCAATTCAAGGCTGATGAACTCCAAGAACCAAAAAGGCCTTCTCGGAGATGCCCTTGAAGCCCTCATTGGAGCGATATACCTCGATAAGGGATATGATAAATGCAAGTCCTTCGTGATCGAAAAAATCCTGAGAAACCATATCGATCTTGATCTTGTAGTCCGGGAAAACCCGAATTACAAAAGTCTGGTACTGGAGTGGGCACAGAAACATGGTCATGAAGTGAAATTTCAGATCGTCGGAGAAAAGGGAGAAGCGTTCAAAAAGGAATTCGAGGCCGAAGTGCTGCTTGACGGAGAGACCTTCGGCACAGGAACCGGCAAAAACAAAAAGAGGGCCGAACAATATGCAGCTCTGCAGGTTTGTAAGGAGTTAAAGCTGATTTGATTGGATCCTCAATTACCTCTCGATAAGATATTTCTGGCATCGGTAAACCAATGCCCCTTTGATTGGGACAACAATGTCAGCAACTTGATCAACTGCCTGGAAGAAGCGAAATCAGCGGGAGCGGAACTGGTTCTATTTCCGGAATTGGCACTGACCGGATACAGTTGTGAAGACACTTTCCTCTCCGGTTGGTTGGTCAAAAATGCACTTGAAAATCTCAAAAGGATCATCCCCTGTACCAAGGGTATCTTCACCAATATCGGCATTCCCATAAGATTAAATAATCAATTATACAATTGCTCAGTAATAATTGATAATGAGAAGATTATAGGAATCGCTGCAAAGCAGAACTTAGCAAATGACGGGGTTTACTATGAGCCAAGATGGTTCGCTCCCTGGCCTAAGGGAAAGGTTGAGCAGGTAGAAATTCTCGGGCATATAGTGCCTATAGGAGAACAGATCTTCGACTTTCATGGCATTAAAGTGGGATTCGAAATTTGTGAAGACGCCTGGCATGAGGAGAGCAGGCCCGGAAACCAATATGCGCGTCAGCAAGTGGATATACTCCTGAACCCCAGCGCCAGTCATTTTTCATTTGGAAAGGCTTTTTTCAGAAGAGATCTCGTGATCGAAAGCTCGCGAAAATTCGACTGCCTGTACCTCTACTCAAATCTACTTGGCAACGATAGCGGTCGTCTGATCTTCGATGGAGAAATGCTTGCCGCCAACAAGGGCAAACTCCTGGCTTCAAACAGATTCTTTTCCTTTAAGAGCCACAACCTTATGGGCTTGAGCAACAAGACAGAAATGGTTGAGGAGGATCTGTCGGATTTTGAATTCTTTCCCAGGGCGGTCTCACTGGCTCTTTTCGATTATATGCGGAGAAGTAAGACCAAGGGATTTGTCATATCTCTCAGCGGGGGTGCTGATTCCAGTTGCTGCGCGGTAATCATTCATGAAATGGTCAAAAACGCCATTTCGGAGCTTGGTATCAACGGATTCAAGCAAAAATTAGGCTTTGCTTCAGGGGATTCTTTGGGGGAAATCATGAACCAAATGCTGGTCACCGTGTATCAGGCAACAGATAACTCATCAAATGAAACATTCGAGTCAGCTAAAGCTCTTTCCGATCATATCCAAGCCAACTTCCTCGAATGGGATGTGGAAAACCTGGTGAGGGATTACCGACAACTTGTCGAAGAGAAAACCGGCCGGAAGTTCACATGGGAAAACGATGATCTCCCACTGCAAAATGTACAGGCGAGGGCAAGGGTGCCCGGACTGTGGCTATTGGCTAACCAACTGGGTTATTTATTGATATCCACCTCTAACCGCAGCGAGTTGGATGTAGGATATGCCACCATGGACGGTGACACTGCCGGAAGCCTTGCTCCGATTGCCGGGGTCTCAAAGCACTTTGTCCTGAACTGGCTAAGATACGCTTATGAAGAGCTTGGTTATCAAGGACTTGAGCATGTTGTCAACCTGACACCTACTGCCGAGTTACGGCCTCCTGACCAGGACCAGACAGATGAGGAAGACCTCATGCCCTACAGGGTTCTGAATCTGATCGAAAAGTTTGCAATCGGGTTAAGAATGTCTCCGGCAGAGGTATACGAGAAAATGATTCAATCCGGATATGAAAAAGAACCCGAATTAAAAGGCTGGATCAAAAAATTCTTCATTCTTTGGCACAGAAATCAGTGGAAGAGGGAACGAACTGCTCCATCCTTCCACCTTGACGATCTAAATGTGGATCCAAAAACCTGGTGCAGATTTCCAATCCTTTCCGGAGGATTTGAACAAGAGCTCCGGGAATTAGAAAAAAAATAGACCCCTATGCTCCAAAACCTGGCATTTATTCTTTGGAATGTAAAACCTCAGATCTTCCAATTGGGAAGTTTTGAGGTTCGATGGTACGGTCTGCTCTTTGCTATGGGATTTTTCATAGGACAACACATCCTTGTGAAATGGTATAAGAGTGAAGGGAAAAGCGAAAAAGACGTAGAGAGGATCACCCTCTATGTGGTGATCGCTACGGTGATCGGTGCAAGACTAGGCCATTGTCTTTTTTACGAGCCTGCCTATTATCTCTCAAATCCACTTGAGATCCTGAAGGTTTGGAAAGGTGGATTAGCCTCCCATGGGGCTGCCATAGGCATTCTAACAGGCATTTACCTCTATGTCCGGAACACTCCGGGCCAAACCTATTTCTACGTATTGGACCGCCTGGTGATCCTTGTGGCAATAGGCGGAGGGTTTATCAGACTGGGCAACATGATGAATTCGGAGATCATAGGCAAAGAAGCTGATTTACCATGGTCCTTTGTTTACACCTATGCCAGTGAAGATCGACTAAAAGCCAATTTCCCTGGAATTATCGAGAAAATAGAATTTAGAAAGGACCGTAAGGGCTCTATCGAAAATGGAAAAGCGCCCATGCTTATGAAGATAAGCCTATATGAACCTGTTGATTCCATCGCTACAAGGGCATTTGTTGAATCCCAGGTTCTGAGTACTGTTGAGGCAGATCCTGAGCTGAATAAGTTTTTGAATATTCCTGAAAAACCCAAATTCATTGCCGGAGCACCAGGGGTTGGAGCCGTGAATATACTGGGCGTACCAAGGCATCCGACACAACTCTATGAATCCTTTAGCTATTTTTTGATCGCATTCCTGCTCTATTTTTTCATTTACCGACGAGAAAAGGACTTTCCCGAAGGGAAGATCTTTGCGTGGTTCCTAATTTTGCTCTTTGGAATTCGTTTTTTCCATGAATTCTTAAAAGAGAACCAGGTGGGGTTTGAAGAAGGGATAGCTTTCAATATGGGGCAACTTCTGAGTGTCCCTCTGGTGTTGACAGGTATATATCTGTTGATCTACAAAGTAAGGCCTGCTGAAAAGAATAAAACCTGATATCACGTTTTTCTCAGCCGGAGTGAGGATATTCTTGCTCCCACTCATTGTCTATGGCTTCGTTTTGATCTCCCCCACCTATGCCCAGGTAAATTCCGTCGGAGCAACAAATAAGGATTCCACACATCTTTCCAATTTCTATGTGGTCAAAAACATCAAGGTCAGCGGAAATAAAAAGACCAGAACCCATATTGTACTTCGGGAGCTCAGTTTCCAGACAGGTGATACCCTTTTGGCCGAAGGCTTGAGCGACTTTTTCCTCTCGGAGAGAAATAAGGTCTTTAATACCCAACTGTTCAATACGGTCAACCTGCTCTATAACCTTGACACGGGAGAACTGGAAGTAACCCTCGAGCTGGACGAAAGGTGGTATATCTGGCCTTCAATTCAAATTGATTTCGGAGACAGAAATTTTAACGAATGGATACAAAGAGGCGCCGAATTGCAGAGGCTGGTATTCGGCCTCTCGTTTACAGACAAAAACTTCAGAGGAAGAATGGAGAAACTGACCCTGCGCGCCCAAGTGGGTTTCACCCGCAAATTTGAAGTTTTCTATGACCTGCCCTATATCGACAAAAAAAGAAAAACCGGGATTGGCTTCAAGGTCTCCTACTCGGAGAATGATCAGGTAGCCTATGAAACCAGGGATAATTGGCTACAATTTACGGGGCAGAATGATGTGCTGCGCAAGAGATTCTACGGGCAATTCGGTATTGAGAGAAGGAACAGGTTTTATTCAAGGCATAACGTCAATCTTGGATACCATAATTATTGGGTTGGGGATACTATTGTAGGCTTAAACCCCAACTACTTCTCCGATAGCATTCAAAGGCTTGAATTTGCGAAGATCAATTATACATACACCTATGATGTCCGGAATATCGCATTCTATCCTACCAAGGGGCACATGTTGGAAGCAGGCCTGGAAAAGGAAGGCCTGGGCCTATTTGGCCCCCTGGATGTCTGGAAGATCAATATAAACGGGTCAAAATTCTATACCCTCTCCAAAAGGTTCAGCACGGGCCATTACGTAAGTCTGTTCACCTCGCTTCCCAGAGAGAGTATTCCATACTTCACCTACGGAGGCCTTGGATACAGAGATGATATCCTGAGAGGTTTCGACCTATATGTCGTGAATGCAAGAAGTTATGCCCTCTTGAAAAATGAATTGAGATTTATGCTCTTCTCATTCACCAGAAAATATGATAAGATCGTACCGGTAAAGCAATTCCAAACCATCCCCGCCTCACTGTTTTTAAAAGCATTTGTTGATTTTGGTACATCTGAAGATCCTTTTACTGCCAATTTAAATCCTTTATTTGCAGATAAGAATTTATGGGCTGCAGGCCTTGGACTTGATTTCGCCACATTTTATGACCTTGTTTTTCGTTTAGAATATTCGAGGATATCCAACGGTGAAAACAATGTATTCTTGAACCTCCATGCTGCTTTTTAAGGGCCATGACTAAACTGAAAAGAACGACATATAGAAATGGAACGATTGTCCTGTTGCTGAGCCTCATGATGTTTCTCCAGGCTTCCGCTCAGGATGCTCAGTCCTCTCAGATCTATTCCATGCCCATGCACCTGAATCCTGCTCTGACAGGAAATGAAGAGTTCAGTTCGGGTTATTTTAATTATCGTATCCAGTATCCCGAAGCTACCCACCCCTATTATTCCATGAGGTTTGCAGCGGATTATGCCTTTGCCAAAAAACCAATGGGTGTCGGGGTGATCATGTCGCATGATCGGTCGGGGCCCGGAAACCTTTCCAGAACCTGGATCGGAGGGCTTTACTCCTACCGAATGAAGATCAATAAGGAATGGAGACTCAGAACCGGGGTCAATGCTTCTGCCGTTTTCCAAAGCAGCAATTTTGACAACTACATTTTTGGAGATCAGATTTCCGATAACGGAAACTTCATAGGCGCAAGTCAGGAGAACCTCAGCGGCAAGGAGACCATCATTTACCCCGATGTTCATTTGGGCGCTTATGCTCATAATGGTGCCGCCTGGTTCGGTTTAACCGTTGAACATATCACTCAGCCAAATCAAAGTTTTATGGACGGGGATTCGAGGCTTCCAAGAAAATATTCTGTTCAGGCCGGATATAAATTTGGTTTCATCAATGCGAATGGAAGGGTATTGAAACAACTCAAGGAGTTTAGCATTACACCGATGCTACTTTATTGGATGCAATCCAGTTTTCGAAGATTGGAGCTCGGTGCTCATTTCGTATATGAGCCTATTATGCTGGGCTTTTGGTATAGGGGGATACCCATCGGGAAGAACGAATTCGGATATCTAAATCAAGATGCATTGGTATTTCTGTTTGGTATCTATACCAGGGATATCCAATTTGGTTACAGTTATGACTACCTGATCTCACCCCTCGGGCAGGCTCCTGGTGGAGCTCATGAGATCACTTTGAAGATCAATTTTGGATTCTATCGCATGGGACTGCGAAGCAATTACAACAAGAGGATTCCCAACCCTCGGCTATAATCCGTCCATACCCTAATTTGGTCCATTGGATTCGAATGAAAGTTCCTAAACTGGAAAATATCATCAGTGATTTTCCTCATCTGGAGGTTGTGATCAAAGCGGCGAACAAATCCGGGATACCAACCTACGTGGTGGGTGGGTTTGTACGTGACGTTTTTCTCAAGCGGGCCAAGGGCGATATTGATTTTGTATGTGTGGGAGATGGGATAGCTCTGGCAAGAGAGACAGCCGCGTTGATCTCAGCAAAAAAAAAGGTCCAGATCTTCAAGAAATACGGAACCGCCCATATCTCGGATAAGGGTGTGGATCTCGAATTCGTTGGTGCGAGGAAAGAATCCTATTCCAAAGATTCGAGGAATCCCGACGTAGAACCCGGAACTCTTGACGACGATCTCAGTCGAAGAGATTTCACGATCAATGCAATGTCCTATAGTCTTAACCGGGATGACTTCGGAGCCTTCCTGGATCCCTTTGAGGGCCTGAGTGACCTTGATAAGAAATTGATCAAGACACCTCTGGATCCGGACACCACTTTTTCCGATGATCCGCTTCGGATGATGCGCGCGATCAGGTTTGCCACGCAACTGGAATTCGATATTGCACCGGAAACCTTTGATTCAATTAGCAGGAATAGCGAGAGAATAAGGATCATTTCAAGAGAGAGGATCACCTCAGAATTGAATAAGATCATCGCCTCAAAGCTTCCCTCCTATGGTTTTAAATTGCTTTTCGCCTCCGGCCTGTTGCAGGAGATCTTTCCCGAAGTATCGGATCTTCATGGGGTCGAGATCAGAAACAAGCAGGCTCACAAGGATAATTTTTACCATACGCTAAAGGTCCTGGATAATATTTCAGAAAAAACTGACGACCTGTGGTTGCGATGGTCCGCTTTGCTGCATGACATTGCAAAACCCGCCACAAAAAGATTTGATCCAAAGGCAGGCTGGACCTTTCATGGCCATGAGGACAAAGGCGCGAGGATGGTTCCCGGTATCTTCAGGAAATTAAAGCTTCCGCTTGATGAGCGAATGAAGTATGTTCAGAAACTTGTGAGGCTACACCTACGTCCAATCCCACTGGTTAGGGAAGATATCACCGATTCAGCCCTGAGAAGATTGCTATTCGAAGCAGGTGACGATATCGAAGACCTACTGACTCTTTGCCGGGCGGATATCACGTCGAAGAACGAAAAAAAGGTCAAGACCTATTTGAGGAACTTTGACAAGGTTGAAGAGAAACTCAGGGAAATAGAGGAAAAAGACAAGTTGAGAAATTTCCAACCCCCGATCTCAGGAAACGAGATCATGGAGATGTTCAGCCTTCCACCCAACAAAATAGTAGGAGACTTAAAAAATGGTATCCGAAACGCTATTTTAGAGGGTGAAATTGGAAACAATTATGATGAAGCCTTCCGCTTTCTTGTTAAACTGGCTGATGAGAAAGGATTGAAGCCTTCAAAAAATTAAACGCCGTATGAGAAATTTATTTACCTGTCTGATCGCCATTGCGCTTTCATTTACCGCCTTTGGGCAAAAGAAAAAAACCTCCACCGAGCCTACTTCTTCCTCCAAGCCCAGCTCCGCAAGCGAACAACTTTCAATAGAAAAAAGAATCATCAGAAACGCCCTGAAATATCAGGATCCCGGGCCGGTAGCAAACAGCTATTATAACATTTTGGCCATCTACCCCGATTCGACAAATTACCTTGACTCTTTGGCTTTTCTTTATTTCCAGGTGGGAATGAACCAACAATGCATCCTGGTTTCTTCAGCCATACTTAAAGAAAGGCCCAGCAGTATAGGCATACTTGAGCTAAAAGCCGTTTCTGAAAAGAACCTCGGTTTGATCAAAATGGCTCTTGAGGATTTTGAAAAACTCTATCCAAATACGAATAGCATCCAACACCTGTACCAGATCGCTTCCCTTCAGTATGACCTGAAAAGACTTGGAGAATGTCAGATCACTATCCAGGCCATCATGCAGCGCGAAGACCTGAAAGATGCTAAGGTGACTGTATTCTATGGCCAAGGCCAATCTCAGAATGTTCCTATGGAAGCCGCAGTCTACAATATGGAAGGTGTGATCCTAATGAACCTGAACGAGGATGATAAAGCACTGGAAATGTTCGATAGATCCTCAGAGCTTGATCCCGAATTTCTCCTTCCGATCAACAACAAAAAAGCTCTGGAGAAGAAGCAAGAAGCCTCCAAAGGAGGCGGCGGAAAATAATTCCCGTTCTTATGCAACCCTTTTAAGATTCACAGGTCTTTTCGATGGTGATCCCTGATACACAGATCCATCGGGAAAAAGACCTGATCAACAGGTGCGTTCAGGGTGAACGAGTAGCCCAATACGAGTTGTATGGGCTCTATTCCAAGGCCATGCTGAATACCAGTTACAGAATTTTAAAAGATCAATCACTCGCAGAAGACGCATTGCAGGATTCCTTTCTTGAGGTCTTTAAAAAGATCAGGTCCTTTAGAGGTGAGTCTACTGTAGGTGCCTGGATCAAAAGGATCGTAGTCAATAAGTCGATCAATCTGCTCAACAAGGAAAAGCCATTTGAGGAACTCGGGGGTTCGGAGGAAGAAAGCCTGTTGGCCGAAGAGCATTCCGACCCGGAATTCACCTCCGAACAGATCAACACAGCCGTATTGGGACTACCAAAAGGCTTTAGAACAGTTTTTTCCTTATACCTACTGGAAGGGTATGACCACAAGGAGATCAGTGAGATCCTTGGGGTTTCAGAGTCAACATCTAAGAGTCAATACAAAAGAGCAAAGGACAAAGTCAAGGAAAGCCTCATCAAAATGGCGAAGGACCATGGATAATTTTGAAAAAAGGATATTGAACAAAAGGAGGGAAATGGATCGCTTGGATCCTGCACCCCGCATATGGGAAGGTATAGAGGAAGAACTGGAAAACAACGGCAAACAACGGTTTCTAAGCTTTTCGTTTGCCTTGAAGATCGCTGCTGCCCTTTCGGGGATCATATTCGTTTTCTGGCTTGGATTCATTGCCGGTGGAAACGGAGAAGAACAACAGCAGGCGGTTATTCCTGAACAATACCATGAAGCGGAGCAATTCTACCTCGGAAAAATAGAAAGCAGCAAAGCCATGGTTCTTTCATACGAACTGGATGAAGATCTGGACTATACCTTCAAAAAGGATCTCATGCAGCTCGATTCCATCTATATTCAGTTAAAGAATCTTCTGATCAAGAAAGGTCCTCAGCCGAGATTGATGGAAAATATGATCCTTAACCTTCAAAAACAGTCAAAGCTACTAGAGCTTCAATTGGAAATCATCGATAAACAAAAAAAGAGAGGTCATGAAAAACAACAAATTAGCGCTTAGCCTTATCCTGTCATTGATTTTAGCGGGATCGGCATTTGCCGGAACAAGGAGTTCCTCCTATGAGGAAAACAAGGTGATCACCAAGGAATTCCCTCTGAAAAAGGGAGAATCCCTCAAGGTGAGTAATGAGTTTGGGAAGATCCATTTTGAGAATTGGGACCAGCAAAAGGTTTCTTTTGAGATCAATATCGTGATCGTTAACAACAGCGAAAAGAAGGCAAAGAGTATTGCCGAAAGCATTGAACCCAGGTTCAGCCAAACCGCAGGAAAGGGAGTGGTCTGTGATGTTTCTATACCGGGCAAGATCAATTATGGTAACAATGAAAGCATTGAGGTCAACGTCGATGTAAAAATGCCCAAAGGGGTCTCCCTGGATGTTTCCAATTCATTCGGCGATATATACCTGCCGGACCTTGAAGGAGACCTGGACCTAAAGATCCAATATGGAGAATTGCAGGCCGGGAATCTAAGAGGATCAAAAAACAAACTGGATATTTCCTTTGGAGGAGCCGATGCGGGCTCGGTTAACAATGGCGACGTCACCATTTCTTATTCGGATTTTGAATTAGGATCCTGTGATAAGCTTCTACTCAATTCACAGTTTTCCCAGGGGGAAGCCAAGAACGTGAAGGAACTTGAAGCCAGGGTTACATATGGAGAGTTTGAGGCTGATGATGTTGAAGAGTTGAAAGGAGATTTTGAATTCTCAAGTGTGGAGATCGAAAGTATCGCTGAGTCTGCCCTGTTCAAATCATTTTACGGTGATGGCGTGGAGATCGGAACGATCAGGAAGGATTTCAAAAAAATAGACGTCACGGCTCAATTTGCTTCTGTGGAGCTGAATTTTGAGTCGGGTGCATCGTTCAAGCTGGAAGCGAAGATCGATTTTGGCGATTTGGACTATGACAAAGACGATTTCAAAAAGATCTGGGAGGATAAGGCCGAATATGTACCAAGTGCCACCTATAAAGGAATTTATGGCAATGCTGACAATCCTTCATCGGAGGTTACGATAAGAGCTGAATACGGCGACATTGAGATCAACTAATTAATTTTCCCAAAAGCCCTTTCAAATCCTGAAAGGGTTTTTTATTTGTCCCGTGATCAGTGTTCTAATCCCCTGCTATAACGAGGACCCCTCCCCGCTTTGCCATAAGATCCTTGAAATAGGAAAAAATATCGACGGCCTGGAGATCATCGTAGGAGATGATCATAGTCACAATCCCGTGCAACTTTCCTCCGGACTTGAAAGCGTAAGAATTCAAAGAAACACGCAAAACCTTGGGTACAATAAGAACAGGAATGAACTGGCCAGATCCTCGACAAACGATAAGGTCCTCTTTCTCGATGCCGATGTCATGCCCAGGAGCAAGGATTTTCTGGAAAAACACCTGGAAGCATTGGATACCTGGCCTGATAAGATCATCTGTGGGGGAATATATTATGGGGATAAGCCCACTCAAGCCGAGCTACATCTAAAATGGCTTCATGGTAAATACCGTGAGGGCCTGAATGCAGAACTCAGAAAGAAAAACCCCGGAAGAGCTTTTCATGCGGGGAACTTCTCATCAGCAAAGCAGGTTTTCCTGGATCACTCCTTCCCTGAAAAAGACAAGGCATATGGCTATAATGACACGGTCTATGGTTTGATCCTTGACAAGAAGGGATTGCTCGTCCATATCGATGATCCTGTCGAGAACCTTGGTTTGATTCCCGTTGAAAAATTCCTGTTGAAAGCGGAACTAGCGGCTCAAAACCTCAAAAAAATGGAAAGAGATCCCAAACTCTCTCCCTTCCTCAAGGAGATCAGACTGTACAAGGCGGTGGCTAGACTACGGGACTCGGGTATGGATAAAATGGCCCTTTGGTGGTTAGAAAAAAGGAAGAGCAAGCTACTGAAGAAACTACATTCCGAAAGTCCCAGCCTGAGGGCCTTCGATCTTTACAGATTGTTTTTGACCCTGCAGGCTTTTCAAAATAAAGACTCGTAGAGACTGAGTAATTCGATCTCCTCGGACTCCCAATTGAATACCTTGGAAGCCTGCCGGGCCTGATACTGAAGCTTTGCATAAGCCTGTTGATCGGCTTCCATCTTTTCGATGGCTTTTTGCAGTTCCTCAACCGTATTGGATTCGAGAAACAAGCTGCAGTCAAACCTTTCGCAGATCCTTTTGTACTCAGGAAGGTTGGAATTAACCTGAGGTATACCCGCCTGCAGGTAATCAAAGAACTTATTGGCCAATGAGTAATGGTAACTGAGCCCCTCCCCATCCACGATATTCAGGCCTGCGAAAGCCAAGCTGGTAAGAGATTTGAGCTTTTTTGGCTCAATCCGGCCAAGCATTTCCACCTTATCCTCCATTCCATGTTCGCGGATCAGGTCTTTGAGCACTGACTCCCTTGGTCCAACTCCGGCGATCAGCAGTTTTTTCCCAGAAACAGAAAACGCCCGGACAATTTCTTCAAGACCCCTACCCTTATTCAGATATCCCTGGTAAATCCAAAAAGAACCCTTTTCATAGGGCCATTCGGTATCTTCATCGGCGGCATCCTTTTTGGGCAGATTCCTGACCAGGCCAAAGTGAATATGGAAACGATCACCCATGATCTCGGCCAGCCCGGGACTTACCGTATATGCCAGATCCACCCTTGGAATATACCTTTTCTCCACCCAACTCCAGACAGTTTTGACAAACTTCCTCCCCTGGACACCGGATGTCTCAGAAAAATACTCGTGACCATCAAATATAATTTTCACGCCCTTCCTCCTGGCGGCATAAAAACCTGGCATGATCGTATCTGCATCGCAAGCGCAAATGGCATCCATGCTCTGCCTGATCAAATAGAAAAAAAGCTGAAGTTGCACATCGAGGTAAAAGAGAAAACCGCGGGAAAAGCGCTTTTTAAGAATATGCGCTTCGATGCCAGGAAGGATTTCAAATGTGCGGGGTTCACCAAAGCCGATCAGCATCACCTGGTACCCCGCTTTATGGAGGGATCGGGAAATTCTTAGAACCCGCTGATCTGTTTTCAGATCATTGGTTACGGTAATGATGATCTTTTTGGAGGCCAAGGTCTAATAATACCAAACGTCCCGGAGACTGAATTCTTCTTTCTCCGAGTCAAGGATCTTATGCTTGGAACATTTCAATACCCTCGCCGGGTTGTTCTCCAGAAAGCTATGATTATGGGTGGCCATGAGCACGGCCGTTCCGCTTTTGTTGATATCGAAAAAAAGTTTCAGGATCCCGTCAGCCACTTCCGGATCAAGGTTTCCCGTCGGTTCATCGGCAAGGATCAATTGCGGATCATTGATAAGCGCTCTGGCGATGGCAACCCTTTGCTGTTCACCACCGGAAAGCTGATGAGGCATCTTTCCATCCACAGACCCCAGGCCTACTTTCATCAGGACTTCGGTCATTTTCGCTCTCATCTTGCCTTTGTCCTTCCAACCGGTGGCTTTCATAACGAAGAAAAGGTTCTCCGCTACCGAACGATCCATCAGCAATTGAAAATCCTGAAAAATGATCCCCAGCTTTCTTCTGAGCATGGGTACATCCTTCCTTCTGATATGATCGATATTGAAACCCGCTACGGATATGTCTCCCGAGTTGGGCGGAAGATCCGCATAAAGAGTCTTCAGCAGGGAGCTCTTGCCACTTCCTGTACGGCCAATCAAATAGGCGAATTCGCCCTTTTTCAATTGAAAGGAAATATCCTCAAGCACGATCTGCTCATCCTGGGCAATATTGGCATGCTGAATATCAAGAACATGAATGCTATCCTCAATCATAGAAATCGAGTTTCTTCACTTTTCCGAAAGGAAGGGCCTCGATGATCTTCGCCAGCTCTTCTTCCTTTCCATCAAGTCCGTACTTCTCCAGTTTCGTCAGGGGTCGATCTGCTCTGAAATAGGCGATCAAGGTAAAATGATCATCCCTAAGTTGAATGTAATCAGGGATCTTGGCTTTTCCTTTGACTTTGAAGATATACAAGGTGTTCTATCGTGATTTTTTTGCGTCCTCCAGGAATTTGGCCAAACCGATATCGGTCAGCGGGTGCTTCAAAAGACCTTTGATCACCGATAAAGGACATGTGGCAACATCCGCCCCCATTTCCGCACATTGAACGAGGTGCATGGTATGTCTGATGGAGGCAGCAAGGATCTCCGTTCCAAAACCGTAATTGTCAAATATGGTCACCAGTTGTTCGATAAGATCCAATCCGTCCCAGGAGGTATCATCTACCCTACCGATGAACGGAGAAACATAGGTTGCTCCTGCTTTGGCGGCCATAATCGCCTGCCCGGCATTGAAAATGAGCGTACAGTTGGTCTTGATGCCTTCTTCAGTAAAGGTTTTAATGGCCTTTACCCCTTCGGCGATCATAGGTACCTTAACCACAATATTGTCGTGCAGAGCTGCAAGTTCTCTTCCCTCCTTCAGAATGCCTTCATAATCCGTGGAGATCACCTCAGCACTGACATCACCATCTACAATTGCGCAAATGTCCTTATAGTGCTGCAAAATGGCCTCTTCATCCTTGACTCCAACTTTGGCCATCAAAGATGGATTGGTCGTAACGCCATCGAGAATTCCAAGGTCATTGGCTTCCCTGATTTCCCCGAGATCGGCCGTATCGATAAAAAACTTCATACAGGAAAAATAAAAAAGCGAGCCGGTATCGCACCGCTACAACCGCCTACCCTTGCTCCCTTCCGGACCTGGGGGATTCAGCAGGAGCTGGTCGTACCAACCCGCCGCGCAAAATTAGGTTTTCGGCTTCCAGAAAAAAACTTCTTTTCGATTTTTCCTTAAAAAAAACCTTTTCTGATTAGTTAATTTTGCGCCATGAGGGAAGAAATCGTTATCCTGGATTTTGGGTCGCAGTTTACGCAGTTGATCGCCCGTCGCGTGCGTGAATTGAATGTTTTTTGCGAAATATATCCATACAACAAGCCACCGGAAATTGGAGATTCCACGAAAGGACTTATTCTCTCCGGAAGTCCCTGCTCCGTACATGACGATGATACACCCGAGATCGACCTCTCAAATTACCGGGGAAAGCTCCCGGTTCTGGGATTATGCTTTGGTGCTCAATTGATCGTCAAAAATCTGGGAGGTGAGGTCGAGAGATCTGCAAAAAGGGAATTCGGCAGAGCAAACCTGAGCTTTGTGGAGAACGACAATCCCCTTTTATCAGGAATTGAGAAAAACGGACAGGTCTGGATGTCCCATGGCGATACCATATCCGATCTCGCCGAGCAGGCTCAGGTGATCGCAAGCACAGAGCATGTGAAAGTGGCGGGATACCAGGTCAACAACGAAAAAACATTTGCAGTCCAGTTTCATCCCGAGGTTTTTCATACCACTCAGGGGTTAAAGATCTTTGAGAATTTTGTTGTAGATATCTGCGGATGCTCACAAAGCTGGACACCAGGTCATTTTGTAACCGAAACGATCACCTCGCTTCAGAGGCAACTTGGAGATGATGAGGTTGTCATGGGGCTTTCGGGAGGCGTAGACTCCAGTGTGGCCGCACTGCTTCTTCAAAAGGCAATAGGAGAAAGACTCCATTGCATATTTGTGGATAATGGCCTGCTACGTAAAAATGAATATGAATCGGTCCTTCATTCCTATAGAGACATGGGGCTGAATATCAAGGGCGTGGATGCCAAAGGTGAGTTTTATGCATCTCTGGATGGGTTGACGGACCCGGAGGACAAGAGGAAGGCCATAGGAAAAACCTTTATCGATGTTTTTGAACGGGAGTCAAAAGAAATTCCCGGTGTAAAATGGCTTGGTCAGGGGACGATCTACCCCGATGTCATAGAATCGGTTTCCGTAAAAGGACCATCGGCAACGATCAAGTCGCATCATAATGTAGGAGGATTGCCTGAAAAAATGCATCTTAAGGTAGTAGAACCCTTGAAATTCCTGTTCAAAGATGAGGTGAGGAAAGTTGGCAAGGCTCTTGAGCTTGATCCGGATATTCTCGGCAGGCATCCCTTTCCGGGCCCAGGTCTGGCGATCCGGATACTTGGAGATATAACCGCTGAGAAGGTTGCCCTTTTACAGGAGGCAGACGATATATACATCAATGTTTTGAGGGAAACGGGCTATTATGACAAGGTTTGGCAGGCCGGAACGGTCCTTTTACCAATTCAGTCCGTAGGAGTTATGGGAGACGAAAGAACCTACGAGAGAGTTGCCGCCCTCAGGGCTGTTACCTCAAGAGATGGGATGACCGCCGATTGGGCGGAGATCCCTCATGAAATCCTCGGCAAAATATCAACCAGGATCATAAATGAAGTCAGAGGCATAAACAGGGTCGTTTATGATATCAGCTCGAAGCCTCCGGCGACCATTGAATGGGAATAATGCGGTTTAGCTCACTACTCATATGGCTTATAGCCTTTTGGCTATTAAGTGTGAACGGATTGGCACAAAACGATCCCGAATCGCAATTCCAATTTGGGAAGGAGCTTCTTGAGGAAGGTAAATATGACCTTGCCATGGAGGTCTTTAAGCCCTTGAGCAGCCATAATTCCGAGTTTGAATACAGAGCTGAAGCGGCCTATTATTTTTCGCTCGCGGCAAAAAAGGGAGGATACCCCTACCAGGCCCGACAAATGATGATCCACTCGGTCACTCAATTCGACGATTGGGAATATGTGGATCAATCCTATTTACTACTTACAGAGATCTACTTTGATCAGGGAGATTACCTCAATGCCTGTACTTCGCTCCAAAATCTGAAAAAGGAGCAGAATGTCAAATATGGTCAAGAAATGAAGGTAGCCTATCTGTCCAAACTCCATGACAGTGATAGCCTCAAGAATATCTACTATGCCTTTACCGAAGACCGGGATGTAGCCATTGCCCTGGGGCAAGTGCTTTCTATTCCTCCGTTTGAACCCGGAGACGAAATGCTTCTTGAGAACATTATCGATTTTTTTGAGCTGGATCCGGAAGCCTTCAATATGGCCACTAAGAGAGTGGCTAAAAAGGATGTTTACAATATTGCCGTATTCCTGCCTTTCAAATGGAAACTCACCCAGAAGAACAACCAATACTTCAAAAACAAGTTTGCTTATTCGATTTACTCAGGAATCCTGAAAGCGGCCGACACCCTGAACAAATCGGGAATTCCATTGATGATAAAGCCCTATGATACAGAGCAAAGTAGCTTTACAGTTGAAAAATTACTTAAAGACTCTTCCCTGGCTGAGGCCGACCTGATCATCGGGCCCATGTACCCGCACCTCAGCAAAAAGGTGATGGAATATGGAAGACAAATGAGGATCAATGTAATTAACCCGCTCTCAAAAAATATGGATCTGATCGATGCCAATCCTTACGGCTATTTGTTTCAGGTCCCGGTAGAAGTTTCGACCCTACGCCTCTCCAAACTTGCCTGGGATAGCGCATGGTACGATGACTCCATCAGTCATCCCGGGGTGATCCTCAATAGTTGGGACAAGGATTCCGCATTATTGGAAAGCTATTTGGGAGCTTTTCAGGCGGACACCAATTTCAAACTTGACTCCATCCTCCTTTTTGATCCCGGTGATCAGGAACAGATCTCCAACTATATACACAGGGATACGCTTGATTCAATATCCATATCCCATATTTTCATCCCAACCAACAATAAAGCATTGGTGAACAGGGTGTTAAGCTCAGCAGCGAAGGTAGATGGCCAATTTCCAATTCTCGGTCATTCCGCATGGGCTGAGTACAATAATATCAGCCTGGAGCAATTGGAAAGAAGAAAGGTCTACTTCATCTACGGCGACTGGCTGAATTGGAATTCGGATCTGTTCTGGCTGCTTCATGGTAAACAGAACTTTGACCCCAAACCTGATTATTACCAAGCCCTGGGCTATGAGCTTCTCAGCTACTTTGGGAAAAAGCTACATCGCTATGGAAAGTTCTTTCAGGAAGGTTTGATCAAAGAAGGCCCTACGAGAGGTATATTCTTTCCTGGGCATGATTACTCAAAGGGAAACTATAACTCGTTTGCACCCTTGATCAGGGTAAGAAACAATCGATTTGAGTGGCTGAACCGCTACGAATTACTCTACGGAGAGGACTAGTTGGGATAAAGGATCTTTCTGACCTTATCAGCCCTTTGTATCTCATCTGGCAATGATTCGTAGGTCTGCAGCATTTGCCTTGCCACCGAACCCTCTTCACCATAGATCCTGGTATTTCCCGCGTTTACGTCTTCAACCCTGCTCGGTGGGTTGTTTGCTTTCAAACATGAATTCAATGCGATGGCCATTAAAACGGCGCTGAGGGAAATGAGGATTCTTTTCATGACAACATCAATTGATGCCCGAAAATAATAAATGCTTAAGGAACAAGATCGAGGCTTTCCAAATATTTATCCATCCTTTTCTGAAGCTCTCTCGCATCCGCGTTATTCTCTGTGTTGATCATATAGCAAAAGGCATGAGTTGGCTCTCCTCCGTCTACAATGTAGCCTGCCAAACAGCGAACCCCTGACATAGAGCCTGTTTTTGCATAAATCTTGCCTTCCAGTTTGGTATCCTTGAATCTTCCCGATAATGTTCCCGTCCGGCCAGCTACGGGAAGAAGTCCAAGGAGTTCGAGCCTTTCTTTCCCGGGCAAATTCTCCAGAAGCCGGACCACGGATTTCGGCTTAAGTCGGTTTTCCCTGGAAAGGCCACTTCCATCCACGATTTTCTGCCCTTCTCCCAGGGAATTAGTTGAGCCAAAACTGAAAAGAAATTCGGCAATCAAATTGTCGCTTTTCTGCAACATTTGAGCGATCAGTTTTTTATCCGAAGGTCCCTCAAATGTCAGATTTCGACTCCAGTATGGTGCTTCCTCCCCTAACCAAATCCACTCGCGCGCGGTATTGGTCCCAAGAACAACCGGATTGTTTAACCGCCTCTTCTGAATCAGGGACCAAAGATCTGCCGCGAGCTGTGCGGGAGGGTTAGGATTGGCTCCTTTGATTGTGAAGACCCCTGTACCTGGTGGTATTGTTCCGTTAATAAACATTTTTGTGGCATAAGGTGCGCCAAAGATGTAGGCATTATCGCCGCTCCCTTTTTCTCCTGAGATCACATGATTTTCCAATTCAAAATTGAGAACCTCTGGCACGGTGCCGGCAATCCCACATTTGCTTCCGGGGTTTGGATTTTGCCGAAAGCTGACTTTGAAACTGTTTCCCTGGTAGTTAAGTGTCCACAGGCCGGCTGCATAGTAGTTGCCCATATCGGCATATTTCCAGTCCCCGGGAACGGGGGAATTTGTGAGGATCTCATTTTCGATGAAAATTGAATCCGTACCTGCATTCCAGGCCTGAAGTGAATCAACGATGCGCTCCAGGTCCCCTTCCCGTCGAAATTTGGGGTTGGCAAAGGTGGGATCTCCTGATCCCGACAACTGGAATATCCTGTATTGGTTTTTTTCTTTCCCGCTTCGTGTTTTAGCCACCAACCGGGTTTCCTTGTTCAGATCCCTTCCCATTACCCCGGTAGCCACAACCAATTTTACCAGTGAGGCGGGAACGAATAATTCTGAAGAATTGTGATCAAATAATTCTTCCGGGCTTCCCAATTCTCGGATCAGGATCGAATAATCTTTCTCCCGAAATTCATTCTGAGGATCGATTATATCCCGAAAAGACTTTGTTTGACTAAATCCGGAAAATGAAAAGAAAAGAAGACTTGATATGAGGAATGTCCTCATCCTACCCCGCTCTGAATTCCTTGGTCGAAGAGAGGCCTTCAAAAAAGCTGACCCCCTTCCTCAGCCAGTCGAAATAGAGCGCCACGAAGAAGATTAGTGACATCATCCAGATGACGATCACATTGAAGTATTTGGTGGAATACATTTTGCCCATAAAATACTTCACAGGAGCATAGAAATGCGTTCTGAAATTAAAAGGCAAGGCCGGCACATCGGGATTCTTGAAAATGGGGTTGATCAGTTGGATCAGGGTGCCCTTGTATTCCACGATCCGCTCAGCTTTGGTCCTGTTTGTCACCAAGAGCTCCAATTGATCATTTTTATGGCTATCCTTTAATTCCAGATACCTTTTTTCGTCATCAGGAGTTCGGGTCATTTTCATCACCTTCTGATCCTTTTTGTAAGTGGCATTGGTATTCACCTTGGCAAAATATTTTTCAAGGTATTCGAGCAGGGTATGTATCTTCTTGAACTCCCTTGGTCCCAGGCTCTGGGGATCCATACCAGGGATCTCCCCCAGATCGATATGGGAGTTATTTTGCCCTACTTTGTTGAGCTCATCCAGGATCAGTCTGTTGTTGTACAGAATAGTGAATTGGGTTTCATCATCACCAGATGTATAAAACTGAATATTGAAGTCCAGCTTGGTTCTGAGCTTCGGAATCCAATAGGTGGTCCGGTATTCACTGTTTGCCCTCACCTTATCGAAAAGATAGAATTCCTTTTCATAGGCGTTATCCTTGTACTGAGCAACTGCAAGGGCCTCAAAAGCCCAACGACTGGTCATGATCTCCCCGAAAAACGGGACTTGCCCCAATGTTGCAAGCCGTGGATTGATCTCATCGAACTTCACCAATACCCCACCCAAAAGCAGCTGTGGGATCAAAATGATCGGAATCAGAATATAGACCGTCACCGCACTGTTAAATGCCGATGAGATATTCAGTCCAAGCACATTGGAGAAACAGGAGGCCGAGAAAAGGATAAGCCAGTATTCGAACCCCAATCCCCTGATCTCAAGAATTGTATTTCCCAATAAAACGAAAAGGCCTGCCTGAATAGCTGAAAGCCCGAAGAGGATTGCCACCTTGGAATAGAGATAGCTTCCCCGGCTGAGCTTGAGGAACCTCTCCCTCTTCAATATTTTTTGATCCCTTATGATCTCTTCCGCAGAAACGGTAAGCCCCATAAACAAGGCTACGATCACGGACATAAAGAGATAAGCCGGAATGTTTACATTCTTCGAAAACATATAGCCGGTTGAGCCCAGAGAGGGGTCAATGTTGTAGTATTTGACAATAAATGCCAGGATGAAAGCCAAAAAAGGCGCCTCCAGAAGATTGATCAAAACATATTGTTTGTTTGAGATCTTGGAGAGGAAATCCCGCTTCAGGAATACCATGAATTGACCAAGTCTTGAGGGCTTATTCAGGGTTCCTTCAGGCCTGTCAAGGGAGGTTTCAATTTCTTCAAGCTTTAGATTCTCCTTGAAATGTTCATTCCAATTGTTCGGCAGCACCTTCCTGACATCCGTTTCAGCTCCATATTCATCCACCACCTTCATCTCAACGATATTGAAGATCTGCTCAGGGTTTACATTGCCACATTCCTTGCATTCACCTTGCTCATAATTGACCTGCTGGGTGATTTTTTTGAAGTAGATCAGCGCTTCAACCGGATTTCCGTAGAAGATGGGAAGACCACCCAGGTCCATGATGAATAGCTTGTCAAACATCTTGAAGATATCCGAGGAGGGCTGGTGGATCACGGTAAAGATCAGCTTGCCTCTCAGGGAGAGCTCCTTCAAAAGGTCCATGATGTTTTCGGAATCCCTTGATGAAAGGCCGGATGTTGGCTCATCCACAAACAAGATAGCCGGCTCCCGGAGCAGTTCAAGACCGATATTCAATCTCTTTCTTTGACCTCCGGAAATGGTTTTTTTCAAAGGAGATCCAACCTTCAGATCCTTGGTTTCCAATAGACCCAACCTATTCAGGGTCTTATTGACCAATTCATCGATCTCTTTTCCGCTGTAGTTGCTAAAACAAAGCTTAGCGGCATAATAGAGATTTTGGTAAACGGTCAGATCCTCGATCAAAAGATCATCCTGAGGTACATAACCAAAAATACCTTCGACCTTATCCCGCTCCTTGTAGATGTCGATCCCATTGATGGTGACCTTGCCTTCAGAAGGCGGAAAAGTCCCATTCAACACATTCATCAATGTCGACTTTCCTGAGCCTGAGGCGCCCATGATCCCGATAAGCCTTCCGGATGATTCCCTGATATTGACATCATTCAGCCCCTTTTTACCTCCGGGAAACTCATAATGAATACCGGTAGCTTCAAAGGAAAGATGGGTCTCCTGCTGATCCTTGAGGTACTGTGAAACGACATCCGAGTAATAGATCGGACTGGATTTTGTAGATCTGATAGCGCTGCCCCTGGAAAAGAAATACAACCTGCCGGCCTTCATGGGATTACCATTGAAGAACATTTCAAAGCCACCCAGATACTTAAAGATGTACATCTCATAATCGGGAACCTTGTAGAAGCCCAGTGTACCGGGGAAATTCTCGGAATAAAGGTATTTCTGGCCCTTCTTGGGCAGAATATTGTCGTTGTTTACGATGAGGAGATTCTCAAACGGAAGATCATAAAGGTCCTCCGCCAGTACGAAATCCTTGAGTTCATCATAAAGGCTTTCATCCAGGTTGAGGGTATCAGCGACGGTTTTGATAAAGTCATCCTCCGTTTCGGATATGTGCTTATCCGCGAGGATCAACTCAAGTATCCTGAAAAGGATGATCACTTTTTGAGTCTGTGTCAGGTTCTGATTTACCTGATTGCAGATCTTGAGCATTTTGGTCTGGTCCGAGGTCTTGATATCCTCCCCGGCAAACTCATCGAACACACCTATAAACCCCTCAACAGCATCTTCATTGATCTGCTCCCTGAGAAAGTCCTTGATCACCTGTCTTTCTTCAGCTTTTACGCCATCGACTTTTGCCACAAGGGCAAAGAGTTGTAGTAAGGCTTTGAGGAGTTTTTCACTCATTCAGGATCGCTGGTTTGATAGAAGAAGCCCTAAGTTATTACCTTTTTAAAATTCAGAAACAGATTTTGAAAAGATTACCTCTTTGTCTCCTGAGGACAAGGAAATTTCCGGTCTCAAAGAGCCAAAACGAAAACGCTGGAACTCATACTCGATCTCCAGCCCTGAAGAGGTAAATGCGCCGGAAGAATCCGGTTCGAAGTCGGTTTTCAGACCATTGATACCGTTTTTGGCAATGATCTTCACAGATCCCTGGATTAGCCGGCCTTCGGTGGAAAAATATACACTCCCCCCTCCTGAGCTGATCTCGGTTTCATAGATCAGATCCGCAGCCATGCTGACCTTCACATCTCCTGAACCGGCTGTGATCTTTGATCTGCCAAAAAAATGGGTGCTCATCGCTTTGATATCACTTTCGCGACTCAGCAAATCAAATGCTCCGGAACAATTATTCAATTGGATATCACCACTCTGGTTTTTAAAGGTAAATATGCCGGTTAGATCGGTGGCCTGACATGGTGCTTCAAGGGCATCAATATTGATCTCAAACGAGTCCGGTAACTGGATGCTCCAGACCGGAATATCTCCTTCCAGGCCTTTAGAACCCGAAATGTACATTTGATTACGACCATGTTTGACCAAGGGCAGATTTGCTGTATCTGACCTATACTTCTCCGGAACGTGGATGTTGATAAACTCATCCGGGCTTCTCTCAAATACGAGTTTTGCTCTAAATTCCCTGATAGCGATCGGGCCATTCATTTGATATGACCCCTCGGAGATCGCGTCCCGGTATTTGTATGGTTTTTTGGTTTTTTCTCTTTCGACAACAACATTCTCGTAGTTCCTGGGTGAATCATCACAGGCCGTTAGAAGGAAAAAAAAAGGTATTAGAAAAAATGTATTCCCGCTTTTCATTGATTATCAATAATCACAGATTCCAATATTACTTATTTTCGAGACCTTGAGTAAAATGAAGGTCAGAAGAAAAGAAATCATTAAGCTTTTTGCCTCAAATCTTTTGAAAGGTTTGATCGGTTTTGCCCTGCTGGCTGTGGTTTTTGTCGCGATCAAAAAATTTCTTCCTGCCGACATGGTGGCCACGCTTGAGCCACTAAAAGAACAAAAACTGCTTGTTTACTCCATTTTTCTCCTTTCCGAGATATTCGTTGGCCTAATTCCACCTGAGGTATTTATGATTTGGGGGCTTGGAGATGGTGCATTGGCTTATATCAAGGTAGTAGCGATTCTGGCAATCCTATCCTATGCCGGGGGTGTGATCGCCTTCTATCTGGGAAGATTAGTGTTCAATTCCGGTCTTATGAAGAAGATCAAATCCATAAAGGCCTTCAACGACTATATGGTTTACTACAGGAAATACGGAGGAATTCTCATCTTCATTTCTGCGGTTACCCCGCTTCCCTTTGCCTTGTTCAGTTTTATTTCCGGCACTTTCAATTACACCTTCAAGAAATACATCTCCTTTGCCGCTTTTCGATTCATCCGTTTTGCTTTTTACGGTTACCTTGTCTGGGAAGGATCCAATCTCAACTTCTAGGTTTCACTATTGAGAAGGTTCCATCTGAATAGACCCTGATCAATTCCACCACCTCATTCTGAATACCGCCTCTATCCGATGAATTATCTTCTTCACCCGGTCCGGCGTCCACACCCTTGATCAGCCAATTCATATCTATCGAAGGATAGGATCTCGAGAAGCTTTTCACGACTTCGATGCCCGGGTTATTCCTTCCGTTGATCATATGCGAAACCGAGGCGTTTGACACGCCCAGGATCTCAGCCATTTTTCCCTGACTAAGACCGTCCGCCTTCATGATCTCATACATCCTAGCGAAAACCGAATTCATTAACTCAATCGTTCATTTAAGATAACATATATTATTGAAATACAGATACTTAAGTTTTACATTTTTACAAATGTTAAAAACATCAATATTTCTGCAATAAACTCCTGTTACGTAGAGAAATAGTTCCTCCATTCCCAAAAATAGGCGTTTTTGATTTTACAATACTAAAATCCGGCGGGATTCAGAAACACGGCCAGAGAGAGTAGAATAAAGCCGGTAATCAGCAAAAGAATTTGCAGAGGAAGAATGAATCGGAACCATTTGGGGTATGGGATCTTGGCAAGCCCGATCGCCCCTATCAGGACTCCCGAAGTGGGTGTGATCATATTGGTAAATCCATCTCCGAACTGATAAGCCAGAACAACCGCCTGACGTGACAGGCCGATCAGGTCAGCCAGGGGTGCCATGATCGGCATGGTCAATGCGGCTTGCCCGGAACCGGATGGGATGAATACATTCAGAAAGGATTGGAAAATGAACATTGAGTTCAGGGCAAGGGTATTCGATGAGCTATCCAGAAGCGATGCTATTCCCATCAGGATACTGTCGATCACCTTTCCGTTCTCAAGTATCTCCACAATACCTCCTGCAAAGCCAATGACCAGCGCTGCCGGGGCGATATCGGCCACCCCCTTAAAGAACATTTCAACAAAGTCATCCCCTTTTACGCCCCAGGCAAGACCAATGAGAATACCAAACCCAAAGAAAAGCGCTGAGATCTCCCTGATATACCAACCATAGGCCATAACACCGGTTATCAGCAATATTACAACCCATGCCAGCAATACAAGGGAGAAATACCTGAAGGATGAACGGCCAATAAAATAGACCCATAGAGGGAAAAACAGCGTTGAAAGCAAAAAAAACGGGAAATCGAAGCTACTCTGACCAATTTGAAAGCTGGTCGTCCCAAGCTGAATAGCCAGAACAGCAAATAGCAGGGTCACGATCACTGTAAGGATCAGCACCCTTTTGTTCCAACCAAGGAGAAGACCTTCACTAAGTTGCCCTTTTTCGTTGTTTGGCGATTCATCGTGGCGACTTTCGGTTTGGCTTCCTTGCCCTTTTACTTTTCTTGCATACCAAAGCACATAGCCAATGCCTACTGCATTAATGGCCAGAAAGCAGATAACGCGATAACCTATGCCGGAAAAGGGTTGCAACTGGGCTATCCCCTGTGCTATTCCTATGGTAAATGGATTCAAAAGGGCTCCCGCGAAGCCGAGGGCTGCTCCTATGAAGCACATGGAAACCCCCACATACCGGTCAAATCCCATTTTCTCAGCAAATGGCACAAAGACCAACACAAAGGGTATTGTCTCCTCGCTCATGCCATAGATGGCTCCAAAGGTGGAAAAGACCAGCATAACCAACACAACAACAAAATACTCCACCTGGACCAGGCGAAACAGGGCCAGTTGATCCCAGGCTTTTATTCTGTTGATCAGGTCGGAAATACCCAATTCAATGGACTTGGACTCCTGAAGAACATAAAACACGCCTCCAACGATAAACACAAGAGCTATGATATGGGCCTGACGAATAAACCCATCGTAGAATGCACTGAACACCTCCCATGTCTGGGGCGCAGGATCTACGGAATAATAGGATTGAGGAACCAGAACCTCTCTGGTCGATCCTCCGACATCGATGATCTCGCGTTCATATTCACCTGCTCCAATAAGCCAGGTACACAATCCGGCCAGGACAATGATTCCAAACAATAAAATGAAGGTATTGGGAACTCTCATAGACATTCCCTCTCCGGCTAATCCTCAGGCCTCCTGATCATTCGGAGGCTCACGTAGCGATTTTCTTCGGCTGAAATACTGAAATACCCGAGAACCCCTCCGGAAGCTTCTGCTACGCTCTTGGCAAAATCACAGATGCTCGCGTAAAACTGCTGAGCAAACTTCTTATCGAGTTTGGGAAGAATAAAATTGATCCTTCTGAGTTTTTCTTCGATGAGCGGATTCCTTTCGGCGGCAGTTTCAGGCAATTCCATGACCGCATCCAGGAAAGTCTTCTCAAAAATGTTAAAAACCTCCTTGTAGTACTCCCTGAGAACTCTTCTGGACCTATATGTCTTCAATTCGGCCAGGGACATGGCCTTTTCTACTTCCTGCTTATCGATGTTGTTATCCGCACCAGCAACCAATACGGTTACGAGAGCCGGAGCCTGGTACATCAATTCCTTTTCTGAGTCGCTTAAGTGTTCGAATTCTCTGATCATTGACTATAAAATTGAGATCCCTTATGGGTGTTATTTCTTAACGCAATTATAAAGAAAGTATAGGGATGAATCAGACGAAAATCCCTTTGAAAATGCCATGTTGATATCTTCACAGGCTCCCAGGGAATCTCCAAAATAGACCTTGGCCGGAGCCCGTAACATGTAGGCTTCCCCACTTTCTGAATTCAGATGAATGACTTCATTCAGATCAATGAGCGCATGGAGTGTATCCTCCTTGTGATAATTGATCTTGGCCCTTAACAAATGTTGCTCCCCGTACTCATCCTGCTTTGAAAGGATCGCCTGATCAATAAATAAACCCGAGCTATCCATATCCCCATCCTCATAATACATTTTGGCGAGCGCAAAATTTGTGAAAGGATCGTTAGGGGCCAATTCTCGTGCTTTATAAAAATTTGACCTTGCAGAAAGGCGATCCTCCCGCGACAGATCATAGTGCGCCCCAAAGTAATAGAGGTCAGCCCCCTGATACCCTGCGGACTCCAGGGTCCCAATATTCTTTTTGGCTTCTTCCCATCGATCAAGCTCCGAATTCGCTCGTAAAAGACCGATCTGTGACTTGCTGGAGTTGTTATCCAGCTCGGAAGTAATGGTGTAGTATTTCAAAACCGAATCCCAGGATCTCTGCCTTTGATAGGCTTCGGCGAGGAAATAGATCACTTCGGGGTTTTGACTGTCGAGTCCTTTGGCCTTATAAAAATTCATTAATGCCATCGAATCATTCTCAAGAGACTGATGACAAACACCCCTCATCAAATAGGCATTGGTTTGGGTTGGATCAAGAATGATCACGGAGTCCAATCTCGACAGCGCCTTATCATAAAACTCCTGCTCCATAAGCACGACGGCCTCAAAAAAGATCTTCTCCTTCCTTCCCTGGGGTCTGGCGACCATGCCAAGAATAAGAAACAGGATTCCCCATGAGATCAGTAACCGGTTTAGCCACTTAGGGCTTCTACCATTCATCATCTGCATCGAGGTAAAAATCATCATCGGAAAACTCATCTTCATCCTCGTCTTCCTCTGCCTTTGGCTTTTTCTTTTTCTTCTTTTTAACGCCCTCCGGATTCTCTTCCATCCATTTGGCATCCAATTCCCACCTAGCCTGTGCTTCTCTCAGCCTTTCTCCAAACTTTCTGTTGTAGACCATCATATCCCGGTTATACCCTGGCTGGGGCAGGCTACCGGTCGTATCCAACATTGTGGAATCGATCAATGGGAAAACCGTCTCCATGGACACAAAGTCAAGCAGCTTCATTTTCTTCTTTTTACTGACTTCGACCACGATACCATATTTATTCTTCTCCATAAAGCTCCGGAGTTCATCTTTGATCTCCGGAAAGCTGTCACCCTCAAAGTTTGAGAAAAATTCCTGTTGATCTTCTTCTCCCAGAATGAAAGCACTATGATAAGCAGGGCATACCATCTTTGGCTTGCAGGAGTAAAAGCAAGAAACCAGAAAGGCAGCAAGTAAAAAATATGAGGACAGGTGCTTCGTCAAATCACTAAAAAGGCCGATCAGATCAAAGATAGAACGATTTTAGCCAGGATTGGCGTAAACCTCATCCATAATGGAGAGGAATTCGCTAAAAATCATGGCGCTGGCGCCCCATAGTTGATGGCCCTGTAAGGGAAAGTAGGGGGTTTTTATCCTGAAACCACGGTTCGTTTGAACCACTCCTTCCATCCTGTTCTTGCCGAATAAGTAATCCTCAATATTGATCTCAATTACATCGGCCACCTCAGTTCCATCGGGCCTGTATTCAAGGACAGAGGCAGAAGTATAGGCTACATAAGGTCTCACCTTATTGTTGCTGACCGCGATAAAAAGGTCGCTCAAATTTCCAAGGAATCTGGCCGAGCCTGCATCGATTCCGATCTCTTCAATGGTCTCCCTGATCGCAGTCTCCTTCAAATTCTTATCCTGAGCTTCGATCCTCCCTCCGGGAAAGGCAATTTGCCCTCCGTGCACTCCCCCATTATCCGCCCGAACGATCGCCGGAATATGAAGTTTCTCGTTCTTCAAAAACATAAGAAGTAAAACGGAGCTTACCCTCGGAGGATCTTTAAACCTGAACTTCTTCTCCAGATCGGGCCTATGTAAAGGAGCCATTTGTTCCTGGGACTCCAATCCCGGAAGGGCAGTCTGTAGTCTTGCCTCGACTTGATCAAGTACCTTATCTAGCTTCAACAAGGGCGAAACTACAGGAATTTCTTCAGCAGGAAGAAGGTTATGGCCGCCAGGAAGACAAGAATGGATATCTTATTGATCCCGTGCATCATGCGAATATTAAAATTCGTGGGTCTGCTTGGATCCTTGGACCTGAAGAAATACCCAAACACAGGTCCCAGCTTAAAAAACTCTTTATAATTCATTTTCCTTTACCAATTCAGGTTCTACCCAGACTCCGTCTTCACGGATCAGGCCTATAAGTTCATCAACAGCATTTTCGGAAGAAACAGCCCTTTTCACCACCTCCTGTCCCCGATAAAGCGTGATTTTTCCCTTTCCCGATCCCACATAACCATAATCAGCATCAGCCATTTCCCCAGGCCCGTTCACAATGCAACCCATGATGGCGATCTTCACACCCTTCAAGTGGTCCGTCCTTTCACGGACCAGAGCAGTGGTCTCCTGCAGGTCAAACAAGGTTCTTCCACATGAGGGACAGCTGATATATTCGGTTTTGGAGATCCTTGTCCTGGTAGCCTGAAGTATGGAAAAGCTGGTATTGTTGATCTGCTCCCTGCTTATATTCTCTGGACCATGGATCCAAAGGCCGTCACCAAAACCATCGATAAAAGGTCCGCCTCCGGCAATGCTCACATCGATGAGCCAGGGGTCATCTTCTGTTTGCTTTGATCCTGTTCTGATGATCACGGGATTCCCGATCTCCTTTTTCATCAAATTCACAAAGAACGACCGGGCATGACGATATCCCTCATCTTCCTGCAGATCTAGGATCAGTATCCCATTTTGCGAGATATTACCCGAAAGGACTTCATCCAGATCCGACATTCTCACCATAAGGAAGTAGGGATGCTCCTGAGGGGCTCCATCTCTATCGACAAAGCTGATCAGAGGATAGCTGATCTCCTGTGCTTTTTGTGGCAATCCCATCCATGTATCCTCATTATAAATTACTCTCAGGTTTCCCGGCATATCAAAGTCAATTTCATGATCGCCCAGATAGATCAGGTCCGCTCCAAACTCATTGGTCTTCCATTTATCCAGTCCGGGATAATAAAAATGACCTATTGTTTTCAGTTCTTCTACTTGAAGATCCCCTTTTTCGGAAAAATCAGCGATCACCACAGGCACATGGTGCTCTCCTCCGATATTTTCGACGCCGTTGCTGGCTCTTTTCTTGTATTCCAGGGAGGAGTAAAACGCCGGATCAAAGTCTTGGGTCTCTTTTTGAGTTCCTTCATATTTGTCAACCAGGGCTTGAGCAACCGGAACTTCATATTCGGGAGCCTCAGTAAGAGACACCCTGACCGTATCCCCTATTCCGTCCTCGAGCAACATCCCAATTCCAATAGCGGATTTGATCCTCCCATCCTCACCTTCACCCGCTTCGGTAACGCCCAAGTGCAAAGGGTAATTCTTGAGCCCCTCCTGCTCCAATCGATCCACAAGCAGCCTATAAGCGTGTACCATGACCTGAGGATTGCTGGCTTTCATGGATAGCACTATTTCATAGTAGCCGTTGTCCTCACAAATACGAATGAATTCAAGCGCTGATTCCACCATTCCCAGAGGCGTATCCCCATATCGGCTCATGATCCTGTCGCTCAGGGAGCCATGATTGGTTCCTATCCTCATGGAGGTATTATGCTCCTTGCAGATCCTGATCAGGGGTTCAAATTTTTCCCTGATCCTTTTGAGCTCGGCCTCATAGGACTCATCGGTATATTCGATGGTCTCAAATTTCTTTTTGTCGGCATAATTGCCAGGATTCACCCTGACCTTCTCCACATAGGTCGCTGCCAGCTCTGCCGCATTTGGTGTGAAATGAATATCCGCGATAAGTGGAGTATTGTAGCCTTTTGCTCTAAGTTCCTTCCTGATCACCTCCAGGTTTGCTGCGTCCTTTATGCTTGGAGCGGTAAGACGAACATAATCAGCGCCTGCATCGATGATCCTTATAGACTCTTCAACTGAAGCCTCAGTATCCATGGTATCGGCCGTGGTCATGGATTGAACCCGGATCGGATGCTCAGCCCCCAGAGGGATTCCTCCAATATTGACTTCGACGGCCTTTCTTCTAACGTATTTGATCAGTGATTCGGGTGACACCCTATTATCATTAGCAGACCACAAAATTAAACATCTCCCTTTTGTGGTCTTATCAATATCTCTTCAACATTTGCTGAGGGAGAAAGTTTGTAGGTAGAATAAATAAGTTCGGAAATGTCCTCTGCCTTAATGAATCTCTCCTGCTTCAAACCGCTTGAACTCCAACTGTCGGTCCAAGTTGCTCCCGGCAAAACAGCTGTCACCCTGATACCTTTATCCATGAGCTCCACCCTCAAAAGCTTTGAAAAGCCCAGAAGTGCAAATTTTGAAATGCAATAGGCACCTCCGTTGGTATATGGAATAATGCTGGCCGTAGAACACATATTGAAAATATGCCCCCTGCCGTTCTCGATCATTTGAGGGATGAGTTTTCGGCTGAGCCAATAGGGTCCATACAGATTCACGTTGATCATATTTTCGAGGATCCCGTCCGGTTCCTGATGGACTTCTCCGGGGTGAAATATGCCGGCATTATTCACAAGGACCTCTACGGGCATCCCGGATCCAAGCACATGATCTCCGAAAGCCTCCGCCTCGCCTTTTATTCCAAGGTCAGCCTGGTAGAACTTCAACCTGCTTCGATTGCCTTCAGGCAATCCTTTCTGCATGTCATTAAAGTGACTCTCTTTTCGTGAACAAACGATCACATGAAATCCCTCCTCGAGGAATCTGGTTGCGATCGCACTGCCGATTCCCTTAGTACCTCCTGTGACTACTGCAAGTCTTTCCATTTACATCGTTTAATTGTTGGAAATATACTGATACTTTGACTAGGGGATATTTCACATTTATATTTTTGTAGCTGCTCTTATGAAGCTTTTCGGCAGGTATATTCTCTTCCTTCAACAGATGATCACTCAGCGTGAGCCATTTAAGGTATATGTGAAGCTGGTGACCGATGAATGTTATAAGATCGGAGTAGGCTCGGTCTTCATTTTTGTGCTGGTTTCGACCTTTATGGGGGCTGTGACCGCAGTACAAACAGCCTACAACCTGATCAGTCCGTTTATTCCGGACTATGTGATCTCCCTGGTCACAAGAGATATGGCGATTTTGGAACTGGCCCCCACGGTGATGGGAATTGTGTTTGCCGGAAAGGTTGGATCCAACCTCGCAAGTGAATTGGGTACCATGCGAATTACCGAGCAGGTAGATGCGATCGAGGTCATGGGGATCAACTCGGTATCCTATCTGGTTCTACCTAAGGTCATTGCTTCCCTGATCGTATACCCGCTGTTGGTGATCCTTGCTGCAGGCCTCATGATCTATGGTGGATATGTGGCCGGAATTCTTTCGGAAGTGATCACAAAAGAAGAATACGTATATGGCCTGAGGGCAGATTTTCTTGAGTTCAACGTGACCTTTGGATTGATCAAATCGGTTGTGTTTGCCTTTTTGATCTCATCTATTTCATCTTTTTGGGGTTTCTATACGCAAGGAGGTGCCCTTGAAGTAGGTCAGGCCAGCACCAAGGCCGTTACTACAAGTTGTATCGCAATCCTGACTGCTGATTACCTGCTTGCCCAACTCCTTCTGACCTGATGATCAAATTCGATAATATCGTCAAGAGCTTCAACGGGAAACCGATTCTCAAGGGTATTGACGGTGAATTTGAAAAAGGAAAGGTCAACCAGATCATCGGGGCAAGCGGTACCGGAAAGAGTGTATTGATCAAATGCATTGTAGGCCTGATAACCCCGGATGAAGGCGATGTCTTTTACAACGACAGAAACTTCTTTAGATCAGACAGGCAGGAAAGAAAGAACATCAGAAGGGAGATCGGTATGCTTTTCCAGGGAAGTGCCCTGTTTGACTCCAAGACCGTTGAAGAAAATGTCCGCTTCCCTTTAGATCTTCTGACAAAGATGACCGCCGAGGAAAAACTTGACCGTGTAAACTTTTGCCTTGAGAGGGTTCATTTGGAGAATTCGAATTCAAAAATGCCCAGTGAACTGAGCGGAGGAATGAAAAAAAGGGTGGGCATCGCCAGGGCCATTGTCATGAACTCCAATTATCTGTTTTGTGATGAACCGAACTCGGGTTTGGATCCGGGCACTTCGATCACCATTGACAATCTGATCAAGGAGATCACCGATGAATTTGAGACTACAACCGTGGTGGTTACCCATGATATGAACTCCGTGGTGGAGATCGGTGATAACATTATTTTCCTCTACAAAGGTGAAAAGCTATGGCAGGGTGATAAATCCAATATTATGGAAGCGGACTGCAAGGAATTGGAGGATTTCATGATGAGCTCCAAGCTGGTACGCGAAGCCAGGGCAAACTGGAAAGGTTAGTTTCTTTTCTGAGGAGGGAAAGATACCGTAAATCTGGCACCACCCATTTCGCTCTTTCCGACAAGCACCTCTCCCTTATAAACATCAATGCTTCTCTTGACGATCTGTAACCCGAGTCCCGAACCGGACTTCTTCGTTGTGTAATGAGCTTCAAAAATCTTGTCGGCCAGATCCTCATCAACACCGGTACCATTGTCATGAAAACTGATTCTCACCCTTTGATCTTCACCCTTCTCAAGTCTGACAAGCAGTCTTGGCCTTCTATCTGAGGGCACACTTTGTAAACCATTCAAGATCAGATTGAGGAAGGCCCCTCCAAGGATCTTTGGGTCGGCATTGAAAGCAAAATCCCTTCCCTCAACCTCAAACCGCATCTCGGCCTGAGGGTGAGCAGAGAAAGGCGAGATCACTTGCTGCAACAGCTGCCTGAAATCAATATCCCGGTTTTTTGGTTCGGGAAGCGAAGCAAAACCCTGGAATGATTTTGCGGTCTCATTGACCAGATCAATGTTCCTCAGCGCGTCCTCAAGATACCTGATCAGATCCCGATTGCCAATCTTATCCTTGGACAGGGAAGAAAGCACCTGTTGTATCCTTAGCCTCATCGGGGTTAATGGATTTTTAATCTCGTGGGCAACCTGCTTTGCCATCTCCTTCCAGGCCTCATCCTGTTTGGAAATGCTCAGCGCTTCCCGGCTCTCGATCAGCTTGCTGATCATCAGGTTATAGGCACCGACAACCTCCCCTATTTCGTCATCTTCTTTCCACTCGATCGGTTTGGGATCCTCGGTTAGACGGATCTGTTTCAATTGACCGGACAGGATGTCCAGGGGCAAAAGCCACCTTTTGGTCAGGGTGAATGCTATGAAAATAAAGAGAGAGGAAAAGAGCGCAAAAAGCCCCAGTGTGATCACCCCAAGCCGCTCACGCTCCCTTTCGATCTTTTTATAATTGTCAAAAAAGGGCACAAACAGGTAATAATAGGGAGAACCATTACTCGACATGAGCGGGAAAACTACTGTTCCAAACTTGACCTTGGACTTTTGTATTTTCCTGTAGTTGAGATCGATCCCGGTTTGATCAAAAAAGAGATTCGGATCGATGAGGGAGGAAAAAATATGGCTTTTGTACAATGAAGGAAAGTCTGTGTAGAACATGGTCCCTGTCTGATCATAAACCGAAATATTCAGTCCATCTTCTTCAGCCTGGTTCTTGGTAGCCTGTATAAAACCTCTTCTCGAGAGCTCTCCGCCCAGGAAATCCTGGAAATTTGCCTTGGTGAGATTATAAAAGTTCTTGGCCTTGAGCAGATCTTTCGCCCTCAGGTTCTCTTCGAAGGTATTTGACTGAGAGACGAAAAGCACCAAAGAAAAAATTCCTAGCGGGATGATGATCGCCAAAAGGTACAGCAATTGCATTTTGGTCCTGAGGCCCCATTTTACTTCAGGATGGAAAGAGCCCAAAAATTGGATCAGATAGATCAGCAAAAAATAGCTGACAAAGGCGATCGCCAGGATGAGCATATTCCCGATTATGGAGAAAAACCCAGGAAAAGGAAAGGCAAGGCCGTATCCGGTGTCATCAAAAACCACAGCTCGAAGAAAGAGTCCCTCCTTATCGAAGGATAGGGAACCCATCATATCAAAATGGAAGGAGATAGAATCTGCTAATTCACTTTTGAGGGCCTCACTCTCTACCCAATCATCCCATAACAATCCCTTTTCCTTGGATATCTTGAACGAGGAATACGGCCAGTACGAATAATTAAAGCTCAGCCCTTCCAGCGATGAAATGACCGGGCCAACCCCACCGCTGAACCCCTCTCTTTTTATCCCCTGAACAAGGATCCAGCCCAGCGTTTTATCTTCCTCGGCTATTTTCACCAGCATGGAGAATTCCTGCACATGGCCGGTAGAATTATTGATGACCATAATATTGGGATTGGACAGCCCGGGTTGATCCTCAAAGTATTCATTCTGATAGTATGAGAGGTTCAGGGTACTTTTATCCGGTTGCAGATTTCTGCCCATATGATCAAAGAAAGAGAGTCCAAGGGCATAGTACCCCTGGAAATCCTTTAAGTGATATCTCAGGATCTTCTTTTCCGCGGCTTTAAAAGTTCCCATGGTCCTCTTGAAGGTACTTAGTACCAGTGGGTCCTTGTAGATTGAGCTATCGGCTTTTTTGAGATCATTTTGAATTCTGGAATCCTCAGGGCGGTTAATGGAAAGAATGATATCCTCAAACTGCGAAAGGCGTTGCCCCAAGGAAAGGTCTCTGGTTACAAATGCTGAGCAGATAACAAAGATCAACAACAGAACCGGGAGAAATGCATGTTCCGCCAGGCGCGAGGCTAAGGCAAAAATCAAAAAGGTCACAGCCGGTGGAATAAACCATGCCCAAACCAATGAATCCTGACTTATGGACAAAACAAAGGCCAAAAGAAGCAATGCTCCCCCGATCACGATCAGAGCCCTCTTTTTCTTAACCTGCCCATGAAGAACCCAAAGGCTCAATATGAAGAAGAGCATACCAGATGAAAAAATCAGGTAATTGATCAGGGATCCCTTGTTCAGCCCAAGGTTCAATCCCAGATAGGAGGACGGATCTATTTCGATCCAATTGTTGAGAAAAAAGCTAAAGAACGCGCAAACACCCAGAATAACGATGCTCTTCATCAGGATGGAAGCATTCTCAAGCATCCCGCTGCCATGTTTCTGTCTTTTCCGATACACCAACCAGGAAGAACCGGATATGAAAAAGGTGAACATCAGAACATCAAAACTGAATTCCAGCCAAAGCGCACTGATCAGAGAGCTGAATAACCAGAAGAAACCAACCTTAAGGAGTTCAGAAAAAGGTTTTCGACTGGAAGGCCTTCCTTGCTCGTTTAAAACCCCAACAAGGATCAACAACAAAAAGAGGCTGTCGATGATCCTCCACCACATAGGCAGTTGAAGTCTTTCATAATCAAGCGAAAAACGGATCAGATCTTCCCCAAAAACAGCGATTCCCATTGAAGAACCTTCGAAAGAATCCGGGCCCAGGCCGGCAAGGTAAAACAGATCCTCATTGTATTCATCCCGGATAATCGTGCTATTCCTGGGAGACTCCTGGAATAGAGGGATAAGCAAGACCAAATTGATCTTAGCATTTTCTTTGATGTGCTCAACCTTGTAAAGCACCATATACTTCTTTGATGCTTCGGCATATACCAGGGAATCCCTTTCGGAAATAAAAAATGAAGGGGGAAGATAATCCGCACTGTTCCACCTGCGGAGAACACCATCCTGATATAAATAAGCCGCCCCGGAAAAACCTTCCAGATCAAATTCGCCCTGGGTAAAGCAATACTCTGCCTCACGTGCAAAGGTTCTGATCTGATCCTCAATTCTGGCCCCGACAGTATTCGGGTAATTCAGAATCGCAATTGCCTGCAGCAGAAAAACAACAAAGGAGATTGAATAGACCCCTTTCCAAAACCTTCTATCGGAGAAAATGGAAAAGGGGAGCTTCAATTAGAAGAGTATGTAGGAATGTGCTTTTTTATCTGATGCTCTATAGCCTCCCTTTTTTCCCTATTCCTTTTGCTCTGGCGATACCAGAAATAACCCAGGAAAAAGAAGAGTATGTAGGGAATGACCATCAGGTACAGGATACCGGAGTTATAGCTTCCCGTCTCTCCATCACTGGCCTGTTCGGCTGCCGCCTTGCACATCGCGCATTGGGAATACGAAACACCCACGGAAAATAAGACGACCAGGACGGTGGCTAACAATCTATACATGACTCCTTCCAATCAGATATAAAATTAAGAAGTATAGTAGGGACTTAACAATAAATATACCAGAACCCCCGAAATCGCGACATAGAGCCATATCGGAAAAGTCCATTTCACAATTCTTTTATGTTGCTTCCTTTTTTCGGTAAGGCCAAAGTAAATGGCAAACAGGATGAGCGGTAGTACAAGGGCGGCGAGGATGATATGCGAGATAAGCAGGATATAATAGAGCCCTTTGAGCATTCCTTCACCCCCATAAGAAGTGGGTTCGGCAGAAGAATGATAGATCAGATATGAGACCAAAAAAACACCTGAAAACCCGAAAGCCGTAAGCATGAGATTTCGGTGACTTCTTTCATTACCCTTGAGAATAGCAACTCTGGCAAGTACCAGTAAGATCGCAGTTATGGAGTTCACAGATGCATTGAATGCCGGCAAAAACGAGATCCATCCCAAATCCTGCTTGGGTTCAGCTGGGAAGAGATAAAGAAGAAATACAATGAGCGGTACCAATACCGAAATGCCGATGATCAAATTCCTGAACATATTTCTTCCTAGTTAATTGTTTTCAAAAGAATCTCCGTTTCCACAATCGCTCTTTCCTGCTCATCTATGTCTTGCAGATCATAGGAGCCCCTAAAAAATCCGGAGGGGTCAATAAGAAAGGCCTTGTCTGCATTTCCATCCTGATTGTCCGGAAGGCCTTTGTAGTTGATCTCACCCCCTGCCCCCGGCTTGTAGTCTTGAACCTTGATGCTGCCCTCTCCTACCCTTGATATTAACCGCTGCTTGAACATGCTTGTTTCCTTCTTCAAAGACTCATTTTGAGGAAGAATAAAGGTTGGAGCGTAAAACGAGCTGTACAAAGCTCCGGTCCACTTCAAATAAAGCGTGTCGTTGTTCGGAGCACCAGAGCAAATCTGAATATCCATCCCCGGGAATACCTCACTAAAGATAGAATCCACCTTCTCATCACCGTACCGCCCGATCGGGTATTTGTACGGAAGGGCGAAAACATTCTCTCCGAATATTTCCAGGAATACAAAAACAAAAGCCGGAATCACTACTAAAATGGCAAGGATTCCGGCTTTAAGACTTTTGGATCTCAACTTAGTGTATGCTACCTCCTTCGACGATCAGTGCAACGATCAACCAGCAAACGAAGATCATCGGGAGTAGAATACTCCACAACAGAAATTTAACCTCATGCTTCAGGTGCATAAACTCTCCAACAATGTACGCGGCCTTCACGATGGTAAGACCAACAAAGATGACGATCTTCAGGGTATGGTTCACCGGAGAAAATGCGATCGCAAATTCGATCAGAGTAACCACCGCCAATAATCCGGCTACTTTCCAGATCGTTCTGATCTGTTTCTTGGAAGCCTCTTCAGGTGTCAAAGTCGTATCGTGAGCCATAGTTATTTTTTATACCAGATAGAAAAATGTAAATACAAATACCCAAACGAGATCTACAAAGTGCCAGTACAGGCCAACTTTTTCGACCATCTCATAACTACCCCTTCTC
Organism: Cytophagales bacterium; assembly: GCA_965227315.1. GTDB lineage: Bacteria > Bacteroidota > Bacteroidia > Cytophagales > CCMP332 > JANQHS01. Next base: position 467,204 of record OZ245737.1, read on the forward strand.
TCATAGGTCCCGAGCATCACATTGTAGAAAATGATGTAATTAATGACCACACCACTGAATACATGGAATCCATGAAAACCTGTAATGAAAAAGAAAAAATCAGCGAAAGGTTGAGGGCCATATTCATTCTCCACGAGGTTGGCGCCGTAGATCGTTCGTGTCACCCATTCCCCGTTGATCAGTTCCTGAAAAGTCAAACCATGCTCTGTTCCTACGATGAAGTGAGTCCATTCCCAAGCCTGGCATCCCAGGAAAACCAAACCACCGATAATTGTCCAAAGCATCCATTTTTCTACTTCTTCCTTGCTACCTCTATGCCCAGCTTCAACAGCCAATACCATGGTAACCGAACTCATGATCAGGATAAAGGTCATCAGACCAACAAATACCAGGGGAGCTGATTCAATGCCCAGGGCATGCATTCCGGGGAAGGCTTCAAAAACCCTTTCAGGAACAGGCCACCATTCATGAGAAAATTCAAAGGTTCCGGGGCCCGTAAACGCAGGAAAACTGAATCGAACCAATCCGTAGGATACCAGCAAAGAAGAAAAGGTAAAGGCATCCGAAAGAAGGAAAAACCACATCATCAGCTTTCCATAGCTGGCCTTAAAAGGTTCATTCCCTCCTCCCCAATTTATTTTAGTATCAGCGGTAATTGTAGAAGCCATTCTCAATCAATGATTTAACAATAAAAAGGTAAACAAATATAGCCAAAGTCCGTCCAAAAAATGCCAGAAGGTTGCGCACATCTGAATGCTATTCAAGTTTTTTGAATGGACCTTTTGGGCCAGAACAAGGTAGAATATTATGGCCAGGAAAACGATCCCCGAAACTATATGCAAGCCATGTAGTCCCGAGAAAACATATACAAAGGAGCCTGCCGGATTTCCAACAAAATAGACATTCGAGGTCACCAGCTCCGACCATCCCATATATTGAGTGATCAAAAAGCCTAACCCCAGAATAAGGGTTAGCGATATCCAGGTCTTTAATTTCGAAAAATCATCTTTTCCCGCTGACCTCACCGCAAGATGCATGGTCAAACTTGAAATGAGGATAATGCCTGATGAAATCCAGAAAAGGGTGGGCATTTCGACGTTCAGCCAGTTGCCCTCGGATTTTCTTACCATGTATGCACTGGTGAGCGCAGCAAATAGCATTGATATGGAAACAATGAAGAGCCAAAGAATAAACTTCCTTGGATTCATCGAAAGCGGTCTTCTCGGAGCCTGATAGTTCTGCATAAGCAATTGTTCCTGTCCTGTCATACCAGATCGATCATTAAGAAGATTTGAACAAGAGGAAGGTAGACAAAGGAAGAAAACATCAGCTTTCTGGCCGCAGAGTTGCTTGAGGTCTTTAGGAGCTCATAAGCGAAATATACCATCATAAGCCCACCGGCCAACAATGCCATAGTACCCCACATCCCTGTCATTCCGATCTTCATTGGAACGATGGCAATTGGGAGAAGGAACAGCGAATAAAAAAACAAATGGAAGGCAGACTTTTTGCTTTTTCCGGTTGGGGAAGGAAGGAGTTGGAATCCCGCCTTGTTATAATCTTCATCCATGATCCAGGCAATGGACCAGAAATGTGGGAATTGCCATAAAAACTGGATCGAAAACAGAACGATTCCGGGGAATGTGACCTGCCCTGTTGCTGCTACCCATCCGATAAGCGGTGGCAGTGCTCCCGGGATAGCGCCTACCAAAACGGCAACTGGAGTGATCCTCTTCAGCGGCGTATATGCAAAAGCATACAATACCAGGGACAAAAGACTGATGAGGGCGGCGCCGATATTTACAAAGAACAGAAGCGCAAAAGACCCCAATACAGCCTGCAAACTGGCCAACACCATAGCTTGCACAACCCCAATTTTTCCACTCGGGATGGGTCGGCCTTTCGTCCGGTCCATCAGGGCGTCAAGATCCCTCTCCAGGATCTGGTTCACAGAGTTTGCCGCTCCCGTGATCAGGAAGCCACCGATCAACAGCCCCAGCAACTCAAGAGGTGCATTGAGGATTCCGCCTTTGCCTAGGAAGTATCCCACAAAAGCAGAAAACAATACAAGCAGACTTAGCTTAAACTTTACCAGTTCTCCTACACTTCTGATCATCCCTGTGAAACTCAGCCTCAACCCGACCTAACTATAAGTTAATTGCCTCACCATCAGCTGGAGCACCCTTTTCATGGGCGACCTGTTCCTGTTCTTCAGGAAGATTCGATTCAGGTGTCTCTGAAAGAGGAGTGGTTTGAGGAATAAAATCCTCTGCAGCTCCGGGCTTGCTATAATCATAAGGCCAACGATATACAGCTGGGATCTCACCCTTCCAGTTTCCATGCCCTGGGAATCTTTCTGTGGTCCATTCAATGGTGTTGGATCTCCATGGGTTCTTAGGAGCCAACCTCCCTCGGAATATGGAATAGAAGAAGTTGAATCCAAAGATCAACTGCCCGATGAAAGCCATGATGGCTGCCACAGATATCAATTCATTCAATTCGATATAGCCCTGGAAGGCGTCAAAATTCGTGAAGGAATAATACCTTCTTGGGAAACCGCTGATCCCTAAATAGTGCATAGGGAAGAAAACCAGGTAAACACCGATGAAAGTCATCCAGAAATGGATATAGCCAAGTCTTTCATCAAGCATTCTACCGAAGAGCTTTGGAAACCAATGGTATACTCCGGCCATCATTCCAAAAAAGGCCGAGGCTCCCATCACCAGGTGGAAGTGAGCAACCACATAATATGTATCGTGAAGCTGTATATCCAGAGCGGAGTTACCCAATATGATCCCTGTTACGCCACCCGAAATAAATAGTGAAACCAGACCGATGGCAAACAACATCCCCGGAGTGAATACAATATTACCCTTCCAGAGAGTCGTGATATAATTAAATGCCTTTACCGCAGATGGTATGGCGATGATCAGCGTCAGCAACATGAAAACAGAGCCAAGGAAAGGGTTCATTCCGGTTACGAACATGTGGTGAGCCCATACAATGAATGACAGCACTGCAATGGCCAACATCGAACCGATCATGGCTTTATATCCGAAGATCGGCTTTCGCGAATTCGTAGCGATCACCTCAGAGGCCAGCCCTAGGGCCGGGAGGATGATGATATATACTTCAGGATGCCCGAGGAACCAGAATAAATGCTGGAACAACAAGGGGCTTCCGCCGACATGTTGCAAGGCCTCTCCCCCTATATAAATATCGGAAAGGAAGAAGCTCGTTCCGAAAGATCTGTCGAAGATCAACAGCAGAGCAGCAGCAAACAGAACCGGGAAAGAAAGGAGTGCGATGATCGCTGTGATAAAAAAGGCCCAGATCGTCAACGGCATTCTGCCAAAGGACATTCCCCTGGTCCTCATATTGATCACCGTACTGATATAGTTAATACCACCCAGCAATACCGATGCGATAAACAGTGCCATGGCCGTCAGCCAAAGCGTCATTCCCAGACCTGAACCACTCATGGCCTGGGGCAATGCACTCAAAGGAGGATAGATCACCCATCCTCCGGAAGCAGGGCCTGTTTCGATGAACAATGAAATGAACATCACCACACTGGACAGAAAAAACGCCCAGTAGGAAAGCATGTTCAAAAAAGGAGATGCCATATCCCTGGCTCCGATCTGGAGTGGGATCAGGAGGTTGGAAAACGTACCTGAAAGGCCGGCTGTAAGCAGGAAAAATACCATAATGGTACCATGCATGGTCACGGCCGCCAGATAAAATTCAGGATCCATTTTACCATCTACGATCCACTTTCCAAAGAAAGGCTGAAGGAAAGACATGTCCATCTCCGGGAATCCAAGCTGTAGCCGGAATACTATGGACAAAAATCCACCCACCAGAGCCCAAAGCAATCCGGTGATCAGGAATTGCCTGGCGATCATTTTATGATCCTGAGAAAAAACGTAGGTGGTTATGAAATTCCCTTCATGATGCTCATGATCGTGATGCACATCATGAGCCTGGGCAACTGCTTGTTCAGTGTTCGCTTCCATTGATTAAGAAGATTTCTTGTTTTCTAATTTTTCAAGAAGAGCCTGGTTGGTTCCCCTTTTTTGAATCGCTTCTTTGACATAGTCCACGTTCGATTCGGCCCATGGAGTTTGTTCGGCGTACCAAGTATTGAACTCCTCCTCTTCCAATACCACAATTTCCATTCTCATGGCAAAATGGCCCCGCCCGCAGATCTCCGTACAGGCAAGCTCATAATCAAATTCGGGGTTGCCGGTCTTGGCCCTCATTTCATCGGTAGTGATGGTCGGGGTGAAAAGGAACTGTGTTTCCATACCGGGAACAGCATCCATTTTTAGCCTGAAATGAGGCATGAACACACTGTGTAGTACATCTACAGCCCTGATCTTTAGAAAAACGGGCCTACCCTTTGGTAAATAAATTTTTCTTGGAACGAAATCATCCAGGGCAGCTTGTTGGGTAAAATCAACCCCAAACTGATTGGTCGCATCGATCAGTCTGAAATCATAAGGCCCGAACTGATTATCCTTGCCGGGGTAGCGGACTTCCCAGGCGAATTGCTTTGCCTTCACTTCGATCTTCAATGCATTTTCCGGAATATCCGAAAGCATGATCTTACCCCAGGTCCTCAATCCAGCCAGGACCAAGAGGGTCAGAACAATTGCGGGGATAACGGTCCAAATAATTTCGAGTTTGTTGTTCTCCGGATAGAAAGTGGCCTGATTCCCTTCTCTGTACCTGTAGCGGAAGGCAAAATAGAACAAGACAAAGTTTGTAACCAGGAATACGATCAGGATGATCGCAGTGGTAACCCAGAATAGCTGATCGGTCCAATGACCATGTTCTGATGCGGATTCCGGAAGGAAATGCTCTGCCAAATGACCATTGTAATACCAGGCAGCAAGAATGCCCACAATGAACATAAAGGGCAGCAGGAATGCATTGATATTGTTTGCAGAAGTCTCCCTCTTTTTATGTGTCCCCTTGACTACCGCAACTGTTCCGCCAAGACGAAAGAGGAGGAAAAGAACCAGTAAGACTAAAAGTACGCCAAGACCAATTAATAAATTTAGCATCTCTAGAAATTAAATATGGTGATGAACACTTTCTTCCAACATCGGGTGATTGGCCGGAACCAACTTGTACCTCGACAAACCGTTTAGCACGACGAAGGCAAAAAGTCCAAGATAGACCAGGTACGTGCCAATTTCCATAAACCCTATACCCCCGTGATCTTTCAGTGTGCCGGGAGTAATCATCAGGTAGAAATCAATGAAGTGTCCCACGATAACAATAGAAGTTACGATCCTTAACATCAGCCATTGTCTCTTCGCATCCCTTGTCATTAATAACAGGAAGGGCAGAAAAAAGTTGAGCAGCAAATTCAAATAAAACAATGGTGCGTAAGTATGCGAATTCAGCCTTTCCCAGAAGTAAACTGTCTCTTCAGGAATGTTGGCATAATAGATCAACAAGAACTGGCTAAACCAGATGTAAGTCCAGAAAATGCTGAACCCAAAAACAAATTTTCCAAGATCATGAATGTGATTCTCATTCACCATAGGCAGGTAACCCAACTTCTTCAACCAGACGGTCATTAGGGTTATCGAGGCAAGGCCCGTAACAAACCATGAAGCAAAAATATACCAGCCGAACATGGTACTATACCAGTGAGTATCGATGGACATGATCCAGTCCCAAGCAAGAATAGAAGAACTGACAGCAAAGAATATGATGAAAATCGCGGAGGTGGTCACAGACTTATGGTAGTACCTTGTTCCGCCTTCCTGATCTTCAGCAAGGGTGTATTTTCTCAGCAAGAAGAATGCTCCCGTCCATACGCCCAAGCCAATGAGCATTCTTGCCCAGTAGAAAGTCATATTCAGAAAGCCCGCTTTTCCAACGATGATCTCATCGTATTCAGGATTTGGACTTCCATCCTCTAAGAACTCCACATATAATGACTCATGAGTCCAGTGGAATAGATCGTGATTCGCAAGAAAGAAGACCAGTATGATCAATACCGCTCCGTAAGGAATCCAATGAGCGTAGGCGAGCATCACTCTGATGATCGAAGCAGACCAGCCTGCCCTTGCAACGTATTGGATCGCAAAAAAGAACAGGCCAATTATACCTATACCCATGAAGTACATATTATTGATCCATAGGTTGGCATAAAGTCTTTGATACCAATGGTATGCATGATGTCCGCCGGCTTCTTCGGCATGGGAACCCTCTGCCTGATCATGAGCCATCAGACTGGCTACCTGATCAGATGAATTGTTCAGCAGGCTATGCTCTTCATGATGCCCTCCGCCACCGGACATTTCAATGAAGATCCCCAAAACCATCAACACCAAACCGATAACGAGGATCAGAAATACATTCCTCTTTTGCTTTCCCGTAAACTCAAATTGGTCCATTTGACTCATAGTTCAGTTTTTAAGATTCCCCTTTTTGGAGTTTTTGTACGTACCTGGCGATCTTCCACCTTTCGTCAGGAGCCACCTGAGAGGCATGTGGCCACATTCTTCCTTTTCCATGCGTGATGACATGGTAAATATGTCCCTGAGAGACATCCTTCAAGGCTCTTGAATTGTATTTCGGAACTCCTGGATACATCGCAGCAACTTTCCCGTCAGCATTACCTGTTTTTCCGTGACAATGCTGGCAATAGGTCAGGTAAAGCTGTTTTCCCTCTTCAAGAACGAGTTCATCACCTTCGGCAAAGGGATTTTCAAGATTTGCCGCACTGTATGCCAGACTATCCTTATGAACCCTTTCAGCCTCAAAATAGACATCCGTGCCTTCGCCGTTGTAGGACCTTCTCGGGATGGTATTGGCAACAGGCTCCCTCATGTTCATCTCATAAGGGTTATTCGGATTGGAGCTATAGTACTCTCCGACATTCTGATCGGTAGAGTTCACCCACAGACCTGCCGACTTGTCCTTGACCTGCTTCAACGGCTCATAGGCCACCGAGTGGTACATATTCGGAGCATACTCCGTACCCTGGTTCTCTCCTCCTGCCCTGCAGGAAACCATCACCACCGCGACGGCTAATGTGTATAGATAGATCCTCATGGTATTAATCTTCAAAATCTTTACGGTAAACTTCAGATGCTCCATTGCTCTGAAGCATTCCCTGAATTTCATTTTCGCTTCTGCTGTTGGCCGCGAGATCGATCGCCATCACATGCTTATCATCTGTGCTCCTCAGATCAAAGATCCTTGGTTTGGCCCAGGGAGCGAGTCCGGCAATGACAAGGAATGTTCCTACCATTCCCAGAGAACCGATCAATACGGTCAGCTCAAAGGTCACCGGCACAAATGGAGGTGCGGAAATGAAGTTCTTACCGCCGATGATCATGGGCCAATCAAATCCCAACATCCAGGTCTGCATCCAAATCGCAAATGAAGTTCCGCACATTCCGAAACAGAAAGCCGCCACCGACATTTTCGAGCGCTTGTACCCCAGCTTTTCTTCGATTCCATGAACCGGGAACGGGGTGTATACATCTTCGATCTTGATGCCTGATTCGCGTATCTTGGGTATCGCATTCAGCAACACATCATCATCATCAAACACCCCTACCAAATAATTTTTCTTCAGATCCATTGGTTATGACTTTTGACTATCCGATTTCAATATTGTTTTAACCTCAGCAATGTTGATCACCGGGAAGAATTTGGCAAACAGCAGGAATGCCGTAAAAAAGAACCCGAATGTCAACAGGAAGTCTCCTACATCGTACATCGTTGGAGTGAACATAGCCCAGCTGGAAGGAAGATAATCCCTGTGGAGGGAGGTCACGATGATCACAAACCTTTCGAACCACATTCCAATGTTCACAATAATGGAAAGGATGAATGTGGAAACGATGCTTCTTCTGATGGGCTTGAACCAGAACAACTGCGGTGATACCACATTACACGTCATCATGGAAAAATACGCCCACCAATATGGTCCCAGAGCCCTGTTGCGGAATGCATACCATTCGGCTTCCACACCGGAATACCAGGCCATGAACAACTCGGTGATGTAGGCGATACCAACGATCGAACCAGTAACGATGATCACTATATTCATCAGCTCGATGTGGTACAGAGTAATGTAATTCTCAAGATGAAAGACCTTCCTGGTGATCAGCAAAAGTGTTAATACCATTGCAAACCCTGAGAAGATCGCTCCGGCAACGAAATAGGGAGGGAAAATTGTCGTATGCCAGCCCGGTATGACCGATGTTGCGAAGTCAAAACTTACAATGGTATGTACCGAAAGTACCAGTGGTGTTGCCAATCCGGCAAGAACAAGAGCAACAGTCTCGTAATGGTTCCAATCCCTTGCTTTTCCGGTCCATCCAAAGCTCAATGCGCTGTAGAACGTTTTTCTCCAAGGGATCTTGGCCCTGTCTCTGATGGTGGCAAAATCCGGGATAAGTCCCAGGTACCAGAAAACAAGTGAAACCGTGAAATATGTTGTAATCGCGAATACGTCCCAGAGAAGCGGGGAATTGAAGTTCACCCAAAGAGAACCAAAAGTATTCGGCAGCGGAAGAACCCAATACAGACCGAGCCAAAGACGACCCATATGGATCAGTGGGAATGTCGCAGCGCATATCACAGCGAAGATGGTCATCGCCTCCGCTGCCCGGTTGATCGACATCCGCCATTTCTGCCTGAAGAGGAGCAGAATGGCTGAAATAAGCGTACCGGCGTGACCGATACCGACCCACCAGACGAAGTTGGTGATGTCCCAGGCCCAACCAACGGTCTTGTTCAGACCCCAGACCCCAATGCCATCCCAAAGAGTACGGTAAAGGCAATAAACGCCAAAACCAAGGGTCGCCAGCGAAAGTGCAATGGCAACCATCCAGGATTTGCTTGGGGGTCTTTCTACATAACGGCAGATATCATCGGACACATCGTGCAATGTCTTTGTGCCGGTGATCAGTGGTGTTCTGACAGATGAAACGACTACGCTCATTATCTATGCTTGATTACTTTTTTCCTTATTTCTAACCTTGGTCAGGTAGGACACATTCGGTGCTACCCTGATCGCCTCCAGTGCATGGAAAGCTCTTTCCTTGTTCTCACTGGAAAGAACCTCACTGATGCGTGACTTGGGATCATTCATGTCCCCGAAAACCAATGCTTCGGTAGGACAAGCTTCCGCACAGGCCGTGGTGATCTCTCCGTCTTTCACTTTCCTTCCCTCCTTCTTGGCGGTGAGTTTTCCTTCCTGAACCCTTTGCACACAGAAAGTACATTTTTCCATAACCCCTCTTGACCTTACGGTCACATCAGGATTCAAGACCATTTTTCCAAGGTCGTTGTTCATTCCAAGATTATCAGGGAATTGTCTGTTGTCATGGTATTTGAACCAGTTGAATCTTCTAACCTTATAAGGACAGTTATTGGCACAATACCTGGTCCCGATGCAACGGTTATAAACCATTTGGTTCAGACCTTCAGTGCTATGCGTTGTTGCAGCAACCGGACATACCGTTTCGCAGGGAGCATTGTTGCATTGCTGACACATCATGGGTTGGAAAACCACCTCAGGATTATCCGAAGGCACTTCACCACCCTGCCAATGATCACTATCGCTGCTGTAGTAGCGATCGACTCTGAGCCAATGCATTTCCCTTCTGTTGATCACCTCATCCCTTCCGACAACCGGAATATTGTTCTCAGAATTACATGAAACGATACAGGCAGAACAACCTGTGCAGCTGTTCAGGTCAACAACCATACCCCAATGGTGATTGGGATATTTATGACCCTTCCAAAGCGAAATATTCTTCGGAGCGGTTTTTCCGTCGTAGGTGGAGATCTTCGGAAAGGACCGGCCCGCCCATGCATCCTTTTTGTATTCGTTCAGTGTGGTCTCCTGGATCACAAAATCCCTACCCATATAGGTATGATGGGTTTGTGTCTGAGCAAGTTTCCTCTTACCTGTTGCTTTGGCCAGTGAGACCCCATTGGTAATTGAATAATTCACATAACCATCGGTGCCGGCCATTGGATATACATTTGCTCCGATCCCATTGCCCACTTTTCCGGAATTCGTTCTTCCGTATCCATAGGCAACTCCCAGAACTCCAGCGGTTTGCCCCGGTTGTATCAAGGCCGGCAGTGTAACCGATTTTCCGCTCGCCGTCAATGTCAGCAGATCGTCCTGGTTGATCCCCTGCTCCTTGGCATCGGGTACACTGATCGAAATATAATTATCCCAGCAGACCTTGGAGATCGGATCAGGGGTTTCCTGCAGCCAGGGGTTGTTGGCCATTTCACCGGATCCTATGCTATGGGATTCGTAGATCACCAATTCCATGCCCTGAGCTCCTCCCGATATTCTTGATGCGGCTGTTGGCATCGATTCGTAGATCAGAACCGGAACCATGTCGAATCCCTCTTCCGATGGTGTCTCTACCTCATGAACACCGTCATGAAGACAACGATCCCAGAAAAGGTCAAATGACTTTTCTGAAGTCTCTGAATTATAGACATTCTCTTTCCAGTAATTCCTCACATAATCGTAATAGGAATCATCACGCCCTGCAAAACGAAGCAGAGATTCTTCAGCCTGCCTTGTATTGAATAAGGGGTTGATAGTCGGCTGAGCAAGGCTGTAAGATCCTTTCCTCGGCATGGAATCATTCCATGATTCAAGAAAGTGATGCGACGGACAATTGTACTGTACCTCAACGGCGGTTTCATCAGAAACCATAGCCGTGGAAATCGAAAGAAGAGCTTTCTTAATACCTTCTTTGATCTTGCCACCCAATGGATGATCATAAACAGGGTTACAGTTTAAAAAGACAACCCCTTTATACTCACCGCTGGAAAGACCATTGGCGAAATCAACCATTTTCCGATCATCCCCCTGCCTTGATGTGTTTCCTTTGCTTGGATCGATGGTCTGACCATAGTTCTCAAGCATATAGTTGATGCCATTCACAAGGGTCTGGATATTTGGATCGTTTGACCCGCAGACCACCAGTGATTTCCCCTTGCTCCTCAGCAATTCATCTGCAGCCTGGTCAAGGTTATTATAGCTTCCATCGCCACCGGAAACGGATGCTCCGCCGGTTTTGGCAGCTACCATGTTGTAAAGGGCTTTGACAACCTCACCCTCTTCAGAAGGTTTGATCTTGGTCCGGTAATCAGCGCTTGCACCGGTCATGGTAAACAAAGACTCTAACTGAAAATGTCTGGACATCTTCTTCTTTGATTTACCTACTTTTCTTCCTTGAGCATACTGCCTTGAATACTCAATGGGAGAAACCCATGATCCCAGGAAGTCGGCATTGATGCTGACGATAGTTTTGGCTTTCGAAAAGTCATAGGCCGGCACGAAACCAACCCCAAAAGACATTTCATTGCCTTTTCTGATGCCATAATTGGAGTTCACATCGTATTGGATGTGCTCAACGCCCGGATATTGTTCCTGGATCTCGGAAATCAGATTAAGAGTGGAAGGGCTGGTGACCGACTTGCTCACCAGGGCAATTTTTCCACCGGAGTTTGTGATTGAACTGATCTTCTGATTGATCTCGGCATCGACTGTTTTCCAATCGGAATCCTGCCCCTTGGTCTTTGGTCCTGTTAAGCGATCCTTGTTGTAAAGATCGAGCACCGAGGCGATGACCCTTGAGTTAATCGAACCCTGGGTAACATCGGACATCTTGTTTCCCTTGATGTATACAGGCCTGCCCTCGCGGGTTTTCACGAGAACACTACAATAGTCGCCATCCTGAGAATAGGTTGACGCATAATAGTTAGCAACACCAGGGTCGACATCCGTCGGCTTATTGAGGTATGGAATAGCCTTTCTGACCGGAGCCTCACAGGCCGCGAGCGATGCGGCAGCAACTGAGAACCCCATTAGCTTTAAGAAGTCCCTCCTATCGGTTCCCAAATCAACATTGGAATCCTCAGGCTGACCATTCTTCTGCTCTTTTACAGGCAGGTATTCAGGAAATTCCTTATCAGCGTATTTCAGGAATTCAGGATCCTGGTTAAGCTGCTCGAGCCCCTGCCAGTAAACTTTTTTTCCTTCCTTCATATAATCGTCTTCAGATTAGATATTAATAATGACACTTGGAACATTCTAGTCCACCGATATCCTCCACTGTCATCCCCGCATTTTCTCCATTGTGGAACTCCATCAGCTTATCATAGTATTCATTTCCCTCAGCTTTGACCAGTGTTTCGCGATGGCAGTTCACACACCATCCCATGGTCAAAGGAGAATATTGTTGGATCACTTCCATCTCTTCGACCGGACCATGGCAGGTCTGGCATTCCAATTCTCCAACCGCAACATGCTGAGAATGATTGAAATAGGCCAGATCAGGAAGATTGTGTACCCTTACCCATTCTATAGGGCGATTCTTCTCAATGGCTTGATAGATCTTCTGGATCTCCGGCGATGCGACTTTGACAGAATTATGGCAATTCATACAAATGTTCGCTGATGGGATATTGGCGTTTTTACTCTTGGTAACTCCCGTATGACAATACTGGCATTCGATCTCATACATGCCAGCATGGAGCTTGTGAGAAAAGTTGATCGGTTGAGTAGGCGCATAACCCTGCTGGATGCCGACCGAATAGAGTCCGTCAATTCCGGATTTCAAAACAAACAGTACGAAGAGCAGCACCACGGTGTTGACAAATGGTTTGGAGCGCAGCATGGCCACAAGGTTGAAGCCAGGACTGATGTATTCCTTTTCCTCTTCGCTGATATCATCACGGGAATCCACGAAACGCTTCATCAAGCCCATCAGAAGAACCAGGGCAACGATGATCGAAAGCAGGATCACAATAAGGATGACGATGATCACCATCAGGAATTCTTCGGATACCCCGGTCCCAGCTCCACCGCCTCCGGATCCGTCTGCTGAAGCAACCGTTTCTTCTGCCTTTTCTACCTCATGAAAAGGATCCGTGCTTTCCGCCACGATAAAAGCATACAGGCCTTCCAACTCATTATCAGAGAGGAAATCATGATTCGGCATGTACTGCTTATACTGATCGTATAGCTCTTTTGCATGAGCATTTTCCCCACCATCGATAACCTTTTGAGGATATTGAATGAAATGGAGCAGTTCTTCTTTGGAAGGCCATCTGGTATGAGCATCCTTTAGTGCCGGGCCTACAACAACAGAATTGAACCTGTGGCATTGGGTACAATTCTCTTCGTAAACCGTAACTCCTACCTGGATCAACTCATCAGAACCTCCCGCCTCAGGAGCGGCTTCTTCAGTAGTTTCTTCGGCTGCGGGTTCAACATTTTCATCTTGGGAATGAGCCAGGGTGAAAGACAGCAGTAGTGTAGCGGTTAGAAAAAACTTCCCGAATTTTTCGGAAAGCGTTCGTAATTCAATATACATCGGCAGTACGATTCTTAAAGCTGCACAAATCTAACTACCGAACCCATATCATCAAACAGGCCTTTTACAGGATCGGGTCACGATTGTGGATAACTCCATTTTCAAACCTTCATTCAGTTGAAATACAAGCACTTAGAATCTAGTAAGCAGGAAAAAATAATGGGTTCAGCAATTAATTTAGAATCATTATAAATAAACAAGATGCCCCAGGCAAAATGGGCCTTAATTGAAATGATCAGAACTTTTTGAAAGTGGTTCTCTAATTTTCTTAACAAAAATATACCAATCGGTATATTTTGTATTATTTTTGCCCCCTCATGGAAACAACCATCTCCAAATCCGAAAGGACCAAACAATTTATTTTGGAAACGGTAGCACCTGTTTTCAGCAAGCATGGATATGCCGGAACCAGCTTATCCGACCTGACCAAGGCAACAGGCCTGACCAAGGGGGCGATATACGGTCACTTTGAAAACAAGGAACACCTCGCCCTTGCTGCATTTAATTTCAACCTGAAGATCATACTTGGAAACCTGAATGAATTCGTAGGAAAGTACACTGCTCCTTTGGAGCAATTGAAGGCTGTCAACGAATTCTATCGCCAATATTATGCCTATGCCTTTGATTTTGGAGGCTGTCCCATCATTACCGGAGGAGTAGACTCCAATCACCAGAACCCCCTGCTCTTTGCCAGGGTCAAGCAAATGACCATCAAGATCAGGGGAAAGATCGTAGACATTATTCTGAATGGGATTGAAAAAGGTGATATCAGATCCGACATTGATCCCATGGTCTATGCAAATAGAATTTTTGCCATGATCGAGGGAAGCCTCTTTTTAGGTGTGCTCACCGAAGATCCCGGATGCATCAATGACATGATGGATCACCTGGATCAGGTCATTGAAAACGAACTGAAGAAATAAAAAAATTTAACCTAAAATATACCAATCGGTATAAAACTATGAAACCAATTGAATCAATCATTAGAGCATATTTCGGGCTGACTTCGGCCTTATTCCCTGAACTTGCGGGTAAGCAGGCATTCAATCTTTTTGTCAAGACCAGGCCCTACAAAAAGAGATTCAGAAAACGGGAAAAGTCTTTCTATCTCAAGAATCCGGGTTTTCAGATCTCAGGAGCACCGGAGAATAGCTGGGTGTATGAGACCGGAGATCCTACGGGAGAATTGGTTATACTGGTACACGGTTGGCATTCCAATGCGGGAAGCATGGCAAGAATAGGTCAACAACTGGCAGAAGGTGGAAAACGAGTTGTGAGCCTGGATCTTCCCGGACATGGCAAATCCATGTTAAAAACCTCCAATCTTCTTGAATGCAGAGAGGCTTTAAGGAATCTGATCTACACTCTTGATCCAAAAGGACCATTCTCCATCGTTTCACATTCATGGGGCTCCGCAGTTACGGCCAACGCACTTCGTCGATCGACATACAAGATCAACAAATGGGTGATGCTCAGTACGCAGAATGACCTCTCGGAGTCCGTAAAAGTCTTTAAAGAGAGAATCGGGCTCAGCAACAAGGCATACAGAGTGATCGAAAGATATACGGATGATATACTCAAGGAAAGAATGAGCAGCCTGGTCGTAGAGGAATGGCTCAAAGAGATCGATGTCGACAACCTTTTAATCATTCACGATCGATTTGACAAGGTCATCCCCTATTCCGATTCCCTTGAAATCCACAAAAAACATCAGCATATCATCCTACAAACCCTCGAGAATGTCGGGCATTACAGGATGTTGAATGATCCGGAGGTACTTGGCCTGATCGAAACAGACCTACAAAGAGAGTTTGACCTTCAGAAAATAGGATTGAACAACGGGAAAAAAGAAAAGGCTGTAGCCTGATCAGATCCCAAAATGAAGCAAAGCCCGCCACTTCAGAAGTGCACGGGCTTTAACTTATTACTCTTTGTCCTTTTTGAAAACCACCGAATAACCCATGATGAACTTATGTACGGCATGGGAAATGTTGTGTGGAGCGATTACCTGAATCTCATATCCCTGATCAGAAACAAAATCCAATGCTTCAGCCAAGGTTGCGAAATCCCTGGCATGAAAAGCATCTTCTGTCGCCTGATCCTGAGGACAGTCGATCTCAAGGGTCTTTATATCATCCACATAGAAATTCGCCGATAAAAGACAATGTTTGTTTCCGGCAAAAAGTGAGGTGGTCAAAGCACTGAGCACAATCGTAAGAATAAACTTCATAGTCTAATAGATTTAATCCGTACGAAAATACGAAGCTGAAGAGGAATTATGAACTATGAATTGGGTCTGATCACGAAAGTCAGTTGAAGTTAGAAACGAGGACGTGGATCCCAACAATGAAATCGCAGCGATCGGACTATTGGGAAACAACAATAATTCTCTTGGAGATGGCTTTCCTGTCGGTCTTGAGTTTCAATATATAGACCCCATCGGATACCCTTAACTTAATTCTGCGATCCCGGGAGTCAAATGAGGGATCACTCCAAACACGTTGTCCGTGTACATCATAGAGTTCTATGCCCCTGATTTCCATTTCAGCCCGGATATTCAACTCACCGGAACTTGGATTGGGAAAAATGTTCACGATCTCTCCCCCAGCCTCTTTTTCAACTCCGTAAATACCATTCACTTCGATCGGGATCTTATCGGTCGCCCAAAGCTGATCCCTCAACATATTTCTGAAATTGACCGTGATACTGTCCTGCGTAAAGCTGCCTGGCCACATCATCAGGCCATAGCGCTCCCCCGGATACAATCTCAACGTGTCCAGTTCCACCTGTGAGGGTAAAACCCTCCCGTCTGACATAATGGCCTTGACCGTCAATGATGGAGGAAAGATATATTCCTGGATCCCGAAGCCGATATTAAATACCCTGATCAGAATCGGTTCATTGATACGGGCATCGTAGATAGAGATCGCCGAGTCTTCCCAGATCTGCTGTCTGGACTTCCCGGAAACATGGAAAAAGTCAGGAAAGAAGTTGGTGAAACTTCCGATGCTCGTGTAATCATCATGCCAGGACTTGTCGATCTCCGCACCAAGCCAGGCATATTCCTTGACATATTTCGGTCCTCCCGGGTACATCTCTTTCTCACCCCCGGGCCCTGCTACCACCAACATACCATACATCCCCAATTGAACATGCATAACCGAGGTAACATGACAATGGTAGAGGTAATTCCCCGTGTGCGTCGCGACAAAGGAATACTTGCCTGTTTGGCCTGGTTGAATGAAGAAGGAGGTCGATGGAACTCCGTCATTAGCCTGATCCACATCGAGTCCGTGAAGATGAATTGTATGCCCTTCAAAGGAGGTATTGATCACAGTGATCACTACCGTATCTCCTAATTCACAATAGATGGTTGGTGAGGGCAGCAATTTCCGGGAAGTATCTGGATAAAGTCGCTGAAAACCCCAAATATTCATGCTGTCTCCGGTGTGCAACAAAGAAATGCCGTCCATGAATGAATCAAAGGTGAACTCACGCTTAACCTGCGCCGATACAAAGCCGGAGACCATACAGAATGAGAATATCAAGAACAGCTTCCTCATGGATCTATGGTAAAGAGAACCAGCATTCCACCCGGGGCATTTCCACCAATGGTCGTTGCCACAAGGTTATGATCATGAACAGGAAAAGTACCCTCCTGATGTGGTACAAGCAGGTATATCTGTGATTCCTGCGCTTTGATCGGCAAACTATCCTTGATCCAGTCTAATTGCCAGTTATCGATTGATGAGTACACCAACTGGATGTGGTAACCATGGAAATGGATTGAATGGTCCATCAATCCCTGGTTTGAAAGGAAAATGTAAATACTGTCTCCCACATTTCCGGAGATCACAGCCGCCGAATCGCTTTGAACTTCAGGATGGCTTTTTTCATTGACAGTGAAATAATCCGGAGCAAAGTCATCGGGATCAAAAGGCTGCCCGGCCAGGATATTGGCATTCAGGTCGCTTTGGTGCTCCCTCAGAGACCAGAAGAATTCATGGTCAAGATCCGGCCAGACGATGATCATTCCCGAAAGTCCGAGAACATCATTATGGTCGTTCTCATCGGCAAATTGATAGATCCCGGAAGTGGAGAAATGAACATCCCAGCTTGCGGTATTGCCCGCAGGGATCAATGGAGAGCTTTGACCGCTGCCCCTGATCGTAAAGCTGTGACTTTGGTTGTCATTGTTAAAGATCATGAGTCTCAGGGTGTCTTCGGGCAATATTCTATACCTGGCAGCCTCTTTTTCAAAAGCCGCCGATTGATTCGGAGATATGTAAGGAAACATCGGGCCTCCAAACTCCATTTGAACCATTCCAGAATTGATAAAAAGGGAATCGACAATCAAGTCTCCCTTTGCATGAAAAGCAGAAAAAACCAACACAAGAAAAGGCAGGAGTCGAATCACCTCGCAAAAATAAGTCTCAGGGCGCTATTGAGAAAAGACTTCAGCTCCCAATGTTAGCTCATGGCATTGGCAGAACTCAGCCACAGCGAAACAGAAAATCCGGTGGATATCGTTTATTGCGGGAACATAGCCCACTCAACTCATTTTGGTAACTCCCATGGCTCCCAGGTGAATAGCTTGCCAAGCTTGATGATCATCTGATGCCCGCCCAGAAACAGGAAAGCCACCACAAAGACCAGATCTCCCAGCACAAAATAGTACCATTTGATCGTCAGGCTTCCAATCCATTGACCTATGAAAGGCACATAATACGGCAGGGTGAGCGATACAAGCCACAGGACCATCAGGAACAGGGCCAGATTGTACTGGCTCTTGGAAGCCGGATACTCTCCTTCCGGCAGGCCGAGCAATCGCTTTGCCCTGTTCTTGACGAACAACACACCCTCCTTTCCCGCCAGGGCTCCTCCCACAATGATGAAGATCTCGGGCCCGCCGATCATGAAGAAACCGATCAGAGTGGCGGAAACTCCTGAAGAGAAACCAAGAAATGGAACGATCAGTCCGAGAAGGGGAAGCAGAAAGCCGGCCACCACAAGTCCAATCCCGATCCGGGTTTTGATATTTCCTGAATTCGCCATTCCTGCTTTTCAACAGGCCCAAATATTATCTGATCAAAGCGATTGTACAAATCTCATCACTTCTTCCCTGAATTTTTCTTCCTCATTCACAAAGGGCTGGTGACCTGAACTTTCAAACAGGACAAACTTCTTCAGGGCTTCAGGAGTGGAAAGTGTATCATGCACATCCTTTCCCATTTCCGGAGGGATCAGTTCATCATAACGTCCCCAGAGGCTCAGGGTAGGGACATCAATTGCACTCAGGCGAGAGATCTGATTATCCTCTTCTATTTCATCAAAAAGATTTCTCAGTACCGTTTTCCATTTGCCGGCGATGTATGCGGGAACAGGATTGTATGACGAGAAGAAAACAGAATTCAAAACCTGAGTTGCGGAAAGGCTAACATTCTCCTCCGGGATCACACCTTCTCCGGGCCGACTTCCGATATAGCTCCTCCAGACATCCTTTTGTCCATCGGTCTCGATCACTGGATTTGCCAGGGCCCAATCCAGGGCTTGCTGCCAATATGCCGAATCCTCTCCATTTTGGATCTTCTCCACAGCGATATTCACCAAAAATTCATGTCTGTATATCCACATATCCTCGGTTCTGGGTACTGCCAGACCATCGATATTGATCCATCCTTCTACCCCACCTCTGCCTTGACTGAGGTATTCACCACAGGTATATCCCCCATAGCTATGAGACATAAGAATAATGTCCGGCGAACCGTATTTTGCTTTCAGAACCCTGATAGTTGCCTGAATATCAAGAACATATTGTTGATTGTTAACCGATTCAACCTTGAAATTTCCCTGCGAATTTCCAGTACCTCTTTGATCAAGATAGGCAATGGCAAAACCGCTTTCGATCTTATCCCAATTCAGCAGGTTTGATTCTCCAACATCTATTGAAGTCAGCCCCGGGCCTCCATTGACAAAAAGAATAATTTTACCAGAGGCCGTATTTCCCTTTACCAGTACCGGAAGGATTGCGTCTCCAACCTTGACATGGAACAGATCATTCGCATCCGGTCCGATCTCAAAGGATTCACATGAGATAAGGAACGATGAAAAAAGGAGAATGATGAGCCTTTTCATAAATAATATCTTGCGCTTAACTCCAGAAAGAAATACCCGGTTGAATTCTCAAAATTTGGAACAGCCACCATGACCTGTGGTTTTATCTCCCAGCCAAAAGGAATGTCCTTACTCTTTCTATAGTCCTTTCCATAAAGAATCTGAAAACCGGTCAGCAATTGATCATAACCTGCCGATACCTGGTTCACATCACCGTTTTGATCCACTTCATAGACATTGGGTATCTGCGTTCTCAGATACCCAAGGGCGAGTCCGGCACCATAGTATCCACCTCTTTTGCCTTTCCTTAAGATATCGGTTTCCGGAAGAATAAATATCCCTGTCTGATAGCGATGATGATACCAAAACCCAGCGGAAAACCCCGCCCGCCACAGGACCATTCGGGACTTTTCATTGCCCTTTTTGTTCGTCCATTCTTTGGGTTGCTGCCATAGATAATATGCGACACCCAACTTCAAGCCGGGATGAGTAATAGCCTCACCGAAGTAGGAAGCATAGATTTCATCTGGTTGTGTGATCCTTTGAGCCTTCGAAAGAAAGGGTAACAGGATCAGGAATAATACGATCAAAGATTGTTTCACAATAGCCGAACTAACGGAATGATAACTCCAAATCCGGTAATTTATTTTGACCGCTAGACTTTTGACAAATAGTAAGCCCTTGCCTCAGTGATTTTTTGGCCAATAAAAAACCTCCCCAGATCTCGATTATCACCAAGATCGGCGGGGAGGTCTTATCATTCACCTGCTATTTTATCGTGAAACGGTGATAGGAGAACTCGTCGCCCCTGTACACCTTCAATACATAGTTTCCAACGGGTAGTCCCTGCAGATCAAAGTCCTTGGTCAAATGATCGGCAGTCGAACCAACCTCATCTTCAAACAACAATACTCCTTTCAGATCAAGGATCTCAAAACGCATATCCTTATCCAGAGTTGGCAGTTCAATGGTGAACTGTCCGGAACTTGGATTCGGATAAAGGCGAATATCCCTGGCCAACTGACTATCGTTCAATCCCACATTCACAAAGAGCACATGACTAGAGTCATCCACACAGGTTCCATCCCAGGCGGTAAGTGTCACCAGCCTTGTTCCAGTCGTGGTATAAGTATGGGAGGGGTTAAACTGGTTGCTACTTGTAAAGTCTCCAAAATCCCATAATACGCTATCAAATGCTCCGGTAATATTCTCGGTGAAATCGACCGTTGCGCCATTGATGACGAATGTAAAGTCCGAAACCGGAGTCTGGCTGACTTTTCCAAACACGGTTTCCGGTAGGGTATTACAGCCATTGGCATTTTCACCCCGTACATAGCGCGTTTGACTGCTGGTCGCACCAACTATGGTCAGACTATTTCCTGTACCGACCTGATTCAATAGTGTAGGATCATCGTACCAGGCCATGGTGCCGGCAGAGCCGCTGACGGTCAAGGTCAGGTCCCCTACCTCACAAACCTCATCACCCATTGTTGAGTTGATCACCGGCTGGTTCAAGGCATTGATCACTTTTTCACTACTATCGTTCGCCGGAAGTCCGTCAGCACCTCCATTTGGATTTGAGGTCCAGGCTCTGATCGTTACAGGTGTTCCGGCCGTAAAGTTGAAAGACCCTAACACTACCTGAGCCGAAGAATTGCCCGTTCCTCCAAACGTATCCAGAAGAGAGGTATATGGAACCGCGGTTTGCGGGATGCCATTCAACTCCCAGTTGATCGTCAGGGAATTCACCTGAGTAATTCCAAAATTCAGAATGCTCACGGGAACATCCAGTACACCTTCACAAGGATCAGCAGGAACGTCGATGGAAACAACTCCAACATCATTGGCAATACCACTTGACAACGGCGTAATGATCACGACACCATCATTAAACCTGACGCCACCTACATTATCCTGGTTTATTCCGGAGTTAAAGGATCCGCCTCCTCCACCTTCTGGGAAGCCGGTCGTTGCTCCATGCGACCCGCCGCCGCCGGAGTATCCGCCGCCACCGCCGGCTCTACGGTTGTTGAAGCTGCTGGCTCCGCCGCCGCCGCCGAATCCTCCTTCACCGCCACTTGTTGCTGCAACACCGCCAAGGCCGCCATTGATAAAGGCCTGTCCTCCGGCTGTACCGCCACCATCTCCCAGCAACCCGGCTCCACCATCGGCAGATGAACTGGATGCACCACCAAGTCCGGCGGCCCCACCGGCACCGCCAGTACTTCCTGCTCCTGCACCGGCATTTCCTGTACCGGTCACTACAGCATCGGTAACCGCTGTATGAGTTGCGGCCCAGGAGCCTCCACCACCACCTGCGATGATATATGGATTATTTGCGAGGTCAGTAACAAAGGTTCCTCCGCCTCCGCCAAATTGATTTGTTCCGGCTCCGACGGGAGGTGCACCTCTCTGCCCGACAAGGACCTTCAGGGGATCACCCGTACCGAAAGTAAACTCCCCACTCATCTTAGCCCCTCTTCCTCCAAAGGTTCCAAAACCTTGGGCACCAAAGACCTCAATGGTATAAACTCCACCAGAAGGGAAATTCCAGTTTTGAATTCCTCCTATTACCGTGACATTCCCTGCCAAAGGAGTTCCGGCATAGGCCGCATTACAATCCAATTGGGTAGGACCCGAACTTCCGCTGGCTCCACATGGGAGAAAGCAGAATGAGTTCGGAGGACATAGGAACGGGGTAATAAAGAACAAAGGCCCAGCCCATTGTGAAGTATCTCCTGTCGGACATACTTCCCGTACATAAAAATCATAGGCTGTCTCAGATGTCAATCCGGTAACCGTAACCATAGGCACCGAACTTGCGGTCCCGGTTCCTGTGATCGGGGTTCCTTGTGGTACCACCACCCATAACCAGCTATTGTTAGACCCACCGGCCCATGTGAACTCAGCTGTAGTGCCGGTCATTGGGCCCAAAGTCAATGCTGTCGGCGGCGGCAAACTGGATTGCGCCGTGGTTTCAGCTGTGTCATTTCCGCCAACGGTATCAACCACGCCATTGGGAAGACTGGTCCATACCTTCAAGGCATACGGATTATTGGTAGAAAAGTTAAAGCTTCCGAGCAAGACCTGTGCTGTCGTCACTCCTGCCCCCCCAATGGTATCCAAATTTCCTGTAAAGGAAACCGGGGTTTGAACTATCCCGTCAACACTCCAATTCACATTGGCAGATGTTACCTGATTGGTTCCAAAATTGTTGATGGTAGCCACAACATTCTGAGGACCGGGACAAAAGATCGTTGGTGAGTCGATACTGATCACTCCAACATCATTGGGCACTCCACTGGAGAGAGGTGTTATGATCACCCTGCCATGTCCGGCCGCAGCCAGGGTTCCAGTCGGATTTCCTCCGGAATTGAAGGATCCGCCTCCCCCACCTCTATGGGCATTGGAGTTCGTATTGATCTGTCCTCCTCCGCCTCCGGAGTATCCTCCTCCTCCTCCGGAAGATCTCCATCCCGTGGATATAGCTCCTCCACCACCACCAAATCCTCCTTCATAGGGAGTGCCGCAACCGGTAGTCAATCCTCCTGCAGCCTCATTTAAAAAGCTTAATCCCGATTCCAGACCGACACCACAGGTACCTGTTTGTTCCCCATCGGTGAGGAATCCTCCACCACCTCCCGCACGGTTATTTCCATTGGGCACAGCAATACCCCCTCCATTTCCGCCGGTTCCACCTATACCTGATCCAGCCGCACCAGATCCCATATTTCCTGAGGTCGTCAAACTTGCATCAGTGCTGGGATCCGCTGCTCCTGGGTTTCCTCCACCACCACCGGCAACGATCAATGGTGTAACTCTTCTTCCGGTTATCATTGCGTTTGGAGAGCTCGGGTCGGTCAGAACCACAAAGGTTCCACCTCCACCTGTTGCAGAGTTATCACCGGGATCAAATCCCTCCTGGCCTGCTACGATCAAGATCGTATCACCGGCCATCAGGCTGAACTCTCCTGTAATGTTGGCTCCCAATCCTCCGCTCACTCCTCCACCGGAAGCACCGATGGCATTGATCGAGTAGAAACCCGAAGCTGGTACAACCCAGTATTGAATTCCGTTGAGCGCAGTCACATTTCCGGAGAGCGGCGTTCCGGCATAGGCCGCATTCACCTGGGTCTGGTCTGGCCCAAACCTTCCCGTCTGGCCTGCATTGCTAAAGCAATAGGCCGTTGGTGGACAGAAGAAGGGAGTTGCGAAGTTCAAGGGGCCAGCCCAAGACGAAGTATCACCCGTTGGGCATACCTCTCGAACATAAAAATCGTAAGCGGTCAAAGGTGACAGTCCAGTGGCAGTAACATTGGGGACTGAAGTAGCTGATCCGGTTCCTGTGACAGGAACCCCTGCAGGAACGACCGCCCATAACCAACTGTTGTTTGATCCACCTGACCATGAAAAATCAGCGGTATTGGCCGTCACAATTCCAAGCGTGAGGTTTGATGGCGGGGGAAGACTTGACTGAACAGTTGTGAATGTAGAATCATTCGATGGGACAGTATCAACGGCTCCGTTTGGCATACTTGTCCAAACAGCAATATCGTAGGGGTTGTTAGTGGAAAAGTTAAAAGACCCAAGATTAACCTGCTGGGAAGAAGAGCTCGCTCCACCAACCGTATCCAACAAACCCGTAAAACTCGCTGGAGTCTGTAGAGCACCGTCGACAGACCAGTTTACTGTAGCTGAGGTCACTTGGTTTGAGCCAAAATTGGCAATGGTTGCCACGACGTTCTGAGGGCCAGGGCAATAAACGGTTGGAGAATCTATGCTGATCGCGGCAATATCGTTCGTCGCCCCTGAAGACAATACCTTAAAGATGACCACACCATCATTTGACCTTACGCCTGGAGAATTGCTTTGGTTGATCCCTGCATTAAAGGAACCACCGCCACCGCCACCAACAGAACCAGGGCTTCCCTGACCGGCGCCACCAGAGTATCCTCCACCGCCGCCACTTCCGAAGGTGGTACTCGGGCTTCCGCCACCGCCACCGCCGCCGCCAAATCCACCGAAGTGGGTAGCTGCGGTATATCCGTCTCCACCAACACCACCAAGCAAGGCTGCCAAGGCAGGTCCTCCGCTATTTTCATTTGAGGAACTCGTAAGGTAACCCGCTCCTCCCGGAGAAGCTCCATTACCATTCACCCCAGGGTTTCCAAGACCATTAGCCATCAAAGTTCCTCCGGCGGTCGTCACCGCATCTAGTCCGGGCAGCGCAGCGGTAACAGAGACATTCGTACCTCCACCCCCACCGGCTACAATAAGGGGTTGTGCTGCGTTCGCGGTATCCCAAACGAAGGAACCACCTCCACCACCACGGTTTCCGGCTCCAGTTGGATTCAGGTTGCCCGATTGGCCAACGATCACCCTAAGGACAGAACCACCCAAGAGGTTAAATTCACCTCGCATTCTTGCACCCTTTCCACCAGGGCGGGCCGGTGATCCACCACCTTCAGCTCCAAAAACCTCAATTTCATAAAGACCACTGGCAGGTACGGTCCATTGCTGAACACCGTTGACAGAAGTAACCGCTCCGGACAGGTTAGTGCCGTTATATATCGTATTCAATTGAGCCTGGGTCGGCCCATCTCTTCCAACGGCTCCGCCCGTCAGGAAGCAATATGAATTCGGAGGACATAGAAACGGCGTTGTGAACAGAAAGGGACCTGCCCAAAGTGAAGTATCTCCGGTAGGGCAAACCTCGCGTACGTAAAACTCATAATCCTGCTCTGGTGTAAGTCCCGTGATCGTGACGTTGGGAACGGCAGTGGGAGTCCCATTACCAACCAAGGGAGTTCCGGCTGGAAATACCGCCCAAAGCCATGAATTGGCCGAGCCTCCCGTCCAGCTCAGGGTTGCCTGGTTTCCGGAAACTGCCGTGAGCTGAATATTTGAAGGCGGAGGAAGACTGGATTGTTTTATTGAGTTTGCCGTGTCATTTGTATTGACCGTATCGGCAACACCATTGGGCATGGACGTCCAGGCCTTGATATCGTATGGATTATTGGTCGAGAAATTAAAAGAGCCCAGCAAGACCTGCGCGGTATTCGGACCAACTCCTCCGGCGGTATCCAAAGATCCCACAAATTTAACCTGGGACTGGGGTACTCCGTCGACGGTCCAATCGATCAAAACGGAGTCCAACATGTTCTGACCATAATTCTGGAGTTTGGCATAAACGTCGAAGACCCCTGGACAGAAAACCGTAGGGGAATCGATAGAAGCAATGCCGGCATCGTTGGGAGCCGACACCAAAGGAAGTTCTTCATCCCAGCTATCTGCAACCTCAGTTGCATCCAGAGCCCGGTTATACATCCTGAATTCGTCCATAAGCACACCCGCAGCCATGGAAGAACTATATGCACCAACGGTAAAACCCGTTCCAACAGGGACCGAACCCGTATAAATGGTGGTAGCAACCTGGATACCGTCCACGTAAGCCTTCACATCGCCTGCGGCGACTTCTCTTACGAAATGAACCACGTGGGGCAAACCGTCGGCCACACCGGGAACATTAAGCGTGAATGGACCACGCAATGTAATGTTATTCGGTCCTGCCGCACCATTGGCAAAGGCTCGAAAAGAACTGGCCCCGGCATCACCCAGAAAATACTGAAAGGTCGCGGCCTGGGCACCAAAATCGATCCAGAAGGACATGGTCCAATCTCCGGGAATATTGAGTGGCCAACCCGGGTTAACAGAACCCGTTCCTGCTCCCACCAGTGCAGTTCCAAACTGACCTGAACCGCCCTGAGTAACACCCGTTAGTGGAGCGGGATTCGTCCCGACCGGAGCGGAGGCTTCATTCGGCACAGTCAGTCCCGCGCCATCGAACTTGTAATACAGAAGTTCCGGAACCGTTCCTGTTTGTGCGAAAGTGGAAAATGAGAAATAGCAAAGGCATAAGATTAATGTAATCTTGGAGTACAGACTGTTCATAGATTTGTAATATTCAGAATGTATAAATGTAATCTAAATCCTGCGGAAATAACAGTCATATCAGGCTTTAAAGCTCTTGATTATGCATTATTTTGAGTTTTCCTTGAAAGAAAATTAAATGAAAATCCGGTTTTTTCTCCTTCCATCTTGAAGGAGAACCACATCTTTGAGCATCCGCATTGACATCTCCGAGGATTTTGCAGCTTACCGAGGCCTTGAATGTTATCGCCGAGCATTCTTTGCAGATTGAATTAGAGAAAAGTCAAGATCCATTGACAGGAAAGCGCTTTTTTCGCTGCTCTTCATCCAGATACCCCATAAGCCTTTCCAACGACAGTTTTCAGGAAGACCGCTCATCATCAGGATAATCCTCGATCATGTTCTCCAAAGAGTTCTCGCTGGATATATAGATCAAAACATCTGGTTTATACTCTTCTATGATCTCCTCGTTCAATTTATATTTCCAGTTGTCCCAAATAAACATTGTTTCGGAAAAGCATTCCGGAAGGAATTGCGTGGTCTGAGTTCCATAGGAATCTCTGATCACCAGTGCTTTCGTGCCGGTGTTCAACTTAAAGTTCACATGAACCCATTCATACCAGGTCTTCTGCCTGAACTCTTCAGGTGCCGGGAAACCGTGGATCTTCCAGGCATGCGACTGAATATCTTCATCAAGGGGGGCAATATCATTCTCATAGATATCCGGAACTCCGATAAGCTTGTAATGGATCCCGTATTGAATCTTTTCGACTCTCCAATGATACTCATGAAGTGAGGGTATGTTCAGTTCCGGCTTTTGTTTCTTGAGCGAATTGATCACCTTGCCGGATACATAATAGCCTGCATGCAAATTCCAATGATTATCGAGCTGATAATACCATTTGAATTGAGGGATCTGGCTCCTGAAATCCTCGAGAGGATAATAGACCAGTCCGGGGAATTTCTCATTCAAAGCATTTGCCAGTACCTGTCCGCGTGGAGCTCCTCTCCGGGCTTTCATAAGCATTGGGATCTTATCTTCATAGACATGGTGCTTGATGGGTGCGATCACCCAGATCACGGGTATATCTCTGGCTTCCAGGAAAGCTTTTCTCCTTTCCCATTCCGCAATGAAATAATCGAGCTGTTGTTGAGAAAAATCCCACTTACCCTGATAGACCTCCATGGCCTTGTCGTTGAGAAAGTACCATTGATCAGCACCGATGAACATCCTGTCGCGATGCGGCGAGACTTTAAGCAGGTCAAACTGTAGGCTGTGATAAAGATCCAGAAGCGGCCTTCTGAAGGAAAAATTATCGTCAAAGAATTCATTGTACTGGTTCGGGAATGGGTCAAGATGGCTCAAGTCAATATCCACTGAGGATTTGAAAAATCGATTTTCATCCATTTTCTCAAACTCCCAAAGTCCCATACAGTCATTCAGAAGAGGAAGGGAGATCATGCCCAGGAAGGCGAACAATAAAACCAATTTTTCAAATTGTGAGGCTCCGGGCATTGTTAGAATCTGAAATAGATAAAAGGATTATAGGAACCGGAATTGATGTACATGGTGCAGTAAACCAGCAGAAGCAGCAGGGCAAAATCCTTAAAAAAATGAATCGCCATCTGTGTCCTTCCCGATCTGAACCCTTGAAATATCGCTTTGGCCCTAAGGGGCAGAAAGCTGCTCGATAGTACTGCCAGTATCAGAACCAGTATTCTTTCATTGTCCAGATGATACAAAAAGCTGATCCCATCAGAAGCTCCGATTCCAAAGAGTTTCAATGTATAGTTCCAGGCTTCTGAAAAGGACTCGATTCTAAAAAATACCCAACCTATAACCACGACGAACATGGCGTAAAGCCATGCAAAGAACTTTGGAGTCCTATGGAGGACCTTGTCAAAGCCAAGTCGTTCAATCACCAGAAAAGCCCCGTGAAAGGCTCCCCAAAAAACGAAGCTCCATGTGGCTCCATGCCAAAAACCTGTCAAAAGAAATACCAATACCAGATTTCCGTATGTTTTGAGCGCACCTCCCCTGCTGCCACCGAGCGGAATATAGACATAGTCCCTGAACCAGGTACTCAGGGAAATATGCCATCTTCGCCAAAACTCCCTGATCGAAGTGGCGGTATAGGGAAAATTGAAATTTTCCAATAGCCTGAAACCAAACATTCTTGCCAATCCAATCGCCATGTCCGAATACCCACTGAAGTCAAAATAGATCTGGAAAGCATAGGCTATGATGGCGAGCCATGCCGTGGAAGTGGAAATTCCAGCTGTCCCTCCATCCAGAATACCATCTGCGATCAAGGCACAGTTATTGGCGATGATCACCTTCTTAAACAAGCCCAGAATAAACCTTTCTATCCCTGATGCAAAGAGGTTAAGGCTCTCTTTTCTGGACCTGATCTGGTCGATGATATCATGGTATCTCACGATCGGACCAGCAATCAGTTGAGGGAAGAAACCGATATAGAGCGCAGAGTTCAGTAATCCCGCGGTATGATTCGATTCCTTGTCGCGGTAGATATCCCAGAGCATTGACATCTGCTGAAAGGTGAAAAATGAGATCCCCAAAGGCAATAGGATATGTGCATAGGGCAGATCGGGAAGACCAGTGCCGAGGTAGCGATTCAGCGAATTGAGGTTTTCGACAAAGAAGTCAAGGTATTTGAAAG
The DNA here is from genome assembly GCA_965227315.1 of Cytophagales bacterium. Classification (GTDB taxonomy): domain Bacteria; phylum Bacteroidota; class Bacteroidia; order Cytophagales; family CCMP332; genus JANQHS01. Next base: position 496,323 of record OZ245737.1, read on the forward strand.
TAGCTATCAAAAGTATGTTGACACTCAAACCGGCTATCAACCAGACTTTTTGGTTTGCCCTGAATTCGATCTGCTTGGCAAAAAAATAATTAACCGGAATTGAACAAATGAGAATAAGAGTGTAGGAAACACCTCCCCATGCATAGAAGATCAGACTGGAAAAAAGCAGAATGGGATTTCTCAGGCTTCTTGGTGCTGCATAATAGATCAGCAGGAGGCAGGGTAGAAATCCAAATAAAAATACCAGACTTGAAAAGAGCATGTCGTTTAAGGTTGAACCAAAAGTAATAAACCGGCTCCGTGGAGATAGTTGATTTTACCAAGGTTTCTAACAGGATAAACGTTTGAAACTCCACCTTGGGTTGGGTGAGAAATCCTTGAGCTCCGAAGTTTTTGCACAAAAAAACCCTCCTGGCCGAAACCAGGAGGGTTAAATCTATTTTTCAGAGATCAGCCTATTCGATGATCAGCTTCTGCATCACCATGCGATCTCCAAACCTAACTCTGAGGAAATAAGCCCCTGAACTCAGTCTGCTGAAATCAAGGTCTCTCTTGAATACAGCATCAACATCTCTAAGCTCTTCTGACTTCAGAACTCTTCCCTGAGCATCCATTAACTCATAACCCATTTGATAGCTGATCGTACTATTCACGTCAAGCACAACCTGACCATTTGATGGATTCGGATAGATCGCCATGTACTCAAGACCTGGAACGTGGCTCAATCCACTGATCACATTGTATGCTGTCGCATTGGTATCTGATCCACAAGGACCTGAAACGATCAATGTAACGGCATAGGTACCATTGGATGCATAAGTATGTGTTGGGTTTTGAGCAGTGGATCCGTTTCCATCACCAAAGTCCCAATCCCAGCTTGTCACATCACCTGTAGATGTATCCGTGAATGCGATCTGCAATCCGGTAACGACTTCGGTCCAACCTGAAGCAGGTGGAGGAGCGAGTCCTACAGTTGCAGCAGTCCTGTCATCGGTACAAGCAGTGGTGCTATAGTGGAGTATACCGTTAAAGGTTCTCGGATCACAGCACATATCGAATGACGAACAATTACCATTTCCGGCAATAAAGGTCAGATCTGCATTTGAGAAGGTGTTTCCACCAGTGGCGTATTCAGCATCATACTCTACATAGATACCTGTAACAGCACCTGCTGGCAATGCAATTGGGTTTGCAATCACAGCCGTAGGATTTGAAAGAGAAGCATCTACGTTATCCGAACCCGCAAGAATCCAGCCAGCCGAAGAACCAGGAGTTGAGTTAGCATATGTTCCGACTCTGTAATAAATATTTACAGGGACCAAACCTGAAGTTGGTCCAGGCAACACTGTAACACTATCCAATTGCAGTGTGCTATTCGGAACAAGGTCAAACATGTTTCCACCACCACAGGTCGTTCCACCGGCGAAAGTTGTGGTCAGTGAACCCGCAGGGCCACCCAATCCGGCGTAGTAAGTGGTATCGCCAAACAATGGTCCGGTCCACAGGGTATCTCCCGTTGCGATAATAGAACCACCAACTGCGGAATCATACCATGCAACTATGCCATTTGTAGAGGCAACAACAAAGGTTGAATCTCCCGCGCATGGTGCCGGGCCGGCAGAAGTACCAGGTGCAACAATAGGTGCAATATTGATACCCGTCGCTGTAGCGGTATCGTTACTGGAATTCTGATCACCGGTCAAACTGGTGAAAGCCTCAACATTAACGCTACCACCAATGGCAGTATTCACTGTGCCAATGGTTACGGTATCTGTCTCATTGAAGGAAATACTACCTGTATAGGTGCCGCTGGCTGTTCCGGTAACAGCACCTGAGATGATCGCATCAACCGGTACACTGGTGATCACATTGGTTCCCAGGTTTCTAATTGAAATCAGAACGGACATTGTGGAATCTCCACAACCGGGTGCCGGAGAAAGAATTGCTTCCAGCTGGGCATCATCCGCAAGCGGGGTGTATTCATCAGCTCCGATATCCACGATAGTCGATGGAGCCTGTGGCCTGGTGTCACCGTCGATATCGATGGTCACACCGACTGAATTATCTCCAACGTCATTAGCAGCTGTTCCGATCACATGAAGATCACTAACAGGATCCACGAATACAGGATCATCTTCAACTGAATTTACGTTCCTTGTAGGATCGGCTGTCTGCCAGGCGGTAAGGTTAGCATAGATGCCTGTTCCGACCCTTGCCAAAAGGGTTGTATCGGTATTATGATAGAGGTTGTAATCCACATACTCATTTGCCCCAAAAGCATCCAGGAACCTAACTACCTGAAGGTTTCCGGCAGCAAAAATGTTGTTGATAATAGACACTGAATCAATATCATTGAAATAGACCGCCTGGCTGGTTGTGGAAGTACTGGTATAACCTGCTCTAAAGGTATTGTGGAAGATGTCCGTAAACTCAAAATCGTCCGCAAAGAAGGCCTCATCTCCACTTGAGTAAGACATGTTGTTGACTACCCTACTTCTTCTTCCCCAAGCCAGATCAAAATTCGCATCGGCAAAATAGATCCCAAAGTCTCCAACACTTACATTATTCTCCTCAACATAATATCCATTGACCTCGAAGCAATAAACACCATCTGCTCCTGTATTAGCCATATCATGGATATAGTTTCCGATCACATCCACACTATCCTGATGCTCGATACGAATTGCATGAACCTCGGAGGCAGAAATATCATTGTGCATGATCTTGTTCCCTGTTCCCCAGTCAGCGGTAGAAGAACTTCCCGTTAGGGAAATACCCCTATCTCCACCTACAATGACATTGTTGCTGAACATACCATCGTAGCAATTCGGACCGGCGGAGCTGATCGAAGTATAAGTGGCACTGGCCACGATCGCAGCTCCATCAGAAACGCTTGGCTGCAGATTGAAGTTACAGCTATCCACAGTGATGTACTCGCAGGTATCCCACATATGAACACCCCAAACATCCGTGGTTCCGGTATTGTTGATGGTCATATTGGTAATGGTTACCGCCTTCGCACCGATCAGATCAAATACTGTTCCTCCTGCGGTCTGAGCGATAACGGTATTCCTGTCCATTCCTCTGAAGGTAATAGAGTTGGTCATGGTGTTAGACGGGATGTTATCGATCACTACTGAACCGTTATAAGTACCGGGCTCTATCATGAATGTTACAGGGCCGTTCAGACCACATGTACCTGCCAGATCTGCTGCAGCTACGAGATCAGGAACCTGACCAGTGGGTCCTACAGTAACAACCCCTGAAAGAGCTGTACAGGCAACTTCATCCAAAGTATCATTAGTATTCACGGTATCGGCAACACCGTTCGGGAGCGAAGTCCAAAACTTCATTTCAGTAACCCCGACACCAAAGTTGAAGTTACCCAAAGCGACGGCCTCAGAAGCACCAGTAGCAAGGTTTCCGGTCCATGCAAATGGAGTTTGAGTCACTCCGTTTATAGACCAGTTCACATTAGCACTTGTCAGTGCGGAAGCTCCGAAGTTGGTAATATCGACATCCACTGCCTGGTTACCCGGAACAATCGGGTTTCCAGGGGCATTCAAAGCAGTAACGCCAGCATCATTTGGAGGAAGCAGATATTCGTCAGCTCCAATATCGTATCCCACAGAAGGTGCGAGAGGACGAGGATCGCCATCGATATCCACAAGGATCCCAATGTTCTGACCGTTGTCGTAGGCAAGCACTCCTGACACATGAAGATCCATAGGGGCGTTGACGAAAACAGGATCTCCTTCAAGCGAAGCGGTGTTGCTCGCAGGATCCGCAGCCTGCCAAGCAGCGAGGTCGGCATAATTTGTACTCACTACCCGGGCAAGATCCGGTCCGCCGGACCAATAGATATTGTTGTCGATGATCTCATTGGTAATGGCGTCATTGTTGTTAAAACTCCAGGTACCGGCAGCAACAATAATGTTGTTGATGACATCAACGGAATCGGTGTCATTCATCTTCAATGAACCACCACTGGAGGTTGAAGTACTGGTACTGGCTGACCACAAAGTGTTGTGGTAGACATTCATATCATTCACATCATCGATGTAAATAGCGGCACCGGTGTTGGCTGAGATCATGTTGTTGATGACCCTAGACCTGGAAGGTCCGCCGGCTGCATCAAAATTGATATCCGTTAGCACAATTCCTTCATTTCCGGCATGGATCTCATTTTCCTCGATCCAAATATCCTCTGAGTCGAATATTCCAATTCCATCAACATTGGAAGTTGGTCTGATACGGATAACGTTTCCAATGATCCAAAGAGAATCAACCTGATCCGCTCCTACTCCCCAGTTATCCAGCCATTCCATGGTGTTGTTCAGGACTCTGTTGCCGGACAGTCTAAGTGCCGTAGTAGTTGGTCCTTCAAAATGGACTCCAACATCCCCACCAACAATATGGTTATTGGAGAAAGTTGAGTAATACACATTCGGGCCTTCAGTGAAAGCGGAGGTATAACTTGCCGATCCGACTATGGCATCAACATCTGAAGTAGCTGTCGAGTCCATGAAAATATTACATTGATCAACAGTGATGTATTGACATGTATCCCACATGTGAACACCCCAGGCATCAGTGGTACCTGTATTTCTTACGGTCAAATTTTGAATGGTGACATATTCAGCGCCGATAAGATCAAATGTTGCTCCTCCGGCTGTGGTCACAATTACAGTATTTCTATCCAATCCGTTTACGGTGATCGTATTCACCGCATCACCCACATTATCAAAGATCACCGACCCAACATAGGTTCCAGGATGAACATTCAGGGTTACGGCTCCGGTTTGGCCGCAGGCAGCGATCGCGTTAGCAGCTGAGACCAGATCTGCATAGTCAGGTGTTGGGCCACCAACATCATAGGTTCCGGAAAGTCCGGTACAGGCGAAACTTCCCAACAGGGAATCATTGGATGGCATACTGTCCACAACACCATTTGGCATGCTGGTCCAGAAATCAAGATTCGTTGTTCCGGTAGTGAAATTGAAGGATCCGATGTTAATATTGGAAACCACTGAATCATGAGCGGCATTTCCGGTCCAGGCGAATGGGGTTTGAAGCGTTCCGTTGACAGTCCAATTGATATTGACCGATGTTAGCGCAGCTCCCCCATAGTTTCTGATTGAGACTTCAACCGGATTAGTACCAGGCGTAATAGGACTCTGAGGGTTATCAAACGAAACAACTCCGGCATCATCACTAAAAATACCATCTACGATAATGTCATCAACCGCCATGTCTGACCAATAATCGCTACCAACGATTCCACGAATTCTAATCTGAACAGAATCCAGTCCTCCGTATCCGACAAGCAGGGATTGCCAGCGCTGCCATTCATTAACATTATCGGTTCTGGCAGGAACGATATCCCTCGACCAGGCACCCTTGGAACCCACTCTGGCATCCAGGTGCATGGTACCCATGGTCTGGCCAAACATATGATATGCGAAATTGATTATCGGATTGATCACACCGCTAAAATTGTAGTAGGGGCTCACCAAATTAGCAGAGTCGGAATTTCCAAAACAAGGCGTGGAAGCTTCGGTATAAAGGTATATCCCCGAGGAAGTTCCGGGATTGAAATCGGTTCCGGGACCCGTTGGGCTGGAACTAGTTCCTCCAACATCCGCAGTCCAATCAATACTTCCGTCTCCTCCCTGTACCCAGGAAGTAGTTAAAGCACAAGCTGTTCCGCAACCTGTTCCACAAGTAGATTGGCTTTCAAAATCCTCCTGATGAGGAAAGGTCGAAATCGTTTGCCCTTCTACCGTAAAGGCATAGACAAGCGACACAAGCAATAGTAGTAAACGTTGTTTCATCTCGATTTTTTTGGAATGAATTGTTTGTAAAGTCTGTAAAAGTATAAACCTCAATTAAATTTTTGTTAAAGAAAGACAAAGAATTGGCCTTAAAACCAGTGATTTTTATCAATTTCCTTACAAGCAGATCATACTTTACTCATAAACCCAAACACGGAAGTCCATGGTCATTGGTTGGGGCTTTCAACAAAAAACCGGGAGTCTGGTCGGGAGAGGTTTACTTTCTATAGCTTCATCTCCAAATAGCTCGGGACAGCCTTAAATAAGGCATATTGCCGCCCCTGACGGTGATTTGGATATTATCTCAAAATTCCTACTCCTGTTCAGATCACTGAATATACCCGCTCAAGCAAGCATGGTCCACCCTGACCGGCACGGGTTCTTATCCCCAATTATCCCCCAGACATTACCTTCATTACTCACTCCCCGATATTGAGTACGATCTTTCCGCTGTGTTTCCCATCGCCGAAATAGCGCAGCAATCGCGATGCTTCATCAAGATCATAGGGCCCATCGATGACAGGCTTGATCCTGCCCCGAGCGTATAGCTCATGGATGTAATCGAGGTCTTTATTGGACTTAAGAGCAACAATGAGCATATTCTTCCGGCCAAGAATTCTCGCCAATAGGATCTGGATCATTCTCAACAAATCGCCACCGACGGTTACATAGATCCCTTCCTTGGTAAGTGCGCTGTCATGAGCTTTGGGAGAGCGCGTTGTCTTGGCATCCAAAATGAGATCATACTGCTTTCCGGATCTGGTAAAATCCTCCTTTTTATAATCGACGATATGATCGAAGCCCATGGATCGCATCATTTCCAATTTCCTTCCACTGTCCACACCCGTCACCTCCACATCATATTCCCTGGCGATCTGGAGAGCAAAGGTTCCCATCCCTCCTCCAGCTCCATTGATCAGGATCCTTTGACCATTTGAGATCTTTCCGGATTCGACCAATCCCTGGTAGGCCAGCATGGAAGCATGTGAAAGGGCTGCAGCATTCTCATGGGATATTCCCTGAGGTTTTTTGATCACAGACCCCTCCTTGATGCAGATATACTCTGCCCAGGTTCCCCATTTTTGGTCCGATATGTCCCCATATATCTCATCACCTACTTTGAATTTGAAATCGCCCTGCCCCAGTTTTTCCACGGTTCCGGAAAACTCAATTCCCGGGATCCTATATTTAGGTCCAAATAGCCCGAAGAGTAGACGGTATACCCAGGGTTTTCCTCGTACGAGGCTCCAATCCCAGTCATTGATCGCCGAAGCCTTCACTTTTACGAGCATCTCCCCTGCTTGGGGTTCGGGTTTTGGAAGATCAATAAGCCTGAGCTTTTCCGGGGCGCCATAGCGATCAAAGAAAATAGCTTTCACCTTCTCAGTTGTTCAATGCTTTGCTCAGCCAAACATATTCATTTTAAAATGACTAACGGATGTAAAACAAAAAACCCTCCGGCATCAGGTTCAGACCTTACCGGAGGGTTCCATAAGAAGATCGGGATGTCTATTTCAGGGTAATCCTTTTTACAGCCAGCTTTTCATCCCTGTTGATACGGATCATATAATTCCCGGCAGCCAAATGCCGAAGATCCATTTCCTTGCTCACTGTTCCGGAGGCATTGGTGATCTGCTCAGAGTAGTAGCTTCTTCCATCCACTCCTATGACCTCGATGTTCAACTCCTCTCCTTCTCCCGGGATCTCCATCATAAATGCTCCTTCGGAAGGATTAGGGAATACCCTGATAGATCCGCTAAAGGCGCGGTCCTCAAGACCGATATTCAGCACAAAGATGGGCAGGGAGGTATCCCCTACACATGAGCCGGTATATGCTTCCAGTCCTACAAGATAAGTCCCCGATGCAGCGTAGACATGGGTCGGATTGTCAAGAGAACTTGAATCACCGTCACCGAAATACCACATCAGGCTATCCCTCGCTCCGGTAATTGCTTCTGTGAAATCAACACTCAATCCAGTCATCACGACATATGAAAAATCAACATCTGCCCGTTGACTTACAGTTCCCTTAACCTGGACAGGGAGGGTTGTACACCCGTTGGAGTTCGTTCCCAATACATAGTAATTGGTCGTTACCGTAGCATTCGGGATATTATAAACCAAGCCGGTGTGCACCTTATTGGTCAGTGCGGGATCATCGAACCAATCCACCACATTGGCACTGGAAACAACCGATAAGGTCAGTGGGCCTGCAATACAAACCTCATCTTCGGTGACAGAAGAAATATCCGGCACGGCAAGGTGCTGTAGGAATACCGACTGACCGGTGTTGTTATTGGTATCCTGATCGCTGGCAAGATTAACCCTGGCAACGATATTGTAGTTTCCCGGAGTTGAAAGATCCACCCCGCTAACCTGATAGGTCTGAGTGGTTCCTGCCAAATGATTGGCTGTTACAGTTGTTCCAAGCAACCAGGGGCCTCCGTTGAGAGAATACTCAATATCAAAATTGTTCTGGTCCAATTGCCCGGCATTGGTGACAACAGCGATGAACGATTCATTATTGGTCAATCCGCAGCCCGTGGAAATACCGGTTATGGAATCCATGGCCATATCATTATCAGGAGATGGCAAGACATTGAAGTCATCGAAATGGTAGGTATCGAATGTGGCTCCTGAACCTGCAGGACAAATGACCCTCAATTTGAAATCATTCGTTAATCCGGTGGTGATGGTAAAGGTTTCACTGAACCAGGATTGTGGTGTGTTTCCACCTCCGTTGTAGGAAGCGATCCTGATCCAATTCGTACCATCATAATATTCAACAGCGGAAGAGTCTCCGTTGTCCGGAGTTTCTCCACAAGAATTATCACCTGCCCTCATGACATAACTCAACCTAACACTGGCCACTCCTCCAAAAAGAATGGTCGGCGTCTCAGCATAGGCTCCCGGAACCCCTTCTACTTCAAGATAGCTGCCATTGGCTCCTGCACATCCTGCCGAAACAAATACGGCTGAGGCATTATTGGTATTCCAACAGATCGGAAGGGCACCGGTGGTGTTTCCAAAATCCTCAAAGAAAGGCGAAGTATAGGGAATACATGGGGTCTGAAAGGCAATCGGCCCTGACCAGGAGGAAGTATCACCTGTCGGACAAACCTCCCTGACGTAGAATTCGTATGCGGTCGGTTGTGAAAGGCCGGTCACATAGACGTTCTGAACATTGACGGCGTTTCCAGTACCTGTGGGAGGAGTGCCTGCAGGCACCACGATCCAAAGCCAGGAATTATTTGCGCCACCACTCCATGAGAATCCTGCTGCGGTTGGATTCACAGAATCAAGATTCAGATTTGTTGGAGCCGGGAGGCTGGATTGAACCGTAATATCTGAGGTATCATTCTGGTTCAGGGTATCAGGCATACCGTTCGGCAATGAGGTCCATACCTTGATATCATATGGATTATTAGTTGCGAAATTATAGGGGCCCAGGTTGATTTGAGCTGAACCAGAACCGCTTCCTCCAACGGTATCCAGCAATCCCGAGAAGTTGTATTGGGTTTGTAATACACCGTTGACGGTCCAATCGATATTTGCTGTAGTGACCTGCTCAGAACCAAAATTGTTCACAGTAACAACAACATCATGCATACCCGGACAGAAAATGGTCGGAGAATCGATCGAGACCACACCAAGGTCATGAGGTGCTCCGCCAGAAAGAATGGTAATGATGACCACACCATCATCTGTCCTTACACCACTACTGTTGTCCGGATTCGTACCGCCATTGTAGGAGCCGCCACCGCCTCCTCCTTGAGAGGCTGGAGTGCCCTGTCCAGCGCCACCGGAATATCCTCCGCCACCGCCGGATGCATAGGTCGTACTTGGGCTTCCGCCACCACCACCGCCGCCGCCGAAGCCGCCGAAGTGGGATGATGCTGTATATCCTGTTGCTCCCACACCGCCGTTCAAGGCGGATAGCGCAGAGCCTCCACTGTTTTCATTTGAAGAGTTGGTTAGGAATCCTGCTCCTCCCGGAGATGCCCCGTTTCCATTTGTTCCCGGGCTTCCTCCTCCACCTGCTCGTGGAGTACCGGCGTTTGCCACAGTTCCGTCCTGACCAAGGCCGGCAGTACTTACCGATACATTGGTCCCTCCGCCTCCACCGGCAGCAATGAGGGGCTGAGAGGTATTTGATGCATCCCAAACAAAGGATCCACCACCTCCACCTCTGTTTCCGGAAGGGCTATTTCCTGAAGTAATATTTCCTGTTTGCCCGACAATAATGTTCAGGTTATCACCCCCATTGAGGAAGAACTCTCCTCTCATCCTTGCACCTTTTCCTCCTGGTCTGGTACTTGAGCCTCCACCCTGGGCACCAAAGGCCTCGATCTGATACAGGCCTCCCGCAGGTACTGTCCATTGCTGAACTCCATTGGTGGTTGTGACCTGGCCCTGAAGATTTGTTCCGCTATATGCGGTATTCAATTGTGCCTGACTTGGACCATTTCTTCCCGAATTTCCACCGGTCAGGAAGCAGTATGAATTTGGAGGACAAAGGAAGGGCGTTTTGAAAGAGACCGAACTTGCCCATGCTGAAGTATCGCCGGTAGGGCAAACCTCGCGCACATAAAAGTCGTAATCGGTTTCCGATGACAAGCCCGTAGCGGTCGCCGTGGTAGTGCTTGCAGCGGTACCTGGCAAGCTCACCGGCGTACCGTCAGGCACCACGGACCATAGCCAGGAATTCGCTGAACCACCAGACCAGGTAAAAGTAGCCTGGTTTCCCTGCAAGGCCGTGATCTGGATATTGCTTGGCGCCGGTAAATTGCTTTGAATAGGCACAATTGTAGAATCGTTACCAGTGATGGTGTCAGTTATCCCGTTGGGGTTGGATGTCCAGGCAGCAACCGTATAAGGGTTGTTGGTAGCAAAATTATAGCTGCCCAAAACCACAGATGCCGTCGCGGATCCGGCTCCTCCGGCAGTGTCCAGGGTGCCAGTAAAGTTCACATTCGGTTGAGAAACCCCGTCAACAGACCAGTGTATGGTAGCGGAGTTGACCACATTGGTACCAAAATTTCCCAGGGTGACCACCACGTTATGTACTCCGGGGCAAAAAACATCCGGAGAATCAATAGATGCTATCCCTATATCATTGGCTCCACTCGGAGGAATATATACTGTGTAGTCATGGTAATTCCCATAGGGAACGTTTTGTATACATGGATTGGGTGTTCCGCTAACAGAACCTCCATTTCCACACATCACACGCATCCGATGGTTACCTGATACCGTACCCGGAGGAATGGTGATATCAAAGTTATAGGTGATCGGAGGGCCGGTGGCGTTGTAATTGTTGTACATCAGCTCACCGGCGTCGGTCATATCGCCATCATTGTTCAGATCAATGAAAACAACCACCCCATCCCAGCCGGCAACGGTGATGGTCATGGGGTTGGGCGTACCGACGCTGAGATTTCCAACCTGAGCGGTATAATCCCAAACGGCACAGCCGGTGGTAGTATTGGCAATACCTCCTACGCTGACGAAACTTATGTAGTTGTTAAAAATGCAACTGTTGAAAGTCGGAGTACAGTAAGTCTGCGCTTGAAGTGAATAACTTAAAAGGAAAAGGCAAAGCGATAAAATGTATTTCACTGGTGTCAATACGGTTTAGGTAAAAAAATATCTTAAGGAAAACGGGTATGTAAAAATAGCAAGCGAACCTTCAGGAGGGCACAAAATATCCTTGAAATAGTCTTAAAACCTTGCATCAAACTGAAAAATCATCTTGAAAACGGTCCCAGGCACGATAATTTGCTGGTAACGCAGAACGATTAACTTTATACAGCAAACCAAAAACCAAATCCAACGATGAAAACTACTCCAGCCATTGCATGCATGGCCCTATTGGCCCTCGCATGTCGACCTCCTGATGATAACTCAGGACAGGAGGCATTCCAAAGAAACTCAGAAACAGTACTGGCGTACCTGGATGATTGGCAAAATGAAAGTGTCGATTACGGAAAATACTTCGCTGACGACTACTGGTTCATGCCCACAGGCCTGGGATCCCCCGACTCCATGAGCCTTGAGGCTATGAAGACCAACGATGAACAGAACTGGAAATACTGGGATTTCAAGAGACCGGAAGAAGTGAACTTGCTTCCCGGAGTTCATATTGATTCCAAAGTCATAGATGGATCGGTCAGGTATTATGGAAAATGGACTGTGACTGTTCCGGCAACCGATTCCACCGATGCTGTGACCACCTCAATCAAGATTTATCAGTCATTCGATTTCAATGAAGAAGGAAAAATGCTGTTCACCCAAACCTACGGCGACTGGGGAGGAATGCGAAATTTCTTTGAGGAGGCCATAATGAGCGGAGATGATGAGGATATGATGACAGAAGCAGCCAAAGAAGTCCAAATGGATTAAAAGAGTAGACCTTTCGAATCGGAACCCGTCTCATGAACATTTCAGGGGCGGGTTTATTTTTGGTCCGGGCCTGTGGATAGCTGGGCGGCACCGGTCAGCCAAAAACTCTTTTTTGCTTATTTCGCAGCTGAATTGATTCTCAGATGAACGATCTCGAAAAGTACTTCCGATCAAATGACAAAAGACTGATCCATAAGTTCTACCATTATTTCGAGATCTACGATCGCTATTTTTCCAAATACCGCGGCCAGGAGATCACCTTTCTGGAGATCGGCATATTCCAGGGTGGGAGCCTTCAAATGTGGAAGGAATACTTCGGGCCAAAGGCCAGGATCATCGGTGTGGACGTGAATCCCAGATGCAAAGAGCTCGAGGAGGATCAGATCGAGATATACATCGGCTCACAGTCCGACCGCAAATTCCTTCGAGAGTTGAAAAACAAGATCCCCAAGGTGGATATCCTGCTCGATGATGGCGGGCATACCATGAGACAGCAGATCGTCACTTTTGAGGAGATGTTCGAACATGTAAAGGAAGACGGACTGTTCCTTTGTGAGGACCTGCACACCTCCTACTTCCTAAAATTCGGAGGAGGATATAAGCGGAGCGGAACATTTATCCAATACTCCAAAGGGCTGATCGACAAGTTAAACTCCTGGTTTTCCGAGCAGACATCGTTCAAGGTTGACGAGATCTCCAGATCGATCAAGGGAATTCATTTCTACACTTCCATGCTGGTCATTGAAAAAGCGAAAAGGGAAAGACCTAAGAGCGATCAGACCGGAAATATCAGCCTGCCCCCCCTCTCCAGGCCACAATCACTTGGAAAAAGGGTTTGGCTCAGGTTTTGGAATCTTTTCCTTCGGTTTTCGAATTCGGTGCTCAGATTCTTCAGGCTCCCCAGCATTCATTGGGGTAAATAAAAAACTACCCCACCCAGATGGGATTTATGGGTAAGAGGTCTTTGTATCCAGACAAAACCCGATCATTCGATCAGGATCTTTTTTACCAGTTCCTCGCTTTGCGATTGGATTCTGAAGAAGTAAATGCCAGGAGAAAAATTCGAAACATCGATGCTTCCAAAACCCTGTCCGAATGTTCCGGTCAATACGAGCTCTCCCATGGAATTCAAAACACTTACCGAGTATTCATCCGACAAAGTCCCGGAATACCTAAAGTTCAGCGTCTCGGTGCTGGGATTGGGAAAGAGGAGCAGGTTCTGCTCAGTATCCTGGCTAACGGCCTCCTGGCCTGAGATCATATACGTGGAAAACCTGGCCAGGTACGGATCAAAAAACAATATGGGATTTGGCTTTGACATCGGTCCCAAGACCATAAAACGCTCCTGATCCAGGATCAGTAAACCCGGGCTGATAAAATCCCTTTTGCCTGAAAAATTGGAATGAAAATAGCCCTCCGAAGTCAAAAAAGAAGAATCTAGGGCTCCTTGGGGGTTGAATTTCGCGACAAGCATTTCCTCCCTGATATTGAAACCCGCTCTGATCCCTACCGCGATCAGGCTTCCATCCGGCATAAAGCCCAAATCGGTAAACCCTGTATTGAACTCAAAAGCAGAAAAGGAGTCGATCTTGGCAATGCCGTGTTCACCATAGGTGGAATCAGGAGCTCCGGTATTTGAATTGACCCTCATCACTATGGGCTCAAATGAAGCCTCATCCCACCTCCCACAAAAATGAAACTCGCCGCCCGGGCTCAATGCCGATTTGAAACCCAGGATGTTTTGGTCATTAGGAGATCTGTGAAAACTCACACCTCCAAACCCGAAACTTGGATCGATCTGTCCCGTGGAATCGACCTTAGAGAATGCCACAAACCAGCTGTCAGAGATCAGTGTATCCTGGGCATTGCCCACGGTCATGATATGACCATCGGGGAGTAGTTCAAAGTCGATAACAGCACTGTACGAGAAGGGTTGAAAAACCTGGACTCCCTGGTTACCAAAGCCGGGGTCCGGAATACCGCTTGGCAGCAACCTGGCTATGGCCATTTTAGTAACCAGAGAGATGGCGTCCATGCTGCCTCCTCCCAACAGCAGCCTGCCGTCCGGATCCAATTTTAGCGCGGATACATAATCGGTCCCGCCAAAGTCGATGACCGAAATGCCATTTACACCGAAGCTCGGGTCGGCAATGCCCAGTGAATCGAATTTCATGATCGCGAAATCTCCGTTGCCCAAAACAAGGGTATCGACGCTGACAGCCATAAAGATCTCATCAATGGGCGATATGCCGATCGGCCCGATCCCCAGTATACCTCCTGAGGTATCAAGAAAAACCTGGCCATTCTGGCCGAAGCCCATATCCTGAGTGCCATCATCAGAAAATCTCCTGATCCGGACCTGTACTATGGGATTTGCGAGAGAGGTATCCCTATGGCTTTCCGCAAGGATAATTCGGTCTCCCGATTGCAGGGCTGAAGAGGTGTAGTTGACAAAAACCGCCGGATCACCAAGATCCAATAAGCCATTGTTCCCAAATGAGGAATCAGGAGCAAAAAACTGGGAAAAGGCGTTGGTTTGAAGAAAAAGTGAAAGGATCAATAACAGAAATGAGGTTCTCATTTTAAGGTTATATGATCGGATGAAATTAGCAAAAAAGCGGGGAATACTGCCGAAGACCGGTGGCAGTTGTCCTGAACGTCAGGCTATCCGATACTCTCTCCCATGCTTAAGAGAATTTACACCTTATGAGTTGCAAGAAGTTCGAACTCTTATATACCTTTCTAAGGCCTTGCGTCTACCAATGCCTCAAATTTGAGGAAATGGACAAAGCCCATCACTTCACAACCAGTTTTTTTGAAGATACCAGGCCGCGATCAGAATAAAAGCCCAACTGATACATCCCGGAAGTAATTCCTGAGATGTCCATCTCAAGGCCTGAGTCCTGATGCATTTTCCTCGTAAGAACGGTTTTACCCAGACAATTGATTATTCTGACCTCATCGATTTCGGAAAGGTTCTCTCCTGATAAACTGATCCTATCCTTGGCAGGGTTTGGATAGATCCGGAAGGAATTCGATTCATATCCTGATGAGAGGGAATTCACCGGCTCCACCAACTGATAGATCAAACCATTGTACAGAGAAGCCACATATACTTCTCCGGCATGATCTTCTCCAAAGGCAACGAAATAATTACCGGAAAAATCTCCATGATCTGTCATGTTAAAAGAGGGATCCAGGGATCGGATCCACTCTCCACAGACATCCGAAAAAAAGTAATGGCCATATAAACCCGGGAATCTGCTGCCCCTATAAACCACTCCCCCGGTCACAGAACAGCCATTTCCACTCTGGCTGTATTCGTATACCGGGTCCACCATGGTCGAGTCCGGGGGACAGCCCGTCGGATTATAGACATGAGCTCCTTCCCTGCATCGCCAGCCATAGTTTTCTCCTCCGTCGCTGGTAGAAGGCTGAAAATCGATCTCCTCCCAGTCGCTTTGTCCAACATCTCCTATCCAGAGGTCATTGGTCAGCCTGTCAAAGCTCATCTTCCAGGGGTTTCGAAGTCCATAGGCCCAGATCTCCTCCCGAATGCCACCGCCGGCTCCGGCAAATGGATTATCCGGAGGAATACCATAGGGCAAAGCCGTGTTGATGTTTATTCTTAGGATCTTACCCAGGATGGTGGTCAGATCCTGAGCCCTATCCCCCGGGTCGCCTCCCGATCCGCCGTCTCCCAAGGCGATATACAGGTAGCCTTGGGGCCCGAAGACAATGCTGCCTCCGTTATGATTGTCAAATGGCTGGGATGATCTCAGAATCAGGAATTCAGAATTGGGATCTGCACTGTCGGGATCGCTGGAAACTGAAAAAAGGGAAATTACGGTGCTGTCCCCCCCAGCGGTATAATGAACCACAAAATTCGGATTGTTGATATAATCCGGATTGAAAGCAAGCCCAAGGAGGCCCTGTTCGTTGGCAGCATCATTCACACGGTCCCGGATATCGAGGAAGGGCCTGGGATTGGTTTGTCCCATGGAGTCCACGATCCAGATCATTCCCCTTTGCTCGACGATGAAAAGCCGATCATCCCCGGCGTTCTGGATATCGACCGGTCTGATGAACCCCGAAGCGAAGTTTTGAAGATCAACGAGCGGTTGAGAAAAAGAAAGGATAGGAAGAAAAAGGGTCAAAAAAATATACCTCATGGATTCAATCATAATGACCTTTGAAGATAAAAAATCCTGCCGGCGCCATTGGCATTTGCAGGTTTGATTATGGAAAAATCCTTGTTGCTGGTGTTTTGAATCTTATTGGTCAAAACGGATTTTGAAGTGACTTCGACTTTCCAACTCTGGTATTAAGAATTCTGATGGCCGAATCACAATCCCATTGAGTATTCCCTTTAATGATGTGCGATCCAAAAAGATCTTAAGCGGGGTTTTCTTTTTACTCAATACTTTGCCATTTGATTGATTTCAAATAACCTCTTCAGGTGAAGTTTGGTTGCGTGTCTGTTCACTATCATTTGTCCGGCATAACCCAAAAAGATTATTCTACTCACCTTTCTGTTACGAAATTCCATTTCCGTAGCATCGATTAGGTTGACATTGCTTGGGGGATGATAGGGTTTGAAGCTTTGCCTGTTTTCAGATTTCGTTCCATTTATTCGTGTTAGTTCCACCAAGTTTTGCTTGGTTACTTCAGGAGGTAAAACGTATTCGAAACCCTCCATCAATCCACTTAGGACCAGATCTCCTTTCACACCCAAATGAAGAAGAGGAATGCCTCCCCTTGATTCATGACTTCTTCCTAAAACTAATCCGCCTTTTTGCCCGTCAACAATAAGGCCTTTGTCTTGCATTGGTCGAATCATCTCTGGCTGAATGGATATATCCTTTATTCCTGGTGCAAACCTGATCCAATCAATATAATCTTCAATAAACCCAGTCGTATCCATCATAATCAGAGGAAGAAAAGTGGAAATTGCCCCTCCTCACCATTAAGATAACCATTTCATAGTCAAAGGATTGAGTGATTATCTAGATTTATGAAAAATCAACGCTATGGGCAAAAATGTAGCTATTAAGACGGATAACGAGGAACAGTTGGAATCAACCCACGAACCAAAATCGCTGTACCATTGGGAAGCACTATTAGAATTAGGAAAGAAGAAAGGTTATCAAGGATTCAGAATGTTTGAAGCCATCAATCATCTTTATACTAAAAAGATCATTACAAGCGAGGATCGAAAAGCATTCTTGAAACTAATTCCTAAGCAAGAATTGAAAAATCTCCCAAAGGAGGAGCGAAAAGAAATAGATTCATTCGTGCTCAATACTGGTCACCAGCGAAGATTTGAGCGAATTCAGAAGTCGATTAACCAAATGACAACTAGTGTCACAAGCAATGAACGGTTATACACAAAGAATCAGTTGACTTCCGACTTTTGGCTCAAATCCTTGGAACTAGAAGAACTTCAATTTGCCAGAAAGGCGGCACGTGAAGCAAGATTGTTGTCAATCTTAGCCATAGTAATAGCCTTAGGATCCATTTGGGTTTCTTGGGATTTAGGAACAAAACAACTTACTACTCCACAGGAAATAAAATCACTTGAGCCCATATACGTCAAGGATCCTAAAGCACACGAATTACTAAGAGAGATTAAAATGGATTCAGATTCATCCGAAAAATAGGAAACATTATGTCTTGGTTAGGAAGCTAGCAATTCGCTGGAATATCTCGGATTGGCTTGCCCTTTGGGCTGCGCCCATCCAGTTTGGGTAGCCCAACCAACCATCCCAATCCCAGCTTCGCTAGGTGGTATTTTTCATTCCAGCTTCGCCGGTGCAAGCACCGCTCCCTGGAAATAAAAAATCCCGGCTCCTTCCGGAACCGGGATTCGTTGGAGGTCAGGATCGGATTCGAACCGACGTACGAGCTTTTGCAGAGCTCTGCCTAACCGCTCGGCCACCTGACCTATTGTATCCGCCGAAAGTTTAACGAAGGCGGATTTTCGCCGAAGCCTTGACCAAGACTATCGGGCTTAGATCCAAAATTAAAAAACGCCCGAAGATCCCAACACTCATGAAGGGAAATCCGGGCATTTATTTTTCAATCTGCTTATTCAGCTGATTTCTTGTCCGCTGAAGCATCCTCGGAGGCGGGCTTGTCCGCCTTGGCTTCGGCCTCCCCGGAATCGTCTGAAGCTTCCTCCTTTTTGGCAGCCGCCTTCTTCGGAGCAGCCTTTTTAGCAGGTGCTTTTTTATCCGCTGAAGCATCTGCGGAGGCGGCCTCATCATCAGAAGACTTAGCTTTAGCGGATGCCTTCGGAGCAGCTTTTTTATCAGCCGAAGCTTTTGCCGCCGCCTTTTCGTTATCCTCCATCTGCTCTTTCAAGGCGCTCAAAGCCTCAAGCTCACCAAGCGTGGTTTTCTCCACTTCAAGATTCACTTTCCTTACGGCCTTGGATGACTTGCGCTTCTGCTGCTTCTTGGCATCTCCTCCACCTTCTCCGGGCTCAACAGCCTTCCAGGTCTTGGTATGAGACAACAGAATTCTCCTCTCCTCCTTGTTGAAGTCGATCACGATGAGATCCATCACCTCGCCAACCTCAGCTTTGGAGCCATCTTCTTTCATGAGATGTTTGAGACTCGCAGAACCTTCAATACCATACTGAAGCTCGATCCTTGATCCCTTGTCACTCAATTCAAGAATGGTACCCGAATGCTTGCTTCCCACCTTGAAGACATCCTCGAAGGCATCCCATGGATTCTCCTCGATATGTTTGTGGCTGAGGGCAAGCCTCCTGCTATCCACGTCAAGCTCCATGACGATCACATCCAACTCGTCTCCAACCTTCACAAACTCAGATGGATGCTTGATCTTCTTGGTCCAGCTCAGATCCGATACGTGTACCAGTCCGTCGATACCCTCTTCCAACTCCAGGAACAAACCGTAATGGGTCATGTTCCTGACGGTTCCGGTATGCTTGGTACCAACCGCATATTTTTCAAGGATCTCAGGCTTGGTCCATGGATCGTCGGTCATCTGCTTGATGCCCAATGACATTTTCCTTTCTTCCCTGTCAAGGGAAAGAACAACAGCCTCGACCTCATCTCCTACTTTGATAAAGTCGGATGGGTTTCTCAGGTGCTGAGACCATGACATCTCCGAAACATGGATCAGTCCCTCTACCCCGGGAAGGATCTCAAGAAATGCTCCGTAATCGGCAACGTTGACGATCTTCCCTTTCACTTTGGAACCTTCGGCAATATCAGCCGGCAGAGAATCCCATGGATGCTCCGACAATTGCTTCATGCCAAGAGAGATCCTCTTTTTCTCATCATCGAAATCAAGAACAACAACCTGAACATTCTGATCGAGGCTGAGAACCTCTTCGGGATGGTTGATCCTTCCCCAGGAAATGTCCGTGATGTGCAACAATCCGTCAACACCACCCAGATCGATGAATACACCGAAGTTGGTCATGTTCTTCACTACACCTTCAAGAACCTGTCCTTTTTCAAGGTTGTTCAGGATCTCGGTTTTCTGCTCTTCAATATCTTTCTCAATCAGGACTTTATGGGAAACGACAACATTGTCATTGGAGTAATTGATCTTGACGACCTTGACCTCCATATTCTTCCCGACGAAAACATCAAAGTCCCTGATCGGCTTCACGTCGATCTGTGATCCGGGTAGGAAAGACTCAACACCAAAGATGTCAACGATCAATCCTCCTTTGGTTCTCCTCTTCACGAATCCTTCGATCACAGTATCATCGGCGTAGGCGTTTTTAATATTCTCCCAGGCATTGACAATGTTCGCCTTTCTCCTGGAAAGGACGATCTGTCCATGCTTATCCTCCTGGGTTTCGAGGTAAACCTGTACCTCATCCCCTACTTTCAGGTCCTGGTCTTTGAACTCGGATTTGGGCACCAGGCCATCGGACTTGTATCCGATGTTGAGGATGACATCCTTATTCGTGATCCCTACAACGGTTCCTGAGATAACCTGCTTTTCTTCTATCTGAGTAACAGTACCCTCGTAGAGCTTTTCCAGCTCTTCTCTTTCCTTTTGGTTGTACTCATCACCGAAACCCTTGTCGGTCAATGAATCCCAATCGAAATCTTCGGGGTTTTGCTTCTGTGCGGCCGGAGCTTTGGTTGCGGCCGGCTTTTTGGCCTCAGGGGCCTTCTCTTCAACCTCATCCTTATCAGACGCGGTTGCGGCTTTTTCCTCCTTTACCTCTTCGGTTTTGGCTTCAGCAACTGGCTTCTCTTCAGCCGGAGCTTCTTTTTCTTCCACCTTTTCGGCTTCAGGAGCGGATTTCTTTTCCTCTGCCTTATCAGCGTCTTCTGCGCTGCCAGACTCGGCTTTGGACTCTTGGGTTTTAGCCGGTTTTTCTTCGGCTTTTGCTTCCTCTTTTGACGCGGTAGAAGCTTCGGCTTTGGCAGCCTTTTCCTCGTGCGCTACTTCTGTAGCTTGTTCGACATTTGAATTTTGTTCTTCACTCATAAATTTATTCTCCTTTCTAAGTATCCTAAATGACTGAATTTCAATAATTTAGTTTTTCCTCAGCCAAAAAGGACTGCAAAATTAGAAAAAAGAATAAACAAATACCTGATTCAGAGCGATTAAAGTACCCTGTGAATGGTTTCGAGGTTATGGCTTTGAACAGCGTCCAAACGCCTCAGAATGCCCTTTTCGTTGAAATCATCTTCCCTCACCCAGGAACTCGCATGAATGATGCTTTCGGGAGAGCTCAGGATCCCCACATGATTGATCCTGCCATCCTTGGTAAAAAAGGCCAGATCACCTTTCTTTCGATCTGAGAATTGAACCTCCGTTCCTTCAAGGATCTGCTTTGAGGTGTCGCGGGGAAAACTCAGGCCCAGGCTTTTTAGAACCACCTGCACCAATCCGCTGCAGTCACAGCCGGCGCCGGAACGTCCTCCCCAGAGATACGAAACACCCAGGAATGCCCTGGTCACTTCAACGGCATCCAATTGCCCACCCACGATATTTACACCTTCCGGGATGAGCACTCCGGGTATTTCCGATCCTCTCCAAACCCTAACGGAAGAATGGCCCAGGTCTATTTCAAGGCTTTGGCGGGCGCTTAATGTTTGGCTTCCTTCGGAAAACAACCTGTCGAATTCGCTGTCCTTAGGCACCTGTCCCTGATCGACAAACCCGGTGTAGGCATCATAGGAAGTCCTGACCTGAACCCAGTTCTGCACCTCCTCCAGAATTTCAAATTCTTCTCCAAACAGGATCTGGGATACCATCTCTGATTTCTCGGAGGGTTCCTTCCTCATCGGAATGATCGGTATTCTTGCCCTTCGTCTATCCATTACCTCAGTTTTGCCCTGGCCATTTCCCTTTCCACATCCCTTTTCTGGATATTGTCTCTTTTATCATGAACCTTCTTACCCCTTCCCAATGCGAGTTCCAACTTTGCATAGCCGGTATCGGAAATGAATAACCTCAGGGGAATCACCGCGAGTCCCTTTTCCTCGATCTTCTTTTTCCATTTCTCCGCCTCCTTTTTGTTCAACAGCAGTTTTTTGTCCCTTAAGGGATCATGATTATAAGCTCCTCCAAAACCATATTCCTTGACATGCATATTCTTGATCCAAAGGTCCTTGCCTTTGAAAAAACAATGCGACTCTCCTATCGTAGCATTCCCCTCGCGGATGGACTTGATCTCCGTACCGGTGAGTACCATGCCAGCCACCAGTTTTTCAAGAACCTCGTAATCAAAGGTGGCCCTTCGGTTCTTGATGTTGATATTTTTATGATCCTTCTTGCTCATTCTCCTGAATACGTCGACCGAAACAGCCTTTCGATCTTTTCCTTTTCAATGATCTTCTGACCCGTACTCCCGGTGGCGATCAGGCGTTCTCCAACCCTTGCCTCCATTTCACAGATCAGTTCCTTTTCCCGAAATCCCTTATAGGTCGCAACAAAAACGACTTCATCTCCCTCGAAGGCAGGGCCCAGATGCTTAAGTTCGATCATCGTACCTATGCCTTCTTCATGATCTTCTTTCATCTCCAATACGAATAACCTTCCGGCCCATTCCATCTCCTTGGTAAGCTTGTAAGTCGAACATACCTCATGAACCAAACCCGCATCAAAATGTGCCAGATCATCATAGCTCACCACAAAGGAATGGCTTCTCTTCTCTCCTATTTGAAAGTTGTCTTTCATGAACGATTCGCAAATCTAAACTAATGCAAGACCGGCAGTAAAATTATGCTTCGGATTCACAAATAAAATCTACCTTTGTGCCCCGTACATGGCTGGCAAGACCAAATACATTTTTGTCACCGGCGGGGTTACTTCCTCTCTTGGTAAAGGTATCATTTCTGCTTCTCTGGCTAACATTCTGCAAACCAGAGGATTAAAGGTGACTATTCAAAAATTCGACCCCTACATCAATGTGGACCCGGGAACCATGAATCCCTATGAACACGGTGAGTGCTACGTCACCGACGACGGAGCGGAGACCGACCTTGATCTGGGGCATTATGAAAGATTCCTGAACGTGAGCACCTCCCAGGATAACAACGTCACCACGGGAAGGATCTATAACACGGTGATCAATGCTGAGCGCGAAGGGAAATACCTGGGAAAAACAGTTCAGGTCATTCCCCATATCACCGATGAGATCAAAAGGAATTTCAGGGTGCTCGGCGACTCGGGAAAATATGATGTGGTGATCACAGAGATCGGAGGCTGCGTTGGTGACATCGAGTCTCTTCCCTTTGTGGAATCAATCAGGCAGTTCAGGAATGACTATGGCCATGAAAACTGCATCTCCATTCATCTGACCCTGATCCCCTATCTCAAGGCCTCGGGAGAGCAAAAGACCAAACCCACCCAGCATTCTGTAAAAACCTTGCTCGAGGCAGGGATCCAGCCTGACATCCTGGTTTGCCGAACTGAAAAATCGATCTCCATGGATATTCGCAGGAAGATCGCATTGTTCTGCAATGTTCCCGTTCAGGATGTGATCGAGGCCCTGGATGCCCAGAGCATTTACGATGTACCCATCCTGATGCTCAAGGAAAAACTGGATAAAAGGGTACTCAAAAAATTAAAGATCAAGGCGGACAAGGAAGCACACATGGACAAATGGAAGGGCTTTTTGGGAAAGTTGAAGAACCCGACCTCGGATGTCAATATCGGCCTGATCGGAAAGTATGTTGAACTCCAGGATGCTTACAAGTCCATTAAGGAAGCCTTGATCCATGCAGGTGCTGAAAACGAATGCAAGGTCCAGGTGCAATGGATACAGTCCGATGATCTGAACGTGGATAATATTCCACAAAAGCTACAAGGTCTGGATGGAATCATTGTCGCACCCGGATTTGGAGAACGAGGATTGGAGGGAAAGATCGCGGCATGCAATTATGCCAGGGTAAACGAAATTCCATTTCTGGGCATCTGTCTTGGCATGCAATGCTCTGTCATTGAATTTTCCAGGAACTCTCTTGGTTTAAAAGATGCGGCATCAGGTGAGATGGAATTGAAATCCCGAAATCTGGTCATCGATATGATGGAAGATCAAAAGAAAATCGCCAAGAAAGGCGGAACAATGAGATTGGGGGCCTACGATTGCAAACTGAAAAAAGGATCGAAAGTGGCAAAGGTGTACGGAAGGGAAAAGATCTCCGAACGTCACCGACACCGATACGAATTGAATAACAAATACTTACAAGATCTGGAAAAGGCAGGTATGGTTGCGTCTGGAATAAACCCACAGAACAATCTTGTTGAGATCGTTGAGGTCCCTTCACATCCCTTCTACATCGGAACCCAGTTCCATCCTGAGTATAAAAGCACAGTTCTCAAACCCCATCCCCTCTTTGTCTCCTTCGTGAGGGCAAGCAAAGAGTATATGAAAGGTGGGGAATCAAAAAATTGATCAGAAAATAAATGGATAGGAATCAAGCCACAGGCTTATTGCTAATATCGATCCTGTTGATTGGATATTTGTATTTCTTCGGTGACTCCACACCACCTGCCGAGGAAAATACCATCCCAACAGAGCAGCAAAGTCAACAAACAGAGGAGTCTACAAACCCAACATCTTCGGAAACCGAAGCTCCCGCGGAGGAGCTGGTCCTGGTTGACTCAGGGAATGCATATTTTCAGTTGCTCACTGGAGAAGAAGAGGAATTCATCCTGGAAAACAAGAACCTGCGCGTGGTATTCTCTTCCAAAGGCGGATATCCCAGGGAAGTTCAACTCAAGCGTTATAAAACATGGGAAAAAAAGCCTCTGACACTTTTTGATCAGGGATCAAGTCGCATGGCCATGCTGGCCAGGGATCGACAGGGTGAAGAGATCAACCTGTATGATTTCTACTATGATGGCAGGCTCGAAACAAAAGTCACCGAGAGTGATACGAGCAGGATACTGACCTTCAGCGGGTCATGGAATGGCGGAGACGTGATTCAGAGGTATGAGCTACGCAATGGCTCATTTGAACTGCTTTATAGCATGGATCTTGGACCATTGACCTCCAACCTCTCATCAGCCCTGAGTTTCAATTGGGAAGATAAGCTCAAGCGGTTTGAGAAGACCATGGATCAAAGTCGTAACCAGTCTTCATTGAATTTTCTTGATAGAAACGGAGACGTGATCGATGTGTCCAACGACAATGACCCGGAAGAGGAAAAGGTCGAGATCAACGGTGTGAAATGGTTTTCGATGAAGCAACGATTCTTCAATGCCGGGTTTATCGCGCCGGATTATATGGGCGAGGCTTCCTTTACCAGCAGCTTTGATCCGGCTGATTCATCGGTGATCAAACATCAAATGGCTTCGGTTGAAATCCCGGTGACCATGACTGGCGGAAGTACTGAGGCTTTCAGGTATTATCTGGGCCCGAACAACTATCAGGTATTGAAGAAGGTGGACCAGGGCTATGGAGAGAACGTATACCTGGGCTGGACCATTTTCGCCACAGTGAATAAGTATACGGTTGTTCCGTTTTTCAATTTCCTGGAAAAATATATTTCCAATTATGGCTTGCTGATCTTCATCCTGGTGATCGTGGTGAAGATCATACTCTTTCCACTGAGCTATAAATCCTATACTTCCATGGCCCGGATGAAGGTGCTCCGGCCTGAGATCGAGGAGATCAAGGAAATGTATCCGGAGGACCAGCAGAAGGTTCAGATGGAAACCATGAAGCTGTACCAGAAATTCGGGGTAAATCCATTATCCGGATGTGTGCCAGTGGCCTTGCAGATCCCGGTGCTATTCGCCCTGTTCAACTTCTTCCCCAACTCGATCGAATTAAGGCAGCAAAGCTTTTTATGGGCTGATGACCTCTCCACCTATGACTCCATTCTTGATCTGCCGTTCAGCATTCCGTTTTACGGAGATCATGTCAGTTTATTCACATTGCTGATGACGGTTTCGACCATAGGATATACCTATGTGCAGAACCAGGGTAATCCTATGCAGCAGCAAGGCCCAATGAAGACCATGCAGTATTTCTTTCCGATCATGATCATGTTCTTCCTGAACAACTTTTCTTCGGGCCTTACCTATTATTATTTTCTATCCAATGTGGTGACCATAGTGCAGCAATTCATCATTAGGAAATTCACGGATGACAGCGATATCAGGGCCAAGCTCGAAGCAAAACAGGCCAGGAAGAAGAACAAAAAGAAATCCGGATTCAGGCAGAAATTGGAAAATGCCATGGAGGAAAGAATGGAAGGCTCCAACCGTGCCATGAGAAGACAGATCGGCAAAAAGAAATAGCCCGAAAAAGGCCGGATATTAAAATCTGTATAGTGCTCAACTCGATCAGATCAATTCTGTCAATAGTAATCCTATTGCTGATCAGCATGCATGTCCATGCCCAAACTCCGCTGGGCTTGAAGGGAGGGATACAAACCACAGCCCTGACGCGTGAGGGGTCAACCAGGGCCGGGGAAGCATTTGGCTATATGTTCGGTATGTTCTTCCACCCGGTAAACAAACATCCGGTTACCGGTGAGTTTGAGATCCTTTTTACCCGCAAGGGCGATCCGGATTTTCGAGCCCTTTATCTCCAGGTTCCGGTTTTGCTCAATATCAAGATCGCGGATCGATTCTTCTTCGGAGGCGGTGGTTATGCGGCTTTCAATATGGGCAGCACATCGAATGTGACCAAGAATGGGATCACGGTTTTCGGGGATTTCAATTTTCTGGATGTGGGATACATCCTGGAACTGGGATATTGGAAGGACCGCATCGAATCCGGTATCCGATTTGAGAAAGCCCTTACAAATTCATTTTCCTTCGAAAACCTCAACTTCAAGAACAGGGCCTGGGTATTTTATGTAGGATATCATCTGTAATATCCTGAATATCAAGCACATTTATTACGTGTTAATAATTTGTTGATAATCAATTAATTATCCACATCGTTATTCGTGGATAACTTAAATTTTAACCCTTGATTATTCTTTTAAATTTGCGTGCTTTTAAAGAAAGATCTTAGCATCATTTTATGGCAAAAATCATTGCAATAGCCAACCAAAAGGGAGGAGTTGGAAAGACCACGTCAGCGATCAATTTGGCCGCAAGCCTGGCCATACTGGAGTACAAGGTATTGGTCGTTGATGCGGATCCACAGGCAAACTCCACTTCCGGGTTGGGCCTCAACCCCAAGGAGATCAAGACCTCGGTGTATGAGTGCATGGTAGACGGGGCCGATGTAGAAACAGCCATAAAAAAGAGCTCCATGGACTTCCTGGATGTACTTCCTTCACATATCGACCTTGTTGGCGCCGAGGTTGAGATGATCAATCTTCCTGACCGGGAAACCGTCATGAAAAAGGTGCTGAACAAGGTCAGGGATAAATATGAGTTTATCATCATCGACTGCTCCCCTTCCCTTGGATTGATCACCGTGAATTCCCTTGTCGCCGCTGATTCGGTGTTGATCCCGATCCAATGCGAATACTTTGCACTCGAGGGACTCGGAAAACTTCTCAACACTATCAAGATCATCCAGAGCCGGTTGAACAAAAACCTGGAGATCGAGGGAATGCTCCTCACCATGTATGACGTTCGCCTTCGTCTGTCGAACCAGGTAGTGGATGAGGTCAAAACCCATTTTAAACAGATGGTTTTTAAGAATATTGTTCCCCGAAATATCAAGCTATCAGAGGCTCCGAGTTTTGGTATTCCCGCCATCGTGCATGATGCTGAAAGCAAGGGAGCCGTGAGCTACCTGAACCTGGCCCATGAAATTCTGACCAATAACGGATTTGACCCTACGAGAAAGGACAAATAAATGAGTGCGAAAAAGGCCGGAGGACTGGGAAAAGGATTAAGCGCCCTGCTTTCCGATTCCGACGATGTACTTAGGGAAGAAAAGAAGATCACTTCAAGTGTAGATCCCGTACACTTTAAAATGATCCCCCTCGATCAGATCAAGGCCAATCCCTTCCAGCCCAGAACACATTTCGAAGAAGAAGCCTTGCAGGAGTTGTCTGATTCGATCAAAGTGCAGGGTATTATTCAACCGATCACGGTCAGGAAAATGTCCGAAGATCATTACCAACTCATCTCGGGTGAGCGAAGACTTCAGGCATCGAAGCTCGCCAAGGCTAAGGAAATTCCTGCGTTCATCCGTACGGCGAATGATCAACAAATGCTGGAGATGGCATTGATCGAAAATATTCAGCGGGAAAACCTCAATGCGATCGAGATCTCGCTCTCTTATAAGAGGCTGATTGCCGAATGCAATCTGAATATGGAGGAATTGGGCACCAGGGTAGGAAAAAAAAGGGCCACAGTCAATAACTATCTCCGACTACTACGCCTCCCTCCCGATATCCAGGCAGCGGTGAGGGACGGAAGTATCAGTATGGGACATGCCAGGGCCCTGATCACCATCGAGAAGATCGAAGATCAGATCGGCCTGTTTAAAAAGATCGTCAGGGAAAATCTAAGTGTCAGGAAAACAGAGGAGCTTGCCTCCGCCATTATATCGGGTAAGATCGGTGTTAAAACAACGGCAAAAAGTTCCCGGGATGAAGAAGATCCTCATTACAAAGACTTAAAAAACAGGCTTCAAACACACTTTGGCACGAAAGTTTCTGTTAATTACAATCAAAAGGGCAAAGGTGAGATCCATATTCCCTTTAACGATAGTGACGACCTCAACAGAATCATCGAGATCATTGATCTTTAGAATACTCCTGATAACAGTGGCCTGCATACTTCTCTCCGTTGAAGAGCCGTATGCTCAAAACAACGCGGTAGATACACTGCCCGGAGCCAATGAATCATTGACCGCTAAACCCACGAGAGAGTACAAGCCCAACAAAGCCGCGCTGCTCTCAACTGTACTTCCCGGTGCCGGTCAATTCTACAACAGGTCCTACTGGAAAATTCCACTGGTCTGGGGTGGGCTGGTCACATTCGGTGCCCTGGCCTTTTACAACAACCAGCAGGCCCAGGATTTTCAAGCTGAGCTGGATTATCGCGAGAATAACAATGGAGAAAGGAACACTGAATATGTAAGGTACTCCGATTCCTCTCTGGAGAGAGGCCGGGACCAGAGTATTCGATATCGCGATCTGAACATCATTTTGGGAGTGATCTGGTATGGCCTGAATGTCATGGATGCCTATGTGGATGCCCATCTCAAAGAATTTGAAGTGAGCGACAATCTTGCTCTCGGTATCAACCCCGAACTTTACAGCAACGGCATGATATACCAACCGGGTCTGTCGTTGGGTTTAAAATTTCGTCCATGAAAATACTGCTAGTCGGATATGGCAAAATGGGTAAGGCCATTGAGTCCATTGCCCTCGAAAACGGACATGTCATTAGCGATATCGCGAAAAACTCCCAAGAGTTGAATGAGATCCTCAAAAAGGGAACCGAAGCCGAAGTGGCTGTTGAGTTTAGCTCTCCTGAATCCGGATTCGACAATATAGCCGCCTGCATACTTCAGGGTCTGCCTGTGGTCAGCGGTACAACCGGCTGGTTGGAGCGCATGACCGAACTGGAAAAACTGGTTGAATCCAAAAACGGGACTTTTCTTTATGCTCCAAACTTCTCGATAGGGATGAACATTGTTTTTGAGCTGGCCAAAAAACTCGGAAAGGGCTATGCAAACTTTTCTGACTTCAAGGTGAGCATCAGTGAAGTTCATCATCCTCAGAAAAAGGATAGCCCCAGCGGAACCGCCATAAAGCTTGCCAACGAATTCTTGAACGAGAATACCATATTGAGAGAATGGGGTGCGGAAGAAGAGAAAGACGATGTTCTTCCGATAGAAGCCAGGAGAGAAGAGGGAGTCGTCGGTACTCATAGCCTGAGTTTTGAAAATGATATGGAGTCTTTCAGGATCGAGCATGTAGCCAAGGACAGAAAGGTGTTTGCCCTGGGAGCGGTCAGAGCGGCGGAATTCCTTCAAGGCAAAAAGGGTTGTTTTTCCATGAACGACCTATTAGGATTCTAAATCATGACCATATTTGTACTTTAATTCGTTAAAGATGACTGAAACGGGGGAAATCCAGAAGAAGAGTTTGCTGAACAGAATTTGGCCCTTCGGCAAGAAAAAGGAAAAGCCGAAGAAATCGAAGGGAAAAGAATGGTTGGATTCGATCGTATTCGCCGTTTTCGCAGCCACCTTTATCCGTTGGCTTGCTGTTGAGGCTTTTACGATCCCTACTCCGTCTATGGAAAGTTCATTGCTGGTGGGAGACTTTCTTTTCGTATCCAAGCTGCATTATGGGCCCAGAACTCCAAAAACACCATTACAAGTACCCCTCACCCATCAAAAGATCTGGGGAACCGATATCCCCTCCTATCTGACCTGGGTGCAATTGCCGCAGTTCAGGCTGCCCGGATTTTCCTCGGTTAAACGAAACGATGTCGTGGTATTCAACTACCCGACCGAAATGCACTATCCGGTTGATCTAAAGACCAACTACATCAAGCGTTGCGTGGCAGTAGCCGGAGACACCCTGGAGGTGAGAGAGGGAGATGTTTTCGTGAACGGATCAAGATCAGAGTTCCCTGAAAAGGCAAAGATCCAATACACCCATTATATCGTCACGGATAGGGTTATCAACAAGAGGAAGTTCTGGGAATGGAATATCTCCGAATTCAACAGGGATCAAAACGGATACTACATTCAGACTACCCAGGAAACAGCCGATCTCATTGCCTCCGCCAAGTTTATCAAGGGGGTTCAGAAGGTCACCATTCCTGAGGGAAGAGCGGATATCAGGGTCTATCCCTTCGACCCCAACCTCGATTGGAACCAGGACAACTACGGCCCTATGGTCATACCACAGGAAGGAACAAGCTGGAATGTTGACAGGGATTTTGTGTACAGATACGGTACCATCATCAAGGATTATGAAGGGCATGATGATGTAATCCTGGGAGAGGATTATATCTCCATCGAAGGTGAGCGGATCTCGGAATACACCTTTGAGCAGGATTATTATTTCATGATGGGAGATAACCGTCATAACTCCCTTGACAGTCGTTTTTGGGGCTTCGTTCCTGCGGATCACATAGTGGGAAAAGCCCTGCTGATCTGGAACTCTATCGATTACCAAAAACCGGCGCTCAGGTTTTCGAGGATCTTCAATCTGATCGAGTAAGATCCCAATCGATCGGCTCTATTCCCGATGAATGCAGGTAATGGTTAGCCTGACTGAACGGCTTTGACCCAAAAAATCCCCTGGCTGCGGAAAATGGAGATGGATGTGGGCTCTGGATCACAAAATGTCTTTTTCCATCGATCACCTCTCCTTTTCGTTGAGCATAGGATCCCCAAAGAATGAAGACCAGGTTGGATCGTTCATCTGAAAGCTTACGAATGACTGCATCCGTAAACTCTTCCCAGCCCTTGTTTTGATGAGAACCTGCCTGCCTCGCAACCACGGTCAGGGTCGCATTCAGGAGAAGTACTCCCTGGTCTGCCCAGGGTTCAAGATTTCCGCTCTGAGGAATTACCATGCCCAGATCTTCATTGAGCTCTTTAAATATATTCTGAAGTGAAGGAGGGTGTCTTACGTCATCAGCCACAGAAAAACAGAGTCCGTTGGCCTGACCGGGACCGTGATATGGGTCCTGACCGAGGATCACAACTTTCACGGATTCAAAAGGACAACGGTCAAAGGCATTGAAGATCAGTTTGGCCGGAGGAAAAATGGTCTTGGTTGAATATTCTGTCCTGACAAAACCAACCAGTTCCTCAAAATAGGTTTTTGAAAACTCCTGGCTCAGATGATTTTTCCATGATTCGTGGATCCTTACCTCCATGTTCCTCCTATAATTGATTAAATGCTGCCAAAGCTTGTCTTTTTTCCTGAAATTTAAATTGCAATGGAAAAATTAATGACCTTTCTCTTAGTTCTGCCATTGGGATTTGCGCTGGCGCAGGAAACAGCCACCACTCATGATGGCAAAAAAGTACTTCTTTTCGAAGATTATACCTGGCAATATGCCTACAACCTCACTCCTGATATTTCAAATGATTGCGAAGATTATGTCGGATCTCTTGAAGATAAATCCGTGGTATCCGGAAAGGTGAAGGTCTCTGTCAACACGATTTATTTTGGAGATCACCTTGAAGGGAACGGAATGGAGGTGATCATGATCGAGGATATAGAACATGTGCTGATCGATATCCAGGTTGACGGTAGCGAGCCTTGTTTTGGTCCGGGTCAGTTCGCGGTATTTACTTTCAAAGGAGATCATAGCATCAAGTTGGAGAACATCATCGCCAAGAATTGCAATGGCCAGGCTCAATTCCTTATCCCCTTAAAGAACAAGCAGGATCTCAACAGGTTCTCAAATCATGAATTGACCGATGTCAGACTCTTCCATGAAGACGGCAGTGCCCAACAGGAAATCGATGAGACGGCCGCAAAATCATTCAAGAAGACCATACAATGTATGCTTGGACGATAGTGCTTGATCATTGTTATATTAATTATTAGAGATTAATGTTTAGCCGGAAAGCCTGATTGATCCCTTAATCATTAAGAATTGATCATGGTTTTCTGCTCAGGTTGTTCCGAATTCCTTGTGAACGCTTTTCAGCTTGGCTGATACTTCTTCAACTTCGCATTCCTTTTCAAATTCCACCATCAGATGTCCATCGACCAGGATCTTCACATTGGTGGCGAGCTTGAAGATCTCTCTGTACGACTTCCTTTTGGTATCCGCATCAAAATCCACATTCTTCCTCATTCGTGTGGAATAGGCAAGTAAATTGCTGAGATAGATGAAAGGATAAAAAAATGGCAGCAACAAAACCGAAGTAGACTTTGCCCTTGTAAAATGAACCTTTTTGATCTTATAACCAGCCAGTTTCCCCAAGGTCCTCAGCTTCTGAATTCCGATCAGGAAGATATGACCATAATAGATCTCAGAACCACCGGATGACATCCATATGCTATCAAGTTCATTGGGTGCCAGCATCGAATTGAATCGCTCCGACTCCCCGAGGAGATAGCTCAACTTGGCCCTGATGTTGGAATAATTCGGGGTGGTGATCAACAGCATACCTCCTGTTCGGGTGATCTTGTTAAACGATTGAAAAGCCTTGAGCTGATCGGTGAAATGCTCGATCCCCTCCTGGCAGATCACCCCATCCACAGACCGTTTTTCAATAGGCAACTCTGCATTGATATCCATTTTCATGCATTCCAGATCATCTACTTTGAAATACTCCGGAAAGAGATCACAAGGAATTGGCTCCGCCCCGGCATCCCGAAGGATCCTGGAGGTGATACCGTTGCCAGCAGGAAAATCGACCACCCTTTTTCCCTCGAACCAATCCTTCTTTCCCAAAATGAATCGCTTCACATAGTATTTGATGCTTTTCGGATTATCCTCGTGATTCATTTGGTTTGCTCTCCGATCAGGCTTGAAAATTTTCCCTGGTTTTCAAGAAGGTATCTTGGATAGGTCTCGTCAATGGCCTGTAACTCAAACCTCGTGGCATCTCCCGGGATCACGCTTCTCCCCGACCTGATGATCTCTTCTATTTCTTCGATACTTTTATTGTACTCGGGATGAGCATAGGCGTCCAGCTTGGTCTTGATCCTTTGTACATCTCCAATATAGCTAAAATGCCAGCCTCCATCCCTGATCACATCGATGGGGCCTGACTGGAGGTCGCGATACAACCTGGTTTTTTTCAGGGTTTTGATCCTCCCAAGCGGCACCATGACCGATCCTCTCCAATAGGCGATGCCATCGATATTTTTCTGAGCCGGAAGATCTTGTCCTCCGGTGTCGAAATATGTGCAAAGGTTGTTCAGCCAAAAATTATAGAATCGTTGCTCGAAGATCTTGATGCTATCAGTATCCCTGAACCTTGCCACCTCTTCTGCTTTTGGGATCTCATCCAGGTCCGAAAAGATCACATTGGTATCTTTTGGCATCTTCCTTAGCGTACGGATGGCAAATTCCTTTTGATAATTGTCCAGATCAAAAGGTCTCGGCCTTCTGAACTTGTGAAAAAATCCTGGCCATTGTTTGATCACCAGGTGAGTGATCTTAGGAAGGAACCTTTCAAACTGTTGCTTGTTTTCCGAAAAGAATAAGGGTTTCGGTTTGTTTTGATGCGTTCGCGTCCCTTCGACCAGAATGAATTCATCCACTACCGGATCGAGCTCGTTCAGGCGGATATCCAGGATCTCTAGCTCGTTAAAAAATGGGAAGACGTCGACGATTCGGGCCATGGGTTTCGGGAGCGAAAATAAGGAAGGGAAGAGATCAAATGAATCCTTAAGCACAAGAAGAAAAATTCCCCGGATCTTGATCCGAAAACTTTTAGGGATCGTTTTTGATTTAATCTCAATACAAATCAACCTTTACATCAATTCACAGGATCGATTTCGCCTCCGGTAATTAAGAAGAGTTCAGTAAGAAAATCTTTAGAGCTGTAGGAATTGTGAGTGGGATCCAAGGGGATTACCCGAGCGGTTAACAATTCCTGCAATCGAAATTTGCATATCCATTTAACTTTCCACTACATTTAGACGTTATTATTCGAAAGGATATTCATGGTTACCGCAACCACACACGGCGTTAAGATTTCAGTGAAAACTCATTACAAACCGGAGTACTCCAGTCCGGTACAATTTCACTTTGTCTTTACCTATAAGGTCCGGATCGAAAATCACAGCAATTACACCCTGCAGCTTTTGAGGAGAAATTGGCTTATCCATGATTCCAACAATACTGTAAAAGAGGTTGAGGGAGAAGGGGTTGTCGGACAAAAACCAGTGCTGGAGCCAGGACAATCCCATGAATATGTATCAGGCTGTAACCTCAAAACCGGAATCGGTAAAATGCACGGAACCTTTCTGATGGAAAGAGTCGTGGATGGAAAAAGGATCGAAGTAAAGATCCCAGAATTCCATATGGTGGTACCCTATCGCTTGAATTAATTGTCCAAAAAGCTCTTCCAGATCCGCTCAAGGCTAGTACATGCCTTGAGAGCAAAAGATCAACACTCACTTCATTCTCCTTTTGTTTTTACCTGGTACAATAAGGTAGTACTGAACCAGGACAATTGGCACCCCAGTAATAAACCTGAAGTAATGAGGCTCAGGTTTCTTGCGGATAGCAGCATTGATAAGGGTGAAGACTCCGGGACCAGGGCTGCAGCTAATACACGAACGATCTCCGATGTGGCAAAAAGGGCCCTTGGCCCTAAACATAAACTGGAATTACTCTACAGGATCATCCGGCTTCAGGAACCAAAGTCCATTCTGGAACTCGGTACCTGTCTCGGGGTAAGTGCGGCTTATCTTGCCGAAGGCGCCGATGCCAAGGTGACCACAATTGAAGGCAATGCGTACCTATCCGAGCTCGCCGCAAATGAGCTACGGCAACATGGCTATAACAATATCGATTGCGTCAACAGCAGATTTGATGACATCATCTCCAGGGAATCGGACAAACTTCATTTACCATGGTTCATTTACCTGGATGGCAATCATCATTATGATGCCACCTTGAAGTATTTCAACATTTTCATAGAACGTGCCAGGCAGGATTGCATTCTGGTACTCGATGACATCTATTGGTCAAAGGGCATGGCGAAAGCCTGGAAAGAGATCGTCAATGACCCCAGAGTGCCCATTAGCATTGACCTGTTTCATCTTGGTGTTCTGATCTTCAGATTTAACCAACCCAAGCAGCATTTTCGCTTAAGGGCCTAAGGGTCAATAGTCACGGATCCAGGCAAAATGCTTGTCGATCAGGGAAGCCCTGTTATCCCTAAGGTATTCCAGAAAAGTTTTTGCGGCCGGACCCAGATTCTTGTTTTTGAGCCATACAATATTCCAGGTCGTCGATATTGGCAGACCAGGGGTTTCGATGATCTGAAGGTCGCCATTGCGGATTTCATTTCGTATTCCGATCAAGGGCATGATGGAAACCCCGAGACCGGCAATAACCGCCTGTTTAACCGCTTCATTAGAGGTCAATCTCAAAGGTTTTTTAGGATGAATGCCCTTCTTTCTCAGGTAGCCTTCCATAGCCTGGCGGGTAGCACTTCCTTCTTCTCGATAGATCAGGGGTGTGGTGATGCGATCAAGTTTGGTTGAAAGCTTGCCCTTCCAATTCAAACTTGGGCTTCCAACCAGGAATAACTTGTTTTCCATCAATTCAAGTTTGTTGAGACTGAGTTGGGGCGGAAGAATGGAAACCATCGAAAAGTCCACCATGTTTTCTTCAAGATCTTTGACCACCCTGCCCTTATTGGTCACATCCATGCTCAGCTCAATTCCAGGGTGGATCTTCAGAAACTCACCCAGGAAAAAAGGCATGACATACTTGGCAGTACTTACAGTAGAAATGGTCAGCTTTCCCGACAAATAACCCAGGTAGGACATTCTCTTGTTCTCAATTTCAGAGGCTTTCTCCAGGATAGCACTGCAGAATTCGGCGAGCTCCTTTCCGAATTCAGTGATGTAGAGCTTGCGCCCCACAACCTCGGTCAGGGGTATATCGAACTGATCCTGAAGGTTTTTCAATTGAATCGACACCGCTGGCTGGGTTAAATGCAGTTCTTCGGCTGCCTTGGTGACACTCTGCATTTCTGCTACTTTCTTGAAAATGCGAAGCTGGTGGAAAGTATAATTCATTAATTTATAATTATGTTTTGCATAATAAATATAAATATTATTTAATGAAAAAATGAATCCATATTTGCAAAAAAAAATGGTACACGAATTCAAGTTAATCGACACCACCTATTCGCCTGCTGAAGCAAAAGAAATTTTGGAAAAACTGATCAACGAAAAGATCAACTTTTTCAAACTCATGGAATTGTCGAATTACATCAAGTTTCAGGAGGACAGACCGCATGTCTATAAGAGGATCGAAGAGCTCAAGGAAACCTCGGAAAATCTGAAGATGATCTTCAAGAATCTTCCCAATGATTTTGAGGTTGAATTGGATTGCCCGGTAACGATCCGTATTAAAGAAAAGTCGCTCAGCGAAAGCTAAGACCTTCAACAGAGACTAAGCCAACGAGCCATGGGTAAAGCTGATCACAATGGTTGGGCTGCCGACCATTATGTGCATAAAGAAGAATCTATTCTGTTGCCAAATGAATATTCCAAGGCCCTTGATCATGTGATCATGGAGCTCAAAAACCTTGGAAAGCAATTCATTAATGAAAAGAAGCATACCCTGGAGATCAATCAGGCCTACAAGGCCAAGTTGGCCCGCCTGGAGGCATTGAAAAAGAGACTGGATGGAATTTTTCATCATGCGAGCGAAAACGGACAATTGGTGAAGATCACCAAAAGCATGGAAATTGATTTTTTGCCTTTGAACAATCCGAAAGATCAATAAAACGTGCCTGATGATATGGTTTACTTTCCTTTCCGCGCTTTTTGCCCTTGGCATGCGGACCTGGAATCTACCCATTGAAAAAACAACCGACGGCGATACCTTAACATCACAGATCATGGGGGTGACATGGGCAGTGTTCACCCCCATTATTTCCTTTTTTCTGATACAGAACAGATCCTGGCCCAATTCCCCCGCTTCTCACTCTCCTGATCGCAAAGAGTTTCTCTTTCGATCTCTTCCCTTGGCATTTGGACCTTTCAGATATTTTCGTCGCATACCTTTCCCTCATGATCTCCATTTTCTGAACTCCGACAAAGCGAACTGATGTTGCTTCTCGACCCAAATAGAATTAAGGTAAGAAGCGACGGAATGGAATTGATCGAGCAAGAGTTGAGGAACATCTATCGGTTAATCATTTTCAGCAGGGATCATTATGCAGATGATCTACTAAACGGGTTTTTGCAGGGAATCAATTCATTTCGAGAGCAGTTAAGTATCAAAAATGCCCAGCTCGAAGCACAATCCCCGGAAGAAGTCACGGAATACCTGGAAAACCTAAAGCGTTCCCTGGCATTTATTTCCAAAGAGATCAGGCACAACATCAACTTTGAATCCCAGGTTCAGCTCTTTCATCTCCTCAGGTTGATCTCTCCTGAGGCCCACATGATGCATCCAAACAACTACCGCCGTACAGAGGTGCAGATCGGACCGATCATTTGTCCACCTTCCAGGATCGTCACCAGCCTGATGGAGGACCTCTTTGCCAGAATGGAAGATTTTGATCACCCCATCCTAAAGGCCATATACTTCCACCATGAAATGATACGCATACATCCCTTCGTTGACGCGAATGGACGAGTGGCCCGCATTGCAAAGAACTGGATGCTCATGCATTCTCTGTATCCACCGATTTTCATCAATACCGGGCCTGAAAAAAGGGAATACATCAATTCGCTTCAATCCAGTTTCATTTACCTCGACCATAATCCCGGTGAATGGAACATCCACACAGAAGGCTTCTTTGAACAGGAGATCAAGAGAATTCTCTCGAATATCAGAATCTTGTATAACCAGGTAAAAAGCATCAATCGCAATGGTCGATTTGTCGAAGCCTAAGAAAAACTCGATCTGGGGAACCATTGGTGAGTTTCTTCAGATCGGATTTGGGATCTTTCTTGCAAGCATAGGTCTGAAGGCCTTTTTGCTGCCAAATGGCTTCATCGATGGGGGCGTCACGGGCGTTTCTCTGTTGGTTCAAACCATAGTGGATATTGACTTTTCGATCCTGTTCATAGGATTCAGCATGCCCTTCCTGTTCCTGGCCTATTTCAAAATATCGAAGCAGGTCTTTCTGAAATCCATCATCAGCATCATCTGCCTGGCTCTGGTGATCTATTTTGAGAACTTTGAAAGATTGACAGAGGACAAACTGTTGATCTCAATTTTTGGAGGACTATTTCTCGGAATGGGAATAGGCATATCCTTGAGGAATGGAGCCGTATTGGATGCGGCCGAGATCATTGGAATATACCTGAATCAAAGATTCGGGATCAGTATCGGGAAGATCATCCTTGGCTTTAATATCATTCTCTTTTCCGTAACAGCGCTGGTCACTTCGATCGAAACAGCCTTATACTCGGTACTTGCCTATTTTGTAACAGCGAGGGTAACCGATCTGATCATTGAAGGATTTGAGGACTTTATCGGCATCATGATCGTATCAAGATACCCCGGGAAGATCAAGCACATCATTATTGAACAACTGGGTGCAGGAATTACGGTCTATAAGGGCATGGGGGGATATGGTCTTGAGATCCATGACGAGGAAAAGCCCATCATCCATTCCATCATTAATCGAATCGATCTGAGAAAGATGCATAACCTCATCAACCAAATTGATCCGGATGCATTTGTTGTGGAGTTCGATGTAAACAACGTCAAGGGTGGCGTGCTCAGAAGATACCTGAGGAACTAGTTTAGATGCAACCGTCCAATATAAAACTCAGACTCGAGTTGAGCTTTCCTGTTTGTAGCCACTAGACCAATCAACTTGATGACGGCATTGATATAGCCAGTCTCCCGGGCATTCACC
The DNA here is from genome assembly GCA_965227315.1 of Cytophagales bacterium. Classification (GTDB taxonomy): domain Bacteria; phylum Bacteroidota; class Bacteroidia; order Cytophagales; family CCMP332; genus JANQHS01. Next base: position 535,491 of record OZ245737.1, read on the forward strand.
AAAAATAGCGAGCTCTCTCCTGCATTAAACTTTTGCTTTTCCCCATTCCAGAGCCCTTCATAATCCAATACGGTTTGTGAATAAAGTTCTACCTGGCTCCTGGTCGTTTCGATCTTGTTTCGGGAGGCATCAACTCTGAAGCCCAGTCTTTGTCTTCCAAATTTCAGCTCATTCTCTGCCTGGCCTATCTTGATATCCGCCAACTTCAGTTCTCCCCTTTCCTTTCTCAAAAAGACCGGCATGGAGAACTCAAGACCTACGATATAGTTATCGTTGGGTAAGCCTGTTCCAAATTCATTCAGCTCTCTGTTGCTCAGAAGGTTGTACTTAAAGTTGACAATGGGTTTCAACATCTCCCTTTGCAATCTTTGCTGAATTCTCATTTGCTCGATCCTTCCTGAAAAAGCCAGAAGTTTTGGATGTGTTGCGAGAACCGAATCCTTTTGCTCGAATTCTTCTACCTCAGAAACGATCTCAAGCATTTCATCGAAGTCCTCTGGTATAACCTGATCATCCAGTTCGAGTGGGATCTGGCCTTCCGACCAGATATAAACGGAAAGGAACTGAGTGGCATTCTTGAATTTCAGTTGGTTCTCCTGCAAGAGCAACTGCCTGTTTTGAACCTGAATTCCTGCCTCCAGAGTGTCAATATTTGGTCTGTCTCCTGCCTCCGCACTTTGCTTGACAGCCTCCAGTCTTTCCTGAGCTACATCAACTGCTTCCTCAAAAACCCTGACATCATAATAGGCTTCGAACCAGTCCCAATAGGCCTTTCCGGCATCGAAAAGAAGCTTGTTCAACATTTGTCTTCTTTCCTGTTCGGTGACCTGCAAATAAATGTCTGCCTTTCTCAGCTCGGTTCTTCTTTTGTCGATCGCAAGCCCTTGTCCAAGTGTCCAGGAAATTCCCCCATAGGCAAGGCCGTCGGCAGGAACGGTTCTCTCCGGGTTGAGGTATGTTCCGCCATTGTCTTCAAATCCTGCCTGAATCTCAATTCCATACCAGGTCGGAATTTTCAAGCCCGCATTGCCGATGGCATAGTACTCCTCACCCAGATATCTTTTACCGTTAAAACCGGCATAGGCCTTAGGGTCAAAGGCTCCCCTTGCCCTTTGCACATCCGCGGCTCCTTCGGAAGCCTTGAGATCAGCGACCACCGCCAAAGGATGGTGCTCCTTTACGATATCCAGATATTCCTCAAAAGTCAGTGTCAGGGGATTTTCGGATTGCCCCAAAGCACTTCCAATGGAAATGAATAGCAGAAAAATATGGTAGAACAGATTTTTCACTTATTCCTTTTCCTCTGATTCAGTTGGAAGTCTGTAAAAATCAGGTGGGAAGCCGTTGATCTGCCTCCATGTCTCATACCATATTGGAACATCCTTGAGCAGAAGCATATTCACGGTTCCACCCCCTACCCTCAATGCATTTGGCCAGGGCACATCATCGGGGTCTTTTGCAACCAGAAGTCGAAAAAGTCCGTTTTCGCTGATAAAATTATCAATGGCGACCACCTTTCCGCCATAGGTTCCATAACTGGTATTGGGCCAGCCAGAAAATACGATGGCAGGCCAGCCATCAAATTGAATTCGAACCTTTTGACCTTTTTGAACCAGGGGAAGATCCATCGGCCTGACATACATCTCCACGGCCAGATCGTAATTGGCAGGCATGATACTGATGATCTCCTCTCCCTCTTTCATGGTCTCCCCAAGACCGGTCTGAATAGCCTTTGTGATGTAGCCATCCTGCGGAGCAGTGATGTAATACATGCCTGTACGAATAGAATAGTTCATGTATTGGTTCTGAAGTTTGGTTACCACGGCCTCGGCATCATACATATTTGAAAGTGCCGTGTACTTTTCAGACTCCGCCTTGGAAATTGCATCCCTGTATTGCGCCTGGATAGAAGTCACCTCCACTTTAGCATTGATCACCTCGTTTTTGCTCGTCAGAAGATCGTTCTGAGCAGCGATCAATTCCGCCTCGGACTTTTGAAATGTCAGCTTTCTGTTCTCCATATCGGTCTTGGACTTCAGCCCCTGCTCATATAGCCCTTTCATCCTGAGGTATTGCTGCTCGGCTATTTTGAAATTGACCTCGGCTGCGACGAAATCAATACTGTCGCTCTTGACCTTCAATTTACTCTGTATCAGCTTGTTCTCCGCCTGCTCATATTTCAGTTTACTGGTTTGAACCAGAGCATCTATCTGACTATCCAGGGCCTTGACCTTTTCCATATAGGAATTCACAGTCATCTCCTTAGCCTTTAATTGTTCCTGGGTCCTTGGCAACAATTGCGGATCGAAATACTCGTCCTTGATCTCCGAAATAAAAAGGATGGTATCTCCCTTCCTCACAAAATCCCCTTCCTGAACGAACCACTCTTCCACCCTTCCTGCAATGATCGAATGGATGGTCTGCGGCCTTTGATCCGGTCTGAGCGCCGTAACCTTACCCTCGGAGCGAATGTTCTGTGTCCAGGGGACGAACATCATGATCAGAAACAACCCAAAAGACCACATAAGAAGCTTCAGCATAACCCTCCCGGAGCTCTTCTTCTCTACCTGATCAAGGGTGGAAATATGTTTCCCCTTGAGTTTTTCGCGGATGCTATTTCGAGAAATGTTTAACATGATTTACCGGGATATGGGTTTCACCTGCACCTGACCATGGCTTAGGTCCACAATTTCATCGCAATATTTTTCGACCTCCTTATCAGATGAGATGCAAATAACAGTCCATGGTTTCTCAGGATCAAAAATGAATTTGATAATATTCTCTTTCTCTTCATGGTCCAGGAAACTAAATGGATCATCCAAAAGCAATAGCCTGGGCTGATCAGCCACCGCCCTTGCCAACAACATTTTCTGGGTGACACCTTTGGGCAGATTTTCACCGTAGGGCTTTATGTTGGTATTCTTTCCATTTGGAAGAGACTTTATAAACCCTTCCAGCAACAGGTTCTTAATGGCCCATTGGATATTCTCGATGGAAGCCTTCTCTCGTCCTGCTCCTATATTGTCGATAATGGTGCCCTCAAAGAGCTGCTCCTGACCCAGTGCATCTCCAATTGCTCCCCTGAGCGATTCAAGATTAAGGCTTCCCTTGGCATATCCGTCATAAGAAATACTTCCTTCTTTAAGATCGTACAGACCCGCAGTAAGGTAAAGGAATGAACTTTTTCCGCTTCCATCTCCACCTGTGATCAACACCTTCTTTCCTGAGCCGATTTTGAGATTAAAATCCTCGAAGACCATTTTTTCAGTATTGGGATACCGAAATCCCACCTTATGATATTCGACCTCAATTCCCGTATCGCTCTCCGGAATCTCCAACCCATCCTGCTTTTCAAGTTCAAGATCGGTCACCTGACCTATCTTTTCCAAAGAGGTAAAAACATCATAAATGGTCTCCAGGGTCAGCACAAGCTTTTCCACGGAATTCAGCACCAACAGAATAATGATCTCTGCCGCAACAAACTGACCGATGTTCATCAACTGCTCGATGACCAGAAATCCACCGATAAACAAAAGTCCAAATCCCACAAGTACCTTGAAGCCCACCATCATCGAGTATTGTTGAACCAGGACCTTGAAGTGATTTTCCCGGGCATCCAGGTACTTTTCGACAAAAGAATTGGTCTTTGAAAACGGAAGATCCGAATGACCGGCCAGTTTAAAGGTATTGGACGTACGCCCCAACTCCTCAAGCCAGTGGGCGACCTGATACTTATACTTTGACTCCTCAAGACTCGTTTCCAAACCCTTCTTTGATGTCAGGCGGAAAATGGCCACAGCAAGTAAAACCAGAATGAAACTGAATGCTATAAAGAAGGGGTGATAAAAGGACAACAGGATCAGCCCGAACAAAACCTGGAGGCTGGCAACCGAAAAATCAATCAGGATCTTGCTCACACCCTTTTGAACAGATATGGTATCAAAAAACCTGTTGATCAGCTCGGGTGCATAGTACTTATGGATTGCCTCAAGCTTTATTTTGGGAACTCGATAGGCAAATTCGAAGGAGGATCTGGTGAAGATCTTTTGCTGCAGATCCTCCGTGATCCTCAATTGAAATATCTGAAGTATACCTGCCGCAGCAAGACCTACAACCACGATCACCACCAATACTATCCAGGCAGTGCTCACCTGGCCTCCCTGGATCAGATTGACAATGGTCTGTATCCCAAGGGGCAAAGAAAGTGTTACCAGCCCGTTAAACAGGGCATAGATATGCACATTCGTGATCTCCTTCTGATCTGGTTTTAAGAGCCTCCAAAACCGTTGGTTCGGAGTTAATGTATCATTTTTTGATGTCATTGAATTTGAATTTTCCCGCTTCGCAGGTGTTGAAAAACCGAAAATGGACCCCCTCTTTGGAAGGAACGCCTAGACCATTTTAGGTGGAGGCGAAAACACACTGATCAGCGGAGATTTCCAACTTGAATCCAGAAGCCCTTGCAAGGCTCTCTTATATTGTATGCCGGCAAAAAAAACGGAACCATCGGATTGGAGGGTCAACTCGCTGAACTCGCTTTCAAGGTTCTCTTCGGTTTCTCTTGACTCCTCCTCACCCTCAATGGAATCAAAAAACTCCATCAGAGGAGAAAGATCTTCGCCTGATGCCGAGATTCCAGCTTCAACCAGGAATATAGTTCCCATCAGTATCGTGAGAATGCTCCTAAACATGGCCCTGATAAGTGATATGTTTATCGAACCGATCAACTCAGAATACATTTAAAAACCATTTCCCTGTAGAAACTATAGATCGAATCCTCGCCTTTGTACTGATCGGTCAGTCGGGGCAGATGCTCACCAAAAAACCGCTGATGATGAGCCCCTTCGATCATTGTTGATATCAGCATGTTGGGATATTTGTAATCAGAGTTGATCTCCAATATGATATCGCTAACGCGTCCCACCAACTGCTTATATCCCAAAAAGACTCCATCCTTGTTCTCTTCGTCAACCTCCTTGGTCAAATACACTTTCGAAGACTCGGTGATGACAATTTGATGAAGCTTGGATTCATTGATATGTGATGCCGACGATCCCTCATCCGTATTGGGTACGGTCAACAGGCGGATCGCGATTTCCAATCTTTCGGTAGGGCTTTGAATATTGGCCAAAGAGAATACAAGCTGATACTCCATCCAGGCCCAATACCAAGCCGATAGGTATAAAAGCAGCTTATGCTTGCTCTCAAAATACCGGTAAATAGAGGCTTCCGTCGATTCAATCCTTTCCGCTAGCTTACGAAAAGTGAAATCGTTAAATCCCATTTCATCGATCAAATCGATACTGCCAAGAATGATCTTCTTACCCAATTCGCTGGAATTGGGGTCTTTAAGGAAGATCCTTGGGTTGACCTGAATGGTTACTTTTGAAAGTAAAGAGTGCATCATCTAAATAATACTTTGCAAATTTAACAGTATTACTATCACAAACGCAAATAATACTATTTAGTTCAATTCTTTTTTAGATTTTTTTCGAAAGAAAAATTCTGGATCTGTTGAGTCTTACTATCGGGAATTCGAAGTAATTACTATTACCTGCTTTTCTTTTCGCAGGAATAGGTATCTCCTTCTACAAGGTCCATGCCACAACAGTGATAGCTGCCATATTTAGCTCAGGCCCCGCTCCCCGCATTGAATAAAATTGATTTGATTCTAGTGATGTCCCTGCTTTTTGAGCTTCATGAATAACTCTGCCCCCTGTCTTTCGGGAATTGAATTATAACTCCTCTCCAATACCAGGATTTCAAAGTCGTTACTGAAAAGATCATTGAATTCTGCATGACTACCCCCAAAAGGAGGTCCCTTCTCAGTAAGAGGAAAATCAAATAAAACTCCTACCAGCTTCCCTCCCGGCTTGAGCAACTCATTCATCTTTCTGGCGTATGCAGTCCTGAGGCCAGGATCCAAGGCACAGAGAAAAGTCTGTTCCACAATGAGATCATAGGAACTCTGAAGGTCAAAAAAATCAGCATGGATCAACTGCTCTGAAGGGAATTCAGGGTTTCTTCCGGCAAATTCCCGGAGCGGTTTTGAGGAAATATCGACCACATCCACATTCCGAAATCCATGCTCAAACAGATATTGCGCTTCATAAGCATTTCCACCTCCCGGAATAAGCACATGGATCCCCCTATCCTCCAACTGGTCAAAATATTCCTTTAAAGGTGTAGAAACATAACCGATGTCCCAGCCGGTATTGCCGGTGGCATAACGGTTATCCCAAAAGTTTTCGTCAAATGAATTTGTCATACAATCATTACTTTGGAGCGAGAAATTCAATCTCTGTCATTTGGCCCTAAACTACATCTGGATTTTCTTTTTTGTCGCTGCCTTTTTGATGGCTTTGGGCAAACTGATCTTCGCAGGCGATACGGGGGTTTTTACCGAGCTGGTGAACTCGACCTTCTCTTATGCCAAAACAGGATTTGAGATCTCACTCGGCCTGACCGGAGTGCTGGCCTTTTGGTTGGGCTTGTTGAAAATTGCCGAACTGAGTGGGATGATCCAGAAACTCGCAAAGCTGATCTCTCCAATTTTCATCCGCATTTTTCCTGAGATCCCGAAAGATCATCCTGTCAATGGAAACATCATGATGAATTTCGCAGCAAATATGCTGGGTCTCGATAACGCTGCCACTCCCATCGGGCTCAAGGCCATGGGGCAAATGCAGGAACTCAACCCCGACAAGGAAAGGGCCTCAAACGCGCAGATCATGTTCCTTGTCCTGAACACCTCCGGATTGACCATTATTCCGGTAAATGTCATGGTCTATCGTGCCCAAATGGGTGCTGCCAATCCTTCCGACATCTTCTTGCCGATCCTGATTGCTACCTTTTTTTCGACCATGATAGGCCTGATCACCGTTTCGATCTATCAAAAGATCAATCTGTTCGATCGGGTGTTGCTCACTGCCATACTTGGCAGCACGGTATTGATCTCCTTACTGGTTTTCTTCCTGACCACACTGGGCCATGAGCAATTGCAAACATATTCCGCCCTGATCGGAAATTTCATTTTGTTCTTTCTGATCACATTCTTTGTCTCCCAGGGCATCTTTAAAAAGATCAATGCTTTTGAAGCCTTTATTGAGGGCGCAAAAGAAGGGTTCCAGGTTGCCGTCAAGATCATCCCGTACCTGATCGCTATTCTGGTGGCGATCGGAGTGTTCCGGACTGTGGGAGGCATGGACCTGATCTCCCAGGGATTTGGAAAGGTCTTTGGCTTGCTGGGATTCAATACGGATTTTGTAGATGCCCTGCCCACCGCATTAATGAAACCTCTCAGTGGAAGCGGCGCACGTGGAATGATGATCGATGCCATGAAAACATTTGGCCCTGATTCATTCACGGGAAAGCTGGCCTCAACATTTCAGGGAACCACGGACACCACCTTTTATATACTCGCCGTCTACTTTGGCTCGGTTTCAATTCGAAATTCCCGCTATGCGATGACGGCCGGATTGATCGCCGACTTTGCGGGGATCCTTGCCGCAATTGTGATTGCCTATATATTCTTTCATTGATCTATTTTGTAAAAGGTATGCAACCTTTATATGCCCTTGTGCATCTTTCAAAATAAGATGCCGAAACTGCAATCCTATCTATCCGAAAATCAGCTCCTGAAAGGATGCAAGCAGGGAGATCCCGAAACACAAAGGATGCTTTTCGACCAATACAAAGGTCGGATGATGGCCTTGGTCAGTAGGTACTTTGGCTCAAATGCCGAAGCAGAAGATATTTTGGTCAGAGGATTTACGAAGGTGTTTTCAACCATCGAGAGTTTTCGGGGAGAAGGAAGCCTAGAGGGATGGATCAGGAGGATCATGATCAACGAGGCCCTGGGACAGATCCGAAAGGAAGGAGCATCGAAATGGGCTGTCTCGATGGATGAGCTTCATTCGGAACCATTTTCGATGGCGGAGATCTACGATCAGCTTTCCACGTCCGAATTGATGGACCTGGTCAAATCTCTTCCACAGGGTTACAGAACCGTATTCAACCTGTTTGCCGTGGAAGGATATAGTCATCGGGAAATCGGAGAAATGCTGGGGATCAGCGAGGGAACTTCCAAATCCCAATACCTGAGATCAAGAAATCTCCTGAGGAAGAAAGTAGAACTGATGTATCAAATGCCGGAATATGGAAGCTAAAGAACAGGGATTGCTCAAGTCCAGGTTTGAAAGCCTGGAGCTAGCCGTCAGTGATGAGGTTTTTGAAAAGATCAGCCTTTCAAAACAGCAAGGGAAGAAAAACAAATGGATGCCCTTTGCGATTGCTGCCTCATTTTCTCTTTTGATCCTTGGTTATTTCGGTTCTATGCCGAGTGTCCAAAAGAATGAAATTGCCAGCCCCGTTGTGAAAAACAGCCGACTTGCGGAAACAAAGGAAAGACATGATCCCCAGTCTCAAACCAAACATGTCACCGAACAGAAAATAGTAGAACCCAAAAAGGAAATACCCGAGTCCATGCTGGTGATCAATCAAGCGATTGATGAGGATGAAGGGTTCCTGATGGTCGAAGCGGTTGAGACCCCGGCGGTTGAGCAAGAAACCCGGGCACGTGAAACTCCGGATATCATTAAAGCAGAAAAGCCCAAAGGCTCCTCTGTGAAAATTCAATTGGTTTTTCTTGACCCGGCCGGATCGGAGGAAAAACCAGGCTTGGGTAAGAAGATCAGAAGGTTTAAGAGAAAGCTCAAGAAGGAAGTGGACCTGAAGAAAATGAAGAAAAAGGCCAAAAGTGTATTCGCTGTAGAACGGGGCAAAAAAAGAAAGGGCCTGTTGAAACTGAAGAAAAAGGAAAATGAAGATTCTATCGTCAACTAATCCGACCATCATGGAAAAGCATTACAAAACAATCCTAATAGTCATTTGTCTGGTCTTGATCTCCGGTCAGACCTGGGCTTTTACCGGACAAAAGGATACTGTGGAGATTGACTTCGGAAAAAGCAAGGTTGTATTTTTTGTCAAGGACAAAGAAGATCTTGAACTCCTGAAAACCTATGATATGAACGCATTGGTGGAAAAAATGCCTCAATACCTTGATGAAGCCGAAGGCAACAAAGGCGAGCTCGAGATGATCCAAAAAGTGGAGGAAGATTCTAGGGCTGAGGAGGATTATGAGTGGCGAAGGGATTATTGGCTGGACTATTGTGATCGGACAAGCCGTCATGTTCACAATATCCATGTGGATGCCGGTCTGGTGAATTGGCTCGAAGACGGAAAAACACCGGATGTCAACGGAGACTTTTATGGTCTGAAGCCTATTGAGTCAAGATACATAGGGTTTGGAAGTATCCACAAGATCCGACTCGGAAAACGCAGGGGCCCGTTCAACTTTCAATTTGGTGCCGAAGTAGCCTGGACGAATTACATGTTCCAAAACCAGATCACTCTAAGGCAAGATGACCTTGGGAACCCTTCTTTCGAATCCGTACTGGATGTGACAGGGGGATATGCCTCTTCAAAATCCAAGCTTACTGTTTGTAACTTCGGAATACCACTCACCATCGGTTATTCGGACCGCAGGGAAAAATTCAACTTTAATGCGGGAGGATATTTTAGCTATCGCCTCGCCTCTTATACAAGGATCGTTTACGATCAGGAAGGAAGTAAGCAGGACCTCAGGGATTACAAGAACTACGGGATCAACAATCTTCGCTATGGACTGACTGCCAATATTGGCTACCAGGGTTTTAGCGGTTTTATGAGATATGACCTGATTCCACTGTTCTCCGATGCCTCCGGTCTTCCGGAACTCAGCACCCTGGTTTTTGGTATCAAATTCATCCTTTAAGATCCACCCAGGCAAATAAAGCCGGGCCGGCTCCGGCTTTTGATTTTTCATTTGGACCTATTGTCTAACTTTGGAATGAAAACCAAATCGTTCCATGAAAAAAAGCTGGATCATCATCATTGTTCTGGTTGTTGTAGCCATTTTTCTCTACAGCTCCTTCAAGGGTAAGTACAACCAAATGGTGACCTTTTCTGAGGCCACAGCACAAAGCTGGGCGCAGGTTGAAAACCAATATCAAAGGCGTGCAGACCTCATCCCTAACCTGGTAAACACCGTCAAAGGTTATGCTGACTTCGAAAAGGAAACGCTGACCCAGGTTGTTGAGGCCAGAGCAAGCGCAACGCGCCCTGAGATCAAGGTAGATCCTTCCAAACTGGATGCGGGTTCCATAGCAATGTTCCAACAGGCACAGGATAATCTCTCGAGCGCATTGTCAAGATTGCTGGTCACCATAGAAAAGTATCCTGATCTTAAGGCTAATGAGCAATTCCAGCAATTGCAGGTGCAGCTTGAAGGAACAGAGAACAGGATCTCAACGGAACGGAAAAGATTTAACGATTCTGTTCTCGAATACAACAAGTACATCAAGCTTTTCCCCAATAACATCTATGCGGGCCTTTTTAACTTCGATGAAAAGGCTTATTTCGAGGCAAAAGAAGGTGCTGAAGAAGCTCCTGAAGTGAGTTTTGAGTAGGGGTTTTTTTACAGCCGAAGAGATCAAGACCCTTGAGAGTGCGATCAAGGAAGCCGAATTAAATACATCAGGTGAGATCCGTGTTCACCTGGAAAGAAGGTGCAAAGGAAATGTGCTGGATCGGGCAGCAGAGGTGTTTTCCAACCTGTCCATGCAAAAGACAAAACTCCGAAACGGTGTGCTTTTCTACCTGGCACATGAATCCCGAAAGTTTGCGATCATCGGCGATGTGGGGATCAATTCCCTTGTTCCCTTTAATTTCTGGGACCAGATCAAGGAAAGGATGCAGCGAAAATTCAAAGAGGGGGAATTTGTAGATGGGCTGGAGGGAGGCATCTGGCAAGCCGGACATGCGCTTGGAGAACACTTCCCCTATCAGGATGATGATGTCAATGAACTGTCGGACGATATTTCATTTGGAGATGACTAGGGTTTTCCTGGGGTTCATTTTTATTCTCAGCTTCGAGCTGAACGCGCAGGAGATCCCGCCCGTCCCTGACCCTCCCAGGCTGGTTAACGATTTCTACGGCGTACTCCATGCAAAACAAAGAGCGGAGTTAGAAACCAAGCTTCAGAGGTATAACGATTCCACTTCAAGCGAGGTCGTCATCGTGATAGAGAACAGCACTCATGGGAGAGAGACCATGGCATACAGCATTGATCTGTTTTCCGAATGGAAAATCGGGAAATCCGGAAAAGATAATGGCGTACTGATCTATGTGGCCATCCATGACCGCTCCATGGCCATAGTTACCGGATATGGGATGGAAGGCGCCATTACCGATGCTGCTACATATACCATTCGTGAAAAGATCATGAAGCCAAGGTTCAGGGAGGGAGAGTTCTACCTGGGACTGGATGAGGCCACAACTGCTATCTTTCTCCTGGCCGCCGGCGAGTATTCTGCCGAAGAACTCAACGATGCATTTCAAAACCAGACAAGGGGCCTCGGTGCAGGCATTATCATACTCGCCCTTATTGTTATCGTTGTGATCCTTTCCATTTCTTTCAGGAACAGGGGACCAAGAGCCATTGGAAGACCACTAAGTCCCTGGGAAGCTTTAGTTTTGGGCAGCGGTTTGAACCGTCCCTCCAGTGGCTGGACAGATTTTTCCAGTGGTTCGGGAAGCTTTGGCGGAGGAGGATTTGGTGGATTCGGGGGTGGAATGACCGGGGGTGGTGGTTCAGCAGGAAGCTGGTAGATATGTCAGAAAGCAAGGAAAATAAAAATTCAAAAAAGGATCAATCCAAAAAACCGGATTGGATCAGCATTATTGAAAAAAGCCCGAATGACATTACCCAGCATATGTACGAGCTTTTCAAAAATTCCACCTTGAGCACCAATTTCGAGGAAGAACTCAAAGAGGAATTAAAGAATCAAAAAAGATCCTCACGGGAATAAAACCTCTCCTTTTCTTCATTTGACATTTTCAATAACTGCATGATCCTGTTCCCAGTAGGTCTTTCCAATGTGAACAGCACCAGGCAGATCCCGTAGATCCCGGTGAATATGTACCAACCCGATACGACATAAAAAAGCACCGGAATGAGAACGAGAAGGAAATCATTTATCCACAACCTTTTGCTCAGAAAGAAATAAGAGACCATTCTGTCGGGCAACTGCCGATGAGGGTCAAGTTCCTCGAGTTTGATTCTGTAGTTTCTTCTCAAAAGGAACATCAACAACGGCAAGGCCATGAGAAGAATGCCTGCGGAAGTCGTCAGCACCAGGCTGTTCTCGAACAATGGAACACCCGGCTCCTGTTCATTGGCATAGTAGAAGAAGCCCCCTGAGAATATCAGGATCGTTGTCCCGACCAGGCCATTGAAAACGATCTGCACGCGATCGATGAAGGTTTTGCTGCTTTTATAGTATTCCTGCAATGCCACATGGCAAAGGTAGCTTTCAAAGATGGAAGACAGCCCATGGAGATTATTTCGCAGCAAAATACTTGCTAACAAACGTTAGGTTGCTTATTTTTGGTTTGTGGAAATAGCAGCACCACTTTCAAGAAAGGACGAGATCCTCAAAAGCGCCACCCTCCTGTTTGACAGAAAGGGATACTCGGCAGCATCGATGCGGGATCTGGCCAAAGAGGTTGGCATTGAGGCCGGCAGCCTTTATTCCCATTTCAAGTCAAAAGAATCCATCCTGCAGGGAATTTGCTTCAAAATGGCCTCCGAATATTTGGATTCTATCAAACCGATTATAGAGCTGGAGCTGACCAACCAGGAAAAACTGGAACTGGCCATACAAAGTCATATCAGGGTCTTGACCAAAGACCCCCAGGCCTCAAGTGTTTTTCAGCAGGATTGGAAAAACCTGAGCGAACCCCTGTTGACCCGATTCATAGAACTCCGAGAAGAATACGAAGGATGTTTTATGGTGATCATCAAAGAGGGGATACAAAAGGGAGAATTCAGAATTGAGGATGAAAAATTTGTGCTGCTGACCATCCTCTCCTCGATCAACTGGACCAGCAAATGGTACAGGCCTGATGGTAAATTCAGCCCTGACCAGATAGCCAAAAGATTGTCAAAAATTTTAATCAAAGGAATTTCAACTTCAAATAAATAGCTTATGTACGGAGGCGGAAACGTATTTGAACCCATGAAAGTAAAGGAGCTTGCGGATGAGGATCCCATACTCCTAAAAGAATTTCAAGACCGGATAGACCGGGGCGAGAAGATCGAGCCAACCGATTGGATGCCAGAACTCTACAGAAAACAACTGATCAGAATGATCGAGCAACATGCACATTCTGAGATCATCGGCGCACTTCCGGAAGGAACCTGGATCACCAGGGCTCCGGGCTTCAAAAGAAAAATGGCCCTGATGGCCAAGGTTCAGGATGAGGTCGGCCATGCTCAACTTCTGTATAGTGCGGCCGAAACACTTGGAAAACCAAGAGAAGCCATGATCGACGACCTGATCAACGGAAGATCCAAGTACTCGAACATCTTCAATTACCCTGCATTCACCTGGGCCGATTCATGTTTTATCTCCTGGTTGGTAGATGCAGGTGCGATCGTTAACCAGCTTGCCAATGCAAAAGGGAGCTATGGTCCTTATGTAAGGGCACTCGACAGGATCTGTAAAGAGGAGTCGTTTCACCTGAAATACGGGCACGATTGCGTGGCTTCACTCGCCGCAGGCACAGCTGCCCAGAGAAAATGGATGCAGGAGGCGATCAATCGTTGGTGGGCACCCATGATGATGTTCTTCGGACCTTCGGATAAGATCTCCGTACATAGCGAAATCCTGATCAAGTGGAAGGTAAAGATGGCTTCCAATGACGCCATGAGGCAGCAATTCCTTGATATGTATGTGCCCAAGATCTGGGAGCTGGGATTCACGATTCCGGACCCCTTGCTCCGCAAAAACGAAGAGGAAGGCAAATGGGAGATCACCGAGCCTGATTGGGATGAATTCAAGAGAGTGATCAACGGCGATGGCCCTTGCAACAAGGAAAGGCTCGCTGTTAGGAGGATCGCAGAAGAAAGAGGCAAATGGGTGAGAGAAGCGATCAACAGGAAGAGCGAAAAATATATGGTACCTCTAGCATAATCGATTATGGAATCACTTGACCCAAGAGTAAATCGAATGAATCTGCCTTCATCTTTTGATGAGGCAATGCATAAAGAGGAAATGGACCAGCTTGCTACATATGAGATTTTCCTTGTTCCGAAAGAAGGGAAGCCTTTGGAAAGCGTTGGGCCTGTACATGCCTCTGAAATAGAGATGGCCTTTGTTTTTGGTAAGGAAGCTTACAGCCGAAGATTCACTTGTGTGGCCATGGCTGTCTGCCCCACTTCCTCCATTTTCCCTTCACCGGTTTCCGAAGCTGGCCAGAGTGCTTACGAACTTGTGACCGACCAGGCTGAAACTGAGGGCGATGAGCAGCAATATGAAGTATTCCACATGAACAAGCGCGGAAAATTTCATAAACATGTGGGAAGCCTCATGGCCAAGGGGCCGGTAGACGCCTTGTACAAAGGAAAAGAGGCTTTTCCCGAAGAGACTCCGCAAAATGTATGGGTCATTCCCACTTCGGATTTCCATTTTAACAGTGAAGAGGACTCAGACCTATGGGCAACCCTTCCCGAAAAGAAATACAGGGATGCGATCTTCTACAAGGCCGGCGATAAAATTCAGAAATACAAAGACTCCGTAAACAGCTAAGCATGGACAATCAGGCAGCAATTGAATTATTATATAAAATGGCCGATGACGACCTGATCATCGGGCATAGGAATTCAGAATGGACCGGCGTAGGACCAATACTCGAGGAGGATATTTCCTTTTCCTCGATGGCACAGGATAAGATAGGGCACAGTTGGGGCCTATACAAGATCCTTCATCAGTTGGGGGAAAGTGAGCCCGATCTGGTCGCCTTCACAAGAAACGCCGAGCAATTTCATAATTGTCAAATGGTGGAATTTCCGATTGGAGAATACGACTTCAGCCTGATCAGGCATTTTCTTTTTGATTATGCGGATTATCACCGTTTTGAGATGCTTGAAAATTCAAGTCTCACCGAATTGGCACAGCTGGCCAGAAAGATCAAGGGGGAGATCAAGTACCATATTCTACATGCCAGAACATGGATGAAAAATCTGGGTAACTCAACAGATGAAGCGAAAGAAAGATTGCAGCGTTCACTGGACACCTTGTATCCCATGGCACTGGGCATCTTTGAGAAATCCCCTTTCGAAGACCAATTGATATCGGATGGGATCTTCGGAGGTGAGGAGGCCTTGCAAACCAGGTGGCTTGACTCCGTCATGGAGGTGCTCAACTTAACTGATCTCAATCACACGCTTGATTCAGGTGCCACACCTTTGATCGGTGGACGTATGGGTAAACACACAGACCATCTCCAGCCTTTATTGGATGAAATGTCAGAAGTTGTAAGAACAGATCCAACAGCCGAATGGTAGAAGATCGACCACAGCTTGCCAGGATCCGCGACATCCTTGATGAAGTCAAGGATCCTGAGATCCCGACCATATCCTTGATCGATCTGGGGGTGATCACGGAAATCGATCTGAAGGAGAACAGCCATGTTTATGTAGAAATGACACCAACATTTGTTGGATGCCCTGCCATGGATTACATGAAAAAATCGGTTGAAGAAAAGTTGAAGGAGAATGGCTTTAGTGACTTTTTTGTCAATGTTACACTGGAAAAAGCATGGACTACGAACAATATCACCGAAAAAGGAAGGGAGGGTCTCAAAAAGCATGGGCTCGCTCCCCCACCCCATTTGGAAAAAATTGTTGATATTGACATTTTGGAAAACGTAACCTGTCCGTATTGCAATAGTGATGACACAGAACTCCAAACCCCGTTTGGCCCAACCCTCTGCAGATCAATGCACTTCTGCCATAACTGCAAACAAGCTTTTGAACAATTCAAACCCCTTTAGACTACTCATTTTCATGATCCTGGCTATGACCGCCATGTCCTGCCAGCAAGATCAGAATCAACAAGAGTTGGCCTCTTTCAAAGAACAATTTGACAGCCTTTTTACCGAAAGACAGATCGCCTGGGATAGCATGATGGTCGAAGACGATACCAAGATCCGATACATGAGCCGGCTTTTGGATGAAATCAGCTATCAACTGCCATATGATGAATTCAAAATGGAGCAACTGAGATCCAATATCCAGGCGCTGGCCGGAATTCGGTTCACCATCGATGAATTGACGCAAAGCGAAAAGGTAGATGCCTATGACGCAGCCACGGATTCCGTGCTTTCCGCTCTGGTCAGTTTCGTGACCTTTACCCCTCAGGCAAGCGAAATTCCTCTTGTCGGAGAGCTGATGTCCGATATACGGCAAATGGACAATTTTGTATTGCAAAGAAGAAACAGGTTTGATGATGCCACCATGGCTCTGAACCAACATATTGAACAAAATCCGGGGAAACTTGAAGCCCTGGGAGGACAGTATGCGGATGTGAAGCCCTTCCCAATGTTCTTGCTCTACCCGGGCTAATGACTTGAATTTCAAGAAAAAAGGCTGGTTCAAAAAATACCTTGAATTCAGGGAAGAGAACCCTTTCGATCTAAACTTCCCAACACAAAACATACATCTTCACGAAGGTCATTCAGAAGGAAATGAGGAAGCAATTTATGCTTTCCTTCAGCCGACCGGCCTGCTCTATGGCTTTCCTATGTCCCTGCCCTTTCGGGATGTGGTTTTTCCCAACCAGAAATACTTTGATCAGGAGGATGTGGGTATGCTGGTTTTCCTTGAAAGTCTATATGCCTGCCTTCTCTTTGAAAACCGATCGGGTGTCGAAGAGCAAAATGTCAACCAGAAGGACCTGGTCAAACCCACCATTGAATACTTCCTGAGAGTTCATGATACCTTCTTCAAGCAGCGAAAAAAGATCCATGAGCTATTTTCAAAAGGAGGCAAAATGGACATTTATTATCGCTTCGAAAAAGTCCTCAAAAAACGGATACATATGGAAGGCTCTTCCGGGGGAATGGCGCATTATTTTTCGAACAGCCTGATACTGATCGATCTTTATTATGCCTTGATCTGGCAGAGAAACCAGCGAAATACCGGTCAGGTTCCTGAATTTGAGCAGATCAATTCACAGGTGACCCAACTGCACCAGACCCTCTTGGAGATCGTCATAGCTGCCACACATGCCAACGACAAGATCGAAAAAGAAGAAAGAAAGATCTTCGAGCAGATCCTTTCATCTTCAGATCTGGACCGGGAAACCACAAGAGATCTAAAACGCCGCTTCAAGCAGGGAGTGGATATTTCGGATCTTCAGATCGAGAAGATCCCCTGGCTTATTCGTCGGTTTTTTCTTGAAATGGCCATGATGACCGTGATGTCCGACGATCTGTATGAAGAGTCCGAATCCAAATTCATAGAAGAGCTCGCCTTGAAACTTGAGATGAAAACAGAGGATCTGGAGCAGAGCAAACTGGCCGTGGAAACCTTCCTGCTCACACATAAGAACTATCTCTCCCTCAGCAAAAGAAAGGCAGTGGTCGAAAAGGTCAGCAGAAAATGGCAGCAGAGAGTGAGCAAGCTTATCCTCAAGAACAAAGACAGATTGGTTAAGGAAATGAGTGAGAGCAAGGAGTTGTACCAGCTATTGCTAAAATCTCAAAGTCAGCCCCTCAGTCCTGAAGAATGGGAAAAAGTCAGAACCCAGCTTCTGGATATCTTAAAGACCATTCCACCGATAGTCATCATCGCCTTGCCCGGAACATTCATCACCCTGCCGGTGATGCTGTCGGTACTTCCTAAAAATATGTTACCAAGTTCCTTTCAGGACGACTAGGCTGCGGAATAGGCAACCACTTTTTCTTCCATGAGCTGAAGTGCCATCTCCCACATGGTTTCGTAGGAAAGGATCTCCATTTCACTGTAGCTCTCACCGTTCTCGGGAAATTTCTTCAGCAGATTGAAGATCTTGTTTCCATAGACCCTGGATTTTTCAGAATCAAAATCATTGGCCTGAGCGACCTGTATCAAGCGAATAAAATACTGGGCACGGCGGTTTTGTGATTTGGCAATTTGCCTTACCATATACATTCTCAAGGCCTCGGACTTGCTGATCATTCCATCGAAATCTCCGCTTTGTAAGAGCAACAGGAACTGGAGACAAAGAATAGAAATATTATAACCCTGCTTGTCCTTGGAATATTCTGGGAAGTAGTTGAGGAAATGAATTGACTGATCAGAAGCCGTATTGTTCGCAAAATGGGAGAAGTTCTTATAAAGCTCCCACCTCTCCTTATATAATGTGGTCAGTATTTCCTTTTTGGGATCATTCTCCACGGTGTCTACGATCTGCTGGGCGAGCTTATAATCTCCCAATCTCATAGCAGCCTGGAAGTAGAGCTCGAGTGCAACATAGTAATTCACAGATCCCTTGATCAGCTTATTGATATTGGTACTGATAAACTCAATGGAGTCAGCATAACGGCCCAGCCTTGCAAAAACCGAAGCCTTATCCAGGATAAGATCCCTATCCCTGACCGCGAAGAACAACTCGGGATCCTTGAACTTCAACTCTTCGATCTCCTCGATCAATTCGAGGTATTTGTCAAACTGGTTGTTGAATTCATAGGCAAAACCCAAGACCTTGTAATAATTCTCCGCCAGCACGGGGGTCTTGTACTCATCGAAAAGGATCTTTACATGCTGAGCATTCTGTAGGAAAATGCCGCGGTTCCTGACCACATTCTTGATCGACTTCTGGGCCATGGTCTTGATCTTGTAATGTATCCTTATGGCCTCATTTTCTGCCTTGTCGATCTTCTCATATTCGGCAACAATAGAATCATACTTCTCAAAATCCTTCACATTGCCGAAATAGGACATTTCATTTCTGAGTATCCTGGCAGATTCGAGTACAAATGAAGTAAAGCCATAGGCCTGGGCAGTTCTCAGAACCTTTTTGGCCAACCAGATCACGTTCTCCTTCTGACCAAATCTCAGGAGAACCTTGATCTGAAACAGGCTTAGTTGCGCTTTGACTTCTTCTCTTCTATGGCGTGGGTATTGTGGATTGTCAAAATCCAGGTGGACTATATTCTTAAGCAACTGGTCAACAAACTTCGATTTTACCTGGAAGTAGTAGGGATAGTCGGGTCCCTTTCCAAATAACTCTTCAGCAGCATCAGCATTCGATTCAAAAGCTCCGGAACCGAATCCGTCAAACAACTCCTTGAACTTGGGATTTTTCTTTCCGAAGTCCGGATCAGAGAATAAAACGTCCGACTTTAATAGGTCGGAGCTTAGTAAATCGATTATTTGATACAACTTCATAATTCAAAAAACCTTCTTGGTTTATCAAATAAGCACATACGAATTCATTTATCAAAATTATTCTGGAAAAAATCATTCTTAGTAAACTGCACTTTTTGTACATGGTTGAAATCAGATCAGGGCTCATCTTTGATTCATCATTAACAAAAAACGATTAGTAAAAATGGGTTTATTAGTTACTATTTATCTCGCTCTTGGAATTAGCGCTTACTCGGAATCTGATCCCACTTTTGAAGTTCTCGAGCCACCAACTCAAATAGAAAATCCCGTAACCGATATCAGGCCGGGTGACGGAGACAGTTGGTAAAAAAGATATCTGTCCTGAGCCTAGAAGAGGCTTTCAGGCTGCCGTAAGGCAAAAAAAAAACAACTGCCAGATAGCAGTTGCTTTTCGAAAATAGTCACTAAACCAAGAAGTGGGCAACCAATATTTGGTTACCCCCAAACTGAGTTTCAGTTTGGGGACGACAAATATAAAAAAATAATCAAATTATGGTTGCCCTTAACGATTTAAGGTCGAGAGCACAAGCCTATTTAAATCAACGAAAAACCTCGGTGTTTCATCGGGGCTTTTTTTTGCCCTAACCGATCTCGATCCTGACATCCGGTGTAACCGGATGGCCAACGCAGGTCAGCACAAAGCCATCTTTAATCTCCTGCTCGCTTAGCCCCTCACTCTCATCCATTTCAACATTACCCGAGGTCAATTTACCTCTACAAGCAGTGCAAAGTCCACTCTGGCAGCTAAAAGGAAGGTCGATATCCAGGTCAAGAGCCGTTTCCAAGATGGTTTTTTCAGGGGTTACTTCAAATTCATGCTCTTCACCATCGCATAACACCCTCACCGTATAGGTGTCATGACCACTCTCTTTCTGTTCTTCTTCGGTCTTGTTTTGAAGTGGATTCTTTGATTTGGAAACAAAATTCTCCCTGTGAATATGCTTTCGGTCCAGGTTCCGGTTTTCGAGGATCTCTACCACAAGGTCGATCATGGCCGTTGGACCGCATAGGAAGAAATCATAAGGCAACTCAGTCAGGATCTGCTCGTCCAGCATGGAATTGAGCATCTCTGAGGTGATCATACCGCTTGGGCCTTCCCAAGCTTCGGGCGCCTCATCGTAGACCCTGGTGATCTTCAGTCTTTCGGCAAATTCGTTTTCCAATTCAACCAGTCTGTCCTTGAAGATCACAGAGTCCTCATTTCTGTTGGCATAAATGAGATTCACAACCGAATCCGGCTCATATTCAAGAGTAGACCTCAACAGAGACATCAAGGGCGTAATACCGGACCCTCCCCCGATCAAAAACACCTGCCTTTTGTTGGAAGCCGCAAAATTCGAGGTGAATACACCTGAAGGCTCCATGATCTCGATGAAATCACCCTCTTTCAAATGATCATTCAGATAATTGGACACCTTGCCGTCCTTTACTCTTTTGACCGTCACAGCCATTTCATCATGCAGCTCATACACACTGCACAAGGAGTATGACCTTCGGATCTTTTCTCCGTCTATTGGAATGATCAGGGTCAGGAACTGCCCCGACTTATAGGGTATTGGACCCGAATCGGGGTTTTCAAAAAAGATCGTAATGGCATCCGGGGTCTCTCTCTCGATCTTGGAGACTTTGAGGTTGTAGTATTTCACTCCACCGGATGTGGCTTCTTCCTTTTTCTGCGGTTTAGATCCAAAAAGCTTGTTGAACATGGGCAATTGATTGGGGCTGCAAAAATAGTTGCTTTTGTCGAGTAGGCATACCTCTGGTTAACCCAATAAAGGCCTAAATGTTGAACCAATACGTCAATTTCAGCACCAGGGCACGATTCTTGGCCCTGAGCACATCGGAGAAGTAGTTTTCGGTATATACAATGAAGAAATCGGAGACCGGTGCGAAACGATATTGCAGCCGCGTATTGATGTTGAAATTGTTGACCTGTTGATTATACTGAAAAAAGGCGCTGAGGAATAGCTTTCTTGTAAACGTAAGATCCAGCCTTGGGCCCAACAACCAAATACCCCCATCCTTTGCCTCTGTAAGATCAAGATAATTGTATTCCGCCCTGAAGTTGATCGATCCAAAAGGCTGAAATCTGTAACCTACTTCAGTTCTAAAGAAATGTCTTGTAGAAGAATAAAAACCACCTGAAGCTACACTGAACTCATAGGTCAGCTTCTTCCTTCTGTCGGATTCGTACCAGGCACCGTAGCGTTGCCATCTGTAATCGGTTTGAGCCGGAAGGGAATCATAATCATCAGGGTCAGTCCCGATATTGAAATGATTTTGAAGATAGATATAGCTATGCTCCGTCCATGTGCCAAATGAACTGGTATTCAATAAGCGAAAGGAATAACCAAAATTCAGGCTCTGATCGGTCAGCCTCCAATCAGGGTTGAAAATATGCTCAAAATTCACATTGGGGCCATGACGAATAAGTGTCTTGGAATCAGGATAGAACTGATAATTGGCAAATTGAGTAAAGGACTGGAAGCCACGTCTGGGCAGAAAACCCACGTCAAGCTGATAGTTCTGTCCAATCAGTTGATGCCCGGCCCCGATCGAAAAATTTCGACTCTGATAGCTAAGAAACCCGCCATGGGCCCAATCATCGCCCGACATTCCCGGAGTCTCGGATCTGAACAGATAAAAATCACCATCCCACTTACCATCTCCGGAAAGGAGGTTGTATTCCAATCCATAAGCACGGTTATAGTCATTGTCGACAGTACCGGCCTCTCCATCCTCGGTATCATGGAACCTGATCCCCTGACGGTTCACAAAGATCCCGGAGATATTGGAACGGGTGAATGTCTTTTGCTGGAAAAGTGCTACGGTGTAATTATTGTTTGTATCTGCACGGTACAGACCATCTTCCTGCATATTCAAGAATCCTATCCTCAGGTTTTCATTCAACTTTCCCGATAACCTGGCTCCCGCGATGATGGGTTTTTGCAGACCGATCCTTCGGGAGAAGAACACCCGGGAATTCGGATAACCAAAACGCTGGAACAGGTCGGCATTCTCCAGGAAAAACTGTCTTCGCTCCGGAAAGAAGAGCTCAAATCGCTGCAGATTGGTTTGCTGGCGATCAACCTCAACCTGGGAAAAATCGGGGTTGAAGGTTAGGTCCAGATTCATTGCGGGTCCAAGGCCGATCTTCATATCTCCCCCCGCATCATACCTGGTGCTGAATTCCTCTTCTTCCTCGCTATCGTCATAAAACCTGGCCCCTCGTGCGGCCACGTATGGAATTACCGAAATATTCGGTCCGGGCTTGGGAAGTTCGTCATCCCAATGGATCTTGCCGGCATATCCAAAATTGGAAGCACCAAACTGGCGCGGAACAAAATTCCAGGTGGAAACCTGGTTGTTCTTCAGGTCATGCCTAAGGAAGTGCACGTTCCAATGTTTCAATTCCTTTTTGTAGCGAATCGACTTAAAAGGAATTTTCATCTCTGCCGTCCATTGCAGGCTATCGCGGAAAGTTTCCAGATACCATATATTGTCCCATTCCTCGGCAACATTTTGTCCCGAAAAAACGGTTCCCTCGCGCTGAACACCATATGGCGTCGTACCAAAGGTGAAGCCATTGGTCTTGTCATCATAGGTATCGAAGTAAACCGAGAAATTGTCACTCCCGATAAAACCCCAGTCCCGCCTTAGGCTCTGCACCACAAATGGCCCTTGGGTCGTATCCCTCATGATCGCGCCTATATATAGGAACTTGTCATCGAAGGCCATCTTGACCAGGGTCTGACTGATGACCGGCGCAGTATCATTGGGAGAATTCAGATAAAAGGTAATGGCTGAGTCGGCAGTATTCCATACCTCTTCATCCAGTTTTCCGTCCAGATCGATCTTCCCTTCGGTGCGATGAACATGGAAATCCTTGACGACACCTTCCTGCGCAAGAGCGTGTTTCCAGGCCATCAAAAAAACCAACAGCAAAAGGGGATGCTTCCAAATCATCTGATTTGGCGAAAAAAATCAAAAATCCAATTAATTATTGTCTGTTGATCAAATAATGATCAAATAAAACCCAATGGGCTTTTCAACGAATCAGATTGACCGTCTCCGTGATATCAAATTTGGTTCCATCCAGAAATTCTCCCGAACATTTGACCACATATACGCCAAGCGGATATCCGTCGCCGGTCCATCCTTCCGTAGTGGACTGGATCAGATCCCGGGATTCATAAACCTGGTTGCCCCAGGTGCTATAAACCCTGAAAGAAAAATTCTGATCGCTCAACGTTGTTCCATAAACCTTCAGAGTCCTGTTCTCAGGATCTTCAGAATTGCTTGAAAATGCGGTCGGGATATAGATGAGGTTCTCCTGGATCTGTGACAAGACCTCAACCAAGACGGAATCAATACCAGGGCATGCATCCGCATAGGCAAAAACATAGGTCGTAAAGGTACCCACCGAATTGTAGGTATGAGTGATCGTGTTTCCCGAGCTTACGCCGGTATTTCCATCACCAAAATCCCAAACCAGGCTATCAAAACTTCCGGAAGAAATTGAGAAGTTCACAGGCTCCTGGACTACTACTGGTCCCGAAGGACTACTGATGGATACTGCCGGTCCGCTGATCAGGTTTATTTGCGCCGTGTCGATATCAGAAGGACAATTGGCAACATCAAAGGCCTGAGCGGAAACCACAAAAGCGCCCGGAGCCAATTGAAGGGTATTCAGGTTGTATACATTGCTGGCCGAAGTATCTACCGGAGCTCCCTCTTCATACCATACATAGGTAAAAGGTGCCGTACCCCCTGTAACAGCCGCAGTGAAGGGTACGGAAGAACCTAAACATACATTGGAGTTTTGAGGCCCGCTTACCGTGATGTTCGATGGAGGTGAATTCCTAACCGACAAAAAGTCGGTGGATGTACAACCGGATTCAATGGTCATGGTCAAACTGAAATCACCTGTACCAAAGATCTGGGGCTCGGCAATGGAAGGGTCAGAAATGGGTCCTCCTGAGGGCTGCCATTGAAAGACGGGATTATTACCCTGATTGCTGATCTGAGTATTGACCTGAACGGTGTCTCCGGGACAAACAAAAGTTGTATCCGGATTCAAAATAGTCACCATCGGGTTATCAACGTTCAATGAAACGCTGGATGTATCGTTGCAACCTATGGAATCAGTAACATCAACGACATAGGTTGTGGAGTTTCCCGGGAATACAAGCGGGTTCGCTACGGTATTATCCACAATACCGGTGTTTGGGGTCCAGGAATATGAAAAACCTGTCGCACCAGGTGTACCACCACTGGTGATCGAAAACAATTGAATGGTATCACCAGCACAGATGGTTGTATCTGAAAACTGGACCCCAACGGTCAGGTTCGGAAAAACATAGGCCTTGAACGACAAAGAATCAGTACATCCCGAACCTCCATTGTCCTCAACGGCTACAGAAATGGTCGTATCGGAAGTAACATCGGCAATCGGGTTGAGTACGGTAGGATCATTGAATATCCCTGCGGGCTCCCATTGGATCTGATATGGTGGAGTTCCAGGATCCGCAAAGCTCAAATTCAATTGAAGAGACTCACCGGAACAGACATTTTGATCTGAAATGGGGTTCAAATTCAATGCAGGCCTTTGATCCACGAATATTGTATCTCGGCCGGAACAGGTATTTGGAAAGGGACCGGTTATTTTCAGCCAATAATCACCACCGTTCCCCACTTTGATCGAGCTGGTACTCGCTCCGGTACTCCATTGATAGGTATACAAGGGCCCTGCAATCGCCAGATCCTGCAATGTCACCGAATCCCCGGGGCAAATGAAGGTGTCCAGACCAAGGTCAACAGCAGGGCTTGCAAGAGGGAATACGAAGGTGGTATCAGAGACCGGAAAACCGGCACTATCCGCCGTTACGGCAAAAAACTGTCCAAATGAAATGACGGTTGTCACCAATAGGGTATCAGCGGTCCCAAGAGAAACCGGATTACCCACTTCAAACCAATTGTAATTCGAAAAGGCTGCACCGGTGGTGGCTCGTAGAACCAAAGAGTCATTGTCGCACTTGGTCACGTTGGGCCCGTTCAATATTTGAAAATTTTGAGCTTCAGCCCCCGTTCCGATCAAGAACAAACAAACAGCAATTATGGAAAGCAGCTTTCTCATTCGGCCTATCGTATCAAGGTAATTTGTCCCTGGGCATCATAAGGTCCCTCCTGTCCGGGGAATATCCCTTTCCAGGTGGCAGTCCATGGATACACGCCGGGTGGCATTTCCTCTCCCCTAAAGGTTCCATCCCAGACCTCTTCTTTTGAGGTCGCCTGGAATATCACTTCTCCCCAGCGATTATAGACCCTGAACTCCATATTGGAAAAATTACTTCCAAATATCCTATAAAAGTCATCAATATTATCTCCGTTCGGAGAGAAAGCATTTGGGAAATGAACCAGAGGCGGACAGTTTTCTTCGACAAGAATACTATCTATCTCCTTACAGTCAAACTCGTTGTAGATCTCAAAGTAGAAATAGCCAAAGTCATCATGATCAGAAAAACGGGTTGTATCCCCGGTATAGAACCAATAATACCGAGACGCAGGACCTGCGTCAAGGGAAACCGTCGGAGATATTTCCTTACAAAAGATCTCTCTTGGATCATTATCGGGTATTGGTAGCTCATTAAAGGTCACAAACGAAGAATCCTCAGCCTCGCAAGTACCCAGGGCGTAATCCAATTGATACATTCCGGAATCCCTGACCTGCAATCGAGGGAAAGTATCCGACGGAAGAATGATACCGTTTTGATACCATTGATAGGTCGATTTCAGGGTATCCACAACATTTACCGGGGTACCATCCAAGGTTACAACATCCCCGATACATGCATCCACATCTTCCAACGGAAGTACCGGAGGAGGAACGGGAACGAGCAATACACTATCCTGGCTTTGACAGGTCAGGCTATCGGTCACAAGCACATTATAATAGAGGCTATCCGTTGCCACACCCAAAATCTGGCTGGTATCACCACCCACAGGAGTTCCTTCCAAGGTCCAGAGATAATTGGCCTTGGGGTAATATTGAATGCTGATAATGGTGGTATCTCCATCACAGGCATAGGTGATCTCCGGATCCAATGCAGGAGGCAAGGTCACCATGGTCGATGCGGTCTGATTGCAGCTTTCATAGTTGTAGGTGATCTCATGATTTCCGGGTTCGGCAACCAGCAGAGAATCCAACATCTCTTCCGTTAGAATGGTATCATTCCTGGACCATTGGTATGTGCCCAGCAAGGGATCAAAAGAAGGATTTGAACTGATCACCAGTCCCTCTTCATAGCAGAAATGAGGATCAAGACTGAATTGGGGGGGATCGATCACAAATACGAATGCCGTATCGGTTTGTTGACATCCGTTCACATCCGTCACCTGAACAATAAATGCCGTATCGGTACTGGCTGTAATATCCACCAATGGGTCATTTCCGATATTGATCGTATCAAGGGTAAACCAGCTATAGGAATTTCCCGGATCGATGATCGGAACCAAGGTGGTCATGTCTCCCCGACATATGGTTTGATCAGCACCACCGTCGGCAACCGGAAGTTGTGTAATAATGACCGTAGCATCATCTGCTGCGGGTGGGCAGGCGCCGCTTCCCGTTGAAGTCAGGGTCAGGGTAACCAACCCGGCGGTAAAATCTGGTTGAGATGGCACATAGGTTACACCTAGAGTTGAAGCTGACGGAGCGAATACTCCTGAACCGCTGGTTGTCCACAACCCTCCCTGTGCGTTCCAAATCGTACCATTCAACTGAATACCGGCCTCATCGGCACAGGCGTCAACATCACCGGTCGTTACTACAGGCTCAGGATCAATAAGTATCCTGATGGTATCCCTGTCCTGCGGACAACCATCGTTCAGCGTAGTTTCAAGAATAATGTCTACAAAACCCTGAGCGGTATCGGTCGGAGACGGCTGGTAAACCGCACTCAAATCTGTCGGGTCCGGCAAGAATATTCCTGACCCCGAAGAGGTCCAAAATCCTCCGCCTGCATTTAGAATTATTCCGTTCAGGTTTGCCAGGGAATCAATGGCGCAAATCGTTATATCAAATCCGGCCTTGGCGATTGGATCATCCTTGAAAGAAAGAAGCAGTCCATCGCTCACGGGCTGACAGGTTCCGTTTCCGGTTGTCGTTGCGGTGATCAGAATGTTTCCAACGGCTGTGTCTGCAGCCGAAGGGAGATAAACAGGGTTTTGAACATTGGCTGATGGTGAGAACGTACCTGTACCGGAGCTGGTCCAGGAAACACCTCCTGCTACCGCAAAGGTGGCGGATAACTGAACCGAATCCTCGCTTTCACAAACCAACAGGTCCGCCCCTACATCGATGGTTGGAGCCGGAGTTATGTTCAACACCATTCCATCCGACACCGGAGGGCAGATCAGGCTATCGGTCGAAATGGTGAGCCCTACGGATCCAACTACGATATCCGGACTTGAAACAAAATATTGAGGCGCCAATACCGCTGCCGAAGGAGAAAAGGTACCCGTTCCGGAAGTCGACCAATGATGAGAAGTAGCACCGGAAATGTTGCCGTTCAGGGTTATGAAAGGAACATCGGCGCAGATCGTCTGATCAATTCCGGCATCAGCAGTGATAACGGGACGAATGATGACTTCTACCGTATCGGTGACCGGCACGCAGGTCCCGTTTCCATTGACTGTCAGGATAAGCGATACCATTCCTGAATTTTTATCGGCAGTCGAAGGAATATAGCTTGTGTTCAGGGCTGAAGGGTTCAGGAAGTTCCCTGTTCCCGTGGATGACCAAACCACGCTGGATTGATTGGTAGCGATCCCTGAAAGGATCACACTACTCTCGGAATAACAAATGGTCTGATCGCCTCCGGCTATGACCGTTGGCGCAGGAGTAACTGAGATATTCACAAAGTCCGTTACGGAATCACATTGGCCGTTTTGGATGGTCGTCAGCGCAATGTTCACAGCACCTGCTGCAATATCCGCGGCAGAAAGTGTATATGTAGCATTCAACGAGGTATCCGAGGGACTAAAGGTTCCCGTGCCCGAAGAAATCCATTGCCCCCCTCCTGCTACCAGGACAGTTCCATTGAGATTAGCGATCGCATTATCCTCGCAAACCACCTGATCCAGCCCTGCATCTACCGTGGGGTTAGGTACAAAATTGACCTTCATGGAATCCGATTTTGCAAAGCAGCTTCCATTCCCTGTTGAGGTAATGGTCAGGTAAATGGAATCCGAAAGATAATCCAGGGAATCAAAGAAGTACTGAGGGCTCAAACCAGCTGGAGAGGGTGAAAAGATCCCCCCGTTCAAACTTGACCATTGTCCCCCTGTGGCAGTGGAAACCGATCCGGAAAGCAGAATGCTCGTGGTATTCGAGCATACCACCTGATCAGGGCCGGCGTTTATCGTCACACCGGGATTGATGGTGATCCGGACAGTATCATCAGCCGGATTACAGCCTGAATTGGCTGTTGTAGTGATGATCAGATCAACAAATCCGGCAACAGTATCGGCAGGAGACGGGAAGTATGTCGTGGATGCCGAGATCGTATCGCTAAATGTACCGGTTCCAAGGGTGGACCATACGATTCCCCCTGCATTGGTAAAACTTCCATTCAGACTTACTGATGACTCATCGGCACAAATGGAGGTTGGGAAACCGGCATCAGCGGTCGGTCCGGGGCGAATAAAGATCTTCATCTGATCAGTAACCACCTGGCAACCATTGGCACCAGTGGTCGATATCAGCAGATTTACCACACTGTCCGTAATATCCTGCGGCGAAGCGGTATAGGTCGAATTCACATCAGATGAGTCCGAGAAAACACCAGTACCCGACGAAGACCAGATGATCGGGTTTCCACCCGAAACAACCCCTGCCAAAGACGCCGTTGGAAAATCCTGGCAAATGGTCTGATCAGGGCCGGCATCGATCAACGGGGAGCTTGCGAATATAATGTCTACGGAATCAGTATTTGCCGCACAAATACCGTTTCCGGTTGTCGTGAGCGCCAGGTTCACAACCCCGGCCAGGGTATCTGCAGGAACGGGGAAATAAATAGCGTTGGTATCGTTGGCGTTGGGCGAGAAGAACCCTCCCCCATTGCCGGTCCATGTACCCCCTGTGGCACCTGTTATGCTTCCATTAAGCTGTATGCTCGTTACATCTGCGCATACAATGATATCTGTTCCCGCATTCGCAACTGGGGAAGTGCTCACGATGGCAATCTGAAGACTGTCAACATCCGGGAGACAGGCCCCGTTACCGGTAGTGCTGAGGTATATGGTGATCAGGGAATCGATCTTGTCCTGTGGGGTCAAAAGATATTGGGTCACAAGACTGGTATCATTGGTGAAGCTTCCGGTTCCGGAACTGGTCCAGATACCTCCAAGGGCGGTAATGACCGTCCCGCTTAATTGTACGGTATCTTCGTTAGCGCAAAGCTGCTGATCCAGGCCTGCATCCGCTTCCGGAGCAGGGATAAAGTTGACCAGAAGACTATCGTACACCGCACGACAAAGACCATTGCCGGTGGTCACCCCGTTGATAAAAATGGAGCCGAGGGCGCTGTCGCCTGATGAGCGCACATAGATCGCCATCGGATCCGTTGTATTTGGAATAAAGCTTCCTGTTCCGGAAGTGCTCCATAGAATGCCGGTAGCTTGAGTGAACTGAGCGTTCAGCTGAATATTGGGGTTTTGAGAACAAATTGTGTTCGGGGTAAATGAGAGCGTCGGGGCTGGTGTGATCGCAACATTTACCGTATCGAATTTGGTTTTGCAATCCCCGTTTAATCTTGTTTCTACTGTAAAGATCAATGTATCCAGCGTGGTGTCCGCCGCGGTGATATTATAGAAAGGCGAAGGGTCTGTATTTCCCGGGTTGAAAACTCCTGTGCCGTTCGATGTTGCCCATTGAACTCCCAGTGCGATCCCGAAATTGGCATTGAGCGGAATCACGGAAGTATCAGCACAAACTGTAAAATCAGGACCTGCATCCAGGAATGGAGCCGGTGTGATCAAAGCCACGACCGTATCAAAAGCGGCCGGGCAATTTCCGTTTCCTGTGGTCTCGATATAAAAAGTATCCGATCCTGCCGCAGTATCCAGGGCGCTGAAGACATATTGGGCATTTGTCAGACTTGAATCGTTGAACATCCCATTGCCAGAACTGGTCCAAACAACCCCTCCTGCATTGCTTAGGCTTCCGCTTAATTGAAGGAAGGCGGTATCGGCACAGACGGTTTGCGGAGTGCCAGCCGATACGGTCGGTTGTGGTGTAAAGAAAAGATCTATGGTATCCGAATAGGCATTACAACCTCCATTCCCGGTGCTGGTGAGAATGGCTTGTATCGAACCTGCAGCCAGGTCAGCAGCGCTGGGATTATAATTGGTGCTTAGGGAATTTGGAGGTACAAAATTTCCTGTCCCCGTACCCGTCCAGATACCACCCGTGGCCACGGTAACCGTACCTGATAGGGGTATTGACGCTGCGTTGGAGCAGATCGTGGTATCGGAAATAAAAACAGTCGGAATGGGCCCAAAACGGATAATGATCGAATCCTGGTCAGGCAGACATGATCCGTTACCCGTGGTGTTCAGGACAAGGATCACCGAATCATTGGCAATATCCTGTGCTGAGAAGGTATAGATGGCATTGAGCAGGGTACTGTCATTAAAGGAACCCGTTCCCAAAGATGTCCAGGCTCCACCTGTGGCGGTAATGACGCTTCCATTTAGCGTAACCGCCAATTGATCCCCACAAATGGTAGTATCGTTTCCTGCGAACGCCTGAGGCGGCGGAGTGACATTGATGGTCATGGTATCCGTGGCAACCCTGCATTGGCCGTTTCCGGTACTGGATAGTGTCAGTATTACAGTTCCTGCTATCAGGTCATTGGTACCAAGGGTATATGTCGTAGACAATTGGTTCACATTACCAAAGGTTCCGTCCCCGCCGGTAGACCAAAGTCCACCGGAAGCGATATATACCGTGCCATTGATGTTGAGGATTGCATTATTATCGCAGACGATCCCCGGTCCTGCATTCACAAAGGGTGCAGGAGTAATGGTCAGCCAAAGCGTATCCCTATCTTCAGAGCATAATCCATTTCCGGTAGAGGTCAGGATCAGGCCAACAAGTCCGGCAGCAGTATCAGCGGCGGAAGGAACATAAGTTGCATTCAGCGTCGTTGGATTTGGCTGGAAATTCCCGCTCCCCGTTGTAGACCAGATCCCTCCTGTTGCGTTATTGATGACACCCGTCAAGGCATATCCCGATGTGTCAGCGCAAACCGTATCGGCAGCACCGGCTATGGCTTCAGGTGGTGGGCTGAGGTTAAGATTAGCGGTATCAAGTCCATCAAAACAGGCTGTTGCTCCAATGGTTTGATATGCGATCAATACCGATCCGGCAAGTATATCAGCGGCGCTGGGAATGTATTGAACATTGGTGGATATGGTGTCCGGTATGAAGGTACCGGTGCCCGAGCTTGTCCAATAAGCTGTATCAGCATTGGTAAAGGTTCCCACCAGGTTAACGGTGTCGGTAGCACATGCATTCGGAACCGTTATGGTAGCGGTGGGCAAAGGCTCAAAGGTTATGGTAGAACTATCTACCGCAGCAAAACAATCCCCATTGCCTGTGGTTGTGTTGATCATGGTAAACCCACCGGCAGTATAGTCCGCGGTGTCCACCAGATACTGAATGCTCAAGGCCGTTGTGCTTGGAATAATCGTTCCCGCCCCCGTCGTGCTCCAGACCCCGCCGGAGGCATTCCCGATAACAGCCGTAAAGAGAATGGTATCCACATCCTCGCATATTGGGATATCCGCTCCGGCATCCACCGATGTACCCGGGTTCAATGTCACAAGCAGGCTATCGGTCACGGCATTGCATAATCCATTTCCGGTAGAGGTCACGATGAGGTAGAAAGAACCCAATGTCTTATCTCCGGCAGAAGCAAAATACTGAGTGCTGAGAGCGGTGGAATCCTGGAAGAACCCGGTTCCCTGGGAGCTCCAAATACCTCCATTGGCAATGGTTGTCATGGCTGAAAGCACTATGGTGTCCCGGTCCTCGCATTGTACAACATCCAGGCCTGCATCGATGGTTGGTGCGGTCGTAATGATCACTCTCACCGTATCCGAACCCTGAGCACATATCGCCGGGTCATTGGTGGTCAGTACGAGGTCGACAAATCCATTGGAAATGTCCAGCGCCGAGGCCGTATAACTGGGGTTGAGAACATTTGGATTCGGGGAAAAGGTACCACCACCAAGGGATGTCCACTCTCCGCTAGCGGCAATTGTAAACGAACCGTTTAGATTGGTAGTAGGATTATCTTCACAGACGACCTTATCCAGACCGGCATCAACAACCGGGGCGGGATTGGTAAAGAGGATAATGCTGTCTGAAACCTGATTACAATTACCATTCCCTGTACTCACAACCCTGATGACGATCTGTCCGGCCAGCAGATCAGCCGCTGAGGGAGTATAGGTGATGTTCAATGCGGTATTGGTGGGAGTAAAAGTACCTGTACCCGAACTGGACCACTGCAATCCGCTAGCCACCGTCACCGTTCCCGAAAAATCAATTCCACTCTCGTCCACGCAGGCGGTATCCACATTTGCGGAAATCGTCGGTGCAGGTGTAATGATCAGGTCGAGGGTATCCATGTCTGCCGGACAAACCCCGTTTCCATTTGTTGTCAGAATGATCTGATTCCCTCCGTTGAGCTGGTCGGCAAGGGAATAGATGTATGAGCCGTTCAAAGTGGTGTCATCAGGAGCAAAGCTTCCGGATCCCGTGGTGGACCAGGTTCCTCCGCTCGCGCCTATCACCGTTCCAGACAATGGCAGTGAAGGATTATCAGCACAGATCGTCACATCCGGGCCAGCATTGGAAACCGGATCAGGCTGGATGGTCAAAACCATGTTATCGGTATAGGTATTGCAACCTCCGTTACCGGTCGTGGTCAGGGTGATGACCACGGTACCATTGGAAATCTGGGTAGCAGTGGGCGTGAAAGTCGCATTCAAAGTGGTATTGTTCGGGCTGAATGAGCCAAAACCGCTTGAAGTTGACCATTGCCCTCCTGTGGCTACAGCAACACTTCCATTCAGGTTGATGGTCGGACTTGAAGCGCATATGGTTTGATCCAGGCCGGCATCTACTGTTGGAGCCGGTGTGAGAGTGAGGAGCATCTCATCAAAAACAGAATCACAGGCGCCGATCGGAGCCGATGTCAGTCTGAGGGTTACAAAACCAAGGGAGTCATCCGCGGTAGAGGGAACATAGATCGCGTTCAGATCATTGGGAGATGGACTAAAGGTCCCGGTGCCCGTCGATGTCCAGGAGGCTCCTGGAGAATTCTGAAGCGACCCTGCCAGTTGAACGGAAATAACGTCGGAGCAAAGCGTCTGATCGGGCCCGGCGTTGATCTGTATTTCCGGTTGAAAGGCGATGTTCAGGGTATCGATCTCCGCAGAGCAAATTCCATTACCGGTGGAGGTCAGGTAGATCTCAATACTTCCCGCGGCTGTATCGGCCCCGTTGATCAAATAGTTGGTCAGCAATTGGGAATTAGAGGGTGAAAAGCTTCCTGCCCCATTGGTCGACCATGCTCCACCTGAGGCGATAAATACTTGTCCGCTTAGGGCCAGGGCACCCTGGTCAGCACAGAGCGTCTGATCGGGTCCGGCAAACACAAACGGTGCCGGATTGAAAGTCAGCATCAGATTATCGGAAACCGGATTACATAACCCGTTTCCGGTGCTGGTCAGCGTCAGAACAACGGCACCCGCCGCAGTATCAAATGCTGACGGAATATAGGATGCATTGAGGTCAGAGCTATCCGGAACAAACACCCCTGTTCCCGAGCTCGTCCAAAAACCGCCTCCAGCATTGGTCACCGTTCCAGTAAGGACCACCTGATTGGTATCGGCGCAAACAGTCGCGTCGGGTCCGGCATCCACAACAATGCCCGGGGTCAGATTCAGGGTGAATTGATCGCTGATAGCAGGGCAAACTCCGGTACCGGTAGCAGTCAGGGTAAGGAATAAGGCTCCGGTGGCGGAATCGGCAGATGAGGGTGCATAGCTGGCATTCAGGTCGGTGGCGGCCGGTGAAAAAATACCGGTACCATTCGAAGACCATACTCCGCCACTGGCCCCAAAAACTATCCCATTAAGGCCAAAAGAAACTATATCGGAACAAACAGTCGTATCAGGACCAGCTGCAACCACGGGCAGAGATTGGAAGGTTACCACTATGGAATCATTGACAGGACTACAATTCCCGTTTCCGGTGCTGGAAATGGTCAGCGTCACCTGACCTGCTACGGTATCGGCGGCTGAAGGAACATAACTTGCGTTCAACGCCGTATTTGACGGGCTAAAGCTACCTGTCCCACTTGTTGTCCAGACAGCCCCGGACGAAACCGTGACTGATCCGTTCAAAGGTATATTGGTTGTATTAGCACAAAC
The DNA here is from genome assembly GCA_965227315.1 of Cytophagales bacterium. Taxonomy (GTDB): domain Bacteria; phylum Bacteroidota; class Bacteroidia; order Cytophagales; family CCMP332; genus JANQHS01. Next base: position 570,314 of record OZ245737.1, read on the forward strand.
CGTGATATCTCCTCCGGCACTGATCGTAGGTGCCGGAGTGGTTGTGATGATCAGATCATCCGTCACCGCATTACAGGTTCCATTTCCGGTACTCGTGAGGGTGATGGTCACAATGCCGGCAATCGAATCCGCATTCGAGAATGTGTATATGGCGTTCAGGTCATTTGCATTCGGGCTAAAACTTCCCGAACCGGATGAACTCCAGGTACCACCAGTAGCATGGGTCACCGACCCGGCCAGGGCAACGGAAAGGTTGTCCGAACAGATCACAAGATCAGGTCCTGCATCAATTTTAGGAGCCGGATCAATAGTCAGTAACAGGGAATCAACAACCGGGTTGCAGGTTCCGTTTCCCGTCGTTGTCAGGCTGAGATAGACTTGGCCTGCCGCCGTATCCGCATTCGAGGGAATATAATTTGTCAGCAATGATGAGGCTGACGGGGAGAAGAACCCGGTCCCTGAAGATGACCAAATTCCCCCGGCTGCTCTGGTCACAGATCCGTTTAAAGGCACCGAATTCACATCGGCACAAACAGTAATATCATTTCCGGGAAAGGATTTCGGTGCGGGAGTAATGGTCAGGATCATGGAGTCCTGATCGGAAGGACATCCGTTATTTCCGGTTGTTGTCAACACGATCAGCACGGATCCTGCTGCGGTATCAGCCGCCGATGGAATGTAATTTACATTCAAGGAGGTATCCGAAGGAGAGAATGTCCCTGTCCCTGTCCTTGTCCAGATCCCTCCGTTTGCCCCGGTCACATTCCCAATAATGTTTATCCCCCCTGCATCGGCACAGGCGGTCAGGTCCGGGCCGGCATTTGCGATTATTTCAGGCAGTATGGTGACGACCACTGTATCGGTCTCAGCGGTGCAAAAACCATTTCCCGTAGAAGTCAAAACCAGTATCACAGAACCTGAGCTCTTGTCAAATGCAGACAGGTTATAGTTGGTGATGATGGCATTGGGGTTATCAAAAGTTCCTGAGCCGGATGTAGTCCATGCACCTCCGGAAGCATTGGTAATGAATCCACTCAGGTTTACAATATTTTGAACCTCACAGACTACCTGATCTCCGCCCGCATCTACTGTCGGGCCATTGAAGAGGTTAATGGTGACATTATCCGATATGGATGGACAAAAGGCATTGGCAACGGTGGTCAGAGTTAGTGTGACAGACCCGTTTGAAACTTCGGTCGGAGTTGGGGTATAGGTGGCATTCAGGGTGGACGCATCCGGACTAAAGGCTCCTGCTCCGCCCGACCAATTGCTCAGGCTCCCCGACCCCGCCAGTTGAACCGGAAAATCATTGGTACAGACATTTTGATCCGGGCCGGCATCCACCGTTGGAGCAGAAATGAAGTTGATATCCATCATATCTGTCCGGGCATTACATCCCTGATTCCCGGTGGTTGTTAAAGTCAAGGTAATGCTGCCGAGAGCCGTGTCAGCAGAAGTGGGGTTATAAACAGCATTCAGTGTGTTAGCATCAGGAGTGAATGTTCCGGTTCCACTTGAGGTCCATGTACCCCCGGAAGCAATGGTGACAATCCCATTTAAAGAAACCGAAGAAAGATCCCCGCAGACGTCCTGGTCAGGTCCGGCATCAACAGTGGGTGGCGGACCAATGGTGATGGTCATGACATCCGATACCGGATTACAGTTTCCGTTACCGGTCGATATCAAGGTCAGGCTAACGGAGCCATTGCTGATCTCAGTCGCCGAAGGGGTATACATGGCATTGAGGGTATTGGCGTCAGGGCTAAATACACCTGTACCTCCCGTCCATTGTCCTCCTGTTGCTCCCGTCACATTTCCCGCAAGAGTGACAGAAGAATTGTCAGAGCAAACAGTGGTATCGTTTCCGGCATCCACAATCGGCGCCGGTGTGATCGTAATAGTGACAACATCCGTTACCGGAGTGCAATCTCCGTTTCCCGTAGAGGTAAGGGTCAGGGTTACCGACCCGTTAGAGATCTCGGCAGCAGTGGGGATGTATTGTGCGTTCAGATCGTTGGCATTGGGTGTGTATGTTCCGGCACCGCCTGACCATGTACCCCCGGTCGCAATGGAAACAGAACCGCTCAGGGTGGCTACCGCATTGTTTTCACAAATTGAAACCGGTGGTCCGGCATCCACAACCGGAGCAGGTGTAATGGTAATCACCATGGTATCCTCTACGGGGAGACAATTCCCATTTCCTGAGGAGGTCAGGGTTAGGATGACCGAACCTGCCGTGGTATCGGCCGAAGAGGGTGTATAGACTGCATTCAGGGTTGTACTGTTGGGTGAAAAGGTTCCTGTGCCGCTGGTCGTCCATTGACCTCCTGTTGCACCGATCACACTGCCATTGAGATTTGTATTTGCATTGTTCGCACATACGGTTTGGCTTTGACCTGCATTCACAACCGGTGCCGGCGGAATGAACAGGCGCATGGTATCGGTATCCGGATTGCAACCGGTCCTGGTGGCCGAATAAACAAGATCGACAAATCCAAGCGCTATTTCTCCAGCCGAAGGGTCATAGGTAACGGCTCCCTGATTCGGAGGATTCGGAGTATAGGTTCCCGCTCCTCCTATCCATGTAGAAGAAGTGGCGTTCAGAAAGGAACCATTCAGGGATGCCAGGGTATTGTTAGCGCAAACCGTGTCATCTGGTCCGGCATCCGCCACGGGGGCCGGTGTAAAAATGATAGTCAGGGTGTCCCTGTCAGCCGGACAAATTCCATTCCCGGTGGTTTCCAGGATCAGGGCGGAAAGGACACCGGCAATTTCCCCTGGTGTTGGGATATAATCAGCATTTAAAGTGGTGTTATTGGGAAGAAATGAGCCTACCCCGAACCAAATACCTCCACCGGCATCCGTGACAGAACCATTGAGTGTTATGGAGACATTATTTGCGCATTCCGTAATGTCAGGACCAGCGCTTGCCTGAGGCCCCGGAATAATCGAAATATTCAGGGTGTCATCCTCAACTGGACAGGTTCCTGTTCCGGTGGTCGTTATGATCAATTGCGCGCTTCCATTACTGATCTCTGTTGCTGAAGGGGAATATACGGCCATCGGATCGGTGTTTCCGGGATTGAAAGAACCTCCTCCACCCGACCATATGATCCCTCCGGCATTGGCAAAAGACCCGGCAAGGGTCACATCAGCTGCAGTAGAACAAACCACCTGATCCGGACCGGAATTTACGGTTGGCCCCGGCAGGATGGTGATCACCACATCATCGCTGACAGCAGCGCAGATCCCATTACCGGTTGTTGTCAAAGTGAGGGTAACGGTTCCTGCCGTGATCTCGGCAGCCGTTGGCGTATAGATAGCATTCAAGTCGGTATTGCTCGGATTAAAGGTACCTGCACCTCCTGACCAAGTACCGCCCGTTGCCACACCGATGTTACCGTTCAGGTTCACGGTCGGGGCATTCCCGCAAATGGTGGTATCATTCCCTGCTGAGACGGTGGGCGCAGGAGCAAAACTTGCAATCATGCTGTCTTGAACCGCCAGACAGGTTCCATTTCCTGTGCTGGTTAAAAACAGTTTTACCGACCCTGCGGTGATCTCAGCCGGGGACGGTGTATAGGTACCAGTCAAGCTATTTGCTGAAGGAGCAAAGGCCCCCGTTCCCCCACTCCAGGTACCTCCGGTAGCTACAGTGACCAGCCCGTTTAAAGGAACAACCGGAACATTTGCGCATAGGTTGGTGTCCGGTCCGGCATCAATGGTCGGTGCCGGGGTAATTGTAATTTGGATTGTCGAATCCACAGCCAGGCAGTTTCCATTTCCTGTGGACGTGAGCGTTAATGATGCGCTGCCTGCAGTGATCTCTGCCGCGGAGGGACTGTAGGTATTGTTGACCAGCCCGGTGTTACCACCCGAGAATATTCCTCCTCCCCCACTCCAAAGGCCTCCGGTGGCCACGGTTATGCTGGCATTCAAAAGAACATCCGCATTGTTGCCACAAACAATATGATCAGGGCCTGGATCCACGACAGGAGCCGGAGTTATGGTGATCAGAATGGTGGAATCCACGGCAAGACATGTTCCATTGCCGGTAGAAGTCAATGTCAGGGAAGCAGTCCCGGCCTGTATCTCCGCTGCAGAAGGAGAATAGGTGTTGTTGATCAATCCGGTTGTACCAGCGGAGAATGTGCCTGTTCCTCCACTCCACACCCCACCGCTAGCTACAGTAATTGTAGCGTTCAGCAGGACATCGGCATTGTTTCCGCAAACCGTGTGATCAGGGCCTGGATCTACGACCGGTGCAGGGGTAAAGGTGATGGTAGCCACATCATCCACAGGAATGCAGTTGCCATTTTGGATGCTGGTCAGGGTCAGGTTCAGAGTACCCGCCGTAATCTCCGCAGCGGTCGGTGTATAGGTTGCTACCAGTGAACTATCGTGGGGAGAAAAAGTTCCTGCGCCTCCTGACCATCGTCCCCCACCGGCATTGGTCACCGATCCGTTCAGCACCACTTGAGCATTGTTTGAACAAACCGTATAGGGTCCTCCGGAGGATACGATAGGGGCATCATTATAAAAAATGGTAACATTATCGGTTTCCGCTGGGCATATCCCGTTCCCTGTTGTCGTTAATGTCAGCGTGACCGAGCCGGCGGTGATTTCACCTGCCGTAGGTGTATAAACCGCAGTCAGGCTGGAGTCATGTGGATTAAAGGTTCCGCCTCCCCCGGACCAACGGCCGCCGGTGGCCACGATCACCGAGCCCTGCAAGGCGATAGGTGCGTTGTTTTTACAACTGAAAAGATCGGGGCCAGCATTCGCTGCAATGGGACTTGGATTCGCTGTGACCACCACCGTATCATAAACAGGCGGACAATCGGTGGAGTCGGTCATGATCACCGAATAAGTACCTACCCCGACATCAATGCTCGCCGTGGTCTCACCGGTACTCCAGAGGAAGGCATAGGGCGGCGCTCCTCCATTACCGTTCGCCGTGATCGTGGCGGCACTTCCCCCAAAACAAATGGAAGGGTCCTTGGGAAGGATCTCCACAAATTTATCTGATACAAAGAATACCCTAACGGTTTGAAAGACCGTATCCGTATTACAACCTCCGATCGGGATACCGGAAACCTGATAATCAATAAATGGCGGCGGGGAGTCAGCCGTATCGATCCTAACCTGAACAGTATCACATTGGCTGGTACAATCCAGATAACCATTGTAGGTCGCATTGAAGGGTATGGAAGTCCAGGTAATGGTTGAAAGCTGGTAATTCGTGGCGAAGAGCTCGGCGCTACATCCGTCACTGACAACTGTAGGCGGTGATACACCCGGCTTTGCGATCGACGTGATCCGATACTGGTTCAGGTTAGATCCCGGCTTACAAAAGGTGATCCTGTGCGGTCCGGGTGTGCTAAGACAAAGAGGAGTTCCGACCGGTTGTGGGGGCCCGCATTCGACCTGATAGAACAAAGCCCCACTTGGTTGAGCTCCTGAAGCGATATCAAACCGGAATCCCTGGGCACCCGAATCCAGAGTAAGAAAAAACTCGATGCATCTATCCGGAGAACTAGTACCGCAACAATTCCCACTTCTCTTAACTGCACTGCTAATCCAAATAGAATCCGGACTACCGGTAAGGTTTACAATAAAAGAAGGTGTTGAGGGATCGCAGGGTTGCGCGAAGGAGTTTTCCGGAGCGAAGCCAACGAATAACAAAAGCAGTACAAATACAGGGTTTAGGTTTTTGCGTATCTCTCGTGTACGATTTCTCTTAAAAAATCTTGGTTCCTGCATTAAATAAGAATTTCTCTCTAGGAAATTACCTGTTAGGAGTTCTACGAATTAATAATAGTTTTGTTCCAAAAGTAACCGTAGCCGTTTGAGCCGAAAGATACCCAAATTACCATTTTCAGCCATTTTATTTTGCCTTTGCTTTTCCACCAAGGGAATTTCTCAGGAGCTGCTTTTTTCGCAATATTTCAATGCGGAGATGCTCTATAATCCAGCAGATGCGGGACATTTTTCAGGAATCGGGGCACAACTTCTGACCCGTACACAATGGATGGAATTAAACAACCCCCTGCGGTCGAATTACTTTTCTGCCTCTTATGGTTTTCATAAGAAAGAGGACATAGAGCATCACCTGGGTGGAGTAGGCTTAGAATTTCACAATTTCAACGCTGGCGATAACAATATCACCTCTACGGGATTTTCTATCAACCCTGCCTACAATATTTACCTGGATGAAAATAAGGTGTTTGATATGAGCTTTGGGTTGAAGCTCGGCTATGAGCAACGTGGACTCAACCCTTCAGCCTTAAAGTGGGGAACGCAATTCAATCCTTCTGTAGGTTTTGATCCAAGCCTGGCCTCAAACGAAAATAATCTCTCTGAAAATGTGGGTTTTATGGATATTGGGGCGGGTGTGGACTTCATGTACAGGCCCGAGAAAACCTCTCACCAGCATCCCCTCTCTTTTTTCGTAAAACTCGCAGGAATGCACCTCACCAGGCCTAATGTTTCATTTTATGGGGTAGATGAGCGGATCGAAATGATCTTCAACGCGGATCTTGGTATCCGAAAAGGCTTTTCCGAAAGCTTTACCATGGGTTTTGACGTATTTGCCATGAGCCAGGGCGAAAATACCCTGTTGCAACCCGGGCTTTTCGGACTTTATAAACTACACACGGTGGATCACGGAATTATTCCTCATGAACTCAAGGTTGGTGTCTGGTACAGGGTTGAAGATGCGGCGATCGCTCTGTTTGAATTTGGAAACCACAATTATTCAATAGGCTTTAGCTATGATTTCAATAATTCGGGGATCAGTGAAACAGGTGGAAACTATTCTGCGTTTGAGATATCACTGAGACTTCACCTTATGAAAAAGGTTCATAAGGAGAGTAAACCCGATTATTATTATCATAGTCCGAGGACCTAATGAGAAAATATCTTACCGCTTTTTTAATTCTCTTCTGGATTCAAGGGGCTTTGGGACAGGATATCCAATTTTCCCAATTCTATGCAAACGCAATCTACCTCAATCCTGCTTTTACAGGTGGACTTCACACCACCAGAGTGGCAGCACATTACCGGAACCAGTGGACCGGACTGGATGCCCAGTTTGTGACCTATCTGGGGTCTGTTGATGCCTTTTTAAAGGAGTCCAATCTGGGTGTTGGTGGTTATGTACTACGTGATATTCAGGGAAACAATACATTGAGCAGCACGGAGGTCGCATTTGATCTGGCATATGAGCTTCCTCTATCAAAATACTGGACATTCCGAATGGGAGGACAAATTTCCATCATCTCAAGGCACTTGGATTATGCTCAACTCAGGTTCCCAAGTCAATATACCGATGACGGACTTCAAAGTCCATCTTCAGTAAGCCATCAGATCGGTGTGGAAAGGGTCACCTTTCCCGATGCCTCTTTTGGTGGATTGGTTTACAACCGAAACCTTTGGTTCGGAGCCTCGGGACATCATCTGAACACCCCGTCTCAGTCTTTTATCCAGGACAATGTAAACACCTTACCGATACGATGGGCATTTATCGGTGGTTATAAGATCGTGTTGAATCGCCCAAATAACGGGCTTCAAAATCAGGGGCCGGAGACCAGCATTTCCCCAACAGTACATTACAAAACCCAGGGTGAGTCGGATCAATTCGATATCGGCGCCTACTTCAATTACTATCCTTTTTTGGTAGGCTTATGGTATAGGGGAATACCGGTGAAAAGGACTGAAAATCTTCAAAACAATGAGGCCATTATCGGAATGGTCGGGATCAAGATCAAACATTGGGTGATGAGGTATAGCTATGATTATACGGTTTCTACCCTCAATTCAGCTGGCACAGGTGGGGCTCATGAATTGAGCGTTTCTTTTCGGGACTTCAGTCGAAATAGAAGAAAGAAAAAACCTCAAAGAAGGATCCCTTGCCCAAACTTTGACTAAATCCAGGAAAATCGGACACCTTTTTATCATATCCGGGATTTAAAAGGGAGGTTTAGCGTGTTTTTGGCTTTTCTTTCAATTATTTTAAGCCCAACTTTAGCCCAATAAACTGCTTTGCGGAAATTACTGATCTTGCTTTTACTGAACGCTGTCAGCCAATTTGGTCTGAGCCAGGATATCCAATTTTCCCAGTTCTATGCAAATGCATTATACATTAACCCGGCATTTGCAGGAGGGTTGAACATGGAAAGGATTACTTTCCATTATCGCGGACAATGGCGCGGACTCGATGCAAAATTCAACACCTACCTTGCCTCAGCGGACATGTACTTCCATAAAAGCCGTTCCGGATTGGGATTATATGTACTCAGGGATGTACAGGGAAACAACACCATCAGCAGCACCGAAGTGGCCTTTGACTATGCCTATCAGCTCAATATCACCCGCACGCTCACATTTCGAATGGGTGGGCAGCTTTCCGTGATCTCGCGATTCCTGGATTATTCACAACTGCGCTTTCCCAGCCAATACACAGATGATGGTTTTCAATCCCCCACTTCGGTTAGCCATGCCATCGGGAATGACAGGACCACATTTCCGGACGTTTCCTTCGGGGGACTTCTGTATAACAAGAATTTCTGGACAGGAATTGCGGCCCACCACCTGAATCAGCCGGAGCAGTCCTTCATACAGGATAATGTTTACAAACTACCTATCAGATGGTCGGTGATCGGTGGTTATAAAATATTGCTTTACAGAACGAGGAACGGCCTTCATATAAGGGAAGAGGAAAAGAGCATTACCCCTACTTTTCAGTATAAAAAACAGGGATCTTCAGACCAGGTAGACCTTGGTGCCTACCTCCATTATCATCAGATCATGGTAGGGCTTTGGTATCGGGGAATTCCTTTCAAACAATTGGAGAGCATACAAAACAACGAAGCCATGATCGCCATGCTGGGCTTCAGATTCAAGCACTGGGTCTTCAGGTACAGTTATGATTTTACGGTTTCGACCCTATCACAGGCAGGAACCAGCGGTGCCCACGAGATCAGCTTTTCGCTGATCGATTTTATCCAAAGACATAAGCGTAAACCACCCAGAAGCATACCCTGTCCGAATTTCATGTAATCGGGAAATCTGCAATTGACCTAATTTTTGCCGAAATTTGCGCCCTTATTTTTAAGGTGCATGTCAAAACAAGCTTTATCCAATTCATTATTTGCCCTTTCACCGCTGGATGGTCGCTATTCGGGCAAAGTGACTGAACTCACCGAATATTTTTCGGAGTATGCACTGATCAAATACAGGGTGCTGGTAGAGGTTGATTATCTGCTTGCCCTGATCGACTACGGCCCACTCGGTATTCAGATCTCCGATACACAAAGAATCGATATCCAAACCATCAAAACCGGTTTTGATCTTGAGGCAGCCGAAAGGGTCAAGAAGATCGAGGCAGAGATCAATCATGATGTCAAGGCCATAGAGTATTACATTAAGGAACAACTCGAGAAAAAAAACCTTGGCGAATTAAAGGAATGGGTCCATTTCGGTTTGACTTCACAAGACATTAACAACACCGCGAACCCCCTGATGACCGGGGAGGCTGTTGAGAACATTGTTCTACCTCAACTGTCGAAATTGATCGATGAAATAGAAAAGCTTGGAAATGATTGGATGGAAATCCCCATGCTCGCCAGAACACACGGACAACCAGCCTCACCCACCAAATTGGGTAAGGAGATCATGGTCTTTCATTACAGATTGAGCAATCAAAAGAAAGTTGCATCGAAGATCCCGATGAGAGGCAAATTTGGTGGTGCCACCGGAAATTTCAATGCTCATCATGTTGCGTTTCCGGACTTCAACTGGGCTGGATTTGCTGACAGATTTTTAAGCAGTTTGGGTTTGGTAAGGCAACCTTTTACGACCCAAATTGAAAACTATGACACCCTGGCTGCACTGTTTCAGTCATTTGAGAGGATCAACACCATCCTTATTGATTTCTGCAGAGATATATGGCATTATATCTCAATTGATTATATCAAGCAAAGAACCATCAAGAATGAAGTTGGATCCTCTGCCATGCCACATAAGGTGAACCCGATCGATTTTGAAAATGCGGAGGGAAATCTTGGCCTGGCAAATTCCCTATTCCATCACCTCGCTTCAAAACTGCCGATAAGCAGACTGCAAAGAGATCTGACCGATTCCACTGTTCTGCGAAATGTAGGAATCCCCTTCGCAAACTCTCTTCTGAGCTATAAATCTATTTTGAAGGGTATATCTAAGCTCGAGCCAAACGAAAAAACGCTTCGCCATGATCTGGACCAAAACTGGATGATCATATCCGAAGCTATTCAAAGCATTCTGAGGAGGGAAGGATTCCAAAATCCATATGAGAAATTAAAGGACCTGACCCGTGGTAACAGCCAGATCGGAAAGGAAGAGATCCATGACTTTATAGAGCAGCTTGATGTATCGGAAAATGTAAAGCTCGAACTGAAAGGAATTACGCCGGAAAACTATCTGGGAATATACCTCTCCAAATAGGCGCAGGATCAACCTACGAAATCACCAGAGGAAACAGCGCAGGTCTTAATGGCTTTACGAACCTTGCTCTTGTAAAAAGGTCCGTTCTTAAAGATCAGTTTGACATGGGTCTTGAAATTATGCCAAACCGGGTCCTCATCTATATACCCGTCAATCTTTGTCATCGGAACAAGCATATACCTAAACCCAAGGCTATGGGTAACCTCCTCTACACAGGGATTCCCATAAAGAACCTTCTGAGGATCGTTGATAATGAAATATTCAAGTTTTTCGGGGAACTCATCGGCAACAGGTGCATCCTTCTTCTTATCCGAACTCACACTCGTCGCACCGGTTTTGACATTTGGGTCAAAGGATTGTCTTTCGGAATAATCCTGAGCACTTGCCAAAATGGAGTATAGAAACAGTAATATGAGGGCCGCCCATTTCATACGCTCTTCTTGGTGTATTCTTGTTCAGCTAAACAAGAAACTGCAAAACTAAGCCTTATTTTTTGAAAAAGCTCTCGGTTCGGTTATCGACAACGAGGTAGTACACCTGTCCCGATTTCAGGTCATTGCAATCGATCTCCTTGGCCCTGCCCTTCTTCACGGCATTCCCGAACTGATCAAGGATCTCGTAATTGGCTTCGCGCGACAAATAGATCTTGTCTTTCACCCTGGTTGGATAAAAGGTAACCGCTTCAAGGGTCGATGTGTATTCTTTAACCACGGTGTGATATACCTGACCTGTCCTTTCCTGGTATTTGATCCGGTATTTGTTGGCACCGCTATGGTGGTCCGGCGCATAGGAATAGGTATTGACACCCGGATTCCCTTTGGATTGAACCTTGCCAATGTCCAGCCAGGAGTTATTGACAAATTGTTCTACCAAATAGGTATTCATAGGTTTCTCTCCGGTAGCAGACCAGTTGATCGCATCCTCGGTCACCTCAAAGGATTCAAACTTAAAGGCCTTGTTCGTCGCAAAAGCACTTGCATTCAGGATCCTTGGTTTGCAGCCATCCTTGTGGACGATCACAATTTCAAGGGGATCATCCTGCTGCAGATGATTCAGGGAAACAATAAAAGCACCTTGCTCAGGATGCTGCCTTTCCTTTCCGTTTACATATACGCTTTCGATGCAATACTCCGTAGTGGAGGATCCATAGAAGGGGTTTTGGATATACAGGTCCTTTCCATGGTATTGACCTACAAGCTTCAATTCACCAGCAAAAGCTGCGCTGGTTCCAATAAATAGGAATAAAAAGAGGTAACGTAATTTCGTCGCCATAGACACCGGTTTGGCATTAATCATGCCAAATTTAAGTGATTTTTGGAATCCTCCATCCCTGAAAAGGAATTTCGATTCTTTTTTTTATTCATAGCGCAAAGCCTCTATGGGATCAAGTGCTGAAGCCTTACTTGCCGGATAATAACCCGACAGCAGCCCCACGACTGTGCAAATCGAAAACCCAAGCACCATCCAGGCCCAGGGAATGATAAATCCCGAACCTCCGATAAGGCTGTTGATGCCGTTTCCAACAATAATACCAAGGATCACACCTGCGGTTCCTCCGATCTGGCAGATCACTATGGCTTCTATTAAAAACTGTTCCTTGATCTTGGTTGAATTTGCACCCATGGCTTTCCTGATGCCGATCTCCCTGGTCCTTTCCGTTACGGAAACCAGCATGATGTTCATCAATCCAATGGAAGCGCCCAACAGGGTGATGAACCCGATCACAGCTCCGCCAACCCTGAGGTTTCCTGAAATATCATCAAGGGTTTCCGATATGGAATCGGATTTTTCCAGCTTAAAGGAGTCCTCTTTTCCAGCCCGATCTCCCCGGATCTTTCTCATAATCCCTGCGGCTCTTCCCATAGCCAGATCCAGGTCCTGATCCAAAGGAACATTTACGTTGATAAAAAAACTGGGATCTCCCCTGACCTGCAGATGTCGCCGGCCTGCCTCTATTGGAATAAGAACCATTCTGGTCGTTCCTGAGCCACCAAAAACGCTACCCGATTTTTCCAAAACCCCAATAACCCGATAGTACTTGCCCAACAGGAGTATTTTCTCACCTATAGGATCAACCTGCCCAAAGAGCGTTTCCATGATCTCCGACCCGATAATGGCAACATCGGATCCCATCGCTATTTCCCGGCTCGTGAAATTTCTGCCTTTTTCAAGAGTATAACCTTCCGATGCCAAATGCCCGTCATCAACAGCGATCACACCGGAGTTAGGGTTTGTTTTCTTGGACCCCCTTTTGACCTCAGCCAGCCAGGTCACATAACAGGAAACACCTACATACCCCACATCCCCGAAATACTGTCTGAACTGCATCGCATCAGTATAGGATATTCTCGGATAGGTCTTTCCCCTTCTGCCCCGTTGCCTGCCTGTTCTCTTTTGATAGATCTCAAAACTGTTGGAGCCTATGCTTGAAAAGCTTCCCTCGATCGATGATTTCATTCCATCAATGGCCGTAAGTATTCCTACAAGCGAGGTGATCCCTATGGCGATGATCGCCGCCGTGAGGATGGTCCTCAGAAGATTATCCTTAATGGATTTAAAACTTTCGTTGATGTTGATCCCTAAATTCACGGATGGAACGATCTTTGAACCTAAACTAATCCAAAATAGATCACGTTGTAAATAACGTGTGCTAAGAATTGATGAAAACAACTCTGTTTAAAATATTCCTTTCGCTGCTTTCGGTTTTGTTGATCTCATCAACCGCAATCGCCAGCCGAATACTCATCCATATGGACAACGGCCAGGCCAATCACCTCAAGGCCTATGGCATAGCCTATTGGGTGCTTGAACAGGGAGAAGAAGTGGAATGGCTGTTGAATTACAGAGGAGGAAGCTTTATGTTCCCCAATACACAGGCCTTTCAAAATGAAATGGTCATCAGAGGTGTTTCCTATCAGGTAATCAGCGAAGGGGAAGCCGTAAGGATCCTGGAAGAGATCTCCAGTCCAAGCCAGAATATGGATGTGATGAAGCTTGAAGTTGCCCCCAAGATCGCAGTATATTCTCCCAAAACAGCTCAACCCTGGGATGACGCGGTGACCCTGGTTTTGACCTATGCCGAAATACCCTATGATGTGGTCTTTGATGAGGAGGTTTTGAACAATGATCTGCCCAAATATGATTGGCTACATCTGCACCATGAAGACTTCACGGGTCAATATGGAAAGTTCTATGCCATGCACCGCGACAAGAAATGGTATCAGGACCAGGTTAGGGAGTTTGAGACAGTCGCGGATAAATATGGTTATAAAAAGGTCTCGCAATTGAAACTTGCAGTAGCCAAAAGGATCAGGGAGTATTGTGCGGGTGGCGGTTTCCTTTTTGCCATGTGCTCCGCAACCGACACCTATGATATCGCACTGGCCGCTGACGGCGTTGACATCTGCGAACACATGTTCGATGGTGATCCTGCCGATCAAAAGGCAAATCAGAAACTCAATTTCGACAATACCTTGGCCTTCAAGAATTTTAGATTAAGAATGAATCCCATGGAGTATGAATTCTCCGACATCGACAATCAGGCGGGCGAGCGAGGGCTTAAGGAGGGAAATGACTATTTCAACCTTTTTGAGTTCTCCGCAAAATGGGATCCCATCCCCACCATGCTGACACAGAATCATGAGTCCACCATCAAGGGATTTATGGGACAAACCACAGCTTACAAAAACCGACTGGTCAAATCAGAGGTGGTGGTAATGGGAGAAACCAGGAGTATCGATGAAGCCAAATACATTCACGGCACTTTTGGAAAAGGCTTCTGGACATTTTACGGAGGTCATGACCCCGAAGATTACCAGCATTTTGTTGGAGAGGAACCAACAGATCTCAACCTGCACCCCAATTCTCCGGGGTACAGATTGATCCTGAATAACATTCTTTTTCCTGCTGCTAAAAAGAAAAAGCAGAAGACCTGACAAGCAATTACTGAAATGCGTTTGGCAGTATTCCTGCCTCAAACTCATGCTCTTTGGTTCCGTCTGTATCATAGATGAAGACCTTACCATTTCCGGAATAGTTGTTATGATCACTGATGAAAAGTCTCTGAGTGACCGCATTCCATGCCAGGGCATAAATCCCGTTGGGAACGGCGTCAGAAATACGCAGTACCGGCTGACCTTCCGATTTCAGGGAATAGACATCTTTTCCTGAGTAAAACCAACATGCCGATGTGTCTCCGGCATATTGGATCGACAGGTGTCTACCCGGATTAAAGGTCAGAGTATAGGTTTTTGCAACAGTATTAGACATGGTGTTGATCTCGGCAATCGATCCGTCATTTCCCCCAAAAGTTCCTGTAGAGATCACCCAAAGACGATTATCATCACCGTTGTAAGCAAAGCTCTGGGGTCCGAACCCTACCGTCAACGAATTAACTACTGTGTCGATATCGGTATCGATAATCTCTATGGTGTTTGAGAAACTATTGGCTACGTAAATAAAACCGTCAACCATATAAAGCCCTTCGGCACCCTTATCCGTTTCGATCTTCTTTTCCACCTGACCATCATTATCCACTTTCAAAACGAAAGACTGAACAAGATTAAAACTCGCATCAAAGGGTCCCCAATTGGACACATAGTGCTCGTTCTGGTTTTGGGTGGAGGTCAACAAGAATCGCGGAGAACTGAACTGTGCAGAAGCCCAACCTTGTTCCGCCTGACCGTCATGATCCATAATAACGACCTTATTATCGTTGTTTGCCACGATCTTGATCGTTCCCTTGGAGTCAGTCAACGATTGCAGTACATCTCCTGTAGGTATTCCTTCATTCTCCAAGCCGTACACGTCAGCAACATAAACGTTTGAGTCAGGGAAAAAATAACCGATGGTACCATTTGGGGTTCCGAAATTTCCTTCATTCAGCACCCAGACGCCTCCCTCATACTTGTTTTTGGTAGGTATCGGATCTCCGGGATCGTCATCATCATTACATGAAAGTACCGCGAAGGCCAGAAGCAATAGAAATAGATTTTTGAGATTCATTTTGTTATTTGATTAAGAAGTTAAGTCCGATTGAAAATCTTCTTCCGGGCATGGCATACCACTGGAAGCTCTGGTAGCTCACATCGGCAAGGTTGTCCACACGCAGGAAAAGATTGGATTGAAATTTTGGAGTTCTGAAACCGTAATTGGCTTCGAGGTATTGAAGCGTATACGGATCCAAATAATCCACCGCTCCTATGGTTGGTCTCTGGCCGGTGAATTTTAACGAGTATCTGATAATCAGTTTTTTGTACGCCAGACTAAAATCAAAAAGCCCGGTTTGATAAGGAACGTATGCTGTAGGCTCTTCACCCCTGGAACTGAGAGGACTCCAGGCAAAGCCCATTCCCAAACCGATATGATCATTGATACTCTTATGATAATTACCCCGGAGTTCGATACCCCTGGAGATAAGCTCGTCCTGATTGATCACCCCCCATGCCGGCCCGGGAATGTAATCACCCGCGGATCCGGACCAAACGCTGTCCTGCGGTAGCCATACCAGGAGATCATAAACTTTTGTATAAAACCCAACGATCCCAATGGAGTACCGATGCTCTCCCTGATTTTCAAAAAGAAATCCCGATTCAGCATAAAGGCTCCTTTCAGGGTTGACATCCGGATTTCCGCCCGGATCCCAATACTGATGGTTCAAGGTAGGAAGGCGGTAGTTATATGATCCCTTGGCCAGAAAATGCAGCTGAGATCTCTGCTGCTCAAGCAGGATCAGGTCGCTTTGAATCTCCGGTGAAAAGGGGACAACATCGCCCTGCCAAAGGGTCTGTCTCCCTGAAAAATTCAACCTCCATCTTTCCGTGGGTATATAGTTGAGTGAAAAGTAGATCGAGCTGATGATTTCCCGGGGATCCTCATAGTATTCTCTTATTTCAGCATCTCTCAATTGATTCTGAATCCCGATCATGAGCCCTACTTTTTCAGATAGGTTCTTGCCGGCTTCGGCTTTGACAACAAAATTTGAAGTGGTTGTAGATGTGCTGATACCCGCATCCTCGAAATCGATTTTGTCCACTACATAGCCCATGCGCACATCAAACCAAATGGGATTCGATTCATTTCGATATCCGACCATTCCACGCAGATAGCGTGTATCCTGCTGCCCTGGGCCTTCCTGATCATTCTGCCTGCTGGTCATCGGCCTTTGCAGTTCCTGCTCATGTGCATGGCCCCAGAGATTGATAAAAATGCGGCCCTTCCGGATTCGCTGATAAGCCGACAATTTCAGACCGGCGAAGCTATAGCCCGCATCTTCCATGCTCTCAGTCGGTTTTTCCAACTGCGAGGTGTTCACATAGCTGAATTCATTTTGATCGATGGTGCCATAGCCTGAGACCTCAACACCATGGTCTTGATTTCCATTTTTATATGCCAGGTCCACAGCATTCATTCCAAAGGAACCATACCTGTATCCTCCGGAAAAGGCTCCACCATCAGATTCTCCAATCCTATCTTCCAAATGGATGGTTCCTCCAAGTGCTCCCGAACCATAAAGTGCACTTGATCCTCCTTTGGATACAGAGGCATTCCTATACACTGAAGATGGGAAAGTACTGAGGTCAACCAGCCCCAGACTTGTGCTTTGGAGCGGGATCCCATTCCAAAGCATCTGTGTATGACTGGATAGAAGTCCTCTAAAAGAGATGGTGGACGCACCTGCCCTCACCCTGAGTCCGCCTATGCTGTTTTGCTCAAGCAACTCGGTAAGACCGCTTCCGGTAAGGGTCATGATAGGGATGGTATCAATAGATTCGATACCCCAATCCTGATCATAGGCCCGGATATTATTGCCTTCAATCAGGACCTCATCCAGAAGGTTTTGGTATTCCTGCGCAAACGCAGAAAATGTGAATAGACATAAAAAAAGGCCAAAAAATTTATGCATAAATTTTTTTAGCCTCGGGGGATTTGCAAAGATCAATCTGACCCGCAGCTCTTCGCCCGAAAGCTTTTGGATTAAGTTGCTG
The DNA here is from genome assembly GCA_965227315.1 of Cytophagales bacterium. Classification (GTDB taxonomy): domain Bacteria; phylum Bacteroidota; class Bacteroidia; order Cytophagales; family CCMP332; genus JANQHS01. Next base: position 587,782 of record OZ245737.1, read on the forward strand.
CGGCAGGTCTCCTGGCTCGTCTGGCGAACTGCCTCCTTCCCGATCTCTCAGTGGATTATGGCAGTCCCAAAGGACTCACAGTTGCGGGGACAGCTCCGGATTGTACACCGGATTCCCTTTTAATCCCGGTTCCGACCTTACTATGGTCGGAATGATCCCGGGAACCACAGTGCAAATATATGAAGATTATAATTCGACGATGGTAACTCCATCGCCACCATATTGTTCGGTTTCATGATAGTGTTTTCTCACGGCACCATTTTGATCCAAAATATCGGCCACCGCCCTTCTCAGATGACCTTCTCCCCTGCCGTGAATAATTCGGAGCCTTTCCACCTTGTTTACCTCTGCCTGATCGAGAAATCGGTACAGCAGTTCGGTGGCCTCTCCGACACGCTGGCCGCGCAGATCGATCTCAGTATCAAAGCCTTCCTCGATCTTAAGTCTCCTTTTACCGGAGCTTCCGGTCAGCGAAACTGCCAGAGGCCCGTCGGCCGGTTCGAGTTGGTTGAGCCTGACCCTCATTTTCAGATTCCCTACTTCAACCGTGGCTTCTCTTGAATCAAGATCCGTGATCCTTCCCACGTTTTCCGAATTTTTCAGTTTAACCCATTGCCCAGGCTCAAAACTTTCCTTCTTGACTTCCTTTACCTCTCTTTGAGGTTCACTGGAGGGTTTTGTCGATCTCTGAAAGTTTTCCAGCTTCTTCCTGGCCTCCTTGGTCTTGCCGGGATCAGCCTGGGACTCCTTGATCTTCCTGATCGTCTCCTCGATTTTCCTGTTCGCAGCTTTCAGAATCTCCTGAGCTTCTGCTTTGGCTTTGTTGAGTAGGATCTTTCTTTCCGTTTTGATCTCCTTATTTCTGGAGTCAAGTTCCTTCTTCAACCTCTTGATCTCCTGTTTGTCCTTCATGGCCTCATCGATCAAGCCGGATAATTCAGCGCTTTTTTCCTGGGTTTCCAGGAGCAGTTGATCGAAGGCCATAAAATCCTCACCGGCAATTTCCCTTGCCCTCTTCAAGATATTCTCTGGTAATCCCGATCTTTTGGCAATCTCCAAAGCAAAACTGCTACCTGCCTGACCCGGGGTGAACTCGAAGGTCGGCTTCATCTTCTCCCGGTCAAAAAGCATCGCCGCATTGACAATTCCCTCCTCGGCATCTGCGATCTTTTTGAGGTTGGGATAATGGGTATTCAACACCCCAAAGCATTTCTTTTGATTGAAAGCAAGTAACAATGCCTCACCGATCGCACCGCCGATCATGGGGTCGGTTCCGGTTCCGAACTCATCAAAAAGCAACAGGGATCTTTTACTGGCTGATCTCAGTGCCTGCGTCATGGTCACCATGTGTGAACTAAAGGTGCTGAGATCATTTTCGATACTTTGATCATCTCCTATATCCACAAAAAAATCATCAAAAATACCGAAGTGACTTTCTTCATTCGCGGATACTGGGAGCCCGCATTGATGCATGTACTGCAGTAGCCCTACGGTTTTTAGAGCAACACTCTTTCCGCCGGCGTTAGGCCCTGAAATGATCAGGATCCTCTTTTCGCTATTGAGCGAAAGATCCAATGGAACAACGGGCTTACCCTCTTCCCTATGTGCGATGAACAGCAACGGATGTCTCCCCTCCTGAATGTCAATTCCCGGTTCGGTATAGGTTTTGGCTATGGCTCCTTCGATATCCTGGCCTAAAAATGCCTTTGCTCTCAGGAAATCAAAATGTCCTATCATTTCGCAGATACCAAGGATCCCATCTTCCGCTTTGCGACACTCTGCGGTCATATCCTTCAGGATCCGGATGATCTCTTCCTTTTCCTCCTGCATCAGGTCGATGAGATCATTGTTCATGGTGAAGGTCTCGCGTGGCTCCACGAAGGCGGTTTGGCCGGAGCCGGAGTAATCCATAATAAAACCACTGATGGATCTTTTAAACGCCACCTGTAGAGGAATCACAAATCTCCCGTTACGAAGCGACCATTCGGATTCCCCATGAGCGAATCCCTTCTTCTTGGCATCGGTCAAAGCCCCTGAGATCGCCGCCCTGATCTTTTCCTTTAACCTGGAGATCTTCTTCCTGATCCGAAACAATTCATCGGAAGCGGTTGAACGCATCAGGCCATGCTCGTCTATGGTTTCTTCAAGTCGGTATTGCAGGTAGGATGGATAATCCACCGCCAGAATATGCGGCTCCAGATTTGGAAGCTCTTCCTCATGCTCCTTCAGGCAAGTCTTCCATGCATCGAACATCTGGAAGAGGCCCTTTAACTGAAAAAGCTCTTCCTCGACCAAATAAGAGTCCTGGATCCTGAGCTTTTTTAAGAGTTGATCGGGGTCTTCATATTGCGGTTGGGTGGGAGCTTCCATTTTCTCCACAAGCACCATCATTTCCGATAGTTCCAAGAGCTTTTTTGAAAGGGCATTCGGATCGGTCTCAAGGTCCAGATCATTGGCCCTTTTTCCACCTAAAACACCCCTACAATGACTTTTGACTTTTTCCCGGATCAGATCAAATCCGAGTTTTTCCTCTATTCTCCTGTTCTGCATTCAAGTTTTTAACAGACAATTCCTCTATGTCATTCAAAGATGGACAATCCTTTTTTATTGGTAATTTGCCCGGGTCTAAAATCAATTGAAATGGCAAAGAAAAAATGGAAGCCTGAAAGCCTGATGACACCGCATTTGAAAAACCCGGAATGGTATGAGAAAACCATCAAGGAGCCCATTTTTCAAACTTCAACCTATGGCTTTAACTCGGCCGAAGAGGGCGAGCAATTCTTTAAAAGGGTCTATGGAGGAAAGGAATTGAACTCAGGTGATAAAACCCGATTGATCTACTCGAGATTTTCCTTTCCCAACCTCATTTCGCTGGAATCAAAATTTCCCCTGCTGGATAATGGCGAAGATTCGGCCTTCTTCAATACCGGTATGGCCGCAATCTCAACCATGTTCATGGCCCTGCTTAAACCCGGGGATCTCATTCTGAAAAGCGAACCCATGTACGGAGGAAGCGATCATTTCATCAAAGACTTCCTGAAAAAATGGGGTGCGGACCATCTTTCTTTCAACCCTGACCACTCCCAGGCTCAAATCCTTTCCCGTATCAGGAAAAGATCAAAAACGGGAATTGCTCTTGCATATATAGAGACCCCCTGCAATCCCACGAATGACCTGATCGATATCGAAATGGTTTCCAATATCTGCAAAACCCTTTCCTCAAAAAAGCGGCAGGTACCACTGGTAGTCGACAACACTTTCCTTGGGCCTATAGGTCAGAAGCCATTGGATCAGGGAGCTGACCTGTCCGTGTATTCTGCAAGCAAATACATTGGAGGACATGGAGATCTTGTTGCTGGAGCTGTCAGCGGCAAAAAAGATCTGGTTTCCAAGGTCAAGGCCTTAAGGTATTCTCTGGGAAACATGGCTGAACCCAATACCGCATGGATGCTGAACCGAAGTCTTGAGACATTAACCCTGCGAATGCAAAAGCAATTCTCCAATGCGAAAACGATAGCAGGGTTTCTGAAAAGGTCCAAGGCGATCAAATCCGTAAAATACCCCGGTCTGTCTGACGAGCTGAGTAAAAAGGAAAAAGCAATCTACAACAAGCAATGCCTGGGGCCCGGTGCGATGATCGGATTCGAGGTCAAAGGAGGCAAGGAGAAAGCGTTCAAATTCCTGAACAACCTGGAACTGATCAGGCTCGCGGTAAGCCTTGGAGGGACCGAAAGCAATGCCCAGCATCCCTGGACCATGAGTCATTCCAATGTGCCGATCAAAGACCGTAAGAAATGGGGCATCAGCCCTTCTTTTATTCGCTTGTCGGTAGGGGTTGAGAATGCCGAGGATCTTGTTCAAGACCTCCAAAACTCACTGAAGAAGTCAGGGATTGCTTAAATTTCCCTCGTAAACCCGATGGGGACAACATGAGAGATCTACGCAAAAAGGCTTTTAAGCTGGTTGAGCCGAGCTCATCGATGAAGGACCCGAATTTCGCCTTCGACAGCCTGATCATCATTCTCATCCTTCTCAATGTATTGGCGATCATCCTCGAATCGGTTCCAGAATTTTATGAATCTCATGCTCCCCTGTTCTTTTGGTTTGAGATCTTCTCGGTGATCATATTCACCTTTGAATACCTCATGCGACTCTGGACCATTGTAGAGAAGCCGGGATTTGAAGATCCTTTGCGCGGCAGGATCAAATGGGCGTTTCGTCCCATCGCATTGATAGATCTTTTCGCCATACTTCCCTTTTACCTACCATTTGTGGGCGTTGACCTGAGATTTCTTCGGATCTTCAGAACCCTGAGGATCATCAGGATTTTCAAGATCGCCAGGTACACCACAGCCTTCGACCTGATCAAGAGGGTATTCAGCGAAAAAAAGGAGGAAATTCTCATTTCGGTATTGTTCATTTTCGTCCTGCTGATCGTGGTGTCTACCCTGATCTATTATGCTGAGAAAGAAGCTCAGCCTGAGGTCTTTGGGACGATCCCGAGAGCATTGTGGTGGGGAGTGATCACATTATCTACGGTGGGTTACGGAGATGCCATTCCGATCACCACCCTGGGCAAGGTACTGGGTGGGATTATCTCTCTTCTTGGTATCGGATTATTTGCTCTGCCAACAGGTATCCTGGCTTCGGGCTTTTCGGAGGAAATTGGAAAAAGGAAGCAGAAAGACTTCTAATTTTTAAGATTTCTGTTTTTCTTCAAGGCAAAATCAAACTCATACTATGAAAAACTTTAAATCAATCATCGCTTCGATGCTCATCGGATCGACCATGTTCATGACGACAGGATGCTTTGGCTCTTTCGGACTAGTAAAAACCATCTATGACTGGAATGGTGGAGTAAGCGAAAGCGGCGTTGTCAAATCCGTCATCATGTGGGTTCTTCTCATCATCCCTGTTTATCAGATCTGCGCATTCGTAGATTTTATCCTTTTCAATCTCATCGAGTTTTGGAGTGGTAGTAATCCCATAGCCATGGAGGAAGGCGAAAAAGAGACCCAATTGACCCATTACAAAGGCGAGGACTACTTCTTTGAGGTCACCAAGAACCAATACAAGATCACCCAGCTTACCGGAAAGCATGAAGGCAGGGTCAGGATCCTGAGGTTTGACGACCAAAATGACACATGGTATATGAAGGCTGGTGATGAAGCGGAAAAGGCTTTGATGACCATCACCCAAAACGAGAATGGAATCAACACTGCCAGGATCTATACTGAAAAAGGATATGTGGACCTGAAATCGAATCAGCTTTATAGCAATTCCCAACTGGCCATGCTCTTCAAAAATGCAGACGAGAAATTCCTTGCCGTGAACGATCGTTAATATTTATCAAAACGGAAAACAATAGAAACCCTGCTTTTTGGCGGGGTTTTTTTGTACCCTTTACTCATTTAATCTTTACTTTGGCTTGGGATTTGAACCCCTTCTACCATGCTCAAAAAGGTCACTTCTACCCTGCTTTTTTTGATTCTGTTCTCATCGGTCTTTTCCCAGGATCTAACCGCAGTCGAGATCGTTCAAAAATCCATTGAACTGATCAACGGAAAAACAAACCAGGGCGAAACACAAATGACGATCGTCCGACCGAAATACGAACGGACCATTGCCATGAAAAGCTGGAGTTATGGTTCCGATTACTTCATGATCTATATCACTGAACCTGCGCGTGACAAGGGACAGGTCTTCATGAAGCGCGAGAAAGATATGTGGAACTGGATGCCCTCGGTGAGTAGAATGATCAAGATTCCCAGCTCGATGATGGCACAAAGCTGGATGGGATCCGATTTCACCAATGATGATCTGGTAAAAATGAATAGTCTGGAAAGAGACTATACCCAAAGGCTTTTGGGAGAAGAAGAAGTCGGCGGATATCCCTGTTACCAGATCGAACTCATTCCCCGCCCGGAATCGGCAGTGGTTTGGGGCAAGGTTGTTATCTGGATTGCCAAGGGCGAATGGTACCAGATGAAAACCGAATTCTATGATGAAGACATGATGATCGTCAACAGAATGGAATCCTCCGAGATCACGCAGTTTGGAGACAGAAAACTTCCGGCCAAAATGGTCATGACGCCTGTCAACAAAAAAGGTCAAAGCACGGTGATCGTCACCAGGAAAATGGAATTCGACGTAGACCTTGAATCAGACTTCTTTTCGCAGCAAAACATGAAAAAGGTTCGCTAGTGAGCAAAATTTTTCTTCTGGCCTGGCGGAATCTCTGGCGTAACAGAAAACGGACCTTCATCACCCTGGCTTCGATCGTCTTTGCCGTGATCATAGCCACCTTTATGCGGGGAATCCAACTGGGTAGCTATGAAAAAATGCTCAATGACGCCATTCAGAACACCTCCGGTCATATTGCCATCATGGGAAAGGATTACTGGGAAGACAAATCTCTCATCAACTCCATGCCCGTCAATCCGTATATGGATTCCCTGATCGAATCCAACCCGCTGGTGGAAGTGAACATACCCAAGATCACTTCGGGTTGCCTTGTATCGTTTGGCAATGCGACCAGGGGCGTGTTGGTCATGGGAGTAGATCCGGAGCTGGAGGATTTTCAATCCGGATTAAAAAACAAAATGATCGCCGGAGAGTACCTTACGGACCAGAATTCCGTGATCATCGGTGAAGATCTTGCCGGATATCTCAAGGCAGATGTAGGCGATAGCGTGGTCCTGCTGGGTCAGGGCTACCAGGGGATGACAGCAGCAGGTCTTTACCCTATCTCAGGGATCTTTTCTCATCCGCTAGGGCAATTGAACAAGAGGGTCGTATACATCAGCTTGGAAACTGCAGAGGATCTTTTCTTCATGTATGATCGGCGATCTCAACAATCAATAGTGCTGAAAGACTATACTGACGAAGACAGGTTGATGTCGATCATCACTCCGGAGCTTGACACGGGCCTTTATGAGATCCAGGATTGGAGGGTTATGAACAAGGAGATCCTTCAGAACATCGAATCCGACAACTTTTTTGGGATCATCATGATCGGCATCCTGTATATGGTCATTGGGTTCGGTGTTTTTGGAACCATCCTGATGATGGTGATGGAAAGGAGAAAGGAATTTTCGGTGATGATCGCGATCGGGATGAAAAGGAGAAGGCTCTTGACCGTGGTGATCGTCGAGGCTGTATATATGGCCATTATCGGTTCGGTCATAGGGCTGACCCTCGCCTTTCCCCTGGTGCTTTTCTATTATTTCAACCCAATCACCTTTACCGGGGAGCAGGCGGAACTGTACTATGAATTCAATATGGAGCCCATATTACAGGTTTCTCTTCAGCCTGACTATATGGTAGCTCAATTCCTGATCGTATTGTTGCTCAGCTTAATTGCTTCCATCCTCCCCCTGAATTCGATCCTAAAGCTGGATATTGTGAAAGTAATCCGAGGAAGGCAATGATAGCGAAACTGGCCTGGAGAAACGTTTGGAGAAACAAGGTGCGAAGCCTGGTGGTCATTGTGGCTACCACCCTGGGGATTTCCGGAGCCTTATTCATCGCTGCGCTCATTTCAGGGATGATGGACAAATGGGTCCAAAACCAGATCGAAACGGAACTATCCGATATCCAGATCCATCAGGAAGACTTTGTTATTCAGGAAGATCAAAAGTTCTTTTTCGAGAAAGAGGATCTTGAGAGGCAACTGAGTCCTTTTGAGAACGAGATCAAGCAAAAGGCCTACCGCATCAAGGCGGAAGGATTGGCGATGTCAGCTCATAATACCTATCAGGTTATTCTGCTCGGAGTGGATCCTGACCAGGAACCCAAGGTCACCAACATATCCACCTATATACGGGAAGGAGAATATTTTAAAGAGCCCGGAAGGATAAAACAGATCCTGATATCTCAAAAACTGGCTGATCAACTGAAGGTCAGAATGAATTCCAAAGTTGTCATCAACCTCTCGGACATCGAAGGTGAAATTGTGGGAGAGGCATTCAAGGTCGTTGGAATTTTCAAAACCTCTTCCGGGATCTATGATGAAAGCCATGTTTTTGTGAGAAATGATGAGTTTGCCAAAGTGCTCAAAATGAAACCGGGGCAATATCACGAGCTTGCCATAAGGACCGATGAGGAAGTGGAAGTAGAAGCTTTTCAGATCGAACTTCAGCAAGGGCTGGATACCGATCTCATGGCCGAATCATGGATCCAGATGAGCCCCGCCCTGAAGATGACAGAGGGTTATATGGATACCTTCAATTGGATCTTGCTTTCGGTGGTCCTGACCGCCCTGATCTTCGGGATCATCAACACCATGCTGATGGTCGTTCTGGAAAGAACCAGGGAAATCGGTATGCTTAGATCCCTGGGGCTGAATGACCGTAAGGTCGGCTTGATGTTCATTCTTGAGACCATATACCTGAGTATCACCGGGGCGATCGTCGGAAATATTCTCAGCTTTTTTCTGATCAACTATTTTGGGAACAAGGGGATCCATTTTGAATCATGGCAGGAAGGGTTTGAGGCTTATGGATTGCAAGCTGTTATTTATCCTATCCTGGAGCTGAATTTTTATGTTCTGGTTACCCTGCTGGTCTTTTTCACAGGCCTGCTTGCATCCTATTTTCCGGTCAGAAAAGCGATACGTTTAGACATTTCAACCGCCATTAGAAATTAAAATGGAAGTAATTATCACTAAGGATCTCCAAAAGATCTACAATCCCGATACGGTTCCTGTTCACGCGGTCAACGGCATTAGCACATCCTTTGAAGCTGGGGAATTTACAGCCATCGTTGGCCCCTCAGGTTGCGGAAAAACCACTTTTCTGAACCTGATCGGAGGGCTGGAGGCACCTACCAAGGGTGATATTTCCATTCTTAGCGAAAGCATTTCCACAAAAAAGAAATCCGAGATGACCGATTTCCGACTCCACAATATTGGATTCGTATTTCAGGCCTATAACCTTATTCCAGTGATGAGTGCGTACGAAAATGTGGCTTTCATCATGGAGTTGCTCAATCGACCTCAGGCCGAGATCAAGGATAGGGTCATGGAGCTATTGGATGCGATGGGGGTCGGTGACAAGGCCCATCAGCGACCCCACCAGTTATCAGGCGGGCAGCAGCAAAGAGTGGCAGTGGCCAGGGCCTTGGCTTCCAAGCCTAAATTCATATTGGCTGATGAGCCAACCGCAAATCTGGATAGTCATGCCACCGAAACACTGCTGGACCTTATGCTCAAAATGAATGAGAAAGAAGGAACCACGATCATCTTCTCCACCCATGATATCAGGGTGATGAACAAGGCGAGAAGGCTGGTCAAAATGGATGACGGAAAGATCATTGAAAATGGGAAGCCTGACACGGCTTAGGCTAGCGCTCAGCATATTCCTGTTGGGTTTTATTTGTTCGCAGTCCTCTGCTCAGTACATCAAAGAGAAAATGCGCCTCTGGGGCTATGTGAAATACATGAATTCCCTTTTTATTGCTCAGGAAGATTCGATTCCCATTCTTACCGATAACCTGATACATAACCGACTGAACTATACCTGGTATCTCGGCAAGCATTTCGAGTTTAACACTTCGATGCGAAACAGGATATTTTGGGGTGAAGTGGTGAAGTTATCCTCTGAGCTTAGCAATAGTCTTGAGCAGGATCTGGGCACAATGGATTTGAGTTTTGTTTGGATGGAAGGCACAGGGTACATAGGCCACACAATTTTTGATCGGCTAAACATGACAGCCAGGTATGGGAGATCCGAGATCATTCTTGGAAGGCAAAGGATCAATTGGGGCACCTGCCTGGTCTGGAACCCGAACGATATCTTCAATGCGTTCTCCTTTTTTGATTTTGATTATGAGGAGAGGCCCGGAACCGATGCACTGTTGTACCGGTATTATATCAATCCTGTCTCCAGTGTAGAGGGGGTTTACAATTTTGGTGACAGTCTGAGGGGAAGTACAATTTCAGGTCTGGTAAAAATCAATAAAAACGGATACGACTATCAGGGATTTCTTGGTTATCAGCGTGGATTCTATACTGCGGGTATTGGCTGGGCCGGGGATATCAAAGGTGCCGGATTCAGAGGCGAGTTTTCTGTTTGGGAGCCGGACGCCAGCACCCAGGGGCCGTCTCAACTGGTTGGAGGTGTTGATGTGGATTATACTTTCCCAAGTTCTCTGTATTTGCATGCAGCCTACCTCTACAATAGTGAAGGCATCAATACCTCTACTGGAGACTACCAGGGTTTCTTCCTGAACCGGGAGCTCGGGGCAAGGACGCTGAGTCCTTCCAGGCATACCATCTTCGCGGAGGTTTCAGGTCAACTTTCCCCGATTATCAGAGGATCGCTGTTTGGTATGACCAATCCCCAGGATGCCTCCTTTTTTTGGGGACCGATGATCAACTGGAGTGTGGCCAACAATTTTGAAGTCCTTTTTAATGGTCAATTCTTTGTAGGACCTCCGAACACAGCTTACGGAGGATACCCTCATATCCTATATCTCCGATTCAAGTATAGCTTCTAAGAGAAATTGGATAATTTTGGGTTAGTCATATAAACCTAAGCTATGGTATCAATGTCCAGTTCCAGAAAAAGCAAATTCAAAGCTGCCCCTTATCTTCTTAATTCGGTCATTTTTTTCATTGGTGGCATAGGCGCTCTTGAGGAGGAGAGGTTCTATTTCGCATTGACCCTTTTTATAACATCTCTTGTAAACCTGTTGGTGATCAAAGCCGATGATAAGAACCTGGCAAATTTCCTTGTGATGGGTTTAAACGCCTCATTGGCGTTAATCCTGACCATCGATATGTTCGCGCAGGGTAAACAGTATATTCAGTATGCCTGGCTGCTGGTTTTCATTCTATCTCTAGTAGTGGCCATCATTTCCTATTCCAAATACCGAAAGGCGATAGCCCTTCGAAAAAAGGCCATTACCAAGGAATAACTTTTTTATCCCGGAAGAACTTCCCTGTTGGGATATTCTCGGCAGTAGCAAGCCAAACAGCCGTCTCAGCTCCCTTTTCAATCGTCCTGGGAGCGGATTGTCCGCCCATGTCGGTCTTCACCCAGCCCGGGCACATGGCATTCACGCTGATCCCGTCTGGTTTTAATTCATTTGCCAACAAGATCGTTTGGGCATTCAGGCCAGATTTGGAAAGTCTGTAACCGGCATATCCTCCTACAAGGTCATCCAGAGCACCCATGCCGCTGCTCATATTAATGATGCGGCCGTCCTGGCTTTGTTTCAGAAGCGGAAGAAAAGCCGCATTCAGGTTGATAATGGAGAAAAAATTGGTTTCAAAGATCTCTCTAATATCATCAAGATCCGGATGCTTTAATCCTTTGCTTCCCACGCCGATTCCGGCATTGTTGATGAGTACGTCCAACCTGCCAAACCCTTCTCTGACAAATTTCACTGCGTTTTCTATATCCTCCGGGCTTGTCACGTCAAGTTGGATCGGAGAAATGTTGCCGCCTATTCCCTTAGAGGCGGATCTTGCCTTTTCAATTGAGCGGGAGGCCAGAAGGACGGTATGGCCTTTTGAGGCCAATTCCTTGCAAATACCCAAACCGATGCCCCGGTTTCCTCCGGTGACCAAAATGATCTTTTCCATTCCAGAATTATATTTTAGAAACTGGTTCCAAATTTAAAACTCAGATCAATGGCAGATGTCAATTCCTATTGTCAATATGTCCGGGATCTACCGGAAGATGATCTTCATAAAAAATACCATGATCAGGAATATGGTTTTCCCCTGGAAGAGGATAACGCTCTTTTCGGAAGATTGATCCTGGAAATCAATCAGGCCGGCCTCTCATGGACGACTATCCTGAAAAAGAAGGAGCATTTCGAGATCGCCTATGATGGGTTCAACATCCAGAAAATTGCAAGCTATGGAGAACAGGATAGAAACAGGCTGCTCCAGGATGCCGGAGTGATCAGAAACCGCCTCAAGGTCGATGCGGCAATATTCAATGCTCAAAGAGTGCTCGCATTGCAGCAGGAGTTTGGATCTTTTAAAGGCTGGATAGAACATCACCACCCGCTGGTAAGGGAGGAATGGGTAAAGGTTTTCAAAAAAACATTTCGATTTACCGGTGGGGAGATCGTCAATGAATTCCTGATGAGCACAGGATATTTACGGGGTGCTCATGAAAGGGACTGCCCGATATATAACAAATGGGTAGCCGCCAAGCCTAAATGCCTGATTTAGCTTTGGCATTTCTTTGTCTTAAGGCCTCATAAAGAACCACAGCCACCGAAACCGATACATTCAGACTGTCGGCCATTCCATTCATAGGAATACTAAAACCGGATACGTCTTTGGAATCAAAAACGGACCCCACACCGGAATCCTCGGCTCCGAAGACCAAGGCTGATGAGCCTGTGAAATCGCAATCGTAATAAGAGTTTTTTTCGTCCGGAATCGCCGAGAAGACCTCGATGGAATTCTTCTTCAGAAAGCCCTTGAGTTCTTCTCCTTCACATACCACAAAGGGCATGGAAAACAGACATCCCAAACTTGCCCTGACCGTGTGAGGATTATAGATGTCTCCGGGATAATTCACCAGAACAACAGCATGTGCTCCCACGGCATCTGCTGTCCGGAATATAGCACCAATATTTCCGGGTTTTTGAACACCATCCAGAACCACGAGCATGAGATCTTCATCCAATGACAACTCCTCCAGGGATAATAGCCTGGCCTCAAAAACCCCCAGAACTCCTTCAGTCGTTTCCCTCATGGCCACTTTCTCGTAGGCTTTTCCCGACAGATCGAAGGATTCACCCTCCGCCTTCTCATATTCCCTTATCCAGGGATCATCCTGGCTTAGAAGCTCGGGATTCCTAAACTTCTTGACTGATCTGTAGCCGGATCTCAGCGCCCTCTCAAATTCTCTTCTTCCTTCCACTACGAAAACACCGCGCTCGCGCCTGGCCTTGGATTTGTTTTTGAGATATACAAGATCCTTTATCTCCGGATTAGAAGGACTATCAATTTTTTTCATAAAATTGTATAAACGATTAAACAGTTTTAAAGTAACCTATACCCTTGTAAGATTTGGGCAGGAAATGAGGTTTGAAATTCAGACAAACTAAATTACCTTCGTTTTTCAAACGTACAGACAATCCTGAAAATGAAAAAAATCTTCTTAATCGCCGCCTGTTTCCTGCTCAGCAGCCACTCAGGTCTTTTTGCACAAAAGTACATTGGAGGTGCCGGTGGCCTGGATGTCGGAGCTCAGCACTTCAATATGGATGGGTTTAACCAATTCCTTCCTGCAGACTTCCCTACCCTTTCGGGAGATTTTCTGACCATAGGCGGAGATGGCTATTTCATGTTTGAAAATTTTGTGATCGGTGGGTCGGGATACGGCCTGATCGGGGATGATATCCGCTTTGATGGTCAAAGGGCTCAAATCGGTGGTGGAATGGGATTTTTTCACCTGGGCTACGATTTTCTCCACAAGGACAAACTCAAGCTTTACCCACTGATCGGGATCGGAGGCGGAGGAATGACCATGGTATTCTCAAACCTCGGAGCCATCACGGCCAATGATGTAAGAAACGGAAATACAACCGGTGATTATTATCAAACAGATATTAGCTGGGGAAGCCTGATGATCGATCTCGGACTTGGGTTCGATTATTTCCCTGAAGGAGAATCAGGATCAAGCCCAAGACTGGGCGTTCGTGCCGGGTATATCTTCACACCTTCGCATTCGGATTTCCGCTATGGTGGCGGGGTCATCAGCGGTGCAGAGGCGGGCTCTCTGGAAGGTTACTATATAAGGATCATCATCGGCGGTGGTGGTTTCTCAAAAGTATCCGACGAATAAACAAATCAGACATCTTTATAATCAAACAAACAACTACATGAAAAAAGTACTCCTCATCGCACTATTCCTAATTCCAGGCTCATTTCTGATGGCCCAGGATCAGGAGGGAAACTATGTTGAAGTAATGCGCTCAGTTCTCAGTACCGAGAAAAAGGCTGCCATTGCGGATATCATGACATTCACCAAAGAAGAAAACGACGCTTTCTGGCCTCTTTACAATGAACTTCAACAAAAACTCTACGACATAAACACAACCAGATACAATCTGATCATGGAATTCGCTGAGAGTTTTGAAAAGATGTCGGATGAAAAGGCGAGCTCCATTATGAAATCCTATATGGATCAGGAACTCAAGGAAATGAAAACCAGGAAGTCCTATTATCCAAAATTTGAAAAGATCATTGGAAGCAAGAAGGCACTTCGGTATTTCCAAGCTGAAAACAAGATCCGCGTAATGGTGGATTTTGAGCTTGCGAGCAACATTCCGCTTTTTGAAGAATAAGAATCAAGATAAGGCCCGAAAGGGCCTTTTTTTTTGAGAGCAGATCAGCCCGGGTGGGATAATCGCATTCAAGCCGAAACTTCCCGGTTTTAGCTGGGGTCTTCCAGGCTCAAAGCCTTAGAGGGACATGCTTTGACCTGTTCTCTAATCCGGTCTTTTTCGTCCTGATCAAGATCTATCCATGGCCTTCTTGACGGGTCAAATACTTTTGGCAAACCTCTTGCACAAACTCCTGAGTGTATACATAACTCGGGGTTCCAAACCACGGTTAAATCTTCCTTTTTATACTTTTTGATCATTTTCGAGAATTTTTGATTCTATAGGCGTGCCCTGCTCGATCATTTTTGATACAGGGCATCTCTTGGCGATCTGACCGAGCCGCTCCAGTTGTTCCGGGGTCAGGTCTGCTCCAAAGGTCAGGTTCTCAACAATAACGGATTTGCCATTTTCCTGCCTGATATCCAACTCTACATCTACATCACCGATCTCCCAACCCTTGGTGTTGGCGTACATCCTCAGGGTTATCGCCACACAGGTGCCCAAAGATGCCAGAAACAACCTCGAAGGTCTGGGGCCTTCATTCCCCCCTCCTTTTTCAACAGGTTCATCAACCAAAAAATGATGCCCTTCGGTTTCCACTTCGGTCCTGTAGTTTGTATCAGCAATTTTTACTTTAACCATTTTATAATATTCGGGTATGAGATCAAAAATATTGTTTTGAGCCTAAGTAATTAACTAATTTCGCCACCGTAAGTTCACTCTGCCTTTTTAGGTCATAGAACTTTGACTGAAGTGGCGGTCTCGATTGTCCCGATTGAATAATTGGGATCGGGATGGTAGACGTCACTTCGTTTGTTGCCGAAGTGGCGGAACTGGTAGACGCGCACGTTTCAGGGGCGTGTGTCTTCGGGCGTGAGGGTTCGAATCCCTCCTTCGGCACATCCTATTCTTCATGGAGAATTTAAGCGAGAAAGGAAATTCAAAACCAGTCATCACATCATTACGCCCCCGTATCGGGAAATAATCTCAAAGCCTTTTTCTTTCTGCTTGGGATCTGGATCCTGGGTCTCGGGTTTCTTCTAAGCCAGGGAAAGGTAGGTTCGTTCTTGATCCTCAATGGAGCCAATCATCCTTTTTTCGATGTCTTCTTCAAATACCTGACATACCTCGGTGATGGGATGTTTTGCCTTATCATTTTCATTGTTCTTCTTTTCAGAAAATACAGATATTCCACCGATTACCTGATTATTTTCCTGCTGACCGGTTTCTTTGTTCAGCTCGGCAAGCGACTTCTTTTTCCCGACGAATTAAGACCGTTGGGCGAATTGGGAAGTGAAGCGATCAATTTGATCAGCGGCGTAGATCTGCACGAAAGAAATTCGTTTCCCTCCGGACATACGGCCACCGGTGTTTCCACATTCCTATTTATCGCCGTGTTGTCGCCCAGACTATTTCAAAAGATTCTTTTGATCCTGACCGGCCTGTTGGTCGGTTATTCCCGGATCTACATAGGTCAGCATTTTCTGAGCGATGTACTCGCAGGTACCTTTATCGCAGTTTTAGCAGTATATACCTGGCTTTGGATCTCCAATCGTATTCGCTGGTCCCCAAAACTCGAGGGCCGTATCGGCGTATGATCATTTCCGGGTCGCACGCATTTCCGCCTGCTCCTGGTTCAGGGTATCTATGACCCACTCGTAGATCTCATCCAGGTCCTGGATATTCTGAGAATAAAATTCATAGCTCCGAATGAACTCCGCGGTGTCAACCCCATACCTGTTGAGAATCTCATTTTCCATGCTCAGATACAATGAATAGGTACTGTCCTTTGGCAATCTCTTCTCTTCGATGATGGCTTCAGTAATATGAATGTCAATTAGAATGGAAGCCATCTTCTCCTTGGGGATAAGATCATCGGGCCTGCGATCTCCGGAACAAGCCAACAAGGAAATGAGCAACAAGAAAAAAATCGCCCTGCTCATTTCTGTTTGAATCCTAACCAGGCAAATGCCAACCAGCCTAACATAAACGAGATTCCTCCGAAAGGAGCCGCAGAACTGGAGGCTGTCAATCCAATGTATTTTAACATAATCGTTCCACAGAAAAGAAAGATCCCAGCCATAAACAGGCCGGCCGGAATATTCCACATGACCGAGCCATCACGAGACCCAATTATGCCCACCAGCAATATCCCAATGGCATGGAACATGTAGTAATTATGAGCCCGAAAAAAAGGCTCCCGGCCATTTGTAGCCTCTAGAGCTTCCGCAAAAAAATGACTTCCCATGGCCCCGATCATTACGCCTACCGCCAAAAGCACGCCTCCAACTAAAACCCAATATTTCATATTTCTCTTGCTCCAAAAATTTTTGTTCCTATTCTAACCATATTGCTCCCGCAGTTTACGGCGATCTCGTAATCCCCTGTCATTCCCATGGAGAGTATTTGCATACGGATATCAGAATTCCAATTCATGCTTCCAAGCTTGTCAAAAACGCTCCTGAGCTCCATAAATTCTTTTTGGACCTGTTGCTGCTCGGAAGTATTTGTAGCCATTCCCATCAAACCCCTGACCTTAATGCACTCAAGTCCTTCCTGATCCATTTCTTTCATGAATGCTTCCAGTTCCTGAACGGGAACTCCGAATTTTGATTCTTCTTTGGCAATATGCGCCTGGATCAAAACCGAGATCTTTCTGCCTGCCCTCTCCGCCTGTTTGTTGATCTCCCTGGCCAATCTGAGGCTGTCGACCCCATGGATCAGATGAACAAATGGGGCCAGATATTTCACCTTGTTTCGTTGAAGATGGCCTACAAAATGCCATTGGATGTCCTTTGGAAGTAGCTCGTATTTTTCAGTTAACTCCTGAACCTTGTTTTCGCCAAAAGCATGATGCCCCTCTTTGTAAACCTCGAGAATGCGCTCAGGAGGCTTTGTTTTGGAGATTGCTACAACAGCGACATTTTCTCCGACCTGCTTTTTGATTTCTTCCAATATGCTCATTTGCCGCCTGAATTTACCATATGGTCGAGCGCTTCAAAAGTAACGGGGAGATTTTCCTTATTACCAGCCTGTTTCCTGATCTTCTTGAACGAGGATCTCGCATCACCGAAATTTCCGGTAAGGTACTCGATCCCGCAACGCGTGTCTGACTTGTTGATGTCCGGTTTTCTCCGGATCGATTCATTGATCAACTGATGGCTCAGATAAAAATCCGGACTGTTCTTCGCGATATAAAATGACAGAAAATGTTGTTGAATTTCGTTTAGCAGATCCATTTCAACACATTTCCAGGTGATCTCCGGAACAGAAGCACTATTGTTTGAATAGATGGAATAAACCAGGGAAGCCATCATCAAATCAGGATCGTCCAATTCGAGTTCCAATTCTTTCATCTTTCTGGACTCCCTATTGATCGCAAACGTATATGCCTGGCCACAATGCTTTTCAGGCCATAATTCCGCTATTGAATAGTTGTTTTCAAAATAGGCCTGCTTTTGATTCAGATAGTTCAGCATGGGTTGATCCATGCTGTTAAAGGAAGAAAACTCTTTAAGGGATGACAGGAATCCCCTGGGAGGTAAATATCCGTCCACTCTCTTTACAAGATCTCCGCTGGAATCAAAAAACAGGATTGTTGGAAATCCTTTCACGTTGTTCTTCCGGGCGAGTTGAAGTCCTTCACCCTTCTCTCCATCGATCGAAAGGATCCTGATACCCTGTTCTTCCATATAGTCGAGGACCGACGGGTCTTTCATGGTGAGTTTCTCAAATTTCCGGCAGTATCCGCACCAGGAGGCCATAATTTCAACCACATAAGGCTTACCGTTTTTTTGAGAATCCTCTCTGAATTCAGAAAAACTGCCTTCAAACCAAGGATCAGTTATTCTCTGAGCTGCTGATCCTGTTCCAAAAACGCCTGCCAAGGCGAGGAACAAGGTAAAAACATACCGGTATGAGAATGAGGATTTTATCTGGGGTACCATTTGGGTTTTCTGGTCACAATCTCTAATTTTGCGCTTCCAAAATTTAAAGTGCATTTAATGGCCAAAAATCAATTTGAAACAATTTTTATCCTGACTCCGGTATTATCCGACCAGCAGATGAAAGATTCTGTGGACCGGTACAGGGACTTCCTAAAATCCAATGGAGCAAAGTTAATCCATGAGGAGAATTGGGGGTTAAGAAAACTCGCTTATCCTATCCTTCAAAAATCAACTGGCTTTTATCAACTGTTCCAGTTCGAATGCGAAGGTCCGACTATTGAAAAACTCGAAACCGAGTACAATAGGGACGAAGCGATTTTAAGGTTCCTTACTGTCAAGCTTGATAAGCATGGCATCGTTTACAACGAGAAGAGAAGGAAAAAACAGGGGAAAGGTGAAACCAAAACTGAAGAAGCAGCATGACACTAGTAAACGAACCCATCAATCAGGAAAGAAGGAGAAAGAAGTTTTGTTGGTTCAAGAAGAACAACATCAAATACATCGACTATAAGGATCCGAATTTCCTTTTAAAGTTTGTCAATGAGAACGGAAAGATCCTTCCCAGAAGGATTACCGGAACAAGCTTGAAATATCAAAGAAAACTCGCGACCGCGATCAAAAGGTCAAGGCAATTAGCCCTGATGCCTTACGACGCTGATCAGCTAAATCAATAATCGGCATGGAAGTTATTCTTAAAGACGATATCCAAGGCCTTGGTTACAAGAATGATATTGTAACTGTGAAGGCGGGTTACGGAAGGAACTTTCTGATCCCCAAGGGTCTGGCCCTTTTGGCAAATGAAGGGAATAAGAAAGTACATGAAGAAAACCTGAGGCAAAAGGCCAAAAAGCTTGAGCAAGAGAAAAACGATGCTGTCAAGCTTGCTGAGAAAATCGGCGACCTGAGCCTTGAACTCAAAGCAAAGGTTGGAGAAAAGGGAAAGATATTTGGAGCGATCACCACGCTTCAGGTATCAGATGCCTTGAAGGAAAAAAGTTTTAACATCGACAGGAAGAAGATCTCCTTTGATGGCGACATCAAGGTGATCGGAGAATATTTTGCTGAACTGGACCTACATAAGGAAGTGAAGCAAAAAATCAAGATCCTGGTTATACCGGAAGAAGAAAAATAACAAAGACCCCGCCCAGCGGGGTTTTTTATTGATGAAACTTTCCACTCCAGTACCCGGCCCGAACTATCCGTTCAAACTGGATCACAATACCCGATTCCTATCTCTGGGGTCCTGCTTTGCCCATAGCATTGGTGAAAAGCTGGAGAACCAAGGCTATCGTATTACCAGCAATCCTTTCGGAACAATATACAATCCTCGGGTATTTGAACTCATCGCAAATCAGCTCAACCAAAAAGATCCACAGGCGATAGAGGCTTCCATATTCGAAAAACAGGCACTGTGGTACTCCTACCATTTTCATTCGGATATCAGGGCAAAATCCAGAAAAGAGCTCCTGAAGCTTATTGAGAAAAAGATCAGCGATTGCCTGAATGCCCTCGAGGGAAGTTCGGTGCTAATACTAACCCTGGGCACTTCAAAGGTTTTTGAACTCAGCGATCCAAATTTTGAGGTTGGCAATTGCCATAAAATGCCGAACAAGCTTTTCAACTCAAGGCTTCTAAGTCAGCAAGAAATCACGACGAGCCTGAAGAATACACTTCATTTGTTTCGTCAGATCAATCCGGAGTTGAAGGTTATCATCACGGTTAGCCCTGTAAGGCATGTCGCCGATGGAGCAGAAATCAACCAGAGATCTAAGGCAAGGTTGGTTCTTGCCGCAGAGGAAATCGTGGAACAGGACCAGTCCGCCTTTTATTTCCCTTCTTACGAAATCATGATGGATGAACTCAGGGATTATCGTTTCTATGGCAATGATCTTGTTCACCCCAGTGATCTGGCGATTGAGGTTATCTGGGAAAGGTTCCGGGAGGCGGGCTTTTCTAAGGGATCAATTGCTATTGGGCGTACAGTGGAGAAAATCAAAAGAGGATTGGCGCACAAGGCATTCAATCCTGACTCAGCGGAACATCAAAAGTTTCTTTCCAAACTTTTGGAAGACGCGCTCAGTACAGATATAGCTCCCCTGCTAGAGCCGGAAATCATGGCTCTTAAAAAACTGATCAGGAAAAAGGGCTAAGGAGATTAGTTTTCTTCTTTCTTCAGGTATTTTCCGAACAAGGCTTTGGTCAACTCAAATCCCACATTAAGTGCCTTTGAGTTGTAACCATCCTCATCCTTTTCTTCTGAAGAAATCAAGTCTGATTCCAGACCATCTTCCTCTTCCTCCAATTTTGAATCTCCTGCATCTTCCACCTCTTCATTCACTCCCTCGATCACATCCAGGTTCAGGTTGTTGGAAAAACTCAACAGACCACCTGCACTTACCTCGGCTCCTAGGATCGAGAGAACAAATAGAAAGGTGAAAATTATCGTTGAAGACTTATTCATAGTTTATTTGACCTCGGCCACTGTTCTTCTAAATCCGTACCAATTCCTATAAAATATTGATATACAGAATGTTATTTCGTCCTTCAAAATTATTCCCTAGGAAAAACTGTCCGTTTATAAACATTATTGAACGGATTTTGAACTGTTTTTGACCATTTTTGATCCCATTATTCCATGCACATGTTTCGTATACTCTTCTGTTCCGTACTTGTTCTACTCACATCGAATACCGCCCTTTTGGCCCAGGTCAAGGAAGGAGGGGCCACCAGGGTCATCGAGGAAATGAACACTGAAATGGATGATTTTTTCCCCTGCTGGACTCCTGATGGCAAAGAGATCTATTTCAGCAGAAAGACAAAATCAAACAGCAATGACAAGGAATTCTACATTCTCAAAACCAAAGAAGTCACGCCCAAGAATTGGTCCGAACCCGTTGCTGTGACCAGAATCAATGGGGGATACGAACCGGGAATCGGTCATATATCTTCCGATGGAAGCAGATTCTACATTCAGGGCACATTTCAGAATCCGAAAAACGGCCGTAGTGAATCCGGCATATTCATTTTTCTGAAGTCCGGAGAGGCCTGGAAGGTCATGGACAAGATCCGAATACCCTATTTCCGGAATCTTTCAAACGACCAATCCTTTTGCATGAGCCATGATGAGAGCACGTTGATCATCTCCATGCAGCATTTTGCTACCCGGGGGGTAGAGGATCTCTACTTCTCAAAAAGGAAAGAAGACGGCACCTGGACTGAGTTGGAAAGCCTGGGGAAAAATGTCAATACACCTTACGAAGAGTTTTATCCCTGGCTGGACTATGATAACCGGACCCTGTTTTACTCTACAAATGGTTTTTCCACTCTCGGGTCCAAGGACATTTTTGTGACCTACCGAATGGACGATACCTGGAAAAACTGGTCACCGCCGATCAACCTTGGTCCTTTGGTCAATACGGAAGGCATGGACCTGGCTTTTCAGAGATCTCCCGTAGATCCAGATCATTTCCTCCTGGTAGCGGCACAATCCAGCGAAGGACATACGGATATATACCAATACTTTTTTCCCGATTCTGTCCTGCCACACCCGATCCGGGTATTTGAACTGGATACCACTTCTCAATCCAGGGATCTGGCAAGCCATTCGGTCCTGCAGCTCTCGGATCAAAACCGGGTCAGGGTTGTAGCCCTGAACAGAAATAAGGATCACCTGATCCCCTATGAAGCCAGAATTCTCGATTCACAAGGTTTATTTCTGGACTCAGCCTTAGCGTCCGCTGGAGATACCTTGAGCTTCGATATTCTTTATGACACGGTATTCCTGAAAGTAAATTCCCCCGAACATCTGTCCGTGGAAAAACGAATCGTTTTCTCAAATAAATCCGTGGGTGTATCCAATCTGGAGATCATTTATCTTGACAGCCTTGTTTCCGGTAAGGCGATCAGACTTGACAACGTGCTTTTCGCGAAGGGCACACCTACCCTCCTACCCAGTTCATACCTTCAACTTGACCGTGTTCAGGAATTTCTTGAATCCCACCAGGAAAAGGAGATCATGCTATTGGGACATACGGATATTGCCGGGAACAAAGAACTGAACCAAAAACTATCCGAAGACAGGGCCAAGGCGGTCAAAGCATATCTGGTCGATCGCGGGATTAAAAGCAACAGGATCAGTACCGAGGGGTACGGTGGAGATAAACCACTGACAAGAAGAAGGGATGAAAAGTCAAGGGTAAAAAACCGAAGGGTGGAGTTTATAATCCTCTAAATCACTTCGGTAATTTGTAAATTTTCTAATTTTCTTTAAATTAAACCAAGAATATAACCGATAAGGTTATTTTTGTTTTCGTAATAGCACTTAACCAAGAATAGGAATGAAAAGGATAGTCACCCTTATCAGCATTTCCCTATTGACGATACCGTCGTATTCTCAGTGGGAAGAACAAGACATCAAGTTTCTTTTACTCAAAAAATTCGTTACACAGATCGAATGGCCCTCGGATTTCAACCAGAAGGAATTCAAGATCGGAGTATTTGGAAGCATGGGTCTTTATCGTCAAATATCTCAAATGGACATCAGGCCATATCATGCGGGCACCTCGACGGTTTCATATTACTACATCAATAATATTGAAAGCCTTGTAGCCTGCAATATTATTTATGTGCCCAATGAGTTCACGGACGAACTAAACGTAATTCAAAAGAATTTGGAAGGTCATCCCATACTGTACATCACCGAAAAAGATGGGGCTTTAGAGGAAGGCTCAATGATCAATTTTATCACCAGGAATGATGGCAATATCACCTATGAGATCAACAAGGCCGCACTCAAGGAAAGTAAGTTGTATTACTCCCACAAGATTGTTGAGGGAAGTACATATGCCGATTAATAGAAAGCCCCGGAAGTAGTTCCGGGGCTTTTAATGCTATGCTGCAAGATCGGATAATATTTTTTCGATCCTCTTTTTCTGATTTTCGTCTTCTACCAGGCTGAGCGCCTTTTTATAATTTTTCACCGCACTGTTCTTGTCGCCGTTTTTGGCGTAAGCCTCTCCCAGGCTATCCCATACATTCCAGGATTTGGGATGCTTTTTCACGTTATACTGAAATAGCTCAATTGCCATGTCCACATCATTCTCGCCCATCATCACATAGCCAAAATTATTCACCTCGTTCTCAGTACCCATTGGCAATGCTTCATCCATTGCTTTTTTGGCATCGCTTTCCTTTCCCGTTTTTTTCAGGATCAAATACTTGGTGCTCATATTTGCAAAGGATTTGTTTCGCCTGATAGACTCGTCTACCCATTCAGTGGCTTTGTCATAATAGATGCCCTGTCTGGCACAATACATGGCTGCATTGTTGTAGCCATCCCAAAGAAACCCAGGAATGCCTGTGAGGTATTGGTTTTCGATATAATCCATCATCAGCGCTTCGGTATTCGCCTCTATTGGAAATGAAGCTTTGACGTTTGCCCATTTTACGACAATATCACAAGAGTGATCGGTGATCCTATCGAAGTCATAACAAAGCCACTCCTGGGTGTCGGACAGTTTGGATTGAATACCGGTCACCCGGGTAACATCCTTGCTTTCATCATAGAAAAAACTTCCCCATGAATCGTGTTGAGCGTTAAGGATCATGGTCCAGTCTCCATTTTCTACCGGGATGATATGAAGGCCATAAGTTCCTGCCGGCACTTCCTTTCCTCCGACCTTTACCGGATGCGAAAAGGAAATTGTGGTATTCTCATTGGCCCCTGCTCTCCATACCTGATCAAAAGGAACAATATTTCCAAAGACTTCCCTGTCTTTGACTCCGGGCCTCGAGTAGCTGATCTCCACATCCACCAAACCGACTTTCTGATAAGACTTTGAAGCCTGACTGGATCTTGGCGTTTGCAGAGGTGGGGCTTGTGAGAAAGCAGTCCCCAACGTAAAAAGAAGAAAAAGGATAATTAAGTAATTTGCTTTATTCATGGTCTGTTTTTTTGTATTGGTGCACAATTTTTATGCAATAATATTCAAGTGTTTGGTTTTCAATTCATTAATCCAAAATGGTCATTTGTATAAGTTCATATTTGAACGCTTCTAAACTATGTTGAACAGCGATTTTTCTGAAAATTTCGAAGAATTCAAGCCCCCACAGTGGATGTTCTCCAAACATCTGGAAACCATAATTCCATCAACGATGAGAAAGAGTCCCGCAGTAGAACTTGAGCGTGAGAGGTTGGAATTGGACGATGGTGATTTCCTTGATCTGGACTGGAAAAGAGTGAGGGGAAAAAGTCTCGCCATTCTCAGTCATGGCCTGGAGGGAAGCTCAAGAAGACCATATACGCTTGGAATGATCGAAACATTGGCGGAGGCCGGTATAGATTCCCTGGCATGGAATTGCAGATCATGTTCAGAGGAAATGAATCGCCTGCCCAGATTATACCATCATGCCGACTGGGAGGACATCGATTCGGTGATCATGCATGCGAGCAACTTCGGGTATGAGGAAATCAATCTTATCGGTTTCTCCATGGGCGGAAATCTTTCACTGCATTGGCTGTATGAATATCCTGAGAAAGCGCAGAGCCTGATCAACAAGGCTGTGATCTTTAGCGCGCCTCTGGACTTAAAAAGCTCGGCATTGCATCTGATGAAAAGCAGCAATATCCTTTATCGCAACAGATTCATGGGCAAGCTGAAGGAAAAGATCAGGGATAAGGCGATGCAATATCCCGATGTGTATGACACAAGCCCCCTTTCAAAAATAAGGTCGTTCTATGAGTTTGACGACACTTATACCGCGCCTATACATGGATTTACCGGAGCCGATGATTTTTATCATCAGGGATCCACTTACTATAAATTGCCACGGATCAACACCGACACCCTACTGGTGCAGGCACGCAATGATCCCTTTTTTCCAATAAGCTGCTATCCGGGCGAGAAGGAGATCAACAACAAAAAGATCATCTCCCATTATCCCAAATATGGTGGTCATGTGGGCTTTACAATTCAACATAACAAGAGGTATTACTCGGAAGAACTTGCTTTGAAGTTTATAAGATCATAAACTCAATTCTACGATTGGTCTGCCTGTTTTCATCGCTGTCATTGGGAACAATTGGCTTGGATTCTCCATAGCCCTTGAAATCCACGTTTTCAATATTCACCCCATGGTCAACAAGGTATTTTCTCACAGCCAGAGTTCGGTTCCTGGAAAGTTCAATATTGTCCTCTTCACTGCCTACATTATCCGTATGTCCGCCAATCTCTATTTTAACCTCAGGATTATCTCTCAAAAAAGTGACCAGCTCTTCAAGCTCCGGGGCTGACTCAGGCCGAAGATCAGCGCTTCCGAAGTCAAAGAAGATATTCCTGAGTTCGGTTGTAGCGCCCTTTACAATGGGGTCCAGGGGGATATCCAAAACAAGGTGGCCATCCGGTCCGGCGTCCTTCAGGTCAAAATTCATACTCCGGTACAAGTAGCCTTTCTTGCTTACGAAAAGCCCATAGTCAGCGCCCTTGGTTAAAATGATCAGGTACTGCCCATTTACGGAATCAGAATTGAGAAATTGGATTGCCGTATCCTTTTCCAGATCCATCAAACTGATCTGTGCTGCAAGAGGTTTGTTGGTTTGGCTGTCATAAACCCGCCCCTTTAAGGCATGACTTTCTTTTTTGACCCTGAGTTTATCAGGCAATCTTACTTCATAGAGAAAGCTTCTCTCCTGCCCTTCCTTTTTGGTGGTCCTGGAATAGTAAGCCCTATCTCCTTCCGATGTTACAAAAATACCAACCTCGTCTTTCCAGGTATTGAGGGGGTAACCCAGGTTTTCCGGTTTGGACCAACCATCCGAGGTTCTGTTGCTTACGTACAGATCAAGCCCACCCATGCCTTTTCGCCCTCCTGAGGAATAAAAAAGCGTTTGGTTATTGGAATGCAAAAAGGGCGAAAACTCTTCTCCGGGTGTATTTATGGGCCTGCCAAGATTTTTTGCCCTTGCCCATTTTCCATTCTTTTCTTTCACGCTGTACCAGATATCCATTTTCCCGATTCCCCCGGGTCGATCTGAGGAAAACAATAGCAGTCTGCCATCGGCTGAAAGACTCGGTTGTGATTCCCAATGCCTGGAGTTGATCATCTTACCGAGATTCCGCGGGCGGCTCCACTCGTTTCCATTCCTGTATGATATCAGCAGATCACATCTACCCAACAAACCCGGTGCATTGCAAGAGGTGAATACCAGGGTCCTGCCATCGGCTGAGATCGCACAGGTACCTTCGTTGAATTCGACGGTATTGATGTTGTCTGAGATATTCTGAGGTGGCGACCATTCGCCGTCGACGTTCCTGCTCACGAGAATCTCTTCTGTACTTCTTGCACTCCTGGCAGTGAAAAAAATGAACTCACCATCGCCGGTAAGTACGGGGAAATATTGGAACTGAAAGTTGTTCAGTGGGTTAGGTAGTTTTCGAGGCTTGATTGAATCAGGGTGATCGATCTGCTCAATTCCAAAATCACAATCTCTGATAAAACCCTCGGCCATTTCAATTCCAACGTAATTCCCGGGGTCGGCACGAATATATCTTTGAAACGACTCTTTGGCCTTGACATAATCACCCTCGTCCATGTACATCCTTCCCAACACGATAAAGGTATCCGCATATTTGGGAGTCATTGGAAGCAGTTGCACAGCCTTTTCATAATGGTATTTGGCAAGTTCAACCTCTCCAATGGCCATCAGTGTTCGGGCCTTAAGGTAATGGGCTTCTCCAAAATAAGGGTCCTTCTTCAGAGCCTTATCAAATGACTCAAGTGCCGCAGGATAATTTCTTACAGCCGCTTGTTTTTGACCTTCAGTATA
This sequence comes from Cytophagales bacterium, assembly GCA_965227315.1. Classification (GTDB taxonomy): domain Bacteria; phylum Bacteroidota; class Bacteroidia; order Cytophagales; family CCMP332; genus JANQHS01. The sequence continues at coordinate 614,908 of OZ245737.1, forward strand.
ATAATCTGCAGCTTTTTTGGAGTCCGTACTCAGGCCCTGAACTTGCGCCTTATGGATCAAGGGAATCAACAGCAAGCCGATCAAAACCCACCTCATTAGCGCACCCCCAGATATTTATGTGTCTGAAGAGAAATCTGCCATTCCGGATTTTGATTGCAAAATTCGATGATCAACGGAGTCACCTTCTCTCTTTTTGACCATTCAGGTTGCAGGTATAGTTTGCACTCCTTTTTCAGGTAGGGAAGAAAGGATTGAGCCCATTTTATATCCGAGGGATGAAACACAACTACCTTGAGTTCATCGGCCAGAGCAAGGTTTTGGGGCTGCGCCTGTTTAAACTTCTTGGGAGAAACGCAAACCCAATCCCAGTCACCTGTCAACTCATATGCCCCACTGGTTTCAATGTGCAAGATCCCACCATGATTTCTAATAGAGAAGGTCAAATTCTCAAGGTCATACATCGCAGGTTCGCCACCCGTAACAACCGTTATACCCTTCTGAAAATCAAATAGACCGGATATCTCTGCAATGCTCATTTTTGGATGCTCAGCTGCCTCCCAGGATTCTTTTACATCGCACCAGTGACAGCCGACATCACATCCTCCCAGGCGAATAAAATTCGCAGATCTGCCCGCATGAAAACCCTCTCCCTGAATGGAGACAAAGAATTCCATTATGGGTATTGTTTGAGTTGTAAGAGGCTGTTCCTTGATCACAACTCAAAAATAGTCAAAGTACCTTGCAGAAGACTAAAGCCGGCCTCAGGGATAGAAATCCCGGTTATAGGCGTGCATGGTATTAAGGAGAAGGGCCGCAATCGTCATAGGCCCAACACCTCCGGGTACCGGGGTGATATATGAAGCTTTGGCTGAGGCTCCCTCAAACTCAATATCTCCGACCAGTCTAAAACCGGATTTCTTCGTCTCATCGGGAACCCTCGTAATACCCACGTCAACGACCACAGCACCTTCCTTGACCATATCTCCGGAGATATAATTTGGAGATCCCACAGCTCCCACAAGAATATCAGCTTGCAAGGTCATTTCTTTCAGGTTCTTGGTACGGGTATGGCATAGGGTAACCGTGGCATTTCCGGGGTATTTTTTGCGACTCATCAAAACACTTAACGGCGTACCTACAATATCGCTTCTTCCCACTATTACACAATTTTTTCCTTCCGTATCAATATTGTAATGCTTCATTAATTCCAGAATACCCAATGGTGTTGCTGCAACAAAGGTCGGCTGACCTTTCATCAATTTCCCCACATTGATCAGGTGAAAGCCATCTACATCTTTCGAAGGTTTTATTGCATTGGTAATCGCCTCAACATCTATATGATCGGGCAAAGGAAGTTGAACAATAAAACCATCTATCTCATCATCCTGATTGAGTTCTTCAATTCTTTTGATCAATTCTTCCTGAGATGTTTCAGCAGGTAGAATAACCTCGGTCGAGTTAAATCCGACTCTCTCACAGGCCTTTACCTTAGCACCCACATAGGTCTTACTGGCTCCGTCGTCTCCTACCAGGACCGCAGCCAGGTGAGGCGCACGCTTTCCTTCTGAAACAATCTTCTCAACCTGATCTTTTAAACCTTCCTGGATATCTAATGATGTTTGCTTTCCGTTCAATAATTCCATGACTATGCTATTCCTATTTAAGTGCCTGAGACAGCGCAATATAGAAAATGCTTATTGCATGATAAAATGTTTTATTTTGGCGCTCAAATAAATTCTATAGCTATTATGGCATCAATAAATGATTCGATCTCTGCTGCAATTCAACACCTTGAGCACCAGGAAAAAAACCTGAAAGCCCAGTTGGATAAAATTGCAAAAGCAAAAGCATTATTAATAGGTGAAAGCGTTACTGACAGTCCATCCAAACCCGCAAAAAGAAGAGGTAGAAAACCTGGCCCGAAAAAAGGAGCAACAAAGTCGGCCGGAAGACCTACTAAAAAATCCGTAGGAAGGCCCGCAAAAAAATCCCCTGGAAGACCACCGGCTTCGGCAAGCAAGCCCAAGGCACGCGCCGGTCGAAAAAAGGGAAGAGTGACTTATCTTGACAAGATCAAGGATCTACTGAAGTCAGCCAACCAGCCAATGTCTCCAAACGAGATCATTGATCAGCTTTTTGCCAATGACCCAAGCAAGGATCTCAAAGCATTCGGTAAAAACATCTACCCGGTTTTTTCAAGGTCTTACAAAAACAAAGCCCTTGTTAAGAAAAACGGAAAGATCCAGGTACCGAAATAGACTGGTCTAAATTTTGTTAAAAGCCCGAAAGGGCTTTTTTTTTGCCACTCTTTTTTCAAAACACAAAAGTATGCAAAAGGCATTTTTTTATTTCTGTTTCCTGTTGATCAGCATCCAGAGTCTAGCTCAGAACCAATATCCTCAACAGGGAGTTGAGCAGGATATCAAACTTGGAAAGCAGGGAGACGCTCAGGTGCGCGAACAGATGGGTATCTACCATCATGAAGTAACCCAAAAATACATCGAACAAATAGGCAATAGGATCGCCGCCCAAATCGATCAGGATCTGCCATTCGAGTTTTCCTTTCAACTGGTCAACATGATCGAGCCCAATGCCTTTTCCATTCCGGCCGGATATGTATACGTTTCGCGTGGTATTTTGCCATTGCTCAACAGCGAAGATCAGATCGCCACGATCATCGGGCATGAGATCGCCCATGTATTGAGAAGACATTCCGCCAGGCAGATGCAAAAGAGTATACTACCAACAGTCCTGACCATTCCGGGATTGCTTGTAGGCGGGCTGATCAGTCCGGAACTCGGAAACATCATCAATGCCCCGATCAATGCCGCTGGCACCATATACCTATCGAGTTATAGTCGAGGGCAGGAAAACGAGGCGGATGAGATCGGTGTGCTTCTGGCCGCCAAAGCGGGATATAAACCTACCGAGCTTGGTGTCGCCCTGGATCAAATTGAAAAATTTGTAAAACTCTATACCGGCGAGGATTCCAAGTTTTCGATTTTTGATGACCATCCCTATACCCCGGACAGGGTAAGGAACATCGAAGACCTATCGCAGAAGATCACTCCGAAACCAATTGATCCAATAGCAAAGAACACTTCCGAGTATAATCACTTCCTCTATGGTCTCCACCTGGGAGATGATCCGGAACAAGGCGTGTTCTACGGCCAAAGATTTATTCAACCCGGTATGAATTTCCAGATCACATTCCCCAATAAATGGAAAACCGTCAACACTCCTACAGCTGTAGGTGCTTCGACCAAAAAAGGTGATGCAGCTGTGATCCTGGGAGCCCCGGATGTGGCCGGGAAACATGTGACCTATGGAAAGAAATTCCTGGAAAAAGCCCAGTCAGCAGGAATTCAGGTTCTTTCTTCAGGAGAAACCAAATTCAAGTCACTTCCAGCCTTTGAGTTGAAATTCATAACGGGGAGCAATAAAAACCCCACCAAAGGTCATATGATCTGGTTCAGCTACCAGGATCTAACCATTCAGTTAGCGGGGATGTGGCAGGGAGCGAACAAAGACTCGGTAGATGCCTGCATCAACAGCTTTGATGGCATTTCAAATGATGAGCTCAAAAAAATAAAGGTACCCACACTTTCACTTGAAAAAGCAAAGGCTGGCGAAAGTCTGGACGACTTCAGCAAAAGGACCGGCAACATCTGGAAAAATGATTTTCTGGATGTGATCAACGACCTTCAGGGCCAAACCACCTTGAATGAAGGTCAGGAGTTAAAGGTTGCCATTTATACTCCGGTCGTTTATTAAGAAGATCATCTGATCACGATGTCGGATTCACCGATGAGGTAACCCTCACAATACAATTCGACATCATGCTTGCCAAGCTTCCACTCGCTGCCCTTGGTATAGTAGAAACTCACGGTAGGCCTCTTGTTATCAAACAGGAAGTCCTGCTTGAGCGTATAGAATACCTCCTTGCCATCAAGAATAAAAGTGCCTCCGCCGGCCGCCAGGTCATACAGGGTACCTCCTCCTGGCTCCACCACGCGCAAAAACACCTCCTTGGTTTCGATCTCCGCCACCTGGTTTTCGGCGATCACAAATCCTACTTTAAGCTTGTCGATCTTCTTTTTTCTCAACGCACCTCTTTTGGCATTGACATCCTTGCCCTTTTTATCGACGGCTGAAATAACAATATTCTCGGCTTTCAGGATCGAAGCGATCTCTACCTGGGCTTCAAGGTCCCCCTTCTCCTTGTCAAGAGAGCTAATGGTCTTTTTCAGCTCCTGTTTTTCCTCTTTTAAGCCCATATTTTCAGAGAGCAGCAGCTCATTCTGGGCCATCAGATCCTCGATCTCCTTATCTTTTTTGACCAGTAGCTCTTTGTATCCGGCTACGATCTCATCCATTTCACGCTTCTTGGATCTCCAATAGCGGACCTCCTTATCCTTTAGCTCCTGGAGTTCGGCCAATGCCAATACCAGGCTATCCCTTTCTCCGCCGAGAGAGTCTATGGCCATCAGGCGAGCTTCCAATTCACCTTCAAGAGAATCCAAAGTATTCATGGCACGAGCAATTTCCTCGTCTTTGAATTCTATCTGTTCCTTGTGTTCCTTCTTCTCAGAAAATCTGATATACAGTTGAACCGCATTGATCAGAATGAGGATCACAATGGCGGAAATTACCGTAATTCGCCGTCCCCGATTAGAGGGTTTCTTGATTTCTTCAGCCATCAGCTATTGTGTTGAATTAAAACTTGCCAAAAACAAATCCAATTTTAGGAAATATCAGCAGCAAATCCTTGAAATTCCCAAAAATAGACCTGCAGAACTACTATTACGAACTTCCCGAAGAGTTTATTGCCCAGGAGCCAAGTGAGAACCGTATCGATTCCCGACTGCTGGTCTACCGGAGATCGGAAATAGACCATTCAAAGTTCAGTAAGCTACCCGAATATCTGCAAAAAGATGATCTGCTCGTACTCAATGCGACCAAAGTCGTCAACGCCAGGCTGTTTTTTAAAAGAGACACCGGTGCGAGGATCGAGGTCCTGCTGATCAATCCCATCCTGCCTTCCCATGATCCCTTTATCACTTTGCAAGCCCAGAATTCCTGCGTTTGGAAATGCATAGTTGGAAACAAGAAAAAATGGAAGCAAGACGAAATTCTGAGCCTTAAAGAGGGCGCGATCCAATTAAGGGTTACATGGGACAATAAGGAACTCGATAAAGTAAAATTTGAATGGACCGGCAATGAAAATTTTGGACAGATCGTTTCCTTGTTCGGGAAAATTCCTCTTCCACCCTACCTCCAAAAGGACCCGGATGAAAAGGACAAACGGCGCTACCAAACCGTTTATGCCAGATCTCCGGGCGCAGTCGCTGCCCCTACCGCCGGCCTTCATTTCAACGAAAAGATCCTTCAAGATATCGAGGACAAGGGCGTCAGATCTGCAGAGTTGGTTCTTCACGTGGGAGGAGGAACCTTCGCACCGATCAAATCGGATGATCCTGCCGATCACGACATGCATCATGAATATTTCGAGGTCACCCGAGATTTTGTCGAGAACCTGATCCATCATCTTGACAACAGGATCATTCCCGTCGGCACCACCTCTTTAAGGGTATTGGAAAGCCTGTACTGGATAGGAGCCCTCGGGCCGGAATTGGGATTCGATCTCAACATCCATGCACATCTTCCCTACGAATATTCCAATATCCGTACTTCACCCAAAAAAGCCCTCGAAAACCTGATAAGCCATATGGCCGAAAATGATCTGGATGTCTTCAGTTCAGAAACCGGGATCTTCATAGTCCCGGGGTTCGAATTCCGGTATTGCAAGGGCCTGATCACTAACTTTCATCTCCCCGGAACCACGCTGATACTACTCGTTGCAGCTCTTGTTGGAGATGATTGGAAAAAAATATACGAATCAGCCAAGACTGAGGGTTATCGCTTTTTGAGTTATGGTGATAGCTCTCTATTATTGACCTGAGAGCTGCATGAAACCCTATATCATCATCGATTTTGATTCCACCTTCACCAAGGTGGAAGGCCTTGACCTGCTGGCAGAAATATCCCTCAAGGGAAGAGCCGATCGTGCTGAAAAAGTCAAAAGGATACGGGAGATCACAAACCTGGGAATGGAGGGAAAGATCAAATTCAAAAAATCCCTCGAAGAGAGGTTAAAACTGCTCGAAGCCAAGAGGGAGGACATCGATGTTCTGGTCAAAAGGCTGGAAAAAAAGATATCGAGCTCATTCAAAAGGAATGAGGCCTTTTTTCAGGAATACGGCAACCAGATACTGATCATCTCCAGTGGTTTCAAAGAGTTCATCCAACCCATAGTTGAGCCCTTCGGGATTCCCACGAGAAACATTTACGCAAACGAATTCACCTACGATTCACAGGGAAGGATCACCGGGTTTGACAAGAGAAGAATTCTGGCCAGCAACAACGGAAAGGTAAAGCAGATCAAAGCCCTTGAGCTCAAGGGTCCGGTTTACGTGATCGGAGACGGATACACAGATTACGAGATCAAGGAATCCGGGCTGGCCGATAAGTTCTATGCCTTCACAGAGAATGTGAAGCGCACTTCCGTGACCGATGTAGCAGACCATATCACTCCTTCGCTTGATGAGTTCCTGTACAAGCATAAGCTTCCTATGGCTATCTCATACCCCAAAAGCAGGATCAAGGTTCTCGTATTGGAGAATATTCACAATGAGGCCATCAAAATATTTAAGGAGGAAGGTTATCAGGTAGAGAGGGTCAATCGGGCATTGGAAGAAAGCGAACTCATCAAGAAAATTGAAGATGTCAGCATTCTCTGTATTCGATCAAAAACCCAGGTCAGCAGAAGCGTCCTCGAAGCTGGCAATAAGCTTCATGCCATAGGTGCTTTTTGTATCGGAACAAATCAGATCGACCTGCACTCAGCCATGGACCAGGGCGTGGCAGTGTACAATGCCCCCTATAGCAACACCCGATCGGTTGTGGAGTTGGCGATTGCCCAGATCATCATGTTGATGAGACGGATCCCTGAAAGGATGAGAGCCATGGACCAGGGGGAGTGGAGAAAATCAGCGGAAAAAAGCAATGAAGTTCGGGGCAAGGTTCTTGGCATCATAGGCTATGGAAATATCGGCTCTCAACTCAGTGTGGTAGCCGAATCCCTCGGTATGGAGGTGGTTTATTATGATATCGTTGATAAAATGCCTCTGGGGAATGCAAGGGAGTTGCCGGATCTTGAAAGTCTACTTAAAATCTCGGATGTGGTCACGATCCATGTGGATGGACGACAAAGCAACAAAAACCTCATTGGAAGATCTCAGATAGCCAAAATGAAGAAAGATTCCATTTTGATGAACCTGAGCCGTGGCCATGTGATCGACTTCGCAGCGGTGAAGACCGCATTGGAAAACAAAAAACTGAAAGGTTTTTCTGCGGATGTTTTTCCCCATGAGCCGGCCAACAACAAGGAGGAATTCAAGCTCCCGATCAGGGGATATGAAAATACCATCCTCACGCCGCATATCGGTGGAAGTACACTGGAAGCCCAATCGAATATTGCAAGATTTGTTCCAGACAAGATCATGAAATATATCAATGCCGGAAACACCTATGGCAGTGTGAATTTCCCCAACCTCAGGTTACCCGACCAGGGTGATGCGCACCGCCTTATCCATATTCACCAAAATATTTCCGGAGTGCTAGCACAGGTAAACGATACCATCGCCGACTTCAACGTCAATATTGTAGGCCAATATCTTGGCACCAATGAGCGTATCGGGTATGTGATCACGGATATTAACAAGATCTATCACAAGGATCTGATGAAACAGTTGAGAAAGATCGAAGGTACCATCAAAGTGAGGGTTCTTTACTGATGAAAAACTTTTATCTGACGCCCGGGCCTTCGCAACTCTACCATACCGTTCCCGATCATTTCCGGGAGGCGGTAAAAATCGGATTGCCAAGCTGGAGTCATCGTGGAAAGGATTTCAAGGATGTTTATGCGTTTACCAGACAACAGCTTTTCAAACTTCTCGATGTGCCAGAAGGCTGGGAAATGATCTTCCTGAATTCCGCCACCGAGGTCTGGGAACGGCTGATCCAGAATTTTGTTTCCGATACATCCCTTCATGTGGTTACAGGGGCATTTTCCGAACGTGTCTCGCTTTTTGCCGGAGCCATGGGAAAGAACAATCGAAATATTGTGGTGACGGAAAATGAGGCTCTCAAGCCGGAAAAATTCTCTTCAGGATATTCGCCGGAGATTTTGACCCTGGCAGGAAATGAAACTTCCACAGGGTATTGGATCTCGAAGGAGGAGGTGAAAAAAGTCAGGCAAAGGTTTCCCGAAACGCTGGTCGCGCTTGACGTCGTTTCCGCCTTACCCCACTATGAGGTTCCATTCGACGATGTAGATTGCTTTTATTTCAGCGTACAAAAGGGGTTCGGGCTTCCTGCAGGGCTGGGAGTATGGGTTTACAAGAGATCCATGTCGGAAAAGGCTGAACCTCAAGGAATTGCTCCATATCGGCAATTTTCAAGACTTGATGAAATGGCCTCATCCGACCAGACCCTGGCCACACCCAATATGCTCGACATTTATCTGTTGGGAAAGGTTTGTGAGGACATGAACAGAAGGGGAATTCAAATGATCAGGTCAGAGACCATATATAAAGCCACGCTGATCAAGAACCTTTTCCAATCTCATGAGGCCTTACAGCCTTTTGTCAAGCATCATGATTTCCAGTCTGTGACCAGTCTTGTGGCATCAAGCCCAAGGGCCGAAGAGCTGATCGCCCAATGCGCCGAAAAAGGTTGGATCATCGGGAGTGGATATGCTACATTCAAAGGCAAGCATTTGCGGATTGCCAATTTTCCTGCTCATTCCAAGGAGTTGATCGAGGGTTTGGTAGATTTTCTTTCTTAAAGTTCGTATTCAAAATACAGGGTATAATCTTCTATGGTCACGCCGGCACTGTCAATGGTGTAATGGGATTCTTCAGGATAACCCATGGTATTGTAAATATGGGTTCCCGTCGTAATCATATTCATCAAAGAATCCTCTTCATGCAGTAGATTGTGCTTCCCAAGGTTAAATGGGGTGTCGACCCAAAGGTCCTTAACAGAAACTATTTTCTTTTCGCAACCGAAAAGGTATAAGTTGAATAAGGGAAGGATCTTGTGATCTATGAGCAAGAAAGGATTTGGTTGCTCATCCCAAGTTCGTTGGATCAAATACTCATAGTTACATGCGGAATCAATTTTTAGCCAAAACTTCTCTTCCGTCATTTCACCTTTTTTCTGAGCCTCAAATTGCCGAAACAAGTTGTCCCATAAATGATAATGTGTGAAAGCTCGATAATTAAATGTATGTGCCATAGACTTGAATCCACCTTCGGAAAAAAAGCCGTACCTCCAACTTGGTTCTCCATAATAAAAGCCCAGAGGTCCAAAAATGGTGTATGCAATACTTTGAAATGAAAAGAACTGATCAAATTCAACCTCAATAAATGACACTTTCTCCCCCCCTATAACCTCATAGTTGGCATTGAATTCCGATGGTAAGAACTGATAAAAACCCAAACTCATTGGCGTTGAAGCGTTGATCCTGAAATCCGACGAGTAGGAGAAATCCAGATACTCGAAAAGCACTTTTTCCATACCCCCCGCATCCTTCCTTGTGATCTTCTTTAGAAAAGGCGATTTGATCAATTTATATTGATTATCCAGACTATCCCCTTGACCATCAAAGGTAAATTTGATCACCTTGTTTCTTGAATGAGAAGTAGGGTCAACTGGTCTGAAAAAGTAGCGGACATTGACCAGGTCACCATCGAACCTCAGATCTCCCCTGGAACTTGTGGAATCGATCAGAAGAGGATCCTCATTTTTCAGATATTTCTCAAAACTGTTGAATACAAGAAATCCTTCGTTTGGTAGTCCCGAACCATTTTCATCAATGAAGCGGATCTTAAAGTAGCCAACCGCAGGAGTATCGATGGTAGTGGTGTCGCCGGGATCTTTGGGCAAAGGCACATTACTTTCTTCCTTTTTGCAGGAAACAAAAAGCAGAAGGGGAAAAACGAAAAGGCCAATCCACCTCATTGAGAATACTCAAAAAAAACAGTAAACTTTTGAATGGTTCTCCCCTGATAATCCTTCCTAACATATTTGGACTCAATAGGAAAACCATGCACTCCATAAATGTGTGACCCAGTTAATATTGAGCCAGGGATAGGCCAAGCCCAGTATGTAGGGTTATCCTCATAGGTAAGATTATGAGGCCCAAATGCAAAAAGAACTTGAAAGCCAGGAGGTCCTTTTGCAGCCATAGCCCATAACCTGTCATCCAGCAACAAAAACGGATTCGGAAAGGAATCGAATTCCCTGATGATAGTATCAGCTAAATAATGGGAATAGGTTGTTTCCTGTCTTAATTCTATTACCGGGTTCGAAAAGGAATCAAAGAAGAATTTAGAACAGAAATATCTCCATGAACCACTATTAGTGAATTCCTCCTGAATCTCCATAAAGGGAAGGGAACCGTTCCTTATGCATGCCCAATTTGCAACATCACGTCTTATAGAGTACAAAGTATCCCCCGAGAGGGATTCATGCCTGCTGAATAACTCCGTACATTCATATTCTCTTTTATGAATGATTTTTCCATTTTCGAGGATCACCGTATCCTCGTCAATAACATACCCCAGGCGACTTCCCTGAAAAAATTGAACAAGTGTATCCCGGTTATACCCTCCTTCCTGATACTCATATTTTAGTTTGGTAAGTCGTAAAGTTTTATCCTCAACTGGATTTGGGAGTTCATTATCACCCCCTCTACAAGAAATGATAGAAAAGGAGGCTAAGAAAACAAGGAAAAAACTATTGAACAGATCAATCTTATTCATCGTATTCATAAATAAGGATGAAATCTTCTATGATTGACCCCGTGCTATCCCTGATAACATAATGAGATTCAGATGGGTAACCATTGTCCTGGTAGATATGCGAACCTTCTACTGTTTGGCCGTTTAATTCATTGTCTTCACTAATAAGATTATTCGCTCCCATATGAAAAGGAACAGGTAGGGTAAAGTTCCTGAAAGAAACCATCTGCAAATTACAGTCAAATCCTTTAAGATTTATTAGCTCCAAAATTTTTCGATTTATAAGCAAAAATGGATTTGGATTTTGATCAAATTGCCTTTGAACATTTTGATCTTTTTGTCCACAATGGTTAAAAAACAAACTCTGATGTTCCGCATATCCGTTGGCGCTTTCATTATCTATTGTTCGGAGGTAAATATCATTTCCCCATTGAATATCCTCGGCGGTAAAGCGTATTTCATTGACTAATCCGAGGGAGTCGTAATTCAGATCCCAGATATTGAAATAAGAAACAATGGGCTCCCTAACGAAAGAGAAAGTTGTTGTTAACGTTTCAAATTCAGAATCAATGTCCTCAACGCAATAAAGGTCCGTAATGCGATGTACAACGGCTTCATTATTAGGATAAATACCATCAAAATCCAAAATCGAATAAGAGCCCAAAATATTAGCAGACGGCAAAATCGATTCGGGGAAGAGATCTAAAATTGGAATAGGGTTTCCTCCGATATTCTGCTTTTTAACCTGCAGCAATACCGGTTTCCAGCTCAGATTTATGCTGTTGTTAATGGTATCTCCCTGCCCATCAAAGTCGTATTTGACTACCCTGTCCAATGGGTTCAGGTTCACATTTTCGATCCAGAAATAATACCTTTGGCTGAGGCTATCTCCACCAAACCTCAGATACCCATGATTATCGGTGTACCGCTTTTCAAGCGGATTTTCACCCAGATAATACTTTGATGGGTCTGAATAGACCTTTACCGGAATTCCAGCCCAACCCTCACCTCCAACATTGAAAAATCCCAGTTTGAAATATCTAGGGGGAAGTGGAACCGTATCCAGAATATCAGTAGTATCATTGGTAATCCCGGAAGGTTTGGGGGTCTCTTGCTTTTGGCAGGAAATCAAGGAACAGAAAACTGATAGTGCCAGAATAAGGTATCTCACACCTTAAACAACGCATATTTTGAATCGAAAGTTGGTTCTAAACCGAGTCGATCCTCACATCGGGAATCACGTCTTCAGCGAGTTTCTTGAAGAGCTTTTTGTGGTCCAATTCTCCTTCCTCTTCTTTTTCAATGGAAGTTTTCTTGGCCAGTTCATCGTCCATATAGGAATAAATACTCCATTCTCCCTCATTGTATTCCAACCCGGTCAGGCTCTCAACCCAGTCGCCCGAATTCAAATACATCACCTCCCCATTCTCGTTGTTGATCTTCCGCATCTCCGGTGTATGAATATGACCACAGACCACATAGTCATAACCATTGTCAATCGCGATGCGGGCAGCGGTCTCCTCGAAATTGTTGATGAACTTCACCGCTCCCTTTACCGAAGCCTTGATCTTCTTGGAAAAAGAATAGGGCTCCTTTCCCATCGCATTCAGTCCCCAGTTGATCGTCTTGTTCAGCCAAAGCAGAAGGTCATATCCTATAGACCCAAGTTTTGCCAGCCATTTGCTATGCTCCATGACCACATCAAACACATCCCCATGGAATATCCAGGCCCTCTTGCCCCTGAGTCTGAGCACAACCTTGTTGACAATCTTGAAATTGCCAAGCTTAAATCCCACAAACTTCCTCATCAGTTCATCATGATTTCCGGTCACATAATAAACCTTTGCACCCTTGGCCATGATGCTCAATACCTGTTTCAGGACCAGGGTATGATGCTTCGGGAAAAAAGATTTTTTAAACTGCCAACCATCGATGATATCACCGTTCAGGATCAGGGTCTTGGGCTGGATACTCTTCAGGTAGCGAAATAATTCACGGGCCTTACAACCGGAAGTGCCGAGATGCACATCGGAAATAACGACCAGATCGACCTTGCGTTTTTTTGGAGAAGCTCCCATCCTGGGTGAATGTTTGGTTATTGCAAAGAACAGCCCTGAAATGAACTGATCTTTATCACCATGTTACCTTTGGATGAAGGGGAAAATAATATTGCGAACAGAAAAAAGGCGGTCGAGCGGTTCCAAAATCAAATCTTATTTCCCCATTTTCACATCTTTGGATCGAGATGGCCGAAGTCCTTGAAAAACTAAGTCGTAAGCTGAGTGGAGACCTTCACCTTGATGAACTCTCCAGAAGGATCTATGCCACGGATGCCTCGGCCTATCGGGAGATCCCAACAGGGGTTGCACTTCCCAAAACCGAAAAAGACCTGGTCTCCCTGGTCAAATTCGCAAGAAAGAACAAAATACCGTTGATTCCCCGAACCGCCGGCACATCCCTGGCCGGACAGGTGGTGGGTTCCGGTTTGGTGGTGGATTTTTCCAAGTATATGAACGGTATCCTTGAGCTCAATCAAACCAAGGGATGGGTCAGGGTGCAGCCGGGCGTGATACGGGACGAACTCAACCACCACCTCAAACAGTATGGGCTATTTTTTGCTCCGGAAACCTCCACTGCTAATCGGGCCATGATCGGAGGCATGCTTGGAAATAATTCCTGCGGTGCAAACTCCATAGTATACGGCAGCACACGTGATCATGTGCTTGGGATCAGAGCTGTCCTAAGCGATGGAAGTATTGTGAACTTCTCACCCAAGGGACCTAAAAAACTCAAGAAAAAACTCAAGGACAGCGGAGATCTGGAAAACCAGATCTACAGGAAAATCCACAAGAGGCTGTCCGATCCTGAGGTCAGAAAGGAGATCGAAGACAAATACCCCAAAGCCAGTGTTAGCAGAAGGAACACAGGATATGGAATTGATCTCCTGATTCAAAGACAACCCTTTAACCCCGAAGGGGAGCCATTTTCGCTTATCGATATTCTGGCGGGCTCCGAAGGCACCCTGGCCATGACCTCGGAGATCAAATTGAAACTCACGCCTCTCCCACCCCAAAACAAGGCCCTGATCTGTGTGCATTTTGAAGATCTGTATGATTCTCTTGAAGCCACTGTTATGGCTATGGAATTTAGGCCGACAGCCTGCGAACTCATGGATCATTATATCCTGGAGCGCACCAAAAACAATATTCTTCAACGAGAAAACAGGTTCTTCGTCCATGGTGACCCCAAGGCCATACTGGTGATCGAACTGTGCAAGGAAAGTCCTGAAGAACTTGAAAAAGATATAGAAGGTCTTATCAGTCGCTTGAAAGAAGAAGGCAAAGGCTCGGCTTACCCGGTGGTCATGGGAGAGCAAATGTCAAGGGTTTGGGAGTTGCGAAAGGCCGGCCTCGGACTCCTTTCAAATACGCCCGGCGATTCAAAGCCCGTCCCCGTGATAGAAGACACGGCGGTAGATGTGAAAGACCTACCACAGTATATCCGGGAATTCAATGCCCTCCTCAAGCAAAAGGGCTTATACAGCGTGCATTACGCCCATGCCGGGGCCGGAGAGCTGCACCTAAGACCGATCCTGAATTTGAAGACTTCGGAAGGACAAAAAATGTTCAAGGAGGTTCTGGATGAGGTTTCAACCCTGGTCAAAAAATACCGGGGTTCGCTAAGCGGAGAACATGGAGACGGAAGGCTCCGGGGAGAATTCATTCCGAGGATGATCGGCAAAAAGAATTACGATCTGCTCCGGGAGATCAAACAAACCTGGGATCCGAAAAACATTTTCAATCCGGGTAAGATCGTGGAAACCCCTCCTATGAACTCAAGCTTGCGGTTCGAAAAGGATCAGCCAACCCCTGAGATCAAAACCACCTTCGATTTTTCAGATACCCAGGGGATGATCCGGGCCACCGAGCAATGCAATGGTTCGGGTGATTGTCGCAAGCTTGCCTATACCGGTGGCACCATGTGTCCGAGCTATATGGCAAGCAGGGATGAGAAAGACACAACCCGCGCCAGGGCAAATGCTTTGCGCGAATATCTCTCGTTTCCAAATGGAAAAGGAGATTCGGAACAGGTCAAAAGGGCATTGGACCTTTGTCTTTCCTGCAAGGGATGTAAGTCTGAATGTCCCTCCAATGTAGATATGGCTAAACTAAAGGCAGAATGGGAACAACAGGAGTATAACAAAAATGGAGCCCCGTTGTCTTCAATGATCATCGCCAACCTCCCCTCCCTGTTCTCTTTTGGAAACAGAATATACCTGTTGGCGAATCTCCTGACACAGATAAAGCCTTTTTCAAACCTTAGCAAATTACTCCTTGGTTTTTCACAGTCAAGGTCTATTCCCGCCATCTCCGGCCGGACCTTATGGGCCTGGTTTAAAAAGAATCAGAGCGAAAACAAAAAAGGGAAAAATGGCAGGGTATTCTTTCTCTTTGATGAGTTTACCAATACCCTGGACGTTCAACAGGGAAAGGCCGCAATCAAACTTCTTTGGGGCCTGGGATATGAGGTCCTTGGAATTGGGCCAATGAATACCGGTCGATCGCTGATCTCCAAGGGTTTCATCAACAAGGCACGACGAATAGCGGAAAGAAACATTCACAGGATCTTTCCCAAACGATCCGAGTTTGATGTCATTGTAGGATTAGAGCCCTCCGCCATCTTAAGTTTCAGAGACGAATACCTAAGTCTCACCAGAGGGAAGACAAGAGAAAAGGCCGAATCGCTTGCGGAGATCACTTTTACCCTGGAAGAGTTCTTTTCCGAGGAATTCCATGCAGGTAGGATCAGCAATTCGAATTTCGACAACAGTAATGGAAAGGTTCTTTTTCATGGTCATTGTCATCAAAAAGCACTTTCTTCTTCTAAATACACCAAGCAAATGCTCTCCCTCGTTCCGGGGCTTGAGGTCGAGGAGATACGTTCAGGATGTTGCGGCATGGCGGGTTCTTTCGGTTATTCCCGAAAGAAATTTGATCTCTCTCAAAAGATCGGGGAATTAGTCCTTTTTCCGGCCGTTCGCAAAGCAAAAACGAATGACATCATCGTCGCCGCCGGAACCAGCTGCCGGCACCAGATCAAGGATGGCACGGGAAGACAGGCCTTTCATCCTGCTGAAGTTCTATTGAAGCATCTGAAATCGGAATAGACAAGACTTTTTGCGAAGCCTACCGTCCAAGGTAGCCCTTATGTACCAGGTCCAAGGAAGTGATCCTGATGGTAAAAGGGTCCTGAGGGTTGATCAAAGGATTTAGCTTCTTACTGACCTCTTTTTCGTCTTGCTCAGTCATCAATCCAGTGAATCCCGGTCTTACAAATTCTTGCACGAACTCTAAAGGATAAGGCTCGGGAGGCAGGGGCTGAACAGTTCTTAAATCGGGCTCGGCGCCATGAACTCCGGAAAAAGCCCTGAGACCAAATACCGTCCCCATTACCAATGAAAATAGAACGTAATTCATAACTCTTACAATATCGGGAAATTTCACCGACTTTTTGGAGGGTTTCGCCGACTTTATCTTTCCCACACGGATGTACAGCAAGACATTTGCCAAAAACAACGAAACAATGGAAAGTCAAAATCAAACAAATCACGGCCGAATTCTACTGGGACTGATCCTGGTCGCGATCGGTGTTCTCTATGCCTTCGATTATTGGAGGTTGTTGCCAAATATCCGGGAATGGATCTTTTCCTGGGGCTCGCTGTTCTTGCTGATCGGAGTCGTTAATCTGGCTTCAAAAAGGAATCCGGTCGTATCTGGCCTTTTCATTCTCGCGGGTGCATTTTTTTACATTCAGGAATTCATGTTCGGATACAGGGTTGGGTGGAGTGACATCTGGCCGGTAGCCCTGATCCTCATAGGCCTTGGAATGATCTTCAGGGCTGCGGGAGGAAGAAAAACGATTCTGGGTGGCCGGAAACCCGATCCCTCTAACCCGGACGACCCCAATCAGTCGGGCAATTCCGGATCAAGCTTTGATGATGTTGCGGTCTTTGGAGGAGGTGATAAGGTTGTTAATAGCGATTCGTTTACAGGCGGCAAGATCACCGCGATCTTCGGTGGGTCCGACATTGACGTCACCCAGGCCAAGATCAAAAACGGTCCGGCCGTGATCGATATCTTCGTCATTTTTGGTGGCACCACCATCTTCGCCCCAAAAGATTGGAATGTGAACGTTCAGCTCACGCCGATCTTCGGTGGGTTCTCAGATAAGAGATTCAATATCGCTCCCGCGACCAATGATCCCAATAAGGAATTGGTTGTAAAAGGATTGGTTTTGTTCGGAGGAGGAGAAATTAAGGGCAGATAATTAGATTTGGAGGTCAGATTAAGCCCTTGAAAACCAACCAAACACTCATCATTGCGATCGGAATATGGGCAGCACTTTTTGCTGCCCATTTTTTTGGTATTCTTTTTTTCTTCGAGCCACCACTGGGACCGGCAGCCGTTGATTCGCTCATTCACTTTGCCTTTTTTGGTGTCCTCATCTGGGGATGCTCTTTCCTCATCAGGTATATCGACGTATCTGAGAGACCCACCTTCGCATCCATTTTCAACCTTGCAGCAGCGGTCCTGGCTTGTACATTGATCTGGCTTTTTTCAGGGTATGCCTTAATGAACCTTTTATTCAAGGGGAATGATAATTATCTAGCCTTTTATGATGCCTTTTTTAACATCAGATTATTCGAGGGAATGTTGATGTTTACCATCATGGTATCCGTCCTGTTAATGATCCAATACAGGGAAAGAATGAATCAGGCGGATCTGGAAGAAGCAAATCTTAAAAACCTCGTTCATGAATCAAGAATACAGGCACTCAACTCTCAGATCAACCCGCATTTTTTGTTTAATTCCCTGAATTCGATCTCAGCTCAAACGGTTATTGACCCCGACAAGGCAAGAGAGATGCTCAGTCAATTATCAGAATACCTGCGCTACAATCTGGAATCTGAAAAACAAAGCCTGGTTCCCTTTGAAAAGGAACTCGAAAATGCATTCAAATACATGGAAATCGAGAGGATCAGGTTCGGAAAAAGATTGGATTTTGCTTATCGTATCCAGGAGGAGGCAAGGTCGTTTTTGGTTCCGAGGATGTTGCTTCAACCTCTTTTTGAAAATATCATCAAACATGGAGTTGAACAGAGTACCGACCCCATACATGCTGAACTCAAAGTTGAAATTCAAGGCGAGGATTTTGTGCTGAGTCTGGAAAACCAATACGAAGAATCCAAAAGCGGTGGAAGTAAACTTGGCCTTAGAAACCTTGAAGAACGTTTGATTCTGCACTTTGGCCAGGGATTCAATTTTCAAAGCATTGGTGAAAATGGGATGTTTAAGGTCTTTTTAATGATAAGACCATCATGATCAGGGCATTGATCATCGATGATGAACAGCCGGCAAGGCAGATTCTGGAGCATATGCTCAAGGATTTTACGGAACTGGAGGTAATAGGAGAAGCTGAAAATGGTTTTGATGCTGCCAAGAAGATCAATGAGCTTAAACCCGAGCTGATCTTTCTGGACATCCAGATGCCCAAGATCTCCGGATTTGAATTGCTGGAACTTTTGGAAGATCCGCCGGCAGTGATCTTTGTCACCGCATATGACGAGTTCGCCATAGAAGCTTTTGAGAACGGAGCTCTTGATTATCTCCTGAAACCCATCAACAAGGAACGGCTTATGAAAGCCATGCAAAGGGTTGGCAGATCCCTGAACAAGGACCAGCTTGCTCAGCTGAGTGACAATATCAGGGAGGCAAAGGCTCCCCTACATCAGGTGGTTGTGAAGGATGGGCATAAAATCACCGTGCTGCCCTGCGAAGAGATCGAGTTTTTTAAAGCGGAGGATGATTATGTGTCGATCCACTCTACCCAAGGAAAGTACCTGAAAAAAATGAAGATCTCTTCACTGGAAACCAGCCTGGATCCAGAGCAATTTCTGAGGGTTCACCGTTCCTACATCGCCAATGTGACTTTCCTGAAAAACATAGAAAAGTGGTCAAAGGACCAATACATGGGATTTATGGCATCCGGCGAGCGGGTAAAGATCTCTAAGCCAGGATATCAACTCCTGAAAGACAGGCTAAACATTTAG
This sequence comes from Cytophagales bacterium, assembly GCA_965227315.1. Classification (GTDB taxonomy): domain Bacteria; phylum Bacteroidota; class Bacteroidia; order Cytophagales; family CCMP332; genus JANQHS01. The sequence goes on from OZ245737.1 coordinate 633,886, forward strand.
AAGTCCCTGTACGGAGCCAGGAGTTGGAAGATCGGAATCCGACTCAATAAACGTATACTTCGTTTCCGAAACCACATTGCCCGTCCAGATCGGAAGCTCCGCATCAGCATCGTCATCGCTGGGAGGACCGGTTCTCATCTTTCCCGAGGCATGTTCGATCTCCACTGCTATAACCCTGGTAGCCTTGAACTCCTGGTCATTTGGTCGTCGTGCCTGCTCCCATCTTCCCGGACTTAGATGTTCGGTAATGATCTCCAAAGCGTCCATTTTTTCATCTCCCTCCAATAACCTAGGTTTCCCAAAGAGAACGGCTGAGCGATAGTTCATACTGTGGTGAAACACAGATTTGGCCAATACAAGACCGTCATATTGGGTGCAGGTGATGCAGATATTTGCATCAGGCTCCATACTCCTGAGCAGATGGTTTGAAATAGCACCATGGAGATAGATGATCTCCCCTTTTCTCCCAAAGGCCATGGGAATGACCAATGGTCCGCTCGAAGTACTAATACCCACATGGACAAAAGGACTCTGGTCCAGGAGTTCCAGAATCCACTTTTCTTCATAAACCCCTCGCGTGGGGTTTCTTTTGACCTTATTGAATTTCATGGGGATGAAAATGGGAAGAATTTAAATCCCTCCCAAGCCAGTTCGCATAATATAGGATCTAGGAATTCAGTCTCAACCGGGCTTCCGGGTCAAGCATGGGATTTCATTCCTCACGCAAATGTCTTCTGAGAATTTTACCAACATTGGATTTTGGAAGTTCCTCCCTGAATTCGATATGCTTGGGTCTTTTATAGCCCGTCAGGTTTTGCTTGCAAAAATCCATAAGGGCTTCTTCTGTCAGATCCTTGTATTTTCTGACGACGAACAATTTCACCACCTCGTTGGACCTTTCATCAGGAACCCCAATGGCTGCGACCTCCAGGACCTTTGGATGCTCGGCGACCACATCCTCGATCTCATTTGGATAAACATTAAATCCTGAAACGAGGATCATGTCTTTTTTCCTGTCCACGATCTTAAAAAAACCATCTTCATCCATGATGCCAACATCACCGGTCCTAAACCAATCTCCGAAAAAAACCTTTGCCGTCTCATCCGGTTTTTCCCAATAGCCATTCATGACCTGTGGTCCTCTGGCAACGATCTCCCCGGCCTCTCCAAGTGCTACATCCTTGCCCTCATCGTCAACGATCTTCATTTCTGTATTGGGAAAAGGCAGTCCAATGGTTCCAATTTTGTCGGTTCCGTCAAAGGGATTGGCAGAGAGAACCGGTGAGGTCTCGGTCAGTCCATATCCTTCGATAATGTTGGAATTCGTCCTTTGCTTCCATTCCTTGGCCACTGCCTGCTGTAAGGCCATTCCTCCGGCAAAGGCAAACTTCACAGGCCTGAAATCCAGGCTATCAAAGAATGGCTGGTTCAAAAGACCGTTGTAAAGAGTGTTGACACCTGTGATCACGGTGTACTTGTGTTTCTTCAGATCCTTCCCAAAGGCTTTCATATCCCTGGGATTGGTGACCAACACATTTTCCGCACCGAGTTCCATCATCATCAACAGGTTTACCGTCAGAGAAAAGATATGATATAAGGGAAGTGGTGTCATACAAACCTCGGCACCCGGCTGGAGAGATTGGCCCATCCATCCGAGCATCTGGAGAATATTGGCAACAATATTCCTATGTGTCAGCGCAGCACCCTTGCTGACTCCCGTGGTCCCACCTGTATATTGGAGAAAAGCCATATCGCTGGATACGAGCACCGGTGTTTGGAAGGCATGCGCCGGAGCCGATACGGCATCCTTCCAGGTTTTCGCACCCGGAAGGGAATACTTAGGCACCATCTTTTTGACGGATCTCACCACGAAATTGACGATCTGTTTCTTGGGGAATGAGTGCATCTCCCCTATGCTTGTGATGATGACGTGCTCAATGGAAGTCTTTTTGATGATCTTCTGAAGATTGGCCGCAAAATTCTCCAGGATCAAAATGGCTTTTGCCCCCGAATCCCTGAACTGATGTTCCATCTCCCTTGGAGTATACAGGGGATTGGTATTCACACAGATCATCCCAGCCCTCAGGATACCAAAAACAGCAATGGGATATTGAAGGAGGTTCGGCATCTGAATGGCGACACGATCTCCCTTTTTTAACCCCAGGTCGTTTTGCAGGTATGAGGCAAAGGACATGGACATCTGATCCACCTGCTCGTAGGTAAGCCAGGTGTCCATACAGCAGAATGCCCTTTTGTTCTTATTCTTTTTGAAGGCCTCTTCGAGCAGCTCTACTATTGAACTATATTTATCAGGATCGATTTCCTTTGGAACATCGGATGCATAGTTTTTTAACCAGGGTTTCTCTTCCATTATTTTACGTTTCTCAGAACAATCAAAAATAACATTTTGGAACAGCTCTTCAAGAGAGTGGTTCAAATGAACAATCAAGCCGCAGGAATTGTTAACTTTGCGTTATTAAGAATTAATCTAAATAAGGATGCCGAAAACAGATCCAATACTAGAGCAGTTAACCAATTCGGACTACAAGTACGGGTTCGTTTCAAATATTGAATCGGAAAAGGCTCCTAAAGGCCTGAACGAAGATACGGTCAGATATATATCAGCAAAAAAAGAGGAGCCCGAATGGTTGCTGGAATGGCGACTTAAGGCTTTCAGGCATTGGAAGGAAATGGTTGAACCCAAATGGGCCAACCTGGGATATCCCGAAGTCGATTTCCAGGATATTCATTATTACTCTGCTCCCAAGAAGAAACCAAAATTGGAAAGCCTGGATGAGGTTGATCCTGAATTGCTGGACACCTTTAATCGTCTGGGCATCTCCCTCGAAGAGCAGAAGAGATTAACAGGCGTAGCAGTGGATGCGGTTATCGACAGCGTTTCCGTGGCCACCACCTTCAGAGATAAGCTCGCAGAATTGGGGATCATATTCTGCTCCATGTCAGAGGCCGTCAAGGATCATCCTGAGCTGGTCAGGCAATATCTGGGATCTGTTGTCCCCAGCACAGATAATTATTATGCAGCCCTTAACTCGGCTGTTTTCAGTGATGGTTCTTTCTGTTACATACCGAAGGGCACCCGCTGTCCAATGGAACTTTCCACCTATTTCAGGATCAACGAGGCCAATACCGGCCAATTTGAAAGAACCCTGATCGTAGCGGAAGAAGGTTCATATGTCAGCTATCTCGAGGGATGTACCGCTCCGATGAGAGATGAAAATCAGCTTCATGCAGCGGTCGTCGAAATTTATGCCGCAAAGAACGCCGAAGTCAAATATTCCACGGTTCAAAACTGGTATCCCGGCGATAAGGAAGGAAAAGGCGGCATCTATAATTTCGTAACCAAAAGAGGGATCTGCGCAGGAGACAATTCAAAGATCTCCTGGACTCAGGTCGAAACGGGATCTGCCATCACCTGGAAATACCCAAGTTGTATACTGAAAGGAAATGATAGCATCGGAGAGTTCTATTCCGTTGCCGTGACCAACAATTTTCAGCAGGCCGATACAGGGACGAAAATGATCCACCTGGGCAAAAACACAAAAAGCAGGATCGTTTCAAAAGGCATCTCAGCCGGGAAAAGCCAAAATTCATACAGAGGTCAGGTTGAAGTAAGTCCAAGAGCCGAAAACGCCAGGAATTTTTCGCAATGCGATTCTCTGCTCCTCGGCGATAAATGCGGAGCCCATACCTTCCCTTACCTGGATGTGAAAAACAGCTCGGCAAATGTGGAGCATGAAGCGACCACCTCCAAGATCGGAGAAGATCAGATCTTCTATTGCAACCAAAGAGGGATCGATACGGAGGAAGCCGTGGCCTTGATCGTCAATGGATACGCGAAAGAAGTTCTAAAACAGCTTCCCATGGAGTTTGCGGTGGAAGCTCAAAAACTGTTGGCAATTAGCCTGGAGGGATCAGTAGGATAAAATGAATATGCTAAACATCAATGAATTAAAAGCCTCGGTAGAGGGCAAAGACATTCTTAAGGGAATCAATCTGGAGGTAAAACCGGGAGAAGTTCATGCGATCATGGGCCCCAACGGAAGTGGAAAAAGCACGCTTGCCTCGGTTCTTGCCGGAAGAGAGGAATACGAAGTGGAGGGTGGTTCTGTTGATTTTCTGGGAAACGACCTTCTGGAATTTAGTCCTGAAGACAGAGCCAGAGAAGGGATCTTTCTCGCGTTTCAGTACCCGGTTGAAATCCCTGGCCTAAGCACTACAAACTTTCTGAAAGCTGCGGTAAACAACGTACGTGAATATCGCGGACTTCCAAAGCTGGATGCGGTGAAGTTCTTAAAGCTGCTCAAGGAAAAGATCAAGCTTGTAGAGATCGACCAGGACCTTTTAAGCCGTTCGGTGAATGAAGGATTTTCGGGAGGTGAGAAAAAAAGAAATGAGGTTTTCCAGATGGCCATGCTTGATCCCAAGCTATGCATCCTTGATGAAACCGATTCCGGCCTTGATATCGACGCTTTGAAGATCGTTGCGAATGGAGTGAATAGTCTCAGAGGTCCGGAAAGATCCTTTGTGATCGTCACACATTACCAGAGACTGCTTGATTTCATCGAGCCTGACTTTGTTCATGTACTTTATGACGGGAGAATTGTAAAATCCGGAACCAAGGAACTGGCCCTGGAGCTTGAAGAAAAGGGCTATGACTGGATCAAGGGAGAAAAGCAGGAAGCATAGTCAGTTCCCATGGAAACAATTGAAAGCATCATCTCAGGAACCAACGAAAACTCCGCTGTATCCGAATCGCTGACTCGGGCAAGATCAATCGGTTTACCAACCAAAAGAGTGGAGGATTGGAAGTTTTTTGCCGTCGACCGCTATATACAGGAGGTTGAGAAAGGCGATAAGCCTTCCTATGGTCATTCCGAGATCAACTTTGTAGAAACAGAATCGGAAATAAGCCTCGAGCTTCCCTACAATCTTGAGGAGGAAAAAGAGTTTGAATCCCCCGACGGGCTGAGTATTTCCATTCGGATCACTGATGATTCCAAACATGCGCTCAATACATTACAAGATGCAGAGTTCTTTCCGGTATTGAATCATGCATTCGGCCACTATGAGATTCTTGTCAGGGTTGAAAGAAATCAGGAAATTGAAAAACCCTTAAGGATCGGTTGGAAGGGCCTTTCAGGGAATCTTGGACATATGGCCATCGCCAAGACCCAAGTGGTCTGTGAGGACAATTCTTCCTTGAAAATCATAGAATCACATAACAGGTCCGCTAATGATAACCTGATCGTCAATGCCCTTTTCAAAGCGGATCTAAGCTCGGGAGCAAAACTTGAAATAAACCAGCTTCAGGCTTTTGGAAAGAAAGATCTGTTTGTCGGTTATCACCACATCACCCAAAAAAGAGATAGCACGTTCACATCCAACCTGTTCTCGCTCTCAGGAGGAAAAGTGAGAAACAACCACCAGATCAGTCTTGAGGAAAGTGGCGCTGAGTCGTTTCTGAACGGCTTGTTTACTCCCGGAGCTGGAGAGATCATAGATAATCATACAATTGTGGATCATATGGTTCCTCGATGCACTAGCGATGAAAATTACAAGGGCATCATTTCGGACAAGGGTATCGGTGTTTTCAATGGAAAGATCTTTGTTAGGCAGGATGCACAAAAAACGCTTGCTTTTCAATCCAACAAAAACATACTGTTGGGTAAGAACCCGACCATTCACACCAAGCCACAACTGGAGATCTGGGCTGATGATGTAAAATGCACTCATGGCGCCACAACAGGCAAACTGGATTCTGAGCAGCTTTTTTATCTGAAGAGCCGGGGAATAGACGAGAATGAAGCGGAGAGAATGCTGACCAGGGGATTCGCCAATGAGATTCTCAACAAGGTGAGTCTCCAGGGTTTTCGCAAAGAAGTTGAGATCCATCTTGACCGGATTCTAGAGCGGAGCAATGATTGAAACCGGTTCCATAGAGAAAACCGCATACAATATCGCTGAGGTGAGGGCACAGTTCCCAATCCTTGGAAGGGAGGTCAATGGACATCCTCTGGTTTATCTGGACAACGCCGCCACCACTCAAAAACCCAACTCGGTTATTGACAGCCTCTCGGCCTATTACCAGGGCTATAATTCTAATATCCATCGGGGCGTACATACCCTGGCAAACGAAGCCACAGAAGCTTTTGAAAAAACCAGAAAATCCGCTTCGGAATTCATCAATGCGGGCGAAAAGGAAATCGTCATCACTAAAGGTACCACTGAGGGGATCAATCTGATCGCCCGATCCTGGGGAGAGGCAAATGTCAAAGAAGGACAGAGAATTCTTGTCGGTGCGGCCGAGCATCATAGCAACATTGTTCCCTGGCAGATCCTTGCAGCGAAGGTTGGGGCTACGGTTGAACCTATACCATTAACCGAAGAAGGAATTCTGGACAGAGAGGCGTTCAGGAGCATGCTGGACGAGAAAGTAAGATTGGTTTCCATCAACTTCATCTCCAATTCACTGGGAACGATCAATCCAATCAAGGACCTGATCTCCGATGCTCATCTTAACGGATCTATCGTGGTAGTTGATGCTGCACAGGCTGCCCCCCATCTGGAAATCGACGTCAAGACAATCGGCTGTGATTTTCTTGCTTTTTCGGGCCATAAGATGTACGGGCCTACAGGAGTCGGCTTTCTGTATGGAAAGTATGATCTCCTCGACCAAATGCCACCATTCATTGGGGGTGGTGAAATGATCGACCAGGTTTCATTTAAGGAAACAAGTTTCCTCGCTCCGCCCCTGAAATTTGAGGCAGGAACACCTAACATTGCCGATGTTATCGCCATGGGTCAGGCCTTTCGTTTTATTTCCGACATAGGTTTTGAAGCCATAGGTAAGGCGGAAAGGGAGATCGTCGATTATTCAAGATCAAGGATGTCCCAAATCCCCGGATTAAAGGAATACGGTACGGCTCAAGAGGAGAAGATCGCCGTTTTTTCATTTAACCTTGAGGGGATGCATCCATTCGACGTTGGTCAGCTTCTGGATGCCAAGGGTATAGCGGTCAGGACAGGCCATCACTGTACCATGCCGATCATGAGTGATCTGGGGATTGAAGGAACGGTAAGGGCTTCCTTCGCTTTGTACAATACCCTTGAAGAGGCAGAAAAGCTTTGGGATAATGTTGAACGAATCCAAAAGAAGTATGGAAGCAGTTGAACAGATAGATCGGGTTCAGCAGGAGATCGCGGAAGATTTTTCCCTGTTTGAAGGAAACAAGGAGCAATCGGTCGAATATATCATGGATCTGGGAATGGAGCTTGACCGCTTGCCAGAGGATTTCAAGCGGGATGAATTTCTGATCAAGGGTTGCCAGTCGAAAGTCTGGTTGATCGCCAGCAAAAATGAAGATGGTGAACTCATCTTTCAAAGCGACTCGAATACAGCCCTGACCAAGGGACTGATCAGTCTTTTGATCAGGGTATATTCAGGTCATAAGCCCGAAGAGATCATTGGGTCGGAGCCCTGGTTTCTGGAAAAGATCGGAATGGATCAGTTGGTAGGAAGTCAAAGATCCAACGGTCTCAAAGCCATGATCTCAAGAATTCAAGAATACGCAAGGTCTTTTCAAAATGAAAACTGAAAAAACCCAAGAACAAAAGGAACCAAATCAGGAGAATAACCATTCGGAAGAAAGGGCGCTCAAGGAACAGGTCGTTGAAATGATCAAGACCTGTTACGACCCTGAGATCCCTGTGGATGTCTATGCCCTGGGGCTGATCTATGATATCCAGATCATGCCTCTTGGGAAGGTTTATATCCTGATGACCCTCACCTCCCCCAACTGCCCGGCGGCAGAGCAACTGCCCCAGGAGATCAAGGATAAGGTGTTGGGAATCAAGCAGGTTGAAGATGTGGAATTGGAACTGACCTTCGATCCACCGTATTCAACCGATATGATGAGTGAAGAAGCTAAATTGGAATTAGGATTTTTATAAAACAGAGAAAAACATGTATCCAGAAGAATTAGTAGCCCCCATGAGGGAAGAGTTGGTAAACGAAGGGTTCAACCAACTGATGACGCCTGAAGAGGTGGAGAATTTCATGGAAGATCAGCAAGGCACTGCCCTGATGGTGATCAATTCCGTATGCGGATGTGCTGCGGGTACTGCAAGACCGGGTGTCCTTTGGGCGGTAAAGACCTCAGAGCAAAAACCCGATCAATTGGTAACTGTTTTTGCCGGAATGGAAAAGGACGCCGTTGCAAAGGCAAGAGAATATCATCTTCCCTTTCCTCCATCATCACCGAGCGTGGCATTGTTCAAGGATGGCCAACTGGTACATTTTGTTGAACGTCATCACATTGAAGGCCGCTCAGCTGAAATGATCGGAGAACACCTGAAGGAAGTCTTCAAGGAATACTGCTAAAAAGTACATTAAGGCCTCCTTCGGAGGCCTTTTTTATGCACAAAGAATTCCTCGGGCGGGTTTCAGTATTTCAGCATTTAGATTAAATTTCCTCATCAAATTCAAAATATATGTTGAGATCTATACTGTCCCCAATTGTTTTCTTCATACTTCTCCTCTCCTTTCCCCTCACTCTTCTGGCTCAAACACAGGTGTCCGGAGTGGTTGTTGATGAGGACAATGGTGAACCCCTGATCGGGGTTAATATCCACATCAAGGGTACCGTTTCGGGAACCATCACCAATATCAGAGGTGAATTCAGACTGTCAACCAACACACCTCCCCCATTCGTTTTGGTATTCTCCAGTATAGGTTTTCAATCCCAGGAACTCGAGATCACCGGCGAATCAAATGATCTTAGAATTTCTCTGTTGACCCAAACACTTCTGGGACAGGAGGTGGTCGTTTCCGCAACCAGGGTTGAAGAAGATATTCTGGAATCTCCGGTCACTATTGAAAAAATGGATATTCTGGCGATTCAGGGAAGTACGAGCGATAACTACTATAAGAGCATATATCAGCTCAAGGGTGTCGACATGACTCAAAGTAGCTTCAACTTCCAAATTGTGAATGCCAGGGGTTTTAACTCCACGGGAAACACCAGATTCATACAACAAACCGACGGGATGGACACACAGGCTCCCGCTTTAAACTTCCCGATCGGAAACCTCAATGGTCCTTCCGAACTGGATGTAGAAAGCGTAGAAATGATACCCGGAGCTCAATCCGCGCTCTATGGACCAAATGCCTTCAATGGTATTCTCATGGTGAATTCAAAGAGTCCATTTGAATACCAGGGATTTTCAGCCATGTTGAGGATGGGCGTGAATCATGTCGGACCAAATGCAAACCAGGAAGCAGCACCGGTTTATGAGGGGTCTGTGCGTTATGCAAAATCCTTTCTGAAAGACCGCCTTGCATTCAAGATCAATTTGACCTATAGCAGGGCCGACGACTGGTGGGGAACGGATTATACGGACAGGAATACAGGTTTAACCCCGGAAGGTTTTACCTATAACCCCGGTTCCGATGCCCTGCACAAGCATGGTGATGAGGCCACGCTGAATATGTCCATACTCAGGCTAAGTGAAGGCTGGGGAATTACCGCTTCTACCGATGATCCCTATTTCCCCGGGATCTTCGAACCTGGTGTAACCGCGAAAGACTATGCCGATGCCGGCGACCTTCCAAGCCAGGTCTATACCCCCACTCCCTGGGAAGAGCAGCATATGGTGGACTATGATAACTGGAATGCCAAAGGAAATTTCGGGCTCGCCTACAGGATCAACGAGAAAATGGAGTTGAGTTATCTCTTTAACGGTGGTTGGGGAACTTCGGTCTATACCGGAGCCCAGCGCTATTCACTGCAGAATTTCAACATCATGCAGCACAGACTCCAGTTAAAGGGTGACAATTACTTTGTCAGGGCATATGCAACAATTGAAAATTCAGGGGATTCCTATATCGCGGAATTTTTGGGAAAAAGAATCCAGGACTTGCAGGTCAATCAATACCGCCCTGCGGACTTTGGGGGCATCAGTCGCTGGTTCGGAGATTATGCCATTCAGTACACCAGGAATCTATATGATCTGGGACTGAATCCCGGGGAGATCAATAACCTCACGGATGCGGAACTCCAGCAAAGGACAGGTATGACCAGAACGGAAATTCAGCAAATGGGACATTCTTTTGCTCGTGAAACGGTAGATGGATTATACAGGGTTGAGGCGGGTACTCCCGAGTTTGAAAAACTCAAGGAAGAGGCTTTGATCGGAGTTGTTCCGGACGGTCCTAAATTCAACGATAATTCCGCACTTTATCATGCCGAAGCTCAGTACGACCTTGCCAAGCATCTCGGCGGGATTGACGGATTGGTCGTAGGTGGAAATGTCAGGCAGTTTTACCTGAACTCCAACGGCACCATTTTCGATGACCTTCCGGATGGAAGGACGATCAACGAATATGGCTTCTACGGCCAGCTCTCACAGGATCTTTTCAATGACAAGTTCAGATTCATGGGTTCGGTGAGGTATGATAAAAACGAAAATTTTGACGGTGTTGTGAGTCCAAGGATCTCCGGAGTTTACCGAGTCAAGGAGAATCATAACATCAGAGCCTCCTACCAAACGGGATTCCGAATGCCAACCACTCAGGGACAATTCATCGATCTGGACATCATTTCCGCCAGGTTGTTAGGAGGTCTTGACTGGGCACAGGAAAAATACAATCTGGCCGCACCAAACTCTTTCACCGGCCAATCTGTGGCTGCCTATTCCAAAGCTGTTTTTGATAATGGATCCACCCAGGAGGCCATCGACTCGTTTACCTATCTGCTTGAGGTAAACGATAATTTTGCAGCTGTTAAGCCTGAAAGGGTAAGATCTTTTGAAATCGGCTACAAAAGTCTGATTGGAAATCGCCTTTTGCTGGACGTAGCCTATTATTTTAACTGGTACACCGATTTCATCACCCAGGTCAGGGTAAGGCAAGCGGAGTATCAGGAAGATTCTTTGGGTAACCAGACAGACCAGCTGAATTATGCCACACTGTTGAACGGCACCTCCGAAAACTCTTTCCAGTATTATACCAATGTGGAAAATCAGATCACCTCGCATGGCTTTGTGATCGGAGGAAGCTATCAGTTCAACCGGGGTTATGTATTTGGTGCGAACTACAACTTCAACGAGCTCAGGGATGACCTTAGCGCCCAGGGATTCCTGGCGGAATTCAATACACCCATGCATAAATTCAACATCAGTTTCTCCAATCGTAAACTGACAAAGAGATGGGGATTCGGAGCCAATTTTCGCTGGCAGGATGCCTTCTTCTGGGAGTCCTCGTTTGCCAATGGAGATGTTCCGGCCATCACAAATCTGGATGGTTTCGTCACTTACTCCATGCCGGAGGTCAGGACCACCATCAAGGTCGGTGGGTCAAATCTGATCAACAGCAAATTCTTTCAAAGCAAGGGAGGTCCCGACGTAATGGGCGTATATTACGTAACCCTTGTCTATGATGACATGATGAGAAGAAATTAGGGACCTTTTATAAATTCAGTGGGAATAAAAAACCCGGAGACTCACATCTCCGGGTTCTTTTTTACTTAAAGCTGATTATTATTTTGGAAGAAGGATTCCTACGATCACATGAACCCTTCCGTTGCTGTTAATCGCAGCATCGGGAAGTGCAACTTCGCCATCCAACTTAGTTGGGTCCGGAGCGGCGGGATCATAGTCGCCATTCGAATCAAAGAAGATACCGGCTCCGTTTACAGGAGTGCCAACTACGGTGTACAGGGTGTCCTGTCCGGTAGCCGTTGGCCAGGTCGAACCATCGGTCAGATCAGCCGGTGCAACATCGCTCAAAACAACATGGTTGAGGATAGTTCCGTACCATTGCTCGCCTGTGAGATCATCTACACCGATTCCAGCTGCGTCAAAGGTTTCATTGGTAGGACCAAAAACCGTGTGTACCGCAGGTCCGGCGAGAACACTAACCAGCGTTGTAAGACTGTTCGCATCAGCATAGGCGTCAGCCTTTAACACTCCCTGAGCAAGAATTGAGAAATCCGCTCCAAGAAGGACGGTCCCGGCATTGGTACCAAGGATCGGTGTCAATGTAGCTCCAACAGATGGCGGGATCAAAACTGACTCTGTTACGTTCACATTTCCATTGGTTCCTTTCCTGGTGTTGCCCTTGATCAGGATCTCAGCATTCGTTGAACCAGTAAAAAGGGTACCTGCAGCTCCGGTTGGATTTCCGACACCGGGATTCACCTCGATGTTTTCCATCAATTGATTGGCTGTTTGCAGCAGATCACCCGCATCCAGATCGGATTTGGCAAGAACCTGATTAGGAACTATATGATAAGCCAGAACATCATGAATGATCTCAGGATTGATCAATGAAATGCTCGGTGGAAACCCTGGGGTCGCCAACAAGGAGACAAACGCATCATTATCAGGAGCAAAAAGGGTAATTGTAGAATCCTGAAGCATGTTGACCAGATCAGGGTAGGCATTAAAATACTTGAATGCAGAATCCAGTCCTGCAGTGTTTTCAAGAATTTCGTATGCGGTTCTGGTGGGCGCTGGTGTTCCTCCTCCATCATCGTCATCATCAGAGCAACTCTGAAGTCCGAAGGTGAGAGCAAGCATCATGGCCATCATAAGGCTGCTCAACTTAAACAAATCGAATTTTCTCATAATTGTTTTTTAAAATTTATAATGTCTTTCCACAAAGGGTTTGCAAAGTTAAGAAACCAACTAAAAACAGAATTGTTCTAATATTTCCAATTCTTACGACTTCCAAAATGCAATAAGGGTATCTTTGCCAACCCAAAAGCATGTTTTTTCGTGCAGAATAGGTCAAAAAAACTTTTGGAAGCTTATCGCTGTTAGAATCGCAATGAAGGTCTCTGTCATACGTCGTGAACACTTCAACGCAGCTCATAGATTGTATAATCCCAATTGGGAAGATGACAAAAACGAGCGCATTTTCGGACTTTGTTCAAATCCCAATTATCATGGACACAACTATGAGCTGTTCGTCAAGCTCACCGGCGAAATCGATCCTGATTCGGGAATGGTATATGACCTGAAAAAGCTCAAATCCCTCATTAGGGACAATATAATTGATAAATTTGACCACAAGAATCTAAACCTGGATACCGAGGAGTTCAAAGATCTTAACCCGACTGCAGAAAACATCGTTAGGGTCATATATGATCTTTTGCGCGAGAAGGTCGAGAACGAATATGAGGTTTCCATAAAACTCTATGAAACAGAAAGAAATTTTGTTGAATACCCAGCAGATCAATGAATACCTTGATGAGGTAGGAGAAAGTCATATCTCCACTTCCTTCGATACGCCGATGAGGGCTGATGCCTTTGATCTGAGTGACGAGGAGAAAATCGAGATCATCGAGGGGCACTTCAAAGCAATCATGGAAACCCTGGGTTTGGATCTCTCGGATGACAGCCTCAAGGGAACTCCCAGAAGGGTGGCCAAAATGTACGTCAAGGAAGTATTCAGGGGGCTAAACCCCCAGAATAAGCCTCATGCGCGCCTTTTTAGCAATAAATACGATTACAATGAAATGATCGTGGAAAAGGATATTACCTTCTATTCCTATTGCGAGCACCATTTTGTTCCAATTTATGGAAAGGCTCATGTGGCTTACATATCCAGCGGCAAGATCATCGGTCTGAGCAAGATCAACAGGATCGTCCAATATTTTGCCCAACGACCCCAGGTTCAGGAAAGATTGACCGTACAGGTAGCAGAAGAAATGAAGAAAGCACTCCAAACAGAGCATGTTGGGGTTGTGATGGATGCCACTCACCTTTGTGTTGCTTCCAGGGGAGTTGGGGATACGAGTTCGAAAACCGGTACCGCTTATTTTTCCGGCAAATTCAAGGAAGAAAACACCAAAAAGGAATTCTTAAATTACATCAACGTCTCCTAGCGTTCCATTATGAGGAGTATTATTGTGCCTCATTCTTTGTCTAACAATTTCATTTAAATGATGAGAATACTCCTAAGCCTTGCACTGGTAGGAATCCTATGCTCCAAATTTTACGATTCCCATGCCCAATGTCGGGGAGAATCCGACCTCTCCCTAAAAGAGATCATGAAGGGTTACGAATATATCGGATACCTCCCGGATAACCCTGTATGGGATTTTGGTTCTGAAAAGATCTACTTCGAGTGGAATAAGGAAGCGGCCTTGATCACAGCCAGGTATAGTTACAGCATTTCCAACGGTAACATTGAAAAAATTGAACCGGAAGATTATAAGGAAATCCCGCCTCCGGACGGTCTTAAAAGCAAAGACGGAAGGATATTTTTTGAAAAATCCGGAGATATTTTTGTTTATCGGCCAGGAAAGGGAAATGAACCCATCCTCAAAACCTTTGATCGGGAATACCTAATCGGTTTGAATGAAGCCGAGTCAGGCCTGTTCTATTCCCGAAACTCCAATATTTATCTCCTGGATCTTTCTACCAACTCCACAACACAGATCACCAACTTCAAAAAAGGAAGCAAGAATGATGATGAGGATGAAGATAGCTGGATCGAAAAAGAAGAGAAGGCGCTCTTCGAAATAGTCAGGAAAAGAGATGAAAAGGAGCAGCTTCAGAAGAAGACGAGGGAAGATATGGTTGCCGGTCAGGCAAAAGCCTGGTACTATTCAAAAGGATACCTGAGCAACTTTGGGATCACTCCCGATGGAAAATATGTGATCTTTAAGCAGGTCACCCGAAATCAAAATCCCGAGACCCATGGGATGGATTTCGTAACCAATGAGGGTTATGCCAACGCGCTTGAGGGCCGTGCCAAGGTGGGTTTGAAAAGAGATGACCAGAAGATGGGGATCTACAATGTAGAAACGGACTCAGTCTATTTTATGGATGTATCCAAGCTTCCGGGTATATATGATAAGCCAGCCTTTCTAAAAGAATATCATGATGGGGAAGATAAGTATATGGACACCTACACCCAGCCAAAATCGGTATACTATCATGGTCCCTATGTATCGAAAACAGGCTCCGTAGTACTGGACCTGAAATCCTACGACAACAAAGACCGCTGGATCGTGCAAGTCGATCTCAACAGCGGTGAACTAAAGAACATCGATCACCAGCATGATGAAGCCTGGATAGGAGGCCCCGGAATCGTTGGCTGGACATCTGTTCCGGGAACCCTTGGATGGTTCGACTCCGGAGATAAGGTCTTTTTTCAATCAGAAGAATCCGGCTATTCTCACCTCTATACCTATGATCTCAAAAGATCCAAAAGAGAACAGCTCACCAAGGGTGATTGGGAAGTACAGGAATCATGGTTGAAAAACGACCAATCCGGGTTTTGGATCATAAGCAATGAAGCCGACCCGGGAGAAAAACATCTGTATTCCCTGGATATAAAAGATAAATCCAGAAAGAAGATTACCAGTGAAGCAGGTAACCATGAGATTATGATCTCCCATGACGAAAAATGGGCGATCTCCAGATATTCCTATTCAAATAAACCCTGGGAGCTGTACCTTATCGATATCGAGAATGGCGGAGCCCCAAAGCAAATTACCAACTCGATCACAGAAGCCTTCAGCACTTATGATTGGCGAGTACCTGAGCTGGTATATTTCAAGGCCGAGGACGGGGCGGAGGTGCGAGCCAGGCTCTACAAGCCTGAATCAGCAGTGAAAAACGGAGCCGCGGTGATCTTCGTTCATGGTGCGGGATACCTTCAGAACGTGCATAAATGGTGGAGCAGTTATTATCATGAGTATATGTTTCACAACCTGCTAACCGATATGGGCTATACCGTCCTGGACATTGACTATCGTGGAAGTGCAGGCTACGGAAGGGATTGGAGAACCGCGATATACAGACATATGGGCGGTTTGGACCTATCGGATCAGATCGATGGCGCCAATTACCTGATCGCTCAGCATGGAATTGACAAAAACAGGGTCGGGATCTACGGAGGATCCTACGGGGGATTCATCACCCTCATGGCGCTCTTCAAGAACCCCGGTGTATTCCAGGGAGGTGCGGCATTGAGGTCCGTCACCGACTGGGCGCACTATAACCATCCTTACACTTCAAACATCCTCAACACCCCGGAGGAAGATCCTACGGCATTTCGAAGATCCTCCCCCATTTATTTTGCCGAAGGTCTGGAAGATCGTTTGCTGATGTTACACGGAATGGTCGATATGAACGTTCAATTCCAGGATATTGTTAGATTGAACCAGCGTTTGATCGAGTTGGAAAAAGAGAATTGGGAGCTTGCCGCATTCCCCGTTGAAGGACATGGCTTCAAAGAGGCGAGTTCCTGGCATGATGAATACAGAAGAATTTTAGAATTGTTTTGCGAAGAGCTGGAGTAAGATCCGGCATTTACAGCTATGACAGAAGTTTTAGAAACACATGGTCTCGAGGATGGCAAGCGCCTATACGAGACCGAGAAATACTTTCTGGAGGGACAGCGAAAACATCATCAGGATGTACGCATTCTCTTCAAAGTATTCTATGAGACCGGGCATGCTTTGTGGAAGTTCCGCAACCTAGGCCCAAGCGTAACCATGTTTGGTTCCGCCAGATTTAAAGAAGACAATCCATATTACCAATTGGCCCAAGAAACCGCCAAAGAGATCTCTCAGGTAGGGATCAATATCATCACCGGAGGTGGGCCGGGTATTATGGAGGCAGCCAATCGAGGTTGCCAGGAAGGTGTTGCTACCTCAGTAGGGTGTAACATAGACCTACCTTTTGAACAGGGAATGAACCCTTATATCGACAAGCATTTCGATTTTCATTATTTCTTCATCCGAAAGATGATCATGGTGAAATACTCCTATGCCTTTGTTCTGTTACCAGGTGGTTTTGGTACCCTTGATGAGATCTTTGAAACCCTGACTTTGATCCAAACCAGGAAGATTAAGAACTTTCCGGTGATCGTCATGGGAAAGGATTTCTGGAACGAAATGACCGACTTTATCAACAAGAGTCTGATCGAAAAAGGGACCATCAGTCCAAACGATATCAAGCTGTGGAAAGCTACCGATGACCCTGAAGAAGCACTTCAGATCATCGCCGATACCATGGTTGATAAGTTTGGTTTCAACTGGAAAAAGAAAAAATTGTTCAAATTTAAACCCAAGATCAAAAAGGCTTCATAATGAATATGGAGGGCCTTTTTGGCCTTTTTTTTTGCCCAAAAAATTCTCACCTCTCAGGACGGTTGCCCCTTCTCAAAATATTTATGGCACCGGAATTGCAATTATGACCCAAAAAAAGAGGTCATGAAAAATTCGATTCTAATTCTACCGATCATGATGTTCCAGATGGCATTTGGGGCAGAGATCAAAAGCAGCTCCAACATCAGTGAGGTTATCGTCTATACGCAGGGAGCCCAGGTCGAAAGAGAAGCTTCCATAAGGCTGAGTTCCGGCACCCATAAGATCCTGATCTCGGATATTTCCCCTTTTATTCGTGGCAATACATTACAGGTCGAAGGAGAAAGGAATGTAACCGTGTTATCTGTCAAGCAGATGAAAAACTATCTGAACCAACTGGAGGATTCGCCTGAAATATCGGAGATCAAAGCTCAGATCGAAAAGCTGAGTTCCGATAAAATCCTGGAGGAGGCCAACATCTCAATACTGACTGAAGAGAAGGAATTTCTTAAGGCCAACAGATATATCGGTGGAAAGGACGAGACCCTTGACCCGGATAAATTCAAGGATTTTGATGCCTATTTCAGAGTACGAGTGAGAGAGATCTCCATGGATATTCTCTCGAGGGAAAAAAGGATCAAAGACATGAATGAAGAGCTGGTCAGGCTAAACAGTCAACTGAGTCAGCTACAGGGCAAAAACAAACTACCGGTTGGACAAGTGGAGGTTAAAGTACATGTGAGCAAGGACGGCACTGCCAAATTGAAGCTGAGATATCAGGTTGACAATGCCGGATGGTATCCAAGTTATGATCTCAGGTTTAACAGCAAGAATGAGCCCCTTGAGCTCACCTATAAGGCCAATATCAAACAGGGAACCGGTGTCGACTGGGATGGTGTCAACGTAAAGGTTTCGACTGCAAAGACGGAGGTGAGCACCACTATTCCGGAGCTATACCCCTATTACCTGGATTTCTATATTCCACAACCTGTTTATTCCAGCAGAAGAGAAAAATCCATGGCGCCGGCAGCCTTTGGTGCTTCACCCGAAATGGCCCTTGAGCAGGATAATTATGATGAGCCAGTGGTGATCATCAACAAAGAGCTCGCCGTTGAGTTCGATGTTCCCGGAAAGCAAAACATTCCTTCTGAAAACAAGTATGAAGTGGTTCATATGAAAATGGAAAACGTGAAAGCCGGGTTCGAACACCAGGCTGTCCCTAAGCTTTCTCCCCATGTTTATCTTGTTGGAAAGATCAGCAACTGGTACGATCTTGATCTGATGAACGGTGAAGTAAACATCTTCATGCAGAACTCCTATGTTGGTAGATCATTTGTCAACACCGCTCAGTTTAACGATACCATCGATGTTTCCTTTGGTGTGGATCGCCGGGTATTCATAAAAAGAGAGATGAACAAGGATTACAGTTCCGAGAGTTTCATTGGAGGAAATAAAAAAGTCGTGAAGGCCTATTCCATTATGGCTCATAATCAAAAGTCCGAGGAGATATATCTGAGGATCTTTGATCAGGTACCAATCTCCAAAAACAAAGAGATCACTGTCACTCCCGGAGATCTGATGGGAGGAAAATTGAACAAGACCACCGGTAAGATCGAATGGAGGTTTGACCTCGCAAGCCAAAGAAAAAAGGATCTCAGATTTGATTACACCATCAAATACCCCAAGGATAAGCAAGTCCTGATCGGACCTTGACCTCCCCCTTTCAGGATGATAAAGGGCCCATAGGGCCCTTTTTTATTCCTTCAGAGTGATTCTCTTCGTCGAACTATTATCACCGTTGCTGATCCGGAGGATAAAAACCCCAGCCTCTTCCTTGGAAAGATCCATATCAACAGAGAGCGACCCCCTGGCCTCAAAGGTTCTGGAAAACACTTTCCCTCCTTTCATATCGAAGACCTCCACAATTGTGATCCCGTTTGCCTGCGGGATCTCAATTGAGAATTTTCCGTCTGTTGGGTTCGGGAAGGCCTGAATTGCCGCACTCCAGGGATTATCATCGATTCCCACATTGACAAACACCCCTTTGGAGGTATCTGCCTCACATGAACCGCTGTATCCCGTATGTGTCACCACATAAGTTTGAGTATTGGTGTAGGTATGTGATGGGTTCAATTGTGTGCTTGTGCCCAGATCTCCAAAGTCCCAGAAAACGCTATCAAAGGCAGACCCTATAGCTGAGGTGAAGTCAACTGTCGCCCCATTCACCACAAAGGTGAAATCCATATCAGGGTTCTGGCTAACGGTGCCAACAACAGTTGCCGGGTTTGAAGAACAGCCATTGGAATTGCGACCTTGCAGATAAAAGGTTTGGGTTGTTGTTGCATTAGCTATAAAATAGTTTGTGCCGGTATTTACCAAATTCGTAAGGGCCGGATCATCGTACCAAAACAAGGAATCCGCATTGGAAGTCGCACTCAAACTCAATGAACCTGACTCGCAAACCTCATCACCTGTGGTACTCTGGATCTCGGGTTGAAAGAGATTCTGTATATTTTTGACCCGGGTCACATCGTTTGTTGAATCTTCGTCCAGCGCAAATACAACCCGCGCCTGGATGACATAGGCTCCCGGGTTGGAAAGGTCTACCCCGGTTATGGTGTATTGTTGCTGAGCTCCCGGGTTTAAGGAAGTGGAAATCGTGGTGCCGAAGGTCCATCCGGAGCCAAGGTCATATTCTATGTCAAAGCCGGTAGCTGCAAATTTTCCGCGGTTATAAACATTTACCTGGATCGATTCATTGGTGTCCAATCCGCAACCAGAGCTTATTCCAGTAATGGAATCTGCTTCCAGATCATAATCGGGAGTTTGCTGGAATTTGGCATCGTCGATCGCCATATCACCGGTTCCTCCCGCAGCACGAACTCCCCTCAATCTGTATTTCATCTCATTGCTATTGGCAAATGTGGTCAGATTAACACTAGCCCTTAACCATGGATCAAATCCTGAAAACTGCTGGGGGCCGGTCTGAGACCAAACGCCCAGATGCCAATCCGTGCCATCAAAAACATCCAATTCCATTGAGCCCGTAGTATTGCCAAACATATGGTAATAGAATTCAAGCATTGGGTCGGAAATATTGGTGATGTCAAAACATGGAGAATATAACATCGCTTCGGATCCCGAAACTCCCTGGGATGATTCTGTAAAAATATATTTCCCGCTGGGATCTCCAAGGGTATGATCTACCTCCGGTCCGGTCAATGTTGTTGGTGTTCCACCGTGATCAGGTTGCCAGCGGAATGGCACTGTTGTGTTAATAGGATCGGATGTCCAACCATTGGTCCAGCCCGTGGCATTAATGGTCGAGGTAAACAGCTCGAAGTTCTCCAAATACGGGAAGGAGTTTAGCAATTGTTCCGAATTCGCAGAACGATCCAAAACGGAATCGTTGCTATTATCCATATCGCCCGAAAGCGTTGCGATCAGGTCAAAATTGTAGGTCCCAATAGCGCTCATGTCTACTGTGCCAATGGTCACTTCAAGCGTATCGCCTGCCGGCAAAGGGAGGCCACCTATAAAGGCATTGCTGGTGAAGGTGGTGTCGATCAAACCAGAGCCTAAGCCGGAAATGGGGACCTTGATGTTCAGGTTATTTGTTGAAAAATCCAGGGGACTGCTTCCCGAATTATATAGAGAAACGGTCACATTTTCCACCCCGTTAAGGCAGGTACTGAGTACCGGACTTGGAAGGTCTACTGCAGAAATGTCTGTTGGTGGCGGTGAATAAAACCTTACATTATCTATACAAATATCACCTTGGTTCCCGGCACCTCTGGTCCCTCTGAACCTCACCCTCACATCACCTGAAAAGGATGACAGGTCAAGTGTAGCCTTAATCCAGGGATCATTTTCGGTGACCTGCTGTTGCCCTGTAAGGCTCCAAAGTCCGTTCACCCATGTGGTTCCGTTGAATACATCTATATCAATTGTTCCGATATCGTTTCCATACATATGATATTCAAAATCCATTTTCCCCAATGGAATAGAATCGATGGAGACGCATGCCGCGACCATATGGGCATCAAAACCCGGGCTGGCTCCCCTGGTATAAACATAATTCCCAGTGGTATTCGCCGCAGAAGGGCCAGAAGCGAAATTAGGAGTCCCACCGGAGTTCACTACCCACCTGTACTCGTTGGTGGTGGGAATATCCGGTACAAGGTTCAGCCAACCATTATCAAAACCGGTTCCATCATTTCCAACAACAAAGGTTTCAAAGTCCTCCAGATAAGGGTAACCGGAAATCACGCCCAGACTCATCATTTCAGATTTATAATCGTTGATGGGCTGCTCGTCAGCGGCAAAATCGATGAATTGCTCGAAAGTATAATCTCCCAGGCTCCCGATGGTGATATTGCCCAGATTTACCAGGATCGAATCACCCGGAGCCAAGGGAAGTCCCCCGTTTAATGAATTATCCGAGACCGTGGTAGAAATGGAGTCGGGAACAGGACCAGAGACCTTGACCGACACGACCATCTGAGAAAGTGAAAAATCCACGGCACCCAGTCCGGCATTCTTTAGGTTGACTACCACAGCCGAGGGACCGTTGAAGCAGGAAGAATCCTGGCTTGGAGATGCAAGCCCTGTCACAGACATATCGAATTGTGCAGGAGTGTATTCATCAGCACCTATATCAGGAGTAAGAAAGCTCCTTATGTCCCCATCGAAATCCTCAATAACACCAACCGGTGCGCCTGAATCGCTGGCAAGAATGCCAATCAAATGAAGATCTGTATTGCTGATGAACTCAGGGTCTCCCGACAAAGAATTCATGTTCAGTAGAGGGTTAGCCAACTGCCAGGTAGGCAGGTCAGGCTGTGGCACGTTATATCTCACAAAGAACGAACCGGAAAAAACATGGTAAATATTGTAGTCAAGGGTAAGAGGAGGGCTCGTAACGGTCTCAAAGGCATAGTCGTTCATCGATGTGAAGATGTTGTTCCTCAAATCCACCATAACCAGTAACCCTGCCAAGCGAATACCAGGCTCTCCAAGCACCGAATTGTGGAAAATATCGAGGCTATTTGCATCCTGAATGGAGATCCCCTCATTGCCCTCCGATATGATCATATTGTTCGTGATCAGAGATGTGCCCATCGGAAGGTCGGAATTGGCATCGTTCATTCTCAATCCCCAACCGGTAGAGTGAATATAATTTCGATCAATGATGAACCCGTTGTGATCATAGATCTGCATTCCATAGGCGGTAACCGTTGTCCTCAGATCGGAAATGTGATTTCCAGTATATGTTGCGGAATCCTGTTCATCGGCGTTGATCCCATAAGCCCAGGTCATTTCAATAGTATTGTTCAAAGCGCGGTTACCCTGGTTCTTCTGCGAACTGCTTCCTTCAAAATGAATTCCCGTATATCCTCCAACAATATGGCAATTCGATACGGTCGTGAAATTGGCATTGTTTCCTTCCGTAGTAGCGCTCACAGAACTTCCGGAGCTAACCACTCCCGCCCTGTTAAAGGAAACAGCAACCGGTTGTATGATCTTACAGCTATCAATGGTGTTATGGTCAGCCTGACCCGTGAGCAGAACTCCCCAGCCTGTAGCGGCATTGTAGGTATTCTCAAGGGTCATGTTACGGAAAGTGATCCAATCACTTCCGTTGAGGAAGATCACCGCGTTCTGGCCCAATCCGTCGTGGACAACGAAAACAGAATCCCTGTTCCCTCCGTCAAAGGTGATGGTATTGATATCAGATGCACCATCAATCTCTCCAAGTTGGATGAATTCATGATATGTTCCGGGATTGATATTGAAAGTCACAGGTCCGCATACCCCGGCTAGCATAAGATCAGCAGCGGCCTGTGTCAAGGTGTTAAAATCTGCCCCGGGGCCTCCAACCGTGAGGACTCCAGCAAGGGCTCCTTTTCTTACGCCTATAATAGAGTCATTTTCCGAATTGGGATCGGAGCCTCCGTTTGGGTTACTCGTCCAGGCCTCAATGCTGTAAGCGGTATTCACAATGAAATTAAAACTGCCAAGCACAACCTGTGCAAACGCGGATCCTGTTCCTCCGATGGTATCGATCAATTGATTATATGCTACAGAGGGCTGAATAGCACCATTAATAGCCCAGTTGATCGTAAGAGAATTGATCCGGGTGTTTCCGTAGTTCTGAATTGTAACCACTACATTTTCCACTCCCGGGCAAAAAGCCAGGGGTGAATCAATGGAAAGCACTCCCACATCATTGGAGTAAATATCATATTCGATCGCTCCTATATCCGGTGTAAAGACATCTCGGCTATTGCGGTTAAAATCCAATAAGATCCCAAGAGAATCTCCCGTGTTATTCGCGATGGGACTTGTCGGACTTAGATCCGTAGAACTTTTATACAGTGGATCGCCTTCAAGGGAATTGATGTTGATGCTGGGATCAGCGGCTTGCCAGGCGCTCAGGGATGGATAACTACCGCCATAATAGGCAAGCAATGTTGGATTTTCAGAATAATAGATATTGTGGTCAACCGCCCCGAATGTCAGGGTAGTTGCCGATTCAAATGCATAGTCGGTTGCAGATGTGAAAATGTTGTTGACCAACTGATGACTAATATGAGAGCCAAGGAAAAATACCGCCGGTTCGCCCTTGGTAGAATTATGGTAAAAATCCACCAGCGCTCCACCATTGACATGAATGCCTGGCCCGGCCTCTGATATGATCATGTTGTTGGCAAAACGCGCAACTCCACTTGAATCCATATTTGGAAACCTGAGTCGAACCGGGTTGTTTACGGCATGGACATAGTTTCCTTCAAACCGGAACCTTTCGGCATCCTCAAGGTTGACCCCTGCTCCATTTGGATTATTGAGGATAGGAATATGATTATCAACGATCCGGTTTGAATCCTGATCCTCGCAAAAGATCCCGTAAAATTCAATGCTTGAAAAACGGTTACCCATGAAGAGGTTACCTGTTGTTCTCAGGCTGTTAGAACCCTCAAAATGGATTCCTTCATAGCCACCAGAAAACTCACATTCGATGATCTGCGTGTAATTGGCATTGTTGCCCTGCCCATCCGCAAATTGATTCGAACTTGTAGCGATGATCCCGGTACGATCCGAATTTGGCCCGGGTGCCATCCGCACCTTGCAGTGTTCTATCGTATTGTGATCTGCCCCATTTGCAAGTCTGACACCCCATGCCGACCAGGCGGATTTTGTGTTTTCGATGGTGATGTTCCTGAAAGTGAGCCAGTCGGCACCATCGATCAGTATGGTTGCGTTCTGAACCTGACCATCGTTACTCAGGGTGACAAGACCATTATCTACCCCATCAAAAACCACCTGATTAACCGAAGATGCCCCGGGTATCTCAGAGAAGCTCGAATAACCGAGATATGTCCCGGGATTGATAGTAAAGTTTACCGGCCCGCAAACCCCGAAGGAGGCAAGGGCATTCGATGCTGCTTGAAGATCTGTGAAATCCGCTCCTACTCCACCAATGGTCATATTTCCTTGCAGGGAAGCCTGAAAAATACCTGAGGAGCTGTCATTCGTATTCATGGTATCCGGAGAGCCATTGGGATCAGAGGTCCATGCCTCAATATCATAGGAAACACCATTGGCAAAATTCACACTACCAATAATCGCCTGGGCAGTAGTAGAGCCAGTTCCTCCAACCGTATCGATCAGACCGGAGAAATTATAGGGGGTTTGAAGAATACCGTTCACAGCCCAGTTAACAGTAGCACTTGTGATCTGATCGGTGCCAAAATTTCGAATAGTGGTGACTATATCCTCCGTACCGGCACAAAAAACCGAAGGCTCGTCGATGGAACTAATCCCAATATCCAAAGGCACTGTACTGGCCACAACAACGGTATAATCCTCGGTCTCACCCAGACTTCCGTTATAACATGGATCCGTTGGAAAACCGGAAGTACCATACCTCATGAGGATACGCATCCTTGTTGGTCCTGTCTGAATATTGTTCGGAACCGAAATATTCCCGTTGATGGTCACCGGAGAGCTGGCTGCGCCATTATAACCCAGATAATAATACTCTCCCGGATCATCAAAATCGAAATCCTGATTCCAATCAAAATATGCTCCTATATGAGCTGGAGATGTGGATACCGGGGTGATGGTCGCGGAGATCGGATAAATAGTTCCGGGTGCAACAACGGTCGATAAATTGGTGTAATCTGCATAACCCGAGCCAACACTATTGTTGTTTATAGCCCCAAAAGTCACATTACTCGTATAAAGGGAACTGGGGAAACTAAATGTAGATGTGCAATAGGTCTGAGCAAAAGAGCTCTGGGAAAAACCGAAAAGCAGAAAGGAAAAAGCGAGAAATAATTTTTTCATCCAATTCATTATTGGTTGTAAAAGTAGCATCGCATATACTCAAAAAACCTTTAAAAATGGTCTATAAGCCACATTAACGGGCGTTGGGAACGGATACCTCCGCAGCGTTCAGGGAGCTAGCAGCATACCTCTTTTCAAGCAGAATATCGAATATGAAGCATGCCAGTGATATCCCAATTTTTGCAGAACGGCTAAACCGGGCGATGCCCTTCAGAAGGTATTCTAAGAGGCTATTCCAAGATATCTACTCGAAGGAAAGATCTTCTGAACCTCTTCATCGGAGGCTTCAAACATTCCCTCGGAGTTCAAGGAGGAATTCAGGATCCAGGTTCCGCCACCAAGATCAAAGGCTTGAATTGTCACAGGATCCGTTCCTTTTTCACTGATGATCAATCTAAATACAGGCCTCGCATCCCCCTTAAAATCATCATTGAAGTTGCTGAAACGCTTGTTGGAAATAGTGCGCACATAGTTATTCAGGATATCCTGATCTACTGGCATTGTACCAATGGCCCAAACCGAATCAACCCTTTGTACCACAAAACCGGTATCGGCAGGATAGATGAATTCCAATGTGGTCAGGCTGTCCTGATTGATCATGAGAAAAGTCTGATTCCTGTATGAATTGAAGTCCCTGTTAAACGTAATGCCGAGAAAACCAGTCACGGTATACACTTCTTTGCCATCCGTCAGTCGTACAAAGGAGTTTCCGGTGATATTAGGCTGGCCTCCAAATTGTCCCTGTGGACCGGGCAACTGCTTATAGCTGATCTTGCCAACCATCACATCGGCCAAGAGATCTTCGTCGCGGTATATTCTCACCCTTGTTCCCAATGAATCGGTGAGATCATATTGAGACCAATTCTCCTCATTGCGAGTAGCAAGCCTGGTAGGCTTTAGATTAGAAATCTGAAAAATGATATTCTCAGCGACTCCTTCCGCTGCAGGAATATTCTTCTCTTCCTTTTTGATCCTCCAAGATCCACCGACCTTGCTAAATTCAAGGGTAGCACCTTTTTCAGCTTTAGGGTTCATCAGTATCCTATCGACTCCGGCGGTATCCATGTTTACCACATATTCCGGAAAATTTCCACCCGCGCTTCTTTTTCCAAAGAACTTCACGGCCAGAAAGGCAGCCGCCAAAACGGCGAATACAACCAGTAAAGTCTTATTGTTGAATCTCCTAGCCATAGTTCTCTTCCAACCTTTTCATCCGTATACTTCTTCTTCTCTGAGCCCTGAACACACCATAGAGGATAACCAACAGAATAGGCAATCCAAAATTCAAATACTTGAGCAGGGTCTTGGTCCCCTCCTCCAGGTCCTTGATCGGACGACTCACCACACCCCTGGTACGGAGGTTTATGAGGCCGGTATCATCAGACAGATAGTCGATCGAATTCGCCATCAAACTCACATTGTCACCCTGAACCTGCTGTCCTCTTCCCCCTCCTATGCAAAAATCCCCATCGCTGATCACAGCGATCCGGTAAGGAATGCCAGAACTCGTATTCCCTTCAAGGAGTCCGGCAATTGTCTGGGAGCCCATGGAGAAGTCCGCATCGGTCCATTGCTTCTGAATATCGAAATAGGTCGGTGCCGGAACAATGCCGGATTTCTTTGAGCTCTCCGCCAGAACTGTCCAGGTAGCATTGCCATCACCATTGTACTGGATAGGACTTGCAAATTGCAGGATCACAGCCTCAAGTCCCTTTCCGATCGGGTGATCCTTGAACTTGGAAATGATTGGGAGAAATGGGAATGAAATATTGGTGTTGAAGGTGAAAAAACCCTGCTGCTGTTGAACCGAAACGGATCCGCAATTCTGATCCGTCACAAAAGACGGTGATACGTAAATGCCATACTTTTCAAGAAATGCCTCAGTACCTGTGGAGAGTATTGAGCCGTTTGCCGTCTGAAGATTTGCATCCACCCTGTTCAGGGCCACCACAAGATTTCCACCGCCCTGTACATATTGATCCAGCTTTGCAAGCTGATCCGCAGGAATGCTATCGGTAGGCCTGACCATCACCAATGTCTTAAAATTGGATTGCCCCGGATCAAATGATGCCAGGTTTACGGGTTGGACATTATAAAGAATTTCAAGCTCCACCCTCAGGGCAGCAAGCTGAGACAGGTCCGGTTGCCCGTTTCCACTGATAAAACCAATGGAAGGTTTGTCTACTACAGCGAGCTTCTTGATAGAGGTGGTCAATGCATATTCCATTCCGCCACCTGGCTCCATGAAAGGAATCGACTCCGTCCCCTCACCCATCGAGATCTGCGCTCCTAAATAGGCCTTTTGCTGTTTCATCTGATCCTTTTCCCGAACATTGATAAAAACGGGCTGAATTCCAGCCGACATGGCCTCCCTTTCTTTCTCCTCGTTCTCGTTTGGATTGACGAATTCGTAGACCACCATACCACGAGAAATATTTGCGTATTCGATCAGCAAATCCCTGAAATCATCTCTTGTTCTGGCCACATCCGGTGGTAGATCCTGAGAAAAATAAGCCTTGATCGTCACCGGATCATTCAGGTCCTCAAGGATATCCCTGGTGGCTTTAGAAAGGGTATACTGCTTGTCCTCGGTCAGATCGATCCTAAAGAAGATCTCCCGGCTAAAAAGGTTTGCCAGGATCAATATGCCCGTCACCAACAAAAGCGGAATTAAAAAACTCTTTGTGCTCATGATCATGAATTGCTTTGGTTCCTTCTGGAAAGTGAAAATTCTGCCAAGAGGAGGCCCAAAAGAATAATGGAAAGGAAATACACGATATCCTTACTGTCGACAACACCACGGGTTATACTTTCATAATGATTTGAGAGGCTGAGATAAGAGAACATTTGCCCAACAAATGATGTGGAATTCATCGCCAGCATTCCGAAGATCAAATGGAAAAAAAGCGATATCAACAAGGCCAGAAGAAAGGCCACAATCTGGTTGTTGGTCACACTGCTGGCAAAAATACCAATGCTGATATAAGCCGCACTCATCAACAGCAAGCCCATATATCCGGAGATCACACCGCCGTTATCGAGGTTACCGATGTTGGCAAGGGTGATGACATAGATGACCGTGAACGAAAGAGAAATACAAATCAGCAAAAATGCTCCCAGGAACTTTCCAATGACCAGTTGGCGGTCGCTGATGTCCTTGGTGAGCAGCAACTCAAGCGTTCCGCTTCTTTTTTCCTCAGCCAGCGATCTCATAGTGATGGCAGGGATAAAAAAGAAAAGCGTCCAATATGCAATGCCGAAGAAACTTCTCATGCTTGCCTGGCCTACAAGAAAAACATCACCACCAAACAACCATGTGAAAAATCCACTGAATCCCAGAAAGGCCACGATGAGAATATAGGCCATCAGGGAATCAAAGAAGGAAGCAAGCTCCCTTTTGGTAATTGTCCAAATCTGTTTCATGATTGGCTGGTGGTTAACTCCCTAAATATGTCTTCGAGCTTGGTTTCACTTGGAACAAGCTCCGTTAAGGTCCAGTTGCTTTTGGCACAAAGCCTGAAGATATCAGCCGCAAGAGCGTCGTTGGACGAAGAAGATACCTGGAAAGAATTGCCTCCAAGCTCTTTTACTTCTGAGACCTCTTTGATACCTGCCAGGCCGTTCTTAACCTCCGATGTATTTGCATCGATACTGCATTTAACAGAGATCTGACCCTTGGCCTGGTCCCGAAGGCTATCTGCTGTTCCATCCGCAACAATCCTACCTCTGTTGATGATCAATATCCTGTCGCATGTTGCCTCAACCTCAGGAAGTATATGAGTGGAAAGGACCACTGTTTTTTCCTTTCCCATCTCCCGGATCAAACTTCTGATCTCAACGATCTGATTGGGGTCCAGCCCGGTCGTTGGCTCATCAAGTATCAATATCTCAGGATCATGGATCATGGCCTGCGCCAGCCCGACCCGCTGGCGGTATCCCTTGGACAACTCACCGATCTTTTTATGCTTCTCCGCATTCAGGCCACAAAGTCTGACCATTTCAGGAACCCTCTCCTTGATCGCTGCATCGCTCATATTCTGAAGGTTCCCACAAAAGATCAGGTAGTCGATCACGGGCATATCCAGATAAAGCGGATTGTTTTCCGGAAGGTAGCCTATATGTCTTTTCAGGCTCTTATCGGAATCAGCAAGTGAACTTCCTCCAATAGAAATATCCCCGTCCTCGATCCCAAGGTACCCGGTGATCATCTTCATGGTGGTCGATTTCCCAGCGCCATTGGGGCCCAGAAAGCCCAGGATCTCCCCGGTCTTCACCTCAAAAGAGATGTTGTCGACCGCCCTTTGGGGACCGTACCGTTTTGTGAGGTTTGAAATTACTATGTCCATCTAAGGCAATTTTATCCTTGCAGCTAAAATTCGGCCGCAAATTTTTTTATTGAAGTTCAAAAAATCAAGTCAAATTTTCGGCTACAAGGTACTGGTATTTACCTTCTTCTATCTTTAAGCCCTGTTTTAATACTCTAAATCCTATCCAGAAGAGTTTGTTTGCAGTTCTGCACATCCTATGGATCTCCTTTCAGCCAGCCTTTGTTCAAACCGATACTCTATGCACCAGTAATCTGCCATACAGGAGATTTTGGGAAACTATCAGGGGCTTTCTCCAAAATCAGTTTTGCCCATTTGGCCGGATAATCAAGAGCAGAAAGCTGGTTCTCACCAATTAAACTTCCCCCTTTCTCTGATTCGGTCATCTTAGATTTTTAATTTCAAGCCATGGATCTTTTCGGCTGGGATTGGGCGAAAATATGGCAGGGATTAGAGCTTGCCTGGGTTATTGGGATCAATTATGTCCTGGTTGCCATCCTTGTTTTTCAGATCCTCTTGGAGAACAAAAATCCGCAGAAGACCTATGCATTTCTTCTGATCCTTTTTCTTGCCCCTTTCGTCGGGATTGTGATCTATCTCACCTTCGGCCAAAACTGGAGGCGCAAGAAGATGTTTGACCGCAAAAGGATCACAGACAAAATATCTTTCCAACAGGTAGCTAATAAGAAAAGCCTTGAGGGATATGTTTCTCAGGAAGATCTGCCAAGGGAGGCAAAAAACCACGGCAAGGTTATCCACCTGCTGAAAAATATGAGCTATTCCATGCTCGCAGTCCACAACGAGGTTGAGTTGCTGATCAACGGCGAAGCATCCTTTCCCAGAATGCTCGAAGAGATTGAAAAGGCCAGGTCTCATATACATCTTGAGTATTACATCTTCCTGGACGACTCCATAGGAAATCAATTCGTTGAACTGCTTTGCAAGAAAGTCAAACAGGGGCTAGAGGTAAGGTTCATTTATGATGCCGTGGGAAGTCTCGGGCTCTCGAGAAAGGGGATCTCGAAACTCAAGAATGCCGGTGTTCAGGTAAAACCATTTCTCCCGATCAGATTTCCACTTTTTGGAAGTCGGATCAATTATCGAAATCACAGAAAGATCCTGGTCATCGATGGTCACACAGGTTTTACCGGTGGGATCAATATCGACCGGAAATATGACAACGAGAGAGAGGGTGGTCTATACTGGAGAGACACCAATATCATGATCAAGGGCAACGGTGTGTGGACTCTTCAGCTTGACTTTCTGTTTGATTGGGTTTTTTGTTCGGATGAGGATCTCGAATTCGATGAATTCTATTTCCCGAAAATTGAGCGAAAAGAAAGACTTCTTCCACTACAGGTCGCCGCTTCAGGCCCTGATTCCGATTGGGCCAGCATTATGCAGGCATTCTTTGCCGGTATCAACCAGGCCAAAGAAAGTATCAAGATAACCACCCCTTATTTCGTTCCAAATGAAAGCATTCGAACCAGCCTTAAGACAGCTGCTTTGGCAGGAATAAGAGTTGAACTTCTAATCCCCTACGAGTCCGATTCCAGAATGGTACGTATGGCGATGAGATCCTTCTTCAAGGGAATACTGAAGGCCGGAGTGAAGATCTACCAATACAAGAAGGGTTTCGTTCATGCCAAGACAATGACCGTCGATGACAGCTTCTCATCGGTCGGTACGGCAAATATGGACATGCGAAGCTTCGATATGAACTTCGAGGTGAATGCTTTCATCTATGACAAAGGCTTTACCATGAAGCTGGTTGAGCAATTTGAACTGGACAAGAAATATTGCACCATTCTGACTCTTGATGAGGTCAAAAAGTGGGGCATTCTGAAGCGATTCGGGTATTCGCTCGCGAGACTCTTCGCACCGATATTGTAAAACTTAAGGCTGAATTCTCAGGTTGGTCAATTGTTCTTAGATTCGCCCCCCTAATTCATTGAAGATGTCACTAAGGCCGCCCAAAGCCAAAAAAATACCAAAGAAACTTCAAGTTCACGGGCATACCCGAATCGACGATTATTATTGGTTAAATCAGCGGGAGGATCCCGAGGTCATTCAGTATCTGGAAGCGGAAAACCGTTTTCTGGATGAAGCCATGAAGGATTATAAAGACTTCAGGGAAGACCTCTTCCGGGAGATCAAAGGAAGGATCAAGGAGGATGACCAATCCGTACCATACCCAAAAGACGGATATCTCCATTATCACCGATATGAAAAGGGCAAGGAGTATGCGATCATCTGTCGTAAAAAGGGTTCATTGGAAGCTGATGAAGAAGTGGTCCTGGATGAAAATGAACTCGCCGTTGGACATAAGTACTTCGCATTAAAGGAATATGATTTCAGTCCGGATCAAAAATTGGTTGCATTCTCCGTAGATACCGTAGGTCGACGCATATACGAGATCAGGTTCAAGGATCAGGAAACGGGTGAAGCTATAGGTGCGGTAATCCCGAACGTGACCGGAAATTTTTGCTGGGCGAACGACAACAAAACGATCTTCTATTCCAAACAGGACGAACAAACCCTGCGATCACACCAGATCTATCGGCATGAGCTGGGGTCAGATCCTTCCCGGGACGTATTGGTCTTCGAAGAAGATGATGAGACTTTTGGATGCTATGTGACCAAAACCAAATCAGAAAAATTTCTGATCATCAGTTCTTATCAGACCCTCTCTACGGAAATGAGGATACTCGAAGCGGATAACCCCAGGGGAGAATTCAGGATATTCCAAGAGAGGGAAAGAGATCACGAGTATTCCATCGATCATTACGAGGATAGATTCTTTGTCCTGACCAATTGGAATGCTTTGAATTTCAGGTTGATGGAAACCTCTCTGAATGCTACGCAGAAAGAAAACTGGAAAGAAAGAATAGCTCATAGGGAAGACGTTTTGATCGAGGATCTGGAGATCTTTAAGGACTTCCTTGCTGTAGAGGAAAGAAAAAACGGCCTGACTCAAATTCTCATTCAGGATCTGCTGAAGGATCAGGAGCATTACCTTGATTTCGGAGAAAGCGTATACACCTCCGGACTTTCGGTAAATGAGCAGTTCGACACGGTGAATCTCCGATACAGTTACACATCCCTCACCACTCCTCCTTCGACCTATGATTACAACATGGAAACCCGTGTCAAGGAGCTCAAAAAGGAAATGCCTGTGCTCGGCGGATTTGATAAGGGAGATTATAAGACCGAAAGGATACTCATTACAGCCAGGGATGGAGTCGAAATTCCTGTTTCATTGGTTTACCGGAAGGACCTCTTCAAAAAGGGGGAAAATCCATGCGTGCTATATGGTTATGGTTCCTATGGCGCCACTGTCGATCCGGTTTTCAAATCTGCAAGGCTTTCCACAGTCGACAGGGGCTTTGTTTTTGCCATAGCTCATGTTCGTGGAGGACAGGTAAATGGAAGACAGTGGTATGAAGACGGAAAGCTGCTTAAAAAGAAAAACACTTTCACGGATTTTATCGATTGTGGAAGGGGGTTGATTGAGGAGGGCTTTTCCAAACCCAAGGGCCTTTATGCGGTTGGTGGAAGTGCCGGGGGTTTGCTTATGGGTGCGGTTGTGAATATGGCTCCCGATCTTTTTCATGGAGTGATCGCCCAGGTTCCTTTTGTGGACGTGGTCACAACTATGCTCGATGATTCTATTCCCCTGACCACCGGAGAATACGATGAATGGGGAGATCCCAGGGAGAAGGAATACTATGATTATATTCTCAGCTATTCCCCATATGATAACGTGGAAGAAAAAGAGTATCCGAATCTGCTGGTAACCACAGGGTTACATGATAGTCAGGTGCAATATTGGGAACCTGCAAAATGGATCGCAAAACTGAGGGAACTGAAAAAAGGAGACAATCAATTGCTCATGTACACCAATATGGATGCTGGCCACGGGGGCGCCTCCGGTAGATTTCAGCGCTTCAGGGAAGTTGCTTTGGAGTATGCGTTCTTTTTCAAGCTGGAAGGGATCAGCAATTAATATAGGCCTTTGAAGGCCTTGCCCAGGTTTTCAACGATATCAGAGGCGATCAGACCTTCGAATCCACGATCCTTGATGGCCATGTCTCCGGAATGTCCATGAATAAATACCCCAAGCAATAAAGATTGTGAGGGATTATAACCCTGACCTAAAAGTCCCAGAATGATCCCGGTTAAAACATCTCCACTTCCGGCCGTAGCCATGCCGGGATTTCCCGAGGAATTAAAGTAGAAAAGTCCCTCGCTTGTGCAAATACTACTGTTTGCTCCTTTCACCAGGATTGAACAATCAAGATCCCGGGCAAGCCCATATTGAAATTCCAGTCTTTCATAATCGTCTTTCCAATTATCAACTAATCTTCGGAATTCACCGGGGTGCGGGGTTAGAATTGAGTTCTTGGGAATGTCTTCGAGGAATTCGGGATTTGCCGCAAGAATATTCAGCGCATCTGCATCGATCACCAGTGGTACCCTGGCTTTTTTCAGGAAGAGTCCGAACATCTCAGCGGTTTCCTCTGAAGTACCGATTCCCGGACCTATGGCAATGGCATTATACGGACTGAGATCAGGAACGCCGTGCAGGAAATGCTCTCCAATATCTTCCGAGACCATGGCTTCATTCAGGGATTCCTGCAAGATAGGCACGCCCACCTTGGGTGAATGAATGCTCAAAAGTCCTATTCCACTTCTAAGCGCGGCTTTTCCGGACAGCGCCGCGGCTCCCATCTTCCCAATTGATCCGGAGATGAGCAGTCCATGCCCATAGGAGCCCTTATGGGAAAAGACCTCTCTCCTTTTATAGATTCTTTGAGCATCTGATATTTCAAAGCTTTGATACCTCGGAGATATCTTGCTGATCTCAGACCCGAGTATACCTATATCCAGGATCTGTACTTCTCCGGCATATGCGCCCTGCTGAGGAAGAAGAAGTGCAAGTTTGGGAAACTGAAAAGAGTAGGTCTTATCGGCACGGACTATGGTATCGTTAGCGGAATTTGGCTTATCGCCGAACATTCCCGATGGAATATCAACGGCCACAACAAATCCGCTCGATCCGTTGATCCAGTCAATTGCCACTTCAAATAAGCCTTCAGCCGCTCTGTTCAGGCCGGAGCCAAACAAGGCATCGATCACACAGTCATAATCAGGAAGAGTACGAAGATCCTCTTCAGTTCGGATCTTATGCTCTTTTATCTCCCTTGGAAGCCTTTCATGGTTGATCCTGAAGTCATCAGATCCTTT
This sequence comes from Cytophagales bacterium, assembly GCA_965227315.1. Classification (GTDB taxonomy): domain Bacteria; phylum Bacteroidota; class Bacteroidia; order Cytophagales; family CCMP332; genus JANQHS01. Next base: position 668,930 of record OZ245737.1, read on the forward strand.
TTCAGCATTAATTGTTGATATATCAACGTTTAAGCCTCTTTCCGTAAGGATCCTGGCTATCGCCAATCCATCACCACCATTGTTTCCCGGTCCGCAAAAGACAAGAATCGATTCAAATCGAGTGGATTGTTCCAAAAAAGCACTTGCAAAGGCCATTGAAGCCCTTTCCATCAGGTCGATGGAAGCGATGGGTTCTAACTCGATCGTTCTACGATCCAATTCTCTGGCCTCGCTGATCGAGGGGATGATCATTTGGAATCCAATTGAGCCAATTCCTCTTCCAGGGCATGGATCTTTATCCTGGAATCCTCAAGCTTCTTCTTTTCGAGTTCCACAACATGTGAGGGAGCATTTTGAACGAAACGCTCGTTGTTCAGCTTCTTGGCGATGGAGTTGTTGAATCTGTTCAGGTGTTCGAGCTCCTTGCGAATCCTCTCGGTCTCAGCTTCCTTATCGATTTTGCCTTCAAAGGGGATATACAAGGCATCTGTTCCAACCATGATCTTCACCGAGCCCTCCGGGCCATCTCCGAAATGAAGATCCGATACTTTAGCCATCCTCTTGAGATAGGGAGAGAATTTCTCATAGGAAGTACCATTCTGAGCGCGAAGGAAAAGGGTCAATTCCTCACCAGAAGGAACATTTTTGTCCTTCTTGAATGCTCTGATGGAGCTAATGAATTTAAAAACCTGCTCGGTGTCCTTGAGAATCGATTGATCCGCTTGACCAGCCTTGGGCCATTCCTGCACAATAATATGCTCCGCATCTTCATCGTCCTTTAGGTATTGCCATATTTCCTCGGTGATAAACGGCACAAACGGATGGAGCAATCCAAGGATAGTGCGGAAATACTCCCTGGTATTCCCAAGTGTCTTTTGATCGACCCCCTCTCCCATCGGTGGCTTGATCATTTCGAGGTACCATCCGCAAAAGTCATCCCAGGTCAGCTTGTACAGTGACATCAGCGCATCGGAGATCCTATACTTGGAAAAATGATCTTCAACCTCATTCAGGGTTTCATTGATCCTGGATTCCATCCAACTACAGGCCACTTCGTGCTCATATCCTTTGGAATCATCAGAATTCCAACCCTTCACAAGGCGAAATGCATTCCAGATCTTATTGGTAAAATTTCTTCCCTGCTCGACAAGTTTTTCATCAAACAACAGGTCATTTCCGGCTGGCGAACTCAGGAGCATACCAACCCGGACTCCATCAGCACCAAAGTCCTTAACCAGATCAAGGGGTTCGGGAGAGTTGCCAAGCGACTTTGACATTTTTCTCCTTTGCTTATCGCGTACAATACCATGCAGATATACATCGCCAAAGGGCTTATCTCCCATATACTCATATCCGGCTATGATCATTCTGGCTACCCAGAAGAACAGGATCTCCGGAGCAGTAACCAAAATGTTGGTGGGATAATAGTACTTGATATCCTCGTTTTCGGGCTTTGTAAAGCCCTCAAAACAGGTGATGGGCCATAACCATGAGGAGAACCATGTATCCAACACGTCCTCATCCTGGGTAAGATCCTCCATTTTCAAACCGGGATTCCCGGTTTCCCGTCTGGCCTCCTCAAGGGCTTCCTCGGCTGTTTCAGCCACAAACACCTGCCCATCGCTGGTATACCAGGCCGGTATTTGATGCCCCCACCACAATTGCCGGGAAATACACCAATCCCTGACATTCTCCATCCAATGCCTGTATGTATTCTTGAATTTTTCAGGTATCAGACGAATGGTATCATCCATCACATTCTTCAGGGCGGGCTGTGAGATCTCCTTCATTGAAAGAAACCATTGCTTGCTGAGCCTGGGCTCGATAATCGCATCGGTTCTTTCCGAAAAACCGATCGAGTTATCATAATCTTCAACCTTCTGAAGGGCACCGATCTCCCGGAGTTTTTCCTCCATCAGCTTCCTTGCCTCAAACCGGTCCTCTCCCACGAAATACTCTGCTGCCTTGCTGAGCGTTCCATCGGGATTCAGAATGTCGATAATCTTTAGGTCATGCCTTTGACCGATCTCATAGTCATTCTCATCATGCGCAGGGGTGATTTTCAGGCATCCGGTTCCGAATTCCATGCTGACATAATCATCAAGGATGATGGGAACCTCGCGGTCCACGACCGGCACGATGGCCTTCTTTCCATGAAGATGCCTGAATCTTTCATCTTCGGGGTGGATACAAATAGCTGTATCTCCTAAAATCGTCTCCGGTCTGGTCGTGGCAATGGTCAGGCTGGAATCCTCCCCGGCTATTTTGTAGTCGACATAATAAAGCTTGGATTTGAGATCTTTATAGATCACCTCATCATCGCTGAGTGCCGTTTGTCCGACAGGATCCCAATTCACCATTCTCAGGCCGCGATAGATCTTCTTTTTCTTATACAGATCTACGAAAACATGGATGACGGACCAATAAAGGTCGGGCTCCATGGTAAACTTTGTCCTGTCCCAGTCGATCGAACAGCCCAGTTTTTCCAATTGCTTCAGAATGATCCCTCCGTACTTATCATTCCACTCCCAGGCATGCTTCAGATATTCCTCGCGGCCAATATCCCTTTTGTCCAATCCCTTTTCCCTAAGCATGGCTACCACCTTGGCTTCTGTTGCAATGGAGGCGTGGTCGGTCCCCGGCACCCAGCAGGTCTCGTAACCCTGTTTTCTGGCTCTTCTGACCAAAACATCCTGGATGGTATTGTTCAACATATGTCCCATGTGAAGAACTCCCGTCACATTGGGAGGAGGAATCACCACCGAAAATGGTTTTTTATCCTTGTTGGGCTCTGAGTGAAAGTACCCCTGGTTTTTCCAGGTGTCGTACCATTTTTCCTCTATGCTTGAGGGGCTATAAACTTTGGATATTTCTTTCTGACTCACGATTGATCGATCAATCCGCGAAATTCGGAATTATTTGCTAGGTACAGAGCTACAAAAGCGTGAAAATCTTCGGAAAATGAGCTTTTTCGGATCAGATCGCCTTGAAGAAAATGGCCAGTCTTTTCCAGAAAAAATTCGCAAAGCGGAATTTCACATAAGAGACCTCCCGCTGTTTCATTTTCTTGGGATCTATGCTCGAGAAATCGATTTGCTCGGTTGGTAATTCGCAAAACCTCAGAAGATCCACGGCGGTTTGTCTATCCTGCGAAAGCAATCTTTCCGTGATCAACGGGAACACCGGCAATGGGCAGGAAGAAACAAACCTGTACATCCACACATACCTTTCGAAATAATAAATGAATGAACGCTTGCGACCCTTGTTCAGAGAAGATATGATCACATCTTCAGGGTTCCGAAAGCAAAAAACAAACTTGATGGGTCTGTCGGTAAAGGTCGACAGTTCTTTAGCGAATTGGATCAGAAAAGGTGATTTCAGGGTGATGACCTTATCCTTTGGAAGAGAGTCAAAAAAGCCCTTGAGGTCATAATCCTTAAAGAACTTCTTATTGCGGACATACTTCTCCATCTCCTCACTTTCATACCTAAAGTAATTCAGATCTTTTTTGGGACTACCCCAAAGATCATCACAATAGCCACCATGGTCGATGAGGAATTTATTGGTGATCGAAGTATAGGAATGCGGGTTCCCGCTGGTCAAAATGATCGGCTTATCCATCTGTTGATTTCTGAAAAGGGTCTTGGATACTTTTCGGAAGAAAAAACCACCCCTGTATGATAACACTTTGAATCAGGCCGCAAAAGAACATAATCAAAGACAAAATCCAGTTCTCACTGCGAAAAAAGAGCGCATTTTCCGGAATTAAAGCCGCAATGATCAGGGTGCGGCCGTACTCATGGTAATCACGTAGCGAAGCAGAAGCTCCTGATCCTTAGCACTGATCTTCTCGGTACCCAATTTTTGGTTGACCTTTCCAACCATATTGGGGACGATTTCCAACCATTCATCTTCCGGTTCTGTATTGGGTTGATAATAGCCATGGCAGAGATTGCAGTTCTCCTGAAAGATGGATCTCCCAGCATCCAACTGTTCCATACTGAGGTCGGGATATTTCTTTTGACCCCTGCTTACATCCGCCTCGGATGGGGCCACTACTTTGGGAGCACAGGAAAAAATAAACAGCAATAAAGCCGCGATTGGCATTACGGATCTTGTATAATGTTTTCTCATAATTCTTTGATCATGGTAAAATTCCGGAACATAAAAGAAGGAAAAAGCCAGGATCGGGGAGTTATGTGAGCTTCAAAAATCCGTTTTTGAGAATATACAACCCGATCGCAAGCAGAAGCGACCCGGATCAGGTAATTTGGTCCCAAAATTCTCATTCAGACCCCGTTGAGCACAAATCAAAGGTTTCTTCTTGTCGTTATCCTACTCCTGGGCCTTGGTCTGAGATTCTCTATTTCCAACAAAGCGTATTTGCGCCCATGGGATGAAAGGTATCATGCCTTGGTGGCCAAGGATATCTGGCATGCTCCCTTGAAACCAATGCTATACAAGGATCCGGTTCTGGATTATGATTACAGATTTTGGAATCGAAACCATGTTTGGCTTCATAAACCACCACTCACGTTGTGGCTGATCGGCACTTCAACGGCCATATTCGGGAATCATGCCCTCGCTGTCAGAATTCCCTCCCTGCTGGTTTCCCTGGCTTCGATCCTCCTGGTCTTCCTTATCGGTCGCCATTTTTTTGAAACCAATGCTGCACTCTTTGCGGCATTGATCTTTAGCATTTTCTCGAAGGGAATCGCCCTGTCCACCGGAATGGACCCCACGGATCATGTAGACACATTGTTTGCCTTCCTCGTGCTATTGGGAACTTACCTGGGAGTTGTTTGGAGAAATAATCCCACATGGAAAAGGAGCCTGCTGCTCGGCTTGATATTGGGTGCAACCTATCTATGCAAATCCCTTCCTGCCATGATCCTGATCCCCATTTGGGCAGCCCTTCTCTGGGAAAAAAGTGGAACCAAGAGCTTTAACCTCAGCAATACGGGAGCTCTGCTTAGCGGTGCCCTATTGCTGGCCCTGCCCTGGGCCATTTACACCAAATCATATTTTCCGCTGGAAGCGGCTTATGAATCAGACTATAACTGGAGACATCTGACAGAGGTGATCGAAGGGCATGGAGGTGACTGGAGTTATTATTTGGGAAAGATCAGCGAATGGCTGGGTGTCTTGTTCTTTGTAAACCTGTTGATCCTCATCCTGATCTCGGCAAAGACAAAATTCAAAAAATACCTCTGGATGATCCTTTGGATCCTGATTCCGCTGTTGATCTTTTCTCTTTCCACCACAAAAATGGAAGGTTATGTTTTCGTTTCAGCTCCGGCCTATTCACTTCTCTTTGGTTTTGTTCTTTCGGAAATTCGGAATCGCCTAGAGAAGCGAAAAAGCCTCATAGTCACTGCTGTTGCATGTGTTTTATTGATTCAACCGGTCAGAAGTCTGGCAGGGCTCTGGGAAAGGTTTCAGGCAGAGGACTACTCGGTCTATTGGCCGGAAGAAATTATGCAATTCTCGGAAGGCGAAAACTTCATACTCTTCAATGATGAAGACTATATCCAAACCATGTTTTTCTTTGATGGGATCGCTTACAAAAACCTGCCCACCAGGAAGCACCTGGATATCGCCAAAAGGCAAAATGTCCCCGTTTTTATCCGAAGGCATGAAGGTATGGAATTGGACAGCCTGACGGGAGCTGTGTGGATCGATTAGTTCGGTCAATTTCAGAAAACCAAAAAAATCACCACCTGTTCATTCTTTGTATCGCAGTCACTTAATTTGCGCGAACCATTGAAAATGGAAAAGGACAAGCAGCTTATTTCGAATTGGCTTTATCTGGGAGCCATTCTGGTGATCAGTATGGTCATTCTGGGCGGTTACACAAGACTTTCTCATTCCGGACTTTCCATGGTTACCTGGAAACCCATAATAGGAGTTGTCCCACCGCTAAACCAGGTACAATGGGAAAAGGAATTTGAGCGTTACAAAACATCTCCTGAGTACCAGAAGAAAAACTACAATTTCAGCCTTGAGGAGTTCAAGGAGATCTATTGGCCGGAGTTCTTTCATCGTGTTTTGGGTCGTCTTGTGGGAGTGGTTTTTTTCATACCCTTTGTCATTTTTCTTGCCAAGAAAAAACTGCGCGAACGTTGGTTGGTCCGTAATCTCATCATCATTTTTCTCCTTGGAGGATTACAAGGCCTTATCGGTTGGTATATGGTGAAAAGCGGCCTGGTAGAAGATCCCAATGTAAGCCACTATCGACTGGCCATTCACCTAGTCACGGCATTGATCCTTTTTTCATTTATTCTTTGGACAGCATTAAAGGTTTCTTATCCCAAGAGGCCTACAACTAATGCCCCTCAAAATTTCATCAACTCTTTCAAGGTACTGTTGGCTTTCACAACCATACAAATCATCTATGGTGCCTTTGTAGCCGGACTGAAGGCCGGACTTTATTATCCAACCTGGCCCATGATGGGCGAACACTTTCTTCCTCCCGAAGCCGGTATATCCATAGCTGATCATGGCATCAAAAGCTTCTTTGAGACCGCGAGCCTGGTCCAGTTCATGCATCGCTGGATCGCGCTGTTCATCGTCCTCATCATTTTCTGGATATACTTCAAAAGCCGGAAGCTGGATCTTGAAAAACAACAGAGACAGATCATTGCTTCTTTACTGATCGTTGTCGGCGTTCAATTTACATTGGGCGTATTGACCTTGCTCTACCATGTACCCATAAGCCTCGGTGTATTTCATCAGCTCGGAGCGGTAATTCTTCTTGGGGTCATGATTTACGCCTTGTATTTTTTCCCAAAATCCCAAAAGACAACTTAGAAGGCCATCGCCCTGTGTTGAGAGTCGTCCTATAGACATTCCATTGTTTTCTCTGAAATGCCAAGAACCCTTTGGCATCCTGATTGTTAGTACATCAACTGATTCAACCATCAAAACTTAGAATTATGAAAATCAAATTGAAGATCATTGGAATGCTTTTGCTTCTGGGGGTGGTATTGTTCGCCTTCAAAGCTCCAAAGGTGAATTACAAAATAGACACCCAAAAAAGCACGATACAGTGGACAGGCTATCACCTGGCCAAGTCCTATGAGCACGTCGGAAACGTGAATATCCAGTCGGGATCCTTGGCATTGGAAGACGGAAAACTAAGTGCCGGAAGTTTTGTTATTGATATGACTTCCATCACGAACAGTGACCTAACCGATGCCGGTAAGAATGGTAAGCTGGTAGGTCATTTGAAGTCGGATGATTTTTTCAATGTCGAAAAATATCCCACAGCTAAGTTGATCATTACTCAGGCCAATGAGCTGGGCAATGGAAAATTCAAAGTCATGGCTGATCTCACGATCAGAGGGATCACCAAGCCGATTGAATTTGAAACCATGATCGAAGAAGGAAAGGATGATATGATCATGGCAAGTGCGGAATTCAATGTTGAAAGGACCCAGTACGAAGTGATGTACGGTTGGAGCATTGAGAATGCGATGCTCGACGATGATTTCACTCTGAAGATAGACCTTACCGCAAAGAAAAGTAACTCTTAATCAGCTAGGTTTTGGTTGAGAATGCCCCTCGTGTGCAGGATTTTCTTGCCGCGGGGGGTTATTTATTCATATCCATATCAAAATCATCTATTAACCTGAAACGAGAGTGATCAACTCTCTCAACCGGAATCTGTTTATTTGAGATTTGAAAACAGGAATTGTCATTGGTTCGGGAATAGGCGGACTGGCTGCGTCGATTCGGCTGGCTTTAAAAGGCTATAAAGTTGAGGTTTACGAAGCCAATTCATATCCGGGTGGAAAGCTTTCCGAGATCAGGAACAACGGGTTTCGCTTTGATGCCGGCCCTTCCCTGTTCACCATGCCGGAGCTGGTCGATGAACTGTTTTTGATTTCGGGACGCGACCCGAAAGAATTTTTCAAATACGACAGGCTTAAGGAAGTATGCCGCTACTTTTATGAAGATGGCACAAGATTGAACGTTCCTGCCGATCCTGAGCAATTTGCTATCCAGGCAGGCAAAGCTACCGGAATAGACGCCAAAAAGATTCGTAAGCACTTAAAAAGAAGTGCCTATATCTACGACACCACAGCATTTCTCTTTCTCCGGAGCTCACTTCATCGCATCCAAACATACCTTTCTTTCAAGACATTCCTGTCTTTTCTGCAACTGCCCCTTCTGCCAATCTTTTCTTCGATGAACAAGGTAAATCAAAAACAGCTTGGCAATAAAAAAATGGTCCAGTTGTTCAACCGGTACGCGACTTACAATGGATCAAACCCGTTCAGGGCTCCGGGCATTCTAAACATCATTCCCCACCTCGAATTTAACATGGGAGCATATTTTCCTAAGGAAGGTATGCATTCTATCACTCTCGCCTTGTTCCAACTTGCCAAGGATCTCGGAGTTCAGTTCTTCTTTGACTCCCCTGTCGATGAGATCTTGGTTTCAGGTAAAAAAGTGACCGGTGTGTCGGTCCGGGGAGAAGAGAAAAAAGCAGAGCTGGTCATCTGCAATATGGACATCTCATTTGCATATCCAAGATTATTGCCCAAGATCAAGCCCCCAGGCAAAACCCTGAAACTGGAAAGGTCCAGTTCGGCGATTATCTTCTATTGGGGAATCAGGGGGAAGTTCGAAGAATTGGGCTTGCACAATATTCTCTTTTCAGATGATTACCAAACCGAATTCAATTATCTGTTCGATAAAAAAGATGTCTATCAGGATCCGACCGTCTACATCAATATTACCTCAAAACTGAACCCCGAAGATGCGCCGGAAGGAAAGGAAAACTGGTTTACCATGATCAATGCGCCCTATATGGAAGGACAGGATTGGGATAGCATTATTCAAAGGTCAAGAAAGTTCATCGTTGAAAAGCTGAACAAAACCCTGGGAAAGAATATTGAGGAACTGATAGAGTTTGAACAGGTGCTCGAACCACGAACCATTGAAAGCAAAACCAAATCTTTTAAGGGTGCTCTTTACGGTACGTCCTCCAACAACCGCATGGCAGCATTCTTTCGACATCCCAATTTTTCGCGAAGGATCAGGGATCTGTATTTTGTAGGGGGCTCGGTACATCCGGGCGGAGGTATACCCCTGGCCCTGAGCTCAGCCAAGATCATTGATGGATTAATCCCCGAGGCTTGAAGATCTCAGAAAAAAAATACCTCCTCATCCTGATCATCTTCTATATGGTGGGAATCATAGGTATAAGCTATTCCGGTTCAAGAGACCTCTTTACCTCCATGTCTGCCGGCAACCTATTGTTAACCTTCTCGATCCTCGTTCTTGCAAACCGCGACTTTTCAGCCCGGTTCTGGATTTCCTTTTCGATTGTTTTCCTGTTTGGGTTTTTGATCGAGGTTCTGGGTGTGTCCACAGGGCTGGTCTTCGGTTGCTACTCCTATGGCGAAAGCCTGGGATGGAAATTGCAGGGTGTCCCGCTCATTATTGGGATCAACTGGTTTATCCTGTCCCTATCGGCAAGAGGATTGGTACTCGGGTTCACAAAATCAAAAATATCGCTGGTCATCATCCCCTCAATTCTCATCACCGCTTTGGATGTCCTGATCGAACCTGTAGCGGTCAAATTGGATTTCTGGTCATGGGAAGGAGATCATATCCCTTTTCAAAACTACTTCATGTGGCTCGTGAGCGGTGTCCTGATCCAGATCTGTTATAATGCATTGAATATCAGGCCCAAAACCTTTATTTCGACAGCAGTTTTTCTAATTCAAGCCGCATTTTTCATTTTCCTGAATTGGATACTCTGAAGAAAGATTTCTTCCTTATTCTTTTCTTAGCAAAAAAATCGATCATGTTTAGGCCATTCATTTTCCCAATTGGAGTTCTGTTCTTTTCCATTTTATCGCCGGGAAGTTTTGCTCAAACCATCTACGAACCGCTCCGGCTTGATGAGGTGGAATTTTCAAAAGAAGATCTGGGTCATATGTGGACCTTCGACGCGATTCCCGTAGATCGTTTCAAAAGGAACCTTGAGTTTGAGCCCGATCAGGAATGGATCAAGGATGTGCAGATGTCAGCCATACAATTCGGAGGGGGTTGCTCCGGATCTTTCGTTTCAGGATCCGGTTTGATCATGACGAATCATCATTGTGCCAGAGGTTATATTTTGAGAACACTGGAAAACGGAGCAGATATTCTAAAGAACGGGTACTATGCCCAGGGATTAGAAAATGAACTCAAGATCGAAGGTCTCTATGTAGATCAACTGATTGAAATACAGGATGTAACCCAGGAGATCTCCTCAGCAATGGAAGCCGGAAAAACCGAAGAGGAAAAAGGCAAGATCAGGGATAGTCTTATGGCAGATCTGTCTTCAAAGAAGGCGGAAGCAACAGGTTTGGAATCAAAGGTTGTCAAGCTTTATCAGGGAGGGAAATATTCTCTCTATTCCTGGATGCGATATAACGATATCCGTCTTGTTATGGCACCTACATTTCAGCTGGCGAGTACAGGATGGGATTGGGATAACTATACCTATCCCCGCTACGAGTTGGACATGGCCTTTCTCAGAGCCTATGATTCTGTGGGTAATCCAATCGAGTCCAAAAACTTCTTCAAATGGAGTGCCGAAGGAGCCGCAGAGGATGAGCCCGTATTCGTGGTCGGTAGGCCGGGATCCACAGCCAGACTCGTTTCCAATGCCGAAGTAAGCTATTTACGGGAAACAGCACTTCCGATCCTGCTGGATTATTATAACGGCCTGTTCGAAGCCCGGTTTGACTTTTTCCTGATGCACCCTGAAAGGGAATCCGAATTGTTTTCTACGGTATTGTCCGTTTCAAACGGAAGAAAAAGATATGCCGGCCGATACCTGGCCGTGAAGGACCCATTGCTGCTGGAAAAGAAAAAGAAGTTTGAGACCGACCTCCAAAAGAGGGTTTCAGAAGACCCGGTACTTCAGCAGGAATATGGCGACACCTGGGAAAATATTGAAAAGACCCTAAACGAACTGGCTCCGATAACCAAAGAATACTACTCGGTAGCCTTGGTCAGCAACTATAGCCCTTCCATGTTCAAGACAGCAAAAAACCTGGCGGAATATGCCCGTGAGATGGAAAAGGAGGAGAAAGACCGGGAAAAACCTTACAAAAAGGAAAACCTGGAGGTTACCCGGTCTGAGATCTTTGTCGAACCTGAAGAGCGGGATCTGGATTCGCTATGGGCGACTTTTATCAAGGGCTATTGGTCCAAGATCAAAATGGAAGATCAACCTAGCTACAAGCAAATATTTGCCGAATCCGGAGCGGAGGATCCATATACTTTCTTGAAAAGGATCTCGGTGTTGGATGATAGAAAAGCCGTCGAAAAATTGATCAAGGGTGGAAGCAAGAAGATCAACGCTCTTGACGACCCAATTCTCAAGGCCGCCATGGAAATGAACGAAATACGCTCAAGGCTAAATCCTGAGCGCAGAGCTATTCAGAACAGGCTATCACTACAAAACCAAAGACTTGGTGAGCTGATATTCAAGATCTATGGAAACAGTATTTCTCCCGATGGAACCGGAACACTGAGGATCAGTGAAGGAAGGGTAAAAGGGTATGAGTACAATGGAACCCTGGCCCCCTCCAAGACAACCTTCTATGGTCTTTATGATCGCTATTATGGTTTTGGTCAAAAAAACTATCCCTGGGGATTGGATGAAGTATGGAAAGAGCCCACCCCGGGCTTTGATCTTTCCACACCGATCAATTTTTCGTCAACCACAGATATTGTCGGAGGCAATTCAGGCTCAGCCATTATCAATAAAAATGCAGAAGTAGTCGGACTTGCCTTTGACGGAAATCTCGAAGGGATATCCGGATACTACATGTATCTTCCTGCGAAGAACCGCACCGTTGGGGTGGACTCAAAAGGCATGCTGGAATCGTTTCGGACCGTATACAAATACCCTAAACTGGTGATGGAACTGGAAAAGGGATCTTTATAATTGGAGACAGCTCTACTCAAAGCGGTAAAATCCTGGAATGGAAAAGATAATGATCCACTGAAGGATTATTATCATGATTCGGATCCAGAAGAATTCATCCAATCCGTATTGACTGCCGCAACAGAATCAAAAGAATTCCATGTCCAGTTATCCTGGTTGCTGAAGTATCATCTTGAAAATGGCGGTCAGCTGGAAAGCAAGGATCGGGAGGCCCTCATATTGAATTTTCTTCCTTCCGATGAATGGCCCGTACCACTTCATATTTTTCAATTGGTTCACAGGTGGACAGACCTGAGCGCTAAGGAGCAAGACTTAATCCTGCAAGCAGCACAGAAGGGACGTGGGTCCGACAACAAATTCCTCAGAGCATGGTCCTATCAGGCTGTGTTCGAGCTGTCAAAATTTCAGAAAGAGCTCAAGGCGGAATTACAGTTTCTGGCGGAAAGGGCAATTACCGAAGAGGCAGCCTCAGTCAAGGTCCGGCTAAGGGAGATCCTGAAGGCCTTGAAGAAGGAATAATCATAATAGACTGACCAATTTTTGTTCGTAATGAGCTTGAGCTCAGATCATTCCTCAGTGAGAAACATCACCGGGTTAACCCTGGCAGCCAATAACAACTGAAATACCAGGGTGACCACAAAGACAAGGACACAAACCCCAAAGGCCACCAATGCCATCCAATATCCCATTTGGATCCGAATGGCGTATTCTTCAAGCCAGGCCTGTAATACCTGGTATGCCGGATAAGCGCCAAAGATGAATCCCAGACCCAGCCATGTGCCGAATCTCTTTGAAAAGAGGAAGAACAGGTCCCGGATGCTGGAGCCGTTTATTTTTCTAATGACGATCTCCTTCATCCGTTGTTGAATATAGGTTCCGAGTATACTCAGTAGCCCAAAAATGACCAGCATTATGGCAATAACCGCACCTCCCAGGGCTACATTCCGAATTTGAACCTCGGCTTTCATCCTTCTTTCATTCAGATCTTCCATCCAGTAATAACTGAACGGGTTGGGATAGAAGACCTCATTCCAGGCCTCTTCGATCTGTTTGAAATGCTTTCCTGAAAAATTTTCCTGCATCTTGATCAAACCATACTGAAAAGGGTATTGTGGGCTGAGATACATCACGAGGGGCGGTTGTTCGTATTTGGGGGATTTGAAAAAGAAGTCTTTCACAATCCCTATGACAATCGGGTTTTCCAGATCTCCATAGCTGAAAGGGAGCTCCTTGCCCAATGGGTTCGGATCATCAAGGATATTCCGAAGGGTTTCGTTGATGATCACCGCATTGGTTTTATCACTCTCGAGTTCAGGATCAAAATCCCTTCCTTTGATGATATCAAGCCCCATGAACGACACATAGCCCGGGTCCACATGAAGGTGTCGGACAACTCCGGCTTTTTCCTTCATATCACCGGTCATCCTCGTGCCATTGAATCCCGAATTCACCGAAAAACCGGCTACGCCAGGAATTTCTGATAAATAAGACCGGAATCTGGTGATCTCGCTTTCCTCTGAATCCGGAAGGTCGATATTCACCATACGCTGGTCATCATAACCCAGGTCGAAATCCAGTAAATAGTTGAGTTGCTGATTGATGGCAATAGTACCTATGATGAGAAATATGGCAAGACCGATCTGCGATGTCAGGAATATACGGCTCACGATATTACGGCCTCCGATCTTCTGGGCTCCCTTGATGGTATTGACCACCTTAAACCTCGCAAGGATCAATGAAGGGTATGTTCCGGACATGAAGGTGGAAACCAGGACGATCACCAAACAACCCAGTAGGAATTTTGGTTTCAAAAGATCGTGGATCCCATAGGGAACAGCAACGAATTCCGAGTAATAGGGTAAAAGGAGCATCATCAACACGGCAGCCAACAACAAAGCGATCATGGAACTGATCAGTGTTTCGAAGAAGAATTGCTGCCAAACGAAATGTGACCTTGCCCCCAGGATCTTACGAACACCGACTTCGCGACTTCTGATCAGGAAATGACCGATGGAAAAGTTTGAATAGTTCAGACTGGAAATGATCAGACATAAGAATCCGACTATGATGACCACCCATAGGATATCCTCTGAAATCGTCGGATTCAGTCCATTACCCGTGTAAATGCTGGTGTCCGAATGAATTTTGTCAAATTTCTGCAGATACAGATCTACCTGGTCCAGCCCCATTTCCGGATCACCTTCAGCCAACATCTTTGTCATCTGCGAGTTGATGTCATCGATATTCGCGCCTTCTCGCGTCAAAACAATGAGGTTCATATTGATATCCAGCCAGGTCTTGGTTCTGCGTTCATGAACGGTCGTGGTCCAAACCTGGATCGGCAGGATCAGGTTCGGGCTGAAGGTCGAATTCATGGGCATATTCTTCATCACACCAATGATCTTGAAGGTTTTGTCCTCACCCTGCAGGTTGAGTTTGACCTCATCGGTTTCTCCGATCTTTTTGTAGAAATCTGCGGAAACAACAACGGAATTGGGATCACCAAACCCCTCGGCGGAGCCTCTTTCCCATTCAAAATCGAACATTTCAAAAATCGGAGGGTCCGCGTAATGATATCTTTGCTCAAGGTTTTCATTGTCCCGGATCAATATTCCATACCCGCTCATTAGCCTGGAGGCCATTTCAATTCCGGATATCTTCTCAGGAAATTCCCAACCCATGATATAGGAGGATCCTCCGACTTTCTCCACATCCCCGGCAAAATTGAGATCCATAGCCAGCCGATGAAGTCGATCTATCTTTGAGTGAAAGGTATCATATGAGTATTGATCCGTAATGAACAATCCGGCAAGGCAGGCAGCCGTGATCCCAAAGGCCAGTCCCAAAATGTTGATGGAAGAGTAATTTCTTGTTTTCCAGAGAAAACGCAGACCGGTCCGAAAATAACTGAGCATCAGGATCCATTGGGTGTTTTCTCTTGAGTATTCCTTTGTATTCATTAATCTAATCGATTTAAGTGTATCCCAGAACAGCCTTCTTTTAGCATATGCTTCACCGTTGGCAGCTTTTCTCTGGCGGTACAATTCCTCCATGTCTCCCAGAACTTCTTCCTTGGTGTCATAAGGAAGGATCTTGCTGAGCAGCTTTTGCGGGTAGGATGGGAAATCAGACCCCGACATACTGATAGCTTGGTTTAGTGATCGAATTCCAAAGTTTCATTTTGGCCTCCTGAAGTTCCTTGACCACCTCATAACCATTTGAGCTGGCCCAATAGAGTCGTTTCCTTCGGCCTCCCCTTTCCGAGGTCGGTTCGCCAAATTCCGATTTGACCCATCCTTTTTTGATCAGCCTTTTTAAGACCACATGGACTGCCGGAAGCGAGATCCGCTTTCCGAGCGCGGATTCATATTCATTGATGATATCAACCCCGTGACTTTTGTCTTTTTTGATCAGGATCATGAGGATCACCTCCTCCAGAGCACCAATAGATTCCATTTATTTAACTTTTGTTTAACTAATGAATACAATATAATTAACATTCGTTTAATATATTCAAATATTCAGTCCGTCTAATCAACAAGCGGTCGATTTACCATTCAAAAGGAAATTCAGAAATTGCGGGAAAGCACAGAAAATGTTAGGACTCAGAACCTCGCTCTATTATGTGGATGACCTTGAAAAAGCAAAGAACTGGTATTCACAAGCATTTAAGACCAAACCCTATTATGATACCCCCTACTATGTAGGGTTCAATATTGGAGGTTATGAATTGGGACTTCATCCCGTAGAAAAGCCAATTACCAGGGGTGATGGCCAGTATGCCTATTGGGGTGTTCACGACATCCGCAAAACTCAGGATCATCTTGTTTCATTGGGAGCGGTGATCCATGATGAAATTCAAAATGTGGGCGGTGATATTGAAACGGCGGCGGTAAAAGACCCCTGGGACAATATCATTGGGATCATCTATAATCCAGAGTTCAAAGCCGATAAAGCCTAGGAATGGATTTCTTGTCCGAGTTTGAATCCAAGCTTCCGGACCTCGACCCAAGGGAAAAGGCGCTGAACCGGGGAGATTTTCTGATCCGCCCCGGGGAAATCGAGAAATACGCCTACCTGATCAGGGAAGGAACCTTAAGGATCTTCTATGTATCGGAACATGAAGAATTCACGATCAGGTTTGGATACTCGGGAGAGTTGATCACTGCCTTACCCTCCTTCTTCTCGGGAAAAGAGAACGAATTGTTCATCCAGGCATTGAAGAAGACGAGTCTCATCGCGATCTCGAAGGAGAAATTTGAAGCCTGGCTGCATTCAACCCCAGAGCTTCAGCAATTCTATATTCAGTGGTTGAAACAGCTTGTTCTCCAACAACAGGAAAGGGAGATAGATCTATTGACCTCTTCACCCTCCGAACGGTTTAGACGCGTTTATGAAAGAAGCAACAGGGTTTTTCAGGAGATCCCGCTGAAGTACATTGCAAATTACCTTCGCATGACTCCGGAGACTTTCAGCAGGCTAAAGAAATCTTGACCTGGATCAAGAACCACAATACCCGGCAGATGTTCCTTTGAAAGAAAAAAATGAAAACATCGGCAAATAAGCTACTTGACGACCTAAGGGTGATCACACTATGGGTGATCGAAAGGGGTAGAGTGTTTGAACAGCTCTCGACTCAAACCATGCTCGAACAACCCTCACCGGAAAGCTGGAATATCATCGAATGCCTGGAACACCTCAACCTATACGGAGATTTTTATCTCCCTGAAATCGAAGGCAGGGTCCTAAAGGCCGGGAAGGTCCAAGGAGATTACGAATTCAAGAGCGGGATCCTGGGAAACTACTCAGCCAACAGTATGCTCCCCAAGGATGATAAGGTCAAAAAAATGAAAACTTTCAGGGACAAGGACCCCTCCAAACTGGAACTGCAATGCGAAGTGGTCTTTGCGAGGTTTTTCAAGCAACAGGAAAGATTTCTGGAGCTATTGGAAAGCTGCCGTTCGGTAGATCTCAACCAGACCAAAACCTCCACCACACTGAAATACCTAAGCTTTAAGCTGGGAGATACCCTAAGGTTCGTTATTTATCATCACAAAAGACATATCTGGCAGGCGAACAATATTTTGAAAGCCCTCAACGAAAAACAGCAGGAAAACCAGCTTTCCGAGGCTATCCAATAAGTGCAAAGCAGATATAATCCCTTCTGAGCTTTTGGAGGATTAAGGAAGCGACATGATTCCAGGCCTTGCTATATTGCGGGTCTTGAAAAAGAAGTTCGCATACATCATGCTGTTCATTGGGGCTTCGGTCTCATTAGAACTCCACAGCCAGAGCGTTTCCGATCCCTGCGCATCTCGAGACGGATACCATATTGTAGTGATTGGTTCTTCCACGGCAGCTGGTGCAGGAGCATCGGTTCCTGACAGTGCCTGGGTCAACAGATACAGATCCTTCCTGCAATCTCTGAACCCACAATACCAGATCACCAACCTTGCCCAAGGCGGGTATCATACCTATAAATTGATGCCTGATGGCTTTCAACCACCTTTTGGACGCCCTCTTCCCGACTCTGCTAAAAACATATCGGCTGCGATCGCACTTCAACCCAATGCGATCATCATGAATCTCCCCTCTAACGATGTAGCCTTAGGCTACTCGCTGGCAGAACAGATATTCAATATGGATTCGATCTTCTCCAACTCGGCGCTATCAGGTATTCCGATGTGGATCTGCACCACGCAGCCCAGGAATTTTGGAGCAACACAACTGCAGATGCAGGAGGACATGAAGGATAGCATTATTGCTCATTTCAGCCCATTTGTCATTGATTTTTGGAATGGACTGGCGCTTCCCAATAATTCCCTCGATCCATTTTTTGATTCCGGGGACGGGGTTCATCTCAATGACCGGGGACATGGGCTCTTGTTCGAGAGGGCTATCGGAGTCAACATCCCCGGTTACCTTTTCCAAACTCCCCTATTTCCGGATCTGACCGCTTTGAAAATTGATTATGAGGTTTCTTCACAATGCGGAGACACATCTGCTCGCTTTCAGGTGATCATCGGGAATGCCAGTAACCACATCATCAGCGGTTTTAGAACTCATTTTCGTGTTTATGACCATCAAAATATTCAGATCTATGCAGATTCCATCTGGCATGGCTCAAGTGTGAATGCCTGTGAGCGGGACACCGCCGGTTTTGATTTCAACACCACCTTACCCGGCAACTATACCGCTCTGGCCTATGTAGAACTACCACAGGATTCCAATTCCACCAATGACTCTTCTTTCATCACGTTCTCCTCGATCGGAAGGCCTTCAATTCAAACCATCGATGATACACTTTGCGAACCCGGCTCCGCCTTGCTAACAACGATTTCCGAACCCGAGGATACCGTTCTATGGTATTCAACAATGAGTTCAACTCAACCGATCCAGGGAGGTAGCTCTTTCCCATTTGGTTTTATCCAACAGGACACAGGTATTTATGCCCAGGCGGTCAGGGGTGACCTATTTTATAAGGAAAGTGCCGTGACCACCAGAATTTCCAACATTGATTGGAACGGTACCATGTTTGACCTGATCCCGCTCGATACCATCTATTTGGACAGCCTGTCATTGAAAATTGCTGATGCAGGCCTCCAGGCATTGGAGATCTATTCCAAAAACGGTTCTCATATCGGTTTTGAGCAGAATGCTGCCCCCTGGACACTTTTGACCCTGGATACAGTGATGGTCAACTCCGTTTCCGAATTCTATTCGGTAAGCCTCCACGGGCTTCAGTTATTCCCAGGAGATACTTTGGGCTTATATATACAAATGTCGGATCCTTCATCCAGATTGTCCTACCATAGTCTTTCATCACCTGTGGAAAGGTCTACTGGAAAACTCAAGATTTTTACAGGAACCGGAATCAGTCATCATTTCTCAGGCCAGTTCTTTCCCAGGGACTGGAATGGTGAGATATTTTATCATTTCGGAGAAAGATTGGAAGGAGAATGTGCAACTGAGAGGAAACTGGTAAAAGCATATTACTCAGACCAGGAGATCGAGTTTACACTCAGTGACAGCATTGTTTCCACCGGCCAGACCTTTAGCCTTTCGATCAATGACGGATTTTCAAATATCCAATGGATCACGGGGCAAACGGGACAAGCGATCAACTATACGATCCCGGCTTCGGGCACACCCTGGGGATCAGGATTCTTTTCTGTTTTAGCCACTGATAGTCTGGGTTGCTTGAAGAAGGACTCGATTTTCGTACTGATTAATGGACTGAGTGAAAATCAGACGACGGCTACCGGGAGAGCCACCATACATCCCAACCCGAACAATGGAAGGTTTATGGTCACATTCCCAATGAGACACAGCGGAAAAATCCTTTTGCTCAATGGACAGAACAGGATCTTAGGCACAAAGACATTTCAGGATCGGACTCAAGTAAATTTGGATTTTGGTGGACTAAGCCCTGCTGTATATTTCCTTAAAATTCAGACCTCGGGTACCACATATTTGAAAAAACTTATCATCAGCCGGGAATGAAATGGGAGGATCATTTCCTAAATTCAATTTGTCATGAAACGCTACACTTCTGCACAGGAATACTTTGAGGCCCAGGAAGAATGGTCGGCCATCCTCAATAACATCAGGGAGATCATCAAGCAGTCGGAACTTGAGGAAACCGTTAAATGGGGAGCGCCGGCCTATACATACAAAGGAAAAACCCTGTTGGGACTGGCGGCATTCAAGAATTTTGTTTCGGTCTGGTTTCATCAGGGTGCTCTTCTAAAGGACGAGCAAAAGAAACTGATCAATGCTCAGGAGGGGAAAACACAGGCATTAAGACAATGGCGCATTTCGACGGAACAGGATATTGATAAAAACGTCCTGCTCGCATATATCCAAGAAACCATTGATAACCATAAGCAAGGCAAGGAAATCAAGCCAAAGACAGAAAAGCCCTTGATGATTCCGGACGAACTCAAAAGACTATTGGACAAACATCCTTTGATCGCCTCAAAATTCAATGAGATGGGTAGATCGAAACAAAGGGAATTTGCAGAGTATATCTCCGAGGCAAAGCGATCCGAGACCAAGATATCACGTTTGGAGAAGATCCTTCCAATGATCCTTGAAGGCATCGGGTTGAATGACAAATACAAATAGCCCTGATTATCAGGCATGTCAGAACCAACCTTCACTCAAAAAAATGGGTTTTTTTAAGTGGAATTAGATATTATTGTTTATTGACAAACTATGTACCCATGAAAAAAATCTACCCTGTTTTACTATTAACGCTGATCTGCTCAATGGCCATAGGCCAAAGAAAGATGAAGCCAAACCAGACCCCAATCAAGGGTTTGAAGGCACAGCACCCGATGCACGAGACCTATTTACTGGCGCCACTTTCCGTTGTTCATGCCGGAACCAATTCGGTAGCGAACAACTCCTACGGCACCCAGGTTGGGACCACGTTTTACGACTACCAGACCAACGGTTCAATGCCAAACAGGATCCAACTGGATCCCAATTACAACCTGACCGCTATTTGGATCAAAGGACCTCAAAATGACCCAAGCGGTACTAACCGGAGGGTAGGTTATAGCTTTTATAACAAGCAGAGCCAGTCCTGGTCCCCGGAAGAGACCATAGGCGATGGAACCGGAAGCGGAGATGATCGCCGCGGTTGGCCATTCCTGATGACAGATCAGAACGGTCATGATATTCTGGGTTCACATACGCCACAGGCCAGACATTACAGGGATACCGCCGGCACCGGAGCCTGGCAAAATGACCTTTTAAAGGATATTTCTGATTCCGTGAACAGTACAGATCCCTATGAGAGTGGTTGGGGCGGAGCGGCTACGGCCTCAGGTGACACTATTCATCATATTGCTGCAGGTTATGCTCCTGATGGTCTTCAATCGTTTAAGTATTCAAGATCTCCTGATAATTCCAATACCTGGGATCTGCAGGATGTAGTCCTGCCGGGAATGAGCTTTGCAACCTGGACAGGCAATATCGGGCTAAACGCCTATGATGCATTTGCCATTGATTCCAGGGGGTCCACGGTGGCGATAACAGCGGGTGGCTGGGATCAAAGCATCCACCTATGGAAATCCACCGACAGAGGTGACAACTGGACTTACAACAGAGTTTTCATTTTCGATACCCTTTTTGCCGAGAGAGCCGCAGATGGTTCTCATAATCATCTTAACGGAGATGAAGGCTTGGCTATTGCCGTTGGTCCAGACGGCAAGGTGCATATTGCCACAGGAATGGTTGGAATTGTCTCTCCTCCAGGACAGATTGGGGGCAGCACAAACTTCTTTGGTTTTCAGCAAGGCCTGATCTACTGGAATGAGGATATGGGTTTTGACAATTATCTTGATGATACGCTGACGAACGATCAATTCATTATCCTTGAGTATTATGATGAAAACGGGGACGGACAGAATACCACTCCTCAGGTTTATGACTCGGTAGGACGCTATTTCAATCATGGTATCATCGCATTCCCTTCGATCTCCATTGGGACAAACAACACTGTAAACATCGTTTGGAGTGCGGTCAGAGAAGATGCAGTTCTTCAAGGAATTTTCCTTCAGCCCAGCGCTGATGGAAATTCCAAAATCCACCGCGATATCTATTCTTGGGCTTCCTGCGATGGTGGTTCTACCTGGGAGATCGACTCGATCAAGAACATAGCCGATGATATAGATGGTGTCGGTGCCGGATTCGGAACGCCAGTAGAAGAAGACGTATTTGTACAGGCCTATACCAAAATAGGAGGCGATAATATGATCCATATTCTATTTCAGACGGATGATCGCGCTGATCGAAATTGGGATGCGACATCACCAGCTACACCGAATGAGAACTTCATCGTACATTATTCCTATCATGTAAATGAAACCGGATGTATCACGGGATTGCAAAATCCTCTGGAGCGACACCTTTCATGGAAAGTATTTCCCAATCCGGCCAATACCCAGCTAAACATAGGATTGGATATAATCAAACCTGGAAACTATACCATCTCCGTTAACGACCTTATGGGAAGGGAGATCAGGAGCAATACCTTCAACATGAATAAGGGTAGTGCTTTCACCTCCATTGATGTTTCAGATCTTACCGCAGGCATATACCTGGTGAACATCAGTACGGAAGGAAAAGTGGTTTCCAAAAAAGTCGTGATCGAGTAGTTCGACACCAACAGACTCTAAGCCCGGGGTAGTTTTCTGCTTCGGGCTTTTTTATGGCCTATTTGTTCAATTTATTGAGCGAATTCCGAAAAGCATCATCGGTTGTGCAGCTCAATTTTGCCCTACAACATTTAAAACAAAAACAAATGAAAAAGTCAGAGCAAACAGTTGTAAAAACGATCAACGTTAAACCGAATGAAGCCTGGAAGGTCATCGCCGCGGTTACAGGAGTGGAGAAATGGTTGGCACCTATGATCACCAATTCCAGAGTGGAAGGAGACCAGAGGATATGCAGTACGGAAACCGGTGAATTTACTGAAAACATCAAGGGTGTGGATCATGACAACATGGTTTTCAACTATGAGATCCCTCAGCAGCACCTGATGCCTATTGAGAACATCGTAGGTCAGATGAAGGTAACGCCTGCAGAAGACGACCAGTCAACCATTCAATGGAATTGGAAATTCGACGTAAAGGAAGAAAACGAGGAAGAAGCCAAGAACAATCTCGCCATGAGCGGAGAAATGGGAATCCAGGGAATTGAAAATCTAATCCTTCAAAATTGATCCAAGCAAATCCATTTCCCGGGGCAAGTATATGCTCTGGGTCTATGGATTTTTGGGAGGAAGATTATTAGGATCCAACCAGTTGGTGAACTCGCTTACCGCAGCTACATTGAAAAAGCCTACAACTCGATTCTCAAAGGCTCCGGTCGCTTCAAGATTGGTAGGAAGGTTTGCCAAAGGAACGGCAAAAAGTTCTCCAAACCCTCCCGGCCTGTCGATTTGCTCCTGGGCCTGAAGAAAAAAGTCGAAGGCATCGTTGGAGATCGAATGGATCTCTACACGGATGGAGTCACCCGAGGAATAGGCGGGTAGCAAGTCACCGTCAGCATCCTCATCCTGCGGATTGATCGATTGCCTGATCGGAAGTATGAAAGTTTGCCCGTCCACATTCCCTCCGGCAGAAAACGCGGCATCGTAGGCCACATTGATCTCGCTGGGCTTATTCAGGAAAGCATTGTTCTTAAAGGTCTTGATCCAATAGGTATCCCCGGGGCCTTCCGGATCTACAGCGAAAAACTGAGCTATATACCCCTCAGCATTAAACCCCGGTCTTTCCTCTTCATACTTGAATTCTATGGTATCGATCTCCGGCACCCGATTCATGGTAACCGAAGAGGTGACAACCGTATTGTTCGTTTCAACAAGCAAGGTATACTCCTGGCCTACCTGATAAAAATCCGTGGAGCTTGGGATATCCGCGCAATACATTCCGGGTTCATTTTCGATGAAAGAAATTGAAACTGAACCGGTGGAAACAGTTACAGTGGCACCACGTACAGGGGTTAGCACATCGGCCTGATAGTACGGCAGCGATTGTGCAAGTCTGATACATTGCGGGGCATTGTTATTTGTCAAAAAGGCATCCACGACCAATTGCGGAGGCGCGGTTTCCAACTCCGGGAAAATGTCCTGTTCACATGAAAAGAGGCCTATGGAGACCAAAAGAACTGCGATAAGTTTTATTCTCTTCTTCATGACCTAGAATTTGAAATTGTAAGAAAAGGCTGGGACTATGCTCCCGATAATCGCCACCTGAACGCCTTTGGAATCAATAGGCGTTCCGGCCGCAGGCCTATCAGCTCCCTGTGTGAAATAGATCGAAAATGGGTTTTGTCTTCCATAGACATTATACAATCCGAATACCCAGTAATCCTGGTTTTTTCTTGGTCTGCCCTTCTTTTCCTTTTTCCCATTGAGCGTAACCGAAACATCAAGCCGGTGGTAGGCCGGTATCCTCAGGTTATTTCTGGTATTGTTTCCATTGTGTGGGATCAGGTAGCCCTGAACTTCATACCTGTCAGTGGGCCATGTGGAGGGTGTTCCGCTGATGAATGCAAAATTTGATGAAAGCGACCACCTCTCATTGAAGGTATAGATCGCAGTTACCTTAAAATTATGACGTTGGTCAAATCGGGTAGGATACCATTCGAAATTGTTGATACCTTCCGTTTTCAACTCTGTCTTTGCCAGTGTATATGATGCCCAGCCGGTCAGTTTCCCTTTGACCTTCCGCACCAAAAACTCGAGCCCATATGCACGCCCCTGCCCTGAAAGCAGATCTCCTTCCAGAAACTCGTTGATCAAAAGATCAGCACCGTCGATATACTCAATCTGGTTTTGTGTTTCCTTATAATAGCCTTCTACCGAAAACTCGTATTCGTTGTTCCTGAAGTTTTGGAAATAACCCAATGCGATCTGATCACCAACCTGCGGGGTTATGTTATTGGTCGAAGGTTGCCATACATCCAGGGGAATCGAAGCGGTTCTGTTGGAGATCAGGTGAATGTACTGCGCCATTCGGTTATAACTGGCCTTAACAGAGCTGGTTTCGCTCAATCGATATCGCAGGGCTATCCTTGGCTCAAAATAATTGTAGGAAGAAACCACTTCCCCACTTTCGGCCTCCGTAATGCCTACAACAGGTCTGCGTTTCCCGGGCTCCGCATATCCATATTCATACACTGATCCGGGCCCGACATAGTAAAATGTAGACCAGCGCAAGCCATATTCTGCGCTAAATCGATTACCAAACTTTTGCTTGTTGCCGATATACAGGGCTCCTTCATAAGAGAACCTCTCGTCCAGACTGATATTGGTTTCCTGATTCTGACTTACGGTCGTCGCATCGGCAGGATTGAAATCATACCTGATCAATTCCCCTCCAAAAGAGATCTCATTGTTGGAGTTTAGGTACCAGGAGAAATCAGGTTTTACAGTCAGTGTCCGAATTCTGGACTTCCATTTGAATTTATCGGATTCATCTTCACCAAACTCCAGTTCATAGTCATAGTCCGCGTAGATACCCGAAAGATTCATGAACAGGCGGTCACTCATCAGGTGATTCCATCGAAAAGTAGCCGTTGCATTACCCCAGCTAAAGCCCTGGTTTGCATCAAATTTGAAATTGTCCCTACCGATATAACCCGACAGATAGATCCTGTCTCGATCTGAAAACTTATAATTGACCTTACCGGTGATATCATAAAAATTCAATGCTCCACCGTCTGAAAGCACATCAACGAAGGGACGTGCAAGAACATCGATATATGACCTCCTTGCGGCCAGGATGAACGAAGATTTATCCTTAACGATAGGAGCCTCTACTGCTATCCTGCTGAAAATGGTCCCTACGCCACCCTGTACGCCCAGTTTCTTGCTGTTCCCTTCTTTCATCTGGATATCCAGAATGGAAGAGATCCTTCCGCCATATCTGGCTGGAATCCCTCCTTTGTACAGTTTCAGATCCTTCACCGCATCGGGGTTAAACACGGAAAAGAAGCCAAGCATGTGAGATGAGTTGTACACAACCGCCTCATCCAGAAGGACAAGGTTCTGGCCCACACCACCGCCTCTTACATTGAAACCGGAAGCACCCTCTCCAACCGTGGAAACCCCGGGAAGCGTTTTGATACTATTGACCACATCGGCCTCTCCGAGAAAGGCAGGGATCTTTTTGATGATCCTGGAATCCATTTTCTCAACACTCATCCCAATTCTATTGACGTTCTCATCCAAGGCTTCGGAGGTGATCACAACTTCCTCAAGTTCCTGTCCCTCTAGGCCCATTTCAAAATCCAATTTCTGATTCGAGCTCAGGGAGACCTCTTTTCTCTGGTTCTGATATCCGATATAAGAAACGATCAGGGTATAGTTTCCCTCCGGAAGCGTGATCGAATAATATCCATAGGTATTGGAGACGGCTCCATTTCCCGTTCCTTCTACCAATACCGTGGCACCGATCAGGGATTCTCCATCCTTTGCATCTCTTAAATAACCGCTAATGGTATAATTCGCTTGGGAAAAGGCTGAAAAAGAAAAAATCGAAAGAAGGATAACGGGCAGTGTTTTCCTCAATAGATATATCATTTGGCTGATAACCTCTTGTTTAATACTGTTTAGTTTTTATGATCAGATAATTGAACAAGGTTGGATTTGAATTGTTCATCCAGATCAAAAAAAATCAAAGGTAAAATCTGTTTTCCAAATCGTAACGAGTCAATACGCAATATATTTCAGCCAGGATATTAGCCCAGTTGCTTGGAAAACTCCTCGACATCGAACTTGATATCATCCTCACCGACCTGATCAAATGGGTCTTCAAGGTGACCCTGAATGTTATCCAAGCTTACCAGAATAAAGCTGAACATTATAGGCATCATGTATTTCAGATTATAGTTGAATCGCTCAGCCATGTGAACGAATGTCGGGCCATAGAGTATTGGAAAAGAATAGATAAAAACCTTACTGTATGACCTCAGGGTGATCGGAGTACGATAATGGAGGATGACCTTCAACCCTTCCAACGAAACCGCCAGCTTGCTCAGATACTGACTGACCCTGGATATTTCTCCGGAGGCAAGCCCCAAGTCACGGAACTTCAATACGAGGTGCGACATTTCCGAAAGATCGTCGAACAGTCCGGATTCAAACTCCGCTCTTTTCTCGGGTGGAGATATGAACAGATCCCGTAGGTGAGAATAGGTCTCGATGATCTTGTTTTTCATTTTGCCGGAAAAATCCTCCTCTTCCGCATCCACCCAATCTCTTGATGCAAAGTAGAGCGCAAGCAGATGAGCTTTGAAATCTCCCAGATAGGCCAAAGCCCTTTCTCTTCTTTTGTAAGCGCTGCCAATGGAAAAGACTACTGGAAAAACGATGGCAATACCGATGAGCGTTAATGGAAAGTCAGCAACTAAACCGAAATAACCGCATAGCCAGGTACTCGCCACTGCCAGTCCCATCACTACAAATGTCTTGTAGTTGATGATCAGGAAGAGGCTCTTCAGAACTTTCATAATGAGTCGAAAGGCGCCAATTTACAGAATTCGTGTTTTGACTTGCAAAAGCAATTATCAGCTTTTTTGGCAATGGCTTTTATATTTGACTAAAATAATTACCCGTGGCACAAGGAAGAGAACACTTTAATACCCAGATCGGATTTATCCTGGCCTGTGTAGGATCGGCAGTAGGATTAGGGAATCTTTGGATGTTTCCCTGGAGATTAGGTCAATACGGTGGCGCGGCCTTTCTCATCCCCTATTTACTGTTTGTATACCTCATCGGTGTGACCGGGCTTATGGGTGAGTATGGGCTTGGCAGAATGACAGGAAAGGGCCCTATGGGGGCTTTCGACCAGGTTTTGCGAAAAAAGGGAATGCTGTTTGGTCGCACCATGGGCTCATATCCCGTGATCATTACTTTCCTGATCACCATCTTCTATTCGGTCGTGACCGCCTGGGTGGTTAGGTATGTTTGGGAATCATTCTTCCCTTCCTTTCTTGAAAAGCAGGATTTCGGTGCGCATTTCAATTCTCTTTTTGAAGGTGGCCCGGCCGTTCTTTGGCTTGGGGTCTGCTTACTTATCGTGGCGCTCATCCTGGGGAGAGGGGTTTCAAAAGGCATTGAGGGCATTAACAGGATCATGATGCCTGCACTATTCGGGGTCCTGTTGATCATGATCATCAGGTCTGTGACACTTGAAGGCGCAGGAGAAGGACTGCGTTACCTTTTGAGTCCCGACTGGTCGCAGCTGACCAAACCGATCACCTGGGCCATGGCCCTGGGACAGGCCTTCTTCTCGGTAAGTCTGATGGGCGCCGCCATGGTGGTTTACGGAAGTTATCTGAGCAAGGACACCGATATTCCTTATTCTTCATTCATCACTGCAAGTTTTGATACCATGGCTGCATTGGCGGCATCTCTGGTCATCATCCCGGCCGTATTTGCCTTTGGCATTGATCCCGCTGCGGGGCCTCCCCTGGTCTTCGTGACCATGCCGGAGGTTTTCAAGAGCATGACCGGAGGTTATTTCTTCAGTATCATATTTTTTGTGGGCGTTCTCTTTGCTGCCATCTCATCACTGATGAGCATCATGGAGGTCGTGGTTGACGGATTCATGGACCAATTCAATACCAGCAGAAAGCTCAGCGTAGGTGTGATCGCAGGTATTGCATTTGTTCTGGGAATTCCTCTTGCATTGGACATTGATAACCTGACCATCATTATTGACTTTGTATCGATCTATCTGATGCCTATAGGTGCGGTTCTGGCGGCCCTGGTATTTTTTGTGATCAACCCGATCAAGGAGACCAGGGAAGAGATCAATGTGGGCTCAAACAATCCTGTTGGAAAATGGTGGGAGCCTCTTGCCCGCTATGTTTTTATAGGGGTTTCAATTCTGGTGGTCATTCTGCAGATGCTCTATCAGGTAGGCTAAGGGGGATTTCCAAAATGGAACACCGAACATCACTTGGCCCGGACTAAGACTCGGACAAAGTCTTCAGAAATTGTAGCTGAACAAATTTGTTCCTAGTTTTAGAACAATCCAAAACCTTAAGTAATGACCTTAAACATTAAAGAACCCAGACTTTTTTTTCTCCCTTTTTTCTTCTTATTGCTCTCCTCCTGCGCTTACCATATGGGAGGATTTTCCGGAAATTCAGTTGATGATCTGAAAAATTCAGAACTGGTTGACATCGGAATTGGTAAAGCAAAGGCGACAAGGATCTTCGGAATCGGAGGCCTAGGAAAAGAAGCCCTCATCCTGGAAGCAAAAAAAGACCTGTACAAAAATTATCCATTGAGAAAAGGGCAGGCCTATGCCAACATCAGTTTCGACATCAGGAATGCCCTCTACTTGATCGTAACACAATCAAAAGCTACTGTGTCAGCTGATATCATCTCATTTCCTGATCAGGAAGGGAGCGTGTCGGACGGCTACCAGGAATTATTTGACCGCATAAGAAGTGTGGAAATAACCAGCGTGGATCAAATACTGCTCGGAGATACGGTCTTGATCCTGGCAGCCAACCTGATGGAAGCAAACAGAGTGGTCGGGATCAAAAACAGCAAACAGACCCTTGAGCTGGCTCCTTTGGCACAACCTGTTCCCAAAACAAGAAGATATCCAAAGGCCCAAGTCTACCTGACCAAAGATCTGCCGACCCAGAAACAAAAAGGAATTATCGTAGGAAAAACGCTGAAGTATCGGCAACCGAACGGACAGGTCGTGATCGGGACGATTGTCGGTTTAGGCTTCAGCGATGTTCTGATCGAGTTCGAGACGAACAGCGGGAAATACTATAAAAAGAAGCCCTATTCCGAGTTCATTTCTTCTCCCGCATCCAAAGAAAACTAACCGCAAAGGATAAAAGGACGGTATCATCAATGGCCGGGTTATTATGCTGGCCCGGAATTTTCTACATCCTCTACCTTTCCTTGAGGATAGCACCGAAATGCTTAAAAATCACAGCTCTAATACCATTGAACTCTTTTTCAAGTTCATCATTTCCAAAAAGATTGGTGTTGAGAAAGATCACGAATCCGGCATTGCCTGCGGTTGTGAAAAGCGTATAGGTTACGACTCCCGGGTCCGCTCCGTTCATGGTCACATTATCACCTTCCTCATTCACAGACCACATATAACCCTTGAAGGTGGCAAATTCCCCTTGTGGGAAATTCTCGGGCGTGAGCTGATTGCTCATCATTTCCCGATAGGACTCAGGGCTCAATAAGGAACCTTTACCATTGAGGCCACGGATCATGTCGATCAAATAACTGCTAAAATCAGATACCGACGTAAAAAGCCCACCATCCGGATAAGTGATCAGTTCATAGGGTGGGATTCTCAGTCCATTGGAAAGATAATGCTCCGAGAGTCTTCCCTCAGGAATATCCTCAAGCTTCCAAAAGCTGCTTTCCATATCAAGGGGACTCAGGATTTCGGCTTTTACGAATTCATCAAATGTCATGGCTGAACTCTTTTCGATGATCAGGGCCAAAAGTGTAGCTCCGATATTGGTATAGCGATACTCGGTTCCGGGCCTGGCCTTTCCAAAATTATGTTTGCTATACCAGGCGCCCTTTTCGGAATAAGCATTCATTAAGAACTCTTCCATTGGAAGGACCTCATTCTCCCGGTAGATATCAAAATATTTGCGATAGTCCTTGGGAAGCTCTTTGGATGGAAAATCGATATCACCCTCGAAAAGGTAGCTTTTCTCGATCAGCATTTCATTTTTCCCGTCCGTAAGCCCCGAGGTATGGGTAGCCAGATGTCTGATCCTGATCTCATCAGAGGGGAATCTCGGATGCCTTACTTTAAAAGGAAGGTACTTATTGATAGGATCGTCTAAACCTATCTTTCCTTCATCGACCAATTTCATCAATGCAACCGCAATGAATGTCTTGGTGATCGAACCGATATTGATCACAGTGCTTTCGGTAAAAGCGAGCCGGGCTTCGACATTGGCAAAACCAAAACCATGCTGATATAAGGTTTTCTCCTGATCCACCAGCGCTACAGCAAAGCCCGGGATGGAAGTGCTCTCCGACAGCCGATCAAGGTCCTGGGTAAGCTGGTCTTTTGCCGATTGACCAAGCGAAAAAAAGCTCAGGCAAAACCCCAAGATGAAAATTATGCCGGTTCTTATATATCCTATCTTCATAAGGTCAAAAGTCAAATTATGAATGCCCCGGCTTTTCAAACCAGATCATTGGTTTTATTTCATGGAACATCGCTTTTATGAATTGACAGAGTAAGATCTCAAAAGTTACAATCCAACACATGTCCTTCGAGCTAAAGCCAACAGAAACTCAAGTATCCCGAAGGAAGCGATAAAAATCTCTCTGTGATCTGACCTCCTTTCTTCCCTTGGTTCCGGGATTGGATTGTGTTTTGTTGATTTTTCTTCCCTTTTGATTGTCGGCTAGCTGAAGGTCCAACAAATGATCGATTTGGGATTTAAGTGCCCGATCTCTGACCGGAAATCCCACCTCAATGCGCTTGCTCAAATTCCTTTTCATCCAATCGGCTGAAGCAAGATAAAGCATGGGCCTCCCCGCATGATAGAATCTCCAAATTCGGGCATGCTCCAGATAGCGATCGACAATGCTGATCACCTCAATATTCTCGCTCATCCCCTTTACCCCAGGGATAAGGCAACATATTCCCCTCACTATGATCTTGATCTTCACACCAGCCCTACTTGCTTCATAAAGCTTGCGGATCATTTTCTTATCCTCAAGGCTGTTCATCTTCAGGGTCATCTCAGCCCTTTTTCCCTGCCGGGCCTTTGAAATCTCAAAGTCAATGAGCCGGTTCAAGCCTTCCCGCATATTAAAGGGAGCTACCAACAAAGAGTTGAACTTGTCCGGCTCCTGTTGATCTCTCAAAAAAGAGAACAACTTTTCAAGATCCCGACCTAGCGGATCATTTCTTGTAAGCAGGGCATGATCAGCATAGATGAGCGAGGTCTTCTCATTAAAATTCCCGGTCCCCAGATATGAATATCTTCGAATGCTTCCATTTTCCTTCCTTTTGATCAGGAATACCTTGGAATGTACTTTTAAATGCTCAAAGCTGTAGATGAGCTTTGCACCGGCTTTTTCCAGCTCCTTTCCCCAATATATATTGGATTCCTCATCAAATCTTGCCTTCACTTCGTTGAAAACAAGGACATCCTTCCCGTTTTTGGCGGCAATGGCCAACGCCTTACATACTCTTGATTCCCTGGAAACTCGATAAATGGTTATGAAGATTGATTCAACAAGCGGGTCCATGGCTGCCGTTTCAAGCAAGGCAATTACCGGGTCATACTTCTCATATGGAAAATGGAGCAGAACATCCTTTTGAGCAATAATCTTGAAGAGATCCTTTGTTTCCTCTTCCGAAAACCTTGACAAAGGCTCCTGGGGCTCGAAGCATAGCCCATCATCATTTCCGATGGGAAAAGAAAACAGATCGTTGAAATTGTGAACTGGTCCTCCCGGGATCATTTCAGCCCGATTCAAACCCAGGTTCTTTCGCATCACCTTCACATGCGCTTTCGATATGGTACCATCATACAATAGCCTCGATGGACTTCCTGTTTTCCTTTTTGGAAGGCTATTGATGATCTTCTTAACCATGTCCTGCCCAGGTTCGTCTTCGAGATACAATTCGGCATCCCTTGACATCTTTACCTCGTAGGAGAAACGCACCAACTCGGTGGGAAAGAGATCCGGGAAGAAGAAACGAACCACCTCATCAAGAATAATGATCACCCTGTTTCCATTGAATGCCGGGAGTTCTATAAACCTTCCCAGGCTCAGGGAAGGAATAGGAACGAAATAATAGTTCTCTATTCTCGGTTTATCCCGATCTGTAGCCCTGGCGAAGAAGTATAATTCCCGATCACGGAGAAATGGTCCTCCCTCCTGATCTAATGAAATCGGCTTTGATAATTCAAGGATCCGATCCCTGAAATTGTCGATCAAATAGGCTCCCTGCTCATCATTGACCTGGGCATGATTGATCAGCCGGATCCCTTGTTTCATAAGCCCGGGCAAAATTTCCTTATTGAAGATCTCGCCGAAGATATCCTGCTGTCTTATGACGGTGGATCTGATCTTCTTTAGGATATCCGAAGTCTGAGTCGAACCCTTCTCCCTCATTTCGATCCTCTCAAGTTGCTGATAAAGAGCTACTCTCACCCTAAAGAACTCGTCCAGGTTTGAAGAGTAAATCGCAAGGAATTTAATTCTTTCGAAAAGTGGATTTTGAGGATCAGCGGCTTCTTGGAGTACCCTGTGATTGAAGGATAACCAGCTGAGTTCTCGATTAAAAAACAAAGGCTTATCGGGTTGTCGGCTCAAGCTTTCGGGCTATGGCATAAACTAATGAAGATTGGGATCTTTTTCCAAGACAGAAGCCGATAATCTGAATGGTCAAAGAGGTCTCAGACTGATACAATTATTCGTAACTTGTTTTGAATAAAAAGTTACTGTGATGAAAATATTGTTGAATCTGCTTGTAGGATGTATGCTCGTATTGACCATCAGTTGTTCTTCTTCGGATACCGAGGAAAGAGCCAATGAAGAGATCGATAATGCCATGGAAGAATTGGATCAAGCGGTGGAAGAAGTAGATGATGCCATGGAGCAGGTGGAAGATGTGATGGAAGAAGTCGAATTGGTACTGGAAGATGTTCCCGTAATTGTACAGGAAGCACTGGAAACAGCCCTTTCGGAAACGCAGTCCTCAATCGATGAAGTCAGGTGGGAAATGGAACGAGGGTTTTTCGAAGCCGAGTTTGAAATCGATGGGAAGGAATTAGGCATCTACTTCGATGAGCAAGGCGTAATCGTTGCCCGGGAGGAAAAAATACCTGCTGGCGAACTACCGGAAGAGGTAATGGCAACCCTGGAGAGAGAATATCAAGATTTTGAGATCGATGAGGTCGAAAGAATTAAGTCGGATGAAGAAGTACTCTACGAAATAGAGCTGGAGAGCAAACGGATTGAAGCGGAAATATTGATTGACGAAGATGGAAACATCCGGGAGAAGTATGAGGAATATGCTGAGGATAAAGATTATTAACGATTAATTGAAATTGAATTAAACCCTTTCCTTTCGAAAGGGTTTTTTTGTTCATAGTTTTCGATGATGGAATCTTCTGGTCCTTTTTATCAAACCGATGAAAGTGTAAAACAATACTTGGAGCTGTCAGAAGGAATAGACGGACGGTCTCTGATCGAAAGACTGCACCACTTTCTTCCGGAGAATAGTTCGGTTCTTGAACTTGGGATGGGGCCTGGCAAGGATCTTGAAATTCTCAACCAATATTACGAGGCCGTAGGATCGGATTTTTCAGAACTTTTCCTGAACAGGTTTAGAGAGATCAATCCAAATATCCCTCTGATGAAGCTGGATGCCGTCACGTTGGATACCGATAATCGTTTCGATGCCATATACACCAATAAGGTTCTTCACCACCTTAAACCGGATGAGATCCGAAGGTCACTAAAAAATCAGACCAAGCTTCTGAACAGCGATGGTCTTATTTGTCATAGTTTCTGGAAAGGTAAGGGTGTTGAGGAAATCATGGGTCTCACCTTTCATAATTATGAGTCGGAAGATCTGGAAGAGCTGATCTCGCCCTATTTCCAAACCCTCTCTATGGAGGAATATTCTGAAATGGGCAAAGTGGATTCCATCCTCGTCATTGCCAGGAAAAAGGCCGAGGAATAAGATGGATTCCTACTCCTTTTTTGATATCGTCAAAAAAGATCATCAAAACGGATCCACAAGGATATTGGACCAGGCGATCTGGGCAACAAGAAAAACACTTGAACAATTCAAGGAAGGCGATTATTTCGTGATCAGCATACTCGATGAACTGGAAAACCTTGAATTCCATCACCCTGACCTGATCATTCTCAGACATTTTATAAATCAGTTCAAGAACTTTCTCCAGGTTCGGGAGAACCCCGGCGTCAAGGAGGCGAACCAATGGATTGAGGATTACAAAAAAGAATGGAAGGATGTCAACTCGAGAATAGCCAATAATTTTTTGGATATCGTAGACCTGAGACAAGCGACTGTTTTGCTCCATAGCCATAGCGGAACGATCGTTGAGCTTGGAAAGGCAATGGCTAAGCGAAAGCTTGAAGTAAAGATCTTTCAAACCACATCTGAGCCAGGAGGCGAAGGAATCCTGCAAGCTGCAGAATTGAAGAACATGGGCCTGAAAGTTGAGATTATATCGGATCATGAAATGGCTCAAGTGATCCCCGGAGTAGATCTGGCTGTTTTTGGTGCTGACCAGATCTCCAAGGAGAAGTGGACCAACAAGGTTGGAACAAAAAGGATAGCAGACCTATGCCTGCAGGAATCCAAACAAGTCTGGGTTCTTTGCGATAGCAGAAAAAGGGTGGAAGAGACTCAGGCTATCGGAGATATCTTTGAAGAAACGAGTATGGCCTTGGCAACAGGAATGGTAACTGAAAATATCAAGATCTAAATGGAACCCAAGGAACTTATTGAAACTCTGAATAGCAATCTCGAAGTTTTTACAGGCCTGTTAAAAGTCAGGGGTGAGGATATGATCAGGTGGAAGCAAAGCGATGAGAAATGGTCGCTTCTTCAGATCATCTGTCACCTGGTCGATGAGGAAAAGGAGGATTTTCGAGAAAGGGTAGCCTACACGCTCGAAACGCCGGGAAAGCACCCTCCAAAGATCAATCCAGCCGCATGGGTTGAGGAT
The DNA here is from genome assembly GCA_965227315.1 of Cytophagales bacterium. Classification (GTDB taxonomy): domain Bacteria; phylum Bacteroidota; class Bacteroidia; order Cytophagales; family CCMP332; genus JANQHS01. The sequence goes on from OZ245737.1 coordinate 704,142, forward strand.
AGAAAATATGCAGATCAGGATTTTGAAGAAAAAGTAAACGAGTTTGTACATGAGAGAAAGAGATCGGTCGAATACCTGAGAAGTCACATGGATTCCAATTGGGACAGCTTCTACGAGCATGAGATCAAGGGGCCCTTATCGGCAAAGTTCTTCCTTAAAAACTGGGTGGTTCATGATTTGCTTCATATCAAACAGATCCTGCGTTTGAAATATGATTACCTTAAGAGTGCTGACAACAAACCCATAGACTATGCTGGGAAATGGACATAGAAGGTGAGATCAAATTCTTTAAGGGTCCGGAGAGTTTCAGATCCTGGCTAGAAAAAAATCACCAAAACAAATCACAACTTTGGGTTGGCTATTACAAGAAGAACTCGGGAAGAAAGAGTATAGACTGGCCTCAGTCTGTTGACCAGGCACTTTGCTTCGGGTGGATCGATGGAATTCGAAAATCACTTGACGAGATCTCTTACCGGGTTAGGTTCACCCCCAGAAAGAAGGGAAGTCATTGGAGCAAGGTCAACATCAAGCGGGTTCAAGAGCTAAAAAAGCAGGGCCTGATGACCGAATTCGGTCTCAGCGCTTTTCGTGAGCGTGACAAAAATAATGAAGCCAAAGCCACCCATGAACAAAAGGAAGTCGTTCTTGATGCTTCCTATTTGAGCCAATTGAAGGGCAACGAACTTGCGATGAAGAATTTCGAAAGAAGACCAGGGGGGTATCAAAAGCAATGCTTCTGGTGGATCATGAGCGCTAAAAGGGAAGAGACACGACAAAAAAGACTCGAAATATTGATTAAATCGAGCGAAAAGGATGAAATCATACCACCACTCAGGTGGAGTAAATACAAGTGATATGAAAGTACTGATTGTAGGAGCCTCCGGGATGATCGGCTCAGCCATTGCCGAAAGCCTTTCTGATATGGAAGTGATCAGGGCTGGATACAGCTCCGGAGATGTGAATGTTGATCTTGAGAACAATGAATCCATTGCTTCAATGTATAAGGATATCGGGAAGATCGATGCCGTGATTTGCGCTTCGGGGAAGGCAGCCTTTGGCGGAGTTGATGAGATCACTGAAAAAGATGTCCGGCTTTCCATTCTTAATAAACTTGGAGGGCAGATCAATCTTGTGAGGATAGGGCTTGACCATGTGACTGAAGGTGGTTCATTTACCCTGACCTCCGGAGATCTTTCCACCAAACCGGATAAAACCTCCTCTCTGGTCACTGCAGTAGGGATCGGGGTCGAAGGCTTCGCTCGTGCGAGCGCAATATCGATGCCCCGGGGTATCAGGATCAACGTTATAAGCCCTTCGCTTATCCGGGAATCCGCGATCAAATTCAACCTGCCGCTGGATGGAAGCATACCTGTCGCTGAAGCTGCAGGTTGGTTCCGGGAATCGCTTACCGGAGAAATGACAGGAATGGTAAGAGAGCTCAAAGGCTGGGTCTGAGAACAGGATCGATAATAGGGTTGATATTGATCCAGTCCTCCCTAGTTTTGCAGCCTAATTTCTATATGAATGAGCAATACCGCACTGAGATCCTGGGTGGAAATTCCCGATAATTCGGATTTCCCGATTCAAAATCTACCGTTTGGAATTTTTAAGACAACAGGTACGGAGCCAAGGCCCGGAGTCGCATTGGGCAATATGGTCATAGACCTGAGTGTTCTTGCTGAAAACTCCTTTTTCGATGTTGCGGAAATTCCGGATCCGGGGGTTTTCTTTGAAAGTAGGCTGAATCCCTTTATCTCCCTGGGCAGACCCGCCTGGAAAAAAGTACGTGAAATACTTCAGGAGCTTTTCAGCGAATCATCTGAGATCATCAAAGAAAATCCCGAATTGACCGATGCGATTCTGATACCCATGGACAACTGCCAAATGCTTCTGCCTGTAGAAATTCCCGACTACACGGATTTCTACTCCAGCCTGGAGCATGCCACGAATGTAGGGATCATGTTCAGGGGTAAGGACAATGCACTCATGCCCAACTGGAAGCATCTCCCTGTTGGTTACCATGGCAGATCCGGATCAATAGTGGTATCTGGTACGGATTTGCACAGGCCGATGGGTCAAACCAAGGCCGATGACGTCGACACTCCTTCCTATGGTCCCTCCAGATTGATGGACTTTGAGTTGGAAATGGGTTTTATCGTAGGCAAGGAGACAGAACTTGGAGAGGTCGTATCAACAGAAGATGCCAGGGATCACATATTCGGAATGGTACTTTGCAATGATTGGTCGGCCAGGGATATCCAGAAATGGGAATATGTTCCGCTGGGCCCATTTCTTGGAAAGAACTTCGGAACCACCATTTCCCCATGGATCGTTACCCTTGAAGCATTGGAGGAGTTCAGGGTTGATGGGCCTGTCCAGGATCCAGAGCCCCTATCCTATCTGAAAAATCCCGTAAAAAGCACTTTTGATATTGAACTCGAAGTGCTGATACAACCCGAAGGAAAGGCCGAAAGCATTATATGTCGCTCCAATTTCAAACACCTTTATTGGAGCATCGACCAACAGCTCGCACATCAGACAGTTAATGGTTGCAATATCAGGGTTGGGGACATGTACGCATCCGGAACCATATCCGGTCCCACGGAGGATTCGTTTGGCTCAATGCTCGAATTAAGTTGGAGAGGTAGCAAGACCATAAAACTGCAAGATGGAGAGGAAAGAAAATTCCTCAAGGACCATGACAGGGTGATCATGAGAGGATATTGTGAAAAGGATGGTCTGAGGGTCGGTTTTGGAGAGGTCAGTGGCAAGCTCTTACCTGCAAAACAATAAGTATGAAGTTCGATCCAAAAGAAGTCTCTATCCCCAAATTTCATGGGGTTCTCCTCAGCACTGTAGCACCAAGACCGATAGCCTTTGCGAGCACGGTTGACAAGGAAGGAAACGTAAACCTCAGTCCCTTTTCCTTTTTCAATGCCTTCAGCGCCAATCCACCTGTTCTTGTTTTTTCACCCGCCAGAAGAGTTCGCGACAATACCACAAAGCATACACTTGAAAACGCCAGAGAAACCGGAGAGGTCAGCATCAATATCGTGAGTTATCAGATCGCCGAGCAAATGTCTCTGTCGAGTTCGGAGTTCGACCGTGGGGTCAACGAATTCATAAAAAGCGGCCTTACCGAACAAGCTTCGGAGTTGATCAGTCCACCGCGAGTAAAAGAATCACCAGCATCTTTTGAGTGCAAGGTATTGGATATCATTGAGTTAGGTCAAGATGGTGGATCAGGAAACCTGATCATCTGTGAAGTTCTACTCGCACATATCTCCGATGATATACTCGACGACAACCAACGGGTCATAGCGCAGAAGCTGGATGCCATTGGAAGGGCCGGCGGGAACTGGTATGTACGGGCAAACGGAGATGCCCTGTTCGAAATCGCCAAGCCGGTTGGAAAAGCCGGTATGGGCTATGATGGAATTCCTGAAAATATCCGGAATTCTAAAATTTTGAGTGGAAATGATCTGGGTAAGCTGGGCAATACACTTGAGTTGCCGGATGAGAACGATGTGATCTCATTCCGCGAAGAAGAGGTGATCAGCACCATACTAAATCAGAACTATAATGACAGGCAAAAACTCGAAGAAGAGCTGCACCTGCTTGCCAAGAGATTTCTCAGCGAAGGAAATGTCAACAATGCCTGGTTAACCCTGCTCCAATCCTAGATCTGAGCAGCCAATAAGAGATCCAGATCCTTGAAATTCAGTTTATGCTGTTCGCATATATCTTCATCACAATGAAGTCCGCGGAAGAGATAGGCACCCTTTCGAAACCACTTATAAGCTGATATCATCTCATTGACGCCTCCTAACTTGGCGGCATTGATCAAATAGGGCGTAAGAATATTGGAAAAAGCTGTGCTTGCCGTCCGTGGCACCCTTGAAGGAATATTAGGAACGCAATAATGGATCACATCATATTTCCTGAAAGTGGGTGATTTATGTGTAGTAACCGCGGAAGTCTCAAAGCAGCCACCATGATCTATTGATATATCAACAATAACAGAGTTTGGTTTCATAGACATCACCATCTCCTCCGTAACCACACAAGGGGTACGACCATGAGAAGCCCTCAGGGCTCCGATGACCACATCAGCCTGGGAAATGGCATTCGACAGGGTCTCAGTGTCGATTATCGAAGTAAAAACCGGTGTTCCCAGATTATGCTTCAGTCTTCTCAGGCGATATAGTCGGTTATCAAAGATCTTGACATTTGCCCCCAGACCTATGGCTGACCTTGCCGCAAACTCGGCAACGGTTCCCGCTCCCAGGATCACAACCTGGGTAGGTGCCACACCTGAAATACCTCCCAGGATCACCCCCATTCCATTCTTTGAGCTCGCCAGATTCTCCGCTGCAATGATCATCGAACTGTTCCCGGCTATCTCACTCATGGCGGCGACCATAGGCTGACTCCCTGCTTTGTCAGTGATGTTCTCGAGCCCTATCGCCGTGACCTTTTTTTCAGAAAGCTTCAGGAAGTACTCTTTTTCAAGGTTTCCCAACTGCAATGTGGACATCAGAAATTTCCCGGGTTTGATCATTTTGATCTCTTCCATGGTCGGTGGCTGGATCTTCAAAATGATCTCAGCGCCGAAAACCTCCTTCACGTCTTCCGTTATCCTTGCTCCTGCCTCAGAAAACTCATGATCTACATACTTCGAACCTTTTCCTGCATTTGACTCGATAATGATCTCATGGCCATTATTGACAAGTACGGAGATATTCTCAGGAATTAGCGGTATCCTGTTTTCCTGCCACGCCCTTTCCCTGGGAATGCCGATGATCAGCTTTTCATTCTTGGAGGCGGTTTTCAATAATGCTTCCTGGGGATGGTACATGGAGCTCTCCTTGGCAAGCTCATGAAACCCTGGTTTGGATGTGCTACTCATATTTGATCAGCTCAATATCCCTTCGGTTCTCAAGTTGTGAAGGTGAAAATTCAAACTCAAAATACGGAAATTCAAGCAAAGGTTTGATGATCTCTGGCCATTCGATCAGACATAAGGCCCCGGAATCCAAATATTCGGTAAACCCAATATGCTGGATCTCCCCAATGGATTTTATTCGGAAAAGGTCGAAATGATATACAGCTTGCCCCTCCCCGCTTACGTACTCATTAACAAGGGAAAAGGTCGGACTTGAGACCGGGTCTTCAACTCCCAAGAATCTACATATTTCCTTAATGAAGGTCGTTTTCCCAGCCCCCATAGTACCGCTCAATAAAACAGGAGCAGAGCCGTCAAAAAGTCCGTTATTCTCAAGGATCAGCTTCTGATAATCCTCTTCTGTTAAGCCCCTAAAAAGCTTTTTTTCAATATTCTCCTCCACCGATCGATTCCTACTTGGAAACCAAATTTACGTAGGGAATAATCATTTCCTCCATAGAGATACCCCCGTGCTGGAAAGTATCGGAATACATTTTCACATAATGGTTGTAGTTGTTGGGATAGGCGAAGAATTCATCGTCAGATGCAAACACATATGCCGATGAGACATTCTGCTTGGGCAATTGAAGTTCTTCGGGATTACGGCTTACGAACAAACCCTTTTCGTCAAAACTCAGGCTTTTGCCGACCTTATACCTCAGATTCGAATTGACATTCCTGTCCCCGATGATCTTGACAGGTTTTTTTACTCTCATGGTTCCGTGATCGGTAGTGATGAACAGTCGGGCGTTCTTTCCTGCCAAGGCATTGATAAGGTCCAACAACGGAGAATGATCAAACCAGGATTTGGTCAGGGAAATATATGCGGCCTCATCAGGTGCCAATTGACGTATCATCTCCACATCGGTCCTGGCATGCGATAGCATGTCGACAAAATTGAACACGATGGCATTCAGATCATTCTGAAGAAGATTATTCACATTATCCACCAGGGCCTTACCCTGATTTTGATTGAAGATCTTGTTGTATGAGGTTTTTATGGTGAGGTTATTTCTCTTCAGGTTTTCTTCAAGGAATTTATCCTCATTCATGTTCTTCCCTTCCTCTTCCTGCTCACCAACCCATAGATCGGGATGAAATCTGGCCATATCCATCGGCATAAGTCCCGAAAAGAGAGCATTTCGTGCATAGGCCGTTGTTGTGGGCAAAATCGAATAGTATAGATTCTCATCCTCGACATTCCAATTCCTTCGCACCTCCGGCTTCATGGCAAGCCATTGATCATAGCGCAGGTTGTCGATCACGATCAGAAATACCGACTCCTCTTTCCCAAGCAGCGGAAATACCTTTTCGGATAAAAGGCGATTGGACAACAACGGTGCTTTTTCGGAAACGCTCGCTTTGCCTATCCAGCTTCTGTATTCATCCCTGATGAACTCCGAAAACCTTGAATTGGCATCGGTTTTCTGCATGTTGATGACCTCCGCCATACTCCTATCGATGGTACCTTCGATCTCCGATTCCCAGAAAACGATCTTCTTGTAGATCTCAGCCCAACCCATAGCGTCGAGATCCTCATTATAGGCCATGGATATTTTTTGAAAATCCTGCTGATAATTCTGATTGGTTTTCTCAGTGATCAACTTCCGATTGTCCAGTATTTTTTTCACCGAGAGCAGGATCTGTTTGGGATTCAAAGGCTTGATCAGGTAGTCCGTGATCTTGGAGCCTATGGCATCATCCATGATATACTCTTCCTCGGATTTGGTGATCATCACAACAGGAAGGTTGGGATGCCTTTCCTTGATGATCCCCAAGGCTTCCAGGCCTGTCATTCCGGGCATATTTTCATCGAGAAAAACGACATCAAAGCTCTGATGATCACAGAGCTCTACAGCTTCTTCCCCATTGTTTACGGAGTTGATCTCGTAACCCTTTTCTTCCAAAAAAATGATATGGGGTTTGAGCAATTCAATTTCATCATCCGCCCACAGAATATTATATTTTTGCATCTAAAATTTTACTTCGGCTATAATCCACTGACCTTATCAACGGCAAATTGCCATAATAATTTTGAACAAAAAAAAGATAATTAAAGATCCGGTCTACGGCTTTATCTCCATCCCTTCGGAGCTTGTTCAAATGGTCGTTGACCATCCTGTTTTCCAGAGGATGCGGCAAATTAAACAGCTCGGTTTGGCGGACTTGATCTATCCCGGGGCCACTCACTCCAGATTCAACCATGCTCTTGGCGCCATGCATCTCATGACCCTGGCATTGGATACCCTCTCATCCAAGGGAGTGAAGATCACACGCAAGGAATATGAGGGAGCGGTACTGGCCATACTCATGCATGACCTGGGGCATGGCCCCTTTTCCCACGTTCTGGAGAAAATGATCATGCCAGGTATTCCTCATGAAAAGGTATCGGAGAGGATCATTTCCGAACTGAACAAGGACTTCAATGGCAAGCTCTCCACCGCCCTGGAAATCTTCAGGGGCAAACACAAGAAGAAGTTCTTAAACCAACTGGTATCGAGTCAGCTCGACGTCGACCGCCTGGATTATCTGGCCAGAGATAGTTTTTTCTCAGGGGTCGATGAGGGCAAGATCGGTGCGGACAGGATCATCAGAATGATGAATGTGCATCAGGGCATGCTTGTGGTAGAAGAAAAGGCACTCTATAGCCTTGAAAACTTCCTGAATGCCAGGAGATTAATGTACTGGCAGGTTTACCTGCATAAAACCACACTTAGCGTAGAGAATATGCTGGAGAGCATTTGGACCAGGGCAAGAAAGTTATTTCCCAAGGGCAAACTCCCGGTCCACTCTTTTTCCCTTTACCATTTTCTGGAACGTTCGCCTCAGGAAAAAAGGATCAGCAAAAAAGATCTTCAGGCATTTATCGCCCTCGATGATCATGATGTATGGCATGCGATCAAGATCTGGGCAAATGTGAACGACCCTATTCTTTCCAGGCTCTGCAAGGGTATCGTTTATCGGGATCTGTTCAAAGTGATACTTTCCGAAAAACGGCCTGCCGCCAAGGAAGTGAAGAGGCTCGAAAGCTCAATTGCAAGATCATATGATCTCAACCTGAAGGACTCAAAGTACTTCGTGAAAACCGGTTCGATCACAAATTCAGCCTATATCCGCGAGAAGGAGCACATTCTTGTCAAAAGAAAAGACGGAAGCATTGTCGATATCGTGGAGGCTGCTGACCTTCCCAATATCAAGGCCATGAGCAAGGAAGTCAAGAAATCCTTTCTCTGCTATAAAAAGCTATAGTTCCCGATACCCCCGGGGAAATTTTATTGGCAGTTCAGACTCAGATAATCGATGATCTGTCCTTCCTTGGCCAGGATCACCGATCCCTCGTTGAGGAATTCCACGACCGCGAAATGCCCAAAATTCACCGGGTAATCATCGAGTCTAAAATCCCGGTCAAAAAAGATCGCCCTGGGCATGAGCAATTTCAGGAGTGATGGATTGATGGCCTGGCTTGTATCTCCTACTATGATGAATTCAATTTCACAATCCCGTATTCCGGGAATCGTCTCCAATGAAGCCAGAACTTCTTCCAGGCAATAATCACATCCGGAGACGGTCAGTACAGCAACCGTCTGTCCTTGAGACAAATGCAATCCCTGCTCTACCACGTAGTCCGTAAAGATTTGATCCAACTGTTTCTCTTCCTCTGTACAGGCAAGAAGCAAGGAACTACAGAGAAGGCTTAAGATCAAGTTGGGAGAAATGGATATACTCATCAGATTCTGAAGTTTTTAGCAATACCAACTTTCCTTCAAACACAAATGCCTTTTCCATAGAAAAACCAAGATGATCAGGCACCAAAAATTCTCCCAGCATATTGAATGAAGAATCAAGCACCAATATGGACCAGGAAGCCCCGAGGCCTGAGTCATCTATTAAATCATTAGACCAGTTGAAAAATCGGTAGTACTCTTTCTTCACCGGATTATAAAACAGAAAGGTGTAGAAATTATCCTTCATCATCACATTTTTCCTCTCGGCCAAAGAAGCCCCCCATGGGATCATCATATTCTCCTGATGGTACCGGCTTTTGGCCAAAACCCTGTAGGGCTCTCCATTGCCAAGTACATATAAACATGAGTCCCTGGGAATGGAAATGACCAGTTCCCCATTCAGGCCGATGGCCGAAGAAAGGGCAAAATCACGTTGATGGTATTCGGATGCATTCGAATACGAGGAAGGGTAGTCAAAGAAGAAACTGAAATCCGTATTCTGATTAAGGCTATCAAGTCTTATATAGGCAGGTGTTGTGTAGAATTCCTTTTGACCCGTAGAAGTGGAATGCCGGCCGATCCTGAAGTAAGTACGCTTTCCGTCATTCAGATGAGTGTCGTTATAGAAATCAAAATGCGCAACCACGCAATAATGCTTCGAAGGAAGCATGATAGGCTGCCTTAAATTTGAAACCACCACCTGGCCGCTAAAATCAAAGGCCCAAACCCCAAATTCGTACCCGTTACTGATCAGGAGCAAAGAGTCCTGAACGGATAATCCAAGATGGGGACTCAGGGATAGCCCATAATCGATAGGAACGGTATAAAATCTCTGCACCGCAAAATGGTAGATATGGAAGTCCCTGGTGGCCGAACCTATACCCAGATAGATCAGGCTATCATTGAAATTCGCCAGCCTTCCAAAGGCGATCTCGTCGGTAATGCTCTTGGGTATCAGGAATGAATCAATCTTCTCAAGCTCATAATTGAACCCTTTTGAGAGCCTTTCTTCAAAACGGTATTCAACAACCTCTTTCTCCTGGCAGGACGCCAATGTAAGAATCAAAGAACCAAGGACAAGGTATTTCAGGTAACAAAAAGAAGGCCTGGCGAACCAGGCCTTGACCAAATAGATCAACAATACTCAATGGCTCCACCACCACCATGGAAACATCTGTATGTTCCTACAATGCATTCCCAACCTCCGCTAAGACAAACACGACCGTACTTATCACAGCCCGAGCCACTAGCAGTGCAACCATAAAGATTCGTGAAGATACAGTTCACCTCCCCATCACAGGAAACGGCATTGGTATCATTCATAGGGACTATAAAAAATGCAAGTCCAAAAATCACTGAAAAGATCAACGTTTTCATAGTATAATAGTTTTTGATTCTTTCTCAAGCTACAACTCTCCAAAACCAAAAAAATCACTACTAATAGGGATATTTAAAAAATACTTAAATGAGGAGGGGAAAAAAGAAGGCCTGGCGAACCAGGCCTTGACCAAATAGATCAACAATACGTTATGGCGCCACCACCACCATAGAAACACTTATATGTTCCTACAACGCAATCCCATCCTCCGCTCAGACAAACACGACCAAACTTGTCACAGCCCGAGCCACCAGCTGTACAACCGTAAAGATTATCGAAGATACATTCCACCTCTCCATTGCAGGAAACAGCATTTGTATCATTCAAAGGGACCATAAAAAAAGCAAGTCCAAAAATCACTGAAAAGATCAACGTTTTCATAGTATAATAGTTTTTGATTCCCTCCCAAGCTACAACTCTGAGAAATCAAAAAAATCACTACTAATAGGGATTTTTAAAGAATACTTAACACCGGTAGAAGCAAATGCGATGATTTATCCGTTGAGCCGACCTTGGACCGCGATTCCTCACTTCCTGCACTCGTAAAGGTTAGCGAGGTTTACTTTGACAACAAGCATATCAATCTTCGTATCCACAGAGTTTCCTGCCATATTCCCGAACGGCATCTTCTTCACTCACAGCTCTGATCTCATGAGTGCATCTGTTCAAACCCCGGCAATCGAGATCATAGTGATAAGCATAAGCAGACTTGCTTACACAGATATAGACCGTGGTCCGAACAGAACTTGCATTAATGAATATGAGTGCAAGCAGTATGACTCCAAAGACCTTCATACCTAGAAGCTTTATACCAAAGAAATAAGGACATACTGGATTTTTCAATCCTCATTTATGAGGATATTCCAGTCATAGCGCCATGAGCAAAAACATGCTTAATTGGCCTTCATTCCCAAAAAATCATCATAAATGATGATTTTCCCGATCACGTACAGCGGTAATTTTATACCGCAAAAAATGCCGGTAAGAAACTTAATAACCAAGGAAATTCACAGAGGATCCAAAGGAGGAAGAACCGGTTGCGGGTACAATACCAATATCCATCCTGAGCATTGGGTCAACGTCTCAGGAAAGATTACCTGCACAAAAAACGGATGCAATAAAAAGTAGCAGATGAGCAGACAATCGGAGCATGATCAGGCAGTAAATGCCGCAGGCGAGATCTATAGGAAGAACGGCAAAAAGGTCTGGATCAACCCCGGAAGCGAGAAAAATAAGCCATGGGGTGAAAAATATATTGATGTCATAGTACCTTCAGACAAAAGCGAGCAAAGCGCCTGGCTGATCGAGATCGAGACCAAGGAATCTGTCTCAGAACAGGAAGCGGAACGCCAATGGAAAGATTATAGCGAGAGGTACGAGCATTGGTACCTGGCCGTACCCAAGGGAACCAACACCCAGGCAAAGCTTGTCCTAGCACGTAACGAGATCAAAAATTGCACGGTCATCATCTGGACCAGGGATGCCAAGGGCATCCATACCTTCTGGAATTTGCCGGGACTGAAATAATCCTCCCAAAACCATGCAACACGATCGAAATTAGGGTCAACCCGAACTCTGACTTTTTGAAAAAGGCACCAAACGAAAGCAGTCTGCTTTCAATCAAAAGCGAAGACATTGCAGGCCATTTTCACCATATGCGCCGTATTCCTGGCATCAAACTTTGCGATCAGGTGCTTGCGGTGAGTGATCACCGTGTTGGTGCTAACATTGAGCTGATCCGCGATCTCCTTATTGCAAAAACCCATGGCGATCATCTCCAGGACCTCCAACTCCCTGGGTGTGATCCTGTCAGCTGAAATCGAGGTATCGGCATTCTCCGCAAAGAGTTTTGGACCTGGTCTTAGCATGATGGTTGCCCGTTAGTAGTTGCTTGAATATTGAAAAAAGTCCTCGGAATTTTTTCCGAGCTTAAGATTTCGGGCAGAATGGATTAGAATTCGGTATGCTTAAACCAGAATTCAGGAATTTCTTGTCATCAGGGAAAAACCCAGAGCATAGATCATGTTGGTGAAAATACTCGTGAAGCTATGGATGCTATAAGCATGAAATCCTATCCTGGTTTCCAAAAAGGAAAAAATGAAAAAACTGGAGATATTATAAAAGAACATGCCAAAGCAGATCCAAAAATCAGGACTGTAAAAAACCCCTTCTCCCCTTTTGACCATTTCCAAAAGGACGAGAGTGCTTCCAAAAGCCAGAGCAATACAAGAGATCATCTCGTAGATCCCGATATTGGCCTGACCGAAGATCAGATATGCGCCGGGCACAAAAATGATCCAGGAGCTGAGAAAAAACAGAAGAATGATCCTGAATTTTTTCTGGAAACCCTCCGGATCAAAATACTTTAAGAGCAAATACCCAAAAACAACGGATTCTGTGGGTGAATAAAAATAGCGCGCCTTGACGATGAGGCCCACATTCTCCAATTGGATCATCAGGCGACTAAAAAGGTCAACTGAAAGCCCAAGGATCAATAACATGAACAACAGCCGATGAGGATAAGAGGCTTCCTTTCTTTTGTAGAGGAATACCAGGATCGGAATTAAAACCGAAATCGCAGAAAGATCCTGAAGCAGGTGACCATCCATGCTTCAAATATCTCATTTTAATTAATCCAGAGGCGGAGGCGGGGGATAGCTCCGTTGAAGTACAACGGGGTTACCCGAGGTGATGACATCGCCATTATCATCCAGGGGAGCAAGGATCACGCGGATCTTGTTATCGCCATAGTCGGGATCATCGGAATAACCAAAAAAGTAACCCACATATTCGATACCGTCCTGATTCAGAAAATTGTCAAGATCGTCGTCATTGGCCGTATCAAAAAATGAGTAGGGATAATTGGTATTGTCACCGAAATTGGAAACAAAGGATGCATTATAGGTCTCAACATCTTGTTTGCTCATACTGCCATCGGACAGCCCCGATACATCGGATTGATGATGATCGAGATAATCCTGTTCATGCTCATCCTCATAGGCAAAAGTATTTCCGGGGATGATCAAAGTGCTGCTTTCAGGCCCACTTGGACCCTGTGATTTCGAGTAGCTACTCGCGGCTTCAAAAGCCAGGAAAAAGGAAGGCAGGCTCGAGTCCTCTTCATCGTTAAAGCAGAACCAGGACAATGAACCAACCTTATCCTGATCCAATGCACCTGTCAATGAGCTAAGTTCCATGGTCCCGCCAATGGCATTGTTGCTCGCGACGCCCGGATATTCTTCTATAAAATTCTCAATGTACTGATTGGCTTGGGAAATGGTGGTTGAGTAAAGAGACATAGCAAAGGCTTAAGTTGTTATCTCAAAAGGAAAATAGCCAAAATCCGACCCATTGCTGTCCAGAATTTTGCTCAAGTGCAACTCTGCTTCCTTTGGGCTGGATACCGAGATTCGAAAATGGCTTTTTGCTCTTCCTTCAACATACCAGTTCAGGTAATACTTCTTTCCTTTTTCCAGAGAAAGTTCCAGGTCTCCTCCTTCACCCGGAAGGATCATGTCGTCATTCATTCTGACATTCATGATCCCTTCTTCTACAAATGCTGACATTCTTAGCTTTGGCATGAGATCTTTTTTGCTTAAGTCTAATGCTATGCCAGCCATGAACAAATACCTAATTAGATTTTGGTGCTATCGGACAGATTATGGCATGAAAGCATAAGAATCAGGAAATTTTCAAAAAAGAGTTGAGAAAACTATCCTTCCTCCTTCTGGAAACGTTTAGCGCGACGCCGTTGGAGAGGATCACCACACCGCCCTCTCCGCGCTGGTATTCTGATACATGCTGCAGATTTACCAGTACTCTGTTATGTACCCTGGCAAACGAAAAATCCGAAAGCATTTCTTCACAAGATTTGAGGGTCTTTGAGATCAAAATATGCTTGTCTCCCTCCAGGAAGAAGGTGGTATAGGTATTATCTGATTCGCAATAGAGGATCTCCGAAGGGCGAACAAAAACCAAACCCTTTGCACCGGGAAGGGCGATCTTGGCATCAGGCGTCCCAAGATTGTTATAGTTGCTCACAAGAAACCTGAGTTGTTCGGCGTTCCTGACCTCCCTGATCTTTTTTGACGCTCGGGAAACGGCTTCGACAAAGTCATCTTCCCCAATGGGTTTCAGAATATAATCCACTGCGGATATGCGAAAGGCCTTGATCGCAAATTTCTCATAAGAGGTAATAAAAATGATCTCCAGATCCCAGTGCCCTAGTTTTTCCAGAATGTCAAAGGATGTTCCCCCCTGGATGAGCACATCCATGATCGCCACATCGGGATTGGTTTGTTTGAGCAGTGATATCCCATCAACCACCGATGGGGCTTCGCCTAGAACTTTGATGTCCGGAAAATTCTTGGTCAGCATCTTTTTGATCAGCTCAAGCTCTTTAGGATTGTCCTCGATTATGGCCAGGTTCATGAGCTATTCTTCTTCGATTATGGGAATTTGAATCTTGACGATCATACCATTGGATCGATGATCATTTTCCATTTCCACTTTGGAGGTCGTCCCGTACAGATTATCATAGATCTGTAATCGATCTCTGATCAGGCTCATGCCGAAAGATTTTCTTGTCTTACCCGAATGGGATTGCTGAGCCCTGCTTTTTCTGCCGGTATCGGAGATCTGACATTCCAGGTATTCACCGTTTTTATCGATCTCAAGGAGTATGCGAGCCTCCTTATCAGTTTGGTCAATTCCATGCCATATCGAATTCTCTACCAGCGGCTGGAAAAGCAGTGGCGGTATGAAAATATTTTCCGTATCGATCTTTTCGGCGATCCTTATTTCCCAGTTGAACGAATGATCGCTTCTCGCCTTTTCCATATCCAAATAAACCCTTAAGGTGTCCAGATCATCCTTTAAGGACAATTCAGGATGTTCAGAATTCTCCAAAATTTGCCGGATCAGTCTCGAGAATTTTATAAGGAAGTTCTCAGCGGTTTCGATATCATGATTCCGCATGAACAGTTGAATGGAGTTCAGGCAATTAAAAATGAAGTGAGGATTGACCTGAGCCCTCAGGGCTTTCAGTTCCATTTCCGCCCTTCCTGATTTAAGCTCAAGTTCTCTCCTCTTGAACTGCCCCTCCCTTTTTGCTCGGTAAAAAACAAAAACGAGGAAAACGAATGCGAGAACTACAGGTACAAGTGCCCCAAATAAAACAAGATTGACCTGTTCTTTTTGCTGCTCTACGAGGTCTTCCATGGAAGGATCATCATGGCCGAAAGCCATGCCGGATAAGCCCAAAAATCCCATCATAGCCCAAACAAGCCAAGGCATACGCTCTCTGATGGAAAAAACCGGCTCAAATCCCCTCATACGGTCAGTGCAGATAGTAGGTCGAAAAAATACGAACAATGGCGTTGCAAAAAAATAAGATAATCGCTGATTGGTACGTCGAAGGTTCAAATGCCAAATACTATTGGCTTTTGCCTACATGGGATTGCATTAGAAAATGAAATTCACCGACCATCCTTAAAATTGGATTGCGGATAGATCAAGCTGACCAATGACCTATATTTGCAGCTTTATTGAGAAGATATGGAATTCAGCCTGAATCAGGTAGCTTTATTAATCAGGGGGAAGGTCGAAGGAGACGGAGAGATCAAGGTGAACAATGTTGCCAAAATCGAAGAAGCCCAGCCAGGGCATATTTCCTTTTTGGCCAACGAAAAATATGAGCCACAGATCTATACCACCAAGGCCTCTGCAGTCATTGTTTCAGAGGATTTTTCACCGAAAAAAGAGATCTCTGCCGCACTGATCAGGGTTAAAGATCCTTATATGGGATTTACCGATCTGCTTTCAGAGGTTGATCGCCTGATGTCGCTGGCAAAAAAAGGGATCGAAGATCCCTCCAAGATAGGTCAGGGGTCCGAATACGGAGATAATTTTTACCTCGGAGCATTTTCATATATAGGAGACAATGTCAAGATCGGGAACAATGTCAAGATCCATCCGCAAGTCTATATAGGAGACAATTGCAGCATTGGAGACAATAGCATCCTCTTCCCGGGGGTCAAGATCTATAAGCATTGTGTGATTGGAAGTCACTGTACCCTGCACGGAGGGGTGATCATCGGAAGTGACGGATTTGGCTTTGCACCGCAGGATAACGGATCCTACAAAAAGATCCCGCAGATCGGAAATGTGATCCTGGAGGATTTTGTTGAGATCGGGGCCAACACAACCATAGATTGTGCAACCATGGGTTCCACCATTGTAAAACAAGGAGTGAAGATCGATAACCTTGTCATGATCGCACACAATGTTGAATTGGGTAAGGACACCGTGATCGCAGGCCAAACCGGTATCGCAGGATCCACGAAGATCGGTGAAAATGTGGTGATGGCCGGGCAGGTCGGACTTGTCGGCCATATCAGTATTCCCAACAAGACGACGATCGCTTCCAAATCGGGAGTAAGCAATACGATCAAGAAAGAAGGCACGACGGTATTTGGCTACCCGGCCATGGAAATCAATGATTATAAGAGGGCTTTTGTAGGCTTTCGGCGACTTCCCGATCTGATCGACAGGGTACGGGAACTTGAACAAAAAGTAATAAATTTGGCCCCTTCTGAGGAGAAATAAATGCACATCAAACAGCATACTATCAAGGAGGAGGTCTCGATCGAGGGAGTAGGCCTTCATACTGGTCATAAAACCAAATTAACATTCTGTCCTGCCCGCCCTGATCACGGGATCCGTTTTCAGCGAATTGACCTGGAAGATCAGCCCATCGTAGAAGCTGATGCGGATTATGTGGTTGACGTTTCCCGGGGCACTACCCTCGAAAAGAACGGAGCGCGTGTCGGCACGGTCGAGCATATGCTGGCGGCACTTGTTGGGCTTCAAATAGACAATGTACTCGTCAAGATCGATGGTCCGGAATGCCCGATCCTGGATGGTAGTTCTGCTCCTTTTATCCAGGAACTGGAAAAAGTGGGGTTTGAAGAACAAAACGCCCTGAGGAACTACTTTGAAGTGCCTAGATCCATCACCTATCGTGATGAAAAAAACAATATCGAAATAGCCGCCCTTCCTCTTGATGACTATAGGGTGACGGTAATGGTGGATTATAATTCCCCTGTTCTCGGAAGCCAGCATGCAACCCTGAGTAATATCGATGATTTCAAGGAGGATATTTCCTCAAGCCGTACTTTCTGCTTTCTCCACGAAATTGAAGAGCTCTATAAAGCCAACCTGATCAAGGGTGGGGATCTCAACAACGCTATCGTTATCGTTGACCGGGAAGTCGAAGAGGGCGAGCTTGATTATTTGGCCGATCTGCTTCAGAAGCCCAAAGTTTCCGTGGCAGACCAGGGAATACTCAACAACCTTGAACTCAGGTATCAAAATGAACCCGCCAGGCATAAACTGCTGGACATGGTAGGAGATCTTGCTTTGGCGGGTCGTCCACTGAAGGGGCAGATACTGGCAGCGAGGCCGGGTCATGCAGCGAATGTGGAATTCGCCAAGATGCTGAAGAAGGTGATGAAGGAGGTCTCAAGCCTTGGCCCCGATTATGATCCCAAACTACCTCCAATTTATGAGGCACATGAGATCTACAAGCTTCTTCCGCACAGATATCCGTTCCAGCTTGTTGATAAGATCATTTACCTGGATGATTCAAAGGTTGCCGGGGTAAAGAACGTTTCCCTGAACGAACCCTTCTTCCAGGGTCATTTTCCCGAGAATCCCGTAATGCCCGGCGTGCTTCAGGTCGAAGCCATGGCACAATGTGGAGGAATTCTGGTACTGAATAAAATTGAAAACCCCCAGGAGTATTGGGCTTACTTTCTGGGAATAGAAAATTGTCGTTTTAAGAAAATGGTTCGCCCGGGTGATACCCTGGTATTTAAATGTGAATTGCTCTCACCGTTGAAAAGGGGAATTGCAAAAATCCATGGGCAGGCTTATGTTGGTGGAAAACTGGCCTGCGAAGCGGTGATAATCGCCTCCTTGGTTAAAAAATAATGACACAACTCTCTGCAAATATCCATCCTGACGCCAAGCTGGGGGACAACGTGGTCGTAGAACCATTTGCTACCATCGAAGCCGACGTAGAGATCGGCGATGGCAGCTGGATCGGACCAAATGCAGTCATCGGAAATGGTGCCCGAATTGGCAAGAATTGCAAGATCTTTGCGAGCGCCGCAATCTCCGGAATCCCACAGGATCTAAAATTTGGCGGAGAGCATACCACCTGCGAGATCGGTGATAATACAGTCATTCGCGAGTTTGTGACGATCAGCCGTGGTACTGATGACAGGATGAAGACCGTCATCGGAAGCAATTGCCTGTTGATGGCCTACGTCCATATTGCCCATGATTGCCTAATTGGTGATCAATGTATTTTGGTCAATAGTGTTCAGGTAGCCGGACATGTGATCATCGATGATTTTGCGATCATCGGAGGAACCACGGCCGTGCATCAATTTGTTCGGGTAGGTGCTCATGCTATGATCGCCGGGGGGTCTCTGGTACGCAAGGATGTTCCCCCCTTTATCAAGGCCGGGAGAGAACCTCTGGCCTACAGTGGTGTAAATACTGTGGGATTGAGAAGAAGAGGATTTTCCAACGATCAGATCAATCGACTGCAGGATATCTATCGAATCGTCTATCAGGAAGGTTTGAACAACTCCAAGGCCATAGCCTCACTAAAAAGCAATATCCCCGATTCAAAGGAGAGGGATGATGTGATTGCCTTTATCGAAGCCTCGGAACGGGGAATCACAAAAGGATATACACAAACCATGAAATGATCCTTGAAACGGTAGATCTTTCTAAAAGATTCGGAAGCCAGAGGATCATTAAGGATTTCAACCAGATTTTTTCTTCAGGCCAGAAATATGCAATCACGGGGCCAAATGGTTCGGGAAAATCAACCCTTCTTAAAATGCTTTGCGGTGTTTTGCCCCCTTCCAAAGGCTATATAGAATACAGAGAGAACGAAAGCTCTGTTCCGATCGAGAAATGGTACCAATACTTTTCCATTTCCGCTCCATACATGG
Source organism: Cytophagales bacterium (assembly GCA_965227315.1). Classification (GTDB taxonomy): domain Bacteria; phylum Bacteroidota; class Bacteroidia; order Cytophagales; family CCMP332; genus JANQHS01. The sequence goes on from OZ245737.1 coordinate 723,219, forward strand.
ATCTCATCGAGGATCTTTCACTTCAGGAGTTGTTGCAATTCCATTCGAGGTTCAAAAAATTACCTCAAAGCAATGCATTGCCCGAGGAGCTGGGCTTCGAAAAGTTCAGACAGAAACCCATCAAGGAATTCTCATCAGGCATGAAGCAAAAGTTGAAACTGGCTCTTTGTTTTTCAACTGATGCGCCGATCATTTTCCTGGACGAACCCTGCACAAACCTTGACTCAGGGGCGATCGATTGGTACCAGGAAAAACTGAATGGGGTTGAGAAAAAGACCATCCTGATCTTTTCAAATCGCAGCGAGGAGTATCCCGGCGTTGAAAACCTGATCACACTGGGCTAAATCTCCTTGGCTCTATCTTTAAGGACCAACGAAAAGGCCATGGAAAGGCCAATAACCAGGCTGCAACCGATCAAATTATACCAGAGGTAGGCTACATCCTCCGAATAGAGAAAGAACAGGATCACCACGACAATTTGTGCAAGAATGGCTCCGAAGAATACAGCAAGGGCATTTCCTTTTTTAAAGAAAAAGGCGGTTAGAAAAATGCCGAGAATAGTACCATAAAATATTGATCCTAAAATGTTTACAGCTTCAATGAGATTTTCCAACAGATGGGCAAAAAGTGCAAAAAGGATCGCCAGGACTCCCCACAAAAAGGTAAATACCTTGGATGAGTTGAGATAATGATGATCCGACTCATGCGGACTGATCACGCGTTTGTAGAAGTCCATAGTCGTGGTAGAACCAAGTGCATTCAATTCCCCTGCTGTAGATGACATGGCTGCAGAAATGATCACCGCGATCAGCAGACCGATGATCCCATGCGGCAGGTAGGTCAAAATGAATTGAAGGAACACAAAGTCAGAGTCCTTCGCCTGAGCATCATCTGAGTTCTGCTCTACAAGTAGCTTTGCACGGTCCCGGATCTCGATGCTTTCCTGATAATGATCCCGTGCATCTTGCAGTAGCGATTCGGAATCACCACCGTTCTTTAAGGCTCCTACATAGCCTTCTATACTCGCCTTCTTTTTCTCAAAAACATCCTGGTGGTCCTTTCTCAATTCAATGATCTCTCTCGCTGCTTTTCCATCCGGGATCTGGTCCAGAGCGTTTTCATTGAACAGCAAAGGCGGCTGATGAAATTGATAAAAGACGAAGACCATCACCCCGGTGAGAAGGATCAGGAATTGCATGGGAACCTTAAACAATCCGTTGAAGATCAAACCTAAGCGGCTCTCCGTGATAGAACTTCCACCGATATATCTTTGGACCTGGCTCTGATCGGTGCCGAAATATGAAAGTGCCAGAAAAAGACCTCCGGTGATCCCCGACCAGAAAGTATATCTTTTGCTCGGATCAATTGAAAAATCAACAATGTTCATTTTGCCTAGGCCACCGGCAATGTTCAATCCTTCGATAAGGCCAATGCCGGAAGGAAGTTTGGCAAGGATCATGAAGAAAGCTATGCCCATTCCCCCAAGGATCACCAGCATTTGCCACTTTTGAGTAAGACTTACGGCCTTGGTGCCACCTGAAACAGTGTAAAAAACGACCACCGTCCCGACCACAAGAATGGTAATGCCAAGATCCCATCCCAAAATGGTGGATAGTATGATCGCCGGAGCATAGATGGTAATGCCGGCAGCAAGCCCGCGCTGAAGCAAAAACAAAAACGCGGCGAGCAATCTGACCTTTAGGTCGAAGCGTTTTTCCAAATACTCATAGGCGGTAAAAACCTTGAGCTTAAAATAGAGTGGTATGAAAACCGCTGAAACGATAATGATGGCCAAGGGCAAACCAAAATAATTCTGGATGAAAGCCATTCCGCTTTCATAGGCCTGCCCGGGTGTGGAAAGGAATGTGATCGCACTGGCCTGTGTTGCCATGACCGAAAGACCGATAGTCGACCATTTCATCTGACTTCCTCCCATGAGGTAGTCATTCAGGCTTTCTGTCTTACGCGTTCGCCAGATCCCGTAACCGACGATCAAAGCCAGGGTTCCGCCAAGAACGATCCAGTCGGCAAGGATCACGAATAATACCGGGTTAGAAACGTGAAAAAAGCCACCAAAGCAATGAATACACCGATCACAAACAAATAAAGCTTATTCCAACTGCCAAAAACTGGTGGTTTGTTATCCTTGTCCATTATGAGCCGTTTTGAGCAGAGATCAGGTTTGCAAATATCTTATAGGCACCCCCCACTCCTGCCGGAAGCTGTCTGAACCAACTGATCCCGGTATAGGTAAAAGTCCCTTTGCCGTAGGTGGTCACCAATAATGCCCCCCTGGTATCATCCTCTTCAGGGTCATGCCAGGATATCAGGGGCTCATATTTTTCATCCCATTCATTTGGGAAATACAATCCCCTTTCCTGCACCCACCCGTCGAAATCTTCCATTCCAATTTTATTGGGAGTGGTCAGCACATTGCTTGAAGGATTTAACAAGGTAACCCGGGCATTCTCATCAGTCACCCTGTCCCTGGAAAGGGTCAAAGGGTATGGGCCTATTTCATCGGTGATCAGACCATAGGAAACATTGTATTGGACCACAACATTTCCGCCTTTCTCTACAAATTCCATCAACTTATCCCGAACATTTGGCAGCCATTCGACAGTATTATAGGCACGAACTCCGAGGACAATTGCATCTAGATCATCAAGGCTGCCATCAAAGAAATCTTCCTCGTTTAAAAACGTCACCTCGGACCCCAACTGTTCCAGGGCCTGTGGGATCTCATCACCTGCCCCGTCGACATAACCTACCAGCTCGGCGGTATTGATGATGTCCTTTCGAACGAAGTCGATATGGTTATCCATTACGGCGGTCAGGGATTTAATGTGTGGATGGTCAATTCTGACCTGGCATAGGCTATAGCTTTCTCCTCCGGTATTTATTTGGATACCCGCTGAGATCACCTGGCCGGATTTCGGAGGTGTCACCATGAACTCAACCCTTCTCTCCTCTCCTTCGCCTAGATCCAATACATACTCCGATGGTTCCGATTTCCAGCCCCTACCCAATTGAAGATTAACCCTGGCTCCCTTCACCACCTGCTTTGCCGAAAGCACTACCTGGACTTTTCTGCTTTCCTGATTGGGGAACAGGAGGTTCTTATCCTTGAAGCAGGCAACTACAGGAGGCACCACTACAACCTCTCTTCGCATTTCTCCATTGACACGATCCCTCCATTTGTGGATGGCCTTTTCTTCGATGCTGATCTCCGTTCCGGAAACCTCAAAAACAAACACAAATGGGAGTTCAGGGTCATTTTCGGCCTTTCCGATATTCTGTCGGTCATTTACAACAAACCTTCCACCCTCAACCGGGTTTTCAAGCCAATACGGTACGGTATAGGAAAGATCCTTGGGAACGGTCAGGGTATCATCGAGCACAAAAGGCATATTCCTGCTGAGTTCCTCATTCAGGATGGTTTCAAATCCAAGGGCTTGACATGAAATGCTCTTCAGGTAAACTTTTTCTCCTGCGCGATAAATGGCGCTTAAGGAAACCGGAATCCTTCTTCCCGGAACCACCTCTGCCTTGTCAAAGAAAGCCTCCTGCCAAATACCCAGGCAACCAAGGATCAATTGATCCACCTCTTTGAGCTTCTGAAGTTTCCAAAACTCATCATCGATATCATTGATCTTGTCACGAATTACCAACAGATCCTTAACAGAGTTCTGGGGATTCCGATCATCGAACGCGGTGATCATCCGGTCGATAGCCTGGACGATCTCTTCACCTCCCTTTACCCTCGTCCAAGTCGTATTGATGTCCTGGAAAGGATCGGAAACCTTCACTGAAGCATCGTAGGGTTTTAGGTACTCAAGGTCCGACCCCCTTTCCTTCATCACGCCGAAACCCTGGCTCTTATGCATGCTCCTGCTTTCCGCTGAGATCTCACCGTAGCTTTTCCCTAACAGTGGATTGTACTGACCTGTCTCAAGTTGCACAAGACCTGTTTTGTCAAAATCTCTGGTACCATAGAACCACCAGGAAGTATTGAAGAATATCGTTTTCGGCTGCCATGGCTCCACCCATTTCAGCTGTTCCGGAAATGAATTCTTGTCCCCGGCAAGATCGAAGGCCTTACCCGCCAAAATAGCTGAGGATGTATGGTGACCATGGGTTCGCCGTCCCAGATCCGGTGAAAATCTGGTCACAATAATATCAGGCCGGAGTTTTCTGATCACCCAAACGATGTCGGAAAGGATGGTATCCCCCTCCCAGATGTTCATGGTTTCCTCTGGGGTTTTGGAATATCCAAAATCATATGCTCTTGAGAAAGCCTGTTCCCCGCCATCGATCTTTCTGGCCTCAAGAAGTTCCTGTGTTCGGATCAACCCCAGCCATTCAAACTTCTCAGGACCGATGAGATTTTGTCCGCCATCTCCACGGGTCAAACTGAGATAGGTTGTCTTCATTTGTCTTTCGTTGGCGAAGTAGGTGATCATACCGGTATTTTCGTCATCGGGGTGTGCGGCAACGTAGAGTACACTTCCCAAAACCTTCAATTTTTCCATTCCCTGCAACAAGGCGGAGGAGTTTGAAGCCGAATAAGCTGAAAAGACCGTGCTCACAAGCAGAGCAGGAAGAACGCTCTTGATTGAATTCTTCATAATATCGATGATGGATTTGGAGGAGTGCAAAAATTGAAATTAGTCCCTCAAAAATAGTACCGATGGCAAAATTTTGTCCACCAATGCAAATTGGCCAACATTTTCGCGCTATTATTTGAAATTTTGATTGTTCAAATCAAACCATACACTCAATTTAACCGCTTATATAAAACCTCCGCCAAAACTTATTCCAGAAAGAATAATGGCGGAAATTTGTGTGTCATAAGGAGGAAAAATTGGATTCGATCATTAAACTGCGAGGCATCAACAAGTCCTATAAAACCGGGCTGAAGTCTCTCCATGTGTTGAAAGATCTGGATATGGATATCAACGAGGGAGAACTTGTCAGCATCATGGGCTCCTCGGGTTCCGGAAAATCCACCCTTCTGAATATTATCGGCATCCTTGATTCCTCAGATTCCGGAGAATACACCCTTGGTGGACATCCGATCAAAAACCTGACTGAAAAAAGAGCCGCACAATTAAGAAACCAGTTTATCGGTTTTGTATTTCAAAGCTTCAACCTGTTGAGCTTCAAAAACGCGATGGAAAATGTTGCGCTTCCGCTCTACTATCAGAAAGTCGGAAGGAAGAAAAGAAATATGGTTGCCAGAGAGGTCCTGGAGCAAGTGGGACTTGATGATTGGTGGCATCATTTTCCGAATGAATTGTCAGGAGGGCAAAAGCAAAGGATCGCCATCGCCAGAGCGCTGATCACCAAACCGAAGCTGATCCTTGCGGACGAACCCACAGGAGCTCTCGATTCCAAAACATCCCATGAGGTCATGGAATTGCTCAAAAACATGAACTCACAGGGAATGACCATTGTGATCGTGACGCATGAAAATGACATTGCCGAAGAAACCCACAGGGTGATCAGATTGAAAGACGGAGTGATCCAAAAAGAGGAGGAGTATGTTTGATCTCGACAAATGGCAGGAGATCATATTTACAATCAGGCAGAATAAGCTGAGAACATTCCTCACCGCGTTTTCGGTGGCCTGGGGAATTTTCATGTTGATGCTGCTTCTGGGTGCGGGTTCAGGATTGCTGAATGGAGTAAAACAGGAATTTGCCGGAGATGCGGTCAACAGTATCTGGGTTTGGAACGGTCAAACCACCATGCCTTATAAGGGCATGAAATCGGGAAGGAGGATCAGGTTTCAGAATTCTGATTACGACATGATCAAAAACCAGATCGAAGGAGCGGAACAGATATCAGGAAGATATTACGTTTGGCAGGAAACCAATGTGAGATACAAAAAGAAATACTCATCATTTACGATTTTGGCATGTCATCCTGGTATGGTGGGACCGGAAAGCGTGATCATGACCAAGGGAAGGTTCATCAATGATACCGATGTAGCCGAAAAAAGAAAGGTGGCGGTAGCCGGAAAATTTGTGGTTGATGCCTTGTTTGCAGATGTGGAAAATCCAGTTGGAGAGCAAATAGAGATAAATCGGATACCCTATACCATTGTGGGTACATTTGATGACGAAGGTGGAGAAAGAGACGCCAAAAGGCTGTACATTCCGGTAACCACTGCCCAGCTGGCCTATAACGGAGGTAACAGACTCCACAATCTCGCCTTTACCACCGGTGACGCAACATTGGAAGAAAGTCAGGCCATGCAGGAAAAACTTGTAGCCCTGCTCAAGGAGAAGCACATCATCCATCCCGATGACAATCGGGCGTTACGGATGTCAAACAATCAGGAAGAATATCAAAAGGTCGTTGACCTGTTCGCAGGGATCAATCTGTTCATCTGGATGGTCGGTATTGGAACTATTATAGCCGGTGTTGTTGGGATCAGCAATATTATGCTCATCATCGTCAAGGAAAGGACCACGGAAATCGGGGTTAGGAAAGCTATGGGAGCCACACCTGGCTCTATTATTTCCCTCATCCTCCAGGAATCCGTAGTGATCACCGTACTTGCAGGCTATTTCGGCTTGCTTTTTGGTGTAGGTCTGATCGAACTGATTTCCTGGTCCATGGTAGAATTCCAGTTTGAAAACGACTTCTTCCGCAACCCGGAAATCGATTTGAAAACGGCCCTGATCGCGACAGGATTACTTGTCTTTGCCGGAGGTTTGGCAGGTTATATCCCGGCAAGAAAAGCAGCTATGATCAACCCAATTGAAGCTCTAAGAGACGAATAATGCTCGATTACGATAAGTGGCAAGAGATCTTTCACACGATTCGAAAAAATAAACTTCGAACCGCACTGACCATGTTCGGTGTCTTTTGGGGAATATTCATGTTGTTGATCCTGCTTGGATCCGGGAACGGTTTGAAAAATGGTGTTAACAGGGACTTCTCAGGTAGGGCCAAGAATTCAATATTCATGTGGACCCAAAGAACAACCATGGCCTATAAGGGATTTAAGCCGGGAAGATGGTTCAGGTACAACAACAGCGATGCGATCGCCCTGAAGGCCGAAATTCCTGAGCTGGCATACCTCGCACCAAAAAACCAACTGGGTGGTTGGCAGGGCGCAAACAACGTTTCAAGAGGAGTGAAAACCGCTGCCTTTGATGTTTATGGTGATTATCCGGATTTCCAGCACCTGAAGTACATGGCATTTCCCAAAGGTAGATTCATCAATGATCTGGATATCCAAAACAAGAGGAAGGTGGTCGTGGTTGGGAGACATGCCCTGGATGTTCTCTTTGAGAAAGGAGAAGAGCCGATAGGCGAATACCTCAAGATCAATGGAGTCTTCTTCCAGGTGATTGGTGTATTTGAGAGTTTTGCCAGTGGAGATAATAAAATTCAGGAGGAATCAAGCCTGCACGTGCCCTTTTCGACTTTTCAAACAGCCTTCAATTATGGTGATAATATTGGCTGGTTTGCCATGGCTCCAAAGGAAGGTATCCCTGCCGAAGTACTGGAGGAAAAAGCCAGAGCGCTTTTGATGGAAAGGCATAAAATTCACCCCGAAGATGTATCCGCCGTGGGTTCCTTTAACATGGGAAAGCAATATTCAAAAATTCAGGGTTTATTCACCGGGATCAACATTTTCAATTGGATTGTAGGGATAGGGACACTCCTGGCAGGGGTGATCGGTGTTTCCAACATTATGCTGATTATCGTCAAAGAAAGAACCAAGGAGATCGGAATAAGAAAATCGATCGGAGCCAGTCCCTGGTCAATAATTTCGCTGATCCTTCAGGAATCGATCTTCCTGACAGCCATTGCCGGATATGTTGGATTGCTCCTGGGAGTAGGTTTGCTTGAATTGATCAGTACGCTCATCGAAGGAACAGATTCGGGAATGTTTACCAATCCGGAGATTAATCTGGAAGTGGCTGCATGGTCTTTGATCGTTGTTGTATTTTTCGGAGCTCTGGCCGGACTCATACCGGCCACCAAGGCTGCGAGTGTTGACCCAATAGAAGCATTAAGAACAGAATGATTAAGAAAATAATGAGACGCGCTTTTGGAGTTTTATTGATCCTTTTGCTTTTCGTAAGTTTTTTCGGAGGCGGGTACTATCTCTATCAAAAATCGGAAGAAGCACCGGTGGTATACGAATCGGATACGCCGTTCTTTTCGGATATCATCAATAAGACGGTCGCAACAGGCTCCATAGTTCCGCGTAGGGAAATTGAATTGAAATCCCAGGTTTCAGGTGTCGTCGACGAGATTTTTGTTGAGCCTGGTGAAACGGTCAAGGAAGGAGATCTGATCGCAAGGATAAAGATCATTCCCGATGTGGTAGCACTGAACAATGCGGAAAACCGACTTCAAACGGCAATCATCAATTACAAGAATGCCGAGAAGGAATTGGAGCGCCAAAGGGAACTGTATAAGCAAAAAGTGATCTCGGAATTTGATTATAACCAATTCCTCCTGCAGTATAATTTGGCAAACCAGGATGTCGAAGCAGCTGAGAACAATCTTGAATTGGTCAAGGAAGGCGCTTCAAAGAAAACCGGTAGCGGGAATAATCTTGTCAGAGCAACGGCCTCGGGAATGGTCCTGGATGTTCCCGTCAAGGAAGGAAATTTCGTCATAGAGACCAATACCTTCAATGACGGAACAACCATAGCCACCGTGGCAGATATGAGCGATATGATCTTTGAAGGAAAGGTGGATGAATCGGAAGTCGGAAAGATCCGTGAAGGAATGGAGCTCAAATTGACCATCGGAGCTCTCGAAGACCAGGTCTTCTATGCAAAGCTTAAATACATCTCTCCTAAGGGGATAGAAGAAGAGGGCGCAATTCAGTTTGAGATCAAAGGCGATATTACTCTGAAAGAAGGCACCTTTCTGAGGGCCTCCTATAGTGCAAATGCCGATATCGTTTTAGACAAGAGAGACAGCGTTCTTTCGGTTAAAGAAAAATGGCTGGTATTTGAAGACGGAAAACCTTTCGTTGAGGTGAAGACCGGTGAACAGGCATTTGAAAAAAGGGAGATCGAAACCGGCTTATCTGATGGCATCAACATAGAGATCCTTTCAGGTCTTGGAAGAGATGAAGAGGTAAAATCCGGCCTGGTTGACGGATAATCAACCTTTTTATTCTTAAAGAAAAATTAACATAGCATTTTTTGCTAGTTGGTAATAAGGTAAGTTCCTTTGCCCCAACTTGGAACAGGAGACATTCGGCTTCTTTGAGCTATTGACCCTCATAGGGGCTCTTGGCTTTTTCATTTTCGGAATGAAAGTCATGAGCGAAGGCATTCAAAAGATTGCTGGTAACCGCCTGCGTTCTATCCTCTCGTCGATCACAAACAACCGCCTTTCCGGAATATTTACAGGCTTTGGGATCACTTCACTGATCCAATCTTCTTCAGCAACAACGGTAATGCTGGTGAGCTTCGTAAATGCCGGACTGTTGTCATTAAGGCAATCGATCGGCGTGATCATGGGTGCCAACATCGGCACCACAATGACTGCCTGGCTGATCTCGCTTCTGGGCTTTGCCAAATTCAGTATCACGAATTATTCCTTGCCGATCATTGCCATTGCCTTTCCCTTCCTCTTTGCCAAAAAGCAAAAACAAAAGTATCTGGCTGAATTTTTAATCGGCTTTGCCCTATTGTTTATGGGCTTGGGAGCGCTGAAGGCTTCGGTCCCTGAACTCAGCGCTGAACAGCTAAGTGATCTGAAGAGTCTGGCCAATATGGGCTTTGTATCCACTTTGCTGTTTGTGGGAATTGGAACATTGCTCACCGTAATCATTCAATCATCCAGTGCTGCAATGGCACTCACATTGGCTCTTTGTGCAAATGGATTACCTGTTGAATTGGGAGCAGCTATCGTATTGGGAGAGAATATAGGAACAACGATAACTGCAAATCTGGCAGCGCTTATCGGAAATACTGCAGCCAAAAGATCTGCGCGAGCTCATTTTATATTCAACGTCTTCGGAGTGGTCTGGATGCTCATAGTCTTTAAGCCTTTTCTCCATGGAATTGCAGGAATTGCTGAAAACCTTGGCTGGTGGGTAAACCCATTCCAAAATCCTTATGATGCCGGAGCGGTAACAAGAACCCTGGCCCTATTCCATACCTGCTTTAACGTGATCAACACCTCCTTATTGGTCTGGCTTGTTCCTCAGATCGAAAGGATCGTTGTCAGAATGGTTCCCGAAAAAATCGGACAGGAAAAAACGAGCCTGAAGTTCCTTTCTTTTCAACTTCTGGATACCCCCGAACTAGCAATATCCTCTGCTAGAACGGAAATGATGAATTTCATCGCGACAGTGCAAGGTATGTCAAAAAGGCTTGGAGATCAGATCTCAAACACAGAGGAGCAAAAATTTGAAAAAGCATTCGTCAGAATAGAAAAGTACGAGACCGAAATCAATATCTACCATAAGGACATTACAAAATTCATGGTGAAGTTGAACCAGCGGCCTTTAAGCAAGGAGGTCTCAAGACGAAGCCAAACATTTATTGAGGTATCCAACAACCTGGAAAGCATTGGTGACCTGATCCATACCATTTCCAAGACATTGCAAAAGGAAAGGGATAACAGAGGTAATACCCCAAAATCGATACAAAAAAATGTCCTCGAGTTTATTGAAACGTCAAATTCACAATTAGAGGTAGCCAAAGGTCACTTGGATCCCAGCACCGAAGCTGATGTGGATGAACTCCTCCGTTCCTACGAAAAAACAAGAGGTATAGATCTATTCAACCAGACAGCTGAGATCTACTCAGAACCGGATGATGAGAACGATGGTCTGGAAAAGGGAATTGAATCCGCAAGAATGTTGATGTGGGCCGAACAGGTCAATTTCAAGATCGGAAATATCTTAAAGATCCTTGCCAAGGATCCTCTTGCCCAAGAGGAGGAATCAGACTGACACAATTAGGTCAGAAAAAAAAGGATCTACTCGGCAATCAAAAACAGGGCAATCATCAATGCCGCTTTTCTTGTATTTCCTCTTGAGCTTACGCTTTCGTTTTTTCATGCTTTTCGATTGACCATACTTAGGTTTTGGCTTGCATGAGATCAAAACAGGTTGGCCAAACGCGAATAGCGCCACCAAGATCAGCACCCAGAACTTTTTAAGACTCCGGATCATTGATAATTAGGTGTGAGATTTACGGGCTGGTATTCCAGAGAATGATAGGTGAAGAAACTCGTCTTCCCGGCCTCGGTTTCGATCTTCAACTCTACATCGACCGGATCCATTTCAATCTTTTTCGAACCCGTTTTAAACCGGATGGCATTCTCTCCGGCAGGAACGGTCAAGCGTGCGTATTCTATACTGTGGGGAAGGGTTTGCCAGTTTCTGGTATCGGCCTGTTCAGAAGCATAACTGTAAATCGCCATGGCCAGTGCAGCTCCTTGATTATCATTTTCTCGAAGAGCATGTTCCGCGGCTTTTTTAAGCGCTACCCGCAGGATAGCCTGACCCATTTCCAGAAGCATCCTTTGCTCGAGTAATTTGAAGGATATCTGATTGATGGTTTCAGCTTTCTCAAATTGAGCTTCCTGAGATCCATAAGAGATCGATGCGGTTTGATGGATCTGTTTCCTTTCCACATACTTGGGAAAAGCGATCTTAAATGTCCTCATGTCGTTCAATGAGTTGAACTCGTCATCATTGACCCGAAAAGGAAATACGAAACCATACTCATCATTACGGAAATAAACCAGGTCCCTCCTACCAGGTGCAGGAACAATGATAAAGGCAATTTCCCAGGAGTCCTTGACCGGCCCGAGACCATTATGCCAAAACATTACCACCTGGGATGAGTCCTTTGGAAATGGTTTGGGAGCATCCATGTCAAACTTCTTTTCATAATAGCTGACCTCGTTCCTGAATCCCATTTGTCTTGCAGTTCTCAAAAGATCCTTCTTCAGTTGAATGGGTACCCTATAATTGAAGAACTCCCTGTACTCCGTATCATAGATCTCAACCGCATTTCTGTAAGCGATGAAAGCATTGTTAATATCCCCCTGAGCATCATAGATCAGTCCCATCAGAAGATGGACAAAGGCATCCTTATCGAACTTCTTTTCAGAGCTGTACTTATCATCAAGCTGATTCAGGAGTATCTCCATTCTTCGCACTTCAACCATCGCCTCTTCCAGCCTTCCCATTTTCATGAAGTTGAGAGCCTTGTAATAAAGAACGTAGAGGTGCTCATGATCTTCTCCCAGATAAAGGGTTGCCGCCGCATTGACCAGGTAGGTTGCCACTACATCTCCTCCGCTTTTCCGCTCATCCTCATGAAAAATGTAGGCTTTTTCAAACCACTCATTGCTCTCTTCATAGTTTCCCATAAGAGAATTGACGGTCCCAAGGTTAACGTAATGAAGGAAACGCTCCTTTCTCTCCTCAGCCTTTGTGTCCTTTTCCAGAACACCCTTTGCTTTTTCCAATTCGCCCGCCTCGAAAGCCTGATTAAATTCCAGGTTCCGTTGATAATAGGACATGCATGATGCAAAAAGAAAAGGGCTGATAAGAACGAATCCTAAAAGCCTCTTAACCCTAAAAACCATTCAGTGGACTAATTCTTGATGTACTTCTTGATCTCCTTATCGCCGATCCAAACCTTTTCATTGGTCTCAAGACTGGACAGCTCGAGGTTAACCTTGTAATTGACGACCTTTTCCTTTTTGTAACTATCTGTGATGGATGTCATGACACCAAAAAGCATAAAATCAGCTCCCAGTTCCTGTCCCCATTTTTTGGCCGTTTCCTCACTTGCAAACTCATTCTGTTCTGCCCTCTCCTGACGCAGTTTTTCTCTGAACTCCGGATCCTGTACTACTCTTACTCTTCCAGAATTGATAAACTCCCTTTCCAGATCCTTTACGAAGGTCTCCGGATCGATATGTTCAGAGGTTTTGTTGGCTACATAACCCACGATGATAACGGGTTTTTTACCGGTTGATGAGGTGTGATCCTGGCTCCAAGGTCTGCTTAATGCATCGGATATCATGGTCTGGGCCACCTGCTTTGAATCCGTATCATTCCACCTTCCCGAAAGATCAATTTGTGTATCAGGGCTAACCCTTGTCACAGACCTTTTGCAGGAAAAAGCGACAAGCAAGGCTGGAAGCAATAAAAGTAACAGTGATTTTTTCATCGATTTGAATTGATTTAACTGGATTAAAATTACCAAGTTTTATGCCAATTACAGCCAGAAGTCAAAATAGTTCAAAATTTAAATATGGCCCTGATATTGAGAAAGCGCTGGGATAAATTGTTCGGAACGGCGTAGTAGTTCCCGCTGACATCCTGTATCCATAAATAAGAGATCACATTGTTGGCTGCAATGAGATTCAAAATTTCCGCACCTATCCAAATAGATTTAATGCCCGGTTTTTCAACATAAGAGGGTTTCAAAATAAAGATCTTGGAAAAACCAACATCGACCCTGCGATAATCAGCTCCCTGGAAAGATTGTCGTAGCTCAAGATTGCCGGGAGGACCGAAGGGAAAGCCCGAGGAATAAACCAGATTCAGATACATTCTGACACTCGCATTTCCCGGGAGATGGTCTTGAAAAAATATTGCAAAGTTCAGCCGCTGATCCGAAGGCCTTCTGATCCATCCCCTTCCATCACCTTCCACATTTTCCCTGGCGGCCAGAATTCCAAGACTAAACCATGACTCTGCACCCTTGATGAATTCTCCACCAACGCGAAAATCCAGACCCGCATGATAGGCCTCCGCCGAGTTCTCACCATAATACCGGATCCTCACATTATCGATATCATAGGGAATGACATCTCTCAAAATCTTGAAATATGCCTCAGAGGTAAAATGGAAAGGTCTGCCCCAGGCCTTGAATTTAAGGTCCGTGCCCCCGATAAAATGATACGATTTCTGCGCCCTGATATTCGGATTGACCAAACCATCATAACCCCGCATTTCACGATAAAACGGAGGCTGATTATAGGCACCGGCAGCCAGGCGAATGACTACGTCCCTTTTCACTCCCGAAGCCCAGGAATATTGAATTCTGGGGCTCACAAGCAACTCATCGCTAAAGGACCAGTAGTTGGTTCGTATACCATAGGTCAGGGTATGGTTCTTTGAGAAATTGATCCCATGCTGCGCGTAGGCCTCAATTCGATAGGTAGCGATATCATTTTTGGATTTCACCCTGTCGGTAATGGTTACGAAATCCGCCGAATCGATAAAGGAATATTCATTGAGCTTGTCGTTGATATTCTCAAAGGTGTAGCGGGCACCGAATTCAATGGTCTGATTTTTCCTGATCTTCCAAAAATTTCGCAGCAAGCCCGTGTAAAACCAGGCCTGAAGTGAATTCCGGGCATACCTGTAGAGCGTACCAACACCCCTCTCGGTTACACATTCGTTAAAGCTGTTGGTACCTATGCTGGTGTTAACATCACAGAGTCGATAGCCCGCTTCGAGGTCGGAGTTTTCCATTTCGCGTGTAAAAACAAGAGATTGATTGAAAACGCTTTTGAACTTCTTCGAAAATTCATGGCTCAACACTACTCCGGTCTGGTAGGTGTCATACCTCATCTCTTCCGTTCCCTCAAATGCAACAAAAAGTCTCAAAACATTGGACAACGTCCCAAAGCTCGTCTCTCTGGATTGAGGAAAAACCTGAAAACGGTTTCGGGCATAGCCGTTGAACCAGCTGATCTTCGTTCTTCCATCCGGATAGAGCGTGTCATCCTTGGAGATCTGATACGTGATATAAGATTGTATATCGGTATATCTGGGGAAGTACTCACCCTGTGTAGGCAGTGTGTTCAATAAAAACTCCATCCGCCTATGGCGTATCCCGGTGACATGGGATAGTCTTTTGTTTTTCGATGCTCCTTCCACATGTGCACTTCCACCCAGCAAACCGACAGACAGAGACCCTCCGAATTTCTTGGGCTCCTTATAATTTACGGCCAATACGGAGCTCAGTTTATCCCCATATCTTGGCTGCCATCCCCCGGCTGAAAAGTTAACCGAGGATGCCATGTCCAAATTCACAAAGGTCATCCCTTCCTGCTGGCCGGATCTCACGAGGAAGGGTCGGTAAATCAGAATATCATTCACATAGATCAGGTTTTCATCATAGTTTCCCCCTCGAACCCTGTATTGGGTTGAAAGCTCACTTGATTGGGAAACTCCGGGAAGGGTGGCCAGTATCCTTGAAACATCCTGATCGGCACTGGGGAAGGTCTCCGCGACCTTAGGGTTGATCGCCGTAACCGAAGCCTCCATACGCACATCCTCCTGTAGATCGGCCACCACCTCTACCTGCTCCAATTCCTTATTCTGCTGATCCATTACAATCTCCTTAAATACCGAGTCTCCGGCATTAAGGGAAATGGTGAACGCCTTTGATTCCATTCCAACGAAGGTGCATTTGAATAGAATCTCAGTGCCCGCGGATGTTTTGAAGATAAATGAACCATCCTTTTTAGAGCTCACTCCTTCTTGTATATCCTCGCGTGCGATATTGGCAAACTCAATGGGATTCCCTTTACCATCCTTTACATAACCATACAACACGGCCTTGCTTTGGGCGGCGGCAAACTCGACCTGCAACAGAGTAATGCAGATCATCAAAAACAGAAAATATCTTATTGATGGAAGCTTCAAGCCAGTTTTTGGCCTCTTTTTATATTCTTAAGGTCTTTGATCGTCGCGGTTGGATCCTGCGATCCAAAAATCGCAGAGCCGGCGACGAGCACATTGGCGCCGGCATCAACCAGGCTTTGTGCATTTTTTGGACCGACCCCTCCATCAACTTCCAAATAGCACTTCGGATTCAACTCATCTATCATTTTTCTCAACTGATCGATCTTTTTAACGGATTCGGGAATGAAAGATTGCCCACCAAATCCAGGGTTTACAGACATGATCAAAACAAGATCAAGATCGGCAAGCACATGTCGAACCATATCTACGGGCGTATGAGGGTTCAATACAACCCCGGCCATCACTCCCTCATTTTTGATCTCCTGAATTGTACGGTGCAGGTGTGTGCATGCTTCGGCCTGTACAGAGATCAGATTTGCTCCGGCCCTAACAAAATCCCTGGTATACCTCTCGGGCTTTTCTATCATCAGGTGCACATCCAGGGGTTTTTGAGCCTTGCTTGCGATCGCCTCAATAATTGGAAAACCAAAGGAAATATTGGGAACGAAATTTCCATCCATGACGTCAAGATGGAACCAATCCGCCTCGCTTTTATTCACCAATTCGACATCCTCCTCGAGCCTCAGAAAGTTGGAGGCGAGCATAGAAGGAGCGATCAGGATCTCATTTTGCATCAATTCAGAATAATTAATTTGTCAACCGAAGTTCCCAAAGAACATCTGAGACGAAAATAATACATGCCGGCAAGAGAGCCTAAAAAACTTAAGTCAATAGACATTTCCAATTGATCAACCCTGGTCTTTACGGTGATCAGTTTTTCTCCGCTCGAATTGAAAATTTCGATTTCCACATCTTCGCCCAATAACTCCGGCGTGTATTTGATATTCGTCCATCGCTCATATATGGGATTCGGAAAAAACTTTACAAAATCCGAAGGAGGTTCACCGGAGGCAAAATGACTTAAGGCAAGAAAGTTGGGAATGCCATAACCATATTCATTATTGGGCTCGTAAGCGTATGATGAAGATCTCAAGATCAAATCCCGCAATTCATAATTGGTGAGATCTCGGTATTTTGACCAGACACAGGAAGCAAAACCCGCCAATATGGGTCCGGAAAAAGAAGTGCCGTTTCCCCTGAGTATTACATCAGAAGGTGCGATCACTGCAGCCAATTGCCCCATTGCAACCACATCCGGCTTGATTCTTCCGTCCGCCGTTGGTCCGAGGGAACTAAACCATGAGAGAACCTCATTGGAGTCCACACTGCCCACAGTGATGATTGAATCGGCATCCGCAGGAGTTCCTACGGTATTCCATGCTTGGGCACCGTCATTGCCGGCACTGGAAACACAAAGAATTCCCTTTCTGTGAGCAAAAATATTCCCCTGAGCGATATAGCTGGTCCGTCCATCCATGTCTCCGGGTGTATAGTCCGCTACAACATCTCCATCAAAGTCTTTGTAGGATAGAGATGTGTTGATGATATCTACCCCAAGGGAATCCGCAACTTCAGCAGCCACCACCCAGTTGATCTCCTCCAGCCTTGTTTCAGAGGATACATCCTCGGTCCTGAACAGCAGATATTTGCTTGAAAGGGCCATGCCCCGATATTGATTTTCAATGGAGCCAGCCATAGTGGATAAAACATAGGTCCCATGCCGATGTTCGTCATATACACTTGAGCCTCGCTCAACCATGTCTTCAGCATATACTATGCCTCCGCTTTCTCTCAATTGTGCGAAGGATGTCATAGAGTCAACATTATCAAAGCCGGAATCAAAAACCCCGATCCAAATATCCTCTCCCGTATAGCCCCGATCATGAGCTACGTTTGCCCGGAGCATAGAGGTTTGTGACCAGGTTTCCCCATAATCGTTCCTTCCCAACTTATGCTGATCCGCTTCGACGCTGAAGAATTCTTCGTTCGGAAAAGGAATTCCCTTGAATCCGATCTTGGCAATCCTATCCTCACTGACCACAAACGGAAGAGAAAGAATAGAATCAAGTTCAGCGGAATTGCAATGAACCAACACGGCATTTAAC
The DNA here is from genome assembly GCA_965227315.1 of Cytophagales bacterium. Lineage (GTDB taxonomy): Bacteria > Bacteroidota > Bacteroidia > Cytophagales > CCMP332 > JANQHS01. Next base: position 740,943 of record OZ245737.1, read on the forward strand.
CACTTGCTCACATGTATGACTTGGGCCCCTGTATTGCCAATACCCAAAACGTAATTTCCTGTGACGGGTAGATCGGTGGAATCCAGCCCGATCATTTGCCGTGACCTTCTCGTAATAGATCTTTGGCTAAGGTATGCACCAGGTTCCTGGAGCGAATACGGATTATTAGCCTTATCCTTCAACTGGATCAGGTAATAGCCCGAATCCAACTGACTCTGAGCGAGTAAAGTCCCGGATAAAAGAAAAGTGAATAAAAAAAGCCTCATCTCAATCCAAAACATGATATACCCAGGTTTCCTCATAGCCGCTCTCAATTCGTTGAATTCCCGTGACCGAGGAAGAAAGGTTTTGTTTGTATTGATGAACCGCAAAGGATTTTAGAATTGGTCCCGTGCCCAGAGCATAAATCTCCCAGCGCACGTTCTTTTCGATCAGGTTCTCGATGTCGCTTTTTGTAACCCTGATACAATCATCAAACTTCATTGTGTCCAGGGAAACCGAAAAGTCCACGGAGTCTACTACGAAAATCTCAGGGTCAAGATTGTTAAAGGCGTTTCCATTCCAGGAGGCACCATCCTGGATCGGAAACCGCAATTCCGTTACCACACGATTGTTTCTGTTCTTGTTTAAGTACACATTATTGTTTCCGACCTGATAGATCGAGTCCGGATTGAGTGGCCACGGACTGGAAGTATCGGTCTTCGAAAACGAATATTCCAGGAAAAATTGATTTCCTTCCAGATCGTCATCGACCCCATTGATCGCTTCCCGGATCAAAAAATAACTGGTGTCGGCAACGGTGGGCAAGGGAACGGAACCGGAATTCGCATCGAGGTAAAAATCTATCCTCTCCACCAGATAGGTTCTTTCATGACCCAGGTACAGAGGATAGTATTCAAATCCCCGATCAACCACGATCGGGTCCTGTTCACTCTGGCATTGAATCAGAATGAAAGCAGAAAGGATCAATATGCTACGAAAAATTGCTCCCATACATTGATCAACAAAATTACGGATCGAATCTGCTACTGGCATTCGATTTTTGCCTTAAATCGTATTTCAGGCATATAGATAGGAGAAAAAAGTAACTTTGAAGAAAAAAGCTTGGCACTTTCCAGACAGGTACTTGTGAGGAACATCAGCAATCTTTCGGATGCAAGGTATTGTGCCGGAATGGGAGCTGAGATCCTGGCTTTTTCATTGAACGAGGGCAATCCCGACCATATCTCAGCGGAGGACCTGGAAGAGCTCAAATCCTGGGTTGAAGGAGTGGAGTTTGCCGTGGAAGTGGATCATTCTGAAGTTTCTGCGCTTAACTCCGATGCAGATCTCTTCATTATAAATGCCAAAGAACTGAGCTCCATTGAGAGCTGGCAGGGATCGGCCATACTTTCCATGGAGCCGGAGGATCTCCCGGGCTTTGATCCAGGATCTTACATGGAAAGTGGCTCACAAATAAAAGCGATCAGCTTAAGCATTGATTCTCGGGATCTATTCGCGGACAATGAAGGGTTGATCAATAAATTGAACAGTTTGGAGGATATCAGGGTTTTTGTAGATATGCCCGACCTGGAAAATCATATTGAGAAAGTTTGTGAATTACTTCCACGGGCGGGATTTACCTTAAGCGGAAGTAAGGAATTAAAACCGGGATATAAGGATTTTTATGAATTAGCCCCTGTGTTGGAGTATCTGGAAGTATGAAATCAAAGATACAGCTCATAGTGCCTTTCGTATTGATGCTGCTGGCATCGAGCCAATCTATGGCTCAATGGAATGTATTTGCAGGGCCGAAAATGGGATTGAACCTGAGCACTTTTGATTCAAGATTTATTCTGCTCACCCCCACCACCATGAAAAGCTCTTTTGCAGCAGGAGGATTTGTAAGGGCACAAAAATGGGACGAGGTATATTTCCAAGTGGAAATCATGGCCCTGGGAAAGGGAGGCTCATTTGCCGCCGAGGACACAGTTCCCGGAGTAACTATAAAAACATCATACCTGGAGATCCCGCTTATCCTTGGTTACCAACCCAAGGAGGACTTTCTTGATGTACATATCGGTTTTGCCTTTTCCAAACTGCTATCCGCTTTTGCGGAAACGGAAGGCAGCAATATCAACCTTCGGGATGAGTTTCACTCATGGGATTTCAGCATACTCGGGGGAATCGGATTTGAGTTTGAACCCGGAGTTGGGGTCAATGCCAGAATGACCTATGGGATCGCAAATGCGCTAAGGGACATTCAATCCAACCAGGTGTTCACCACGGAGATGCACAACTTCTCCCTGACCTTTGCGGTCTGGTACAAAATTCCGATCGTCAAGAACAGGTATAATTAATTCACCCCCTGCGAAACCATGGCTTCCGCTACCTTTTCAAAAGCAGCCATATTCGAACCCGAGACATAATCTCCAGGCTTACCGTATTTCTCAGCTACCTTCAAAGAAGTATCATGAATGCTTTTCATGACTTCCTGAAGCCTTGCATCCACCTCTTCTTTTTTCCAATAGAGACCCATTCTGTTCTGTGTCATTTCAAACCCTGAGGTTGCGACTCCTCCAGCATTCGAAGCTTTTGCAGGAGCAAACAATGCACCGGACTTCTGAATGATCTCAATTCCACCAAGAGAAGTAGGCATATTCGCTCCTTCGGCCACGATCTTGACCCCGTTGTTGACAAGGTTCTGAGCATCGATATCATTGATCTCGTTTTGTGTAGCACAGGGGAACGCGCAATCAGCTTTCAGCTTCCATAGGGGGTTATGATCCATGGATCTGTCTACTGCAAAATAATTAGCCTCAGAATACTTTTCGGCATATTCAGAGATCCTACCCCGCTTCGCAAATTTCAGTTCCATCAAATAGGCCAACTTATCCGAATCGATCCCGGCCTCATCATAAATGTATCCTGAAGAATCAGAAGCAGAGATCACCTTGGCGCCAAGGGAGTTGAGCTTCTCTATAGCATATAACGCGACGTTTCCACTCCCCGAAACGATGCATGTTTTTCCTTCAAGGCTGTCGCCATTGGCTTTCACCATATTGTCGGCAAAATAGATCAGACCGTAACCTGTGGCCTCCGGTCTCAGTACGCTGCCACCCCAACCCAGTCCTTTTCCTGTCAGCACTCCGGTGAATTCATTCTTGATCTTCTTATAGTTTCCGAAAAGGTAGCCGATCTCACGTCCACCTACACCGATGTCGCCAGCAGGAACGTCAGTAAATGCTCCTATATGCCTGAAGAGTTCTCCCATAAAGGCCTGACAAAAGCTCATCACCTCCCTGTCGGACCTTCCCTTGGGATCAAAATCAGAACCTCCTTTTCCACCACCAAGTGGCAAGGTGGTCAGGGCATTTTTAAAAACCTGCTCGAAGCCCAGAAATTTCAAGATACTTTGATTCACACTCGGATGAAAACGCAAGCCCCCCTTATAAGGTCCAAGAGCGCTATTCATTTCTACCCGATAGCCCTTATTGATATGAACCCTTCCACGGTCATCTGTCCATTCTACCTTAAAGCTTATCAACCTTTCCGGTTCAAGTACCCTTTCAAGTATCCTTTCTTCATGGTACTGGGGATTGGCATCGATTACTGGCTGAACAGTATTAACAACTTCTTCAGCAGCCTGATGAAACTCGCTTTCACCAGGATTCTTTTGGATCAACTTTTCAATGATGTCAGACATTGCTGTGGTGGATTTTGATGGAAATTTAAAATTTATATCATTTTAAAACGCAGGTAATGAATTTTTGATCCCTTTTCGGTCCAAATTTTTTCATACTTGGTGGTGATGCCCAGGTGCTCATTCATATAACCCGAGTTATACAGATCTCGCGTCATCTCCAGGGAAGAGGTTTTCAATTCCTCCAGAACCTCCAGGGTGTAATCAAAAAAGGACTGATTATCTGTTTTTAGATGGAGAATGGATCCCGGTTTTGAGATATGAGCATACATCTTCAAGAACCTCGGATTTGTAATTCTGCGTCTTACATCGCGTTTCTTCGGTCTTGGATCCGGAAAGGTGATCCAGATCTCATCAACCTCATTCTCTTCAAAAAAAGAAAGCAGGTCGTGGATCTTGGTCCTTAGAAAAGCAACATTGCTCAGGCCTTTTGCGGTAGCTTCCTGACTTCCGCGATAGATCCGGTCTCCTTTGATATCGATCCCGATAAAATTCTTCTCCGGATTCGCTTCACCCAATCCCACAGTATACTCTCCCCGACCACACCCGAGTTCCAAGACTATGGGATGATCATTTTGGAAATACAGCTCCCTCCATTTTCCCTTTATTTTTTCAAACAGATCCTTTCCCGGCTGGACCACATTTGGATTCTCCCGGTTAGCTTCAAACTTTTTTGTCTTGCTTCTGCTCATCTATATAACCTCCGCGACTACAAAGGTGCTTCCACCCACAAAAACGGAATCGCCGGTTTCCGCGGATCTCAATGCCATTTGAAGAGCTTCATTAACCGATCCGCAGTCTTCTCCTTTTCTTCCCAGTCCATTCCCAAGTTCAGCTAGCCTTCCGCTATCCATTTTGCGTGGGATATCGGGCTGGCAATAAAAATACTTTGCTTCTTCGGGCATCAGAGACAGGTTTTTCGAGATGTCCTTGTCATCTACGGTACCCCAGACGATATGCAATTTTCCAGGAAGCTCAATGATCTGAGGAAGTATATTCCTCAGGCCGTCCTCATTATGTGCGCAGTCACATACAACCAAGGGTTGTTCCTGAAGGATGGTCCACCGCCCCTGGAAACCGGTATTTCCAATAAGATCCTTGATACCCTTCACCGCATGATCCGGACGGATCTCATATTCGTCGGATAGCTCATTGAGAACGGCCATAGCACCAAGGAGATTTCTTTGCTGATGTTCGCCCTGCAGGGGAAGAACTGCGCTCAGTTCGGTTCTGAAGTATTCTTCATTCTCATCCTTTATGAGATCTTTCCATTTGATCTCCCATGCCTTGGTCAATGGAGCATTTTTCTCCCTGGCCGTCTTTTCAAAAACATGAAAAATATCCGGTTGGTTTTCGGAAATTACGACAGGTGTGTGTCTCTTGATAATACCGGCTTTTTCGCCAGCGATCTCAGGCAGTGTATCACCAAGAAATTCCTGATGATCCATGCCGATGCTGGTGATCAGGCAGATTTCCGGACCCAGAACATTGGTAGAATCGAGCCTTCCTCCTAATCCGACTTCCACCACGGCCCAGTCAACCTGCTCTGAAGCGAAATGATCGAAGGCCATTGCCACAGTCATTTCAAAAAAACTTGGTTTCAGCCTAATGAGAAATTCCCGGTTCCTGGAAACAAAATCGATTACCTCTTCCTCTCCGATCTCACTTCCATTGACACGAATTCTTTCGGTAAATGATCTTAAATGAGGCGAGGTATAAAGCCCAACCTTGAACCCGGCCTCCATCAGAACAGAACAGATCATATTGGCAGAGCTCCCCTTCCCATTGGTTCCGGCAATATGAACCGACTTAAAATTGTTTTGAGGGTTCCCGAGATGGTCGAGAAGCTTTAAGGTATTGGTCAGGTCCTTCTTGAAGGCCTTAGGCCCAACCCGCTGAAACATTGGCAAATGACCATAGAGAAAGTCAAGTGCTTGCTTATAATTCAAACTAGCTTGATTTGATGATGAATGTGATCTTGCCAACCGATTCTTCAGCCGCCGCTCCCGAGCCGGTTTTGATAAATCTGGTTTTTAAGACCTCCTCACGGTATTTAGAAACAACCAACGGAGAGACAGTTTTCTCAAGGGTCTTTAATCCGATCACTTTCCCATATCGATCAATTCTTATTTCAAATACGATTCTCCCAGTGGCATCGGACCGATCATCCGGCTTCGGGGGTCTTTCCCATTTCCAGCCGGAAAGATCCAGCATGGCACCGCCTCCGCCACCCAGTTTGCCTTCATAGTTTTCGGAATCCTCATTACCCTGCGGGTCACCCATATCACCCTCTCCTTCATTTACACCCTCACTTTGACCTCCGGGTTTATAGGTCACCAGGACCTTGGGCTTTTCCTCTTTCTTGGGTTCTTCGACCTCATCCGTCTCTTCTTTGACTTCCTTGGCCTCTGTCACATCCGTAGCACTTACCTCGGAGTCGGACTCTTCAACGCTTTCAGCTTCGATCTCCTCGCTGATCTCCTCAGCTTCTGTGGTTTCCACTTCCTCAACCTCCTCAATGACCTCTTCTTCCTGGACTTCCTGCTCTTCTTCGATCACCTCTTCCTCGCTCGGATCTTCACTTGCCTCCTCCCCCAATCCCTGGGATTCAAATCCCAGGTTGAGTTCAATTCCGTACTCGGGTAAGGGCGGATAAGGTTCCTTCCAGGCCAAAAGAAAAATAAAGAGGATCAGCAGCCCCAGATGTACCGCAAGGCTGACAAAGAATCCTGTTCTTCTATTCCTTTTTTCCTCACGGCTCATGATCAATTGTCCGGCTTGGTTGCTATAGTGACCTTGGCTTTCATCTGTGTTGCTATTCCCGCTACGGATACCAGTTCTTCAACCGGCACCGCGGAATCAATATGGAGAACCACTACACCTTTCTGCTCTCCCGATGATTTCGTTTCTTCCAATGCGACTCGCAAATCCCGTTCCAGACCGGACCTGGTGGTTTCCTTACCGTTGACGAAGAACCTCAGATCCTTGCTTATGGTGACTGAAACCTTTTGAAGAACGGTGGTTGAGCTCTTGCTCTTCGGAAGGTTAACCGGGAGGCCCGAAGGAGTCACGAAGGTTGCTGTCAGCATAAAAAAGATCAACAGCAGGAAGATGACGTCCGTCATGGAGGACATATTGAATCCCGCCTCGATCTTGTTTTTTGATTTGAGATCCATCAGTGAGGCTCCTGAAGAAGATCGATAAATTCAATGGATGTGTATTCCATCTTATAGATCACCTTTGATACCTGGCTGATCAGGTAATTATACCCGACATAGGCGATGATCCCGATCAACAAACCGGTAGCGGTGGTGATCATGGCTTCATATATACCTGAAGAAAGTAGCTTTGGGCTCACCGATCCCTCTTCCTGAGCAATGGCGATAAATGCCTGGATCATCCCGGTGACCGTTCCAAAAAAGCCGAGCATTGGGGCCGCTCCGGAAATAGTGGCGATCACGGGGAGGTTTTTTTCAAGATTATAGATCTCGATCTTTCCCACATTCTCAATGGAAGCTTCTATATTCTTTAAGGGGCTGCCCAATCTTTGAAGACCCTTCTCGATCATCCTTGCGACAGGGGTATTGGTCTTGTGGCAAACCCTCTTGGCTTCATCAACTTTTCCATCCAAAACCAGGCTTCGGATATTGTCCATAAACTCTCCGGGATGCCTGGCGGCCTTTCTGATGGTCAACAACCTCTCCACAAATATGTAAATGGCTAAAAAGGAAAGCAGGATCAACGGGATCATAACCCATCCTCCTTTCATCATCAACTCAAGAACGGATAGAGTTCCAGAAGTGATATCTCCGTTCTGAGAGGTATCCTGTTCAAGGACTTGCAGTATCGTCATCTTAATATGTTAGAACCCAAATATAATTTCCGTATTCAGACCTTAATTCCCGCATGGCAGCAACTGCCTCTTCAAGGTTATCATGGTCCTGTATGGAAACTCTATACAAATTTTTGGGTGGATACGGGAAAATCACCTTAGCATCTGAAGCACCCTTCTGTTCAATTTCATCCCTTTGCTTCATGGCGTTATCCTTATTCGAAAATCCGCCCATAATGATGTAAAAACGACCCGTCTTTTTAGAAATTGTTAAAACCTTTGGCGGAGGTGGGGGTGGTTCTTCTTCTACGACCGGCTCTTCCTTCACAGGTTCGGGCTCGGGTGTTACTTCTACAACCTTAGGCTCTTCAGCCGGCTCACGATTGATAATGAAAAGGGTGATCGCCGATCCTGCCAATACTATGATCAATAGGATCCATAACCAGGCCATAGATCCCTTCTTCTCCTCTTCCTTCTTTTCCGATCCCACCTTTTCTGCAGCAGGGGGAGCCTTTGACTCAACCTTCTTTTCCTCTTTGGATTCCTGTGGTTTTGGAGCAACCACCGGGGTCACCACGGGTTTTTCTTCTTCCTTTTTAGCTGCCGATGGCTCAGATTTGGGTTTCGCAGCAGAAGCTGGCTTTTCCTCAACCTTAGGTTTTGCTTCCTCCTTTGGCTTGGAAGGTTCCGCCTTCTTGGTGGCCGTGACCTTTGGTTTGGCTTCCAGAGACTTGTTCTCCACACCAGCGGATTTCACCTGACCCTGGCCGGCCGCACTCCGGTGAAGATTTTTTCCGGAAGAACTGAAGACCACGTTGTTGTGATCTCCGCTAAACACTCCAAGACCCTTCCATTCAACTTTCTGGCTTTTATCCAGGGTTTTTAGCAGATCGGAAACCTCTTTTTTTACCGAAGCAGTAGAATCGGCAACCTTTTTCTTCTGCTGTTTGGCAACAAAGGCAATAAACCCGTTGTCTTTCTCTTTAGGATTCCAATTAAATTTTACCTCCTTGGAAGGAGGAGAAATTTTTTTGCTGCCTTTATCGATAACAGGCTTCTTGTATTCCAGTGAAAATGTGCCCAGACCCTGGACCGCAACGCTTCCTTTTTGGGTAAGGAGATCCTTTAGATGTTTCTCAATCATTAAAATGAATAGCTTGCTCCTGCGATAAAATTAAAGCCTTTTACAGGATAATTGAGGTATCGCTGGTAGTTTTTTCCCAACAGGTTGTTGAAATCCCCAAACACCGTGAAGCGGTCGGAGATAAAATAATCTATACCCAAAGAAAGGTCAAAAATGGGATCCAATTTTGTTTCCCTTAACCTTGAATCCAGGGCATAAATGCCATCCAGATAGTATAATCCAAGTTTGAACAATACCTTTTCCTTAGCCAAGTAATTTCCACGAACAGTCAATTCCGTTGTCGGCAAATGCCAGGGTCTTTCCTGCCTGGCCATGCTGTAATTATTCAACCGCCCTTCAAAATCCAATGAAAGTGACCGATGAATTTGCCAAGTAAAAAGGCCCTCAAACTGAAACAGCGTAGAGTTTCCCCTTTCGTATAAAACCGTAAATCTTGAGGTGTCCTGAACGTCATTGACCAACATGGGAAGACGATCGATGGTCTTGTACTTTAATCCAAGCTCATACCAGAAATCTTTGTTCAGATTACCTTTTATCCCTCCAAACAGGTTTAGAGCAAGGTTCCCGGTGCCCAAATAAACCCCTTGACCGATCCAGGGATTTTCCATGGAGACCTCATGATAGGAGTGCACAAAGGGAGATCCATCAACTCCGATGAAGGCATCCAGTTTCTTTTCAAGCAAATGATAGGTAAATAGGCCAACAGGGTAAATATGTATATCATCCTGGAGGATGGTGTCGTTTTCGCTAACAATTCTAATGCCTGCCTCGAATGCGTACTTTTCCTTTTCCTGCATCACATAGGGAAGGAATCCGATCAGGTTTCTTGAATAATTGGCCGTATCGGCTCCATAAGAAGAGATCGTTCCGTTTAGCTTAACACCTCCCTTTAATCCTGGCTGTATTTCATAGTTTACATCGGCGTTGATATCAAAAAGGTGTTCAGAAGTATTGAAGTTATCGCCCGTGAAACGATAAACGACTCCCAGATCATAAAACCAATAACTTCCCGGATTAAACGACTTTAATCCAAGTTCGGCGTTAAAGCGATTAAAATTATGCTCCAGATTGAGCGTGTCCTTCACAAAATCAGAGCCCTGATCGAACCCGAAGTAGTTTACATGGTCCCTTTGGTAACCCAATTTGGCCACACCGAAAGAGTTGAAAAGCGAATATTCACCGAAAACACCGACTTTGTTATGACTTTCAGCGGAAAGGTCAGCATTATCTCCCGGCCCCCTCGCACTTGCAAGATGATCTACAAATACCCCAAAGCCTTTGTTCTTGTCCCTTTTATTCTCGTAGTAAAACTCCAGGTTGGTTGTCCCAAAGTTTCCCAAACCTCCTTTGACATAGGCCCCATAGAGTTTCTTTAACGGCTCGGGTTTCAGGGTTTTTATCCTGACCGCCGGATCCAAAGGTGAAAGGCCAACGCTTGCAGACCTGAAGCTCAGGTCTATATTTCGATCGATTCCCTTTGGGGTTTCGATCTTGATCTTCTTGTAGTTACGACTGGCAGGAGGAAGCTTTAGTTTTTTTCCTTTTCGAATGATGATCTCTTCTTCTTCAATCTCACCCTGAGTATCCTGTGAATACGCCCAGCGAGGTATGACAGTCACTATGAAAAAAAGCAGCAATATGGTCAACAAGCCCTTATTCAATGGTGTCGGTGATTAGGGTATCGGTCATCGTTTCCAGAATCGTTTCCTTTTCCCGGACAAGAGCAAGCTTCTCTCTTGCTTTTGACACGGTCTCCTCCGACGGGCTGTTTTCGATGATGGATTCCAAAGTGGCCCGGGCTTGAAAAAGATCGTTCAGTCCTAAGAAATTATCGGCGACCAAAAGAAAAGCCTGGTCATTCCAATATGCATACTGAGAAAACCCGGAAACAAGATCCAGACATGTCTCAATGGAATTCCGGAATTCCGCCAATTGATACTGAATTGAAGCAATGCGGAATTTTGCCTCTGCGGCATTTTCATCTGAAGCTTCATTTACTGTGATCTGATATCTGGCTTTTGCGTCATCAAGTCTGCCAAGAGCTTCGAGTGACTTGGCCCAGTAAAGCAGTGCAAGATTTCGATTTCCAAAAGGCGATTCAAAATCGGCTATTGATTGAGCTTTGGCCAGGCTGGAATCATAATTCTCAATTTCATAATAACTCCTCATCAGGCCCTCAGTGGCCAAAACCCGCTCTTCATCACTTGTAGCAAGTCCGTACCAGCCTTCAAATCCAACAATGGCCTTCCCATAGTTTTCTGACTCCACGGCGATCTTCGATGACCTTTCAAATGCGGTTTTCAAATATTCGGAATTCCCGAAAGCGATCAGGTCCAGATAAAAATTGAATGCCGAATCCAGATCACCGGTTCGATCATAATCAAAGGCCAAATAGTAGGTCGCCTCCAAAGAATACGCAGAACCGGGATAGTCATCAAGGAACTTCAAAAGCAATGGAATAGATCTTTCATACTCAGCCGCCAGGTGAAGTTCTTTTCCATTTTCAAATTCTATCCTTTCCAAAGCTTTGCTGTTGGGGTTGGCCTTCTGAAATGCGACTTTATCCTTTTGAAACTCCTCTTCCCGCCCCTCAGCGATCAGGGCTTCATTAAGAGAACTCAGTACTTCTTCGGATTTTTCACTCCTTGGATACCTCCTGAGGTATTCCCTGAAATCTCCAATCGCCTTGACATTGTTTTCTCTTCCGACATAGGCCATCCCCCTTTTACGAATGGATTCCGGGACATAGGGGCTCAGCGGAAATCTTCTGATAAGACCCTGAAAGCCGGCAATGGCAGTGGTGTAATCCCCGGACTCAAAGCTAACTGTTGCTCCCTCATACATCGCATCGTCCAGATAGGGGGATTTCGGATACTGAGCAGATATTTTGGAGAAGAACCCTATGGCCGCTCTTGAATCGTTTTCAATCCATGATATTTCTCCCAACCTGAAAATCGCATAGTCCCTGCCCTTCAATCCGCGATTGTATATTTTCTCATAAACCTTGAAAGCGTTTGCATAGTCCCGGGAAACAAAATAGGAATCTCCTAACCGCAACAAAGCGTCTTCATAATATTTCCCTCCCTGGCTTTCATATTTGTTCGTGTAAGCCCGAAAGTGTCCCTTGGCCTTATCGTAATCCCTGATTTTAAAATATGCATATCCGATGCCATATCGGGAGGGATAATACTCCATGCTCCTTCCATTGGGATCCAATTGAAAAACGCGCCCGTAGTACAATATGGATTTGTCCCATTTTCCAGAGATAGAATATGACTCTCCAATCCAAAAATTCGATCTGATCTCAAGGTCCTTATCGACTGAATACCTATTCGATCTCACGAAGTAATGGACCGCAGAATCGAAGGCTCTATCATTGAATTTCTCAGATGCATAGTGAAAACACAGTTGCTGGTAGGCCGACTTATTGAGGTTGGACCAGTTTTGGCTTTTTTCCAGATGATGGATACCATCGTAATACTGGTTGCTATTCAAATATGCCTCAGCGAGCAATGAACTCGCTTCTTCCCTATAAGCTCCTCCGGGGTATTCGCTCAAATACTCTTTCAAAAGCGAGATTGCCTGTGAGGTAAAACCCTCCTTTATTCGAATCTTAGCCCTGTTGATCGATGCATTTTCCCTTAATCCACGATGGGGCCCGACGGCAGCGGCTTTGTCAAAAAACAATGCAGCGCTGGGAAAGTCCTCAAGCTTTGAATAGTTGACCCCGGCAAAATAGGCGCAAAACTGGGTGAGCGTATCATTTTTGGATTTGCTGGCTCCAACCTTTAAGTACTTCTCAGCCTCCTCGTAGTTTTGGTTTTCAAACAAGGTCCTGCCAAAACGATAGGCCAGCTCAGGCTCCATGGTTCCTATATTACGCAGCTTGATCTTTGAAAAGTAGGACCAGGCTTTTACATAGTTCGTCCTTTGGAAATAGGCATCCCCAACGAGAAGATCCAGATTCTTAATATGACCCTGCTTTTTGCCGGAGCTTTTCAGCTCCTCGGCAAACTGTATAAGTGCGTCAGCATTTCCTTCTTTATAATAGATAACCGCCAATAGATCGTTGACGGACCCTGAGAACGCATCATCACTGCCTACCAATGCCAGGTCCTTTTTGGCCTGAGCATAATTACCGGATTCGAATTGGAGGTAGGCCGAATAGTATGCCGCCGGTGGTCCATATCCCGAACTTTTTCCCTTAACCTTGTTGAATTCCGTTATGGCAGGTTCGATCTGCTTTTCCATCATCAGGGCATAGCCGGATTTAAAAAAGTATTCCCCTCTGTCCTCAGCACTTAATTCACCCGAGCTGACAACTTGAAAATATTTTACTGTCGATGAATAGTTCTTTTGCCTAAAGGCCTCCAGGCCCATTAGGAAAAAGGAAAAAGATCTTTTCGGATGTGTTGGCTCCCCAAGAAAGAATTCCTCTAGAGCTTCATTTGAATGTTCCCGAAGTAAAACCTGCCTGGAAAACCAAGAAAGATATTCCTGGTTTTTATCAATGGCAGATTCCGGTCTTGTGCCGATACTCTCCCATTTCTGAACCGATTGGAGATACTTCCTCTTGAAAAATAGCTCGTTAGCCTGAAATTGAACCCTTTCGGAATCCTTAAGAGATAGAGAGTTTTGCGCAATTGATATTGCCGGCCAGATTGCAATTATGAGGAGGCCGAATCTATACATTCAGGTCAAAATGTCCAGGTGACGCCAATACTGGGCAGAATCGGAAGCTGGTTAACCCTTTCTCCCGTAACTCTGTCAAAGTAAAATAAATTTTCCCTATTGTAGACATTAACAACACTGAAGATAATTTCAAGTCGTGAGTTAGGATTCAGATCATATGATTTTTTGAGGGAAAGGTCCAACCTATGGTACCAAGGTAGCCTGCCTTCGTTCAAATCAGAATAGATAATCCCTAACTGCCCGTTTTCAGTAAGAGGATCCGTAGAACCATCCGTTGTGAGCGTCAGGTTCTCATAGAAGCCTCTTGTTTGAGTAAACGGAAATCCCGATCCCAAATTATATCTTGAACTGAATTCCCAGCTCTTCTCGTTTCCAAACGCGTAGGTGAAGAGCAGGTTGATATTGTGTCTTCTATCAAAGGTAGGGTTATACTCCGCATATGGGATCGGTTCGGAAACAGAAGTTGCCGCATCGTCGGCACGTACGATTCCATCACCCACAGGGCCAAACCGGGTATTGAATCCAAGAGAATAACCCGCTTGGAAGAAAATATTTCTATATCCATAGCGGATCAGAAAGTCCAAACCCGATGAAGTACCCTCTTCGGTAATAAATGTCGGATCATCAGGATAGATTTTGAGCCTGTTAACATTGATGTTCTGAGTGAATTCCTTTGTCCATGCCTCGATATTCACTTCGACCCTGTCAGCAAAAAGATCAAATTCAAATCCCCCGATCAGGTGATATGCTGTTTGCAATTTGTTGGACACGGACTCGCGATTTTGGTCAAAAACCTGATTCGGTGAGCTGATATACCCGGCAAAAAGGTTGACAACGTCTCGATCAGATCTGGTTGCGATCAGGTTCTGAGAATAGATCCCACCGGCAAATTTGGCTCTGAAGTTGGTGGTTACATTGTACTTCAAACCAAGTCTTGGCTCTGGCCTCATCTGAGCGAGCGAAGCATAATAATGAAGCCTCAAACTTGGTTCAATCACAAATCGGGGTTTGACGAGCCTGAAGTTTACAAAGCCGGATATCTCCGTGTTGTTTGAGGTTTCATCAACAATTTGATTTGTCGGTGTTCTTGTCTGGAATGTTGTGGTGTTTCCCAGATATTGAATTCCGTATTTGATCTCACTTTTCTGAATGAAATAGGTGAAATCCAGATTAAAATTAAATGATGTGATCCCAGACCTTCTTGGGTTTTGCGATTCCTCCTCTATTGCAATATCGTAATCGGAAGCTCCAAGGGAACCGGTCATAAGAACCGAGGACCTTGCCGGAAGGAAAATGAATTTTGCCCCGGCTCCCCTTTGTGTCCACTCAAGGTTCACACCTTCGGATAGCCCGGCCTGATCCTGGAAGTTGAAACCAAAAAAGCTCACTTTACTTCCACCCTGAGAGGCAAGAGTTACTTTTCCGTAAAGATCCTGAAAGCTGAAAGGCAATCCTTCACCATCGTTGACATAGCTATAAAGTGTTTTGGAGGTTTCATCAAGATACGAAACCCGGGTATTGAAGAGAAAGGAAGATCCTGCACCGTTCACTCCCCTTTTTATCGGCCCCTCTACCTGTCCTTTGGCAGTGAAAGGGTTCACGGAAAGTTTGCCTCCTACCCTGTTCTTGTTTCCATCTTTCGTTGATACATCGATCACGGCAGAGGTTCTTCCTCCATAACTCGCGTTGTACCCTCCGGTAAACACATTCACGTTTTTAAGGATATCGGTATCGAAGATCGAATAAAGTCCAATGGAGTGAAATGGGTTGTACAATACCAGCCCATCCATAATGATCAGGTTTTGAACCGGCGATCCCCCCCGGATAAACAGTTGCCCACCCTGGTCTCCTGTAAACACCACTCCGGGCAATGTCTGGATATACTGTGCAAGGTCAGGTTCACCTCCAACACTTGGTAGCGCAGAGATCTCTTTTGGCTTTACGGCTGTAATTGCAACTTCCACGTTTTCCTGCCGCTCCGCCTTACGACCGGTTACGATAACCTCGTCAAGCTGCACATTGGATTGTTCGAGTTCAATCCTTTTGGTCAGTATCTGCCCTTCAGAGACGTTGACCTCCTCAATATAGTCCTGGTATTCAATACTCGAAACTTTCAGTGTATAGGTTCCTGCCGGGACTTTGGTGATCGAAAAATATCCGTTGATATCAGTCGAGATCCCAAACTGGGTTCCGTCGAGAAAAACAGTGGTAAATATTACAGGTTCGGAGTTTTTCTTGTCGGTAACAAAACCCCGTATTTCGGCCAGTTTCTGTGAAAAGGCTGAAAGGGATATTAAGCATCCAAAGGCTATGAGTAGTAATTTTTTGGTCATTCCAAAAGGTAATCGACGACAAAGGGCCAAAACTATAAAAAAGCGGTATTGAAACACCTCCTAATTTCGTTTTAGCCTAAAGATTTATTCAAAAGCCATATTCGTAGGTATAAGTGGTATTTGATGGCTTGATTAAAGAAAGATTTTTGAAAACAGCTCCTGAATGATCTGTTTGGAATCCGAATGAGACTCCCTCACACCCTTGATGGATTTATCCGCATCGAGTAAATGGTCATAGCATTCCAAAATTTTGCCGGGTGGATAGTTATACACGGCGGCGGCAAGGTCCTGTGCCTGATAGTAATTTACCCGCAGGGCATTTTTTATTCCATTGGGATCCTTTTGACCGGACAGATGAGCTTCGAGGATCCTTCCAAAAAATCTGTAGAGGGAAGAAATAAAGGGTAGTATCTCACTTTTTTCTCCCTTAAACAGGGTAAAAGCCATTGACATGGCCTTTTCGTTTTTTTTATGCGCTATGGCAGCATGGATATCCAGGATCGAAAAGGGATTGCTTGATCCTATATACCTGGCGATCATAACATGATCGATCAGTTCTTCATGATCCTCGACGAGTTTCAGTTTCTGGATCTCATTATGCAGTCGTTCTATATTGTTTCCGACCAACTCGAAAAGGACATCCACGGCCTTATCCGTAAGCTCCAAACCTTCTTCAGCAACCATGGCCCGGATGTATTTGGGCACCTGGCTATCATAGATCTTCTTGGTTTCCAGCAGTACACCGGCGCCTTGAAGCGGTTTTTTCAAGGGACTTTTCTCGGGAAGAACCTTATACTTATAGCAAAAAACGAGGATGGTAGAAGGGACAGGGTTTTCCAGGTATTGAGCCAGATCTTTGACCCTATCCTTGCTTCTCCAATCCATCATTTCCTGAGCCTCCCTGACAAGCACTACCTGTCGCTCGGACATGACCGGAAATTTCCTGGCATTTCCCAAGACATCAACCATCTTGGATTCCCGGCCATATAGAATTATCTGATTAAAATCTTTTTGACTTTCATCAAGGGCCGTACTTTCAATCAGTTGGGAAATCCTGTCAATAAAAAAGGGTTCATCTCCACTGAGGAAATAGACCGGGGAGAATTTTCCTTCCGAAATATCAGCACATATCTGATCGTAATCTTTCAAGCCCTGTTTTTTGGCAAATCTTACGAATTGGAATTTAATTAACCAACCACCCCTATCTATATTTGCAGCATGAATTTCAGGCATTCAGGAATCAGGATTTTATTCCTTCTTTCAACCCTGGGCTTTTTGTTGGTCCATGGATCATCTTATTCCCAAATTATTCTTGACCAGGGAGACGTGGGTAGCATAGGAGATACGGTCCGCACATTTTTTGACTCAAGTTATGTCGGCAATGTGAGTCCCGGACAGGAAGGAGCAGCCCAGACCTGGAGTTTCCCATTGAATGCGCATATTCCTCTTGATACCACTTTCTTCATAGATCCGGCAAATACGCCCTATGCTTCGGATTTTACGAATTCAAATCTGTGCCTAAGCGAACTTGGCACTTATACCTACTTAAATAAGAGTGCGTCAAAGGTGGAAGTACTTGGCTTATCGGTTGATCTGGACAGCTTTATCGCTAACTCCGTGATCAAAGTAGATCCTCCAATCACTTTTCTGGAATTCCCGCTGGAATATGGAGATACTACTTCTTCAACCGGAACAGGATCGATCACTTTTCCATTTCAGGACACCATAGATCTGGGCCTGGGCCCAATCTATGTGGATTCCGTCAGGGTAGAATTTACCGTCACCCAAACCGATTCTGTGAATGGCTACGGCACCCTTACGATCGACAGCACTGCTACGGATGTATTGAGAGTGGAATCGTACCAGATCATCTCCCTGGATCTCTTTACCAGAATTGAGCTTATTCCAGGCTCCGGGATTTTTATTTGGGCGCCCGTTCCCGTTAGTATAATTCCCGATTTTCAGATCAGGTCCGTAAACTATTGGGGCAAGAGGTTTGACTATCCGCTACTGTCATTTGAACTTGATTCTGCCGGTGATGTATTGTCAAATACTTATCAGTTGAATCCTCAGGTAGTTGGGATTGCAGACTTGGAAAGAGACGCTCAGATCAAGGTATTTCCGAATCCTGTGAGAGAGTATATTCGTATTGAGTCATCCCTTCCAATGGAAGAGATCCGGATCATTGATCTGCTGGGCGAAAAAGTATTGGTTCTTGAAAACGAATTTCCGGAAAACGTCCTTCGGTTGGGAGAACTAAACCCCGGTGTTTACCTGCTTGAGATCAAACTGGCGGATGGCAGGATAGAACAAAGAAGAATTATCAAACACTAGGTTCTCGACTAAGTCACCGATGAAGAATTTCATTGAAGAGTTAAAATGGAGGGGCATGCTGACAGATGTAATGCCCGGAACGGAAGAACATCTGCTCAAGGGTCCTGCGGTCGGGTATGTGGGCTTTGACCCTACCGCTCCCTCACTTCATATTGGAAGTCTGGCCACCCTCATGTTTTTGGTCCATTTCCAAAGATCAGGACATATTCCCGTAGCATTGGTCGGAGGCGCTACGGGTATGATCGGAGACCCTTCTGGAAAGTCAGAAGAAAGAAAGTTTCTCACAGAGGAACAACTGAGGTTCAATGAGGAGCAGGTCCTAAAGCAACTGAAAAAATTCCTGGATTTTGATGCAAAGGAAAATGCCGCCATAGGGGTGAATAATTACGATTGGTTTAAGGGGATAGGATATATCGAATTCCTCAGGGAAGCCGGGAAGCTGATCACCGTTAATTATATGATGGCCAAGGATTCGGTAAAAACCAGAATGGAAACCGGTATCTCCTATACGGAATTCTCTTATCAGCTGATGCAGGGTTATGATTTCCATGTGCTGAACCAGGAAAGAAATTGTACTGTCCAAATGGGTGGCTCAGACCAGTGGGGAAACATCGTTACGGGCTCTGAATTCATCAGGAGGAAGAGCGGTAATGATGTATACGGGGTTGTGGGACCTCTGCTGACCAAATCGGACGGGAGCAAATTTGGAAAAACCGAAGAAGGCAATATCTGGCTTGATCCGGAAATGACCAGCCCCTATAAGTTCTACCAGTTTTTCCTGAATGTAAGCGATGAAGAATCAAAAACGCTGATCAGGAGGTATTCCCTGATGATCCGGGAGGAGATCCTGGACTTGGAAAAAGAACATGATCAAAACCCACAAAACAGGGCAATTCAAAAATCCCTGGCCGAAGAATTAACCGAGCGTGTTCATTCAAAGAAGGATCTTGAGTCCTCAATTTCTGCTTCTCAAATCCTGTTCGGAAGAGATCCACGAGAAGCATTGAAAAAAATTGATGAGAAAACCTTCCTTGAAGTTTTCGATGGAGTCCCAAAGGTGAGTATCTCAAGGTCATCACTGGAAATACTACAGGATCTTCCCGAGTTTTTGTCGGAAACCACGAGGGGGCAAATATTCTCCTCAAAGGGTGAAGCCAAAAGAATGATCAAAGCAGGAGGTGTGAGTATCAACCGGGAGAAGGTCAACGCCGCAGAATGGAATGGAAACTGCGAACTGATCCAGAATAAATATCTGATCGTTCAAAAAGGGAAAAAGAACTACCACCTCGTCGAGGTTTCTTAGAAGAAGGAAAATCCTATATAGATCTGAAATAAGCTCGAGCGGGCCGTCTTCCCATCAAAGTCCATGATATCGTTCAGGCCGTAAATGTATCTTGCCCCGACTTTGTTTTTCTTATCGATGCGGTATGCTCCTCCCAACAATATCCCAAGGTCGTTGTTGGAAACATCGAGTTTCTCTTTTCGGCTCGTTGCAAAGTTCACATACTGCTCAAACAATAAAATCGAATATTGAGCTCCTGCATGGATCTCCCAGCCAGAGCCCGGAAAGAACTGGACAAACAATGGAATATCCAGCCAAAACTGATTGTGAACTATACTGTTTAAGAGTATAGAATCCTGAACATCGGCCTTGTACCCTTTTCCGGAAAACAAGGCTTCCAACTGAATTCCAACCTTGTCCCCGATGATGGGAACGGATGAAAACAGTCCCCCATTAATACTTATTTTGTATGCCGCCTCAATTTCGCGCGAATAATCACCTTCGATCCCCGCAACGTTCACACCTCCCTTAATACCAAAATCAACTTTTGTTCTTTCAGGATCCTGGGCAAAAACCAGGCTAACGATCAATAAGGCTAATACTGTGAGAACTGTTGATTTCAATTTTTCGATTTTTATCCTTTCAGTCTGTCTCTGATATCAAGTTGATGCTCTTGTGCGGTTCTGGTGGCAATATCATAACCGGCGTCCATATGTCTTATAACGCCCATAGCCGGATCGTTATTTAATACACGTGATAATCTCATTTTGGCCTCAGGTGTACCGTCGGCGACGATCACCACCCCGGCATGTATGGAGTATCCCATTCCAACTCCCCCGCCATGATGCACCGATACCCAACTGGCACCCCCTGCTGTATTGATCAGGGCATTCAAGATCGGCCAATCCGCAACTGCATCCGATCCGTCCTTCATGGCCTCCGTTTCCCGATTGGGAGATGCAACAGAACCGGTATCCAAATGATCCCTGCCAATCACAATAGGAGCAGAAACCTCCCCTGATCTCACCATTTCATTGAATGCAAGTCCCGCTTTTTGCCTTGCTCCCATGGGAAGCCAGCAAATACGGCAGGGAAGTCCCTGGAATGCGATCCTTTCCTGCGCCATTTTTATCCATCGGGCCAGTGCCTTATCCTCCGGGAACAGTTCCAGGATCTTTCTGTCGGTAGCATATATATCCTCAGGATCTCCGCTCAAAGCCGCCCAGCGGAATGGTCCTTTGCCCTCACAAAAAAGAGGTCTGATATAGGCCGGAACAAATCCGGGAAAATCAAAGGCATTCTCCACGCCTCTCTTATCATGTGCCTGCCCCCTAAGGTTGTTACCATAATCAAATGTCACAGCACCTCTGTTTTGCAATTCCAACATTTGCTTCACATGCCTTGCCATGGTATTGAGGGAACGGTTTATATAGTCATCCGGGTCTGATTCCCTGAGTTGATTTGCTTCCTCTATTGACATGTTTTCAGGCCAATAGCCATTCAGTTCATCGTGAGCAGAAGTCTGATCCGTAAGCGTTTCCGGAGTAATATTTTGGTCGATCAAAGCCTGAAGAAGATCAACCACATTACATACAACGCCGATCGAGATCGCTTCATTTTTCTCTTTTGCATCCAGCGCCCATCTGATCCCTTCTTGTATATCATGGGTCTTTTTGTCCAGATACCTGGTTTCGATCCTTTTGTCTATCCTCCATTCTTCCATCTCTGCCGCAAGGCAAACACCTTCATTCATGGTGATAGCAAGAGGCTGGGCTCCCCCCATTCCTCCCAGTCCGGCTGTGACATTGATGGTTCCTTTGAGCGAATCGTTGAAATTCTTTTGCGCGACCGCAGCATAGGTTTCATAGGTTCCCTGGACTATGCCCTGAGAACCGATATAGATCCAGGATCCTGCTGTCATTTGGCCGTACATCATAAGGCCTTTTTTGTCCAGCTCCCTAAAATGTTCCCAATTAGCCCAATTTGGTACCAGCATAGAGTTTGAAATCAAAACTCTTGGAGCATCCGGATGACTAGGAAGAATGCCCACCGGCTTTCCGGACTGTACCAGAAGGGTTTCATTGTCATTCAGATCCTTCAGCGACTTTACGATCAGGTCGAAGGACTCCCAGTTCCTGGCCGCCTTTCCGGTACCGCCATAGACCACAAGATCTTCAGGTCTTTCAGCAACCTCAGGATCCAAATTGTTATAAAGCATTCTCAGGGCCGCTTCCTGGATCCAGCCTTTTGTATTTAGTGCTTTGCCCGTTGGGGTCGGGCCCTTAGTCGAATAAGTTAACTTTTCCAATCCTGATCTTTCTTAATAAAAATGAATTTCAATATTAGGAAAATGAGGCTATTTGAGACCAAGCAATACATCCTTTTTGGAATGCACAGCATCAAGACCCAATTGTATCATTTCCTGCCCATACTTTAGATCCGAAGCTCTGTATTTACTCATTTCCGGATGCTCTAGGAAGAGATCACAATTCTTTTTGCTTGATTTTACATTTCCACTAACTGCTAAAAAAAAGGCCCTCTCCGTTGCCGAGATAATGTTCAGAGACTTCTCAACAGGTCCAATCACATTGGCATTTGACCCGATCAGATAATATCTCTTTTTATCAACCCCATGAACAGGCAAATTATCCAAAGGGCCACCATCAACATAGTACTCTCCCTCGATCTCTACTGGTTCAAAAATGGCCGGTATGGCGATCGAAGCGATCAGAGGACTCAACAGGGGGCCGCTATTGAAGTACCTGATCTCTCCCTTTCTAAAGTTGGTACAAGCTATCGTGACGGGGATCTTTAGGGACCGGAAATCATCATCAGGGAAATAATCCTTCAGGGCCTTGAAAACAGGTCGGGTACTGATCAATCCACGCGTGGTGAAGGAGAGCCTCAAAATTCTCCAGAAATCAAAATCAAAAAAGCTTCTTGCTATTTCCTCCGGCTTCATGCCTAAGGCATAAAAAGCAGCAGCCAAAGCACCAGCACTTGTGCCAAGGATCTTTGTCGGTTGAATTTCCAATTCTTCCAACCCCTGCAATACTCCCAAATGAAAAAATCCCCGGGCCCCTCCTCCGGATAAACTCAAGGCAACATCCTTTTTCACTACAATATCTCAGATAAGGGAAAGTGCTCTCCCATCCTTACTCCCCGCTCGGTATTTTTCAGATTGCAGCACTGACGCTGATGGTCATGTTCAAAAAAAAGGATGTGGTCGTTTTGGGAAGCTTCTCTCAAAAACGCCTCTTTTTCCTTCATGGTAAGCAGAGGCCGGGTATCATATGCCATTACCCAGGGAACAGGAATGTGATCGGCGGAAGGTAGAAGGTCAGCACAATAAATGATGGTTTTGTCCTTGTATTGGATCCTTGGAAGCATCATCTTCTCCGTATGGCCATCCACATAGATCACATCCATAAACGGAAATGGACTTTGGGTTCCGGGATCTAAAAATTCAAGTTGACCCGATTCCTGGATCGGTAGAATATTTTCCTTTAAGAAACTGGCTTTTTCCCTTGGATTCGGTTCCGTGGCCCATTTCCAATGAGATTCGTTTGACCAATATCTTGCATTAGGAAAGGCAGGGATCAGGGATTCTCCTTCCCTCCTGATCGCTCCACCACAATGATCGAAATGCAAATGCGTCAAAAACACATCTGTGATATCCGAAAAATCAAATCCGGCCTTGTGCAGGGACGATCTCAACGAGTCCTGACCATGAAGAAAATAAAAGCTGAAAAACCGCTCGTTCTGCTTGTCACCGATCCCCGTATCAATTAAGACCAAACGATCACCCTCCTCGATCAGAAGAAGTCTCATCGACCAGGTGCACATGTTGTTTTCATCGGGCGGATTTTTGCCTTTCCAAAGCGATTGGGGAACAACTCCGAACATCGCCCCACCGTCAAGTTTGAACAAGCCTGCTTCGATTACATGTAGTCTCATTATTGAAATTACTTTTTGGTTTTTTCGGAGCTATTGCACTAACAAGGGCCGAAAGATCTGAGAAAGACAACTTTGGAGTAGGAAAGAATCAATATGCCTTTCCGTATAATTCTGTTGCAAAATGCGGAAATCGGGTTTTTGATCACCCGACAACACCCATTTTTGAGAATTTTTCGATCCTCTGTTCAACGAGCTTATCCTTGTTCAATTTGTCGAGGATCTTCAGTTCTTCAAGGATAGACTTCTTGACACGAGAGTACATGATCTTGGGATCAACATGAGCACCGCCAAGTGGTTCAGGAATGATCTGATCAACCAAACCAAAGCCTGTCATATCCTCTGCCGTCAGTTTGAGCGCTTCAGCCGCCTGCTCTTTGTATTCCCAGCTTCTCCACAGGATTGAAGAACAGGACTCAGGAGAAATGACCGAATACCAGGTATTCTCCAGCATGATAACGCGATCTCCCACTCCAATACCAAGCGCTCCTCCGGATGCTCCTTCACCTATGATAACACAAATGATGGGCACCTCCAGCTTAGCCATTTCGAATAGGTTTCGGGCTATGGCCTCTCCCTGACCACGCTGTTCGGCCTCCAAACCAGGGTATGCTCCCGGGGTGTCAATAAAGGTCACTACAGGCTTGTTGAATTTCTCAGCCAACTTCATCAGGCGCAAGGCTTTGCGATACCCCTCGGGGTTGGCCATACCAAAATTCCTGACCTGCCGCTGCTTGGTATTTCTTCCCTTCTGCTGCCCGATGAACATAACGGTCCTTCCCGACACTTCGCCCAAACCGCCGACCATGGCTTTGTCATCAGACACCACCCGGTCTCCATGCAGTTCAACAAAATTATCAGCGATGTTATAGATATAGTCCAGCGTATACGGACGCTCCGGATGCCTTGACAACTGGACCCTTTGCCAGCGCGTGAGATTCGAATAGGTATCCTTTTTCAGTTTCTTAATCTTGTTTTCCAGATCTTTTGCGGCCTGACCAACATCCACTTTGTTCTCGCCTGCCACTTTGATCATTTCCTGAAGCTTGGCTTCAAGTTCAACAATTGGTTTTTCAAATTCAAGAGTCATCGCAAAAATTGAAGAGCCGCAAATTTAGGACTCAAGGTTGAATTTCAGGCTAATTTACCGATCGAAAGTAGAAAGCGATTTCTTCTAATCCAGACAGGGAAGCGTTCTGATAAAGTATTCATGTGCTGGAAAATCCTGTACTCCATAGAGATCAAACCCCTTTTCATGAAGTACGACTTTTTCAGGAAGCACATAGCTGTCATGACCCGGAACCTCAAAGAAGATCTGAATTTCCCTAATTTTTTCTTCTCGAAGCACTTGTTCTTCACGGCCTTCAATTCTGAATCCCGCTCCAAGAAAATGTTCCATGGTCTGATGAATATCGGAGTACCTGCCGTCAGCACATTCGGGTCCTGAAATATTTTCCAGCGACACCTTATCTCCACTTTCCATGATGATCTCCATGCGGGAGCCTTCATCAAAGCACATCATCTGTGACTCTCTTTGCATATGCACGATCTCCAAAGCCTTCTTGCCATTATCATTGCTCAGAACAAACACCAATGCCTCATGCTCGTCTGACCATACCGTTTGAGGCTGTGTCGACAATTCCACAATTCCCATAAACTCATCACGATTGTTGATCTCATATACACAAGGTTGTGCCATCAAGTGCACCGAAAAGAGAAATGCAATTAAAAAAAGTGTCCTGGTTTTCAATAGAATCAATTTAGTAGCTCTTACGGATCAAAACACAAATAGTTTATCCGATCAGAATCTAAAACCAAGCCCCCCTTTGGTTTCAATGATCGTAACGTTAAGATCCCGAGAGCCGTTGATGGTTCCGCCCTGGGGAAGAATAAGCGTGGAATAATCCCAACTCGCTGAGCCTACGAAATAGTCAAAGTTGACAAGAGCAAAGAGCTTTTCACCGAGGTCATACTTGAGTCCAATTCCAACTGAAACAGACCAGCTTGTGGAACTGGTCGACTCATAAGTGATCCACCTGGATCCCTGGAATAAAACTTCCTCCAAAACCTTTACTTCGGGAGAAATAGCTCCCAATACACCTCCCATCAAAGAACCTCGAATTTTGAGTTTTTTCGATTTTCCGATGCCTATTTCATGATAAGCACCTACAAGAAAGGCAGCATGAGACCAAAAATCCCTTTCTATAACCACGGAAACAATGCTTGTATCGTTTTCCGCGCTCTCCTCGATGGCCATGGAGTTGATGGGATTGTTCATGTAAAAATACGCTGCTTGAAACCCTCCCCCCTTCCATATTTCCCTTGAGTAATACAGTGAAGTGGAGAGACCGGATGTCGCAAATCCCGAGCCTTCCAACGTAGCAGTGGAAGCATATTCCTGTTGCGGAAAATTCGTGCCAACCTCAACCCAGAAGGAGTTTTTTGCCTGAGCAAAGGACACCAAGGTGGAGGAGAACAGAAGAATGAGGACCTGTATGTATTTCAAAGCACATTATTGTCTTTGCTCCAGTATATTGACATCGGGTTGCATACCGAATTGCCTTTGCGTTCACTTTTCTACGCCTCGACAAGGTGCTTTCCGAGGACAGCATACAAATATTACCAGGCAATGATCCATACTCCCTGTAATCCGGGCGGTATGGAAAAGCATAAGCAAAGAAAACCATCCTTCCGGGAAGTAAGTGGATGACCTTCCTCCAAAGATGATTTTTTTGGTGTGGATCAGCTGAGCTTTTCCAACTCGTGCAATAATTCCTTCTTTCGGTCTTCGGAGGGGTACACCTTTAGTCCGTTGGTCATCAGCACAGACCCACCCTCGCTATATTGGAATTCCTCAACAAATTTAATATTGATCAGGGTAGACCGGTGAATTCGAACAAATTGAGGGTAGCCCTCGAGCATTTCAACGAAGTGCTTAAGCATTTTGGAAGCCAAAATCGCCTTTCCGTCCTTCATGAAGATCTTGGTATAGCTACCGTCAGCAGAAAAATGGCTTAGGTCTGAAATAGGAAGATATTTGATCGAATCAAGGCACTTGATCGCAATTTTCCGGTCATTCGGATTATTTATCCCCTCATTTCGAATGAAATTTCTGATGTCGCTCACATTCCCTCCGGATAGAGCCCTTTCATATGCCTTGTCAACAACGGCTGATAATTCGTCAGGATCAATAGGCTTAAGAAGGTAATCGAGTGCCGAGAACTTAATTGCCTGTACGGCATATTGATCGAAGGCCGTCACAAAGACAACCTGGAAATCCGGTGAACCGATCTCCTTAAGAAGATCAAATCCGGTTCCATCTCCCATCTCTACATCCAGGAATACCAAATCCGGTTCCAGTTGCCGGATCCTTTCAAGCCCTTCCTGTACGGAAGATGCCTCACCCAAAATTTCCAAATGATCAGATTTGGATTCTAACTGCGAAAAAAGCCCCTCTCTGGCCCTCTTTTCGTCATCAATAATTAAAACCTTTAGTTTCATGTCTTGTTTCCGATTATGTCAATATCAAGTTCAATTCTGGTGCCGCAAGGCTTGCCATCTTGATGAAGGTCGACAATTTTTACCTCAGGTTCAAGAATTTTCTTGTTTAAAAGAGCCAATCTTTTCTTGGTAATAGTCATTCCAACAGACTTATGCCTCTTTCCTCCGGATTTTTGCAACATCTCTTCCAGGTCCCGTCCGATCCCGTTATCTTCGACAACACATCTGACAGACTTACCCTTGACCTCAAAAATCACGGAGATAAACCCCCGGGAATCCAGTTTTTGAACTCCATGTAACACGGCATTTTCAACAAAGGGTTGGACCAGCATGCTGGGGATCATAACCGATGAGGATACCTTCGGGGACCGGTTGTCGATGAGGTAATCAAATTTGTCATCAAAGCGCATTTTTTCAAGATCAAGGTAGATCCTTAAGGAATCCACCTCCTCTGTTAACGAGATTGACGAATCCTTAGACTGCTCCAGATTTCGTCTGATGAGTTTTGAAAATCGTGCAAGATACCGAACCGCATCATCTGGTTTTCTTGAGCTAATAAATGATTGTATCGAATTCAAGGTATTGAATAGAAAATGAGGATTCATTTGATAGCGCAAGGCCTGTAGTTCGAGTTTGGCTCTTTCCTGCTCGCTGATCTTTTCCTTCATTGCCACCTGGTTCAAATACCTTATCCTCCAATTGATCAAGAGGAAAACAACCAAGACCGAAACAACTATTTCAAAGGAATAAAACCACCATGTTTGCCAAAAGGGAGGAAGAATAGTGAAACCAAAAACAGTTGGTTTCTCGCTCCACAAGCCATCATGGTTTTTTGCCAAAACCTCAAATCTATAATTGCCTGGGGGCAATGAGCTGTATCTGATCAGTCTATTCTGTGTTACAGACCAGTCTTCTTCAAACCCATACAATCGATATTTGTATTCTATATTTCCAAAACTCTTATAGAACAATCCGGTAAACCGAAAATCAAAATTTCCCAACGACTTGAAATAAGGTAGTTGCTCATTCATTTCCAATGAGTCTTCACCCACCGCAACGGATTCCAGAAATACATCGGGCAATGTATCTATTATGTTTTCAAACGGGTATTTCAGAATTGTTACTCCATTTCTGCCGCCTAGAAACAATAAAGAATCGCGGAAATAAATTGATTGGATTGAGTTGTCCAACAGGCCGTCTTCAGAATCAAAATTCACAATGTCATATTCTTTCGAGCCATCTTGCAAAAAAGATACAATGGACAATCCTTTCTGAGTGCCTACGAAAAGTTCATTACCAGCTACAAATAGGCAATTGATTGTGTTTCCAATAAGACCATTTCTCTCATCTACCAAAAAACCAACACTATCACCATATACCAGAATACCATGACCCACTGTTCCAACAGCCATGATCCCTGAATCCAACGCAATAACCGGACCGATCCTAACGGGGTCCGGTAACAGATTGAGGTCCAAATCAGCAGATTCCTTAGACTGGCTTTTATATGCGATCAATCCGTTTCCGGTATTCAAGATCACATTCCCGTCTGTTCCCAATATTGCATTTTGGACCCTGATATTATCAAGATCAGAATTTGCAGCAAGTTCACTGACCTTATTATCCTTTAGGACAAGTAATCTTATGGTCCCACAAAGCAAAATGCTATCTCCTTGGGCATCCATATTCCTGAACATCATTCGATCATGAATAGAGCTTACCACCTTATCCGTAGAAAAGGAATATATTCTGTCACCAAAGCAAACAAAGTAGATCCTTCCATTTAATTCGCAAAATTTATTGACCTGCTTCTGAATAGGAGAATAATCCAAGCGGTTAAATGATCTCATATCATCCGAAAAGTGAATAGTACCATTCTTACATCCCAAATACAGGATACCATGTGAATCATAAAAAACACTTGTCACCGACACCAAACCCTGGATTTCATCACTTGTTATATGGTAAAAAGCACTGCGCGGGAAGAAGAATACCCCGTTAAACAAGGATGAGATCCAATAATTGCCGTTTATATCCTGTTCGACACCCGTAACAATAATGTCTGGCAACAAATGAGTGATATCTCCGCGGCTCAGGGAGATGTGATCTTTTGTTTGAAAAACTCCGTTTCTGGTTCCAATCCAAATTTTCTCATCCATTCTTTTAATAAACAAGATCTCATCGACACCTTTATAGATCTCCCTCTCCCCTGTTGAATCGATCAAGAAGACGCTGCGAAGATCCTTGTGTAATAACCATCTGTTACCGGAAATCCTGAGTGAGGATCTTCCTCGTCTTGAATACTTGGCGGACAAAACCGTGGTGTCACCGGCTACGATGATCAGGGGAAATTCATTTCCACCCCTTCTCGGAATAGTGGGATAGACCCTAAACAGATTTTCAGCCCCAAAATCGAATAACATATGATAGTATTCTGATCCATTTTCCTGCTGAATGTACCTGGCATTACCCTGCTCGTCAATCCGGATAGCTCCTCTATTTGAAGTAGAGAAAAGAACATCTCCGGAGTCTGTTATGCACAAATCACCCGGGAGCGTACGACCTCCGACTTTGCTTAGAATCGTATCATTAAATTTATATGGCTGTAATTTTCGATCTTCAATTATTGACAACCTGTTGGAATGTCCGATCAGCCATAATCTTCCTTTATTATCCTTTATGAACTCAAAGTTTTCAATATCTGCCAAGCCATCTCTTTGAGAAAAATTGGTAAATGAATAACCATCAAACATGGATACCCCACTATTTGTGGTGAACCATAAAAAACCATCTTCATCAGAAGCGACATCGTACACTACATCACTGGCCAGACCATCCTCTACCGTGAACTGACGATATGCCTTGCGCTGACATATACCATCATAGGATAAACCTTGAAAGAGTACCAAAAAAAGAAACGCAATACAGAAATTACTGAGGGCCACTTTGTATAATTTCGATTTCCAATTCAACCCTTGTTCCGGTGGGATGTCCGTTCTCCTTCAGATCAATTACGTTTACCATTGGTTTTACGATCTTCTGGCTCAATAACTCCAAACGCCTCTGCGTGATCGTCATTCCAACGGACTTATGTCCCATTCTCGTTTTTGATTTCCGTACCAGGTCATCATTCCGGCCCACTCCGTTATCCTCAACAACACATTTGATCACTCCATCGCCACCACTAAAAGACACCCGAATAAATCCTTGTCGATTCAAACCCTGCATTCCATGAAGCACAGCGTTTTCCACATAAGGCTGTACCAACATTGATGGGATCAGAATATAGTCCAGGTCCTCGTCAAGCTTGGTTTCGATCTCAAAATCAAATGCATTATCAAACCTCATTTTTTCCAGATCCAAATAGATGTTCAGTGAATCCACTTCGTCCTGAAGGGTTATTGATGATTCCTTTGACTGCTCAAGATTCCTTCTGACAAGCCTTGAAAATCTTACTAGGTATTTTTCTGCCAGATCCTTTTGGCGCGTACTAATAAATGATTGAATTGAGTTTAAGGTATTGAAAAGAAAGTGTGGATTCATTTGATATCGTAAGGCCTGAAGCTCCAACTGAGCAACTTCCTTTTCACGTGCTTCCTTTTTGACAGCCATGGCCTTGGCATACCTCAACCGCCAATTGCCAAAGGCAAAGACAAGTAAAACAATGAATACGGCTTCGATTGAATAGAACCACCAGGTTTGCCAGTAAGGTGGAATAATGGCGAAGTCAAAGCTTGCATAGTTTTCCGACCAAATTCCAGCATGATCCATTGCCATAACCTCGAAAGAGTAGTTTCCTTCAGGAAGAGAACTATACCGGATCTGTCTGCCACGACTGAGTGTCCAGTCCGGATCATATCCCTTCAATCGATATTTGTAGAGAATATCACCCCGACTGGCAAAACTCAATCCCGTATAAAAGAATTCGACTGTTCTTGGGAAATTAAACTCCCTACTGGAGTTCAAACTATCCCCAGGTGAAGAGTTATCAACAAGGATTTTGTTGATCACCACCAAGGGACGTTTCTCTTCAAAATCGTTACCCCTCAGGTCATAGCTGATCAACCCCTTGCTCGTGGCAAAATACACAACGGAATCCGTTACAAAAAGATCATGGATACGACCATGCCCAAGTCCATTCTTAGAATTTAGTTCGACTATATCAAATTCCAAGGGGGATAAAGAATTTAATGTTATCCTTGTTACTCCTGATTTATGGATACCCCATATTTCATTTTTATAAATAAACATGGAGGGGTAAAACAAATATTTCAATCCCGCTCTTCTATCCAGCAGGTAAACCGAATCTTGCGTTTCCAATACGAAACCATTTCCCTCTGTACAAAACACCACTATGCTATCAAGCATTTTGCCAATTTCCGGAATCATATAAGCAAGCTCAGGGCGAGAGTCAACCTTGGAATAAATGATCCCGGATTCGCTGTTGAACTCATATAGTCCATCCTTTCCTCCGATATAGATCATTGTATCTGATTTTCTGGAAATGGACACACAGTCAATATAACGCCATGTCTCTTTTTGATGAGATGAAAGTCCTTTTGACACAAAATCAACCTGGCTTCCCTTCACATGATAAACAACTTGCTTATCGGAGATCCTATGTACACCAGCCGCGCCTGCAACCAGGATCTGCCCCTCAAACCCGATGACATCCCTTTTAATCGTATGAACTGAAGACGTATCGGGAGTAAAAGTTGTAATCTTCATATTCCGTTCAACTCGATAAACCTCGTCGGAATGAGCGGTAAAATAAAAAGCGTCATCAATTGCATAGAAAGCCCTGATTCTTCTCCTCTTTCGATTCGGATTCGACGATATTTGAATTTCTCCGTTTTTAGTAATCCTTTGAATGAATCCATCCTCTGAACCCAATAGAATTGTTCCATTCTTCTCGACGGTAACGGCTGACAAACTGGTCTTAATAAGACCGTCTTCCTCCCCATATCTAAGTGAATTCAAATCCGGAAAAAAGAGAATCCCATTATTAAGAGTTGTTACCCAGACACCCTGAGATCGATCCTCAAATATTCTGGAAATCGAATACTCGCCCAATAGAAAGTGCCGTTCATGATACATACCTCCTTTACCTATCTTGCCTATGGAAAGCCCTCCTTCTCCACCTATCCAGATCATGTTGTTCACCACCCTTACGCCATTGATCTTTCCTCTTGCTTTCACCAATGGCCTGATCCCATCCTTTGAAAGCATAGCCAATGTGTCGGCAAGGGTGGTTATCAACCATTGATCAGGAGCATATTTCCATGTGTAACGGCCAAATTGATTCCTAGGAAGAGGAAACAGAAAGTCCTGACCATCAAAACTGATCTCAAACGGGAAAATATAGTCTGGAAAATATCTTTCCTTGGGTCGGTTCTGTGTCAAATACAAGGTATTCCTGCCTACATCAAAGGCGCTTTGGAAGGGTTGACTTAGATCCGCAGGTGAAATAAATCTGATGTTCAACTTAGAATTTCCCTGTTTGTCGATTACAAGCTCTCCGCATTTCATGCTGGAATAGTGCAAGTTCCCCAGGGAATCAACAAAAAGATCCAAGCCGCCACAGGCTGGGTCCAGATTTTCGGCCAACACATGGTTATACTCATACGGATAAACCATGCCATCTTTTATGTAAGACAGTTTGTTAGAGCTGCCCATGATCCAAATCCTTCCGTAGTCATCATTAACCATATTAAATGCTTCGATATCGGCCAGGCCATCTTCAACGGAATAATTTTCAAAAGAATACCCGTCATATTTGGCAACTCCATTATTGGTGCCTATCCATAAAAACCCCTGATCATCCTGTTTTATGTCATAAACCACACCTGAAGGCAAGCCATCCTCTATCGTAAAATTCCTATGGGTAAAATGCTGAGCAACTGCGGGCAATACAGATAAAGAACAAAAAAGGTAAGGTAAAATAGCTCCGAGACTCAGGTGCGCAATTTTGCATGCCATGTGCCCAAATTACCAATTTCGCAAGTTCCTTGTATTACCGACTCAGACAGCGCGAGTAACAAATAGTGAACAAAACGACCAATTTTTGTAGATCAGAACATAGGGCCATTGTGCCCGGAAAAGGTATATTTTCAGTCCTCAGGAGATCCGTGTCTCAATTCATTTTGAGCTTTCAGATGAATGGTTTTTGCTCCTTCATGAGTTCAATCAACAGGACATCCATAAAGGACGAAAAGACATAGTTCGGTGAAAAATGATCCTTTGTAACATCGTTTATTCACACTTTCCATGCTATAACCTTCTTAGCTGGCCTTGGTGAAGGGCATAGTCAACTAAGCTTCTTCACTTCCGAATGCCAATTGGAATAGCTTAAGAAACCAGGGTCTCATCAATAATATTAAGGCAGAGCCCAGAGTTGACTTATAACCGGGACTATTCGACCAGGATCTTCTTGCTTAGAAGTACTTCTCCATGCTTATCGAGGAGTAGGAGGTTATAAAGACCGGCATCGGAGTTTTCGACATCAATGACTTGTTCCAAAGATCCCTTCCTCAGAGTTCGGTTGAATTCTTCATCCCCGTAAAGATCAATGAGTAGGAGATCGAGTTTTTGATCCAACGGCTTCATAAATCTGATCCTCAGATCGCCCTGTGTGGGATTGGGCCCTATAAATATGTTTGCGGTAAACTCATCTCTCAATCCAACACCTGTACGGTCTTCTTCTACCTGAAGGTTGGAAGTCAGAATGATATCCCCGGAGGTCGAGCTATTGCTGTTGGAAGCATTAAAGGCTCCCCAGAAAGCAAAATCACCAGAACCCGCAGCAGGGGCAGTCCAATCAAAAGACCAGCTCTTCATGCTTCCAGAGCCCGATGAGCCCGAAGAGGTATGTGTCATCGATCTACCACCATTTACAATTTTGGTTTGAGCGGTATTGGTCCTGACAAGAGTTCCGATAAGATTTCCGGAGGAATCCTGGGGTGTGATCTCAAATCCGAATTTTGATCTTCCTGACTCCATTACTGTTCCCGTGATGGTATATGTCTGACCGGGAACATACCCCGAAGCAGGAATATTCGAGCCGATCATACCCGCTCGGAAAGAAGAACCTCCTGAATGACAGCCTGAAGTCGCACAGGTCCTTCCGTTGAATTGACCCGGGGCACCGGCATTCCCCCCGGGGGAACCGGATGTTCTCATGTGATATTCCAGAAAACCGAAATTCATTAAAAAAACGGAAAGGCCTGACAGTCCGAAGACAAGTAATAATCTCATCATAGGGCCAAAGAATTCTAATTATGGCTCAACCCCGGATGTTGATCCGGAGAAGATCTGCCGCCACCAATAGGTAAATACCATAAATGGCAAATTGTTTTAAACGCCTCACCCAACCCTGATCCATTCACGTCCGTGTTCCCTTTCGAAGCTTAAAATGGAATACCAGAATCCCATATCGCTTTGCTTAAACCTTTGGTCACAAAGGAATGATCGAGAAGATATTTCCTATGACATTGATCTAGTTCAGACGGTTGGTCCTTCCGGTGGGCCAGAACGAAAAACCGGTAAGTTTGATGAAAGCGGCATTTTTATTCAGGGAAAGGGAAAACCTACCGAATGTGTGCAGGTACGGCTCCCGGCAAACGCGGATGATCCACTGGCCGTTGAAATTGCAGGAGCCGCAATGACAGATTACCGAAAGAGACATCCATTGATTCGGAGGTCAAACAGGAAACCTGTTCTTGGGGCTACTCATTTCCCTGAAGCCGCTTCTCTTACGCTTAACACCTTAGTAGGGAATGTATTACAAAAAAGACAAAGCCAAGGAAATCAATCGGTACAGATTGGCCCTAAGGCTGAGAAAGATGAGAACTGCTATTTGATTTGGTTGCGCAACGTCAGGCGCGGGCGATCTTATCCCTGGGTTTTCCAAATGGAAGGTTCGGGGTAATGGAAATGGTAGTTTAGATTGCTTAGAGCTAGTTTTCAAGTTGTGTATTTCTTAAAGAGGCGGTTTCATTAACCGCCTTTTTTTTACCCAACCATTTCCAAATAATCCGCGTGTTTGGTATTGATATTGATCCCTGACCTAAAGAAATGAAGATCGATATACCATTTTAATCAGGATTTGCCGAAATTCATGGGTTCGAATCTCAATCCGGACAAGGCCGTTTGGGTTAAATGACATGAGATTCCCGAGAATATCCCATTGAATCGGCCTTTGACAAACAACAAATGGCGTAGATTTTTGCCATTCAACCAGGGATCAATAAATGGATGAAAAGAATTTGGAGGATAGACTAGAATTTTTGCTTATGATGAAGTGATGATCCGATCATAATTGGTCAAAGTTGGGAATGATATCATTAAGGCCTGCCTAAAAAAGGACAGGAAAGCACAATTTGAACTGTACAAATTGTGCTACGGGTTTCTTTTTGGCATTTGTAAAAGGTACTACAAGAATGGAGCTGATGCAGAAGCACTATTGAATCAGTCATTTATGAAGGTACTGATCAACCTAGAAAAATACCGGAAAGAAGTTCCCTTCAATCTCTGGATCAGACGGATCACCATCAACACCATATTCGATGAATACAGGAAGAACAAAAAATATAAGGAAGCATTTACCGAGATATCCCCTTTTGAAGAGGCTCAGCAGTACTCTGATATCAGTTTCAACGATGCAGATCTTCAATTTGAAGCTGAAGAGCTACTGGGGTTTTTGGAAAGACTTCCCGATGTCAGCAAAAGGGTTTTTTGCTTATACGCCATTGACGGTTACAGCCACAAGGAGATCGCCGAATTGATGAAGATCTCAGTTGGAACATCAAAATGGCACGTAAACAATGCAAGAAAGAAATTGATCACGATGATCGAGGACAAGAAGGTCATCATGTTAGCAATGTGAAATGAGCGGCAAGGACTTAGATAACATATTTAAAAAAGGTTTAGGAGATCTTGAGTCCCCTTTCAACCCTGAGGCTTGGAAAGAGGCCGAGGCGCTGATCAATGAAATGGAAGGGAACCAAAGGAGAAGACCATTGATCCCCTGGATTATCGGAGCAGTTGTTGGAATTCTGGGTGTCATCGGAGGTTTGAATCTCATCCAAAGCCCTGATGTTGCAGACCAGGCCCAAACCGAAACAGCAGCCATTATGGCATCCAACGCTTCTTCAACTCAAGCACCGGAAGCAAATACCCAATTACCAGAGTCGACAAATGATGGAGCTAAGGCAGGTGATCAGACTAACGCGATGACATCTCCGATCGAAAATGCTGCCCCAAATTACCCTTCCGGAACATCGGCCAAGCCGGTTGTGGCTACTGTGGAAACAAATGAGCCAGAGCCTCTTGATGACGGATCAATTCTCACTGTGTCTTCGGAAACCAAGCCCATACTGTTGATCGAAGAATCGGACCGTCGATTCATTGAACCTATTGATGTGAGTGCGGAGGATGACATTGTTGGTCCTTATGGAACTGCTCAATCTTCTTCATCATCCTTTAGGATTGATCTTCTCGCCGGCATTCCTTTTTCTACCGAGGGTGGAAATGAAAACTCCGGTACTTCCAGACTTCCTTTCTATGCAGGGGTCAATTTGGTTTTTGTTCCAAGCCTTAAATGGGAGTTTGCACTGGGAAGCCAATTTGAACAGATTCGCTATCAAGGCTCAACATTGACCATTGAGCAACAAGAATTTTCTTTCGGACTTACCGAAACAACGTACAGCATTACCCCAAACTATTTGAACTATTGGTCTTTCCCACTGACAGCAAGCTATATGATCCATCCGCGTCATAGACTTAGCGGTGGCCTTCAATATAGCCGCCTGATGCAGGTTTACAGTGACGTGGAGGTGAGTCATTCGAACAATTCCAATCCGCCTCGTACCGATCAAAGTTCTGAGAGCGGGTATTTGGAAGGGTTCAATCAAAACCAAATGATTGGGATCCTGGGTTACTCTTACAATCTCAAGTCGAGATTACGCCTCGATCTACAGGCTAGAATGGGTTTAACACCTATCGCTGAGAACCAGAACCCGAACAATGTTGAAGTTAAGGTGGGTTTAACTTACCATTTATGGAGTCGATAATGAAAAGATTGATGCATTATATATTGATCCTGACCCTTTTCATTTCCTGTAACAGGCAAGAAACACCATCCCCTATGCCCGGAGAACCCTTATTCAGGTTACATGGCATACTGGATGGTGAAGATATTCTTATCGAGGCCGGAAGGGCCGGGTACTTCATGGATACCGATGAACGCCTGGATTTTTTAGGACAGGAATGGTATAAGGGTAAGTTTGAAAATCCAAAGGATGATGAAGCCCTAGAAGTCGCCTTTGCGTTTCGGGATATCACAGGAATATCCGGAGGAAAACTTGACCCCCAACAAACCCTCAGCCCGGGATCTTTTGATGTTACAGAAATTGATACGGCAAGGTCATATTCTGTTCAGTTTTACCTGGATGCATGGTCCTCCGAAGGAGAGATCCTGGAAGTATTCTGGTCTTTTGGTGATGGAACAGTTTCACAAGAGTTCGACCCAATTCATTTTTACCCCTTTTCGGATAAGGACTACGAGGTATGTGTTAACATATCCTATTCAAATGGATGTGACAGGCAACAATGCCTAATACTCAATCCAAGTCTGCAAGGAAAATTGGATATTGAGCTTGGAATCACTCCGGAAGGTTACCAATCTGTTACAGCAGTAACGGATGGCAT
Organism: Cytophagales bacterium; assembly: GCA_965227315.1. Classification (GTDB taxonomy): domain Bacteria; phylum Bacteroidota; class Bacteroidia; order Cytophagales; family CCMP332; genus JANQHS01. The sequence goes on from OZ245737.1 coordinate 778,404, forward strand.
AGAGGTGGTGAGCTACGATTGGGGCTTTGAAAGCGGATTAACATCCACCGAGCCCAGTGTGGCATTTATTCCCGATGACCAATTTTCGGTAGAACGGATCTGCCTTGAAGTCGTCGATGATGAGGGAAAGAATTACTCGATCTGTCAGGATTTTATTTGGGACCCAAACAAGGGCTGTGCGGCAAACTTCGATTCTGAGGTCAATGAGGAACTTGCCGTTTCTCATGGCCCGCAAGGAGAGAAAGTGGTATCGCTTGAATTAAATTACCTGGGAAAGATCTGGACCTCGGCGGTAGGGTCTGATGTCATTGAACTTCTTCAATCCGAAGAATATGAACGGAACGAAGATGGCAAAAAGACCATGAAATTGGAACTGACCGGAGATATCGATTTTTCCGACGGTCAGGGGAATTTCATGAATCTGATCATTGATGAGGCTACGATTGCCGTGGGCATAAAATAAAACCCCGAAAGCTTTTCTTTCAGGGTTCCACTTCCTTGATGCGATTTGCGTTTCGTTACTCGTTGATCACGACCTTCTCAATTTTGTCGCCCTGACGAATTTCGTCAATCACCTCAACACCTTCCATCACCTTTCCAAAACAGGTATGGTTCCGGTCAAGATGTGATGTATTATCCCGACTATGGCAAATGAAGAACTGGCTGCCACCGGTGTTTCTTCCGGCATGGGCCATAGACAGGACTCCCCTGTCATGGTATTGATTATCTCCGTCAAGCTCGCAGTCAATGGTATATCCCGGTCCACCCGCACCCGTTCCATCGGGGCATCCCCCCTGAACTACAAAGTTTGGAATTACCCTGTGGAAGGTTAGGCCATCATAAAACCCGTCCTTCGAAAGTTTTACAAAGTTGGCAACGGTATTTGGAGCATCATTCTCGTAAAACTCCACATGCATGGTACCCTTTTCGGTTACAATATCTGCTGTCATAAAATCAAATTGGTTAAAAGATGATGCCAAGTTAGAAAATCGAAAGTTCCTTTCATCCCTAAATGAGAAATGTGGATATACGGAAGATGGGCTTCAAGAGATGAGGATAGGGGCTTATGGTTTGTCGTAGAGCAAGAAGGGGGATATATGTTAGACGACTGATCCTGAAATCGAAACTGATCAATACAGAATCGATTACATGCTCGGTAGCCATGGCATTGAGGTTATATGGTACGGATTAGTATTGCAATTAATCCATAGAGCTCTTTGCTTCTATCCTACCGAAAGCGGATCATCAAAATCGCCACCTGCAGCTCCTGCACCCTGGTTTGATGTTCTCATCGCTGTCAACTCGGCCCTGGCAACATCTGCCTGTGCCCTGCTCTGCTCCTCAGCTTTTTCCTTGTCCTTTTGTGCAACATTGCTCACAATACGCGATCCAAAGTAGAAAGCCAGCATTACCTCAAATGCATTGATCAGGCTGGAAAACGAATCCCTGAACTCTTCCATGATCAGGGAGAGGCAAATCAAATCTATGACCACAATTAATAGTGTGAGGGTAAGAACGGCCCGAAGTGTACCGGGAGGTAATCCCAATGTTTCATTCTTATAAGGGTTCTTGTCTCCCTTATCGAAGGTGAATTCCCGTATCATTCTTTGGAGATACTTGGTGACCCCAATGATCCAAACGATAATAAAAAAGAAGGCCAGGCCTACAAATATCCAGTTGGACCAGAATAGTTTGGGATCCGTACATCTCATGACTATGGCCGCAATGATGACAGCAGCCGAAAGTCCGGAGAACAACCAAATTGATTTCTGATTAAAGCTTTTCATAATCATTTTTTTTACCCAACAGCATTGGGGTCATCAAATGCCCCGCCTGAATTGTTTTCTTGTTTTTCGTATTCATACCTGTCCGTAGATCTGATTCTTTGCTCTCTGGCAAGGAATTCTTTGCGCTTCAGTTCACGAAACTTGAAACGACTCTCCTCCGTTTCTTTTTTTCCGCTTGCATTTTCGATCCTGTTTCGAAAAAACTCGAAGGGCCCGGCAATTCCTGCCGTTCCAATGGCGATCTCTCTAAAGCCGAAATCGATCCATCCAAACTCCAGATTAAGGATATAGAAGGCCATCAGGACAACGAGTATGATGAGGAAAAAAATCAGCGTTTTCATTGCCTAACATAATCTTTGCTAACCCAGCCTTCGATCTCGGCCTTCACATGCAGCCATCCGTTATCTTCACCCAGGATCTGTACCCTGGCCCCCTTTTTCAAAGGCGCTGCCACTTTTCTGGCGTTTGCTGAACCAAGTTCTCTGATATTCAGGGAGCTCGCATTGACCACCCCGTATTTTGTGGTCTCGTTCTCTTCCCTGATATCATCGTTTTTCCTGGGATTCAGAATGGCATCCCTGAGCTGCTCAGTAGGAAACAAAGGTCCGGGGTCCTGTTTTCTACCCGGAGAGATCTCATCATGGCCGAAGATGAACCTGATCCCGAACATTTTGGCCAGCTCTTCACAAAGGTGAAAAGTGGAGATGATCTGTGCCTCTTCGTAGGCATGCCAGTACCTGTCACGGGTTTCATTTGGATGCCTGGCCAATACGGCTTTCGATTTATCCTTGACCTTATTATTGAAGTAGGTATAGAATTCTCCGTCATCCGCCTTATTCAGATAACCGGGATTCACAATTTCAATGCCCAGAGAGTATTTGTTGAATCCGCTTCGGTCTCCAAATGCGCTTTTGCCCGCATGCCAGCCTATTTTATTCAGGGGCATGAGCTGATACACAGTCCCATCCACATCGAGAACAAAATGAGCAGAGACCTGCATATTTGAGTGATAAAGCGCATTGATGGCGCCCTCCTTCTTGATACCACCTGTATAATGGACAATGATGGTGTCAGGGCGGCCCGATGCAAACTCCCCGCTATCGCGATCCATTTTGTTCTTGACATATCCCTCTGCCAACGAATTATCGACGTTGTACGGATCGCTTCCTTCTTTTTCCAGTATGTGATTGTTGATTTTCATAATGCTGATTTTAAGGACAGGTTCCGCCTGTCAGCGTATTCATTTATTCTTCTCTTCCAGGCCTCACAATTCAATTCCTGCTTAGAGCCTTCATGCAAAGCCAGCATGAAGCTCTCGAGTACCTTCAGTTGATAATCCATGTCTTGATGAGGAAATGCCAGGGAATCCATATGGCGGGTATCCCTGCTGAGGATAGTGTCTATCAACACCATCTCAGTACTATCGATCATCTCATCTCTCAAGATCTCCACCTGATCAAAAAAATACTTGGAAGGAGAGATCACCACTTTTTGTGGTTGCACCTCTACATCCAGGGTTAGCAGTTGGAAAAAGCTCAGAAGCACCTCCTCGGCATTCTGCCTTGCCGCTTCATAGATATCCCGGTCCAAAGCCTCCTCCCTTAGCATGCGCTTACAATCCGATTTGATCTCCTGAACTCTGTTAAAAGTGATCTTGGTGTCCTTGGAGGTGTTGGTATAAATGATCTCAAATCCATATAGCTGACTTTTAGCCTCCTTCTTCGTTTTTGGATCTTCGGTGAAGTAGAACCATGGGTTGATGACCACTGGGTAGAGTTCCGGATTGAAATCCAGGATATAGATGGTATCCTTCGAGGGGGAAATAAACAGGGATCGCTCATCCAGGTTTTTCAGATCATAGCCCGCCTTTACCTTGCCTCTGGCCAGATACGCGATGTCTTCTTTTTTCTTGATCTGTTTGCGTTTGAATTTCATGATCTTCACTTCGTTTTTCTTCACGAAATCCTCCACATTTTCAGACTTGCCAAGGTCCTCAAATACCTTCTTACGACTTTTACCGGTCGCCTCGCGGAGAGCCTTGAAAGCCGGACTTTTTTTCCGGGAGACCTCCTTTCTGATCGCCTTCCGTTCAAGTCTTTTGGCTTTTCTTTCTTTTCTTCTTTCCCTTTTGGCGATCCTTTTTTTAAGTCTTGCCTTCTTTCTGTCAGAAGCACCTTCCATCTTGCTTTCCAATTTCTTGATCTTCCTGTCCTGGCGGACCACCTTGGGATCCTCTTTCACCTTGGTTTGTATTTCCTCATAATCCTGATGGAGCTCCTCATAGTTGGTTTTGATGAAGGTATCGATGTTAAATGTGGGATCGATAAGCGACAGGCTGGACATGACCTCACCATCATATTCAGCCGTGATCAGTTGACCTATATCCTTGATCTCCTTGATGGACACCACAGTCTGTTCGATTTTGATCTTGCGTTTGCAGGAAGGCGTCACAAAAACCAGGGCCGTCCCGAGAACGATCAGCACAACAAGGAAGAAGATATATTTGACAAGCTGCATCATCCTCCTTCTCCTTCATCTGATTGTTCTTCCTTTTCTTCTTTCCTGAAGAAGGAATCATCCTCACGAAAAGCAATATTGACATTGTAATAGCCAATTTTCTGAAGGAAGGTCTCGAGAAAAACAATGGTCCTGAGTTCTGCCTCCTCTTTCAGGCCCAGCAGGCGCATTTTGAACCGGATGTCGTTCTCGGCCAGGCGGAAAACCTCATCCAACTGCAAAAACTTATCTTCATCAGCCTTGATCAGGTCGACATCCGACAGGGGCCAACGCTGTATATATGATTCGTGAGGATAATCAAAAGATATGATCTCAACCGGCGGCAACAGGATTCTAATCGAATCATTCCAGACCTGAACATCCCGATTGCTGAGTTTGTCCAGGCGAATCCCATATTTCACACGGGCTTCGGAATCGAAGATGACCGTTTTATCAGTTCTTTTGAAGACTCCCAGAACCCTATTCTGCTCCAGATCGGAAACAACCAACTTGTTCAACACCACTTCGGTTGTGGCCAGTTTCGCAGCAGAGCGAATACGGGTAACCAAAAACTCCTTGTCACGATGTGGCCGGCAGGAAACAAAGACATCAAAAAGGACAAACAGGAGAACCAGATTTTTCATCAACCAGGCTTTCCTAAAGGATCCTGATCTCAGCTGATCAATGGTTTCATGGTTCATATTCTCATGCAGGTTTATTGTGGTGGTTTTCCACTCATGGTCTAAAGCCCCGAAATCACCGAGGACAGATAGAAACTCAACCGGATAACTAGTTAAGAATTACCCAAAATAAATCAAACTTAATCGTGGAAAATTTTTATTCAATTGGGGCCATTATACTCCTGCTACATGTACTCCTTACCTATGGGCCAAAGTCATATGAATTGAAATGAAACACATGGACTACTATTCAAAGTCTAATTGAATAATATAATTTCAATATAAATTTGATTTTTTAGAAGATTTCATTAAATAGAACATGGTTTTCGTTCCTTGCCGATCTAGTCGGTGGAGGCGCACTGTTGATAACCATGAATCCTATTACCCTTTTCCTCACTTGAAGACCCTAAGCGCATGAAAAAGCTATCCGCCTCGGGGCCGAGTGTTAGCCTGTTCACGATCATAATGCTCCTGCTGATCGGGCTTGGATTCCTGTTTTACTTCTACTGGTATATCCCAAAAAACGAAGCGGTTCTGGATCAAAAGGCATTCCGTGTGATCAACTCTTTCAAAGACCGATTTTCCAAGACCATCATGGAAGAATCCCGCCGAATCGATATTCGAATAGAAAGCAGAATAAGAACCGGTAACACAAGAATTCAAGGTCTGATCAACACGGATGCTTCGAAACTCCAAGGCAGAAAGGTTAAACTGATGGACAATGTGTACCTCAAGTCGGCAAGCAATTTGAAGAATCGAAGCAACATCATTTTCGAAAGTGGAAAGTTCAGGAAATACGGATCCTCGGAAGAAAGCTCCTATATCTATTATCAGAGTCTTGAAAAGTACATCCGATCCATTATCGTGGGGAAATACTTCAGCTCAATCCTGATCTTCGATGAGAACAGGATCATCTATAATTCGGACAGTTCCCTCCCGGTCAATTCCATTCCGGACAGCATAGTCTCTTCCAAAACCGATAGGCCTTCGGGAGCCTTTAAGACAGAACTGCTCAGCATGAACACCAAATACTACATGTATGTCGTGCCCATGCCGATCTCAGACGGGCAGGTGCTCTATGTGGCGGGCATCTATCCCAAAGGAGAATTTTCCAGTACGGCAAGAAAGGTGAACCACTTTTTTATCCTGGGACTGGGACTTTTGATCCTCCTGGCCGTGGTGTTCATGCCCTTGATCAAGCTCAAGATCATGTCACAATTTGAAAAGATGGACAACATCGATATTTATGCTGCCGCCTTTTCCCTGTTCGTCGGTGTCAGCCTGGTCATGTTGCTGATGCTCAGCTTTTTCAATTATGAGACCAAGAAAAGCAGCCACGCAAAAAACCTCGAAGCATTTAACGATAAGATCATCGATAATTTTCGACTTGAACTGGATCAGGCCCTGACCTTTTTGGATACTGCGGAACAATTTCTTTTGAGATTTCAAAAAAGAGATCTCAGCATAGATACCATTTTCGGGAATTTAAATTATAAGCAAATCATTTTCTTAAATGATTTTGGGAAAGGTCATGTGATCAACAGCGAGATTCCAGGCGGGATAAAAAAGCATGGAGACCAATTCTATGAGAGAACGTTTGTGATTGACTGCGAGATATTCTTCGAATCGTTCACCTATAATTTAAGCCAAAGAAGGTATTTCACCGATCTCAGAGATCATAGAGGCTGGCAGTTCCGTGTTCCAAACGATGGAAACAATGAGCCGGGGAACCTGGTCAAACATGACTATGTATTCCAAACACTTTCTTCCTATAAGGATAACTCCAAGGAAGTGGTTGTCACCAAAAAGGCCACAAGAGCCTGGGATCAAACATGGGGATTGCAGACGCCAACAGCCTTCGGCCTCTCTCTTGATTTTGTTTCCCTGAAAAAACCAATTCTGCCTCCGGGTTACTCCTATTGCATCGTAGATCACAATGGGGATGTCCACTTTCACTCGGATGAGCATAAGATCCTCTATGAGAATTTCATCCGGGAGAACAGCAAGGCATCCTTTATTGAAGAAATACTGGGTTCCAGGGCCTGCATTAAGCTTGAATCCGAGTATGGTCTAAGGGATTACCAGATGTATTTCTGTCCCATACCCAACACTCCGTTTACGGCGGTCACCATGTTTGACAAGGAGATGCAGGGAATTGCCAACTACAATGCTGCCTACTTCACATTTCTGGTGATCTCGATCATCATTCTCTTTCTGTTCGCGATCTCCGTGCTGGTCAAATTTATGGCATACCGCAATGGCCTGTTGGAAAAAACCGTGTTCAGCTATAAGTGGCTTGCATTCAGGCCGAAGATGTTCCTGGGGTATTTCAAACTCCTTCTGGTGGCCATCCTGCTCATCACATATCTTCTGATCGGATTGCTCCTGGAGCCTAACATGGAATTCAAATACCTGATCCGGCTTTTTAACGTGATCGCAGCACTGAGTTTTTCAAACTCCCTGTTGTTGAATTATCAGGCCCTTAAAGATTATAAGAAACTCAGCTTCTTTATTATCATACATGCGGTGATCCAGGCTGGTCTGCTTTTTATTCAGGCATGGCTCCATCCCGGCTTTAATCTCGGGTTCCTGGTGGTCCTTATTGCGGTCTGCCTGATCTTGTTTTTTCCTCATAGCATTTTGTATCGCAAGGTTTCCTCCTTCTCAGAACTGAGAAAAGACAGGGAACTGAACCTGCGACTGTATTATTCCTTCCTCTTTCTGAACCTGATCGCCATTACCATTTTGCCTACCTACCTGGCATTCCAAACCGCTCAGAATATCGAGCAAATAACCTATTACAAAAACATGCAATTCCAACAGGTTGAGAGAATAAAAGAAAGATTCAGAATTGACAGGACTTCCGGAATTAAACAAGATTTGAATACATACCTTTCCGCGAGCGCGGGTAATTATTTGATGCAAACCACAGGTACATTTCAAAAGCAGGTCTCGGGGAAAAAACTAAATGCTCAAATAAGCCATAATCATTCAATGAGGAATTCAGAAACCGAAAACAACTGGTCTCTCCTGGAAGCATATACCTTTCTAAAGCCTCAATTCGATTATGGGAAATCACAATTTCAAAGCGGCATCATCCTGTCAGAGAGCATCGACAACCTCCATTGGTGGTCCCGAACATCCGATACATTAAATCTTTGCTCCGAGATCCTGGATCCAACATCCAATGAGCAGGATCAAAGCTTTTTTCTGCTGACTTCTTCCTACCTCAATGAACCCAAGGGGGAGAACATGATTGTACGACTGCTGATCCTGGCGATTCTGGCCTTGATCCTCTACTATATACTTCAATCCTTGTTGGGATATCTTCTAAAAAAGGCCTTCCACATCAACCTTTTGTTTAAGGTAAAACAGAATTTCCCCTACCTGAAAACCAATACGGACACCAATCTCTTCTTGATCGGTTATGAGCAATTCGCCATGGTCCGGTTTGCACAGGAGTCCTTCTTTTCCGATGAAATAAAAGAAGTGCGCGAAAAACAGAAAAAAATGAAAATGGATGCCATGACCCAAAATATTGATTGCATCCATTATGATTTTTCGGACTTCAGCTATGAGAAAGACAAAAGGCTCTTCATACTCAGCCACTTTGAGCACAGGCTTTTTGATCTCAAAACCATCAACGAAGTATTGGATGCAATTGATGAATTGCTCAGCTTAAGAAAGCATATTGTGATCTGTTCAGGGGCAAGTTTTGAATTTGTTTTCGATCAGTTCGACAAGAATTCGATTTTGGGCCAGACATTCCTCAACAAGCAGGAGCGGGTTTTGTTAGGCAATCGATGGAAATCAACCTTTAGGAAATTCAACAGGATCATTCTTCCGCTTTCTTCAGCAGATGTGGACCATTTGGAAAATGAGCTCAGAATCGAAACCGAACACGGCTCTTATCTGCAAAAACTCCCGGAGAAAATCGACCTTAAATCCTTTGGTGAATCTCTCAAAGAACGGGTAAACATGGTCCTCAGCATTCAGGATACTGCAGAATCCTATTATTACTATCTCTGGATGTGTTGCACGAGTTTCGAAAAACTATTGCTTTTCGATCTGGCTCAGGACGGGATCATCAATACGAAAAACACCTCGGTAGTTCGACAACTGGCCCAGAAGGGATTGATCCGCCTTGAAAATGGCGTCGAATTGATCAATGAATCATTCAGGAATTTCATCCTGAGTTCATATGCTGAAGAAGAGGTATCTATAATATCTCCCCTGATCAATAAAAGGGGTTCCTGGTCAAGATACCGGGGGATTATACTTTTGGTGCTCATTTCAGGATTCATATTCATCATGCTCTCAGGAGAGTTCTTCAATAAAATGCTAACCTTCCTGACAGCAGGCGCCGCCCTGGTACCCTTGCTGGTTCGAATCGGTCAGGGGCTCATGCTTACCGGGATCGGCAAGGAGAAATCAAAGTAATGCTCAGGATAACTCTCGCATTGGAGCGCTCAAAAACCCGGATATAATTATTGTCCTTGAGATCTCAGTGAGAAATCATATCAAATTCAGGAAAAAGCACGAAATTAATAAAAGGCAAAATCTTGACTGCCTACATGAACAAACTCGGATATATTCTTTTCCTTTTTACTTCTTATCCAGTATGCGGACAGAACCTGGTCCCCAATGCTAGTTTTGAAACGGTAGGTCAGCCAAAATGTAACTGGAGTACCAGCCCGTCTGATTTTACAAATGTGATCAGCGCTTGGAGATCTCCAAGCATTACGACACCGGATATCCATTCCTATTTGGTAAACTCAGACTGCTGGTCTTTTGCTTATCCAAACAGCCATACCGGATTTGGATGCAAGGCTGGAGAGCAAAGACCCAGGACCGGTAATGTCATGGCAGGTGTATCAATGCGAGGAACGGATGGAGCAAATTGGATGGAATACGTACATACCAACCTTTTAGGAGCCTTGGTTCCGGGCAGGTACTATAAGGTTACTTTCCATATCTCACTAGCTGAGTTTTCTGCCTTCGCCTCTAATAATCATGGGGTACTGTTTTCAAATAATGCCATATCCTCATCAGAGCAGGTTTTAAACCTGGACCCGCAGATTGAATTCAAAAAGATCACTCGAAATGATAAGGCATGGATAAGGCGCAGTGCAGTATTTCTTGCAACTTCCAATTGGAGTTATATCACCATCGGAAATTTTAACAACGTTTCATCAACCTCTTACAGTCCTCATAGTGGATGTCGCACCGTCTCTTACTATTTTATCGATGATGTATCGGTAACCCCAGATCCGATGGTAGCCCTCGGAGACAGCATCATATGTGCCGGAGAAAGCACCTTCCTCAATGTCATAAATGAGGACAACCCCAGGTGGGCACTGGAACAGGCCCCGGGAAGCATCATTCATACTGGAAGCAGTCTTGCAGTGGCTCCCGATTCTACAACCACCTACATCATTTACGGATCAGAAGATACGGCAAGGATCAAGGTTCAGGTAAAGCCGTTGGCCGATCTGGACCTGGGGCCTGATACCACCCTTTGTGAGGGTGAAAGCATCAGACTTGATGCCCAATTCCCCGGTGCCACTTACCGTTGGCAGGACGGATCCGTAAATTCAAACTATGACGCCACTGAAGCCGGTCTCTATTGGGTTACCAGCACTCTGAATGAATGCGAAAGCCATGATACAGTCAATATAGAATTCATACAGTATGCTCAGATCCCTCCCGCCTCCGATACCATCCTCTGTGAGGATGAAACCATCCTAATCGACGTGACCACGCAGGGAGCAGAATACCTTTGGGATGACCTTTCCGAACTTCCGACAAGAACAATTTTCGAAGAAGGACAATATCAGGTCGTCATCTCAATAGAGTATTGTAGCAGCACACACAAGTTTGATGTAGAATACGAGGAATGCGATGTATTTCTTGAAATGCCCAATGCATTTAGCCCGAACGGAGATGGGCAAAATGATGCCTTTGTTCCCATCAAAATCTCCGGGATTGCCTCAGCTATCGAAAGTATACACAATCGTTACGGGCAAAAAATTTTCACAACCAATGATCTCAGGCTTGGCTGGGATGGTAAATGTAATTCCAGCCCTTGTCCGGCAGGGACCTATTATTGGCATATCCGATACAAAGATATAAACGGAGACACTGGTGAGCTCAACGGTTACTTACACTTACTCCACTAAGATGCATTTGCTTTGAGAGCCATGAACTTGAACCAATCAGGCTTTCCATCAATGATATCCCAGCTGTCATTAATGCTCAGAAGAGGTTATCGGCAAAGAAGTCAAGAATCCGGAAGAGTCAGGCATCTTGCTTACCGGAAAGATGATAACCATGTCTTAGGTTAGCAGCTATTGGCATTTGGAAAAATTGAGATAAACAAGATGTATTAAAGGCGATCCCTGCTTGCCAGAACGGACATGGAAAACTCAACACAATGTTTAAAGCCTTCTAAAAAAAGAAGCCGAAAAGAATTATTTTAACGATACCTTATTGATAAAGAAAACCTTCCTCTTATCATCAAGCTCGCCTTGCTGCTTATTTACTATTTTTTGCTCTCCAAAAACAAGGAAGTAGTCATCATACCAATAATTCACCCTGGTGCTGGCTCTTTTCTTGGACTTAGCTCCTTCATAACCTGTGGATATTTCGCTCGATTCTTTTTCCTGAAGGATCTTTCCACCCAGGTCAACAGACTTGAAGACGATCTTATTCCTGTTTGTATAGAGAAGGTTGATCATCTCGGGATTATTCCTTGAAACCGCAACGAATTTTTTTACAACAAAAGGCTTATACCCGGGATCCAATTCAAAGGAATGGTCCCAAACGAGTTCACCCGCATCGCTGAACTTGGCCACAAAGGCATGGGTATAGAGGTACCCGTCAAAAACATAGGTGGTTTGTTGCCTCATCGTTGTCACACCATTAACGGTAGTCGGTACTGAGGTCGTAACCGGCCTGGTAGTTGCATGATATGCCTCACCAATGAGGATATACCCCCCATCGATGGGAATTATTTCATGGGTAGCCATCTTGTAGTTAACACTATACTCCTTTCCCTTGGCTTCCTTTTTCTTTTTCTTTTTTTCAATTTTCTCCTGCTTCTTCTCTGGTAAGTAAGCCAAAAAATTCTCGAGGTTGAGGAAGTTATAGGTTGAAAAAAATTCAACATTTTGACCCTGCTTTCTCATCAGGAATATACCTTCTGACTCACCCACTTTATCTTTTGAGTAGGTTCCAAAAAAGAGGCTTTTATCATTTGGCAATGTGGAAGCAGAGATATCAACGATATTCTCGGGGATACCCGCAGAAATCTCAACCATATCCGACTTTTTGCCATTCCTTAAAATCGTTCCAAAGGTCTTGCTTGTTTTCTTGTCTACCTTGATATTGCTGTAAAGCCAGGTTTTCTTTTCATCCTCCATTTCCTGAAAACCCAATACTTCAATATTCTTCTTCTTGTACTGCTCTATGCCGATCGGAACGGATACCTGCTCGCCTGTATTCAGATCTATCGAAAACAGCAAAGGATTGCCCTTGATATCTCCAATTACAAATGCGAAATCATCCTGCCTGGACAATCCTTCAATATTGAATTTGTTTGGGAATTCTCCCTCCAGATAGCTTTGCTTTAAATCCTCGAAAGAAAAACTGATCAAGGTATAGGCACCTTTCTTATCCAACCAAATTCCCGAAACCGAACTTTCCGTGAAGAATCTGGATTCCAGTTCAGCCTTTTTCGGAAGTTTTCTGGAGCTGCTCTCAAGTTCTTCCAATTCCGGACCCAGAAATGAAAACCTCCATTCTATCTCTCCCTTTTCGGATTCCTCATTTTTTTGAATGAGCAAAGCCTTTTCCTCACGGATCCCGATCAGGTCTTCAAAAGAATACCCCTCGTCCAATTCATATTCCTTTCGTTGGTGGGTTTCAACCTGGGAAAAAGCGTGAACAAAAAAACAGGCAAGTATAGTGATCAGGATGAAGCGCATATTTATGGTTATAAAATGAATTCAAGAATATTGAAGGACTAGCTTTTGATTTGTTCAATTTCGCAAAGTCAAAATAGAATTGAAACCAAAAACCCATTTTAATTAACACGTAGAAAACCCAGTTACTCTGGATTATCCCAGGGGGATAGAAGTACTTCTGCTTTCAATACATTTTCATTGGCAGGAAACAATTTTCCAAATAGGATTGAAGTTGTGGCAATTGCCCTTTAACTTCCTGACCTACCAATCTACCTACAAAGGAGTGTCGCCACGCAGTCTAAGTAATGCTCCATCAACTTTGCCATGTAGAGAGCAAAAGCCGTTTGTGGAAAAACGAAGGTAAACGGGCAAAAACATTTATTCCCGGAATAGATCCGTGATCTGTTTGAAATCGAGATTATTTAATGAAAACCCTGTCCTGCCCATTCGGGCTGGTTTAAAAAAACCTAGCCCTCATTCACTGGCCATTTCCTAAAAAGCTCCACAGGAGCTTTTCTTAACGGAAAAGCCCCCCTTAACATCGCGTAGGAAACTTGTGGTATTCCGAGAGTCGCTTAGTGTTAGGAGGGAAAGAAAAACTCAATCCTCAAATGGGGGATACTTGTATATAAGGTTTGTTGCTGCCATTGTTGTTTAGCCCAAGGGGTAAGGTTTAAGAGAGTGGCGCCCTACGTGCTGAAGGGATTTCTAGTATACTCTCTTGTAGGTATAAGTATCCCTGGTCAATCCTTCCTCTTCTGGTACTTCTGAAAGAACCATTTCCTCATCATTTAAAGATTCAATGAAGTACCTTTTTGAATTCATAGTAATGACAGAATCAACAATGAAATAATTATAGGTTTTGTCCCCTCTTAGATCAACCAATTCGCCATCCTTTTTAAACTCATAATCAGCATTGTTTCCCTTCTCGGGAAATTTTTTTACAATGTCCTTTTCCCCCATATCATGAGAGATTGAAGAAATTTGCCATTTTCCTAGAATTTTTTCTTCCAAGCCTTGAGCCTGACTGCATCCATTGAAGAAAATCAGGAAAACAAAAAAGAAAAAACTCCTATTCACTCTTGCTAGTTTTTGACGTTTCATTTTTTGATTTATTCCCAAGTTGTTTTGCGATCAAATTAATGTTATCTGCAATAAAATTTTTTGCCGCTTGTATATCCTCAGTATTTGTCAAATCATACTCCGCAAATGTTTTATCCAACAAATCATATGCCTGATTTAGGATATCTGAAACCTGTTCGCTTGAAAAGTCTTCATTGTAAACATTTAATATTCCTTCTTCCACAGGGTTTATTTCCGCTCCTCCAATAACATTTTCTCCGATTAGAAAGCTAAATTCTTGAAGCGTCTCTTTTCTTGTCGGCCCTGAGTACAATGACGTAATTGTCTGTATAGCTCCAATGCCCACATTAAACTTCCCAATACCCTTTGAAATTGATTTCATCATTCCCTGATTTTGTCCAACTATTGGATCTTTGGAAGCAGCATTAAAAAGCGTCTGGCCAAATCCTAAAACTCCCTCCTTTGAAGAGGTAAAGGCCAAATTCCCAGCTTCATTTAGGGAATTAGTGTGGGGATCATTTAGTGATCCAAAGAAGTTCATTGCCTCATATGTAACTCCAATTGTAGCCCCTACTACTTTTGTTACAGGCAATGTGGATGTCATATTAATTGCAAAATCCATGGATTTCCGCTCAGATGTGGTTATCCGTCTAGCTAGCACTCCATATGATTTATCTAAAACATTTGATTGATTGAAAGGGCCTTGAGAGCCTAATTTGTTTTGGGCAGGCCCATCCGTCATCCCCGTTGGATCAATCCTATTGATCGGATTGTTGCTTGAGTAGTGGTAGGGATTGATTCCTGGGCTCTCCCCCTTCAGCGGATCCACACTCGTAAATCGACACAACCAGGGTGCATAATAGCGAGCACCGAAGTAGTACAAACCACTGCCATCGTCTCTTTCCTTACCCGTGAACCGGTACCTTTTCTTGCCATAGCCCCCAAAAGCGTTCTCGCCGAAGGGGAAACACCAGCCCTGCCTGCTCGGGCCTTTTCTTACGAAAAGATCCTTCGCTCCCTGGCTCCTCGCTAAAAAAGTCCACAGGACTTTTTCTTTACGCTCGGCCCTTCTCGAATATAAAATGCCTGAATTTCTCATCCTTCTTAAAAAGAATCACAAATGAAGGGTCAGAAGTACTCATTAGCTCAAAATCTAAACCACAGCCCTTGACTATCTAAATCACGTGCCGGAAATCCTGTGGTATGCCACCTGCCCTGAAGAGAGCTTTGCTCTTCTTTAGGGAGAGTCAGCTAGTGTCTAGGGATGGACAAAACTCATTTGGCCAATGGGGGATAAGTTCCTCTCTGCTTGTTGTTCAGCTATTGGGTTAGGGTTTGAGGGAGGAGGGCCCTACGTGTTATTTCAAGTTTTGAAAAGAATACCTTCTGTGGCTTACAAAAGATTTTCAAAAAAGGATATTAGCAAGGTAAACTGATGGCAAAAAGAATCAGAAATAACTAATATACATAGATATTAAACAAGATAGTTACCAATTAATAAAAGTAGGCACTTCTAAATTTTTCTTGGATTTTATATTTCATTAATCGTAAATATACAAATCGTCATATTTTTCCTTTATCATCCATTCATCTCCCGATTTTTCTAGAATATATGCTTTCCTCCCAAAATATTTCTTGGAAACAAAAAGAAATGCTTGATTACAACCTTTATTAAAAGCAATTCGTGAAATCAGGATAGACCGATTATCGTTATTATTGGTTTTAATATATGTGAAATCTTCAGATTCAATATTCAAAATTTCAATATTCCCTTTTAAACTAAGGATTTTTTCTGTTAATTCTGAGTAAATGAAAGTCACAGAGTCATCAAGGTTCAAATTCTCTTGCCCAACAAGAAAAGGGTAATAATAAAAGGTATCCGTCCTTATTACATTTAATTCAGACATGCCAGATTGATTTAGAAGATAAATGTTGCCTGTATCTGTTACAATTGTATCAATAGTGGAATGCTTACTATATAGGGTGTCGATACTCCATTCAGATACAATTTGATC
The DNA here is from genome assembly GCA_965227315.1 of Cytophagales bacterium. Lineage (GTDB taxonomy): Bacteria > Bacteroidota > Bacteroidia > Cytophagales > CCMP332 > JANQHS01. The sequence goes on from OZ245737.1 coordinate 794,429, forward strand.
CATTACTAAATTCAAGGTTCGCAATTCTATCTCTTCATCATGGCAATTCTCTTTACACCCATGAATTACAAACAACAAGCAAAAAATCAAACAATTTTTAATCATCTCTTTCTCATTTGAAACTTAGATGGATTATACAGCTTGTATTTTACTGAATCTATGATGTTAGTTCCAGGTTGAGGGAAATTAATTCCAGTCCTATTAAATATTTCCATTTCGACGCTATCAGAAATAGATCTATTCTGAATTTGATGATAGTAATACCCCAAGGCCTGAATTTGACTTTTTTGGAATTCTGGCGTCGTTTTAGACCAAGTATAGTGTTCCATTTGCGCCAAATAGGCCTCAGGGTGCCTTATGGGTCCCTGAGGTTGATCAGTGACCCCTAAAGCTAATCCCGTATGATTTTCAATATGATATTGCTCATGAACCATCGCATTCTGAAAATTATACTTATTTCCAATGTTCGGGTCTTCAAGGAAACGCTCAGAGTTCAACGAAATATTTATTGCAGATCCATCCTTCTTTGCTGCCATTGAAGACATTGATTCGGTTCCAATACCGATAGGTGTGTCAAAGCCAAGTTTATGTGCATAATGACTTCCTATGCTAATTAAAGCTGACTGTTTCGATTCGGAATCAAATTGCACATCAGATATTATCTTGCTGTTCTCATACAGTTTCTTCGTGTCAACTTTACCGTTTTCATCAAATAGCGTGTAAGCCTCAATTTTCTCGTCTAATATTCGAATATTATTTGTTCCATTTGATGGAACAGAACCTAATGGATTTCCTGATCGATCAAAAAAATCATCGAAAGTTTCTTCAGTGCCATTTACTTTGTTTGTATTACTACTGCTTGTAGATGTTTGTTGAGTTTTTGTTCCACCATCATTTTCTCCTGTTCCCATACCTCCGTAATCAATCTTATTTACAGGATTACAATCTGCATAAGCAAATGGAGTTTGATGGGCATAATCCATCGCCAACGGATCAACACTCGTAAACCTACAGAGCCAAGGAGCATAATAGCGAGCACCGAAGTAGCATAAGCCACTGCCATCGTCTCTTTCTTTACCAGTGAATCTGTACCTTTTCTTCGCATAGCCTCCAAATGCGTTCTCACCAAACGGGAAACATTCTTCTCTCGAATATAAAGTCCCGTTGTCAGACCGGTAGGTCAAAATCACCGACCCGAGGTGATCATTGCTGTATTCATAAAAGTCATCAGCACCTGCCTTTTCCTTGGTGTCGGTTTCATATCTCTCCGAATTCAACCGTTCGGACCCCAGCATCAAACTGTACCAGTCGAAGTCGTTATTCGTATCCACAGCGAGGCTATGATCGGTCTCATACAGATGTTCCATTCCTCCTCCCAAATAATTGGTAACCTCGATCAAGTCCGAATCTTTCCGGGTCCATTTCTTCACTCGCTGGCCGTTTATATCATATAAATATATTGAATATACCGAAGGCTCATTTCCATCTGAGGTCTGATTAAAAAATGTAGCCATCTGGTTCTGATGATTCCAGGTGAAAAAGCGTTCGGAATTCTCCTGGATCATGTTACCGTTAGCATCATAGGTATAATCTGCCAAGGTTATCGAAGAGGCGTCCTTCAACGACGCCAGCTTGTTTGAAGCATTGCCGGTTGGATATACGTAATTTCTTGTAAAATCAGTACCCGATCCGCTGGTCACATCATGTTCCATCTGGGTGATGTTACCCATCTTGTCATAGACGTAGCTTCTCTTATAGTCGTTCGTTGTGGTATGATCGTGGCAACGATATGCATTGCCATCATCCCATGGAACTCCGGAGTTCAGACCGGTTGAACACTCTCTTCCGGTAGCAGATAAAAGCCTATAGATTGGGTCATATTCATAATCCCCTGTTTCATCTCCCGGCCCTTCTACACCTGAACTGGCCGGGGATTTATCCCTTAGAGAAAGGATATTCCCCACCAGATCATATTCATAGCTGTAATCAAGTTTCTTATGCCAGTTTGAACTGTTCAGTTCAGCATACTCATGGGTAGTCCCAACGGGCTCCTCATAGGCCCAGGCCCTGATCCGCTTTAACCTAAAAGTATCATCATCATAGGCATAACGGGTCATAATCTTATTGGACAACATTAGTATCCTTTGCCCCATGGCATTATAATGAACGTTCGCTTTGGAGTTTGTACCGGTATCAAGATACAATTCCCGAACAAGGCCCCGTTCATTGTATCGGATGCTTTGGGGAAGACGCGTGGCATTGGATCCTTTGGGCATGGTAATCTCAACCGGTCTGCTTAAGGCATCATAAGCATAATCATACTCATACTCATGGCTTTCCATATAGTCGGTCACATGAGCACTCAATTCCGTGGGGTCGGGTTTCACATAACCTGTGGTTGCGAAATCATCGGGGATCAGGGCGGTATGGTTCGCTGAAAAAGCCTCATCGGCCAGGGACTGATAGCTACCGGGAATTGAATTCTTCAACTTTTCATCCTTGATAACCTGCCTTTTGGTTTTTACGGGATTTCCTTTAAAATCATACTCTTCGAAAGTAATCAACCCGGCACCATCAAAGATCTGATAGGGTCTTCCACGGTGATTATCATCGTATTGAGCTGTCCCCGTAAAGGCATGCTCTCCATAATAGGTGAATTCACGAACCGTCCAATCATTAGCGGCCTGGTCCTTACCCCATACATACACCTGCCTGGCCAGGCTGTCAAAAAAGATCAACGTCTCAGCGCCGTTCGCTCTAACGATATGTTTGGGCTTACCCGAGTAATGAAAATAATATGTGGTTTTTCCCGAATCCAAATGATCCTCCTCGATCAGCCAATTGGCCTCAGAGTACTTGTTGGTCGTCAGTGTCCTGTCCAGTGCATCCGTGATCTTCAAGACATTGCCACGAATATCATATTCATATTTCATGATAATATCATTGGCACTGTTATCATCAACCCGTTGGATGGTCTTGACCTGTCTTCCCAGGGCATCCAGTTCAACAGAAGAAGGTGTATTCCAATGATCATCATAGGCCGCACTCTCGGTTGCATGCGTTGTGCCAGCAAGATCGTTGGCATCATAGGTATAGCTTTCCCAGGGCGTAGGTTCAAATACATTGGGAGTATTGAGTGCCCCCGGCACACCGAAGATCACCTGCTGCATGCTGCCATCCGGATTCACCGTCTTGATCACCTGTCCCCTGGGGTCATAGCTCATCTCCACCTTCTTTCCTTTCTGGGTTTCCGTCGGAGCCTGGAAATCGAATCCGCTATCGAAATAGGGCTCATATTTCTCCAAGACCTGGCCTTTGTTATCATAGACCTGCCAGCCGCTGACCACCACATTCAGGGGATCCTGGCTATCCCTTTCCGTTCCCTTAGCATTGGTGCTGGTACCATCAGGATCAGGGTTCAGCCCCGAATCACCAAATACACGGTCATCAGCCGTATCCCCGAAGATCACATCCTCGGCCTGCTGCCTGGTCTGTACAAGCCTTCCGAACCCATCGCTGTACTCATACTTGACAAAGGTGTTATTGTTGAAGTTGGGATCAGCGCTGTCATTCTTATGCCACTCCCGGGTAGTGCTCTTCACATAAACAGGATCTCCGTTATCAATGAAATTGAAAAAATCATATTCCATTTTCACCGCAGGATCAGCATTGGTATCCCGATAACTTGATTTATTGGCAAATAGCTTGGCCGTTACAAAGCCCAATGGTGAAAACAGAACCTTGGTATAATTCCGGTTCGGATCCCTGATATATTCATATTGCAGGGTTCTGAAATTCATTGTCATTGAGGATTGAATATTTGTGTTTCCAATGAACCCCCGAACAGAACGCTGAGTCTTTGCATCCAGTCTTGGTTTATACTGATAGGCATCATAATCATATCGCTGCCAATAAGACCAGCCGAGCCAATCTCGTGTAACCTGTCCTCTGCCAGAGATCTTCCTTCTTGACTCCTGAACATACCATCCTCCAACAAACCCCTCAGGGCCGCCACTCAGGTCCAGCATATTCAAAAAATCCAGGGCCTCCTCTGGATAATTTGTACCCCATTCTGAATTAGTAATATCGTAAATGAGTGGTGTCGAACCATAAACATCATTGATCACATCATTGCTGATCACCAATCGGCGAATGTATTTTAATACGCCATACTCTTTTATCTCCCCAAACCCCCCTCCGTCGAGATCATCGAGACCATTACCATCATAATTGTACACCACATGAGCGATGGCCTTTTGGTTGTTGGTATTATAAACCGTTGTATCGATCAGTTCGCTTAAGCTCATGCTGCCATCATTGCTGATCTCATAATCCTTATCCGAGCATACGCGGTCCACAATGTACGTCCCTCCGGCAGTGTCATTGTATCCAAACACCTTTTCCTTCATCGTGACCAGATAGGGTTCAGGTGAAGCTATCGGAGTCATATAGTCCCCTCCTCGCGGAACAGCCACCGAGATTGATTCCTTCAAATTTCCATAGCTGTCATAGTTCCTGGAGAAGGAAAAAGTATGGTGATTTTCAGACTCCTCTCCACGCTCCCATTGGGTGGTCCTGCTGGCTGCGCCCATGCTGAAAAACACATAGGCCGAGCCCCAGTTCTTCTTCTCGGGGAACTGCCCCCCTACATACTCGGAGGGTTTGTATTCCTCTCGAAGATCATAATGATTCTCCGTCACCGTATAGGGCCTGTCCTGTCTGGGGTCTCCGTCCAGGGCATAGAGCTCGGTTCTCAGGCTTGATCCCCTAAGCGCTCTGTGGGCATCCCTTCTTGCTCTTCTCGGAAGATCGGACAAAAAACTCTTCAGATCTTCCTGCAGATTAAAGGCATTGATATCTTCGGAAAAGTACTCCCCTGAAAAATCAGGAATGTACCAGTCCCCGTATTCCATTCCCACTGGTCCCAGGTAAAACCAGGACTTGGTCAGCAGAGGTGGCGAAAAAGAGGTCTGAGAAACCGATTCAAACTGCTCTGCTCCATGGAGGCCTTCTGAGTTATATCTTTCAAAGGTCTCTGTATCCTGCTGATCCACCCGGCCAAAACCCCTGAATTCCCTTTCTCCTCCATCCCAATGGCCGTGATGATAACGATACTCGGTTGCAAGCTTGCCCTGGCTGATCTGATCGATCACCTCAACGCAGCTCACCACCTGCACCGGAAAAGGAAGGTGGGTTTGCCAGCGTTCTGAAGGAATCTTATAATCTCTGAGATAATGAACCGTGGATGACTCATACTTCACCCTGGTCACCGCGCCCATATTGTTATCCATTTCCGTCAGCACATAGGGCTTCACACCTCCGGTCAGGTCCAGGAAGTACATGCGATTTCGACCTCCATAACTTCCGTCCGAGCTCCATAGGATGCCCGGGGTGCCCTGACCCAGCAGATCCACGATCCTGACCGAATCCATATCGCTGACAGGAGGAGTGCCAGAGATCTCGATCAGGCTACCAAATCGTTCTCCTTGATTGTTAATCCAGAGACTAACCTTGTTTTGCTCAACATAGATCATATCCGCTACTCCATCTCCATCCAAATCCCCAAAAAACAATCTGTTCGGATTAAAATTAAAAGGTAATCTTGGCGAAATGGCCATGGTTTTCATGATTCCCCAATTCCCATGCCCGAGGTTAGGCCAGTAGTTCAGGCCGCCATTGTGAACCAACACCAGATCCTGTAATCCATCACCGCTCATATCAGCGGTCTTTACCCTGGGGTCTCCAAAATTCAGATCAGGGAAATCCGAGGATTGTCTTTTGTTGAGCACTCTGCTTTCCTCCCAACCCTGTTCCGCATTCTGAAAATAGCATTCCAATCCGATCCCATTCCTTAAAACGTCGGTGATGCCATTTCCAGTCAGGTCCATCATTTTGACCTGTGGATCCTGAAACGAAAAACTTGGTGCGATCTTCTGCGGACGAAAGGATTCCTTATCCCACTTGCCCGAAAAATTGAGCGGGAAATATCCGGTCAATCCTGGCTTTTTGACCATCAAATCAGCCCGACCATCACCATCAGCATCCACCAGTTGCACATCGGGATCATCAAGGCTTAGACCTCCGGGCCCCTCTTCCATTAACCGCGGAACACTGAATTCAGCATTCCCCTTATTTTGCCAATAGCGGATATATCCTCCATTCATCTCGATGATATCGGGCAAGCCGTTGCCATCCAGATCGATCAGCTCCAGTGTAGAAGTAGAAAGACCTTGGAAGGGTAGTTCTTTTCCGGATACGGGCAATAGATCCCTGTTTTCGGGTGCAAAGCCAGTATAACTGAACTTTAGGGGGGGCATATCTTCAGTGATCGGGTTGTACGTAGCATCCTGATCATGTCCCCGAACCTGTACTGATTTGAGCAACGATGCCCCATTGTAAGGGGAGTTCTCATATTCAAGAATATATGACTTGGTCAGAATGCCCTCATCAATATTATAGGTCTGATCATCATAAGTGTTTGGAAGATGAGCAACAAGTGGATGAGTGTTGATCTTGATTGCCTGGCAAAGCTTATTGGTTCTCACCTGAAACCCTGAAGTATAGGTCGAAAAAGGATCCGAGCGATCTTGCGGGTCATAATCAAAATTGACGCTGATCAGAAATCGTTCTGTCCCGCTATCATCATAATCCACATACCTGACCTGCTTCAGGTATAGTTGATCATAACCCATCAGGTTCTGAGATTCATCCCTCTCCTCAATATCACGGAAGTATTCGTAAACGATCTTATTGCCAAAAGGATCCTGGGTCTTGTAGAGTTTCCAGGCAAAGATCTTGTCGCGATTTGCAGGATTTGCAATAACCGTATTTGCCTGATCATCTGCATCCAGATCAGGATTTCCATAATAGCTGACCAGGCCATCCTTACTCCGGACTTCCCAATAGCTCTTCCCCTCACCATAGAAATGAGTGATCCTGGCGAAGAGACCCTCAGTCCTGGGCCGGTACATCTTCCAACTTTCGTTTTCCTCGATGGGGATCAGATCCTCAGATCCTGAGAGAATATACACATCCTTTTCGTCACAATATTCCGGAACGCCCTTATTGGTCTTGCGCATGATCCCGGGGACGGATAATCCCCAACCCAAACCGAAAGCTCCGTTTCCGTTTCCGGTTGAATAGCCCAGACTCAGTTGGGGCTGAAAGCCATTCCGCCCTTCGGGGATGGCGATGGGAACTGAAAAGTTACCGGTTCCGGTGAACAGATCGGGAGAGAATTTTTCTCCCATGCCGCTGATAGCTCCTCCTCCCTGAGGAAGGGACACCACATTGTCTCCAATTCCTGATTTATTGCTCATGATCTCGGAGGATTAAACGGTCCAGGCTGGTGTCTGAGCCTTAAACGAAAGGCTCATGTAAATATCACTGATCCTTTCCTTGATCACTTCCGACATCTGTGATTCGCCCATGCTGACGCCGGAGAAATCCTTGATCGAAACAATTTCCAAATCCCATATAAGGCCACCACTCAGCGGCACCATATGCGAAAGCCAGTTGGCCCCGGTTGAATTTCTTGTTGAAATTCTTCCTTCTTTGGTGCTACAGTTATCACCGTTCAGGCTAACTTCAATGGTCAGTGGATTGCTATCCTGATCTTCGATATCAAAGGCCATTAAAACGTTCTGAAGATGGATATTCTCCAGATTAGGTGGAAAATCCCTATTGCTTAGGTCCAGCCTTACCTTGAATTTATCTTCCGATTCAAGCAACTCACAGTTGTTCAGATCGAACCACTGATCAGGGAAGCTGGATTTAAAGCTGAATGGTCTCTCCCCCTCAAATTGAGCCCCCAATTCACCAATGACGACCGATTTATAGGTGGGATTATCGAGAGCGGTATAATCCACGGTTAGGAGGATATCAGCGATAGAATTAAAGTCCATCAGGTTGGAGGGTTTTTGCATTTCAAAAGCCCATTGACTCTCCACTCCCATCCCCTCAAAAGGATTTAGCTTGGAATTATCCTGCTGAAGTTCAAAGATCCCGGTAGCTCCTATGGCATTGGTGAAGGATATTTTCTCAGGTAGACGATTGATATTGACCTTGCTCGGGTTGATGGTCCCCTTAACCACTTTGGAAGTGCCGACATTGCTCAAGCTTGCCTTAATTCCCTCTATCGTTGGAACCAGGGCCACAACTGTTACCGAAACCCTCTTCACCAGGCGGAGATAATGTCCTGGAAAGTCCCGGTCAAAGATCTCCATCGGGGTAGCAAATGTGAGAACTCCTGTATCCCTGAATTCCTGAAATGATCCAGGATCCAGGCTGGAAAGCGAGATCGTTTTGGATATTTGCAGCTTTCGTTGGTCGGTTTCAAGGGCCTCCTGCTCCAACTGGATAATGTCCTGGATCAGACGAGCAGAACCAGTTAGGCCTTTGCGGTCTAAATCCTCTTCTGATTGCAGCCCTGAGGTCAGGCCAGAGCCACCAGAACCTTCATTCCAGTAATCTTCCCGTATCGTTGTGGCGGGTGTTTGCTGTCGTTCAAATCCCAATTGATAATAGGCCATTTTTGCGGTAGCCGTAGCCTGCGACAGGAAGTAGGAATAAACGCCCTCCATAACACCCGCCATCCAAGCATAGAGCTCAACCGAGGTGAACTTGTTTTTGAGGAAATCCAGAGACTCCTGGGCTTGTTGCTTCTGGAGTTCTGAGATCCTCTTTTCCTGAGCAGAGATCTGCACCCTGGTTTCAGCGATTGCAACATTCTGCTGTCCAATCTTGATATCCTGATTCGCCAGGAGTTCTTGGAATTCCCATTCTTGGGTCCTTCTTTCGTAAGAAGCCAGCTTGTCTTGAATTGTGGCTTGGATACCCGCGCGTTGCCCTTCATAGTTTAAGCCAATGGAGCCTGCATTTAAGTATCCAGCCATCACCGCTAACGGATTTGCCGCTCCAGTATCCGTCCCTGCCACTTGCATGAAAGTGGAAAAGCCATTAATTATGCTCGACATGGCTCCTAAGGTGGCTGCACTTCCATAGAAATCTATGGAATCTTTCAGCAATGAAATACCACTTTTTTCACTCTCGAGAAGTCCGTTGTTTAAGAGGTTCTCAAAATGGTCTTTAGATAATTGTGCTTTGTCCAATTGAAGTTTGGACATCTTCACCGTTTGATTTGCCTCTTTGACCCGGATCGTTTGAAGTCGGGTGTTTTCCGATGACAGGCTTAGGTTTTGTCTGGCTTGTACAAGAGAGAAGCTTTCCGCATCGTATTTTTCAAGCAGACTCAAAAAGGAGTTCTCCATTTGAGCGGCATAATTGGCCTGCTCCTTGGCCTTCGAAATCAATCCTGAAAAGCGATAAATACCAGGCAGCACACCCAAGTCATTGATGTCAGTACCGCCATTTTCACTAAGTCCCGGTAACCCCGAGCTGGCATCAATAGGTGCACTAAAGGGCTCCAATTGTCTTTCAAATCCGGAGATATTTTGACCGGAATATATCTTTTGAAGGTTTAGCTGCGCTTTTAAGGAAAGATGATCCGAAAGAGGATTCCTGGGAATACAAAAAACAAAACCAGCAATGGGCTGAAAGCCAGCTCCAACGTTGTTACTGGTCTGGGCATTTTGCTGATTGGTATTATCAATGGTCCATTGATTATTTTTGTTTTCTCCGGTATCATCAGGTGCCCAGACATTAGCTTCATAAAAGCCCTCATCGATCAGCACGCCATCCGCCAGGTCAAGAATTGAACCCTGGTAATCCGGAGTGTCCACCCTGGCAAGCGACTCATCCTCAAGCCAGTCAGCCGTTGCAGCATCTGTTCCATCTGTAACCGTATCAGAGACTCCAACATTGTTTTCAAGGGCAGTACGTGCATTTGAGTGAGCTGTATTATGAACGTTAGCTCCACCCTCTTCTCCGTCAACGGCCGTCACGGTAGCTAACAAGAGTTTTTCGAGATTTTTGTTGGAACTTAGGTAGAGATTCTGGAAATCAAATTGCTGGATCCCAGGTTGGTCAAAGGCCAGTTCCAACACATCATCCAGGAAAGCCTGGATATCGGTTTGAAGTCCGCTTTCGTTGGTTTCATTTTCAATATTGGGTTTATGGGTGATGACAAAGGGTCCATCCACAAAGGTTTGTAGTTGATCCCTATCCTTGACATATCCAAGGGTGGCAATTCCCTGGTCCACCAAGCCCTGCCAAGAACTTAAGCTTGCATCCACGGTTATCGAAAGACCTGAAAGCAAAATCGCGCAATTGCTATCCGGATTAACCTCCATGAGAATACTGAGAGCTTCAAGGGCTTCTTTGTACAACTCCCTTGCCTTGGCAACGGATTCTGCGGTATCCCTTGTGTATTCAGCGTCAGCATAAGCGATCAAACATTTAGCAATGTCATTTACAACAAACTTTTTGTAAGAAGAATTTCGCTTCTTTGCTAAACGATGTGGATCCAATGGGTCGCCCAGCCAGGCATTTGTTTTGCTATAATTGGATTGTGAATTCTCAAACTTTAAACCCTTATATATCGGACGTCCGTTTTCCTCATTGTGATCATAAACCTGAGTGTACCAATCCAATGAGGTTTCATAGAAACCCTGCTCCTTTAATTTTTGAGCCAGCAATAAGGGTAAATGCAAGTATGCTTCATCGACATAGAAACGATCGTATTCATCCTTATCCAAAAAATCCTTATTCGGTAGATTTGGCTTTTCCGAAACCGGATTTTGAATAGCTAGGTTTTTGCTTCCCCCAGGTGTGATATATCTTTTCAAGATATAAGTGATTTTGCCATTGTTCTCATTGACAAATGCCTGCCTAATTTTCCCGTGATGATAAATCCCGAATTTATAAGTATGCAGACTTGTTCCCGACAAATTGATGGCTATCCTAAACCACCATAGACTTTCCGGCATTGTATTTCCCTGAACAGGATAACTTACACTAAAGTATCCGCTGGGTAAAATTTCAATGATAAGCGGTCTTTGTTCCTTTTCCCCAGACTCTTCAATATTAAATGGAATTATAAATTTATTCTCCGCGATAAAATCCAGCCCCAAAAAGTTATTATCAATTGTGAAACTATCAATGTTCGCAGGGGCAGAATCACCATTCAATAATGCATCGATTGAAACGGGAATTATTCCGGTGGTTTCACTTCTCCTTCTTACAAAATATAAATTGGCTTCTTCCTTAGTATATATTAAGTAATAAGGAAAGGTTCTAAAGACTGGATTTGCTGGGTAGTAGCCTATTGATTTGTGCAAATCAATCCAAGAATAACCGCCATTCTTGTAATGCAAAACGTAGAAAAAACCCTCAGGATGGTTCGAATTATTTATTACTTGGTACCACCTGTAAATCCCTTGCTTCTTACCGGTATCGTATTTTACAATTCCATATCTTGAATTAGATACCATTGAGTTGGAATTTCTCAATTTATTATCGATCGGCGGAGCAGGAAGGGATTCATATTTAGTCGCCCAGGTGTTCTTTCGGAAATTATATACCAAGGCTTTGATATCATTTTTATCATTTTTTGGAGTAAGTATAAAATGAATTCGACCTTCCTCTGACTCTGTCATTGAACCTACTATTTGGTGGTCATAGGTGATCTGGGGCAGTTCCTTCCATACCGATTGGTTATCGGCCTTTGCAATGAATTTTTCCTGCAGAGAATAATAGTATTTCCCGCTTTTCCCAACTCCGAGTACAAGAACCCTGTTTTCCGTTTTTTCTGAATTCTTGCATGATGGTGATATCTCAGCAACCGAAACATCAACCAAAAATGCAGATACACTTTCAAGTGTTTGAATTTCAAACAGGTAATCTTCGAACTGATTTGCTAGCTTACATGCATCCGCAGGAGAAAAACGACGAGCATTAAATATATCTATGGTAGTTTTTCTGAAGAACGGCGAAAACACCTTTTTATACTGCGGAGCAAGAAGGTTTTCGGGATATAAAAACACCATCATCGCAGCTCTCCAATCCGCATAGTTCCCTAGCCATTGCCATTCCTCATCAAAGCGGTCCGAGTCCACATTCATATTGGTTCCGCTTTCGTAGACAGCATTGTATGATCCCCACAACAATCCCTGCAATGTGGTCATCGCCTGTGTGATGCGATTGGTTCGTACCTCACCGGTACTGTGCATGTCGATCAGCAGCTCGTTTTCCAATTCAAGTGAGTTCTTGACATCAGCTTCGATATAAATATCCCGGAGTGTGGTCATATGATCCTTTTCCAGGTCCTCGATCAGCCCGCGATTCGCCTGGAACAGATTGGCCTGCTGCGCAATCCGGCTATCCAGGGTATTGCGAAAGTCAATTCTGGCTGTGAGATCTGACCTCCAACGATTGAATTCCAATTGGCTTTCGGAGACCGTGTCCAAAAGATTAAAATGGAGTGGCCCGATATGAATCCCGGCCAGATTTTCTTCATTTGACCAGTCAGAAGATTTGGCCTTCTTGAAGACCTTCATTAAGATGTCCTTGGTTTGATCCCACCAATCAACATTGGAAGGAAAACCAATGCTTGCCAATTCCCTTTGAATTATGTTCTGCAGATACCTGTATTCCGAAAAGCTGAGAAAATGCTGGCCCAATTTTGACTCGATCGACTCACCCGATTGTTCCATTTTTTGAATGTCCAACAGGTCTTCATAGGTCAGGGGTGTCGCTTCAAGCTTATCCGGAGCCACGACCTGTACCCCATATCCCAGTAGCAATTCGGCAAGCTGGGTTTTCAGATCAACCTTAACTATCCTGTTTATCGGATCACTTTCCGATTTATAAACGGAAACCAACCCTCTTCTGCCAGGTAGGGGAATATAATTATGTCCATATGGCAATGCGGTCCACTGCCCCTCCACAACGGTATTCATAGAGATCCTCTCTACGAAAATATTCTCCCTATCAAATCGATACAGCGATGAATTATCGGTTCCATCAAGAGAAAAAATCAAAATATTCTGGTACTCGTCCTCGGAAATCGACCGGATATCGAAAGTTGTGGGTATTTGATTGTTGAGATCTTTGAAGTCCACCAAAATTTCCCCGTCATCCGGATCTATTTGAAAGGCATTTTCAGTCGTCGCCACATATAATCTTTGGTCACTTAGACCTGAGACGTAGATCTCTTTCAAATTTCCGCTTGCGGGGTAGAAAAGCAATTTGGGTTTGGAAACCTTGTAAACCCTTGCACCAAAACCACTGGATACCAGTTCCCCGTCGACCTGAGGAGCAATTCCCCCCATATTTTTCAAGTTAAGCCAGCCATTGTCCTTCGCAAGGATGGTTCCTTTAAAGCTGCCAGTGGTCCCAGCGGAATCTGTTAATTCAACAACACCATCCTTAGAGGATACCACCAGTCCGGAAAAAGAACCCGCGTCTTCCCGAATATTGATATACTCAAGATTGGAAAGGCTGCTGTCATAAAAATTTGAATAAGTCGTACCACTGCTACCATTGGCAAACCTTTTAACCTTGTCCTGAGAAGTCACAAAAAGATCACCCGCGTCATTGCAAACCATTTTCCCAAACATGGAAGCATCCTCAGTATCCATATGGTCAACATTCGACGTCTGTACTGTCACTGTTTTAGTGATGTCGAAAAGGTATTGATCAATGGTAGAAAGCCCTTCATACGACACATAGAAAGTATCTTGCGAAGTGTTTTTGGAAACAGCAATAGCACTCGGTATTCTATCGGGGTTGGGCAGATCAAAACTCCCGAGGGCTTCCAGCTCCGGGGAAAAGAATGCAACTCTTTTGGCATCACTGTCCAGAACAAAAAGCATCCCGCTGTGGTGAAATGAAACATCAACCGGATTTGAGAATCCAGCAGTGGAGCCATTTGGCAGCTGATAATACTCGAGTGGAGCGTCATTGTCCGCTTGCAGAATCCGGACCTTAGCTAGTGGAGTGATAGAATTGGGATCCTTCGAACACCAGGCAATGGTCGAATGAGAATCAAAGCTGTCCATACCCAAAACCACTACTTGCTCAGCAATGTTGCTCAATTCCTGAGATCCCGCCAGAAGCTCGGGCCTTTGAAGTTTTTGGATTCTCTGAAGATCGCTGCCCTGACCTGTTACGGCGCCCTTGTCCAGTATGATCATCTCTCCTCCGGACCCATCGGGTCTTGGTTGCAAGATGTTAGCGCAAAACGGAGTCCCAATCTGCCCTTCCTCAGTACCTTCTAGTATCAGCTTTATTTTTAAGCTTCCATCCTTACCAAAAAACTGAAAGCTCTTGTGCGTTGCATCATCACTGACACAAATCATATCCATGGCCCTGGAATATTCTATCCGGTTCAATTTGGTAAAATCAGCCTCAGTCAAAACGGAGTCATTCCAGGTGGAAAGGTTAAGGAGATTATCATCCAACCGGTAAATATTTTCCTTATCCATGATATAGATATTACCTTCGTTGTCCTTGGTCATGGAGATGGCCCGGTGCAAAGTGGGGGCGGTTTCATTCAGAATACTTCCATCCGCTTGAAGAGACCGGAATTGAAAGTCTTCATTTTCATAGCCGGGGTCACCCTCTGAAATACTTGACTTTAGGCCTTCTACAAGGGTCTTTCTGTCTTTCCAGATCTTAACGGGCTTGCCATCTGAATTATCAAAAGGATCTTTGAAATCCTGTGGCACCAATTGGTCCGGATCAATGATGTGATTTCCATCATTATCCAACTCCAGCCACCTTTCCTGAAAACTTGATAATTGGGCTACAAGGATTTCAGGTATAACCTGAACAAAGATATTGTCCAGATTTCCGGTATAGCTATTTATTTGAATGGTTCCTGAGATCCCGTTTATTCCCTCAGGAATGATTGCAATATTACCTGTACCTCCCGAATCAGTAATGGAACCCGATCCAACAGGGTTTTCCCCTGAACCAAAGATCTCAGCTGTTATGGTATCATCCGCCTCGGTCAGTTTTATCCTGATCTTCCCATCAGCATAGGTGTTCAGGCCATATTGATAATTCTTGAACCTCCAATAGGTCACCTTATTGTCATCATCCCCGGTCTTGTAGCCAAGTGAAAAGGGGCTTCCGTGAGTACTTTTTAGTCCTGAGAGTCTCTCCAGGTTGCCCTGGCTGATCTTGTTCTCGGATGGTGTACCGGGATCAAGGTCCAGGTTTAGTTTTTCAATGATGTCAAAGTTGAGGTCGTACTTGAAACCCAGACGCTCGCATAACCTCCTTTTCCGGTCTTCATTTCCAATGGCATCCAGAATTTGAGTTTTATTGGTGCCCAAGAGTTGGAGCATACCTTCATAAACCTCCTCGAGGTATGCATCGATATTCGTATTATCAGGATCTCCCTTGCGGTTGTGCAATACCTCGGCACTTAATCGGGCTTGGGAAACACTTTCGTTAACAGAATCACAAGCCGCCGGAAGTTCTTTAAACAACTGATGAAAACGATCTCCAAGATCATTCAAAGTCAATTTTTTCCTTCCACCAATACCATCATCCTCCTTCACAAAACTCACCGTATAATGTATGAGATCCAATAAATAGGCCAAGGGACTCACCGCAGCCTCACAGTCGTTGCAGGCGCATTTTTCCTTGTAGATCCTGTCGAGCAGTGTTTTGATCCTTACATAAGTTGGGGTGTCGGTTGAAAGAGAATTTCCGCTATCATCAGGCGGATTATGAACCTTCATCCTTTGATTTGCCATTACCTGGGCAACGAAGCTCACCGTGTAGTTCATTGCTGCGGTTATTCCATCGTTTTCCGCATAGACAGAAAAGGCGTTTTGTCCCTCAACATTCTTGAGCTTTTCAACCATTGTTGACCTGGTTTCGTGCATTACATCGGGCAAGCTCATGCCCTGATCACCTGCATCAAGCGTATCAGAGATGCGATTGTCAACGCCTATGCCCTCCAAAAAAGCATGGCGATCTATGGTTTTCAGATTTTCCTGAAGGCTGGAATCTGCGGTTTCAAACTCAAGGGTGTTTTGAAAGCCTCCAATCCTTCGGATCAATTCAAGGTTTGTGGAATTGTATTGAATATCTTCAACAATATCGGTAATCCCATTATCGGATTCGTTAATTTCATTTACGAATGTGGTGATCGCAGATTTATTCAATGCCGTTAGTCTTGTAACGACGGTATCCAGCTCCTCTGAAGTTGCACTACCTGAGGGCTCGGGTCCCAGTGAAAAGGTTCGAAACTCCTTTGGCCCATCCTGCGATCCGGCGACTCCGCTAAGTTTGGTAGGCACATCGATGTTTGAAGGAGAAACCGTTAGAGGGTCATGGGAAAAGGTCAATTTGACCTCTGTAGGGTAATTTTCATCATCCTCCTGAACGATCTGATACCTCAATTTGAAGAATCCGTTTTCGTTTGTCTCAAAGGTCCCAATGGGCAGGTTAGCGGTTTTATCAGCTCCATTAACTTTGAGAGAGGTAAGAACCACATCAATGCTTTCTCCAGGGATACGAACCCCGTTGTCATATTCGATTCCAACCCCGAACTCAAAATCACTTAATATACTTTGATAAAAATTCCTGGCCTTGCTCAGGAATTGCTCTGCCAGGTTGATCTTTAACAAGTGAGAATCATCCAATTCGCCGATCTTGGTTCCAATCTCAATATTCGATCCGGTGTTAAGGTTGCTTAGATCCTTAAGTTGAATGATCGAGGTCCCAAATTCATCTTTCCGCAGTTCTTTGATAAATTCAATGATCCCTTGATTGATATCAGATGCAAAAGAGTTGAAGAATGAATCCCAGGCATCAAGATTGTTTTCCGTATCAGTATCCTGATTGGTTTCCCGTAAAAACACATCGTCAGCGACATCCTTGATCAGATTTTCGGTATCAGGTTTAACCTGGTTCTTGAAATAGTTATACTGGTTACCGGTCTGTTCAGCGAAAAAAGGTGTCAGGACCGAGGGATCAAATTGAATAAACCTTCCAAAATCATCGTACTGCTCACCGCCAAGCCCACCTGCTTCGAGTACGTATTCAAGAAAATCTAAAACTTCATTTTGTTCATCTCCAGAAGTGGTAATAGAAGATGCGAAAGTGGTCCAAGGTTTGGATGATAATGCCATAGCTGTTGTATTAAAAAAGTGAAAGAAACTAGAGTAACAACCTAAGGTCCATACATTTTATTGTCAATGAAGATCAAAAGGTTAATTAAAATGAAACATATAGATAATGACTGAAAAATCAAAAAAAATCTTTTCTAAATATCATAACCTATTCTAAAACAAGTTATTAGCCATATTGTATTCAACGTATGATTTGTTTAATAATTGCCGGAAATGATTTCGCCAAAAGATTTTCAAAAGATCACCTTCAGGAAAAGTCATCCCGGTAAATGGTCAATGAATAAAAACCTCATCTTGGAAAATTGAAATTCCCAAGTGCATTCTGAAGTCCGCGATTTCCTAAGTAGGAATAGAGGAAACCAGAGATGGTATCCTCATGTGTGTGTCATAACTGGTCTATTCATGACCAGCACTTCGGTCTGGATTGAAACATTTTATCGGCAACGATTCCACTTTTCCCTGAGACTATTTTTGGACACACCCAGGTTAAACTCAAGTATGTGAAGAGAAGAGACGTAAATCACGAATTACCACCTATGATGCCTTTCCAATCTACTCTAATGTTTCTTTTAACCAATGGACGGGATCTGCTTCGCAAAATCAGAGACTCTTGACGATCAAAGAAGATCACATTACTACACACAAAATATTTCCCGGCTACCGAAAGATTTTCGTCACAAATAAGGAATACTTCTAATTATCGTAAACATCCCAAACCACCCATTTTCCATATCGATCTACCTCCTCTGGAACGAAAATATTGTTGTTGAGAATCCCCAGGTAACGAATTTGATCGAACAGGTCATCAACCAATTCTAAGCCGACATTTAGACTTACCAAACTATACTTTGATTCATCCCTAGTTATAATCGAAAAGGAAGTATTTGTAAGCCTAGTTCTGAATTTATCCGCAAATTCAATCTTTTTAATATTCTTTATTGGAATACACAGGAAGTCATCTAATCTACTTTTTTCCAGGAGATCACTCTTTTTCTCCTGATCAAAGAATTCTTTCTCCTGAGCAGCCCCCAAAAAACCATTTAGGGCAATTAGACTATTTACGCCGAAACCTAAATATGGAATCTGGCTAACGAGGTTTTGTGCACCATCGCTAAACCTATCATTTCTAAATAACTGATTTAGATCAAACTTGAAAGGAAACCACATTAATGAATTCACAGTAAGGATTAATAGTCCTGTACCAACATTAATTGGCTCCTCAGAATGCCCATATTTACTGAGCGTCACATCCTGCTGCATATAAAAAACGGTCCTGAATTCGTCTAGATCTTCTATTTCTTCTGCAAAGGTTGGTTGATTAACTACGAACGGTTTTGAAATATCCTGGACCAGAGCTAGTTTGCTTGCTACAATTTTGTATTCCTCATCCATTAACTGTTTGAAAAGATCCGTTTCAACATAGTTTGCCATAAGAATGGCAAAATACCTAATCGTAAAAATTTCAGGAATATCATGCGTTTCTTTCATATGTTTTGCAATATCCTTCAAATCTTCACCTTGCTCTAATCGGTCTGCTATTCCATCCAAATTTTTGGTGAGATCTTCAATTTTGGATTCCAGTTCAGATTCTGCTCCGGTATGCTTAAGGGTAATAATAAATTGAGCAAAACCAAATACGATCATAACTATTGCAACTACATAACCATAATTGGATAGTTCAAACTGAGACATCAAAAAAAATCCAATGAAAACCGAAACCGCCCCCGCAATTATTCCTTTCATATACCCAAATCCTATTGCGCCTTAAAGTTCCTTTTGAGAAACTCAAATACGTTATCAAACATCACCATCCGGGCCGCTCTTTCAGGGTTGTTGTTTAGATCCCTCTTTTTTCGAAATTCTTTGATCAGATCCTCTTCCAATTGGGGAAAATCCAGGCTAGTCGAATATTTATTCACAGGGTCAATGTATCCTTCAAAATCCGTTCCTATGGTTATGTATTTCCAGGCATCTGCTTTCTCCTCTGACGATAATCCGGCATGGTCCCGAATCGCATGAATAATCCCATATATGTTTTTTGTTACCGTCCTTATACTCGTCTCATCCTCAGGTATGTTGTTTCTGCGGTCTTTTCCTACAAAACCCAAAATCCTTTGATCCAGACATAGACCGATTATTCCCTTGGTTTTTACCACCCAATAAATATCATCATCGCTGAGGTTTATGTTCCAAGCATAAAACCCATTGATAGAAAAGTTATCGCTTTCCTTTTTTTTATCGGCATCCCTGATCATAGCATTGATACTCTTTTGACCCGAGTAGCCCATATGACTTAGAATCACCGGCACCTGATATTCCCCGGTGTTTGGATCTTTCGCCTTGGAGATGATCTCGTCATAATACCATTTCCTTGATTTGGCGGCCATGTGTTTCAGGTCCGGAAGGATCCTCCTTCCCTGGTTTTTGTCATATTGAAAACTGGAGTCAAGACTCAACAACCTTTTGATGGCTTCCTTTCCCTCTTCGAAGAAGGGATCGTCCATTCCTGTTTCCTGATCAAAAATGACCTCAGCTATTTTTATGATGCTGTGCGCATGCCCGCAGAGGTAGTTGTTAAAATGATGAGCAAAAGTCACAAAGAATACAGGGGGATCCCATTTCTTTATCTCGTCTATGCGATTCATGACTTCATGCAGGTGGGTATCCGTGCCCAAGGCATGCATTCCTTCGATGGTGTAAACCATGGCAATCTCTCCGTTGGATAGGGAATTTTGGACCTCATCAAAATCTTTGCAAACCCTATAGGTACCCTCTTGGCTCAAAAGCGGCTCATAATCCTGGCGGATCTCGTTTTCGTTTCTAAAAAGCTCCCTGACACTTAGAATTCCCTTCGATTTCGGGATGAATAAATTGGGCTTCATGCGTTTCCCCGAATGTTGTAAAAGGAATTCTCTCTCTTCCTTTAATGCTTTATAGTAGTCATAACGTCCGCTCAAAAAATAAGACAGCCGCTCAACAGGAATTCTCATTTGAACCGACTGGGCATTTTTTCTGATTTTGAAACCCGAGAGGAATGCCTTCTGAATCACCTTGAGCGTTTGTTCCACTGTACGGGCCGTGCCCCGATCATCTCCTGGAGAGAAAAAACCCTTTTCAATTGGGTAAAGGGCCGGGAACACCAAACGGGTATTTGATTTCAGGAGTTTCGCCGGATCGCATTGAGAGTAAGAAAAAGCCCTACCGCCCTTTTCCTGTTGATTCAGGTTTCCATGTTGGAAGGTCCAGGGATGATACTTAGAAGCTTCTCCCTGACTTTCAATTTTGGGTTTCCAATGGAATATGCGAGCATGTGGATGACAGTGAAGGTCTGAATAAATTTTTTCGGGCATGACGCGCTATTTTAAGATTGAAAACAGAATTACAAGGAATATGCACATGGCTCCGTGGGGGAGAAAAATATGCGGCCAAACAAGCACCTTGAAAAAGTTTTTGTTTCTGTCTTTCTTATGGGACTTATCCCAGTAGTTTTTTATTTGAAAAGGAGGTTTATCAAAAGACTGTTTTTCAAACAAAGACTCCAGCTCCTCAATTCGCGGAAAGAATGCTTGTTGAAAGGATTTCCAATAGGCATCAATGAACCAAAACATAAAGCTGGCTCCGGCAGCAAAAAGCAATACATCAAAATTACTTGCAATAGCTGCAGACCCGGCAATGGCCGAGACTACCGAAACACTCCATGCCTTGATGGTCAAGGACTTACCATCGTAATCTTCTATGATCTTTTGGAGATGGAAATACTCCCGCTCCAGTTGTTCTTTTCTCAGTTCAATTTCATTCATCGCCAGGGATTCCAAAAGGATTTCCTTCTGAACTATTTAGAGCTCTCAGGTACATAAAAGTGTTGACAATATATGATAAATCCAAGAAGAACTTTTAATTATTCCCAATTTCACAGATAACCCTTAGAGACCTCCTAGACCAATTTCATCCTGAGGGATGTCACTCTGATCTTCTACCAGTTATTCTTCGATTCATTAACAGGTTGCTATTTCAAAACAAATAATCTTGTTATGGCAAAACCTAAAGGAGGTTGGCCGCATCATCCAACTGCTTATAAATGATGAAACCTTCTTACTGATCGCCAGTGAGCACTCAAGGAGCTCAAATTTACCCTTCAGAAGCCCCCGTTGACAGGCCGTGGTTGCGGCTGTTGGAAGTATCTAGTCAGGAGGCCTAAAGGTCGGGTCAGGTCAAACAGGATACACAGAAGGTAAACAGCTAAAAAAGAACCTGAGTATCAAGATAAAAATAGACCATATTAAGTATCTTGAAAATAAAACTTCAAACAATGAAGAAGCTCCTAATTTTATTCTTTTTGTTGCTCGGTAGTTCTCAAATTCAAGCTGGAGATTACGTCATCGTTAGAGTTGTCGAATCCATGAATTCCATAGGAGGGGTAGTTGCAGCTTTGCACATAACTGATAGTGAGGGAACAAAAAGAATAGCCTTGGAGGCGCCAAAAGACAAAAATATCTCCAATAATGACGGTAAAATTTTATCTGAGTTTATGAGCCTTGATAAAAAAGGATATAGATTAGTTTCATCCTCAGGCGGTGATGTATTTAGGTCTCTCATCTTCTACAAGGAGTAGTCAAAGAATTCTTTATCACGTGCGGAAAATCCTGTGGTATGGCGCCTGCCCTGAAGAGGGCTTTGCTCTTCTTTAGGGAGACGCACCCCGTATCTAGGGGATTACATTGCCCATTTGGCAAATGGGGGATAAGTTCTTCTCTTCTTGTTGTTCAGCTATTGGGTTTGGGTAAATAGGGAGGAGCCTGCCCGCCGGAATTCACTGAGCTATGCGAAGTGAATCATTTAGGCGGGGGCACTACGTGTTTACTGGATTTGATTCAGTACAAAACAGTGAATGAATCAAAAAAATCATTTGATCTCTCTTTTGTTAAATCCTCTTTATTACTTGAAACAAATTGAACAATGAAAATCAGACTATCATTATCCGTTAAATGAAAGTTCCGGGAATATGCTTTCCCATTTGCATGCTGAGTAATACATTCCCATCCGTAAAGGCTGTTTGTCCTGACCCTCTTTTTGCTAAGAATTTTGGCTCCTATCTCTGATTCAATTCCATCTTCTTTTATGATGTCACTGAGCTATATAAAGTGAATCATTGAAATGCGAGCACTACTTCGCTGTATTTTAATGCTTGACAGTCTCAGAAAAATCAAATCCAACAATATCCCTTTCCATTTTCATAATCTCCATTGAATCTGCCCGAATAATATGTCCCTCATCATTTAACCACATGAAGATAGAATTGTTAACAACATAAATAACTTCATTTTCTATCCTATCAATTTCTGAATTTTCCATATAGAATGGCTTATTGTAAAAATATGATCTCACCTGAATGAATATCACTCTTTCATTTTCAAAGAAATATTTGAACTTGAACTTTGTCATTGTTCCATAGAAAGAAACAATGGCTTTTCTGAGCTCCCCTTCCAAAGTATACCGCAAAAGGTCAGCTCCTTCTGAGCTTATTGGAGAAATAAACTCTGAAAGACTTGTATCAAAATTTGTAGAATCCCGTTCTATCAATAATACCTTTTTATCAATCTCAGAAACAATAGTAGAAGTGTCAGAATCTACAATTTTAACATTTGCTGATTCATTTTTATTTTTTTTTTGAACACAACTACTCATGAAAATCATGAAAGAAATTAGGAAAAGGATTTTCATTTTATCTGGATTTTAAAGATTCGATTGATTGTCCAAAGGTCATTTGAAAATGTGGCAAATCTTTAGTTGTCCAATCTCCGCCCCATTCAAATCCAAACCCCTTTCCAATATCTCCAATTTCATTTGAAATTGAATCCCAGTTAGGCTGACCATTTTCCATTGGCACAACGTCTATAGCAAGTCCATAGTTATGATAGCTTTCACCGCCCTTTGCATTAGTAACCTTTGATCCAGGCTTAGTCCTCCCCTGCTGATACAATTCATTTTGCTCTCCAATGCTTCTATAGCCATCCGTAACCCTTAATTGAATTCCCAATTCCGATTCCACCTTATTTATAAAGTTTGCAGCAGGTTCCTGCACTCTATCATCTAGCTTTGAAATTCTTTCATTTGTTATAGGGTCCCATGTTTCTGGGATTTTTTTCATTGCAGAATCCTCTAAGGGATTTTGGCCTATTACATCCTTTATAGGAGTCACTTCTAAATTATCTGTTTTTAAATCTCCTACAGATGATCCCTTGGAATCCCCTCCAAAAACATCGCTAATCGCATTCCCGATTGCCTCCTTCGCCTGTGAAAAGGTTTCAGCTAACCCATGAATCACTTCCCTCATTCCAATGTCCACATCCCCATCTGTTTTCTGGCTTCCGCTAAAGGGATTTCCTCCACTAGCACCTTTTGCCCCTGAATTCCCACTTTCAGTCTTCTCCATTCCAGTAGGATCAACATACCTTAAGGGATTATTCCCAGCATAACAATACGGGCATTCCGAAGGTGCCTTATTCCACAGCGGATCAACACTCGTAAACCTACAGGTCCAGGGCGCATAATAACGAGCACCGAAGTAGCTCAAACCATGGTCCTCGTCCCTTTCCTTTCCTCCAAACCGGTATCTCTGCTGCGAGAAATTGCTTGCAGTTCCAAAAGCCAGCTCTCCAAAAGGGAAATATTCATTGCTGGAATAATCATAGCCCGTATTGGTCCTGTAGACAAGTACCGGAGAGCCCAAATGGTCATTGATATAACTCAACCAACGATACTGCCCGGTCCTCTTCTTGGTATCCGTTCCGAAATTCTCTGAAGCGATCATTTCACTTCCCAAGTTAAGCTTTATGAAATCAACATCATTGGCTGTATCCAAACTCAGTGCATGATCCGTCTCATAAAGATGTTCGTGATCAATGCTTAAATAATTGGTTACCTGTATCAGGTCGTTGTCCTTCCTGACCCATTTTTTGACCCGCTGGCCCATATAATCATAGAGATAAATGGAATAGACCGTGGGTTCGGTCCCATCGCTGGTCTGATTGAAATAGGTAATCATCTGGTTTTGATGATTCCAGGTGAAATTCCGTTCTGTATTGGTCTTGATCTGATTGCCATTGGCATCATAGGTATATGTGGCATGAACCGTTGCTGGATTGTTACCATCATCAAATTTGTCCAGCAGGTCATTGCCAGTTTGATAGAGATACCTGCGCGTGAAACTATTCGTGCCATGGCTAACATCGATATGCTTCAACTCTTCAATATTCCCCATTTCATCATAGGAATATTCTCGCTTATAAGTCCGTGTATTGGTCAGGTTATCGCAACGCGATGCGGTTAGCCAAGGCGGCGTGGATAAAGGCGCATCACACTCACGACCTACAGCCTCGATCAGACGATACAAGGGATCGTACTGATAGGTCCTGGTAAAATCATCCGGGCTCTTGTCCCTAAGCGACAGAATGTTTCCTACCAGATCATGGGTATAGGAATAGTCGGTTTTATCATGCCAATTTGAGCTGTTCAGTTCAGCATACTCATGTGTGGTCCCTACAGGCTTTTCATAGACCCAGGCACGCATCCTTTTGAGCCTGAAGGTATTTTCATCATAGGCATAGCGGGTCATCACCTTGTCCATAACCATTAAGATCCGTTGGCCCTTGGCATTATAATGTAGATCGGCATGACTGTAGGTCGCATCATAGCTTTCCAGATAGGATACCAAACCACGCTCATTGTATTTAAACTTCTGTTTAATGGACAGGGTATTACCCGTGCCCTGAGGCAAGGTTGTCTCAACAACCCTGCTTAAGGCATCATAAGCGTATTTGTGGATATAAAGGCCTTGCACATAATCGGTGACATGAGCACTCAATTCCGTAGGGTCGGGTTTTACATAACCTGTAGTACCAAAGTCATCAGGGATCAGGGCGGTATGATCAGCAAAGAAGCCGACATCCTTGAGCCCCTGCCAATTTGTGGGGATCGAATCCTTGAGCTTCTGGTCCTTGACCACCTGGCGTTTGGTGTCCACAACATTACCTTTATAATCGTATTCTTCGAAAGTAATCAACCCGGCACCATCAAAGATCTGATAGGGTCTTCCACGGTGATTATCATCGTATTGAGCTGTCCCCGTAAAGGCATGCTCTCCATAATAGGTGAATTCACGAACCGTCCAATCATCAGCGGCCTGATCCTTACCCCATACATACACCTGCCTGACCAGGCTGTCAAAAAAGATCATCGTCTCAGAGCCGTTCGCTCTAACGATATGCTTGGGCTTACCCGAGTAATGAAAATAATATGTGGTTTTTCCCGAATCCAAATGATCCTCCTCGATCAACCAATTGGCCTCAGAGTACTTGTTGGTCGTCAGTGTCCTGTCCAGTGCATCCGTGATCTTCAAGACATTGCCACGAATATCATATTCATATTTCATGATAATATCATTGGCACTGTTATCATCAACCCGTTGGATGGTCTTGACCTGTCTTCCCAGGGCATCCAGTTCAACAGATGAGGGTGTATTCCAATGATCATCATAGGCCGCACTCTCGGTTGCATGCGTTGTTCCTGCAAGATCATTGGCATCATAGGTATAGCTTTCCCATGGGGTGGGTTCAAATACATTGGGAGTATTGAGCGCCCCCGGCACACCGAAGATCACCTGCTGCATGCTGCCATCCGGATTCACCGTCTTGATCACCTGTCCCCTGGGGTCATAGCTCATCTCCACCTTCTTTCCTTTCTGGGTTTCCGTCGGAGCCTGGAAATCGAATCCGCTATCGAAATAGGGCTCATATTTCTCCACGACCTGGCCTTTGTTATCATAGACCTGCCAGCCGCTGACCACCACATTCAGGGGATCCTGGCTATCTCTTTCAGTTCCCTTGGCATTGGTGCTGGTACCATCAGGATCAGGGTTCAGCCCCGAATCACCAAATACACGGTCATCAGCCGTATCCCCGAAGATCACATCCTCGGCCTGCTGCCTGGTCTGTACAAGCCTTCCGAACCCATCGCTGTACTCATACTTGACAAAGGTGTTATTGTTGAAGTTGGGATCAGCGCTGTCATTCTTATGCCACTCCCGGGTAGTGCTCTTCACATAAACAGGATCTCCGTTATCAATGAAATTGAAAAAATCATATTCCATTTTCACCGCAGGATCAGCATTGGTATCCCGATAACTTGATTTATTGGCAAATAGCTTGGCCGTTACAAAGCCCAATGGTGAAAACAGAACCTTGGTATAATTCCGGTTCGGATCCCTGATATATTCATATTGCAGGGTTCTGAAATTCATTGTCATTGAGGATTGAATATTTGTGTTTCCAATGAACCCCCGAACAGAACGCTGAGTCTTTGCATCCAGTCTTGGTTTATACTGATAGGCATCATAATCATATCGCTGCCAATAAGACCAGCCGAGCCAATCTCGTGTAACCTGTCCTCTGCCAGAGATCTTCCTTCTTGACTCCTGAACATACCATCCTCCAACAAACCCCTCAGGGCCGCCACTCAGGTCCAGCATATTCAAAAAATCCAGGGCCTCCTCTGGATAATTTGTACCCCATTCTGAATTAGTAATATCGTAAATGAGTGGTGTCGAACCATAAACATCATTGATCACATCATTGCTGATCACCAATCGGCGAATGTATTTTAATACGCCATACTCTTTTATCTCCCCAAACCCCCCTCCGTCGAGATCATCGAGACCATTACCATCATAATTGTACACCACATGAGCGATGGCCTTTTGGTTGTTGGTATTATAAACCGTTGTATCGATCAGTTCGCTTAAGCTCATGCTGCCATCATTGCTGATCTCATAATCCTTATCCGAGCATACGCGGTCCACAATGTACGTCCCTCCGGCAGTGTCATTGTATCCAAACACCTTTTCCTTCATCGTGACCAGATAGGGTTCAGGTGAAGCTATCGGAGTCATATAGTCCCCTCCTCGCGGAACAGCCACCGAGATTGATTCCTTCAAATTTCCATAGCTGTCATAGTTCCTGGAGAAGGAAAAAGTATGGTGATTTTCAGACTCCTCTCCACGCTCCCATTGGGTGGTCCTGCTGGCTGCGCCCATGCTGAAAAACACATAGGCCGAGCCCCAGTTCTTCTTCTCGGGGAACTGCCCCCCTACATACTCGGAGGGTTTGTATTCCTCTCGAAGATCATAATGATTCTCCGTCACCGTATAGGGCCTGTCCTGTCTGGGGTCTCCGTCCAGGGCATAGAGCTCGGTTCTCAGGCTTGATCCCCTAAGCGCTCTGTGGGCATCCCTTCTTGCTCTTCTCGGAAGATCGGACAAAAAACTCTTCAGATCTTCCTGCAGATTAAAGGCATTGATATCTTCGGAAAAGTACTCCCCTGAAAAATCAGGAATGTACCAGTCCCCGTATTCCATTCCCACTGGTCCCAGGTAAAACCAGGACTTGGTCAGCAGAGGTGGCGAAAAAGAGGTCTGAGAAACCGATTCAAACTGCTCTGCTCCATGGAGGCCTTCTGAGTTATATCTTTCAAAGGTCTCTGTATCCTGCTGATCCACCCGGCCAAAACCCCTGAATTCCCTTTCTCCTCCATCCCAATGGCCGTGATGATAACGATACTCGGTTGCAAGCTTGCCCTGGCTGATCTGATCGATCACCTCAACGCAGCTCACCACCTGCACCGGAAAAGGAAGGTGGGTTTGCCAGCGTTCTGAAGGAATCTTATAATCTCTGAGATAATGAACCGTGGATGACTCATACTTCACCCTGGTCACCGCGCCCATATTGTTATCCATTTCCGTCAGCACATAGGGCTTCACACCTCCGGTCAGGTCCAGGAAGTACATGCGATTTCGACCTCCATAACTTCCGTCCGAGCTCCATAGGATGCCCGGAGTGCCCTGCCCAAGCAGGTCCACGATCCTGACAGAATCCATATCGCTGACAGGAGGAGTGCCAGAGATCTCGATCACATCACCGAAACGCTCTCCCTGATGATTGATCCAAAGGCTGATCTTATGGTTATCCACATAGATCATATCGGCTACTCCATCCCCATCCAGATCACCCAAATAAATCCGTTCAGGATTGAAGTCATATCCCCTCCTGGGATAAAATGACATGGTCTTTCTGGCGCCCCAGTTCCCATGACCCAAATTGGGCCAGTAACTCACGCCTCCGTTTTCCACCAATACCAGATCCTGAAGTCCATCCCCACTCATATCCGCCGTTTTCACCCTTGGATCTCCAAAGGTGATGTTGGGAAAATCAAAAGCCTGGCTTCTGCTCACGATCCTGGGTTCATCCCAGCCCAACTCCGAATCCTGGAAATAGCATTCCAGGCTTACTCCATTTCTGAGTACATCTGTGATCCCGTTTCCCGTGAGATCCATCATTTTTACTTCGGGGTCGGCAAAGGAAAAGCTCGGAGCAATTTCCTGGGGTCGAAAAGATTCACGGTCCCATTTTCCTGAGAAGTTCAAAGGAAAATACCCGGTCAATCCCGGTTTTTTACTCAGGAGATCTGCCCTTCCATCACCATCAGCATCAACCAGTTGCACATCGGGGTCTTCCAGGCTCAGTCCAAGTGGAGCTTCATCCATCAACCTTGGGACTCCGAACTCTCCATCGCCCATATTCTGCCAATAGCGAACAGAGACCCCATTCATCTCGATGATATCGGGCAAACCGTTGCCATCAAGGTCGATCAGTTCCATGGTCGGGGAAGCCAGGCCTTGGGCCGGAAGATCCTTGCCCCTGACCGGAGAAAAGCTCCTGTTTTCAGGGGTATAGCCGGTATAATCAAAAGTCAGCGGGGGCATATCCTCGGTAAGGGGATTTTCATTGGCATCCTGATCATGTCCCCGAACCTGTACAGATTTCAGTAATGATGCCCCGTTATAAGGGGAGTTCTCATACTCAAGAATATATGACTTGGTCAGAATGCCCTCATCAATATTATAGGTCTGATCATCATAAGTGTTGGGAAGATGAGCAACAAGTGGATGAGTGTTGATCTTGATCTCCTTGCAGAGCTTATTGGTCCTCACCTGAAAGCCGGAAGTATATGTAGAGAAGGGGTCACTTCGATCCTCAGAACCATAATCAAAATTGACGCTGATCAAAAACCTCTCTGTACCGCTATCCAAATAATCCACATACCCGATCTTCTTCAGGTACAGTTGATCATGACCCATTTGTTGTTTTGAGTCGTCTTTTGCAAGATAATCCCTCAAATACTCATACCGGATCTCATTTTTAAATGGATCTTCGGTCTTGTAGAGTTTCCAGGCAAAGATCTTCTCCCTATCATCCGGATTGGCGATAATGGTGCCCGCTACATCAAGAATATCCAGATCAGGGTTCCCATAATAGCTGACCAGGCCATCCTTGCTCCGGACTTCCCAGTAGTCAAATTCAGAGATCCGTGAGATCCATGTATTATTGTTATCAAAATGATCCTTGCGTATGTTTATATGAGAGATCCGGGCAAAGAGTCCCTCAGTCCTTGGCCTGTATATTTTGGTTCTTGTCACTGTTACCAGGTTAAGCTCCGCGGTCACTACCTCGGTTTCTTTGGCCTCAGACTCAGAAACAGGGATCAGGTCCTCGGAGCCTGAAAGGATGTACACATCATTTTCATCATTGTACTTGGGGACTCCCTTATTGGTCTTGCGCATGATCCCGGGTACCGATAGTCCCCAACCCAAACCGAACGCACCGTTTCCGTTTCCGGTTGAATAGCCCAGACTCAGTTGGGGTTGAAAGCCATTCCGCCCTTCGGGGATGGCGATGGGAACTGAAAAGTTACCGGTTCCCGTGAACAGATCGGGAGAGAATTTTTCCCCCATGCCGCTGATAGCCCCTCCTCCCTGAGGAAGGGACACCACATTGTCTCCAATTCCTGATTTATTGCTCATGGTCTCGGAGATTAAACTTTCCAGGGAGAGGTTTGACCCTTGTAGGATAGAATCAGGTAAATATCATTTACCCGATCCCTAAAAAAGGATCGCTTCTCTGTATCACCAAGCTCAAGGTTGCCATTTACAAAGACCTTGCCTATTTCCATGTTCCAGTGAACTCCCTGTCCTATGGAATTGGCCAATGATATCCAATTGTTTCCGGTGGTGCTTCTTGTTGAGATCCTACCTTCAACCGTTGTGCAAGTCCTGTCGTTGACGCTCACCTCAACCTGAACAGGTTCCTGATCCAAGCCTTCAATATCGAATATCATAGTGATCTGCTCTATTCTTGGATTTGCAAGGTTTGCGGGAAAATCGACAGGCGTAAGATCAAGAGATACCTTAAATTGATCACTCTGATCAAGCAACTCCGCATTGTTCAGATCAAACCACTGGTCAGGAAAGTTATTTCTGAAGCTGAAGGGCCGCTCTCCGTCGAAAACGGTACCAAGATCTCCGATAACTGTGGTTCTGTAATCTGGATTATCCAGTGCGGTATAATCAATGGTCAGAATGATGTCCGCAATACCATTATAATCGATAAAATTGGAGGGCTTTTGCATTTCGAAGATCCAGCCACTTTCCACACCCATACCTTCGAAAGGATTGAGCATTTCATTCACTGGGTTGAGATCAAAAACCCCTGTTGCTTCCACAGCATTAGAGAAGGAGATCTTCTCGGGCAAGCGATCGATATCGACCTTGGTTGGCTTGATGGTCCCCTTCACAACCTTCGAAGTTCCTGAGTTGGAAAGGCTTGCCTTTATGCCTTCCACCGTTGGGACCAGAGCAATTACCGAAACAGAAACTCTCTTGATCAGGCGCAGATAATGGCCAGGAAAGTCCCGGTCAAAGATCTCCATGGGAGTGCCGAAATACAGGACTCCTGTATTCCTGAATTCTGCAAATGAGCTCGGATCATGGGTGGCCAGAGAAATGGACTTCGTGATCTGGAGTTTGCGCTTGTCGGTTTCCAGGGCTTCCTGTTCCAACTGAATAATGTCCCTAGACAGTCGTGCAGTGCCGGTCAATCCCTTGCGATCGGTGGACTCTCCATCTTCCTGTAAGCCCGCCAACAACCCGTTTCCATCGGCACCATCGGTCCAATAATCCTCCCTTATTGTTGTAGTTGGTACTTGCTGACGTTCAAAGCCCAATTGATAATAGGCCATTTTTGCTGTGGCCGTTGCCTGGGCAAGGAAATAAGAATAAACGCCCTCCATCACTCCGGCCATCCAGGAATAGAGTTCCGCCGAGGTGAATTTGTTCTTCAGAAAATCCAGGTTCTCTTGAGCATATTGCTTTTGAAGTTCTGTGATCTTCTTTTCCTGGGCGCTTTGATCCACCCTCAATTCCGAAATTTTAATGTTTTGCTGTCCTATCTTGACATCCTGCTGGGCAAGTGACTCCTGGAACTCCCATTCCTGGGCTCTTCTTTCATAAGAGGCTCTTTGAGCCAAAATGGAAGCATTCATTTGTTGAATACTCGCAGCTCCTTGATAACCAATACCAATACCAGAAGCAACCCCTCCAGCTACAGATGCCCAATACATTGGATTACCGTTGGGATTTCCACCCAAACCTGAAAGAATTGCTCCAGAAGCCAAGTACTCAGTTGCACTTCTAGTAAAACCTTGGGCAATCTCTAAAGCTTTTATTGAATCAATTTCTGTTTGCAACCATCCCTGGTCCAGCAGACCAGTATAATGCTCTAGAGATATCTGACTTCGACTTAACTGAAGGCTGGAAAGCTTCACACCCTCCTTGGCTTCTTTAAGCCGTATATCCTGAAGGCGGATGTTCTCGGTAGAAAGATTGAGACTCTGTTCCGCCTGCAAAATGGAGAAGCTTTCAGCGTCATACTTTTCAAGTAGAGAAAGAAACTGATTCTCCATCTGCCCGGCATAATTGGCCTGTTCTTTAGCCCTTGCCAGGAGATAGGAAAATCTGTAGATTCCCGGCAAGACCCCTAGGTCATTGATGTCAACGCCCCCATTGGTAGCCAAACCCGGTATCCCGGAAGTTGCATTGATAGGCGCGCTGAAAGGTTCCAAGGGGCGTTCATAGCCCGAGATATTTCGACCGCTATAGATCTTGGACAAATTCAGTTGGGCCTTCAATGCCAAATAGCTGGCCAGAGGGTTTTTTGGAATTCCGAAAACGAATTTGGAGATCCCTGAAAACTCCGGACCTTGTATGGGGGTTGAAGACCTGATGGTTCCTGCGGTATTGTTTGTTAAATCAACGTCATTCGAATTGAGCCCGCTATCATCAGTCCCCAACACCCTGGTATCATAGAATTCCTCATCCATATCAGCCCCTTCAGCCAACTTAATGACAGGAAGTTCATAATCAGGGCTATCTACGATGTGAATGGTTTCCTTTCTTAACCAATCGGCGGTTCCGGATGTAGGGTTCGTGCCAAGATACTCATCCGCAATACCAACCTTGTATTTGACCGCCTTGGTTGTCCTTTGAACTCCTTGAGAATGGATAGTCCTGGAATGGTCCTCACCATCGGTTGCTGAAGCACCGGCCATGCGCACAGCATCCCCGGCTTGTCTTGCCTTTGAATGTATCTGGTTAAAAGAAAATCTCTGGATCCCGTTTTGATCATGGACCGCATCCAATACTGATTGGATAAAAGACGCACATGCTGATTGGAGAGCATCTTCATCAACATCGCCTTGACCATCAACTGCCCCTTCAATGGCCGTTTTTTCAGTACCAAATTCAGTAGCAATATAACTATCCAATCTCTCACATAGTTTTATAGAGCCCAGCGTCTTAATTCCCGCATCTACCAGACTTTGCCATTTCTCTCCACCAACCGGCACGGTAATACTCAGGGCCGATATTTTGACTTCGCAATCACTTTGAGTCTTGACATCCTGAAAAGTCTTCAGCGCTTCGAGTGCCTCTTTATAAAGTTCCCTTGCCTTGGCAATGGACTCAGCGGTATCCTTGGTGAATTCGGAGTCTGCATATGCGATAAGGCATTGACTGATCCCATTGACAATATAGGTTTGATAGGCCATATACCTGGTACTTCCCAGTGCATGAGGATGCAAAGGATCCTTGAGCCAATCTTGGTTCTTGGAGAAACTCGAAAAAGCAACCGAATTCTTAAGTCCTTGATAGATCTCCCGGTTCTCGGATCTGTTAAAATCGTAAATCTGGGCATACCATTTCAGGGAATGCTCAAAATTCCCGGAGTCCCTGAGCTTTTCAGCCATCAGCAACGGAAAATGCAGGTAAGCTTCATCATAGTAGAAATGTTCAACCGGCGTTGAATTTTGCAAACTCTGCAGATCCATCCTTGGCTTGGAAATGGGAGATGCTCTCAATCCCAAATCGAAAATTGCTCTTGGGGAAATGTACTTTGAAGCCGTTTCTTCAGGAACATTATTGTTCAATTCAAACTTTGCCAACCTCAAATTTCCATGATGGAACAGCCAATTATCATGGTTGTATTCAGACCTGCCCGAATAATTAACAACAGAATGGTGCCACCACATAAAGGGCAAGCTGTTCACATGATAGGTTACAGGAATTTTCGCATTTACAGAATCCAGGTTAGCAAAATCGATCACAATATCATCGGAGAAATCATCTCCCTCATTTGAAAGAGGAATCAACAGTTTACTTACATCAATAAATGAAACGCCTTTTCCGACTGCGCCTTTCTTTTCAAAGGAAAAATTGTAGTAGTTGCCTTGATCATATTTGTTTACGCCTGTAGAAACACCTGTGATTCCTCCGGATTTTTTGACACTAATGAATGTGTAACTAGACCAACCCCGACTTCTCACGACATGTGTTGGTTTATCATTTTGATAATTCTCATCAGCATTACTGAACGAGGCATTGCGCCCTCGTGTCCAAAAAATCTCCTTCCAATAAAATTGACCGGTTGAACTATATCGATGCAGAATAAAAGACTTGCTGTTTTCCCAGGGATTCCCGGTAGTCTTATCTCCAATTTTATAGTATCTGAAGATTGATCTATCGGCATATAAGTAGTGCAGGTATTCGCCATAATAGCTGAATTTAACATCTGTATTATCAAAATCAGGATTTGGCAATTTGATCAGCTCATTTCCCCATGTACAACCACGGGGATAAAAACTCAAACCGAATAGCTCATTTACATCATCTGTTCGAAATAAAAAAACGACTTCCTCCTTTCGAGGATCGTTCGAATCGACAAAATAACCCAGGTAAAAAAGGCCTCTTGAGATTTCCGGAAGCTCTTTCCAGATGCTCCTTGGATCAAACTCTTCATTTCCAAACTCCGGATCTTGCAATGAAAAATATCTCCTTCCATTCTTTTCCGCGATCGCCAAGGTCTTTAATTCGGGATCAGAATAGTATTCATTACAATCATTTTTCTCGATTTTCTCCTGGGCATTGATCAACACTCCACCCAAAGAAACCAAACCCGATAAATCACCTAAGTATTGGCTATATTCATTTTCTAGTTTGCAGGCATCCTTTTGAGAGAATCTTCTGGTGCGCAATACCTCATTGGTGATCTCCCTGAATTTCTCCGAGAAATCCCTTTTATATTGGGGGGCAAGCAGGTTCTCCGGATAAAGAAAGATCATCATAGCCGCTCTCCATGAAGCATAGGTGCCCAGCCATTGCCACTCATCATCGAAGAAATCGGAGTTCACATTATAATTATGGGTATTCTCATAGGTCTGATTTCGAACACCCCAAAGCAGTCCCTGCAATGTGGTAGTCGCCTGAGCAATCCTGTTCGTTCGAACCTCTCCCAGACTATGCATATCCATTAAGAGCGAATTCTCAAGACTCAGAGAATCTTCCCCCGTGTGAGCTTCGATGACAAGATCTCTCAATTTGGTCATATGGTCTTTTTCGAGATCCTCAAGCATCGAGACCGAGGAATCAAATAAGGTCGAAAGCTGAACGGTTCGGGATGAGATCTTATCTCTGTGCTCCTGTCTTGAAATAACGGAAGCTCTCCAACGGTTGAAACTTAATTCGCTTTCTTGAAGTGAAGAAAGGGGCCTGAAATGAAATGGAGATAAGGTGATACCCTGATCTTCCTCATCTTGTTTCCAGTCAGTTGCCTTTTCCTTTTTATATACATTGATGAGTATATCCTTGGCCTGGTCCCACCAGTCAGAACCCGAAGGCAGAGCCTTCCGTTCGTATTCTCTTTGCAAGGTCGCCTTGAGATATCTGAATTCCGAGAAACTCAGGCTCGATTGAATCAGGTCTTCCTGGATATTGTATCCTTCATTCTCCTTATTGTTCAACAAGACTATATCATCAAACAGCAGTGGCTGCTTTGCAAGCCCGTTTGCGCTATTGAAGCTATCAATGAGCTGCTCAAGTTGTGTTTTTAAGGACAGGTAGGAAATTGTTCCGGGATTGCCCGAATGAAGAACAAGTCCTCTGCGTCCCGGTACGGTCTGGAAACATACGGTATTGCTCAGGCTAAAATCAACCCCGCTGAGATCATCAGATTCCAAAAAGCTATACTCCTTGTTGAATCGATGAAGATCCACTCCGGATAGAACAAATATGTTTTTGAACTCATCCTGACCTATCGAAAGTGTGTTCAGGGAACTAATGGAACTGGTTTCTGAGGCCAAGGCATTTTCCTCCGACCAATCGCCGGTGTTTAAAACATAGACCTCTGCATCTGTTCCTGCCAACAGATGTCCGCTTCGCGGAGCGATTATTTCCTTTATGCTTTCTCCTGTCTTGTTCCAGACCACAGAGGGAGTCCCAAATTCCAGGATCTGCCCCTGATCGTTGGCGATGAGCAGCCTGCCGTTTTTGTAATGGCCGATCGATAAAGTATCCGTGAAATTGAGCCAAGCGTTTTTGGAATACCATGACCTTTGCAAAACGGGCGTTGGATTCGAATCATCTATTTGCTCAATACCCCCGGTAAGTGAAGAGATCACCAACCCATTGTAGTCTCCCTGGGCATTCAGAGCAAGCTTGACCCACTTTAGATTGGACATGTTCGAGGAGGTGTAATGTGGCGTCGAAAGTGTCTGTCCATTCGCAACCATTTCAACACTTGAAACCATGGTCACAAAAAGGTCTCCATTTTCTTTGCAGACCATCTTCCCGGCATGATCGGTTCCTGAGAGCGTTAAAGAGGTCGGATTGCTGCCAACAGAGAAGCCGTCATCAATGGTAAATGTAAATTGGTCCAGTGTAGCCTGGCCTTCGTAGGTTACGAAAAACTCTGAAACACCGGACTTCATAGACGGGGCCAATCCCTGGGGGATCAGGTTATCATCCAATTTATGCGAACCAATGAATTCGAGTTTCTTACTGAACAGAATAACAAGCTTGGACTCTCCATCCAAAACAAACAGAATACCATTCTGACCATATGCAATATCCGTTATAGAAGAAAAGGTTTTGTAACCGTCAGTCGGATGCATGTATCCGGCAATTTTGGTCACCGGATATTCGTCTTTTTGATAGACGAAATCACCCTTTCTCGGATTCTCCAGATCGTATATTTTGATGAAATAAGAGTTATCGAGTGAATAGGATATTGCAATGGCTCTATCACCATCCTCATCTATAGCTTCTATTGGTAGGGCCCTATCCTTCCCTTCACCCTCATTTCCATACTCCCGGTTTTGCTCTATTTCAATTGGGTTTTGAAAGCTTTGCAGTCGTGAATGACTTCCACTTCCTCCGATTTCCCCCTGGTCGGCAACAAGCAATTCGCCGGATTTGAGGAAGGCGGCTTGATTGAGGCTATTCAGAAGCCCCTCTTGAGAGCCGGATAACTGAAACTTCAATTTCAACTGGCCCGAAGGACTAAATCCTTTTATGATGGAATGAGAACTCGTATCATCGGCAAGGACCAGCAGATCAAACTCAGATGAGTAGCTGATGTCCTTCAAGGCAGAAAAGTTCATCTCCGCGCTTTTGTTTACATCCCAGGTATCGATCAGATACCTGTCGGAATCAAGCACCAGCACCTTATCTGAGCCGGCCAAATAGAAATTTCCATTTGCATCGGTTGTAGAAGAATGAAATCCGTTTACATCCGGAACCGGAATTGTTGTTTCAGACTCATCCAACTCTCTTCTTCGGAGCACAAAAGTAGAGGCGCTTTTTTGAGTACCACTACCCTCACTCATACTTAACTTCAGAGAACTCACAGAACCTTTTCGGCTCTTCCATATTCCAACAGGGCTATTGTTATCCGAATCAAAAGGATCTGCAAAATCTTCCGGAAACAGGAGATCCGGGTCTATAACAGGATCATCGTTGAGATCCTGTTCAGCCCAGGAATTAATGAGGCCAGCGAATTGGGCAGCCAATATCTGCGGTAAAACCTGGAATTGAATACCCAATGCGTCATTAGCAGCCGCCTTGAGAAAAACGGTACCTGAAATACCGTTTACTCCTTCGGGGATGATCGAAACGAACCCTGTTCCGGAGGCATTGGTAATTTCCCCCTCACCGACTTTTGTTGTTCCAAGAAAGACTTCGAGCTTTCTCAAATTGGTTTGTGTATCTACGGTCAGATCGACTTTAATGGTTCCATCGGTATTGGTATTTACACCATAAATTAAGTTTTCAAATTTCCACTGACTTAGATAATTGTTTGGATCCCCGCTTTCCTTCATGCCCTTGGAAAAAGGGTTATTGATCTCCGCAGTAACCTGGGTGTTCTTTAATCCGGTAAGCCTTTCTAGATTTTTTTCATTTAACTCGTTATCACCACCGGCACCATCCTCAAGGTATAATTTCGAGATAATATCAAAACTTGGATCATAGGCGAATCCCAACTTTTCGCAAAGTCGTTTCTTCCTGTCGATGTTGTCCCGAGCATCGAAAAGCTCCAGTTTGCTGGTACCCAAGAGTCTGAGCAAGCCCTGATATACCTCCTCAAGGTATTCCGGATATTCCGCGGAATTAGTACCCTTTTTTCTCAGGGCTTCAACAGATAATCTCGCCTGGGAAACAGATTCGTCCACGCTATCGCAAGCCGCAGGCAGATCCTCAAAATCCTGAAAGAACCTGTTGCTCAGTTCACTTAAAGAAATGTGGGTCTTGGATCCTACAGCGCCCTGTGTAACATTGCTCACGGAGTAATGCAATAGATCCAACAAGTACGCCAGAGGACTGACAGCCGTTTCACAATCCTCGCTATTGCAGCGTTCCCTGTATATTCTGCTCAAGAGCGTTTGGATCCTCAGCTGTATTGCAGGGTTATCGATGGTTTGGGTACCTGTATTCGTTGTACTTGTCTGGGGTTTCATCGCGGTTCGGGCATGTTGCCCGGCCACGAAGCTGGCAGAATAATTTACAGCGGAGGTAATTCCATTGTTTTGAGCATAGGCGGTGAAATCATTTTGATTGCTAGCCGTTGCGATCTTCTCAACGGCCTCATTTCTGTTGAGCTTTGCAATACCGTCCAGAGAGAATCCAGCGGATTCTACTCCCGGCACCAGGGCCTTTGCTACAATGCTATCCACGCCAATGCCATCCAGATATGCATGTCGATCAAGAATTCGAATAAATTCCTTTTTGGTTTCATCTTCCGCAGAATCGGATAATTCAAGGTATTCCAGGGTGTTTTGAAGACCCCCAATCCTTCTGATGTCACTCAGATCACTATCATTTCCGGTAAAATTGATATCGCCTGAATAACCATTGTTGTCTTCATTGATACCATTTATAAACGTTCGAAGATTTACGCGCGCATCGATCTCTCCTGCCCCCCAAATTGCTGTTACTGTCGCATCTATCGAAACCTCATTTGGTGAAGATGTGGGCTCTGCGCCTGCTTTTATGATCCTTAATTCCTTGGGCCCATCCAAAGAACCACCTGACCCGATCAGTTTGGTGGGGATCACCTCCTGTGAAGGGTTTAGGGTAAGGGTAGAATGACTAAAGTCTAAGGCGATATCCGACGGAAAATGATCTTCATTCTCCTGAACTATGGGGTACCTTAACTTAATAAAACCGTTTTCGTCGGTAGTGTATTTGCCAATTTCAAATGAACCTGCAGATTCTTGAGTACCGTTAATGGTCAAATAATTTATTGTGACCGTAAGCTCTTCACCAGCAACAGGTTGATCATTGTCATACTTAAGTTTTAAGTCGAATTGCCAATTGGATGTGATGGTTTCATAGAAGGACTGACAGCTACTCAAAAACCTGTTGGCCAAAGCGATCACAAGGCTATGGGTCGTCTCTAACTTCAATAGTTCATTGACCACATTTATGCTGCCGGCACCCGAAAGACCTGTAAGGTCCTTGAGCTGAATAACAGTCGGGTTGCCGTTAGGGCTCCTTAGACCCTTGACAAATTCCTGAATACCCTGGTTAATATCCTCCGGAAATGCTGCAAAGAAGGAATCCCAGGCATCGAGATTATTCTCGGTATCGGATGCAATGTTTGTTTCTCGTAGGTAAATATCGTCGGCAATGGCATTTATTTCAGCCGCAAGGTCCGGGATGATATCGGTGGTATAATGGTGAAATTGAACTTGGGGAGAATTCGAAAAAAACTGGGTCACATGGTGAGTCCTGACCAGTTTCAGAAAAGTTCCGAAATCATCATAATTATCTCCTGCTCCAAGACCTATGTCAGAATCATCGATTATGAATTCAAGTAGGTCAAGAATTCTTGTTTGCTCGGCGGTTGGGGTACCCGAAACATATGGTTCCGTGGTTAAAAAAGAAGAGAAAGTGGTCCAGGGTTGGTTTGATAATGCCATATCTAATGTTTAAAAAATTTTGAAAGAAACTAGAGTAAAAACCTAGGGCTCTTACATTTTATTGTCAATGAAGATCAAAAAGTTAATCCACATTAAACATTGTGATAATCAGAGTCAAGGTACAAGGAGCCTCATCCCTGATCTTATGACCTTAGAAATTCGTTAGTAGCAAGTAACCTTGTGAAGGTGATTCGCAGGAACTCTGTTCCTTTTTCCTAAATAAAATTCTTAACGAATACTTAACAGGAAATCTCTCCCCTGAAATATTCTGTTTTTCTCAAGTCGATTACAAGGAAAGCATATTGATCAAAAATGTAAATCCCCCAAAAAGGGGGATTTACATTTTTTAAACATTTTTTAACACTTTATTCGTTGGGGTTTTGAGCGAGAAGCAGACCGAATATCCCTTCCCTTTGTCATGAATACTAGAGAAAAGATCCGTTGAGATCTCGACAAGGATGAAAAAAGAAAATCCGAACGAATTTTGAAATCGCCTCTTAATTAGTATGACTTAATCAGATATTCCCATTTCCACCCAGATTGGACCATAAACACAATCCCCATCACGATCAATATAAACTCTAAAGCTGGATCTGATTGTGTCCGTACCTTGCAGAAGTGCTCCGGAATTATATTTCATCAAGAAATGTCTTATCTGCTGGCCGGGAATAACGTTCCCTTCAATCACTCCTGAGCTGACCACAAGAGAATTCTCAGGATCTCTAAAAAAAATGTCTAAGTCATCTGAGATCCCATTGTCTCCAACTTCTTCAACTCTTATCCTATCAATTGTGACGTTTCTTTCCGATATTCCCTCAGGCGCATTATTACCAATATCAAATGGAATAAGAATCTCGACTGGATCTGTCCCAACAATCAAATCCTCGTCAATATAAATTACTCTTCTAGGAGTATTTGGCCCAAGCTTTCCAATACCTTCTGTTTCTAAATGATCAAAACGATCAGCAACTTCAACATAGTTGATCAAGCCCTCGGGCTCGATCCAATTGAGTCTGTTTAGATAGCCATCCAGCTCACCGTTTCCATCTTCATCAGTGAATTTATCCTCTGTGGTGTATTGAATCCAGCCCAAAGAACGCACCCCGTTTTCCTTTTCGATCTTCGGTAGATAAATCACTTTATCTTCTCCACCAAATGTCCCAGTAAGATCATACGTTACCTCAAATCGATATCTTGCTTCCGTGGTATGAGGAAATAAAGCCTTGACATAATAGATCTTGGGCCAGGTATCTTCCGTATAATCTTCAATCGGTTTCAGTCTAAATCTCTCTCCATTGAAAATCAATTCGCACCTAATGTTTGTCACCTCTCCAATTAAACCCTTCTCCTTAAACGATATCAGAATTTCCTGCTCTGCACCATTACATGAATTCAACCCTGTGAAATTATCAGTATAGTCAGTGACTGGTTCCTTACAGTAACCAAAAAAGAATAGCATTCCAATAAGTCCAAGCTTTTTCATAGTAGGTCTTTTTATAAAATTAGAAAATCAAAACTGATATCATGAAATAGTCCTTTTCAGATACGACTCGAAAACCTTTCGAGTCAGTATAAGACATAAACTCTGGTCTATTAACACATAAAAATCTGAAGCAATGCTCCTAGCTATAGCAAATGATCAGATTATCCTTTTCTTCAGAAAGGCTTTACCGGAACCTCCTCTGAAATACTTTTACAGCTTTAAGGCCTTACTTTTTGTCTCGACAGCTACGAACCCCTTTAAATAAAGAGGCCTCTGAAACTTAGTTGAAGTCACCTTGCCGGCATTATGTTGAGCAAACCGGACTTGCACATTTTGGGAATAACCTACATAGACGAAACTCTCAGATTGATTTGCAAGGAAATAGACGTAATACATTTTAAAAGATCA
The DNA here is from genome assembly GCA_965227315.1 of Cytophagales bacterium. GTDB lineage: Bacteria > Bacteroidota > Bacteroidia > Cytophagales > CCMP332 > JANQHS01. Next base: position 836,063 of record OZ245737.1, read on the forward strand.
ACTACGCTATCGACCCACTGTGCGATCGCTATAGCTTCGGTGATCAAAAAGTTTGGCGGTCTGGACGGTAGTTCTCCGCGATCGCGGAGACAGGCTTCTCGTCCCGTTTTTTTACACAAAAAAAAGCCCGAAGCAATGCTTCGGGCCATCCCTTTGCCTCGCTCGCCGAAGCTCGCGAAGGCGAGCGGTCTGGACGGGAGTTCCCCGCTAGAGCGGGGATAAACTTCTCGCCCCCTTTTTCTACGAAAAAAGCCCGATTCTTTCGAATCGGGCTTCCATACCTGGCGGTCTGGACGGGACTCGAACCCGCGGCCTCCTGCGTGACAGGCAGGCATTCTAACCAACTGAACTACCAGACCTTTTTTCTTATCTGGCATTCTAAGCTCCCGATTATATAGGAATCAATTGCCAGACCTCTGAAATAGAGAGCGCAAAAATAGACGAAAAAAAATAATCTAGGCTTCTTTCATCAGAAATAAATCTTTGGTCTCATCCAACATGATAAAAACGAAAATTATTCTCAAAATCGATTGATCAACAGAATTTCATAGGCCCAAATCCATATAAATGCCATTCAATTTTCTGTATTTGATCAGATCGGATACTTTTGCGGAACAATCTAATTCTACTTAATGAAAAAGCTTTACACACTCATACTGACTTTCTTGGTTATAGGTTCTGCCAGTGCTCAAACAGTGAGACTGCAGGAAGACTTCGAAGGAACAAGTTTTCCTTCTTCCTGGTCGAGATCACAGGCAACAGGCTCCACAGGTTGGATCCTATCCTCAGGATATACTTCCCAATACTGGGTGGTTCCGCCAAACACGCAATTCGCATTGTCAAATGATGATGCCTGTAATTGTGATATGTCTTTGGACTATATGATCACTCCCTCCATCGACCTTAGCAATGATACCATGGTATTCCTAAGTTTCGATGTATTCTATGATGGGCTCTGGGGATCTATAGCAAACATTGATATTTCTGACAATGGCGGCGCATCCTGGAATGCCCTGACAACACTGGGCCCCAACCCGAATTGGAGAAACGAAACGATTGACGTCTCTGCCTATACAGGCGGTTCAGTTCTAATACGTTTCCACCATGATGACGGAGGCGCCTGGGCTGATGGTTTTGCAGTTGATAATGTTGTGGTCTTCGTTCCGGATCTTTATGATGTAGGCCTTGATGCCATCGTATCACCTGAACCATATGAACAAACCAACACCAAAATTCCCGTCACCGCGGACATCACAAACTATGGAGGAGCTACAATAACCTCCTTCGATGCTTTCTGGACCGATAATATAGGGGCAACCCAATCAGCCACAATCTCCGGTGTGAGCATTGCTCCCCTTTCAAACTATCAGTTCGACCATCCCGATAGTTTTGAGATTGCCGCAGCCGGACCCGTTGATTTCAAAATGTGGGTCGGCAATGTAAACGGAATGGGAGATTCAAACGCCATGAATGATACACTTGAAAGAACCGTATCGATGGTTGACACCCTGATCCAAAGATTGCCATTTCACGAGTCGTTTACCAGTTCGACCTGCGGGCCTTGCCTGGCAGGCAATCAGAACACAACTGCGATTTGGTCTGCAAATCCTGATCGTCAGGTGATCCTGAAGTACCAAATGTCCTGGCCGGGAAGTGGAGATCCTTACTATACAGACGAAGGAAATGAGCGGAGGAATTATTATTCCATCAATTCGGTACCTCAGCTTTGGGTAGATGGACAATGGGGAGATAACTCCCAGGCATACACCGCAGCGCTACGTGATGGCTTCTATGGTGTTCCCTCGTTTATGTCCGTTGAAATTGATTATCAGGTAAACTGCCAGCAAGTTGATGCTACAGTTACCGTGAATCCATTTGCAGATTGGCCTGCTGGAATGGTCCTCCACTTTGCCATTATGGAGAACAAAACATTTAACAACATCAAAACCAATGGTGAAACAGAATTTGACAATGTCATGAAGAAGATGCTTCCGGATGCTTCAGGAACAGTCCTTCCGGCGCTCGTCAATGGAGTTCCGTACACCACGAACTTTTCCTATACATTCAATGGCTCATATCGCCTTCCAAATAGCTCCCTGGACCCAATCGACCATGCCACGGAGCATAGTGTAGAAGAGTTCTTTGATCTTCAGGTGGTGGCTTTTGTTCAGAACAATTCCACTTTGATCGTTGAGCAGTCTGCCTATGGAACAGACCTTATTGATCAGGATGTGGCAACTACCGAATTGCTTACTCCAACAGATCTTTTCTTAAACTCAGCACCATTTACGATTGAAGCCGTGGTCCAAAACTGGCAGGACTCACTGCTTGATAACCTGGATTTCAACTATCAAATCGATAATGGCCCTGTGGAAACGGTATCTCTCTCAGGCCTTGGCCTTGAAATCGGAGACACCATACATGCAAGCCACAGCAGTTCCTGGACACCAGCCGCACCGGGTAGCTATGATTTGAAGGTTTGGATCTCTAATCCGAATGGTGGAACGGATCAAGTGCCATGTAATGACACCATCAGTACTACGCTGAACGTCCAGCTCACCGGAATTAGCGGGGTGATCCAGAGCCAGATATCAGTGTTCCCAAACCCATCCGAAGGAGTATTTACCATTGAGAACAATTACTCGGAGGATGTCCAAATGGTTATTATTGATCCATTGGGAAATGCTGTAAGGGAATACGATGTTCGTTCGGGAGCGGAACTCTCCTTAGATCTTTCCCAATTCCCTTCGGGAGTTTATTTTGCAAAAATGAAAACTTCTCAAGGCGAAGGGACGAAAAAACTTATCCTTAAGTAAAACAAGGGGCTTCGGCCCCTTTTTTTTATTTCCCTGGTTTTGAGAACCGGGAGATGAATTAGAGTGAGAAAAGTCAATCGCTTGAGATGCGGATTGTCAAATGCTTTCTTAAAGAATCAAGGGAAGCCTCTTCCCTCTCTTTGGGAAAGGTTTTTTGTTATTTCCTGATAAGGATTCATTCAACAAAGGGTAATTTTGTTTGTGACCCACAGGCTTGCATTCATTTGCTTCTTCTCCATATCTCTTTTTTCCTGTGGGCAAAAAAGCGCAGGAACCATGCAACAACATGAAGGATTTACCAATGAACTGATCAACGAAACAAGCCCCTACCTGCTCGAACATGCCCATAATCCGGTGAACTGGTATCCATGGGGAGAGAAAGCCCTGGAGAAGGCAAAGCTTGAGAACAAACCCCTGATCATCAGCATTGGTTATGCCGCCTGCCATTGGTGTCATGTCATGGAAAAAGAAAGCTTCTCAGATACCTCGGTAGCCAGGCTGATGAATGAAAATTTCGTATGCATAAAGGTGGACCGCGAGGAAAGGCCCGATGTGGACCAGGTCTATATGGATGCATGTCAAATGGTTACCGGAAGCGGGGGCTGGCCATTAAACGCCTTTGCGCTACCGGACGGCAAACCCTTCTACGCAGGCACGTATTTTCCAAAGAAACAATGGGTCCAACTTCTGGAGCAACTGGATCGGGCTTACAGAGAGGAATATGAAAAGGTCTTTCAGCAGGCTGAGAATATCACACAGGGGATCCGTAGAATGGACCTGATGAATCTCCCGAAGGAAGACAGCACCGATCTGGATCCGGATTCCTTTGACAAACTTTTTTCGCAATGGGAATCAAACCTTGATTTCGATCTCGGTGGATTCAACAGAGCACCCAAATTCCCGCTTCCTTCAGCCTGGAACTTTCTGTTGGAATTCAATTATTTCAGCAGAGATGAAAAATCATTCGAAGCTGTTCGCCTAACCCTCGATGAGATGGCAAAAGGGGGTATCTATGATCAGATTGGAGGCGGATTCGCGAGATACTCCACGGATGCCTATTGGAGGGTTCCGCATTTTGAAAAAATGCTCTACGATAATGCACAGCTTGTATCCCTGTATTCCAAAGCATATCGATCGAAAAACGACCCGGAATATAGATTCATCATCGAAAGCACCTTGGACTTCATTGCCAGGGAGTTAACGGATCCCAATGGAGGATTTTATTCCTCTCTCAATGCTGACAGCGAGGGTGAAGAAGGAAAGTACTATGTCTGGACCTATGGAGAATTAAAAGAAGCACTGGGTGATGAGGACCTTACCCTTATTGAGAAACACTACAATATCACAGAGCGGGGAAATTGGGAGCATGGTAAGAATATCCTTTACCGGACCTCAACGCTGAACGAGCTTGAGAGTGACCAACAAGGTCCAAGTTTGGATCGATTATTAAAGATCAACAGATCACTGCTGGAAATCAGGGAGAAAAGGATCAGACCGAGTACCGATGACAAAATTCTGACTTCCTGGAATGCCATGATGATCTCGGGTTATCTGGATGCCTACCTGGCCCTTGGAAAACAGGAATATCTGGAAATCGCCATAAGGGAATCAAACTTTCTGAAAGAGCATGTACTCACCGAAAGGAAAAGGCTTTTCCATAACTATAAAAATGGAAAAGCAAGCATATACGGATTCCTGGAAGACTATGCATTCCTGATCAAGGCATATATCGATCTGTACCAGATCACTTTCGATCAACAATGGCTAGACCTTTCCAATGAGTTGACCAGGGTCGCCATCGAAGAGTTCTTAGATGACAGCTCCGGGCTTTTCTTTTTCACTGCAAGATCAGGTGAACAGCTGGTCGCCCGCAAAATTGAGATCCCGGATAATGTCATTCCATCTGCCAATTCGGTCATGGCGAACAACCTTTTCATCCTGGGTCATCTGTATTTCGATGAGGAATACCTGAAGATGTCAAAAAAAATGCTGACCCTACAAATACCCTCTATTCAACAGGGAGGGGCTTACTTCTCCAATTGGGCCAGTCTTTGGGGGAAATTCATCAAGAACTATTACGAGGTTGCCATTACCGGAAAGGATGCGACAAAAAATCTGCTGGAGATAAGATCGGCATATCTTCCCAATGCTGTTTTTCTCGGTGGAATGGCAGAATCACTCCCGCTCCTGGAATCAAAACTGGTCGAAGGGCAAACCACCATATATGTATGCAAGGGAAGGGTATGCGATCTCCCGACCACCGAAGTCAAAAAAGCTCTCGAACAAATAAAAAAATAGCTTTTTCATTTACTTTTTTCCGGCCTGGAGTATCTATGTTTGAATTACCTAACCATGAGTGCAGTTGTAAATCGGGAAGCGGGCAACACATTACCCCATAACGTAAGTCAATTCTTAGAAAAAGACTGGATCTATTTCAGGCTATGGGCTCTGATATTTGCCCTGTCGGTATTTGCCTTTTCCGGATTTCAAAAGATCAAGTCCGAAAGCCGTAAGATTTCTGTTATCGAGGGCAAGGTTTCCCAATCACTTGCAACAGACCTTGCGAGGCTTTATTTGGTCTTTACTCATGAAGACCCAAATTCCATCAGCAACGTTGAATACCATGGATTCAACACCATTTCCAGTGAATCGGGAGGAAGGTTTTTCCAGGTCAATCTCAATTACAGGGAAAAAAGCTTAGACGGCTCCTCAGACCCCGTTCAGAAAGAGATTTTCTTTGATGATTCCGGTTGGGCTCAGGGCTTCGTTACTATGAATTGACATTCCGTCAGGGATTTCCTGATCAAGATCATTTTATTGGATTCAAGACGAAGTATTTTTGCCATAGATGAGGAAACTCCTGTCTGTTCTCTGTCTGCTCAGTCTCCTGTTTCAGGTTTTTTTTGTTACCGGACTGTCCCTGGATTATAAGCTTGATCTGAAGTCCTATGCTGAAAAGTGCATAAACAAGTCGAAACCGGAGTTGGCCTGTGAGGGAAAATGCATCCTCATGCAAAAGATCAATCAGGCCGAAGAAAAGGAAAAAGGGGGCGGACCGTTCATGGCAGAAAACCAAACAGTCAACTATATATTATTGACCGAATTGCATCCATCTTCATCACCTACATTCTTCGAGATCAAAAGGATGCCTTTTACACCAAGCATTCCGATCAACACCTTCCAAAGGAATATTTTTCATCCTCCCCGGGCATAAAGTGACATTTTCGGCCCCAGTTAGGGCCATCCATATTGATCACTTTAATCCATAAAAATGCTAAACAAAACCATAATTGGCGGATTTTCCGCCTTCCTGATCCTTTTTGGATCCTGCAAAAACGATTCTGAGGTTCAACCTCAACAACCGGTCATTCAGGATGAGATTGCAAGTCTGAATACATCCGATGATCTATTTCAAGTGAATATCAAGGGCCTCTCCCCCAAAGTCGGGTATAGTCAATTCGAGGTAGAGATCCTGAACCTTCCGGACGGATCCCCGGCTACCATTTCAGAATTATCCCTGATGCCGATGATGGACATGGGCTCTATGATGCATTCGACGTTTCATGAAAAACTGAATGATAACAATCCATGTGACTATGGGATCGCCTTTCAAATGGCCTCTACTGAGATGATGACATGGAGTCTGGATATTTCCTTCAAGGCCGATGGTCAGCATTACGATCTATCCGTTCCCATTGAAGTCGAAGATCAAACCCCTCCGAATATCGGCAGTTTCATGAATCCGCTTGACAGTGTCGGGATGTTTATCTCTCTAGTGAACAGTCGCGATTTTGAAGTGGGGGTCAATACACTTGACCTGGTTCTTTTTGAAAAATTGAGCATGATGAACTGGCCCGGAAAAGAGGATCTGATCATTCAATTTGAGCCGTCCATGCCTTCAATGGGTCATGGATCGCCCAACAATGTACATCCTGTCAGCATGGTCGGAGGCCATTATGAAGGCAAGGTCAATTTTACCATGACCGGCTTATGGAGACTGGATTTCAAGATCTTCGATGGAAGCCAGAAAATCGGCGAGTGCGCTATAGAAATTGAATTATAGTCTGAGCTAATGCACAGAATATTTCTTTGCATATCACTCTTGTTCAACCTGGCCCCTTGCTTTTCGCAATTGATGAGCATCGAAGAGCATGAGGCCTGGCTGGATTCCATTGCGAAAGAGTCTTTCGTCGCTAATTCCATCCTGCTTGATGAGGTAGATGTTCACGGGATCGGAACAAAACAAGGGGATGTACAGGCTTACCTCAGAGGCAATTCTTTGACCTCGGTGGACGATTTCATTCATCGCGTTCCGGGCCTGAACATGAGCAGGAAGGGGAATTATGCCAATGAGCCCCTGATGAGAGGCTTAGACATCAACCGAATGGTCGTGAATATTGACGGAATGAGAATCCAACCCGCATGTACGGATAGGATGGACCCGGTGACCTCTTATATGGAACCAAACAACATGGGGTCAATGGAGGTCGAAAAAGGGTCTGATGGATTCAAAGGATCTTCATCTACGGGACACTGCCTGAACTTCACCCAAAAGGCTCCTTCTTTCGACAGGGAAAGACCGATCAAGGGGAGCATTGGCATGAGGTATGGAACGGTGGCCAATGAGTTCAGTCAAATGGGAGATCTGGATTGGAACAGAAACAAATCTTCTGTCAGATTCAATTTTGTGCATCGCAGAGCGGGCAATTATTACGGTGGTAATCGTACGCTGGTGGAAAATTCTTCTTTTAACAAGTTGAATTTCGGATTGGGATTTGCGCAGCAAATGGGAAAATCCAATATGCTTAAGATCAACTACCTTCATGATGATGCCTGGGATATTGGATATCCTGCCCTACCCATGGATGTTTCAAAAGCACAGGCCAGAATGGTCTCCGCTTCATTTCTGAGATCATTTGGGCCATCCACCAATCACCATCTGGACTTTAAGGTGTACTACAACAAAATCGTACATATCATGGATGACAGCAAAAGGGAGAATGTGGTCATGCATATGGATATGCCCGGGGAAACACAAACCTATGGCTCCTTGCTGAGCTTGCAACTGAATCCTTCCGAAAGAACAAGGATCAATTCAAAACTCGAATATTTCAATACCTACAGCTTTGCTGAAATGACCATGTATCCGGAGGGCGAGAGTTCCATGTATATGCAAACCTGGCCGGGGATCAGGTATACGGGAGTATCGGGAGCCATAGATATGCGAAGGCAATTGGGAGCAACATATTCCCTAGTGGCCGGAGCCCGGGTTGAACTCGCCTCCATGTATATGGAAGAAGAGTTTGGCGAAGATCAATTCAGGGTATTTGCAAAGGAAAATCCAAGTGACGAACTCCATACCCTTCCAAGCATTTTCCTGGGACTCGATAAGGAAATTGGCTCCGCAGGCATAATTGGCATCAGAACCTCCTATGGGGTCAGATTGCCCAACAATTCCGAGAAGTTCGGATTCTTCATATTCAATTCAACGGATATGTTTGACTACATGGGGGACCCGGATCTGAAAAACGAGACCTCATATAAGATCGACTTGAATTATAACTACAAATCAAAGAAACTGGATTTTGGTATCTCGCAATTCAACTACTTCTTTCAGGACTATATCCTGGGTATTGCCGATACAAGCCTGGATGCCATGACCCCGGGAGCCAGGGGTGTAAAGTACTATAGCAATACCAGCACAGCGCGGCTTCATGGGATCGAATTCTTTGGACATTATTTCTTTTCAGACCGAGTAAGTACATTGGCCACGATCAATTACACTTATGGGAATGACTTTGAGGGTCAACCATTGCCCTTTATACCTCCACTCAAAATTTCCTATTCAAATTTCGTGTCGCTTGGAAAGATCAAGGTTCAACCGGAAGTGGTTTTTGCAGCAGTTCAGAATAGGGTCAGCGAGAAGAATGTCGAATCACCCACACCTTCTTTCTGGCTATTTAACTTTCACTGCTCCAGAGAATATGAGTTAAAGGGATCTACTCTTTCGGCCAGGATAGGGTTGGAAAACATATTCGATAATTACTACCGGGAGCACATTGATTGGGGCGATATCCCAAGACCCGGAAGGAACTTATATGTTGACCTTTCATGGAGGTTCTAATCCCTGACGACCAGCTTTTCCTGTCTGATACCGGCTCCGTCTTTGATCCGGATCATGTACAGACCGGGTTCGATCAGGCTGGGGATCATAATCTCCCTGAGCGCAACGATATCGATGCCATAACGCTTCCCATCGCTTGAGATCAGTTCAATGTTGGATTCCGGTGAGAGTTCCAAACTGGTTTGAACGACTGTGCCATGAGGGGCGGGATTGGGGTAGACATTGAATCCTGTAAGGCCGGATTGACCAAAGTATACCCGATCGTTATCCGAATAGGTACTTGATCCATCCTCATAAACGATCTTAAGCCTATAATAGCTCAATCCTTTAAAGGGATAAAGATCCTGAAAGGCATAACTTGCGAAATGCTCTCCCCCTCCCATTGGTTCTTCGATTCCTATTTCCTCAAAGGCAATACCATCCTGAGACCTTTCGATCACAAATGATGAAACCATAATTTCAGCAAAAGTCTCCCATTGTACACTGACATGGTCATCCACGGCGTCGGCCCTGAAGGAAAGAAGATCCACGGGCAAGGGGTTGGCTAGCGACACAGATGCAAGGGTAAAGGGAGAAAAGGAAGAGATGGCATTTTGGGTCGTTATGGTACCCGCGGCCGGTGTTCCCGTTGTCCCTCCATTGCCTTCATCTACCCAGAGAGCCCCGTTCCACTTTGCGATCACAAGATCCGCTGGCAAGAGTACCGTACCGCTTCGGCAATTCGAGCACCAACTCAGCGTGACAAAAACGTCGGAGGTTCCACCTACACGGTCCAGTATCCAATACTCGGTTGCAGATGTATATAGTATGGTTGGATCATGCATTGAGGTATCGTATCCATCATCATCCGGGTTTGCAAAAAAGTATTCAGCTGAAAAGGTATCTGTCAGCGTGGAAGGAGCTGATATGCTTATCTCCGCCAGGATGGTATCATTTTTCCCGACCGGGAACACAAATGCATCATTACCGATCTTCCAAACAGGGCCTTGAACAAAACTTGCATTGCTCGAACCAAAGTATCCTCTGTTATCACCGAAGATCAGCACATTGGTGGAGGTGGTGGAAATAATACCATCAATAAAGGTCAAGAATTGTCCTGCCGTGCCTAACATCCAGGGAGTAGCAAGAATCAATTCCCCCGAACTCTTGTTGAGAAAAACATCTCCTGCAAACCTTGATATTGCTCCGGTGGCATCAATGCTTTGATCCGTGCTTCCACCGAAGATCAATGGAGAAGTTCCCGCATCCAAACCGGAGTTAACCTCCAGATTCCCAAGGGAAAGCATGATCAGGGTGTTCACAAAGCCATCATTCAAGGTCAATAATCCTTCGACGATGAGGGTATCATTTACAGTCCCACTTAATATATCCTCATTACAACTGATATTGTCTATGTCTATAAAAAGATCATTAAAACGAATGGTAGGATTTACATTGAACTCTACTGTTGCAGTCCGGAAACCACAACCCGAAAAGTCCGGGTCAAAATTCACGGCACCACCATTATGGTTAAATGTTCCGCCCTCATGTCTGAATATTGTGAAATTGGTAGCCCAGGGCCCGCCAATGTTGAAAGCGCCTGTGGGCGCATTAAATGTTCCGTTGTACATTGAAAACCTGGAGCACCTCAGCTCGGTCGTACCAGCACCGGGTGAAAGTGCATTACCGGATTTATCAACGAGTAAATGAGAAAACCTTGAAGTAGAAAGGTTATTATATTCCTGAACATTGTTTCCTGAAACATGGATCGTAGCGGTTCCGCCATCAGCTCCGGACTCGAGGAACAGATCTCCCTCTACCCTGACCACACCGGTATTCACAAATCCATCCCTATGGGTATAGTCGTTCAATACGATCAGGGTATCTCCTGTGGGAATATTAAACCTATCCTCAGTACAGGAAATATTGTCCACATCGATCTCAAGATCATAGAACTGCATTTTCGGCACAGCAGTCAGAGACACCGAAGCAGTTCTGGTCCCACAGCCTGAAAAATCAGGATCGAAGATCACCAGGCCATTGTTGTTGTTGAATGTTCCTCCCGAATTATCCAGAAGGGTGACATTGGTTGACCATGTTCCTCCTATGTAAAAAACTCCGGAAGGAGCATCAAAAACACCATTGTAATGAGAGAACCTTGTACATCTCAGATCCGTTGTTCCAACACCCGGCGAAAGAGCATTAGCCGATTTATCCACGAGGATATGCGAGAATCTGGCGGTTGAGCTGTTATTATAAGTCTGTACATTACCTCCCGTTACATGGATCGTAGCGGTTCCACCATCAGCCCCTGACTCCAGGAAGAGATCGCCTTCCACCCTGACCACACCGGTGTTCACAAATCCGTCTCTATGGGTATAATCGTTTAATACGATCAGTGTATCGCCGGTTGGTATATTGAATCTATCTTCTGTACAGGAGATATTATCAACATCGATCTCAAGATCATAGAACTGCATTTTTGGAGTGGCGGTCAGTGATACAGAAGCGGTTCTGGTTCCGCAGCCTGAGAAATCAGGATCGAAAATAACCTCACCATTATTGTTGTTGAATGTTCCACCCGAGTTATCCAGAAGGGTCACATTCGTGGCCCAGGTTCCGCCGATATACAAGATTCCTGTAGGTGCATTGAATGTTCCATTGTACAATGAGAATCTCGTACATCTTAGATCCGTCGTTCCGACACCCGGCGAAAGAGCATTGGCCGATTTGTCTACAAGAATATGAGAGAATCTTGCCGTGGAAAGGTTGTTGTATTCCTGGGTAGCTCCTCCGATCACATGAATGGTCGCCGTTCCACCATCAGCTCCGGACTCAAGGAAAAGATCACCCTCAACACTGACAACTCCTGTATTGACGAATCCATCTCTATGCGTATAATCATTGATCACAATAAGGGTATCTCCCAAAGGAATATTGAAACGGTCCTCGGTACAGCTGATGTTATCAACATCAATCTCAAGATCATAGAACTGCATTTTTGGGGTGGCGGTCAGTGATACAGAAGCGGTTCTGGTTCCGCAACCTGAGAAATCAGGATCGAAAATAACCTGGCCGTTGTTGTTATTGAATGTTCCTCCAGAATTATCCAGAAGAGTCACATTCGTTGCCCAGGTTCCTCCTATGTACATGACACCTGCCGGAGCATTGAATGTTCCGTTGTACAATGAGAATCTTGTACAATAGAGGTCCGTCGTTCCCACTCCGGGAGACAGGGTATTTGCCGATTTGTCTACAAGAATATGAGATAATCTTGCCGTAGAAAGGTTGTTGTATTCCTGAACGGCTCCTCCGATCACATGGATCGTCGCCGTTCCACCATCCGCCCCCGACTCAAGGAACAGATCACCCTCAACACTGACAACCCCGGTATTCACAAAGCCGTCTCTGTGGGTATAATCATTGATCACAATAAGGGTATCTCCCGAAGGAATATTGAAACGGTCCTCGGTACAGCTGATGTTATCAACATCAATCTCGAGATCGAAAAATTCCATTTTAGGCACAGCAGTCAGGGATACTGAAGCGGTTCTGGTTCCGCAGCCTGAAAAGTCAGGATCAAAATTTACTTTCCCGTTATTATGGTTAAAAGTCCCTCCGGAGTTATCCAAAAGGGTCACATTCGTTGCCCAGGTTCCACCTATATTGAAGTTCCCGGAAGGAGCATTAAACGTGCCGTTTAAAAGCGAAAACCTGGTACAATAAAGGTCTGTCGTCCCAGCCCCGGCCGAAATCGAATTCCCTGATTTATCAACCAGGATATGAGAAAATCTTGCGGTGGAGGAATTATTATATTCCTGAACATTGGATCCCGATACATGAATTGTGGCAGTACCACCATCAGCTCCAGATTCAAGGAAAAGATCGCCTTCTACTCTGATGACACCGGTATTCACAAAACCATCTCTATGTGTATAATCGTTTAAGACTATAACCGTGTCATTGACCGGAATATCCAATCTATCTTCCGTGCAGCCCACATTATCTATATCCGCTTCAAAATCGAAGAAGTTTGCTTTGGGAGATGCGGTTATGCTCACAGATGCGGTCCTTGTACCACAACCGGTAAAGTCCGGATCCAGGATTGTCGCTCCATTGTTATGAGCAAAAGTTCCACCCGAATGAGTAAACAGGGTAATATTTGAAGAATAGAATCTTCCGATTCTAAATTCGTTCGAGGGCGCTGTAAAATCACCATCCAGGAGAGTGAATCGCTGACAAAAAAGGTTGGTTGTTCCCGCATCCGGAGAAAAGCTGCCCGCCGATTTATCCACGAGTATATGCGATGCCCTCAGATTAACATTGGTGGTATTACAGAAGTAAAGCTGACTCGTCGTTCCTGTAACATGAACGATTCCGGTACCCCCTGCTGCTAATGTACCCTGGGTGAAGTCACCAAGAACCCTGACCACTCCGGTATTAAAAACCCCATCCTGATGAGTGAAACTGTTTTCAACAATAATGGTATCAGAGGCAGGAAAGCTCAGATTATCATCACCACAACCTCCATTCACAATATTGGACAAGAAATTATAGAATCTCATTTTGGGGCTCGCAGTAATTGATACAGCCACAGACCTGCTTGAACATCCCGTAAGCGTGGGGTTGAGATCAATTGTGCCGCTGTTATTCGTGAAGCTGCCCCCACTATGTGTTATGGCAGTGAAGTTTGACCCAAATGACCCGGTGATCGCTAGGGTGCCTGAGGTACTTGTAAAACTTCCGCCACTGAGGGTAAACCTGCCCTGCGAAAGGGTTATATCTCCGGACCCACCTGCAAAGGTCCCATCTGCCTGCGAAAAATCTGAAGCACCTATATCGACGCTAAATGCACCTTGGCCAATGATCCCTGTATATCCTGATACAATCGAAAAGCCCTGAACATCGACATTTACATCGATATTGCAATCTCCAAGGCCATTCGCATCAAAAATGGCAACATCCCCGCTACCGGGGATACCTACTCCTCCGCCACCACCAGAAGAGGATGCCCAATTGTTAGCGTCGTTCCAATTGGATGCCACGCCAGCGATCCAAAACCTGTCTGCCCCACAAAGAACAGATGGCATTATCAACAACAGAAGAATTCCTATGCGTAAAAGGTATTTCAATGGTCGAGCAGTTTATTATCCCAAAAATGAAAACCCCTTTTTATACGAAAAAAGGGGTCTTGGTTGTTTTATATTTGTTAATTCCAGCCTTACGAAGAAGGAAACCCATCTTCTAGGTCTTATACAAACCCTTTGATCTTCTAAAGTCAACTGAAACAACTTTGTACTCCGGACACATGGCTTCACTATCGTGAACATCGGAAGTCAGAAGATTCACCATGATCTCGGGAAAGTGAAAGGTTGTACTCAATACTCCAGGCTTTACCTCATCCGTAATTTTAGCCTTAATATCCACCTTACCCCTGTCGGAAATCACGCAGACCATCTCTCCATCCTTGATCCCTTTATCCGCCGCATCGCCAGGGTGGATCATGATCGTATCTTCGGTAAGGATGTCCACATTTGGAGTCCTTCTCGTCATGGTCCCGCAATTGTAATGCTCCAATTCACGGTTGGTGGTGAGGATATATGGGAATTTCTCTCCATGATCCTCAATTTCCTGCGATTCCCTAAAAGGTTTGAAAAAGAACTTCCCCTTTCCCCTCTTAAAACTGTCGGTATGGATCATATCAGAATCCGATCCATCTTCCTTAACCGGCCATTGTTTTCCATTCTCCCCAAGTTCATCCCACTTAACCCCTTTGAAAAAGGGCACGATCTGAGAGATCTCTTCGAGGGCGGTTTTTGGATCATAATCCGGTTGTTTGTACCCCATCCTATTCATGATATCCACCACTATCTGTCCATCGGACTTCGTGCCTTCCAAGGGTTCTACGACCTTGTTCACCCTTTGGATCCTTCTCTCTCCATTGGTAAAGGTCCCGCTTTTTTCCAGGAAGGACGCACCGGGGAAGATCACATCGGCCAGTTTTGCGGTCTCAGTCATAAAAAGCTCCTGCACCACAAGCAGATCAAGACTTGTGAGGGCCTTTTTGACCTTTGAAGTGTTGGGGTCGGTCTGAACCACATCCTCTCCCATCAGCCAAAGGGCTTTAAGATCTCCTGCAATCGCCGCGTCAAACATTTGCGGGATTTTATAACCGATATTCAATGGAAGCTTGGCACCATAGAACGATTCATATTTTTGATGAACCTCCGGATCTGTGACATCAAGATATCCTGCTCCCTGATGAGGTTGAGCACCCATATCGGCTGCACCCTGGACATTGTTTTGTCCCCTCAAAGGATTCACTCCGACACCTCTTCTTCCGATGTTCCCGGTCAACATGGCGAGGTCAGCAATTTGCATCACCGTAAATGTTCCCTGTGAATGTTCGGTCACGCCCAGACCATGGAATGACATGGCATTTCCCGCCTTGGCATAGATCTCTGCCGCCCTCCTTGCCTGCTCTTTTGGAACCCCGGATATTCTTTCCATCTCATCCATATCCAGAGACATGATATTGGTCCTGAATCCGTCGAAGTCCTCACACCTTGTCCGGATAAATTCCGAATCCTCCCAGCCCTCACTGAGGATATAGTACATCATCATATTCAGAACAGCCACATTTGTACCCGGTCTTAGTTGCAAATGAAGATCCGCATACCTTGCCAACTCAGTCCTTCTTGGATCGATGATGATCATTTCCTTTCCGGAAATCGCTGCCTGCTTGATCCTTGCCCCGGTAACAGGATGCGCATCAGTCGGATTGGCGCCGATGACCAGCATGCAATCCGTATACTTCAGGTCCATAATGGAATTCGTAGCGGCACCGGTTCCAAAGGTCCTTTGCATTCCAAGTGCAGTGGGACTATGGCAAACCCTGGCACAACAGTCGATATTATTGGTACCGATCACCGCCCGGATAAACTTCTGCATCAGATAGTTCTCCTCATTTGTACAGCGTGCAGAAGAGATCCCTGCTATGGCATCCGGACCATTTTCGGCCATGATGGTATTGAGTTTTTGGGCCACATAATCGTAGGCCTCATCCCAGGTAGCTTCTACAAATTCCCCATCTTTTTTGATAAGAGGGGTTCTCAACCTGTCCTCGTGATTGTAGAACTTGAATGCATACCTTCCCTTGAGGCATGTATGCCCCTCATTCACCTCAGCATTATAAGGAGCGAGTATGCTCTGGACTTCTCCATCTCTCACGGTCACATTCAGATTACACCCAACGCCACAATAGGTGCAGACTGTCCTGACAGCATCTTTCTCCGCATTTTTCTTTGATTCATAGATATCGGTGATCGCCCCCGTTGGACAAGCCTGGGCACATGCACCGCAGCTCACACAATCGGAATTGTTGAACTCATCACCCATGCCTTTCTGGATCACAGCATCAAAACCCCTTTTTGCCATGGTGAGTACCATCTCACCTTGTACTTCCTCACAGGCCCTTACACAACGATAGCAATTGATGCATGTCGACAGATCGGATCTCATATATGGGTGAGAATCATCCAGGGATCGGCCAAAATGATTTTTTCCCTCAGGATACCTGATATCATCATAGCTTACTCCTACCGCCTCGGCGACTTTAACAAGCTCGTTCCAGTTCGCATCCGCCTCTTCAAATTTCTCCTGAGGATAATCCGTCAGAACAAGTTCTACAATGTTTTTTCTGAGTCTTTTGATCCTGTCAGATGCCGGATATAGATAAGCACCCGGGTTTATGGGAGTATGACATGAGGCTACGGCTTTCACAGGCCCGCCCTGCTTCATGGCCATATCAACGGAACATACACGACAGGAGCCGAAAGGCTTCAGGTTGGGAGCATCGCAGAGCGTTGGAACGTTGTCCTCTCCAAGGTTTCTTTTAATAAAGTTTAAGACGGTTTCACCTTCTTTGATGGGATAGGGTATTCCGTCAACATATGCGACCTGCAGATTTTCATCATTTACGGATGCCTTATCCCTGGCAGGTGCAGAAACTGTTTCCTGATTCTTGATCGAAAGATTTCTATCAGTATTCTCCATCATTATTCCTTAAAATATGGCTTTAATTCATCTTCAAAATATTGCATGGCATTCTTGATCCCAAGCGGCAATCCACCCCCCAGGGCACAAAGCGAACCGATTTCCATGGTTTCCAACAGATCCTCCATCAGCCCCTTTTCAATTTGGTATTCCTGTCCATTTTGGGACTTAGCGATCATCTCCTTTCCACGGGTCGAGCCAATGCTGCACGGAAAGCACTTGCCACAGCTTTCATCAGCGGTAAACTCAAACAAGTGTTCCATGTATTTGATCATGGGAAAGGATTCGGGAATTGCCAGTACCGATGCATGGCCAAGCAGAAATCCTGCCTCCTGAAAACTTTCAAAATCGACACTGAGTTTGTCAAACTTCTCGGCAGGAACGATACCACCCAACGGTCCGCCAACATGTATAGCCTTCACAGGAACCTTAAAGCCCTCACCCAATTGAAAGAGCACATCCTCCAAAGAGGTCCCCATTTCTACCTCATACAATCCGGGCCTATTAAAATGACTATCAAGACAAACAAGTTTTGAACCGGTGGACTTTCCTCTTCCGATCCGGCTGAATTTCTCACCTCCCAATTGAAGGGCATAAGGAACCATGGCCAGAGTTTCAACATTATTGACCACCGTCGGCTTCATAAACAGACCTTCCTGTGCCGGAAAAGGAGGCCTTACCCTTACCTCGGGCCTTTGTCCTTCAATTGAGGACAAGAGAGCGGTTTCTTCACCACAGATATAGGCGCCGGCGCCTTCCAGAACTTTGAAGTGAAAGTTGAAACCACTACCGCGAATATCGTTCCCATGGTAGCCGAGTTCCTCCAGTTCCCTGATCGCATCCTTCGTTCTTTGAACTGATTCCGGGTATTCTCCGCGGATATATAGAACACCCCGATCTGCCCCGGCGATATAGCCGGCCACCATCATACCAAAAAGCACGAGGTGCGGACGCTCTTCAAGCAAGTATCGATCTGAATAGGCCCCGGGATCCCCTTCATCGGCATTGCAAACAATGAACTTCTGATCAGAGGAATTATTCTTGCAGAACTCCAGTTTCATGCCCATCGGGAATCCGGCTCCGCCCCTTCCCCTGAGATTGGATTTTTTTAATTCTTCAAGCGCATGCTCAGGCGTGTTGTTCAGTATTCTTTCAAATGCGGAATAAAACTTCTCCAGATCGCCTATTTCAGCGGTAAGCAATGGAGTTTCAAGATTGTGGCCGACATGGTATGTATCAGGCTTTTCTTCTCCTGTTGAAATGATCGAATCGAGATCGTTGATCGAATCTCCGGAATAATTCAGTCCGTTGACATGAAAAGCACTGTTCTCATGGCAGCGTCCAAGACAACACATATGCCCGATCTCCTCCTTGGGGAACTTGGCTTCCAGCTTTTTAGACACATCATCCTGAGTTCCTGCGAGAAGACATGCGCTCCCATTGCACACATAGGCTTTTTTACCCAGATTTTCTTCCTTGAGGAAATCATAAAAAGAGGCTGTACCATAGGTGTTTGCCTCTCCCATGAGATACTCCCTTGAAAGCTCTTTCAGATCTTCCCTATCAGGTGTTCCTCCATTTTTCGCAGCATTTACAAGCTTTTCAAAGAGATTCTCCGTGAGTCCCTTCCTGCCAGATAACTTGCTTAGATTCTCTCCCATTCCCTTTTTGATCAAAAAAATCCATTAAATATAGGGATTGGGCGCCCTAGAATGAAAAAATCAGGGCATTCGAGAAGGCTTTGTCGTTGGGATTACCGCTACAAAAGGTCAAACAAAATCTGAGGAAATCCCCTTTGCCCGGAATTGTTGAGCATTTTGGTGAACAACAACTTGTAATAATTCCCGGCAGGATCCTTGATGACGTAGAAGCGATCATTCCTTACCCCCGTGACCGATCCCGGAGTTGGAGAAGCGACTGTTCTCCAACCACCTCCTATGAAATTAACCCTGGAAGTATAATTGATCCCCAAGGCATCTTCACTGGAGAAATCGTTAAACTTTTCAATCAGAACAGCTCCGGAGTCAATGAGCACCTCGGACGCCTCAACGCCAAAAGAATTGAGAATAACGTAATCCTTAAAAAAATACGGAATTGAATCAGTACCGAAGCCCTCAAGCTCTGTCCAGGTTGTAAAAGCAAGATCCCAGGAATCCGCCGGTGGTTCAACCTGAACCAGACCCTGATCGAAGTTCAAAAAGGAGAAATTGAAATTTCCTGCCTTTTCAATGCTCATTTCATTCTCGTTTCCACCATTGATATCAGAATACCTGATCCGGTAGGAAGAACCGTCTCTGGAGATCAAAACCTTTTTCCAATCCTTATCGCTATTGTCAATATTCCTACCCCTATTGATCACAAAGACAAAACTTCGAGCGGGATCTTCTGAGATCTCGCCCAACGCGGTTCTCGTAAGATCCCTCGTCGGATAGTCGATCCATGTTGAAGTTTCCGATAACCAGGGCGGAGTGACGGCACTAAATAATGCACCAAATATGGCACTCAGGGAAAGTTTTGCTCCAAGACCTATGGTATCTGCCGGACTGACCTGATCAAAATCTGTTTTCTCAAGTTTATAGGCCAGCATGGCATTGCTGCTATTGAGAATCACCCTAAATTCCTCGGCATTGGAAAATCCAAGATCCCAGCTATCTCTTTGAATCACGGTGGTAGAATTACTGCTCAGATCAATATATACCTGATTAGGTTGCTCTTCCCCCCCGACTTCCGCATCGATAGTGCCCCCAACAAAGGGCGGTGGCAGCACAATGGGATCTTCATCCGCCGAACAGGAAACCAAAAGAATTATAGAAACCAGGAAAGTGAAAAGTGAGAATATCGAACGTTGCATTTAGCTTTTTCTTTGAGTGTCAAAAATCAGTCTGATAAAAAAGGATCTTCCGTATCCAACAGCATAAGAGCCGCCGGATCCGTGGGTAGACCCTCCTGAAATACTTTGATCGACGCTGGTCACGTCAAATACATTCTTGATCCCCAACACCATTGAAAAGTGTTTGGGAAATTCCTTGGAGATACTGATGTCCATCCAACTGAAAGGGTCCCTTTCTCCAAGAACAACTTCGGGACTTCCACTTTCATTGGAAATCAGGTACTGAGGCACCTTTCCGGTGTATTTGTAAAAGGCGGAAAACGATAGGCCCCATAGATCGGGGATATAGGTAAGATTGGCATTGACCTCCGGGCTAAACAGGTACCTGTCTAGTTTTAAGGAATCAGAGAACTCGTTGTATCGCCCGGTCATTCCAAATCCTGCACCAAATTCAAAATGCTTGATCCCTGCTTTTTCGTTCAGGGCAAATCCCAGGGTACTGTATCGATCAGCGTTGATATAGGTAGTGATATTTGGATTATCTGCATCCTGACCAAAGGTGATCTGATTGGTTTGGTCGTTGAAAAAGAAATTCAGGTCCGAGCTTAAGAATCTTAGCTCACCGCTTCTCAGTTGATGGTTGAAACCAAAGTCGAGATGGTGCGAATATTCCGGCTTGAGCTGATCATTCCCACTGATACTGTGATTGGAGTCAAAGAAATCAAAGTATAATTCCTTTAATGTCGGGGCCCTGAAACCACGGGCATAGGAAGCACGGAAAACCAGATCCTGATTCAATTGGTATTTGACGTTAAATGAAGGCAGAACCGGCCCCTGGTAGTTGGTATGATACGCAAACCTCAAACCCAGCCTTGTATCCAGTCGCGGGGTAAACTTGTACTGCACACTTCCAAATCCCGCATAATCTCCAAGCGATTGCCATTGAGTCCCTTCAATTCTTCCTCCCTGCGCTCTCTCATAGTTAAGGTCTACTCCCAACTGATAGCTGAGGCGACCCTTGAAAGGAGCAGATGAATATATACCCCGGAACATCGCCGCATGGATCAAGGCCGTATCCTGTGCTCCTTCAGTGGGCACCAGGATCTTCTCTCCCGTAGAAAGATTATGGGCATATTGGGTTTTGATTCGTTCGTAATGGGTCAATGTGGCAACCCAGTCGATCTTTTTTGAATTCCTGAAGGATTTATAACCGTTGAGTTGATTGATAAACCTTCTGGTTGTGTATTCCTCATCCAGGGCGATGGGAATGATCAGGCCGGAAGGATTGGCATTGCTCTCGATTTTTTCGTCAAAGACATCAAGTCGGTATTCCAGCTTCCATGATTTGGGTCTGAACCCGAATTTGAAATAGCCATAGAGATTTTGCTTAGGATCCCATTGCTTAGCCCTTCCTTCAAAAGTCCCCTGATAACCACCAAAAAACCTATGCGTAAATTCCAGGTTTGTATAAAAATTCTTTCCAATGCCGGATCCCAGAAAAAATGATTGCTGATGAATACCCTGACCGGAGCCATATTCCTGCCCGACACTTTCTTCCTGTATGTCCACCCTGGCAAAAGGCTTTTGCCCGGCCGGTTTTTTTGAAATGATATTGATGACCCCGGCCATCGCATCGGTTCCATACTGTACGGCAAGCGGACCTTCCACCACTTCTATTCTTTCGACGTTCGAAATATTGAACTGAGACATATCAACGGAGTTTCCCGTTCTTCCGGTTACCGGAACACCGTCGAGGAGGATCTTCACCTGCCTGCTGTCCAGCCCCTGAATACTAAGTCCGACAGCTCCCGTGGCAGGGTCGGGCTGGAGCGAATAATTCAACTGGTATTGAACCGCCTGGCCCAGGGTTACCGCTCCCCTTTTCTCAAGCTTCCTGGGCTCCATTAGCTGGACCCTGATCAAGGAGTTTTTCAGGGGTTCGGACTCATATTGGCCGGTAACGACGACTTCATCAAGGGTTGGGTTCTTGAGATCCAGGAACAGAGAATCCGGACCGTTGATGATCCCGTCAAACGCCAGCAGATTGACATGCGCGATCTCTACTTCCAGGGGAAACTGCAGGTCTGCGATTTCAAACCAGCCATTTGAAGCCAGTATACCTTGATGAGTCCCGGATCCATTCACCTCCTTTACCCGAACCGAAGCAAATTCGGGTGGAATTCCGGTGGCTTTGTCCACCACAAAGAATCCTTTTTCCTGACCCTTCAAGGCAGAAACCTGTAAAACGACGATGAGAAAAACCCAAAGGGCAGCATGGAAAGACCTCACAGCTTCAAAAATATTTTCTCAGATATCAAAAAATTGCCAGATTCTGGATAAAAAATACCTGCCTTTGTATTTTTGCTTCGCTCTTCAGAGGGTTCTGAAAAAAGTTAAAATTGAATCAGATCGGTTTAGGTAAATCTTTCGAGTCGAAAACGGACAAAGTCAATTTGGGTTGGTCCATTGTTTCCCTGGACCAAACCGATAAAACCGTGCACCAAATTCCCGGTCGTTCACTGGCATTGATCTTCACGGCCAATGATGATTTCAATTTCCGAACCTCTTTTGATCCTCAAACCGTTTCTATTTCCAGACATGATTTTTCTATCCTGGCCTTTCCGAGGGCCGATTGGGAAATTAAGTTTGACGGGGCTTCCAAAGATGCCAGGATGCTGATTCTTGATCTTGATGTAATGCACCAATTCATAGGGGCGAGCTACAATGCAGGAGAAAAGAACCGCGACAGGTTTAGGTTGCCAAAGCAGCCCATGACCCTTTCCGCCAAATTGCGCCTTCCCCTGCTGGAACTTTTTGACTGCAATTTTCTCGGGGCCTGCGGTATCCTTTTCAGGGAATCCAAGATCATGGAGTTCTTCTCGCTATTGCTCTTGGATCTTCAAAATGGCAAGCCTGATATCGATGCATGTCCATTTTTGGAAGATGAAACCGAGGCGAATAAAATCCATGAAGCAAAGAACATATTGATCCGTGATTTTCATCTGCCCAATAAGATCAAGGATCTTGCAAGAGAAGTCGGCACCAACGAGTACAAACTCAAAGTCGGCTTCAAACATTTGTTTGGAACCTCCATTCACAGCTTCCTGATCGACCAGAGAATGGAAAATGCACGAATATTCCTCTCGAAGAGCGGAACGAGCGTGTCCCAGGTTTCGGAGATGGTTGGTTATTCCAATCCAAGCCATTTCATTGAGGCCTTTAAAAAGAAATTCGGCGTTACACCCAAGAAAATGCTGGCTTCCTGAGGTATTCAGGCTGATCCATGTTTCTTCTTCGCTGGCTTTCCTACCTACCCCTTCCCGTCCTATATCTTATCTCCGACTTTATTTTTTTTATCGGCTATTATGTAGTCAGGTATAGAAGGGGGATTGTCAGAAAAAATATTCAGAGCTGTTTTCCTGAAAAAAGCGAAACCGAGATCAGGAAGATCGAAAGAGGATTCTACTCCAGGCTGGCCGATTTCCTTGTGGAGTCCATCAAGGCGATCACGATCAGCCCTTCGGAGTTAAAAAAGAGAGTGATCTTCAAAAATCCTGAATTCTTCATCGAATCTCATAATTCGGGTCATAACGTGCTGGTTTGCGCCTGTCATCAATTCAATTGGGAGTTGGCTATGCTTTGCGGAGCCCTAAGCCTTCAAACCACTATCGACCCGATCTACATGAAGTTGACAAACCATTCTTTCAACGAATTGATATACGGGATCAGATCTCGCTTTGGAGGGCAGCCCATAGAGATGTCGGAGTCCGGATTAAAATATGCAAGAGCCATTAAATCAGGGCATGCGATTGCCAATGTCGGAGATCAAATACCGCCCAAAACCGGTGCTGATGTACTCTGGATCCCTTTTTTTGGAATTGATACCGCATGGTTCACCGGTCAGGAGCAGCTGAGCAAAATGTTCAAAATGACTCCGCTCTTCCTCTGGGTTGAAAATCCCAAAAGGGGATTTTATGAGATCGAGTTTATTCCCCTGGCAGATCCCCGGAAGCCCTACAAGCAAGGTGAGGTGACAAGAAATTATGTTGAAAAACTTGAGCAAATGATCCGCAGAACACCTACCGATTGGCTCTGGTCGCATAAAAGATGGAAGCATAACAGAGCAGATTTTCAATAACCAGGGGGCACACAGAAGGGTTTTGGCTTCAGATTAGGTTTGGCTTTATGCATTAACTTGGGTTTTGCAAAATCCAAAGTTTATGAGGCCATTATTTGTCCCTTTCTTGATCATATTTCTGCTTTGTTTTACAGGGCCCGATCTCCATGCTCAATCTGATACGGATTCCGTTTACCTTCCCATCAAAAAGGGAAACTGGTTAGCGGTGCTCAACGGAAATCTATCTTCTGTGAACCTGGATCGCTTTGCCGGCTCGCAATCCCAGATAAACCTTACCAACGAATATGACTTTAATATTTCCTCCGGTTATTTCTTCGTTGATCGACTTGCTTTTGGGATCACCTTTGACGCCTCCAGGGCCGAAACCAGGAGAATTTCAGAAGTGATCACCGAAAGATTTTCGATCGGCCCGTTCGTGCGCTTCTACCTCAAAAAGAATCCCAACGGATCCATGTTCATCACCGGGGGATTGCTTTACGGACAAATCACAGAGACCAACAGGGTCAATATACCTCAATCGGATTTTGAAGTTTTGCTATTTGGCAAGGGGCCCGGGGTTTTCGGCGGGCTTGGCTACTCTCATTTTTTGACCAAGCATATAGGTCTTGATGTCAGCCTCAGGTATGACTTCCTGTACCTTCAGACCGAGGTACATGATAGTAGCACAAATACCAAGACCATAGAAGACATCAGCGCATTAAGGTCATATTTTGGCTTTGGGTTCGTCATCATCATTCCGGAATTCGCTTTTTAGATGAACAGGTTTTTCAAGGCGATACTGTTTCTTCTCTTGTGTGCCGATGTGTTTGGACAGGATCCCGACATGGAATATTTCAAAACCGATACTATCGGTTCAGATAAGAATGTACAACTGCTGGGAATACCGGTGGCCTTCTACACGCCCGAAACAGATTTCGGATTTGGTGCCGGTGCGCAATGGTTCTTTTACCATAAGAAAAACGTATATAATCAACGTGTTTCCAATCTTTTGGTGACGGCTGTATATACTACCAAAAATCAGATCCTGATCGACGCCAAGCCTCAAATGTATTTTTTGCGGGGAGACTATTTTCTTGATGGGATCTTCAAATTCAAGATATTCCCAAACACCTTTTGGGGAATTGGGAACGATACGCCTGAGGAAGCCGCCGAGAGCTACAATATGAAAACCATCATTGTCAAGGCGGCTTTTCTGAAGAGGCTCCCTCCGGACCTGAATTTTGGATTTGAATATAATTATGAGCAGGATATCATGCTCGAAGTAGAGCCGGAAGGGCAACTGGCCACAGATACGATTCCCGGTTCCAGGGGAGCGATCATCTCAGGGGTTTCGGTCATCTTCAATCTCGATGACAGGAGCGATCAATTCAACCCCAAGTCAGGTCAATTGCTTCAGTTCAACGGAGGGTTTTCAAGTAAGGCCATGGGAGCGACATTCGGATATTCCAAATTCATCATCGATTTCAGAAAGTTCTGGCCTATCGGCAAGAAGTTCGTCTTCGCAGGCCAGGCATATCTGGAGAATACTTTTGGAGAGGTTCCCTTTCAAACGATGGCCTGGCTGGGAGGCGGCGAAAGAATGAGGGGCTACTTCCGTGGCAGATACATCGACAAAAACATGCTTGTCCTGCAGACCGAGATCAGACATCAATTTCTGCCCCGTTTTCAATGGGCTGCCTTTGCAGCCATGGGAGATGTGGTTCCAACCCCTTCACAGTACCTGAGAACCGCCAAATACTCCTTCGGAGGGGGAATCAGGTTCCAGGTGTTGAAATCCACCCCTACGTTGATCAGGCTTGACTTTGGAATCAATGGTGAAGGAAATTCCGGGGTCTACTTTGGCGTAAACCAGGCCTTCTGATCACTCATCACGAATAATATCCGCCGGGTTGGAGATCGATGAACGATAGGTTTGTAACCCTATGGTCAACATGACGGAAAGCAGGGTAATACCTATTCCAAGTGCATAATCGGTGAACTGCCAATGAACCCTGATCGCATATTCGGATAGCACTTCATTGCTCAAAATAATGCTCAAAGGAAGAGCAACAACCATAGCAAGAACAAAGGGAAGTGCGTATCCCCTGGTCAACAGGTAGGCAATTGAAAGAGTTGAAGCACCAAGAACCTTCCTTATCCCGATCTCCTTTTCACGCTGCCTGGCAATGAAGCGGATCAGGCCATAGGAGCCAAGCGCTGCTACGATCAATGCAAGCAATGACAATATTCGAACGATCACGGCCAGGTTTTGATCCGAGCTATATTCTTCGGCCAGAAGATCTTCTAAAAACCTGTAATCAAAAACTTTCTCAGGGAACAACTCTTCCCATATTTCGCCGATCTTGACGATTTCTCCCTGCAATTCATCTCCCGCCAGGTTAATTGAAAAATTGGTAAAGTGTGGAACCCCGATATACATGATCAATGGACCGATCTCCGAGCGGAGCGACTGATAATAAAAATCTGAATAAACCCCGATCACCTTTCCTTCTCTGCCTTCCATGTTGATCATTTTTCCAATGGCATTTTCAGGGTTTCCCCAATTAAAGTACTCAACAGCGGTTTCATTGATCAGGAAAGCATCAAGATGGTCCGTACCCCTACCCTTATCCATGTCTCTTCCGGCGATAATCTGGATCTCGTAGGTTTGAAGAAAGTCGTAGTCTATGGAAATGGAAGGAATGAACTCCACTTCCTCTGATTCCTTTCCATCATAATCTGTCATCCTGGACACCGCCCCAAGTCCGGGCAGAATCGAAGAAATGGTGACTCCCTTGACCTGAGAAATCTCAGCCAACTCTTCCTCAAAAGAATTCATCTTTGATCTGAGTTCGCCTGTAACACCACCAAAAATATTGTTGAGGTTCTGGCTGAAGATCGGTACGGTCATCACGCTTTTTGTTTCAAAACCCAATGGTTTATCGATCATAAAGTTCAGTTGCCTGAACAGGAGAAAAGATCCTGAGACCAGAAGGATGGAAATCGTGAACTGAACCCAAAGCAAAAACTGCCTGAAAGGAACTTTCCTGGTCCGGTAAGTCCATCCCTTGTCGGCTTTGAGGTTACTGACTATTTCTGTCGATGAGAGCTGTATTGCCGGATATATTCCACCTGAAATGGACAGAATAAGAAAAAGAAATATCACCCCGGTAATCGCAAGCGGAGACCAAAGGAATGAGAACCTCAGATCACTCTGCATCACCTCATTGATACTTGGTATGGCCAGGGCAAACAGAATCAACCCACCGATCAGAGCTGCAAGAAACAGAAGGAAGGATTCACCCATGAATTGAATGGTCAGTGAGGTTCTGCTGGCCCCCATAGCCTTCTTGAGCGCGACCTCTCTGACCCTCCGAAAGGTTTGGGCCGTACTCAGGCTGATAAAATTTAAAGTTGCCATCAGCATGGTCACCAATGCAATGAGCCCAAGCAAGGCTAGCGTCTGAATATCGTTTTGGGGCTCAGGATCAAGATGAGCATCCGAAAGCAGGTGGATGTCCAGAATAGGCTCTACATAAAAGGACTGTCCGACCTGAAGTTGTTCCGGAGCAAAGTTCTCCAGCAGGAGATCAAGTTTCTTGTTGATCTCTTTTGGTCTGGCGCCCTTGTTCAAAAGCATATACGTTGCAGAATGGCTTATCACCCAGTTTTGAGCCAAATTCTTTGACATGAATTCATTGGCTTTGTCGTTTTCCATCTTGAACATGGCCTCATAGGGCAAGAGCATGGAAAAATGGAGGTGAGATTGGTCCGGAAAATCCTCAACCACTCCAATGACATTCATATTCAATCTGCCAGCAACCCTGATCACTTTGCCAAGAGCATTTTCACTCCCAAAGTACTTTAAGGCTGTTTCACGGGTCAGCACTACACCAAACGGATCTTTTAAAAAATCACTTTCATTTCCCTGAAGACGTTGAATGGTGAAAATGTTCCAAAAGGCAGAGTCCACGAACAATACCCCTTCCTCCTCAAAATCAAGCTTCTCATTATTCTTGGTGATGGAAATTCCAAGATCGCGCGAATAAACCCTTGAAGAATACTGACACTCCTCTATATTCTCCGCGATCAGGGGCTGAATCGGTGGTGGCACCTGGGCATAGTGATTCCCACTGGTTGCCTTGTAAATGATCCGGTAGATCCTGTCCGAATTCTCGTTGAACCTGTCGTAGCTGAATTCATTGTCGACATAGACAATGACGAAAAAGCAACAACCAAGTCCAATCGACAATCCAATCACGTTGAGAGCAGTAAAAACCCTGTCTCTCCAGTGATTTCTCAACGCGGATTTAAAGAAAAATTCCATTTGTGGCTTGGGCTACAAAGAAAATACTGAGTAACTTTTGCACCTTGATTTAAATGATAAAAGGGCTCTTACCCCCATAAGTGGAAAGTCTACCTTTTTCTGACCAGTTACTAAATTGACCGTACCTAGCAAAACCGAGTTCGATGCCAAAAAAAGGGAACAGAAGATCGATATCCTTTTAAAGATGGGCTCATATCTGTACTGGAAGCGGGAAGAAGGTTATAATCTCTATCTCTACTCCCTCGGGGATTTCTATGTACAGCTCTGGCTTTCGCGCACAACGGCGAAAATCGTGAAGCTGGAGTCATTTTCCTCTGACGATGCCCTGCTCCCATTTGTGGATGACATCGAACTACCCGAATAAACTAACCCTCTTTTTTGAATCGCAGCAGGGGAAGAACAACCATTCCCCGATCTCTGAAGCTTTGAAGAACATCGATCACCTCAGCAAACCTTGGGTCTTCAGTATCGAAAGGGTTATCCTGAAAATAGACCCTCTGGATTTTCTTTAAGTCCAATAAGCAGGAATCGAGGTATTCCATTGAGTTGAAGGACAGGTCCAACTCTTCAAGATCCGCCAGCTGGCAGATCTCATTAGAGAAGAACTGAATGTTGTTATGATTCAGATCCAATACCCTCAATTTACCCAGGGATGAGATATTATTGGGGATCTCGGAAAGATGATTGTGGTGAGCATACAGGAATTCAAGGGAATCACAGAACATTAAGCCCAAAGGCAGTTCGTAGAGCTCGTTGAATGAAAGGTAGATCTTCTTCAGGTTGATCAGCTTTTCTATACCCTCATCCAGATAGCGTATTTTGTTATAGTAAATATCCAGCTCGGTGAGGTTTGGAAAATCGTATAAATAAGCCGGGTATGTGCTGATCTGATTCTTGTAGAGGATCAATCGCTCCAAAGACTGCAGTTGGACCAGCTTATGAGGCAACTCTACGATCCGGTTTTCTGCAAGTACCAATTCCTCAAGGGTCATGATCTCGAAGATGGGTTCCGGAACCTTATCTATGTTAGAACGAGCAAGATTCAGAGATCTCAAATTCCTACCATACCATAAGAATTCATATTGTCCGTGTAATGTATCTCCCATCATGGATAGCTTTTCCAGTCGGAGTATATCCCTACCATTAATCTTTCCCGGCACCATTGGATTATAGTTCATAGAAAGGGATCTTAATGCTCTCAGCTTCCTGAGTCCTTTTGGAAAGGAAACATGATCTGCATTGTTCAAAAGCAATTGGGAAACAGAGCGATTTTTACGAAAACGATATCTACCCTTTGCCGGATCATTGAATGAAAGATTCAGGTATTCGAGCGAGTCAAGCTTAAAGAACCACCGGGGTATTTTTTCGATGCTATTTTCAGCAAGGTTCAATCTTTTTAATCGGGTAAACTTTTTCAGTGATCTGGGAATCTCCTTCAGATCTCCGCCGCTGAGATCAAGATAAACTGTGCTGTCCGGGTTGCTTGCCGACAGGGCTTCCAGAACCTCAATTTTTCGAATCGAATCCTGCTTTGCCTTTTTTTTCAGGTACAGGGCCCTTCTTTGGGCATCAAGAGAATCCTGGGAGTTGGAGACCCTATCCTGTGAAAACAGGTTCCCAAGAATAAAAAAGGAGCATAAAGAAAGTAAAACCCTTGCCTGCATGTAGTCCAAAAAAAGTCCAAGGTCTCTCAGTAAACAAATCCGATTACTTTTGCGGCTCGATTTTGATGTAGGATGAAAAAGATCATCAGTTATCTGATTAGGTTCGTTCCAAGACCATTTTTACAGAGAATTAGTCCGATCGGTCTGAAGATCGTTGGGATCTTTTATGCCGGGAACAATGTGGAATGTCCGATCATCGAAAAAAAATACAGGAAATTTCTTCCCTATGGAAGGTTGCATCCGAGGGATAATGCCTTGTGTCCCGGAAGTCTGTCGCTTGAAAGGCACCGGCTGCTTTGGTTGTTCCTGAAAAACGAAACCGATTTTTTCAGCGCCCAAAAGAAATTCCTTCATGTGGCTCCTGAGCAATGCTACCTCAAACCATTCCGTGCATCAAGAAATTTGGAATATATAACCGCGGACATCGTCTCTCCCCTTGCTGATGTCAAAATGGATCTTCATGATATTCCTTTCGGGGAAAGTGAATTTGATGTTCTCATGGCGAATCATGTTATGGAACATGTTAAAGATGATCACAGATGCATGAGTGAGATCTATCGTGTGTTAAAGCCGAACGGCTTTGCGATCATGCAGGTACCGATCGATTACAACAACCCAAAAACCGAGGAGGATCCTAACATCACCGATCCGGCAGAGCGGGAAAGACTTTATTGGCAAAGAGATCATGTTCGCTTGTACGGGCTTGATTATGCGGAAAAGCTCCGTTCCGTAGGTTTTGACGTCGATGAGATCCCCTATGCAAAAAAACTTGGAGAGGAGGCGATCCGAAGGTATGCCCTTCCGGCTGAAGAAATTATCTACTTCTGTAGAAAACCCGCTTAAAGACCGACTCTTTCACCGATCTGGTATTCGCTCTTGTTATTGGAATCCAGGTTGATCAATTCGGCCAGATAACCCGCAAGGAAGAGTTGGACCCCGACTATGATCCCTACCAAAGCGATATAGAACAGGGGTTGATCGACAATATCCCTGACCTTCAGGCCTTGTGAAATACCATAGATCTTTTGAAAAATGATGGTGAGACTGATGATAAAACCCACCAGGAAAGAAAGCGAGCCCAAAGTACCAAAGAAATGCATTGGTCTCCTCTTGAACTTGGTGATAAACGAAATGGAAAGCAGATCCAAAAATCCATAAACAAATCGCTCCAAGCCAAACTTGGTTGAGCCAAATTTCCTGGCACGATGTTCAACCACCTTTTCCCCGATCTTTTTGAATCCCTTCCACTTTGCCAGAAAGGGAATATAACGATGCATCTCACCATATACATCTATTGACTGCACCACCTCTAACCTGTAAGCCTTGAGTCCGCAGTTAAAATCATGGAGTTTTATTCCGGAAAATCCTCTGGCCACCTTATTGAAAAGCTTTGTGGGAATGGTTTTCGTGATCGGGTCAAATCGCTTTTTCTTCCAGCCGGATACCATGTCATACCCATCCTTTCGGATCATCCTGTATAATTCAGGGATCTCGTCAGGGCTGTCCTGCATATCGGCATCCATGGTGATCACCACGTTCCCGGTACAGACTTTGAAACCTTCGTTCAAAGCAGCCGACTTGCCATAATTTCTTCTGAATTTTATTCCCTTGATATTGGGATCCTGTTCCGCCTGCTGCCGAATCACTTCCCATGACCTGTCCTCACTCCCGTCATCAACGAGAATGATCTCGTAGGCCAGGCCATTTTCGGAAAGCACACGCTTATTCCAGGCGATCAGTTCAGGAAGGCTTTCCTCCTCGTTATACAAGGGAACAACAATGGAGATATCAGGATTCGGCATCTATATGTCTCTCTCCTGCTCTTTTCTTTTCACAATAGCACCGACGATCAGAGCGACGATCCCGTAGAAGACCCAAGCGATGAAATACCCCTTGATCATTCCCAGTGCCGTAAATCGGTCATAGGTATCCTGCTCTGCCTGGTCCAATGCCTCATCTATAGCATCATCCGGGGTATCAAATCTTTCCATAAGAGCTTCCGTATTGTCCAATGAAGCCTGCACTATGACATCCACCGCACCAGGATCGATCACAACGAAGAGCAAAAGATTGAAAAGTGTGCCGATCAGGCCAGCGACGGCCAGTATCCCAAAAGAGTAGATGAAAGCATTCTTGAAGGAAATATAACCCCCCAGTGCTTTCCGGTTCCGGACCGAAAAAACAAATACCATGGCAAAGGAAAAAACGAGGATAAAGGCCAGGTATTTAAGACTGGCAAAGGCAGTCACATCAACGATGTATGACAACAATCCTATGATCACGCTCAAGAGACCAAAAATGGCTCCATCCTTGATGATCTGTTTCATTGAATCATTTGACTCCATGGCTATTTTTTTTACGAAAGTAATTGGGCAGAGCAAAAAATAAAAGCATGAACAAAATGGTAAAAGGAAACCCGATGAGAACTTTTTTGATCAGATCATCCATTAGGATCACTCCTACCCCTGTTTTCTCAAGGTTTTGCCTGGCCAATGCAAACTCTTCTTCCCCCGAGAACCGAATGTAGACCTCCTTGTTGCTTTCCAAAAATTCCATGGCCTCAAGCAAATAGGAATCCACCGTTCCCGGAAATGCCTTGAGGAAAAGCGAAAAGATCATCAGATAAAGAAGGGGGCCTGTAATGGCAATACCCAATCCAAAAACGCCCATTTCCAGGATCTTTCGTTTCCCCAGAGTAGAATAATGAAAATGAGCAATGCTACCGCCGACCACAAATGGAACAAAGAGCGCCTGAAGAGGACTGTATTGCCGCCCCAGCGGATTGAACCCAAGAAAATAGGTGCCAAAGAGAATAACAGCGTAAACAAGGGCCCCCACCAGGGAGTATGCCAAAATGGTCTTAAACAGGTTTTGGCTTTTCAATGGCTTTAGAGATTGGATTTTAGGCCATTGATCGTTCCCAACAGTCTGGCATGAAATTCTGATCCTGCAAACGGATCATCATACTCATGCCCCCTGGTACCGGAATACTCCCAGGTGAATCGATTTTGAAATATGGTCAGCTCTGCGTTCTCATCCTTCTCGATGATTGGCATATCCAACCCAAGGATCCTGGCAGGGCCAAGAGAAAAGAGCTCAGCTATTTTGACCTTTTTCAGGTCCTGCGATGTGCTGGTCCAAAAAGAAGGGAAACATGTTTCCAGTGTCCTTCCACCAAAGGAAGCAAGATCAAATTCCAGATCCCGGGATTCCGAATCCTGTGGAGAATGAGCCGAACTGATCGCATCGATGGTTCCGTCTTCGGCGAATCTTGAAAGTCCCCTGATCGTCTTTTTCGATCTTAAGGGAGGGTCTAGCTTGTACCTAGTGGCATATCCTTCAAGATGACTCTCATCCAGACAGAAAAGATATGCGGGAACATCACAGCTCACCTTTAAGCCCTCGGATTTGGCCCTCTTAATAAGCCTCAGGCCCTCAAGAGTACTCAGCTTGGGAAAATGCACCCTGCCTCCATTCATTCTGAGCAGGTCAAGATCTCTTCTGATATGGACGGTCTCTGCTTCCTCTGAGAACCCCTTCATGCCAAGTTTGGTACTGATCAACCCCTCGTTGACCTGAGCTCCACGTGATAGTTCCGGGTCCTTGGTCTGGC
Organism: Cytophagales bacterium; assembly: GCA_965227315.1. Classification (GTDB taxonomy): domain Bacteria; phylum Bacteroidota; class Bacteroidia; order Cytophagales; family CCMP332; genus JANQHS01. The sequence goes on from OZ245737.1 coordinate 869,588, forward strand.
TAAAGATCGTAGCTTCACGATCATTCAAATATCTCAATCCATTTGCGAACATTTCAGGATCTGCCTTTTGCCTTCCATCAATGAAGCCAACTGCTCCAGCTGTTAAGAGATCCTGAAGATCATTTAGCCGCTCATCCTGAAAATCCTGAGATAAGGCAGCCAGAGGGTGGACATGTATGCCAAAAGATCTCCCCTTCTCGATCAGGCTCAATATCAGATCTCTTGATTGAATGATCGGATCGGTAAACGGAAGTGTAACCAATCGCGTAAACCCACCTTTTGAAGCCAGCTCAAAGGTTTTGGCGATGCTTTCCTTGAACTCATAGCCGGGATCATTGATCCTGACATTCATGTCGATCCAACCCGGGCTGAGGCAAAGGCCCTTTTCGGCAATGACCTTGCCTTTCTTTTTAAGATCTTTTGAAATATCCCTGATCTTACCCTTGTCTATAAAAACATCAACTCTCTTTTGAAAAAACCTGGACCTGGGGTCCAGGATGAGAGCGTCCTTTAGGGTGTAAGGCATTTAGAGAAATCTAATGATCAGTGTTTCAGCGAGTAAAAAAACCAAGGCAAAAATAAGGCAATATTTCCAAAGGGGTCTACCCACAAAATCCATGTTATAGGATTTGGAAATTTGCACACCAGACCCGCCTTCAAAGAATCTTACATTATCCCTGCTTTCGGAAAAAGCCTTAAGTTTCGAATAATCGATCACGGATATCTCGGATTCCCTGGATGCCGTGTTGATCGCAATGGAACCACACACGGTGTCATTAAGGACCAGGTTAAAAAAGCCAGGCTTCAAGGGCCTTCCTTCCGTTGAGAGCAAAGCATACTTCCCGACTATCCTTTGATTGGGAATGATCTCCATACCCTCTCCTGACAGGCGGAATAGCTGGTCATCCGGCAATACCGATATCTTCACTTTCAAGAATTCCCTGTTGTATCTCTGAAACAGGGCCTGATCCTCTGATGAGGTGGAAAAAGCAGCCAAACGGAAAAATACCGGAACAAAAATCGAATGTTTGACAAAATTTCCATACTCGGGCAGCAAGGGCGAACCCATCATATAGAGCCTCCCCTGACCAACATTTGCATAGGCCAATAAGGGCTTTTCGTTGCGCAAATTCAGAATTGATCTGTCCCATCCTTCCAGATCCCTTGTCAACTGAATATAGGGAAGGTCCATGCGCCTATCGAACTCGTCAAATACCCCTTCAAAAAAAGGATCTCCTTCTGATAAAGGGGCTATTTTGATATCCTGATCGGATTTGACCCTTGAACTGGATAATCCGTTTGACCTCATAAAGGATCGAAGGGCGAGTGAAGAAGAATCGCCTTCGGGCAAGAGCATCACATGTCCGCCCGATTCCAGGAACTCCTGTAAAAATCCATTTGGAAGATCCTGATAGTCAAGCCCGTCATGAACAATCAAAAGATCGGTTCTTTCCAAAACAGATAGATCCGGATTTCCGTAAGGCATAAAAGTCAGATCAAAGGCGGGTTCAGAATGGAAGAGGGCTGCCAGGTAGGGATTTGGCCTCACTCCTATTTCACTGACCCTGATATCACTCAATGGGGTCAGGATAAATCTAAAATGATTATCGCTTGAAATCCCTTCATCATTGATCTCAATTGTGCAATTGAAATCCTTGGGGTTTTCCAGGCTTAGCTCAAAGACAAACTCCTCCTGTAGTCGATCTTCAAAGATGATGGTCTTGGAAGCTCTTTGGTTGCCATCAACGATCAGTCTAAGGCTTGCTTCCAGTCCCGAAAAGTCGCCCGATGCCTTCAGTATTCCTCTCAATTCGAAGCTATTTCCGACCTCAATAAAAGGTTTGGACAACCATACAGTATCTACATAGAAATTGGCCTTGGTCGTTGTGCTCAGGGGATAAAGGAAGTACTCGTTGAGGCTATCCATTGCCCATTCCTCAAGATCCCCAAAAGTATTTTCCTGAAAGTCGGAAAACATCCAGACCTCCTTTCTTCGGGATGTTGGCGGAAAAGAGTTGGCTTTCCGAACGACCTCGTTTCCCTTCCTGAAATGAAGGGAATAATCCAGATCAGAAAACCGATCCAACAGGGAAGATCTTTCATAGGGGTATTCATCCGCGGAGGAAAAGGAATTGTCAAAAAAGAAGTAATCCCCGGAAAAATTGGTCTTGTCAATGATCTCACCCATGATGTTTCTTCCGGTGCTCAACCCATCGGCCCCTTCTCCGGCAACCTCCATGGAAAAAGAATTGTCCAGATAAAATACCCGATCCCAATTGCCGGGATCAGCTTTGTGCACAGCAGGTGGCAGAACAGGCTGAGAAAAAGCCAGCACCACCATAGAAATGGAAAGGATCCTTGCGAGAAGAACGAGCAAGTGTTTAAGATTCCTCGATTTTGATGAGGTTGTTTTAATTTCCTCAAGCCAACGGACATTGGTAAAGGATATCTTTTTTAATCTTTGAAAATTAAAAAGATGGATCAGGATTGGAATCGAGATCAGGCCCAAGGCCCAAAGAATACCTGGATTAAGGAATTGCATTTATTCTTCTAGCGGGTGTGAAAATAATTTGAATCAGGAATTAAAACGAATACCGGGCCAACTTGATATCCCCTGAAATAAATTGAACAGATAATTTATGAGCAATCCCGAAGATTTAAACCGTTTTATCAGGACAAGACGAAGCCTGTATCCCAAGCAATACACTGAAGAAAGGGTGAGTGATGAGATCATCAATGAGATCCTGGAAAACGCCATCTGGGCTCCCACACACAAACTAACACAGCCCTGGAAGTTCAGGGTATTCACCGGTGATGGCCGGAAGGTTTTGGCGGATTTCCAAAGTGAGCTTTACCGCAAAGTGAGTATGGACAAGGGGATCTACAGGGAAGAGAACTTTCAAAAACTCAAGGAAAAGCCCCTGATGGCATCGCATATTATTTCCATCGGCATGGTGCGCGATGAAAAAGAAAGGGTTCCGGAGATCGAAGAGATCAGTGCCGTAGCATGCGCGGTACAAAATATCTATCTCAGTGTATCGGCATACGGCCTGGGCGGATATTGGGGCACCGGAGGCATTACCTACTTCGAAGAGGCCAAATCCTTTTTCGGTCTTGAAGAAAAGGATCGATTCATGGGCTTCTTCTACATAGGGATCCCGAATATTCAAAGAGAAATACCTGCCAGAAGGATACCAAAGGAAGATAAGGTGACCTGGGTGGAAAACTAAACCCCTTCTTCGGTAATCAATGCCGGTGATAAGCCCCTGGCCTGATCGATCTCTTCCATGATATCCATAAGAATATCCTCCACGGCCATGTTGGTATATTTCCTGGGTTCCTTAAAGGCTACCAGAAGTCTCATCCCCTTCTTTTTAACCCAAAGCCCCTTTTTTTCAAATCCTTTTCTGAATCCTTCCACTTTCACGGGAACCACTATGGGATCGGCCTCAAGTATGATCTTGGCGGTGCCCTTTCTTGGAGGCGAAAAGGGCTTGGTTGTACCCTGCGGGAAGGTCACGACCCAGCCCGCCCCAAGTGCTTTTACGATCTTTTGTTGATCCTCTGGATTCACCTGCCTTTTCACGTCCTTTCCCTTTTCTCTCCAGGTCCTTCTCACGGTGATCGCACCGGCCAGAGAAAACAAAAATGGTATGATGCCTCCTTTTTTCATGGTCTCACGAGCGGCCACATAATAACTTGTGACAAATGGCGGAAAAAGGTAAAACGGGTATTTCAGATTTGCCCTGGGCCTGTTCTTCATCATATTAAAACCATGATTGATGGCCGTGACATCCGCGAAATATGTCTGATGGTTGGATACAAAGAGCACATTGGATTTTGGCAATGACTCCAGATTTTTCAGCCCCGAAAAGCGGATCCTTTGCATCCTGGAGAATACATACCAGCTGATCGTCCCAAATACGACAACAAGAATCCCTTTCAGAAAGTAGATATTGCCAAATGGATCTCTAAGTTTCAAGTCGATTGATCGGGTAGGTTTGGAAAGCCTATAAAAATGCCTTCTTCGCTTTCTTTAATTGGAAAAAACACTAGTTCGGTTGTTCGATTCTCAAGTTCGGAGCCTGTGCCTAAATCATAAATATACGAATGGAGATAACAAACGATCTCTCCTTTGTTGGTACAATAACCCCTTGAAAGCGGAACCCGACTATGAGGGCATTCGTCAAAAAATGCTCTGAGTTTATCGCCATTCCTGACAAGACATACCCGCTGCTCCTTATACCTTAAGGCTCTTGGTTTCAGGTCATCCAGCTTCTCCCGTGCCTCTTCAAAACTCCTGAATACCCTGACCCACTTAAGCGCTTCCAATTCCCATATACTTTTCCAGGTACGAAACGATCAAGTCCCCTTCATCCGGATCGAACCATTTAATCTCTTTGTCCTTCCTAAACCAGGTCATTTGCTTTTTGGCGAAGTTCCTTGTGTTGGCCTTGATCTGTTCTCTGGCCTCATCGAATGATGTATTTCCCTCCAATGCCTCAAATATCTCAACATATCCCACAGAATTCAGGGCCTTGGCCTCCTTAAAAGGTAAAAGAGTCCGGACCTCATTCACCAGCCCCTCCGCGAACATCCTATCTACCCTTTGACCGATCCTATGATTCAAAATATCCCTGTCCATTCTCAAGCCCACCTTCACCACCTTATAGTCTTTCTTTTTTGTTCTTTTCGCAGCTGTCAATTCGGAAAATGAAACTCCGGTTTGCCTCATCACCTCGAGTGCACGGATAACCCTTCTGGGATTCTTCCGGTCTATCTTCTCATAATAGATCGGATCCTTTTCGCGCAACTCTTCATTGAGCGTATCCAGACCCTGATTGATCAGTATGGATTCCAGATCTTCTCTGATCTCCTGGTTCTCAGGTGGAAGATCATGAAATCCGTTTAAAACGGCATCAATAAACAAACCCGAACCTCCCACCATGATCAATCGCTCATTTGACCGGAAGTAATCTTGAATAAAATCATCCGCCAACTTCGCATAAGATGCTGCACTCAGGTGATCCTCCGGTTTTCTGAAAGCCACAAAATGGTGCTTTACGTTCTTTTTTTCCAGATCAGTGGGAGCAGCGGTACCGATTTCCATCCCGGAATACAATTGTCTTGAGTCCGCCGATATGATCTCAGCGCCAAACCTTTTGCCAAGGAGAATGGCCATTTCGGTTTTTCCAACCGCGGTGGGTCCAACAATGAGGATGAGGACTTTCAAAATCTAGAAGACAATGGGAAGTACAGCGGAATAATATTGAAATCCAATGGTTAAAATCACAAATTTCGTTCATTTGTGTTGTCCAAATTGTCAATTATGGCTGGTAAAGTTCTTGTATTGGAAGATAGTCTGGTGGTCCAAAAACTGATCAGGCAGGTGCTTGTATTGCAGGGCTATGAGGTAAGTCCTGCAAAGGATGGTCGGGAAGGACTTGATATCGCCAAAAAAGAGGAGTTTGATTTCATTTTGGTAGACCTTTTGATGCCGGTTATGGATGGCCTTGAGTTCCTCAAAAAGCTTCGATCTTCAAAAGGAAAGAATGCAAATACCGTTGCGATCGTCATTTCCGGAAATGAGTCCAATTTGAAACTGGAAGACCTGAAGGAGCTTCATGTACTGGAGATCCTGGAAAAGCCAATTGATTTTGACAAGCTGAGTATAATCCTGAAAAACCTTAAAAGTTAAAGTTCTTGCCGGTTAAGTTCTCCAATCATTATTTGAATAAACTTGAAGATCTTTTTTCCGAGACGGAATATATTCTTCGCTACGAAAAAGGAAATTTTAAATCCGGGTATTGTCTACTCAAAGATGACAAAGTGGCTCTGATCAATAAATTTCACCCGCTGGAAAGAAAAATTTCAAATCTCATCGACATTATTCGGCAGATCGAGGTCGATCCTGAGATATTCTCCGACAAGAACAAGGTGCTCTACCGCCAATTGATGCAAGCTGAAATAAAGCTTTGAGAATTACATTTCTGGGTACCGGAACTTCACAGGGCGTTCCTGTAATTGCCTGCGATTGCAGGGTCTGCCAAAGCGATGATCCCAGAGACAAGAGGCTCAGAACATCCATCCTGGTGGAATGGGGCGATCTGAATCTTGTGGTGGACACCGGACCTGACTTCAGGGAACAAATGCTGAGGAACAAGGTGAAAAGACTTGACGCCATATTGATTACCCATGGTCATCGGGACCATATTGCCGGATTGGATGAAGTAAGATCTTTCAATTTCAAACAGGGCTCTTCCATTCCCCTATTTGCACAACTCATCACCACGGATAAGCTGAAAAAGGATTTTTCATACATATTCTCGGAACATGATTATCCCGGCTTGCCAAGGATAGAATTGGAACCCCGAGAGAATGAGATCTTTATGATCGGAGACAAGCCAATTATACCAGTTGAGGTCATGCATTATAAATTGCCGGTTTGGGGATTTCGCTTCGACGATTTCACCTATATCACCGATGCGAAGAGCATATCGGATCAAGAACTCGACAAGATCAGGGGTTCAAAAACCCTGGTACTCAACGCCCTGCAAAAAGAGTCGCATATTTCACATTTGACCTTGAGCGAAGCCCTGGAACTTATTCGGGTTCTAAAGCCAGAAAAGGCGTATCTGACCCATATCAGTCATAATCTCGGGCTTCATAAAGAGGTGTCGAAAGAGTTACCCATAGGAGTGGAACTCGCCTATGATGGATTAAGTATCGAGGCATAATGGCCTATTCCTACCTTGTATTGAAAAAGTTTGTCCCCGGCATCAATAGGGCATTATCGGGTTCGATCTTCCGGACCAGCCTCTCTTATAAGAAGAATTGCCTGGCCCTCCTTTTTGAAGGCGAAAAGGGAAAAGATATTGCCTTGCTCGTTGAATTAAATCCGGGCAGGGAGATCATTGAGATCCGGGATCAATATAACCCTCCGAAAAAGAATTACTCGGAGCTCTTCCTCCCCCTGCGCGGATCAAAAAATCAAGGAGCATATCTCCAACACCTGGAGCGGGTGATCAATCTGAAATTTGAAAATGGTTTTCTCCTCTCCATACAATTGTTTGGCAGCAACTCAAACCTGAGACTTTCCCAATCGGGAAAACAGGTGGAGGGCTTTAAAACCAAGGAAGAAAGATCAGGCGTTAGGCTGGATCAACGGCCTGTTAGTATCACCATAGATCACATGATCTCCGACACCGCAGCTTTGAAAAAGAGCTTTCCCTTTGTAGATAAATGGACCGCCCAATATTTGGAGTCAAAGGATTTTTTTGGACTTTCCCTTGAAAGACAACAAACAGCACTTAACGAAATCTTTCTAAGTGAAGATCCATCATCAGAGCTTTTCATCCATCCTGAGGACCCTCCTCAGCTGAGCCCTTTTCAGCTCGGGGGTTGGGTGAGCCTTGGAGCTGATCCCGTGATTTCATTCAGGGAATATGCCTGGCGGTCAAGAAATTATTTCGAATTCAAAAAACCCCGGGAATCAGAGATCAAAAAACGAAAGAAGGAGATCCAAAAACTCGACGAACTACTGATTAGATTAGAAAAGGATCTGAGTCAAAAACTGGAAAGCGATCCATTTTCAAAAAAAGCAGATCTGCTCATGGCCAACCTGCACATCTTCCAGGAAGGTATCAACGAGGCGGAGGTGGACGATTTTTATACCGGAAAGAAGATCAAACTGAAGATCAAGGAAAATATCAGTCCACAGAAGCAGGCAGAAAAATGGTATTCAAAGTCGAAAAACAGAAATCTGGAGATCGAACAACTGGAAGATCGGCTGAGAAAAAACAAAGAGCTCCTGTTAAAAAAAGAAGAGGATCTCAAAATGATCTCATCGGTCCACAGTATTCGTGAATTCAATAAAATGTCAAAAAAGGCTGAAAAAAGGCCTTCACCATCGCAGGAACAACAAACCCTTCCTTACAAGGTTCATAATTTCCAGGGCTTTGAGATCAGGGTTGGAAGAAGCGGAGCCAAAAATGACCTGCTTCTCAGTTCGTTCTCAAAAAGGTCCGATCTGTGGTTTCACGTCAGAGATGCAGCGGGATCACATGTGATCCTGGTCCGGGCTCAGGAGGAAAGCATCCCGGAGGAGGTTATACAAAGGGCAGCCGGGCTGGCCATATACAATTCGAAACGAAGAAATGAGATGAATTGTCCGGTGATCATGACCGAAAGAAAGTACGTCAGAAAAATAAAAGGAGCCGCCCCCGGCCTTGTCAAGGTCGAGAGAGAAAAGGTGGTTTTTGCTAATCCCGTGAATTCTTGATCTGTCCCTTGCTGGCAGGGTTTATCAGGAACAGGATATAGGCGATCAATCCAAGGAACAGGGTAATGATCAATGTGCCTCCATTGTCTACAATTGCAAAATCCTTTCCATCCTGGCCAGGGAGTCCAAAGGCAATGAACAACTGCCAAACCACATAGTGAAAAGGCCCCATACCATTTGGCACTGGTAAAACCCAACCGAGGCCACCGATAAAAAACACCACAAAGGCAAAATAGAAACTCAGGCTCTCTGTTTCCTTCAGAGAGAGAAAGAAGGCGTAGGTCAGCAGTACCAGGAAGGCCCAAAGAAAAAACGTGTAGACGGTAAACCGCAGAGGGTGCTTGAGTGTTCGAACGCTTTTCGCCGACTTCCACAACTCGTCGGCAAAATCATAAACCTTCTGTCCGACTTTTCCACCTTTGGATTTGATCCTGGTATTCTTGAGTATCCAAAAACCGATCAAGCCCAAGAACACAAAGACCCCGATCCCAAACCAAAGTCTGGTCGATCCAACCATGCCGGATAGTCTTGAGAACACATTGTATATGAGGTCTTTCAATAGGGAAAATTCCAGGAAAAAGATCACCAGGATACCCATACCCAAAACAAACAGGTCCGCTACCCTTTCTATGATAACCGTACCAAGAGATTTGGCCACTGGCACATCCTCACTTCGGTATAGTGTTGAACAGCGGGCGATCTCACCCAGTCTTGGTGTAAGGCTATTTACACCATAGCATATGAGTACTGAGTTCAGTGTATTGAGAAAAGAGACTTTGTTCCCGGCTTCCTCCAGCAATAATTGCCACCTAAGCGTGCGAAATACATGACTGAAAAAGAGGAATAAACCGGCCAACAGCACATAACCCCAACGGACATCCTTAAGGTCATCTATAATAACCCCAATCGGTCTATCCCTGAGTGTAATGATGAGAAAGAAGGCGGCGATGCCGGCTCCCACCAAAAATTTTAGTACCTCCCTGAGCCAGTTTTTCATGAAAGCCGCAAAGAAAAGATAATTAGGAAACTAATTCCTCTTTGAGATGTATGATTAGTTTGAAGAATCGCGAACTTTTAGCACCATTCCGGAATAGAGAACATTGCTGTCAAGTCCGTTCATTTGGCGAAGCCTTGAAACACTTAGGTTATATTTTTTGGCGATATCAAACATAGTATCACCCTCTTTGACCACATATTTCCCCGGGCTGACCTCACCGTATGCGGTCTCCTGAGGCTCAACGATCAGCCTCCATCCGATCTGGATCCTGTTGGAACTGAGACCATTGATCTCCTTGAGCTGGTCAACACTCATCCCATGCATTTTCGCGATACTGTAAAGCGTGTTCAGGGGTTCAACCACATAGTATTCCTGCCCCTCCTTTAAGGGTGGTAATTGAAGTTGCTCCGTTTTCAACATAGAACCGGAACTGGCCCGCTGAGCCGATGCCATGGTCACCGGTGCTATCAACCCGTTATCTCCGGTTCTCCTGACCCTCAATGGCGTCAGTGCATCGATCTGATCTTTGTCCAGATTGTTCACCCTCATCAATTCTTCCTTGGGCATGTTAAATAATTCCGCAACGTCAGCAAGGCTGGATTGGGATTCCACTACGTAGGTCATCATCAGGGTTTCGTATCTATGCCCTCCGGTCACCATGAATTCAGCCCTTCGGTTGATCCTTCTTCCAACTGCGCTTTCATTGCTTCCAAGAGGTTGTAACTCACCCATTGCATTGATCACAAGAGAGCTTGGCTTTGCTCCTCTGTTCTCAAGATACTTCTCAATCTCTTCACCTCTTTTCTGGGAAAGATCCTTGTTGTAATCTTCTCCCCCAATGGCATCCGCATAAGCTGATATTTCCACTTTTGAATCGGGATTGTCCTTTAAATAGGTCGCCAATTCATCCAGGGTCATTTCTGCCTCTCTCCGGATCTTATAATCGTTAAAGTCAAAATAGATATTCTCGAATACCGTTGCTCCCATCGGGGCTTCGGCTTTTGTCCAGATCAGCTTGGTTTCACCACTGATGTATTTTACATCAGAGATCAGGGAAAGAAAATCCTCATCTACCACAATGTTGTAATTCCTATCTGAATCAAGATTCTCAAACCTAACGGCACCCAAATGATCGGTCGTAGTCCTTTTCAGGATATTTCCTTCATCATCAACCAGAAGCACAGGTACATCAACAGCAGGCTCACCGGATTCTGCGACCATAATGGTCGATAGAATGGCAAACTTTCCGATCTCTTGCAGTTGGTCTCTCAGGATCACAGCGAGAACCTTCCCATGTCTTGTTTCGGAAAGGTCAATATCCCCGTTAGCGCCGGAATAGAAAACAGTGGAATTCAGATCATCGCGTTCCTCCTCAAGCATGACCTGATAACCTTTATCGGAGGTTAGGTCATCAAACTCCACCTGTCCATACTGGTCTGTTTGAGCTCTTTTTATCAGGTTACCCACCTCATCCGTCAGAAGAACAGGTACATCATGTGCAGGATCTCCGGATTCCGAATAGGTCAGGGTGGCTAAAACCTTAAAAACATCCTTAAAATTGACACTATCACTATTGACCTTGGCAAGAATGATCTCCTTGGATTCAATATTGAAGTAATAGATATCATCACTACCTGCTCCACCTTCCCTATTGCTGGCCATAAGGCCCTTTTTATCTCCCAAATGGAAGTAAAAATCATCCCTGTTCGAATTAAAAGGAAGTCCCAGGTTCCGTGGCTCTCCGCCATCTTCGAAGAAATACTCAAAGATGTCCAACCCGCCGAAACCCTTTTGTCCGTTACTCACAAAGAACAAAAGCTTCTCCTTGGCATAATACTGAGGAGCCATGTCAAGAAACGGGGTATTCACCTTCGGGCCAAGATTCCTTGCAGGATTCCAATCTTCCCCAGGGCCTGACTTCGTGCTATACCAGATATCATTGTTCCCAAGACCATCGGGTCGATCACTCACAAAGAAGATCGTATCGCCTGTTGGCGTGAGGGTCGGTTGCTTGGTTTCAAAGCCTGGTGTGTTGATCTCATCCGGTAACCTTTGAGGTTGGATCCACTTCCCGTCCTTTAGTTCGGAAACATAAATTGCGCATGGGTATTCATCTTCAAGGCAACTCGTATAGTATATCTTCTGGCCCCCATTTGTAAATTCTGCTGCACCATCGTTCCTAACAGTATTGATATCCGAGAAGTTATCCCGGTCGTCATATTGCTCCCATTTATTGGGACCCGTCTTCTTGAATCGAAAGATGTCGGTGTATTGACCTCCGAGTCTTACATCGATCTCATTTCCCTTGGTTCCCTCCCTTGAAGAGGCAAGAATGATGGACGAGTCGTTCTCAAAAAAGGCCGGGGCATATTCCGAAAATTCCGTGTTTACAGGGCTTGGAAGCAGCTCAAACTTATAGTCTCGTAAAGGTTTTTTAAGCTCGTTCATGGCAAGTTCACAGCCCGCCTGCTCCAGTTTTGCCTCAGTTGTATAGATGGTATCCTCCTCCACTTCCGGCTGATAAGCGGAAAGGAATTTGTCAAATTCTCCCACCGCTCGTTGGTATCTTCCATTGCTCTTCAACATCATGGCATACCAGAACCTGACCAGCGGATATTCTTTGTCCGCTCCCAATTTGCCAGCCTGCAGATACTGCTTTTCGGCCTTCAGATAGTCAAAATACAACCTGTAGCATTCGGCAAGCCTGTAGTTCAGATAGTAGTTATTGGGATCATCCTTTAGGGCCCGATTGTAATAATCTGATGCCAGGTAATACTCTCCGTTTTCGAAGTACTTATCTGCAACTTCAATTTCCGCATCCGACTTTTTTTGAGCCAAAGCCCCGGAGAAGGGCATGGATACAATGATAAAGAACAGCAGCGCGATTATATTTTTCATAATGCTGGTTGAAGAGATCAGCCTATTTTTTCTAAAGAAATAAAAAAAAATCCAGCCGAGAAAGTTCTATTCCTCGTCCTCAGGAGCCTTTACTATGTAAAATTCCACCCTACGACTATATGCAGAGCCCTTTTCTTCAGGGTCGGTTACACCGGGAATACTCACGGTACTGAGGTCAATTGTTACTTTGGTTTCCTCTCCCATCGGGTATAGTACAAGGGAACTTTCATCTACCTGGCGAAGTCTTAGGTATTCCAAAACCGAATTAGCCCGGGCAGCGGATAGCTTGCGGTTGAACTCGGCATTTCCGACCGTGTCCGTATAGGCTGAAATATCCACCTGGATAGTCGAATTGTCCTTATAATACCTACCTAGGTCATCCAGAGTCTGCTTTGCATATTGATTCAGATCCTTGGAGCCAAAATCAAAATAAATGTTCTCGAACTTCACGTTCTCGATCACCGATTCATAGCGCTTGAGGTTCAATTCATTGAATACCACGGAATTATCCGGATTATAATTTGGATCTTCCCGATCCAGGATCACTTTGTAATTCCTGTCCGTATCAAGATTTTCGAACCTCATAAAGCCCTTTTGGTTTGTTCTTCCTTTCTTGATGACATTTCCATCTTCATCTAAAAGCAAAACAGGAACTCCACCCGCCGGTTCTCCTCCCTCTTCATAGGAGATACTTCCCAAGAGGGCAAAACCTTTAAAATCACCCAATGAATAGTCGGAACCCTTGTTATCCATTTTTAAGGTCGCCTGTGGCTGATCCTTGAAATACACCAGACTCAGGTTATCGACGACCTCAATATCATTGATGAAATACCTCATGTCCGCTTGTAGTGCCGGATCATCAGAATCGATGACAATCCGATAACTTCTATCCGTGGGGATCTCTTCGAAGCGAACGAGTCCATCCGAATCCGTGGTAGTGGTTTTCAGGATCTTGCCGTTGTCATCGACCAACATCACCTTGACATTAGAGGCCGGATTGTCTCCTGATCCCGAATAATGGATCCTGGTCAGAGCGGTATACTGTTTGAAATCGTCGAGATACTCGTTCGCAACCATTTTGATGAATTTCTTCCGGCTGGCATATTCAAAAGCATAGATATCGGTCTTTCCCTTACCACCCTCACGGTCGGATGAAAAGTAACCCTTTCGTTTTCCCAGAACCAGATAAAAGTCATTTCTACTTGAGTTGAATGGCATTCCAAGATCCTTCACAAAATCCAGGTTATCCCCTGTGGCCATATAGAGATCAACACCGCCAAATCCCTCGCGTCCGTCAGAGGCAAAAAAGAACGTATGCTCCTTTGGATAATAAGATGGAGAAATATCGGCAAACGGAGTGTTGATCCTCGGGCCCATGTTTTTAGCGGCTCCCCATTCCTCGGCCTTGGTTTTGGTAGAGTACCAAATATCCTGCATCCCCTCACCACCTGGTCTCTCCGAAACGAAAAACAGGGTATCGCCCTTGGGAGTGATAAAGGGGTGTTTATTCTCGGTTTTTGGTGGGTTGATGTTCTCGTTCAGTTTTTCGGTGTACCAGGATTTACCCTTTTTCTTGGCCACGAAAATGGCGCAGTTCCCGTCTTCCTCCTGACAGGCTGTGTAATAGAATTTCTTTCCTCCTTTAACAAAGGATCCCGGACCATCATTTTTAAAGGTATTCGATACCGATAGGAAGGCTGAACCATTGCTGATTGACCATCTGTTGGTCCTTTTGTTCCATTTCACATAGAAATTATCGGAATAGAAGATCTCAGCTTCCTTGTCTTTATTGTCCTGTTTTACCCCTTTTCGATCGGAAGTCAATACAAACATCGAATCGGATACGAGTCCCGGCGCATACTCATCCGCACCGGTATTAATTGGTCTGTCAAGATTCTCAAAACGAATATCCCTTTCCTTTTTCTGAAGTTCCTTTAATGCGATCCTGCAACCTTCGGCTTCAAGCACCGCCTTCTCCTTCAGGATCTGGTCCTGCTCCGAGCTTCCATGAAAATTTTCCACAAAGTGATCAAGGATCCCCTTGGCCTCTTCGAATTGGCCGTTCATCTTGGTGGTCACCCCATACCAGAAATACGCATGAGGAAATTCATCAGCAGCCCCTTTTGCTACGACCTCATAATATTTCTCGGCCTTGGGGTAGTCGAAAAGCTCATAGTACAATTCCGCCAATTGATAGTTGGCATAGTAATTTTTGGGGTTTTCGTCTATTTCCTTTTCATAGTATTCAAGCGCACTGTAACCCTCACCCATTTTCAGGTATTTGTCTGCGATCTTTACATTCTGGGTTAGATATTCCTTTTTAACCTGGTTATCCTGGCCGACCGAAGAGGTCACGACGAATAGAACTGCTACCATGGGCAGCAGAAGTCTAAGGTAAACTTTCATATGTCGAAATTAGGAAATTTAGATTTTCGGAGTAGAGAATCTTCTCCGTTTCTTTTCCTTGGCCTGACGTAGGGTCAATGTGATCTCATATGCGCCCAATCCTCCGGTAACACGCGAAAGAGAACTGGCATTAAAATCATAGCTGAATCCCAGGGTATAGTATTGATTGTCGAGCCCGATCGAAAGGATAGCGGCATCTCCTACCCTATACCAGCCTCCAAGGACGAGGTCGGTCTTTGCCAATAGACCAAGGGGCGTATCGAACATCCTATAGGTATAATACAGACCTGCATTGACCTGCATAAGGCCTGCAGTATACTGGACAAGGATATTGGGAGAAATATCGGATTTTGAATTCATATGGATCTCAAATCCACCATGGTATTTAAAAAGCAAGGGAACCCTAGATGTTTGCCCATCGATGAAGGACTCATTGGGCATATTAACATTGCTGATCACCAATCCATTATAGGCACTCATACCGGTAAACAGATATGATTGTTTGGGATTATAATAAAAGAGTACTCCCAGGTTAAACACCGGGTATATCACATTATCCTTTAATGTGCCTTCTCCTGAATTCAGGTTTGGATTAAACCCGGAATGAGGGTCAAATTGGCTACCAAATTCAAGGCTGGCAAAGTCAAAGTTCTTCTGCACAACGCCGATCTGTCCCCCGAAAGAGAACACTCTCAGCTTCTTCCTGTCCAGGGGAAGGTTATAGGCAAATGAGCCCATCACCATGTTGGTTGTAAAGTTTCCATCACCGGCCCTGTCCTTAAAAAAGGTCAAACCAGCTCCGCCATAATGCTTCTTGCGGAACCCTCTTTGCCTTAACGGAGCGATCAGCGATACCTGAGTGGTGATATAGGGCTGAACCGCGGTCGCCCATTGGGATCGAAAGGCCGAATTCAAGGCAAGCGTCTCGTAATTGCCAACAAGCGCGGGGTTGAGAAACAATGATGAGGCATAGTATTGCGAAAAAGTAGCTTGCTGCGCCCTCGCACCCAGGGAGAAGATCCCCAACAGCAGAAAAAGCAATATCGTTTTTCTCAATCTCATCTATCTGATCAGGTTCACAGTTCCGGCCTTTTCAAACGACTCTCCGGATCGGAATTTGCCTTTAATATAGTAAGTATAAACGCCTTGTGGCACATTTCCTCCACCAAGGCTGGTGCTTGTTCCATCCCAGCCCACAAATTTGGCTTCTCCGATATCGGTTGTGCTATAGACCTTGGTTCCCCATCTGTTGTAGATGGTCAATTCGAATTCCGATGCCTGAACATTGTATCCGTAAACCTTGAACGTGCGGTTTTCAGCGTTTGAACTGTTTGGTGAGAAGGCATTCGGCAAATAGACCTGTTCGTTGTTTGTTACCGTAAACGGCAGGAAGAAGGTATCGGTACAGCCATTGGCGTTCTCTGCAAGGACACCTGTCATGAATTCACCGGCTGAAGCATAAACATGAACAGGATCTACTCCAACACCTGTAGCATCACCGAAATCCCAGAAATATTCAAATGCTGTTTTATCCTCCAGTACAAACTGTACCGGTTGATCGATCTCACCAACAGGCACCGAAGTCACATACCTCGCTGAGGGAGCATCCAGGAAGCTGATCACCGTATCATCTTCAACCACCAGGCATGGATTCGACACTTCCACATTGAAATTCACGGCACCCTGATCCAGGTCAGATGGCACATAGAATGCGGTATCCTGATCAGGATTGATCAGATTGCCCAAACCATCGGTGGTCCAAAGTATGCTAATGCTATCACCAGTAAAGAGTCCTGTGAGGAGGACGGTGTCGTTGTTACAATAGGTGTTGGTGTCTACAAGGATGACCACCCCGGGATTTTGCAATTCATACACTTCAAAAACTTCAGATGTGTCTTTGCAGTCATCTCCGTTGATCAGAATCAATTGCCATAGCCCTGGTTCATCTACCGTCACAGTACTGCTTGGGAATGAATCTTGTGTAAACAGATTTCTCCATAGATAGGAAATAACATTGTTATCAGCACTGCTCAGAACCGTGGAATCTCCCGGACAAATAATACTATCTCCCAAGATCGTGGCATTTGGTATTCCAAACACGGTCATAAAGGCAGAATTCGAAAGTTCCGAGCATCCCCCTAGAGTGGTGACCCGGACGCTGTAATCGCCGGTGCTGTCTACTACATAAACCGAATCAGTCGCGCCCTGGATAGAATCTCCATCTCTGAACCATTGATAGGTATAGCTGGTATCCTGAGGAGTAGCGATGAGGATCACGGGCTCATTCGCGCAGAAACTCTGAGGATTGGTTGGCAACATGATCACCTCTGCCAATGTATCCACCTGAATAAAGAAGGTATCGAACCTGGTACAGGTTTCAAGTGTGGCTTCAAGGACCACATAAGAGTTTTGCTTGGCCAAGCCCCAGTTCACCAATAACTGACTACCGGTCCATGTAATATTGTTGGGGCCATTTGGCTGCTGATCGTTGATAAATGGAGTGATCAGAGTATTCGGTTTCACATTGCTGAGCGTATAGCTTCTGGTGCTGCCATCGGCACAGGCAGCAACCGGCCAGTCGTCGATCACGATATTTCCGGGATCTTCAGAAATATGAATTGCCAGAAGCGAATCGGTACGACAACCCGCAGCATTTGTTTGCTGAAGCTCGACGGTGAATGATCCGTTTTGCTGAATAACAAGGACCAGGGTATCATTTGTTACCCCGCCAAGCTGAGATACCACGGTAACACCCTGTTGTACATCCCAGAAATAAGTATGAGTCGGATCAGGATTGGTGCTCCAGAAAGAGATGGTATCAAATTCCAATTCACAGATGGTATCCCCGGGAATTGAGCTGGCAATACCTGTAACAGGAGCCGGTGTTAAGGTAACATCCTTGTAAACCGAATCGTAGCAGGGTCCGT
Source organism: Cytophagales bacterium (assembly GCA_965227315.1). Taxonomy (GTDB): domain Bacteria; phylum Bacteroidota; class Bacteroidia; order Cytophagales; family CCMP332; genus JANQHS01. The sequence goes on from OZ245737.1 coordinate 887,097, forward strand.
TGGTCACGCTGAATGCAACCCAACCTGTAGGCCCGGTTCCCCATTGAACCGTGACAGTACCCTGACCTGAACTGATGATGGTTCCATTCGGAGAAACATATGAATTATAATTCACTGTCGACCATGGACTGAGGCTGTCAACATTGTAAACAACCACCGAACCTTCGCAGGTATCGGTACTACCGCTGAACTCCGCGAATACATTCCTGAATGTCTTAATAACTATGGTATCCGTGGATTCACAATTCGCAGAATTGGGGTCTATTCTGGATACCACCAGCGTATCCTGACCGAAATTGCTGAATTGTATGGTATCACGGAATCCAAGGAAGCCCACACCTGAGAAATTATGCGGCTGGTTCGCAGAACCAGCAGTCAGGTTCCAATCATAACTATCGCCAACTCCAAGGGAGGCTTCAAAAATTCCCGTACTATCCTGACATATCTCTACCGGTCCTGTTATGGTTACGCCGGGTTTGTTAAAGATCCTGATCGTGGTATCCGTATCAACAGGGCAAAGCACCACACCGGAAGGATCAGGGCTGAATGTCAGGACAGAAGCCACAGGACTTATCCAGTCAATTGTTACAGTAGCCGTACCCGTGGCAGGAGGCTGGATCGAGCCATTCGCATTGCTCAAACTCCATGAGCCCGGCACATCAGCCGTATATACCTCAGCTTCCGGCGCACAGACGGTATCCAAACCTGTGATATTATATTGTTGAAGGGTATCTACGATTACCGTCACCTGGGTGGAGGTATCTGTACATCCGTTGCTGTTGATGATCATCAAAGAGTAATCTCCAGCAGAATCGGTCACCATATTGGAGGATCCGAGTGTAGGTCCGAATACAGTATCCACACCATTGTAAACCCATGTATAGATGCTGGTCGGGAATACACTGTCAGCAGCCAGGGTTACCGAATTGCCAGGATAAGCACAGAATCGTGCTGTTCCGGCTATGGTATCGACTCCAACCCATGGAAGCGGGTTCAACTCCAGATACACCGTATCAGAAACGGCATCGCAACTTCCATCATTGATACTCACATAGTATCCATCTTCCACGAAGATGTCTATTTCATCAAAAGGAGGACTTGGATTAGGAATAGCTCCCTGTGCTATACCGAACCAGGAGTATGTAATTATACCACTGGCGGTGGCAGATAAGGTAAATGTATCACCATCGCAAATCGAAACCGTTCCGAAAGTATCCAGGGTTACAATTGGCAATGCCCTAACTGTGATCGCCAATGAATCAGATATTCCCAAACATCCAAGCGGAGTTTCATAGGTCGCAAAATACCTTCCGGAGTCCTGTGCAAAGATCTGGAATTGACCATTGGTCAGTAAGGTGTCATAAGGCGTCACCACACCGAGGGAATCTCTGAACCAACGGATACTTGCGGTATCGTAGTTGGAGAAATTATTCAATTGGATCAACGGCGGAGTTGGGCTTCCGAAGCAAATATCCGTTGAGCCGGATATCACGGATATACCTTCCTGTGCGACGATCTGAACTTCAACATTCACAGTATCGGACAGTGTGAAGCAACCGTTAAGTCCAACAACAACGCAATGGAAATCTCCGTCGATCACAAATCCACCATTGCCGAATACGATCTTACTCGAATCAATACCACGGAATACGGTATCAGGCTGTACACCAGCTGTATTGATCCAATAATAGGTTTGCCCTGCCACTTGTGGTACCTCCAAACTATCACGTTCAATATCGCAAATGGCAATGTCCGTATTATCTACCAGGGTAGCATCCGGCACAGGTAGAACAGTTACACTGATGGTTGCCGTATCCGTAAAACACCCATTGTTGCAAGTCCTACCACCTGGTAATCGGTATCTACCAATGGCACCACAGGCTCAATACCATTGGTATTGACCGTACCGGTACTCCAGTAGAATGAATCCGCCACCAAAGGTGCATTGATCGAAGCCGATAGCTCGGTGGTATCGCCAAGGCAAACAGGATTTGGAACTGCTCCTGAAGTCAGTTTTGGTTTTGGCAAGACGATCAGCGTATCATAAAGAATGCTGTTACAGGTTCCTTCCACAAAGGTCCACTCATATACAATTTCAAGAGGCTTGGTCAGCGTATCAGGGAGAGACTGAGAACTCAATATGCCTATTGAATCAAGTCCGCCATTATAGATGAAAATGGAGAATGGTCCGGGCTGAACCCTGAAAACCGTATGGTTAAAGGTCGGTCCCGCCGGCAGGTTGACCAGGTAGAGAGAGGTAGAATCACCATAACATACCGTATCGTCAGCAAGCCTGATCCTCACATTTGGATATTGTGTCAATAGTATGGTCACCGTGTCATAGTTCACGCAATCATTGAAGTCTCTGATCTTCAAGGCAAGATTCGATGGAGAGTTTCCGGCGCCGGGCAAATAGGTCGTAGGGTTGAGTAGCTCGGCTCCCGGTGCTATGAAACCAGGAGGATCAAGAGCGCTCCAGAAGAAGGTATCAATTCCAATAGGGTTTCCGGCATCCGGTACGGAATGAACATTCACCAGCGGATTTGATGGACTAGCCGGACAATAGGCCAGGGTGTCGTTCAGGCTGATTGAGCTTCCATCGGTGGAGAAATTCTGAAGAGGCAGTGGATTCACAAAAACCTGGACCGAATCCATACTTGAGCAGGTATTTTGGTTATTGGTCAAAGCGATATAGAAGATCGTATCCGTTGAAGCCCGGTAATGAATGGTATCGGTCGTTTTGCCGTTAGACCACAGGATATCCAGCATCCCATAGCTTTGGTAATTGACAGTATCCGTGATCCTCAACACTGTATCCAGCCCAAAACACATATCAAAGGAATCATTCTGGATGTTGAATGAAGGAAGTTGCAGGGATCTTACGAACTGTGAATCGATCGCAACACAACCGATCGGATCTGTTACGGTGAGGTAAACCATGGTGTCACCTATATAATTCGCGGTGAAATTCGGGAACTGAAGGGTGTCATCATCAAACAATCCTGAAGGAGCCCATTGGAAATCGAATGTTCCGTCAAATCCACCTCCCGCGGTAAAGAAACCTCCCATTTGAACAGTCGAGAATTGGCAGAGGGAATCCACAATTGCATTTGGATCGAATGTGATTGGTGGATTCACCGTAATGGTCACGGTTCTGACCTCAACGCAAATTCCCAGGCTATCACGGATTGTAACCGAGAACTGATGCGGGATCTGATTCGCATTGCCAAGAGGATTGAACAGCGGATTTCTTGCATTCGGATCATCCAGGAAGTTGACGGAAGTAGAGGGTATCGAGGACCATACAAAAGTATATGGTTCGGTTCCGCCTGTTACGGTCACAGATCCATCATATAGCGTATCACCCAGATAAATGGAATCTCCAAAACACAGGGTTGTATCATTGATCAGACCCGCCGAGATCGAATCATTGACAAAAACGAATAAGCTATCCTCATCGGTACAACCAAAGCTATCACTCACCACCACGTTGTATTGCAATCTCATAGCAGAGTCAGCAGTCAATGCCGGGTTTGCCAGGCTGGCATCATCCAGCTTGATATTTGGAGTCCAGGTATAACTCAATGGTCCTCCCGGAATACCTGGCAGGTTATTTCCTGTAGGATTACCGCCTAAGGACGAATCCTGACCATAACAGAGGTAAAGCGTATCAAATACTCCTGGTGCGGTCAAACGATTCGCATCGGCAATGATCCTGTTGGAGACAGCAATATGAACCGTATCGAAATTATCGCAGAGGAAGCCATTGTCCTGAACCCTGATCACATAATCATACAAGCCAGCTATGATACCATCCATAGTAGCGGTGTCGTTCAACAGAGTACCACCCAGGTTAGTACCCGGCGTCCAGGTGTAGGTGAATGGTCCTTCATCGCTGATCACATCCGCGATCAATAAGAGTGAATCCTGGAAGCATGCGATGGAATCAGCATTGCCGAGCAGATCTATGGACCTGGCGTTTACCATCAGAGTATCCCTGACACGGATCTGGATCACCGAATCAACAATGCAACTCGCCATGAAGGGGTCCATGTCATCAGTGACCGAAAGAGTCAGCAAGTGAACCCCGGAAGAGTCACCATAGAAATCAGGTTGAAGAAGTGTATCGTCGTTCAAATAGGTGTTTGGACTCCACAGGTAGCTGAAGTTACCTGATCCTCCAACCACATTGGCCGGGATAGGTTGAATCGTATCCTCGAAACAGATCACCGTTGAATCGCCTGGGAAAGATGAGATAGAAATCTGTGGGTTCAGTCGAATAACCACCTGATCAACTACCTCACAGATCTGCATACTGGCAGTATCATAGACGGTCAGCGTAAATGTCACGTCAACCGGCCCGGGCAACGGAGTCACATTATGGATCAATATCGGGTTGGCCGAATCTCCGGAATTGATCAGGCCGGGGAAATTCGGGATATAAGTCCACTGATATTTAAATGCACCCTGTCCCCCACTTGCTGTCGGCAAACCACCCAGGATCATTGTATCTCCGTAACAAACCACGGTATCGACACCGGCATCAACCATGATAGTATCATTCACCCGCATTTGGATGGTATCCCTTCCAATACATCCTATGCTGTCCGTACCGGTCAAATAAACCTGATAGAGTCCGGATTGGATTCCCTTGAAGTATGGGTCAGCAATGGTATCGCTTGGGCTGAAAATACCGGCGATCACAGGGTTAGATTCCCACTGGTAACTATGCATTCCGATTCCACCCGAATCTCTTGGCTGAACATCGAGCTGAAGGCTGTCCATAAAACAGACTATTGAATCGGGTGCCACCGCGTTTGCAACCACTTTGGGGTTATAGACTATCCGTACGGTGTCATATACCTGGCATCCCGCCACGGTATCGGTGATCTCGACCACATAGGTGACATCATCTCCTACATCGATGCTATTGATCACCAATGGGTTAAAAGAAGTGCTATCCGCAGGATCATCGAAATAGGTTGTCGGTCTCCAAATCGGAGTCAGGTTGATGTTCCCTGAGCCTCCCATGGCTGTGGGGGTTCCGCCAAGCACAGCGCTATCCTCAAAACAGATAATCGTATCATTTCCTGCAAATGGAATGATCTCAGGATTAACCTGAACCATAACCGTATCTATATCGAAGCACAGGCTATCATCCGTAACCTCGACGATGAAATTGAATGTGTTGACCGTATCTCCAGAGAAAATCGGGTTAGCAGCATTGGTATCGCTTAGTAAGCCATCATCATCCAGTCCCGTGGACAGTGTCCATGAGTAGGTATATGGAGGATTACCACCGGAGGCAGTCACAGAATCGGGTACAATACCACCCAGCGTATGCGCCTGGTCGAAGCAGATCAATGTATCATACCCGGCAAAGGCCATCGGATTCTCAAGTTCGATCACATGGAACAGCCTTGTGGTATCTGTACAGGTGATCACGTTTCCTCCAAATTGTGGGAAAGTGGTGTAGGATTTAGTCAGCACGGCATAATACACACCGGTGGTATCGATCCATACCTGATGGGTATCAGCGGCAATGAGGGTGTTTCCAACCGTATCATACCAGTCTACCCTCAGCTCCGGACCCTGGTTATTGTCGATTGAGATCAGGGCGGAATCCGTATCATCACAGAAAACCGTATCGTGTACAAGGTCGAAGATCAATGAATCATCCAGGAAGTTCACTTTGATTCCGACCGTGTCGGTAAACTGAGCACAGGTAGCGGGATTCAATCCATTCAGTACTTCCGCATAGTAATTTCCTTCGGTAGTGACTACAAGGGTGTCTGTATTTGCACCTACAATGATGCCATTGTCATCATACCATTGATAGGAAGGTGCATTATCAGGTTGGTAGAAACCGCCTTTCGCAAACACATGACCATTGTTTTTAAGCTCCAGGTTGAAGGAATTGGAAGTTGCATCTCCGATGAGATCACCGTCATCGAATATCCCGACCGAATCCATTTGCCATAAGGCAAGCAATCCATGCTCCGTTCCGGAAAGCGGCACAAGGCTGTTGTTGGCAAAGAATACCCTTGGATGGGCATTTTCCCAGAACCTCACCTCATCAATACTTCCGGGGAATTCGCTCGCCGGCAATGTGGCACATCCGAAATTCTGATCGATGCCTACCACCAGATCACAGGCAGGCCCCGGAGTGAAGTCGGGCATCACAATATTTTCAGTGGAGTCATAGGCAGATCCTACGCCAACCACATGAATGGCCTTGCCTCTGATATTGTCCCACGAAACCGCTACATGGAACCAGTCGCTGGTATTCCAATTGCCATTACTTCCGGTAAGGATAAGTTGATCGGTACCAGCACCATTGGCGGCGACATCGGTTTCAAACATAATGTCTCCGTTTACATCAAATGCAATTCTGAAATAATCGTTTGCATCCTGATTCTTCATCATCAAGACGGAGTTTGCTAGCGAGGCGAGGTTATCAATCTTAAAGAAGAGTTCTACGGAGAAACCATTATCTGGTACGAGGTCAAGAAGATTGTTGGCCTCACCATAACCGGCACCAGTTGTTGACCAATAATTGGTATTCACGGAATTGATCACCAACTCAACAGACCCGTCCTCACAAATGGTGTCCGTCTCATAGCGAACGCTATCATCAAATTGTGGTGCATTCCGGATCACCTGGCTGCGACTTGGCTCGGTACACTCTTCCTTGGTGATGGCCACGGTATAAATTCCTGTCTTGGTAGACCCAAAGTCCCTGCTTGTTGCTCCGGGGATGGTATCCCAGCCGTAGAACCACTGGTAGGTTACGGCAGGAGGTCCGATTTCATTGCTTTCGAAGGCGACGGAATCACCAAAACATCCCACGGCGATCGGAGATCCCGAACCGAGGAGCAGGTTCAGCGTGGTGTCGATGATCACTTCCCTTAATGGAAGGACGTTCGAAGTAGCTGCACAGTTGCCATTTGACACTTCAACCGTTACATCACCGGTGGTATCATAAACAAAGAAATTGCTTGTAAACAATGGTTGAATCGTGCCATCGACCCTCCATACATATCCCGGGTTGGAAAGTGGAGCTCTGTAATATCCCGAATCAATTCCAAAGAAGGAATTCACAAATGATCCTCCTGCAAATCCGGTAACCACTTCTTTTGGTGTGGACCCGGTAGTATCCTCAAAGTTCCACAGTGCAAACAGGTTGGGCTCGGTTCCCCTTAACGGTGTATTCCTGTTATGAGCTATCGAGATCGAATCCATAGCATAATCCCAAATTCTCACCTCATCGATCAAGCCGGTCATGAAATAAGGATTTGCTCCTGGTCCCTGTGAGCGCAATCCCATATAAATGGTATTTGCTCCCGGACTAACCGCCGTATTATTAAATACACCCGCCATCTCCTTTTGTCCGTCGACATACAGGGTCACTCCATCCAAATTAGTGTTGATTGCGGAGTCATAGACAACCGCGATATGATGATACTGATAGTCCCTGAGGTCCGTTGTACCAGTGATCCGGTTGTTACCCGCCTGGTTCAAGGACAATTCAAGAGCACCATTTGCCCCATTGATCCGGACGATCCAGTTGTTCGTTCCGCCTGTACCCCAGGAAATTATTCCCATGGCCGTATCGGTTTTCACCCAGGCTTCAACCGATTTGGATCCCGGGCCCCCAAGACCATTGATTCCGGTGTTGATGTATCCGGCCCTGCTTCCTGCAGCATGCCCCTGGACTCCCGGCACCCAGAGCAATACACTATCGTCTTTGCAAAGGATGCTATCGCCTAATCTGATACTCAACAGAGAATCAATTCTTGGCTTGATGCTGACCTGAGCATAACCCATGGTGTCAATACATGAAGCGTTGGCAGCAAGAATTTGATAAACCCCGGTCCATCCTGCCTCATATGTGGAATCGTTGGCCCCCGCAATGGTATCATTTCCATACATCCAGGTCAGGTTGTAATCGGCCGCGACCGAAGGCCCGACAAGGCTTAGCGTGATCGTCTCACCAAAACAGGTATCCGCAACTGCCGCAACCGTGCTATCGGCAAATGGAAGCGGTGTTTCTACGATGATGGCCCTGGAAGAATCCGCACAGCCCCTTCCATTATCCACCTTCAGATAGTAATTGCCTGCCGTATCTACACGCAATGAATCGGCCGTTCCCACAATCTGACCTGAAATGGCCTCTATCCATGTGAAACTGACTCCACCCGAACTGTCTTGGGCAAAGAAAGTAACAGCCGTATCGCCATAGCAGAAGGTCGTATCCCCTACGATCAGCACACTTGGATCTGTTTCCAGGATGGTGATGGAATCATAGGCGAATGTCTGCGTGGCACAACTGGCGCTGGAATTCAATTCCAGGCTTACGACATCAAATCCTTTTAGCTCATTGGTCGCATATGTTGTTCCGATATGTCTTAGGGTATCATTGACATACCAGCGATATCCCGGATTGGCTCCTTGTCCTCTTACACTATCAACTTCAAATGTGATCAGCTCATCAGGGCAGATCGGATTCATGGGATCCATGCTCAGGAACACCTCAGGAGTAACACTACCCGGTAGTGTATTCACTCCATAGGTGAAGAAGACGGAATCCGTTGGGGCCAGACAACCACTTGAGGCATTGGTAACGGTTACCCTGTAAGTTTCCCCGGCATTTACACCGGTCTGAATACTTGTGAGGTCTGCACCTGCTGCAACCAACTGAACAGAAGGTGAAATTCTTCTCCAGACATATTGAGAACCAAATCCAAGTCCTACGACATTGGCGCTAAGGTTCGTCAGATCACCATTACATGTCGGATCAGGATCCTGGGTAATGGTCACCGAAGGAGTGTTGTTGATCGTAATGGTATCAAAATCTATAGCTGTGGCGGTTCCTGCACCACAGGCAAGACCCTTATTCAGTTCCACGGAAATGAAGAACGGACCAGCTCCGGTAAAGGAACGAATGATGGTATCACCGTTGCCGAAGAATGTTCCATTTTCCCTCCAGGCATAGCTTGGGTTATCTCCTTCTCCGGTAGAAAGCGCTACAAGTCTTACCAGGGACCCGCTACAGATCTCTGTTCCCGGAGTCACCTCGATATCAACCGTTGGGATAATTGGGTCTTGAAGGTCAATTACAAGTGTATCCCTATCCGTTGGGACAGCTCCGCATCCGTTTGAGACCAGTTCTACAACCACTTCGTCGCCATCAGCAAGCATGTTCGAGTTGTAGGTTCCAGATGAATTGGTTGCCACAAGCCCACCGTTGACAAACCAGTTGTAAACCGGGCTGGTGCCCTCACCGGATACCGTGGTTGAGAAAGTGACATTGTCACCCGAACAAACAGGGTTTGCAGGAGACTGGGCAAGGCTTACGCTTGGTGTCACAACAGGATCTACCGTAGTCGACTGGAATGCAAGGAAGCTCTGTCCGGTGTTGCACGAGTTCGGGTCAGCAGTCAGGTTCAGGGTGATCAGGTTGGTCCCCGGACCGATCTCAAATGAGTTCGATGGTGCGCCCGCCACGGTTGTCAATGTGATCTGATCAAGATTTGAGATCGGTGGTCCGGCGGGTGGAATGACATTCCATTGATAACTTGGATTTGCACCCCCGCCAATGACATTGGCAGTATAGGTTACAGTCTGTCCGATACATAGATCTCCTGAAGGGCTTTGGTCTATAGATACCTGCAGTGGAACCGTAAGGCTGCCCTGAATAAAGATCGTATCAGCTGCGGTTGGCATGGAGGCGCAGCCTGGAGGATTGCTTGAAGTCATGATGACCGCCACTTCATCTCCATCCTGAATGTTGACGAAGGTTACATTGTCTAAGCCTGTTCCCTGAGCCTGAAGCCCTCCGTTGAGAAACCATTGATAAGAAGGAGAAGTACCGCCACCGGAAGGATTAGCAGTGAAATCCACATCATCACCAATACAAACGGGGTTGTCAGGGCTTTGTGAGATCGAAACCTCAGGAGTAATTGGGTCCTGGATCTGGATGATATAGGAATCATTAACGATTGCTCCTGAAGATTTACAAGAAGCGTTGCTATTGAGCTGGACTGAGATTGAGTCGCCGCTTACAGTATTTCCAGGGTAGAGGTAGCTGGTTCCAAAGGCAACCGGGTTTGTACCCAGGTACCAGGTCGGAACCGCTGTTCCCTGTCCAACCATGATAGCTTCAAATTCCACATCCTCATTTGGACAAACAGGTCCGTTAGGATTGGCGCTGATAGAGATCGAGGGCGTTACTGAATTGTCAACAACAACCAAAACCGAATCAAGCACTACATCCGGGGAATAGCAACTTGGCGCTTTGGACATCCTCACTTTCACATAATAGCTTCCGGCCGGGGTGAAAGTGGTATCGAATATTGTACTGTCCGTACCAGCGGGATTATTATCAATAAACCACTCATAAACCGGATTTGCGCCCCCACCCACATTGGAAGCCTCAAACTGAACCGGGTCATTGATACAAACCGGTGAAGCCGGACTTTGAACAATACTCACCGTAGTCGTACCGCCTGTTGTGGTATTGATCGTAACCTGATCCGTAACCGAACCGACAGTTGCACAGGCAGCTGTGGTAGTGAGTGTGAAGCTAAATTCGTCACCATCATTCCAATTTGTGGACAGGACAGTCAAGGAGTCATCGGTACCGATTACAGCGCCTCCGTTTCTTCTCCAGGCATAGGTATCCGAAGGTCCAGCTCCGGTGATGTTGGCAACAAGGAGCAGATCGTCGGTGGCACAAACAGGATTTGCCGGGAACTGATCAATGCTCACCACAGGAGTAATTGAGTCTACCACGATCATCAGGGTGGTATCTTCCACGATCCCCGCAGGTGCAGGAATACATCCCATTCCGGTCACATCCAGTGTAACTCTAACAAGATCTCCATCCGTTGGTGAATATGAATAAGAGTTGCCGGTTGAAACGATCGGACCACCATTCACCGTCCATGCCCATACAGGAGCGTTTCCTGTATCAGTAGCAACTACCGTGAAGTCTACCAATTCCCCATCACAAACCGAGCCCGGAGGATCCTGAACCAGGGAAACGGTTGGCGGCACATTGGGATTCACCAGGACTTCAGCCGAATCTGTGATGTTGGCATCAGGTGCGGCCACTCCGCAGCCATTGGCATCGGATATGGAATCGATATAGTAAGTGGTATTGACAGTGGGGTTTACAACGATATTGTCTCCCGAAGTATAGGGGAATATGTCTGTTGTATTTGTTCCGTCGGTGTACCTGACAAAATATGGTGCGGTTCCGGTAGTAAAATTCACCTGAATGTTTGCAGAAGAACCATCACAAATGGATTGGTTCAAAGGCGTCATATTAGCAGCAGCGGTTGGATTCACAAGGGAAGTGGCATTGCTGGTGATAACTGTAGCCGCACAGAATGGTGGCGTACTGGTCGTAGCTGAGACAAGCGTATAAGTGGTCAATGCCGGATTTGTTGGCACATGCCAGATCGTATCCCCTGAAGTATAGGGAGAAGGAACGACAGGATTAGCGCCTATATCCGCAACAATGGTGATCAGATATGGCCCTGCTCCTCCTACGAAATTCACAACCAATGGAATAGAGTCACCTTCGCAGATCACCGCACCACCGGTCAAGTTGGCCGAATCTACAGGGTCAAAGAACTCAACATCCATTTCATCAAATGAGTCAGCACAGGTTCCGTTGGAAATCGTCCACCTCAAAGTATGCGTTCCAAGGAATCCGTTGGAATAGGCTGAGGAATTGAATTGAGAGCTATCACTGAAGGTCACCTGTCCAGGGCCCGATTGCCATGTCCAAACTCCATTTCCTACACCTGGGTCCGGGTTGTTGGCCGCAAGTATCGCCGAATCTCCGCAGAGTCCCAATTGGTCTCCTCCCGCATTCGCAGTTGTTGGGTTCGCAAAGAACCAAACCAGGATCTGATCCCTGAGGGTATCACAGGATCCGTTAAAGGATTTCCATTCCAACAATACCTCCACTGTATCCTCCGTACCGGTGAAAACCACTGAGGCCGTGGCGTTCGGCAAAGTAGGATCGTTAAACGACACTCTCGGGATAGCACTGATATCCTTCCACCTACCCTGCCCTGAGGTAATGTTATTTGCAGAAAGAACAATTGAATTAGAACATATTTCAGCACTGTCGGGGCCGGCATCGGGTATCGTCGGATCGGCAAAGAAGTCCACCGTGATCGAACTTGCACTTGGGGTACATGAACCGGAACTGATCGTCCAGGTCAACTGATACTGCCCGTAAACTCCATTATGCCTTGCAATGGTGTTGAACAGTGTATCATCATCAAAGGTGATCACTCCACCGGCGGGAGCAAGAGTTGTTGTCCATTGTCCCGTTCCTACTATAGGATTATTAGCTGCCAGTTCTACGGTATCGGCACAAATACTATCTGTAACCGCACCGGCAACCGAGGTAGTTGGGTCCTCATCAAAAGTGATCAGAACGGTATCACCCACCGATGGGCATGGATCATTGGCAACCGTCCATGATAATTTGTAGGTGCCATACAATCCCGGACCCGTTGTATGAACTACGGAAGTCGGACTGTTTCCATTAACAAAATTGATATTTCCTGATACGGGATGCTCAGTCCAAAAAGAGGAGAATGGACCAGGATTTGATGCCGCCAGGGTTGTGAACGTGTCGCAAACCGATTGGTCCGGGCCTGCAAAAACCGGAATTAAAACCCGATCTCTGAATCCAACCGTAACCGAATCCTGATCCACGGGGCAATTACCGTTGCTGGTGGTCCACATCAAAATGTAATTTCCATCCGTAGATCCATAAGCTTCAGATTTTGGATCTGCAGGATTATCAAAGGTCACAACTGCAGGACCTGAAACAAACGACCACATTCCTGATCCAACAGTGACTATATCGGCGTTCAAACCCACGGTGTCACCGCAAACGGAGGTATCGTTTCCGGCAAATGCAGGAGTCGGATTATCAAAGAAGGTGATCTGAACCGTATCGGCTGAGTCGAGGCATACTCCGTTGCCAAGGCTCCAGCTCAATTCATATACTCCGAAACCACCTGCCGTAAAGTCTGTGTTGAATACCGTGCTGTCCACAAAGACGTGACCTGCCGGACCGCTCACTACCTGCCAGTAACCATACTCACCTGCTGCAGGCATGTTACCAGCCAATGTGGTGGTCAGCTGACAGACCGAATCAGGGGTACCTGCGTTCGGAACCGTAGGATCATCGAAGAAGGTGATCTGAACCGTATCGGCTGAATCCAGGCATACTCCGTTGCCAAGGCTCCAGCTCAATTCATATACTCCGAAACCACCTGCCGTAAAGTCTGTGTTGAATACCGTGCTGTCCACAAAGACGTGACCTGCCGGACCGCTCACTACCTGCCAGTAACCATACTCACCTGCTGCAGGCATGTTACCAGCCAATGTGGTGGTCAGCTGACAGACCGAATCAGGTGTGCCTGCATTCGGAACCGTAGGATCATCGAAGAAGGTGATCTGAACCGTATCGGCTGAATCCAGGCATACTCCGTTGCCAAGGCTCCAGCTCAATTCATATACTCCGAAACCACCTGCCGTAAAGTCTGTGTTGAATACCGTGCTGTCCACAAAGACGTGACCTGCCGGACCGCTCACTACCTGCCAGTAACCATACTCGCCTGCTGCAGGCATGTTACCAGCCAATGTGGTGGTCAGCTGACAGACCGAATCAGGTGTGCCTGCATTCGGAACCGTAGGATCATCGAAGAAGGTGATCTGAACCGTATCGGCTGAATCCAGGCATACTCCGTTGCCAAGGCTCCAGCTCAATTCATATACTCCGAAACCACCTGCCGTAAAGTCTGTGTTGAATACCGTGCTGTCCACAAAGACGTGACCTGCCGGACCGCTCACTACCTGCCAGTAACCATACTCACCTGCTGCAGGCATATTACCAGCCAATGTGGTGGTCAGCTGACAGACCGAATCAGGTGTGCCTGCATTCGGAACCGTAGGATCATCGAAGAAGGTGATCTGAACCGTGTCGGCTGAATCCAGGCATACTCCGTTGCCAAGGCTCCAGCTCAGTTCATATACTCCAAAACCACCTGCCGTAAAGTCTGTGTTGAATACCGTGCTGTCCACAAAGACGTGACCTGCCGGACCGCTCACTACCTGCCAGTAACCATACTCACCTGCTGCAGGCATGTTACCAGCCAATGTGGTGGTCAGCTGACAGACCGAATCAGGTGTGCCTGCATTCGGAACTGTAGCAATGTCAAAATAGGTAATCTCTACGGTATCCGCTCTATCAACGCAAGCACCGTTTGTAACCCTCCATTCAATTTCATAAACGCCGAAAACACTGGCCGTTGCTGTTGTATTGGGGAGAGAACTATCTCCAAATGTGATTATACCCGGGCCTGATATCTGTGACCACTGGGTTGTTCCCGCACTTGGGGTATTTCCCATTAAGTTGTAAACCAATCCACAGATTGAATCATCAGCACCAGCGATAGCTGTATCGGGTTGCTCGAAGAACTCGAAGATGACCGAATCAACCGAAGGGGTGCAAGGTCCGTTGCTTACGGTCCAATAAAATTTGTATACCCCGTATGCATCTACATTGACCGTTGCTGCTGGGTTGAGGCTATCATTGCTGAAATTGGCATTTCCGGGGTTTCCGACAATGTCAGCCGTCCAGATACCAGAGCCAATAGTCGGTGGAACCGCTTGAAGCGCCGTCGAAAACCCGCAGGCAGAATCAGGATCGGGGCCAGCATCAGCCGTACTCGGGTTATCAAAGAATGACAATTCAACAGTGTCAATACTAGGAGTACAGTTGCCGTTAGTAATTGTCCAGGTGACCAAATAAACTCCAAAATCAGATGCGGTTATTGGGGTATTCGGGTCATTTGGGAAAAAGAAAGTAATGTCATTGGGTCCCGGCGGAGTGGATATTGTATCCCATACACCAATACCTACTGTAGGGGTATTGCCATCCATGGTATAGTTTGTCCCACATAGACTTGTATCCGACCCGGCATTAGAAGTCGTCGGATCTTGATCAAAACGAACAAAGACGGTATCTGCAGAATCAAGGCAGACACCATTTCCTATACTCCAACTCAGCTCATACAATCCATAGTTTCCTCCTGTAAAGTCTGTGTTGAATACCGTGCTGTCTACAAAGGCGTGACCAGCCGGACCGCTCAATACCTGCCAGTAGCCATATTCACCCGCCCCAGCCGGATTTGCTCCCAGCGTTGCGGTGAGACCACAAACAGTGTCGTTCATTCCTGCATTGGGCACGGTCGCAAAATCAAAGAAGGTGATCTGAACCGTGTCGGCTGAATCCAGGCATACTCCGTTGCCAAGGCTCCAGCTCAATTCATATACTCCGAAGCCGCCAGCTGTAAAGTCTGTGTTGAATACCGTGCTGTCTACAAAGACGTGACCTGCCGGACCGCTCACTACCTGCCAGTAACCATACTCGCCTGCTGCAGGCATATTACCAGCCAATGTCGTGGTCAGCTGACAGACCGAATCAGGGGTACCTGCATTCGGAATCGTAGGATCATCAAAGAAGGTGATCTGAACCGTGTCGGCTGAGTCAAGGCATACTCCGTTGCCAAGGCTCCAGCTCAATTCATATACTCCGAAGCCGCCAGCTGTAAAGTCTGTGTTGAATACCGTGCTGTCTACAAAGACGTGACCTGCCGGACCGCTCACTACCTGCCAGTAACCATACTCGCCTGCTGCAGGCATATTACCAGCCAATGTCGTGGTCAACTGACAGACCGAATCAGGTGTGCCTGCATTCGGAATCGTAGGATCATCAAAGAAGGTGATCTGAACCGTGTCGGCTGAGTCGAGGCATACTCCGTTGCCAAGGCTCCAGCTCAATTCATATACTCCGAAGCCGCCAGCTGTAAAGTCTGTGTTGAATACCGTGCTGTCTACAAAGACGTGACCTGCAGGACCGCTCACTACCTGCCAGTAACCATACTCAGCCGGTCCTGGCATATTACCAGCCAATGTCGTGGTCAGCTGACAGACCGAATCAGGGGTACCTGCGTTCGGAATCGTAGGATCATCAAAGAAGGTGATCTGAACCGTGTCGGCTGAGTCAAGGCATACTCCGTTGCCAAGGCTCCAGCTCAATTCATATACTCCGAAGCCGCCAGCTGTAAAGTCTGTGTTGAATACCGTGCTGTCTACAAAGACGTGACCTGCCGGACCGCTCACTACCTGCCAGTAACCATACTCAGCCGGTCCTGGCATATTACCAGCCAATGTCGTGGTCAGCTGACAGACCGAATCAGGGGTACCTGCGTTCGGAATCGTAGGATCATCAAAGAAGGTGATCTGAACCGTGTCGGCTGAGTCAAGGCATACTCCGTTGCCAAGGCTCCAGCTCAATTCATATACTCCGAAGCCGCCAGCTGTAAAGTCTGTGTTGAATACCGTGCTGTCTACAAAGACGTGACCTGCCGGACCGCTCACTACCTGCCAGTAACCATACTCAGCCGGTCCTGGCATATTACCAGCCAATGTCGTGGTCAGCTGACAGACCGAATCAGGGGTACCTGCGTTCGGAATCGTAGGATCATCAAAGAAGGTGATCTGAACCGTGTCGGCTGAGTCAAGGCATACTCCGTTGCCAAGGCTCCAGCTCAATTCATATACTCCGAAGCCGCCAGCTGTAAAGTCTGTGTTGAATACCGTGCTGTCTACAAAGACGTGACCTGCCGGACCGCTCACTACCTGCCAGTAACCATACTCGCCTGCTGCAGGCATATTACCAGCCAATGTCGTGGTCAGCTGACAGACCGAATCAGGGGTACCTGCGTTCGGAATCGTAGGATCATCAAAGAAGGTGATCTGAACCGTGTCGGCTGAGTCGAGGCATACTCCGTTGCCAAGGCTCCAGCTCAATTCATATACTCCGAAACCACCTGCCGTAAAGTCTGTGTTGAATACCGTGCTGTCCACAAAGACGTGACCTGCCGGACCGCTCACTACCTGCCAGTAACCATACTCACCTGCTGCAGGCATGTTACCAGCCAATGTGGTGGTCAGCTGACAGACCGAATCAGGGGTACCTGCGTTCGGAACCGTAGGATCATCGAAGAAGGTGATCTGAACCGTATCGGCTGAATCCAGGCATACTCCGTTGCCAAGGCTCCAGCTCAATTCATATACTCCGAAACCACCTGCCGTAAAGTCTGTGTTGAATACCGTGCTGTCCACAAAGACGTGACCTGCCGGACCGCTCACTACCTGCCAGTAACCATACTCACCTGCTGCAGGCATGTTACCAGCCAATGTGGTGGTCAGCTGACAGACCGAATCAGGTGTGCCTGCATTCGGAACCGTAGGATCATCGAAGAAGGTGATCTGAACCGTATCGGCTGAATCCAGGCATACTCCGTTGCCAAGGCTCCAGCTCAATTCATATACTCCGAAACCACCTGCCGTAAAGTCTGTGTTGAATACCGTGCTGTCCACAAAGACGTGACCTGCCGGACCGCTCACTACCTGCCAGTAACCATACTCGCCTGCTGCAGGCATGTTACCAGCCAATGTCGTGGTCAGCTGACAGACCGAATCAGGTGTGCCTGCATTCGGAACTGTAGGATCACCGAAAAAGACCAACTGCATCACATCCTGTGATTCAGGACAAGTACCATTTTGTGAATTCCAAAACACTGAGAAAGTATCAGGGCTTGAAACAATACCCGCAACGTCTACCCGCACATTCGGATCCGTCGTATCATTTCCAAAGAAAAATAATGTTGAAGGCCCTGTAGCCGTCCAGTACCCCAAGCCGGTACCTATGGGAGTTCCGGACAGAAAGGCCGTCGTGCCGCAAGAATCGATATCAGGACCCGCATCAGGCGGTGAAGGAGAATCATGGAAAACTATCTGCACGATATCACTGCTGGTATCACAATCACCGATAATTGTCCACTCCAATTCAAAAGTGTCGGAGCTCTGAGTGAATCCACCAACGAGATCAACAATTGTGGTATCACTCAACGGATCGACAATGTTAATTGTAAGAGGGCCGCTGATCTGTGTCCAGGTTCCTGCTCCAAATGTTGGTGCGTTTGCGGTCATTCGGATCAGGGTTCCGCACGAATCGATGTCCGTTCCGGCATCGGCAGGAGTAACCGTTGGCAATGTATCTACATAAAAACTATCCACGGAGAAACAGCCTGGAGACCTTGTAACGGTAAGGAAATAGATCTCAGGGCCTGTGTTTGTGATTAGGGCAGTTGCAGAATTGGAAATCTGAAGGCCTCCGGGCGATCCCACATTCCAGCTATAGCTAAAGGTAAATGTCGGGTCAATCGAAACAGAATCCGCATAAACCAGGGTATCGCTTCCCAGGCAATAAACGATGGTATCATTGGTTGGAGGATTCAAATAGGAAATGACCGGCTCAAAACAAACCAGTACCGGGTCGGCAAACTCAGAACTATTCCCTCCCGACTCCTGGGTCACAGTGAGGCTGTCCAATCCGGCAATAATTGCTCCGGGATTGATCTGCTTGCTCCAAAACCCTCCTGCGTTGGCTACAATTGTGGTATCCAAAAATTGTCTGCCTTGCTCGGATCCGTCAGCAAACAGGGATACGATTGCCCCCAACGAGGCATCTTTACCATAGAGAATTCCTGTAATACCAAGGCTATCAATAGTCGGAGCTGCAATACCAGACTGCACATCCCCGATCAAAGAAATTCCCTCAACCGCATTATCATAAATTGAATTGTTTCTCCAAGCGTTTTGAGCTATTCCACCGCTGTTCGCTTCTATGCCGGGGCCCAGGTTGTTGGCAATAATATTGGAGGTATCGGTGTTAAAAGAACCGAAGGTATTGAGACTTGCCCCTGCCCCGTTCAACAAAATGCCCGCCGCACCATTGGCACGCGGAGTGAAAGCGTCAATGCCGACACCGATCCAGTTCCTAAAAAAGAAGTTGTTATTGGCATTGACAAAAATTCCATTGTTCGTGTTCGATGAGATGATATTTCTGCGATTAGGGAGCGTGTCTCCCACAACATGATTCAGGCCATTGAGCCTAATACCAATATCATTCGCTGCAGCGTTTCCAAGAGTATCAATTCCAATGAAATTTCCGTAGATACTGTCGTTTGTCCCAGTCAATGTTTCGATTCCTGCATTTCCACCTAGGAAATTGATGATCGCCAATCCTCTGACCGCAACTCCGCTGGCGTCAAGTACAATTCCCGAGAAGCTTCCACCCTGTCCATCAAGCTGTATATCCGGAATCCCATCGTTGTCATATCCCGGTTGCGACCAACCATCGATGAGCGTGTTGGCGCCTGTTACGTTGGGCAGGGCAGAATCGAGAACAATTTCATGAGGTCCCCCACCGGGAATTGAAAATGAAATGATCGAACCTGGAGTCAAATTTGCCTCTCTAATCGCATTTCTGAAGGTACCACAGGTATTGTCATCAACCGTTTTACTCACCGCGAGACCGCCGTCAACTGTGATCTCTATAAATGCCGAATCCCAGCAGGTGGTTGCTGTTTCCTGAAAGATCGCCCAAACCGTATCCACAAATCCTACAATTTCCACAGAAGGGTCATAATCTGCGGTGTTGGTGGAAATATTAATAAGAGAAGAACTACCAACAATCTGTTTCCATGACCAGGTCCCGGGATTAGCAGGAAGGACAGTACTACTCATTCCGAACAGACCGCCGCTGATACAAACAATTTGATTGCTTCCCTGATCGATGCCAACGGAAGGGTTGGCATTAATTGTAATCGTTGTTCCAACCAGAGCTGTATCGGTACATCCAAATGGAGTGGTTACCACAACATTATAAAGATGTGTTCCAATCGAATCGGCATAAAGGGTATCGGTTGTAGCACCGGCAATCGGGTTTCCATTGATCAGCCATTGGAAAGTCTCACCGTCCAATGAATCCTCGGAAAGAATTGCAAATCCATTTTCACAGTACGGCCCGGAAGATTGCTCGGTGATCGTCACAACCGGAAGTGGCTCTGCCTCGATCCATACTGAGTCGTATTCGAAACAGCTCGGATCATCAAAATCCGAAACCCTGACCGTATAGAATTGAGAACTTGCCGGGTTGACCGAGATAAAGGATTTTGTTTGACCAACCAATACCGGGTCGGTGCGCCCACCATCATACCATTCGAAAAGCAGACCATTGCTTCCCAGGATAGTCCCAGCAACAGTGGCAGAATCAACCCGAACTACAGTATCTCTGGTTGAGCAATTGTAGATACTGTCATGCGGGAGGGATACAACAGTATTTAGAAAATTGATATCGGGGCGTGAACAAATTGCGAAGGGGGCAGAAAAATCTGATGATCTGTCTCCATCATCCTGTATGGCCGTGAGGTTTGTTAATCCGGGATTGATCCCTCCAAGGTTTAGGTCAAACTCCCAGTTACCTCCGGCGGTTGCCACAGTATCTCCAAGATATTGCTCTCCTTCTTCGGCGGCATCGGCAAAAACCTGGATCCTGGCATTTGGTTGGGAAGTTCCTTCCAGGATAGTTCCCACCGGATTAAGATCATTAATCACCGGGGAATCAATGTCGTTTTGAACGCCCGGATCTACGAAATCTATTCCCAGTCCACCATTTGAATAGATCTGGTTCTCAAAAAAGCGGTTGTCGTCTGCGCTACCCCTAACTCCTATGCCTTCATTGGCTGAATTGGCAATATCATTTGCAATGATCGAATCGTTTTGTGCAGTACCCGAAAGATTGATACCGGCAGTCGATCCGGCAAGCGGGGTCCCGCCGGTGCTAATTCCAATACTATTGTTCTTTACGTCATTGGCGCTTCCTGACTCGAGGCTGATCTCGTAGGTACCATGTCCTCCAATGTAGTTTCGCCCTCCAGCGGTTCCATCTCCGATCTGATTATTGGATGCTCCACCATCCACCCTGATACCATAGGCAGCATTGGCAACGGTGGCGTTTCCAAGATTATCCGTACCGATATAATTCCCTAATATTTGGTTGCCTTGTCCGGCTCCTCCGGATATTCGAATGTCCGAATCTCCATTTCCGGAGATCACATTTAGCCCTGAAGGGGTTCCGTCTCCAATCGAATTGTTTGCCGAGCCATCAATAAAAACCCCGTTTACCCCATTGGGTATTGCTGCATTTCCGCTAGCGTTAAGCCCTATATAGTTTCCGATTACGAAATGAACACCAACACCCTCAATCTCAATTCCATCATCGGAATTCCCAGAAATTATATTTCTTTCAGCAGGCGTTGTGCCGCCAATTCTGCAATTTGTTGCTAGCGAAGTGATGTTTACACCTTCTATATTGGCAGAGGCCGCAACCGCAGTACCTGCAAGGTTGGTCCCGATCCTGTTGCCAATCGCAACCGCATTTGCTCCTTCAACCCAAATGGCCGAAACAAAGTTGAATAGGTGGAGATATTGGAAAGTGATATTATCTCCATCGGCTCTCATTTTCGATACAGCACCACCATCGATCGATACGGAAGGAATGTCATCTCCGTCAATATCACCGTCAATTACGGTTCCATTTCCATTTCCTGCCGAGACGATCAACTCATTGCCCAAAACCACTGTCTGACCGGTCATCACAGGATCAAAACGTATGGTGTCCGCTCCCAAATTGCTATTGGCATATGCGGCCGCCACACTGAGGCATCCACAAGAATCCGGATCATCGGCCGTATTGATGACGATCCTTGGGTCATTGATCTGAATACTCAGTGAGTCCTGGGCTTCACAACCATCGTCATCGATCTTCCTGGCAAAGATCTTATCGGGACCTGTGGCAATATTGGTAAAGGTGTAGGTCACAGTATCCTGGTTGCCAACGGCAAGATTTCCATTCGCCAGGGTATGGCTCCAGATCAGGGAATCCGTAGGACTGGAAATAGGAAGCACATAAAAATCCTGCACTTCATCCCAGCAATAAGGACCGGGATCGTCAACAGTAAGTGTCAAAGGGATCTGATTCTTAACAAAAAGATCTACCGTGCTGGTAAAGTGATTGGCCGGTATGGTATGTGTACATCCATTGGAATCGGTCACAGAAACCACAGCATAATCGGTGTATTGAATTCCAGCCGGTCGCGGAGGCATCATGAGGGTGTCAGTACCTTTCACATTATTGAAAACGAAACCGCCGGGGTTGAGAACAACCGTGAACCCTCCGGCAACGGTATCTGCTTCCCCTGTCACCCTGATCCCGATGGGAATGGAATCGCCATCACAAATGGAATCCTTAACCGTATATAGGGTTGCCCCTATAGAGTCCTTATAAAAGAAATTGGATGGAGCAATATTTCTTGCCGAAACGCTTGCTACTCCTCCTGTAAATGTCAGTATGGTACCTGTTGGCGGGTTGGTTCTCCAGGAAAGCACACTTGAGTCGCATTTGTCAAGAATGGGGATAACAATAGTACCAACCGTGGTATAGGTCAATGGAACCTGTACAGCAGCTCCCGGCGTAAGACTTTTAACCACATTGATCCCGACAACATTTAATAAGGTGTTTCGGGATATGGTCATAGGATCATAACCTCCAACGTTATGCCACGCACCTCCGGTCGGGTCTAGTCTGGCATTATCAATATCAAGGTCAGGGGCGGTCGAGTCTACATTTGGTCTTAACCAAAAGTTTGAACTTCCAAGATCATCGGCAATACCGATTCGGCGTATTTCAATTAATACTCTGATGGAGTCTTTGGAAGCATCCAGGGATTGAGTGGCCCTAAGCTCCAGGTCAAGCTGAGAATATGCCCCAATGGAGCACAGCAGAAGTATGGATATCAGGTAGAGTTTCCTCAGCATACCGGCTTAGTACGTATTAATATTTTCTTCCAATGGCCAAAATAAAGATATTCTCATATCCAATTCTCAATTTCTTTTACTCCCCGGAATGTTGATTATTTACTTGCCTCTATCAGGGTGGTGGTGTACACCCGCCCGTCTGCAAAAAGTTTAATTATATAGGCTCCGGATGGCAAGCCCAGATCAACGGTTTCGAACCTCCACTCGTAGGCACCCGAGAACAAATGCTGATCCTCGATCTCCTGAACCTTGATCCCCTTGAGGTCATATACCTCGATCAAAACATCCGATTCCTTCACCAGGTCGAGATAAATATTGGTATTGCCAAAATATGGGTTGGGATAAACACCTACTCTCGATGCAATTACGCCTTGCCCTAAGGTATTGGCTGTATAGTTGAAAGGATCAGAAACAGATTTCCCACAAGTGTTTGAAACCTCCACAGTATAGGACCCGCTTTGCGTGGGAACCAAAGTTTGCTCTGTGGAGCCGGTCAATACATTTCCGTTTAAGTACCATTGATTGCCTTCCTCGGAAGAGCTGGTAAGGGTGCCTTGATTTTCTGCGATAAATGGTTTTTCAGGTTGTTGCACAACGTTGATCACGAGAGGATCTGAGAATTTTTCCACCGAACAGCTTCTATGTCCCACCCTATATGAACCAGTCGCATTCACTGAAAATGTAGAGTCAGTTCCGGAGATCAGTACAACACCATCCTTTTCCCAAATGACTTCATGATTTTTTGGATTCTGCGTTGCCAGGGTCACAGTGGTGCCCGCACAGACCTTAACAGGGCCGTCATAGATCAGCGAAGGTTCGGCAGGTGCTTCAAACAATGGCAAACTCGGATTGCTCATCACAAAGCTCAGCTCCGACTTGATGGATTTTGGCCATGGGCTGATCTCATATTCCGTAACCTGGCCCCATTTGGTATCCCACTCTATATGACTTTCCGAACAGGTATTCAGTATAGGTATCCTTACTGTACCGACGGGTTTGGCGACCGTTTCGACGAATACACCGGAGCCGTTTCCGTTGTTGTTTTCATTGATGCGAAGAACAAGAAGATTATTGGCATGAAGGCTCATGGCGATGTATGAAGACGGATCGGAGGAAACATCAAATGACCTGGGTTGACTCATATCTATATATGCACCTCCCAGATCCAATACACCGGGCAAAACCCTGAACGGAATATCTGTACCACCCAAAGCCACCTGAGGACCATTCACCACCTTGGCCGACACCTGCAATACGATCTCATTGCCATCTCTGCTTTGCTGCGCCTCAAACACGACCTCTGCCATCGAAGGCAAGGACAGGAACAGTACAAATGCAAGCAGTGAGTAAAGTCTTTTCATATTTACTTATATCCCCGGAACAGCTGAAAAGTAAATCCAATTATTGCCCAAAGTCACTCTTTGATAGTCCATGGTATTGATCCGCACCGCAGCATCGGTCATATCAACATCTTCATTCCTGTACCCGACCTGCAAATTGGTCAAACCATCAAAAATTCCATAGATCGTTTGAATAGCATTCAGATCAGCGGCGTTGACCTCTCTGTCATAATTTGTATTGCCTTCCCATAGATAAGAAACCGACATATTGTAACCGGATCCACCTACTCCATAAATATTTGCAGGATTGCCAAAATCAACATCCAGACCGACCGGAACCGTATTGCTCAATGGCACCGCCGTCGCCGACATCACGGCAAGATGGTTCCTATGAGTCACCACGACATAAAATGGTCCGTCAGCAGCTCTGGCATTTGCAAAAGTCACATAATCCTTCACCCCACTTGCAAAATCCCGAATCGAACCATCGGTCATCAACCATGCACTGATTGAATCAATGGTGGTGTTGGCCTGTATTCCCGTCCTCAAATAGATCTTGATACTGTCTACTGCGGTGTCAGCCGCGCTCAGGGGAATAGTATATCCCGGGATCATGGGCACGCCATAACCGGGTTGTTCGAATCTGCTTTCCATGGTATCGCGGATATGGAACATCAATCTGGCATCCATTTGGGTATCGTTGTCCCCTGACAAAGCACCACCAAGGAAGGCCCTGATCCTTAAGTTCAACTGTGTAGCCTTACCAATGGCTACAATCACATTGTCAGGCGATCTGAGCTCTGCCTCAACAGCCATGGAATCCCCGGAGGTGGTGATATTGGATCTTCCCATGGAGTAAAAAATATTGACTCCGTCATTTCTGGTTTGCGCCACCACTGCCGCGGAAGAATTCGGTATATCATTGGTATCGATCGTCGGGCGGGCAAAGAAACTATCAAGGTCGCTGACAAAATCTTGAACAACCCAAAAGTTGGAAAAATCAACGCTTCCAAGGCCAAGGGAATCATATGATACGATCCCGGGATCGGTGTATTTTACCTTGATCCAAGGCTCAGATCCGGAGTAGCTCGTGGAAACCATTTCCATAGGTCTGAATTGATTTGCCAATCCGGTATTACCCACAGGAAAATAAAGATTATCACCTGATGAACTGGGTTGTCTATATAAGGAGTCGGCATAACTTCTTTTGTTTCCTCCTACAATCGTTCCGCCCTGATTCACGCGCAGGGAATCGTGCCCATCGCTATTTTCCATATCGATCCGGCCATTGGTGAGGGTAAGCTGATCGGTATGAACGGCACTCCAAAACCTTGTGGTGTTGAATCCGGCTGTTGCCATTTCGAGATTTCCCAGATCCAATAATCCAAGGAGGTCTGTTCTTACGCTTTTGTTTCCCGTACCGAAAAAGCCAAGCGTTCCCGAAGTGGAACGGAAGTTTGCTGTATCATTTACAGAACCCCTTTTAACCCTGAAAATATTGGAGACCTCAACCAAACCAAGATTATTTGTTGAAGCAGAATCGAAAATGGCCACTCGGTCACCGGAAAGGACTCCGGTACCCGAATTGAGAAAAAACGTTCCCGCATTTCTCAGTGCGAAAGTGTCATTGATCACAATGGAGCCTTCATTGGTCAGCTGAGCGCTGTCAATGACAAACATTCGATCCGTAGAGAGTAGTGCATTAGAACCCCTTAAAACAAAGGTCCCTCCCCTGATGGTCAACTGAGCACAAGCTTCATGGACCATGGTAAGGCAGGTCAAGCTAAGTATTAAGAACAGGCTCGGCAGCGGCCGTATTCCTATGTAATTTTTTTGCATTATCCGACGACTAAAAATAAGCAAAAATCGATGCAAGGATACCCCTTGTACGGGAAATAAACCAAAAAGTTTAGGCTTAAATCCTGGTCTTACGATTATTTTGCCGCTGATGGCTTGGTTATTCACAGTTTGGGTCATACTTACCTTCGTGGCGGTTTTTCTGTTGCTGCTTCCGGCATACTATGTATTCCTCCTAAATCCGAAATGGAACCGCATGGCTCACAAAATCACACGACTATGGGGAATTATCCATTTCAGCATCGCTGGCATCAGAACCAAGGCGCTTTGGGAATTCGAACCTGAGCCCAAAAAAAACTATATCTATTGCCCGAACCACTTTTCATACGTAGATATTCCCATCATGGCCCGAACCCTGCCCGGCTACTACCAATTTGTTGGTAAGAGGTCGCTGTCCAAAATTCCGGTCTTCGGTTATATGTACCGCAAACTTTACATTCTCGTCGAAAGGGAAAGCCGGATAGACAGTTACAGGGCTTTGCAGAATTGTCTTGACGCCCTGGACAAGAAGATCAGCATAGTCATTTTTCCCGAAGGAGGTATTCTGACCCCAAATCCTCCGCAAATGACGAGATTAAAGGATGGTGCATTCAGAATGGCCATCGAAAAAAAGGTACCCATAGTGCCTGTATCCATTCCATTCAATTGGATATTTTTGCAGGGAAGCAAGCTTGACCCTTCTGTTCTTCCATTGAAGATCACATATCATAAACCCATAGAGACCAGGGAAATGAACATGGGTGATATTGCAGAACTTAAGGAGCGAACTAGAAAAATAATCCAGGATTCGCTGGACAGTGAATTTCAAAATGAAGATCGACAAGGAAACAGTAGAGAAGTTAGCCCATCTGGCAAGATTGAAGCTTGATGAAGAGAGTTCTGAAAAAATGACCGAGGATCTTAACCAGATCCTTGAATGGGTAGAACAATTGAAAGCAATCGATACCGAAGGGGTAGAGCCACTGACCGGCATGTCTGAAGAAGAGAATGTGATGAGAGAGGACGTGGCAAAGGATACCCTCTCCCATGAAGAGGCTTTGAAAAACGCTCCAAAGAAAGATTCCAACTATTTCCGCGTTCCTAAAGTTCTGGGATCAGAATAACACTTGTCTAATTTGAACAGAGAGCAGTATTTGTTCGGAGGGGTGATCCTCCTGGGATTGGTGTATATCCTTATCTCATCCCTAGAGCCATTCTATACCTTGCTTAGGTTTGAGAATGTCTATGAAACCCTATCTATTCCGATCTACCCCATACCCTACCCTTTTCTCGAGGAATGGGTAGGCATTGATGCGATCCTGAACTGGAAAAAAGCCGTTGCACAAAAACCAGGTTTTTCATCGGAAGCAGTATTGATCAGCTATCTGTTGTTGTCTTTGGGGTTAGGCTCAATTCATGTTTCAGGTCTTAAAATGAAGACCTGGCCTTCTCTGATATCCCTGGGATTGATCATTCTGTTTTTCGGGACTATCCCCTATGAAGAAATCGATCTGCAAAATGCCCCGAGTCGTTGGCCGGTGATCCTTGTGCTTCTGGTTGGATCCCTGACCTTTTTGCTAAGAAACCGCCTGGCAAACCGTACCCTTCCTGGCTTTTTATTGTTAAGCCTCTTCTATGGCCTGACCTTTTTTCTGATCCAAGAACTTTCCGGTGCAGATCAGCCCGCATTCTTTCTTCTTCAACTCGTGACCCCCGGCATGCTGATCTCAGCCCTGCTTCTCCTGATATTGGTGGCTCATGAACCCCTACATCTTTTTGCCAGATTGACATCCAGAAAAGGCAGCCTAAGATCCAACGGTTTCCTTCATTTTTCCTTTTTTACCCTGTTGTATTTGGGCAACCTGCTCCTGTACTATCTCTCTACCAACACCGCTCTTATCGCAGGTTTTGACCTGATCGACCCGGCATACTTCCTTCTTCTTTCAGGCATCATCGGCTTTTTTCTTTTTGATTTCCTCGCCAGGGGTTTTGGCATCTGGCATGATGATTCGGGACCGAGGATGTTTTTTACGGGACTGGCGCTCATCGCCATTTCTTTTTATAGCTGGGCTGTTCAGAATTTTAATGACGCATACCTCGATGTCATATCCGACCTGAGCCTTTTCACCATGCTCGGGGTGGGATTTTTGTTCGCCATATATATAGGAGTCAATTTCGGGAATATCTATGGGTCCAGGGTTGCGTTTGAGGCCGTACTTCTGAAGGGCAGAACATTTCCCCTATTCATGGTTTGGGTTGGCGGCCTGACCATCGTCATTCTTCTGGTCCTCAGATCCGGGAAGTTTCAACTCTACCAGGCCCAGGGAGCATATTATACCGCACTTGCCGATGCCTATTCCCAGGAAGGAGAGGATAAGTTTGCGAAGATCTTTCATGAGAGGTCGGCGGGATTTGCCTACAGGAATCATAAGGCATTGTATTCGCTTGCCTGGGGTGAACTGCAAAAAAACAAACCAAGGCAGGCCTTGATCTATATCGAGCAGGCAATTCAAAAGGAAGCCTATGAAGAGGATTATATTCTCGCCGCTGAGATCTACGGAAGGTCCGATGCCCCCTTTGATGAAAACTTCCGACTGAGAGAAGGGTTCAGCCAAAGCCCGGGCTCCGCTCCCATTACGGTCAATTTAGGCTTGTCCCATTTTTCCATGGGACTCATTGACTCGGCTGCGTACTACTTTATGCAAGCGGGTGAACCTGGGACTGAAAACCTCAAGGCTCTGGAAATCAAATCCAAAAGGGTTTTTGTTCAGGATCCTCCCGGGTTCCAGTCCTCAAATGCCAATGACTGGCTTCAAGCATTTTATGGGCGAGAAGTGCCGCCGGAAGCCTATGAAACCGAGAACCTGACTTTCCCGGCCTATTATAATCAGTCTCTTTTCGGTGCGCTGAAAGAAGGTCGCTATCCATTGGCCTTTCCAGATACATTACAAAAAAATGACCCCTTAAACCGGGCCAACCTGGATCTGGTATATGCCTTGAAATACATCAGAGAATCCAGATTTGATTCTGCTTCTTACCGTATCATGAAGGCCAACCAAAGATCAGGTGATGCCTATTTCATGAATTTTGCTGCCAGAGCCTTCCTATCCCTCGGGGCATATCATTGGGCCGCCGATTGGATCTTGAAACTGCGGGAAAAGGGAAATCTTGATCTTGAAGAAGCCTATCTGTTCTGTCTCATCGAACAGGGGAAAATGGAAGAAGCGGAAAAGTATTATATCGATCTGGTCAGAACCGCAAATGATGAAAGAAGTGCCAGGCTTTCCGATCCCGATCTTCAGGCTGGTCTTAGGATCTTTTCAAATGAGAATCAGGATCCTTACCTGCTTCTCTCGGATGTCAAAGATCAGGAAAAAAGAAACCGGGTTGCGATCTGGTTAATGAGAGAAATGGAACCGGAGACAGCATTGGAGTTTTTGAATTCAATATCAATTCCCCAAACAACTGGTATAGAGTTGATCGATGGCTTATTGCTTCAATACCTTCGTTCCGGAGATACAATTGGTTTTCTTGAAGCCCTCCCGGATCAGGAATTCGAGTCCGGCCTCTTGCACCTCGGAAATTCCATCTCCCGACAAAAAGAGAATAAACCCGAAGCAGCTCTGACAGAAGCAAGACTGGCCTATGCAAGAAAACCCTGGATCGATGAGGTTGTGATCCAATTGAATACCTGCCTGCTTGATATTGACAGTATAGGGTTGGCCTATGATCTTATGCTGAACCATGTTGGGAATTTTGGACGCAGCCCAAAGACAAGTATAGCATTGGCGGTAACTTCCCTGCATTATGGCTTGGAAGAAAATCTCAAAACCGAACTGGCATACCTTGAAAACCATTTAGGATCTGGGGAGTATAAAGAAGCGGAAGCTTCCCTTGAACAACTGAAAATGGAACTGAGGAATTGGGATGAAAACCGATAATCATATAAGTCTCAACACAGGAATGTTATTTTTATAGATTCGCCGCAGATTCATGGAGATCATTCAAACCAGAGATATTGCAAAGATCTACAAGATGGGAAACCAGGTGGTCGAGGCCTTAAAGACCATCAGTATCAGCATCGACAAGGGAGAGTATGTTGCCTTCATGGGGCCTTCCGGTTCGGGAAAGTCCACATTGATGAATATTGTTGGTTGCCTGGATACGCCTTCTTCAGGAACCTATATTTTGAACAATAATGACGTGAGCCGGTTAACGGAGAACGAACTGGCAGAGATCAGGAACAAGGAGATCGGTTTTGTTTTTCAAACTTTCAACCTTCTTCCCAGATCTTCGGCATTGGAAAACGTAGAACTGCCTCTGGTATATGCAGGGCTCAGAAAATCGGAAAGACGTGAGCGGGCAATGGCGGCATTGGAAAGTGTTGATCTGGCTGACAGAGTGACCCATAAACCCAATGAACTTTCTGGCGGTCAGCGACAAAGGGTTGCCGTGGCCAGGGCTTTGGTCAATGATCCGAGCATAATCCTCGCAGACGAGCCAACAGGTAATTTGGACACAAAAACTTCATATGGCATCATGGATCTTTTCCATAAATTGCATGAGATGGGCAATACCATCATCATGGTGACACACGAAGAGGATATAGCCTCCTATGCCCACCGCGTGGTGAGGCTCCGCGATGGTTTGGTTGAGGAGGATTTCGAGAACAAGGACATTCGCAAACCAGAACCGGTCTGATGAAGGTTTACACAAAAACAGGAGATAAGGGTGAAACTTCCCTTTTTGGAGGCAAAAGGGTTGCCAAATCGCATTTCCGTATCGAAGCATATGGCACCATCGATGAGTTGAATGCCTACATGGGTTTAGTGCGCGATCAGGAGGTCAACCAAAGCAGGCGGCAGATCTTGAAAAATATTCAGGACCGCCTTTTTACGATCGGATCAATACTGGCTGCCGATCCTGATAAATCAAATCTACAGGTCCCGGACCTCCACCAGGCCGATATCGATGATCTGGAAAGAGAAATGGACCTGATGGACAATCAGCTTCCTCCAATGAGGAATTTTATCTTACCCGGTGGCAATCAATCGGTTAGTTTTTGCCATATCGCCAGAACGGTTTGCCGTAGGGCAGAAAGAAGAGTTGTCATCCTTAACGAGAAGGAAAAAACATTTAATCTTGTACTACAATACCTCAACAGGCTTTCCGATTATCTTTTTGTCTTGGGCAGGAAGATGGGTCAGGAACTAGAGGCCGAAGAGGTACCCTGGACACCCAGGAAATCCTGACCTGAACAGCAGCACATTTAACTGAACACTATTTACTAAGAAGAAATGCAAACAACGCTTGAAATAGACATCCGTAAAACAGAGATCTCAAGGATCGACCAGGTAGATTTCGACAATTTGCCCTTTGGGAGGATCTTCTCCGACCATATGTTCATTTCGGATTATGAGAACGAATCCTGGAAAAACCCGCATATCATGCCATACCAGGATCTTCACTT
Source organism: Cytophagales bacterium (assembly GCA_965227315.1). Taxonomy (GTDB): domain Bacteria; phylum Bacteroidota; class Bacteroidia; order Cytophagales; family CCMP332; genus JANQHS01. Next base: position 918,570 of record OZ245737.1, read on the forward strand.
GAGTCCAGCCAATTCAGCGATCCATTACGGACAATCCATTTTTGAAGGAATGAAGGCTTTCAAATCCGCTGATGGCAGGGTTTTGCTTTTCAGGCCTTATGAGAATTTTCAGCGCTTCAACAGATCCGCAGAAAGGATGTGCATGCCCCAGGTTTCGGAAGAGCTATTCATCGATGGATTGAGAACTTTGATCAATCTGGATAGGGATTGGGTACCGTCTCAGGAAGGTGAAGCGCTTTATGTTCGTCCATTCATGTTTGCCATGGATGATTATATCGGCATCAAACCTTCTGACACCTATAAATTCATGATCTTCACCTGTCCTGTGGGAGCATATTATGCCGACCCGGTAAGGGTAAAGATCGAAACACACTTTACCAGGGCCGTAAAAGGAGGCGTTGGATTCGCTAAAGCAGCAGGCAATTATGCCGCATCGCTCTATCCTTCCAAAATGGCCCGTGAACAAGGCTTCCACCAATTGATCTGGACCGACGGACAGGAACACAAGTATGTGGAAGAGTCCGGAACCATGAATGTCATTTTTGTGATCGACGGAGCACTGAGAACCGCACCTACAAGTGAAACCATTCTCAAGGGCGTAACGCGGGACAGCGTATTGACCATTGCCCGCGATTGGGGGATGGAGGTCAATGAAAGTCCACTGGAGGTTGCCGAACTTGTGGAGAGCCTGAGAGCCGGAAAGGTTTCCGGGGCCTTTGGAGCAGGAACAGCTGCCACAGTTGCTCCGATATCTGCCATCGGTCATGAGGATGAGGTCTTCGACCTGGGTTATACCAAGGAGTCGGCGCTATCGACCAAACTTATGACCGAACTCGAGGCGATCAAGCGAGGCCAGATCGAAGACCGCTTTGGCTGGAATATGGTGATCTAGATTATTTTTGCTTCCATATGACAGGAGAACAACTGAAAGACTTGAAGGCACGCATCACGGCCTTGAGGGGGTATCTTTGACTACGATAAGCGTAAGTTCGAGGTAGAAGAAAAAGAGCAGATCAGCGCACAGCCCGGTTTCTGGGAAAACCCGGCAAAAGCCGAAGCCATGTTAAAGGAGATCAAGAATCTCAAGGTATGGACCAATGCCTATGAAGAGGTCAATACCATGGTGGAAGACCTGGAAACCCTACAGGAATTCCTAGATGCCGGTGAAGGAGATCCCGAAGAAGTACAAAGCAATTTCAACGCTGCATTGACCAAAATTGAAGACCTGGAGTTGAAGCGTATGCTGAACAAACAGGAAGATCAATTGAATGCGGTACTTGAAATAAACCCGGGCGCCGGAGGCACGGAATCCAATGACTGGGCCGAAATGCTGTACCGCATGTACCTGATGTGGGGAGAAAAGAACGGTTACAAGGTGAAGCAGGTTGATTTCCAACCCGGTGAGGTAGCCGGAATAAAGTCTGCAAGTCTGGAATTTGAGGGTGAGTTCGCGTACGGATATTTAAAGGCGGAAAACGGTGTGCATCGTCTGGTCAGGATCTCCCCTTTCGACAGCGGAGGTCGCCGACATACCAGTTTTGCCTCGGTATATGTATATCCTGTGGTGGATGATACCATCAAGATCGAGGTCAATCCGGCCGATATCAGCTGGGATACCTTCCGATCCGGTGGCAAGGGCGGCCAGAATGTCAACAAGGTCGAGACCGCAGTTAGATTGAGGCATGCTCCAAGTGGCCTGATCATCGAATGCCAGCAGGAAAGATCACAGTTGCAGAATAAGGAAAAAGCGATGAATCTGCTGAAATCAAAATTGTATCAGTTGGAGATCGATAAGCGGAATGCGGAAAGGGATGAGATCGAGAGCGGAAAGATGAACATCGACTTCGGCAGCCAGATCAGGAATTACGTGTTGCACCCCTACAAGCTGGTCAAGGATGCCCGAACTTCTCATGAGCGCAGCGATGTCCAGAATGTCCTCGATGGGGATATCAATGATTACCTCAAGGCTTATCTTCTGGAACAGGCGAAGAACTAGTCCGGATATCAAATAGAAAATTTCCGGATGAAATTCACTTATTGATTATTCTTTTAATCACTCAGAATTCAAAACCGCGGTACATTATCCGGACGACCTGAACCTACCATGCTTATCAATCTCGCTCCGCGTTTCTTAATTTAGCGGTTACCTAAATTTAAAACCGAGTATCAACCCATTGAAAAGGGTTGGCCATGATGCCACCATGAAGGATGCCGAAATTCTTGACCGCATAAAAGCTGGGGATGAGACCGCGATGGACTTCATTTATGAGAAGTATTATCGCATGATGGTGAAGATGGTCAGAAAAAACAGCGGCACCGAGGAAGAGGCGAGAGATGTCTACCAGGACGCTGTGATCGTTTTCTGGCAGAAGGCCAGGAAACCTGAATTCGTGTTGACGTCGAGGATCAGTACATACCTTTACAGTGTATGCAACAATCTTTGGCTGAAAGAGCTGGAAAGAAAAAGCCGGCTCAGCGGGGAGACGGCAGATAGCGCAGTGGTTCATGACCACGAGCAACAGGAAAAGATCCGAGCCGTGAGAGCCTGTATCGAGGAACTAGGTGACACCTGCAAAAAAGTATTGAGCTATTACTATTTTGATGGAATGAGTATGAAGGTAATAGCGGAAAGACTGGGATTCGCGAATGCGGAGACCGCGAAAACGAAAAAATATAAATGTAAGAAGGCCCTGGATCAGTTGATCAGGTCGAAATTCAGGGCTTCGGACTTTATGGATTAGTATGGCAGATTTGAGTCAATTTGAAGAAAAGATGGATCAATTCCTTCGCGGAGAGATGTCTCCGACCGAAGCGGATGAATTCCGTCAATCGCTCGAATCCGATCCGTTGATGAAATCGGAGTTCGAACTCAACGATGCCGTTGTGCAGGGCATCAAAACCTTTCGTAGAGCTGAGCTTAAGGCAAGACTTGCCTCTATTCCGATAAGCCCTGTACCGGTTAATTTCTGGGCAGGTGTCGGCGGAGCCGCTGTTGTTGGGGCCATTACGGCCACCGTGGTTTACAATATTGTCGTTGACGAGCCTGAGGTCATCGAAGAGGAAACCACCATCACCGAAGAAGAGATCAGGGAACTCACGCAACCAAAGCAAGAAGCATACGACATTTCAGAAGAACTATCAGACAATAGTCAACCGGAAGATCAGGAAACCCAAGAAGTGGTCAACCACAGTGTTACTATTGCTGAAACTCCCTCGGGAGCAGAAGCTGACAATTCCACAATAGAATCCATTGTGGAAGAGTCGGCTGATGAAAACTTAGCACAGCCACAGACCCAGGTCATGCTGCCTCCTACTCCTGAAGAGAGTTCGGATTTTGAAACCTCAGCCCCGGTGGTTAGCGATTCCGAGGATAATGAGTCGTCCAGAATGGAAAAAATGGATGTGCAGATCAAGCAGCATCCTGAGTATAATTTCCATTATAAATATTCTGACCATAAGCTTTTCCTCTATGGTTCCCTTCAAAAAGAACCGTACAGGTTGCTTGAACTTGATCAGAATGGCATAACCAATCTTTACCTCGCCTATGATGGCAAGTACTACTGGTTGAAGGATCAGACCTTAACCCCTGAACCGCTCAAGCCGATCAGGGATAGAAACCTTCTGAAGAACCTCAGGGAATTGGATTCATCAAATTAACGACTGAGGTTTTCGGGCAAAATTCATATTCATATTTTTGCCCGAAATTTCACCTTCCTTGAAGCGTACATCACGGATTAAGAAAAAGATCAGACTTGGACAGTTCCCAAGCACCAATGTGGTCGTCACCATGACCTTCGCATTGATGATGCTCGGTGCCTTTGGGCTCCTTGTCGTTCATGCCCGCAAGTTGGAAGGGGTCATCAAAAACCAACTTGAGGTCCAGCTTTTCCTCAAAAAGAACCTCCCTCAAAACCAGATAGACCAGGTTCGCCAGGTAATTGCCAGCAAACCATTCGTCTTGAAAAAAGATGGAAAACCCCAGATCAGTTTCATCTCCAAAGAGGAAGCAGCAGAAAAATTCATCGCCGAAACCGGGGAGGATTTCACTCAGTTTTTGGGAGAAAATCCTCTTCGGGATTCCTATTCGATCCGGATCAAGGAAGAAAACCTGGAAAGCGATAACCTGTTGAGGATCAAAAAACAACTGGAGGAAATACCAGGGATTTTTGAGGTTTCATATACCGAAGACCTGATCGACAACGTTGATACCAATATTCAAAAAGCTGGAATTGTACTTTCGGGGATCTTCCTCATTATGCTGATCAGCAGTATTATGCTCATCAATAATTCGATCAAGTTGGCCCTTTTTTCCCAACGCTTCCTGATCCGCTCCATGCAACTGGTAGGCGCAAAATCCCTGTTTATACAGCGGCCGTACATCGCCAGAGGAACCATCCAGGGCCTAACATCAGGACTGATCGCCTGTATTGTGTTAAGCCTGCTTCTCCATTCGGCTTATGACCGCATCGAGGACTTGAGAATGCTTCATGATGCTCAAATGGTAGGAATAGTGTACGGTAGTCTGATCATCATCGGTATACTCGTGGGGTTGATCAGCTCTATGCGATCGGTAAGAAAATATTTAAAACTAAGTTTAGACGAACTCTATTAACATGTCGAAAAAAAGCACCTTGCCTTTCGGTAAGAAAAATTATCAGCTAATGATCCTCGGGATCGTGGTGATCCTCATTGGGTTTATCCTGATGAGTCTTGATGGTCAGGATTTCGGTTTTGGATTTCTAGGGCTGACCCTTGGCCCCTTGGTTGTTTTCGCCGGATTCGTGATCGGCTTCTTCGCAATCCTGAAAAAACCGGAAGAAGCAGGTGACGATAATTGAGGCCATTATCCTTGGCCTCATCCAGGGATTAACGGAATTCCTACCCGTAAGCAGTAGCGGACATCTGGAGATCGCAAAATATCTCCTCGGGTCCAGTCAACTGCCAGAGGAAGGATTATTCTTCACTGTCCTGGTACATTTTGCCACAGCTCTGGCTACCATTGTTGTTTTTCGAAACGAAATATTGCGGATCATCACTGGCATTTTTTCCTCCAATGGAAAGGATGAAAGGACTTTCTCAATAAAGATCATCATATCGATGGTCCCCGCAGCATTTGTGGGAATTTTCTTTGAGGATTATCTCGATGATCTTTTTTCTGCACAGATCGGGCTTGTCGGCTTTATGTTACTGATCACGGGATTGCTGCTTCTCTTTTCAGACAGGAAGAAAGAAACCTCGAAAAGCATTTCCTTTCCCGATTCCCTGATCATCGGGGTTGCTCAGGCAATAGCCATTTTACCCGGCATCTCCAGATCCGGAGCTACATTGGCGACCAGCATACTTCTTGGTATCAACAGAACGGATGCAATCCGGTTTTCCTTTCTTATGGTCGTTCCTCTCATCCTTGGAAAAATTGCAAAGGACATGCTTGATGGAAGCTTTTGGCATTCATCTGCACAACCCATGGTTCTGATTGCCGGATTTCTGGCTGCCTTTGTTTCAGGCTATATCGCCTGTCGATGGATGATCGCCCTGGTCAGAAATGCCAATTTGAAATACTTTGCCTATTACTGTTTTTTGGTAGGGTTGTTTGCCATCATCATGTGGCTCTAAACCCATGGATCCAAATCAGAAACCTCAGCCTGAAGGCAAGGTCTTGTTGGTCGACAAACCTTTGGAATGGACTTCATTTGATGTAGTTAAGAAGATCAGGAACGGTTCGGTTTACAGGAAGGTTGGACATGCGGGAACTCTGGACCCCCTAGCTACGGGCCTGTTGATCATTTGCACAGGAAAAAAGACCAAGGAGATCGAATCCTTCATGGGTCTTGAAAAGGAGTATGACGGGACTTTCGTCCTTGGTAAGACCACTCCTTCCATTGATCTTGAAACGCCATTTGATGGTGAATTCCCGTTTGATCATATCTCTGAGGAAGATCTTGAGAAGACCAGATCTTCTTTTCTTGGAGAACAGGAGCAGGTCCCTCCCCACTTTTCCGCGGTTAAGGTTGATGGACAAAGGGCTTATCAACTGGCCAGAAAGGGAGAGAAATCCGATCTAAAGGTCAGGAAGGTAATAATCAGAGAGTTTGATCTGGATCTATCTTCATTTCCGGAAATTTGGTTTAGAATTATCTGCTCGAAAGGAACCTATATTCGAAGTATTGTGAGAGACTTTGGTGAAGCGCTTCAATCGGGAGCCTATCTGAGATCATTGAGGAGAACAAGAATAGGCGATCACAGGTTGGAAGATGCTTTAACCATTCAGGAAACTATTGAAAGACTGAAAAATGAAGATCCATAAGGGTTTAGATCATCTTCCTGAATTCAAAAACGCGGTGGTGACCTCGGGCACCTTCGACGGAGTGCATTTGGGCCATGGAAAGCTACTGGAAAAGATCCGATTCCTTTCGGAGGAGAATGCCGGGGAAACGGTTTTGATGACCTTTTGGCCACATCCGAGAATAGTACTTGACAAGAACAAGGAAAACCTCCGACTCCTAACCTCCATGGACGAGAAGATCGAACTCCTGAGCCTTGCGGGCATAGATCATCTGATCGTGGTCCCCTTTACCAAGGAGTTTTCTGAAACCAGTTCACAGGAATTCATAGAGGATATTTTGGTCAAAAAACTGAATACAAAGGTTCTGGTTATAGGCTATAATCATCGATTCGGGCATAACCGTGCGGGAAGCTTTGAGGAACTCAAAAAGAATTCAGGGCAGCTTGGATTCAAGGTCCATGAGATCTCCAAGGAAGAGGTGGACAGCATCGCTGTGAGCTCAACCAAAATTCGCAATTTCCTCGCTGGCAAGAATATTAGGGAAGCCAATGCATTGCTCGGCCGGCCATATTTCTTCTCCGGTCATGTGGTTCGTGGAAGAGCAATAGGCAAGGGAATGGGCTTTCCCACGGCAAACATTGAAAATAATGAGCCACATAAATTGATGCCGGGAGAAGGTGTCTATGCGGTACGTCTGAGGCATGATGGGAGTGATTATGGTGGAATGATGAATATCGGCCATCGCCCTACATTTGAAGACAGCGGGTTGAAGATCGAAGTACATGTCTTCGATTTTAGCAAAGAGATCTATGGAGAAAAAGTTGAAGTCTCAGTATTGGATTTCATCCGTGAAGAGCAGAAATTTAAAAACGCTGAAGAATTGAAACAGCAGCTTGAGAAGGATAAAAAACAGGCGATTAATGTATTAAATTCGTCCCTATGATCAGTAAAGTAATCAGTGGACCTGATGAGGGAGTAAGGGATATACCCGATGGCAGCACCCTCATGATGGGTGGCTTTGGACTTTGTGGCATTCCCGAAAACTGCATTCAGGCATTGTTAAAAACCGGTGTAAAAGATCTAACCATCATATCCAACAATGCAGGAGTCGATGACTTTGGAATTGGGCTTATGCTCAAGACCAGACAGGTCAGGAAGATGATCTCCTCCTATGTTGGTGAGAATGCCGAATTTGAAAGGCAACTTCTTGCAGGGGAGCTTGAGGTCGATCTTGTACCCCAGGGCTCCCTCGCAGAAAGGATCAGGGCCGGTGGAGCGGGAATACCTGCCTTTTTCACGCCGGCCGGTTATGGAACGGAAATAGCCGAGGGCAAGGAGTCCAGGGAGTTCAATGGCAAACCCTATATACTCGAGAGTTGGTTGAGAGCCGATTATTCGATCGTCAAGGCCTGGAGAGGAGATACCGCAGGTAATCTCCAGTACAAGGGAACAGCGAGAAATTTTAATCCCATGATGGCATCAGCCGGAAAGATCACGATCGCCGAGGTTGAGGAATTGGTACCGGTTGGTGAAATCGATCCGAATTTTGTGCATACCCCGGGGATCTATGTTCAAAGAATATTCCGGGGAGAGAAATATGAAAAGAGAATTGAGCAACGTACTGTCACCAAAACCGATCAATCATGAGCCTGGATAAAATCGGTATTGCCAAAAGAATTGCGCAGGAATTAAGGGATGGGTACTATGTAAACCTGGGGATAGGAATTCCTACCCTGGTTGCCAATTTCATTCCTGAGGGTATGGAGGTTGTTCTCCAATCCGAAAATGGCTTGCTGGGTATCGGCCCCTTCCCCATCGAAGCCGAAGTGGATCCTGACCTGATCAATGCGGGGAAGCAAACCATTACGATGCTGAGAGGTTCGGCACTTTTCAGTTCCTCCGAAAGCTTCGAAATGATCCGTGGCGGCCATGTAGATCTGACCATCCTGGGCGCGATGGAGGTTTCTGAAAACGGAGACATCGCAAACTGGAAAATTCCCGGAAAAATGGTGAAAGGCATGGGGGGAGCTATGGATCTCGTGGCTTCGGCCGATAACATCATTGTTGCAATGCAGCATACCAACAGGGCGGGAGAATCAAAGCTGCTTAAGAAATGCACTCTTCCACTGACCGGAGTAAATTGCGTTAAAAGGATCGTTTCTAATCTCGCTGTTCTCGATGTACTTCCAGAGGGCGGCTTTTTGTTAAAGGAAAGAGCTCCGGGCGTTTCGGTTGAGGAAATAGAAAAAGCAACCGAGGGAACATTGATCATCGAGGGGGATATACCGGAAATGAATATCGATTGAAATGAAAATTTGGAAAAAAATACAACCGACCCTGTTCTTCCTGATTCTTTTTGGGTGCTCAAGCGGTGATGAAGTGGTGTCTCCCTTCTTTTCCGTAAACGATGATATTGAACTTGGACACCAGGTCAATGCTCAGATCCGAAATGATACCACAGGGCAGTTTCCTATACTTAACGAGGACTCCTTCCCGGAGGCATACGGACACATTCGAAGAATACTTAACAATATCCTGGACTCTGATGAATTCAACTACAAGGATCGATTTGCCTATGATTCGATCAAGATCATCAACGCCGATGTCCTGAATGCCTTTGCCACTCCTGGAGGATATATTTATGTCTATACCGGACTGATCAAGTATCTGGATTCCGAGGATCACCTTGCCGGGGTCATAGGTCATGAAATAGCACATGCTGAACGCAGGCATTCCATCCGTCGTATCCAAACCCAATATGGCTTTGCCGTGGTTTCGGCCGTAATTCTGGGAAATGACCCTTCCGCTCTGGCGCAGATCGCGGCTTCCATAGCAGGAGGCCTTGGATCCTTAAAATTCAGTAGGAAGAACGAATCGGAATCAGATGATTATTCGGTTCGCTATCTGTCCCACACCGAATACGCCTGCAACGGTGCGGCAGGATTTTTCCGAAAGTTGGAGGATGAAGGGCGTTGCAATGAATCCGGAGAATGGCTCAGCACACACCCTGATCCCTGCAACCGGGTTGACGCCATCGACCAAAGAGCGGCAGAACTACAGTGCAAAACGACAGAATTGAATCCAAGTTCTTATCAGGACTTTATTAACAGTCTTCCTCAATAATGAATACAAAGAAATCGGAGATCAAGATCAATGTAGATCTTGATGAGCATAATGTACCAGAAGAGATCAAATGGGAGGCCTCAGATAAGCCCGGAGACTCTTCAAATGAAGCAAGGGCCATGTCTCTTGGGTTCTGGGATCATGACCAAAAAAACACTTTAAGGATAGACCTTTGGACCAAGGAAATGGAGGTGCACGATATGAAACTCTTTCATATTGACCTGATCGGCGGGCTATCCGAATCCATAAGAAGTGCTACCGGAGATCATGCCATGGCGGATATGGTCCAGGATTTTGTTCAATCACTGATCGAGCATGTAAAGGCGGAAGAGAGCCAGGGAGGATGAAGTATTACCTCTGGGTCGCTAGGCTTAGATTACAACTCGCGTTCCGGACTCTTGTTCTGAAATTCAAAAAACCCATTCCCCACGAGGGGCAAAGACTCATTTGGATCAAAACACCCAAATGCGGTGGAACCTCTGTAAAGAATACGCTTGAAGATCTGGGATACCTGAGAATGATGCAGGCCGGGAAGGCTCCGATTACCGGTATCTACTCGGATAAGGTCGAAGAATTCAAAAGCAAAAACCCGGAATTATGGAATTCCGCTTTCAAGTTCGCAATTGTCAGGAATCCTTATGATAAGTTCGTTTCCGGTTGGAAATACCTGAAGAGGACCAAAAACAAACCTCTAAAGGAGGTACTGCTGGATCCTCCGGGCAAAAAACCCAGAAACCATGACTGGCTTCATCTGACACGCACTCAAAGTGAACCATTGACCGACAAGGAAGGAAAATTGATCGTTAATGAGGTGGTCCATTTCGAAAACCTCATGGAAGAACTCAATCGGGTTATCGGAGAAAAGGGATTAAAACCTATCCAACTTTCTAAGGAAAACCGCACCAAAGACCGGAAAAAGGATTATCTGGACTATTTCGACTCGGAGTCGAAACAGCTTCTAAATCAACGATATCAGGCCGACTTTAAAAACTTCGGATACGATCCGGAACTCTAGATCTTTTCCTCGACCATCGCGAGTATCCTGCCTTCCAATTGCATTGCCTTGTTTTTCAATTCCTGCCCCTTGGTCAGGAAATCCGCCTTGAGCTTTTCATCTTTCAGATCCCCGGTATTGATCCGCACATTGAGGTAAGCTCCAATGGCCGCCGATCTTGCGCATAAAGCTCCAACCCCTGCATCCGTGACCGAGTTAGGATTCCCGATCTCAACCATTTTTTGGATCAAGTCCATGGATTCAACTGCGGTTTCCAGTGTTTCCATCGGAACCTCGATCGCGTAAACGGTCGCATCCTGAATAGCCCTGCTCCTGGCCTTTTTGTCTTCTTCAGAATCCTTTGGTAACCTGAAAGCGTTCATGATCTTGTTGAAGGCATTCGTATCCTCATCCACCAAAGCCAACAGCCTGTTTTTAAGCGCCTGACCTTTTTCCGCCCATTCCGAGAATTCTTCCCAGCGATCATCCCAACCACGCTTATGGCTTGAAAGGTTGGCTACCATAGTCGAGAGCGAAACACCAAGCGCTCCCAAATAGGCAGAAACCGAACCCCCACCCGGTGCAGGTGATTCCGAAGCGGTTTCATTCGCAAATTCCACAAGGTCCATTTGGATCAATGGATTTTCCGAATCGTCTCTCAGGGCATATTCGATAATCTTTTTCTCCGGTTCAAATGGTTTTAAATCATCTAATCCAAGGGATTTTACCGCGATATTGATCAGCTCACTTTCGGACACTCCAACGGACCTCTGCTGTTTTCTCAGGTAATGCTTCCCGGCATCGATCATTACCTGGAGCGGAACGAGTCCCACAAGTTCAGAGCCGGTGACGCGAATGCCTCTCCCGCTCGCACTGTTTGAGATCTCATCAAAGACCACATGCACAGGGCTGACATCGATATCGGTGATGTTCATGGACACCTGAGCGATACCATATTCGTCGATATACCAGCCTATTCCCTTGGTGGCCTTACAGGTTCCGGGAATTCTTTTGGGTTCTCCATTTTCATCGCGAATGACCTCTCCGGTAATAGGATTTCCCTTTCGCTCGACCCGTCCGGCTTCCCTGACATCAAAGGCGATCGAATTCGCCCTACGCACCGAGGTTGTATTCAGATTGAAATTATAGGCGATCAGAAATTTCCTGGCGCCCACCGCTGTCGCTCCTGATCTAGGTCTGAATTGATTGGGACCAAAATCAGGGGCATACTCATCCTTTCCAAGCTTATCGGCCAGGGCCTCATATTCCCCTGCCCGAACCACGGCAAGATTTCTTCTATTCTCGGTAAGGGCTGCAAATTCATAGCAGTAAATCGGATAATCCAGGGCTTCGGCAGCCCTCTTGGCAAGGTCACGTGCATGCTCCACTACCTCATCCATAGAAATATTGGCAACGGGAATAAGCGGACATACATCGGTTGCCCCAAACCGGGGATGAGCACCGGAATGCTTGCTCATATCGATCAGCTCCTTGGCCTTGGTCATGGCCGCTATGGCCGCTACCTTGACGGGTTCCGGTTCACCTACAAATGTCACCACCGTACGGTTGGTCGCTGCACCCGGATCAACATCCAGCAATTTCACTCCATCAATCGCTTCAATTTCCCTGGTGATCTGATCGATGATTGACAAATCTCTACCCTCCGAAAAATTGGGCACGCATTCAACAAGTTGTTTAGCCATTGGTTACTTTTTTTCCTTTTATAAAGACTTCTTCAATTCTTGATCCACCAAAAGCATAGGGGATCTCTGAAATTGAATTCATGGGTTTTGATAAAATAAAACTTGCATCGGCTCCTGGGAAAAATGCCCCTAGTGAGTCTTGCAATTCCATCGCATAGGCCGCATTCACCGTAGCAGCATTTAATGCTTCTTCAGGCAACATTTTCATCTGTATGCAGGCCAGAGCAATGACAAAGTTCATATTTCCTGAAGGTGAGGAGCCCGGATTGTAATCTGTGGCCAATGCTATTGGAAGGCCGGAGTCGATCATCTTCCTTGCCGGAGGATATTCAAGACTCAGAAAAAAGGCAGTGGAAGGCAATAAGGTAGGAATGGTATCAGAACTCAACAAAGCATTGATCTCATTCTCACCTACACATTCGAGGTGGTCTACGCTCACGGCGTTCTGCTCTACCCCGACCTGGATACCTCCGGAATAATCCAGTTCATTGGCATGGATCTTTGGCTTCAGCCCGTATTTCCATCCCTGCTCAAGAATTTGGCGGGTTTCTTCCTGGGTAAAAAAACCACGGTCACAAAAGACATCACAATATTCAGCAAGCTTTTCTTCTGCGATCCTTGGAATCATTTGGTTCAGGATCATATCCATGTAAACCGATCTCTCTACCTCCCGAGGAAAAGCATGGGCTCCCAGGAATGTTGAGCGAATCGGAATCGGGCTGACTTCCTTTAGTTTGCTGATCACCCTCAGCATTTTGATCTCATCTTCAACGGTAAGGCCATAGCCACTTTTGATCTCCACGGCTCCGGTGCCCATTGAAATAATCTCATAGAGTCTCTGACGTGCTCCCTCGAACAGTTCATCTTCACTTGCCTTCTGAAGCCTTTTTGCGGAATTGAGAATTCCACCTCCATTGGCCGCAATTTCCTCATAGCTCAATCCCTGGATACGATCTCGGAATTCTCCTTCCCGCCAATTGGCAAAGACCAAATGCGTGTGGGAATCAACATATGTAGGCATGACAAATCTTCCCCGGGCATCAATGGTTTCCGCTCCTTCCTCCTCTTTCAGATCCGTCATGGGTCCAAAGCCCCTGATCCTTTCATCTTCTACCAACAGAAATGCATTCTCAATGATCGGAAGTTCGAGAAGTTGGGCTCCCGCCTTTTTTCCGGGTTTTTCAGAATAACCGCCTACAAGGCCCTTTATATTCTTTATCAGCAATTTCATCTACCAGGTATTTTTCCACATCATGGACTCCACAGGAAACTCTGTTCTCTGATTGTATTTGGCATCCTTTTTTGCATTATAATAGCGCTCTACCTCTCCCTGAGACATGAAATAGATCAACTGGCCTATGGGCATACCCTTGTAGACGCGTACAGGCTGCTTCACGGAAATCTCCAAAGTCCATGAATTACAGAATCCGATATCGCCTTTTCCGGCGGTCGCATGAATATCAATACCCAACCTGCCCACACTGGACTTCCCCTCAAGAAAAGGAACATGGTCATGGGTTTCGGTATATTCCTTTGTCACTCCCAAGTATAAGGTATCGTTTTGAAGGACAAAGCCATCCTCGGGAATTTCAAAAACGCTGATCTTGTTGTGTTTTCTGGCATCGAGTACCCGATCCTCATAGGTAGCCAGGTATTTCCCCAAATGAACGTCGTAGGAGTTGGTGCCAAGATAATCCCGATCGTAGGGTTCAATGACGATTCGTCCCTTTTCAATTTCATCCAAAATCTGCTTATCAGTTAAGATCATCTTTAATGCGATTTGAAGTAAAAATGAGCCGTGCAAAGTTAGAAGTCCTAAGCGCTCCGGCTGATTGCGGCGCAAAAATCCAAATACTCAAGAATATTAGGCCATCTATAGGAGTCTAATCTTGGATTTTTTTTGGTTCTGATCTCACTTCTCCATTCATCCTGTTTTTGGCCCAATAAAAACTTAAAGTCAAAGACAAAAGCATAAAATCGTTATTTTCGCCGGCTTAAAACAATTTGAAATGATTTTGACTAAGTATTCCAAAGGAATTTATGTCTTGCTCTTTGCCATTGCTGCTATAGCGATCGGTTGTCAACCGGCTGAGGAGACACAAACTGAAGAAACAATGAAGTTCATTGACCCCGCAAACTTTGACCCCAACGTCCGTCCCCAGGATGATTTTTTTGTATCTGCTAACAATGGTTGGCTGAGCGAAAATCCTATCCCATCGGACAAATCCAGCTGGGGCAGTTTTGTGATCCTGGCAGAGGAAAACAGGGAAAACCTCAAAAACATCATAGACGAGGTCGTTGCTGATGAAAATGCGGCTCCCGGATCCAACCGTCAGAAAGTAAGAGACCTGTATAACAGCGGAATGGATACAGCCAGGCTTGAGGAATTGGGGGCCGGCCCGATCATGAAGAACCTCGAGGCAATTGACGGGCTACAGAACGTCGATGAACTGATCAGGTTTGCAGCTTATATGCATACCCAAACCATCTCCTGCATGTACGGGATGAGGGTTGATCAGGATGAGAAAAATCCTGAAGAATATATTCTGAACGCCTACCAGGGCGGCCTGGGACTCCCTGAAAGGGATTATTATTTCAACGAGGATGAGAGGTCTTTGCAGATCCAGGAAGAATACCGCGGCCATATCGCCAATATGTTCAGGCTTGTTGGATTCGAAGACGAAGATGCAAACACAGCGTCCCAGAAGGTTTATGAAATTGAAAAAGGACTTGCTGAAAATTCAAGAAGGCGAGTTGAACTCAGGGATCCGGAAAGGAACTATAACAAAATGACCCTGACCGAGCTAAACGATTCCTATTCAAATTTCAACTGGACTTCCGTCATGGAAGCACAGAATATTCCGGTTCAAGACGAGTTGGTGATCGGACAACCCGAGTTTTTTGATGGGCTGGAAAGAATGCTTAGCGATATATCCCTGGATGATTGGAAACTCTATCTGAAATGGAAAGTCATCACCGAAGCTTCGGCCTATATGTCTTCAGATTTTGAACAGGAGAACTTCCGATTTTACAGCACTGTGATGAGTGGTATTCAGGAAATGGAACCCCGCTGGAAGAGAGTTACCAACACCCTGAGCGGCTCATTGGGCGATGCTGTCAGTCAGCTTTATGTGGAAAAATATTTCCCACCCGAAGCCAAGAAGATCGCTAATGAAATGATCGATGACATCATGGCAGCCTTTGAGGAAAGACTCAATCAGCTAGACTGGATGGGAGATACCACCAAGCAAAAAGCCATTGAAAAACTTTCCATGTTCGGTAGAAAGATCGGGTATCCTGATAAGTGGAAGGATTATTCCAGCATAGAGATCACACCGGGTTCTTACCTGGACAACCTCAGAAATTCTTGGGTCTATGAGTATAACAGGAACATCTCAAGACTGGGACAACCAATCGATAAGGATGAGTGGTTAATGCCCGCGGCCATAGTAAACGCCTACTACCACCCGATCAAAAATGAAGTCGTATTCCCTGCCGGTATCCTGCAATTCCCCTTCTTCGATTTCAGAGCTGATGCAGCCGTAAACTATGGCGGTATTGGTGCGGTTATCGGCCATGAATTGACCCATGGTTTTGATGATCAGGGTTCTCAGTTTGGTGGAGATGGCACTTTGGCGAGCTGGTGGACAGACAAAGACAGAGAAGCTTTTGATTCCAAAACACAGGTATTGGTAGACCAGTACAACAGTTATACTGTTCTTGATTCCGTACATGTGAACGGAAAATTGACTCTTGGTGAGAATATCGCGGATTTCGGAGGATTGACCATCGCATTTGCCGCCTTGAAGAAAAACTGGGAGAGAAACGGAAAGCCTGAGGATATCGACGGTTTTAGTGCCGAGCAAAGATTTTTCTACAGCTGGGCACAGGTTTGGAGAGCACATTACAAGCCAGAAGCCGTTGAACAAAGGATCAAAACAGATACCCACTCCCCTGCAAAGTGGAGGGTAAACGGTGTTGTAATGAATATTCCTGAATTCTACGAAGCCTTTGAAATCAAGGAAGGCGACGGGATGTTCAGGCCGGAAGAAGAGAGACCAATCATCTGGTAAAAACGAAGCCCCGCAAGTCGGGGCTTTTTTTTTAGCCTCAAAAATTGCAACTTTCAAGGGTGAGCAGCCAAAATTACCATGTCAGAAACGATCAGGATATTGCTCTTCGGCCTTGTTTCATTCATCGTTGGACATACTTTTTCCAATAAGATCTCTGAACAATCCGTCCACTCTTCAGCCCTGTTCTCAGATTCCACTATTGTAAGCCTGATGGTCCTTCGGGAAAAAGAATTGAGAAAATTCCCCGATTCTATCATCATCAGGGATATCGGTGCAAGCAGCCCGTACTATTTTGGTAAATCAGGAAAAGAAGGTGGCATGCAGTGGATCCGGACCATTGGCGGAAGCCCATTTGAGCTTCCAGACAGGATCATGACCGATGAGTTCGACAATATTTATATGGTTGGCATCGTAAATAACCTGGCCTTCATGGTAAAATTCAATCAGGAAGGAGAACAGCTCTGGGCTACCTGGTTGCCCGGGCTCGATATTTATCGTTATTACGAAATGTGGGTTGAAAAAGGAGGAAGACCCGTGATCGAAGGTTTTTTCAATGGTCAGTTCTATAAGACCGCCATTTGGAACAACAAGGATATATATTGGCGGAATTGATTTGATACCGGGGAGTTCAAAACCTTAAATAAGCTTTGACAAGTATTCAAAAGACATTCATTCTCTTATTCATTCTTGGACCAGGTTCTCTTGAACTCAAGGCACAGGAAGGCTTCTGGGTTCCTGAGGAAGTTCCTGAAGCGTGGACCAAAGAGATCAGGCAGCTCGCAGATATTGAGGAAAAGGATGGTTTGACTATTTACCCTGATCTGATCCGCTCAACGGTCTACCTGGATAACGGGAATTGTAGCGGTGTTCTGATCTCAAAAAACGGGCTCTTGCTAACAAATTACCATTGCCTGGAACCCTATCTCAATAATCTCCAAAAAGAAGGAAAGATAGACCTGGAATCAGGATATTTCATTTCGAATGACAATGAAGGCCCTGAACTGATAGGATTAACAGCAGACCTTCCCGTTAAGAGTCAGGACCTCTCAATGTTGTCGCGGGAAGAGCAGGGAAAGTGGTTGGATGAAAAGACCCACCCAATCGAAAAAAGACTTATCCGGAACTATTATCCCTCTGAGAAACACTCGGTTGGAAAGATCTTCCACAACTTTCAAAAAATCACATTGGTTGCTGCTCCGCCAAGATCACTGGCAACCCTTGGTGGAAATGAAGCGAACTGGGAATGGCCTAGGTATTCCAGCGATTTCTGTATACTGCGTATTCATAAGACCGAACCCGCTCACCATAGGGATTACAAGGAATTTCCGCATTTGGAAGTGGGGAGATCGATATCAAGAAATCAGGAAGTCTATGTCGCCGGCTACCCCTTTCTGACCTATCGCAATTCAAATTCAAGGAAAGTCAAGAACCTTTTGAACGAGCAGGGTACCAGGCTAAAGCTCAGGAAAAAGCGGCTGAACATTTATTCAGACTACCTGGAATTCAACCCGGATACCAGACTTCCTCATAGCCTGATGACCAGCCTTGAGAATGAAAAGGTGTTCCAGGAAAATGAAATAAAGAATGTCAGGCGAAAGGGACTGATCGAAGAAAAGCATGCCGCAGAACAAAACGCGATCAGGACCAATCAGGATTATAGCTTTGAGGATTTCGAACGGCTCAGTAGTCTTTATGATTCTTTGGAGTATTACAACCTTCCTAGGGTCTATTTGAACGAGGGGCTTACCGCTCCAAAGATCTTCATGCTCGTTTTTGGCTTTTCTCCGTTGGAGGATGCTTTGAGTTCTGATGAATCGAATAACCTCCAGGCCATCAAAGAAGCTCTGAAAGGAAAAGCAGAAGTCTATTATGCCGGCAATGATCTTCGATTGGAAAAAGAGCTCTTCTTTAAGATGGTCATGCAATACTATGAGGACATTCCCTCATCTCTTCACAGCCCGAGTTTTAAGGCGATAGAACTGGCCTTTAACGGTGATGTATTTCTGTTTGCCAACGAAGTATGGGAAAATTCCATATTCACCGATGAAGAATTGCTCGATCAGTTTCTGATAGACCCTGACCTTGAAAAGTTACGAGCAGACCCTATGTATCAATGGGTGAACGATGTCATCAACTTTTACTTCATCAATATAGCACCGCAGATCAAATCCTATTCTGCACAGATCGCTTCGCTCGAATCAAAATTTGATGAACTGATACGAAAAACCGATTACCCTGAAGCTAACGGGTCTCTTCGCTTCAGCCGGGGCGCAGTGAAGAAATTCTTTCGGAATGAAACCGACCAAAGCGAACCATTTTGCACGGCCAACGGGCTCATCACTGCTTTTAACGGAACGATCTTCCCCGAAAAAGTTCAGACCTGGCTGAACACGCTTTCCGGAAATGAGGTCATCTCTTTTTTATCGGAAGTAGAGGTGACCGGTGGAAATTCAGGTTCACCGATCATGGACAACAACGGAAGATTGATCGGAATGGCATTCGACCAGAATATTGAAGGATTGGGAAATCGCTTCTTTTTTGAACCCAGCTCCCAGAAGTGCATTGGGATCTCTTTTGCCTGGATTGAAAAAATGGTTCGGGAATTAGGAGAACTGCCCGGATTTTTTGAAAGGGAGTTCAATCAATAGATCACCCGCTCTTTTACCTTTCCATTCTTTTTATAGATGATCCATTCACCGGTCTCCTTTCCATTTTTCATTTTCCCTTCAAGCATCACTTGTTCACCTGGGTAGTAATACTTTACCACGGTAATTGAATCCCATTTTAAACCATATCGATCCGGAAAAACCTCCGTTTTGATCAGTGTTTTCTTAGGGTCATAGAAGGACCATTTTCCAACAGGCAAACCCCCGAGGTATGCTCCTTTTTGTCTCAGTATCCCATTTTCATGGTTGGTGATCCACTCGCCCTCATATACACCGTCCTTGAACTGCCCAACCCTGTATAGGATCCCATTATCGAAATAGTATTTTGCTTCTCCTTCCTGGTAACCATGGATCCAGGTTTCCACAGCCTTGAGTTTGCCATTTGGGTAATAATAAATGCATTTACCCCATAAAGCTCCCTGCCTATAGGCTTCAGAGGCATTCTTCACCCCCGAAGGATAATAGCTGATCCATATTCCATCCCTTTTCCCATCAACCAACATCCCCTTTGATCTCAACTGACCAAGTTCATAGTATAGGAAGGTCGTGTCATTTGCATTCTCTTGGGCATTGGCTCCAAAAAACACGATCAAAGCAAAAAACAGACTAAAAGATCTCAACCTCTTCGATTTTTTCATTTGCTCCATAAAACTCCCACCTCCCCCTGAGTTCACCCTTTTGATATTTTCCTCTGGCCATCAGTTTTCCTTCCCTGTCATAGTATTTCCAGATCCCTTCTTTCTGGCCATTCGAAAACTGTCCCGTTGCTTTCATCATTTTGTTCTCGTGAAAAAACAACCAGGTACCTTCCAGTTTTCCATGGATGAGCTCACCTTCACCGGAAACCGTTCCATTTTGATGCCAAAGGATCAATCGACCATTTCCCGATCGAACATCACCTGAGCTATGATATTGACCATGGATATCTCTGAACTTCGAGAGACTGTCCAGTTTTCCATTGGTCCAATACTCAGTAAGCCTCGTATTACCTTCGGGATCCTTTAACACTCTGGGACCTGAGCGCAGATCATCAAAATACCAGGCATAGGAAACAACCACTGCCGTGGAGTCATATTGTTCCCAAAACCCTATTCGCTGCCCTTTATTGTATTTGCCCCTCTCAAGAAGCTTCCCGGAGCCCAGATAGGATTCCCAATCCCCTGCCTGCAATCCTCCAATGTATTCCCCCATTTCCATGACAGAGCCGTTTTTATAGAAGAATTTCCAGGCTCCCGAGGGATTTCCCAATTTGAACGAACCTTCCGAAAATATCTCTCCCGTTTCATAATAGGTCACCCATAATCCGTCTTCCAAGCCGCTTTTGTATGAACCCCTGGTGGCCATGGCTCCGTTCGGGAAATACTCAAAATACTCTCCATGGATGGAGTCGCCGGAATAATTGATTTCTTCCTGAATCAGTCCGAGGCTGTCATAGTTCCTGAAAAGTCCCTCCTTTTTCCCCTCCTTGAAAAATCCGGCCGTTGCGATCTCACCATTAGGGTGCCATTCTACATATGGGCCCTGCTCAACCCCTTCGAGATAGGCAACCTGATAAAATGGTTTACCAGAGTAAAAATATCCTGTCCAGATACCCGTCCGTTTGCCATCGGATACCTCTCCAAATTCAGCCATATACCCGCTTTCATGATAGGTCACCTCAACTCCATGCTGAATACCGTCCTTATACTCCTGGTATTTGAACACTTCGCCATAGGGAAATAGAAATTGCCGGTAGCCGGTCCCGTTCTTGAGATTACCTGCTTTGAGCTTCTTACCATCTTCAAGAGTCCATTTGGATATGGAAACCAGTTTGCCTTTGCCCCAGGTTTCTGTCAGTTGTAGGGTCCCGTTGATGTTGTAATGGTTCCAGATCGAATCTGCCAATCCATCCGCATAGTTCTCAACAGATTCCAATACCGATCCTTCATCCCGGATCCACCATTGACCTTCCTTCTTACCATTCTTGAATTTTCCTTCAATAGCAGGCTTGCCCTTTTCATTGAAGATGAAAATCTTACCATGGGGAACCCCGTTTTGAAAGATCATTATGGAAGAAGTGTTTCCATTTGGCCAATATTCAAGCAAAGAATCCTGGAGTATGCCAGCCTCGTAGTTCATAAGTCTGGATACCTTCCCATTCTCGTAGTATTCTATTCTTTTGCCCTCGGCCATTCCTTGTTTATACCCAATGCGCTCCGCTAAAACTCCACTCGTAAAGAATGAGAAGACGACCGAATCATAACCAAGGGTATCGGTCATGACCATGCTTTTGAGCTCACCGTTTTCGCCATAACTGTATTGAACCTGAACGCTTGATCTCAAAGGAGTGATCCCAGCCTGACCCAAGGCATAAAGTGGCAAAAACGAACAGCAGATTATCAGAAGCCTCAGCATATTGTTGATCCGCAAAATATGGCGTAAATTAATATAGATCTAACCTTTTAAAATGTATTCAGTGAAATCCCCTTGCCTTGGGGTCATATTCATATTGAACGCCTTCTTTATCGGTCCTTCAAAGGCCCAAAACTATGGATCAAAAGCCTTTGCCAAAGCGGGGGCATCTGTAACTCAAAAGGATGAATGGACAGGTCTAAACAATCCCGGAGCCTTGAACTTTTCAGAGAAAAAGAGTCTTTCGGCAGGGGCGACCATTCCATATGGGGTCCCGGAATTGGCTTCAGTGTTCTTCACGGGAGTATTCTCATCCCCAATAGGAAAATTGGGTATTTCGGCTATGCACCAAAGCTTTACAGGTGTTCAGCAAAACCAATTCCTCGTTGGAGGGGCATACGGGAAATCGGATTTTTCCTTTGGCGGGCGCCTTAGCCTCTTAAGCCTGAACATGGGTGAATACGGATCCTTACTTGTGCCTTCGATCGACATTGGCGGATTGGTTAACCCTGTTCCCAAGCTGGACTTTGCAATTCAGGCAAGCAATATTACCTTCTCAAGGATCAGTCTGGGTGGTTTTGAGGAAATCCTACCCATGCATATTCGCGTTGGAACCGCCTACCAGACAAGTGAATCGCTTCAACTCTGCCTGGAGGCAATCAAGAGAATTGATGTACCGCTGAATATTCTACTCGCCATCGATTGGAAGGTATCAAGGCACTTTTCGGTCATGGGTGGAACTTCCCTGAATGAAAACACGCATTCGGCCGGCTTTCTTTTTCACTCCAAAAGCTGGGTTCTCGGGCCCGCGTTGAGGTACTCTCACATGCTTGGAGCTTCTACTTCCTTTTCTCTTTCATACATACTGAATGAAGCTTCTTAAGGCATTCCTCCCACTATCCCTTGCCCTGCTCGTACCCGGTACAGGACTTTCTCAAACCAAGCTTCCCGAAGAGATCATTATCGAACAATTCCCGGTTTGGCAGGGGTTGAAAGCAGAAAATCTCGATTATGATCAGTTGGATTTCTTTATGCAAAACCGTTTGGAAATCAACTCTGTCAGCAGTACTGAGATTCAGAATCTCGAATTTCTGGATGAGTCACAAAAAGAATTGCTCATCGACTTTCTAGAGGAGAACAGGCCAATTCAAAGTATGTTGGAACTTCAGGTCATCAAGAGTTTTGACCATCAAACCATAAAGCTCTTATCCCAAAAATTCTTCATACGGAAAGCACCGGGTTGGAAAAGAATACTGAAGCAGATCGACAATCCGGATCTCTCCTTTGCGGCCATAAGACTTCAGACCCTGGCACAATCCAAAAAAGGATTTAAGACCGCTCAGCGTCTTGGCGGCTTCAGCGGACCACGGACAGCTTCCAGACTTAGAGTACTTCATCGAAAGTATGGCCATTATTCCCTGGGGCTTTTGATGGACAGGGATATGGGTGAAGGCCAAAACACTTCATTACTCAATCATATCGATCCTTATCAGTTTCTCTCGGCACATGCTTTTGTAGAGGGTGGAAGAAGAATTAAAAAAATGAGCATCGGTGATTTCGCAATCCAATATGGGGAAGGGTTGGTATTTTCTCCGGGTTTTAGAATGGGTAAGGGTGCGGAAACCATTTATAGCATCAAAAATCCCGAGCTGGGATTGCGACCCTTTTCTTCGGCATTTGAAAATGGCGGGATGAGGGGAGCCGCCACAACAATTGGAGTGAGTCTCTTCGATGTGACGGTTTTTCTATCCAGGAAAGGCAGACATGCCACCGTTCACGGAACTTCATCTGAAGAAAACTTCTTCACATCCTTTTATGATGCCGGACTCTTCAGAAATTCTAGGGAAAAGCAAAAAATGAGTTCAGTAGATGAGCTGTCATTTGGAGGTGTCCTTTCTTACAGGTCGAAAACGGAAAATCTAAAACTCAACCTTGAGTGGAAAGAGACCAGATATGATATTCCTGTCCAGAAGAGATTTTCTAATTCCGCATTTAACTTTCACGGCAGGGAGATATCGCTTTTTGGTTTGTCTGGGAGTTATAGCAGGAACGGACTGTTGGTATTCGGAGAAGTAGCTCTTTCAAATCATCAGGCAACCGGCATCGTTTTAGGGAGCATTGTTAATCTGAACAAACACTTCGATGCAGGAATTCTAGCCCGAAGGCTGGGGTCAAGATTTTTCAGCCCATCCTCAAGGACCTTTTCCGAGTTATCAACTGCTCAAAATGAAAACGGCATTTATGTCTCATTAAAATGGAAACCAAACCATGTCTGGTCAGTTGAGGGGTTTTCAGACATATATAGTTTTCCATCCTTGAGACACCGATCCGGTAGTGCAGCATCAGGTTCCGAAAAACTGGTTCACTTCAAATTCAGGCCGGACAGAGATCTGCAGGTCCGATTGGTTTTAAGAACCGAAAAAATCAAAAACGAAAATCTGGAGAAAGGCATCGAAAAATTCAGATCTATGGGAAGCATTCACAAAAAACTGGATGAGAGGCTCAAATATGGCGGTAGGGTATATTTCAACAGGCAGTCTTCATTGCAGATCAATCGAGGCTACGGGCTTTCACAAGAGCTGACCTATGCGTACGGGTCGTTGAGCATTACAGGTTTTGTTGGCTTCTTTGATACGGAGGATCATCAGACCAGGGTCTTCTTTTTTGAGAAAAACGTCTTTTGGGAATATGCAATCCCGGCATACAGCGGAACCGGAAGCAGGTATCTCCTGCTGATCAAGTTTCGAATATTAAAAAAAGCCTCTTTTTGGATGAGATTAGCGCATACCCGTTTTTCGGATCGGAAATCCATCGGCAATGGAATGGATACCATTGATGGAAATCAAATGACCGAACTCAAAGGATTGCTGAAGTGGAATCTATTTTAGATAATTGGAAAAATAGGCTATGGTCTTTTCCAAGCCTTCTTCCAGGGATATTTTTGGCTCCCAATCCAATTTTTCCTTGGCAAGAGAAATATCGGGTTGACGCTGCATGGGGTCGTCCTTGGGCAAGGGGTTGTTGACGATCTTCGATTTGGATCCTGTCATTTCGATCACCTTCTCGGCAAGCTCCAGTATCGTAAATTCCTTGGGGTTCCCAATGTTGATCGGATAATCCAGCTCATCTGGCCCATCCATCAACCTCATCATTCCATCGAGCAGGTCATCGACATAACAGAAAGAACGAGTTTGATTTCCCTCACCATAAACGGTTATATTCTCTCCTTTCAGGGCCTGAACGATAAAGTTGGAGACGACTCTTCCGTCGTTTTCATGCATCCTGGGACCGTAGGTATTGAAAATCCGGATGATCCGAATATTGACATTATTCTGCTGATGGTAATTGAGAAAAAGGGTTTCAGCACATCTTTTTCCTTCATCATAGCAGGCCCTCGGGCCGAAGGGATTCACATGACCCCAATAGCTCTCCTTCTGCGGATGTTCCTTTGGATCACCATAGACCTCGCTGGTCGAAGCCTGCAAAACCTTGGCCTTGACCCTTTTTGCAAGTCCGAGACTATTGATCGCTCCCATGACGGACGTTTTAACCGTCTTAATGGGATTGTACTGATAATGAATTGGTGAAGCGGGGCATGCAAGATTGTAGATCTCATCAACCTCATAAAAAAAAGGATGGGTTACGTCGTTTCGAATCAATTCGAAATACGGATTATCAAGCAGTTGCCTCACATTGTCTTTCGATCCCGTGAAGTAGTTGTCCATACAAAGGACTTCATTGCCTTTGTTCAGAAGCTTTTCGCAAAGGTGGGATCCAAGAAATCCTGCTCCTCCGGTAACCAGTATCCTCTTTCTATGCAAACTATTGAGAATTTATGATGCCTATGCCGTGATATTCGAATCCAAGTTCTCTCATCTCAACCGGATCATAGATATTTCTGCCGTCGAAGATGATGCGCTGATTCAGCATTGAACCCACTCTCACGAAGTCAGGAGATCTGAATTCGCTCCATTCTGTGATAATGGCAAGGAAGTCGGATCCCTCAAGAGCATCATATTGATTCTGGCAAAATTCAATTTTATCACCGATCATTCTTTTGGCTTCAGGCATGGCGACCGGATCATAGGCCTTCACTTTGCAACCGGCTTCAAGCAAGCTTTCGATCACAACCAACGAAGGCGCCTCTCTCATATCATCGGTCTTGGGTTTGAAGGAAAGGCCCCATACGGCTATGGTTTTTCCCTTAAGATCAGCCCCAAACCTCTCTTCCATTTTTTTGAAGAGAACCGTCTTCTGTCTTTGGTTCACCTCTTCAACCGCCTTGAGCACCTTGAGTTCGTATTCGTTTTCCTCTCCTGTGCTGATCAGGGCTTTTACATCCTTTGGAAAACATGATCCACCATAACCTGCACCGGGGTAGATAAACTTATTTCCAATTCTGGGATCTGTTCCAATCCCTTTTCTCACCAGGTTTACATCGGCTCCAAGTAGTTCACAAAGGTTAGCGATGTCATTCATGAAACTGATCTTCGTAGCCAGCATTGAATTCGCTGCATACTTGGTCATTTCCGCTGAAGGGATATCCATCATGATCAGCGGGTGTCCATTCAACGTGAAAGGGTGATAAAGCTTTTGCAATAGTTTTTGTGCTCTTTCCGAGCCCACTCCAATAACGATCCTGTCAGGCCTGAGGAAGTCCTGCACCGCAGCACCTTCCTTAAGGAATTCGGGATTTGAAGCCACATCGAATTCAATATCCGCCCCCCTGTTGGCAAGAGCTCTGGAGATCTCGTCATGAACCTTTTTTGCGGTTCCCACGGGCACGGTACTCTTCGTGACTACCACGCAGTAATCCTCCATGTTTTCTCCGATCTCCCTGGCGACACCAAGCACATGTTTGAGATCAGCACTTCCATCTTCATCCGGAGGAGTGCCAACGGCGATAAAAGCCACCGCGCTATCTCTGATGCTGTTTGCAAGATCTGTAGAGAACTTAAGCCTTCCATTTTCTAGGTTCCTCAATACCATCTCTTCGAGACCCGGCTCATAAATAGGAAGAACCCCTTTTTTAAGGTTTTCGATCTTTTTGGAATCAATATCGATGCACGTAACTTCCAAACCTACTTCTGCAAAACAGGTTCCTGTCACAAGGCCTACATATCCGGTTCCAACAATGGAAATTTTCATTTAAGAATGGGTTTTCAAAAGAAGGCGCAAATATAAGTATAGGACGTTTACCCTACGCGTATTTTGCTATAATATAAACTGACTTAGATCACGGTTTTCGACCATTTTCGAGAGCTTCTCCCGAACCATTTCCGGAGTTATGGAAAGTTTGGTTCCGGGGGTAATCGAATCGGGAACATCGTAAAGGATCTCGTTGAGCAAGGTACTCATGACCGTATGTAGCCTTCTGGCCCCAATATTTTCAATTTCTTCATTGATCTTGAACGCCATTTCTGCAATGACCTCCAAAGAACTATCCGAAAATTCGATCTCCACCTCTTCAGCTTCCAGCAAGGCCGCATACTGTTTTGTCAGGGCATTCTTCGGTGTTTTAAGTATCCTGTAGAAATCCTTCTGGGTAAGGCTCTCCAGCTCTACCCTGATCGGAAACCTTCCCTGAAGCTCCGGAATAAGATCCGAGGGTTTGGCAACATGGAAAGCACCTGCAGCAATAAAGAGAATGTGATCCGTCTTCACAACGCCGTACTTAGTATTTACGGTGCTTCCTTCTACGATGGGCAAGAGATCCCTTTGAACACCCTCCCTGCTGACATCCGGCCCGGAACCTTTTGAACTATGCCCTGCCACCTTGTCGATCTCATCAATAAATATGATACCGAGATTTTCAACTCTTTGGATCGATTCTTCCTTGACCTCCTCCATGTCGATCAACTTGGCAAGCTCTTCTTCCACAAGGATCTTCCTGGCATCCTTTACACTCACCTTTCTCTTCTTTGCCTTTTTGGGCATCATACCACTGATCATCTCCTGGATGTTCATCATGGATACCTCGTCCATTCCTCCTCCAACGAAACCCATACCCGGAGCAGCCTGGTTTTGAACATCGATCTCGATCTTCCTTTCCTCTAACTCCCGATTCCTTAGTTTTTCTCTGAACCTTTCCCTGGTCTTGACATTCAGGTCGTACTCTTCTTCAGGATTTTCTTCTACCTGAGAAAAAGCACTCTCAGCTTTGCCTACGGGCTTCTTGATGGGAGGGATCAAAATATCCAGTATCCTCTCATCAACGGTCTCCTCGGCTTTTTCGCGGATCTCTTTCTTCTTTTCCTCTTCCACCATTTTAACCCCCTGCCTCACAAGGTCCCTGACCATGCTCTCCACATCTCGACCCACATATCCAACTTCCGTAAATTTTGAAGCTTCAACCTTGGTAAAAGGCGCCTTGGCCACATCGGCCAGTCTCCTTGCGATCTCTGTCTTTCCAACCCCGGTAGGTCCGATCATCAGGATGTTGTTGGGCACGATATCCTTTTGAATTTCCTCAGGCGTTTGAAGTCGCCTCCATCTGTTCCTCAGGGCAATGCTCACGTTTCGTTTCGCATCATTTTGACCGATGATGTATTTGTCGAGTTCTTTTACGATCTGTTTCGGTGTGAAAAATTTCTTCTGAAGCATAATTCTAGTTTGACAGGTCCTTTGAAAAAATCGGATTCAGATCCATGGCTATGGTAAACAGATTTCGTCCTCCCTCCACATGATAAAAAGACCTTGTATACTCAAGGGAGAAGGATTTGATCCTGGCCATAAATCCACAGGAAAACCCTGACAGGGCTGGCCTTTCCTCAATTCTCAATTCGCTCCTTCTCAGGTGATTATAACCGAGGCGTATGTTAAAGTTATCAGAGAAAACGAATTCGCCACCCAAGACAAAATGAGAGGCAACTTTATCAAAGGTCGACTTTTCCTCAGGTACCACATTCCCATTTTGATCCAATTGACCGGAGTTATTGGGATCAAGGTAAACGATATCATATTGATACAATGAATGAGCGGTGAGCGAAAACCGGAACGGCATATGCTCGGGCTTAAAACTGGTTCCCAACTGGATATCGATCGGTGGATTATAATCCTGCCCCTCAGCGTACATCGAAAAAGGAAATCCAATATTTTTTACCACCAGACCAATAACCCAGTCCTTCTTCGGGTGAGTAAACTGACCACCAAGATCCAGAAACAATCCAGAAGCATTGTATTCCCCGATTCTGCTATGGGCATATTTGAGCGTACCACCTATGGAGAAGGGTTCCAAGGCATAGGTATAGGAAATCCCGGTATAGAAACTGTTGCTTGAGAATTCACCCAGATCATTGCCCGCTTCATCTTTGGCCTGGAAAGAACCATAGTCCGTATAGCTTAGACCGCCACTCCAGGTTCTGGTCTTTTTCTCGTCAACAGCGAAGCTGACCAGGTAGTTATTAATACCTGAATAAAACGGAAAGAAAGAGAAGGAAGCCCATTGGGTTCTTTCCGGTGTCTGTGAGGCCGGATTGTTCCAAAATGAATTTACATCCCTTCCTCTGTCGGAAACAAGCTCTCCGCCGAGCGCTTCGACTTTGGCATATTTGATAAAATGAAGAAAAGCAAAATCCTGAGTTCCACCAATTTGAGAGAACCCTGCAAGGGGAAGAACACTAAGCAAAATCAGTAAAAACCTATACATCAGTTCTGGAACGAAACTGAGGGTCAAAAATTGGTTTTTTGGCCCATCATTTCAATTCAATGGCGTTATTCACTTTCTGTTTTAAAAGTGCAAAATCCAAAACTTGATCTGCATGATCAACCAATTGAATCTCCAATCCTTTCAAAAGATGTGCTTCGATCTCCTCTATGTCCTTTTCGTTCTTCCGGCTCAGGATAAGCGACTTGATTCCAGCTCTCTTGGCAGCCAATAGCTTTTCCTTGATCCCCCCAACAGGTAAAACCTTTCCACTCAAGGTGATCTCTCCGGTCATCGCCAGCCTGCTTCTCACTTTGCGCTGGGTAAGTAAGGAAGTAAGGGCTGTCAGCATAGCAATACCTGCCGAAGGTCCATCCTTGGGAACAGCCCCTGCCGGGACATGAAGATGAATATCATATTTTTCAAACACCTCATTGGCGATACCCAGTGCTTGGGCATTCGCCTTGATGTAACTGAGCGCGGCCATGGCTGATTCCTTCATCACATCTCCCAATTGTCCTGAAAGCGTGAGCTTTCCCTTACCCGGAGTAAAAATTGACTCAATGGTCAGGATCTCTCCTCCAAAGCGCGTCCAGGCAAGTCCGGTAACCAATCCGGCCTTGTCATTATTTTCATAGGAGTCTCTGTCAAAAGGTGTTGCTCCGAGGATCTCTCCAATTTCTTCCGGGCCGAGTGTTGTCTTGTACTTCTCAGAAGTGGCAACTTTTTTAGCTAAGGATCGGGCTATTCTGCCAATTTTCCTTTCCAGGTCTCTTACACCACTCTCTCGGGTATAGCCGTCAATGATCTTCTGCAGACCCGATTTCGAGATATTCATTTGAGCCGCCTTGAGACCATGTTCCTCCCTCTGTTTTGGTATCAGGTGCTTTTTGGCAATCTGAAGTTTCTCCTCCAAAGTATATCCATTGATCTCAATGATCTCCATGCGGTCCCTCAAAGCAGGCTGGATGGTATCAAGCGAATTACAGGTCGCGATGAACAGGATCTTGGAAAGGTCGTACTCAACCTCTAGATAATTGTCTACGAATGTTTCGTTTTGCTCAGGGTCAAGAACCTCAAGTAATGCAGAGGAAGGATCCCCTCTGAAATCCGCTCCAACCTTATCAATTTCATCCAAAACAAACACCGGGTTTGAGGATTTGGACTTTTTGATGTTTTGAACAACCCGTCCGGGCATTGCGCCGACATAGGTTTTTCGATGACCCCGGATCTCTGCTTCATCCCTGATCCCGCCTAGCGACATTCTCACATACTTTCTCCCCAATGCCTTGGCTATGGATCTACCCAGCGAGGTCTTTCCAACTCCCGGAGGACCATAAAAGCAAAGTATCGGTGCCTTGAGATCCTCTTTCAATTTCAGCACCGCGAGATATTCAATGATCCTGTCCTTGACCTTATCGAGCCCAAAATGATCATTATCCAGAATTTTTCGTGCGTTCTCAAGATCCAGGTCATCCAAGGTAAATTCGCCCCAGGGAAGTTCGAGAAGAAGCTCTACATAGTTCATCATCACCGGGTATTCCGCGGAGGCAGGATTGATCCTTACCAGCTTATCCAGCTCTTTATTGAAATGATCCTTTACATCCTTAGACCATTTTTTCTCCTCTCCTTTCATGCGAAAATCCTCGATTTCCTTTTCGGGAGAGTCATAGCCGAGCTCATCCTGAAGAATCTTCATCTGTTGCCTGAGGAGATAATCCCTTTGTTGCTGATCAATATCCGTTGAAACCTTATTCTGGATCTCATTTTTGAGCTCAAGCATCTGGATATCCTTTAACATCAGCTCTAAAAGCTTGGTAGCCCTACCCCGTACGCTTTCCACTTCCAGAAGTTTTTGCTTCTCGGCAAGATCCGCATTGACGTTGGAACAAAGGAAGTGGATGAGAAACATGGGATTCTCGATATTGTCGAGCGCCATTTGAGCCTCCTGCGGAATCTCGGGGTTGATCTTTAGGATCCGTTCAGCGGAGTCCCGAATCGACTGCATCAATGCGTCCAGCTCTTTGTCGGTTTCGCTCGGAAAACTGTCTTTCAGTATTTTATACCTGGCCATGAAGAAGGGCTCCCTTGAGACCTCTTCACCCATTTCAAACCGGGCCTTACCACGAATGATGATGGTCGTATTGCCATCAGGCATCACCAACATCTTAATGATCTTGGCAATTGTCCCGAGCTTAAAGAGATCCTTTAATTCCGGATCTTCCTTCTGCATATTTTTTTGGGTGACCACGCCAATGACACGGTTGCCCTTGTAGACATCCTTTACAAGGCGTATCGATTTTGCCCTCCCTACAGTAATCGGGATTACCATTCCGGGAAAGAGAACCGTATTCCGCAAAGGTAGGATCGGTAATTCATCGGGAAGATTTCCCAATTCCTTCTCATCACCTTCGTCTGAGGTAACCAACGGGATCAAATCGCCAGAATCCTCCTCAAAGTCCTGAAAGAAAGAGGAATTGGTCAAAAAGTCATTTTTATCGTGCATATAAGCCGCTTTGTGCCATATTGACACCCCAAAACCCAATTTTAGGGGACATTCGGCGCCGGAAATTTGAATGCCTTAATAGCTCAATAGACATGCCAATTGCTCGAAAGGGGTTTAAGAATTCATTGTTTAGAACTAATATTGGGAAAAATTCAAACCTCCCAGGAATTTGAACCTGTTGAGATCGCTTTTCTTCTGTTTTCTTATGATCCTCACTGTTTCGCCCTTGCTTCTGGCCAAGGGCAAAAAGAAAAAGAGGAAGAAGGATGAGATCGAAAATATCATCAACCCTTTTGAATTTCCCTATCTGTATGCTGAACCATACTATTTGGACGAGGGACAGCTTCATAAGGTCAATAAATATGAGCGAAAAGGAAAAACCGAAAAGTTGCTTAGAACACTGGAAGAGTATGTGAGCAATTTTGGTGTGCAAAATTTTTACAAGGATCTCAATCTGTTATGGATCCTGGGTCAGCTTTATGAAGGGCTGGGTCAATATGAAAATGCCAAAAACGCATATATCCTGGTTCTAAAACATTCGAGCGTAAAAAGAAAGGAAGTTCGATTGCATTATGATTCCCTCACCAAGCTTGAAGACGAAGAATATGTGCCAATCGAATATTACTATGATTTCGTAGGGATTGAGGGACAGGTGGACACCCTCAGGGGAGCAGATATTTATCAAAATATGGGCTCTGATATCAATTCTCCGGAAGCCGATTATGGCCCGGCTCTGAATTTTGAAGCTACCAATATGATCTTCACATCTACCCGGAATACGGTTTTTGAGTTCCTGAAGGTCAGGCCAAATGAAGATCTTTTTGAATCTCCGAAACTGGATGGGCAATGGGCATTTGCACTCCCTCTCAAACAGATCAATACGCCATACAATGAAGGCTCCCCTTACCTAAGTCGAGACGGCAAAACACTCTTCTTTTCCCGGTGCAACTGTCCCGACTGCTATGGGGATTGCGATATCTTTTACAGTGTCAAAGTCGAAGATACCGTTTGGGGAATTCCCAAAAACCTCGGGCCTGCCATTAATGGAAAAGCCTGGGATTCTCAACCAACCCTTTCCACCAATGAGGATACCCTGTTCTTTGCATCGGACAGGTTGGGAGGGTTTGGTCTTGCGGACCTATATTATTCGGTCAAGACCGAAACCGGGGCCTGGGGTCCTCCCGTTAACCTTGGTCCCAAGATCAATACCAGATCAAACGAGGTGAGTCCGTTTTTCCACCCGACGGAGGCTGTGCTGTATTTCAGCTCTAATGGTCAAATCAAAAATTTCGGGAGCTATGACCTGTTCAAGGTTCAAAAGACAACAGGTGGTAGTTTCGGTGAGCCCAAGAATCTGGGTCCCCTGGTCAACGGCCCCGGAAGTGAGTACTATTTCACTATGGATTCGAAATCAGAATTCTTGTATTATGCCCGATCGGAAGAGACCGATCTGGAAAATCTGGACTTATATTCCTTTCCCCTCCCCATGACAGCACAACCTCTGGCCACCACCAAATTCAGGGGAAAGGTGATCGATACAGCCAGCGGCGAGGGCATGCATGGGATCGTTTCCATCATAGACCTTGACAAAGGGATCGACATAGCTCCGAAATACCTCAGGGAGGACGGAACATTTGAGTTTGACCTGATCAACAACAATTCTTATCTGCTGATCGTCCAGGGAGAGGATTTTTTCAGGATAGAGGAGATCTTTACACTGACCGAAAGCAGTGAAAGGATCTATACCGCAGAACCCATTTCAAGCAAACTGAAGTTCCAGTCCATTGAGTTTCATGAGGGCGAATCGGAGATCCTTCCACAGATGGAAAACGATATCTGGAAGGTGATCGAATTTCTGCTCGATCATCCGGACTTCAAAGTAAGTATTGGAGGACATACGGATTCCAAGGGGGATCCCGATACAAATCACAAGCTGAGCTATGAAAGAGCCTCAGCGATCCGGGAATTCATATTGATCAATGGTCGTATCGATCCTTCCAGGGTAGAGGCTGTGGGTTATGGATTTGACAAACCCATAGTACCGGAGGAACAAACCGAAGAAGATCGAAGCCTCAACCGCAGGGTTGAATTTGATATATACCGGGACTAAGCTACTGGAAGAGCTTAAGAATATCGTTAAATATGACAAAGGCCATCAGCGCTAGCAGCAGCGCCATTCCCGTTTTTTGAGCTGCTTCCATGAATTTGATGGGAAGCGATCGACCGCTCAGCATTTCCACCAGAAGGAACAAGACATGACCTCCATCCAGTGCAGGAATTGGCAGAAGATTCATGAATGCAAGTATCAGACTCAAAAGGCCGGTGATATACCAGAATTTTTTCCAGATCCAGGTGCCACCGAAATAAGTTGCAATTCCAATGGGGCCGGAAACCGCTTGACTCGCCGGGATCTCTCCAAAAAGGATCTTCTTGAATCCCTTGATGTTATCTGCCAGGATCTTGAACGACTGTGAGGTCCCAACCGGAAATGATTCAAAGAATCCGTATTTCTTAGTCGACCTCTCCAGAGTACCATTGTAGGCAAAGCCGATCGTACCCTCGGCTGTAACGGGGATCTCCAATTCGATCTCTTCTCCCCCTCTGTCAATTCCAAAAAGCACCATTTCTCCTTTGACGGTTTTCATCTTGGAAAGAAAATCCTGCATGAAGACCACAGACTCACCGTTCATGCTTAAAAACTTGTCACCAGCCTGAAGTCCGGCCTTGTCGGCATTGGAACCCGGCGAGATCCTTTCCACAACAAAAGGCTCCAGGGCATCGGCGAACGCCTGTTCTTTGTTTCGGATCTTCTCGGATAACAATCCATCCGGCGCATTCAAAGTGATTTTCCGACCATCCCGCATGACAGTCATACTTGGATTGTCCTCGATCAGAAATGCTCCGGATTGTACATCTGCGAAGTCATCGAAATGCTTGCCATTGAGCTCGAGAATTTTATCTCCTCGTTGTAAGCCCATTTTTTCAGAAAGCGGGTAGGTATAGACACCATAAGTGTTCGCCTGATCAGCACTGAGAAAGGTCTTTCCATAGAAAAAACTGATCATGGCGAATATCACCACCCCTGTAATGACATTGAAAATGATCCCGCCAAGCATTACGATCAACCTTTGCCAGGCCGGCTTTGCACGAAATTCCCATGGTTCCGGTTCCTTGCTCAATTCATTGACATCCAGAGATTCATCCACCATCCCAGAGATCTTGACAAATCCGCCCAAGGGTATAGCACCTATGGAGTACTCGGTTTCTCCGTATTTGAAACCCCAGATCCTTGGAGGGAATCCTATTGAATATTTTTCCACCCTCATTCCGAAGAGCTTGGCAAAGATCAGGTGACCAAACTCATGGATTCCTACTAGTATCGAAAGGCCCAGTATCAACTGAGCCGCCATTATTAACCCTTCCATCTAATAAATTAAATCTGTTGCGATTTTCCTGGATTCAGTATCCGTTTCCAAAAGATCCTCCAAAGTTGGATCCGAAATATGTCGAAGATTGCTCAAACAGCTTTCCACCACTCTGGGAATTCCCAGAAAATCAAGTTTGCCTTCTAAAAACCCCTGAACAGCTATTTCATTGGAAGCGTTCAGGACGCATGGCAAATTTCCACCTTTTTTCATTGCTTCAAAAGCCAATTGTAAGTTTTGAAATGTTTTTAGGTTGGGAGGCTCAAAATCAAGTTGAAAGGGATTTTCAAAATTCATCCGAGGAAAGGAGGCTTCCATCCTTTCAGGATAGGCCAAAGCATAATGTATGGGCAGTCTCATATCCGGAATTCCCAATTGTGCCTTGATAGAACCATCAACGAATTCAACCATTGAATGAATGATCGATTGAGGATGGACAACCACATCGATCTGGTCTGGTTCCAGGCCAAATAACCAGCGGGCCTCAATGACCTCAAGCCCCTTGTTCATCAAAGTTGCCGAATCGATGGTGATCTTGGCGCCCATGTCCCAGTTAGGGTGCTTTAAGGCCTGCTCCGGACCGATATTTTCCAGCTGGCTTTTTTGATAACCTCTAAAAGGGCCACCCGAAGCCGTGAGTATGATCCTTTCGACACTTTTCTCTTCTTCTCCAACCATGCACTGAAAAATGGCCGAATGCTCCGAATCCACAGGAATGATGCTCACCCCATTCTCTTCAGCCAACCTGTTGATAATACTTCCTCCAACGACCAGCGTTTCCTTGTTGGCCAGGGCGATATTTTTCCTTTGTTCTATTGCTTTGATCGTCGGAATAAATCCCGAAAAGCCTACCATGGCTGTGAGAACGGTATCTACGTTTTCAAGTGTTGCCACCTGATTGATACCCTCCTCCCCGGAGAGTACTTCGATCCCGGTTCCCTGCAGTTTTTTGCTCAGTATCGAATATGCATCAGGGTCAAGGATCGCAACTTTCTCCGGTTGGAATTCCCTTGCCTGCTTCTCAAGAAGTTCATGGCCCCTCCTTGCAGTCAGCCCCATAACCTTGAATTCATCTGGATTGCGCTGCACAACATCCAGTGCCTGTTTGCCAATGCTGCCGGTAGAACCTAGAATAGAGATACTCTTCATCAATTATTATCGTTTCTGAATTTCAAAAGGCCGTCAGCATAGTCCCTGTTATTAGCCAGGCGCGGAACCTTGTTTTGCCCTCCCAATTTTCCTTTTTCTTTCATGAATTCTCTAAAAGCGTCTTTTTTTAGGTCTGTCACCCTCAATGGCCTGAGGATAGAGCCCTGGATCAAGTCCTTGTAATAA
Source organism: Cytophagales bacterium (assembly GCA_965227315.1). Classification (GTDB taxonomy): domain Bacteria; phylum Bacteroidota; class Bacteroidia; order Cytophagales; family CCMP332; genus JANQHS01. Next base: position 954,714 of record OZ245737.1, read on the forward strand.
CTGTTCGATTGCTGAAGATGTTTATCCAGGGAGGAAGAAAAGGCTTCCATATCCGAGGGCGGATTTGAAAATTCGATCAGCCATTCATGACATGATTTTCCTTTTTCCGGATTGATCTCCGGAGCGACGGTAAACTCGATCACACCGATTTCCGGAAACTCAGCCCGCGAAAGTTCGAGTGATCTCTCCACTTCTTCTGCGATCACATGTTCTCCAAAAGCTGAAATGAAGTGGCTCACTCTTCCCGTGACAACAAGGCGGTAAGGGTTGGTGGAAACAAACTTTACAGTATCCCCAATCTCATAGCCCCATAGTCCCGCATTGCTATTGATGATCAGCGAGTAGTTTTTTCCAACTTCCACATCCCTTAAACTGAGTCTCTGAGGATTTTCGGAATGGTAATCATCCATAGCAATAAACTCGAAGAAAATCCCGCTATCAATGTTCAAAAGAAGTCCTTCGTTCGTCTTGGTATCCTGAAAGGCAAAAAATCCTTCGGATGCCGGAAAGGTTTCAAGCGTGTCGACACGTCTGCCAATAGATTCGTACAGTTTGTTGGCATAAGGCTGAAAATTTACCCCACCATGAACCATAAGACTGAAATTGGGAAAGATATCACCTACTGACTTTCCTGTTTCTTCTATCAAATAGTCAAAGTACATCTGAACCCAGGGAGGAATACCCGATATCAGGGTCATATCCTGATTCCTGGTTTCCTTAATGATCGCATGAAGTTTGGTTTCCCAATCTTCTATGCAGTTGGTGGCATAACTGGGCAATTGATTTGAACGCAGATATTGAGGCACATGATGGTTGACAATTCCCGATAGGCGTCCGGTATGTATTCCACCGGTTTTATCCATCTCCGGACTACCTGATAAAAAGATCAGCCGGCCATCGAGAAAAGTGGAGTTCCCTGAATCCGCGATATAGCTCAAAAGGGCGTCTCTGGCAGTGTTGATATGATTGCCGATCGAATCCTTGGTGATCGGGATAAATTTGGAGCCTGAAGTCGTTCCCGAGGTCTTGGCAAAATAGATGGGTTTTCCTGGCCATAGTTGATCTTGCTCTCCCTTGATAACCCTCTCGATATAGGGTTTCAGCCCTTCATAGTCTCGAATGGGAACCACCTTGGTGAAATCTTCATAAGACCTCACTTCCCCTAAACCATGATCCTTTCCAAACCTTGTTCTTCTGCCTTCCAGAATGAGGTTCTCAAAGATCCTTGCCTGATACTTCCAGGGATTTCTTGCCCAGGCCTTATGCTTTGATCGCACCAATTTGGCCCAAGGAACACTTAAAATGCTTTTAATTCCCATTCAAACGCTTAGGGGATGTTGACAGGCAGCGTGTATCGTTATAATTTTCTGCCAAAACCGGCAAAATAAATGAAAAAAGGACTCTTAATTCTTCTTTTGGGATTTTCGGGTGGAATACTGGGCTCTTTCCTTTTTTTCCGTTTGATCATGGAGGACCTTCCGGAAAAACAGACTCTGATCATGCACGAGCCTGATCAGGTCAGTCTTATCCGGCCCAAAGCTACGTCCTATCCCCCCAGCGCTGACCCAGGGGAATTCATCTCAGCATCCTCAGCCAGTACTCAAAGCGTGGTCTATATCAAAACAGTCATCTCACAGGAATATGAATCCATGTCACTTCTGGATTGGTTTTTCTATGGTTCTCCCAGGCAAAGTCAAAAGGTAATCACCTCGGGTTCGGGAGTGATCTATAAAAAGGATGGATACATTATCACAAACAACCATGTGATCGAACAGGCTCAGGAGATCCAGGTGGTCATCGGGAAAAGAACCCTGGCCGCCACACTGGTAGGAACAGACCCCAGCACGGATATCGCAGTGATCAAGGTTGATGAAAAAGACCTTCCCGCCATCGATATCGGGAGTTCCAAGAATTTGAAGGTCGGCGAATGGGTCCTGGCCATTGGCAACCCTTTTAACCTGACCTCTACGGTTACGGCAGGTATAGTCAGCGCAAAAGGCAGAAACCTAAGCAGTCTGTCCAGCAATTTTCCGATTGACTTTTTTATCCAGACAGATGCAGCGATCAACCCGGGAAACAGTGGGGGTGCGTTGGTGAATGCTTCGGGACAACTCGTCGGGATCAACACAGCTATCCTTTCACCCTCGGGTGCATTTTCAGGTTATGGTTTCGCAGTTCCCGTGGATATTGCAAAAAAGGTGGCAGATGACATCATCTCCTATGGAAGGGTGCAAAAGGCATATTTGGGAATAGATGTCATGGACATTGATGATAAGGTCGCAAAGAATTTGGAATTGGAATCCTACGAGGGAGTGATCGTATCCGATGTTTTCGAAAATATGGCTGCTGAGAAATCCGGTTTGAAAGCCGGGGATGTCATCCTCGGGGTTGGTGGCAACAATATTGACTCGAAAGCTGAATATGATGAGCAGCTGGCGTATTACCGACCCGGGGATAAAGTATCTGTACTGGTGAAAAGAGAGAAGGAAAAATTCGAGGTCAATACCACTCTTACGAATTTCAACGGGACAAACGAGATCGTGATCAAGGAACTGATACAGTCCGAAAAGCTCGGAGTGGTCTTTGAAAAGGTCAGTCCAACAGAACTGAGTCAGCTAAGAATATCGTCGGGCTTCAGAGTAGAGAACATCGATGATGGATTGATCAAAGAGCTTGGAATTGATGAAGGGTTTATCATCACTTCCATCAACGGGTACAAGATCCAAAAGGTGGATGATATTGAAAGAATACTCACAAGAGCCCGCGGCCGTGTCAGAGTGGAAGGGCTAAACAAAAACGGGGTGAAGGGCTATTATTCTTATTACTTCTAGTCTACACCGATCATGATGAAGGCACCCCAGTAGATGGGATCCTTGTATTCTTCCTTCATTTCCCTCTTGGCGTCGATGAAGGATTTGCGCTTATCTCCGGTCTCGATCCACTTTTCGTAAAACTTGAGCATCAGTTTCTGAGTTGCCTCATCCGAAACCTTGAAGAGGGACATGATCACCGTCCTGGCTCCCGCGACGATCAAGGACCTCTGTAAGCCATAAACCCCTTCTCCGGCCCCAATATCACCCCTACCGGTTTCACAGGCACTGAGTACAACGAGATCGGTTTTTTCCAGGGAAAGGTTCATGGCCTCATAGGCTGTCAGCAGGCCTTCCTTTTTGTTGAAATTCATGGGTTCCTCCAGGGCCAAAAGATCGCCCCCAAAATCCATGACAAGCCCGGATTTGAGCAAGGTATTATCGAAGGCAGGACGCAATCCCATTTCCTTCAGCGTCTCTTCCTTGACATCGATCTTCTCATCTTCTACAAAGAAGCCATGCGTGGCGATGTGAAATACCTTGGGATTGTACATCGATTTGATAGACCTCTCGGTGGCAAGTTCGCCGATCTTGGTATCTGCCTTCCATCCCTTGGATTCAAGCAACTTCTGAAGTTCGCTGACTTCTTTTTCCGCACCGGGAAGCGGGGCAAGATTTCCCTTTTCAGATTTTTGAAAAATGGGATTCCCATAGAGGTCAGCAATATCCTTGGTTTTCAGAGGTTCCGGTGCTTCTCTTTTGGTCAAAACCTTGGTATTGGAAACCAAAACGAGATTCCTTCCGTCGATCACGTAGGACTTATCCGGCCTTTGAAGAGTCTCAAGGTTGATCTGGTTATAGACACCATCCAGAGAGAGGTATACTGTTTTGATCTCAGGGCCCAATTTTGATTCTATTGGCTCCCAAAAAACCTTATATGAAAGCGGATCCGAGATCTTGAATTTCACCCTGTTCCTATAGCCCTTGAAGTATTTGCCTTCCAGATCGGCACCATTTTCAAGAAGCACCAGTTCCGGTTCTCCTTTAACCTTGGGGTGAACTATGTAAGCCGCATAAAAAATGGAATCGGTGAAGTTCCTGTAGAATTTTCTGAATCGAACGATCTCAATCGCAGCTTCATCCTCTTCCAGGGCTTTTCTCACATCTTTCCAATCGTATATGGTCTTTTTGGATCCTTCTGCGAAAAGGGTCGATTGTGCTCCAAGCTCTTTTTCAAGGTTCTCTACCTGTTCCGAGAGATCCTCCAGGTCTATTTCATTTTCCTCAAGCTCTTCGGAGCTCATACCTACAGCTTCGGTGAACAACTCTTTCTTTTCAAGCCATTCCTGATACTTCCCGATCAGGTTGGCATTTCCACTGCCCAAAATGCTTTGCCTTACCTTGATCGATGAGTTCAGCAGAAGTGCCTTGGTATTCAGGGAATAATTGTACCCATCTTCCAGCAATCTCGGGTATTGTTCATAGTTGGTACAAGCCACGGTACTGAAAAACTCGAAGTCGGGCCTTACCATGGTCCAATACTTGTTTTTTTCTCTTTCGCTTAATGAGGGGAAAAATTTCTCGATATAGACCTGGTATTTTCCGGTGGTCTCTTCCAGAAGGCCCACACATTTTTTGATATCTCCCTCGATATAGTAGACCCTGGCCAGTTTGCCGGTATGCTTCACATACAGCGGGTGGTTTTCGTTAAAGAGTTTCGAAAAGATATCCTGAGCATTTTTGTACTGCTCCTCAGCCTTTGTTAATTCACCCTTTTCAAGAAACAGATCTCCCCTGATACCAGCGATTTCACCGGCTTCAAGACTTTTCTTTCCTAGCGCTTCAGTCCAGATCTGATAAGCTTCCTCCAAATAGGGTTCCGCCCTCGCAGGCTTATCTTCATATATGTAGAAAATAGCGGATTTGGTCAGGATGACGGCGTAGGCAGGACTCTTATTACCGGCCACATTCAGTGCAATATCCCTGGCTTTCTCCAGATCGCCTTCAATCTCTATCTTGGGTCTTTTGCTGATCTGATAGTCGATCAACGCCAGGTCGGCGATCGAGGTAGCAGCCTTAAGATGATTTTCACCGAGCTTTTCCAGTTGGATGTCCAAAATGAATTTTCCCACATTGGATGCCAGCTCAAAGTCTCCCTTTTCCTCAAAGATCCTTCGTCCGACCTCAAGGGATTCGGTATGCTTCAGGGAGTTCTTTCCGTATGATCTTTCGCTAAGTCCCTCCGCCAGCCTGTAAAAATGCTCTGCTGAGTTAAAATCCCCATCGATGAGTTTGAGCAGGGCCTTATTGTTATATGCCGGTATCAGCAACCTTGTTTTGGCTCCAAGCCTTTCCTCAAGATCCTCGATCTGGCCGTCGGTTATTTTCGAAGCCTCACCATAACTGCCTGTCATGATCAGCAATCGGGCATACACATCCACCCTGGTTTCCAAGAGATATAAGGGATCATATGGATAAGCCCGGTTCGCATATCTGGTTGCCCTCCGGATATCCCTTTTGGCATCCGAAAAATTGCCCAACAGTTGATCGAGTTCCGCCTGGACCAGATTCAGTTCCGCATAACCATAGGTTTTTTCTTCTCCAAGTTCATCGAAGAGATCTTTTGCCTTCAGAAGCGTCTCATCTCCTTTTTTCACTTCCCCTGTTTTGAAAAGATATTTGGCATATTCGGTGAGGATCCTCCCATAGGTAACGTCCTTCCAGCCATTTCGATCATAATACCCTTTTACCGACTCCAGAGAATCCATGATCGCCGTATAATCGTCTCGTAGATCCAGATATCCGAAATACTGGAAAAGAAAATCCAGGTAACGGTCGTGGCTGTATTTCCAAACAGAACTGATTCCCTGCTTGAAACCCTCCTCGAACATGATCGCTGCGGTATCCAGACCATTGGTATGGTTCATGTAAAAATTAGCCAGGTCGAATCCCGATCTGTAATACCTGGGAGAGTCCTTGCCGTAGAGCTTTTTTACGGCGATCCTATATCTCACCATGGCCTTGAGAGCAGAGACATAGCGCTCATCCTTGAGCCTCGAGCGGTAGAGATATTCTTCAATTTTGACTCTTTCAGGGTGAACCATAGGCACGACCAGAGTATCGGATAGCAGTATGAGAAATTGCCTGTCAGCGGCCTGTATTCTTCCTGCAAAAAGGTCGTTCAGTGCGTTCAACAGCTTTACCTTATTCCGATAATAGTTCTTGTACCTATATGCCAGTCCAAAAGAATTCTCAAACTCCTTGATATAGGTGGAAGCGAAGGGCGCCTGACCATTGTAAAGCAGATTCAAGGCGACTTTTTCATAGCCTTCAAAGTATTGACGGCTCAGCTTGGAATAGGTATTTTTTCCTCCGTTCCTGCAGGCGTCAAGATAATCCTCCCATTCTTTGTAAGCTTTCTTGGGTTCATGGAGACCTTCATAGCATCTACCCTTCAGGCCAAGCATATCCACATATTGGTTAGAAGCTCTGGAGAGCACCTTGATCAGACTTTTTCTATAACTCTCCATACTATCGAGAGCTCTTCGATACTCGCCTCTTGAAATATAAAAGTCAGACCGGGTATTCAGGGCCTCAAAAACCCATTCCTTTCTTTGCTGATAGTCCTCTTTGCTTAGCTTCTCGACCTTAGTCCTGCCCTTCTTTTGATCATATACCTCTTCCCGATCTACATTGACACTTTTAAAAAATACGATGAGATCATCGGCCAGCTTTGCTTTTCCCATGACCTCTCCTAGGCGAATGTCATTTTTGAACTGTTTCAGAAGAAGCGAATGTTCGTAGATAAACTGCTTTTCCGGTTGTGCATCGAGAACAGATAAGGCCTTCTCAATAGCCGGCTTGGCCTTACCGTAATCACCATAATCATGATAGAAATCAAACAGATATTCATATGCCCTGACCTCCTCAAGTGATCCATTCTGAAGGTGGTCATTCACAAGGTTTAAGGCCAGATCATGGTACTTCCTCATCACCGAAAATTCTGCTGTTAAGGCCAGATATTTTGCTTTTCTGAGGTATGCAAAGGACAGATCGGCATTCTGGGTCAGGCTTTTCTTCTTGATCTTTTCGATCAATTTATCGATGTCCTTCAGAGCCTTTTCGTAATAACCTGTTTTGTAATATGCCTCTGCCTTATCGTAGGATTTTTTGAACGGGTCCTTGGCAAGCAAATCCCCTGAAAAGAGGATGAACACGATCAATGAGACCCAGCCGAATTGACACTTTTTCATAGCCCAATCAAAATCAAGATGCGGTTGAAATTAGCAAAATGCTTCCAAATTGCACAGCAGAGATCCTGAGGATTACGGTGCAAGAAGCTTTTCCAGAATCTCCTGGGCAGCAAGGGGAATGTTCGTTCCCGGTCCAAATACCATGCTTACACCTTTTTCGATCAAAAAAGAGTGATCATTGGGCGGGATCACCCCGCCGGCAACCACCATGATATCGCCTCTGCCGATCTTCTTCAATTCTTCGATCAAGGCAGGGACTAAGGTTTTATGTCCGGCGGCCAGGCTCGATACCCCAACCATATGAACATCATTTTCCGCTGCCTGCATGGCCACTTCCTCAGGAGTAGAGAACAAGGGACCTACATCCACATCGAATCCGAGATCTGCAAAACTTGAAGCGATCACCCTGGCTCCCCGGTCATGGCCATCCTGCCCCATCTTCGCCACGAGCATCCTAGGTCTTCGTCCAAACCGCTTTTCGAAATCGTCCCCAAGTTTCAGGGCCTTTGTAAAATCCGCATTATCGCCCACCTGCTGCGAATATACACCTGATATCATTTCAGAGTGTGGAATATACCTGCCAAAGGCCTTTTCCATGGCGTCAGAGATCTCTCCAAGAGTGGCTCTGTTCCTTGCCGCATCCACGGCCAATTCAAGAAGGTTACCCTCACCGGATTCAGCGGATCTGGCGATGGCAGCAAGGCTTTCTTCAACCTTACCCTGGTCCCTATTGCTTCTTAATTCATCCAGCCTTCTGATCTGCTGATCTCTGACCGAAGTGTTGTCCACCTCCAGATATTCAAGATTTGTAGGCTCCTCCGTAACCAATCGATTGACACCTAAAATGACTTCTTCTCCGGAATCGATCCTTGCCTGCTTTCTGGCTGAGGCTTCATCGATCTTGAGCTTGGGGAGCCCTGAAGAAATCGCCTTCGCCATTCCACCAAGATCTTCTACCTCCTGGATCAATCCCCATGCTTTTTCGGCAAGATCATTTGTCAATTTTTCAACAAAATATGATCCGCCAAAAGGGTCAACCACATTTGTAAGTCCAAGCTCATTTTGAATGATCAACTGGGTATTCCGGGCGATCCTGGCTGAGTAATCGGTAGGAAGCGCTACGGCCTCATCAAGGGCATTTGTATGAAGCGACTGAGTATGCCCCACTACAGCTGCCAGGGCTTCAATGAAGGTCCTTCCAACATTGTTGAATTGGTTCTGAGCTGTCAGGCTCCATCCGGAGGTTTGACAATGTGTCCTCAAGGCCATTGACTTAGGATTCTTGGGGTTGAATTGTTTAACCAATTTGGCCCATAGGAGTCTGCCTGCCCTGAGCTTGGCAACCTCCATGAAGAAATCCATTCCTATAGCCCAGAAAAACGAAATCCTTGGTGCGATCAGGTCGACATCAAGTCCCTTATCAACTGCGGTGCGCAAATACTCAAGCCCGTCGGCAAGGGTAAAGGCCAGCTCGATATCCGCAGGAGCCCCGGCCTCATGCATATGGTAGCCTGAAACACTAATGGAATTGAATCGTGGCATTTTCTGAGCCGTAAATTCGAAGATATCTCCGACTATCCTCATCGATTCTCCAGGGGGATAGATGAAGGTATTTCGAACCATGAATTCCTTGAGGATATCATTCTGGATGGTTCCGGTCAATAGCTCAGGCTTGACCCCCTGCTCTTCGGCTGCGACGATATAAAAAGCCATAATCGGGATAACTGCACCGTTCATTGTCATCGACACCGACATTTTATCCAAGGGAATACCCCTGAACAAAACTTTCATGTCTTCCACTGAGTCAATAGCTACGCCGGCCTTGCCTACATCCCCAAAAACCCTGGGATGATCGGAATCGTACCCCCTGTGGGTCGGAAGGTCAAAGGCGACACTTAAGCCTTTTTGGCCTGCGGCTATATTTCTGCGATAAAAGGCGTTGGATTCCTCGGCAGTGGAAAACCCGGCGTATTGTCGAATGGTCCATGGTCTGGTAGCATACATGCTCGGGTACGGCCCTTTCAAAAAAGGTGGCACTCCTGCTATAAAATCCTTGCTATCGAGTTCTTGGATATCCGATTCAGTATACTTCTCCTTGAGGTCTATCCCTTCTGCCGTGCGGATCGTTCCCGTATTATCTGTCGTACCGGCTCCATTGTTGAGCAATTGTTCAAGGCTGATATTGGAAAAATCTGTTGGCATGCCTATTCGTTTCGAAGTGAGGAAAACAACTCGCTAAAAGGTGCTTCCGGATTAAACCTATGCTCAATTGGTAAAGAGTCAGCCCCCTGCTTGTCCAGGACTGCAACTAATCCTGTTGCTCCGTCCTCAAGGGTCGAAATTTTGGCGGTATCCGGGTGCTCAAGGTCACCCACAAAAACCACCAGATCTCCGGGTCCAAAATTCTGTTGTTCCAGTTCCGTAGATTCAAGGGTCCTCGAAGGGATTCCGAGAACCCCGACCTTGTTGGATACACTATTCGCTTCGGAAAACCGGGACGGATCTGTTCCAAGCATGATAATATTGCATTTAAGCGATCCCTGCATTCCAAGACGTTGCTCCACAACATCTTGTCCGAGTATTTTCTGATCTTCAACAAATTCCTTGGTCCTCACGACTTCTTCTTGTGATAATTCCTCCTTACCGTCGGGAAATAAATTCAACCCGATCACCTTGAGGCTTCCATCATCCACAGCACTGGCCCCTCGGGAAGATCTTTCTCCGGCTGAGTCCAGTAAAGACCTGAAGGATTCAGATTTTTTCATACCCCCCTCACTGCGCATTTTCCTAAAAATATCCCAGGCCCTGGCCGAGATCTTTCCATTCAACTCTCTTAGGTAGTAGGATCCATTCAAGGGGTTTTTCACCCTCATAACCCTGGATTCTTCCTTGAAGAGGAAAACCAAATTGCTGCTGATCCAACTTCCCAAATAGGGATCGGAACTTCGAATTTCATCAAAAGCGGAAACATGGATGATGTCAGCACCGGCAAACATGCCGGACAAAAGCTGGGAACCCTGTCTTAGAATATTGTTCTCTTTATCAAAAGGACTGTGGTAGAATTTGGATGAGATCATCTCCAGATCAAGAGAGAGAGCTTCCCTACCACCTAACTCACTTAACACCCCCGCTGACATCGCCTTCCAGCATTGAAGCTTTGAAACGCCAACCATCATGTCAATTCCAGGACTTATCCTAAACCGAAAATGCTTGTCGATCAGCTCTGAAATATCCGCACCGGGAAAGAACTCTTCTACCGAAGAACATAGAATTTCAAGTAGCATCGCAAGTTCCTCATAGACAAGGAATCCTCTGTTGATAAGGCCGTTGGAATCTACCAAAAAAGTCTTGGCTTCCGGAAAACAAATTTGTACTTTTTCAAGCCATGATAATACTTCTTCCGTTGGGCAATGTCCTAACATTAAGGAAACAATGTCCGGTGAAATTGTCCCTACCTGATTGGCTTTCAATCCCTTTTCCTCAATGCAATCAAGGAATGCTCTAGATTGTTTCAGATCCGTGGAAGAAAAGTAAAAGTGTAGCCTGTCAAAACCCAGTGCTTCTACAGAATCGAGAACCTGAGCAAATAACTTGGGGGCAACACTTCCGATTTCCAAACCGATCTCGGATATCCCTTTAGCGTTCAGGTCCTTATGCAGATCATCCAGGTGTGAAGCCGTGAAGGAATTGCTGACATATAACCATGGAATAATTCTAACATCTTGATTATCAGATTTTTGATGGACATTCTGGATTGCCTTACCAGTTTTCTGATCAGCGTTATCGGATTCCTGATAGTATGGTCTGAAGGTCAAATCTCCAATTTTGAACTCAAGGGATTCCAGGCTCTTCCCTTTTAAGCTTCGCTCAATAGAGGATTTCCATTCGTCGGAACCGGGCTTGGCAAATTCTGAAAAAAGTCCCATTTTCTTTGCTCAAATCGTGCCGGTAAAGTAAAAAAAAAGTCTCTGTTTTGGTCTTTGGATCAGGATATTAATTTGCTTTTAAGCGGCGGGAAAAGAAGATTTTAATTAATTCAATTCTGGCTTAGAAAAATACAAATTTTATAGTTTGGATTAAATCGCTATTTATATAATCTTTTAAAGAATTTTTAGCGCCTTATCCTCGCTTACTCAGCCTTCTCCAACGAATCGAAAAAGTCAAGTTTGAAATGATTTTTTTTATCATTCATTTTTTTTCAGCTTTGTCATCCCCCGAAAAATTATTTGGGAATTTTACCAGGTTCTTAACTGATTTAAACGAGGCTCTTAAATGACAAAAGAAATACGGGTTTTATGGGAAAACTGCTTGGAAACCATTAAGCAGAGTGTTAGTCCCCAAAGTTTCAAAACCTGGTTTCAACCAGTAAGGCCGGTGAGCCTCAACGGTGCAACTCTTACGATCGAAGTACCCAGCCCATATTTTTACGAATACCTTGAAGAGAATTTTTCAGGCCTACTAAAGGAGGCACTCGACAAGGAGTTAGGTCAGGATAGTGGTTTGGAGTATTCAGTTGTGGTAGACAAGGGAACATCGGAATCCGATCAGGCAACGATCAATCTTCCTGGATCTCAAAAGAATCAGAACTCAACCGGACTGTTGGGTTTTGGCCCGATGGATTCCAACACTTTCAATTTCTATTTTGACAATCCCCTCAATCCAAATTACAATTTCAAAAACTATGTTGAAGGAGATTGTAACAGGCTGGCACGTTCAGCGGGGTTAGCAGTCGCAGAACGACCAGGGTCGACCTCTTTCAATCCGCTCTTTATATACGGTGGAGTGGGACTGGGAAAAACCCACCTCGTTCAGGCCATTGGAAATCTGATCAGGAAAAACCATCCGACCAAGAGTGTTCTGTACGTATCATCCGAAAAGTTCACCAACCAATTCATCGATGCGCTTAGAAACAACAAAGTGCAGGAGTTTTCCAGTTACTACCTAAACCTTGATGTCCTGCTCTTGGATGATGTGCAGTTCATTGCCGGAAAGGAGAAAACCCAGGATATATTTTTCCATATTTTCAATCAGCTTCACCAAACAGGCAAGCAAATTGTTATGACCAGTGATTGCCCTCCCAAAAGTCTGAAAGGGCTGCAGGAGAGATTGCTTTCAAGATTCAAATGGGGACTGACAGCTGACCTGAGAAATCCGGGATTCGAAACCCGCTCCGCGATCATCAAAAGAAAAATGGAGCAGGAAGGCACGAACATTCCAAACAATGTTCTGGAATATCTGGCATATACCGTAGACACCAATATCAGGGAGTTGGAGGGCGTACTCGTATCACTGATCGGTGAGGCTACCTTAAATAGAAAAGAGATAGATCTTGAGCTTGCCAAAGAGGCATTGCAAAAAATCGTTCAGGATATTGAAACCGAAGTGGGGATCGATTACCTGCAAAAGTATATTGCCGACTATTTCAAGGTTACACCCGAGTCTCTAAGGGCAAAGACCAGAAAGAAGGAGATTGTGATCGCACGTCAGGTAGCAATGTTCTTCGCCAAGGAGTATACCAACCATTCTCTAAAGGTGATCGGATATCATTTTGGAGGAAGAGATCACAGCACCGTGATCCATGCCATCAATTCTGTCAATGACATGATCGATACCGACAAAAGGTTCGCAGAGTCAATGAGAGAGATTGAAGCAAGCCTAAAAGTCAAAGCATCCTAGGTCCATGTCGGGAAGGATAGCCGTCTACTGCGGATCAAGACCCGGGGTAGACGCATCGTTACACCAATTCATCCGAAAACTGGCCAGGCTTTTTCAAAAGCACGATCAGGGACTTGTGTATGGTGGAGGAAGCATCGGCCTTATGGGGATCATCGCCGATGCCATGATCCGGAATAAGGGAGAGGTCATCGGAGTTATTCCCAAATTTCTTGATGAAAGGGAATTAGGTCATAAAGGAGCAGATCAGCTCATCCTGGTGGACTCCATGCATGAAAGAAAAGAGAAGATGGCTGTGCTGGCCGATCGTTTCCTGATCCTGCCCGGGGCCATCGGTACTATGGATGAGTTCTACGAGATACTCACCTGGAAGCAATTAGGACTTCATGATAAACCGATCGCGGTTTTTAACTTTAATGGCTATTATGACCACTTGATCGCCCAGATGGATCAAATGATCCGAATGGGATTTATGGATGACTCGGTTCTCAAACTTTTCAAGATCTTTAGTTCTCTCGATGAACTCGAAGAAGACTTTATCAAGGCATAGTTTCTTCATCCTGCTTTACGCACTATTTTTCAGTTCGGCCTTATTTGGCCAAACGCAGGTGATCGATACAGCCAAGTCAAAGATCCGCTGGACCGGAAAAAAACTGACCGGAGAACATAGCGGATTTGTAAAAGTCGCAGAAGGGAATGTGCACTATGATTTCGGCAAGATCACCAATGCCTATTTGAAAGTGGACATGAACTCGATCTCCTGCACTGACATCGAAGATCCCGAATACAATGAAAAGCTGGTGAAGCATCTGAAGGACCCGGATTTTTTTGACGTGAAGAACAACCCTTTTGCCTTGATCGACATTCAGGAAATAAAATGGCAGGAAGGTTATGAAAAAGGAGAAGCCTTCTCAACCATGACCATCAAGGGCATTGAGAAGCCGCTCAGCTTCTTGATCAACAAGGAATCAAAGGGAAACCGGGTGATGATTTCCGGTACAGCAGTTGTCGATAGAACCGCATACGGAATCACCTATAAATCCGCCAGCATCTTCCAAAACCTCGGGGATAAGATCATCGAGGATGACTTTGACCTGGATTTTGTGATATACATCGCGAAGCCGACCCGGCTATAGCCAGGAATACCTTTCGTGGGCAAACCTTTCGAGTTCCTCCCTATGGCTTGGATGAGCAATATCGATTAACGCCTTGGCCCTTTGCCTGATACTCTTTCCAAACAGGTCAGCGATCCCGTATTCTGTGATCACATAATGCACATGAGCTCTTGTAGTCACCACTCCCGCTCCCTGCTTGAGGAATTTTACGATCTTGCTTTCGCCCTTCTTGGTAGTAGACGGGAGAGCAATGATGGGTTTACCTCCTTCAGATAAGGACGCCCCACGAATGAAATCCATCTGTCCTCCAACACCTGAATAATAGAACGACCCAATGGAATCAGAACATACCTGACCGGTGAGATCTACCTCTATGGCGGAATTAATGGCCGTCATTTTATAGTTCTGGCGTATCACATGTACATTGTTGACATATTGAATGTCCAGCATTCGGATCAGGGGATTGTCATCAACGAAATCATATAGTTTTCTTGATCCCATCAGGAACCCCGACACGATGACTCCGGGATGCTTGGTCTTCATCGAACCATCGATGGTCCCGTTTTCCACCAGGGGAATGATCCCGTCAGAGAACATTTCGGAGTGAATCCCAAGATGCTTATGATGAGCAAGTTTTTTCAATGCGGCATCGGGAATAGCTCCTATTCCCATTTGAAGGGTGGCACCATCCTCAACCAACGAAGCGATATACTCCCCTATTTTTTCTTCTGTTTCGCTCAATGGTTTGGGGATCATTTCGGGGATCTCCTCCTCTACATCGACAAAGGAGTCAAACTTCGAAATATGGATGAGTCCGTCACCATGGGATCTTGGCATTCGAGGATTGATCTGAGCGATCACATGGTGGGCGACCTCTATTGCCGCCTTGGTAGCATCAACTGATATGCCAAGGCTGCAGAATCCATGTCTGTCGGGAGGGGAAACCTGGCACATGGCCACATTGATTGGCATTCTACCTCGCCTGAACAGGAGTGGCACCTCGCTCAGAAATATGGGAACATAATCGGCTCTTCCTCTATTGATGGCCTCACGAACATTTGCTCCGATAAAAAGAGAGGTTACCCTAAAGGAGTTTTGAAGTTCTTCAGCTACATATGGGGCCGGTCCTTCGGTATGCAGGTGGACAATATCCACATTATGCAATTCATGCCCTCTTTTTGAAAGTGCCTCCACCAGTCTTGCAGGAGCCGCAGCCGCGCTTTGTACAAAGACACGGTCACCGGACTTTACTATTTCAACAGCTTCCTCCGGTGTAACAGATTGATACATTTAACTTATGCGATTTTTCAGGTTATTAAGAATTGATAGAAGTATGTCTGCGTCATCCTCATCGAGTACTTCTCCAGCTCCGGCGAGCTGTTCAAGAGCGTTAAAAAAAGACAGATAAATACCGGGCTCAGGCTGGTCCTGCAAGAGGTTATTAAGGTTTTGATAGGCCTCAGTGATCATGATCTCTGCCTTGCCCTGTATGAGGCGGTCCAATGGAGCCATGATCTCCGTCCCCTTTAGTTTGGTTGAAATGATATGTTCTTCGGCCTCATCGATAATCCCATCCATCATAAGGATGGCATAAGCCAACTCTGCAAAGGCGGATATTACATTGGTATTTAGGTTCGGCTCGCTCATCTTCTAGAAACGGCAAATTAACCAATAGATTTTCATTGCTCAACCCCCCAGGTCTATAACAGGTGTAAAAGAAAAATCGTCCACATCAAACAGGCCTTTATCACTTATTTTCAAGGAGGGAATAACCAGCAATGGCAAGAATGAAAGGGTCATAAAAGGACTGCTCATTTTGCCATCTAAATCACTGAGATCTTCATTGAGCCTGGTGTATTTTTCCGCAACTGTTCGACACTCATCTGTCGACATCAGGCCGGCAATAGGAAGCGGTAGTGCAGCGGTTTTTTCCCGGGAAACAAATCCTATTCCACCCTTCAGTTCGCCGATCTTTTCATAGGCCTGTATGATAAGGTCATCATGAGATCCTAGGATCACTACATTATGAGAGTCATGTCCAATCGAAGAGAAGATGGCACAATCCCTCAATCCAAATCCCTGCACAAACCCGACAGCCTGATTACCCTTTCCGTATCGGTCAGCAACCAGGATCTTCATGATGTCATGTTCAGCATTGGATTCAAAATTCTTCATATCCCGATCAATGACCATTGATACCACTTCTGTGATCAATTGTCCCTCAAGGGCACGTATCACTTTGAGTCGGTCTCCATTCTCTACCGGAAATCGAAGTGAATCGGCGGTGAGATCCTGAAGTTCAAACCGGTTCAGGGATCTGATCTCTTTCAAGGAGAAAAGCGATTTCCCGGCCTCGATCACTTTTTCACCCTTGCACCATACATCGGTGGGAATTATTTCATGGAGATCTTCAGAAAGAAAAAAATTTGCCGGATCGCCTACCCTGCCGTATCCGCAATCCAGTTGGTAGTGCAGAACCGGATTTTTGCATGCCGCCCTGATCACATTCCAAAAGGAACAACCCTTTTCCAATGCCCTTTTCACCAATAAATTGATATGTCCCAGGATCAGGCCATCGGGGTGGAGATCATCCGAACAAAACATCACCATCTCGGGATGTTCATCGATCAGTTTCACAAGATCATCAAAGTTCCTGGCTGCACTGCCCTCCCGGATCGAAACCTTCATTCCCAGTTTGATCTTCTCCACCCCTTCCTCGTAAGTGATGGTTTCATGGTCCGTAGAGATCCCTCTTCCGACATAGGTCTCAAGGGCTTTGCCCCTCAGGCCGGGAGCATGTCCGTCAACGGGTTTTCCCCTTTGCAGGGCAGAATCTATTTTCTGCAGAACATCCTTCTGGCCCTGAATCGCTCCTGGAAAATTCATCATCTCAGACAGATACAGGATCTCAGGTTGATCCAAGAGATCTTGGATATCCTTTGGTCCCAGGTGAGCACCGGCTGTTTCAAAAGCCTCTGAGGTTGCAGGAACGCAACTCGGAGCTCCGAAATAAAAGTTAAACGGGACTCTCTTGCCATCCTCGATCATGAACTCAATACCCGGAATTCCAAGCACGTTCGCGATTTCATGCGGATCGGATACCGTGGCAACCGTACCATGCTTCAGGGCTTGTTGTGCAAAGCGGGAGGGCGCAAGCATGGAGCTCTCAATATGGATGTGGGAATCAATAAATCCGGGAAAAAGAAACGGGAGAGTATCATCCCGCTCGATCGGAATGACCGAGGAGATCTTCCCATTTTCAATCCCAATTCGGGCGGAGTAAATGTCCACAGCATCAATATCCAGATAGTTGGCCCTTAGTTCGGTCATTGGGGTATGATCAAAATATGCCTGGTATTGATCGCCCCTCCCTTTTTTCCAAGCACCTCGATGAGGTGATATCCATACTGACTGCGAACAGGCTCCGACATTTCTCCAATCTCGAGGTCATAGGCAGCATTCCAGTATTCTTCGACCAGGCTTCCGGGCATCATATACCCGATCAGGCCTCCATTTTCCGCAGAACCGGGGTCCTGGGAAAATCTTGCCGCCATTTCTCCAAAATCCGCACCATCGACGATCATCTGCCTGATCATTTCGCATTTTTTGAATGCCAGTTCTTCGTTCAATTCTGCATCCTGAGCCTGAGCGACAAGCCCATAACAGATCAGGAATATGGTCATAATCCATCTCATAGATCTTGTGTCTTATAGAATTCCTTTTCAGAGATCCTGGTCCATGGCCCCATAAGCTCTTTGAAACTTGATATCGAATCGAAAACCTTTTTCGAAGCGGGATCCGAAGCCACCAATTCATTGATGACTTCCGTTTTATATCCCTTCAACTCTTTCAGAACCGAATCCGGGAAAGCCAATATTTGAACCTTTCCTGTTTTTTTAATCAACTCAAGGTGTTCCGCATTTTTCATTTCGAATTGACTGATCAGCCATAGATTCAATCTGTATAAGGCCGAGGTAATTATTTCGCGCAGATCCGGAGGCAGCTCAAGATATTTTTCTCGATTTACAAATGATTCAAAAGCAGTTCCGGGCTCATGCCAACCAGGGTAGTAATAATATTTGGCAACCTGATGAAAGCCCATCAGATAATCATGGTAAGGGCCAATCCATTCTGTAGCATCGATGACTCCCCTTTCCAGGTTGGTATAGATCTCACCTCCGGAAACAAGCACCGTGATCCCTCCGGCTTTGGCCCAGACTTTTCCACCCAGCCCGGGAATTCTCATTTTAAGTCCCGCAATATCCTCAATGGAATCAATTTTTTGATTAAACCAACCGCCCATTTGAACACCGGTATTTCCGGTGGTAAATGGAATAAGGTTGAAAGGCTCATAGATCTCGCGCCAAAGCTGCTCCCCGCCATAAGCCAGAAGCCAGGTGTTCATCTGCTGGGCATTCAGACCAAAGGGCACAGAGGCGAAAAGTTGGGAGCTTGGAATTTTTCCCGCCCAATAATATGCAGCAGCATTTCCCATTTCTGCTATACCTTCCTTCACAGCTTCAAAGGTTTCAAGTGCCGGAACAATTTCTCCCCCTCCAAACACCCTGATCTTCATACGCCCTCCGGACATCTCCTCAACCCATTGAGCGAACAAAACACAGCCTTCACCAAGAATTGGGAAATTCGGAGGCCATGTGGTAAACATTTTCCAGGAGTACTTCTTTGAATAATCAATCCTGGAATTCCCTTCCTTCCGGATCACTTCATCTGCGCAGGCACTTCCCAAGCCAATCCCAATTCCACCCAAGGCCGTAGAGGTTAAAAATTTTCTCCTGCTTTTCATGAAGGCATGATTATGTCAATAAGTCCGTTTTTTGAATATATTTTAGTAAAAATATGACATATTGTCATTATAGAATCGAAAAACAGCCTTGGAATAGGAATTGACGCAGCAAGGATGAGAGGAGAAAAAAAGATGAACTTAAAAGAGTATACCATAAAAGCGCAGGAAATTTTATCCCAGGCAGCTGAAATCGCCAATGGAGAAGGTCAACAAGTTATTGAAACGGGCCATCTTCTCAAAGCTTTGCTACAAGGGGGTGAAAATATATCCGATTTTTTGATCAAAAAACTTGGTGTGAACAGGGCGGGATTGGAAACCGGCCTGGATGCCATCATTCAGGGATATCCAAAAGTTGAAGGAGGAGATCCGCATATTTCCAAAGCCCTGGGACAGACATTGACCCAAGCCAAAAAAACCGCCAAGGAATTTGGAGACGAGTTTGTTTCGATCGAGCATCTGTTTTTTGGTCTACTGAATTCAAGGGATCAGGTAGCAAGTCTGCTCAAAGATGCAGGTTTCGATAAAGAGCAACTCAGATCCTCGATCGAGGAGCTCAGGGGAGGTTCCAAGGTGACTGATCAAAATGCCGAGTCAAAATATCAGGCCCTGGAGAGGTATTCCAAAAACCTCAACGATATGGCCGAAGCCGGAAAAATAGACCCTGTCATTGGCAGAGATGAAGAGATCCGGAGGGTCTTGCAAATACTTTCAAGGAGAACAAAAAACAACCCCATCCTTCTTGGTGAACCCGGTGTTGGCAAAACCGCCATTGTGGAAGGGCTTGCTCAGAGAATTGTCGATGGAGATGTTCCGGAAAACCTCAAATCCAAAAAGATCATCTCCCTTGACATGGGTTTATTAGTAGCAGGAGCCAAATACAAGGGAGAATTTGAGGAAAGACTCAAGTCGGTCATCAAGGAAGTGACTGACTCAGAAGGAGAGATCATTCTTTTTATCGATGAGATCCACACCCTGATCGGAGCCGGAGCAGGGGGAGATTCGGCCATGGATGCGGCCAACCTTTTGAAACCCGCATTGGCCAGAGGGGAACTTCATGCCATCGGTGCGACCACCCTGAAGGAATACCAAAAACACATCGAAAAAGACAAGGCCCTCGAAAGAAGATTTCAAAGCATCATCGTGGACGAACCCGACCCTCAGGATTCCATCAGCATCCTTCGGGGGATCAAGGAAAAGTATGAATTACACCACGGAGTCCGCATCAAGGATGATGCGATCATCGCCTCTGTTGAACTCTCCGACCGGTACATTTCCGATCGTTTCCTGCCGGATAAAGCCATTGATCTCATGGATGAAGCTGCATCAAGGATCAGAATAGAGATTGATTCGCTTCCCGAAGAATTGGATGAAATTCAGCGAAAGCTCATGCAGTTGGAAATTGAAAGAGAGGCCATCAGAAGAGAAAAAGATAGGGAAAAGGAAAAAAAACTGAGCCTCGATATCAGCAGCCTTGAGGCGAAGAGAAAGGATCTTCGCGCGAAATGGGAGCAGGAAAAATCCGTGATCACGGGAATTCAAAAAGCCAAAGAGGATATCGAACAATTCAAACAGGAAGCCGAACAGGCTGAAAGAAGCGGGGATTTTGGCCAGGTAGCCGAGATCCGGTATGGCAAGATCGCTGAAGCGGAAACCAGATTGGAGACCATGAAAGAAGAGATGAAAAAAATGCAGGAGGGCAGCCCTATGCTGAAAGAAGAGGTCACCTCAGAGGATATCGCCGAAGTAGTTGCCAAATGGACCGGAATTCCTGTGAGCAAGATGTTGCAAAGCGAAAGGGATAAACTCTTGAACCTGGAGGAAGAATTGAGCAAAAGAGTGGCAGGACAATCGAAAGCGATAGAAAGCCTGTCCGATGCGGTAAGAAGAAGCCGGGCCGGATTACATGATCCAAAAAAACCCATAGGCTCATTTATTTTTCTCGGAACGACCGGGGTTGGAAAAACGGAGCTGGCCAAGGCATTGGCCGAATATCTTTTTGATGATGAAAAAGCCATGATCAGGATCGATATGTCGGAGTTTCAGGAAAGACATGCGGTTTCCAGATTGATCGGTGCCCCTCCGGGTTATGTGGGATATGACGAAGGCGGACAGTTGACCGAGGCCGTTCGGAGAAAACCCTATTCGGTGATCCTTCTTGACGAGATTGAAAAAGCACATGCCGATGCTTTCAATATCCTTCTTCAGGTATTGGATGACGGAAGGCTCACGGATAACAAGGGAAGAGTGGCCAATTTCAAGAATAGTATCATCATCATGACCTCCAATATTGGATCTGAGCTGATCCAGGCAGCACATGAAAATGGCAATATTGAGAAAAAAGAGGAATTAGAAGAAGCTGTGCTCTCAATATTGAAGCGATCAGTTCGACCTGAATTTCTGAACAGGGTTGACGATGTGATCATGTTTGATCCCCTTTCAAAGGTCGAGATCCGGTCGATTGTTGAGATCCAGTTCGGGTTGGTTCAAAACACACTTAAGGAACAAGGGATCAAGATCGAAGCGGACAAAAAGGCACTAGACAAACTCGCGGAGCTTGGATACGATCCTCAATTCGGGGCCAGACCCTTAAGAAGGGTTATACAGAAAGAGATCCTGAATGTTTTGTCAAAAGAGATCCTTTCAGGAATTATCAAAGGAGATGATGTCATCGGCTTAGGATTGGATGAAGAAGGGGATTTCGAGTTTTTTCAGGCACCTGAATTGAATTTGAATTAAAGAAAGCCCCTCGGGGCTTTTTTTGATTTAGTTCTTCACCCAATTTGCGGTATTTACATCTTCAATAGTACATAGAGGGTCCATTCTCAGTCTTTTTTTGCCATTTTTGATATTGGAAAAACTGTACATGAGAAAATTATTACTCCTATCCCCCTTTCTTCTAATTTCTTTTCTTTCCAACGCCCAAAGATTCAATTGGCTCAAGGTATATCAAAGCTCCGGATTTGCCTCAACCTCCAATCAAAAGGTTGAATCCAATGGAAATCATGTCTACGTGGCGGGAGAATTCTCCGGAACCGTCACTTTTGGCACGACCGTTCTCACAGCGACTTCGCCTACAGGTCGAAACCTTTATCTGGCCAAATATGATACACTTGGAAATTTGATCTGGGCGATCAAAGGCGGATCAACCGGAACCAACTTCGATCAGATGAGGGGATTGGATGTCGATGCCAACGGAAACGCATATGTAACAGGCTTCTTCAGCCAGTCATGCCAATGGGGGTCGCTCACACAAAACGGATTCTATAATTCCGTATCCAACGCAAGAGAGGGTTTTGTCGCGAAGATCAAAGCCAACGGAACGGCTGATTGGATCAGAACCTTTCATGATCCGAACTCGACTTTCATAGGTTTTAATACTGTTGAATCCGTTCACACCGCCGGGGATAAGGTCATCGTCATAGGAGAATTATCCAATACCCTCCATTTCAATGGCTCTACCATAATCGTAAGTAGCCCTCTCGTAAGTCAAACCGAGAATTTGTGGATAGGAAAATTCGATACAGCGAGCACCTTGATCAGCGCTGATGTACCGATCTATGAGGCCAATACCGGATTCAATTCTCTATTCTTCCATGATTTTGAACTGATCAACGAGGATGAATTCGTGGTCACTGGTGAATTCAATGGCTCCATACAATTCGGCCAGACCATTCATAGTGCAGGCTCATTCACGTTATTTATCGCAAGGTTTTCCAATGTGGATAGCACAGATTGGGTGGTCAAGAGTACGGTGGGTAACGTCAACGCTTCCAGGATGGGATTGGGAAAAAACAATGAGGTGATATTTACCGGTACCTATAGCTCAAGCCTGGTATTGGGCGGAAAATCTATCTCGACGACTAATTTCAATCAATGGTATGCAGGAAGTATCAGCCCGGCAGGAACGGTGCTCGAACTGAAAAACCTCGACATGGAGGGCTTCGGCATGTCCGACCTCGTTACAAATCATAACAACGAAGCCTATGTCACCGGGGCCTTTAGTGACAGTGTAGTCATCAATGGTATCAAACGATTTTCTTATGGGAGCAATGACATGCTGATCATCAAGCTGGATTCGGCACTGGATCCTCTTTGGTTTCAAACCGGAGGTGGAGGAAACACGGACGGAGGCATGAATATGTCCATTCTTCCCTCAGGAGATGTGCTGTTGCTCAGCAGCTACAGGGGTCTTGCTCAATTCGGAAGTGTTGTACTCACAGGTTCTCCAACATTTGCGCCGACATTTTTGCTGTCCAAACTTTCCGATTGCGGCGATTATGAGGTACCCTTGTTCTTTTCCGGTGATACATCATTTTGCGTTGGAGGCAATGTGAGGATCTTCACCCAGGCCCAGGGAAGTGAAAGCTTCCAATGGATGAAAGACAGCATTATCCTGGCAGGGGAAGTCTTTAGAGATATTCTTGCCACCCAGAGTGGTAATTATCAGATCATCGTGAATGGTTCCGGTTGTATAGACACCTCAAGAGCCGTACTCGTCAGTGTTGGCACTCCTCCCAATGTTTCTCTGGCATCTTTGGATAGCGTCTGCCTGGGAGACACTGCGGTCCAGTTAACCGGCGGATTACCGCTTGGTGGTCATTACAGCGGTCTTGGGGTTTATTCAGACTCGATTTTCAATGCAAGTATTGCGGGCATCGGAAATACCCAGATCACCTATACCTTTTCAAACAACGGTTGCGCGGATTCTGTCACGCAGAATATTTTTGTGGAACCCAGCCCGACCGTGTTTTTTGCTCCTATCAATGACATTTGTCTGAATAGTGGACCACAGGTCCTGACAAATGCATTTCCTCCCGGAGGAACATTTTCCGGAACCGGTGTAAATGGTGGCATTTTCTATCCGGATTCCGCTGGTGTGGGAACCCACCAGATCACCTATGTCTTTACCAGCGCTAGCGGCTGTAGCAATTTTGACAATCAACCCATCACCGTCGATTCCCCCGATCCCATCGCCTTTGATTCAATAGCGCCTGTGTGTCAATTCGACTCTGCCATGATCCTGGATCAGGGAACACCTGTCGGAGGCACTTATTTTGGACCGGGAGTCAATGGTGACGAATTCAACCCTCAGGGATTGGCCGCCGGTGTATATACCCTCGGATACATCGTGAACAACCAATGCGGTGTTGACACCATCTTTAGAGATATAGAGGTCAAGGCTTCACCTTCAGTCACACTTTCTTCCTTCCCGGATATCTGCTTCGATAATGGTCTTTTGAGTCTTGGCGGAGGAAATCCAATCGGTGGGATCTACACTGGGAACGGAGTGAGCGGATCGGATTTTGATCCCACAGTCGCAGGAGCAGGCAGCTCAACTGTTTATTATGAATTTACCTCGGTCAATGGTTGTGCCTCCACTGATTCGTCGACCATCACCGTAAATCCTCTCCCATCGATCACCATCATCCAGGATACCGCTGTATGCGACGGGGACTCCATTCAGCTTTTTGCCGATGGTGGTCTTAACTACAACTGGAGCAACGGGATGAATGGAAGCATCATCACGGTTTTGCCAAGTGCATTTACCTCTTACACTGTAACGGTGACCGATTCGAATTCTTGTTCGGATATCGCTTCGGTTGATGTAGATGTTTTCGCAAACCCTCTGATTAGCATTTCCGGATCGGACTCGATCTGCTTTGGCCAATCCGCCAGCCTTCTGGCCATGGGTGCTGATTCTTATCTCTGGTCTACAGGATCATCAAGTGACACCACCATTGTCAGCCCGGATAGCACCACGACTTATACCGTGACCGGAATTGACCTGAACGGCTGCGAATCTGATGCAAACTGGGAGTTGACCGTAAACCCACTTCCCATTGTACAGCTTCCATCTCTAGGAGAACTCTGTGAAGATAATGGGCCGATAAGCCTTTCAGGAGGCCTGCCCTCAGGAGGGACCTATTCCGGGCCCGGAGTCACTGCCGGGATCTTTGATCCTGCAGTTGCCGGTGTTGGATCAACAGACATTGTTTATTCGTACACAAACAGTCAAGGTTGCCAGGATTCAACGACCAACAGTATTGTTGTGAATGCACTTCCGGTAGCCCAGACTTCTTCAGATACTGCGATTTGTATTGGAGATACCATCGCCCTGAGCGCTATGGGAGGAAATAGCTATGCCTGGAGCAACGGAATGAGCGGAGCTTCAATCCTGGTGGACCCCTCAATATCCACCACTTATCTGGTTACGGTAACCGACTCAAACTCCTGCTCGGACATCGATTCCGTAAGGATCACGGTGAACGCACTGCCGGTCATCAACGTCAGCCATCCTGCAAGCATTTGTTTTGGAGACACGGCTCTCGCCATGGCAAGCGGTGCGCTTAGCTATTCCTGGTCTACCGGGGAATTTGGAGATTCAACCCTGCTCTCCCCATCCGTGTCCAGTTCATACACGGTAACCGGTATAGACCTGAATGGCTGCTCAAACTCATCGGCATTTAATATCAATGTAAACGCATTGCCAAATGTTGTCTTTTCTCCACTTGCGGCGATCTGTGAGGATGCTTCAGCCTTTACCCTTTCTGGTGCAACTCCTTCAGGTGGAATCTACAGCGGTCCTGGGGTGAGTACAGGAAGTTTTGATCCGGCCCTGACTGGAAGCGGAAGTTGGCCTATCACCTATCAATACATAGATGCAAACGGATGCATCAATTCGGATACGGCCACACAGGTCGTAAACACTCTACCCGTCATTACCCTTTCCTCGGATACTTCTATCTGCTTTGGTGAATCCTTAATACTAAATGCCAGTGGAGGAACCTCTTATTCCTGGAGCAATGGAATGAGTGGCAGTTCCATCTCGGTCACTCCATCCGCAAGTACGCAATATTCAGTGGTTGTTGTGGATGCGAATTCCTGCTCCGATTCGGATACCATGGATGTGGTCGTCAATGCGAATCCCACAGTTAGCATTACAGGAACAGACACCATCTGTGCCGGAAACAGCACTGTTCTGAATGCATCCGGAGCCCAGAACTACCTTTGGTCTAACTCTGATACAACTCAGTCTACAAGTGTCACACCATTGAGCACATCTTCATATACTGTCACAGGGATGGACATGAACGGCTGTACGGATTCCGATACTTTCACTGTAAATGTGAATGCATCTCCTAATGTGATCTTGGGAAGTTTGCCAAGTGTTTGCATCGACAACGCACCGATCAATCTGAGCGGAGGATCACCGGCCGGAGGCTCCTATTCTGGCCTTGCGGTGAGTATGGGAACATTTGATCCTCAAATTGCCGGTGCCGGCACGACGACCATCTTCTATGCCTGGGCCGATTCGATCGGTTGTTCGGGATTGGATTCTTCATCCATAACGGTAAATACTTTGCCAACGGTAAGCGTGACACCTGATTCATCATCCGTATGCATCGGTGACAGCATTTCCATAAACGCGGCCGGAGCCAACACCTATAGCTGGAACAATGGACTAAGCGGCTCAGCGATCACATTATTACCAAACAGCGATTCGACCATAATCGTCGTGGGAACAGATCTAAACATGTGTACGAACAGTGATACCGCTTTCATAGAGTTGCTGGATTTTCCGGTGTTGACAGTCTCCCCGGATACTTTCATCTGCCGGGGTTCGTCCGTCCTGTTAACCGCACTTTCAAGCACCGGAAATTATTCATGGAGCACTGGTTCAAGCAATGACAGCGTATTGGTCACTGTAAATGGCCCGACAACGGTTACGGTTACCTCCTCCACGAATAACCAATGTTTTGTTACGGACACCATAAACCTGAGTGCACTGGCCTTGCCAATAGTCGATCTCGGAATTGATTCTGTGATACTGAATAACTGCACCGACAGCTTTTATGTCTTTAATGCGGGCCCGGGCTATAATTCCTACTTATGGCAAAATCAAAGTATGGATACAAGTTACCAGGCCAATTTCTTCCCCGGACTGGTAGGGACGGCCGAGTATATCTGGATCAGGGTTTCAGATTCAAACAACTGTTTCGGATATGACAGCGTGCTTGTTTCATATGAAGTTTGTACCAACATCAAGGATGGTCTGAGTACAGGATTTGATATAGGATTATATCCGAATCCCAATACCGGGCTCTTCACACTTTCGGTTTCAGATATCCCAGGTAAAAAAGCTCAGATCAAAGTCTATGATCAATTGGGTAAGCAGATGTATTCCGTAGAATTGGATGGTTTTACGCAAAACATCGAGCAGGATTTTGATCTTCAATTTTTGCCATCGGGCGTATACCAACTTCAGATCACATCAGGAAAGGAGCAAAAAATCCTCCCCTTCATCAGGAAATAGCAATTGAATTCAGAGTGGATTGCACTTGGTTTTCATTCCTTTAGTAGGTTTGAAGCCTCAACGGTATGGATATGAAGAGGACTATTGCAATCTTATTTTTTTTCGTTCCGCTCATCGCTTTCTCGCAGGTTGAACCCGGACCGGAGATCTCTGTCATGAGTGGCTATATGTGGGGTGGCAAACTAACAACGGTGAACGGGGACCTGAAAATCGAGGATGGAGCCAACCTGACTGTTGCGCTTGACGTTCCCCTGGCCAGCGGAATTACCGGTGAATTGATCTATACCAGGTTAGACTCTGAGCTGAGTTTCAAAGGCAGAGATCAGAACGGTCGTTTCGTGGACACGACCTTTTATGATATGAGCACCAACTACATCCAGTTGGGAGGGATGCGAACCATTGAGACGGGCACCAACCTGGTTCCGTTCGGGATCTTCGCAATTGGAGCGACGATATTCAGTCCTAAATCAAGTACTGCCAATGACGAATGGGCGCTTTCGTTTGCATTGGGAGGTGGATTAAAGTATTACTTGTCTGACCGCATCGGGTTGAGATTGGACGGAAGGTTCTTATTTCCGGTATACCTGACCGGAGGAGGATTCTTTTGTGGCACCGGAGGCTGCGGGGCAGGCATAGGCTCTTCCCCTGTAGTTCTTCAGGGATTCATCGACGGAGGTGTCATTTTGAAACTGGGAAGCTAGCAAATGGAACTAATACTAAGCGTACACAAGATCTCGGCAGGTCTATTTCTGCTGATCTATTTGGTCAAGGGCATCATCATTTTTTTGAAAAATGATCCCTTTAAGCAAAAGACCTTCAAACTGATCAAGGTCCCCGAAATGCTGATCTCAGCCACCTTTCTGATCACTGGATTATACCTGCTCTTTTCTATTGGAGAACCTCCTGCATATCTGTATGGAAAACTCCTTTTGGTTGTATTGGCAATTCCGCTGGCGGTCATTGGGCAAAAGAGATCAAAGCCTCTATTCCTTTGGATATCCATATTGATCATTGTATATGTTTTCGGAGCATCGGAGACCGGAAGTCTGACCTTCAAAAAAGAGAAGATCGAAATGCTTGCCGATGACGGAAGCGGTGAGAATTATGAATTGCTCAATATTGGCAGCCATGTTTATGGTGAAAATTGCCTGAGATGTCATGGAAGGAATGGAGATCTCGAAAGATATGGCGCCAAAAAACTCATAGAATCAAGCCTGAGTCCTGAAAAAAGAAGGTCCATTATTCTTGAGGGAAAAGGCAATATGCCGGGATTTTCAAAAAAACTTGATCAAAAAGAGCTGGAAAGTCTTGAGCTATTTCTCGACAAGTACTATTCACAATAATTTCCAGCTTGAACGTTTGTCCATCAGGACTCCAATAATTGCTAAATTCGCGACTTAATTTTTCTAGAAATGACTGATTACAGGAGATTTAACAACCTTGCCGGATGGGTAGTGTTTTTTATAAGCTTGATCGTCTATACCATGACGGTGGAGAGGACTTCAAGTTTTTGGGATTGTGGTGAATTTATCTCCGTATCCTACAAGCTCATGGTTCCCCACCCTCCCGGGGCTCCGTTTTATCTTTTGATCGGAAGGATCTTTTCATTCTTCGCTTTTGGAAATGAAATGCTTGTCGCCTTTATGATCAACATGTTATCGGTTCTTTCCAGTGCTTTCACCGTCTTATTTACCTTTTGGACCATCACACTTCTAGGAGAACGGCTTCTTGGCGTGGCAGATAAGGAAAAAGAAAGCCATCAATCCTGGTTGCTCATCATTTCCGGAGCCGTTGGTGCCTTGGCCCTTACCTTTTCGGATACATTTTGGTTTTCCGCGGGTGAAGCCGAGGTCTATGCCATGTCCTCATTGTTTACAGCCTTTGCCTTTTGGGCTGTACTCCGCTGGGAGAGGATCGAGGATGAGGATCCTAAACGCGCAAACCGCTGGCTCCTGATGATCGCCTACTCTATGGGCCTTTCTACAGGTGTTCACCTGTTGAACTTGCTTGCGATTCCCGCTATAGGTCTGGTGGTCTATTTCAAAAAATTCAAACCTACATTGGTCGGAGTTCTGGCCACCTTGGGGATCTCAGCAGGAGCCATACTGATTGTTCTGGAATTGGTGATCAAGGGATTGCCATCGATCGGAAGGGCGTTCGAGATCTTCTTCGTGAATTCCCTTAGCCTGCCTTTTGGATCGGGTGTGATTTTCTTCACCCTGCTCTTTGCAGCCGCTATAGTCTATGGCATCATGTATTCCGAAAAGAAAGCCAATGCCGTACTCAATATGGCCTTGCTGTCTTTTGTTTTCGTGGTTATAGGCTTTGCATCCTATGGAGTCATCGCGATCAGATCCAATTACAACCCACCTATCAACGAGAATGCTCCCGATAACGTTGTAAGCTTCCTCAGATACCTTAAAAGGGAACAATATGGGGATAGGCCGCTTTTCAAAGGCCCATACTACGGAGCCCAGCCTGTCAGGACAGTAAATGGCGCTAAACTCTATCAAAAAACCGAAGAGGATTACCAGGTATACGATTACAAGATCAAGCAGGAATACAGACCGGAAGATGAGTTATTGTTCTGCCGGGTTGCTGATCGAAGAGGTGACCGCGTCGATGCATACAAATCGTGGATGGGCATCAAGGGTGATCGAAGACCCAATATGGGAAATAACATCTCCTTTCTTTGGAACTATCAACTGGGCTGGATGTACTGGAGATATTTCATGTGGAATTTTGCCGGTAGGCAGAACGATGTCCAGGGCCATGGCAATTCCTATTACGGGAATTGGGAATCCGGAATTTCCTTTATCGATGAAATGCGCCTGGGAGATCAAAGCAAGGTCCCGGCCTACCTGAAAGAAAACAAAGCGAAAAATCATTACTACCTGCTTCCGTTGCTGCTCGGAATTGCAGGACTGTTCTTTCAATATCGATCGGATCGAAACCAATTTTGGACGGTTGCAGCACTGTTCTTCTTTACGGGGATCGCAATCATGCTGTACCTGAATCAGCCTCCTATTGAACCCAGGGAAAGGGATTATACTTCCGTAGGCTCATTTTATGCCTTCTGTATATGGATAGGCCTCGGGGTCATGTTCCTCTTCGATTTTTTCCGGCAAAGGATCAAGAACGTCAATTATGCCCTGGCAGCAAGCGGCGCGATCGCCATGCTTATTCCTATTCTGATGATGGCGGAGAACTGGGATGATCACGACAGGTCCAACCGCTACCATAGCGTTGACCAGGCCAGAAACCTTCTTTCTTCCTGTGCACCAAATGCAATCCTCTTTACGGGAGGTGATAATGACACATTCCCCCTATGGTATGTTCAGGAGGTTGAAGGCTTCAGAACGGATGTCAGGGTCTGTGTACTGAGTTATTTCAGTATCGATTGGTATATCGACCAAATGAGAAGGCAGGTTTATGAATCAGAGCCCTTCCCCATCGACTTTCCAAGAGATCAGTATCTGAGTGGAATTAATGATTATCTGCAATTCCTCAAGGATGATCGTTACAAAAACGGTGTGGATCTGGACAAGTTTCTGACTGCGGTTAAAACCAACAGCCCTGCCGTAAACAGGCAATTGCAGGGTGGCGGTTCGATCAATGTCATTCCGACCAAAAAACTGATCATGAATATCAATAAGGCCGGAATACAGAAGGCTCAAAGCTCCGGTAATACCTTCATGCCGGAAGAATGGTACTCCGAAATTCCTGAAAGAATGGCCTGGAATATCAAGGGTAACCACATCCTGAAAAGTGACCTGATGATACTCGACATCATCAACAACAACAATAAAAACGGATGGACCAGGCCGGTCTACTTTAACAGCACTTCTTTGATCACATCAAAACTCGATCTGAGAGAATGGGTCGCGTTGGAAGGGATGGCCTACAGGCTGATCCCTGTGAGTACTCCAAAAAGGCAGGATGGCCGTGTAAACCAGGAATTGATGTATACCAACATGATGGAAAGATTTGCCTTCCGTTCCATGGATGATCCAAGTGTCTATTACAATGAGGAATACGAAAAATTCGCTTTGAATTCAAGGAGAAACTTTTATCGCCTTGCGGAATCATTGGTTTCGAATGGTGATACTGCAAGAGCAAAGGAGGTGGTAACATACTGCCTTGAAACCTTACCAAACGAGGTTTTTCCTTTTGACATCTACACTGCTCAAAACCTGAACCTGATCTTCCAACTCTTGGGCAATGAAGCCGGACTCGAGGTTGCAAAGCTATGTGGAGACAGAGCTCAGGAGAGTGTTCCCTATTTTATAAGCGATAGGAACACTTCGGCGAGCAGGGAGTACCAAAGTTTCCTCTATACCCTGAACATGGTGCGTATTGCGCTTCAAAGGAATGGATACACTGATGAGGCCACGGAATATGAGCAGGCCATAAATGCCTTTAGTCAGCCCGGGGCTTAAATTCAATACTTGAGCGACCAGTTTATTTATGGAATAAACGCTTTTGATGAAGCGATAAGGTCCGGGAAATCAATAGAAAAGCTCTTCCTTTTAAAGGAGAATCTTGGCCCGCGCCTGAGCAAGATCAAGGAAGAAGCGAAGAGGCTGAAGATACCGGTTTCGGTGGTGCCCAAAGTCAAGTTCAAGGGCATTGGTAAAAAAAATCATCAGGGAGTGGTTGCCATGATCTCTCCCATTCAATATGCCTCTTTGGAAAATATCATCGATGACCTTTTTTCCAAAGGGGTCAATCCCTTTCTTCTGGCAGCGGATTCGATCACCGATATCCGAAATATCGGAGCCATTGCGCGATCGGCCCAGGCCTTTGGTTGCCATGCATTATTAACACCCATAAAGGGAGGTGCCTTGCTCAATGCCGAAGCCATAAAGTCATCTTCCGGAGCTCTGTTGGATCTTCCCGTATGTCGGGTAGAACACATGACCAAGGCCCTGGAATTCATCAAAAACTCCGGACTGAGACTGATCTCGATCACAGAGAAATCCTCATCCAGGATCTACGGTTATGATTTTTCAGGTCCGGTAGCTCTTGTCATGGGCTCGGAGGGAGCGGGAGTAAGCCCTGAAATACTCAAAATGTCCGATGAAAATTTGGCGATCCCAATGTCGGATGAAACCGGAGTTGGGTCTCTGAATGTTTCTGTAGCCGCCGGGATCGCCTGCTCGGAGGTGTTCAGGTCAAGAAGAGATCTCTAAGTAAACTCCGAATCTTCTTTATTCTTTTTAAGGTCTTCCACAAAGGTCTTCACCATTTGTTCATCCTGCTTCTTACAGATCATGGTAACATCACCTTCCTGAATAATGATGAGATCTTCGACCCCCTGAGCGATCAGGAGCTTTCCATCCTCCACCTTCACCAGCGAATTGGAAACCCCATAGGTCCGCACATTTCCCGATATATAGTTGCCCTGGTCATCTTTTTCGACCATCTCGTACAAAGACCTCCATGTACCCAGATCATTCCATCTGAAATCCGAGGGGATCACATAAACATCAGATGATCGTTCGAGAATACCGTAGTCAATCGATATATTTTCGCAACGACCATAGACCTCATCAATGGCCATATCCTCCTGACCGGAATCCATTTTCTGCTCAATACCCCTAAACTGTTGATACAGTTCGGGCAGGTGCATTTGGAACTCATCAAAGATCTTTGAGGCCCGCCAAATGAATATGCCGGAGTTCCAGAGAAAATCTCCACTCTCAATGAATCTTCTGGCATTTTCAAGGTCGGGCTTCTCGGTAAAGCGAAGCACCTTCTTTGCCGGCTCTGAAGAGGAGTTGTCAAACTGAATATATCCATAACCTGTATCCGGGCGGCTTGGACTGATCCCCAGTGTGATCAGTTTGTCCCCTGCTAAAGATTCTTCAAGAGCGAGTTTAATGGTATCGATAAATCCGGACACATCGTTGATCACATGATCAGAAGGGCAAACGACAACCCTTGCCTGCGGATCTCTCACCAGGGCCTTTAATGATCCGTAGGCTATACAGGGAGCAGTGTTTTTTCCCTGCGGCTCCAGGAGAAGATTAGAATCATCAAGGGAGGGAAGCTGCTTCAGAATAAGATCCCTGTAACTCCGGTTGGCGACTATGAATATATTCTCCTTCGGGATCACACCTTCGAAACGATCGATAGTCTCTTGAATCAAGGTTTTTCCATTACCAAGGATGTCATGAAATTGCTTGGGTTTTTGCTTTCTGCTATAGGGCCAAAACCTGCTTCCCACGCCTCCAGCCATTACGATCAGATAATTCGAATTCATGTAATCAGATTTCCAATTTTTCGTTAAATTAGTTTATAACAAGCTATCGGAAAGAATAACAGTATTACGAATAGGTTTGGTCCAATCATTGGCTTGCATTGAAATCAGGAACGAATAAAATTGAATTCATTTTCGGCTTGGCCAAGATCATAAGTGCTTTTAATCAATTATTTATAAAAAAAGGAAGAGAGAAAATCGCAAATTAGCGGTCTTTTTTTTGAAGGTGATATTATGGAGGTAAGCGAGGTAAAAGTTGGGTATGATATCCATAAAACATTAAGCGAGGTTTTTGGCTATCATCAATTCCGGGGCGGTCAGGAAAAAATTATCAACAACGTACTAGAAAAGAACAACACACTTGTGATCATGCCTACGGGCGCGGGCAAATCCCTGTGTTATCAACTGCCTGCGATCGTCATGGAGGGAACTGCGCTCATTATTTCCCCGTTGATCGCATTGATGAAAAACCAGGTGGACTTCCTGAATGCCTATGGCATCAATGCCAGGGTTCTCAACAGCACTCTGAGTAAGTCAGAATCCAATCGGGTCAAAAGAGAGTCGCTCGAAGGCAAGGTAAAAATGCTTTATATCGCTCCTGAAAGCCTGGCCAAAGAAGACAATATCGATTTCTTTAAAAAATTGAACCCTTCATTTGTCGCTGTCGACGAGGCACATTGTATTTCCGAATGGGGTCATGATTTCAGGCCCGAATACAGAAGGATCAAGGAGATCATCAAGGGAATCGGAGATCTTCATCTCATCGCCCTTACCGCTACCGCTACACCGAAGGTAGAATCCGATATCATCAAAAACCTCCAGATGGAGGACGCCACCATTTTTAAATCTTCCTTTAACCGGGAAAATCTTTTTTATGAAATAAGACCAAAAAAGGGCGCAAAAAAACAACTGATCAGATTTGTTCGTGAAAGGCAGGGACAATCCGGGATAGTCTATTGCTGGAGTAGGAAAAAGGTTGAGGAGATTGCCGAATTCCTGAAGGTGAATGGCGTTAAGGCAAGGCCATACCATGCCGGCATGGAATCCAAGGATAGGGTTCAGAATCAGGACGACTTCCTCAACGAAAATGTTGATGTGATCGTGGCGACCATTGCCTTCGGTATGGGCATTGACAAACCCGACATTAGGTTTGTTGTACACTATGATGCTCCAAAATCACTTGAAAGCTATTATCAGGAAACAGGCAGAGGAGGAAGAGACGGCCTTGAAGGACATTGCCTGATGTTCTACAGCTACAACGACGTGATGAAGCTGGAGAAGTTCAACAAGGACAAGGCGGTTTCCGAAAAGGAGAACGCGCGTATTCTTCTTGAAGAAGTGATCCAGTTCTCCGAGTCCTCGGTCTGTCGAAGAAAAACGCTCCTCCATTACTTTGGAGAACGTTTTGAGAAAGATTGTGGCTTTTGCGACAACTGTAAGTATCCAAAGGAGAAGTTTGAAGAGACAGAGGCCGTGGTATCGATCATCAGGGCCGTTGAACAAACCGAGGAAAGGTTTGGGATCCAGCACATGGTCAATCTGCTCAAGGGAAATGCGAACAATTATGTGGTCAGCTACGGCCATGACAAACTGGACACCTTTGGCGCATGTTCGGAATTCGAAGAAGAACTTGTAGGCGCAATGATCAGACAGGTTCTGATCTACGGTCTGCTGGAAAAAGATATTGAAACCGTCGGACTCATCAAGGTTTCGGATGCCGGAAGGGAATATCTCAAAAACCCATATGAATTATCCTTCTCGAAAAACCGGGAATTCCCCGATAGCGATGAAGAGGTAGAAGATATACCGGTTCTTTCGGGAAAAGGACATGATAAGGTGCTTTTTGACCTCCTCAAAAAAGAGAGGAAGGATCAAGCAGACAAGCTGGATCTGCCTCCTTATGTCATCTTCCAGGATCCCCAGTTTGAGGAAATGGCAACGGTTTACCCGACCACCTTTGATGAACTGGTGCTGATCAATGGGATCGGTCAGGGAAAAGCAAGGAAGTTTGGTCAACCATTTCTGGACCTCATCAAGAAATACATAGAAGACAATGACATCATAACCCCCGGAGATGTACTGGTTAAATCTTCAGGAGCGAATTCCAAGAACAAGATCTTCATTATTTCCCAGATCGATAAGATGGTCGACCTTGAAGAGATCTGTGAGATGAAAGGCTGGACCATGGAAACGCTCATAACCGAAATTGAGAATATATGTCTTTCCGGAACCAAGCTGAATCTGGATTACTATCTGGAAGACTTTATCGATGAAGACAAAGAGGATGAGATCTTTGATTATTTCATGAACTCGGAATCGGATTCCGTGGAGGATGCACTCGACGAACTCGGAGATGATTATTATAGTGAGGAAGAGGTTCGACTGATCAGGGTCAAATTCCTGTCCGAGGTGGCTAATTAAGACCATATTTCTTTATTTCGATAGCCAAACCAATTCAAATGAATATACTCTTATTGGGAGGAGGAGGCCGTGAGCATGCCCTGGCCTGGAAAATGAAACTCAGCCCAAAATGCCAAAAACTTTTTATCAGTCCTGGAAATGCCGGTACAGCACAACATGGTGAAAATGTAAAGCTGGGCTCATTTGAGGATATTGCAGCATTCTGCAAAGGGGAAAAAATAGATCTGTTGGTGGTAGGACCGGAAGCGCCTTTGGTCGATGGCATTGTGGATGAACTGCAAAAAGATCCTCAATTAGGAGATCTGATGATCATCGGCCCTTCAAAGGCAGGAGCTCAATTGGAAGGAAGCAAGGATTTTTCCAAAGCCTTTATGAAAAGGCATAATATCCCAACGGCAGGCTATCAAACCTTCACAGAAAAAAATATTGATGAGGCCGAAGAGTTCCTAAAAACCCTTAGTCCACCCTATGTACTGAAGGCGGATGGTTTGGCAGCTGGAAAAGGTGTTCTCATAGAAGAGGATATGAATATCTCGCTTCAAAGACTCAGGGAGGTTATTCTTGAGAGCAAATTCGGAGAGGCAGGAAACAAGGTGGTGATCGAAGAATTTCTAGAGGGTATTGAGGTTTCTGTCTTCGTTCTCACGGATGGCAACTCCTATCTCATCCTGCCGGAAGCAAAGGACTACAAGAGAATAGGAGAAGGTGATACAGGCCTGAATACAGGAGGGATGGGTGCCATTTCACCGGTCGCGTTTGCCGATGAGCAGTTTTTGCAAAAGGTTGAGGACAGGATCATAAAACCCACTGTCGAAGGCTTAAAACAGGAAGGGCTCCCCTATTCCGGTTTTATCTTTTTTGGACTAATGAATAAGCAGGGCGACCCCTATGTGATCGAATACAACTGCCGACTGGGTGATCCTGAGGCTGAGGTTGTTCTTCCCCGCATCAACAATGATCTCGTGGAGCTGTTCGAAAAAACGGCCTCCAAGGAATTGAACGAATGCTCCGTAGACGTCAAAGACGACGCGGCCACTACGGTAATGCTGGTGTCCGGAGGATATCCGGAAGCGTATCAAAAGGGAAAGAAGATCACAAATCTTGAAGTATTGGAGAAGGTACTACCCTTTCATGCAGGAACTGCATTTGATGAGAAGGGGAACATCATTACATCCGGAGGACGGGTTATTGCCATTACGGCAATGGGAGAATCTGTAAGTGAAGCCCTCGAGCTCTCGAAGGCCGGAGCAGAGATCATAGACTTCGACCAAAAATACTTCCGTCATGATATAGGTTTTGATCTTTTATCCCTGAAGTACGACTAGATGGGTTGTACCAGCTGTTCTACGACTGCAGATGGAAAGCCGGCGGGCTGCAAGAGCAACGGATATTGTACATCCGGTGGCTGCGAAAAAAAGGAGGTCTTTGATTGGCTCAATTTCATGTCTCTTGACGGAATTGATGGTTTCAAGTACCCCTTTATCGAAGTAAGGTTCAAGAACGGACGCAAATCGTTTTTTGAAAACAAAAATGGCATTGCCCTGAGCAAGGGTGACTGGGTTGTGGTCAACGTACAGGGCGGCCATCATGTCGGCAGGGTTTCTCTTCAGGGAGAACTTGTCAGGGCACAGATCAAGAAAAACAAGGTCAACAAAAAAGAGATCCGCGAAGTATACAGAAAGGCCACGAATCGCGATCTGGACAGGTACAATGAAGCCAGGAAAAAGGAAACATCTACCCTTTATAAGGCTCGGAAAACCATTCTTGAATTAAAACTGCAGATGAAACTCTCCGATGTGGAATATCAGGGAGATGGCACCAAGGCCACGTTCTTTTATTCCGCTGAGGAAAGGGTTGATTTCAGAGAATTGATCAAAAGACTCGCCTCCGAGTTCAAGGTGAGAATCGAAATGAAGCAGGTAAGTCTGAGGTATGAAGCCGGCTATTTGGGCGGGGTTGGATCCTGCGGAAGGGAATTATGTTGTTCCACATGGTTGCCGGAGTTTCGTTCGGTCTCTACTTCATCAGCACGTTATCAGAATTTGAGCATCAATCCGGCAAAGCTGAGTGGTCAATGCGGCAGACTGAAATGCTGTCTGAACTATGAGTTGGATACCTACCTCAGCGAACTCAAGGGAATCCCAGAGGTCAGCGAGCCATTGATCACCAAAAAGGGAGAGGCGTTTCTGCAAAAGACAGACATTTTCAAAAAGATCATGTATTTCGGGTATAAGGGCGAGACTTCATGGTACCCTCTTCCGACCAGCAGGGTCATGGAGATCCAGGAATTGAATAAACAGGGGAAAAAACCCGATAACCTTGATGATGAAAAGGAATATGCAATGCCTGAAAGGAGTCATGGTTATTTGGAAAGTTCAGATCTGGAAGCCCTGGATAAAAAGCTGAACACCAACAACAAAAGGCGTAAAAGGAAAAAGAATAAAAGGAAGGGAAACAAACCGAATGCAAATCATAAAAAAAGTTAAGGTGTTCAGGAAGGGCATATTTCTGCTTGGAGCATTATTCCTGCTTGGGTCTTGTGGTGACAACATGGTCTATGTTGGCAAAAAGGAATTCGAAGAGGGGAAATGGCAGATCGATGATAAAACCGATTTCCACTTTTCTATCGAGGATACCACCGTTTCATATGATCTCCTGTACTTGGTCAGAAATGATGAATCCTACCCATACTACAATTTTTACCTTACATATTTCCTAGAGGACTCTGATGGAATGTTGCTTGACAAAAAACTTCAAGAGATCCATCTTATGGATGCCAAGACAGGCAAACCATTGGGAAATGGTTTCGGAGGCATTTATGACCACAAGATACTCGCGATACCGGATCTCCGGTTTTCAAAACCCGGGGATTATCACTTTTCGGTTCTTCATTATATGAGGATGGACACTTTACAGGGAATCATTTCGTTTGGAATTCAACTGAATCAAAGAGAAGAGGATTGAAACATTTTAGGCTATGATCCGGGTTTAATACTATATCCATGGCCAGTCTTTACGAAATAATGGAGTTGCCAGCCTTTTCATCACTGGAAAGGGTCAAAAAACAATACAAGAACCTGGCGTTTAAATATCATCCGGATGCTCACCGCGGTGATCAGAAATACGAGGAGAAGTTCAAAGCTATCGTCAAGGCGTACCAGGTTCTTTCCGACCCCAAGCAAAAGCTGGCCTATGATCAGGTCCTTTATTCAAGATTGGTAAGCCCTACGACCGGCTTCGCACAAAAACAGGAAAGACCAAGAAGAAAGCCTCCGCAAAGGCCATCCTACAGGAAAAAAAGAAGCAACGCCAACTTTCACCCTGTAGTCTGGGTGGTGATCTTCTTTGGGTTTGGATTCATCCTCTTCCAGTTCATTTGGCAGGCCAACAATTTCATGATCGCCAAGAAGATCGAAACCCAAATGGAAGCCCGCAATATTCTTCTGGAAAAGGCAAAAGTTGAGGCGATAAGAGGAAATTATGACCTCGCTCTGGACTATTTGGAATTGATCAACTACAAACAGTTTGATCAGGATATCAGATCACTGAAAAGCTCATTGTTCGGTGAATCCGAAAAAAAGGCCAGCGAGTTGATGCAGGCCGGAGACTTTGTTCAAGCCCGGCAGGTTCTTTCCTTTCTCATCTCCCGGGGAGAAAGGGTCAAGGAAGAATGGTATGTGGCCCTTGCCATTTGCTATCGAAGACTTGGGAATGCAAGCCATTCCGTCGAATTGCTGGAAAATCTCCTGGATAAGAATCCTGAACTGCTCACAGCAAATAAGGAGATCGCCTTTATCTACAAAAACGATCTGGGGGACTTTGACCGCGC
Organism: Cytophagales bacterium; assembly: GCA_965227315.1. Lineage (GTDB taxonomy): Bacteria > Bacteroidota > Bacteroidia > Cytophagales > CCMP332 > JANQHS01. Next base: position 994,195 of record OZ245737.1, read on the forward strand.
ACTTTTCTATCTGGAAAGATCCACAGCGATCATCGTTAACAACTACATCGATCATTATGGAAAGGCCTATTATGTGGTGATCGATCCAAAAAACCATCCACCCTCAGACTTCGAGGTCTTTCTGGAGAAGGCCAGGGTTTACTCGGCGTTCAATAAACACAAGGAGGCCATTGATGCCTGTAAATGGGCCGAGGTCCTGAAACCTGAATCACCGGAACCGAATATCCTCATGGGCTACAGCTATTTTGAAGCCGGGGATTATCGCAATGCCTGTAAGTCTGTCAAAAAAGCCAAGAAAAAGGGAGCACAGGTGCCGGAGCAATTGGAAAACCTCAACTGCTAAAGGGGCAGCCTATTTATTGACCACCGCCACGCATTTCAATTCAATGGCGATGGGTGTTGGAAGCGCATTGATCTCGATGGTAGTGCGGGAAGGCATGTTATCCTTGAAATAATCCGCATACACGCGATTGAAGGTTTTGAAATCATCCTTCATATTGGTGAGAAATACCGTAACATCAACAAGATTCTCCCATTGACTACCGCATTCTTCGAGTACCGTCCTGACATTGTTGAAGACCGAGTGGCATTGAGCCTCAATATCATAGGAAACAATATTCCCTTGTTCATCCAAAGTAACACCCGGGATCTCCTTGGAACCCTTTTGCCTTGGGCCAATTCCTGAAAGGAACAAAAGCTCACCTACCTGCCTGGCATGGGGATACAGACCCACAGGCTCCGGTGCGTTAGCGGAATTCTTTAATGTCATTGAGAATGATCGTTATCAAAATAGATCTTGCAGTTCGGCAGCAGGCCGGAGATCTTTTTCTGATTCGCCGGAGAGATCTCATTTCCTACGAGGATCAATTCTTTGAGATTCACGAGGTTCGCGATCTCTACGGGAAGATCAGTGAGTTCATTCAAGGCCAGATCAAGCTTCTCAAGTTTTTTCAACCTTGCAACCGAAGTGGGAAATTCCTTGATGTAGTTATTCCTCAAATACAGCTCGGTGAGGTTCTCAAGGTCTCCGAACTTGGCAGGAAGCGTCTTGATCTCATTTTTATTCAAATTGAGATGATGAAGAAATTTCAGGCCCGCTATACCATCATGGACCTCGGTGAGTTTGTTGCTCGAAAGATCAAGTTCAACAAGGTAACTCAACTCTCTTACGTCATCATGAAGCACCGTGAGCTTATTGTTGTACATATTCAGCTTCACCAGATTTTTGAGCGAATCCAGTGAAGAAGGAAGCTCGTACATCACACTGGAACTGAAATCAGCACAAAAAACATCCTCCGGAACCAAAAAGGCCGTTTTCTGAGAAAAACAATGCCCCATACATTTCTCTTCCATCAAGTCCCTGGCTTCCAGAAGTCCTTGGTGGAGTGCCGCCACCAGATCATGACATAGCTCCGTATCGTTAAATCCAAACTGTTCAGCCAGTCCTTTTTTGGCTTTGGCCCTGTTCAGATAGGCCATACCCATTCCGGGGTCAATACTCAAAGCATGGGTGTATTCACCGATGGCCTCTATGTATTGTCCATTACCCAGAAATTCATTTCCTTTTTCAAAATATTCCGCAGGATCTTCCTGAGCAACAAGGATAGAAGAGAAAAGAAATACCGGGAGGAAAAAGAATATGTTCCTTATGGATCTATGCAATGATTCGATAGCGATTAGTTCAGCTTGGTCAACAAAAATAACCCCAAAATTTATTTTCCAGACATCAAATCTTCAATTTCCTCAATCTCGATAGGAATGTCAGCCATTAAATTCACATTCCCGTCTTCCGTGATAAGGATATCATCCTCAAGCCTGACACCCAGATTTTCCTCCCGAATATAGATCCCCGGTTCTACTGTGAACACCATTCCCGGTTCAAAAACATGATACTTGCTGGCCACATCATGTACATCCAGGCCTAAATGGTGACTGGTGCCGTGAGGGAAGAATTTTTTATAGGCCGGATTGTCCGAATCCTGGTTTTTGACCTCATCTTCGGTGATCAAGCCAAGCCTCAGAAGTTCCTTTTCCATGATCAGGCCGACTTCCTCATGATAGTCGATCCAATTGTTACCGGTCACAAGCAATTTGGTGGCCTCATCTTTCACATACTTTACAGCCGTGTAGATCTCCTTTTGGCGATCTGTAAATCTGCCATTAACAGGGATACACCGAGTCAGATCTGCGGCATAATTCCCGTATTCCGCGCCTATATCCAGGAGGATAAGATCCCCATCCTTACATTGATCCGAATTCTGAATGTAATGAAGCACGCAGGCGTTAAACCCGGAAGCGATGATCGGGTCATAAGCCGGGCCTCTGGATCTTGACCTTTTGAATTCATGGAACAGCTCAGCCTCGATCTCATACTCCCAAACCCCCGGCTTCACAAATCCGCAGATCCTTCGAAATGCCTTGTTCGTGATCTCCATTGCCACATTCAGCGTGTCGATCTCTACTTGAGACTTGATGGCCCGAAGCTGATGCATGATCGGAGCCGATCTTTCCAAGTGATGAAGCGGATATGTTTTTTTGACCCAATCCAGCAGCCTGTCCTGCCTTGTTTGAACGGGAGAGGAATTCCTCAAATGTTCGTTGCTGTTTAGGTAGATATGCTCGGCATCAAAAACCAACTCATTTAGAACCGAGGTCATTTCTTCATTCCAATAGACGGTTTGAACTCCGGAGACTTCCGTTGCCTGGGTCTTTGTCAGTTTCGCCCCCTCCCATATGGCTATTTCCTCGTTGGTTTCCCTGAGAAACAGTGCCTCTCTATTCTTTTCAACCTTTGCATCCGGGGCCAATACCAAAGTCGATTCTTCCTGGTCGACCCCAGTCAACCAAAACAGGTCTGTATTTTGCTTGAAAGCCATGGCACCATCTGCATTGGTCGGCATGATATCATTCGAAGTGAAAATGGCCACGCTGTTCGGTTTCATTTTCTTGATGAACTTCTTCCGATTCTCAATAAAAAGCTTTGAATCAATTGGATGGTACCTCATTGTTTTTAAATGGTTTTAGTCGAAAGATATTACTTCCCTGAATGCTTTCAAAAGGCTCCTGGGGTCATGGGAATTTCCGCAATTGAAATGACCAAGAGGGCATGCTGCTTTCCCATGGAGATTGCACGGACGGCAATCCAATCCACGGATCTCAATGATCCTGTTGAAACCCGACAATGAACTGAAACCAAATTCGGGGATGGTGGAACAATAGACCTGTACAGCCGGTGCATCCACGCCCGATGCCAAATGAATTGGCGCGGAATCATTGCTATAATTCAGCACGGCATTTTTCATAATGGCCGCGCTTTGAAGGAATGATGTTTTCCCCATCAGATTGACAGGGCTCTTTTCAACCTGTTTTGCGATCTCGTTGGCAATCGGTAGATCTCCCTTGGCTCCCAACAGTACCACCCCGACATCCTGGGGAAGCAGTTCAATAAATTCCGCCCATACCCTGGAAGGCGTGGCCTTGGTAAACCATACCGAAGCCGGAGAGATCGTGATATAGCGGCTTTTACCCGTTAATTCTTCGGCCTTAGCGAAATCATCGCTTGAAGGATAAAGCACCGGCCTTCTATGCAATTCCTGTTCTTTTCCAAGGAACTCCAAAAGGCTCAGATTGCGATCAACCTCATGCAGTCCGCTTTCGGTTCTAAATGGTTTTCTATACGAATATGAAAAGCTGAAAGGGTTTTGACTGAAGCCGTCCTTGGTCCTTGCGCCGGAGAAAAAGCTGATCATTCCGGTCGAAAAAAACCGCTGAAGATTGATCAGCAGGTCATATTTTTCACGCCTTATCTGTTTTAAGATGCTCCATAAAGAGGCATATTTTCGGGATTTATCCCAGACAAGTACCTGGTTCAACTTCGGGTTATGATCGAGAAGAGACTCGTTTCCTTTTCTGACCAGGAAATCAATTTCGGATTCCGGATACCAGGACTTCAGTGTTTCCAGCAATGGTGTTGCCAGGATAACATCTCCGATAAATGCCGTTTGGATGAGCAATATTTTTTTTGGAGCCTCAGTCATAGGGGTCGATAATCGACAAGGGCACGAAATTGTGGAAAATCTTAGAATTCAAGTCTCCCATATTAAGGATAAATAGTCAACCTTTGCCTGATATCAAAGGACCATAAACCGTGGAATGGAATAATCAGGAACTGAACCAATATCTTGAGAAAAATTGTGATCCTCAGCCGGATTACCTGACTGAAATTGAAAGGGATACCTACCTCAACACGGTCCTCCCTCGCATGCTCAGTGGAAATAATCAGGGAAGGTTCTTAAGCCTGCTCTCCAAGATCAGTAAACCTTCCAGGGTCCTCGAGATCGGCACATTTACCGGTTATTCTGCATTATGCCTGGCCGAGGGCCTTGCCGAAGGCGGAGAAGTGATCAGTCTGGAAAGCAATCCGGAACTAAAAAAGAGGGTAGAAAAAAATCTCTCTCTGTCACCGCTCGGCAAAAAGATCAATGTGCACTGGGGAAATGCCATGGAGGAGATCCCCAAGCTCAAACCGGGATTTGATATGGTTTTTATCGATGCCGATAAGGTCAATTATCCCAATTATTTAAAGCTCTGCCTTCCCTTATTAAACCAGGGCGGTTTATTGATCGCGGACAATGTCCTTTGGAGCGGGAAAGTGCTGGATCCCAATGAAAAGGATGAGGACACCATGGCATTAAAGGAGTTCAACAAATTGGTTACCAAGGAAGAAGGTCTGCAAAAGATTATGATTCCCCTGAGGGATGGTATATTCATTGCATTGAAAAAGTAATGAGGTTTTCTGGGTTCTTTTTTTGCCTGATCATTCAAGCGGGGATCGCCCTGGGACAAGTGCCGCAGGTGCCCGAGATCATGTACCTAGGGGATCAAAAACTCATACTGAATGAAAAGGCCAGGGAGATGATCCAGAAGGATGTGGACGCTCTTCATTCCAATCGATCCTATTTCGAAAAGAAGGCTGACAAAGCCGCCTTATACTTCCCAATCGTAGAAGAAGTCCTTCAGATGGAGGGCATCCCTTCCGAGTTCAAGTACCTTGCAATCCAGGAAAGCGGATTTCAGGCGGATGCCGTTTCAAGCTCGAACGCCGTTGGTTTCTGGCAGTTCAAGGCGGAAACCGCCAAGGAGTTTGGACTGACCATCAACGAATATGCCGATGAACGGATGCATATCGTTTACTCGACCAAGGGTGCTGCCAGATACCTGAAAAAAAGCTATTTCTTCCTTCAAAACTGGGCACTCTCCTGCCAGAGTTATCAAATGGGTCTTGGTGGAACACAGAGGAGTTCAGACAAGAAATTATTCGGTCAGGATGAAATGAAGATCGACCAAAAGACCTATTGGTATGTCATGAAGTTCCTGGCCCATGTCGTGGCATTCAGGCCCTACCTGGAAAGGAAATCCGGACAGACAAGACTGCTCGGGCTTTACAAGGCCAAGCCTCATGAGTCAATTGACAATGTACTTGTGAACAATGGGATCGATCAGGAGCAGTTTGAAGAACTAAACGTATGGCTCAGAAAAGGCAGAAAAAATCCCTTTTACAAACCTTATCTGATGGTTGTACCCAAGAAGCAGCAGGTCTTTGTACGAAAAGAAACCAAGAAGGAAACCGTCACCATCGAGACCGAATTTGTTGAGCCTACGGAATTCAAGAAGATTCAAACCGACCTGCCCTACGATCCCAGCACCAGGGTGATCTTCGTGATCAATGGCAAAAGAGCAATTCTTGCTGAGGCCGGAGACTCCAAGATCACCCTTGCGATCAGGGGAGGTATTTCCAAGGACAAACTTGTAGAATACAATGACCTTCGAATGAGGCAGGAAGTGGTACCGGGTTCAGCCTATTATCTGGAAAAAAAGAGCAAGAAAAGTCCGGTTGCCTTTCATGTTTACAGACCTGAAGAAAGCCTTTGGGAGATCTCTCAAACCTACGCCATGAGACTGAAGGATCTGAAAAAGAAAAACCATTTGAATGAGGGTCAAATGCCCCTCCCAGGTCAGGTACTATGGCTGAAGAAGAAAAGACCAAAAGGGACTCAACCCGCGATCATGGAGATCAAGATCGAAGAACCAGAAGAGGTCGTCAACATGATAGATGAAAAACCCGTTGAGCTGGATACCGGGCTGATCGCAAGAGACAGCACGGAAAACCCGAAGACCGAAACGGTGAAAGAGGTTTTGGAGTCAAATGAAGAAAAAGAACAGATCGAGGTTGAAGAGCCTAAAAAAACACTGGATCATACAGTGAAGAAAGGCGAGACACTTTATTCCATTTCAAGAGCCTACGGATGCAGCGTGGAAGAGATCATGAAAACCAATCAGTTGAACGGCACGGCCCTGTCCATCGGGCAGCTGATCAAGATCCCGGTCAATTAGGTGGGATTTCCAGAAACACCGGATCCTCCTTTTTCTGAACGATAAACAGGCCTTCTCCATTCGTGGCCGCATGGTTGATCTTGAATGGTTTGATGCTCTTGAAATCCTGATCCAGAATATCCCAATCATGATCCCGCTGAACCAGGAAGGAAGGACCTTCAACCGGGATGATCTGTTCATAAACGGAAGAGAGCTTTTGGTTTCCCTCAAGATCAAATAATCCCTGCTTTCCGCTTTTGATGGCGATCAGCCATTGACCGGTGGGCCCCCGATCGATATGATCCAACTCCGGGGGGAGAATGATGCCATCTCCCTTCTTAAAAAGGCCCACTTTCCCGTCCTTATGGATCTGCCAAAGCCCGGCGCCCAAATAGGCCACCGGATCATACCTCGGTTGCAAGAGGATCTTTTCGTTCTTATCAAATAGGCCCCAGCGCCCCTTAAGTTTGAACGGATAAAGCCCTTCTACCGGTGGCTTCACATCTTCGTACTGTGTCGAGATCACCAATGCGCCATTCTGGCCCAGAAATCCTTTGTTATTGTGGATCTCCACAGGGATGAGACCCTCAATTCCTACACCGATAGAATCATATTCATGACTGGGGCCTATCCAGTAAGATCTGGTTGCAAGGTCGAAAACCCCCCATCCCTTCCTATTATGGATAGTGACCAATCCCCGGCCATAGATGGCTGATATCCATTTGGCCGGTTCCCGGAAATAGGGTTTAAGGGATCTGTCCAGAAGTTGTTGTCCTCTGGGCAGCAGCAAGGTGAAAGCACTATCTCCGTTTTTGTACAAGGTTCTTCCCGCAAGTGTCATGTCCTCGGCGGAATCCAAAAATTGCAACCTCAGTTTCTGAGTATCCTCAAATGCAATGGTGTTCTTATCCACAACCCGGAAATAATTGGTTGTCGGAGGGACAATGATATTACCATCGGAGGAGATCAAGCCCTTCTTTCCCTTCTTCACCACATAGATCATCCCTTCGCTCATGCTGAGGATCCTGGAATATGCCGAATCAGAGATCACTCCCTTGCCTTGATGATAAAGTACATACCCCGAATCACTCTTGATCGAGCATAGGTTTTCATCAAACCATGTGACTTCGGAGCCAAGATCCCTGAGGAGGTTGAGCCCGCGATCATAATGACCCCATACAAGCGAATCGTTCCGGATCAGAATGTTGTCCGGCAAGCCGGCAAGATCGGTATAAGGAATACAGGTGGTTGATGCACCCGGAAAGGCATCACAGACATAGTTGCGAGCCCTTTCTCTCTTAAGCCAAAAGGGAGGGTTGCGTGAGATCTCCCATCCCGCCTTTGCTGTTCCCAACTCGATGAAATCCGTATTGAAATAAGTTTGGCTTTGGGTCTGTTTCCATACAAGATCACCGTTCGACCTGAAATAGCTGGTATCGGGTTGCCCCTGATGGATTGTATTCAAATCCCTGTTCAGAACCTGCCATTCGCTTTTGGGCGTCAGCCTGATCTTACTGATATAGGGCAGATAGGTCACCTTTCTGTATTGCAATTCGGAAAGCTGTTTTCCATCTCTGTCGACCACGCCCCAGCCATCTGCAGCTCTGGCAGCGAAGATCTGTTCGTTCAAAGAGGCGACTTCCAAAAAGGGTCCGGCTACAATTCTTTCGCTTTGGGGATCCAATACGTTGATCTCATCCCCATTTCCCGAGATCCCAACAAGCCCGCATTGGAGGGTAAATACCTGCTGAAAAACCTCTTCGGTCTGCATTTGGGCTTTTGAGATATCGATGAAGGTCCAGCCGCTCTTTTCTTCGCTAAAAACGGGAGCAAACCCTCCAGCGAAATGATCCAGACTATCGAAGGGCTTGGACTTCCCTCCTCTTCCCAATGTTTTCAAATACCATTTTCCATCCTTGATCACACCGATCTTGTTTTCAGATGGCGGAAAGAAGTTTCTTCCGGAAAGCCTCCTGGCATTGGCTACGGAAAGCCATTGTTTGTTGGCATTGTAAAAAGGATCATCCGACCAGCCAACATATTGGTATTCCGCTTTCACAACCAAATTCCCCTTCCGGTCGATCAAGCCCCAGTATCCATACATCTGGATCCTGGCATAACCGTCCTGAAAGGGGTATGCCTTATGGTATTTCGGCGTGATCATGAAGGAACCGGAGGAATTGGCATATCCATAGGTCCCGTCCGAATACCTTTTGGGATAAAGCTCCTGATCGGCCTGAGCCCGCCCGGCTGTACTAACGCCGAGAAGTACGAAAATTATAATCCAGACCTTCACCATTTCCCCTTTTAAAAACCGATGTGAAAAAAAATTAAGAGCGGATCGCAATTACAGGATCGAGCCTTGCAGCGAGTGCGGCAGGTACGATCCCGGACAGAACCCCAACGACAGAAGACACACCCAATCCCAGAACGACATTTTTAAAGCTCAAACTTAAGCCAAGAGCCCCCGTTGGCAAATAGGTGATCGCATATACGAGGATCAAACCGGCAATACCTCCGATCAGGCTCAAAAACAATGCTTCGAAAAGAAACTCAAAAAGAATAAAGAAATTTTTAGCACCGAGAGACTTCTGGATCCCGATCAGACTTGTTCTCTCCTTCACCGATACAAACATGATGTTCGCAATTCCAAAACCTCCGACCAGAATTGAAAAACTTCCAATGATCCATCCCCCTACCCCGACAACATCAAAAACAGCGGTAACCATATTGGCCAGCATTTCGGGCCTGTTCATGGCAAAACTATCCTTGTCTTTGGGTTTTTGACCACGGATTGATCTTAACATGCCCCGGGCCTCGGATTCCAACTGTATCAACCCCACATCTTCTTCATAGCCTTTCATGGCGATCCTGGGCTGAATGCCCATCTTCCTTCCCAATTGGTATATGCCGGTAAACGCCCTGAACGGGATATACACATTGTCGTCATTGCTTGGGGCATCCAAGAGGTTTTCACCTTGTTTCTCCAGAACACCCAGGACCACAAATTTTCTTCCCTTGATCTTGATCTCTTTTCCCAATGCAGAGGTATTGACAAAAAGCCCTTCGGCTACATTTGACCCGATCAAAACCACATTCCTACCATTTTCCACCTCAAACTCCGTAAAATACCTGCCCTCTTCAAGTCTCATATCGGAAACCAGATTATGCTCATAGGAAACACCCAATACGGTTTTATCGTCGAGGCTGTTGTTCTTGTATTTCATCACACCGCCGCTGATGGCGAAGATGGACACCGCACTTGCGTTTTGCAGGTTGGCGTTCAGGCGCCTGTATTCATTGTAATTGACGTATGGTCTTTTCAAATAATCCCACCAGGGGTCACCAGGTTTAAAATCATAGGGCCATTTTTCTATGTAAATGACCTTATCCCCAAGAAAGGCAAGACTCTCTTTGATACTTTTTTCAAGGCTATCCACCACGGTAAAAACCCCGATAATGGCAAAGATCCCGATGGTTACGCCAAGCAGAGACAGTATGGTCCTGAGAATATTGGATCTTAATGCCTGCAGGGCAAAAAGGAAACTTTCACCTAATAATCTGACAAAAAGAACCATTGAGAATATTCCTCCAAGTGAGCTTGAAGTAAAATTATTATTTCGGCCCCTATTTTATAAATTTGCGCCCTAAAATTTTCCCCGCCTATGGCAATGAAGTTATCCGAATTTCGGTTCGATTTACCCAAGAAACTGGTCGCACAACACCCCACCCCTGAGAGAGACGGCGCAAAAATGATGGTTGTTGACAGGGAGACAGGAGACATAGAACACAAAGAATTCCGCGATCTGATCAATTATTTTGACGATGGAGATGTGATGGTCGTCAATGACACCAAGGTTTTTCCTGCCAGGCTGTATGGAAACAAGGAAAAAACGGGTGCCAGAATTGAGGTTTTCCTTCTAAGAGAACTGAATCAGGATGCCAGATTATGGGATGTGTTGGTTGACCCCGCCCGAAAGATCAGGGTTGGGAACAAGCTTTATTTCGGAGAAGGAGAACTGGTAGCGGAGGTCATCGACAACACCACTTCCAGGGGCAGAACCATCAGGTTCCTGTTTGACGGAGGCCCCAAGGACTTCTATCAAATGATCAATCGCCTGGGCCAGACCCCACTACCCAAATACATTGACCGGGAGGCAGAGGAAGATGACAAGGATCGCTTTCAAACGATCTTTGCCAAAAATACCGGTGCAGTTGCCGCACCTTCTGCTGGTTTGCACTTCACCCCGCAAATGGTCAAAAGGCTTGAGCTAAAAGGTATTCAACTGGATCCCATCACCATGCATGTGGGACTCGGAAGTTTCAGGGAAGTTGACGTTGAGGACCTGACAAAGCATAAAATGGACTCTGAGAACTTTGAGGTGCCCAGAGATACCTGTGAAGTTGTGAACAAGGCTTTAGAAGACAAGAAGAGGATCTGTGCGATCGGAACGACGACGATGAGAGCAATTGAGTCCGCTGTGTCTGCCAACAACAAGCTTAAGGAAAACAAGGGTTGGACAGATAAATTCATCTTTCCACCCTATGACTTCAAGATCGCAAATGCCCTGTTGTGCAATTTCCATGGCCCCGAATCCACACTTTACATGCTGGCATGTGCATTTGGCGGATACCAGAATATTACCAAGGCTTATAAGGTGGCCATCAAGCAGAAATACAGATTTCTGACTTATGGTGATTGCATGCTGATCATCTAAGACCATAAAAGCGGATTTCTCAAAATACGGGATCATCACTTCGGCCGGGCTGGGAACCCGGATGGGCGAAGAAATACCCAAACAACTCATCGAGCTCAGGGGAAAACCCCTGATCATACATACCGTTGGCAAATTCCTGGAATTCTCATGGAACAGACTTCTGATCTCCGTACCGGAATTGTGGAAGGATCAAACCAGGGAGATCATCAAAAGCTATTACCCGAATGCCCCGATCGAGTTTGTGATCGGAGGTGATACAAGGAGCAGATCGATCTTCAATTGCCTCAGTGTTTTGGAGGATGAGGATCTCAGGGGAGTTGTCAGTATTCATGACGGGGTGCGTCCCATGGTCGGCAAATCCCAGATCGCCAATTCCCTGAAGGAAGCGGGCAAATACGGTTCTGCGATTCCTGTGGTAAACCCTGTGGATACTGTAAGGACAGGAGAAATGGATGATTCCAGCTTATTGGACCGAGATCGGGTATATCTGGTTCAAACCCCGCAGTCCTTTGTATTGGGGAAGATCATTCAGGCCTATAAAAAAGGTGATATTCAGGGATTCACCGATGATGCCGGCGTTTACGAAAAAGAATTTGGAGAAGTACACCTGATCGAAGGGGAGGAAAAGAATATCAAGATCACTAAACCTTCGGATCTTGTGTTAGCGGAGTTCCTATTAGGCAGTTGATTTTTGCTCCATCTTTTCCCGACAGGAGGAGATGAATTCCTCTGTCAGATCATCCTGAACAACCTCATTGTCGCTTAGGAAAATTCCTTTCCCCCTGAATCCCCGGAGGTATTCAACCTCATGGGTTACGAGGATGATGGCCTTATCCTCTTCTTCATAAAACCTTCGGATCGTGTCGAATACGAATTTCCTGTTATGCAGATCAAGATTAAGGGTCGGCTCGTCCAGGATAATGATGGGAGCATCCTGGGCGATGATCTGGGCCAGCCAGGCCAGCTGCCTTTCTCCACCGGAGATCTTGTCCAGATATTTATTCTCAAAACCCCGAAGGCCGCATCGCTCGATCGCCAGATCGATCTTTTCGCGATCCTCAGGCCGCTCTTTGGAAAAAAAATGCCGATATCTGATCCTGCCGAAGCCTACAAGTTCCTTGACCGTCATGTTGATTCCCAAGTTCAGCTTTTGAGGCAAATAGGAAACCAGACCGGATAGCTCCGAAATATCGATCGTGTTCAGGGGGCGCCCGAGGTAGGAAATGCTACCCGAATAGGAAATGTCCCTGTTCAGGGCTTTTAGCAGCGAGGATTTACCGGAACCATTTCTCCCAAGTACCCCTAAAAACCCGGGGCGGTCCAGTTTGAAACTCAGATTGTCCAGTACTTTTTTTGATCCGTAACGGACCTGAAGATCTGCAACCGCTAATGCAGGATCAGCCAAGGATCAATATTCGTCCTCGTTAAAGAAAAAATCGTCTTTCGTGGGGTAATCGGGCCAGATCTCCTCAATGCTTTCAAAGGGTTGCCCGTCATCCTCAAGCTCCTGAAGATTTTCAACGACCTCCATAGGCGCACCGGAACGGATCGAAAAATCGATCAGCTCGTCTTTAGTTGCCGGCCAGGGTGCATCCTCTAGATAGGAAGCAAGCTCAAGGGTCCAATACATAACTTATGAATTAAATAAAATCGGCCGCAAAAATAATTTTTTCGCGATGCGATACAACAATATAGATCAGTTTTTGAGCGAAATTTTTGATTTAGCTCATTTCTATCTCATTGAGCAGATTTTCACGTATCCTTATTCTGAATTTTTGATTCTTCACCTTGGTCAAAAGCGTCTTTTCATCCGGACTACCCGGGCTTGAAGAAGCCAGGTCAAGGTTTTCCTGAAGCAGCTTTGCGTCGGATTTCGCCTTTCGGATCAGATCCCTCATAATGGAGATCTGCAGGATCTTCTTTTCGGAATCGGCCTTACTGGCAAAATCAGGAAACTTTTTCAACAGATTGATCTCCAGGGTCTTCTTTTCAAAGATCGAGGCGATGATCTCTCTGAACTTATTGTAAATGGTCTTGATCTCAGGGGCCATGGACCTTCCGGAACTCAGCCATTTTTCCTGCAATAGCTTCGCGGCGTCTACGGCGGAATTCAATTCCATGTCCTTGAGTCCCATGGCCTGGTTCAGGAGTTCCTCCTTCAATTTGAGCATCTCCGGGGCGAATGGCTCCGACCTCTGCTGTCCATAACCGCCCTGTCTTGGACCTCTTGGCGCCTGCCCTCTTCTCTTCCTTTGGATCGAAACGTCCTTGATCCTTTTCTCCAGCTTTCTCTGAAGGGCCAGATTAACCCTTTCGGGCAAGGGAGGCAGGCTTTTCCATTCTTTGGAGATCTCCTGCAAGGACTCATGGAAGCGATCATCATTTCTTAATGATCTCAAGGTGCCGACCTTTCCGATGAGCTTATGGTAAAAGATGGTCACCTTCTTGAGTTCTTCCTTTTGCTTGGCCTGGTATTCCTTTTTCCTGGCGAAAAACTTGTCCAGCAGCTCACTGTACTGCTTCTCCATATTATCCTTCTCATCATCGGTAACCGAGCCAGTCCTGAGCCATTTGTTCTTGTTCTCCTTGACCTCTTCTACGGTTTCGATCAGCTTTTCCTCCGGGCAATCGATGATCTTTTTCAATTCCTCCAGGAAAGTTTTTTTGAGTTCGAGGTTTCTGACCCTGTTCTCGTTGATCGACTTATCCAGGCCGGATTTTAGATCCTCGATCTTGGCGACAAGGCCTTCAAAATCACCCAGACCATTATAGGTCATGAGTTTACCTTTTAAATGGACGAGCTTCATCAGGTAAGAACCCTTGTTCGTCGCATTACCGATCGATTCTTCCAACTCCGTGATCTTGGACTCGAAGTTTTTGAATCTCTCTTCAAAATATTCCAGACTTTTTTCGGGGCTCTCTCTTACCACCCCTATTTCCATTTCAGGTTGATCAAGGAAGGCGTTGCGATAGATCTTATCGCCCTTCACATAACCAAATTGGTTTTCAGCAGTTTTATCTACAGACATTGTGAACTTAATTTAAGTACAAATGACCCTTAAGGATTTCTCCTCTCAATACGGTGACTCAGCATCAAAACTAATCAATGATGATGAATAAGAATCTATTTTAAAGTTACTTTGACAAAACGAAATATGGGAAAAATAATTCCAATTTCAGGTAAAAAACCGTTGATCGGTGAGAATTGTTTTCTGGCGGAAAACGCTTTGATCATCGGAGAGGTAAGGACAGGCAATGACTGCTCCTTTTGGTTCAATGCCGTGGTTCGGGGCGATGTTCACTCCATCGATATCGGAGATCGGGTTAATGTCCAGGATGGAGCCGTCATCCATTGCACCTATAAAACCGCTCCGACCAGGATCGGTAATAATGTGTCCATCGGCCATAATGCAATCGTGCATGGATGTACCATTGAGGATAATGTACTGATCGGTATGGGGGCCATAGTCATGGACCATGCCGTGGTCGAAGAGGGATCTATCATTGCCGCTGGTTCCGTAGTTCTGGCCAATACCGTGGTCAAGGGCGGCTCTATCTATGGTGGTGTTCCGGCCAAATTTTTGAAAAAGACCGACGAAAAAAACATCGAAGTCATCAAGAGGACCCCAGGGAATTATCTGATGTATGCCAATTGGTTCGATCCGGAGATCAAATACTAGAATTCGATCTCCAATCCCAGTTGATCCCTCAGGTCATTGAGAGCGGGGTTATCCTTTGCCAGGGCATTGAATTTTTCCAGCGAGGTATAGGGCTTTTTCTCCTCGGTCTCTTTCTTGTGTATAATGGTCAGTTCGGCCTGCTTGTTCCGAAGTGATTTCTTCAGATGATAATTGAGTTCCGCCTTGATGGAATTCATATGATTCTCCTCGATGGGATTGCTCAATTCCAGCAGGATGGCATTCCCTTCCACCTTTGGGTACCTTTCCATGAGCCTGGCCAGCCCTGCTCCAAAGGCAGATTTGTTCTTTTCTACATATTCTTTCCAAGACTTCTCCAGTTTTTCCTGGCCAAATTCCTGGTCTTCGGGGATCTCTTTCTGCAATAGCAGCAGATCGGGTTCTCCTTCTTCTTCCTGCTCATTGCCGTCCAGATCTAGGGAAGCGGATATTCTTGGTTTGATGGAGATCTTCTCTCCCTTCTTTTTCTCAGTGTCGGTATTTTTTTCCGTTTTGTTCCAGGCCGTCTTCTCAGGCTCGCTTACCTGGGTTGGAGGCTCAGTATCTTCCTGATCTTCAGCGCTTTGCTCCTCGATTTCCGGCTTGTTTACAGATTGCACTTCAGGCTCGGGAGCAGATTCGATCTCAGGTTTTTCGGAAAGTTCCGTTTCCTCGCTCTGCTGGGGTTTAGGCTCCTTTTCCTCTTCTAATTCCTTGGATTCAGGACTTCTGGAAGTTTTTTTTTTCGTACCTGCCGTTTGCGGCTCGGGAAGATCCAGGACTTCCAGTACATGGGCCATACGCACCAGGGTCAATTCCACAAGGATTTTTTGGTTCTGGCTAAAACGGTATTGCTGCTCACAGCTTTGAAGCACACTGATCCAGGAGAGCAAGAGCGATTTATCGATCTCCTGACTTTGAGATTCATATTCTTTCAGGGCGTTTTCAGGAACCTGTACCAGTTTGGAGGTACTGGTCGCCTGCAGCATGAGAAGGTTCCGCAGGTGCTCCAGAAATCCAAGGATCAATTGCAATCCATCGAATCCCTTTCCGATCACCTCATCGAATAGCAAGACCGCCGATTCATGATCTCCCTGGCTGAGTTGCTCGGTAAGCTTGAGGAAATAATCATAATCGAGAATATGGAGGTTCTTTAAGACCTGCTCGTAAGTAAGCTTGTTATCACCGGAAAAGGCCACCAGCTGATCAAACAGGGAAAGCGCATCCCTCAAGGACCCGTCGGATTTTTGGGCGATCAAATGGATGGCCCCTTTTTCAGCTTCAATTTCTTCTTTGGAGGAGATCTTCAGCAGATGATCTTCGATCTCCGGAATATCGATCCTGTTGAAATCAAAGATCTGGCAACGGGAAAGAATGGTCGGCAGTACCTTGTTCTTCTCGGTTGTCGCCAAAATGAAGATGGCATAAGAGGGCGGCTCTTCCAGGGTTTTCAAAAAGGCATTGAAAGCACCTTTGGAGAGCATGTGAACCTCATCGATGATATAGACCTTGTACTTGCCCTGTTGGGGAGGGTAGCGAACCTGATCGATCAGGCTTCGGATATCGTCTACGGAATTGTTGGAGGCACCATCGAGCTCGAAGATATTCAGGGCCATACCCGAACCTTCCAGGGCCGAATCGTCGAATTCATTGATAGTCTTGGCGAGTATCCTGGCGCAGGTTGTTTTTCCGATCCCTCTGGGTCCGCAGAAAAGCAAGGCATGGGCCAGTTGCTCGTTTTTGATGGCATTGGTTAGGGTTGTTGTGATATGTGATTGACCGATGACCTCATCGAAGGATCTCGGCCTGTATTTTCTCGCTGAAACAACGTAATCCGCCATGGGCGCAAATTAGTGATTTTTGCTGCCAGATAATCCACAGCCCTTGGCAATTTGGATGAATGCAAGCGCAGTTTTTTTTGTTGGGATGAATACGGGGCAGAAATCGTAATTTTGCTGCTCAGTTCATTGAAATATGGGGCCGACTGGTTTTGACAGGATGAACCTGTCTATTGCTGGCATGCCGGGTTTTGTGAGTGATCCCGTAAAAAACTTTCAACTTTTAATTGGCGAAGAATCATACGCCTTAGCTGCTTAATAAGGATTATTAAACAGCTTTAGTCCTCCATTTGATTGAACTGCCTCAAATGGGCCAAGGGCTTCGAAACGCGGTTCACCTTTCGGAAATTGATATCGCTCCGGAGGGTCATTGAGGTATCAGCCCGGGTATTTTTGAGTTGTTCTGACCTCTGGTATCCGGTAATCGTCAGGACTAAGCATGTAGATGGCAATTTGAAAGGCATATCTGGACGCGGGTTCGATTCCCGCCGGCTCCACAGAGACGGTGAAAGACAGCTTCGGCTGTCTTTTTTTTTGCGCAGCAAAAAAGGAAGAGAAGCCTGTCCCGTCCCGATTGCAATCGGGACGGGAATTCCCGCCGGCTCCACCTTCGCCCTGTGGTAGATACCACAGGGCCTATTTCATTTTTCTACTACTATCCTTCTTGAAAACCCCCCGCGAGCTTCTGCGGACGCCGTCCACCAAGTTTGTATATTAACAGGGTAATGTCCTTTTAAAATGTATTCTGTCTATATACTTAAATGTTCCGATTCTTCACATTATATCGGATGTACATCCGATTTCGAGAGGAGGCTTGATCAGCACCAGCGAGGTTTGGTAAGATCAACCAGATACAGATTACCGGTAAAACCAGAGGTCATCATCAATTTCGAAGATAAATACAGGGCTTACTTTTTTGAGAAGTATCTCAAGTCAGGCTCAGGTAGGGCATTTGCGAAAAGGCACTTTTTAAAGGATTTCAAAAGGAACGATCATGAATAGACAAGGGAAAATCTATTCTGGAATTCTCACTCACGATTTACCTTGTCTGCGGGAAAGTTTAGGATATACCTTTTTCTTAAAATCCCAAATTTCATCCTTGAGTTTTTTATTCGCTTGCTCTAAAAGCTCATTTTGGGTTTTCATGATGCTGAGTAGGTCATGTACAGCATTGAGGTTTTCAAGTTGGACGGCAACGATTTGTTCTAAATCAGCTTTTGTGTATCTTCTCATAGTTTGTTTTAAATAATCAATTAAGGGCTTAAAGAAAATCTATACAAGTTTAAAGATTCAATTTCAAATGAACAAACGTTTTTATAGAATGGGTGTACATTCTTTAATTTCAGCCGATATTACTTATAGAAAATCTTAAAAATCACGATGACTGAGTTGGGAATATACTTGGCAAAGAGGTCAATTAACAAGTCTGAGGTTTCACGAAAAACGGGTATCAGCAAGCCAAGATTGAGTGAGCTCACCTTGAAAGAATCAGCACATTTAAGAGCTAAGGAACTCTACCTTATTTCATTGGCTATTGGAGCTGACCCTTGTGAGGTATTGAAGGAAATATATGGGGATGTGAAATTGGACGAGAACAGTTAGGATGAGCAATCGAGGTAAATACTGCTTCCCAAAGTTGAAAAGGGTCATTTTGAGAGATTTTTCCCTCTACTCAAAAGGGGATGAGTTAATAGAGATCAACGAAGAAATCAACGATGGCGTTTATTGTTTGGCAGGAGCGAATGGGCTGGGAAAAACCACATTTCTAAACGCAATCAACTACGGGTTAACAGGAATTGTCATCGCCCCGGACAAAGATGTTCTTGACCCCAAGGAGATTGTGAGCGTTCATAAACGCTACACAGACAGATACTTTCAAGGTAGAATAAAAGAGGCGCATTTACCTAAAGCTGAGATTGAATTAAACTTTGAGATAAACGACAAACATTTCAAGATCATTCGAGGGTTCAATCAACGAGAAGAACTCAGAGTGTTTGAGGTTTACACAATTGAAGAAGGAAAGAAAATCAGCCAGGTGAAAACCAATGGTCTGAGCCCTACGGAGCTAACAAAATCTTATGAAACGCTTTTGCCCAAGGAAATTGGGATTGATAACTTCGATTACTTCATTTTCTACCAACTCTATGTTCTGACGTTCGATGAGAACAGAAGAATGATATTTTGGGATAATCGGGCCTCATCCGATGCGTTGGCTATTGCTTTTAATACTGATACCAAGAAAACCGAGCGCATTATTGAATTGAAACGGTTAATGGAACGTCACGAATCCAATGGCCGAAATGCCAGATGGCAAGCTACCCAAATCAAGAATGAAATTGCAGTTTTAAAAAAGGCATCTGCGAAAAGCGGTACAAGTAATGAAGAACAGAAAAAAGAATTTGACAGAATACATCGAGAGTTTGAAGAGATTGAAAAGGAATTAAAAAACGTCAGCACCGAGTACGACACTATGCTCAAGCGGCTGAGCTACCTTAACTCGGAGATTATGCAGCTGAGGATTGAACATAGCCGCTTATTCTCTCAATACACAAAGCCACGTTCCCAATTACTTGAGAATGAATTTGTCAAGTCTGCTTTAGCTCATAACGAATGTGCTTTATGTGGAGCTCAAAGCTCCCAAGTTGCTGAACAGATCATTGCTAATCTTCACAAAAACCAATGTCCTCTGTGCGATACATCCATCGAAGAAGAGAAGGATGAAAAGCAGGGACAACTATTGGAAAGCATCAAAGTCAATGATGCCAAAATAGCGAAGAAGAATAAGGAGTTAGAAAATCTCATCATCGAAGTTCAGGGCAAAAAAGATAAACTAGAAAAGATTGAGTTTGAACATAAGATAGCAAAAGCCGATTTGGACAAACTCATTGCTGCAAACCCGGACATAACCTTTAATAAGACTGGTAACCAAAGTGTTGACGTCCTAATGAATCAGTATCAAAAGCAGTTTGAAAAGAATGACAAAAAGGCGAAGAACGAATATGCCCTAAGGGATAAGCTAAAGCCAGAATACAACTCGCTTCTGTCACAAGTGGATGAAGCCTATAAAGAAGCTGAAGTTGTCTTTGTCCCCACCTTCAAAAAACTTGCAAAGAGCTTTATTGGTCTAGACTTAAATATTCAATCAGAAAGGAGTGGGAAGAGCCTTTATCTAGTACTTGAACTTCAAAAGAGTGCCCGAACCGAAGCATCACAGTTATCAGAAAGTCAGAGATTCTTCCTTGATATTGCACTCAGAATGTCTCTGGCAATTTACTTGTCGCGAGATGATTATGGTGCAAGCATGTTTATTGACACCCCCGAAGGCTCACTGGATATAGCTTATGAAAGTCGGGTTGGAAAGATGTTTGCAGATTTTGTAACCGAGTATGGGCAGCATATTGTTATGACTGCCAACATCAATGCTTCACAGCTTCTAGTTTCATTAGCAGAGAAGTGTAGCAATGAAAATATGAAGTTCCGGAGAATGTTGGAATGGACTGATCCAACTCCTATTCAAAAGGATGGTGAACACTTATTTGATCAGGTTTATTCAAACATAGAAAATGCATTAGGAAAATGAATGAGCAGATAAAACCGGAAGCCTTTTTTGATAGCCTCTCTTTGGCTCACAAACTTGATAACACTCTGGACGGATTCGAATTAGAAGAAGTGCACCTGTTTGCTTACTTCTCTTCAATACTCTTTATATACAGAGGAAACCCACTAGAAGACTGGGGTTACAGGTTTATCATTAACGAAAACGGCTATCCTTTTTCGAGCGAAATAAATGAGGCTATAACTCGACATTTGCGCAACGGATGGTTTGAAGATTCCGGAACCTTTCTCTCCGTAACGGGTCGAGGAACTGATGAATTCAATCGGTTTGAAATCTTAGATACTTTCAAGATTCGAGAAGAGTATTTAGATGCTGCTTGTACGACAAGTATGTTAGTGCCTTATTCAAAAACTCAAAGGGCTTTATTGAGCGATTCAGAATTAAAAAAGGTTCGAGAAATGGGAGGAGAGCGCTGGGTGGAGCAAGGGTCAGTTTATCAGAAGTTCAAAGAGATTAGCGAGGCCGTGGGTGTGTCAGCAGATGACTTAATCATACCGGCTGTTACTTGGATAAATTTTATCACTGAATCGGAAAAACTCTAACCTGCCAAGTAAATATGCCCAATCAAGAAATTATAAACAATATCAGGCAGGAACATTACCCATTATTGATCTATCAGGCCTTCGGGAATAACAATAGTGCAATTTCAATAACTAAAACATTGATTTCCCATGTCCAAAAGATATATAGGAGCATCGAACCTGGTCATTTTGACGGTCAAATTGTGATATTCAATTCGCTGGATGATAAGGAAATTTTACCAATTGCCAACGGTACTAGTCTCTACGATAAGACTGTACTGACTAACAACCGATCAGATACCTTGGTTCTTCAAGTGTTTGAAGAAGGGTCACGACTTCCTGTGCTATGGGAAAATGCAGATCCCACTGTGTTATTTCAAGACGATCAAGTACTTGCCTATTCCTATCAAGATCGAGCCGAACAATTCTATGCTAGCACCCATCAAATTCCAATCAACAACCCATACAACTGCGCAAGTATTTATGCGCTTCAGTACCAATTCCTTGATGACTCTCTAAGTAGCTATCGCGAAGAGATAAGAAGGTCGTCTTGTACGATTTTCAGGCAATGCTGGGGAGAAGATGCTAACTGTATTTTCTTCATTAATGGGCCTGAAGCCAAAATGCAGGAGTCTCTTGAACAGCATATAAGAAAAAGCATAAGAGGGGTTGATGTTGTACGAGAATACAACATCGGAGGAAGTAAGCCTGTGGATGTTCGCGTTTATTGGAAGGAAGCCAACCGTCAAGCATTAATTGAGCTGAAATGGCTTGGCAAGGCTAGAAAGCCTGACGATGAATTAACTAGTCAATACTCTAACAGCAGAGCCAACGAGGGAGCATATCAATTAAAAGAATACTTGGACATCGCTGAGCGAGATACGCCAACTAGCATTACTAAAGGTTACCTAGTTACGATTGACGGACGGAGATATAGAACCAATAAGGATATGACCACGATAACCAGAGACAAGGGGATGCACTTTGCAGGGCAAGAAATAGTTTTCCAAGATGATCGCAACTATCACCTGACCATGAATAATTATGAAACGCCTGTGAGAATGTTCACAGAACCAATTTGTGAGGATTAAGAGAATGGTGTTAAACGAGAATTTTGGGTTAAGAGATCAGGGAACATCTAATGCCGAGCAAACAGTTGATATGGCAAGGCATCGTTGGTATTATTACAAAGAAGGTTTCTCTCCGAAACTGGTCAAAAGTGCTATCGAAAATCAAGACCTGAAAAAGGAAGACTTTGTGATAGACCCATTCAATGGTAGTGGAACGGTAACGCTCTCAGCGGCAAACATGGGAGTTAAATCAGTTGGGTATGAGGTGAACCCCTTCACAAACTTTCTCGCGAAAGTAAAAGCACTAAAAGCACCAAAAAGCAAACTACTTAAGGAGATTGAACGCACCATTGACGTTTGTTCATCATCATCATTACCCTCTTACCTTGAAGGTTACTCCACTTTTAGCGATAGCGATGAGAACTCGAAGTGGTTGTTTAATACGGACGTATTGCGAGCATTTAATGGCGGTTATCAGCTTCATAAAAACAGTCGGAGCAGTATTAGCTCACTTATGAGGCTTTCGCTCATATCAGCTGCCATGAAAAACTGTAACGCAAAAAAGGATGGCAAATGTCTCAGATACAAAAACAATTGGGAACAACTGGGTTTTTCGCGAGATTCATTCATAGACAGCTTTAGAGAAATCACGGATAAAATTTTGGAAGATATAGACACTAAAGTTGAAGAGCAACCAAAAATCATCAATGGTGATTCAAGACGACTACTTAAAAAGTTGGATTCTAAATTCAGTCTGTGTGTTACATCTCCTCCTTATCTCAATACGTTCGATTACACGGACATATATAGACCAGAGTTATTCTTAGGGGAGTTTGTAAACTCTAATGAGGCTCTGTACAAATTGAGGCTCGAAACACTTAGGTCACACATTCAGGCTAACTGGAAAAAGCCTATTGATAACGAATTTGGATCATTATACAAAGATGTATTTAAGCGTATCAGTGACAAGCCAGATTCACTTATGCATAAGAATATTCCGAGTATGATAACCGCGTATTTCGAAGATATGAAGAACATCCTTACAACCTTGAAATCTAAAGCGAAGCCAGGAGCAAGTGCATGGCTCATAGTATCAACTTCCGCATACGCTAATGAGCATGTTCCAGTTGATCTTATTCTCTCAGATATTGGTCATCGCGTAGGTTGGAAATTAAGGGAGATTGGAGTGTTGAGGGAAATTCAAAAAAGAAGGACTAAACATAGCCCTGATATTGACAAGCTTAGAGAAAGCGTAATTATTCTCAACTGCTAGAGAAGCCAGCGCTTCCTTTACCCACCCTTCTTAGCCCATTTCTAAAAACATGCACTATCAGGCACTAATTTTTAGAAATGCGCAAACCCTCTGCTTGTAAAGTCTAAGGACTTTACTGCTCGTTGCGGCATGGCATTTACATCCTCTATTAGGGTCAGGATTAAGACAACAACTGCCAGAGCCCATGCCAAGATACTTATAGGCTTACCATCAGCATAGCTCTTAAGCCCGTAAGTCAAGCTTCCGTTCCACCCCAATCAAACTTCTACCCCCGCTTACCTGTTCAATGATGCAGGGTTAACATTGACATAACCTCAAATTCAATCTTTATTATATTTGCCAGTTCATGAGGAAGGGTCTCTTCTTTTTTTCAATCGTTTCCATGCTTTTCGTTCAATTCGCCAAGGCCGGCGGTACAATTGAACTGGAGTATCTGGCCTATTCCCATAAGACACTTCCCATCGAAAGACTCTACTTCCTCAGCACCGACTATGCCGTAGGTGTGGGTTCTTCCAAGGGACAAAAGGACACACCCATATACCTGCTAGACAGGCATAACCTAGTCCAGGATACCTTCATGGTCAAGGAAGAGCCCCTAAGCGTGATCATCTCCAATGATTCCACCCTGTACATCCAGGAGAGCAAGAAGACATTGGAGCTCCTGATCCGTGATGATCGCCTGCTCTTGAAAAATCAATTGACCGTGCGCGATCAGAACCAAAGCAACCCCGGCAAGATCCTGAATGAACCGCTCTTCCTGGGTACCGTGGTGATCGGAAAAACCTTTGAGAGCAATAAGGCCTACAGATCAAAGGAATACTGTCTGAACCTGATGGAAGTGGATCTGGACAATTCCTCACTGAACGGAAAACAGGTGAAACTGCTGGAAGCCCAGGGTCCATGCCGTAAATCCACCGATCTGGACTATGCCCTGTCGAACAACGACCTCATGGTATTTCAAAACAGTTCCTGCCGCCTTCTTGAGGTTGACCTGGAAAACGAATCCGTCAAAGAGGAGATCGCCCTGTCCGATGCCGATGACTGGGATTTCTTTTATGACCATATTTCCAAGAAGAAATACCTGGTCAAGGTTCCCAAGGCCAGGAAAGAGAAAGTCGAACTATACCTCCTGGGAAATCAAAATCAGCTGATCCTCAAGGAATCCCTGGACGAAATACCTTTCGGGATCGTTGATAATCGAATTCATACGGTCAAAAAGGAAAAGGATCAATATTTTCACCTCCTGATCCCTTTTTCATCGGAAGATGAGCTTGAAAGAAATAATTTCCTCCAGGAAGTCCAGATCATGGCGAAATAAGACTCAAAGGAAGTCTCTAGGCCTGTTCCTTTCCTTTTCTTTCCTCCTGCTTCATTCTTATCTCCCGAGCTTTTCTCAATCCGAACTTTACAAGATCCACCTACTCAAGGTCGAGAAAGGGGTTCAGAAAATATCCTTTTATACACAAACGGATCAATGGGATGGACTCATGGAGTTTCCCTTTTATTCCAAGCAATTCTACTGGCCCATGCAGCCAGGTGAATTCATCAAAGGCCAGAAGGGATACGACGATCAGGGTGAACTTCAAAAGCGCAGCGGGAAGCCCGTCAAAAAAATGGAGTACGGATACTATGATCCCGGAAGAAATACCTACTCGGTCTTACCTGCTTTCAGGCCCAGGATCAGCAAGGGCGAGGAGTATTTTTTCAATTCAAAACTGGCCTTCGGAAAGACAACCAAGGACAGTAAACATGGAGTAAGGATCGAATTCAACAACCCGGAAAAACTATACTCCACCATTCCGGATCAGTTCCAGGTGGAAAGGCCGGAAGTGCAGTTTGAAAGCTGGACAGACCTTCAAAAACAGCTGATCTATTTTTCAAACCGGCCAGAGATCCTGGAGGGCAGGCAACAGGAATTCAGATTATGGGGAATTCAGAATCACCCACTCCTACCCAAGATCTACGAATCCGGGATATTCAACGAGCTTTTCAAGATCTACGAGGCAAACAGTCAAAGTAGTCGATTAACGGACATCGTTTTCTCCCTGGGAAGGGATGAAAAAAGCCTGACGGACGAAAAAATGTCGGTTGCGGTCTTTGAAAACGGGGTCCTGATCAATCTGACAGGAAAAGAAGGTCTCGAAGATCTGATGATGAAAACATCATTGGCATTCAGCAAATACTGGATCTGCAATGAGGTCATGGGAGATCTTTTCTGGGAAAACCCTCAGGAGCCCCATAACCCCGGGCATCTATGGCTGATCGAGTCGATATCGGATTATCTGGCCGTCCTGAACCTTTTAAAATCCAGGGTCTACTCTGACTTTTGGCTCAAGGAAACCATTCTGTCCGAGCTGATAGCCGAAACCAGATCGGAGAACCTGAACCTCTACGGGCTTGGCATTGACCTGTACAAGCAAGGGGAAAGCAAAAAGGGACTTCGCAAGATCATGAAGAACTATGCTTCCTTTTATGATCGCGGCAGTCTGCTTGCATTTTATCTTGACATTGTTCTTCAGGGGGGAGAGAACAGCGATTATGGAATTATGGATTGGCTCCGGATCTTCAAGAATTTCCATGTGGAGGAGATCGATGCCTCAAAAAACCCCAACCCCTGGGGTGCATTCCTCAGGATGCAAAACAATGAGGTGAAAAAATTGATCAACGAATACGTGTATGGAGACAAGCCCATCCCCCATGACTATTATTTAAATCGTGTGGGCTGGGATTTCGTGGTCAAGGGAGAAGAACACAGGACTTTCCTCAAAGGGGGAAAACTCCACTACTTCCCGGAAATAGGACATTATGTATGTGTAAAAAAGGGTAAAAATACCCTGGGCATGGAAAAGGGAGATGTGATCATCTCGATCAACAACAATGAGGTTTTCAATGAGTATGATCTGCGGGAATTGATCTTTGTCAGCAAGAATATCCGCAAGGAGCTATCGGTCAAAGTGATCGTGAGGCGCAAGGAAAAGGATCAGGTATTGCGGGGAAAGGCAACAAAAAAGGCCAGAACCAAACATTATGAATTAATGCCTGACTCTGACCCCTTCACGGATCAATACCGGTTAAGAAAAAGGATCTTCCAACCGGAGAATTGATCAGCTTCCTACCGCTACTCTTCTAAATTGGTTCACGGTCAATCCCGAATGAACGGAATCCAAATATTTCTGAACGTTCATTGAAGGATCCTTAACAAAGCTCTGATTCAACAGGGTGTTCTCCTTGAAGAACTTGTTCAATTTCCCCATCGCGATCTTTTCCAGCATCTCTTCCGGCTTTCCTTCTTCTCTTGCCTGCTCCTTACCGATCTCGATCTCTTTATTGATGGTTGTCTCATCAACCGCATCCTTGTCTACGGCTACAGGGTTCATCGCGGCAATCTGCATGGCCACGTCCCTTCCGGCTCCGGTAACATCGCTTCCATTGGCTCCTGTGAGGCTGACAAGCACACCAAGCTTCGCACCCATATGGATGTACGGGATGATCTTCTCACCATCGATCTTGGAATACTGAGTCACCTGGATCTTTTCACCGATCTTACCCATGCTTTCGGTAAGGGTCTCTTCTACAGAATTTCCATTACCGAGTTTCAAGCTCAACAACGCTTCCAGGTCGGCAGGCTTGTTGGCCAAAACGGCATCCATGATCTCTTTTCCAAGATTCTGGAAGTCATCATTCTTGGCCACAAAATCTGTTTCACAATTCAGGGAGAAAATGAATCCTTCATTTCCATCGCCTGAAGTCGCTGCAAATACAGAACCTTCGTTCGCTTCCTTGTCAGCCCTTTTAGCCGAAACCTTTTGTCCTTTTTTTCTTAGAATTTCGACGGCCTTGTCAAAATCGCCGTCCGCTTCGACCAATGCATTTTTGCAGTCCATCATGCCTGCACCGGTCATTTTTCTGAGTTCGTTTACTTCTTTTGCTGTAACCCCCATGGTTTCAATAAAATTTAGTTAAAAAAAAACATCGAGTTTCCTCAATGTTTTTTCGGATTTACTCTTTGTTCTCTTTGCCTTCCTCGACGGCCTCTGGTTCGGCCACCTCCTCTTCTGCCTGTTTCTCGGCTCCTTCAGCCTGAGGTTGCTCCTCAGCCTCTTTCTTCTTCGCTTCTTCCTTGTCCTTTTTCCGCTCTTCTATTCCGTCCTCGATATAGGAAGAAAGAACGCCTACGATCAGATTGATAGATTTGAAAGCATCATCGTTCGCAGGGATAGGGAAATCAACCTGGTCGGGATCGGAGTTGGTATCGACCATGGCAAAAACCGGGATATTCAGTTTTTGAGCTTCGGCCACGGCGATATGCTCTTTTTTGATGTCAACGACAAAAAGAGCCGCCGGTAGTCTTTGAATATCCTCGATACCTCCAAGCACCCTTGAAAGTTTTTCCTTCTCCCTCATTTTCATCAACCTCTCCTTTTTGGCGAGGTTCAGGAATTCTTCATCCTTCATCAGTTTATCGATGGCCGCCAATTTCTTCAGGGATTTCCTCACCGTCACAAAATTGGTCAGCATACCTCCAAGCCACCTTTCGGTCACATATGGCATTCTGAGCTTTTGGGCCTCAGTAGAAACCACCTCTTGTGCCTGCTTTTTGGTTGCGACGAACATGATCTTCTTTCCGGACCTGGCAATGTTCTTCAGGGCTTCCCCAGCCATTTCCAGGCTTCTTTTGGTCTTGTTCAGATCGATCAGGTGGATCCCGTTCTTCTCCATAAGGATATAGGGAGCCATTTTGGGATTCCATTTCCTGGTCAGGTGTCCAAAGTGAACACCGGCATCCAATAGTTGTTTTTGATTTACTTCGATCATTAAAGTCTTGATTAACGCTTACTGAACTGGAAGCTTCTACGTGCTTTTCTCTTACCGTATTTCTTTCTTTCGACCATTCTTGGATCCCTGGTCAAAAGTCCTTCTTTCTTCAAAATGGGTCTTTTCTCCGCATCGTATTCGGAGATAGCCCTGGAAATAGCCAACCTTGCGGCTTCGGCCTGTCCATTGAATCCACCACCCTGCACATTGATGCTCAGGTCGAATTTCCCGCTCAATTCCGCCAGTTCAAGTGGCTGGTTTACGATCAACTGAAGAACTTCCGTGGGGAAGTAATCGGTGATCTCTCTCTTGTTTACCGTGATCTTTCCTTTGCCTTCCTTCATATAAAGTCGGGCAATTGATGTCTTTCTTCTTCCAACTGTACTGATAACAGCCATTTGATTATAGTTTTACCGTTACTGGATTTTGTGCTTCATGCGGATGCTCGGCTCCGACATAAACATGAAGGTTTGTAAATATTTTTCTTCCAAGCCTGTTTTTGGGAAGCATTCCTCTTACCGCATTCTCAACGATAAATTCGGGCTTCTTTTTCGCGATCAGACTCGGGCTTTTTCTCTTCTGACCACCGGGATAACCTGTGTGCGAGAAGTACTCTTTAGACTCAAACTTATCACCGGTGAATACGGCCTTGTCGGCATTGATCACAATGACATGATCTCCACCATCAACATGAGGTGTGTAATCCGGCTTATGCTTACCTCTCAACCTTTTGGCAATCTCGGAAGCAAGTCTTCCAACTACCTGAGATTCAGCATCTACCAGGATCCATTCCTTTTTCACATCCTCTTTCCTGACCGACTGTGTTTTAAATGTGTTCATTCCTTTCAATAGAAAATTCTATACCCCCTGAAAAAACAGGGGCACAAAATTAGAGTTAATTATCTTAAAATCAAAAGGGTGCAGACAATCAAAATGAGGGTCAATTATATTTTTTGAGAATTTTTTTCAGGCGCTCAAAATCATTGGGATAGGGAGCCTCAAGTTCAAGCTCCTGCCCTGCAGGAGAAATAAAGCGCAATTTCAATGCATGCAAAGCCGGGCGATCAAATACAGGTCTTTCCTCTTTGCCTTTCGATGCTCTGTATCCCGATTTCATATTCGATAGCAGCACCGGGCTTCCTCCATAAGTCGTATCCCCTGCCAAAGGAAAACCCATGAATGCCAGATGCACCCTGATCTGATGAAACCGTCCGGTTAGAGGCATGCAATTGACCACCGAATAATTTCGAAAACCCTTGAGCAACTCAACAAGGGTTTCGGATCTTTTTCCCCTTGGTCCGACCCGGGCTCTACCTTTACCTGAAATCTCTATGGGCTCATCAATCAGAATCTCACCGTCGGGAACGTTTCCCTCAACCACCGCATGATACAGCTTAAAAACCTCCCTTTCCTCAAATCTCAGAGCCATATACCTATAGGCAGCATCATTCTTGGTTGCAACCAGCAGGCCGCTGGTGGTTTTATCAAGCCTGTGAGCCAACTTAAAGGCCGGATCAATATCCTTTAAAAGGGTGGAAATATTTGTCTTCTCGGTTCGGTCCTCCAGGCAGGAAATGCCGGCCGGCTTGTTGATCACCAGAAGATCTTCGTCTTCAAATAATGTTTCAATCAACGGATTCCTCTTTCTGGATCTCTTTGGGGACCTCCCTTTTCCTGGATCTTCCCTTTTCGAGCTTAAATGAAAAAGCGGTCCCGATCCCAAGCTTGGAGGTGATCTCAACATTTGAACCATGAGCCTCCACAATATGCTTCACGATGGCGAGCCCCAGTCCGCTACCCCTCTTTCCACCGGTTTTGGCCCTGCTTCTGTCCACCATATAGAAGCGCTCAAAAAGCCGGTTCAGGTGTTCGGAAGGAATACCGGGGCCATCATCTTCGATGGTTACCTCAACCTGGTCTTCAATCACCTTGAATGAAATGCTGATCCTTCCCTCCTCTTCCCGGCCATATTTGATCGCATTATCCACGATATTGTTAAAGACCTGCCCAATTCTATGCTTATCCGCCTTGACAAAATAAGGTGTCCTGGAATCATGAATGATCTCAATGCTGGCTTTGCGCTTCTCCGCCTTCCTGCTCATCTGGTCCCTGACCTCATAGGCCAGGCCCTTAATGTCAAAGACCTCCTTATCCATAGTAATGATCCCGGTCTCCATCTGAGACACGGTGATCAGATCCGAAACCAGCCTGTCAAGCCCATCCAGGCTCTTGGCAGCCTTTTTTAAGAATTTATATCTCACCGATTTATCATCGATCGCCCCATCAATCAGGGTGTAAATGAACCCCTGGGCTGCGAATACCGGTGTTTTTAGCTCGTGTGAGACATCCGCCAGAAATTCGCGACGGTATTTTCCAACGGTTTTGAGGTTTTCAATCTCCTGCTCCTTGGAGGAAGCATATTCCTCGATCTCGGCGTTGATCCTTTTGAAAGGATTGCTCTCCTTTTTGACCGCCTGTGAATCGGCGGTGGTTTCCTTCTTACTGATATTGTTCAGCAACCTGTAGATCTTCTGGATCTCCCTGAAAAACAGGAATTCCATAATAAAATAAGAAAGGAGGAAGGTACTGGAAAAAGCCATCACCACACCCACGACCAACCCTACTATGGGGACACTATCAACAAGGCTTAAAAATGCTCCCGTCAGGGATCCGACGGAGATCGCAAGGATAAAGGCAATTGCACGGGAGTTTAATTTCACTCTTTGGGTTCAAATTTATAACCGACCCCTTTTATGGTTCTGATAAAAGAGTCGCCGATCTTCTCTCGGACCTTTCTCACATGTACATCAACAGTCCGGGCAAGCACATACACGTCTTCCCCCCAAATATGCTTCAATAGATCTTCTCTTGAATAAACTTTTCCCGGATTCTGAGCAAGAAAATACAGAAGCTCAAATTCTTTTTTGGGCATTTGAATGTTTTCTCCCTTCCATTCTACCCTATAGCTCTCGCGATCGATGACCAGATCATCGATACTGATACTTTCGGCTTTGCCCGAACCCTTGGAACTCTTGCGGAAATGCGCCGAGATCCGGCTGATCAATGCCCTGGGCTTGATCGGCTTGACGATATAGTCATCAGCCCCGACATCGAAAGCGGCGATCTCGGAATATTCTTCAGCTCTCGCCGTCAGAAATATGATGTGGGGATCGCCCGTGACCTTTGATTCCCTGATCTTTCTGCATGCCTCCACCCCGTCAAGTTTGGGCATCATGATATCAAGAAGGATAATATCCGGTCTGGTCTCCTCGGCAACGTTGACCGCTTCCTGACCATCATAGGCTTCCTCTACATCATATCCCTCTCTTTCGAGGTTGTATTTGAGAAGGGTGACAATATCCGGTTCATCGTCTACGATCAGTACCTTTCCTTTTTTAGCCATCTTTTTTACCAGAATCTAAAAGTTTGTTCAATTCGTTTTCAAGCTTCTGCCCTCTAACGTTCACAGCACGGATCACACCTTCCTTATCAATCAAGAAGGTGGCAGGAATGCTTCTGACCCCGTACTTTTTTGCTCCGGCACTTTTCCATCCCTTGAGATCTGAAACATGGTTCTCCCAGGCCAATCCATCCTTGGCAATAGCTCCTATCCATTTATCCTTGTTATTGTCCAGGGATACCGAGAACACCGTAAAACCCTGGTCCCTGAATTCATTATAGGCCCGGACCACATTTGGGTTCTCTCTGCGACAAGGACCGCACCATGAGGCCCAAAAGTCGAGAAGGACGACCTTTCCCCGAAGATCGGTCAAATTCATCAGCTCACCATCCGAATTGTTTAGTGCAATATTTGGCGCAACATCTCCAACTGCCGGTGGGGGTTTGGGCAATTGCTCATAGTAGAATTGAGCAAGTTCTGAGTCAGGAAAATCCTTGTAAAATCTTCGAGCCAGCTTGGCAGTGTACTGTTGATCCAGGTTGACGAAGATCTCCATTCCTGCAGAATAAAGAACCAGCTTGGCATCGGAGCTGGGGCTGGCTTCAAGCAACTGATCCATTCTAAGGGCCCAGTTCTTGGGATTCCCGCCCAGATACCTTTGGAAGTACACGGAAAGTTTGGTCTTGACTATTTCCCCGGAAAGGTATTCCCTGTCTGACAGAGAGGCCACATCGAAATAATCATAAGTCCTCACTCCTTCGGGGAGCAATAGGTAGCCGGCCATTTTGCCTATATAGGTATTCTGGTTTTCCAGGTATATCTTGTTTAAGCGCTGAGATTGGTCCAGCATGAGGGAATCAAACCTTAGCTGAAGTTTTGCCATTTTGGCCTGATAGGCTTCAGGATCCTTGGACTGTAGCCTCATGGTCTTTTGTGCTTCGGTACTCAATTGCTGAACTCCCTTGTTGCCGGCACGGATGATCTTTTGAAACAAAGTGAAGAGCGAATCTTCCATAGAAGGTTTTACCTTGAGATCACTCCATTTTCCCCAGGTTCCTTGCAGTTTAAGGTCTTCATTCCCCATCGCCAACACCTTGCTTTGATCCTCGGATTTTCCAATACGATAAAAACCCCTTTGATACTCTTTGGATGATTTGAATTTTCCGGACCTAAGATCCAGCGACTCAATGTTCTTGGCTGTGGTACCGAGGAGATAGTAGATCTCCAGCTTGGAATCTGCTTCTACGTCTTCAAGCTTCCCCGAGATCTGGCCCTGGGAGAAAACAATAAGGGGCAGGCTAAACAGAAAAACGAAAGGTAAGAGCTTGGGGCTCACAAGAGAATTTTTTTTCAAAGCTACATTTAATTGAATCGAATAAACTGATGTCCACATTAATTTAAACTTCCCTTAACATTGGCATAGTCCTTCAGATCGCATTCTACGGCTCCAACGAACATCTCGGCCCTGATCTTCACAGGCACCTTGGCTTCGTTTGCTGTAAAATAAACCTTAATGGTATTCTCGCCTTCCTCAAATAGTTCATTGCCCGGCATTAAAGGGGTAAACACATGGGTATTCATCTTCCCAAACTTGGTTTTGATCCTTTCGGTTCCAAGGTATTTGATCTGAAGGGTGTAGGTTGAGTCTTCAAAGAACGCTGTCATTGGGAATTTATATCCTATATAGAACTTGTCAAAATCCATTGCCCGCATGGCATAAAAACCGGAAATGATGTCATGGGCGTTTTCCTCGGTCCTGAAATTCTTGTCCCAATCCAATTTACCTTCCTTGTTCCTTCTGATCACCCTGACCGTATCGGTTTCCCTGTGATAAAACGCGGTCTCTCGGATGACGTACTTTCCTTCTTCGATGCTCCGGTAAAACTTTTCGGGAAGCAGGGTCTCTTTATCCATATAGGTTCTCCAGGTATCCCTGATCCTCAAAATTGAAGCAAAAACACCTATTGATTTCCCAAAGACATTCACTCGATAACAGTCCTTATTGCTGATACGGTGATAATTCTCGTCTATGGTAATGGTGGCTTCGCCGGCATTGAAGAAGGAATAATGCACCCGGTAAACCAGGATTTCTCCTTTTCCAAAGCCAATGTCCTCAGGGAGGATCTGCGCCGGGCCGGGCTCCGGGTTAAAGGAAAACAAGAAACCCGTGATCAATGGAAGCAGAAATATGGTCAAAAACCTTTTCATTATTTGTTTTTGTAGAATTCGATCATCTGTTTGAGAGAGTTATCAAATTGTTCTTCCAATTGCTTCTCCAGAATATCCTGTTGACTATTGTAGGTCAAATAATCTGCGAAAAGGGTATTGTTCCAGTCCCATTCGTCATATCCGGTTTCTCCGCTCAACAGGGTATCCCGGCTTATCCAGCCTGCTTTTATTCTTTGGATTCTATGGGCTTTGATTTCTCTCATTTTCTCCACAGTCAATAGGGAATCAAAAGATCTGTAGGTACTATCCAAAATTGGTGCCATTTGAACCAGGTACATCGAAAAGGCTTGTATTCGGCCCCTCCTATTTTGGTAGGAAATCAACTCCTGAGACCCATCTCCGAAGGTTTTTCTCAAAAAAAGCTCGGCTCCCTGGTCCCCGATAAAACTGGCGAGATTCTCATTGAACTCAACGGAATCCTTGATGAATATGGTACCATGGGTCAGTTCATGCAAGATCAAGTTGGCCAACCGACCTTCGTCCCTTCGAAGCATTTGAGATAGCACCGGGTCCTTGAAAAATCCCAGTGTGGACCATCCCGCTACCGGCGAAAAATCAACATCAAAGCCCAGCTCACTTAAATCCTCCAACTCGTCTCTCCCCTTTTGCTCATCAAAAAAACCCTTGTAAGGAAATTCTCCGATGATCGGAAAAGACCATGTCCTGGGTTCCAGGGAAAACTCAGGGCAAGCGGTTAAGACCCAAAGTATGGCCTGACCTTTTTGATCATAAAAGGTGGTGTAATTTTCAGATCGTTTCAGGCCCAATTCCTCAAAGCCAAACTCCCTGATCTCCTGTATGAGGAGAAGCTTTCTTCTGGTGGAATCCGCTACCATGGGATCAGCCAGGATCTCCTTGATCTCCACCGCACCAAGGACCACCTTCAGTTGCCCTTTCAATTGGGCAATACCATAATTGATCAATGGCCAATAGATGATCGCTAAAAACAGAAACAAGGCAAGAATACCGATGCCTATCTTTTTGATCATTTAGGCAGCCTTGTTAGGAAAAACCGGTGTTGATACTTCACATAGAGCCCAAAAGAGATTCCGGAAGCACTGTTTTGAAGATTGATGTAAGGTTCAAGCCTTGGAGATACCTCCAGCCCATCCATGACCTTGATCTTGCCGAGTACCCTGAAGATGAGGATCTCCCTGGGAGATTCTATGGCGTCGGGTTCTCTCCAGTTTCTGGAAATGGATTGATATAAATGTCCACCGCTCCAGGCGACAAATTGCTCACCCCTCCAATAGGAGATCATGAAATCATTTAGATGGGTCACGAAAGTAAGGTTTAGCATGGTCCCCCAGCCATTGGTCCAAGGGGATTCAAGCGGCTCAGCATCATAGCTTCCATACAAGGCATAATAGTTCTGGGACCGAATGGCCTGAACCACTTTTGCTCCCGGAAAACGAAAGACAAAGTTTGATCCGAATGCAAAGTTCTGAACCGTTTTCGCGGGTAGGGAATCATCATCGATCTGGCCTCCAACATGGGTTGCGATCCATTGGGCAGGTATGGACCAGGTAAACCTGGGGTTGTTGATCAGTCTGTACCTCGCAGAGATCCCTCCCGTAAACTCCTCCCGGAATGGAGTTCTTTCATAGATCATCTTCTCCCAATTGATCCATGCATCCATGGCAAAGCGGTTTTTGCTGATCAGGAATTGCATCCCTTCCTCGGGATTATTGAACACGATGCGTTCGAAGTCATAAAGCGGTTCAATATACCTGTGCTCCAACGGTCCCATGATGTTTCCGAAATAGAAGAGCAGGGAATCATAATTCAGTTGGATGGCATAACTGGGCTGAAGCTTGTAAAAATCCTCAGTCCCGAAATCCCGCTGCATATATACACCAGCTCTCAGGACAGCATGCTTGGACGGAACATACAGGACCTCAGGTCGCAGGTTGTATCCAAAGAGTGTATATCCCGTTGCCGTGGATTCGAAATACTCATTGTTCTTATTGTAGCCCAGTGTGGAGATGCCGAAATAGAGATTTCCCACTTTTCCCTCGGGCCGGACGGTGTTTTCAAAGAGGATGGAATTGTCAAGCTGAGCAAATCCTTTATCAACCCAAAGTCCGAATACGAGGATAAAAAATAGGCGCCAAAAAATCGGTTTGAGGATAACTTTTTTGGACAACGCAAATTGGCTGCGTGCCCCAATGATATATTTGCCCCTGTTCATAGGAATTCGCAAATTGAAAAAATAAATCCATTCAGATGAGTGATCAGGAAAAGAAACTTAAAGCCCTCGAATTAACCATAGACAAGCTGGAAAAGACCTATGGGAAGGGGACCATCATGAAATTGACCGATGATATGGTCGTCGATGTTCCGGCGATCTCCACAGGTTCTCTGGGGCTTGACCTGGCATTGGGTGTTGGGGGTTTTCCGCGCGGAAGGGTCATCGAGATCTACGGCCCTGAGTCAAGCGGGAAAACCACGCTTACGCTTCATGCTATCGCCGAAGCGCAAAAGCAGGGAGGATTGGCGGCCTTCATCGATGCCGAACATGCATTTGACAAGGTCTATGCGGAAAAGCTCGGAATCGACATGGAAAAACTATTTGTTTCCCAGCCTGACAATGGAGAACAAGCCCTTGAGATCACGGAGCACCTGATCCGATCGGGGGCCATTGATCTTATCGTCATCGACTCTGTGGCCGCTCTTGTTCCAAAGGGCGAACTGGAAGGAGAAATGGGAGACAGCAAAGTAGGCCTGCAGGCTCGGCTCATGTCCCAGGCGTTGAGAAAGCTGACCGGTACGATCAGCAAGACGAGTTCCACCTGTATTTTCATCAACCAGCTAAGAGAGAAGATCGGTGTGATGTTCGGAAACCCCGAAACCACCACTGGTGGAAACGCATTGAAGTTTTATTCTTCCGTACGACTGGACATACGCCGCATAGGCCAGATCAAGGAAAGTCAGGATTCTGTACTTGGAAACAGGACAAAGGTCAAAGTAGTGAAGAACAAGGTTGCTCCTCCTTTCAGGGTTGTTGAATTCGATATCCTTTACGGAGAGGGAATTTCCAAAGAGGGAGAGATCATCGATATGGCGGTTGAAACCGAGGTCATCCAGAAATCAGGTTCCTGGTTTTCTTATGACGGAAACAAGCTCGGCCAGGGAAAAGAAGCCGTGCGCTTATTGTTGAAAGACAACCCCGAACTCTCCGAAGAGATCGAACACAAGATCAAGGAAAAAATTCTCGGTACTTCTTGAACAGGAAAAGGATCAGGGGAAGGGTGATCGGCAAGGTTCAGGGCGTTTTTTACCGGGCTTCGGCAAAATCCCTTGCCGATGACCTCGGGATCACCGGATGGGTGAGGAACAGCCCCGACGGATCTGTTGAATTTGAATGCCAGGGAATGGAGTCGGATCTGGAAAAATTTCTTTTATGGACCAGGAAGGGACCAGATTGGGCAAGGGTGGACTCACTGGAACAGTCGGAAATACATCTTAAGGAAGAATCGGCCTTTGAGATCATCCGGTAAGATCACCTGATGATCACCTTTGTTCTTTCCTTTCCTTTCGAGCCGATAAATTCAAAAAAGTAAAGCCCCGGTTCCAAGCCGTTCAGATCGATGGAGGATATCCCTTGATCAATTGCAAAAGATCTTATTTGCATGCCTTCAACATTAAACACCCTCAGATCAAAGGGGATTTGATCTGAATTCTCAAGCATGAAGATCCCCGAACCCGGATTTGGGAATACCTTCAGGTCCGACTGTATTCCCTGATCCAATCCGGTTATCGGTACGATCAGATTTTTGCATATACTATCACTTCCCACAACATTACTGGCGTACAGGCAAACATCAAACGAGCCCATTTGCGTAAATGCATAGACCGGATCTCTCTGGGTCGAGGTGGCTCCGTTATCATCAAATTCCCATAAATAATCGCTGGAAAAATCCGGATCCTCGGCAGAAGTATTGTTAAACCAGGCAACCGTCCCGCTTCCCGTCCAGGTAAAATCCGCATCGGGTTCAACCACAAAGGGTTCTATGGTGATCGTTTGTGTCAGGGTGTCATTGCAGGAAACCTGATCATTCCCGCCAGAGAAATTATCAGCCCAGGAGCGGATGGTATAGGTACCGGGCCCCGGAGGTGTCCAGGTCATGCTATGATATACCGTATAGCGATCGCCTTTTGCTATGTTCAATCCGGATATACTTGTCGTTCGAACCGGACCACCATCTACGGAATAATGGAAATCAGCGGAGTTGATCAGCGACTCCTGCCAATTCTGGAATATGGTCGTCACGGTATACGGAGCCCCGTTGATGTAATCATCAAAAGGTTCCAGCATCTTGATCATGGCGCCATCCCTTTGGATCAGATCCACCCCATATGCAGCCTGATGGACAGTCCCCGAAGCATCGTCTTGAACGAAGGCTGCTATTCCAAGATCATAAAACTCCTCTACCGAATGCTCGGTGGAATGATCGATCTCATTACCCGCCGCAGTAGGGAGCCGATAGTCGCCCTGGAAAGTATAGGATGCACTCAGGCTGAGAGTGTCCCCGGGCGAAAGCGCCCCGAGATTGATCCCGTCCTCATCAGGAACGAATTTTTTCATCACATGATAGAAATGCGTTTCCTGATTGGAAGTTGCATTTCTCCGGGTTGTTTCTTCAAAGATTGCCAGACGCAATTTGTTGCCGGCCGGATATGTGCCGGTCGAAATGACTTTTATATCTATGTTAACGGTCTTGCACCGCACCTCATAATCCACCAGAAGCCTGATATTGGTAGATACCGCATAGAATCCATCACGTATGGCAGCGGTATAGTTGATGGGATTTCCAACATAGGATCCATCTACAAAAAGCAGCGGAATCCCGGATCGATTATAAAAAAGCCTTCGATCCCCTCCTTCCGTTGTGTAATAGGGATCTCCGATGGACGGAAAGAACATCTGATACCTGAGGTACACCTGTTTGTGTGGATCAGGATCAAAGATCGACTGCAGATTGGCGTTTCCCTGGAGACAAGGGCCACATGTAGAGCTTGTCAATACCTCATGCAGAGGCATTCTCTGAAACTGCCCGAGAGAGGCAGAAAAAACAAAAAGGCCGAATAGGAAACATATCGTTCTCAAGGTCAATAACTCTTGTAAGGAAGATAAAAAAAAGGGGCCGAAGCCCCTTCTCTTTTTATTTCAAACTGAGTTTTTTAACTCCAACACCCTGGGATGTTTTCAATTTCGCGAAATAGATCCCTGAGGAATATTTAGACAGGTTCAATTCAATGCTCGCGCCTGCCTGGATCCTTTGCTCATCAATGATCTCACCTGTTGGGCTGATGATGATCACATCCATATTCTCTGACAATCCATTTTCCAAATTGAAAAGTCCGCTAGACGGATTCGGGAATACGGAAACAGCTTTGGAAATATTGTTATCCAAACCAGCGATCACATTGATGGTCGCCGTAATGGTGTCATTACAAGGAATTTCATCCGTGCCACCATTGGGATTTGACACCCAAACTTTGAGGTTCTGATTACCTGGAGTGGTAGGATTCCAAGGGGTACTATGCGTTACATGCATGGTATCACCGATCTGCATTCCAAGAGCTGAGAGAGACATGGTCTCTACTGGTCCGTTGTCGATCTGATAGTTGAAATCAAGAGAGTTCAACACTGAATCTTGCCAGTTTTGAATGACCGCCCTGATGTTATGAGATCCGCCTACCGGCAAATCAACAGAGGTCAAAAGCTCCGTGGTAGCTACGTCCTGCTTGATCAGGTCAACTCCGTAATTGGATTGCTCAATGATCCTGGTGTTGTTGTCCTGAACAAAGCTCACAACCTGAAGATCAAAGAACTCTTCAATACTATGCTCAGTCGCATGGTTGATCGGATCAGTAGCATTGTTGGGCAATCTGTACTCTCCGTTAAAGGTGTAGCTGAAAGTTGTTGAGAATGGCACACCTTTGCTCAGGGCAGGTAGAATTGTACCATTCGCATCTGGCAACATTTTCTTCATTACATGATCAAAAACCGACTCTCCGTTGGATTTTACATTGTTGTAAGTGATGTTTTCGATCACAGCGAAATGAAGGATCAATCCTGCCGCGAAGTCGCCATAAGGAGTCACAGTAACATTGGCATCGATGGTCTGGCAATTGACCTCATACTCAATATCAACGTCCATGAAGGAAGGAACACTCCAGAAGGCATCTCTTAAAGCCGCTGTATATGAATTGGAGTTTCCATCCCATTGACCATCTACTTCAAGTCTGGGTACAGAGTTGATTCCATAATAATTTCTTCTGTCATTTCCTTCATCGGTGAAATAGGGGTCACCTGATCCTGGCCAGCTCATTTGGTATTTCAGAATGATCTGCCTGTCAGGGTTCGCATTCCAAATGGTCGCGAGGTTCTGATTTCCTGGCAAACAAGGACCACAGGTTGAGCTAGTAAAGGATTCGTGAAGAGGAAGCCTTTGAACAAGGGTATCAAAAATGGTCACCATCTTATCCAGCGTATCATTGAAATTGTTCTCATCAGGCTGGAAGTTGATCGAATTCACCCATACCCTGACATCATAGGCTGCCGAAATTGCAGGATTCCAGGTTTGAGCAAATGTATAGTTATAGGTACCTCCCTTGCTGACGGACAATCCTGAGAAAGTATCCAGAACAGCAGCTCCTCCGTCTATGGAATAGGCCATTTGAAGAGAAGTTACCGTTGAATCTCCAAGGTTTGTAACCTGACCGCCAATGGTGAACGGAGCACTTGCCAGAAGTTCAAAATTGCTCACAGAAGAAATATCATCGACTTTGATGTCATATGCCGGAGGATTTCCGGGGATGAATTCCCAGTACCAGTTATCAGCCCTGGTGGCTGAGCTGGCCGTGCTGTTTGGATTCACATTCGGGGATGCTGCCTCCTGGTAAGCTGTAGTAGAGTTCACCTGGATTCCCATGGTCAGATTGACAAGGTTTGTAGTTATATTATTCCTTTGATCAACGAAGTAGATCTTGTTGGTCGTTTCTTCAAGAACTATACTCCAATAGGTCCAACCCCCCTGACCGGGATAGGAATAAGAAGCAAAATGAATCCAGTGTTGTCTGTTTGGAGCCAATCCGAAAGTTTTGGTCACCACAGCATCATTGGTACCCGAACCGGTGATTCCCCAAACCACAATGGAACTATCCGGGATGGAAGCACTCGGCAAGGCCGTGTTGCTTGTTGAGGGCGCCGCTCCGGGTGAGGAGGAGAATGTCACGACACCGGTGGAGGAAACCTGGTAGTTCGAAACCGCCGCTCCATTGAAGTCAAATGGGATCGGAAGCGTTTGTACTGGCGACCAGACCGGAGTTGCCTGATTTGGCCCAATAATGCTGGTCCAGCCGGGAGCCATTCCCGCGCCAAAAGGAAACTCGGTATCCTCCTGGTTGATGTCACCGGGGTTTAAACCGGTATTGACCGCTGGCAGATTATAATATTGGGCATGCGCCAAATACGAAAAGGTAAAAAAGGCTACAAGTAGTAATACTTTCTTCATTTTAAAGATTTTAAATAAGACAGAATTGGATTTTTGGTTAAAGCCAACCCTAAAATTACAAAAGACCAGTCAAATCAACCACCGCTCGGATAATTACATGGGTTCAGGCTTGATTTTATCCGTTTACCCGTATTTCCCGATATGGATCGAATCCATAATTTTCCCCACAAAAATTGTATTCGAAAGCCAATTAACGCGATTCATGAAACCTCTTCCCTGAGATCCGTGTAGTTGTATTGTTCTGAGGTCAAAAGAAAAATGATAAATGATTAGAAGAAAAGGCGAAGAGATCTCCATCCCCTTCGAAAAATATGTTCTAAAAAACGGTCTTACCCTTCTGGTTCATGAAGACCATTCCAACCCCATCGTAAGGATAGATGTAACCTACCATGTTGGCTCAGCCAGAGAAGAGATAGGGAGGTCCGGACTTGCCCACTTCTTCGAACACATGATGTTTGAAGGAAGCAAGCATGTGAGATCGGGCGACCATTTCCGGATCATCACCGAATCCGGAGGAACCCTGAACGGTACCACCAACAGGGATAGAACGAACTATTTTGAAACACTTCCAGCCAATCAACTGGAAACCGGGCTCTGGCTCGAGGCAGATCGTATGGGGTTTCTGCTTGAAGCCCTGACCGAGGAGAAATTTGAGATCCAAAGATCTACGGTAAAAAACGAGAGGAGACAGAATTACGACAACAGGCCCTACGGACTTCTAGGCGAAAAAACCGCCTCAAGCCTCTACCCCTTCGGCCATCCCTACAGCTGGCTTACGATCGGTCACATGAGGGATATCGATGCGACCACCCTTCAGGATCTTAAGGACTTTTTTCTAAGATGGTACGGACCAAACAACGCTGTTCTGACTGTAGGAGGCGATGTCAAACCGGAAGATGTCCTGGAGAAAGCCAAAAAATACTTTGAAAGCATTCCATCCGGCCCGGGCGTAGAAAAGGCAGCCGGCAATTCACCGGTACTGGAAAAGGATATCTACGTAACCGAAGAAGACAAAATAGACCTTCCCCTGTTCCAGATGGTCTTTCCCTCCATGCCAAGACACCATGAGGAAGAATATGCCCTGGACTGTTTTGCGGAGATCTTTGGATCCGGCCCGACTTCTATCCTTTACAAG
Source organism: Cytophagales bacterium (assembly GCA_965227315.1). GTDB lineage: Bacteria > Bacteroidota > Bacteroidia > Cytophagales > CCMP332 > JANQHS01. The sequence goes on from OZ245737.1 coordinate 1,036,382, forward strand.
AACCTCATCAAAAACCAAAAGGCGATCAATGCATTTGCCTATAATAATACATCGGAACTGGCAGGAGAATTTACCCTTGGCGCATTGGCCAAGCCAGGCACAAAACTTTCCGAGATCGAAAGAATTATCAGGGATAGTTTTTCCGAATTTGAAAGCATAGGAGTCAGTGAGGAAGACGTAAAAAAATTCATAGCGGTCAGGAAATCCACCTTGCTTTTTAGCCTGTCCACGGTTTCGGGTCGGGTCTCACAACTGGCAGCATTCCACACTTTTACCGGGGATCCCGGTTTTCTCAGTCGGGATATTGAATTCTATGAATCCCTCAGCCCTGAAAAAGTGATGAACGCCTTTCGAAAATATATCCGGGTAAGATCCTCTCTCAACATCAGCTGGCTACCCGAGGGGCAAACGAATCTAATGAGCAGGGAGGGGAATTTGGAAATACAGGAAAACTCAATTCCTTCATCGACACTCGAGATCCAGGCTGAAAGAAGGGTTGTCGAGGAATTGGATCGAAGCATAAAACCAGCACATGGCCCCGCTCCTATCGTTCCCGTTCCTGATTTCTGGACATCTCAGTTCCAAAACGGTGCAAGATCCATTGGAGCATTTGACAACTCGATCCCGATCTCAAATATTTCCCTTGTGATCGATGGCGGGGCCAGATCTGTAAGCAATCCCAACGAGCAGGCAGGTCTTTCAAACCTGATGGCCATGATGCTGAATGAGTCTACCCTAAAACGTTCATCCGAAGAGATCGCCAGAGAATTGGACCTGTTGGGAAGCAGTATATCCGCCTCTTCAGGTCAGAACTTTGTTTCGTTCAATGTGCAGGCGATGAGTCAAAATATCCATCGAACCATGGAATTTTTGGAAGAGATCCTACTCTCACCTGCCTTCGATCCGGAGGATTTCGATCGCCTGAAAAACCAGCAGATCGAAGGGTTAAAAAACAGAGAAAATCAACCCTCAGCTATCGCAAACCTGGCATTTTCAAAATTGATTTTCGGAAAAAACAACAATCAGGGTAACCCTCTATCCGGCAGGATCAGATCATTGGAATCCATAGCTCTGGAACAGGTCCGGGAACATTATCTGACATGCCTGAACCCGGGAGAAATGAATACCATCGTTGTGGGAGACCTGGATCAGGAGGAAGCGATCGAAAGATTGGGATTTCTTGAAAAACTCAAGCACGGGAATTCCATACTTACCCCAAATGGTCCAACCCCATTGGAAAACGCGGGAAAAATATTCCTCATCGATATTCCAGGAGCGGCTCAATCCGAGATCCGCATCGGATATTATACAGGACTCAAATTTGATGCCCTTGGGGAATTTCAAAAAAGTACCCTGATGAACTTCCCCTTGGGAGGTGATTTTAACTCAAGGATCAATCAAAACCTGCGAGAAAAAAGGGGTATTACCTATGGGGCAAGAACATTCTTTTCCGGTGATCAGTACGGAGGATATTTCCAGGCTTCGGCCTCCATCGAACAGGATTCGGCCGGGTTGGCGATCTCGGAATTTCTTCGGGAACTTAATGAATTTGGTCAGCATGGGATGACCGATGAAGAATTCCGGTTCATGAAAACATCCATCGGGCAAAGAGAGGCGCTTAAATACGAAGGATTGGCGCAAAAGGGCAGATTCCTTGGCAAAATGCTCCGGTACAACCTTCCCTCCGATTACCCAAAACGACAAAAAGAGCTATTGGAAAGCCTTGATCAAAGCGATCTGAACAAAGTAGCCGCCAAATGGATCGATATAGACAAAATGTCCATTCTGGCGGTTGGAGATGGCAAAAGTATCAGGCCACAACTGGAACCTCTGGGCTATCCCATCATCCAACTGGATAGTGACGGAGAGCCGCTTTGAGCTAAACCACGGCAGACAATAGGTCCGCCTGGGTAATGATCTTGATCTCCCCGTTCTGACGGATCAATAGCGCAGAAGATCCATGGCTCATCATGGATGACATCACATCGACTGTGGTGCCGGCGGCCACAAAAGGAAAGGGTTCGCCCATGACCTCTTCTACCCTCTTATGAATTACCTCAGGATCTTCCAGGACCTTTTTCAAAAGGACGGCATCCGTAAGGCTTCCCACGAATTGATCGCCATCGACTACCGGAAGTTGAGAAATCGCCTTTTTCTTCAGTAGATCAACGACAGATGAAACGTCATCATCTTTGTTCACGGTGATCAGGGCGCTTTGCCCGTCCACGATCTCCGAAGCTGTTGAATATTGTCTGTTCTCGAGAAATCCTCGCTCCTTCATCCAGTCATCGTTGTAGATCTTGTTGAGATATCTGGTACCATGATCCGGAAGGATGATCACCATGACATCATCTTCCTTGAGGTTTTCTCTTGCATATTCAAGCGCACCAAATACCGCGGAACCGCATGACCAGCCGACAAACAGACCCTCTTCTCTGGCCAACCTCCTGGTCATGATCGCCCCGTCCTTATCGGTGACCTTTACAAAGTTGTCGATGACATCGAAATTGACATTGGCTGGGAGGATATCCTCTCCGATCCCTTCCGTCAGGTACGGATAAATCTCCTTGGGATCAAATTCTCCTGTCTCCTTGTATTTTTTAAAAACCGATCCATAGGTATCGATACCCACGGTAACAACATCCGGATTTTGTTCCTTCAAATAGCCAGCAACTCCGCACATCGATCCTCCGGTACCAACCCCGGCAGCGTAATGGGTAATTTTTCCTTCGGTTTGATCCCAGATCTCAGGCCCGGTTGTTTCATAATGAGCCTTGGTATTCGACATGTTGTCGTATTGATTGGGATAAAAGGAGTTCGGGATCTCCTCGTTAAATTTTTTCGCAACCGAATAATAAGACCTTGGGTCATCAGGCTCCACATTGGTCGGGCAAACGATCACCTCCGCTCCCATGGATCTTAGAATGTCGATCTTCTCTTTCGATTGCTTATCGGCAAGGGTAAAAATGCATTTATAGCCCTTGCATATTGCCGCCAGTGCAAGACCCATTCCGGTATTTCCACTGGTACCCTCTATAATGGTCCCCCCGGGCTTGAGCTTACCTTCCTTCTCCGCATCCTCGATCATTTTTAGCGCCATGCGGTCCTTCATCGAATGGCCGGGATTGAAGTACTCTACCTTGGCATAGATGCGACCCGGAACTCCTTTTGTGACATTGTTAAGCCTGACCAATGGTGTATTACCAATGGTTTCGACTATTGAGTTATAAACCTTCATGTGAGGGATTTTTGTGCAAAACTATCGAATATAAATGCCCCTATAAAGAAATAGGATGCTAATTCTTCTTTAAGGTTGGAGCAAGCAGATAAAGAACCGCCATTCTGATGGCCACTCCGTTTTCCACCTGGTCCAAAATGATGGATTGGTCCGAATCCGCCACATCGGAGTCGATCTCTACGCCCCGGTTGATCGGGCCCGGATGCATGATCAGGATCTCCTTGTCCAATGCATCGATCATCTCCCTCTTTATGCCATAGTAAAGCGAGTATTCTCTGAGCGATGGGAAAGCCCTGCTCTTTTGCCGCTCCAGTTGTATCCTCAAAACATTGGCCACATCGCACCATTCGAGCGCCTTTTGTACGTTGGTTTCCTTCCTCACACCCAGAAGTTCGATGTATCGCGGAATAAGGGTATTCGGTCCACAGACCATGACTTCCGCTCCGAGTTTTTTCAAGGCAAAAATATTGGACAGAGCCACCCTTGAATGCAAAATATCACCAATGATGGCAACCTTTTGCCCCTTAACACTCCCCTTTTCCTTAAGGATGGAATAGGTATCGAGCAATGCTTGTGTGGGATGCTCATGGGTACCATCACCGGCATTGATGATCGTGGCCCCGATCTTCTGAGAGAGAAAATGACAGGCCCCAGAGCTAGCATGCCTGACCACCAGCATATCGACCTTCATGGCCAGGATGTTGTTGATGGTATCCAAGAGGGTCTCTCCCTTTTTGAGTGAAGAGGATGAAGCAGAGAAATTGACCGTATCGGCAGATAATCTTTTTTCAGCCAGCTCAAAGGAGATCCTCGTCCTGGTCGAATTTTCAAAAAACACGTTGGCGATGGTCGTATCCCTGAGCGTGGGCACTTTTTTGATCGGCCTGTTAATGACTTCCTTAAAGTGATCGGCGGTTTCAAAAATGGTTTTGATATCTGAAGCTTTTAGCTCGTCAATTCCCAGGAGATTTGAAACACTCAGCTTAGGCATCTTCGGAGTTTGTATTCACCAACCATACTTTTCCTTTGGATTCCTCTTTGCCGATCCATTGGACTTCCACACGCTCGCTTGGCATTGTGTTTACCTGCTTGCCTACAAAGGTCGCCGTAATTGGCAGTTCCTGGCTATGTTTTCTACTGATCAGAACCATGAGATGCACCGATCTGGGCCTCCCGAAGGATATGATCGCATCCATGGCAGCCCTGACCGACCTTCCCGTGAACAGGACATCATCGATGAAAATGACATTTTTGTCCTCGACCAAAAAAGGAATATTGGTCTGGCTCGCTTTAATGGGAGCCTCTTTTCTACGAAAATCATCCCGGTGAAATGTAGAATCCAATTCGCCCACAGGCACATCCGGATGGCCCATGCCTGAAAGCTTGCGGCTGATATTCAAAGCGAAGGGCACGCCTCTCGGTTGTAAGCCGATCAATACTGTTTCTGAAAAATCCGGGAAGTTCTCAATGACCTGCTGACAAAGTCTCAAAAGGACTATGTCCAGCTGCTTTTCGGGTAGGATCAGGCGTTTTTTCATCCTGAGAGCCAAAATTAAAAAAACGAATCGACTCGACTATTGATATTTCAGAATAATGAGGTCTTTTTCGACCCTGATCAGTTTTGCACTGATGGAATATCCCGGCTTTGCTTCTTTTCCTTTCAGATCCATCCGGAGTATGTCGCCAGAGATGGACCATGTTCCCTCCAATTCTTCTGGCATATCAGCCGCCCCTATGGCGAAGTATTTGAGGGTTTTATCTTCCAAGAGCTTAAAAGCCACACGTCCTCTCGAGGGTGGAAATTCCCAAGGTTCATGTCTGAAGAATTTTTCCTCGCCCTGGTCTTCTTCATGGGAATGTGTCCAATTGAAATCATAGGCTACCGAAATATCCATTTGACTTTTGGTATCTGCTGTACCACTTTTTTCATTGCCCTTACAAGCCAGAAGAACTAAGGAAACGAAGACTGTGAGTAAAGCAGAATATATCCGGAACCTATTCATGCAGGGGGATTTTATTTAGTTTTGACAAAAACCAAAAATAGGTCATTACTTGGAGAACAAGGCCTTTAAGAAAATACTCAATCTGTATACCTCGCTTCTTGAACTCCATGGCGAAAATCCCTTCAAGATCAGAAATCTCTCGGGGAAGATCTTCAATCTGGACAAGCTGGGGATCCGCTTAAATGATGAGTCTGTAGAAACCCTGGAAGAGCATGCCGGCGTAGGCAAAAAGATCGCTGCCGCCATTGGCTCCATCAGAGAATCGGGCTCCTTTCCCGAGCTCGATGAGATGCTCTCCAAAACACCCGAGGGTGTGGTCCAAATGCTGGAAATCAAAGGGATAGGTGCCAAAAAGGTTGGAACCATCTGGAAGGAGCTCGGGGTCGAAACCATTGATGATCTTTATAAGGCGGGACAGGAAGGCATCATCGCCAAGCTCCCCGGATTCGGAGAAAAAACCCAGAAGATCATTCTTGATGGTCTGGATTACAAAAAAGAGCAGGAAGGAAAAGGTCTGTATGCCGAATGGGAAACCCTGGCGGTGGAGATGGAGGAAAGGCTTTCTTCGAAGTTTAAGGCAAAAACGCTGGGCAGAATTGGTCCATTGGCGCTTCAGGAAGATATATTGGAATCGCTGGATTGGCTTGTCGATAAGGATTCTTTCGACACGCTGAAGCAAGGGTTGCCAAAGGAAAAAGAGCTTTCCATCGATGAAAAAAATTCAGGCCCTTTTGTGATCAGGGGAAAGATCATGGAAAATGTTCCATTTTCGATCAAGACCGCTTCCTCAGAAGACTTTGGAAATGCAGAGCTCAGGCTTTCATCCCCTTCCGATTTTCTTGGTACAGAGATCAAAAGCGGCTTATCGGTATCCGCTGCCCTTCGTGAGAATGAGTTCAAAAGCTCCAAAGATTTCTTCAGCAAAATGGCTATTCCGGAAATCGATCCGCCATTGAGATGCATTGAAAATATTCTGTTAGATCCGGACCAAATAGACCTGCTGGTCAAAGATGCCGATCTCAAAGGAGTACTGCATGCCCATTCCACCTACAGTGACGGACAGAATTCCATTGAAGAAATGGGCAAGGCCTGTATCGAAAGGGGCTATGAATATTTCGGCCTTTCCGACCATTCAAAATCCGCATTCTACGCAAATGGTCTCGATGAAGATCGCATCATACAACAGCATCAGGAGATCGATGAAATAAACAAGAAACTGGATCCATTCCGGATCTTCAAAGGCATCGAATCGGATATCCTCAACGATGGTTCCCTTGACTATGACGAGGAGGTTCTTGCCTCCTTTGATTTTATTGTGGCTTCTGTCCATTCAAACCTGAACATGGATGAACGAAGAGCCACTGCCCGTTTATTGAATGCCATAGAGAATCCTTACACAACAATGTTGGGACATCCAACCGGCAGACTTCTGTTGAGAAGAGAAGGATATCCCATAAACCATAAACTGGTCATTGATGCCTGTGCCAGCAACAATGTGATCATTGAGATCAACGCAAATCCCTGGAGATTGGACATCGACTGGAAATGGATCAGCTATGCCCAGGAGAAAGGGGTATTGATCGCGATCAATCCTGATGCACATGTGATCACGGGGATCGATGACATGAGGTTCGGTGTGATCACGGGTAGAAAGGGCGGGTTAAAAAAGGAAAACACCTTTAATGCGCTTCCGCTAAAAGAGGTGGAGCAATATTTCAACAAAAGAAAACCCTGAATTCTTGAAGATCCTTTTTCTGAGGTTTTCCAGTATTGGAGACATTATATTGACCACCCCGGCCCTCAGGGCTGCAAAACAGCAGATCCCAAATGCCGAGATCCATATTGCCGTAAAGGCTCAGTATTCAAAAATTCTCGAGGAGAATCCGAATGTCAGCAAGGTCCATAAACTTGAAAAGGATCTGAAACCCCTGATTTCTCAACTTAGGAAAGAGGATTTCGATATGGTTATCGATCTGCATAATAACCTCAGGACATTACAGATCAAAAGAGCCTTAAAAAAACCGTCCAGAAGCTTTAACAAGCTGAACAAGCAAAAATGGCTTATAGTCAACTTCAGGATCAACAGGCTACCCGATGTCCATATCGTTGACCGTTATCTGGAAACCCTGGAAGAGTTTGGAGTCAAAAAAGATGATCAGGGCCTGGAGTTTTACATCGCAGATGATGACAGGATCAACAGGGATAAAATGGACTCAAGGTTAAAAGATGGTTACTATACCCTGGCCATTGGGGCACAACATTATACCAAGATCCTTCCGGTCGATAAATTGGTCGAGATCTGTGAAAAGGCTGACCGGCCGGTGGTCCTCCTTGGTGATAAAAATGACAGGGAAAGGGCTATGGAAATACTGGAAAACCTGACTCCATCGACCAGAGAAAGGATCATCGATCTTTGCGGAAAAATTCCTCTTGGCACTTCCGCTGATTATATCAGGCAGGCAAAGGGGGTTTTCTGCCATGACAGCGGTTTGATGCATATCGCTGCGGCATTTCATGTGCCCATCATTTCCTATTGGGGAAATACCATCCCTGAATTTGGGATGTATCCTTATCAGACCTGGCATAAAAGGGTCGAGAACCTGGACCTACGATGCAGGCCATGTACAAAAATTGGCTATTCGAAATGTCCGAAAGGACATTTTAAGTGCATGAGGGAATTGGAAATCGATGTTGATTTCGGCCAGGGATCAGTCTAGCTTGACTTCTTCCGACATTGGGGCCCTTGATTGTACAGATTTCTGCTTCTGAAGGATCTCGTTCACATTTTTCTTGATCTTCGACGATAGGTCATCAGTTGGAAGATCATTCTGGTCGGTACCGAACGGATCTTCGATCTCCTCGGCGATCAGTTCTATCCCTACCAGGAAATAAAACAAAAGCATGACCAGAGGAATAGTCCAATATTCATAGTCATGAACGAATCCCAAGGGCAGTGTGATGATATATGCGAAAATGAATTTCTTGATATACATACTGTAGGAATAGGGAATCGGTGTATTCTTAATCCGCTCACAACCTCCGATGATATCACTAAAGGCCTTTAACTCCTTGTCAAGGATAAAAAGCTGCTCTCCTGAGATCTCCTTGTTCTTATAGAGTTTGTTGGTCTTATCGAACATCAGGCCGGCAATATAGTTGGGTTTATGATCAACCCTCTCAAGTGAAGCCTGTGCAAGGCCGGCTTCAAAATCCAACTCCTCGGGCATGTATTCATCCCTCAAATGTTCCTTCATGGAGAAAACATAATTGGGAATCATGATCCGGAAAAAATCCCTGGACTCAGCATCCGATTCAGGAATAATGGCTTTTACCTTCAAGGCCAAGTTTCGGCTGTTATTGACCAGAGCTCCCCAAAGTTTTCTTCCCTCCCACCATCGGTCATAGGCGGAGTTGGTGCGGAACACCAGGAACAGACCAAGGATAATTCCAAGCAGGGAGTGAAAGGCGGTTATGGATTTGAAATGGACCCCGAGAAAATCCAGGACAAAATAGGTGACCAGGAAGGTATACATTCCGATAAGCAGCATATTTGGAAAAAGCTGTCTCATGATATGCTTGTTATAGGAATGCAAGAGCAGCCCTATCCATGTTTTGGGATCGTATCTTACCATATTTCCTCTCCTGGATTGATTTCTAAAATTAATAGTTTTGCCCACCTTGAAAAAGCAGATATCAGATTTTGAGATAATCGAAGGCAGGAAAGAAGACCTTCCCTTGTTATTGGACCTGATCCGGGATCTTGCAGCATTTGAAAAAGCACCGGAAAAAGTCACCAACAGTATTGAGAGCATAGAGGTCGATGGATTTGGCCCCCAAAAGGTGTTTGACTTTTTCCTGGCCCGAAAAGAGGAGGAAGTGCTTGGAATGGCGGTAACCTATTTTCGTTATTCGACCTGGCGTGGAAAAGCGCTCTATCTGGAGGATATTTATATCAAACCGGAATTTCGGGGCCTGGGACTAGGAAGATCTTTTTTCAGCTTTTTGGCAAAGAAGTGTCTGGAATGGAATTGCCGACACATGGTTTGGCAGGTTTTGGATTGGAATCAGGAGGCCATTGATTTCTACAAAGGCCTGGGGTCCGAAATCGACTCCGAATGGGAGAATTGCTATTTGGATCTGGAGCAGATCAAAAGGCTCGCCTCGAATGCCTGAGGTTTCAATCATTCTCCCTTATAAGAACAGCGAAAATTTTCTGGAAGAATCGATTGAAAGCATCAGAGCGCAATCATTCAAGGATTGGGAGTTGATCCTCGTCAACAACGGCTCCGGCGACTCATCGGCCGCCATCGCGGATAAGCAACAAGACATTGATCCTCGGATCACGGCAACAGAATTCAAGTATGGAGCTGTGGCTGCCGCCTTTAATCATGCATTCAAAAGATCCTCATCCCCCTATGTCGCCAGAATGGATTCTGATGACATTGCCTTTCCCACGAGAATTCAGGAGCAGCTGGACATGCTCAAGGCCATGGAATCGCCCGGAGCATGCTACGCAAGCGTCAAACCCTTGGGTAACACCAGCTTTGGTTGGTTGCGATATTTGGTATGGCAGAATTCGATGATCACATCGAAGCAAATCGAAGAGAATAGGTTTGTGGAAATGCCGGTCTGCAATCCCACATTGATGGCAGCAAGATCGGCTTTTTTGAAGGCTGGTTTGTTCAGGGAGGATGTTTATCCGGAAGATTATGAATTCTTTCTTCGCATGCTTTCGAAGGGTATCCCTATCGAAAAAAGTTCCAGGCCCCAATTGTGCTGGAGGGACCATGACCAAAGACTGACAAGAACCCATGAAGGCTATTCGAGAGAGAACTTCTTTAAGGTGAAGGCGGATTACCTTTATGAATTCTCCAAGGTCAACAACTCAGATCATCCCGAGATCAATATTTGGGGAACCGGAAAACTTGGAAGACGCTATATGGAGATCCTTGAAACTCGGGGATTCTTATTCAAAGAATTCTTTGATCTGAATCCGGGAGAATTCGCAAGAGGAAAGATCAAGGGATATGCTTCCATCGGGAAAGGCCCTCTCCTGATCTCCCTGGTTAGCAACCGGGGTGCAGGCCAAAAAATTCGGGATTACCTGATCAATCGGGAATTGATTCCCCAGCAGGATTTTGTGATTGCCGGCTAAAACGGCAAGGCGTTATCGGGATCGTCTTCTGAAAAACTATCTACAGGGGTTTCCTGATCCTGGCTTACGGCGTTGTCGGATGCCACGATCCTCCAGGCTTCCAGATTGGTGAAATAATTGGTGTTTCCATCCTTTTCCCACTTTCTTCCCCTGAGATTGAAACTGATCTTCAGATTTTGACCCGGCTCGAATTCCTCGATCATATTGCATCGATCCTGAACCAGTTGGAATTTGATGAATTCCTGAAAATCGTATCCATTTCTGTTCTCTTTCTGCTCGATGACAAATTCCCTTTTCTGGAATTTATCACTCACTTTTTGGGTATCAAATTTCTCAACCAGCGTACCTTCCAATTCAAATGCCATAATGTGCCTTTTATTTGCGAAGGTATGAGAATCCGGAATGAATTTCCCGAGCTGCAGGAATAAATTTGCGAACTCCTGATATGAGTAAACAGATACATGCTTTGTTACCAACAGAAGACCCTTTTGGTCAGGCTCTTCAGGATCATCTCAAGGGGAAAAGGAATCTGTTTATCCGGGTTCATTCGGACGCCACCAGTGAAGATCATATCGACGTAAAATATCTGTTCAGGGAATTTCCTGACTGGCCGGAGATCGAAAAAAAGGCCATAGCACTTTGCCGGGGAAAGATCCTTGAACTGGGATCCGGTGCCGGTTCACATGGCCTATATCTACAGGAGCAGGGATTTGACATCACCTGCCTGGATTTCAGTCCGGGATCGGTAAGCGTCATGAAAGAAAGGGGTGTTCAGAACGCGGTCCTGGATACATACCAAAACTTCAGTGCAACAGGATTTGATACCATCCTGATGTTGATGAATGGAATAGGCATTGTCGGTAGCCTGAAGGGCCTTAGGGATTTCCTTGAGAAAGCATTCGGTTCAATTCTGGCAGACGGAGGCCAGGTCATATTTGATTCTTCCGACCTGGTTTACCTGCTCTCGGACCCGGGCAGCACTATTCACGGATTTAAGAACACCAGATATTACGGCGAGGTACGCTATCGTATGGAATATGAAAAGACCTATGGTCCGGGATTCAGTTGGTTGTTTGTGGACTTCAAGACCCTTGGCATCGAGTGCAAAAAAATAGGCCTCAACGTCGAAAAGATCTATGAGGATGATCATTTTGCCTATTTGGCCAGGGTATTCAAATAAACCCTTTTAATCCTGCCTTTGAGATTATTATCGGGTATCTTTTTTAAGTTTGTGCACTATTGGATATAGAAGAAATACAAGTACCACATAAAATCAGGGAAATGAGGAGAATTTTTACACTTGCGTTCGCACTATTCATGGGAGGAGCGGTTCTTGCCCAGGGAGGTTTTGAAGGAACAATGGAATACAAGGTGAGCCTTGATGGAGAAAAAGCCGAAGAATTGTCGAAGGTCTTTCCCCAAAGCGTGACCATCAAGATCAAGGACAAAAAAATGCTTGGTAAAAATACCGGTGGGGATATCTCGAAAATGTTTTCAGGATTCATCTTCAACGGCGAATCCAACTCGATGTTTTTGCTTTCGCCCGGTCTTAAGATGGCCATGGAGATCCAGTCTGTACCTGCAGGAACTGCAAGCAGTGCTTCGAATATAGAAGTCAAGAAAACAACCGAAACCACTAAGATCGCCGGGCACGAGTGTACCAAATATATTGTGGAAGAGCAGGAAGGGAAAAGGGGCAAGGTTGAGATCTGGGCAACCGAGGATTTCACCGTAGAAAAACCAAAAAATCTTGGGAACATCACTGGAAATATGTTTCTACAGGGTATTGATGGTTTTCCTTTGAAAGTGGTCACCTCGCAGGAAGGTACTGAGATCAAGATGGAGGTTCACGAAGTGAGAAAAGAATCTGTGCTCGAAGAAAATTTTAAGATACCTGAAGAGTACCGAGTTCAGCCAATGGATTTCTCATTGCTCTCCACCATGCTGCCCGGTTTGGGTTATTAGTGGAACTTTGTGAGAATTATTGGTTAAGAGAAGGCTCCTCGATCGTTGAAATATAAACAAGGAAATCACTATTCTTTGAAAAGGTCGATTTTACGTCCCATCCTTATTACACTGCTTTTACCGGTATCGTTGAGCATGTTGCTACAATCATGCGGCAAGAAAAGCGAGTTTTTCGAGGGCCAGATCGACTATGCGGTTTCTGTGGTCAATGATCCAGAGGGCAAATACAAAACCATTTTACCCACCAAATACAGCCTGTACATGCAACCCAACAGGGTCAGGTTCTATGTAGAAGGGGGTATCATTTCTTCATTGTTTGGCGGAATGATCTTCGATGGAAAAAACCAAATGGCCTTTATGCTCATGAAGTCCAGCAAGCTGGCCTACCTCCTCCCTCAGGACGAGGAGAATGCCCTTGACCGCGAAGCTCATAAGGTCCAGTCTAAGGTTGAATCCTTTGAAGATTCGGTCGAGATCAATGGTTTTTGGTGCAAAAAGTTTGTGGTTGAAAGTATCGAGGATGGAAAAAGGATGAAAAACGAACTTTGGATCACTGAAAAATTGAAAAGCCAGTATCCGGCCAATCTTACCAAGTACCTCCCTTCACTCTTTCATCATTCCATCGAAGGAATGCCCCTAAAGGTCATCTCCTATTCGGAATCAGGACGAGAAGTACATCTTGACGCCACAGAATTGGTTGAAGGAAGCGTTTCCTCTTCACATTTTGAGGTTCCCTCGGAGTTTACTCAAACCGATGATGACCCCACCGCCATGATCCTGATGATGAAAAAAATGATGAATTAGGAAAGATCCCGGTTCATTTCATCAGCAATCCCTGGCAACATCCTTTCAGAAGTTTAACTTTGCGCCCATAACTAGACGGCCATGCTAAATATTGTTCTTTTCGGCCCTCCGGGAGCCGGAAAAGGTACCCAAAGCGAGAAGATCCAGACCAAGTACAACCTGATCCATTTGTCTACAGGAGATCTTTTTCGCAAACACCTGAGTGAAGGCACGGAGCTTGGAATAGAAGCACAGAAGTTTATGGATGAGGGAAATCTTGTTCCCGACCGGGTGGTGATCGGAATGGTTGAAGAAAAGATCGCAGAGAATATGGATGCCAACGGGTTCATCTTTGACGGCTTTCCACGGACCATACCACAGGCTGAGTCGCTCGATGAAATGCTCTCCGGGAGGAACATACCTATCCAGGTCATGGTATCCCTTGATGTTCCGGATGATGAACTGAGAACCAGGCTACTTCTAAGGGGAGAAACCTCAGGCCGCGCCGACGATCAGAACGAAGAAAAGATCAACAATAGGATCAGGGTTTATAAGGAAGAAACCATACCTGTAGCAGAATTCTATCAGAAAACCGGACGCTATCAAAGCATCAATGGGGTCGGCTCAATTGAGGATATTTTTGATCGGATCTGTTCTACGATCGATTCCCGATAGTTCAGGAGTGTGAGCTCACCCAATTTCATTGATCATGTACGGATCTATGCAAAATCAGGTCATGGAGGAGCCGGATCTACTCATTTCAGAAGAGAAAAGCATGTGGAAAAAGGTGGCCCGGACGGTGGAGACGGTGGACGCGGAGGTCATATAATCCTTAGGGGCAACCAGAATCATTGGACCCTGCTCCATCTGAGATACAGAAAACATATCAAGGCGGAAAACGGAGAAAACGGTGCCGGCGCCAAAAGGACCGGAAAGCAGGGAGGCGATGAGATCCTCGACGTGCCTCTGGGGACCATAGCCTATTTGGGAGAAGATCAACAGGAAAAGGCTGAGATCACCGAACACGATCAGGAGGTGATCATACTTGAAGGTGGTCAGGGAGGCCTTGGAAATTGGCATTTCAGAAATTCCATGCGTCAGACTCCAAAGTTCAGTCAGCCCGGAGAACCCGGCCAGGAAGAACTTCTAACACTGGAACTCAAACTACTGGCTGATGTAGGGCTGGTGGGATTTCCTAATGCGGGTAAATCAACACTGCTTTCTGTTGTTAGCGCGGCGAAGCCCAAGATCGCAGACTACGCCTTCACAACCCTCACACCAAATTTGGGCGTGGTATCCTATCGGGAAGATCAGTCCTTTGTCATGGCAGATATACCAGGGATCATCGAAGGAGCAGCGGAAGGAAAAGGACTCGGGCATAGATTTCTGCGTCACATAGAAAGGAATTCGGTTCTTCTTTTTATGATCCCCGTAGATGCCGAGGATATCGATGAAGAATACAGGATCCTGGATACTGAATTAAAGAAATACAATCCCGAGCTCAGCAAGACTCCGAGGTTCCTGGCTCTGACCAAAGCCGACCTTCTCGATGAAGAGCTTAAGGAAGAACTGGCCCGTTCGATCAAGACCGAGATCCCCTTTGCATTTATCTCATCGGTGACCGGTTATGGTATCCCGGAATTGAAAGACCAATTGTGGTCCAGGATCCAAGGATAATTCATGTCATTGTGTCATTGATTGAAGCTTGGCAAAGGATTTGACCATAGAAAAACGAAAAAAATAAGGAATGGCCGATAAAAAGAAGAAGGAAGAGATCAATGAGGAATTGATACTTGATGAGGAAGCTACCAAGGAAATGGAAGACAATGATCAGGTGGAATCCCCCGAGGAAGTGGAAAAGGAGGTAAAGAAGCATGAAGAAGAGCCTAAATCCAAGGAAGAGATCCTGGCTGAAGAACTCGAGGATTATAAGGACAAATACCTGAGGCTGTACTCCGAGTTTGAAAACTTCAGAAGAAGGACCAACAAGGAGAAATATGACATTATCGCCCAGGCCAATGAAAAATTGCTGGGAGACATCCTACCTGTCGTAGACGATTTTGAAAGGGCGAACAAGGTTCATGAAGAGTCCAAAGATCTTGAGGCTCATGTCAAGGGGATCGAGCTGATCTATAAGAAGCTGAAAAGCACTCTCGAATCCAAGGGCATTAAAAAAATGGAAGCTCTGGGAAAAGATTTCGATGCCGAAGTACACGAGGCGATCACCCAGATCCCGGTCGAAAATAAAAAGCAAAGAGGCAAGGTTGTCGACGTGATCGAAGAGGGATATTACCTCAATGACAAGGTATTGAGATTTGCGAAAGTGGTTGTCGGGCAAGGAGGATAGGCATGGCAAAAAGAGATTATTACGAGGTACTGGGGGTTTCCAAAGGAGCATCAACCGATGAGATCAAAAAGGCTTATCGAAAGGTCGCTCTGAAATTTCATCCCGATAAAAATCCGGGCGATGCTTCCGCAGAAGAAAAATTCAAAGAGGCAGCCGAGGCTTATGAGGTCCTAAGCAGCCCTGAGAAGAAAAGTCAATACGACCAATTCGGACATGCCGGAATGGGTGGTCGGGGCTTTGGTGGTGGTCATGGGATGAATATGGAAGATATCTTCTCTCAATTCGGAGATATTTTCGGAGGTGGAAGTCCGTTTGAAAGTTTCTTTGGCGGAGGTGGAAGAGGTCAGAGAAGACAACGGAAAGGAAGTAATCTCAGGATCAAGTTGAAATTGACCCTGGAAGAAATGGCTGAGGGGGTTGAGAAGAAGGTCAAGGTAAAGAGGTTGATCATGGCCGAAGGGGTTACCTTCAAAACCTGCCCCACATGCAATGGAACCGGCCAGGTGCAAAAGGTGGTCAATACCATGTTAGGACAGATGGTGTCGGCTACCACATGTCATACATGCCATGGTTCCGGACAGATCATCGATCAAAAACCTCCAGGAGTAGATGGCTCCGGATTACAAACGCGCGAAGAAGTCATTCCGATCAAGATCCCTGCCGGGGTTTCGGATCAAATGCAACTCTCCATGAATGGCAAGGGAAATGAACCTGCTGGGGGAGGACGAGCCGGAGATCTCATTATCAAGATCGAGGAGATCCCACATAAAGACCTGTACAGGGAGGGATCCAACGTACATTTCGGCCTTGACCTGAATTTTGCCGATGTCGCACTCGGTACAGAAGTAGAAGTGCCAACAATTGGCGGAAGGGTAAAGGTGAAGGTACAGGCAGGAACCCAAAGCGGAAAGATACTCAGGCTGAAAGGCAAGGGGCTTCCCGATCTCAACGGCTACGGCAAGGGGGATCAATTGATCCACATCAATGTCTGGACGCCAAAGAAATTATCCGCCGAGGAGAAGAAAACCCTGGAGAACCTGAAGAACTCACCAAACTTCAAACCCGGCCCCAACGGGTCCGAAGGAAGTTTTTTCTCCAAGATGAGGGGAATATTTGAGTGATCAGATCAGGAAGGCCAGCTCTTCACCCTTGTTGTCAAGAGAGACCTCTACCCGTTCATCTAAGGTAGTTCCCAGGCTTAAGCCCACATAGTCCGGTGTAACTGGAAAAGACTTATGATCGCGGTTGATCAACACACAAACCTGCAGGCTTTTCAGATTCAGTTCAAGAATAGGCTTCATGCCATAGGCCAGTGTCCTTCCCGAGTGAAGTACATCATCCACGAGGATCATCGATCTTCCTTCCATAGGGGTATTGGGAATATCCAATACAATATCGGATTCCAGCGGAGCCTTTTTGTCTAAAACCACCTCCCCGAGATGATATTCAATGGGATGGATCTTTTTGAGTTCCTGATGAAGCAAACGTGAAAGAAGGGTTCCCTGAGCCCTGATCCCGACAAGAAATAGCTCGGATTCATTGAATGAATTTTCGTAGATCTCATAGGCCATTCTTCTGACCTTCTTTTCGATCTGACCGGAAGATAGGATCAATGTTGCGTTTTTCGGGATCTTCAAGGCAATTCAATAATGGTCAAAAATAGCATAGGATACTCCGGTTAAAAAATTAAAAGGGTTTAAAGGAAGGGCGCCAGCACTGGTTTTCCCACATTAAGCGGTTGGAACAACTCAGGATTCGAAGTTGAGATCTCATAACCAAAACTCGAAGCCCCTGGGAGCACATTGTAGTAATAACCAATTCTGATATTGAAAGTTGAGAACACAAGATTCTCATTTCTGATCCGTATGCCGGTACCGAAGCTTCCGTAAACATTATTCCTTCGAAGAGCGGCATTGTAGTTTCCCAACAGGGCTCCTTCACCATAAAAGAACCATACTGTTCGGAATCCATAGAAGTACCAGGGTGTAAACAACTCCATCTCCATTCTCATCAGGTGAAGATGGGTGCCTTTTATGGATGATGCACTTGGAAAGCCACGGATCCTCTGATCAAGTGAAACCCCCTGTGTACCAAGGCGATCAATGCCGTAGATATATTCAAAAACACCGATAATTCTAAATTTATACCTCCCCCACTTTTTCAGTTTCGAGATAAAGCGATTCTTATAGGAAACACTTCCCTCCTGAGTTCTGCCATTGTTCAGGAAGGTTGAGAACTGTATGGTGTTGGACATGTAATGACCCCCAAAAGGAAGTACGAAAGAGCTGGTGACCCCGACATATGGTCTGTCATAAAACTCCTTACGTTGAAAACCTCCCACCAATTGAAAAACATATCCGTATGGCACATCTTCAGGAATACCGAAGCGATAGATCAGGGCGGTCTTTTGAAAACGTATTTTTCTCAATGTGATCCCCCCAAGAACGAACCTGCTGTCATGGTAGGAAAACAGGGTATCCTCATGAAGTTCGGGCCTTTCCGTATAGTCAAAATCCGCGACTCTTCCGGAGATGATCAGGGTTTTACGCTCATCCTTTTTCGAGATCCGGAACTGTCGACCGATCCAATAATCGAATACCTCATGGGTGACCGGGTAAGTAACATTTTCATCCAGGCTGGAATCAAATGTCTGGAGGAATTGAGTTCTTACTCCCACATCCAGCCCGAAGCCATATTTCATCGAAGGCGTCAGAAAGCCTTTGAAAAAACTTCCAACCAGTTCTTCACGCTCAAAATCATATTGGTATTTCAGGAGAAATTCCACAAAGGATCCCTGAATGTTGTTGATCTTATATGAGCCGAAATAGCCCTGCCTGGGATCTCTGCTACCCCTGAACCTGAATATATTGGTGAATTCATGTCCCAGGCCAAGAAAGTTCAGATCATAGAGACTGAAATCATAATCGGTTGGCCCTCCTACCCCAACTCCGAATCCTATTGAAAACACATCCTGCGAGATCACAAGAACCTCCACTTCCGAATCGGAAGAGTCGTTCACCGGAACGGTGATGATGCGGCAGTCCTTCAGGAAAGGGAACTGTCTCAAAATACGCTCGTTGTCGGCCAAAAGGAATGGCTGTACCGTATCGCCAATTGAGAAAAGTAAATTTTTTCTGATCACACTTTCCCAGGTTTGGATATGGTACCTGTTCATCATCTTCCCTCCCTTGGTTTCTACCTGTCGTAGCGTGTCATCCACATTCCCCTCGCCAACAGGAACCTGGATCACCCTGATCTTTTTGATATACCTCCCCTCATAAGGTTCAAAAACCGCCTCAGAATTCACCGACCCCTCATAGAGCACCTCTGACCTGTCATCCATTCTAAAGATCGCATTGGCGATCAGTCTGGTCACCTTCTTCTTATCGCTATAGCGATCAAGGTTGGCATAGAAATTCTCAGAGGTTTGGTATGGGTTTTTCCGGATCTTGTACTTCACCCCTGCCGGCACCAGTAGAATGGTATCGACATCATAGGGTACAAGGGTATCCTTAAATACGATGGCATAGCCACCGGGAACGGTCACCGTGTCGTATTCCATTGATTGGACAGTGTCACCGACCTGAGCTTTGGAAACCGGGCAGTTCCCTAAAATAAGCCCAGTCAGCATCAGCAGCCCCCAAAAAGCTTTGAGAAATGATATCTGAAGACTGGTATTCCTCAATTCGCTGTCTTATCCGAATGATTTTTTAAATATTGTCGCCTCAAAGGTATTTTTGAAAGAACAAAAGAAACCAGAACCTGATAATGTCAAAAGTAATTTTCTCTTTCTTCCTTTTCTCATTCGTACTTTTTTCCTGCAGTTCGGAACAGCAATCCCAGGACAAAAAGGAAAAAAAAGAGTTTGAATCCACTTTTGGAGAAGTGGTTTATTACCTCAATGCCGAATTGGAAAAGATCACACCAAAGTACCTGCCTCATAATCCTGATATCGCCATTGAGCAATACTACCTTACGGATGTTTCTACCTCCAGTGAGCCCTGTAGGTTGGAACTAAAGATCATTTCTTCCAATGAGAAGGATGTCGATCCATGGGTGGAAGAAAGGACCTATCAGTTCTGGACAGGATATCTGGACAGCGTTAGCTATGATGACTATGCCATCACCTTGTACTACAATGGTAACTCCGCCCTGGGATTCGCCAATGTGGACTACCGAGACCGGGAAAGCAGTACAAGGGATGTCAGGCTGTTTTACCGCGAAGATATCGGCTATTACTTCCTGATCTACCCTGAAAGCAGGGATCAGGCAGCAATGATCAAGGGCTATTTCGATCAGCTCAAAACCAGCTGTGGCCAATAAGGTTTGAGGAAAAATGCCTTCATATTTGTAAATTGTGCTAACCAAATGGTCACGATAGCATGAAAACCAAGGTGCTTTCCATTTTATTTTCGGTCTTCTTTTTGACGCCACTGGCAGGTCATAGTCAGGATAAGGAAGATCCTCCAACCCTGTATGAAACCATGAGTTGGCTGAAGGAGCAGTTTGAAACCATGAACCTGAAAGACCTGAATTATCTTGGCGACAGGATCTTTTATGAGGAATTCGATTTTGTGGGATGCGAATGCAAGGTTGACTTTTCAGGTATCAAGCTTGACAAAAACCCAGAGCGGGTCAAGGCGCATCGAACCATCTATCATTTCAGTCTTGAGGAACTCGACAAGTGCATTCAAAATCCCGAGGTCGACGCTCAGCTTGACCTGATGACCTATTACCGCAACAAGAATATCCTGGTCAACAAGTCCGTCGAGTTTGAGGATTATGGTTGGAAGGATTACCCAAAAGCCTATTTCGCCCAGGTTGGATTACCCGTTGCCGATTCAGCCCTCCGTAGCGAGATCATCGAGCGCTTCAATTATGCGATCGAGCTTTGCTATCCGAAGAAAAAATAGGTAAAAAACCAAGCTCAGTCCAGGAAAAAGCCTGGAACCAAAACCGGCCAAATCAATTCCTGACGAATTCGTAATACATATTCTTTCGGATCAATCTGAAGGACAATCCAAAATTAATATTCCAATAATTGATGGTACCCGACAAGGTCTCATTCATTGATGATGGTGAAAAATGGTATTCCGCATTAAAGCTAAACCTGGTCCTATCGGTCAACTTGATAAAAAGGCCGGACGACATAAATGTATTCAAAAGCCTGTAGGGATTATTGGCATCAGCGCCCGATGAATTATTATCAAAGCCCGATCCTGAAAAAGAATCACCACCGCCACTCATCATTTCACTCGGAACGATTTCCATTGTCGTATCGATGCGCATTTTGAAAGCTGATAGATTGGAGAGAGAAAAGCCCATTCCCATATAAACACCAAAATTTTGTCTGTTTATAACAAAGTATTGAACCGAGGTGCCCAGGCTAAAAAACATGTGGCCTTTCATTTCCATATCTATGGCCACCTCCACCGGATCCCCGGAAGTCATACTGGAAGGATCGGAACCCATTTGGCTTCTCATTTGCGACTGCATTTCGGATTGTACCTTCTTCTTACTGGGCATCCTTACACCAACACCCGTTTCAACTTTCAACTGGAACCTTTTTCCCATGGGTTGGATAAAATGTATTCCGTAATTCATAAAGTTTGAAGGGATATACCCTTCCACATTATGACTGGAACTAACAAAATGACCTATGTGCAACCCGACAGATATGCCCTGAACACCACCGTTCAGATCCCTGGCATTATTGGTCTTGATATCATGAATAGCGATATTCCAGGTTCGGTACTCTTGCAAAGCCTGGATTGCCTCCACAAAAGCCTCTCCACCTGCAAAACCAGCATTCGAGATCTTTTCCGGAAACATTTCATCTCCCCCGGTGCGGAGGTATAAAACCCTCGCGAATATCATCGAGTTCAGTTCATAATTCCTTTCAAAGAATTCCGAATCTCCGACAATGACCAGATAAGCATGTTCTAAGGAGATGTTCTTTCTTCTGTTCAGAATATCATTTACCACCTCAGCCTTCTCCTTCATAGACAGATTATCTCCATTGATCAGGGCAAAGGAGCAGCTTCCTCCGGTAAAATATCCCTCCTGCAAATTCAATTCAACCTGCTCAAAGATTTCGTCCTCGGAAATAACCACATAAAAGAAATCAGCCCATCTTTCCTCATTATAGTTCAGAACATCACGATCTTCTGCAAATAGGAAATTCGACATGGCTACTAAAAGGGATAGAAATATTGCTTTATAAGATTTCATCAACATCAAAAATTGGGAGACCAGCGACGAGTCACCACTCGCCATCTCCGGTCGACGGTCTCGAATAAGCAAGAACATGTTAGCTCAGAACCAACAAATTCAATCCAATACCCAAGGGTAAAGAGGCTTATTTCAAAACCAGCTTAAGACAAAGCAATAAGTACTGTTTGGGAATTTAAAGAGTGAAAAGGCTGAAGTAGGCAAAATAACCGGTGAAATGGCCCGGGATTCGATCAGCTTTCTTCCAGCCAACGCAAAAAGGCGGAAGAATTTGCCTTGCTTACGATAATGTCCGGGGTCTTCAGGTGATCCTTGAGTATTACTTTAAGCTTTCTTGAGAAATATGGGGAAACAGATTTCACGGCGTTCTTATTTAATATGGCCTGTCTGTTAACTCTCCTAAATGATCTTCCCACCATTCGGGTCACTTCCTCCAAGGTTTTGTTAATGACCAGGCGGTTCCCGGAAACAAGAGAATAACCAAACAGGACTCCATTTTCCAAATAAAAAACCCCAATGGTATCGATCCTGACCGGGACTATGCTGTTTCCCTGATACAAAAGCAAGGAGCTACTTTTGCCTTGATCAGCCAAACCCATATCATGCAATGCCCTGGAGATCTTTTCCTCAATTTTCCAGTCAATCTCCATTTCTCCTCGATCAAAATAATCGAAATAGCGGGATAAGGCTGAGCGCACATCACTATCTGAAAAAGGCTTTATGATATAATCAATCCCATTGGATTTGAAAGATCTTAAAGTGTATTCTTCATATGCAGTACAGAATATTACAGGTTTCTTGTTTTGGATCTTTTCGAATATTTCAAAACTAAGTCCGTCGGATAATTGAATATCCGAAAAGAACAGATCCGGAAGAGGATTTACTTCAAAATAGGATATCGCCTCTTCCACGCTTTCAAGAACCGCCTGTACCGTCAATTCAAATCCGGAAGCAAGGATTTTCTTCTCCAAAGACTTCGCAACCAAATGTTCATCTTCAATAATTACTACTTGCATTTTCCAACAAAAAATTCAACGTTGAAGCTCTTCGGATCAGCATATATGCGAAGCGGTTTTCCGGAAACCAGAGACATTCGTTGGTTTAGATTATCCAAACCTGTTCCGGTAGAGTCCACAACAAATTCATTCTCATTATTGGTATTGTTCGTAAACCTCAAAGAATTATCACCCACAGGAGATAATTCAAGACGAAGCTTTTTCTTTTTTGAAAACTGGGTATGCTTTATGGAGTTCTCAGCAAGCAATTGCAAGGTAAAAACAGGAACCTCACCCTTCTGAAGAATCCTGTTTGGTACATTGACATTCAAGTCAATGGCTTCCTCAAACCTGATCCTTTGAATTTCGATGAATTGCTCCATAAATCTCAGATCATCAACCACCTTTACCACTCTTAGCTTGCTGAATTCAATGAACCGCCGAAGGTATGCCGATAACAAACCGATATAGACCTGAGCCCTTTTCGGATCATTCTCAACCAAGTATTCAAGAGAAGTCAAGGAGTTGAACAGAAAATGGGGCTGGAGCTGTTTTTTCAATTGATCATGAAGTGTATGAATATTTAATATTTCAAGCTCCGCTTTTTCCAAAATCAATTTCTTTCTATCCTCCTGATTAAGGATAACATGCATGATCAGAATGACCAGAGTATTGTTTGACATGTTTCCTATATATGGGTAGAGCCAAAACATTCCGATTTTTTCACTCGGAGGGCCTATTCCGCTATTCCGAATTATGAAATGAGCCAGCGCAATCAATGAGATACAGAAAGCATACGACACTATATACCTGAGAATGGGGTGTTGGGCTAAGCGCTTTCTTGATGGATCAAAGATGTAGACATTGAAGGCCCACAAAAGGAAAATGTTAAAGGTAATGGTACTAATGCCTATGATCGGGCGTATCGGGGAGTCAAATGAAGGCTCAGGGTTTACGGTGAGCGCAAACAAGAACATTGGCAACATACTAATCAGGCCGATCAGCGGAGTGGTCAAAACGGCCAAACCAAAAAGCCGCTTGATCAATAATCTGCGTTGTTCAATATCCAATGGCAATAAACCTTAAGATCTAATTCCTCAAAGAAAGAAACGCTTCGTCTAAGCAATAAGTCTGATCCCTTCCAATTAATCCTTATTGGTTTTTTAGGAATAAATAGAGACCATTTCGATCCGCTGAGATCAAATATACTACTCAAACGGGGGCGGGTTGTTGGGATCCAGATAGGCACTCTCCATGCTCACTGCAGCCACGTTGAAAAACCCAACAGCCTTTCTGCCCTGCTTATCCATGTTCTCCAAATTGGTAGGCAAATTGGCCAAAGGCACGGCAAAAAGCTCCCCAAACCCACCAGGTCGATCGATCTGGGTCTGCAATTCGACCAGAAACTGATGGGCATCATTTGAAATGGAATGGATCTCAACCCTTAATGAATCTCCCAGCAAAAACGGAGCAACGGGATTTCCATCCTCATCCACATCATCTGCATTTATACCATCCCTGATAGGAGGAAGAAAGGCTACGCCGTCTATACTACCGCCTCCACTAATTCCTGCGTCAAAAGCATAGTTCAATTCAGAAGGTCGATTCAGGAAAAGGCCATTGCGATAGGATTTGATCCAATAGGTATCACCAACTCCCGGTAGATCCCTTGCGAGGAATTCCGCATAATATCCCTCCGGATTAAATGAAGATTCTCTTCTTCCCTCAAAGAAGAGTGAATCAATTTGGGGAACACGATTCATGGCAACAATTTCCGATTGGATATTGATCCCTCCGGATCTGGAGACCATAAGCTGATAGCTGCTTCCCACATTCCAGAAGCTCGTATCATTGAATAAGCTATCGACGTACTTTCCGGGTTCGATTTCCCTGAAAATGTGAAAGCTCTGATCCTCCAACTTCAGAACTCTAACCTCCGCATTTTCGATCGGTGGCGGGATCTCGGCATTATAATAGGGGGATGAAGCCGATACAAATATCACTTTTTCAGCTCCAAAATTTCCATTCACCCAGGCATCAATCACGATGACCGGTTCGGCTTCTTCCAATTCCGGGTAGATGTCCTTTTCACAGGCGCAAAGTCCAATGATCGAAAACGCAATAATCGAAAATCCCAATCTGTTCATGACTAAAAATTAAAGTTGTAAGATATTGCAGGCACAATGCTCCCAATAATTGCCACCTGAACCCCCTTTGACGAAAGCGGAGTTCCGGGCAAAGGTCTTTCCTCTCTTGTTGCATCATTTCCTCCCTGGGTGAAATAGATCGAAAACGGATTTTGCCGTCCATAGACATTGTACAAACTGAAGACCCAATAGTCCCGATTTTTCCTTTCTTGTCCTTTTCTGGTTTTCTTGCCTTTTAGGGTAGCTGAGACATCCAATCTGTGATACAAGGGAATCCGTAGATTGTTCCTGGAATCATTCCCGTTATGAGGGATCAGGTATCCCTGCTGATAATATCGATCCGTAGGGAAAGTGGTCGGGGTTCCGCTGATCAGGGCAAAATTTCCGGAAAAGGACCACCTCTCATTGAACTCGTAAATACCGGTGACCGAGAAATTATGCGGCTGATCGAATCGGGTTGGATACCATTCAAAGTTATTTATCCCATCAACCTTCAACTCGGTTTTCGAAATTGTATAGCTCAAAAACCCGGTCAGTTTTCCGATCTTCTTCCTCAGGGAGAATTCTATGCCATAGGCCCTACCAACCCCTGACAGAATTTCCCCCTCCAAAAACTCGTTTAAGAGCAGATCCGCTCCATCGATATAGTCGATTTGGTTTTGTGTCTCCTTATAATAGACTTCGACCGACGCCTCAAACGTGTTCTCCTTGAAGTTCCTAAAATATCCCAGCGCGAATTGGTCACCCAACTGCGGCTTGATATTATTTGAACTCGGGGTCCAGACATCCAAGGGAATTGAAGCCGCTGTATTGGAAATAAGATGAAGGTATTGCGCCATTCTATTATAGCTGGCTTTGATCGAGCTCTGCCCATTAAGTCTATACATCAAACTTATTCTGGGTTCAAAATTTCCATAATCCGAGATCAATTCTCCGGATTCAAAACTCTCCTCTGCGATCACCTCTCTTCTTTCACCCTTTACACCGGTTTCGTCATATGTATATTCGGTTCCGGGGCCGACCAGAAAAAAATGGGAATACCTTAGTCCATATTCAGCGCTGAAACGCGAGCCAAATGATTGCTTGTTTCCTATGTATAATGCGCTCTCGTAGGAGTATTTATCATCGATAGTAAGGTTCTGTTCCTCTCCCACTGTCGAAACCGTCGCCTTGGCCGGAAGAAAATCAAAATAATTCAGCTCACCGCCAAAGGTGATCTGGTTGGCAGCATTCAAAAACCAGGTGAAATCCGGTTTGGCGGTTATGGTGCGAATTCTCGATTCCCATCTAAAATTGTCGAGATCATCTTCTCCGAATTCCAGTTCATAATCGTAATCGCTATACAAAGCGGTCAGGTTCATGAACAGGCGGCTGCTGAACAAATGGTTCCACCTCAGCGTCGCCGTTGCATTACCCCAATTGAATCCCTGATTGGCGTCAAAACGAAAAACATCTCTTCCGAAGTAACCCGACAGATATAGCCGATCCTTATCGCTGAACTTATAATTGACCTTGGCAGTGATATCATAAAAGTTCAGAGCTCCCCTATCTTGCAAAAGATCGACAAAGGGTCTTGCGAGGATGTCAGCATAAGACCTCCTTCCAGCCACAATAAAAGAAGCCTTGTCCTTGACGAGTGGTCCTTCTACTGCCAATCGACTAAAGATCGTTCCAACTCCACCTTTTACTCCGATCTTTTTGGCATCACCCTCCTTCATCTGCACATCCAGAATAGAGGAAAGCCTGCCCCCATATCGGGCCGGAACACCTCCCTTATAGAGTTTTACATCCTTAACCGCATCGGGATTAAAAACCGAAAAGAATCCGAACAGGTGTGAAGAATTGTAGACCGGGGCTTCATCAAGAAGAATGAGGTTTTGCCCGACACCACCACCGCGGACATTGAAACCCGAGGCTCCTTCCCCCACCGTACTTACCCCCGGTAACAGTTGAATACTTTTGATTACATCGGGTTCCCCAAGAAAGGCCGGCATCTTTTGAATAAGCCTTATATCCAATTTCTCCACGCTCATTTCGGTGCTGGTCACATTTTGATCAAGAGCTTCAGAACTAATGACAACCTCCTCCAATTGTTGATCCTCAAGACCCATTTCGATGTCGAGATTCGTATTTTCCTTGAGGTCAACCGATTGGGTATGAGTTCTGTACCCTATGTATGAGAATACCACTGTATAGCCACCGGGAGGAACGGAGATCGAATAGTAACCAAAAGTATTTGTTGCGGTTCCCTGACCTAACTCCTTTAAGTATACAGTAACCCCTATCAGGGATTCACCATTTTCGGCATCTTTTAAATACCCGCTCAATGTGACGTTGGATTCCGATAAAGTGGACCCTCGAGAAAATCCAGGTGTCATGAAGATCAGCACCGGAACAAGGAGGAAAAAGGATATTTTCATTGACCTATTCAGTTAAACACCAATATCCCCGGTTAGGTATGGTCTGCCTTTGCACTGGACATATTTCTTTGGGGCTTCCACCTTGGGAATGATGAGACCCCGAACATCAAAAAGGATTAGGCTAAGCCAGATTCAAGAAAAATGAAGTTTTGTTGAAAGCGGAACATTCGGACCTTTTAGAGATCCATGCTAACCGAAAGAGACATTAGTTTATTCTCATATTGTATCAAACAAGAATTGACAAAACCTTGGTAAGAAGAATTCGCCTGCAGTTCACTTTCCGATCACTTAAGCGAAATGGAGCCTAAACCTAGGCTTTTAAACATTGGTGGGGCCTAAAAAGACAATGAAGCGGGCAAGTTCCAGGTTAAGGCGGGCAGATGTTGCGTTGAACTTCTGTTTTGCCGGGCTTATGGATCGCACTAATGATGCAATCGAACTGCGTTATCCAAAGAAGAAGTAAAACGGCTCTCTCCTGACATACTCTGAGGGTCAGAAGCACCATACGCTCCCCACCCCAGGCAATAGGTGTGTTGTCGGCGTAAGGGCCTGAGTCAAACGATATTTCTTCAGTGCCCGAAAACCCCAGGGTTTTTGTTCCAAATATCAGTCGATGATCAGCCTTTTCATGACGACCTCTTCAAGGAGGTGGATCTTCAAAATCAATGTTCCTCGCCTTTCACAACTCAGCTCATACTCATCCGCCAGGACCATATGAGAATCGACGATTACACCTTCCAGTGAAACAATATCGATTTTCTTGATGAACTCGTTTGCTCTTATGGAAACGGATCCGTTCGAGGGGTTTGGAAATACGGAAACCAGCAATTGATCATTCATTTGATCCAAAGAAGCATTTGTTTGCAATTCCTCTGAAGAGATCCTTTCTCCTTGGCCCTGATCACAATGACTCGGGTAATTATTGATCTCACTAGAAGTCAGTTCGACCTGATCAATTCTGTATCTCACATTTCCGACCAGCTTTGGAGATGAAACGATAGACGGAGAACCAAGAACCGAGATCTTTCTGGATGCAATTACCTCAGCCGGACTTGTAGCCAGATAGGTCGCACCACCTGAGATCTCTATATAGTCGTATATCTGAGATGTCGATCCGCTAAAGACAACCGGTACCACGGAAGAGTTGTAAACTATGGTTTTTTGAGGTCCCAAGACTTCTCCTGTTTGAACATAGCGCTCAGCCACTTTGGTTTTCCAGATTTCAAATTCGGCCCTTTCATCCCAATAGCTTATCGGATCGGTCTTAAACTCATTGACAACTTGCACCGTAGTCAATGTTGCACCAACGACCTGATAATTACTGTGCCATAGCGGATCGTCGGGATCCAAAGGATTAGCCGGGTCATCTCCGGCTGCAGGAGGTGGAGAATTGGGGCAATCCTTAGCCCAGGGAGGTCCTCCCGGGTTCAGATCCTTCCATGTCCAATTGTTGACAGAATAGAAACCGGGGGTGTTGTTGGGCGGTCCGTCCCACATGCCCGGAACGAAGGAAGGCACAAAGTCCCTCCTTCTCCACCAAATCACGTTGTCATGAACATCGACATTGGTAAAATTGAATGACTCCCTCCATCCCGTACCTGTGCCATCTTTCATAAAACCCGTCCCGCCTATAGCACCCGGACCGCAATGATCATTGAACATCGTATAAGCATCTTCGCAACCCCAATTCAATAACGGCTGATAAGGCATTGTAAAGATGCCCCTTGAATGCAATTTCTTGAACGGTGCGTTTTGTTGCTCAATATCTCTAAAGGAGTTGGGATCCTGGGGGTCCAGCAATTCAGGTCCCTGGCCGCTGGAAAGTATAGTATTTTCATAGATCTCGATGTCACGTGCGCCTACGACTCCAATTCCATAATGCGAACTGCCGATCACCTGGTTCTCAAAGACCTTAACATGTCTCATATCATAACCCTTAGCAAGCTGATCAGATCTTCCGTAAGCGCACCCATCCCCGCATTGTATGCCGGAACCGGAGTAATGAATCACATCATAAGCATCGAAAGGTTTTTGCGGGTCATTGATCGGGCCTGGTGGATAGGCTCCCCAAATAAAATTGTTATGCACCAGTATAGGATCATTGTCGGTCCCTTGTACATTGAACAGATTAATATTATCCTCGATAAAGGATTCGTTCGGTTTATTGATGAATTGATTCCAGGAAATCTCCGCGTCAATCGGAAAGGGTATATTTCTTAACTGAATTCCAAAAGCCCACCTTCTGTTTGGCACAAAGCATACCGGATCCGGTTTGCCATTTACATTGCAGGGATTTGCCGAGCCTGAGATCACGGACATTTTTCCATCGGAATGGATAAGGCGACCATCCATATTTTTGAATATGTTGTTATAAACCTTTATTTCAGGGACATCCGAACATGTTTGGGGATTGGTTATTGTAGTATCATTTATTTGATGATCATGCACCAATATTCCCAGCGTTCTCTCAATGTAGTTGTTGTGGATCTCAAGATATTGCGGAACCGTATTTATCCTAACAAAACTGCCGTTTCCATATCCCGCCGGATAGCCTTGATTGCAACTACCGACATCCCAGGCGCCCCAAAATTCCGGTAAGCTCGGATCTACCCCGAAGACATAGCAATTCCTTATTGTTACATTCGAGCAGGGGGAGTTATTGTTGATCCAGATAATATTCCCGACACCATAAAGAACCGAATTCTCAATGATGACACATTCATCTGTTGCGATCTCAATTACGGGTATGCATGCATCATTGGATGACCACCTTCCGCAATAGGTCCCTCCCTGATCAATGATAATAGGGCCATCCAAGTTTTCAAGGTTTTTACTCGGGTCTACAGATATTGGTGAACCGGGATCTGTACAGTTTTGGGAAGCCACAGGTCCCCACAATCCAATGAAGGACAATAGACAAATCAGTCGAATCAGCATGTTCTCAGTCCTTTAAAGATTGTATGAGATCAACCAGATTTTGATTTATCTCTTTTTGTTCTCTCAACTCCTTGTCGAGTTGGATCACATAGAGAAACAATTCTTCGATCTTTTCCTGTTGAACGGTGGTCATATGGCCGATATCCATACCGCCAGCAGACTCTATTTCTTCTTGTGATGGGAAACTCTTCAAATGCCCGGTATTGATGATATCCTGCTCTACTTCACTTAGGGCAGGCAATTGGTATTCGGGGTCAAAAACATAATCCGCCCAACCCGTGTAAACATGAACCTCATGGGCTCTTATTTTGCCATTCACGTTCAGCTTATAGCCATCATTGGTTTTGTTGGTTCCGATCCCAACATTGCCATTGATACCATTGATGATCATCGTTTGGGACTCCTGGCCTCTGGCTCCGGTATAGAATTCGATATCCGCATCATTGTTATTTCCCCTGAGCAGTAGTCTGGTGGCCTGACCGCTGCCTCCGTCCTTGGTCGTCAGTTCCATGGTCGCAGTACCTCCCACTTGTCCCTGGGTAATGCCCATTTCCGACCCACCTGAAGATCTCAGGGTTAAAAGACCTGACCCGACATAGCCGATTCCCAATTTTGTGGTTATCAGGGTATTTCCATTTACGTGCAGCTTGAAGAGCGGCGTTATTCCGATTCCGACGTTTCCACCGTTGTAATAAATACTTCCTCCGAAACCCGTTGTCCACTGAGAAAAGGCAAACTGGGAACAGAGTAAAAACGCGAAGAGTAAGGCTGATCTTTTCATAGGGATTTCATTTTTGCCCAACCTAGATTTTCAGGATAAGTCTTTTGATATGGATTCATGGGAGCCAGAGAATCAGCAATGAATCCTTACTCTCAGTTGATGATGCGGTCATGAAAATGAAAAAACCTAAGTGGGAGGCCAGAGAGAATTCCAACAGGAGTTAGAAGTCTAACAACCAATTCATTGAGGAACAGACAGGAAAATAATTCTGGTGGATCAGCTAAAACCAAGGAAGATTAATTTCCATACGCAAAAAACGTTCGCAGAGGTTGGGTCGCAATTTGACGATTTTACCCTTAATCGGGATATCATGGAGCACTTCAATTATGCGATCGAGTTTTGCTTTCCAAGGAAGAAGCGATCCCTCTTCCGGTCTGACTACTTGATGATCTGGATATATCCGGTCAGGTTTTCTTTTCCCGCAATGATCAGAATGTAATAATATATGCCGGAGTCAATGTCGCCTTCTGGCCAATCGTTTTGATACTGCTTGCTTGAAAAGATCTCAGAGCCATACCTGTTGTAGATCCGCAATTCTGAATTAGAATAATTTCCCAAAATGGGAATTTCAAATCGGTCGTTTAATCCATCGCCATTTGGCGTAATGGTATTCGGGATAATATCGTTCTCCTCAAATTCTATGCAAGCCAGGTTGGACCGGCTAATCAGATCCGCTTTCTGTTTGGCTCTGGCCTCGACAAAAAAACAATGCGTATTGAACCTGTGGGGAAAAACCATAACAATTTGAGTATCCAATAAAAGCGCCTGCTCTTCAACCCTGCCATCCGGAAAAAATTTCATCAATCCATACTCGACATCCCCTTCCCAGGCCTCATAGGGATTCCAGTGAAAGGCCAGTTTGTCTCCCGCTTCCTCTATATCAACCTTGAGAAGAACATTGTTATGAACCGGAGACCATATAGTGTCATCACAAGCATCCAGTCTGGCCAGGAGGTAATAATTCACCTAAGCTCCTAAAGAAGAGTCAAGGAAGAAAGTATTGACATCGGTATTCACCTGTTGTTGGTCCAACAGGGCAATCGAACCCGAATCAGGTTTGTTTAACAGAAATAGATCCGTATTTGTGTTAATGATGGAATGATTCGAAAATCCCATTAATTCCATCTGATCAAATGCCTGATTGAAACCAAGGCTAAGTAAATCAAGATGGGTAGAGTCTGAATAAATGGGAAATTCCAAAGACTTTGAGTTGCACTCCCAGGAAGGCACCTCTTCAACCTCAAGTGATAGACCATCGGGTTCATCCCATCTCACGAGGATTGAATCCTTAGCCGGTCCGGCTATGATCTCTCCACCCTGTATGCTCCACAGAAAGTCACTTTCCTGAAAGCCTTTGACCGCATAGGAATATTCAACGGAAGGTGAAGGGCAGACTACGGAGTCGGAAAAGGAGATCCTTGGATCCGGATATGGATAAAATTCAAATTGAAAAGAATCAACTTCAAAACAACCGCAGTAATTTTCTCCTTGCGCGGTCAGAAGTCCACTGTGGTTTATTTCTACGGAGATGGACTCCGTGCTATCCAGAAAAACGCCATCGAAGTACCAGGCAGGATTAAAAAGGTCCGTAGAAATTTCAAACGTATCGTTTTGGCATATTTCCAGGACGGAATCTATGCCAAATAGCCTACCCGGACTATATAACTCCCGGACTTCACAGCTCGAAAGAGAACGGTTATAAAAGTTAAAATCATCGAGAGCTCCCAAAAAATAAAATGGTATTGCAGCCGTGTTATAGCCAATTCCCGGGGGGTCGGAACTATAGGCAATATCTCCTCCGGTCCCGGAATAAGTGACTCCGAGATCCTTCTCGCCGTCCAGATACAAGTCAAAATCATTTGCTCCGCGGTAAACAATAACACCGTGCTGCCAATTTGTGCTTAAGGTTTTGCTGGAGTGAACCGTTCTTCGGTGTGCCGGAGAATTTCCGCCCCCATCTCCAATTGATCCGTTCAGGGTTTTCAAGGTCGGATTGCAATACATGGTCATACCGGTATGGTTGCCTATTTCATGATCATTTGAGAAAACCCCACCCCAGGCAGGGCCAAAGGCATCCGGTCTCAGCCATAGACTAACTGAAATAGGAACCTGCGGTTTTAACAAAGGATGGTTAGGAAGAACTATTTTATCACCGGCACCATCGAATAGATAGGCTGAGTTTGGATTACCATGTCTGTCCTCAGTCAGGGTCGCACCAAATACAGTCCCATGCAGCCCATGTATGGAAATATCCTGTGCGTTTCCTGAGAAAGGATAGCTCACCACCAAACCGCGATCGATATTGGAATAAAGCTGTAGTACTTCGCATTCGGAAAGCGCTTTTCCATAGAAGGCCAGATCATCGATCGCTCCAAAAAAATGCTGGATCCCGCTAAAGATATGGTACCCAATTCCGGAAGGCGCGTTCGTATAACCGATGGGACCTCCCAATCCACCATAGTTTTCTACAGGATCCTTCCTCCCATCAATGTATACATCCATGTCTGTTGGGCCCCGGCAGATAAAAACCACATGATGCCATTCGGTTGAAAGCGGAATGCTGGTATGAATAGAGCGACGGTGATCAGACGTGGTGCCCATGGCATCGCTATAGTCTCCAATGATATAATGGTCTTGAGGATCATATCGAAGGCTCATCCCGGCATGATCCGCCTGGTCACTGGAAAATATTCCCGTCCATTGGACAGAGAATCCATCGGGTTTGATCCATAGACTTATGGAAAACGGAAGAGGTGGTTTCAACAGTGGATTATTTGGAATATCGATCATGTCATCCACGCCATCAAAATGATAGGCCGAGTTTGGGTTGCCGAAACGATCAGCGGTTAGCGTAGCGCCCAACACGGTTCCATGCAGATTATTGCTGCCTTGATCCTGGGCATTGCCATCAAAGGGATAATAGGCGATCAGCCCGTCTTTGGGAATTACCTGCGCTAACCCAACAAAGCCAATAAGCATGAACAAGCCTATCAGTAAAGGTCTCATGAGAATAAAAGAACGATCCGAAATTGGATGAACATGCTAAGGTCAGTCTGTTGAGCCAAGTATAAAATTAGGCATTTACATTATACAATGTCTGGTTGGCCCCGTTTATACAATTTTGCCGATCATTCCCATTTTGTGTGCTATAACATGGTGTATTCACCGAGACAAAAGAGAAGGATGAGACTAATTGCGTTTCTCGCCTTTTACCAACTAAAAAAGACCGCAAAATCATCTAATGTAGATCCCGCGATTAAGAAAACTTAATCTGCTCGCAGAGTAAAATAATTAAACCTTTCAAGGTGCTCTTCTCCAATTTCTTCAATAAAGGTAGATTCATTTCCATGTTCTGAGACTAAAAAAACCGCCTCCTTAGCACGAGTTAAAGCCACATAAAACAACCTCCTTTCTTCTTCCTCCAAAAGGTCAATATTCTCCTCTTTTACCAATTGAAAAATTCTATCACTTTGCCAAACATTTGGAAAGACTCCATCTCGCAAACCAACCACGAAAACAATTCTTGCCTCCAGACCTTTTGATCCATGGATTGTTTTTGCCCTAAACGGAAGCTTTATCTTTTTCAACTTTTCTCTATAAGGTTCAAAATGCTTAGTCCTTCTATAGAGTACCAGAATATCATCTTTGGAATAACCCTGCTCCTGGTACAGCTCACTTATTTTTGATGCTAAAAACTCAACTCCATCTTCAACCTCCAGTTGGGCTGAATAGAGAAAAATTTTCTTTTTATCCTTATCACGAAATGCCTTAATCTCTTTGTCAACCAAGTGCTTATTGAATCTTATTACCCGGTTACTAGCCCTTACAATTGTATCATTACTTCGATAATTTAAGTCAAACTTGATTACGGCAGAATTGCGAAAGTATTTATCAAAATTGATTATGTACTTGACCTCGGAGCCCCTAAATCCATAAATGCTCTGCCAGTCATCACCGACACAAAAAAGCTGAGTTTTTTCCTGTATTACATGATTAAGGAAATCAATTTGCAGTGTATTGACATCTTGAAATTCATCCACCAAAAGATATTCATAAGTATTTTGGATAGCACTCAGGACATCAGGTTTCTTCTTTAGAATTTCCAAAGACTGAATCAAAAGGTCATTGAAATCCAGATAGGCATATTCCTGACAGTAGGAGCAATACTTCTCTATTATCTGCTCTGCTAATTGGAAAAAACGGGAAATTCGAGAACTCTCATTTTTCTGGGATTTAGAATAAACCTCATCAAAATTCAAATTCTCCACTTTCACCTTATCATTGAGCCTTTTGACGTCATCTAAAAAGTCCTTGACCTTGTCGTGATACATTCGGAATTCATCCTCATATTTCAATGGAGGTCTCCTCTCTTGGACTTCAACTTTTCCAGATGTTATCCTTTGGAGAGCTTTGTGAAACCCACGGATATCATTATTCATATCCTCATGAAGAACATAGTACTTCTTCCCTCCCCTTTTAAACTGCTCTTCCTTGTCCTTTATGGGATAGCTAATGTCACTTTTGTGCTCTATATAGACATCAATCGAAGGAAGGTAGAAATCAGGATTAAAGGCAAAGTCTTTAAAGTTGACATCAGGCTCATAAACAAAGGCTAAGTCGTGAGAATAAAGCCAATCTGCAATATCTCTTTCTGATTTTGATCTAACCTTTGACCCATTCAGGGTTGTATAAGGTTTAGATATTTCAAAATTTCTATTCCTTGACCTTTCTATGTTGATTTCATCAATATAGTACTCAATAATGTACCTCTTTAACTTCAAAAGGAAGGTTCTTTCTTCGACCAAGGAGGCTAAGGCTTTTCTATAAATATCCCCTGAAGATTCATCGGAAACTCTATTTGAGAGTGCTTCTTTGTCACCTTTTTTGTCGGTGATTATTTTAAACTTATTATCAAGATCAATTGATCCATATGTACTTAACAAGCTGTAACTAAAGCTATGGAAAGTTTTTATGGTGAGTTTCGAAATCCAAGGGTACTTATTTTGGAATTGTCGCCTTTTTGAATTTCTGTCCTTTTGGTTTAGCGACTTATTTTCAAGAAACTTCTTGTATTCGCCAGATTTTTTGTCGGCTTCGAGAATCAAACGGTCTAACATTTCATTTGCAGCATCCTTCGTGAAGGTCACAGCCAATATCTTGCTAGGCTTAACATTATTCTCGAAAACGAGATAAAGGATTTTTTTGATAATTGCAGAAGTTTTTCCTGCCCCAGCTCCTGCCAAGACGAGTATTCTATTCTCCTTAGAAGTCACTGCCTCTTTTTGCCTGTTATTCAGGCCTTTGAGGATCTCGCTCGACTTTTCAATCTCCAATGGTTAGATTTTTTGGTAGTCAATCAGCTATGGTGTGATTATCCAATCTAGGAATAATTGTAAAAACTCCTAAAGATTTGAAATTTTATCCAACAGTGCCAGAAAGGAATTTTTCAAATTCTGTTAATCCTAGATTCACTAAATTGAAGGTACAAGCACATAATAGAGCATTCAGAAATATCAATGGCTACAAGGGCAGTATTATTAGTTCTCCTCAACTAACTATGAATTAGATCATCTTGACAGGATCTTAGATAGCGCTCATTGTCAGGACAAAGATTTTTTTTGTGAAGGCTATCCTCAGAAACTCTATTGCATCTTTGTCCGGTTTGTACCAAGAGGGGAAGGAAATGAGCTCTTTGAATGACTACGAAAGAACTTGAAGGAAAAATTGAAAATTGGAACTAAACCAAAAGCAAAGAGGCAACACTTTGTCCCAAAGTTTTATTTAAGAAACTTTTCTGAGAGGGGGTATCCGAAACCAAAGTCAATAGGTCTATTTAATCCAAAAAACAAAATATTTCTTTCTTCAGCTTCAATTAGGAACCAATGTCAACGGGATTATTTCTATGAAGAGACTGGCGAACTAGAAGCTCTTCTATCAGAACTTGAGGGATTAGCCTCAAAGGAGATTAGGCAAATAATTGAAAGAGAGGAATTATCAAAGCCTTATTCAGAAGGCCTTGGAAATCTTTTATTCTTTATTACTGTCCAGGTATTAAGAACTGAAAAGGCAGTGGAAAATTTAGAAAAGAGTACAAATGACATGTTCCATGAGGCCTACCAATACGACTCACGTTATAAAGACTCTTGGAAAAACTTAAAGGTTGGATATAGCAACCCTGCGCTTTTTTCATTAAGTGTTTTAAAAAAGACTGGCTACGATTTGCTATTTGATTTGGAAGTTAAGATCCTGAGAAACAATACCAAACTCCCTTTCATTACCTCAGATGACCCAGTAGTAAAGTACAACCAGTTTTTTGAAAAAAAGAAAATTGAAGGAAGCGGTTTGGGTTTAAGCTGCAAAGGCCTACAAATTTTTTTCCCAGTTAATGGGAAACATATGGTCCATATTTATGATAGGTGGGCCTACCGGGTGGGAACAAAAAGGGATAAAGTAGTGAAACTTGAGAATGAAGCGGAAATTAATTCATTGAACCTACTTCAAGTACTCAATTCCCACAACAACTTATTCTTTGGATCCAAAGTATCAGAGCAGTATATGAGAAAATTGTTTGAAAGGTCAAGAAAGTTTACCAAAACGGGGCCTGGAGAAACTAAATCCTTTCCTCAATCAAAGAAAGAGGGAGGACCTGATCGAATCATATTAATGTCAATTGGAGCAGATCCAAATATTGACCTGAAAGTCTCAAAAATAACCTTTACTAAGAATGCTAAGCGTTTTAAACCTTCAGGTTGGGTTACTTACTTAAGAGGAAGAAAATACTAACCAGCATTACCTCGTTTGTTTCCTTAAAAGAAAAAATCTCTAAATCCACCACTTGGGGGTAAAATAGCAGTCCGTAGGAGGATCGATCCACGCCTCCATTTCATTTCGGCGGACAAGCGTTAAGAATTGATCCTGTGGATCAATTTAGTGAGAGGCCAGGGAGAGAGAAATGGTTTTAGGAAAACCTTTTCGAACGGGCAGGGTTGCCCCAAGGACAAACGAAAAAAGCCCGGCAAAACCGGGCTTTTTGAGTGCAGTCCGTAGGGGAATCGAACCCCTGTTACCAGGATGAAAACCTGGCGTCCTAACCCCTAGACGAACGGACCATATTCAAAATTTCAATCTCTTACATCATGGAGCTTTTTCCATGACATATTCTCTCTCCTCAAACCTGGCTGCCGATAGGCTCTGCTATCGGAACTAACCCCTGGACGCCTGCCCGCCAAAAGGGAATACCCGAAGGCGGGAACGGACCGTGTTAGAAAGAATCAACCCCGTTTTGAACAAGGCTGAAAAATTGAGGTGCAAAGATAAATTTATGATGTCAATTTCACAAAGCAGGAATCAAAGAAAAATTAAAACCCCTTCCATCTTTTCACCCTACCACCCATAAATGTATGCTGGAACGAATACCCAGCTATGTTTACATTTAGGCCCCAAATCCAATCCCATCATGAATATCCAGAGCTTTCAAAGAATCCCCCTGATCATATTCTGTTGCTTTTTGATCTTTTCCTGCACGGAAAAGAAAGAAGAGCAGGGCGACAATCATGAAGAGAAGATCGGGCAGGTGGAAAACGGCCTGACCTATCCGGTGGTGATCAAAGGGGATAATCCCTTCAACATCAGGGAAAGAATGGCCCATTATGGGGTTCCGGGGCTCAGCATCGCGGTGATCCATGACTTCGTGATCGTTTGGGCAAAGAGCTATGGAGTGATGGATTCCACGACTATGGAAGAGGTCAGCAATGAGACCCTTTTCCAGGCAGGGTCCATCTCAAAGCCCGTCGCCGCCATGGGAGCACTAAAGGCGGTGATGGATGGAAAAATAGAGCTGGAAAATCCGATCAATGATTATCTGAGCAGTTGGAAGGTCCCGGAGAACGAATTCAATCAGGAAGAAAAAGTCACTCTCGGAAGGATTCTGAGTCATACCGCAGGGCTTACTGTCCACGGCTTCCTGGGCTATACCATTCATCAGGATGTTCCTTCGCTGGTTCAGATCCTGGATGGAGAAGCTCCTGCAAACTCCCCTGCCATCAGGGTTTTCAGAGAACCGGGAATCGATTATAAATAT
This sequence comes from Cytophagales bacterium, assembly GCA_965227315.1. Classification (GTDB taxonomy): domain Bacteria; phylum Bacteroidota; class Bacteroidia; order Cytophagales; family CCMP332; genus JANQHS01. The sequence goes on from OZ245737.1 coordinate 1,075,464, forward strand.
TCAGGCGGAGGGTTCACTATCATGCAGCAGATGATGATCGACCAATATGGAAAGAGCTATCCCGAGATCCAGCAGGATCTGGTACTCGGCCCCCTGGACATGACCCATAGCACCTATGAGCAACCTCTTCCTCCGGAAAAGCTGAAAAAAGCTGCTGCCGGTTACCTGCCCAACAGGACCATGACCACCGGTAAAAGACATACATATCCTGAAATGGCCGCGGCCGGTTTGTGGACCACCGCAGAAGATCTTGCCAAATTCGCGCTGGATCTTCAGCTGTGCATCCAGGGAAAAGAATGCAAAGTCTTAAGTCAGGAATGGGCGGATCAGATGACCACAGCATATTTTGAAGATTTCATAGGACTTGGGATCTTTCTTGATATCCGGGATGGGGAGACCTATTTCGAACATAGTGGATGGGATGAAGGGTTCACCGCCAATATGATCGCCCATCGGGAAAAAGGATATGGAGTGGTCATCCTGACAAATGGAAACAAACCTCCTTTTAACCAGGAGCTGACCCGTGCCGTGGCCAGAGCATATGAATGGGATAAGTTCATGCCCGAAGACTTTGAAGCAATTCCCTTAGCCCGGGAGGAGATCACTGAACTTACCGGCCGTTATAAGTACGATAACAGCGAGCTCATTACCGTCTTTGAGGAAGATGGCAAACTCTACATGAAATACCTTTTCGAGGATCCAATGGAGATCACCAGGATCTCAGAAACGGACTTTACCCGTCGCGAAAGGACTTCCAGGATCCGTTTTGTTGAAAATCCGGAAGATGGAAAAAGCTACTTTGCATTTCCCAACGATGAGGGAGAGGTGGAATTGAACCATCCCAAACTCGGTGAAGATGAGATATTGCCAATCGAACATCTGATCGCAGGGAACTATGAGAAGGCGGAAGAAGATATCCTCGCTCTGCAGCAGGAGGATCCCGATGAAAGTGGCATTGATGAAGGAAGGCTGAACAACCTCGGCTATGAACTTCTTTATGACAATAAAATTGATCTCGCCATTTCAGTATTCAGGATCAATGTTGCCCTGTATCCCGAATCATCCAATACCTATGACAGCCTTGGAGAAGCCTATATGGAAAATGGTGAAGATGAATTGGCGATCAAGTACTACCGGATATCACTGGATATGGATCCGGAAAACAACAACGCCCGGGAGATGCTCAAAAAACTGGGAGCCAGCTGACGCGTACTTATTCGGTTCCTGTTTTCTTGATTAAAATATTGATGATCAGGTCCTCATTGACCAGGGATGAAAGGGTAAGGCTATCGTTGGCCAGTTCATAGTCCCATTTCTTGGAATAAGGCCCCAGATCAGGTATTTCACCCTTAATTGTGATCTTTTTCTTCTCCGGATCAATTGCATAGCTTCCTTTGTCCTTACCATTGGTCCAAACCATGTTCTCATCAAAAGTATAGGTGTAACTGGCGGGACTTCCGGGCTCGATCGACATAGGATCGGAATTGGCGTCCATCTGGTAGGAGACCAGGTCCCAACTGCCGATAATTTTTTCGTTGTCGGGCCTGGGGCCGCATGCAACGAATAGAACCAGAGGAAGGAATTTCAGGTATTTCATAAAAATCGAATTCTGGATTGCGAATTTACAAATTCCAGTCTCTGACTCGAAGCACGGAATATGCTCATCTTGGAAATTTTTCCCTGATCCTTCTCACGACTCCCATATCCAGATATTCTATCAAACCTTCGGGCCTGTCTGCTGAACCCAGGGAATCCGGCTTGCCGCCCTGCTCATTCATCAGGCTTTTTCTGAAAGTCCTTGCCGAAAAGTGTATGGATCGTACGCCGGTTTCCTCCACAAGCTGTCCCACATTTTCCTCATTGATACCTGCACCGGCCATGATGTCGATGCGCTCACCAGCCTGCTCCACCAATTTCCTGATCAATGCTCTTCCCTCAAAGGCTTTGTCAGCCTGGCCGGAGCTCAGGAGCCGATCAAAACCCAGAGCAATGATCTCTTCAAGGGAATCCTTAGGACTCCTGCAAACATCGAATGCTCTGTGAAAGGTTGTGGAGAAGCCCTTGCAAGATCTGATCAACTCATCACATCTTTCCCGATCAACAGAGCCATTCTGGTCCAGAATTCCAAACACAAATCCTTCGACTCCCAAGGGTGCGAAGGTCTCAATTTCATTCTTCATCACTCCGAACTCAGACGATGTATACAAAAAGTCCCCTCCCCTTGGGCGGATCATACACATCAGCGATTTGTTGGTCATGCTCCTGATCTCTTTGACCATCCCATAGGAAGGTGTTGTGCCTCCTGAAGCGGAATCTGCGCAAAGTTCAAGTCGATCGGCACCTGCCTCCAGAGCGGCAATTGCTGTTTCAATGTTGAAGACTGGAATCTCTATGACCATGGATGATGATTGAAATCCTGAACGGGAACAAAGTAAAGTCGCTATCCCCAATTAAGGGATAATTGCCTGATGCTTTGTAAATTGACAATGCTATTCCGTTGAAGTATTGAGAAAATCACGCTTGATAGGATAGAGACAAAGCTATTAAATGAGAATCCATCGTCTCCTTTATATCTTATTTCTGGTCCATTTTATCTCCCAGGCAAGAGCCGACCATATAGTCGGGGGTGAGATTCTCATTGAGCACCTCATAGATTATGATTACCGAATACGAGTGAATATTTACCGGGATGGTAGCGGTATCCTGCCCCCCCTGGTTGCGAATGTTGAGGTCTTCGAAAGGGGGACCGGTGGGCTAAATCCTTACCTGCAAAAAGTAATTGTCGCTCCGCTGATCTCAGATACCCAGGTCCCCTCCTATACACCGGATTGCACCAATACACTGATCAATATCGAGCGCTGGTATTACGAGGTGGATATCACCCTTGATCCGGACTCCTTTAGTCATCCTTCAGGCTATCTGTTCGTTTGGAGGGATTGTTGTCGCAATCAAAATCTTACCAACATCATCTCTCCCCTATCCACCGGACAAGCCATCATGACCCTTTTTCCTCCCATCAGGGATGCAGCAGGAAGCCAGGTGATCAACAGCACGCCCAACCTTTCCTTTCCTGTTTCGGAATACGGTTGCGTTGGCCAATTGTTTTACATGGACTTTGGAGGTAGCGATCCGGATGGTGATTCTCTGGCCTTTGAAATGTTCGCCCCCCGGACTTACGGGGCGGTTATAGGCGGAACTGTCAGTCCGCAACATGATCCCTATGCTGATCCGCTCACCATGACCCCGTCGATCATTTGGGTACCGAACTTTTCGGAAGATGATGCGATCCATGGATTCTCAGGACCTCCTGATCCTGCTCCTGACAGACTGCAGGTCGATGAGAAAACAGGCATGCTGAGGGTAACCCCCAGGGATCCTGGCCTGCACCTTTATGGCATAGTCTGTAAGGAGTACAGGGATATCAACGGAGATGGGGAAAAGGAAATAATCGGAAGCGTTTACAGAGATTATCAGTTACCCATAGTATCCGGATGCTCATTTCCCGATACCCTTGACGGACCGGTTCCGGTCAATGCCGGAACAGACCCCGGAGATACGATCATCGTTCCGGGAATCGCGAATCAGCGGGAGGTTTGCTTCAAGGTTTGGGATTCCGATTATAGTTCGGCGAATCCCATCGGCATGCATGCAACATTTCAGGTTCATCCACAGAATTTCCCCGATGGATTTATCGAGTACAGTCCAAAAGACTATACCTTCTCCAGCGAATCCGATACGGCCACGATCTGCATAAAATTCCTGGGTTGCGCCAAATCGGAGGATGAGCCCTTAAGGCTGACCATCATCACTACCAAGGGAAATTGCCCTCTACCCTATCAGGATTCCACGGATTGGTTTTTTGAGGTAGAAGAACTACCCTACAATCCATCGGATGTCGAAGTTGAAACCTTTAATTACGATCCGAACTATATCCAATTTCCTCCATTTAATCTTGGAAATCCACAGGACACATTTGTATCCTTTCAGATAAGGCCGCAATGGGAGATCGAAATTGATTTTTTGACCATTGACTCCACCAACGATACAGTGGTTCAATTTCTCCAGGGAGATGGTTTCCACGCCATCAATTCCGGCATGCAATTGTACAATCAGAAACACAGCGACACGATAAAGGGAAGTGACACGCTCAGAGCCCGGTTTAGATGGAATCCCGGATGCAAGTTCTTTCAAATTGGAAAAGGAGTGGTAAATCTTGTGACCATGGACAGGTTTTGCAATGAGGCCATCAATGTCAGACCTATCCATTTTGAAATCATCAAAACCAATGAGCTTCCCATATTAACTCCAAAGGAGGTTCTCTTTGACAGCAGCCAATACAAATTCCATGATTTCGATCCGGTCAGCCAACCGGATACTTTCATGACTTTCGAGATCAGTACCAGTCAGGAAATCGAATTTACCCTGCTTACAGTGGACTCAGCCGCAGATTCGATCGTCCAATATCTTGAAGGCGTAGATTTTAATCCAAGTGCGGTTGGAATGCAATTCTTCAATGCGAATCAAAACAAGGTACTGGTAGCAGAGGACAGCCTGACCGCCACATTCAAATGGAAACCACGTTGCGAATTCTTCGATGCAGGAGGAGGGCAGGTCAACCTTATCACGGACGATCGTTTTTGCGAAGGCAGAACGATAGTCAGACCAATATTTTTCAAGATCATCCCCGATAATACGCTTGCCGATGTCTCGGCTACGAGCGTGGATTTCCCTGAAAATCGTTATTCTTTTCCCGAGTCCGATTCCAGTTCAAATAATGATACGTTCATGGTTTTTCAGATCAGACCCAAATGGACCATAGAACTGGACCTGCAGACATTGGATCCCGATGAGGATAGTTTGGAACAATATATACGGGGAGTTGGGTTTGACAGCAAAGAGCTTGGAATGGAATTTTTCAACAATTCGCATCGGGATACCCTGATCGGGATAGGCAGGCTTCTGTCCACTTTTAAATGGACTCCGGGCTGCGAATTTTTTGGTCCGGGCGGCGGGGAGTTTCAATTGGTGACCCGGGAAAAACATTGCGGAAAGGAGGTTAGCACCAGAAGGATATTCTTTGAAATCCTGACAGATAACCAGGCGCCGAAGATTGTCGGCCGAATCGGGAACCATCCCCAAAGGACTGAGGCCTCGGTGACACCCAAGGATCAATATTTTAACAAACAGGTGGGTGAAAGCCTGGTTTTTGACTATTGGAGTTCAGATGGGGATGCCGATCAGTTATACGTTTATTACAAGTTTGAAGATCTGAATCCAAATCAAACGTTTCAATACCTGAATCAATTGGGGATAGACATCGGAAATCGACTGAGCAATCCGGGCGACAGTGCTTTGAGTTCAACCTTTTTCTGGTCTTCCAACAACATCGATTGCGAAGCATTTGAAAGATTCAATGAAAACTCACCCCTGGAAATAATGGTCTTCGCAATAGATTCAAGCTGCCTGAGCGAACGGGATAGCTCCCTGTTGACCATTGAGATCAATGACGGCGAGGGGCCATATTTCAAGGTTAGAGATGACGAGGGCCTGGAACAAGAAATCAACAACAATGAAGTCACCATCAATTCCAAGGCATCCGAGATCCGTTTTTCCGTGATCGCCAGGGATGACGATGAACTCAACATAGGTGCCGGTGAAACAAGGTATGACGAGGTGAAAATGACTTTTGAACCCCATAGGTTTTCTTTCGAAGAGAAGGATATTTATACCGAGCCCTTTCATATTCCCATTTATGTAGAACGATCGGATTCCGTCGACTTCGTTTGGGAACCAAAATGTGAGGACAGAAATTCCGATCCCCTGAAGATCAACTTTCTTGCGGAGGATAGATCCTGCCAGGGATTCACTGAAAAGCTCTATGTGTGGCTTGAAGCGGAAACCGAACTGGGATTCCCGAATATCATAACTCCAAATGGAGATGGAGCCAATGATTACCTCGAACTCTTCAACTCAGGTCAATACTGTGGTTTTGAAGGCATTAAAATATTCAATCGCTGGGGTGCACAGGTGTTTTCATCCAACGATAAAAACTTCCAATTCGGAGCCGAGCAACTTCCGGCCGGCGACTATTACTATTCCATACGTTTCGAAAGCAAGACAGTGACACAAACCCTGACAGTTATCAAGTAAAGATCCTAGAACTTGAATTTGAGCAGATTTACAGGCGCCATGTCGACTTTTGTTGCCGAAGGAGAAGGTGTTTTGTATCCTGAAGGTACCTGCTCCCATGAGTTATAGGTGTTGCCACCGATTAAAAATTTGGCTGCATTCTTATTGGCATTTCCTGACAAGGATGCTCCGGGAACGGTATATGCTTCGATGGGCGCCTCGACACCTGCGTTCTTCCCGTTCAAAACCAATTCGGAAACCCCATCTCCGTCTACATCAGATCGGATCCAGTCCAATTCAAGTATCTTGTTATAAGTGCCATCCTGAACCATTTCAAGGATCTTTTCATTAAATCTTTCGATGATATAGGCAGAATTCTCCATATCCCTTCTCACCCCAAAATGGAGTGATCTTCTGACGATAGGATTCATTCCGATCTCAAGATATTTATGAACATCCTCCTCCTGGTATTTTGTGATATATCTGATCACCAGGTCCTCAACCAGCATATAATCTGCCTTTCCATCCAATAGAAGTTCCAGGTTGCCCTGAATATCCAGGCCTGAAATGATCTCGACACCGGAAACCGTATCGACAGCTTCCCCATATGCATAGCTTCCCACCAAGGCCACCTTTTTTCCTTTGAGATCTGAAAAACTCGTGGCGGAAACATCACTGCCTTTTTTTCCTACCAGAACCAGCCTGTTCTCAAGATATGGCTTTGAAAACCGAAGAAAACGTTCTCGATCTTCGGTATACCAAAGTGCGGGACTTCCGTCGTAGGCGCCGTCATTCAGACCTGTTATCACAATGGTGAAGTCGTGGATCTGGTAATCACTCCGGATGTTAGCCCGATTGAGGGCTTCTACAACCAGTTCTCTGGAATAGGCTTTCTGTCCTTCTTCATTTGTAAAGGGTGGCCACACCGAAGAGGCGAGGTGGAGGTGGATGCCCTGGGAATTGGCGACAATCGGGAGAAATACAATAAGGATCAGAATCGGCCTCATCCAGACCAATTTATGAATTATGCGTCAGGAATGATCTCTGCTGCTTATTCGTCTTTAAGCCAAACAATAGGATTCACTCTGGAAGCCCTGTAGGTTGTCCAGATCAACGGAAGCAAGGCGAGAAAAAGGCTCACCACGATTGAGAGAAAGGCGGCATCCGGTCCGATCTCTATATGGTAGGCAAAATTTTCTAACCAGGTATTCGAAAAATACCAGCCCATAGGAATTCCCACAGCAAAAGAGATCATAATGAGTTTCAGAAAATGGCTTGATACAAAATAGAATAGCTGGCTCACATTTGATCCTAAAACCTTTCGGAGGCTGGCTTCCTTTAACTTTTGTGAGAGATAGTATATGGTAAGTCCCAGCAGCCCCAGGCCGGCGATCACAATACTGAGAAAGGAGAACAAACTGAAAAGCTTTCCCCTGGCCTGCTCTGAATCGTATAGCTCGACATATTGATCATCAAGAAACCAATAATCAAAGGGAAGGTCCGGGGCCATTTCCATCCAAATATTCTGAAGTTCATCCTTTAAGGCCATTGGATCAGTCCCGCTAAACCTGACAGCCATCTGATTTACACGATTTACATCGATCATAAATACCACAGGTGTGATCGGAGAATGCAGAGATTCCATATGGAAATCCTCGACTACACCGATGATCTTTCCTTCTCTCCCCCAGTAGGTAAAGGCCTTACCGATCGCTTCGTTTGGATCCGTCCAGCCGATCATTTCGATTGCATTGCGATTCAGCACAAATGCCATGGTATCATCGGTCAGAAAATCCTTGCTGAAATCCCTCCCGGCTATTATTTCCACACCGAAGGTTTCGAAATAGTTATAGTCATTGCTGACGGCCTTGATCACGACCTCCGGAATCACCATGCTATCTCCAAACTCTACCCTGGCACCTCCGGAATTGAGCAACCTGTCGGTCGGAAAAATATTTCCCCCGGTAGTGGATATCACCCCCTTGATCCTTCTGACCCTTTCATATGCCAACTCGACCTTTTCATTCAGAACATCGTCAACAGGGAGGATCATGATGTTTTCCTTGTCGTAACCCAGGGATTTGTCCTGGAGAAATTGGAGTTGCTGGAAAATAATGGTTGTCGAGAAGATCAGAAAAGCGGCAATTGCAAATTGAAAAACCACCAGAACTTCCTTGAGTCTGACACCGGAATTAAAAAGTCTCAAGTCTCCTTTGAGCACCTTAGTAGGTTTAAAGGTGCTTAGAACCAATGATGGATAAAGCCCTGCTACCAAACCAATGCCGATTGAAAAGAGCCCAAAAAGCAATATCCATAGGATGGACTTACTCAGGTCAAAATGAAGCTCTATGCCCGTATAGGCTAATATGATCGGCGCGGAAAACCTGGCAATAATCAATCCAAGGGCACAGGCTACAAAGGCCAGGATAAAGGATTCAGTTAGAAACTGTACCGATATTTCTCCTCGGGAGGCCCCTATGGTTTTTCGAACTCCGACCTCCTTGGCGCGGTCTCCTGCCCTGGCCAATGACAAATTGATATAGTTAATACAAGCCAGTATCAATACGAGCACTGCAATGGAAGCGAAGGTCCACACGATCTTCGAATCTCCGTTGGCTTCTATTTCCGTATCCAGCTGCGACTCCAGGTGAATGTCCCTGACATTCATAGCATGCAGTTCATTCCATTCATTTGCCCTTTCGTTGAGGTGTTTCACCAGAAAATCAGGTAACCCGGAGATGATCTCCTCAATCGTATGGCCTTCCTTTAAAAGGATAAATGTGGAGAAATTATTACTGCCGAAATTCTTCATCATCTCCTCGCGACCGCCATAAAACCCCTCTATGATGCTGAAATCCGCCACCAGATCAAGATGAAAATGAGAATTCGTTGGAATATCCTCAAACACTCCTCTGACCACCAGGTTCATCCCATCATTGCCCTCAAGCAATTTCTCCATCGGGTCCTCATCACCAAAGATCCTTTCTGCTGTTGATTCGGAGATCACGACACTGTTGGGATGAGTCAATGCGCTGGCTTGATCTCCCTTGACAAAGGGGATATCAAAAACCGTAAAGAATTCAGCATCAGCAAAATAGAACCTGTCCTCGGAGAAGAGATTTTCCTTGTATTTGGTCGTGCCACCCCAATTCTTCTTCAAGCGGACGACCTCCTCGCATTGCTCATCAAAATCCATTTTGAACAGGGGGGCAAAAGGAGGTGCCAAATGCCCCAGGTGTAGTGTGGTGGATCCGTCCTTCGAAAAGAATTCTCGGCTGATCCTATAGATCCGATCTCCCTTTGCCCAGTGTTTGTCAAAACTTCTCTCGCGGATCACATACAGGCCTAAAAGGACAAAAGAGGCCATTCCCAGGGTAAGACCAATAAAATTGATGGATGTAAAAAGGAGGTTTTTGCGATAAGATCTGAAGGCGGAACGAAAGATGAATCCAAACATGATAGAATTTTAGCCAAATCCTCGGCAAGAGGCCAATTGAATTATTTAAGCGGCAAAGCCTCACAATTTCTATTGAAGAACGTTCCGGACTCGCGATCATCTTCTTAGGATCCTTTGGAAAGAGCTTGGAGAAATTGGGTTTAACACCTTCAAATATTAGATTTGCGGCCTCATTTAAAGGCACATAAATTTTCCATTATGAACGTAGCTATTAACGGATTTGGAAGGATTGGTCGACTGACCTTTAAAAACCTTCTTCAAAAGTCAAACATCAATGTTGTTGCCATCAACGACCTTACCGATGCAAACACCCTTGCCCATCTTCTAAAATATGATTCTGTCCATGGTAAATTCCCGGGAGAGGTTTCCGTATCGGGCGATTCACTAATGGTTAATGGAAAAGCTATTAAGATCATTGCCGAAAGAGATCCGGCCGCTCTTCCATGGGGAGATATGGGTGTGAATGTTGTGTTGGAATCAACCGGGATTTTCACCAACCCAGAAGGAGCCGGAAAACACATCTCTGCCGGTGCCAATAAGGTCGTGATCTCCGCTCCGGCAAAAGGCGATATCAAAACCGTAGTGCTGGGCGTCAATGATGACAGCATGACCGGTGAGGAGCAGATCCTTTCAAATGCATCATGTACAACAAACTGCCTTGCCCCCATGGCAAAGGCTATTGACGATGCCTTTGGCATACAAAAGGGTTACATCTCCACAATTCATGCTTATACGGCTGATCAAAGAATTCAGGACGCACCTCATAAAGATCTGAGGAGAGCCAGGGCTGCGGCGGTCAATATTGTTCCTACGAGTACAGGGGCGGCCAAGGCTGTTGGATTGGTATTACCACACCTGCAGGGAAAACTTGATGGAGTGGCCATGAGGGTTCCTGTTCCTGATGGTTCCTTGACCGATCTCGTTGCCGTGGTGGACAAGGAAACAACTGCCGCCGAAGTAAACGAGGTGGTTAAATCGGCAGCTAATGGTGCTTTAAAAGGAATTTTGGAATATACTGAAGACCCGATCGTATCTACAGATATTATTGGGAATCCGCATTCCTGCATATTCGATTCTGGGATGACCTCTGCCAATGGCAATCTGATCAAGGTCGTGGGCTGGTATGATAATGAAGCCGGATATTCGGCCAGATCTGCCGACCTGATCGAAAGGGTAGGATAGATTATAAGACCTTATTTCAGGCCGGTCGGGTTTCCCTGGCCGGCTTTTTTTGTGGTCATGTACTGCTTATCACCTTTTGGATGATTTTTTCATCGAGGATCCTTTATCGTGATCCGCTCGTTTTCGATGTACTGAACCAAAGATTATCCGATAAGCGGAGCTTTCGGATAATGACGGGTGGGGGAGAAAAAGTGGCCTGGGTTGGACAATGCCTCTCTAAATCCTTAACGGTAAATGGCATTTAGTATGCATCCAAAGAATGAACCAAGGATTATCCGATAAGTATGGCTCTCGGATGATGACGACGCTTTGGAAGTATAATCATATCGTCACCATCTGAGCGCTTTGCGAATCAGATGGTCTTTGGTTAAACCTATGTCATATCCCGAACCTGTTCCCAAAGATCAAACCAACCCTTGTTCTTTGAATTGATCAGGTCTTCTTTCCATTTTCTATTCCAGCCTTTTAGTTGCTTTTCTCTGCGAATGGCGGTTACGATGTCATCAAAAGATTCATAATAGATCAGGTGCTTACAATTGTATCTGGAAGTAAAAACAGATCCTTCTCCCCTTTTATGTCGCCATACTCTTGCCACGAGATTTGAGGTAACACCTATGTATAGGGCGGATTTTGAAGGATTCGTCAGAATGTATACATACCCTCCTTTTGAGTTCATGTCTACGGCTATATGATGATATGCCAAAATAGAACCAAAGATTATCCGATAAGCGATGCTTTCGGATAATTGCGGGTGGGGGAGAAAAAGTGGCCTGGGTCGGACAATGCCACTCTAAATCCTTAGCGGCAAATGGTCTTCAGTATACATCCGAAGAATGAACCAAAGATTATCCGATAAGTGTAGCTTTCGGATAATTGCGGGTATGGTAAAAACAATGCCTCCTTTGGATATTACACGCCTGGTTCTTGACGCCTAAAAGTACATAGCATTACATAAGAAGAATAAACCAAGGGTTATCCGATAAGTATAGTTCTCGGATAACGACGCCTTGGAATTATAATCATATCGTCACCATCTGAGCGCTTTGCGAATCAGATGGTCTTTGGTCAATCAATCACCACATCATTCCAACAAAGCACCCTGCTCTTCGGTAATGTCCATGTTATGATAAACCTTTTGAACATCGTCGTCATCCTCCATGACATCCAAAAACCTCATCACCTGCTTGAACTGATCATTATCAAGGGTCTGAAGTGTTGTGGGTATCCTTTGCAGCTCACCGCTCTCAAGCTCTACGCCCATTTCATCCAGCTTGGACTGCAGGTTTCCAAAATCGCTCATGGCACAGGTCACAACAATTAACTCAGGACTGAACTCGACATCCTCGGCCCCGCCGTCGATGACCTCAAGCGTAAACTCATCTTCATCGAGATTGCCATCATTTTTAATGGTAAATACGCCCTTGCGCTCAAACATGTAATCCACAGAACCATTGGTTCCCAGATTTCCACCATGTTTGGAGAATATGGCCCTGACATTCTGAACCGTTCGGTTCAGATTATCAGTTGTGCATTCGACGATAACCGGAATTCCATTGGGACCATAACCTTCATAGGTGGTCTCCTGATAATCCTCAGCATCCGCCCCGGATGCTTTCTTGATCGCCCTGTCAATGGTATCCTTGGGCATATTGACCGAACGGCCATTTTGCACCGCCAGCCTCAGCCTGGAATTTGAATCCATATCGGGACCACCCTCTTTTACCGCAACCGTGATCTCCTTGATCACCTTGGTGAACATCTTGCCCTTCTTGGCATCTTGCTTGCCTTTGCGGTGCTTGATGTTGGCCCATTTACTATGTCCTGCCATAATCTTTCTCTAAAAAAATTCAACATTAAAAATATCTTTGGAAAATCCCATGCAGAAACTAGATCAAATCTTAGATATAAAATACCCGATCATCATGGCGCCCATGTTCCTGGTTTCAAATCAAAAGATGATGGAGGCGGCCATGGATGAGGGTATAGCCGGTTGCTTCCCCTCTTTGAACTTCCGAGAAAAAGGAGAACTAGCAGATTTACTTCAGGAACTCAATGCTTACCGGCAAGACTCAAGATCAGGGACCTATGGTGTGAACCTCATTGCCCAAAAAACGAATCCTCTCTTCCAGAAACACCTGGAAATATGTGTTTCCAACAAGGTTCCGTTTTACATCACCTCTCTTGGAAATCCAAGGCTTGTCATCGAGGGCGCGAAATCCTATGGGGGTAGAGTATTTTGCGATGTCACTAATATGGTGCATGCGGAAAAGGTAGCCGAACTGGGCTGTGATGCCTTTATCGCGGTCGTCAAAGGGGCGGGCGGGCATGCCGGCCCCCTTCCCGCCGAAGAACTCCTAGCGCAGCTAAAATCCAACTTTCCGCATATTCCGGTGATCATCGCCGGAGGAGTTGCAACCGGGCAACAGGTAAATAAAATGCTGGAACTGGGAGCGGCAGGCGTTTCTGTGGGGACCAGGTTCATCGCTTCGGAGGAAGCTTCTGTTAGCCAGGATTATAAACAGGCGATCATCGATTCAAAAAGGGAGGACATCGTCAGTACTACAAGGCTTTCGGGAACCCCATGCAACATCATCAACACAGACTACGCCCGGAAGGTCGGACTTGAACAATCAAGACTGGAGAAGTATCTCTCAAACCATCCGGTGACCAAGAAATACTTCAAAATGCTGATCCAGATGAAGGGGATGAAAAAGTTCAAGCAAGGGCTGCAACCGGCGACCTACAAAACCCTTTGGTGCGCGGGCGAAACGGTGCAGGACATCGATTCGGTTCTGTCAACCCGGGAAATAGTATCAGATCTGTCAGGGAAGTTGTGAAGCAGCCTGGCGGTATTGCCTGGCAAGCTGTTGCTGTCCTTGTTGCTCGTAAACCTGGGCCAAAACCTGGTAGCCCTGCTTAAATCGGGGTTCTACTTCAATAGATCTCTTGAGATATCCGATTCCCTGCTGCGAATTTCCCATGTTCAGACTTGCGATCCCCGCATAATAATATCCCTGGAACATCTCAGGATGATATTGGATCAGCCTCTGGTAGGCTTTTAGCGCCTGGCCGAGCTTCTTTTGTTGCGAGAATACATTGCCCATTTTTTGGAGTATGTCAAGGCTCCCCGGATGCAACTTCAGTCCTTCATTGTAGGAAATCAGAGCCTCCTCTGTTCTTCCCAAGGCAGAAAGCGCATCACCCCGGTAAGCATAAACCTGTTCGTTGGCTTTATCTACCTCCAGATATGCATCAAAATAGTTCAGGGCAGTAGCTGCGTCATTCTCTTTCAAGGCATCATAACCCCGATAATCATCATGACTCTTTTTCTTCATGATGGTGGTCAACACAACACCATCCTGTTCGATATTGTGGATCGCCAGCCCTTTTTGCGGCCAGTTCTTATCCAACAAGGATTTATCTGTGAATCTTGAGATGAAAATGGCATAATCCCAATCTTTCTCGATCCGGCGTTCATATTTGGAATATCTGAAAACCGCTGGTATGCCAATAACCCTCTGGTACTGCTTTGACTCCTTCAGACAGTTGGTCAATATTGTGACCGTATCCTGTTGACCCTTCAGGCCTTCTTCCACCACTAGCCAATTGATCCCCTGTTTGAGAGAATTCATGTAGTAATCCGTTTCAAACTCCCCGTAGGCTTTTTCGATACCGCCAAAGATCTCATTGAAGTACACATATTGATTTGGGTGCGAGGCTACCATCCACCTGAGAGGTAAAAACCAAAGAACCAAAAATGCCCCCAGGGCCACATATCGTACAGCTTTTGCTTTTGCCAGATTGTTGATCAGGTAAAACCAGGCTGTAGCTGCAAGTACCACAACCGGAGGCCAGACAAAGAGAAAATGTCGCCAGCCATCATAGATAACCGACTTTTGCTGTATCGCATAAGCAGGTGGAAATACAGCTGCGAAAAGCACCATGAAGATCGCCAGCCAACCATAATTCTTCAGGATCGGAAATAGCAGGGCAATGAACATCGCGGCCCCAATCAAAATCACTATAGGGTTGCTGATCCACATCCATTTGATGGCATAATACCAGGGAAGCTGGTCGGATTTGGGCTGAAGACCTTCAAACAACACCGATACGGTTATCGGGAAGTTGGTCATTTTTTCAAGAGCCTCAAAAGGGTTGTTCCATGGATCCTGTAAGGCATATGGCCAGAAAATGATACCCAAAATATACCCGGCCCCAGCAATCATGACCCCAAAACCAATCAACCTACGGAGATGCTTGCCGAGGTCCATTTTTTTCTGGTAAACCAACTCCGCGACCTTCAGCAAGGAATAAAGTCCGGCATAAGCGATCAACAGAAGTCCACCGATTCTGATATTCAGGGTCAGACCTATCCCAATGGCAAGAAGGATCATATCCCGGATCCTGGGGTTTGGCAATTCCTTGACAAAGCGGACCATGAAATAAAGGGAGAATATAATGCCCGCCGCAAAAGGGATATCCTTTGGGTTATTCATGGCATGCCCAAATATTCTCGGGGTAAAGACGATCAATGCGAGGGCAATCAGTGCTGCCTTCCAGGAGCCCGTCACCTCTTTGGCCAGCAATCCGGTAAACACGAACAACAGAACCCCAAACAAAGAGTTGATCACATGCCGGACAGCATATTCATCCTCGATTCCCAGGGTCTTGTATACCGTGGCACAAAGCAGTTCAAATCCACCGGTATAGTAGATGATCGCATCATAGAACTGAAGCCTGTTCTGCGGATACAGAACGTCATCTTTTCCTTCGAAGAAATAGGCATAGATCTCCTTTCCGTATTCATTTTGAATCCACTCATCGCCCGATATACCATAATCCCTGCTCATCATGGGCATGGCAAAAAGGAGAACCACAATGAGCAGGTGGAAAGCCATTCTTGCCAGCGCCTCTCCCCTGACGTTCAGGCCCGGATTGAACCTTTCCATTAAATCCGTTTCTTCATTGCTTCCACCCTTTTTCATCAGGTCAAAAGGAAACTTATAAACCCAATAGAAGTAAACCCCGAGGGATATCCTCATCATTTGCCAGAACATCTTAAGAGAATCCTTCCCAACCGAGACCTTGCTTTCGTCCACGGCGGTCCAGTTCACAGGTAGTTCCTTGATATCTACTCCGATGAGATCGGCCTTTTTGAGTACTTCGACATCATGAGCCCAGCCCTTTACCCTCATTTTCCTAAAAAGGAATCTGGCGATATCACCGGGGTAAAGTTTGAAACCGCATTGGGTATCCTTGATCTTCAGGCCCGAAAAAAACCTGGTAATTCCATTGAATATGATCCCTACATACTTGCGGTGGGCCTTCTCTTCAAGCTTCGATTTTTCATGGGGCCTGGAACCGATCCATATTTCATCCTGTGAAAAGTGGCCCCCGTTCATTTTCTTCCAGTTTTCGATCTCTAAAGGAGAGGTGGCCATATCCGCATCAAGGGTGAGCACCCATTCACCGGCTGAATCCTCAACGCCTTTTTGGATAGCGGCCCCTTTACCGCGATTCTTTTCGAGTTGGATGATCCTTGCCTTTCCCTGTGCCTCAAGGTCCTTGAAATAGCTATCATCCCTGATCATACCGACAGACCCATCGGAAGACCCATCATCAACGAGAATGACTTCATAGGTTGATCCAAACCCTTTTCCGAACTCCTTTAATCCGCCTATTAACAGATCGATCCGTTTTTCCTCATTGAAGAAGGGAATGACAAGGCTTAAGGTGGGATGGTTTTGATTCTCAGACATTCTTGCCAATATAAACCCAATCGCCCCAAATTTTATCGCAGGTATAGTTGTCCATACCGATCAAATGGGTCAATTGCTCCTTTAATTCAAAAAAATTGATGTGTTGATCAAGAGTGTAATAAAAGTAGCGCTGCTTGGGAACCACGATGATCACCTGCTTTTTGGCCACTCTTTTGATTTCCTCAATGGCTTTCCTAGGATCGATGACATGCTCGATGGTATGATGACAGGTCACAATATCAAAAGCATTGTCTTCAAAGGGCAAATGCTCCAGATGTCCCTCATGAAAAGGGCAATCTACATACCTGAGGTTATTTTTCAGATCGCAACCGGCTACGTCATATTTGTTCTTGTCAATACGGCTAAGCCAATAACCGTTTCCGCAACCAATATCCAATACCGTTTTTGCTTCCGGATCGAGATTTTTAAGCATGAATTTAATACTCGGCTCACTCAGGTCGGTAACGCGATCCCTTGCCATGGAAACCTGCTCCTTGTAAAGCTTGATATAATCCTCTTCCGAATAGTCATAGATCTCAGATTTGAAATCCATGGCGGTCTTGATGCCTTTGCCTTTGAACCAGACAAAAAAGAAAGGGTACATAAACCAACGGCTGTCACGGATGATTGGAGGCAGGCATTCATCCATGACAAAGCGTATGGCATTGGTGATGGTACGGTTCATGCAAATAAATTAAACCGCGAAAATAAGAAGAGGGAGGAGATAATTCAGAGCGTATCTGATCCCAATACGGATATGATATAAAGAAGAAAACATAATTGTAAGTTCACGTCTTATTTTAAGTGATGATCTCAATTATCTCAGGTACAAATAGAAACAATGCCACTTCACTTGAGGTCGCCGGGTATTATATGGGACTGCTCCAAGAACTTGGGCAGGACTGCCGGGTGATCGACCTGAATCAATTACCAAGAGATTTTGCCTTTTCCGCACTCTATGATGAGCACGGCAACAATCCGGAATTCAACAGATTTCAGGAAATGGTCGATGAAAGCAGCAAGTTTGTTTTCATCGTACCTGAATACAATGGCTCATTCCCCGGGGTGCTGAAGACCTTTATCGATGGCCTGAAGATACCAGGGAGCTTTAAAGGAAAAAAAGCCGCAATTGTCGGTCTATCCTCCGGAACACAGGGAGCGGCATTGGCCATGAGCCATCTGGTTGACATTCTGAATTATCTCGGAGCGCATGTACTGGCCAAAAGACCCAGACTATCAAAACTGGATGAGTCTTTTGATGGCAGGGAGTTCTCCGATGATTATTATTCCAGAATTCTAAAAGCCCAGGCAGAAGAATTGATCGATTTCTAAAAAAAAAGACCGCCTTATCAAGGCGGCCCTTTTTGCAGCACATTAAAGAATGAACTCTTCTTAGTCCACGTTATCGTGGAGGAATTTGTTATCCCCCAACAGTTCATCATCATCATTGAGCTTATAGCGGGACATCTCATTCTTGGAATGATCAGGAATTTGGAAAAACATTAACTGCTTTCGTTCATAGGCCGGTCTTTCCAGCCTGTCCTTGAATTCATCGGGATCAAGATTGTTCTCCATTCCCCTTTTTTCATTTTGAAAAGCCGAAGCCCTCTTCTCCGCATCCTCCCTGAGTCGATCCATAGAACTGGCAGGGTTAATGCCGCGATAATCACTTTCTTCCTGGGTTTGCTTTTCTTCCTCCGCCGGACGCACCCTGGACCTAAAATCAAACATGGTTTTAGGCTTCTTGACCTCCGGGGTCTCAATCGGCTCTTCCTCCGCTACATCGTTTTCAAGATCAAAGACAACCTCTTTTGCATCTTCCTCCTCAACCATAGGTTCTTGAGCCTCGGGTTCTTCTTCCCTGATCACATCTCCGGTGTCCATATCGATCAGCGTGCGATCAGGTTTGCGAATGGAGTTGGAAACCTCTGAAAATCCTGTGGCGATCACAGTTACACAAAGCTGGTCACCAAGGGTCGGGTCGAGTCCCTGTCCAAAGATCAGGTCCGCATCTTCCCCTGCTTCCTCCTGAATGTAATCGGTGATCTCGGAAAGCTCATCCATGCTGAGTTCGGCTTCTTCGCCAAACCTGATAGACAGAAGTATTCTCTTTGCCCCATGGATACTGGCGTTGTTCAACAATGGAGATGTCAATGCTTCTTCTGCAGCCCGTATGGCTCTGCCATCACCACTGGTCACGGAAGATCCCATCACAGCAGCACCTGAGCGCATCATGACTGTTTTGACATCTTCAAAATCCACGTTCACCTCTGAGGTCACCGTTATGATCTCCGCGATGCTCTTGGCCGCATTGGTGAGAACATTATCAGCCTGGGCAAAGGCCTGCCGGATGGATAGGTTTCCGTATATCTCTCTGAGGCGATCGTTCAAAATGACAAGCACGGTATCACAGTACTTTTTCATTTCGGCGATACCTTCCTGGGCATTGTCGTTTTTCTTGTTACCCTCAAACAGGAAAGGAACGGTCACGATCCCCACTGTGAGAATGTCGAGATCCCGTGCTACCTCTGCAATCACAGGTGCAGCTCCGGTACCGGTTCCACCACCCATTCCAGCGGTGATAAACGCCATTTTTGTCCCCTGACTCAAAAGATCCCTGATCTCTTCCTTGCTCTCCATGGCGGCCTCCTTTCCTTTCTCGGGATTGGCTCCGGCACCCAGCCCTTCGGTCAGGTGTGCTCCCAACTGGATCTTGGTCGGCACATGGCTGGCTTTTAGGGCCTGCAAATCAGTATTGCAGATCACAAATTCCACATCCTTGATCCCCTGGTCGAACATATGGGATACGGCATTGCTTCCTCCTCCCCCAACTCCGAGGACCTTAATGATCGAATTGGTCTGCTTTGGCAAATCGAATTTGAAACTCTTTGACATAACTTTTGAATTAATAGTTGGTCGTATCTTCCAGATCGTCCGTCAGGATCTTTCGGGTTTTTTCAAGGATCCTGTTGATAAATCCTGATTCTCTGGAGTTTCGACTTCCCTTACCGGAAAGCGATGCTTCTGAGAATCCTTCCTTTTCCCCTTCATTGAGGGTATGGTACCCGGCAAGGACTAATCCAACACCGGTCGCGTGCATCGGGCTTTTGATACTTTCAATTTTGCTTTTTCCGAGGTGTTCATTGGGATAACCAATCCTGCAATCCATTCCTGTCATGTACTCGAATAGCTGACGAATGTTTTGCATTTGACTCCCACCACCCGTGATCACGATGCCTCCGTTCAGGGAATCGCCGTATCCCGAAGACAGGATCTCACGGTGAACAAGTTCGGTGATCTCTTCAAGCCTGGACTGAATGATGCCTGCAAGGTTCTTAATTGAGATCTCCTTTGGAGGCCTTTCTCTTAAGCCGGGTATGGCAACGATCTCATTATCCGCGGCTTCCTCTGCAAGAGCCCTTCCAAATTTGGTTTTCAACAATTCGGCCTGGTTTTGCATTACCCTGCAGCCTTGTTTGATATCCTGGGTAATGATATTCCCGCCGAAAGGAATCACCGCGGTATGGCGGATAATGTTCTCATGGAATATCGCGATATCGGTCGTACCACCTCCGATATCCACGAGAGCAATTCCGGCCTCCTTTTCCTGGCTTGAAAGCACAGAGAGCGAACTGGCTATGGGTTCGAGGATCAGGTTTTCAATCTCCAGACCTGCCTTCTGAACACATTTGTTGATGTTCTGAATAGCATTGGTCTGTGCGGTGATCACATGGAAATCCCCTTCCAGGCAGGATCCGGTCCAACCGACAGGGTCAGTCGTGGGCTCACCATTATCGACCAGGTAGGTCTGGGGCATCACATGGATGATCTGGCTTCCGGGTTGTACCACGGTCCTGTACATATCATTTGTCAGCGCATTCACCTCCTCAGTGGAAATGGTGGAAGTGGGGTCCTGACGTATGATACTTCCATGATGAATACGACTCCTGATATGCTGCCCTGCGATCCCCACATTGACAACACCAATATCGATCTCGCTTTGCTCCTCGGCCTGGTCGATAGCTTTTCTGATAGAATCTACGGTACGGTCTATATTGGTGACCATACCCCTGATTACTCCCTCAGAAACTGCTTTTCCCAATCCGAGGATTTCCAGTTTTCCAAATTCATTCAGGCGCCCTACGATGGCTGCGATCTTCGTGGTGCCTATGTCGAGTCCGACTACAATTTTATTTCTATCCATGGTACGAAATGGTTAGTAGCAAATGATCTGATCTTTAAATTTTAGGTTTACTTCTGTATAATAATTCCACCCCTTTTGAGGCAAAATGCGGTCATAAAAGACCATGAGCTTCTTAAAGTTCTTTTCATGATCCTCCGGCCTTCCGAACAGGATCTTCTGCTTGGTAACCTGGGGAATCAGTATGAGGTCTCCATCTTCTTCAACTTCGATCTGCGAAACCTGCGCCTTCCAAAAAGGGTCATCATTGATGAAATGGATCATACCGAGAAGTTCATCACCATAACCCTCTATCCAGAAGGAATCGGCATGCATAGGCTCCGTCCCTCTGCCCGTCAATAGAATTACCCTTGAACTATAATCTTCTGAAGTCGGAAGGACCACGCCTTCCTGGCTGACATATATCGAGTTACCATCTTCACGAATGACCCGAACAAGTGGTCTGCGGAGCCATACTTCAAGATTTACCACTCCCGTAAAGTTTCCAAATACCTCTGCCCGGCTGATATAGGGGTTCTCTGCGAGATCGGCTTCAATTTCCTTGAAAGGCAATTCTCCCACGGCCTCGCCGACAAGAATTTGGTTCTTATAGGAGAGGATCTCAAGAATATCCTGCTCGACGACGAAGTGGTTTTCATGCAGGTTGTGGATCTGAATATTGAGCTCCTCCACCTCAGTCACAGAGGTTTCACGACTGACGAATCCACCCAGGATGATGATCAACAGGATTGAGACCAAGGGAAGCGCGGGTGAACCGGCCAATGCTTTGATATGGTCTAAAAGGTTTTTCATCTTTTCTTTAAAATCTGATGAATAGGCTCAACCAATCTGTCTATATCTCCGGCACCGAGAGTCAGTAAAACACCCTCCTTTTTATCTTTTAAAATTTCAAGAACCCGCTGCACCCCGACAAGCTCAGCATTTCTATGATCCATCAATTCAAGGATCATGTTGCTATCAACTCCTTCGATCGGTTCTTCCCTCGCCGGATAGATATCAAGCAGGAATACTTCATCCGCCAGGTTGAGACTGGCTGCAAATCCTTCAGCAAAGTCTCTTGTCCTGGTAAAAAGGTGAGGCTGGAATACCACAGAGACCCTTTTATCGGGGAATTGTTTCTTAGCTGCCGAAATGGTTTCTCTTAACTCCGTAGGGTGGTGAGCATAATCATCAATATAGATAAGCTCTCCTGAGTCATAGATCTTTTCGAATCGTCTTTTAACCCCAGGGTAATTGCTCAGTCCAACGGAGAGTTTTTCCGTCTCAATTCCACTCAAATGGCAGGCGGCCAGGCTCGCCACAGCATTTTCCACATTGTGTTTTCCGAAGACCGGAATATCAATCTCGATCTCTTCACCTGACGGAGTGGAGAACAAAAAGGAACTCTTACCAAACTCTGTGGAAGTCATGGAATAGCGGTAATCACCATTGGTTCCGTAAGAAACCGCCCCATCAAAACCGGAGACAAAATCCTGATGCACAAGCAGTTTTCCTCCTGTTTTCAATTTGTTGGCAAACTCTTTAAACGAGTTGATCAGAGAATTTTGATCTCCATAAATATCAAGATGGTCGGCTTCCACCGAGGTGATCACGGCAACATTCGGTTGAAGCCTGAGAAATGAACGATCAAACTCATCGGCTTCAAGGACGATCATTTCCATGCCCTCATTCTGACCGTTCAGGTAATTGGAATCATATCCTTTCAGAATTCCTCCTATAAAGGCCGAGAAGTTCGCCTCTGATTCCATAAGCAGGTGAGCGACCATAGATGTCACCGTGGTCTTACCATGTGTTCCCGCAATGCAGATGGAGTATTTGTCCAGACTGATACTCGCCAGCAATTCCGATCTTTTGATCGGCTCGAAACCTTTATCCCTCAGGAATCCAAGTTCCCGATGATCCGAAGGAATGGCGGGGGTATAAACCACCAGAGATTCATTTACCGGAGCAGCTAGAATATATTCAGGGATCAGAACGGGATCATCGTCAAAATGGACATGGATACCTTCCCTTTCCAATTCATCGGTCAGTGAGGTACTCACCCGGTCATAACCGGCAACCCTGGTATCCGATGAGTTCAGGTAACGTGCCAGGGCGCTCATTCCTATGCCTCCTATCCCAATGAAATATGCGTTATGTGGCTTTCCCTTGCTCATGCTGCCAGCTCAATTACTTTCTCTGAAATTCTCAGTGTTGCATTTGGCTTCGCCAGACTCTGGATCGCTCTGGCCATGGAATCCTGTGTTTCCTGGTTTCCCAGAACTTCCTCGATGACATCGAGAAGTTTTTCGGATACCTCTGTGTTCTTTATGACTCTTGCCGCACCTTTTTCTTCCAGAGCCACAGCGTTCTTGGTTTGGTGATCTTCGGCTGCGGTAGGCAATGGAACAAATACGGCCGGTTTCCCTACCACTTCCAATTCTGAAATAGAGATCGCTCCCGACCGGCATACCACTAGGTCTGAGGCCGCATAGGCCACATCCATTTCTCCTATAAATTCGAAAACATGAATGTTTGCAACTGCCAACCGGTCCACTGCTTCCCTTGCCTTTTGGAAGAACCCGGATCCGGTTTGCCAGATCAGTTCAAATGCGGAATCGCTGATCTGATCCAGATTTGCAAATATTCCATTGTTGATCCCCAAGGCACCCTGAGAACCACCGAAGGCGAGTACCAGGGGCTTGTCCTTGGGAATACCAAAATGGTTGCGTGCGTCCTCTTTGGTTAAATTCTTGTCGATGATCTCCTGCCGAACAGGGTTACCCAGCAGATGGATCTTCTCCTGAGGGAAAAACCTCTCCATACCCTCATAGGCTGTACAAATGGTTTTGACCTTTCCGCCCAGCAATCTATTGGTAACACCGGCAAAAGAGTTCTGTTCCTGGATCAAACAAGGAACCCCCAGTAATGAAGAAGCATAAATGGCCGGCCCGGAGGCAAAACCACCAAATCCGGCCGCAGCATGCGGCTTGAATTTTCGAATGATGGATAATGCCGATAGCATGCTCCCCATCAGCTTGAAAGGCCAAAGGATATTTTTGATCATGCTTGACCGCTCAATACCGCTGATATTCAGCCCCTTGATCTCAAAGCCGGCTTCCGGAACCTTGGTCATCTCCAGCTTGTTTTTGGCCCCGATGAATAGGAATTCCGAATCCGGATAGTCCTTCCTGATCCGATTTGCAACTGCCAGGGCAGGAAAAATATGCCCGCCCGTACCACCTGCACTAAACAAGAAACGATATGGTGGACGGTCAGGCATTTTTCGTTCTAAAAGCGTTTGAGTTCTGTACTTTCAATTGGTCTCCCTGACTCACGCTGAGGATAATTCCCAGGGTAAGCCCTGTGAACAAAAGGGACGTGCCTCCCATACTGACGAGAGGAAGGGCCAATCCGGTAACTGGCAACAGGCCTACCGAAACGCCCATATTGACCAGGGCCTGGATCACC
Source organism: Cytophagales bacterium (assembly GCA_965227315.1). Lineage (GTDB taxonomy): Bacteria > Bacteroidota > Bacteroidia > Cytophagales > CCMP332 > JANQHS01. The sequence goes on from OZ245737.1 coordinate 1,099,642, forward strand.
AGACTGAAGCTCAGTCCGGTGGATAAAAGTCCCTCGAAGGCCTTTGTGGAATTGGCTGCTGATACCATTCCCCGGTAGAGGAGGATCATGAAGAGGATCAAAACGAAAAGACCTCCAAATAGTCCGTATTCCTCCAAGATGATGGCGTAGATAAAATCGGAATATGGGTGAGGAAGGAAATTTCTTTGATCGCTTTTTCCGGGTCCTTTCCCGAAAATTCCTCCCGTGGCTATGGCGATATTGGATTGCTTGGTTTGATAGGAAACCTCATCTCCATCCACATATTGTTCCAGGCGAGAGACAACGGTATTCCCTCTCTGACCAACCGTAAAAGCAGTGATCCCCGCCATTGCTCCAACCAATACAAGCATCGCCAGATATTTGAATGGTACCCGACCGATAAACATGATGAGCAAACAGGTCAGAAACAGCAACACGGCTGACGAGAAATCCGTCAGAGCGATCAGTCCGCAAATTCCCCCGCTCCATAAAATCATTGGCAGGAAGGTTTCTTTCAGGTCGTCGATGTTTCCCTGCTTCTTGGCAAGCATATTGGCCAGATGAATGATCAGGACCAGTTTGGCCAGATCCGAAGGCTGAAGTGTTTGGTTTATAAATGGAATACGGATCCAACGCGAAGCATCATTGAGGTTTACACCGAATTGCCATGTATACAACAAAAGGGGAATGGATAGCCACAAACCAAATAGGGCTAGCTTTTTATAGAAACGGTAATCAATTTTATGAGCAAACCACATAGCGATCAGACAGAGTATCACCTGTATGGTATGCTTGATCAGATAGTATTCGGTATTTCCTCCGGCGCTTCTATACGCCAGAGAGCCTGTGGCGGAATAAACAGCCAGAATACTGAATATCGATAAAACGCCTGCGATCAGCCAGATCACCTTATCGCCTTTCAGGTTATCCCTGAACCATATTTTTACTTCGGGATTCATAGGGCTTTTGCGGTTTTCTTTATGGCTCTTTTAAATTGGTCACCCCTATCCTCATAATTGCTGAACAGGTCGAAGCTTGCACAGGCCGGAGAAAAAAGGATGGTCTTCCCCTTTCCGGCTTTTTTGACTGCTGTCTCGACCACTCCATCAAGATTATCGAACTCCTGAATGCTCTTAATGCGTCCCTGAAATCCTTTTTTGAACTTCTCATTGTCTTTTCCGAGCAGCAGAAGGGTTTCAATTTTTTCAAGGAATGGATAAAGGCTGGTGTAATCATTGCCCTTGTCAATTCCTCCTGCGATCCAAATGATCTTTCCCTCGATACCCTGAAGGGCGAAATAGGTAGAGTCCACATTGGTGGCCTTGGAATCGTTGATCACCTGAGCACCCTTGACCTCTACCACTTTTTCGAGCCGGTGAGGAGCATTTTTGAAGCTTTTAATTCCCTTTTCAATGGAAGCATGATCAACCCCGGCATGCAGCGCCATGATCACCGCAGCTGAAAGGTTCACCTTGTTATGATTTCCTAAGAGACTTGATTTTGAGAAATCCAAACTATAACCCCATGGTTGGAAACTGATCTGGTCTTCCTCTATGAAGGCTCCGTGTGAAACAGGGATCGATGAACTGATCCGCATCAGATTTATCCCTTCGGGAATTTCTCCCATCTGGTCCTGTACCCCCTCATCTTCACCATTGATGATGAGGAAATCCTCCTCATCCATATTCATGGTCATCTTCATTTTCGCCTGAGAATACCGAATAAAGCTTCCTCCATATCTGTCGAGGTGGTCAGGGGTGATATTCAGCAATGTCCCCATCTCCGGTTTGAACCTGTGTACATGATCGAGCTGAAAGCTGCTGACCTCCACCACGTAAAACTCTGTGGGATCCTGTGTTAAGGTTCTGGCAAGAGAGGTCCCTATATTTCCGGCAAGGGTTACACTTTTGCCTCCTGTTTTTAATAAATGATGAGTTAAAAGGGTGGTGGTAGTTTTTCCATTTGTTCCTGTGATCCCAAAGATCCTTCCCTTACAAAACCTTGATGCAAATTCGATCTCCGACATCAAAGGAATCCCGGCTTGCCTCACCTTGGAAATAATAAAAGCGGAATCGGGTACGCCCGGTGAGACGACGACCACCTTTGAATTCAAAATTTTCTCCAAAGAATGACCGCCCTCTTCAAAGGAAATACCGTTCGACTCAAGTTCCCTTCTGAAACTCGGGTCGATTTCTCCGGTATCGGAAGCCCAAACCTCCAGTCCTTTGCCTTTCGCCAGGAGGGCTGCTCCCGTTCCGCTTTCGCCTACACCTATTATACTTACCCTTTTACTCAATTACCTCAGTTTTAATGTTGCCAACGTCATGATGGCCAATAGAATACCGACGATCCAGAACCGGGCTACAATTTTGGATTCATGGATATTCTTCTTCTGATAATGGTGATGAAGCGGGGACATTAAAAATATCCTTCTGCCTTCACCGTATTTCCTCTTGGTGTATTTGAACCACGCCACCTGCATGATGACCGATACATTCTCAATGAGGAATATTCCGCATAACACGGGGATCAAAAGTTCTTTTCTCAGCACCAGCGCAAGTGTGGCGATCACACCACCGAGCATGAGGCTGCCGGTATCTCCCATGAACACCTGGGCCGGATAGGAGTTAAACCAGAGGAACCCAATACAGGCTCCTACAAATGCAGCACAGAATACAACCAACTCTCCTGCATCGGGGATAAACATGATATCCAGATAATCCGCGAAAATGGTATTGCCAGATACATAGGCCAGGATCGCCAGGGTCAGACCGGCAATGGCGGAAGTGCCGGCAGCCAGTCCATCCAGGCCATCGGTGATATTGGCACCGTTGGAAACCGCCGTAATGATGAAAATGACAATTGGGAAATAGATGAAACATACCCAGGGCATGTCAAGGCCCAAAATGTTACAGTAGTTCAGTTGGTTATGCTTAAAGAATGGAATGGTGGTGTCCATGGACTTGACGTCCTTGAAATAGGTAGATTCAAAATATCCGACCTGCTCTCCTGCCTCATTGAAGTATTCCCTTATCACAACATCTTCGCTAAAGAACATCACAGAGGCTACGATCAATCCTAGCGTCACCTGACCGAAAATCTTAAATCTGCCATGCAATCCGCGCTTATCCTGCTTGAAGACCTTTATGTAATCGTCGATAAATCCTATGGCCCCCATCCAAACCACGGACAGCAGAAGTAGCAGGACATAGGTATTGTCCAGTTGTGAGAATAAAAGGACGGGCAAGAGGATGGCCAGGATCATGATCAGGCCGCCCATGGTCGGGGTCCCGGCCTTGGCCGTTTGTCCTTCAAGTCCCAGTTCCCTGATCTCTTCCTTGACCTGGGAGCGTCTCAAGCGCTGTATCAATGTCTTGCCCACCGCCGTAGCGATCGCCAGGGAAAGGATGGCGGCCATACCGGCTCTGAACGAAATGTATTGGAAAACACTTGCTCCCGCCAGCTGGAATTGAGTTTCGATATAGTCAAACAGGTAGTAGAACATCAGGCGGTGGGACTGGTCTGAAGATGGTCGAGCAATTCTTTTTTATCATCAAAGGGAAACCTTTCTCCCTTGATCTCCTGGTATGTTTCATGGCCCTTGCCGGCCAGAAGAATGATATCACCCTTTTCGGCCATCATACAGGCCGTTTTGATCGCTTCCCTGCGATCCACTTGCTTTAGGTACCTGCCTTTCCTTGAAGCAGGAATTCCACTTTCAACCTCTTTCAGAATTTCCTCAGGATCCTCCGATCTCGGGTTGTCAGAAGTAAGGATGACCTTATCACTTAACTGAGAGGCGATTTTGGCCATTTCAGGCCTTTTTGTCTTATCCCTGTCTCCACCGCAGCCAAATACAGTGATCAGCGTTTCATTGCCGGACCTGACTTCCTTGATGGTTTCGAGCACATTCTTGAGAGCATCAGGTGTATGAGCATAGTCGATGATCGCATTAACATGCCTTTGGTTTCTTATGAATTCAAATCTTCCCGGAACCGGGCCTGACCTGGAAAGAACCTTTAGAACTTCAGATTCCTCCTCACCTAAGAGAACGGCCACACCATAAACGGCAAGTATGTTATAGGCATTAAACCTTCCCATCACGGGAACCCAAACATTTCGTGAGTCTATTGCAAGCTCAAGCCCTTCGAAAGAACTGCTCAGCACTTTAGCCTTAAAATCCGCCGATGACCTGAGTCCAAATGTTTTGACCAACGCCTGAGTGTTCTGAACCATCACTCTGGAATTCCGATCATCAATATTGATCAAGGCCCATGAAGAATCTCCAAGTCCATCAAAAAGGATCTTTTTGGCCTGGATATAGTTTTTGAAGGTTTTGTGATAGTCCAGGTGATCATGTGTGATGTTCGTAAAAACAGCCACCTTGAAATCGATTCCGAAAACCCTTTTCTGATGCAGGGCATGTGAGCTTGCCTCCATAAAACAATGGGTACAACCCCTTCTTACCATTTCCGATAGCAGCTCGTTAAGCTCTATCGGATCCGGGGTCGTGAGTCTCGCAGGAATTTCATCCTCGTTGATCAGGATCTTGATGGTCGAGATCAAGCCACATTGATAGCCAAGCTCCCTAAAAAGGATAAAGGCCATGGTGGCACAAGAAGTTTTTCCATTTGTTCCTGTGAATCCGGTCATCAACAGTTTCGATGAGGGGTTATCATAAAAATTGGAAGCAATGATGGCCGTAGCCTCCCTGGAATCATCTACTTTGACGAAGGCAATATCGACTGGCTGATCCTCGGGCAATTGCTCACAAACGATTGCTGATGCACCATTTTCAATGGCCGCAGCGATGTAATCGTGGCCATCGGAGGCATGTCCGCGGATAGCGATATAGGCAAAGCCTTTTTTGACCTTTCTTGAATCCTGCGATATGCCGAGAATTCCGGTATTCCTGTCGCCGGCGATGTTTTGAGCATTCACCTTGACCAATATGTCTTTCAGTGTCTTGCTCATCATCCCTTTAAATCAAGTTTGATCGAACTTCCTTTCAATGCCTTGGTTCCCGGATTCAGACTTTGATGCTGCACGCGCCCATCACCGGAGAACCGCACCTTCAGACCTCGACTTTCCAAAAGAAAAATCGCATCTCTCAGGGTCATACCCCTGACATCCGGTACCAGTCCCGGATTTGAATCAACCGATCTCCAGCGAATAGAAGAATTGACACCTCGTGCACGAACCCATTCGACATCTTCTTCTCCGTTATAATGATTTGAAACTCCCAGCCTGTTCAGCAACAGATTCAGGTCTTCATAGTTACCCGCCTGCACCAAAGGAAAATGGCCTGGCTTGAAGTTGACTTCCTCACCCAAGGCCTCATGCATATTGAGATCAAGGGCATAAATCTTATCAGCGATCTCCTTAAAAACCGGAGCAGCCACATCGGTAGCATATTGGCGGAATCCTTTTGGGTTATCAATGACCACTATGCATGAATACTTTGGAAATCCGGCCGGAAAATAGCCGGCAAACGAAGTATAATACTGCCTTGTATATCTGCCATTCTTCAGCTTCTGTGCAGTTCCGGTCTTACCCGCAATGGAATAATTGGCATTCCTGATATTCCTCGCCGTTCCCCTCAGAACTACCCCTTCCAACAGACTCCTTAATACGGCAAGTGTATTTTCGGAACAGACCTTTTCACGAAGGACCCTCGATTCATATTCCTTCACAACCTTGTCGGCTTTCCTCACCTCCTTGACGATGATCGGCTGAATCATTTTGCCGTTGTTGGCAACCGCATTATAGAATGCCAGGGTATGAATTGGGGCCAATTCGATCTCATATCCGATCGACATCCAGGGCAAACTCAGACCACTCCAGGTGGGATCATCCGGGGTTTTGATCTTTGGAACAGCCTCACCTATGATCTGGAAGCCAAGAGGCTCCGACAATCCGAAAGTATTCAGGTAATCCACAAAGCGCTCGGGCTTTTTGGAGAATTCATCATTGACCAGCCGGGAAACGGCAATGTTTGAAGATTTTTCAAACCCCTGGCGAGCGGAAAGCACTCCATATCCCTCAGGCTTCACATCTGTCATTGGTCTGGCATTGTCGTAGAAATAATAGGTGCCATCACCGGTGTTGATGCTGTCATCAACATCAAATCCGCCCTCTTCGAGCAGGGCCATCATCGAGGCCAGCTTCATGGTGGAGCCTGGCTCGGTTAATCCCTGGTTTCCAACTGCGTAGTTATATGTCTCGGCATAGCGACCGTTCTCGAGCCTTTCCAAATTGGCCATCGCCTTGATCTCACCGGTTTTAACCTCCATCAGGATCACGCATCCACGGTCAGCTCTGTGTTCTTCAAGGTGAGCCATCAATGACGCCTCGGCCACATCCTGGATATTGATGTTAATGGTTGTGTGAATGTCATATCCATGCCGGACTTTCACATCCTCTCCACTGAAAACAGGCTTCCAGCTTCCTCCGGACATCTTTCTGAAGAGCGCCTCACCATCCTGACCTGCAAGGATCTTGTTGAAGCTGTATTCCAATCCGGCCCCTTTGTTATTTTCATTGACATAGCCGATAGTCCTTTCTCCCAGAATACTGAATGGCTTGAACCTGCGATCGGCCTTTTCAAAGATCACTCCACCCCTCATTTGTCCATTCCTGAAAATCGGCCATTGAGAGATCTCTTTTTTGGCCTGGTAATCGATCATTTTTCTGGAAAGGGTCAAATATCTTTTCCCTCCCAAACGGGCATCGGTGATCCTCCTTTTGTACTCTGTGGCGGAATATGTCTTGAAGAAACCCGAAAGCAGCAAGCTTAACGAGTCGATCTTCTCACTGAAAAGCTCATCGGAGGATACGGTTGGATCAAAGGCAAGTTTGTAAAAGGGAAGAGATGTGGCCAGAAGACTTCCCTCATCGGCAAAGATGTTTCCCCTTGTCGCCGATACCTTTCTGTATTTGAAAATGGTTTCTTCTGCCAACTGCCTCCACTGATCCCCTTCCACCCATTGCAGGATCACCGTGCGCACCACTATGCCTATGGCAAACAGTGCTACGATAAGGAAGGCGATTCTCGCACGGAGCAATATGTTCTTTTTGACATTCACTCCTTGATCACAATTTTATAAGGTGGGTTTTTGCTCTCCGCAAGGCCCTGCTTTTTAACCCTCTTTGCCACTTCACTTTGTTTGGAAGAAAACATATATGAGGCTTTGAGTGTGGTGTAATCAGTTCTCAGATCTTCGACCTCCTTTTTTAGGTGATTGTACTCTCTGGTTGCCCTTTCCGACATATGGTTGAATCCTATATAGACCAGGCCAAGCCCCATGGTAAACACCGCATAGGGGAACCACTCCATCGGTAGTCGTAAATCAAAGGAAGACTCCTTCCCCATTACCGTATCCAGCAATGAGGAAATGGAGAATCCTTTTTCTGATTTGGGAGATTTGTAGGTATTGACAGCCATTTTAGTTCAGTTCTGCGATTCTCATTTTTGCGCTTCTCGCTCTGGGGTTTCTTTCGATCTCCTCCTCACTCGGGACGAGGGGTTTGCGTGTCAGTTCGCTCAGCGGCTTCTGAACATTTCCATAGAGGTCTTTTTTGAGTTCCCCCTGAAAATTTCCCGAACGGAAAAAATTCTTCACCAAGCGATCTTCGAGAGAATGATATGAGATGACCACCAGCCTGCCTCCTTTATTCAGAACCTCCACACTTTGGGTCAAGAGCTCTTTCAAGGCTTCCAGCTCCCCATTGACTTCGATGCGGATGGCTTGATAAATCTTTGAGAAAAACTTAGCCGGAGCTTTTCTCGGGGCCAAAGGCTCTAGGATCTCCTGGAGGTGGCTGACGGTCTGTATCTCAGATGCACTTCTTGATTCGGTAATTCTTCTGGCTATTCTTCTGGCTTCACGTAGTTCACCATAATGGTAGAATATGTCGGCCAGATCATTTTCCTGATATGTATTAAGAACTGTCCTTGCGGATCTCTCTCCCACCTTATTCATTCTCATATCCAGCTCGCTATCCGCATATCGAAAAGAGAATCCTCGATCTTCCCGATCAAATTGATGAGATGATACACCGAGGTCGGCAAGCAGTCCATCGATCTTCTCGATCTTGTGGTAGTCGAGGTATTTTTTCAGAAATCTGAAATTGGATCTGACCAATGTGAAAATCGCAGGGTCCAGGTCTTCGGAGTTGGGAACCGCATCGGGATCCTGATCAAATCCAAGGACCTTTCCTTCGCCTTCCATTCTTTGGATTATGGCGCGGGTATGTCCTCCACCCCCGAAGGTAACGTCGACAATGGTCCCTGCCGGTTTCGGATCCAGCCAATGCAGGGCTTCATCGAGCATTACCGGTATATGGTACATCAGTCTTCTGCTAGTGGTTCTTCGTCTTTAAAGATGTCCTGGGCCATATTGGCGAAATCCTCGGGATCGTTGTTGAGGAACTTGTCATATTCCTCGGGGTTCCAGATCTCGAGGCGGTCCCCCATACCGATAATAATGGCCTGGTTTTCAAGGCCGGCATAATTCATCATACTCCTTGGTATGAGAAAACGGCCGTTGTTGTCGAGTTCAAGGTCAGTGGATCCACTCAGCATTTTTCGCTGAAAGTTCCTGCTCTTGGCATCGAATTGATTAAGTTTTTTGAGTCTATCGAGGATCTTGAAGAATTCGGATTGAGGCCTGAGCACCAGACATTTCTCAAATCCCCTTGAGACCACGATATTATTTCCGGATTCTACGGGCAGATTCTGCTTGACCCGGGATGGCAGTACCACCCGACCCTTCGCGTCGATCTTAACCTCATATTCACTCGAAAAATAAACCATGACTTAATGTGCTTACTCCTGGCAGGTGACTGTGCTTTTTCACCTACAATAACAAAACTAGATAGAAAAATGGAAAATCATACCACTTTTTACCACTTTTTACCACTTTTTGTAGAAAATCGATACTTGACGCGATTGTGGGTGGATTCCTCCCGATCCTAAGGCTTTTTACAAACCCTGCTTTTCAGGCAAAAAGTACCATTTCATTACTCAGGGCTAGAATCCCGGCATAAAGGCCCAGAAGAAAGTAGTGAGCTTCGTAATTTGGTCTGATCACAGTTGATACCTCCCTCGATGGTCAAAATCTAACAGCACTTGCTCAAAATGCCGGTTTCCAATGGCTAAGAATGGATTCAAACGGTGTTTTTCATATTATGCCGGGAGATACCAACGCCACCCTCTTTCCGAATAACAGCGGAACCTATGCCGTGCGGATCACGCAATTCGGTTGTGTTGACACAAGCAGGGCAGTTACCATAACGGTTCTGGATGCCTTGAATGATGGGGTCATTCTTGATGTGAATGTTTTTCCCAATCCTTCTTCCGGTGATTTCAAAATACAGACCATGGGCATGTTTCATTACAGGCTCCTTAATACCAGTGGAAGGATCTTGGAAAAGAAAAAGGCTGAGGACCACATTATCGTTTGCGAAGAGCTTGAACCCGGTATCCACTTTCTTCAGATCTGGAATGAGAAAGGGCGGGCCGATCTCAAAATGATCAAAGAATAAAAAACCTTTTACCATGTATTCTATTGGCTTTTAGTTTTCAGGAAAACCCTAAATTGGGTACCCTAAAAACCAAGCCTGATCATGAAGACAGACATTGAGATCTCAAGGGAGTCTACCCTAAAACCCATACAGGAAATCGGAGCCGAAATCGGCATCGCTGCTGATGATCTAAACCCTTATGGAAAATATAAAGCCAAGATCCCCAGCACCCTGGCCGGTGAAGAAAAGGGTAAGCTGATCCTGGTGACGGCTATCTCCCCTACCAAGGCCGGAATTGGAAAAACAACCACATCAGTGGGTCTGGGGCTTGGAATGAAAAAAATTGGGAAGAATGCAGTGGTAGCATTGCGTGAACCTTCACTGGGTCCATGTTTTGGGATGAAAGGGGGCGCCGCCGGGGGTGGCCATGCGCAGGTACTCCCCATGGAGGACATCAACCTGCATTTTACAGGAGACTTTCATGCGATCACCTCAGCAAACAACACCCTGGCCGCCCTACTGGATAATTATGTGTTCCAACTGAGAAAGGAAAAAAATCCACTCAGGGACATCCTCTGGAAAAGGGTGCTCGACGTGAATGACCGTTCGCTCAGAAATATGATCAGCGGCCTTGGCGGCAATGTTGACGGCATCCCAAGACAGGCAGGGTTCGATATTACTCCAGCCTCCGAGATCATGGCGATCTTTTGCCTCGCAAAAGATCTTGACGACCTCAGGAACAGGCTTGACAATATTCTATTGGGTATAGGGCATGACAACCAACCTTTTTATGTCAGGGATCTCGGAGTCGGCGGCGCCCTGGTGGTTCTGCTTAAAGAAGCCTTTGACCCCAACCTCGTACAGACTACGGAAAACACCCCGTCCATTATTCATGGGGGACCTTTTGCCAATATCGCTCATGGCTGCAACTCTTTGATCGCTACAAAAATGGCCCTCTCGCATGCCGATTACGTGATCACTGAGGCCGGATTCGGAGCGGATCTCGGAGCGGAAAAATTCCTCAATATCAAGTGCCGGGCCGGAAACCTGAGCCCGAAAGCAACCGTGTTGGTCGCCACGAGCCAGGCCTTGAAACTGCATGGTGGTGTGGATGAAGACAAGGTGAAGGAACCTAACATGGAAGGCTTGAAAAAAGGTCTTGAAAACATGGAAAGGCATGTTTTAAACCTTCAGGGCTTTGGACAGAACGTCATCATAGGTTTCAATCAGTACGGCTTCGACACGGAGGAAGAAATGAACTACCTGCGTGAGTGGTCATCGGAAAAAGGTGTTCGCTTTGCCATCAATAATTCATTTACACAGGGCGGTGATGGTGCTATTGAACTGGCCAAGGAAGTCGTAGATGTGGTGGATAATGATCCTTCCGGACCACTTCAGCACACTTATGAACTCGATGATCCCATACCGGTGAAAATTGAGAAGGTCGTCAAAAACATATACGGCGGTGATGGGGTAACCTTTTCAAAGCAGGCCAATCTGATCATGCGAAGGGCTGAGAGACTTGGACTTTCCAACCTGCCTGTTTGCATTGCAAAAACCCAGTATTCATTCAGTGAAGATGCCAAGGCGGTAGGTGCTGCCAAAGGATTCAACATTCATATCAGAGATATTGTGATCAACTCAGGAGCAGGCTTCCTGGTCGCCATAGCGGGCGACATCATGAGGATGCCAGGCCTGCCCAAAGTACCTCAAGCAAACCATATCGACCTGGTCGATGGTTATATAGAGGGACTGAGTTAATTATGGATCACATAGCACAGGGAAATAAACACCTCGATGACAATAATCCTTCGGAGGCACTGGAGGTCTTTGACCTTCTTTTAAAGGAGAATTCCAATAGTGTTGAGGCCTATCTTGGGAAAGGTATCGCTTTAAGAAGGCTTGAAAGGCGTGAGGAAAGCCACAAAGTATTTGATCAGGCATTGGAAGCCTTTCCAGAAAATGCCGAGATCCTGGGAGAAAAGGGCGTAACATTTTTCCAGGAGAACCAGCTTGAGGACGCCCTGGCATTCTTCGTAAAGGCGGTAAAGTCGGAACCCGAAAATGCCTTCAGGTATTCAAGTCTTGCCTTCGCCCAGGCCAAAGCCGGTTTTCTTTTTGAGGCAATGGATAATTATGAAAGATCCATTGAGCTTGATCCGGAAAATGAAATTACACACAACAATCTGGGCCTGCTAAAAGAACAGATCGGATGGAACAAGGATGCACAGGTGCATTTTAAGAAATCCGATGATCTTATCGGCAGAACTACTCCGGAAGCGAAGCCCAAACCATCTCAAAAAAGCAGGCCAGGTGAGCCGGAAACTTCAAAAAAGGTCGGAGACAAAAAAAAGGAAAGTGTTCTAGGCATATTTTCCAGTTTATTCACCTCGGGAGAAGAAAGGAGAAGCTTTTTTAGATTTTGGAAAGAAAAACTCAGCGGCCCGGAGGATAAGTGAATTCCCCATCCGAATTATAAACCTCCTCTTCAACGTCTTCATCTTCAAAGGGGTCAGCCGGTTTATCATCAACATCTTTCAGAAGGAAGGCAAATAATAATCCCGTGACAGAACCCGCAAGATGGCTTTCCCAACTGATCCTTGGGTCACCGGGAAAGAGCCCGGCTATAAGTCCGCTATAAAGAAACAATACAAGGAAGGACAAGGCCAGTGAGCGATTGTCTTTTCTGAATAGACCCATAAAAAACAAAAAGGTCAGAAAACCATAATTCAATCCGCTAGCCCCGATGTGAAATGAGGCACGACCGAAGACCCAAACCAGAATTCCCGTCAGAAAATATATCCCAAGAAAAGCATTCCTTCCGGCCTTTGGATAAAACAAAAAGATCGCGCTTGTGGATATGAAAAAAGGAAGGGAATTGTTGAAAAGGTGTTTCCAACTCCCATGGATCAAGGGTGAAAACAATATCCCCTTTAATCCATCCATGGTCCGAGGCATAATCCCGAAAATGGCAAAATCAACTCCCGATTTTTCCTCATAGAGCTTTACCCATGCCATACAGACCAATAGCAGAAGGGTGACTCCAATGGTTTTTATAAAATATCTTCTTTCGGTTTCCAATGCTGCTATTCCTCAAAAAAGATCTCTTGTGCAGTTCTGAAGGTATTGCAATGAGCTTCCACAATGATATTGATATCCTTGGAGTATCCTCCACCCATACTTGACACCACAGGTATGCCATGGTGGTACGCACTTTCAAGAACTATCCTGTCTCTGATCGCGCAGCCTTGCATGGTCACGGCCATTTTTCCCAATTGATCCGTTTCCAAAATATCAACACCACATTGGTAAAACATAAATTCAGGTTTTTCTGAGTCAATGACCTCATGAAGATTTTCCTCCAGAATGTGGAGATATTCCTTATCCCCAGTTCCATCATTCAATTCGATATCCAGGTCAGAATCCTCCTTGTGAAAAGGATAATTGTTCTTGCCATGAATACTAAAGGTGAATACCCGATCATCATTTTCGAAGATCTTTGCTGTACCATTACCCTGGTGAACATCCAGATCTACGATCAGTATCTTACCAATTCCTTTATTATCGATTAGGAACTGTGCAGCCAGGGCCTGATCATTCAGAAGACAAAATCCCTCGGCCCGGTCTCTATATGCGTGGTGCGTTCCACCGGCCACATTCATGGCACACCCAAATTCAAGGGCATAATTGGCAGCCTCCACGGTTCCCATCATGATGGTCCTTTCCCTTAGAACCAATTGTTGACTCAAAGGAAATCCACTTGCCCTTTCTTCCTTTCTTGAGAGATCCAGGTTTTTTAATCTATCCCAGTAGTCCCGTTCATGCACCTTAAGGATCATTTCTTCTGGGATAGGTTCAGGCTCAAAGAGGTTTGCGCGTTCGATCGTCTCCTCATAAATCAGTTGCTCCGGTATCAGATCATAGATCCTCATTGGAAATCGATGCTCATCCGGTAGAGAATGACAATATATCGGAGCCCAGGCGATCTTCAGCATCGAACGATCAGGCTTTCCACTTGATATTGCAACCTATACTTGGTATCTGCGGTTCGGGATGGGGAAAACCATTGAGCAGATCATTTACTGCCCTGTCCAGATCTTCACCATTGACCTCAAACCCATTACCCGGCCTGGAAGGATCGAACTGCCCGCGGTAATAACAAAGATCATTTTGATCGAAAAGAAAAAGATCCGGGGTGCAGGCGGCAAGATACGCCCTGGCGACCTCCTGGCTTTCATCATATAGGTAGGGAAAACCAAATCCATGGGACTTTCCAAAGGCTCTCATGTGATCCGGTCCGTCCTGAGGATAGTTTTCAACATCATTCGAAGAGATGGCTACAACACCCATACCCTTTGCCATCAACGAGTTGCTCATCTCCGAAAATCTTTCCACCATATGGAGCACATAGGGGCAATGATTACAGATAAACGCAACAAGGGTTCCCTTCTCCCCCTTGACCATATTAAAATCAACCAGCTCATCGTCGAGGGTATTCGGAAGAGAAAATGAGGGGGCCGGGGTTCCCAAGGCCATCATATTGGAAGGAGTCGCTGCCATAGTTTTTATTTCGAAATATACGCGCTATTAGTGTACAATAAATGATCTTCAAATGTTCATTTTCGCACACATTTTTTTGAAAAAAATACTATAAATCATTGATTTTCAACATTATAATTGAAATGGCACATGGATGGCATCATAGGAACCGAGGTCAAATTAAAACTGGAACACTATGAAAACTTTAAGATCATTTTCAATCCTTTTAACAGCAATAATTATTGGAACCGGAACAGCGTACGCAGGAAGCAGTCTTTCTGAAGAAGCTGAAGCGGCAGTCAACAAGGTCGGAATCGTTTCCAACTCTGCACAGGACAGGGTAGTTGTGGTATTTGAAAACAATGCGGAATTGCCATTCACGGTCGCCATTCATGATGCGGAAGGAAATACCCTACATTCTGAAACCGTTTCTCACTCCGGTGTATTCAATAAAAGATACGATCTGGGAGAACTTGAGAATGGAGAATATACCGTCACGGTTGCCAACAAATCTTTTGGGATCGAATCTTCAGAAAAGGTCTATAAGAATCAATAGACCAAAACCACAGAAACATAGTCGAACCCCCGCACAGCACGGGGGTTTGTCATTTTAGCGACAAAGAACAATTAATGTCCAAGCCAACAAACCATTTGGCAGAGATGTTGTTTAGATAATACAAGTTGCATAGAGCAGCTGAAAATATTAAAGATTCACAGTAGTGAGGTAAGGTAGAATTTCTCAAACGGTTAGAAAACGGTCGTACATTGTATGACCGTTTTTTTATTTCATCTGTTCGGGATGCCTGTCCGAATACATTTTGATATACTTCCCGTAATTCTCTTTACGATTCTTCTCAGCCTTGTACTCAGCCAATAACTCAGGATCATCCTCCAGGATCGATCGCATCAATTTATCCTCCAACCTGAATATTCTGCCATTGTTAATATTGATGATATAGGGAATTTGCTTCTGCCGTTTGATGGTTGGGCTACCCGTAAGCAATCCTCCGGCATCAATAGAATAGATCAGGTGATCTTCATAGTAGCAGTACCTGCCCACTGAAATGATTTTGGTGTAATAGGACGGAACAATGGTATCCCCCTCTTCCAACTTATAAATATCCTTACCAGTCGAAAAACCCCAAATACCATGGGTAATGGTATCCCTTTTTCCCATGGAATCAACCTGATAAAGAAAATTTGGAAGAGCTCCTCTGGCAACCTGTTTATCCGACGTTTTTAAAAAATGAAACTCATTGGTATTACTCGGAGAATTTCTCTTGAATTCGCGAAAACTCAGATAGATGCCTTTTCGAATGGAATCGGTTTCAACAATATGGTTTTTGATCTCTTTTTCTTGAGAATGTGCTGTAATAGATAGAATAAAAACTGCGCTCAGAAGTAAAAGGCTAAATCTCATCATTCAAATTTACTTGGTCCAGGGAAATGTTCTCATCCCCCTCTTCATAAGGAAGGTAGGAAAAGATCAACTGAAACATCTCATCAGTGGTCTTCATACTGTGATCCGGCTCAATAACCGTTTGAGGAGGAAAATAAGGGTTCAGTGGGTTGTCTTCGGTATTATCATAAACCCCTTCAGCCACAATCCACGCGCCCTGTGGGATCTTGACCATCTGTTCGAATGTATAATAAAATTGCCAGCGAAAATCCCACTTTGGGATCCAAACCAATGGAATGGTGTCCTTTTGAAGGGTGACAGCATAGGCCTTGAAGCTCTTACCCAATAGGTGCATATGAGGATTTACAGCAAGCAGGGAAATATCCTGCGGCACCTGATAACGGGTATAAAACTTCATCACGGTATCAGGAGGAATGACAAGGGGCGGCTCCACGGGTGATATCCCCAAGGTGCCCATTTGGGTTTCCCTGACCAGCCTCTTTGGCTTCTTTTTAGCATAAAAAATATTGATCCTTGAAAGATCAAATGTATCAATGGGGGAAGGACCAAAGTGCATATCCTGCATCAGGAATAATGCCTTCTTACTGATTCGGTAGCCACCAATGCCCTCCGGAAAAACCACAGGGCTGAATCCCGGAAGATAGGAACAAACCAATAAATTGATTTTCGGATTGGACCCATCAGGGTAAGGGATGTCCATCTCCAAATACGCATCCTGCTCGCCCAGAGAATCAGGGAATACCGCATATTTTCCCCCATCCAGGTTGGTTTTCCTGCTCGGGTCATAATTCACCAGATGACCATTCATATGATGGGCAAGGGCCCTGTTTCCGGGCACATATTCCATGACCCGAATGAAAGTATCCTTGGGAAGCTCAATAGGAATTTTAATGAACATGAAATGGTCGGTATTGTTCCCCATGATCCTGACGGTATCCCGCATCCAGATAGTGGTATCAGGCTCACCCAACATGCTTCCAACCGGAAACTGCGGAAGTTCGGGAGTCAGCGCAGGATCTCCCTCGGGAGCACCCTGTTCGATCCATTTGAGCAGGGTATTCTTTTCTGCCTCTTGCAAATAGCGCTCTCCCACATAATGTCGGTAATTCGGATCTGCCGGCCAGGGTGGCATGATATTGTTTCTGACCACATATTCAATGGTTTCAGTCCTTTTGGCCACATCCCGGTAACTTGTCAATTCAAAAGGTCCGGCCTCCCCGGTTCTGTGGCATGGGACACAATTTGCAAATACAATCGGGGCGATATGCTCCGAAAAGGTGGGCTGATCCGGTATCTCCGTTCCAGGCACATCTGTATCAACCTTGTTTTCGGATTTCTTTTCGGAACAGGACAGTCCAAAAAAGACGATAAGAATTGGGATGAATCTCATTGCTTGTTGTTCGCTATTGTATGAAACATCCTACCGCTTCGGTTTTTGTCGGTTCTATGCCTGTTCCCTCCAAAGCATTGTCCAGCGCATCCCGGAGATAATATTCGGTGATATCGTTCCTTTTGGTCCCCAGATCAATCGCCCAATTATCAAATGCACCTTGGTACAACACTGTTCCCTGCCTGCTCAAAACATATACCTCCGGGGTAATGGTCGCCCCCAGGAATTCTGTCAGCGCGAAATCGCCGTCGATAAAGGTTGGGAATTCCAACTCAAAGCGAATCAGATACTTCCTGATCTCCCTTGGACTGTATTCCCTTCCCGGAAAAATGCCATAAAATTTGACATCGTTTCCCGAATATCTCTTGCTGAATTTTTTCATGGTCACAGTATAGTTCTGGCAGAGCGGACATTCCGGGGATAAAAAATAGATCACTGAGAGTTCGTTATTCCTGAGTGAATCAAGGGTCACGACCACCTCGTCCATGTTCTCAACTTCTATATCGAATATTCCCCGCCTGTTTGCATCACAGGAGAAAACCAGGGGCAATAAGATTATGGCAGTAAATACCGGTTTTAAAAGAGTACTCATGAGGGTCTTAGACTTTCCAAAAGTAGATCATTGATATGAAGAATTGGAATGAGAAAAATCATAATAAAAGGTCGAATCGGCATTTTCTCAGTGCTAGATCCGGAGTAGAATATGGATGAATAGGCTGCCGTGTATATTCCTTTGTTCCTTAAAAAATCTATCTTTCTTCCCCATAATTAGTCCTTTCCAAGATGGAAACACTGAGATTTTCTACTATTTCAGAGGCCAGAACCATGTTTTTTACATCATTATTACTGCGCATTGCCCTAAACTCCTCCTCCAAAAAAGGAAAAGATCATTTTAAGAATGGGACCTGAATTCGATGCTTATTTTCACATTGAAAAGTCGCCGGAAGGCATTCAAAAAAGGAGAGTTCAATTCTTCCTGTTAAAAGAATAACTTTAAAAACATCGATCTATGGACGATTCAAGATATCCGATAGGAAATTATTCAAAACCCAAAGAGATGGATCTGAAACAGGTGCGAGAAATGTCCGACACCATTGCCTCATTTCCCGAAAGGCTGGAATTTCTTGTAGAAAACCTGGAGGATGAAAAACTCAAGAATACCTATCGTCCGGGAAGCTGGAATATCGCCCAGTTGGTCCACCATCTTGCCGATAGCCATATGAATGGCTTTACGAGATTAAAACTTGCACTTACTGAGGATAATCCGGTGATCAGGCCCTATAATGAAAAGGCCTTTGCGGAATTGCCCGATGGTAGAGGGCTCAACCTTGAACCATCCTTGCTGTTATTAAGAGGTCTGCATACGCGCTGGGCAAAGGCCATCAATGCGATGAGCGAGGAGGAATTGCAAAGGCAATTCGTTCATCCGGAAGGGAATTATCCTACTGCGATCTATCAATTGATCGCGCTCTACTCCTGGCATGGCGATCATCACTTGGCGCATATCAAACTCGCTCTAAACCAAAAGAACCCTAGCGAATAAAAATCAGAGACCATGAAAACCGTCAAACCATTAGCGCTTATTCTTCTTTTTCTTTTTTCTCAGAGATCCGTTTCTCAAAGCTATCAGGCCGGTGATCTTTTCGGTAGCCTCGGTATTGGTATCGGTATCTACGGCGGAAGTTCGAATGCCCCGGATGTCGGCGGCGCGGCGGCAGTACTGATCCCCATAGAAACCGAATACGCCTTAACAGATAAATTCGGAGTGGGATTGACCTATCAATATGGTTCCTACCTTACCGATGACTCGGTAACCAATTCAGGCCGGACCCATAACATAGGCGCGATGGGATATTTCCATTTCGCTATAAAGGAAAGATCAAACCTCTTTGCCAAGTTCGGGATCGGCTATACCAACTTTGGATACAAGGAACAGCAGGCAAATGGAAATGACATAGCGGTAAAGGCCTCCGGGATATGGGTGGATTTTGGGCTTGGCTGGAGAAAGATGTTCGGAGAGAGGTTGGGGATGTTCATTTATGCGGATTGGAGCATCATGCCGCTAAGGAATTTTGAAGATGACAATGGCGTCGTCTGGCAAACGGGTTCTCCACCGGAAAACGTAAAAATCACTTTTCAAGGCCTGGACCTGAAGGCAGGTCTGATCTTCAAAATCATATAGTTCTTGGAAAATAAGGCATGTGCTAACTGTGGACAGAGCCTTGAAAACAAGGATCTGTTCTGTCCAAATTGCGGACAGCGATATCACGCTAGCGAAGAAAGCTTTGGAGATGTTCTCAAGGATTTTTTTTCGAATTACCTCGCACTTGATTCAAGATTTGGAAACACCCTGCTTCCATTCCTTTTTAAACCCGGCTATCTGACCAACAGATACCGTGAAGGAAAGAGGGTAAGCTACGCAAATCCGATCAGGTTATATCTGATCCTGAGTTTGGGCTTCTTTCTGATCTTTGGTTATTGGGCACAGCAGGTTGGAGAAAATTCGGGAGATGAAGACCAACCTGATCAGATCTCCACAATTGAACTGACAGATGAGGGTAAAGGCATAACCGTTAAGGAAGACAGCACGGCAAACAAAGGCGTCACAGCCACTATTGACACATCCTTTTTCAATTCGGATAAGGTAAAATGGGACATGCTGAGTGAATACGGAAGAGATCTAAGGGTCTCAAACCAAGCCTTATTGGATTCCATGAACGCATCATACTTGGACCCTATTCCCAGACATTTTCTTGGCCAGTTCATCAGGATCTATCGATCGAGACTTAGCGATTACCTCAGCTTCATATTCAAAAACCTTCCTTTTATGATGCTGATCCTGGTACCGATTTTCGCCTTGATGCTAAAACTGCTCTATATCCGAAGATCACAGTTTTACATCACACACCTGATCCATGCACTCCACCTCCATTCTTTTGCCTATTTCCTGTATGGGATCAGTATTCTTTCTATCATGACTTTCTCGGCAAGCTTTGGGAAAGGTGGATTGATCCTGTTCATTTCATTGCTGATCGTCACCCTCTATTCCTACCTGTCTTTTTTGAGGGTTTATCAGCAGGGAAAGTCCAAAACCATAGTAAAATTTATCATTACGGGTTCGTTGTACTTCATCATTGGATTGTTTTCCTTCCTGATCGAGATCACGATTTCTTCACTTCTTTTTTAGAATGGAGATCATTCAATATCTCCGTGAGCAATTTGAAAAGTACAGGGATGCTCAGGCCGCTTTGGAAATGAAGCGGTACATGAGGGGAATGTTCGAGTTCTATGGTCTTAAATCACCCAAAAGATATGAGATCTTCGGAGCAGCAATCCGATTATTCCCCATAGAAAAACACGAAGATCTAAGAAGCATATCGAGAGAGGTCAACAAACTCGAACAACGAGACTTCCATCATTTTGGCATTTTCATATGGGAAAAAGAAAAGTCTCTTTGGCGGAACAAGGACTTTGAATTCTTCGATTGGCTAATCGAACAAAACGCATGGTGGGATACGGTCGATTATTTCATCAACAAGGTTCTGGCGACATACGCGATGAAATTTCCGGAACAAAGAGAGAAGTTGAACAGGAATTGGAATAACTCTGATTCCGTTTGGAAGATCAGGGCATCAATTCTATATCAATTGAAGTATAAGGAAAACACAGATCAAAATCTTCTTAAGAAGCTGATTTTGAACCAGATAACTCATGAAGATTTCTTTGTTCGTAAGGCGATCGGCTGGATGCTTAGAGAATATTCCAAAACCAATCCTAATTTTGTATTGAACTTTATCAACGAGAATAACCTGTCACCGTTGTCTAAAAGGGAGGCACTTAAATGGATGAAGTCAAAAAAGGTATTCTAAAGGGCATATTAAAGACCGGTACTAAACTCGCTTTTTTCTTTTTTCCCTTTTTTTCATCTGGACAATTACAACCGTATTCGGTGATGTCCGCAACGGGAGATTTTCACCCTGCGCCCTATGATCAACCCTACGATGATCGATATCCCGGAGCCATGGGCAATCCCATGCTTTTCGACTCATGGACAAAATGCAATGTTTACAATGATTCCTTCCTCTATCTGGAAGAGGTTCTTGTCAATTATGATCTCCTGGCCAAGAAACTACTCATCATTGACCATAGGAAAAAGGTATTCCTGGTAGGAAGGTCCTTTTACACATCGATCATCGATTTTCAGGGCAGAACATTTTGGCTGAAACCGGACGAATTAGAGGCATTCGCTGATCAGGATGGCGGTGCCGTGGAAATACTCATCAAATCCAATAGTCTGCTTGCACTTCGAAAGAAAAAATTCATTGAAGCCAATTTTAAGAGTAGCGGCAACCCTGGGAGAGATCATAATGGGTATGTATTGGAAAACGAGTATTTCCTGAGATCATTTCGCAATCCATCCTATACGCGGATCAGGTTATCCCCTGTCTCGGTAAAAGAGGCTCTTTCTGATAAAGAATGGGCCCAGGCCGAACAATTGATCCGGGAATATGATCTTAAACTCGACAATGAAGCTTCAATGATCTATCTTGTTCAAAAACTATCGGATAGACTTGAGCAATGAAAAAACCAATTCTAGCCTTTTTGGTGACAAGCATCTTCCTGAACTGTTCGGGCCCTGAAAAGGAAGTTCCCGAACTGATCGACATCGTGCATTGGATGGATGGAAAACTTGAGCTTCCGGAGAACAAGGTGGACACATTTTTTCTGCTCAACCCGACTCCGGTGATCAACTACACCCAGGCCAATTTTTTCTATAACGGAAAGGCACATAAGGTACAGTTGACAGGAGATTTTTGTGAATGGAGCCTGGATAGCGCGCTTGAATTCAGACCGCTTGACTACGGCTATTGGCACCTTGCTCATACTTTCGATCCGAGGGCACAATTGGAATATAAACTGGTCATTGATGGTCATCAATGGATACTGGATCCTTTTAATTCCGCAACATCAACAGGGGGATTCGGAGTGAATTCCCTTCTGAGAATGGATGAATTTGAGGTTCCACCGGAGCTTGAGGCAGAACCAACACAGCTGAGCTTCAGGAACGACGAGTTTTCTCTTGGGAGTCGGTACCTTGATACCGCCATTAAGATCAATGTTATGACTCCGCTTAGGGATGAAAACGAGATGCAAGGGCCCCACCCTCTGGTATTTTTCCAGGATGGCACAGACTATCTCACACTTGGAAAATACGAACAGGTGATTGGAAATCTCATTGAAGCAGGAACAATCAAGCCCTTTGTCGGGGTGTTGGTCACACCATTTGATAGAACCAGCCTCTATGCAGGCGAACTCAGGCATGCATATGCAGATTTTTTTACAAAGGAACTACTGCCAAATATTTTGTCGCGGCTAGAGAATATTGATACGACGGCCTCAGCAAGGGTCATCATGGGCAGTTCCTTCGGTGGAAACGCATCCGCACTTATCTCGCTGAAGTTTCCACAACTATTTCCAAAATGCGCAATGCACTCTCCAGCCTTCGGTGTAAACGATTATGAAATACATAAAATGATTGCGGAAAATGACACAAAAAAGATAAGCTTGAGCTACGTGTGGGGCACATACGAATACCTTCACAAAGACATTAAAGCGTTTGCAAAGCTCGTCGACAAAAGGGGTTATACCCAATGGCATAAGTCGTACCCGGAAGGTCATAACTGGATCTTTTGGAGGGGCACATATGACGACCTGCTAATTCCATATCTTCCCGGTGAAGGCAAAGAATGAGAATTAAGCGTCCGACACTATTGGCAGATCGCCAGATCATTCTCGATAATATTGATCGACTTTCCGAGAAATTCCAGTCTCAGAAGATCGGCCTTCGTCCCCACTTCAAAACACATCAATCTGCGGTCGTTGGGGAATTCTTTAGAAATAAATGCCAGGGGATCACGGTTTCTTCAGTGGAAATGGCTGAATATTTTGTGGCGAGGAACTGGAACGATATAACCATCGCATTTCCCGCAAATCCTTTGGAGAAGAGCGCCATCAGGGAACTCTCCGAAAAGGTCAATCTGAATTTGATTGTTTCTGATCCGGCAAGCTTTCATGAATTTGATGATCTCAAAAAACCCTTGAATTGGTGGATCAAGGTGGATCTCGGAAATCACAGAGCCGGTATTAAACCCGAGAAAACCGAAGAAATAATTCAATTGGCCGGGCAGATCGTCGAAAGCAAAACGCATTCTTTTGAGGGCATTTTGGGACATGCAGGCCAAACATATCATTTGCGATCAGAGCAGGTCGTTGAGGAGGAGAACAGAGCAATTCAGGTGGCAGAATCGCTTAGAAAAAAAATCACGGATGTCCTTCACACGCCATGCAAGGTCAGCATGGGCGATACTCCGGGCTGTTCCCTTTTAGAGAACTGGCAACAAATCGATGAGGTAAGGCCGGGAAATTTTGTTTTTTATGATCTGATGCAGATGGGCATCGGATCATGCCACTTTTCGCAAATCGCAATGGCCATGGCCTGCCCCATTGTCGAGGTCAAGGAAAATGAGAACAAGGCCATCATCCATGGTGGTGCGATCCACTTTTCCAAAGAACATCATCCGGAGTTTAAATATGGTCAGCTTGCAGTTCCCAATGCTTCCGGGGGATGGTCAGGACTCATGGAAAATTCATTCCTTGAATCAATTTCACAAGAACATGGGATCATCAGCTTTGACCCAAAGTATTCTTCTTTGTTTAGCTTAGGCAAATTGACATATATTCTTCCGGTGCATTCTTGTTTGACGGTTGATTGTATGCGGGAATATTATCTTCTACCCGATCTTGAGCGGGCAACAACATATAGATACTAACATGAAGGTTTCAGGGTTTACCTTTATTCGAAATGCGATCAATTATGATTATCCAATTGTGGAGGCGATCAGTTCGATCCTGCCCGTTTGTGACGAAGTCATCGTGGCGGTTGGAAATTCCGAAGACGGTACAAGAGAGCTTGTCAACAGCATTGATCCCCAAAAAATCAAAATCGTCGATACCGTTTGGGATGAAAATCTGAGAGAAGGTGGGAGAGTCCTGGCTGTGGAAACCGACAAAGCACTGTCCGCCATTTCACCGGAGGCCGATTGGGCCTTCTATATACAAGGAGATGAAGTCATGCATGAAAAGTACCTCCCCATTGTAAAAAGAGAAATGGAATCGAATCTGAAAGATCCGAAAATTGAAGGCCTGCTATTCAAATATGTTCACTTCTATGGTTCCTACGATTATGTGGGTTCATCTGAGCGCTGGTATAAAAACGAGATCAGGATCATTCGTAATTCAGGTGATATTTTTTCCTACCAGGATGCCATGGGATTTCGAAAAAAACCAAACGGCAAACTCCGGGTAAAGGGAATCGACGCGGAGATCTATCATTACGGATGGGTTAAGGAGCCAAAGGCCATGCAGGCAAAGCAAAGGACCTTCCATGCACTCTGGCATGATGATCAATGGCTTGAGAAAAACGTTTCCAAGGCCGATGAATTCGATTATAGTGAGATTGATGCCCTTGAAAAATTTAAAGACCAACATCCGAAGGTTATGCAAGATCGGATCAAGAAACGGAATTGGATCTTTGACCATGATCTAAGCAAAAACAGGATCAGCGCCAAGGACAAATTCAAAAGAGCAATACGAAATACTCTGGGGTTGTCCATCGGGGAGTATAAGAACTATATCAAGGTTAAATAGCAAATTCGCAGGTGCTGCAATTGGAAAATAGCTTTTCAACCTTTCTCAGGGCAAAGAACAATTGGATTACCGTAGGTATTGCATTGCTGTTCACCCTGATCACCTGGCCGGCCCATGACGCGGATCTGATGCCGCATTATGACGGTTCCTATTTTGCCACATACAACTGGTTTGCGGCGTATGACCTATCCAAGCTTCAGTTTATACAATTCAGTTTCGGACCACTGGGTTTCCTTAAGAACCCACTGGCTGTAGGAGATAACCTGATCTGGGGTTTTCTTTTTCAGTCCTTGCTCAAAATCGGCCTTTTGATCTCGGTCTTTAGGATTTTTCGCTTGGAGGAAAAAGAAGGGCCACTCTTCTATTTATTGGCTTTTCTCTATTGCTGCATGTTCAAATTTGATTTCCTGATCTACGGATGTGTCGTTGCGAGCATGTGGATCTATACAAGCAAAAGAGAAAATCTTTATCTGGCAATTCCCGGATTCCTGGCAGCATTGGGATTCTTGATCAAGATCAATATAGGCCTCAATGCATCCTTGCTGATCTTCGGTTGGCTGGCATGGCATAGTCTGAGTATCAGAGATTATCGGCCGGCTATCGTAACGCTGATCTCAGGGTTCATCACATATTTCGGCATCTGGCTTATGTGTTTTGGAAACCTCGGGGGATCTGTGGGCCTACTAACAGGCTATTTACAGTTTGTCTTTCTTAATGCAGACAATACTTCCACCTTCCCACCCAATTCCTTCCTGGCGCTTTCTATCATGGCCTTAGCCCTGGGCGCTTTTTTTTACCTTGAAAGAAAACAAGCAGCACTCAGGGTTTATCTTGCTTCCCTCCCGCTATTCCTATTTGCGATCTACAGGTACTCATTCGCCAGACAGTCGGGCAATCATTCCGGCGAACTGCTGCTGGCATTGATCTTCATATTCTTTTTCTACCTCCTTTTTACCAGACATATAAGGCCATTATCTGCTCTTTTACTCCTGCTCAGCATCTCAGCATATGATATCAATCTGCACGTCAACGGTACCTTTTCCCATTCAAAGGAGCGTAGGCCCTTCATCGGCGTTGGAAATTTCTATGACCAGGTCTGGAACTATTCGGGTTATAAATCAAGGTGGGAAGAGCAATCTCGAAATAATCTTGCCCAAAACAACATCCCCGAACAATGGAAAAAGAAAATAGGAGGCTCTACCATTGACTTTATTCCCTGGGACCTGAGCTATTTTATTCCAAATCATCTCAATTATCTTCCCAGGCCGAGCCTGATAACGGCAGGCCTACCTCCGGCAGCGGTAAAAAAGAATGCAGAATTGATCAGAGAAGGAAAAGGGCCTCAATATATCTTATGGGAGAAGAAAAAATGGACAGGCGAGGTAGGCGGAATTGACAGGCAGTACCTTTTTAACACCGATGGGCTCTATTTGAGACAGGTGATGTCCTCTTATCAAATAAAAGAAAGCAGGGACCGAGATGTCCTCTTTGAAAAGACCGGCAAAGAAACCATGATATGGGAAGAAATTGAAGGACCGGAAATTTCCTGGGGAAAGAGAATTGATCTCGGAAAATTCAATGATAGCAAGGGACTCTATCTCGAAATGGAAGTCGACTATAACGCTTATGGCTGGTTCAAAAAAACAGTTTACAAAACCAAAAGACCGAGCGTCACCTACCATCTTAGATCAGGTGAATCCCGAACCTATGAATTTCCGAGACTTTCAATGAAAAGTGGAATTTGGATCAGCCCATATATTTCGCAGATCGACAGCCTTCCCAAGGGTACGCCGGTCGCATATATTGAGTTTAATCAGCCTTCAGAAAATCGTATATTCGAAGACAGAATCAAGGCAAAATGGTATTCAGCCAGCCTACAATAGATGTTGCGATCGCCTGGCAAGAACATTCTCTTCAGATCTTATTTAGCCATTTTCTTTGGCTTGCTCTGTATTGGACCGTTAAGGGCAGATTCTGAAAAAGACAACATTGACAGCCTTTTTCAAATGGGGAAGGCATATTGGATCACCGACCCAAAAAAATCACTGGAGATCAGCGGTCAGATCCTGGAACTCAGTGATGAAATTGACTATGACAAGGGAAGGGCCGATGGCACTTACCTGAAATCAATGTCATTATGGTTCATGGAAGATTATTCCGAGTCCTTAAGAATTATTGCCGATGCCACGATCCTTTACCAGAAGGCCGACGATGAAATCGGAGTAGCAGGTTGTTTCAATAGTCTGGGCATGATCTACCATATGGTTGGAGCAGATGGTGAAGCTCTAGAGTATTTTCTGAAGGCCCTGGATATTTCAAGACAGCTCGAATATAACATCGGTGTTGGCAAAACACTCCAGAATATCGGAGTGGTGTATCGCGACCAGGGCGATCTGGCGGTTGCGCTGGACTATTTTCAGCAATCAATTCCCTACCTCAAAAGGTATCTCAACAAGGTGGTCGTTGGACATGAATTTGCCAATGTGGCTCTGACCTACCAATTGATGCAGAACTATGATTCGGCCCTCCATTATTATCAGATGACCTATGATGCCTTTAAAAAGGGTAATAATGAGTTGGGGCTGATCAAGTACTATGAAAAAACAGGAATGCTTTACATCGATATGGGTCTTCCAGAACTGGCTGAAACCAATTTCAATCAGGGCTTTGCCTTGTCCCGATCCAAGGGCATGAATGAGGGTATAACCGAAAACGGCATCGGGCTGATCAGGGCATGGGACCAACTTGGAAAAGCTGAAAAGTCCGATTCGCTGATCGCGGACCTTGAACCATTGGTTTTCTCACTTCAGAATCCCAGATCGCAGATGCTGTGGTTCAACAATATGGCCGAGCACTATGAACGTTCAGGCAATTCGGAAAAAAGCCTGAGTTACCTGAAAGAATCCACCTCCTTGAAGGATAGCATACTCGGTGAGGAACAAAAAACCAAGATCAACCAACTCCGTGCGGTTCACAATCTCGAGACCATTCAGAAAGAAAATGAGATCCTCAAGGAAAATCTTGCCATCACCAAAAAAATGAACCTTGGAGTTGCGCTGGCGTTGATCATTTTTCTTGGCCTGATCATTATGATCTCAAGGTTTTACTCTTTGAAGGAAAAAGCGAACAAGAGGCTGACCGGGCTGAACCAGCAATTAAGAAATCAAAGACAGGAAACAGAGATCAAGGCCCAGGAGCTTCAGGAAGCTAACAACACCATCTCTTCGATCAATTCAGAACTCGAAAAGATCATCGGAGAGAGAACGGCCGAGCTGAAAAAGAAAAACAAGAAGATCCTTGACTTCGCCTTTTTCAATTCTCATCAGGTAAGAGGTTCACTCGCCCGGATCATGGGATTATTGGAGGTGTTCAATGAGGCAAGCGGTAAAAAGGAAACCCAGTCCGTTTCCGAGTTGCTGAAATCTCAAGCCAATGAGTTAGATGACCTGATCCGGGATATCAATAAGATCCTGGCAGAAGAAGGGTATTCAGGAGAAGAAAAGGACTGATCTGCCCTTCAGAGCAAAAAATACCCTATCTGGGGTATTCTTTTTGACCCGTTCCAATCCAAGTTTTGCCCAAAACCCAGGTCATGGAAAAAACCATTCTTGCGCTTTGCATCATTCTGTTTTGGGGCTGTAATTCAGACAATGACAACCCGGGCTCAGCTCTGAATCCTAAGGCAAATAATCCTTTAAGAGGAAACTCCTATCTGATGGAGTTTTTTCAAGCAGATCCTTCGGCTCCATACCAGCCCGATCAGGTGGTTGGGTTTGAGATAAAAACCAACGGAGATCTACGGATCGATATAGATCCCGATGCGATGAACGGGTTTGAATCTGAGCTGGCATCTGCAGGTAAGGTGGGTGATGAGTATTCCTGGGAGGACAATTCAGGTGGCTACAGATACCTGCTTTCCCTGAAGGACAGCCTCAAGATCAACGAAATAAATCTCTTCTCTCTGGGGACCAATGATTTTCTAGGTCAGTTTACCGAGATAGACACCAGCTCCATAGATCCGCTGGAACTCATCAAGGCATTGGCAGGTACATACAATATTTCAAATGTGCTCCAGGGATCTCATAACAGAATGACCGTAATCATCGATCCCGACGGGAATATTGATTTTGACAGCTCAGTTCAATTGGATAATTCCACCTACGAACTGATCTCTGACCAAAGAGAATGCTGCGATGGAATATGGATTGATATGACGCCCTATCCCACTACCACCTACCCCAGAATTGAGCTCTATTTTGATACTCAGGGAGACTTAAAAAGCATGACCTATTATCCCCAATACAGCTCTGTTTCGGGAAGAGTGGAAGTGGAATTCTAGGATCCTTCTTCCGCAGATCAGGAACCTGATCGAAGACGATCCAGGAGGTCAAGATACTGTTTGAGGATCCTTTCCTTGGAATAAAGCTTCATTGCCCTGGACCTTGCCTCCATTCCAAGCCTGACCATCTGATCCGGTTCCTTCAACAGGGAATTGAGCTTCTGCTCAAGATCCTTGGAGTTATCAGGCTGGAAAGTAACACCCGCTTTTCCAAAATCCAGTAGTTCGGGAGACCCTCCGGAATCAGTCCCCAGCACGGGGAGACCGGAAGCCATTGCCTCTACAGTGACCATTCCAAAGGTTTCGCTCTTGGACGCCATGATAAAGACATCAATGGCTTTGTAAAAACTCCTGGGGTCGGAAGAAAACGGTAGGAAAATCACCGAACCTTCAAGGTTCCTTTTTTTCACCAATTCCTGCAATTCCCCTTTATGATCTCCTTTTTCCGACCTTGTGTTCTCCCCCATCAATGCCAGCACCAAATGCTCGTTGGTATTCAGTACCAAAGACAATGAAGTGATCAGAAATTCCTGGCCCTTGGCCGGGTCTAACCTTCCCAGGACTCCGAGAATAGTTTTCCCCTCAGGCAGACCCAATTCCATGCGGCAATCACCTTTGGATCTGTCGAATTCGGAAAACTTCTTCAGATCCTGCCCAAGTGGAATTTCAACGATCTTGCTCTCCTTAACCCTGGTGAATTTGGTGGTTTCTTCCTTTAACCAAGCCAATGGAGCAACCCAATTCGAGATCTTAGAATACTTCCAGCTTTGGTAAAAATTCTTCTTTGGGAGGCCCAACTGCATTTGCTGCACATAGATCAGATCCGGATCGGTCGAGGAGAAGGTCTTTGCCCAGGCCAATGGGTCCAGGTCTTTTCCGAAACTGAAAAGGAGGATCTCTATTCCGGCACTATCCAATTCCCTCGCTATTCTTTTTCCTGATCCTATATCCAGATACTTTCTTGGAGGATCTGTTTCAATAAGCCTTACACCGGAATCACGAATCTCAGTGGCGGTTGGGGATCCCTTCAAACACCAAAAGGCAACCTCCTTTCCTTCCTCCAAAAACCAACGAGCCAGGCGCACAAAATTCATTTCCAGACCACCCCAGGAAGGTGAGGCGAGATAAAAGCCTATGTTGGTTTTGGATCTCATGACTCAGGCCCGATTTCCACGAGATATCTTCTACCGAGCTGACCGGCTCTGGTATTGGGAATGAGAAAAATAAAATTCAATTGCGTCACATGAAATTGATCGAATTCCTGAATGATAGAATATGGAATCTGCCGGCTGGCAAGCTCCTCTAGGACTATGGGATCACCAAAGACTATATCACCCTTAAAGAGCTCGGTTTGCAGATCTTCAGGTTCAACATAGGGGACAAGATATCGGAGATAGAAATCCAAAGAATGCATGTGGTAATCCTCGTGACCATTCACCCGAACCCGTTTGATCTTGCCCGGATCAATATCGTTTTCCAAAACATATTTGGCGGCGGTGCTTCCCGGCTGAAACTTCAATAATCGAGGATAGAAATGAAGATTTAAAATGATGTTGGCAGCCAGGATCATCATCAAGGATGAACCAATAACTCTACTGGACGGGCTTTTACCCGGAAGAAAAAGAAATACGGAAAATCCGACATAGACCAAAAACACGATCCAGATCAAGGGATTGTAAAGTGGAAAGAACCAAAGTGTCACGGCCATGCAGACAGCCAAAAGCAAGAAGTTGACAACACCCTGGGCGATGACATATCCTTTCAGGGGTTTTCCATTTTGCAATAACTTGTAGACATACCCAGCCGTGAAAAGAGCAGCCAGGGGAAAGACAACATTGATGTAATGAGGTAGTTTGAATTGGGATAAGGAAAATGCCATGAACGGCAATATGAATCCGGTAAATATGAAATTATGAGAGGGCTTGGCAACCCCTTTCAATGACCTAAACCATGATATGATCCAATCCACAAAAGCTCCAATCGCAAGGATCATCCAGGGAAGAAAAGCCCAAAGAAAGGTATGGGTGAAAAAGAGAGGGGTGGAGTCATCTTTCCACACATTTTCACCGGTTAATCTTCCAAAGCTCTGCTCCCAAAAAAAGAATCTCAGGCCTGAAACCCCCTGCCTGCCGTTTACGATCTTTTCGGGGTGAAGGTCGAATTGCTGATAAAGACCAATGGACATGGGAATCAAGAAGATGAGCACAAGGATGATCACCACGATCCATTCCCACCTGAAGATCTTTTTCCAATCTCTTTCCAAAGCCCATGCGGGGAAAAACGCCAAGACAGGCACCATCAGGCCGATCGGACCTTTTTCCATCATTGATATGGCCATTCCAAGGGAGAAGAGAAAAAGGTTCTTCCAGGAATTGGATCTCAAAAAGAGATATGCCTGCCAAATCGAGAAAATGACCGAACCGGCTAGTATTGTGTCGGTTCGCACATCATGACCGCTTAAAAAAAAGGCCTGGTTGGACAACATAAAGATAGCTGCCAAAAGCCCGGCCTCGCGGGAATAAACCTCTTTCCCAAGTGCGTAGGTGGAATATGCCCCAAGTCCCAGAAAAAACAATGAACTGAAACGATAGCTAAACTCCCCTACTCCGAAGAGCTTGAAAAAAAACAAAGAGCTCCAAAACAAAAACGGGGGCTTATCCAGATAATCATTTCCTCGATGGTAGATCTCCAGGAAATTTCCCGATTGCATCATTTCCAGGCTGATGGAGGCATACTGAGAAGCATCCACATCCATCAAGCGGATCAAAGAAGCACCTGCCAGATATACAAGGGCAATAGACAGAAAAGAGAAGCCATAGAATTCAGGGCTGAATTCCCTGGTTTCTCCAAAAAACCTTTTCACTACTGATTTGATCACCACCTCTTTAGAATTAGCGCTTCCGGGAAATGGTAAACTCGACCAGCGCCTCCAGGGAATGGCGGCTCTGTGAGTCGGGAAAGGATGCAAGTATTTCCATGGCCTCTTCCTTCAGTTTGTTCATGACTCCCTTGGCATATTCAATGCCTCCTTTCGACCTCACGAATTCAATCACCTTCTGGACCTTTTTACGATCCTTCCCTGATCCTTTGATCATTCGAATGATCTTCCTTTTTTCAAGGTAGCTCGACTGGCTTAGGGAGTAAATAAGGGGCAGGGTTAACTTTTTTTCCTGGATGTCTATACCCCTGGGTTTTCCGATCTCCTCCTCCCCGTAATCAAATAGGTCATCCTTGATCTGGAAGGCCATTCCTACCTTTTCTCCAAAGCTGGAGGCTCGCTCCTGATCCTCTTCAGAAGTCTTGGCGGAATATGCTCCCACTTCGCAGCAGGAAGAGATAAGCGTTGCGGTTTTTTGCCTGATGATCTCAAAATAGATATCCTCTGAAATATCCAGTTTCCTGGCTTTTTCAATTTGCAGAAGCTCACCTTCGCTCATTTCACGAACGGCATTGGATACGATCTCCAGCAGGCCAAATTCCTTGTTTTCTACTGAGAGCAACAGACCTTTTGACAAGAGGTAGTCTCCCACCAGAACAGCGATCTTGTTCTTCCATAGGGCATTGATCGAAAAGAAACCCCTGCGGTATTGGGCATCATCCACAACATCATCATGAACCAGGGTCGCCGTATGCAATAATTCAATTAGGGATGCGCCACGGTAGGTTGTCTCATTGATCCCACCGAACATCTGGGCGGTAAGGAGAACAAACATGGGCCTCATTTGCTTACCTTTCCTTCTTACAATAAACCCCATTATTCTGTCCAAAAGGGGCGCCTTCGACCTCATGGATTCCTGGAACTTCTTTTCAAAGATTTTCATCTCATCTTTGATTGGGTTTTGGATTTCCAGAAGTTTACTTTGGGGCTTCATGAGAGTTGCAATATTATGAAATTGAATCTGCCCTTTTACATTTCACTGCTATGCCTTTCTCTCCATTTTCAGGTAGCGAATAGCCAGAAGAAAGAATTCCATGGTCCCATGAAAGGCTTTGTCACTGAAACAGAAGTAGGAATATGGATTCAGACCGATGAGCCATCCAAGGTGAAACTCATTATGGGTGAAAATGATGGTCGTTTTATAAACCCTCCGGAAACCATGAAGGTAATTGAAACAGTTCTGGAAAATCGGTTCATTGCTCGGTTCAAAGTCTCAAACCTTAAATCGGGAACAGGATATGCCTATGGATTCGAGATCAATGGCCAGGAGCCCGAAAAATTTCATATCATCCGCACCAAAAGCCGATATAAAAAAGAACAACCAAATGATTTCTCATTAGCCTTCGGAAGCTGCGCCGATTTCGACCCACCTCGCACCACCGAAGAGGAAGGTTCCTCTCTTGTTTTTGAATCAATTCCACTCTCTTCTCCAACCCTGATGATCTGGTTGGGCGATAATATCTATTTCAAAAAGGAAGATTTCGGCTCCCGGGAAAACATGTTCAAAAGGTATCAGATCTCAAGGTCCAGACCATATATGCAGGACCTCTTGAAGGGTGCACACCATTATGCCATCTGGGATGACCATGATTTTGGCCCAAACAATTCAAATTCTTCCTACGAGTATAAAAACCATAGCCTGGAGGCGTTCAATCTTTACTGGATGAATGAAAACCAGATCTTCCCCGGAGAAGGGATCACCTCGACCTTCAGTTATGAGGATGCGGATTTCTTCCTTCTCGATAACCGCTCCTGGAGGATAGTGGATGAGGAAAATCCGGATAACAATACGATCTGGGGTTCAAGACAAATGGATTGGTTAAAAGATCAACTTAAGTCTTCAGAAGCCATTTTTAAGATCATTTGTACGGGAGGCCAATTCCTGAGCGATGCTGCGGTTCATGAAAATCATGCGAACGTGGCCCCCGTCGAAAGACAGGAACTTCTCGATTTCCTGAAGGATGAAGGGATCGGAGGAATTGTATTCCTAACCGGCGATCGCCATTCATCAGAACTTAGCATGGAAACGATAGGAAACCGAAAGGCCTACGACTGGACAATCTCACCCATGAGGGCAAACGCCTACGACCATACCGATGAACCCAACACCAAAAGGATTAAGGGAAGTATGTTCGCCCAGCATATGTTTGGATTCATTGAGTTTCAGGGTCAATTCGGAAGCAGGGAACTTAAATTGACCGCATATGACCGAAGTGGAAACGAGCTCTGGAATTATGTGATCAATCAGGAAGACTTGTACTAAGACCAAAGGTCCAAATGCTCCAGATGGATTTCCACGCCAAAAAACTTCTTTGTCGAATGCTCAAAGGAATCCGTAAAATCCGAAACATAGAAATGATCCTTCTCGACCGAGCGCTTCTGCTGTTCTACATGCCTTAAGGCCTCAGCCAACTCCCTAGAAATAATATCAGGAGATCCCAATACCTCGAACCTGTTTTGAGTCAGCTCCCTGATCTCATCAGCGATCAATGGATAATGGGTGCAGGCCAGGATCAGAGCGGAAATACCCTGAAAACCCGGATTTGCCAGATAATCCTCGATGATCTCATGGCTGATCTGATTCTGATAATAGCCTTCCTCGATCATCGGAACGAGCAGAGGTGTGGAAAGCGAAAACAGACTGACATCAGGAGCGATCTCCGAAAACCTTTTCTCGTATTCTCCCGAATCCACGGTTCTATGAGTTCCGATCAATCCTATTTTTTTTCCGGAATAGTGTTTCCCTACGTAGCGAACCATCGGGTCAATCACATTAATGACCAGTGCTTTTCCTTCGCATACCTCTGAAACCACCTCATATGCGGAAGAGGATGCGGAATTACAAGCGATCACGATCACCTTACAACCCTGGGCCAAAAGAAATTGACTGATTCTTTCTGAATAATGACGGATCGCATCTCGCGACTTATCCCCATAAGGAAGATGCGCCGTATCTCCGAAGTATATGAGTTTCTCATTGGGAAAATGATCCTTAATGCTTCTGGCCACAGTAAGGCCTCCGATTCCCGAATCAAACACGCCAATAGGTCCTGCCATAATCAGCCCGAAAAAAAGAAATAAATGGGAAAATGTTTATCTTAATTAGGCAATAAAAAAGTGATGTCAGAATCGGATAAAGGTTACGGCCAGAAAGCCAGGGAAATACTTAATGAGATCGGCAAAAAATTTGAAGGCCTCTTCCATGAATTTGAAGATGCCGCAGATAATGCTGATGTTGAGCTAAGTGAATTGGTAAAAGATCTTTCGGGAGAGATCAAGACACTTGAAGATAAGTTGAAGGAAGTCCGAAAGGAAAATGACGAGGTATTCGAAGAGTTTCAAAAGAAGATGTCCGACCTCTCGAAATCAATAGCTGATGCGCTGGATAATGCCTTCAGCAATAGGGGCAAGACTTAGGAAATGACCTGGCCGAGAAGGTTTTGAATATGACCGGCGGCATTGAACAGGTTGGAGTACCTATATCTAAGGATCAAATCCTCGTCGATCAGATAAGACACCCGTTTCACCACTCCAAGGATCGGAATGAACGCGTCATACTGTTTTGCAACCGTTCCGTCGACATCACTTAAGAGCTCAAACGGTAGACGGTATTTGTCCTTAAATGACAGATGGGTCTCAAGACTATCCTTACTGATCCCGAAAACATCCACGTTTAAGTTTCGAAAAGCTTCAATTTCATCTCGGAAGGAACAAGCCTCCGCGGTACATCCTGGCGTGAAATCCTTTGGAAAGAAATAAAGGATGGTGGTTTTTCCCCTTTGGTCTTCCAGATTAAATGTCTTGCCTCCTGTCGAGGGCAAGCTAAAATTAGGTGCGGGATTATTGATCAACAAGCTCATAAAAAATCCATGAAGGATTGTTTATTAACAACGTTTGGGCAAATATGATTTCTGAATCAAAAAAAATTTCCGCAGGCGGCGGTTAAAATTGGCTCGCAATGATAGGGTTTCTTGGCTATATCCCGAGATTAATTTTGGAAAAAAATATTACATAATCCCATCGGAGAGAGTATTGGGTGAATATTTTCCATTCCCTTTTAGCAGTTAAGCCTTTTTTTATCTTTGGACACCCAAAAAACATCCATGGAGAATTCTCAGAAAAAAACCGGAAGGATCGACCGTTTCCTAAATATCATTGAAAGAGCTGGAAATGCCTTACCTCACCCAGCCACCTTATTCGCGATCTTCGCTTTCATTGTTGTCGTTTTTTCATGGGTATTTTCCGCCATGGATCTCACTGTCACCCACCCCGGCACGGGTGAGCAGATCAAAGCTGTTAACCTGATGTCCCAATCAGGGTTGACCCTTATCCTGACCAAAATGGTGACCAACTTCACCGGCTTTGCTCCTCTCGGGACCGTCTTGGTGGCCATGTTGGGAATTGGGATTGCCGAAAGCAGCGGGTTGATCGGAACAGCCCTAAAACTCCTGGTCCTTAAAGCACCCGACAGGCTTTTGACTTTCGTGATCGTTTTTGCGGGTATTCTATCAAATACAGCAAGCGAGGTTGGATATGTGCTGTTGGTCCCACTGGCGGCCATCATTTTCCAGGCAGCCGGACGACATCCAATCGCCGGGCTGGCAGCTGCTTTTGCCGGGGTATCCGGAGGCTATTCAGCGAATCTTCTTCTGGGGACCATTGACCCTCTGCTTTCTGACCTTTCTCAGGAAGCCGCCCAGATCATAGACACCAGCTATATCATCAACCCTACCTGCAACTACTATTTCATGGCAGGTTCGACTTTCTTCATTGCATTTGCCGGAACCTGGGTCACAGAGAAATTGGTAGCCCCGCGCTTGGGAACCTATGAAGGAGAGGAACAGGCCGAAGAGATCAAACCCCTTACAGATGATGAAAAAAGAGGCCTGAGATGGGCCCTGATAGCCCTGATACTGTTGAATGTTGTTGTACTTTGGGGATTATTACCGGAAGATGGTTTCCTTAGGAATCCGGAGGATGCGAACATTCTGAAATCCCCTTTCTTCAAGGGAATCGTGGCATTCATCTTTATTTCAGCTGCTGTTACCGGTATAGCCTATGGGTTCGGGGCCAAGACGATCAAAAGTGACAACGACGTCATGAATGGAATGGGCAGGTCCATGGAGACCCTTGGGATCTATATTGTGCTGGTATTTTTTGCTGCACAATTCGTCGCCTATTTCAAGTGGACCAATCTCGGGCTTATCACGGCCGTGAAAGGAGCAAATGCTCTGAAGGCATTTATTGATCTGGTCGGTGTGGAAAGCCCCATGATCCAGGCCATCCTCGTCATGATCCCGTTTATTTTGGTTGCTGCGATGATCAATCTTGTCATGGGAAGCGCGAGCGCAAAATGGGCGATCATGGCACCCGTATTTATACCCATGTTCATGTTGCTTGGGTTTAGCCCTGAATTCACGCAGGTCGCTTACAGGATTGGCGATTCCGTCACCAATATTATTTCACCCATGATGTCCTATTTTGCCTTGATCGTCGCCTTCATAGAGAAATATGATAAAAAGGCCGGAATCGGCACCGTGATCTCCACCATGATCCCATATTCCTTCGTATTCCTGATCGTTTGGACAATTCTATTGATCATCTGGATTGTCATGGGTATTCCGATAGGACCGGGAGTACATCTATTGCTGTGATCCGCATATGAATTTCCTGGCCCACCAACACCTTTCTTTCAACGATGAAGATCTCAGGGTGGGCAACTTCCTGGGAGATTTTGTCAAAGGCAGCAAATTCAATGAGATTCCCGAGCCCATCGTGAAGGGTATAATCCTCCACAGGCATATTGATTGGTATACGGATAATCACGAGATCGTAGATCAAGCCAAACAATTCTTCAGAGAGGAGATCGGAAAATATGCCGGTGTAGCCGGAGACCTTGCTTTTGATCATTTTCTGGCCAAAAACTGGCTCGAATATTCCACGGAGGGATTGGAGGAATTTTCCAAGGAGACCTATCGTTTGCTGAATGAACACGCACAGCTTTTGGATGAGAGAAGCAAGATGACCTTGTTCTATATGAGTAAAAACAACTGGCTACTCAACTATGCTTCCATTCAAGGAATTGAACGTTCATTCAGGGGATTATCTACAAGAACAAGATTCAAATCAAATTTGGAAAAGGGCCCGGACATCATCAGGAAAAACTACCAGGAACTGGAAGGACTCTTCAAGGAATTCTATCCCATTTTACAGGAATCCTCCTTAAAGAAAATACAGGAGCTATCGGATTAATTGAAAGTAACCTTTGAGTTCTCCTCCTTCAAACTGAACCTGGTAATAATAGGTTCCTGCCGGAAGGTTCCCCGGAGCCCAGGAAAAATGACTTCCCCCACCCTTGGCTATTTCGCCTCCCCATCGATCAAAGATCACATAACCGATGTACTTTCCATATTGGCATTCATAGTTCGACATCCCTGACAGGTCCAGATGGTCGTTTCGACCATCCTGATTTGGAGTCACTACATTTTGAATGGGACGGAGGGCGAAAACCTCATTCGCGCCCTCTTCAAATCTTATAAGCACTTCAAGCATCTCACTTTCGTCCCCATTGCATTTGTTGTCAAATGCATGAAAGCTCAAGCTCAGACTTTCGAGATCTCTGATGCGGCAATCGGGACTCCATTGAAAAAGCCCATTCGCTTCACCTACTCCCGGCTCCGATACAAAATCCAATCCATATTCTCTTTGTAATCTGTCCAGCTCAGACAGATCAATGGTAACCCAGTCTCCGGGATCAGAATCGTCTGCAAAAACCTGAAATTCAATGATTTCATCAGCTCTGTAGGCTCTCTCGTTAAAATCGCTTTCCAGTTCCGGAATTTGATTTCTTGGAAAATCAGGTGCCACCAATACCCTCTGAATAGCCTTTTGGCCCCTTGGGCATGCGTCATCCTTAACACTGATCGAGATCTCAAAAGGTTCTAACTCTTCTTTTGAAAGGCATAATGGCAGGCAGATCTCGGAATTTTCATAGTTCCCATTCTGGGGAACGACGAACCGCGGAGACAATTCAAAACCGACACCGGAACTTGAACCCGGGCTCACCTCGACCATCAGGTTTTGATTTCCATCCCGATCATCCAAGAGAAGGGTATGACAAAAATCCGAGGTGTCCCGAATAAAGATCGTATCCCTACCATATTCATAAGGCCTGTCCCACCCTTGGGGTAATAGCTGAATCGAAGGGGTATCATTGGGTAGACAGTTATCAACCACGATCTCAAAATCTCGTCTGACCTCTCCAAGCTTCACCCCGTTTCTAAATTCCTGGCAACGAGCGCTGAAGAGGAATACCCCGATATTTCTCGGTGCCAAGGTGATCTCTCCACTGGCAGGATCTATACTGATACCTTCCATTCCGGCTATACCGGGTATTGGGGTATACCCTGATTCCAATGGGTACGGCCCAGGATCATTGATAATGGTATTCCCCTGATTGGTAGCATTTCCACGAATTGGGATTTCCAATGAAAAATAGAGGGAGTCCCCGTCTGGTTCTTTGGCACCCGCCGAAAAAGTCGAAATCTGACCAACGCAGAAGTATTCTCTAAGGATGGAGTCGAATTTGGGCAGGCTGTTTCTGGGATATTGAACTACATCGGGAAACTCAAGGTAGTAGGCCATTCCAGCATTTATGGAGTTTGAAACATTATTGATCCCGGCATTTCTACAGCATCGTTGCCAAACCGCATAATAGCCTGAAGGATCATTGTACCTGAAAGGGTCAAGTTTGATGATCTTCGAATACCTGAACGCCTGAACCGCAAACGCTTCATCCCGACAACTTTCATCCCTGAAGCCCAAATAGATCGGATTCGGATTCTTGATCAATACAAATTCTCCCGCCCCGGCTTTATCCCTGATCCTGAAAGCATTGATCTGTATGGCCGTATCCGGAATATCGATCCCCTTCTCAAGATCATAATAAAGGATCAATGACATTTCATATTCATCATTTCCCGAGCCGCCAACGTAGCTGATCGTGAAATCCCCACCAACAATGTGTGTGGCCTTGGCCTGCTTAAAAACAAAAACTGAAAGGCAAAAGATCAAGAATGATATCCCTTTCATTTGATCACGGTTATGTATCCGGTATATGAAAAGGTCTCAAATTCGATAAGGTAGAAATATGTTCCGGCAGGCTCTAGTTCAGGGTACCACTCAAACTGTATATCCTCTGCGGAATAGGTAAGCCTGCCCCAGCGGTCATAAATGAATACTTTCTGGAAAACCCCTTCTTCACACTTTCCCGGAAGGGTTTCGGGTAAAGCAAAAAAGTCGTTATAGCCATC
Organism: Cytophagales bacterium; assembly: GCA_965227315.1. Classification (GTDB taxonomy): domain Bacteria; phylum Bacteroidota; class Bacteroidia; order Cytophagales; family CCMP332; genus JANQHS01. The sequence goes on from OZ245737.1 coordinate 1,139,812, forward strand.
TCCATTAGCTGTGACAATATTTGGAGGAGGCTTGAAATCCGATTCTCCGGCCTCATAATCAGTGATCACCATCAACGCGGAAGTCGTGTCTGATTTGTTCTCCCGGCAACTATTATCGGTAACTGAAAAAACCAAGTCTATCTCACTGGGGTCAAGATTTTGGCAGCTGGGATAGAGTCTCAATTCACCTTCGGCAAAACCAGAGCCTTCCTCATAGACAAATTCAAATGGAATATCGAAATCTGGGTCAAGTCCGCTCAGAAATTCCATGGTTAGCACATCTTCAGGGTCAGCATCAATAGCGATAACCCTGACGATCAACTCACTCTCCACGGTAGCCTGATATTCGGGAAATTCCGTATTGATCCGGGGTGCAGAATTCTCTTCGGGGATACTCCTTAAATAGAATCTTTGACGCGTCTCATTTGGTATTGGACAAGCCAGGTCTTTTGCCAGGATATCAAACTCAAAAACCTCTATGGAATCCTCCAAATAGCAGTTAGGCCAGCAAAACTGAATATCTACAGTATCCAAAATCCCATTGGTAGGACTCTGATCGGGGAAAAAAACCTGATCCTCAAATCCCTCAAAATTGATAGGGTCAAGCTGAAATGAAATAAGATCAGAACTGCTTGGGTCCCAGGCCCGAATATCAAAACAAAGACTATCTCTTCCTCTTGCAATCAGGGTATCACCGGGGTCTTTCAGGATGCCACTCTCATAAACCTGAAATCCGGGCGAAGGATTTGGTGGGCAATTCACTACCGGTATCTGAAAATCCCTTCGCGCCTCTCCCAGTTTTACTCCATCCCGAAATTCCTGGCATCGAACCGTCAGAACAAACAAGCCCTCCAGAGTTGGTCGAACAGAAACAATACCTGTCTGAGCATCTATGCTTAGCGGCGGATTTCCTGGCATGTTAAAATATCCCTGAACAAGAGGATATGGAGCCGCCTGAAAGGATGAAAATGGATACTGAGGACTGGTATGTCCTGCTAATGGCACTACAAGGTCATAGACCAGGCTATCCCCGTCCCGGTCGTTGGCTGAAAAATCCAGTTCGAATAACCTGTCTTTACAGATATAGTCCCCCTTTACCTTTTCGAATTTCGGAACAGAATTGAATGAGTATTCTGCGAGTGAAGGAAACTCCAGATAAAAAACCATTCCGGTTCCTCCGGGATTGAAAATATTGGTCACCACTCCATTTCGACAGCATCTTTCCCAGGAGATATAAAAACCCTCGCGATCCTGAAATTCAGACACCAAGAATGAAGTTTCGGTGGTATAGAGAATTTCCAGAGTTTTAATGGAATCCGGAACACAAAAGGGATTGCTGTAATTGACTGTATTGACACTTGTAAGCGGTATCTTAACCGTTTTACGAAGGCCATTGGTTCTTTTGCTAAATATTCCCAATTCAACCTCATCATCGATCAGATCGCGATCGGCGTTAAGCTGGTCATAGTATAACTTCAGCCCAATCGTAAACGTATTCCCCCTGAGATACTCGAAAAACACATCTCCACCGACGATGTGGGAGCCCTGGGATTGAACAGCCATTCCCAGGATAAAGGCCGAGATGATGAGCAATCGAAACAAGCTGATCTATCTTATAAGATTAATGTATCCCTTGTATTCCAAATTCTCAAAAACAAGGTGATACATGTACTGTCCCGGTGGTAGATCGTCAGGTTTCCAGTCAAATTTTGGATCTGTAGAGTAGTAAACCTCTTGACCCCAGCGGCCATAAATTACCACATAGTTGAAGCCACAGGGCGCTTTGATCTGATCGAGTGAAAACCCATCATTTAAACCATCCCCATTGGGCGTTATGGTATTCGGGGGCTCCAAGCCCTCCCATGGATCCTCCCAGTAAAAATGAACGAGGAGGGAATCCTTGACCTCCTCACAGGAATTGTCCTTGATCCTGAACCTGACATCGATTGGATTTGGCTCCGTCAGCAATTTACATCCGGGAATTACCCATTGGAACTGTCCATTGGCTTCCTTGAATTCCGATTGAGACAGAAAGCTCATATTCAGCTCACTCAAATCATATCCTACTCCTTCAGCAGAAAGGATCACCAAATCACTATCAGCATCAAATCCCAACATATCAAGATTGATGACGGTATCTATGGGATTTATTTCAAAAGAAATCTCCTGGTCGGCGATCGCATTCTGGTCAACGTCTTCAATCCCCAGTATAGGTGTTTCATTCGTGTATGTGAATGCGGCGAGAAGGTCCAGACTGTCCAATCCTTGAATACAGCCATTATCAAAAGAAAAAACCCTCAATGTAACCGTATCCTGGCCCAAAAAATCACAACCCGGCTGCCAGGAGACCAGGCTATTCAATTGTCCAACAGCGCTTTTGGGATTGTATTCGAATGGCCCCGGAGGGATTTGATTTCCGTTCTTATCCAAAACCTTCATAAAAATTTGGACCGTTTCCAGGGAATTTGAATCCCTTACAAAAACATCAAAGCTTGTTGTCTCCAATAGTTCCGCTGTGAACTGGTTCCCTTCCACTGATGTGCTGATCAATGGATCATACTTGGGATAGCTTATATCAAGGTTAACCCTGAGTATAGTATCGTAATTCGTGCAGATATGATCAAAAGCCCGGAATATTAGAAACGTAGAGTCTTCGTCAAGATACCTGCAATCCGGAATCCAGGTAAAAGTTGAACTGATAGTATCTGTGCCCGATACTCGCGGAAATAACGCCCCGTAAAGAAAAGGGTCCCAGTAGGGTCTGTCGAGCAAAATATCAATGGAATCATTTTGAAGATCAACTCCAAAAACATCAAATCGGATCTCCTCACCAATGAGTCCCCTGACGGTATCCGATCCGATATCCGTATATATTCCAGGAACCTGAAAACCAAAGCCTTCAACGAATGCATAAAGTCTAATGGTATCCTTCTTGGGCAAAGCACAGCCATCATCTGAAACGATCACCCAAAATTCATAAGGTTCATCTTCGGTCATCGCACATTTCGAAAAACAAACCTCCAGAGAAACCGTGTCCGTACCCACCGCTACAGCCTGGGAAGGTGTTGGGTAAATGAAGCTCGAATCAAAATTCAAGGCAACCGTCTCAACGGTCATGGCCGTATTGGGATCCGGATCCCATATATCGACATTAAAACACCGGTCGTTGAGTGTGATCTGAATGGTATCACCATCTTGAAGCAGTGTGGTATCAACAGGATTTGTGCCCAAGATCCCAGGAGGATCATTGGATGGACAGTTGATGACATATATCTGAAAATCCCTTCTCACCTCACCAATTTTACTACCATCGCGATACTCTTCGCAGCGGATACCAAATACAAAAAGACCCTGTTCATTGGGTCTGACGGTCAAGAATCCGTTGTTGGAGATATTCAGGGGAGGATTCCCGTTGATCATATTGTTTAGACCATGGCTATTATCCCAGATCACATCCGGATAAGGGCCAGGGAATGGGGCAATTAAAGCAGGATTTCCCGGGCCGGTAAGGCCCTTCATAGGATTCACCATGGAGTAAACCAGGGAGTCTCCATCGGGGTCGGTTCCTTGAAAGTCGAAATAGAATAAATTACCCAAACAGGCATAATCGCTTACGGGGGGGAAAAGAACCGGTGAAGAATTGATGTATTCTTTTCCGTCCTTGTATATGGGTGGCACCTCCAAATAGAACAATTGGCCCTGGCTCCCCGGATCAATGAGGTTATTTATCCCGTTGTTTCGACAGCAACGATCCCAGGCTATATAATAGCCTTGCGGATCAGCATAAGCCAGCGAGTCGAGGTTCACAATCCTGCTGTAAATAATTCTCTTGGTGCTTAAGGATGGGATCGCACATTGAGGGAAGGAATATTGTACAAAGTCGACGGAGGTTTTTGGGAGCAGGAAGGTATCGATTAAGGAATTGATGCTTTTTGAGAAAATACCAACATTCACATTGTCATCTTCAGCCCCCGGAGCACCGTTGATCTGATCAAAATATTGAATCAGCCTAATGTCATAGGTATACTTTGCTACCCTTACAAATTCTATTTCACCACCGACTATATGTGTGGCATGGAGATGACATAAAGGGATTAAGCATGATAATAGAATCCGAAAGGTCCAAATCTTCAGTTTTCGGATTTTCATATTTGACAAGTTAGACAAAAGCGCTCATTTAAGCCAAGGCAATTCGGGGGATTTTTTTCGGATCTACGGCATCCAAACCCCTTGCCAAAAAAAGAAAAACCCTGCCGATTGGTACCGGCAGGGTTCTTCAAAAATTGTAAATCAGCGGACTTACTTCATCACTTTTAACGTTTGAGTAACCGTACGGTTTTCAAACCTCATTTCATAGAAGTAATCTGCTGCAGGAAGGTTATCAGCCCTGAATTGGAATTCAGAATCCTCGGATTCGAATACCAGGCTTCCCCAACGGTTGTAGATCCTCACACTTTGGAAACCACAACGCTGGCTAGGCTTCTCAATCTCCAGCATATCATTGATCCCATCACCATTTGCTGTAATCACATTTGGGAAGATCAGCTCTGTCTCAGGCTCAATTTGCAATGCAATTGAATCCTTCAACTCTCCACATGAATTGTCATTGATTGTGAAATAAATGATCAGTGGGTCAGAGTTCCTGTCCTCACAGGCAGGATTCCAGAAGAACGGTACGGAATCACTTTGAGGAACATAGAATGGAGGAATTTTTTCGTCCAATTCCATTCCCTTCTCGTCAAAATCGAACCCATCGGGTGCAACTGCCATCCTAACCTCATCAACTTCAAAATCCAATGGTTCAACCTCGGTAGAGTCTCTGTCCAAACCGTATACGGTGAACTCAAGGTTTTCTTCTTTAAATGCGATCGTAACATCGTTGCCGCTTCTTGGGATCACATTGCCTTCATCGTCCACAACGGCCAACTCAGGATCAATACCATCGTGGATCTCTATGGTCAGGAATGTAGAGTCCATTGCGTACAGACAACTGGAGTCAACAACCATGACCTTCAATTGAAGGGGCTCGTTCTTGAACAGGTCGTAGGCATCACAATTGATCTGACGGTTGTACCAGGAGAAGGTGGAGTTCAAGATAGTATCTCCAAATTCATTCTGCTGGTCTCCAATGTCAATTCCCAGATCAAACAGGAAGTTCTTGGTCGCCAAAGCATCCATGTCCTTGTAGAGATAGAATATATGGACCTTATCCCTATCGGCATCGGAAGATTCATAGTCGAATACCAGACGCTCACCTACCCTTTTCCGGAACAATTGATCCTTGGCGGGAACACTTGATTCGGTCGTATCGGGACTTGTTCCAACGGCACCTACGATCGTAGGAGCAACATTATCAGCGATGATATTGAATATGATCGGTGTCACAATGACGTTGTCGGAGCAATAACGATCCAGCGTTATCAGGTTGATCTGTCCACCACCAGCTGCAAAGAACTGGCAATCAGGTGTCCATTTGAAGGTAGCCATCAGGGTATCCTTTCCAACCAAGGTGTCCGTGGCATCATCATTATAGAACTCGACACCGGCATCAAGATAATTGAAACCAACTCCTTCGACCCTTTGATAAAGCGTGTCAAAAGTTGAATCAGTCGTCATCAGGTCGAATTCAATCGTCCAGTTAGGCCTGATATCAAAGAACAGGGTATCAGGGCTAGAGAAATCGTAGAAATCCGGATTGTAATCCACCCTGGTAGGTTCAGTCTCTGCAGGTGCATTTGGAATTGCATCAACTATGAAAAACCACCTTGTTGAATCCGGATAAGGAAGCGGGCAGTGTCCTTTTGCAGTAATGATCCTAAGCTCATAAGGAACTGCTCCGGAAGCTGCACAATCCCCAAATTCAACTCCTACGGTCACCGTATCAAACTGACTGCTGAAGGTATGAGTGTTAGGGGTAAGTGTGACAAGAGAATCAGGGAAATTCACAGCATCAACTGAGAAAGTCGCATTTTGACCTACTGGATCAAGCGGATCAAAGTTGGAATCCCAAATTTTGAATTCCGCCGTTCTTTGAGAGGTAATTCCGGGGATATAAACCGTGTCATCGGGTCCGAGAATCAGGCCGGTCGAATCAAAAGAAAACGGCCCGTCCAATGTATCAGGTGGAGGACAGTTGTTGACAACCGGTAGCTGGTAGTCCCTATATACACTTCCGATCAGTTCTTTCTGTCCGTCGTTATCAATATCCCTCCATTCCTGAGTCCATACTCCGAAAAGTTGGTTGCCGGGTATCCTTGGAATCACTGTCAGGAATCCCGTATTTGGGTCAACCTGAAGCCTTTGAGGGTTAGGATCAATGTTGTTAGGCGGATCATATCCATGAATCGCGTCATCAGCACTGTATGTGGGCGCCCAGTTGATCCCTGCCACCATGGTCAAAGGATCCGCATAAGGTGCATGTGGCGGAATTGCTACACCACCGGTAAGGGCACCATCATCTCTTGGAGTATACATGGTATACGAAATGGAATCTCCATCCGGATCAATTCCACCAAAGTCTACATAGAACAACTGCTGCGTACACGCATATTCAGATATAGGAGGAAACAGTTGCGGTGTACTGTTGACTATCTGGTTGGATGTACCATCAACAACTGGTGGGAACAACGTGATCATTGTCTGGCCCATGCTACTCGGGGTGAGTATGTTGGTAATGTTGTTGTTCCTACAGCATGAACGCCAGGTAAACAGATATCCTGAGGGATCTGTAAATACAGAAGCACTCATGGTTACCGTATCCATATAGAACCAGTTTTCAACTGTGATAATTGTATTCTGGCATCCGGGTGTCTGAGGAGGAACAACCGAATCAAAAAGTTTCGGCAAACACCAGGTAGGGTTGGTGGGATTGGTACAGTTCGTAGCCGGGTTCAACTGAGGCTGAGTTCCAATCGCGGTAGGAGGAAGACCGCCGGTTCCCCTTCTGTAAGCAACAATAGATGCTGCTTGAGGAGGTTGGATACCAACGTCATCACGATAAATATTGACCCGAATCTCATACTGAAAGTTTTGGATATGGGTAATCAAAATCTCACCTCCCACAATGTGAGAAGCTCTTGAACTCATTCCTGTAAGCAGGAATAAGGAAAGGAGTGTTAAAAAAATTACGTTTTTCATAGGGATGAAGTGCATGTAATAGTTTTCAGTGTTTCCAGTAACAAAATTTAAAACGGATCACCAATCTGGAAGCGATCCGGTGCAAAAAGAATAATTTAAGCTCGTACTATTTTAATAAAATGTGAAAATCCCCTTGTATGGGGGAGAGTTCACCCGTTTTCCATTCGCAAAAAAACCAAAATAAAAACTCAAAAGCATTCGACACACTCTATATTATTACATATCAAATTAATAATTAAATTATTCAAATATAAAATTTTGTTATTCTAACATTATGGTACTCCGGAATTCCCGGGTCACAATTGCTATCGAACTTCGCCTTTCAAATCGTTGAGCATAGTGAAGAAGATCATTGAAAACCTTGAGATCACAGATTTCGCAGCCGAAGGAAAAAGTATGGGAAAAAAGGACGGCAAGGTCTACTTTGCCCCCCATACGGTACCGGGAGATCTCGTGGATCTGCGACTTACAAGGAAAAGAAGCTCTTATGCCGAGGGAAGGGTAACAGAATACAAAAAACTCTCTGCAGAAAGAACGGATCCCTTCTGCAGACACTTTGGCTTATGTGGTGGTTGTCAATGGCAAATGGTGTCCTACGAAAAGCAGTTGGCCTTCAAGCAAGATCAGGTTGGGGATTCTCTTCAAAGGATCGGAGGAATAGATATCCGAGGAATGGAGCCCATTATCGGCTCTCCGCTGAATAGGGAATACAGAAACAAAATGGAGTTCTCCTTTTCCGACGGCCGTTGGTTAGACCAGGAGGAGATAGATTCGGGTAGAAAGCTGGAAAGAAATGGCCTCGGATTCCATATACCAGGACGCTATGACAAAGTACTTGATCTTCATCAATGTTATCTTCAGGGTGACGTTTCGAATGATATCAGGAACTGGGTGAAAAAATTTGCCCTCGATTCGGGTCTGGCCTTTTACAATGTCCATGAGCATCAGGGCTTTTGGCGGACGTTGATGCTTCGAAACAATCACCAAAACGATTGGCTGGTCCATTTTCAAATCGGTTATGAGGAGAAAGAAGTTCTCGAAGTACTCAAAGAGAAAATGCCGACCGCCTTCCCCGGCATCAAATCCATCACCTACTCGGTCAACCCGAAAAAAAATGATTCTATCTATGATCTGGAGATCGTTCCGCTTTTTGGCGAACCGCATATTATCGAAAGCCTTTTCGGGATCCAGTTCAAAATAGGGCCCAAGGCCTTCTTCCAGACCAATTTGGAACAAACAAAAAACCTTTACCAAAAGGTGCTTGAATTCGCTCAACTGAATGGCGATGAATTGGTATGGGATCTATACAGCGGAGTCGGTTCGATTTCCCTGTTTATCGCTCAAAAGGCCAGAAAGGTAATCGGTATTGAAACGGTCCGGATGGCGGTGGACAATGCGCGGGAAAATGCCTTTTTGAACAAGATCGATAATGCGGAGTTTATTGCCGGCGATGTCAAAGATATCCTCGAAGGAAACCATCCCGAGCTCATGGAGAAGCCTGACCTGGTGATCCTGGATCCCCCCAGAGAAGGTCTTCACAAAAAAGTCGCAGAAGCATTACTGGAACTGAGGCCGTCCAGGATCGTTTACGTGAGTTGCAAACCCAGCACTCAGGCCAGGGATCTCCAAATTCTCAGTGAGGTATACGAAGTTCTCCGCATTCAACCTGTAGATATGTTTCCACAGACGCATCATACCGAATGCGTGGTTTTGTTGGTGTTGAGAAATTAGGTGGAAAAACTAGGCTAATGCGCCTTTTCAAAATGTTTTCCTCTCTCATTTCTTCCCGGTTCTTTCTTATTCGTTCCGATCCATTTAGCCAATTTCTTAGCTATGTTTTGAGTATAATTAACCTCTTTCGTGAAACGCGTTTGTGATAATTAGGCAGCAAAATTTGACCTGGAGAATTCAGATTCTTACAAGCGTTTGCCTGCAAAAATCTTAAATTTCGTTATGCCAATAGACTCCTTAATAACATACTTCAACAGGCATCTAACATTGAATCATGAAGAAATAGCATTTCTTCGTAAAGTTTTTACGTCACGCAGTATCAACAGAAGACACTTCATTCTTCAGAGAGGAGATGTCTGCAGATTCAACACATTTGTAGTTGAGGGATGTTTGAGAATGTACTACGTTGATGAAAATGTCAAAGAACATAATTTGCAGTTCGCAATAGAAGATTGGTGGATTGGCGATATTGGTAGTTTCCATGGTGGAGAACCTAGCAAGCTTTATATCGAGGCGATTGAACCTTCTACCATTCTCCAAATCGAAAAAAAAGACCAGAACCGAATGTTTGTTGAATTTCCCAAGTTCAACAGAATCTTTAGAGTCATCACTGAAAATGCGTTGGTTAGTTCCCAGCATAGGATTATACATAATATTAGTTCAAATGCAGAAGAACGGTATATTGATTTTATGCAACGGTACCCTGATCTTTTTAACAGAATTTCAAACGTTCAAATTGCCTCATACCTTGGATTCACCCCGGAGTTCTTAAGTACGATCAGAAAACGCATGGCAAAGGCTTAAACTACCTTAAGATTCTTTCTTAAGCTACATTATAGGTTGACATGACTCCGATTCTGGAATTTTACTCTGAAACAAAGAAGTAAAGTCAGATGAAACAATTAATAGTGGTTGCATTGACGCTTTTTCTTCTAGCGTCTTGTGATCAAAATAAACCTCAGCAGTCAATCCAAACTTTCACAGGAAAAACAGAACACATGCAAAAAGAAGAAAAACAAAAAATCGAGGCACTCTTAGGTGAGTACAAAAAATCGTTGAATAACTCAGATGCAAAATTGGCTCATAACCTTTATACCAAGGATGGAATCTTTATGCCTATGGAAGCCCCATCGGCAATTGGTTCTGAGAATATTTTGAAATCCTATGAATCCATTTTTTCTCAGATTCAACTCAATATTGAGTTTTACATTGATGAAATTAAGGTGGGAAATGGCTTTGCTTTTGCTGTCACAAGCTCAAAAGGAACTATACTGATTCATGCAACCGGAGACACCTTTCCCGAAGCAAATAGGGAATTGTTTGTATTCGAAAAGGTTAATGGAGCATGGAAGATTGCCAGATATATGTTCAATAAAATAGAACCGAAATCATAAACAATGAAAGCTGCAGTCACAACCAAAACAGGAAATCCAGAGGTCATCCGAGTTAAAGAGGTACCCAAACCAGAAGCAAAGTCAGGTTGGGTACTTATCAAAGTGAAAGCTTTCGGCTTAAATAGATCAGAACTTTTTACCAGACGAGGAGATTCACCAGGAGTAGAATTTCCCCGTATTCAGGGAATTGAATGTATGGGGATTGTTGAAGAAGATCCATCAAATACATACGAAGATGGTCAACAGGTCGCCGCTATCATGGGTGGAATGGGTCGGTTTTTTGATGGTGGATATGCTGAATATGTATCGGTGCCTCTCGAAATTATCTTTCCGTTTGAAAGCAGCTTGCCATGGGAGATTTTAGGAGCCATTCCTGAGATGTTTCAGACTGTTTCAGGATCATTAAATCAGGCTCTTGAAATTCAACCGGAAGAAACTCTCTTAATTCGTGGAGGAACATCTTCTATCGGAATGCTCGCCTGTCAATTGGCCAAAACCAAGGGGTTAACAATTATCTCAACAACAAGAAATCCAAACAAGAAACAATTTCTTTTGGATAATAAGGCCGACCATGTAGTCTTGGATAAAGGTCAGGTAGGGGATCAGGTAAGAGAACTTTTTCCAGACGGAGTGAACAAGGTACTGGAGCTTATAGGAACAAGAACATTGAAAGATTCTTTGAAATGTATTGCACCAGGAGGCATGGTTTGTATGACAGGTATTCTTGGAAACGAATGGACAATGCAGGAATTCACTCCAATGGGTGATATTCCTTCACTCGGCAGACTAACCGTTTATATGGGGGAATCAAAGAACCTGTCGAAAGAACTTCTGCAAGATTTCATTGATGAAGTCGCGAATGGAAATATACAGCTCAACATTGATAGCGTATTCAACCTTGACCAGGTAGCTGAGGCTCATCAGTACATGGAAGATAGCAAAGCAAAGGGCAAGATTGTAGTATTGACCTAAAACCTTGACTTGACAAGTAACCGACCATATTTTTACTGTTCATGGCTCAAAATTTCCTGTCCTTTTGATGCATAGGAAGGGTCTACAGAACCAGCATTTCCAGAAGGTTGGTGGATAGGTTGATGAGATTATGAAGTATCAGTGCGAGCAATATGCTTTGGCTCCTCATGATAACCCAGCCAAGTATATAGCCCAGTATGCCGGTAATGATGAATGCATCGGCGGCAAAGCCCAAGTTCCAGTTATCAAAATATAGGGAGTGCCCCAATGCAAAAATGATGGTGGTAAACCAGACAGCGGGATGCCCAAACCGGCAACCGGTTGGCTTCATCAACGGAAGAATCAACATCAACATCAAACCCCTCCATAATTCCTCATCGATGCCCGGCATAGTCGCCTGATAAAAAAGCTTTTCCAGGTCTAAATCCTTGCCCTGAGAAAAAGCAAAAGTCAGCAGGCACATGGCGATCAAGGTGATCCCGCCAACCAAAACAATCCTTCTCAACGCAGTCCGATCGGGACTTGATCGGATGAAATCAAAATCGCTGAACCCATTTTTAAAAAACATATAAAACCCTATTGAAAAGGCCGTGGCCAGCAACTTCCCGGACCAATTCATGGAACTTTCCGGAATCCAGAATGCAGAATACTGAATTGGTAGAAAGATCAGAAAGACGTAGACTAACTGATAAATGGCGATGAGCACCAAACCCCGTCCAATATTGACTTCGCTTCCTTTGAAAAAAAACACCAAGGGCAAAGCGGCAATCAGGGCAAGCAATGAGGGGGCGATGTATTGTAGCATATTTTTCGAATTTGATATCCTTGACCATCCCATAACCCCTTTGGATATGGGAATCGCGGTCGACTAAAAAACATGCCAAAGGACGCCAATGAACCGATGAAGGAGGCACTGCTTTCTTCCTAACTTGGTGTCAAAAATCGTTTTGACACTTAATCATGTGTCCTTAAAGAGGTGAATTCGGATCTTGACAGTTTACTAAAAGGCATACAACTGTTGCTCGGCGCACAGCTCGTTGTGGTAGCTATACTGCATTGGATCGCAAGGGTGAATGTGACAAAAGTATGGCTGTCTATCCTCTGCATCATCCATGGCCTTTGGTTCTTCAAACATGTTTTTGCCGATAGTTGGGATAACAGCTTTTTACTATTTCTATTGATAGGTCCCGGCAAACCCATTTTCGTCGGATCGGTTTTACTTTTTTATTACCAGACACTTGGGAACAGCTTCAACGGAAAGAAGCTAGTGCCGCAGCTGTTGATACCGGGAATCTATTACATGACATTGATCGCAGCGCGGTACTTTTTGGCCGAGGATATTCCCATCAACCGGGATCTCTTTATCTCGACCGGATTCTCGTTCTGGGCTTTGATCATATTCTGGTATTACTTTCTGATCACCAGGAAAGAACTCATTCATCGGACCAGCCAGGTCTTGATCAGGAAGGCCTATTTAAGGGTAAGAGCTCTTTTCTATTCTCTCTATTTTTTCCTCTTACAAATCCCTGTATGGGACATCCTTTATGGTCTGAGCAAGCATGATCTATTTCCGGGAAGTTTGCATTGGCCGGATGTAGTTGGTGTTCAATATTTTGTGCAATTCGGTTACTATTCCTCGCAGGTCTACATTCACATACTTGGATATTTCGTGTTCATATACGCGGCAATTGAACTCCCTTATCTCAAAAAATACCTGCTCCCCAAGCAAACCATGATCAAGGAAAGCGTGCTTGAAAATCGTGAAAGGCTGGATGCAGAGATCGAAAGGGTTCTTTATGAGAACAAAGCCTACAAAGATCCTGATCTGACCATCGATTCCTGTGCGTCGATCCTTCAGATCACGAGAAATGAGCTGGCCGATTATCTTCAGCTCACGCGAAAAGTCACTTTCAAAGATTTCGTCAACCAGCTAAGAGTAGATGAGATAAAGCGCTTGATGGCTGATAAGGAATTTACCAAGTATGATCTGGTGGGTATTGCCATGGAATGCGGGTTCGGTTCCAAATCAACGTTTCACAGGGTTTTTAAGGAAAAGGAAGGAATGACTCCCAAAGAATACCAAATGAGACATAGCGCGGAAACTCAGGTGGCCGTTTAGCTTCTTGAACATTCTTGCATAATATTTATTGCCAGGAGATACTACTCTGATATCAAGGGTGATGAATACTTCATGGTTGAGCAAAATATTTTCAACTACCGGGAAGCCCGCTTTTAGGAGACCCTTAAGCGAACGTCAGACATATCAAAATTGAATCCCTGAACCTTTCTGAAAGGAGTTGACCTGAAAACCTGGGCTTTTACTTTCCAAAACCCAAAGTGGTATACATTTCTTAAAGCTATTGAGTAAAATTCCAGAATACTAACTAATTTAGTAACTACTAAAATAATTAGTATTGAATTCGATTTTACACCTGGATTTGGATACGTTCTTCGTATCTGTTGAACGACGTAAAAATCCGAAACTACACAACAAACCCGTCCTGATCGGAGGTGTCAGCGATCGTGGAGTGGTCGCCTCATGCAGCTATGAAGCCCGCCAATTCGGTATTCACTCCGCCATGCCCATCAAAATGGCAAAAGCGCTTTGCCCTGAAGCCATCATCATGAGAGGTAATTCAGCGGACTACTCCAAAGCATCGAAGGAAGTGACAGAGATCATTCAGGAATCCGTTCCCGTACTGGAGAAAACATCTATAGATGAATTCTATGCTGACCTCACGGGAATGGATAAGTTTTTTGGATGCTTCAAGATGGCAACTGAGCTACGCAGTAAAGTCATTCATGAAACAGGCTTGCCGATCTCGTTTGGCTTATCGGAAAACAAAACCGTATCCAAGATCGCTACAGGCGAGGCCAAGCCCAATAATCAACTATTGATCGATTACGGAAAGGAAAAAACTTTTCTTGCCCCTTTATCCGTCAAGAAGATCCCTATGGTGGGTGGCAAAACCCATCAAAAACTGGTCAGTCTTGGTGTGCGAAAGATCAAAACCATTCAGGAGATGCCCATCGACCTGATGGAAAGGGCCTTCGGAAAAAATGGCGTATTGATCTGGAAAAAAGCCAATGGTATTGACAACTCTCTGGTGGTTCCCCATACGGAAAGAAAATCCATTTCCACCGAACGGACATTTGACAGGGACACCATCGATGTCGATAAACTGAGGGGCCTGCTCATTGCTATGACGGAAAACCTGGCCTTCCAGTTAAGAAGGGGGACGAAATTATGTGCCTGTGTTACTGTCAAGATCCGCTATTCAGATTTTAATACCTACACACTTCAGCATAAAATACCTTATACATCGGCAGATTATACCTTGATCCCAAAGGCATTGGAGCTTTTCGAAAAATTATACGATAAGCGCCTGCTTATACGGCTGATCGGTGTTCGCCTCAGTAATATTCTGGACGGGCGCTATCAAATGGATCTGTTTAATAGTCAGACAGAATTGCTTAACCTTTACGATGCCATGGATCATATTCGTGATAAGTATGGCGATCGCTCCGTAATGCTGGCGGCCGGCATGGGGGCGAAGACCATATCCCGTTGGAACCCCTTCACCGGAGAACCTCCACCACTGTTGGCCAATCGAAGACGGTAATGCTCAATACCCATTCCTATTTCAGCTTTAAGTATGGACTATTATCGATCGAAAAATTGATCAAATGGGGGCAAAAGCATCATTTCAGAACCCTGGCACTCACCGACATCAACAGTACGGCAGGTTGTCTGGAATTCGTTCGAAGGGCCAAGAATGCAGGCATCAAGCCTATCATAGGCATCGACTTTAGAAATGGAGCAAAGCAACAATTCATAGGTATTGCCCGAAACAATGAAGGGTTTTATCAACTCAATAGTTATTTATCAAGATATCTGCATACCCAGACTCCCATACCTGCAGATATCAATGAGGCATCGGATTGTTTCATCCTTTTTCCCATCGATAACATCCCCAAAAGGCCGCTTAAGGATCATGAGTACATCGCCATCAAGCCATATGAGACCAAGAAATGGGTTTTAAAATCACTTCCCCGGGACAAGATCATTGCCTGCCCGGTTTTCACCTTACCAACACAAGAAAACTATGAACTCCACTGTGTACTCAGAGCCATTGAGCTCAACACATTGGCAAGCAAGCTGGAGCCCTCGGATACCGGAAAACAAGAGGATGTTTTTCTGAACAAGCAAGAGCTGATCAACGCCTATCGGGAACTTCCCTCTGCACTGGAGAATCTAAAATATGTGATCACAAGTTGTCATATCGATTTTGAGTTCGCTCCAAAAGCTCAATCACAAAACCTCCGTAGTTGGACCAATTCCCTGAAAAACGATTATCAAAAGGTTCGCCAACTCTGCCTGGAAGGACTGGCCTATCGTTATGGAAAGAGCCCCTCATTCAAGATCCGAAGACGAATCGTAACGGAATTGAATACCATCCAAAAAATGGGATTCATGTCATATTTTTTGATCAGCTGGGATATGGTAAAATACGCTCGCAGCAAGGGCTACTACTATGTGGGCAGGGGAAGCGGAGCAAACAGCATCATTGCCTATTTGTTAAGGATCACCGATGTAGATCCGATTGAACTGGATCTTTATTTTGAGCGTTTTATCAACCTTTTCCGAAGGAATCCACCTGATTTCGACATTGACTTTTCATCTTCGGATAGGGATGATATAACTCGATACCTGTTCGAAAAGTATGAGCATACAGCCTTGCTGGCTACATACAGTACCTTCCAGGCAAGGTCGGTTATCAGAGAAGTCGGAAAAGTGTTTGGCATCCCCCCTTATGAGATCGACAAATTGCAAAAAAACCTGGGCAGAAATCCGGAGGACCGTCAGTTTGATCACCATGCCCGGGTTATTTTGAACTACGGTTTAGAGCTCCAAAATTTTCCAAGTCATTTGAGTATTCATGCAGGTGGTGTTCTCATCTCCGACAAGCCCATTCATTATTTTACAGCCACCTCCTTACCGCCCAAAGGCTATCCCATTACACACTTTGACATGCATACCGCCGAGGATATCGGACTGTATAAATTTGACATACTGGGTCAGCGGGGTTTGGGAAAGATCAAAGATACCCTGGCCATTATCAAGCAAAACAAGCCTGACACTCCCGGCATCGATATTCACAATGTCAAACCATTTTTTGAAGACCCGCTGATCCAGAACAATTTACAAAAAGCAAAGGCCATAGGCTGCTTTTATGTAGAGTCGCCGGCGATGCGCATGTTATTGACAAAGCTCAGAGCAAAAGAGTATTTGACATTGGTAGCCGCCAGTTCTGTCATTCGTCCGGGCGTGGCCCAATCCGGCATGATGAGACAATACATATTGAGGTATCGTGTTCCTGAAAAACGAAAAGAAGCTCATCCCACTTTGTTGGAAATCATGCCTGACACCTATGGTGTCATGGTCTATCAGGAAGATGTGATCAAAGTAGCTCATCATTTTGCAGGATTAACCCTGGCAGAATCTGATGTGCTGAGAAGGGGTATGTCAGGGAAATACAGATCCCGGGAGGAATTTTCGAAAGTGAAAGCCAAATTCTTCAAAAACTGTCAGCAAAAAGGATATCCAGATCACCTGAGCAAAGATGTCTGGCGTCAAATTGAAAGCTTTGCCGGCTATGCTTTTGCCAAAGGGCATTCGGCTTCGTATGCCATCGAAAGCTACCAAAGCCTGTTTCTGAAATCCCATTATCCGTTGGAGTATATGGTAGCCGTCATCAATAACGGTGGTGGTTTCTATGGCAAGGAATTTTATATCCATGAAGCCAGAATGCACGGAGCGATCATAGAGCCACCCTGCATCAATACAAGTGGAAAGCACACCACCATCCAAGGCAAAACGATCTATCTGGGATTGGCTTTGATCAAAGATCTGGAAAGCCATACCATCATGGAGACCATTGCCGAACGACACAAAAATGGTGGCTTTTCTTCCCTGGACCAGTACATTAAAAGGGTCAGTATATCCCTGGAACAATTATCACAGTTGATTCGAATCGATGCATTTCGGTTCACCGGTGAAAGCAAGAAGAACCTGCTTTGGCGAGCTCATTTTTTGTTGGGTAATAAAGGTAAAAGCAATACGAAGCCGGTCCTTTTTGATCCTCCCGTCAAGGATTATTCCCTACCCAGCGTTGAGCATGCTGAGATCGAAGATATCTATGATCAAATGGAACTGCTGGGATTTCCTTTGATCAGTCCGTTTCAATTGCTTGGCGCCACCCCGGAAAACTCTTTAAAAGCACAAGAGTTCCCAAAGTACCTCAATAAAAAAGTCAGGACTCTTGGATATCTTATTACAACCAAAAACACCACAACAACGGGAGGGCAAAACATGCATTTTGGCAATTTTCTGGATGAGGATGGGGAATTTATAGACACCGTTCATTTTCCGCCTATAGCAAAAAAATATCCCTTTCGCGGTAGGGGGATCTACCAACTGGAAGGAAAAGTTGTAGAAGAATTTGATGCGATCAGCATAGAAGTTGATTATATGAAACGCCTGGATTACAGATCGATCGAAGTATAAACTCCAAAGCGGTGGGCTTCAAGAGATCATATTGCAAGACAACAGGTCGGTTCCCGATCTCAAGACATTATCTTTGCAGCACCAAAAAGATTCAGTCTCATTGTCTCGAATGTTTTGATCAAAACGAAATGGATCCCTATCCTTTTCTGCTTCAAATTCTGGTTCTCGAGCAGGGACAGATCACGTGAAAATATTGTTCAATTAAGTCTTAAGAATGATGGAAAACAGTCCTGATCTGGATGGAAAATACCTTGGGACCATTACAATCGATTTTGTAAAAATCGCCGACTTTTTAAAAGAAGCCGCATACCAACTAAAGGCGAGAAAGATCTCGGATTTTCCGATCTTCCCCATCTCCAAGGGAGACTCACCAATAGGTCAGCTATTGCTGGGTGCCTCGGAAAAGGACCTCAGCTGGAATTTCTTTTTTTCGTTTTTCGAAGAATTCCAACAAAGCAATCTGATCGAAAAAGCCAAATCACCAGAGTTTCTGAAGACATACAAGGATCCTTCGGAATTTTGCTGCCTATTTGTGATCGATGAAGAGTTCAGAAACTTCGTGTATATCCCATATCCCGAAGATCAGGACTGATCCGGGAAATGATTCCAACCCTGGGCCTTGATCGGCACATTGTTTCCCGAGCGGGTGATCAATACTGGCCCGGTACCTTCTTCCACATATCCAATGGCGGTAATATCGGGATGGTTCTTGACCTTCTCAAAATCTTCAAGGCCAAGCGTAAACAGGAGTTCATAATCCTCTCCCCCATTCATGGCCGCCGTGGTCGGATCTATCCCAAAATCCATACAGGTCGACCTGGTCTCTTCGGCCAATGGGATCTTATCCTCATATACTTTGAATTTTTTTTCTGACTGGGTGCTTAAATGCATCAACTCCGAAGCCAGGCCATCCGAAATATCGATCATCGAGCTTGGTACGATCCCAATCTCCGATAGGGAATGGATCAGGTCTGTTCTGGCTTCCGGCTTCAACTGCCTTCCGACGAGATATGAAAATTGCTCGATATCCGGTTGCATATCCGGATTGGCCTGAAATTCCTTTTTTTCCCTTTCCAGAACATGCATTCCCATATATGCACCACCTAGGTCTCCGGAAACGCAGATCACGTCCTTGACCTTGGCACTGTTTCGATAGGAAAGTGTGTCTTTGGTAGAGATACCGATGGCCGTCACATTGATAAACAACCCCGATCTGGAAGCAGTGGTATCTCCTCCGACTACCGACACTTCATAATTTTTGCAAGCCAGTTCAACGCCCCGGTAAAATTCCTCTACAGCCTCGACCGTGAATTTGCTGCTCAAACCTATAGACACTGTAAGGTATTGTGGAATGGCATTCATCGCCACGATATCGGATAAACTGACCACCACCGATTTGTATCCAAGGTGCTTCAAAGGCATATAGGAAAGATCAAAGTGGATTCCCTCGATCAGCGAATCCGTGCTCATGATCAAAGAACTTTTCCCGCCCAGGTCCATCACTGCCGCATCATCGCCGATCCCCTTGGAAATCCCCTTTGGTTCATCTCCCAAAGTCTCTTTAATACGCTCGATTAATCCAAACTCACCGATGGAGTTTATATCCGTTGTTTTTTGATCTGACATTTGGCTTTTCTAGTTTTTCTCCTGGCATAATTCGACCAAAATCCCGCCAGTACTTTTGGGGTGCAAAAATGCAATAAGCTTATTATCGGCACCCTCTTTTGGGGTTTCATTTAACAAAGCGAATCCGGCTTCCCGTAATCTTTGAATTTCAGTATGAATGTCATCCACATCAAAGGCAATATGATGCATTCCCTCTCCTCTTTTTTCGATGAATTTCCGGATTGCCGAATCCGGTTTGGTAGCCTCCAGCAATTCGATCTTTGAATCTCCCATTTGATAAAAATGGGTTGTTACCCCCTCGCTATCAACCGTTTCCGATTTATAGCCTTCTCTTGCAAAAAGCAGATCAAACACCTTTTTGGCCTGATCAAGATCAGCCACTGCCACTCCGATATGTTCAATTTTATTCATAGAAAGAAACAGATTATTTAATTTTCGCGTTTTAGGCATAAAAGCTACAATAAAATCTATTCTAATGGCCCTAGACCTCGATTTAAACGTTGAAATTGCCGGCATCCAAAAGGAGATCATGGAGTATCTCGGATTAAGATCCGAGAACCTCATTTTTGACTATCGGGAAAATGAGCAGCAGGTTGAACTCCACCTGATCACCGTAAACAGCCGCCACAATCAGTCTTTCTTATTCCACAAAGAAGTCGGCATCGATCGCATTGATGCGTTGAGAAAGATGTACAATTATGTCAGGCACAAAAAGCAAAAAGAAAACAGCTATACCATACAGTGGATCGTGGACGGCGAATCGGAGCTTCATACCAGTTATTTTCGTGCAAATAACATCTTCGACGCACTTGATAAGCTGTATTATGGAAGGGATATGAACACAATCAATGTTTTTAGTGTTGTACTTAATCCGGTATCTTAGCGACTCATATGATCCAGGTAAGCGATAAAGCAAAAGAAAAGATTGACCAATTAATGGTCGAAGAGGGTTATTCACCAGAACACAAGGTCAGGGTTTCCGTGAAAGGCGGTGGCTGCTCAGGGCTGATGTACGACCTCACCTTTGATACTAAATTGGAGGATGGAGATGAGATCTTCAGCGATAAGGGCGTGGAGGTGATCGTGGACAAAAGAAGTATGCTATACCTTCTTGGAACCACCCTGGATTTCTCGGATGGATTAAATGGCAAGGGGTTTCAATTCCTTAACCCAAATGCTTCTCGTACCTGTGGTTGCGGAGAAAGCTTTGCGGTCTAATAAGCCCGCTCAAGGCTACCCTTCATAAAGTTAATATAGGATTTGTTCACTACCCTGGTACCACCTCCTGTGGGATAGTTACCTGTAAAATACCAATCTCCATTATGGTTTGGACAGGCTTCATGGAGACCTTCAATAGTTTGGTAGATCACTGACACCTTTGCCTTGACATCTTCCTTGACAATGATCTTGCTGATCATATCCGTGATCTCTTGATTGCTGAATTCATCGAAAAGGTCCTTCACATGATTCTTATCCGTTCCGTTGGATTTGCTCAGACTCTCCTCACAATGTGCAAGTGTTCTCTCGAGAAGTTCTTCTTTGTTGTTCTCTTCAATCAGCTTCAATAAGGCACGAAAAGCAACAAAATCGTGCATTTTGGACATATCAATTCCATAGCAATCAGGGTACCTGATCTGGGGTGCGGATGAGACAACCACGATCTTTTTGGGGTTCAGACGATCGAGAATATGAAGGATACTTTTCTCTAGTGTAGTTCCTCTGACGATGGAATCATCCATGACGACCAGCGTATCTATGCCCTTATTGATCACCTCATAGGTTGTATCATAAACATGGGCAACCATGTCATCCCGCTCATTATCATTGGTAATGAAGGTCCTTAACTTAACATCCTTGATCACCAACTTTTCCACCCTCACCCTTTTTGAAATAATTTCCTGTCTTTGCTCTTCTGTCAGCTCCTCACTCAACAGTTGTTCTGATTTCTGCTGATTCAGTCTCTTATCCAACTCCTCGATCATGCCTAAGAATGCTGTTTCAGCCGTATTTGGAATGTAGGAGAAAACCGTATTCTCAAGGTCATTGTCGATTTCGTGAAGGATTTGAGGGACAAGAAGCTCTCCCAACTTCTTTCTTTCCCGGTAGATATCTGGGTCCGTACCTCTGGAAAAATAGATCCTCTCGAAACTGCAACTCTTTCTCTCGCTTTCCTCGATAAACTGTTCCACCTTATGGTTTCCGTGCTTGTCCAGAATTACGGCATGCGCTCTTGGGATCTCGTGGATCTCCGAATAATCAATATTGAATACGGTCTTGATCGCAGGTTTTTCCGAGGCAACTACAAAGAACTCCTCATCGGAAAAGTAATAACCCGGTCTGATACCATTGGGATCCCTGGCCACGAAGCCGGCGCCGTATCCGGTCAGGCCTGCCATCATATACCCCCCGTCAAAATCCCTGGTAGCCTTCTTCAAAACCTGAGTCAGATCGAGGTTATCCTCTATGAAAAGGCTCAACTCAGAGGGGCTGAGCTGATCTTTATACTCATCAATGATCTCATCATTTGCCTTGTCAAGGAAATGACCGATCTTCTCCATGACCGTTACGGTATCTGTCTTTTCCCTTGGATGCTGTCCGATGGACATCATGAATTCGAAGAGCTCGTCCACATTGGTCAGGTTGAAATTGCCTGCCATCATCAGATTGCGGCTTTTCCAGTTGCTTTCACGGACCATGGGATGACATACCGAAAGGGTATTCTTTCCATGGGTCCCATACCTTAGATGTCCAAGCAAGAGTTCTCCTGAAAAATCAACTTTTCCCTTGATCCAATCGGCATCAAGGTATTTTTCAGCGTTTTTGGAATAGGCCTTTTTGTATGCCTTCTGAACACGACCGAACAGATCCTCCATAGGCTGACGAGCGATCGACCTTTGACGGCTGAAATATTTACCACCGGGTTCTGAATCCAGCTTGATCGTCCCGATCCCGGCACCATCCTGTCCCCTGTTGTGCTGCTTTTCCATGAGTAAAAAAAGCTTGTTCATCGGATACATGGGAGAACCGTATTTATCGATGAAATACTGTAAGGGCTTCTTGAGTCTTACAAGTGCAATTCCACACTCATGTTTTATTTGATCGCTCATTGTTTAGGTGGAAGATTTCAGAACACAAAGTTAATTACTATGGTTCGGCTAATTGCTATCGGGGTTTTCAACCAAATAGTTATAATCCAGGACCAGCTGTTGGAGATTCGAAAAAGAGTAGGCATTCTTCTGAAATTTTTCCTTTATCCAGGCCTGATCATAAAAAATTAACTCAGATTGCTCCCTAAAGTTCTCTTCGGTAACCTTGTATGCCTGGCCCTCTTTTCCGAGATAGACCTCAACAAACAGAATCTTTCCGAATATTCCGTTGAACTCTTCCCCATCACTGGGCTTCCACATTGTTGTTTTCCGAACTTCCCTGTTGTACAGAGTGACGGGACCGGGGATAATCTCCTTCATCATAATATTCGCCGAAGGCAATCCTTGTTGTGTAACCTTGACCGATTTATAGACAGTATCCCTGATCACCAGGCACTTCAATGAGCTCACCTTGTATTTTTTTACCACCATGGATTTCTCAGAGGCATGAGCAAGACTGATCTTGCTTTCCGATACGGACTGTATGAATCCGTAAATGGTGTCCTCTTCAAGTGTGACGACGTAGTCATCCGATAGGGGCACCTGAGCAATACCGGCAACCCCAACGAACAAGATGAAAATAAAAGCAAAAAAGGATTTCAAAGCATTCAAATGACCAAAGAGCCTGACAAAAGTTCAGTTTCAAAGTAAAATTACACGAAGCGAAGATTTTCTACATTCTCGGATCTAAGAATTTGCCCGTCTTCATCCAGAACTATCATGGCCTCTCCGTTTTTGTTTACCCCACTAAAGACCCCGGTATAAGAGTCGCCTTCAAATTGAAACTCACAATTGGACCCAATGCCCATGAGCGAATCCTGATACAAACGATGGACTTCTTCCCTTTCGAAGTGTTGTTCGTCCAATAGGCCTCGGAAAGCAGACTCCGAAATTGTGGTAAAGATCCGATCCGCAGAAAAATCCACAGAGGCAATACCGATCAGCGAAATACCTTCAAAAGGATTGGTTTTTTGGCTCAGGTTGATCCCAATCCCAATAATCGTCGATTCGATCATGCCACCCTGGATGACATTTTCGATCAAAATACCTCCGATTTTCTTGCCAAGAAAGTAAATATCATTGGGCCACTTGATCTGAAAATTTCCCCTGGAAACATAAGGTTGAAGAGTATCAATGATGGAAAGGGAAACCACCTGTGTGATCAGAAATCGTTCTTCGACAGGAAGTGATAATTCTCTTACGGCGAGCGTAAATGTGAGGTCTTTTCCTTCCTCAGAATACCATTGATTACCCCGCCTACCCTTGCCTTGGGTTTGGGAAGCGGTTACAACAACGAATGAGTCCAGGAGATCATTCTCTGACAACTTTTCTTTGGCATAATCATTGGTCGAGGGTAGGGAATCAAAAAAAATGACAGGTTGACCGTATACGGTGTCAGGAAAAATATCGTTGGTCAACTTATTCGTAGATTTAGAAAAAGAAACGTGCTCATTGGCAAAGGTAAAAAGAGGTCAAAATAATTCCGAAGATATCCGAGATAGCATCGTGGAGGGGATGGTGGAAAAAAAAGCCGAAAACATCATTGTAATTGACATAAGAAAACTTTTTAACCCTTTGGCAGACTTTTTAGTGATCTGCAGTGCCACTTCCGAACGGCATGCCGAAGCGGTTTCCGAAGAGATTGAAAAAATGGTTTTAAAAAACCAAAATGAGCACCCCTGGGTTTCAGAGGGAAAAGATCTGAACGAATGGATCATTTTGGATTATATCAATGTGGTGTCCCATGTATTCCTTGAAGAGAAAAGGGAGCATTTTGCTCTCGAAGAACTTTGGGGTGATGGACTGCTGACAAAGATCGAAATAGGCAATAGCAAATTAATCACCGATTAGACGGTAAAAAAGACAAAATAGTGGACCAACCAAAAAAACAGAATAAAGGGTTCTTGCCGGGCAAGGGAGGAAGGCCAAACTACCAGTTGTATTTCATTTTGGCCCTGATCGGGATGGTAATCCTTGTCACCATGGTGAACAGAGCTTCTTCTACCATTACCATTACCCCAAGGAAATTCAAGGAGATGATGCTCTCCAATGATGTTCAGGAGGTCGTTTTGATCAAAAACAGGGACCTGGTTGAGGTAACCTTGAAGGATGAAGCCCTGAAAAATGAAAAGTACAGAAGAGAAATAGAGGATCGAGGACCATTCACATTAAACAATGGACCGCATTATTCATTTCAAATCCCGTCTGTTGAAACGTTTGACAGGGAGTTTAAGGAAATTGAAGATGAACTATCCGAATCCGATCGAATAGGTTATAAGATCGACAATCGGTCGGATTTCACCAGTTACCTGCTAAACTGGGGATTCCTGTTCCTGATCCTGTTCGGCTTCTGGTTCTTGATGAGAAGAATGACGGGAGGCGGAGGCCCTGGTGGTCAGATCTTCAATATCGGAAAGTCAAAGGCTGCATTGTTTGATGCTGAAAACCAGGTTAAGATCACTTTCAAGGATGTTGCAGGAGCGGAGGAAGCCAAGGAAGAGGTCAAGGAGATCGTTGAGTTTTTAAAGGAACCGGCAAAATTCACAAAGCTCGGAGGCAAGATCCCAAAGGGTGCTTTGCTGGTCGGATCACCCGGAACAGGTAAAACCTTGCTGGCCAAAGCAGTAGCAGGAGAAGCGGGCGTACCCTTCTTTTCCTTGTCAGGATCCGATTTTGTGGAAATGTTTGTTGGCGTCGGGGCTGCCAGAGTCCGCGACCTGTTCAAGCAGGCGAAGGAAAAAGCTCCTGCCATTATCTTCATTGACGAAGTCGATGCCATCGGTAGAAGTCGGGGAAGAGGTCAGTTGCCCGGAGCCAATGACGAAAGAGAAAATACACTGAATAGCCTTTTGGTTGAAATGGACGGATTTTCCACCGATTCAGGAGTGATCATCCTCGCTGCAACCAACAGGCCCGATGTTCTGGATTCGGCCCTATTGAGGCCTGGACGTTTTGACCGCCAGATCAGCATCGACAAGCCCGATATTGCGGGACGTGCAGCGATCTTCAAGGTTCATATGAAGGACCTAAAGCTTCACTCCGAAGTGGATTCAAAAAAACTTGCCGCTCAGACCCCTGGCTTCGCAGGTGCTGAGATCGCAAACGTATGCAACGAAGCTGCGTTGATCGCAGCCCGGAAAAACAGGAATGAAGTTCATATGGACGATTTCCAGGATGCAATCGACCGGGTTATCGGAGGTTTGGAGAAAAAGACAAAGATCATCTCCCCCGAAGAGAAAGAAATTGTCGCTTATCATGAAGCCGGGCATGCCGTGGCAGGTTGGTTCCTTGAGCATGCGGATCCATTGGTAAAGGTGAGCATCGTGCCTCGTGGGATCGCGGCACTCGGATATGCCCAATATCTTCCGAAAGAGCAATTCCTGCATACCGAAGAGCAGCTGTTCGATGACCTTTGTATGGCATTGGGTGGAAGAGTTGCCGAAGAGATCATTTTCGGGAAAATTTCAACCGGTGCGCTCAGCGATCTGGAAAGAATTACGAAAATGGCCTATGGAATGGTGACCATTTATGGGATGAACGAGAAGATCGGAAACCTTTCGTTCTACGATTCCAAGCAAAGCGATTATTCATTTACGAAACCTTATTCCGAATCCACCTCCCAAACCATTGATGAAGAGGTTCGGAATATTGTGGCAAAGGCACATAAGCATACCTATGAGTTGTTGAATGAAAAGCGTGAGGAACTCGAAAAGGTGGCCAAAGAATTGTTGAAAAAAGAGATCATTTATCAGGCCGACCTGGAAAAACTGATCGGCAAAAGACCATTCGAAAAACCCACCACCTATCAGGAATACATCAACAGGGAAGAAGAGAAAGAGCAGAAGTCTCCCCCCTCTTCTGAGGAATCGCAGGATAATACTTCAAACCAGGACTCTGGTGAAAAACCAGCAGAACCCTTGAAGAAAGAATCACCTGAAAGTCCTTTACCTCAAACCGAAGAAGTCAGGCCTGAAAATAAAGGTCCGGAATCCGATGGAAAGGAAGGTGGCGAGGCGCTAAACCCTGAGTCAGAATCAGAAAGCAAAAGCTTGTTTGACTGATTTTCAGTCTGCATGAAAGAGAAGTTCCCTATTCTTGAAAACCTTGAGGTCTTACCCGAGGGAAAGAAGATCTACTTCGCATCTGATTTCCATTTGGGTGCGCCAAATCATCAGTCGAGTCTGGAACGGGAGAAGAAATTGGTGCGTTGGCTTGATTCGATCAAGCATGATGCGCATTCGATCTTTCTTTTGGGAGATCTCTTTGATTTTTGGTTCGAATACAAAACCGCCATACCAAAAGGCTTTATCAGGTTCCAGGCCAAATTGCTCGAGCTGGTGGAAAACGGGATTCCCGTTACCCTGTTTACGGGGAATCACGATATGTGGCTGTTCGATTACTTTCCCAAAGAGTTGGGAATACCTGTCATACGTGAAAGCGTAGAACTCAGGATCGGCTCCAAGAACCTTCTGATCGGACATGGCGATGGACTTGGACCAGGCGATCACACCTACAAGTTTCTCAAAAAGATCTTCGCCAATAAAACCTGTCAATGGCTTTTCAGGATGATCCACCCGGATCTTGGCATCAGGATAGCCCATGCCTGGAGCAGGAGAAGCAGGATCTCAAACACAAAAAGTCATGGCTTCGATGAGGAAACCGAAATGCTCATCCACTTCTGCAAGGAAGTAGAAAAGGATCGACATCATGACTATTATGTTTTCGGCCACAGACACCTTCCGCTGGAAATTGAGATCTCTGACTCCTCAAAATATTTTAACCTGGGAGAATGGGTGAATTATTCCCCATACGGAGAATTCGATGGAAACCGATTTGAGCTAAAGGAGTTCAAAGCTTAAATCAGCCTGACACTTCAATTCCAAAAATTTAGTTCTTTCGCCGCTTAAGGGATCTCTTTTGGAATTAATTCGGAATTCGGTTTGGTCGACAATAAGTGTAGCACTTAGAGGTTTATTTTCCTTTTTGATCAATAAGGTTATCTCTATGAGCTTTGGTGCAGCAGGGATCACCTACCTCTCTCACTTTCAAAACCTATCCAGCATATTCATCATTCTTCCCAATGATGGGGTCAATAAGGGAGTGATCAAATATCTCTCCAAACGATCATTGGCGAACCAGGAAAAAACAAACATTTTTTACTCCGGGTTATTCCTGAGCATACTCCTTTTTCTGGGCACGGCTCTGTTCTTTTTCCTGTTCAAGGGTTTTTTCCCTAACCCTTTCCCGGGCACCGAAAACAGCTGGATATTTTTGTCCGTTTTTCTCTTTGGACTCCAGGTTCTCAACTACTACTTTCTTTCGGTGATCCTGGCGATGAAAAACCTTCCCGGGTATGTCCTGATCCATCTTCTGGGAAATTTTTTGTCACTGGTTCTGGTCGTCTATTTTTCATTTTATTCCGACTATCAGACCGCCTTGATCGGTTGGGCTACGGGACCGGCCATAACCTCGATAGTCAGCATAGGTTTTCTGTACCGTTATGGTTTCATCTCAGAGATCCGGGGTAGGATCTCCAAGGGGCTTAAGTCAATAAAAAATCTGGGAGACTACATTTTGGTGGCACTGAGCATCCTGATCTTCTCCAAAATCACCGATTTCGGAATTAGGGAATTTGCGATTCTCGAGTACAATCCGGAGGAAACCGGCTACTGGCAGGCCGTTGTCAGGGTTTCGGATTTTTACATCATGGCCTTTCTGGCCTTTCTCAATATGGTCTATTATCCAAGGGCCAGCGAGCTTTCCGATGATAAGGCCAAATTGAATCCATTTGCGAGAAAGTTCTTCTTTCGGATCATTTTGATATTACTGGTTGGCCTCTCTGCGGTTTACCTATTAAGAGAACAGGTGCTTGTACTCTTCTTCAATCAGGAATTCATTAGAGCGGAGTCATTTTTTCCATTTCAATTATTGGGAGACTTCTTGAAAATGCATGCCTGGGTGCTTTCCTTTTTGCTCCTCGCTCAGGCCAGAACCAAACTGTTTATAATTTCGCAGGGAGTTTTCGCAGGGATTTACCTTGTTTCGGCTTATTATTTTACGAGCCAAGAGGGGATCAGTGGCCTACCCATGGCTCATTTTTGCCGATACCTATTATACTGGTTTTTTCTCGTGATCGTTTACAAAGAATTATTCCTGAATAAGGATTGAGCCTAAAAAAATTCATACCGAATAAAGAGCTCCTGAATTCAAAAGAATTCAAGGCAACCGCCCTCCTATTTAGTACTCAGGTTCTGTTCATCGTATTCGGATTCTTTAATAAATCAATCCAAACCAGAACGCTCGGGCCGGAGATCTACGGAAACTTCGCCTTCTTCATTTCCACCCTGATGTTCACGAGTAATTTCTTCCATCTGGGCTTCTTCTCGTCAACACAGGTGCTGATAGCGGAAAGCCATGATACAAGAAGAATTCGTGAATTGATCGGCGGAGGAGTGATCTTTTTCCTGATCATTTCCGGGCTCTACACTTGCACGATCCTGTTATTTGCGGGGCTCATTGATCAGGTGTACGGAACGGATCTGGCCTACCTCTTCAGAAAGCTCTCTTTTCTGGCTCCGATTATAATCTTCAGATACTTCGTCAATGCGATCGCTACGGGCTCCGGAAAAATATTGGGCATCTCGCTTTACCCACTTACAAGCCGTCTGGTATTTCTGTTGGCTCTTTTATCCCTCGTTTTCCATGACATGATCGATCTGGATCTTGTATTGACCTGGAACCTTCTTTCAATGCTCATCGGAGCTGTCGCAATAATGATCTTTTTCAAACCGAAGTTCAGCAACATGGGAGCAAGGTTAAAGGAGATCATCAAAAAGACTAAGGAACATGGATTCCATATGTACCTGGGAGGTGTGATGCAGCAGAGCACTTACAAGTTGGACGAGATGATGATCCCCTACTTTGTCGGGACAACGGGTTTGGGGTTTTACACTCTTGGAATTGCCCTCTGTACTCCGATCCCAATGCTTAGCCAATCCGCCTCAAGAGCCCTCTTCCGAAAAATGGCCACAGGGGATAAGATCACAAATACCCTTTTCAGGTTCAATTTTCTCTGGTTGATCGGCACATCCCTGATCCTTGTACTTTCGGTCAATTGGATCGTTCCGCTCTTGTTTGGTCCCGGATATGAGGAAGTGGGATACATCACCAGTATCCTGGTCATCGCCCATATTTTTCAGGGACTTGCTCAACCCTTTATGTTCCTGAATGCAAAATCACAAGGCAAGAAGGTCAGGAATGCCCTGTTTATTGGTACGATCGTCAACCTGGTCGGAAATATTGCGCTTATCCCGATCTGGGGGATAACCGGAGCGGTGATAGCCAGCATCATTTCAAAGATCACCAACGTGTGCTTCAAGTATTATTATTACAAGAAGTATCTCAGGGAATCCGGAGCAACGTGAAAATCTTACTGATCAGCAGCCTCCTTCCAAAAAAAGAAGGGGAAACCATCGAGACCACCTCTTATGCTTTGGCAGACCTTGCCTGCGAATGGAAAAAAAATGGCGCCGAGATTGATGTGATCAGACCGTTGTGGAATCCCGCGGAAACACTGAAAAGCCAATCCTACTCCGTTGATTATCGGGAGATCAGAATTGAAGTTATCCCGGTCGTCAGGATCCCCCAACTGTTTCGCTACAGGACTGAATCTTTGTTGAAGCGGATTCAATCCATGGAAAAGACTCCCGACCTGATCATAGCCCATATGGCGCATGGCATACGCATAGCGGCAATACTGTCAGAAAAGCTTGGAGTTCCTTTTCTGGCGGGTATTCATGGTGGCGATATTCGTTTGATCAGTTCAAAACCCGGGTTTCTGATTCCTTCACTAAAGAAGGCCAAGGCAATCTGGGCCAGGTCTCCGGTCATCAGATCAATACTTGAAGATCAGGAGGAAATATCCGGAATCCCGAAGGGGCTTTGTCTTTCCGGCCTGGCGGAAGAAGAGTTCATCGATGAAAGCACAGCCTCCAAAAAGTGGAAGGGCCATGGCAGGGAAAAGGTCAAATTCTTATCCGCGGGCAATTTGATCCCCTTGAAAAACTTCGACAAGGTAATCCTGGGAATGGCCAAACTGGGGGATCTGGATTTCAGCTATGACATTTACGGCCATGGTGAAGAAAAAGAAAAACTCGAGAGGCTCATTGACGAAAATGACCTTTCGGAGAAGATCAATCTGAAGGGAGAAAGACCCAGGGATGAAGTCTTGGAAGCAATGCTAAAAAGCCATTTTCACATCATGCCAAGCAAGGGAGAAACCTTTGGTTTGACCTACCTGGAAGCCGCTTCAAAAGGATGCATCAATATTGGGCTCAGAAAAAATGGACTTGATGGATTCTTTGTGGATGTCTCTAATGCCATCATGCTCGAGGAGCCCATAGATCAGTCTTTCGCTAATAGAATCAAAAGGCTGATCGATGATCCCACAAAAGCATACGAGCTTTTCAGAGCCTCCCTGACCAAGGTGAAAGAATTGAATTCAACATCTGTGGCCAAGTCGCAGATCAGTTTCTTCAACCAGCTTCTCAGTTGATGGACATTCCGAGAATATCCGTGATCTGCACGGCTTACAACCAAGAGGATTTTATATGGGAATGCCTGGAATCCTTCATTAACCAGGATTACCCAAACAAAGAATTGATCGTGACGGACAACTTCAGCAGTGATCAAACCCTGGAGCAGATCAGGAAATTCGAGCATGAAAATCCTACCATCCGGGTGATCGCCAACTCCGAAAACCTGGGTTTACCAAGGGCCTTCAATCGAGCTGCCAAACTATCAAACGGAGAATTGCTGATTGACCTATCGGGTGATGATGTACTGGCAAAGGGGGCACTTGAAAGAATCTCGAATTGTTTTTCCAATCTCGACGATGAGTATGGTGTGTTGTATTCAAATGCCGTGATCATCGATAAGAAGGGAAAAGAACTGGGCCGACATTTTAGCGATTCCGGCACAGAAAAGCCACAGGGAATGATATTTGGCGAACTCCTCGAGAGGTATTTCATCCTTGCGCCAACCATGGTATTCACAAGAAAGGTGTTCGAACAGCTCGGGGGCTATGATGAAACATTGGTTTATGAAGACTTTGATTTTTGGGTCCGTTCCTCAAGGGAGTTTCATTATGCCTATTTACCGGAGGTCACTATTTATCATCGGGAGCATGGTTCCTCCTTTTCAAACCGGACAAGAGAGCTTGTCTTTGAAGAATCAACATTCAAGGTCTGCCAAAAGGCATTAAAGCTCGTAAGAACGAGGAAAGAAGAAAAAGCGCTTCAAAAAAGGATCGATTACCATATCAGACAATGCTGGCTTGGCGAGGGAAAACCTCTTGTTCCGAAGTATCGGAGGCTAAGAAAAAAAATACCCAGCTCCCTGGTTTCAGATCTGGGTATCGGCCTGATAAACATGTTCCCAGGCCTGTTCAAAAGGCTCTACTTTTTCTTGAAATCCGACTCCTCTATAAGCCCCAGATAACTCTTATAGCGTTGAAGGTCAATAAAACCTTCTGCAAGATCCTTTTGCACATGGCAATTGGGTTCGTTGACATGAAGACAGTTGTAGAATTTACATTGACGTCCTGAATCCCGTATCTCGGGAAAGAATTGGGATATCTCATAATTCTCAATGTTGTCTTCCAGGGCGAATTCCTTGATCCCGGGGATATCAATGACCCTGGTCTCTTCGTCAAGATCAAACATCTGAGCGAAGGTTGTTGTATGCCTTCCCTTATTCGAAAAGCCGGATAGTTCCGAAGTCTTCAGATCCAATCCGGGAAATATCATGTTAAGAATCGAGGATTTTCCCGACCCTGAATGACCGAAGAAGAGGGAGGTGTTTCCTTTGATGGCCTCAAGAATAGCTTCCATACTTAACGGATCCTCAATTGAGCTTACCATTGTCTCATAGCCCAGGGACTCATAAAGTTTTATTGTTTTCTCCAGTTCCTTTTTTTGATCTTCATCATAGATATCCCATTTATGGAATAGGATGAGTACCGGTATTCCATAAGCCTCGCAGGCTACCAGGAATCGATCCAATAAGCCCTGGCTGGTGCGGGGTAGTTTTTTGGTGAAGACGAAAATGCCAAGATCCAGGTTCGAGGCGATAATATGCGAATGTTCGGTCTTCCTTGGAGATTTCCTGATCAGGTAATTTTCCCTGTCCCGGATGTCGATGATGACATGATCGTTTCCATCCTTATTGTCATCCAGGATCACCACATCCCCTACCGCAATTGGATTGGTAAGCTTTCCCGTAGTGAGTCGGTTTTTCCCCGCAAGCCTGCTGGTAACAAATTGGCCTGATTCTAGCTTTACGATATACCAAAGTCCTGTGGACCTATAAACCGTACCCTTCATATGGAAGTTATTGTCATCTTTAATTCCAAATTGAAATTCTGAATGATCGGAAATTTCCTTAAAATTTTTCTAATCAGCCTCCTGGGAGCCTTTTTCTCCGCTGCACCCACCCCACCTGAAAGCGCGGAGTGGAAACCCCTGGGCCCATATTTACCATTTGAAAAATCCATCCGTCCCACCGGCGTAGGCTGGGTTGATGCGATCTGGTCCGACCCTGAGAACAGAGACCATATTCTCATCGGGGCCCGATCTGGAGGACTTTGGGAAAGCGATGACAGGGGAAAAACCTGGAAATGTCTGACCGAGAGGATCCCGGTTTTTGGTGTTTTCGATATCGATGTCAATCCAAAGGATCCACAGGACATCCTCATCGCTACCGGATTGACAGGCGGAGGATATCATAAATTTCAACATCATACCAAAGGGATCTTCAGGAGCCGTGATGGGGGAAGTAGCTGGAAACTGACCAACTCCCCCCGAGAGCTCACCATCGTCTCAGAACTGGAAAGAGATCCTTTTAGACCTAAGCATCTCTATGGCATCTATGCCAAACATGAGTCAAAGTGGACACGTTCGGGTTCACAGTTTAGTGGAAATTTCATTGTGGAAAGCTGGGATGGTGGAAATACCTGGACCAGGCAAAAAATGGAATTTCTTAAAAAGGGAGAGGCTCGGGAGTTGAAATTCAGTCCCAAACACAAAGACCAACTTCATCTTGTGGGCAAAGGAACCTACATGAAATCGTATGACGGAGGACAGACCTGGGAAGACCGGTGGCCTGACCTGATGGAACTTGATTCATTGCAAAGAGGAACGGAAAAAGAGCTGAGCCAGAACCATATTCTGACAATCGATCTTCAGATATACTCCGATAAGGAGACCGTTTTTATATATGCTCATGATTCCAAAAGGAGCAACAGACTTGAAGGAAATAAATTCTACAAGTTCAAGGAGACAGAGGCCGATGTCAAAATTCCTTACACTCCCTATTTTCCCGTATCATCTCCCGGCAGAGTTGGAAGGGTGATCTTTAAGGCCAGTCCTTGGAATGAAAACCAGTTCTTCTACGGGAAGACAAATCTTGTCATTCTCTTCTGGGATCCACTCAATAACAAAGCAGATCGCGAAAGGTCAATTAAAACCGCCGGGAAGGTCCATGATGACCTCAGAGAACTTGTAATGATCGATTCAAACGAAATCCTGATCGGAACAGACGGGGGTTTTTCCGTTAGCGAAAACGGAGGAAGATCATGGTCTTATAGAATGGGAGACCCGGAACTGGGAAGGCCGATCGACAATTCCGAGTTCTATGACTTCGATGCTACGTCTTACCAGGGGAAACCATTTCTCATCGGTGGGACCCAGGACAATTCAAGCTATATGTATCACGATGGCCAATGGATCCAACATGGAGCTGGTGATGGCGGCGTGAGCAAAATCATTGAGGTGAATGACTCTTCCATCTTTTTCACACTGAACACCAACTACTATACCCGACTGGTAAGAATGAAGAACTGGCCAAAGTACAGGTCAAGTCCAAATTTCGTATTCGCCTCTGCGCTCTATGATAAGGTAGTATTCCCGGCAGATCAAAACGGAACCGCCTTCGTCATTGGCAAGGTGCCGGAGAAAGAATGTCAATACCCCTCTAAAAGCCAAGGCAAGGGTCAAAGGAATATGATCCACCGGTTTACGGGCTATAAAAACTACTTCGATACAAAATGCTTCTCGGGGGAAAATTTTCAGGCACTAAAAGGTTATCCCGACCCCATCCAAAAGGCTTTTGACGATGGCAGACCTTTGGCCTGGCCATACAATAACATTACGGCATTGGGCACAATACCAGGAAATACTGAGCATTTGGTTTTTGCAACCGCAGATTGGGGTGGCACGAATTTCAGGCTATTTAGAACCGAGAATGGTGGTGCGTTCTGGTCTGACCTGAGCGGAAACCTACCTGCAAAGGTGGGAAAGGATCAGGCTCACATCAGCGATATCCAAATTGATCAAAACAACCCGAGGAGAATGTGGATCTGCCTGAGCCATTTCCTTGAAGGACAAAAGGTATTTGAAAGTCGTGATAATGGAAAATCCTGGATAAATATCTCGAAAGGACTGGAAGAAGGGAATGTACCATGCAATGCCCTGGAATATGACCCCAAAAATCAATTCCTCTATCTGGGAAATGATAACGGGGTTTATTATCTGCCAACACAGGGTTTGACCCAGGGGTGGTCGCGATTATACAGGAAACTCCCCTATGTACGGGTAACCGAATTAAAGCTTGTTGAGGAAGATCAAACCCTTTATGCTGCTACCTGGGGAAGGGGCATATGGGAATGCCCAGTCATGCAGAAACGCACTAAAAAAGATTCAAATAGAGATAGTTCTATAAATCCGGGAGAAGGTCGATAATCCTGCGGATAGATCCTTTCCTGGACCTTACAAAATTCCCGGCCAGAGCTCCCGCCTCTTTGGCCCGACTGCCCTCAAGAAGATGGGTCACCTGTCGCAGGCAATTCTCTCCACCGGACACGGTAAATCCCCCTCCCTCGGAAACCAGCTCCCGCGCCTCCGGAAATTCTTTTAATTCAGGGCCAAAAAGAACCGGAATCCCCCAGGCTGCGGGCTCAAGGATGTTGTGCAATCCCTCCTTGAATCCCCCACCCACATAGGCCAGAGTCCCGTATCTGTAAAGGGAAGAGAGCATTCCTATATTATCGATCAGCAGGATCTTTTTGTGGGTCGGATCAACTTCCCCCAACTTGGAGTACTTGATCGTGCCTTCTAACCTTTCACTGTAAAATCCGATCGATCTCTCAGAAACGTCATGTGGCGCTACTATGAACTTAAGATCAAGATTATGGCTAAAAACCGGTTGCAAGGCATCCATATCACTGGGCCAGCAACTCCCGATGACCATCACCCTTGTATTCCCTGTAAACGCTTCTATTTCAGGAAATTCCTTAGCCGAATCAACGATCTCGCTTACACGATCAAATCGACTATCTCCCGAAAGCTCGGCATCGATCCCTTTATAGGAAAGAAGATCCCCGGACTGTTGATCACTTACAAATATCTTCTTGAACCCACGGATACGGGGTAGGAAAAACGAACCATAAGGCTTAAAAAAGAACTGGCCAGGCCTGAATCGTGCCGAAAAAAGAAAAGCGGGAATTTCTCTTTGCTCAAGCTTCAAGAGAAAGAAATACCAAAGGTCGGTTTTGGCAAAAAAAGCGGCCTTTGGATTGACCAGATCCAAAAAACGATCCGCATTGTTTGGAGAATCCTCAGGCAAATAAAAAAAATGATCCCCGGCATCTTTTTCACCTTCGAATCCTGATGGCGAGAAGAAGGTTACAACAGTACGGGATTGAGGATATAGATCCTTTAATTCTGAAATGAGTGGTTTGGCAAGTTCATACTCGCCAAGTGAGGAGGAATGGAACCAAAAGGTCGTCTTTTTTTCCGGACCCAGTTCATGAGCTATCTTTTGAAAAAGATCTTGCCTTCCCCTTTTCCACTCCCTGGCCTTCCGATTCCAGATCGAGCTAATCCCTACCAGAAAAGAAAAAGCTCTGATACCAAAGGAGTACAGCAGTTCCATTGAGGTAAAGAAAAAAAAAAGAGGCCTTTCAGCCTCTTTTATGCATTAATTTATCCTAGTGTGAAGCAAGATATTCCGCCACACTTTCTCTGGTTTCCTTCATTGTATCTCCACCTTCAATCCAATTGGCAGGACAAACCTCACCATGTTCTTCATAGTGATGCCATGCATCAACGACCCTCAACGTTTCAGCAATATTCCTTCCCAGTGGGAAAAAGTTGACATACTCATGGCGAACGATTCCAGACTTATCGATGAAAAAGGTTCCCCTGAAAGCGATAGGTGCACCATCGAATACCAATTCGCCCTCTTCGTTGTAATCATATTCTCCGCCCAATACTCCGTAATTGGTGGCAATTGTTTTCGACGCATCTGCCACCAAAGGATAGGTGACGCCCTGAATACCTCCGTTTTGCTTTGGGGTCAGGAGCCATGCAAGGTGAGAATCCTCAGTATCTGTCGATACTCCAATCACCTGGACACCTCTTTTTTCAAATTCAGCGAGGTTTTCCTGAAATGCGTGAATTTCAGTTGGGCAAACGAATGTGAAATCCTTGGGGTAAAAGAAGATCACGACTTCCTTTTTTCCCAGGTAATCATCAAGGTTAAAATCACCTACAATTTCATTTCCGTTGATGACCGCTTTGCTCTTAAAACTTGGAGCTTTTTTTCCTACTAAAGACATTTTGAAACAGATTTATTATTAAACATTATTTTATTCGAATCTCCTTTCCAGGATTGAGTTTTTCTCCGCGGATCTGCAATTGCATATCCGAAAGCTCAAAATTCTGAATCCTCTTTTTTTCCAGATGCTTCTTGATCAGTTGGTTCAGTTCTTCATCAAAAAAATCAATGATCTCCCTGGTGTTGGAACAGATAAGATGATGATGATTGTCCATTCTGGCATCATACCTTACAGGTCCCTTGCCCGATAAGACTCTTTTTGCAAGTCCGGCCTCTACAAGAATATCCAGTGTATTGTACACTGTTGCAAGAGAAATACTGGGGTTCTTTGGGTGGATCTGTTCATAAATGGAATCAGCTGACGGGTGAGATTTAAGGCTCAACAAAGCCTCATAAACTACTATTCTCTGGTGGGTAGCCTTCAACCCGGCTTTTAGCAGCTCTTCCCTGATCTCTTCCAAAGACATTTTTAAATAATAAAATTTATTATTTAGAATTTTTTATCGTTCAAAACTAATTAGAAACAACCCTTACACCAAATCTTCAAGGTTAACTTTTTATTATAAGATGAGGTGTTTCAATTGACGGATCAGAATTCTAATTTTGCGCCCTTATTTTCCGAACTAGAAGAAATTAATGGGACTTTTGGAGATCTCGCTGATCCTGATCTTTTGCATCGGGTATGCGGCAATCATTTTTGAGCATGCCATTCATGTAGAAAAAACCGCCTCTGCCTTATTGACGGGAATTCTCTGTTGGACACTTTACATCCTTGGCGTTGAAAACAAGGAATTGGTCAATAGCCAGCTTTTTACTCATCTGAGCGATATTTCCTCCATACTGTTTTTTCTCATGGGAGCGATGGCGATCGTGGAGCTCATTGATGCTCATGAGGGATTCAACGTTTTTCTGAACAAGATCAAGACAAGGAACAAAAAGCAGTTGCTTTGGCTTCTATGCGTTCTGAGTTTCTTCCTTTCGGCCATTCTGGATAACCTGACCACCTCAATTATAATGGTCTCCCTGCTGAGGAAAATGGTGCCTGTCCGCAATGAGCGATGGTACTTTGCCGGCATGGTGATCATCTCGGCCAATGCAGGGGGTGCCTGGACACCCATTGGGGACGTCACCACAACCATGCTTTGGATCGGTGGGCAGATCACTACAGTCCCTACCATGCAGACCCTCATTCTTCCCAGTCTGCTTTGCATGATCGTCCCGTTGCTGTTTGCTACAAGGTCCTTGAAGGGAGATCTTCCCACGCATCACAGCGGACTGGACGTGAACAGAAACACCTCACCTTTTGAGAGAAGGTCAATTTTGATCCTGGGGGTGCTTGGTTTGATCTTCGTGCCCTTCTTCAAATCCATTACCAACCTTCCCCCGTTTATGGGGATGATGTTTAGCCTGGGAATGCTTTGGGTAGCAACCGAGCTCATTCATAGAAGAAAAGACTTCGAAGAGAAAAAACAGTTCATGGTATCCTCCGCCCTTTCGAAAATAGATCTGTCTTCGGTATTGTTCTTCTTCGGTATTCTGGCGGCAATATCGGCTTTGGAGGCCACTGAGATCCTCCATGGTTTGAGCCATTGGCTGGAGCATTCAATTTCCGATTATAAGGTCATCGTGTTTGCCATCGGTATATTATCTGCAATTGTTGATAATGTTCCATTGGTTGCGGCTTCCATGGGTATGTATCCTTTGGATCTATTCCCGACCGATCATCAGTTCTGGCAATTCATGGCATACTGCGCTGGAACCGGAGGCAGTATTCTGATCATCGGATCCGCCGCCGGTGTCACGATCATGGGAATGGAAAAGGTGAATTTCTTCTGGTATATCAGAAGGATCTCTTTACTCGCATTTTCAGGATATGTGGTGGGCGCGATCGCCTATCTTGGGTTTTCAGCTATTTAGCCTTAGGAGGCGATTGGGCGGGAATGCCCATTTGGTGAATAGCATCTACCAGGTCAAAAATCAGATCGTTCAGCTCGGTAGACAATGAATGTCCGCCCTCCTTCGACTGACCGTTTGAAGAAGCCTTTTTTTCAGGATTCTGATTGTCTTTCAAATTGTTATCAGGTTGAAGCTTATCCAATTTTTCGACTGTTGGAGCACAAAAAAATCAAAAATTCAATCAAAAATTCTCTTTTTCTAAGGATAATCCAAAAGCCAAAGTAGTATTTTTTTGAAAAGATGCAAAAATATTACATGCTATTTTCCAGTGAACTTTGGAGGTCTTTTCTCTATAAAAGCCTCCATACCCTCTTTTTGATCCTCAGAATTGAACAATAGATAGAAATTCTTACGTTCAAAATGAAGCCCTTCGTCAAGGAAGGTTTCAAAGGATCTGTTCACAGCCTCTTTGGCCATGGCTACTGCGAGCGGAGACATTGCAGAGATCTTTTGGGCCAGATTCAGAGCTTCATCCAGATAGAATTCTACCGGAACTACCTTATTGACCAACCCGTGTTTCTCGGCCTCATAGGCTGAAAGAAAATCTCCCGTGAGAACCAATTCCATTGCCTTTGCCTTACCCAGAGCTTTGGTTAAGCGCTGCGTTCCTCCGGCCCCGGGCATTACTCCGATCTTGATCTCCGGCTGTCCAAATTTTGCTGTTTCGGAGGCGATGATCATATCGCAAAGCATACTCAACTCACAACCTCCCCCCAAGGCAAATCCTGAAACAGCCGCGATGATCGGCTTTTTGGTTTTCCTGATCTGATCCCAGGTGGAAAACTGATCAATCTTAAACATGTCCACCGAGTTTTTCCCGGCCATCTGCTTGATGTCGGCTCCTGCGGCGAAAGCCCTTTCATTTCCGGTAATCACGATCGCTCTGGTTGCCTCATCCTTATCCAGTTCCTGCAGGCCCTGTTTCAATTCCTGCATGAGTTCAAGATTGAGGGCATTTAATTCCTTGGGACGATTCAGCCTGATCAGGGCTACATGTGGTCGGGATTCCTTCTCGATGACAATGAATTTCATGCGAGCAATTTAGGAAGGATCAACAAAAAAAAAGAAGGCTTTCCAAAAATTGGAAAGCCTTCTTGCTCTTGCTTTTTGAACGAATTAAACAGGTGTATGAAAAATTGCTGTCTTCAGGGATATATACCAGACTATAAAAAAAGGTAACCCGGTGAACACGAAATATTTAGAGGCTCAATTGAAGTCTGCACTTGAGACTGGGCTTACCTCCCAATCTGGACTTAAAAGTAGCCAGGCCTTCATTTGGAGGGGCTCCAATTGCAGCTGCAATTCCCAGGTCAAAAATTTCAGCTCCCCTCTCCTTTGCCCTGGCATGCATCATTCCACTCAGAAAAACCATAGGGCTGTCAACCAGGTAATCAGGATTGGTATCCGGGAGAAACTTGTAATAAACTCTATCCGACAAGAGTATGCCTATTCCGCCGCAAACAATTTGACCCTTATCATGTATGATGAAAAGATCATAGTTCTTAGGAGAGAAATTCATCTGACTCTCCAGGTCCTTCTTCAGGATAGAAACGGGGATCTGTTTCGCCTTTCGGGTTTTGATCAGAAAGTCATAAAATGGGTCCAGCCAATGGTCTTCAACTATCCCCGCTTCCCAGTTACGATCCATACATCGCTTTAACCTTCGTCTTTCAGAGCTATGAAGACAGGATTCATAGTTCTCACCACAATGCAAATGAAAGCTGAGTGACTCTCCTTCCAGTTCAAAGCCCAATTCCAAAAGGGCTTCAATTTGTAATGGAACAGCATCAGGATCATAAATTTCCGGAGCAAGGGTGACCTGTACCTGCCTGACATCCAAACTCTTCAGATAATCCACCCATGCCTGATATAGCCTAAGGGCCGTTTCTTTTTTTGGGGGCAGGCCCTGGAATTCAATGCCGCCAAAAGGTAAGGCTGCTAAAGAAGAAGCAAGCCCCTCATTAAGACTAAATGGGATAAAAGGGTTATCGGGGCCTTCTTTTCCATCATGATAAAAAAAGGATCTTTCATGCCCTCCCGGCATGGGAAATTCCCTATGGTTAAAGATATACCCGGTCTCCATTGTAAAGCCTGACAAAGACCTGCGCATTCAGGCCATGACTGGTTTGAAAATTATTAATTTTCGATCATCTGAATATGGGTTTCCTCCTTTTAAGTCTGGCATCCTCAGTGGGGATCTTTCTTTTCTTTAAAATTTTCCACCTGAACAATATCTCTTTGTTAAAGGCGGTAACGGTAAATTATCTTGCCTGTACAGCTACAGGGTTGATCTATCATTCGAATATGCTTGAGCCCCAAAACCTGTCGGGAAGTACGGATTGGGTTCCTATTGCGATTATCATGGGGGGCACATTTTTTTTCACCTTCTTTTTAATGGGTAAGACCACCGCAAAAAATGGAGTTTCGATTGCCTCGATGGCGACAAAACTATCATTGGTGTTCCCAACCCTGATCTCCATGGTTTGGCTAAAAACCGTTACGCCGAATCCTTATTTAACAGCCGCGCTGATCATATCCATCCCTTCGATCATCCTGGCAAGCATGAAAAGAGAAAGGGTAAAAAAAGTGGGTTGGTCTTTCTTTCTGCCCATTGCGGTATTCACATTGAGCGGAATGATCGACGGAGCCATCAATCTTTTGAATTTCAAATTTTCAGAATCCAATAACTTCGTTTTCTTTCCGGTTTTGGTTTTCCTTTTTGCAGCCATCAGCGGAATCATATTTCACCTGTTCCGCCGGGGTGAGCGAAAACAGTGGCTCGATAAGAGGGTTTGGATCTATGGAACCGGACTGGGTGTGGCAAACTATTTCTCAATTGAGTTCCTCCTCCAGGGCCTGGTTCACTTCAATAACAACGGGGCACTGGTTTTTCCATTCCTGAATGTGGGGATCATTTTGGTCACCAGTGTTCTTGGTATTCTATTCTTTAAGGAAAAACTGATCAGGGAAAATTACCTGGGCCTTTCACTCGCATTGATAAGTCTGGTCCTTTTGATCATCAGTTCAAGGGCATGAGTGAGCTCACGATAAAAAAGATCACCGAGGGTTTTTATTCCTCTAAAGGCAGCAAGTTTTTTGGCTATTTAAGACCTATGTCTACACACTCCCAGTTAAAAGAACTACTCGGATCGGTTCAGAGCCTGCATTCGGAATCAAGGCATATATGCTATGCATATCGCCTTGGGACTGGCAGCATTGAGGAAGCAGCGCATGATGCAGGCGAGCCTGC
The DNA here is from genome assembly GCA_965227315.1 of Cytophagales bacterium. Lineage (GTDB taxonomy): Bacteria > Bacteroidota > Bacteroidia > Cytophagales > CCMP332 > JANQHS01. The sequence goes on from OZ245737.1 coordinate 1,182,265, forward strand.
ACATAGTTCAGGAGATCCTATTCTGAATCAACTTCGTACAAACAAACTGACCAACTGTGCCGGAATCGTAGCAAGAGTCTATGGCGGAACAAAATTGGGCATCCCGGGATTAAGAGAAGCATATTCGCAGGCCATCAAAGATGCGATTTCCAAGTCCGTAATGATACCTTATATAGAGATGGTTCCATTCGAACTGGTGTTTGGATACGAACTGGAAGGCGAAATTCAAAAGCTTACGGCCGCGTTTAAGGCCGAACTTCTCGGGCAGGAATTTGGAAAGGATATTCATTCCAGCCTTAAGGTGCCCAAACAGAATGCCGCACAGTTTGAGCAAGCCGCGATGAACCTCTCATATAAAGGACTAAGACTTGAGAAAAGCTAAAATCCATACACCGAGAAAAGAAGCCCTCTCTCTGGTCTTTCCGGCAATCATATCTCTTCTGATGATCATTGCATACCATGATCTTACCATCGATGATTCATATATCCTTTACCGCTATGGCAAAAATCTGGTTGAATTCGGCATCTGGAACTACAACCCTGTTCCTTTCCACCTGGAGGAAGCCTATACCAGCTTGACAGCTGCCTTGATCGGAATAATTCCGGCATTGTTCAATATGCCACCAAGCGTTTTTTTCCTGGTTTTCAATCTGCTGATGTTTGCACTTCTGATCAAGGTTTCCCTTTCCGAAGTCCGGCAAAACCAAAAAAACCTGGTATGGCTCATCGCAACAAACGCTCTTTTCTTTGTTCACTTCTTTTCGGGAATGGAAACCTTTTTCTTCATGGGGCTTATCCTGATCATAGGAATGATCGGCATCAAGGAGAAGTATCACAATTGGCTACCTATCATTTCCATCCTGATCTTTCTCACCCGTCCAGATGGAATAGTGTTTTCGCTGTACGGACTTTATCTATTCGGAAAAGGTGATCGCAAGAGGATGCTTTTATCCGGATTTTCGGTTTTTACATTGGGCATCTATTGGATAATCAGGGCAAATTACTTTGACAGCTGGCTTCCAAACCCGGTCTTGTTGAAATCATTTAACGCATTCAATCCAACCATTTTCTTTTACAATTTGTACGATGCAAAATGGTATCTGGCCTTGCTCGCGCTGATCTACTGGATCAAACCAAACAGAACTGCGAGAGAGCTAAGTCTAATCGCCATGCTGAGCATTTTGGTCTTTTATGGGCCATCCAGACTTATGATGAATTATGGCGACAGGTTCTTTTTTCAGGTTTCCTTCCCGGTTTTCATTCTCGCAGCACTTTATCTAAAGCATCATACCCGATGGGCCATGGGTATCATACTCCTTTTTAACTTGTATTCATTGACCCCCTTCCGTTGGAACCCTTTGATCAGCTACGGGGGGCGATTGGACAGATCCTATGTTGATCTTGGAAAACGGCTTGAGCCTTTTGCCGGTAGCAGATCCATGATCACGGGTGAAGGAGGAGCATTGCCCTATTATTCAGGATGGAGGAATTATGACCCAATAGGACTTGGAACAAAAAGGTCCGAACCCCTTGAACTCGTAGATCTGATTTCCGATTCTAACCCCGACCTAATATTCTTTTATGAAAATGCCAGGGGCGAAGAAGAATTGGTTCCTGGACAACCCGTAAACTCAGAAGTAATCAATACAATGGCATCGTTGGGCTTTGAAAAAATCGCCTATTGCTGGTTTTCTCCCAACTACAGGATCATATCTTATTTGAATATGAACAAGGAAAACAGTCTTGAGATCAAAGAAGCACTTCTTCAAAATGAGCAATACTCGAGATCTTCAATTACAGAATTTGACGAATGGGTCTACTCCGTGTTGGGCTACTCCTGATCACCGATGGCATCGGCTTCGATCTCGACGAGATATTCCGGACTGATCAATGCTGAAACCTCTACCATGGTCGTCGCTGGATTGATGCCCTCAAAGAATTCTCCATGAGCCCTTCCTACCCCCTCCCAGTTGGCTATGTTGGTCACAAAGATCCTGGTTCTCACCACATCCGCTCTTGTAAGTCCGAGATCATTCAGTACCCTTTCAATTTTCTTCAAAATGAAAACCGATTGATCGTACTCATTGGTGCCAACCAATTGATGATCATCATCGACTGCTACAGTACCTGTAACAAAGACCCGATCCCCGAGCTTCACCGCTCGTGAGTAGCCAACCTTTTTTTCCCAGGGAGCGCCTGTGCTATGATTGGTCCTTTTCTTCATTACGGTACCTCCGAATCTTGATATTCAAATATGCAAAAGCAATGGTCATAAAAGGGCTGATAATATTGAAGAATGCATAGGGCAAATAGGTCATTGTCGCCACACCCAATACGCTGGCCTGAGTCGCCCCACAGGAATTCCAGGGAACCAGGACAGAGGTGACGGTTCCGGAGTCCTCCAGGGTCCGGCTAAGCACTTCGGGCTTCAATCCTCGATCCCTGTAGGTCTTTGCATACATCCTGCCCGGAACGACTATAGCGAGGTACTGATCCGAGGCGGTTACATTAAAAAAGATACATGTAGCGGAAGTAGAGGCCACAAGAGAGCCTGTGGATTTTGCAAAACCGATAATTTTTTCGCCAATGCATTTGAGCATTCCATTTTTCTCCATGACACCGCCGAAAACCATTGCACAGAGAATTAGCCAAATTGTATTGAGCATTCCGGCCATTCCTCCCGCCGAAAGAAGATCATCAATGGCAGCATTACCCGTAGCAATGCTCGAACTTCCAAACATGGAGATCATGATCGCCTTATAGGAGTTTGTAAATCCCCGATGCGACTCTCCTGAGATCTGTGAAAAAAGATGTGGTTGAAAAATCAGGGCAAATACAACACCCAGCAACACTCCCATACCAAGAGCCGGGATCGCGGGAGTTCGCTTGATGATCATGAATATCACCGCTGCAGGCACCAAGAACAGCACCACATTGATATTGAAAGTCCGATCCAGGGCCAGCAACATTTCCTCTACTCCTTCGATGTTGCCCGAATCTCCACTGAATCCCATGAAGGAAAAAATCACCATGGTGATCAGAATTGAAGGGCCTGTCGTGAACAGCATATATCTGATATGGGTAAACAGATCCGTACCAGCCATCGCAGGAGCCAGATTGGTTGTGTCCGACAAAGGAGACATCTTGTCTCCGAAGTAAGCTCCGGAAATGATCGCTCCGGCAATCACTCCTTCTCCCCATCCCAATGCCTTTCCTATACCAAGGAGAGCAATGCCAAGTGTTGCGATGGTAGACCAGGAACTTCCCGTGGCCAAAGAGATCAAAGCAGAGATGACACAGGCAGCCAATAGAAAAACCGAAGGATTCAAAAGCTTCAAACCATAAAAGATCAAAGCGGGAACAATCCCACTCAACAACCATGTTCCGGCCAGGGCACCGATCAACAGCAGAATGAGCGCAGCAGGAAGGGCGGAGGAAATGGATTTAACCATACCATCCAACATTTCTTCCCAGGTATATCCAAGTCTGAATGAAAAAATACCGGCTACCGCTGCAGCGAAAAGAAGCGCAAGTTGGTTTGATCCACTAAGGGTATCATCCCCAAAATAGGTGACGTTCAGGGTAAGTAAAACGATCAAAACCAGGATCGGAGCCAGGGAAATCCAGATGGTGGGAGTCTTGTGTGCCAGGACGAAAAATGTTTTTTTAATAATAGGGAATAATTCGCTTTCCGAAACCGATACGACCCCAAGGCCCTCCCATATTCTGGGATAAAACCCAGTTAACATTTGAGAAATATCGCTTTAGTCAATAATTCCTATAAACTCCTGATCAACAAATAATTATCTCTACTGGATTATAGTTATTCGAATTAATCATTTGAAAATCCACCGGAAAAAAAGCTGTAATAGTGGGAAGCAATTTTTGCATAAAAATTACCTCGATTACCATGAAAAAGTTTTACAACTCCTTATTAATGCTTTTGGTTGGAACAGCTGCCTTTGCCCAGCTTCCAACCTCGATTGAAGTGGACACGGTTTGGTACCCTGATGAAGTGGTCGTACCTTCCAGTCCCCTGGTATCCCAAGTGCTATTCATCGGCGGACATACCCTGGTGCAGACCACTCAAACCTATGGAACACCGGCCGGCGAGACTCCTGCGAAACAATGGCATGATTTCATCGGATTTACCCCGGATAACAGCTCAAATGACCTTGGATGGGTTTCTGTGAACCATGAAAGGATCAACTCGAATGACTCTATCGGAGACGGTGGAGGAATGACGGTTTTCAAGATTCGTCTCGAAAATGATACCCTCGTTGTTCTGGATCAGACCCTAAGCGATGGAAGGTCTGGAAAATACTTCAACGTGGATTTCGTCAACCATACCGGCGAAACCGGGATGAACTGCGGAGGAATTGTTTCTCCTGTGGACGGAAGGATCTGGACTGCAGAAGAATGGTGGAGAAGCGATAATTCCAGCATTCCGGACAGAGATACCTCGGATTTCATCATCGGAGTTGGAACTGTGGACGGCCAGGCTGCGCCAGCAGGATTTCCAGGATTCAATAATGACACCATCCACAAATACCAGAATTATAACTACATGACAGAGATCGATCCAAGGGAAGCGGTTGCGATCAGGAAACAATACAACTGGGGTCGCCAGGCCTTTGAAGGTGGTGTTGTAATGTCTGATAACCAGACCGTCTACCTTGGAGAAGATGCCACTCCGGGTTGGCTTTCCAAATTCGTAGCCACTACCCCCGGAGATTTCACCGTTGGAGACCTATACGTCTTCAAGCATGACGCTCCTGGCGATAACTGGGTCCAAATTGACAATACGGATCTGGACAAAATGTTGAACTACAAGGACGAAGTAGTCAATGCCGGTGCAACCATGTTCAACAGGGTTGAGTGGGTGACTGCGGATCCTCTGACCGGAAAGGTTTACTTTACTGAAACAGGTCGTGACAACCCCGCCTCAAGATGGATCGGTGAGCATGGAGACGGTGCCGTACATGCCCCTCATCACATTGCAAGGGCAACCGCTCAGGGAACAGATCCCGATTCTTCGGATTATGCAGATTACTATGGAAGGGTAATGGTATACGATCCTGCAACGGATGAGGTCAGTGTTCACCTTGAAGGCGGTCCTGAAATGACCGATCCTCCAACAGGTCCGTATCCATACAGAGCGCTTTCCAACCCTGACGGTTTGAGCGCATGGGTAAGCGGTGGCAAATCATTCCTATTGATCCAGGAAGACCTAAATGGCTCTTCTCATGGAAGAGTTCCGGCAGGAATAAACAACAGAACTTGTGAGCTGTATATCCTTCCACTGGAAATCGCAAATCCTAGCTATGATGACTTGAGAAGGATCTCCATTGTTCCTGTTGGAGCAGAAGTCACAGGTGCCATCGGGCTACCTGACCAAAACACCATTCTGGTCAATTCTCAGCATCCATCAGGATCCAATCCTTTCCCCTACAATAACTCTTTGACCTATTCCATCACCGGTTTCAGAGGAATTCTGTCTGACCTTGAAAGGTATGAGCCAAAAATGGACGGAGGATTTAATATCCACCCAAATCCAACAACAAGGGAGCTATTCCTGGATGTACCTTCCGACATTGCCATCTATGACGGTAATGGAAAAAGGGTGATGGTCCAGAGGAATGTAAAGTATGTGGATGTTTCCGGATTGACTCCAGGCATCTATTATATCAGAAACTCCAGCGCTGAGACTAAGAAGCTGATCATCCAGTAAAAAGTAATTCTAATCCTAACGGGCACGGCCCCGGGCTATTCGACACCAATTCGAATACGTCCGGGGCGCCCTTTTTTATTTCATTATGAGAAAGAGCGGATCCATATTTCTTGTAGGGCTTATTTCAGCAGTCCTTTTGTCAACGACCCTTTACAGATCAATTATTGAAGAGTCCTTTAGAGAGAGTTATCTCAACACATTGGAGGATCTCAGCAAAGTATCCGAAAAGCTGTTTCTCACAGCTCAGAAAAGAGAAGATTCGGATGAATTGACAAGACTTTATCATCAGGCGAGAAAGAACTACAAGAGCATCGAATTTCTTGCAGATTATTTGGACCATGAATTCTGCGTTTCCTACCTCAATGGAGCTCCTCTGATGAAGCTTGAGAAAAACGCCCCTGTGCCAACTCCACTTTCTCCAATTGGATTACAAAAACTTGAAGAATTGGTCTATGAAGATCCCGTGAATATGGATTCCCTGATCATTATCGCCAAAAGACTTTCTTCCGATACCAAAAAATTCCATTCCTATCAGAAATCGATCCCCATGGAGGATCGCCATGCATTCGAAGCGATGAAAACCGGTCTTGTTAGGATCTTCACTCTTGATTTTACGGGGTTTGATAGTCCTGCAAGTGATTCTGCACTGGCTGAAGCCTTCTATTCCTTCAGAGGAATTTCCAGACTATATCATAAGTACGAAACAAACCTCAGGAAAAAGAACGAGCAGCTCTACAATGAAACCGCTCAACTTTTCGAGCTTGGATTGTCAAGCCTGAAATCCCAGAAAAGCTTCGATGATTTTGACCGGCTACAATTCCTGAGAATGATAATCAATCCTCTTTCCGTCAATATAGAAAAAAGCAGGTTCGAACTGGGGGTCGAATCATGGTCAGAGGCATACAGATACCCAAGACCCATCAATGAAGCAAGCGATCTTCTTTTTGATCAGGATTATCTGGATCCATACTTTTTCTCAAGCATTTCACGGCAAGAGGATAACGAGAAGGTTTTGGAGCTGGGAAAAACCCTCTTTTTTGATCCTATCCTTTCCTCAAACAACGAAAGATCATGTGCCTCATGTCATAACCCCAGGATGGCATTCAGTGATGGCAAGCGGAAGAGTACTTCTTTTGATAAAAAAGGAACAACCCCCAGGAACTCTCCGGGACTGATCAATTCGGTCTATTCCGAAAAGTATTTCCATGATCTGCGCGCAGAGGATCTCCCGACCCAAATTGAAAATGTCCTGTTCAGCCAAAAAGAATTTGCGAGCAACTGGAAAGAGCTGGAAAAGAGACTCTATTCTGAGGATGAATTCCCGAAAAAGTTCTCAGAAGCCTTTCCAACGTTCGGAGATAAAGCGATCAACAGACATACGGTCACCTCAGCACTATCATCCTATTTGATCTCTCTTAATGGCAACAATTCTCCGTTTGATCTCTATGCCAGGGGAGAATCGGACGAGCTTGATCCCGATGCTATCAAGGGTTTTAACCTATTTATGGGAAAAGCCGGCTGTGGCACATGCCATTTTGCTCCCACTTTCTCAGGCCTGGTTCCGCCCTATTATTATGAAAGCGAGTCAGAGATATTGGGTGTGCCATCCGGACCGCAGCAAGGAGCGGAATTGGATGCCGATCCGGGCAGGTTTGGTGGTCAGATCAACGACAGGATCTTCTTTTTCAAACACAGTTTTAAAACCCCGACAGTGAGAAATATTGGTCTGACAGCTCCATATATGCACAATGGTGTTTATGACTCCCTGGAGCAAGTGATGGTCTTCTACAACGAGGGTGGCGGACTCGGATTAGGGCTGGATGTTCCTTTTCAAACCTTACCTCCGGATTCGCTTCATTTGGATGAGACCGAGATCCAGCAGATCATTTCTTTTATGAATTCTCTGGAGGACCTTTCCTCTGCAGATATGGATGCCGAGGTCGTCGGATATTGATCTCGGCTTATTTAATCACCAACTTTTTGGTCAAAGCATTTTTCTCTGAAGAGATCATCAGAAAATATACCCCAGGGGCAAAATCCCTGACATCAAAATAAACCTTGCTTGATCCTTCCCTGAAATCTCTTGTTCGAGTGGTTACTCGCCTACCAAGTTGATCGATAATGGATAAGTCATACTCAGCCGGGATTTTCAGATCCATGTCTACAACCAAAAACTCCGTGGCCGGATTTGGATAAAGCTTCACGTCAACATTGTTCTTTGGCTCCTTGAGTCCTAGTGAGATCACCGGGATGGAGTATTGCATAATCACTGACTGCTGCGGGCCCGGGTTAGTGGAGTTGTATTGGTAGCCGATATAATCATCAGATTGCCAGATAATTTCCACATTTCCACCCCGAACAATGGGATATGTGTATAAAAAATAATCCTCTTCCGTCCATGAACCGCCAACCACGCCGGCAATTTCCTCGGCCACGTTTCTCGGTGCACTCCAGGTTGCTCCATTGTCGAAGCTCCCCATCGAATAAATATCCGTAGCTACACCCCACTTGTTATCATTACCTTGCGTGAAGGTGAAAAAGGGCGCAAGATCCTCTTTTACCCCTGTCCAGGTTAGGAAAACATAACCATTGTCGTTAACCGCTACCCCTGGGCAGGCGGTTGGACCATGAGTAAAATATTCACCAATGGAATCAATATCCTGAGGAGTACCATCTATGCCATTCCCATCTTCATCAACAAAGGAAAGAAGGTGGAGTTGATTTCTGGTTGCAGGGTCATTCAGATTCAGATTGAAGCCCATGCCCTCATTCCAATAATAAAGACCCGTATGGCCAAAGGGAAAATACTGCTGGGCATCATAGGTCCCGGGAGTGGACCCCATCAGGGTAGCTGCTGCTGCAACATGAACCTGATCCTGCCCGTCAATGGCAACAGCAAACATGCAATCGAAGTTATAATCTGTTGCCAAAGAGCCCATGGTCCCCCTTCCCTGCGATGAGTCAAGTCTAATGATCGGAGTGGCATTCCATGTATCCCCGTTGTCGGTAGATTTGAACAGGAAGGTATGGTTGAACAATCCACCGGCTACTATCGCCACAACACTTCCCCTGGCAAAAAGGGCGACCTCACCCTGGACGTACTCTCCGTTTTGAATCCAATCGGAGTTGACAAGCTGCGCAGGGTTGTCTACCCCCTGCTTATCCCAGGTGGACCCTCCATCAGTTGACCTTGAATAGGTAAAAGCCATTTTACCGGAAACCATCTCGGTATTCACATGATGAACATAATTATTGGCAGCAACCGAATTACCAAATCCGGTTCCCAGGAATGACAGGTTTTGATTCTCCTGCCAGGAGCCCATACCCGCAGTAGACCTTGAATGAGCGTACCTCGGACTTCCGCTGAAAATGAGATCCTGGGTGAAACTTGAGGCGACCGAGGGGGATTGGCCAGAATTGGACCTGACAGGATATTCATTTCCGCCCCAATCACCGGCGGCATTGTCGTAATAGTTATATCCAATATTCAAGGTGCCTCCTCCACCGCCGGCGCCGGGAATATTCTCAGTCCAAACAGCTGTCTTATTTAACGTAGGCGTAACCAGCAACCGGTTCTGCATTGATGCCTCTGCCTGATAATCGTAAGAAGTATGCCCTATCGAATCTCCCCAGGAACCCCGATGACCGTAGGTTACCCTCACAATTGAACCGTCATGATAATGAACGAACTTTTCCATGGGCCGGGTCGACTTTTTATCATCATTCCCATCCCCATTTGGGAAAGAGATAGCACTTTCTGCAATGAAGAAAAACAAAAAGAGGAACAGAGGGTAAATACGATTTTTCATGACTTTTTTGAATGTGTTATTTCTACTAAACGAAGGATAACCTTGGTCTTACCAAATTAAAAAACATGGCGTTCTTAATGGAACCCAATGTCAAAAACCAGGCCGAAAGCAAAAAAAAAGGCCACACTTACGTGCAGCCTTTTTATCAGAACTCGAGTCGCTTATTCAACAACAAGCTTCTGAGTAATAGATCCTCTTTCAGACTTGATCGTTACAAGATAAACTCCAGTGCTGAAAGAATTCACATCCAGTGAAACAAGGTTTGATCCGCTATCCAGGTTCAAAGCTCTGCTTTCAACCACTTGACCAAGAAGATTGGTTACAACCAGGTCATAACCTGCTTTGCTTCCAAGAGCAAGCATAATATCAACATGAGAGTTTGCTGGGTTTGGATACATGCTCATATTCACATTTTCTCTTACATCTCTTGGATCTGCAAGACCGGTCAGAGCACTGTAAGGGAATTTATAGTGAACCATTTCATTATCGGTGAAAACCGTAGAACTGTTGATGATCTCACCACCTCCGGTTGCACCGGACATATAAAACAGGTGTACATTTTGATCACTTCCAATTCTCTGGAAAGCGAAATTATGAGTCTCATTTTCAACAGGAGTTCCAAATCCTAGACCAACTCCGGCAACATCATTTGCAAGGTTGATACCTTCAGGCTGCCAGGTAGTTCCTCCATCAAAGGAAGCAATAGCATAAAGATCCCTATGGAGTCTTTGGATACCATCGTGATTGCTGGCTGCAAGAAAAATTCCTTGAAGAACCGCATCTTCCTTAGGAGCATTCCAGGTCAGTACAACTGTTCCATTATCAGCAACTGAAACACCAGGGTTGGTAATTACACCGGCGTTTGAAACCCTTGACACAGAGTCGAAATCGAAAGTAGTGGTGTTTTCACCATTTCCGTCCTCATCAACATAGGTCAAAAGAACAAAATCCTCATTTGCTGCAGTATCTCCCTGAATCAATGACTGATCGAATCCCATAGACTCATTCCAGTAGATCAAACCAGGGTTGAATGGGAAGTAGCTTCCTGATCCACCGATCTGACCAGCTGGTGAGTTGGTTCCAACCATTCCGGCTGCAAAGTGAACCATTCCATTCGCGTCGATGGCAACCGCGTGGTCCATACCTGTGGTGAAGTGAAAATAGTCACCGGTAGTTCCATCGAACTGAGCATAACCATCAGCTGTATCGAATTTGAAGATCCTGTTATGAGTCCAGCTATCTCCACGGTCTGTAGATTTCCACAGGTGGATATGCTCATCCCATCCGCCACAAACGATGGCTACATTATCACCTCTTGCATCCATGACGTAAGTATCAGCAGACTGGTTTCCACCGGCAATGAATTCCGCAGGGTCCATTGCAGGAAGGATTACGTCTACCAGATCCCAGGTGGTTCCTCCATCTGGAGAACGCGAATACCAGAATCCATCTGCTACACCGTTAGGAGCTCCATTGTAGATGAAGTGAATGGTATCTCCTGAAGCAGCAGAAGCAGGGAAAAGAGTCATATTAGCAGAAACACCATCAAGAGAAGTGTTGGTCCAAGCAGTTCCGGCATCACCGGCAGTTGGCCTGGTATGAGTCTGCAATGGTGCTCCGGTAGTCTGATGGGACATCAAAAGATCCCCAGCCCCCGTATGGTTAGGAATAGTTGGCCATCCCCTACGGATGTCACCGATCGACTCCTCAGTACCCCATGTCTGGGTGCCTGCATCATAATAGTTGTATCCTATTCTCCGATCAGCTCCTCCAGGATCGGAAACAGGTCCTTTGGTCCAGACAACCGAAATGTTACCATTTGCCTCTACCCTGATCTTTGAATCAATAGATGAGTTTGAATGGTAATCATAAGCGGTCATACCAACCACATCTCCATAAGAAGCAGCTCCTATCCTCAAGATGGAAGGAGGATTGTTGGTAAGCACCGGATTTTGATTGTCAAAGGTCGCTTCATTTGCATGCACATTCACATACGGAAAGGCTGTCCTTCTTTGTTTCCTGGTCTGCCCATATACCATAACGGTACAGATCAGAAGCAAGGAAACCATTGTGTAAAATCGTTTCATAAAAGTCAACTTTTAGTTTTTAGGGTTTAAGACAATAACAAAGGTATAAAATGAAATTAATCAAAAGATAATATCCTTTAAGGTTAATACGTGCATTTTGCCCAAAGTGGAGGGTCACCGACAAATTTTTTTTAAAAAGTTTTGATCGCGGCGATCAATTTGTCCAGATCATCCGGCTGATTATAGAGCTGAGGAGTGACTCGAATGCCTGTTACAGAGTCCGTTTTGATAGGTACAGTCATGATTTTATAATCGGAAAAGAGCTTTTTTGATACCGGTCCGGGATTAGCTCCTTTGACGAAAAAATTTCCCAATGCAGCATACCTTGAGGGGTCCTCAGGCGTATTCACCCCTATGTTGTTCATTTTTCTGGCTTCATCGGTCCAATAACGCGTCATACTTCTCAGTTTTTCTTCCTTCCTCTTTCCGCCTATTCGCTTGTGAAATTCTATTGAATCACGGATGGCTTTTCGCGTTCCGATAGGCTGCGTGCCCTGCCTTTGGAACTTCCTAATATTGGTTGGATCATTTTCCGTATCTCCCATCAGGGGCCATACTTTCTCGATCTTGTCCTTTCTGACATATAACAAACCAGACCCGACGGGAGCTGAAAGCCATTTATGAAGGCTTGTCCCAACATAATCCCCTCCAAGTTCCGGGATCTTGAAATCCACATGTGCATAGGAATGTGCGGCATCAACAATGACCTCGGCCCCCTTGCTGTGAACCATGTCCGCAATCTTCCTGCAGGGAAGTATCTGGCCAGTGAGGTTGATCATGTGTGTGACCAACACCAGTTTGGTCCTTGCTGACATTACTGCCTCATATTTTTCCACGATCTCCTCATCCGATTTAGGGTTCAACGGAAGCCTGATTTCTCTGACCACTATACCTTCCCGTTTTTCTCTCTGACGGATCGCGTTGATCATATTGGGATAATCCTGATCAGTAATAACGATCTCATCACCCCTTTCCAGGTCGATCCCGTTGATGATGATGTTCAGTGACTCCGTAGTATTCCTTGTGATCACCACTTCCTCAAAGGAAGTACCTGAGAACTCCGCCAGAGCTCTGCGGGTTTCATCGGTTTCATCCTCCATTTCCCCACGCATGACCTTGGAGGTATTTTGGTTCAGTACTCTGCCATATTCAACAAACCTGTCATAACCTTCCCTGGTTTGAGGGCTGAAATACCCGTTCTCTAGATTGATGAAATCCGGATTCGGATCGAAGGCCTTTCTCACCGATTCCCAATCGAGTTCACCTGATCCTGATTTCGGAGGATCCGGGTATGAAATTCTTGAGCTGGCTTCAAGAAAGGAGTATGGCGTCGCAAGGGCACCAAGGCCAAGGCCTGTTTTCCTTAGGAAGTTCCTTCTTTCCATTTGTTTTGGGTTTTATGATTAAATGGTTCAGGATCGAAAAGTGTAGAAAAATGAACAATGCTGTTTCAGATTGAACATTTTTTTTTGCCAGAAATCGAATAAGTCATTGTAATTCAAAATCTTAGGCAAGATGGCACCTTAATTGCGTTTTTTGGCGAGCGGAAGGAAAAACATGCTAAAGAATTATATAACGGTAGCGATAAGGAATATCCTGAACGACAGGTTCTATGCATTCCTGAATATTATTGGATTGACCCTCGGGCTCACCTGTTTCATACTTATTCTTCTTTTTATCAGTGACGAGTTGAGCTATGAGAAAAAGTTCACCGATTATGAAAGGGTTTACCGGGTTTGTGAAATTATCGCTTCGGAAGGTGGTGGAGAAAACTCAGCCAGCGTTCCCGTTCCTATGGGAACAACCCTGATGCATGATCACTCGGATCTTATAGAAACCCAAACAAGGTTCTTCAACTGGCAGTCTCCAAAGTTTGTATTGAGATCCGATGGACAGTCCTATGTAGAGAAAAAACTATTCCTGGTAGATTCAACGGTATTCGATGTCTTTGACTTTCCTTTTGAAAAGGGCAACCCAAACACCGCCTTTTCAGAGCCCAATTCCATCGTTCTATCTCATGCGGCGGCCAAAAAATACTTTGGGGATGAAGATCCCATGGGAAAGTTTCTCGAATCCAATAATTTCTGGGACCATACCCTAAAGGTTACCGGGGTTCTTGCAGACAAAAAGATCCAAACACATCTTGACTTCGATGTCCTGGTCAATATGTCGACCATTCCCAGGAATGAAAATACGGAATGGATATTCAGGAACTATTATTGGAATCCGACCTGGACATACATCAAGTTAAAAGAAGGGGTTGAAGCAGAGCAGCTTGAAGCAAGATTCCCTGATCTTGTGGCCAAATATTTTCCTGATAACATCAAGGAAACAGCCTCTATGTACCTTTTTCCACTGAAGGATGTGCATCTGAGATCAAATCTTGATTTTGAAATGCACCCCAATTCGGACATCACATATATCTATATTTTTTCGATCATCGCCGGACTGGTATTGATCATAGCCTGTGTGAATTTTATCAACCTTGCTACTGCAAGGACAGCACGCAGGGCCAGAGAAGTGGGAATGAGGAAAGTACTGGGGGCGCACAAAAAGGAACTCGTTTGGCAATTCATGGGCGAGACCCTTTTCCAGACTTTTATTGCGCTCTTCCTTGCTCTGATCGCCGCTGAGCTATTATTGAAATCCTTTAATTCCTTTTCGGGTAAGGCCTTCACCCATAATTTCATTTTTGATCCGCTTATGATTGCCGGATTCTTCGGGGTTTGGTTGGTAGTCGGGATCGTTTCGGGTTCTTATCCTGCTCTTTATCTCAGTAGTTTCCAGCCTATTCAGGTTTTAAAATCAAATGTGGCGGGGACAAATAAGAAGGTGAGCCTACGGTCAATGCTGGTTGTTTTGCAATTCGCGATTTCCATAATTCTGATTTCGGGGACGGTAGTAGCATTTAAGCAATTGCACTACCTACAGGAGGCCAGACTTGGGTTCGATAAGGAAAAGGTCCTGATGATCCCGTTCAACAATGGCTTGGAAATCACCAAGTGGGATGCCATGAGGAAAAAATTGACAGACCATGAAGGTGTCTCGGAGATTACCACCAGCGCATATATACTGGGTGATGGCCATCAAACAGACAATTATACATTCCAGGGATTTACCGAAGCACAGCAGATCGCATTCCTTGCAGGCGGAGAGAATTTTTCAACCACCTATGGTATCGAGCTGCTCGCAGGGCATGATTTTTCAAGGACCAAAAGGGACACAAGCTTCATTCCCGCAATCGTCAATGAAACATTGGTAAAACATCTAGGATGGTCAGGGCCGGAGGAGGCTATCAATAAGAGAATCACCAAACGTGGAGGGCGCAATCTTCAGATCGTAGGTGTCGCCAGAGATTTCCATTTTGCCTCTCTTCATCATCATGTTACTCCTGTGGTCGTAGAAGGTCCGAGGGCCTATCATTGGGGTATGGGAGGAACTTATCTGGCCATCAGATTCGATGGGAAGAGTTACGAATCGGTTATCCAGCATTCCCAACAAACACTTTCCGAGTTCTTCCCGGAAATTCCCTTTGAGTATTATTTTCTGGATGAAAATCTTGATGCCCTTTACAAAACGGAAAATGTGATGTCCAAAGTCATCACCACGTTCTCATTGTTTGCAATAGTAGTTGCCTGCCTGGGTCTCTTAGGACTTACCGCCTATAGCGCAGAGCAAAGGACAAAAGAGATCGGTATCCGCAAAGTTTTGGGCGCAAGTGAAGGAAATCTGATCGTTCTTCTCAGCAGGGAGTTTTTGTTGCTGATCGTGATATCCTTCGTCATTGCCGTTCCGGTTTCGCATTTCAGCCTTAACTCCTGGTTGCAGGATTTCGCATACAGAATAGACATCTCCTGGATGACCTATATCGTAGCAGGACTTGTGGCATGGATGATCGCCATGCTGACCGTTGGATTCCAGGCATTCAAGGCGTCAACCCTGAATCCCGTAGACAGTCTTTCGGCTGATTCTTAGGAAATAACCTCTTTGACCTTTTCGGCGGCTTCGCTCAGAGCGATTGCAGAGCTTACACGAAGGCCGGATTCTTCGATGATCCTGGCACCTTCCTCGGCATTGGTTCCCTGAAGCCTCACAATAATGGGGACCGGAATATCTCCGATCTTCTTATAGGCCTCAACAACCCCATTGGCAACACGATCTCCACGCACGATGCCCCCGAAGATGTTGATCAGTATGGCTTTAACATTGGGATCTTTCAAAATAATCCGGAATCCTGCCTCAACGGTTTGAGCATTTGCTCCACCTCCGACATCCAGAAAATTTGCAGGTTCGCCACCGGAGAGTTTGATAATATCCATGGTAGCCATGGCCAGACCCGCTCCATTGACCATACAACCCACATTCCCATCAAGCTTTATATAGTTCAAATCTGCCTCGCTTGCTTCGACTTCCAAAGGATCCTCTTCCGTTTTATCCCTGAGCTCAGCAATATTCGTATGCCTGAAGAGAGCGTTATCATCAAAATTGACCTTAGCATCTACAGCAATGATCTTATCATCGGAAGTCTTGAGCGCCGGATTGATTTCCACCATGGACGCGTCCGTAGCCTCATAAGCCTTGTACAACTTCATGAGAAACTTGACCATGTCCTTAAAAGCATTACCACTCAAGCCCAATGCAAAAGCAATATTCCTGGCTTGAAATGGCAAGAGGCCTGAAACCGGGTCAATCCATTCCTTTACAATTTTTTCGGGTGTATTTGCAGCTACTTCCTCAATATCGACTCCCCCTTCAGAAGAAGCCATGATCACATTGCAGGATCTGTCACGGTCTAACAGAATGCTGATGTAAAACTCCTTCAACTCGGACTCTCCGGGATAATAGGCATCCTCAGCAATGTAGATCTTGTTTACCGTTTTACCAGATGGGCCGGTTTGATGCGTGACAAGTGTGTGCCCCAGAAGATTCGTGGCGATCTCCTTCACTCCGTCTAGGTCCTTTGCTATGGAAACACCGCGCTGTTCCGTACCCTCTATTTTTCCTTTACCCCTTCCACCGGCGTGAATTTGGGCCTTTACCACAAAAACCGGAGTATTTGTCTCGGCTTTCAGTTGTTTGGCAGCTTCAACGGCTTTTTCTGGCGAATCAGCAACCTTACCATCCTGAATGGGTACATTGAACTGCTTTAAAATATCTTTTGCCTGGTATTCATGAACATTCATAAGGGGAGAAATTTGCGGGCACCAAACTAAATCTTTTGAAAAGGATTTTCAAGACAAAGCATTTGGCTTAAAGGATTATTTTTGGCCAAATTTCAATGAGAATGAAAGCCATTGAAGCTTCGGGAATAAAAAAGAGTTATGGCTCGCTGCAGGTCCTCAAGGGAGTTGACCTGCAAGTCGAAGAAGCTGAGGTGGTTTCCATCGTAGGAGCATCCGGTGCCGGGAAAAGCACACTTCTTCACATCCTGGGAACTCTGGATAACGCAGATGAAGGAGATGTACTGATCCATGGTGAGCGCATCGCCAATATGGGGTCAAAACGCATTTCCCAGTTTCGAAACGAACAGATCGGCTTTGTTTTCCAATTTCACAATCTACTTCCTGAACTCACATGTCTTGAAAATATTTGCCTTCCGGCCCTGATCAAAGGAGCAGACCTGAAGTCGGTTCGACCAAGGGCAAAGGAACTGGCCGATATACTGGGTATCCATGACCGAATTGAGCATAAACCGGCGGAATTATCGGGAGGTGAGGCGCAAAGGGCATCTGTCGCCAGAGCCTTGATCAATGGTCCTTCCATTGTTTTTGCCGATGAACCCTCAGGTAACCTGGATAGCAGGAATGCCTCAGAATTGCATGAGCTGTTTTTCGAACTAAGAAAAAAATTCCAGCAGACCTTCGTGATCGTCACCCATAATGCCGAACTGGCAAAAATGGCCGACCGGAAATTGACGATGAAAGATGGTCAGATCTCTACTCCTGAGGTTCTTCAGTATTGATGACCTGATAGAGTTCATCCAGGTTAGGGGTCAGAATAATCTCTGTCCTCCTGTTTTTCTGTCTTGCCTCCTGGGTGCTTCCAAGTTCCACCGGATGAAACGGACCTCTTCCCGCAGCCGTGATCCTCTCAGGCTGAACGCCGCTTTCTCTTAAAATTCTGGTCACCGCAGTAGCTCTGAGCACGCTCAGATCCCAATTATCCTGCAAATACTTTGAGGACTTCGATATGGGCACATCATCCGTGTGACCCTCAACCATGATCTCAAAATCCTCCTGATCCTTCACTACCTCTCCGAGTTTTCTCAGTGCTTCCGCACCCTTTGAATCTACATTGACCGATCCGGTTTTGAACAACAGCTTGGATGCCAGCGAAACATAAACCTTACCATTCTTCACTTCAACATTCAGATCTGACCCTTCAAAAGCCAACAAAGCCTGGGACACGGAGTTTTTCATGGCAAGAACAGAAGAATCTTTTCGCTGAATAATATTTTGCAGTTCCTGAACCTTCCTTTCCCTCGCCTGAAGATCAAGCATAAGCGTATCCATTTTCTTCTGATTTTCCAGAAGGCTCTGTTCAAGGTCCAAAAGTGCCTTCTCTTTTTCCGCCAGGGTCTTTGAAAGCTCGCTGGATTTAGCTGTAGAAGACTCCAATAGATTTTTATAATCCTCGGTCAGCCGATTGTTCGTAGCCTCCAATTCGTCATAGAGCTTTTGCAATTGGGCATTTTTATCATTCATTTCAGCCACTTCTTCAGTCAGTGCAGCATTTTTTGCCTGGGTTGTCTCGTTGGCTGCGTTGACCTTGGCCAGCTCATTATTGGCATCGTCAAGATTTTTCTGAAGAACGGCCTGTTCTGCTGTCATGGCCACTTTGTCTTTCAGAAGCTCATCGTACTTCTTCTGCGAAACACAGGAAATCAAAAGAAACGGGAATGCGAGAAGTGGGATAAAATGTCTCATTCAGGGCCGGAGATTTGGTTCAGGTCAAAGGAAAACAATTCAATTCTTAATTGACAATCCAATGACTAATTCCTTTGCTTATCAAATTATATGACCGCAAAAAAAACCGCTCTTCGTATTTTCGTGTTCAGTTATAAAATTTCGGAATGCAAAAATCGACAATAATTCTCCTTTCTATCCTTTTTATAAGCTTTCAGGCCTATTCTCAGGAATGGCGTGAAATGATCGATGAGGGTGCAAACTTCTACGACATCCAGGAAGCAGCCAATGATTATTTTGATAATCTGAGCGGTGCCAGAAAGCCGGGGTACAAGCAGTTTAAGAGATGGGAATACTTTATGGAACAAAGAGTTTATCCATCTGGCGAGTTGCCAAATCCGGGAATAGCTTTTAAGGAGCATAAAAGATACTACAAGAACAAACCTGCATTAAGGTCCAGTATAACCCCTGTTTGGACATCGAAAGGGCCAAGCGCCACACCAAACCTTGAAGGATTGGGCAGAATAAATTTTATCACTTTTCATCCCAGCAATGATTCGCTTTTCTTCGTAGGCGCACCTTCAGGAGGTCTTTGGAAGACAACAGATGGAGGTGGTACTTTCATAGTATTGAACGACACCATGGCGAGTATAGGTTGCTCGGATCTGGCCATTGACCCCAGTAACGATTCGATCATGTATTTGGCTACAGGGGACCGGGATGGGGATGATACCTATGCCATCGGGGTGATGAAATCCTTCGATGGAGGATACTCCTGGGACACCACGGGTTTGAACTGGAATGTTAACCAGACCAGGACCGTGAATGGATTGATCATCAATCAACTGGATCCGAATGTGATCCTTGCAGCGACTTCCAATGGGATTTACAAAACAAAAGACGCCGGGGCCAAATGGGTCAGGGTGCAGGCAGGAAATTTTAAGGACATCGAATATATGCCCGGAGATACTTCCCATGTCTACGCGAGCGGAGCCGTATTTTTCAGATCAAGAGACGGTGGAGAAACCTTCAACTCCGTAACCGTCACAAGCGGAACCAACAGAATGGAAATTGCCGTAACTCCAGCGAATCCATCAAATGTCTATATCATGGCCTCAGCCACAAATAACGGTGCCAGGGGTTTCTATTTCTCTGCCGATTCCGGAAGTACCTGGACACAAAGGCATGGAACCTCCAATCCCAATTTGCTTGGCTGGGCTGCAGATGGCAGCGATAATAGTGGACAGGGATGGTATGATCTGGCCTGCGCGGTAAGCCCGACAGATCCGGACCTGGTTTTTGTTGGTGGTATCAACATGTACAAGAGTACAGACGGTGGTGACACTTGGAATATCAATACGCATTGGGCAGGACAATCCGTCCAGAAAGTTCACGCCGATTGCCATCAGCTACATTATCATCCGAATGGCACTCTCTACGCAGGAAACGATGGAGGAGTGTATAAAACCGAGAATGACGGTTCCACATGGTTGAATTTGTCGACGACCCTCGTGATCACGCAATCCTACAGAATTGGGATCAGCCAGCATGATTACGGTGTCCTTTTGATGGGAAATCAGGATAATGGAACAAATCTTTCCGATGACACTTGGCAGTACAGGCATGTGGTTGGAGGTGATGGTATGGAATGTATTATTTCTCACGGGTCGCCATTAAATATGTGGGGATGCTCTCAAAACGGAAACATTCAAAGATCCTCTGACGGTGGCATTTCATTTGGCCCATCTACTTCCGGAATTAATGAAAGCGGAGGATGGGTAACACCGTATATTCAGGATCCATGGCTTGAGGATATTCTTTATTCCGGATATAACAACATCTGGAAAACCACCACTTTTGGTTCGAGCTGGTTCAAGGTAAACACATCAGGATTCCCTTCCGGGGGAAAAACGGCCCAAATGGCGATATCCAAATGGTGGCCTGACAGAGTGCTGGCATCAAAATCATCAAGACTATATCTGTCCGATGACGGTGGAGTAACCTGGTCTAGGATCGATAACGGAACCCCGGGATTGACCATCACCTATGTGGCATTTGATAACAAGGACCTAAACGGAAGTACAATTTGGGTCACCTATAGTGGGTATGATCTAGATGAAAAAGTATACAAAACCACAGACCTCGGAGTAACCTGGACAAACGAATCCGAAGGTTTACCAAATGTGCCAGCAAACTGTGTGTTGATCGATGCTTTAGGAAATGGAAACGGAGTTTATGTTGGAACCGATATCGGTGTTTTCTACAAGGATGACACCATCTCTACTTTCCAGCCGTATGGAACCGGCTTACCCAATGTGATCGTCAGTGAAATGGAAATTCAGGAGGATGCAGAAATGATCATCGCAGGAACCTACGGAAGAGGTATTTGGGAGATCCCGCTTCTTTCTCAAGGATTGAATTCATTACGAACCTATGGAAAGCAGGGTGACCTCGAATTGTTGATCTCTCCAAACCCGAATAACGGAGATTTCAGTGTAGAATGGTCAGGAAACTCTACCGATGTATCCATTTCTATTCTGGATCTTACCGGTGCGAAAGTATTTGAGTACTCGGGTGGATCGCTTCTGGATGAAAAAAGGGTGTCCCTCTCCCAGAGCGAATTGAATTTGATGCCTGGCATTTACCTTGTCAGACTTAATTCGGGCAGGAATCAGGTTGCCAAGAAGGTGGTGATTCAGTAAAACTCACGCCATGAGAAAACTATTTAGTCTAGTTCTGGCAATTATCCCCATGCTGGTATCAGGCCAGGAATGGCTGGATCTGCTTGAAAACGGATCCGACTTTCAGGATATCAGGAATGCAGCGAACGATTATTTTGCAAAAAATCAGGGCAAGGATCTACCTGGCTATAAACACTTCAAGAGGTGGGAGTATCAGGTTGAAAAAAGGCTAGGGCCAAACGGAGAATGGCCTGAACAGGGTCATATCGGAAAGGCGTTACAGGATCTGAAGAATAACTCCACTAACCTGCGCCAAGCCAATTTTCCCGTCTGGAACTCTAAAGGCCCCTCCAATAATTTGAACCTTGCCGGCCTGGGCAGACTAAATTTCGTCAAATTTCATCCGAATGACACCAGCATCATCTATGTGGGCTCACCATCCGGAGGTCTATGGAAATCATATGATGACGGAGTCACCTTTGAAGTACTGAACGACACCTTGCCGGCCATAGGTTGTGCTGATTTATTATTTGATCCTCAAAATGACTCGGTTCTTTATCTCGGTACTGGAGACCGTGTTGGCACCTCCTATTCCACCAATTCGGATGGGATTTGGAAATCCACAGATGCAGGCTATTCCTGGCAGCAAACTGGCCTGACATTTTCCGTGAACCAAAACAGGAAGATCGGCAGGATGGCGATCAATTCTCTGAATCCCAAGGTGATGTTCGCGGCTGTTTTCGGAGGCTCCGGTGGGGTTTACAAAACCAGCGATGGTGGGGATAACTGGACTGTAGTACAATCGGGAAACTTCAACGATATCAGATATATGCCTGGTGATACCAGTATTATTTACGCAAGTGGAAGCACCTATTTGCGTTCAGAAGATGGTGGAAACAATTGGAATCAGGTGTTCATAGCATCCGGAATTCGAAAGTTTGAAATGGCGGTGACCCCCGCGAATCCTTCCAAGCTCCTGATCGTCGGCTGCAAGAGTTCGGATTCCGGACTTGATGGAATTTATCAATCCCTGGATTCCGGGAAAACCTTCAGTACAATCCATCCATCTACACCAAACATATTAGGTTATGCTGTTGACGGATCATCGCCGGGAGGTATTAGCTGGTATTGCATGGCCATTGATATTTCCCCGATCGATGAAGATCTGGTATTTGTTGGTGGCGTAAATTGCTGGAAGAGCACGGATGGCGGAAGCACTTTCAACATCTCCAGCTATTATATCAATGACCCTATCAGTACGGGCGTTGAGTATGCTCATGCCGACTGCCATTATCTGACCTTCTCTTCTTCCGGAAAAACTGTCTATGCCGGAAATGACGGAGGTATTTATAGAAGCCAGGATTATGGAGACACATGGGATGACATCAGCGCAACACTGGTCATAACACAGTCATATCGACTAGGGCTCGGGCAGCAGTCACCGGACTTCTATATGATGGGCAATCAGGATAACGGTACGAATCTCAACGACCAGACCATCGGCTATCGCAGGGTTTTGGGAGCGGACGGGATGGAATGCATTATCGGTCATACAGATGCAAATAATATGTGGGGCTCCTACCAAAATGGTGTAGTGCTTAGATCTACAAACGGCGGTGGAAATTTCTCCTGGAATATTGACCCGGGATCTTATGTAAACGAAAACTCTCAATGGGTGACCACATTTGTCATGGATCCTTTCCAGGAAGAAGTTCTTTTTGTCGGTTATAGCAACATCTATAAAACCACAAATTCCGGAAACTCCTGGTTCAAGGTGAACAATACTTCATTTCCTTCGGGAGGAAGTGTTTCATCTATGGATATCAGCAAATGGAACCCTGATAAACTATTGGCCACCAAGGGATTCCATATCTATGTTTCCGAAGATGGGGGGATCAGCTGGGAGCGGATCACCGGTGGTGGTATCACTCAGGGGATCACCTATGCGAAGTTTGATAACACAGATTTTTCCGGGAACACCATTTATGTGACCTATGGTGGGTATTCCATAAGCAATAAATTGTACAAAACCACCGACAAGGGAGCAACCTGGATCAATGAGTCCGATGGGCTTCCGAATGTCTCCACTGAATGCGTCATGATCGATGATGAAGGTGGTAGTGGCGGTGTTTATGTCGGAAACGAGATCGGGGTCTATTATAAGGGAGATACCATGAACAGTTTCGTACCCTATATGAATGGCTTACCCAATGTGATCGTAACTGAAATGGATATCCATTATGCGTCGAAAAAGATCACAGCCGTGACCTATGGACGCGGTGTTTGGGAAGTAGACCTTCTTATCACTGGTACCGAGTCTTACACGAAAAGCGGAGGTTTGGAAATGCTCGTATGGCCTAACCCGGCACAGGGCATGGTCAACATCAGAATGCAGGGATCAAGATCCGATGGCAACATTTCGATTTATGATAATACGGGAATGCTGATATCAACCCGAGATTTCGAACAAGGACAGCTTGAAAGTGAGATAAGCATTGATCTAAAAGATTGGGGATTAACCGCGGGCCTGTATTTTATCAAGTTGAAGTCTGGTGATCAGGAGATCTCAGAAAAGCTGATTATCAATTAATCCGGTATCCACTGATTCCTGTCCAGAGAACGGTATTGCACCGCTTCGGCGATATGCTGTATCCCTATGTTTTCCACCCCGTCAAGATCCGCGATAGTGCGTGATACCTTGAGGATCCTGTCATAGGCCCGGGCAGAAAGGCCAAGCTTTTCCATGGACCTTTCCAAAAGCATTTTTCCTTGGGAATCTATTGCACAATAGGTTTTGATATGTTGTGATGGCAGCAGTGCATTGTTAAAAACACCTTCAAGCCTTCCGTATCGTTCCCTTTGTGCCTCCCTGGCATTTATGACCCTGGCCCGGATATCTGCGCTGCTTTCATTCTTTCCTTGCGAAGCCATGACTCCAAAAGGCACCTGGGCGACTTCGATATGCAAATCGATCCTGTCAAGCAGGGGGCCTGAAACTCGAGACAAATATTTCTTGATCTCCATAGGGGAATTCGGATGGCTTTCACCAGGATGGTAAAACTCACCGCTGGGGCTTGGATTCATGCTTGCGATCAACATGAAATTAGCAGGGTAGTCCACAGCAGCCTTTGCCCTGGAAATCGAAACATGATGCTCCTCCAATGGCTGCCTCAAAACCTCAAGCACGGTCCTTTTAAACTCAGGAAGTTCATCCAGAAAGAGAACTCCGTTATGCGCCAAAGATATTTCTCCGGGCTGGGGATTTCCTCCCCCTCCTACCAATGCCACATCGGATATTGTATGATGGGGCGATCTGAACGGCCTTCTGGCGATCAAACCATTGACCTTGGATAGTTTCCCGGCAACGGAATGGATCTTCGTTGTTTCCAGCGCTTCCGGCAATGTCATCGGAGGCAAAATGGAAGGCAGGCGCTTGGCGAGCATGGTCTTACCCGCCCCCGGGGGGGCGATCATAATGGCGTTATGCCCTCCCGCCGCTGCGATCTGCAGGGCTCTCTTTACGTTTTCCTGACCCTGCACATCAGCAAAGTCCAGTTCGAAATGATCGAGTTCATCCTGAAAAATTTCCCTGGTATCGGTATAAACCGGCTCCTCCTTTTTTCCTGAAAAAAATGAAACCGCCCTTTCCAGAGAATCAAATCCATAGACCTGTAGTCGATCGACGATAGCAGCCTCTTTGGAATTGCTTCTTGGAAGCAAAAACCCTGACAGACCCTGCTTTCTTGCTTCTATGGCCATAGGTAACAGCCCCTTGACCTGACGTATCTCACCATCCAGTGCCAGCTCGCCCATAATGGCAAAATCCTCGAGCTGCGCAGCATTCAATTGGTCCGATGCCTTCAGAATACAAAGAGCTATGGGGAGATCAAAGGCAGAACCCTCCTTGCGAATATCGGCCGGAGCCAAGTTGATGAACATCTTTTTTCTCGGAAACCAAAGGCCTAATTCCTTGAAAGCGGATTCTATGCGAAAAAGGCTTTCTCTTACAGCATTATCAGGCAAGCCGACCATATAGGACTTCGTCCCGTCGACGATATTGACCTCGATATCAATGGGAATTGCATCAACTCCGACGAGGCTGTAACCCCGTGTTTTAGCCAGCATTATGGCTTGGTCATCTCTTCGATCAAATAGATGAGGGTATGAATGATCTTAATATGCATTTCCTGAATTCTGTCGGCATATCCCGAATGCGGGATTCGGATCTCCACATCACAAAACTCGGCAAGCTGCCCTCCGTTATTTCCTGTTAGGCCAATCACTGTCATGTTTTTTTGGCGCGCAATCTCTGCAGCCGTGACTACGTTTTTGGAATTACCGCTGGTGGAGATTGCCAATAATACATCGCCCTTATCGCCAAAGGCTCTAATAAATCTAGAAAAAATACGGTCAAATCCGAAATCGTTGGCAGTGCATGTGATATGGCTCGGATCGGATACGCAAACCGCCGGATAAGGATCCCTGTCCTCTCGATAACGGCCACTTAATTCCTCTGCAAAATGCATGGCATCACAGTGTGAACCTCCGTTTCCACAACTGATGACCTTCTTCCCCTTTTTAAAGGCGCTGGCAATGGTCGAAGCTGCTTTTTCTACTTGTTCAAGGTTACTCTCATCTTCCAGAAATTGATCCAGAACCGTCTTGGAAGAGAGCAATTCGGATGTGATCTCCGATTTAAATTTCATACTTCCCATGGAGATTCAAAATTAGGGATTATCAAGCTGCAAAGATCAAAAATTCCAGTTCCTTTTGACTTTGTTAAATCTTAAGGTCAGCATGGTATAGTTGGTGGAAAGATCAAAAAGAGATGATTCCGAATCCGTTTGCCGGAACACCTGTTGAAGGTCAATAAACAAATTATGTTTGAGCATATAGCTGAAGGATAAATCGACCAAGCCCACATCGGTTCCTATTCCCTGTCCTATGGCATTTCCGTATTCCTGATTCCGGGTTTGGTAGGGCTTCATGATGTCACCGCCATTGTTGTCCTCCATGTTTCGATCAAGGCCCTTATTGGCAAAAATACCCTTGAACTTGATTTGAAGCCTGTTGGTGGGTTGGTAACGGATGATGGTGATAAACTCCCTGAAATTGGCTCCATAAGGGTTTGCCAATGCCTGGTTGTAATGGGCGTAATTTCTGTAGATGTCTTCATGAGTATATGTGAACGGCCGTACAATATTGGTTTCGACCTGAAGATCCAGATTCTGTATGCCAGCCACATCTATATATTTTCCACCCAGTTGAAATCCATACTTATTTCCCCACCAACCGTTTTGGTCCCTGACCTCATCGAGAAGAAACTCGTCCAGAAATCCCTGACCATAAAGCGAAAAGTGTCTCAGGAAATTCCATTTAAAATCCAGTGCAATGCAAACATTATCAGGACTGCCCAACTGGTGTTCCAGGGCTCTATAAAAAATGATCGGGTTTAAATAACTGATCTCAAATGTGGGTTCCACAAAAGGATCGCCGCTGCCAAAGAATACAGTCTCAGCCAGACCTATGTTGAGATTCCTTCCCAGGTTCATCGAAAAATGATGAAGGGCCATGTACTTCCGGGGATACCTTTCATTCTTTCCGGAGTAAAAGCCCGTCATCTGGGCGAAAATATTGGTGTAGTTGATCTTCCACACCCGGGTGTTGAATTTTAAAAAGGTATAAGCATTTCCAAAGTCAGAGAGGATCAGAGACCTGTAACCGTTTCCGATGAAGTTCCGATCAAAACCGAATTGCAATCCGATATGTTTGGTCACACCAAAGGTGATGTAGCCTCTTGGTGAGAAAAAGTCAAAACCTTCTTCATTGAAAGGCTTCCAGAAGCCCTCGTGCACCAGGGCGTTGTTTGAATCTGCAAATTGCCTGACATAATTCGGGAATCTACCCTGCGTATCGGTGATGTAAGAGTAAAAACCAACCTTCTTGTCGATTGAACCACGCAGCTCAACTCCCCGGGTATTAATTGTTAAAGCTTCGTTTTCTTCCCAATCGTTCCCACCGGCAAATTCGAAGACAGGGTTTATGTGAAACTCGAAATCCTTATCCTGATAATAGAAAAGATCTGCCTTTTTCTTGTACAGGCTCTTCAGAAAGGGTTTTTTGGATTCTTCAGCCTCGTCCTCAAACCATTCATGGTTATCCGCTATCAGGTAGTCGAAGTTGAAATCATCTCTTCCGGAAAGATCCAGTCCCATTTGGAGGGTGGTATCCACCATGTCGGCAATATCTTTCCTCAGAATGGGTTTTTGTACTGAATGATAGACCGGATTATTCGCAGAACTCTTGATCTCATAACGATCTAGCTTCCAGTAATAATCACGATTCAATGG
Source organism: Cytophagales bacterium (assembly GCA_965227315.1). GTDB lineage: Bacteria > Bacteroidota > Bacteroidia > Cytophagales > CCMP332 > JANQHS01. The sequence continues at coordinate 1,209,828 of OZ245737.1, forward strand.
TGCATATACACTTTGCGAAAAGGCCGGGGATAAAGCCAGGAATTGCCCCAGAAATATGAGCAGGAATAGTTTTTTCACCAGACACAAATAACGGAAAATGGCAGATTAAGGAAAATTATGCCTCTTTGGGAAACGAAAGATCATGATAAAAAAGTACACCCAGAAAAATCTGGATCCGCAGAAATGGGATGAGTTGGTCAAAAACTCAAGCCAGGGGCTTTTTTATTGTCTTTTTGACATCCTCACCGCCCTTCACCCACAATGGGAATTCTTTGTCTGGCAGGAAGAAGAGGAATTCGAATGGGGAATTGCGCTACCGGTAAAAAAAGCATTCGGTTTCAAAAGGGTGGTCCAACCTGCATTTTGTCAACAGCTTGGCATTATCGGGAATTTCGATGGAAAGGATGTTGATGTGGTGGAGCAAGTCATTGGTCTTTCAAAGGGAATCATCGCCTGGGCATACCACCTCAATGAAAATAATCATCTTTCCGCTCTTGTGCACAAGAGGTTCCGTGTTCTTCAAAAAAGAAATCTTGTGCTGAATTTAAACCAGCCAATTGAGGAAAGGGAAAGGTCATATTCCAACAACCTCAAAAGAAAGATCAAAAAAGCTCATGGATCAGGCTTAAAACTTGAGGAGCAAAGGCTCGATGTTTTTTGGCCTATTTACAACAAAGAATACTCGGCACTTCCCCATACAACCGGGGACGGTTCCGGTGATAATCTGAGAAAGGCACTTCAATCTTCATCCGACTCCCTTTTCCGCAAGCTATATCTGGTCCGTTCCCAGGATGGGGTCCCCCTGGCCGGTGGAATATTTATTGGTTTCAAAAAAAGACTAACCTACTGGTCTGGCTTTTCAAATCCATTGGGCAAGGACCTCGGTGCCATGGCCTTTTTGATGAACTCGGTCATCAGGGCTCATGAATCTGATTTTTTGGAATTTGATTTTGAAACCGGCAACCTTGAAGGCACCAGACGCTTTTTCGGGCAATTTCGGCCAGATGAAAAGCCTTTTCAGGTGATCAGGCATGCTCCCAAATTACCTTTTGTCGATCCCAGGGATAAAGTAGAAAAACAATAGAACTGAGAAATCACCTTACTCATATAACGGACCGAATTCACCCGGGAGAAGATGATGCTGTTGCCAATAAGAATTCATTTGTGATATTAGCATCGCGGAGTGCCCCGATCAAGAATTCCACCAACCGGAAGACATTCTGATAAAAATGAAATACTCAGAGACGGCCGTTCATGGAAGGATCGTATAAAAAGGGAAATAAATTTTTATCTTCCCTAAGTGTTCTGCCGGAAAAGTTGAGAAAAAAAAGGCTACAGAGACCAAACCATGCTTGACATCCTGATATTAGCTGTAGGACTGGCCGTATTGATAATCGGTGGTGATTTCCTCGTACGAGGAGCATCGAATCTTGCATTGCGCCTAAAGATCTCTCCCCTGGCGGTGGGGTTGACAATCGTCGCCTTTGGCACTTCTGCTCCCGAATTGCTGATCAGCATTAAGTCGGTATTGCTCGGTCATGAGGATCTTGCGATGGGCAATGTGATCGGTTCGAATATCTGTAACCTGGGATTGGTCCTTGGCATTACCGCACTGATCACCCCGATTAGGTTGGAGAGATCAACCCTACGGGTCGACTGGCCCATGACCATGTTCAGCTCACTGCTGCTCTATTTCGTCGGATCAAATCATTTCTTCAATAACCGCAGAATAGACACCTGGGAAGGTCTGCTCTTCGTTTTTCTGCTATGTGCCTTCATTTTCAACTCTATGGTGCAATCCAGAAAGGATACCAAGAACAAGGAAGGAAGTCCGGATGAGGATCTGGAAATGCCACCATCGGGTGCGAAGTCGGTTCTCAGAGATGTGGGCATACTCCTCATAGGAATTGCCGGCCTTTATTATGGCGCTGAATGGTTTGTCATGGGAGCGGAAAGAGTAGCAAGGTCTTTGGGCATCGATGAAAGGGTTATCGGGATCACCATGGTTGCCCTTGGCACCAGTCTTCCGGAACTCGTCACCTCGGTTATCGCCGCGATGAAAAAGCAGACCGACCTTGCCCTTGGTAATCTGCTGGGTTCAAATATTTTCAATATCCTGTCCATTCTGGGGATCACTTCAGTGATCAAGGCGATTCATATCGACCCTGTGATCATCGACTATGATGCCAAATGGATGCTGGCTCTAACAGCACTGCTGTTCCCGATCATGATCATTCGGAGAAAGTTCGATAAACCCGAGGGGATTATCCTTCTGGCCTTCTACGCCATCTACATATTTCAGGTACTTCTTTAGGCCTCAACGGAGTTAGGAATCCTGATCATGATCCGGATCATCGAAGATCTCGATGTCTTCATGAAGAACTTTCTTTGCAATGCTTTTCCCGGTCTTGGTAGCTGCCAAACCACCCTCCGCGGTTTCCTTGTACCTATCCTCCATAGCCTGACCCACCTCACCCATGGCCTCAACACATTCATCCACGGGTATGACGGGGTCATAGCCGGCCAGGGCCATCTGCGCAGATGAAAAAGCGATCGCGGTAGCGCTGGCGTTACGAACCACACATGGCACCTCTACAAGTCCCGCCACAGGATCACAGACCAGTCCCAACATGCATTGAATGGTAATGGCTACAGCCCAGGAGATCTGATCAAAATCCCCGCCCAAACAATAGACCAGGGCACCGGCACCCATTGCTGCCGCCGAGCCTGTTTCGGCCTGACAACCCCCAACCGCACCCGCAAGCGAGGCTTTTCTTTCGATGATCAGTCCGATACCGGCACTGATCAGCATACCCTCAAGAACCTTTTTCTCAGGAATGTTATGAATCGCGATCATGGTCGAAAGAATTCCGGGCATGATCCCAGAGGCACCTGCGGTTGGAGCTGCGACGATCTTGCCCATACATGAATTGACTTCCTTGGCAGAAAGAGCCCGGCCGATCATCTCTTTGAATTCGGGGTTCAGCACGTTTACCTCGGCGTTGAACACTTTCTTACCACCGTTATCAACCATTCCCGAGCCCGATCTCATATCCTCGCTAAGGCCGGTCTTGGTTGCAGACATCATTGCCTCAAAATTGATCTTCAAGCCCTGCCATATTTCTTCAGCCGACCTTCCCTTTAGATCGATCTCATAATCCAGCCAAGGTTTAAATACAGGTTCGCCACTTTCTGCAAGATGTTTACTCCAATCTGAAAAGCTCTTTAGCATATTACCAGGGTTTTGTAAAATATTCTTTTCTGGGTTTTTCGGATTCCCTCCAGCTAAAACCGCGTAAGACCTTCTCGGGTTCTGCAAGCTCATGAGGAGGAACAAATTTTGCATCGGGCTTGACCAAAAAATGGATATCCCTGAGTTTGTTATGTTTGAAATCCATGATCATATTGCTACACCATACCCGATTCATACCAACAACGGAATTTTCCTCTTCGCTCAAGACAAAATAGATGCTTTCTCCATTTCCGGAGATGTCCACTTTGCTCAAACCCAGGGTATCAAAACTGGCATCCATATTTCTCCCCTTGATCTGGTTATAATTCCTGAGGGTATCGACATTAATGATAAACGCCTGACGCACCAGGGAGATCTTGTCCAATTTGCCACCGACCATAAATGCCGAAATGGTATCTGAACTCATCTGATTTGTCCCGGTCCAGAGCACCGGATCATGATACATGATCAGGTTTGAATCCAGACGATTGTAAGTGAGGGAATCACATATACCCTGCATATCCGCCCTGAATATTGATACGTTCTTATAGCACTTGAGAATATCCACCGTGTCCAACTTTGACTTTTCGAGAGTATCTGCCTTGATCCATAAAGAATCAGGCCCATTCACCCAGCGGACTATGGGTTTTCCCCATACCTTGGAATAATCCCCACCTTCACGGTTTCGGAAGGCATCCCCAAGAAGTAGGATATCATCTTTTTTTGAAAAAAGTCGGATCTGACCATTACCATACCCATCCCTGGTAAGTTGTTCATAATAAAGGGTGTCTCCCTCGATGTAGAAACTGGAATCCTCTATGGAGCTTCTTTTGGTCAGAAAGGCGATCTTCTCCTTTAACAGGTATTCCCCACCTGTTGTGTTGAGATTCCCCTTATTGGAAAGCACCTCGGTTGGTCCCAAAAAGACCACCTTTTTCTCTTTTGAGTAATAATCCATCGAATCACCACGTATGGTTTCCTCTTTTCCCTCCCCAAGAACACTGTCCTTGAAATGGATATAAGACCTGTTGAGGTAGTAATAGGCTTCCTTGCTCCTAAGCGTGAATCCTTCCATTTCAATAATGCCCCCGTCGTTGTAATAGACAAGCCTGTTTTTACGCGAGTAGTAAAGGTTATCCGAGGATATTTTGGTATTGGGATCGCGAAGTTTTGCGTTGCCATTGGCTTTGAGAAAATCCTCCTTTCCATCAAAATACACATGATCACAATCGAGAAAAAGGGTGTCTGCCTGAACGATCTTTACATTTCCGGTGAGCCAAAGAGAATTTTCGCGGTCAAGATATTGAAATGCGGAATCACAGGTGACCACCGCATTCTCTCTTTTGAGCTTGACATGGCCGATAAACTTATTGATCGCCTCTCCATTCTCAACCACACTGCGGAAAACATCAGTATGCTTGATCTCTACCCCTTGTCCACTGGACAAAAAAGTGCAAAACAGAGCCGCTAAGCTTGCAAAGATTATTTTTGAATACCTGGAATTCATTCCCGGAGCAAAATTAAGTCAGCATTGACCATTCTCGATAAAATTCAAAAAACCATTCAGGATTTTGGTCTTGTAGACAAAAACCAGACCATCCTGTCAGCCGTGAGCGGTGGAGCGGACTCCGTGGTTCTCGTCCATGCCCTTGATCGATTGGGGTATATTCAGGAGATCGCACATGTTAACTACAAGCTGAGAGGAAAGGAATCGGATCAAGACGAAACATTCGTGACGGCCCTGGGCGAGGAGCTTGGGATCAAGGTCCATAGGTCTATGCTTCCCATCGATCCCAAAAAAAGCGGAATACAAAACCTGGCCAGGGAGAAAAGATATGACTGGTTTCAGCAGTTATCTCGGGAAAGAAGAATTGACAGGATCGCATTGGGACATAATGCTAATGATAATTTTGAGACCGCCCTCTTCCATCTGATCAAGGGTGAGGGAATCATGAACCAAAGGGGTATTTCGGTTGAGACCGGAATAGTAATTCGCCCCCTGCTGTTTATCACACGTGAGGAGATCAAGGCCTTTGCTTTGGAAAATGGCATACGATGGCGAGAGGATAAGACTAATTCCGAAAACAAATACAGTCGAAACCTCCTCAGAAATGAGGTCATTCCACTTTTGCGTAAGATCAACCCATCGCTTGAAAAAACATATGGCCGCGATTATCTGAGAGAGCTTGATCGACAGGAGATCCTTTTTTCCCAGCTTGACAAGAACCCGGCCTGGTATGAGGAAGGAGATGAAAAAGGTCTCATACATTTGGCTCCGTTGATGTCCCAACCCGGATGGATCCTTAGGCTGGAATTCATGCTGAGAGAATTTCAATACACTTCTGAAATGAGGGCAGAATTGGCGAAATTGATCAAAGCCGAATCCGGAAAAAAATTGGCTTTTGGGGAATGGGAATTGATCAAGGACAGAGAAACACTGATACTGACGAAAACCAAAGATGACACCTCTGAGGAATCACTGTTCATTCACTCAATCCCCTTCGAAGGGAAATTCAACGATCAAAAAATCTCCTTGAAAGAGGTGGGCGAAGTTCCCAAGGATCTAAAAAACCTCGAAGCAATAGAATACTTCGATCCGGTAAGCCTCGATGCACCCTTGAGTATCAGAAAATGGAAACCGGGAGATCATTTTACCCCTCTGGGCATGAAGGGAGATAAAAAGATCAGCGATTTTTTAATCGATGAGAAGGTTCCAATCGATGAGAAATCAGGGATCCTGGTATTGGAAAGCGGAGTCCGCATTGCCGCAGTTCTAGGAATGAGAATATCAGAACATTTCAAGATCATCAACCCCGATGGCCCCGGTATTGAGCTCAGAGTCCGAGACCTGAATCAACAGCGCGAATCATCCGAACTTTAAGAACTGCTTTTTATCTTTGCGCCCCAAAATCACCCAAAAGAATGAAAGTAACCGTTGTAGGAGCAGGAAATGTTGGAGCCACCTGTGCTGACGTTTTGGCTTATAGAGAGATCGCTAATGAGATCGTAATTGTAGACATTAAGGAAGGCCTTGCAGAGGGAAAAGCCCTTGATATTTGGCAAAAGGCTCCGATCAATCTATACGATTCAAGAACTGTAGGTTCTACCAATGACTATTCAAAGACCGCTGGATCCGATGTGGTCGTGATCACCTCTGGCTTACCAAGAAAACCCGGTATGAGCCGCGACGATCTTATTGGTACCAACGCCAACATTGTGAAAATCGTTACCGAAAATATCATTCAGCATTCTCCTGACTGCATCATCATAGTGGTTTCGAATCCGCTTGATGTGATGACCTACCAGGCCCATCTGATCAGTAAATTCCCAAGAGAAAGGGTCTTTGGAATGGCCGGAATTCTGGACACCGCCAGGTACAGAGCCTTCCTGGCTGAAGAGCTCAATGTGTCTCCAAAGGATATTCAGGCAGTTCTCATGGGCGGACATGGTGATACCATGGTACCTCTCCCCAGGTACACCACGGTAGGTGGAATTCCGGTTACAGAACTGATCGACTCGGCTAAGCTTGACGCCATCATTGAAAGAACGAAATTCGGTGGTGGTGAACTGGTCAAACTCATGGGTACCTCCGCATGGTATGCACCAGGATCAGCTGCAGCTCAAATGGTCGAAGCTATAGTTCGGGACCAACGTCGGGTATTCCCCGTTTGTGTTGAATTGGCTGGTGAGTATGGAATTCAAAACTGTTATCTGGGAGCTCCTGTTATACTGGGTAAGAACGGGATAGAAAAGGTCATCGAACTCGACCTGAACGATCAGGAAATGGAGCTCCTGAAGACCTCCGAAACCCATGTAAGGGAAGTAATGAATGTATTGGAAAAAGTTTAAAATCTTACACAAAAGCACCTTTCTCGTGTATACTTCGTTAGAGATGTGTACATGAGGAGGATTAGCTATTGCTTGATTTTTATTGCAGGCCTGATGGCGTCTTGCCAAAGGGACTGTGAGGACCCTCCGGATCCGGGTTCAGGGTCCGGCTTTGTTTGCCAAGGGGCATCCAATACTCCTTTAACTGTTGAACTCCCTACCTATTTCCCACCCAGAAGTCTTCCTCAGGGTCTGACCGAGGAAAAGTTCGAATTGGGAAGACATCTTTTCTATGAGAAAAAGCTTTCCAGGAATAACACCACTTCCTGCGGATCATGCCATATTCAAGGCCTGGCATTTACCGATGGTCTTGCCAAGGGCGTAGGCCTTTACGGAGATACACTGAGAAGGGCTTCGATGTCGCTTTCCAATTTGCTTTGGGAGGATAAGTTTTTCTGGGATTCAAGAACGTTGAGCCTGGAGGAACAAGCTCTGCAACCCATAGAGGATCACCTGGAAATGGACCTGACACTGGAAGAAGCAATTGAAAGATTGGAAGAAGACAGCCTGTATGATGAGCTGTTTTGCAAGGCTTTTGGCGTCACAGAATATCAACCCGCGCATATTGCAGAGGCAATTGCTAATTTCGAGATCGCCATGATCTCCAGTGATTCCAAATATGATCGCTATCTCAGGGGAGAGGAATTTCTTTCGCCTACCGAGGAGTTAGGCAGACATTTTTTTGTTACACATCCTCTCCCGGGCGCGGTACGCGGTGCAAATTGTGGTGATTGCCACAACCCCATTCTCACCAATGGTTTCCTGGGGCCTAACGGAATGAAAAACAATGGTCTCGATGAAGAGCAGGACTTCACCGACCTGGGATTCGAAGAAGTGACCGGAAATCCTGCGGATAGAGCGAAATTCAAGACGACTACGTTAAGAAATATCGAGCTCACCGGCCCCTATATGCATGACGGCAGATTTGAAACATTGGAGGAGGTTATGGATCACTATAACGAAGGGTTGAATTGGAGCCCAACGATCGATCCACTGATGTTTGCTTCCAATAACCTTGATACAGCTTCATTGAAGCTCGGCTTGCTACCATTTGAAATAGATGCTGTAGTGGAATTCCTGAAATGTTTGACCGATACAGGTTTTGTGAACGACCCCAGGTTCTCGGACCCATTTGAAGCTACTGTAAAATGAGGATTATGAGATTATCAATATCGTTTTCAGTTTTGATGTTCAGCCTCGTGCTGACCTTCTGCTGTTCCGAAGACTCAGAGGATCCGGTCACCTCTCCCAACCTGATGATCCAATTTGATCATTATTTCGATGCCAATGTTTTTGAACTGAATAAGCAATATATCACCGCTAATCAGGATACTGTTGAGATCCTTGAGCATAAATACATCGTGAGTAATGTTGTTTTCATCAACTCTACCCAAGGCATCGAAAAGTCCTTAAGAAACGATTACTATCTTGTAAAAGTCCCGTTGGATAGCCATCGATACACTTTGTCCATATCCGGTTCTTCCACAGGACTTCCGCCCGGAAATTGGGATAAGATCAGGTTCCTGATCGGCCTGGATTCGGCTATAAATTTTGCTCCAGAAGGAGCTCCAAAACTTTTCTCAGACGAAGGCATGTTCTGGGATTGGAATACGGGGTATAAGTTCTATGTGACAGAAGGCAGGTATTTTTCCCAATCTCTTCCATTTCCATCGACCGGAGTGATTGCTCATATCGGAGAGATGAACAACCTTGTAGAGCTTGAATTTGACTTAAGTCAAAAGGGCAACCTGTTGCTGGAAAATGGAAAAACTTCCGAGTTGGTTCTGAATGTTCAAGTGGAGGAGTTATTTGTCAATCCCAATCTCGTGGATCTCTCAAATCCTTCCTTCCAGCAGGCCATGGGTGGGCCCGCAGCGGTCACCTACAGGCAGAACTACTCAAATGGTTATTGGGTCCTAAACTCTATTAGCAATCCCTGATTGAAGAATAAAAGAACGATATTGTCCCTGGCTTTTGGCGTTTTGGCCTTGCTCAACAGCCTTTCGATCTTTGTGGCTTTTTCGAATTTCAAAGCCAATCAGTCAAGAATTGAAGCGGAATACTGTATCAACAAGGATGCTACGGATTTTGATTGTGGCGGACAATGCTACTTTATGAAAAAAATGAGGGCAGCGGAAAACGCCGAAATGCCCTCCAATTCCCTGGAATTCACATGGCTGTTCCAACCCTTGTATTTTGAAGCCCATGAACAGTTTGTGGTAAGTTTGTCCTATCAGGATCTAAACTCAGAAAATCCATATCCCGGGCTTCAGGATGCAATTTTAAGTGCCGTCTTCCGGCCTCCAAGATCTTAATCTGTTCTTTCCGTTTTCAGAAATCAGATCAAGAATTAATTAATACAAACATTATGTTCAAAAAAATATTAGCTATGGCTGTCTTGGCAGCCTTAATGACTTTTAGTGCGTGCAACGATGACGATGATAACCCGGTTCCCACTTTGCCTAAATCCGGTACACTGATGTTGCATTTCGATTTGAGATGGGACCCTATGAACGGTGTGGATTATAATCCTGGAGACAAGTTCACCACCGCATTAGGAGATACACTGATCATCAATGAAGTAAGGATGTGGATCTCTAACGTCAAACTTTTCAGAAATGGAAACGAAGTATGGACCGACGAGGAGAGTTATTATCTGGTTGAGAAAACCTCAAGCAACGAACGCGAAATGATCATGTTGAACACTCCGGCAGGAGATTACGATGCGATCGAATTTTCGGTTGGCGTTGATAGTGCCAGAAATTTTTCCCTGGATCAAAAAGCAGGTGAACTGGACGAAAATGTTGGAATGTCGTGGAATTGGAACACCGGATACAAATACTATGTCCAAAACGGAACCTACTACGATAACGACAGCATGAACTATCAGCCTCTGAGACTTCATAGCGGGCTTATTGACTATTACGTCACGAACAACATCGATCTGCCCAATACGCTTAGCGTTGAAGCAGACAGCACTCATATGATTCACATCATGACTGCAAACGGCAAAACCTATAATATGCCCAATATGATCGATGTGCACGCTGCTAAAGGTGAAATGCAATTTTTTGCCCCGAGTCCTCTTTTTGATGACATCGCTGAGAATTATTCGACCATGTTCATGGTTCACCATGTAGAATAGATGCGCAGGGCAATTATCATATTGCCATTGATTATAGCAGGATCCTTGGCTTGTCGGAAAGCTGAGGATCCTCCTTCAACTCCCGGGGATTATAATCCCGAGGTGCCATGGAATATAGACGTTTCGGTACCAACGGTAGACAGGAATCCCTTTTCAAAGAAAAAGATTGAACTGGGGAGGATGCTCTTTTATGATCCCATTCTTTCTTCGGATAACTCCATCTCCTGTGCTACCTGCCATATGCAGGAAAAAGCCTTTACCGATGGTATTGCCCTGAGCAGCCTTGGCGTAAGCGGCAAACAGCTTTTCAGACACTCACCTGGACTGATCAACGTGGCCTGGATGCCCGGACTGTTCTGGGAGGGCGGGGCCAAGGATCTTGAATCATTGGCTTTCGGACCTATTACCAATCCGGATGAAATGGGTCAGGATCTCCGTGAGCTAGAAAATGAATTGAATGCTCATCGTGATTACCCGGACCTTTTTGAGAAGGCCTTCGGTGTTCAGGATATTTCTAGGGTGGAAGTGGCAAGAGCCTTGGCACAGTTCCAGAGAATTCTGATCTCAGGGAATTCCAAATATGACCAATGGGTGCGGGGTGAGAATAACATTTCCTTGAGTGATGCGGAGGAAAGAGGTCTTGAACTCTTCCGTCAAAAATGTTCTTCCTGCCATGCTACGGATCTGTTTACCGACAATGGATTCCACAACAATGGCCTTGACGATGATTTCTCAAATACATCCCATGAAATGATCTTCCTTGGGCGCTTTAGGATCACCTTTGATTCTGCCGATCTCGGAGCATTCAAAACACCAACTCTCCGAAACATCATGATCACCGCACCTTATATGCATGATGGGCGATTCGAAAATATCGATGATGTGCTCGATCATTACTCTTCGGGAATAAAATTCTCCCCCTCGCTTGACGAGATCTTAAAGGATGAGAATTCTGCGGTTCGAATGAATCTCACGTTGGCAGAGAGAGAAGATCTCAAATCCTTCTTGAATACATTAACCGACCAGGATTTTTTGACAAATCCGGATCTTTCCGATCCCTTCCTGCAATAATTTCCTTTTTTTGAATTTCGAACAGCAACGTTCAATTTCGAACATTAAAACCGGGAAATTTGTCCAAACACCTCTGCTATTCGCCTAGTAATAAGCGATTTACGAATTATTCGAAAATTGGCATTCTTATTGGCGAAAATCCGCAGACGTTTTTAAAAACGTATGGATAAGAAGATAGAAAAGAAAAAATGGCCGCCTAAAAGGATCGCGGCCTATTCGATCGGAGGGTTCCTCATCGTTGCAGTGGCCTACAATCTGATCTTTGCCGATGGCTCCAGGAAACTCAATGTACAGGGAGAAAGAATAAGCATTTCGGAAGTCATTTTTGACGATTACATCGATTATATTCCGGTGGATGGAACGGTTCAACCGCTGAGGACCGTGACCCTGGATGCCATCGAAGGAGGCCGGGTCGAAAAGAAGTATACCCTGGGTGGAACAATGATAGATCAGGGTGATACCATCCTGCGCCTGGCGAATCACAATATGATGATGGCTTTTCTGGAGCAGGAAACAAGGGCCTCAGACCTGATCAACAATCTGCAGACCACGAGGATCAACCTTCAAAGAAACCGTTATACCAATAAAAAGATCATTAGTGACCTCAATTATGATGTCGCACAGGCCAAAGACCGGTTAGAGAGGAATAAGGCCTTATATAATGAAAAACTGATTTCCGAACAGGAATATTTCGACCTTAAGAGGAACTTTGACAAACTGGTAGCCAACAGATCACTGGAGTTGGAGAATATGAAGCTCGACTCGATCTACATGAGGGCCCAGATCGCACAATTGGAACGCACACTTGCACAGACACAAAGGAACCTAGAATTCAACAGGCAAAACCTGAAGAATTTGTTGATCATCGCTCCACTCACCGGACTTCTTTCATCTATCGACCAGGAAGTGGGAGAATCGGTAGCCCCGGGTCAAAACATTGGTCAGATAGACGATGTGCAGGGCTTCAAGGTCAGAGCTTTCATAGACGAGCACTATATATCCAAGGTATTTCCGGGACTGATGGGGTCTTTCGATTTTGCGGGTTCCCAGCACCATCTGGAGATCACCAGGGTTTATCCCGAAGTGACCAACGGTCAGTTCAGGGTGGATCTAAGATTTCCTGATGCAACACCACCTGGTATTCGCCGTGGTCAGACCCTTCAGATCAGGTTAGAACTTAGCGATCCTAAAAAAGCATTGATGATACCCAGGGGAGGTTTTTTCCAAAAAACAGGAGGTAACTGGATCTTTGTGGTAGACGAAAGTGGCGAATTTGCCACCAGAAGAGATATCCGGACAGGACGACAAAACTCAAGGTACTATGAGGTACTCGGAGGACTTGAAGAGGGGGAAAAAGTAGTAGTATCCTCTTATGAGGGCTACGATAAAATTGAAAAATTGGTTATTAAATTAAACTAGAGCAAAATGATTAAGACATCGAATCTATCAAAGGTCTACAGGACAGAGGAAGTGGAAACCACTGCCCTGAACCAGGTTAATATCGAAATCAAAGAAGGTGAGTTTGTGGCTATTATGGGCCCATCCGGATGTGGTAAATCAACATTACTGAACATTGTCGGACTGCTGGACAACCCTTCTGATGGTGAGTTCCATTTTGTGGAACATGAGGTTTCCAAATATTCGGAAAGGCAAAGAGCAGATCTCAGAAAAGCCAATATCGGATTCGTTTTCCAAAGCTTTAATCTGATCGATGAGCTTACCGTATTTGAAAACATTGAACTTCCTTTGATCTATTTGAAGGTTCCCGGGGCGGAAAGGCGCAAAAGGGTAGAAGAGGTTATGGATCAAATGCAGATCAGGCACAGAGAAAAGCATTTCCCTCAGCAATTATCGGGAGGTCAACAGCAAAGAGTAGCCGTAGCACGAGCTGTTGTTGCTAGCCCAAAGTTGATCCTCGCGGATGAGCCAACGGGAAATCTGGACTCGACTCATGGACAGGAGGTTATGAACTTGCTTTCAGGCCTTAATGATGCCGGCACAACCATCGTCATGGTGACACACTCCCCATCGGATGCGGATTATGCACACCGGATCATACACTTATTCGACGGTCAGGTCGTTACTGAAAACGTAAAAGAAAAAGCACTGATCTAATCCATGCTCAAGTTTTTAAGCGCGCTCCTGCTCATAGGCTTAGTTCCGACTTTGCTACTTGGTCAGGGGCGCCACCAATATTCCGTGAATCTTCAGGAAGTGGAAGAGGATCGCCTGGAAGTCGTTCTGGTCCCCCCCGCTTCTGAAGCTGCGGAGATTGAATTCCACTTTCCCAAAATTGTTCCGGGAACCTATTCGATTTATGACTTCGGAAGATTTGTAAAAGGTCTTTCGGCCAAAGATTCTGAAGGCAAGTCATTGAAAATCCACAGACTCGATCAGAACAGATGGCAGATCCCCAATACCAACGGGGTTTCAGAGATCCGCTACAAAGTCGAGGATACATATGATTATGAGGGAGATACCATCCCTTTTGAACCGGCGGGGACAAGCTTTGAAGAAGGAAAAATATTCATGCTGAACACCTTTGCCTTGTTCGGCTATGTGGAGGGAATGAAGAGAACGAGGTTTGATGTCACCATAGAACATCCTGAAGGACTTTATGGAGCAACACCGATGAAGCGATTGCAATCTGCTGCTACAATGGATCGCTTTTTTACCGGAGATTATTATGAGCTCGTGGACTCACCCATCCTTTATTCCGAACCCGATACCACGGATATTCCATTGAATGGCACCAATGTGCAGATCGCGGTTTATTCTCCTAACGGAAAGGTGGGAGCTAAAGATATCCGGCCTGAAGTAAGAACCATACTGGAGGCCCAGGGGAAGTACCTGGGGAATAATCTGCCTGTCGAGCGATATGCGATTTTGGTTTTTCTTCAGGACCGCAGACCTCCATCAGGTGCGGTTGGAGCTCTAGAGCATTCCTATTCCACTTTGTTCACACTGGTAGAAAAGGAGCCATCTTCAATCAGTCAAATGATCACCCAGGTAACGGCGCATGAGTTTTTCCACATCATCACCCCCTTGACCATTCATTCCGAGCAGATCCATGATTTTGATTTTCAGAACCCTCAAATGTCTCAAAACCTTTGGCTTTATGAGGGGATGACAGAATACGCCGCTAACCATGTCCAACTAAAACAAGGTTTGATCTCCTTCGATGATTTTCTATTGGAAATGAGAACCAAGATCAAGCGCTCAAAGGAAAACTTCAACGATACCTTACCATTTACCATGATGAGCAAAGGCTGTCTTGACGAATACAAGGATGAGTATTTCAACGTATATGAAAAGGGCGCATTGATCGGCCTTTGCCTTGATGTTCAACTGAGGAAAAAAAGTGGTGGCAAATACGGTACCCAGGAACTGATGAGAGACCTTGGAAATAAATATGGTGCTGATAAACCATTTCCCGATGACGAGATCTTCGATATCATCAGTCAAATGACCTTCCCGGAAATCAAGGACTTCTTTGCGAAGTATGTCAGTGGATCAGAGCCCCTCCCCCTGACTCAGACCTTCGCGGATATCGGTGCCGAGTATATTGAGTCCATTGAGAAGGAGGAGATCACACTGGGAGATGTTGGGATAGGGTTTGATCCGGAAACGCAAAGATGGATCATTGGCAGTACCAACAACTTAAACTCTTTTGGGCTGGCCATGGGATATCAAAAAAATGACGTGATCATTAGTCTCAATGGCACAAAGGTGAACCGGGAGAATTTTCTGACTGTGGTGAATGAATTCAAGGCCAATGCTCAGGTTGGAGATGAGGTCGTCATGGTCGTAGCAAGGATGAAGGGAAAGAAGGAAAAAGATAAAACGCTAAGCGCACCGGCACAGAAAGTGATGATCGTCAAAAGGTTTGTTCTTAAACCCGTTGAAAATCCCAGCGAAGAACAGCTTGCCCTGAGAAAATCCTGGGGAAATATTTAAGCCCGGTCCAGAAGGTCTTTCATCTGTTCTCTGAGCTCTTCAGCGGCTTTGCGCGCCTGATTTGCAAAATCCCTGCCTCCGCCTGCATAGATGATCCCCCTGGAAGAATTTACCAGCAAACCGATATTCTTGTTAAAGCCATTGAGCGAGGTGGACTCCAAATCCCCTCCCTGGGATCCTATTCCAGGCACCAGGAAAAAATGATCCGGAACCAATTCACGGATCCCTCGAATGCTCGCATCCTGAGTAGCTCCTATAACCAGCATGGTGTTATCTGCAGAGCCAGCATCCCTCACCCTTTCAATAACCTCTTCATACAATGCGTGTCCTTCCTTGAGGCTGGATTTTTGAAAATCAGCTGACCCGGGGTTGGAGGTGAGGCCAAGCACAATAGTATACTTGTCTTGGAAACTCAGAAATGGTTGCAATGTATCAATACCCATATATGGGTTTACTGTAACACCATCTACCTTGTAATGATTAAATAGCGACTCGGCATACTTTTTCGCAGTGTTTCCAATGTCTCCTCTTTTGGCATCGGCGATCACGAAATTTTGATCCGGGATATAATCGCAAACCCTTTGAAAAACCTCTAATCCATTTGGGCCCAAAGCCTCAAAAAAGGCAAGGTTGGGTTTGTAGGCCACTGCAAGATCATGGGTATTGTCAATGATCTCCCTGCAGAATTCAAAAACAGGTTCCTTTTCTCTCTTAAGATGCGGAGGCATCTTTTCCAGGTCGGGATCAAGTCCTACACAGAGATAGGAAGACTTTTTCTTGATCTGATCGCCTAGTTCTGCAGCTGTGAAATACATTATCGGAGGTCAACGATCTCGATGCCCTTATGCTTGGAAGGGTCAAATCTGAAATAGGAATCGTCAACATTGATGTTCGGTTGGAAATTCTTGATCCTGTACTCGTACCTATTGCCATTT
Organism: Cytophagales bacterium; assembly: GCA_965227315.1. GTDB lineage: Bacteria > Bacteroidota > Bacteroidia > Cytophagales > CCMP332 > JANQHS01. Next base: position 1,226,056 of record OZ245737.1, read on the forward strand.
TTTTCAAAGATCCTCCAGGCAGCGATACTGTTGTCCGCCTTGTTCACGAACAGCTTGATCTTGAAATAGGACTTGTTCCTGTCCTCCGGTACCAGGTCGATCACATTAAATACCTTCCCGTTCTCAGTGATCTCTTCAACGAATATGTACTTAAAACCCCGCTTATAGAGGTCATACATTTTGTTGGGACTGAATTCCTCTTCGTCCGGATCGTATTCCATAATATCCACTTCCTTCTCGTCGACAAGATGTGTCCATTGGGTCTGACCATCGATATAGATCACCTGATCCTTGAGGTCCAATACCACCTTGCTGCTTCCTTTCACCGTAATACTTCCGTCAAGTGATTCGGTTTCATCAGTAGCAGCCATTTCACCGATATAGGTGAAATCAGCCCTGAAAGATTTGAGAGCCTTATATTTTTCTTCAACCTTTTGAAGCATTTCCTCGGCGACCTTGTCGTATTGAGCAAGAACACTACCACTGATGGCGGTGAGGAAAAAAATGAGGGGAAAAAGTTTTTTCATCCTGGTCTGTTATATGCCTAATTCTTTCAAATACTGTTCCAAACTGGCCTCATCCTGAAAAAGAACCTGTCTGGCCTTGCTTCCTTCAAATGGCCCAACGACACCTGCGGCTTCCAGCTGATCAATGATCCGGCCGGCACGGTTATACCCAAGGCTCAATTTCCTTTGAATGAGAGAAGTGCTTCCCTGTTGATGGACCACCACAAGCCTTGCCGCCTCTTCAAAGAGGGCATCCCGATCATCAAGGCTGAATTCGCCCTTATCCTCGGCTTCTTCCCCAACATACTCCGGAAGAGGATAGGCTGAGTCATATCCCCTTTGTGTTCCTATAAATTCGCAGAGATCATCGATCTCGTCCGTATCGATAAAGGGACATTGCAATCTGACCAGATCAGAGCCTTGGGTAAAGAGCATATCTCCCATTCCAACCAGCCTGTCCGCTCCACCCTGATCAAGGATGGTTCTGGAGTCAACCTTAGAAGTCACCTTATAGGATAATCTTGCCGGAAAATTGGCTTTGATCGTACCCGTAATAACGTTCACCGAGGGCCTTTGAGTGGCCACTACCAAATGGATCCCAATAGCCCTGGCCAGTTGAGCCAGTCTGGCGATCGGCGTTTCAACCTCCTTACCGGCCGTCATCATCAGATCGGCAAGCTCATCGATGACCAATACCAGATAAGGCAAAAAGCGATGTCCCTTTTCGGGATTCAATCTCCTGTTCCTGAACTTCTGATTGTACTCCTTGATATTCCGACAACCCGCAGACTTTAGCAGGTTATACCTGTCATCCATTTCTATACAAAGAGAGTTCAAGGTATAAATGACCTTTTTTGTATCCGTGATAATGGGCTCTTCAGAATCCGGGAGTACGGCGAGAAAGTGCTTTTCGATATGATTGAAAAGACTTAATTCCACCTTCTTGGGATCGACCAATACGAACTTTAACTCTGAAGGGTGCTTTTTGTAAAGTAGTGAGGCCAGCAACACGTTCAATCCAACGGATTTACCCTGCCCGGTAGCTCCTGCGACCAGTATATGCGGCATCTTGGTCAGGTCGGCCATGTAGAGCTCATTGGAGATCGTTTTTCCCATGATCACCGGTAACTCCATCGAAGTCTCCTGGAATTTCTCAGTGGTGATCACCGATTTCATGGAAACCAGCTCACGATTCTTGTTCGGAACCTCGATCCCGATCGTACCTTTTCCTGGTATCGGTGCAATGATCCTGATCCCCAGAGCCGCCAGGCTCAGAGCGATATCGTCCTCAAGGTTCTTGATCTTGGAGATCTTGATCCCGGCTTTTGGAACGATCTCATAGAGCGTAACCGTAGGACCAATCGTGGCTTTGATGCTCGAGATCTCGATCTTGAAATTGTTCAGGGTCTGGACAATCCTCTCCTTATTAGCCTCAAGCTCTTCCTTTGTGACCTTGGCTTTTCCATGATCATAATCCTTCAGGATCTTGACACTGGGATATTTATAGCTTGCCAGGTCGAGGGTGGGATCATAATGCTCAAGCTCACCCCCTATTTTTTCCTCTTCCTTGGTTTGTTCGATCTCAAGATCCGGATCAGGTTCAGGCTCTTCCTGAACTTCTGGTTCCTGTACGGGCTCGGGTTCCTCCTTGATCTCCAATTCGAGTTCTGACTCGGTTTCAGGCTGTACTTCTTCTGTCGGAGCCTCCTCCGTTTCTTTCAGCTCCATTTCCAATTCATCAGCTTTCTCTTCCACCGGAGCATCGGCCGCATCTTCCCCTTCAAAAGGATTGACCCCAATGCCGCCCTCTGATTCCGGCACTTCTTCATCAGATGAAACCTCCTTTGCACCTGCAGAAAAACCAAAATGCGTGATATTGAAAAAATAGATCGCAAAAACGATCAGGGTAAAGGCCAGGAATAGTATGGTACCCCATCCGATGAGCCCCTCGGTCCAACTCGCGAACTCAAACCCAAAGCCACCGCCCAGGAAAAACCAGGGATTGTTCTCTTCCAGGAATAGGACCAGATAACCCATCAAAAGACTGACCCAGACAAGAGCAAAGGCGGAGAACCAATAAAATCTTGTTAAGGGGATAATCTCTCTGGCAAACAATACCTTATAGCCCCCAAAAAAAAGTATGGGAACAAACAGGAAGGAAGCAATTCCAAACCATTTATAAATGAACAGGTGAGCTACCCAGGCGCCCATAAGGCCCAGCCAATTTCTTGCCTCCAGGCCCAATTCTCTGGCATTCTCCTTTCCGATGGAAGAGAGTACCGATTGATCAAAATGCCCTGTAAACAAATAACTGGTAAAGCTGACAACAAGGAACAGCGATGAGGCGATGAGGAAAAATCCAAAAGCCAGCTGGATCCTTTTATCCTTGAATAAGGAAAAGTTGAACTTAAACGAAGTCGAACTTCCGCCCTTTTTTCTTGGACGGTTTTTCTTCATCGAGTTGGTCGCCATATAGGTCGCAAAATTATGATAAAAGCCAGGCTGGAACAGCCCAAACTAATTCTTTAGCAAATTTTTGATAAAAAATGGACCCTGATAAATAAATCCCGTATAAACCTGCACCAGTTTGGCCCCGGCATCCATCTTTTGACGAACATGATCCGCCGTGAAGATCCCTCCCGAAGCGATCACTTCGATCTCATCCCCTGCTTGCTTTTTAATTTGCTCAACGATCCTTGTGGATCGTTCCAACAGGGGAGCACCACTTAACCCGCCTGCCCCAATTTTTTCGATTTCCTCTTTAGAAATGGAAGGCAAATTTCTCTCGATGGTTGTGTTGGTCGCAATGATTCCCTGGATTCCTTTGTCGATACTGAGACTGACCATTTCCCTGATCTGTTCGTCGGTCAGATCCGGAGCGATCTTCAGCAATATGGGTTTGGGATCTTTGTCTTCCATTCTCGACTGCAAGGAGTCAAACAATTTACTCAGAAAGGGTCTTTCCTGTAATTCTCTCAGTCCCGGAGTATTGGGAGAGCTCACGTTAATGGTAAAATAATCAACCACCGGAAAAAGAGCATCAAAACACTTTTCATAGTCCAAAAGAGCCTCCTGATTTGGTGTAACCTTGTTTTTACCAATATTCCCACCGATGATCAGCCTTGACCTCCTTCTTTTCAGTCTGCTCACCGCTGCTTCAATGCCCTGATTATTAAACCCCATTCGATTGATCAGGGCATTATCACCGGGAACCCTGAAAAGCCTTGGTTTTGGATTACCCGCTTGCCCGACAGGTGTGAGTGTCCCTATTTCAATTGATCCGAAACCCAGCTTTGCAAGCTGATCCACATACATGGCATCCTTGTCAAAGCCGGCTGCCAGACCCACCGGATTACGAAATTTCAGGCCAAAGACCTCGATCTCCTGATCGAATACCGGATCCTTCGAAACAGAATTCAGCCATGCTTTCAGGCCTGGGACGGAATCCATGCTCTTGAGGCTTTTCATGGCCAGATGATGTGCAGATTCTGCTGACATCGAAAAGAACAACGGTTTTATGATCCTGTATGGGTCCATGACTTAACTTCTTGGATGATATTCCTGAATAACCTGTTTTAAATAATCCCGGTCGAGGTGAGTATATATCTCGGTTGTGGTGATGGATTCATGTCCGAGCATGGCCTGTACGGACCGGAGATCAGCCCCACCTTCGATCAAATGGGTCGCAAAGGAATGCCGGAAGGTATGCGGGCTCACATTCTTTGCAATCCCCGCGTTCTTTGCGGCGTCCTTGATGGTTTGAAAAACATACACCCTGGTCAACGGTTTCCCCCTCTTTCCAAGAAACACAAAATTCTCAAATCCATGTTGTATACCAATATGAACGCGGATCTCATCGAGGTACATTTTTAAGTACTTTTCTGCCGAGGATCCATAGGGAACCAGCCTTTCCTTGTTTCCCTTCCCCAATATTCTGAGGACCCTCTCCTTAAAATGAATGGTATTGAGTTTTAGATTGATCAGTTCTGACACCCTCAGACCTGAACTGTACAGCAATTCTACCATTGATCTGTCACGGACCCCTGCATCCTTGTTCATAGGAAAGGCTGAGATCAACTGATCGATCTCATGAACATCAAGCACTTCCGGAAGCTTTCTGCCAAGCTTTGGTCCCGTCAAAAGATCAGTAGGGTTGTCGTCGATGACATTTTCAAGCTGCAGGAATTTATAGAATGATTTGATCCCGGAGATCACCCTGGCCTGACTATGCGTACTGATACCCAATTCATTCAGGTACCTGATCATCGAGCTGAGATCATGATATGAAATGCCGGAAGGACTCTTGCCATCCAATTCCATTTCTGAATATTCCCTCAACTTTCCGACATCTTTGAAATAGGCTTCCTGCGTATTCTTTGACAATCCCTTCTCCAGCGAAAGGTAACTTTTGAACTGTTTGAGCAGGATCTCCCAGGACATGTCCAAAAATAAAACAGATATCTTTGCCCAAATGATGAAGATCCTGATCCTAAATGGTCCAAACCTCAATCTGACCGGTACCAGGGACCCAAAAAACTATGGCAAGATTTCCTTCGATGACCTCAAAAAAATGGTGGCTGAAAAGTACCCACAGGTCGAGATCAGCATCATGCAGACCAACCACGAAGGCGAACTGATCGATTGGATCCAGGAGGAAACTTCAAATTATGACGGGTTGATCATCAATGCAGGCGGATTGACCCATAGTTCCGTCTCGGTGGGTGACGCACTTGCCTCGGTCAGCATTCCTAAAATTGAGGTGCACCTGTCCCATATTTTTTCAAGAGAAGAATTCCGGAGGAAATCCATGACCGCTCCTTTTACCGATGGACTCATCTCGGGCCTGGGAATGAACGGCTATCTTGTGGCCATCCAATACTTATCTGCCCGACATGCCAAAGGTTGAGGTTTTTACAGATGGTGCGGCCAAGGGAAATCCCGGTCCCGGAGGAGCAGCCGCGATCCTGAGATCCGGCAAACATGAAAAGGAATTGGTCGAGGGCTACAGAAATACCACTAACAACAGGATGGAGCTTCGCGCGGTCATTATGGCCCTTGAAGCTCTGAAAATGGACGGTGTGGACCTGAAGATCTACTCTGACTCCAAATACGTGGTTGAGGCCTATGAAAAACGTTGGGTATTCGGTTGGGAAAAGAAGGGATTCAAGGGGAAGAAGAATCCGGATCTTTGGAAGCGCTTTCTGGAACTAGAGAAAAAACATAAGTTGAAATTCATTTGGATCAAAGGTCATGCGGGTCATCCCGAAAACGAAAGATGCGATCGGCTCGCTGTCGAAGTTGCTGAAAATGGGCCCCTGATGGTTGACTCAGGCTACGAAAATCAGAGCTAGGCCTCCTCTACAACCTCTCTTTCATGAAAGGTGATCCCCACTTTTTCCAACTCCTCTAAAACAGGCTGATAGATCTCCCTGGTCAATGGAAGACATACTCCCTTGGCGTTGATCCTGCCTTCCAATAACAGTTTGGCAGCAACAGCAAGGGGCAATCCTACAGTCATGGCCATTGAGGTCTTGACATCATCCTCGCCGATCACCACCATGTGAGAATTCAGCTCCTTCATATCCTCAGGGCTTTCTGGCTTGTGATAGACAAACTTGTGAAACATGATGATCATATCCCTGTCATCCGGACCAAGAGACCATTTCTTCTTGAGAATATGTTCCAGGATCACCGCAGGGCTTCCCTCCTCAATACCAACCAGAGTGTCTTCGAAAAGTCCCAACCATTGCAGCATATACATCTCTTCACCTTCCAGCTCCAGATTCAGATAATGCGCCGCCTTCAGCTCTACGGAATCATTTGGATTAAAGGGCAAAAAGGAATTGATGAATTGTCTGTGGGTAAGCTGATCTACACCTTCCATTTGATAGCTGTCGTCGGTTGCACCCAGTTGGATGAGATTATTCCAGGCCCGGCAGAAGCCAGGACGGCGAAGTGTTCCCCGATACAGGGTTTTGACATTCTCAAGCTCATAGATCTCCCTGTATTTCAGGGAATCCCTGTTGGCATAGCCCTCGAAATACCCGTGATCCGGTATGAAGATCCTTTCCGTTCGCCGAAACAGCCGATGGTAGGGTATGTATTTGAATCGTCCCTCCTGGATGAATTTGACAACCCCTTGTCCTGCGAGCACTACATTCCTGGGATTCCAGGTGAATTTATAATCCCAGGGATTGTCATTGCCATGTGGGGCCAAAAGGCCTCCGGTGAAGGTCTCAAAGGCATGAACATTGTACCCGCCATCTTCCAGATCATCTAGCACCTTCTTTGCAGACATATGATCGATCCCGGGATCAAGACCCATTTCCATCAAGAAGAGTAAGCCCTTTTCCTTGACCTGTTGATCAAGCTCCATCATTTCAGGCGTGCTATAACTGGCCGTCAATAGATCCTTTCCCTTCTCAACACAGATCTTTGCGACCTCAAAATGAAGGTGGGCCGGGAGCATTGAAATGACAAGGTCCGCTTCTTCGATCTGTCCAGAAGCCAAACTCTCATCCGCGATATCAAATAGAATAGCCCGGCCTCTTGGGTGGTTTCCGATCTTGGATTCTGCCAGTTCAAGATTAATATCGCCAACCACCAATTCAAGATCTATGGCCGTGGCCTCATTCAACAGAAAATTGATCAGGTAGTTGGAAGACCTTCCAGCACCAATCAAAAAAATCCTCTTCATTAAAAAATTATTGGATAAAAGTTCAGATTATTGACAATGGGAGATTTTCCCGTAAACCAAAAAAAACTTTCCTAGCTACCAAAAAGAATTTTCAGAAATGATCGGGGAAAGGGACCTGGAAATACTGACTACCTCCATAATGGAAGCTTATGGGTGGGATTTCAGGGGTTATGCTACCTCTTCCCTGGGAAGGCGCATCCAGCGTCTGATGGACCTCAAAAAGATCTCAACCGTCGACGAATTATTGAAAAAGATCCAGGGGGAAGAATGGTTCAGGCATGAACTTCTGGATCAGATCACGGTGAATGTGACCGAGATGTTTCGGGAACCGGAAGCCTGGGTTGTGTTGAGAAATTCTGTCCTGCCCAAGATCAAATCCAAAAACGACAGCTTCAGGATCTGGCATGCCGGCTGCTCTTCAGGCGAAGAGGTGTATTCCATGGCCATCATGCTCAAAGAAATGGGCTATTATGATTCGGCTAAAATAGATGCCGCCGATATCGATGAGACCATCATCAATTCAGCCAAGGCCGGCACCTACCCGATGAACAAAATGGAGCTCAATACCAAGAATTATTATGGCGTCCAGGGAACCGCGGAGTTATCCAAATACTATAAGCAAAAGGGCGGCGAGGCCGTGATGAATCATGATCTCCTTCAAAATGTAAGCTTTGAGATCTTCGACCTTGTGAAGGATGATCCGTTTGGAAAATTCCACCTGATCCTCTGCAGAAACGTATTGATCTATTTCAATCAGGACCTGCAAAACAAGGTGCTGAAAAAGCTTTACGACTCATTGCATGATGGAGGATATCTATGCATAGGGACCAAGGAATCATTGCTTTGGTGTGATATTTCAAACAAATTCAAGGTGATCGACTCCGCCGGAAAGATCTATCAAAAACCTGCCTGAAGTGTCCGAAGCACGAAGACTCATCGAAAACAAAAAAGTGATCATCGGCGGATCGGCGGGCAGCTTCCGGACCATCATCAAGCTGTTGAAAGGATTGGAAGACCTGGAGGTGGAAAACCTGATCCTGGCGCTTCATCGACCAAGGAAGGGCAATGACAAACTCTATGATGTCTTTTGCCATAATTGCGACCATGAATTGATCGAACCCAAGGATGGAGAAAGGGTGAGATCGGGATTGATCTATTTGGCCCCTTCCAACAGCCATCTGCTGGTCATGAAAAGCAACACGTTCAGAATATCTCAAAAACCGGCACCCTATTTTTCCAAACCCAGTATTGACCTTTTATTCGAATCGGCGGCGGAAGCATGGAAGGATTCACTTACCGGCATTTTGCTCTCAGGAGCCAATGAGGATGGAGCCAATGGGCTCAGCCAGATCAAAAAGAACGGAGGCAAGGCCATTATTCAGGATCCCAAGGATTGTCTGATCGATACGATGCCCAGATCTGCCAAGGCCAAAACCACTATTGATGCGGTCCTGAGCTCCGATCAGATCATTGACCTATTTCGTAATTCCAAGTCGGTTTGAAGAGCATAGAGGTAGCCTTCAATAATTCTCAGCCGGTCCATCTGCTGGGAAATACAGAAAACCCCGAACAGGTCTGGGTCCTTTGCCATGGTTATGCTCAAACCGCTTCAGAATTCTCAGATCAATTCAAGGACCTGGACCTTGAGTATGTCCTTTTCGCATTTCCGGAATCCCTTTCCCGTTTTTATCATCGAGGCCACTCAGGTCGTGTTGTCGGTTCCTGGATGACAAGATTATACAGGGAGTTGGACATCCGAAATCAAAACGAATATATCGGTGCTGTCTGGAAAGATCTGGAGAGCAATGGCTTTCTGAGAGAAGGAGCAAAGAAGGTTGGTTTCGGGTTTTCACAGGGTGGGGCGACCATGGCCCGTTGGGCAGACCAAAACCCCGCTACCATTGATGAATTGATCCTTTGGGGCTGCCGCTTCCCCCCTGATCTTCGGGACCAACATTTGGAAAACTTTCGTGACGATCATCTGGTCAGGAGTTTTATTGGTGATGATGACCCTTTCTTTCCACCCGAAGAGTTGAAACAATTCAGGCAGATGTTTTCAGGCGTGAAAAATCTGGACTGGAATATCTATAGAGGTGGGCATGAGCTGAAGATGGAGATATTCAAAACACTTATCTGAAGCAAAAAAAGCTGCTCCGAAAAATCAACTTGCCTCCAGCAGAGTATTTCTGAGAGCCCGGTAATTAGGATTATCAGGGTCCATCTTGATCAGAATATCCAATTCGGTCTTTGCTTCCAGCTTTCTGCCCATATTCAGGAGTATATTAACCTTGTTTTCCCTGGCCAGTTTATAATCCGGATTATAATCAATTGCCCTCTGGGTGATATGCAGGGCCGTCTCATAATGTCCCTCTCCCTGTAATAAATAACCATAGTTCACCAAGGCCTTTTCATGCCAGGGCAGGCGGTTGAGCACATCTTCAAAATGATATTTGGCCTTATCAAAATCATTGCGATTCATATATTCCACCGCCAGACGGTAGATAAAATCGATATTGGAAGGAGCGAGATCCCTGGCTCTCTTATAATACTTCAGGCTGGGTTGACCTGTCCGCTTGCGAAGTTCCGCAACATAGAATGCTCCATATGGATCCTCTATATCCTGCGCCTCCATATTGATATCAGCCTGAGGTATCTTGCTCTCCTGGCTGAGATAATAATACTTAAGTCGGTTGATCCATTCTATGGAATCGACATATTGCGCTACCCTTTCCAGATAAGCAGGGTCCTGGGCAAATTTCTCATAGTATTCCAGGTTGACCATCACCTTATCCCTGAAGTCCGCATCCGATGATGAGAAAAGGGCAAAATCCTTGATTCCCTCATCGAGGTCTTCGCTCCGCTCCTCGGTAACGATCCTGATATGATGGTCCGTTGAGGATACATGCGGTATGTCCGTAGTACCGCCCTTGGGCATATGGCAACTCGTACAATTATCTCCGACCTGATCACGATCAAAATGCTCTGCTCCGCAATCCTCCATTTCATGACAGCTCATGCATCTCTGCTGATAAAACACCGCCTTATTCTTTGGAAGAGGTTTATGTGGATCATGACAGGTGGTGCAATTCATGCTGCCATCGGAGTGAATGAAACACTGGCTCTGCTGAAGCCTTTCCACATGGGAGGCGAAACCAAAATCATTGCTTGCTCCTGATTGTGGAATGAAAACTTCCCAATACTCATTTAAAGGATCACCGGGAACAAAATCAACGAAATGCTTTCCTTCTTTCTCAACCGTCACCCCTTCGAGGTGGCATTGCCTGCAAACATCAAACCTAAGGCTCAAGGGGAGTTTTGCCGGGTTTATGATCATCAGGTCATCCGACCGTTCTTTCATTGGGAGCTCCATTTCAGCAACATGCCTACCTCCGGGACCATGACATTTTTCGCAACCAATACCCTCCATTCCAAGGTTATGGAAGAGGTTCAGGGAATTGTCTTCGAATGTGAATCCGGAATTATGACAATTGATGCATTGAAGGCCCATGGCCCTGTCAAACCTGGTATTTGCCCCTTCTTCATAACCTGGGCTCAGATCCCAGATCTTTTTGTTGACATACCAGGTGATCGGGATCTCAAAAAGGTAGCCGTTTTTCTGATAGAGAAAGGATCTCGTCTGGTTTCCGGAGCCGATCACAAAATCCACCTTTCGTGTGAGGAGATGTGTGGTATCATTCCTATCCAATCTATACTCTGTCACATAGAAATAATCCTGATCCCAGTAACCTGTATAATGGTAATTGGAAAACTTGTCATAGACGTGGATATCTGAAAAATCAACCAGCGAGTCATCCTTGAAGGGCTGATGGAAGGCCCTGCCCTTTCCAGTTTTTTTAAAAGACTCGTATATCGCAAAATGGCAATCTCCGCAGGTCGCCGATCCTACAAATTCGGGTAGTTCAATTTTCTCTTCCGGAAAATCCTCATCCTCAAAAAAGCTCAGGTCCTCAACCTCGGTTTTTTCTTCCTTTTCTCCACAAAACTGAAGGAGAAAAACAGAACCCAGAAAGATCAGGATCGATAAGGGAAATAATAGTTTTCCTTTGGCTTTCATCTACAACTTCTTGTTGACTACGGTACTGCTGGCCTGGTCAGTCGGCAAGATCAAAACATCGGCAATGTTCACATGCGCAGGCCTTGTAGCCATGAATTTAACCAAATCTGCAATGTCTTCAGCCTGCAAGGGTGAATACCCCTGATATACCTTCCCCGCTTTTTCCTCATCTCCCTTAAATCTGACCTCGCTAAATTCCGTCTCCACCAAACCCGGGTTGATGGCCCCCGCACGGATGCCAAGACTATGAAGGTCCAATCGCATTCCCTGGTTGATGGCGTCCACAGCAAATTTCGATGCGGAGTAAACATTGCCCATGGGATATACCTCCTTACCGGCAATTGACCCGATATTGATGATCATGCCACCCTTTCTCTCCGCCATCCCTGGAACAACTGCCTTGGAAACATATAGGAGGCCTTTGACATTTGTATCGATCATCTTGTCCCAATCATCAAGATCACCTTTTTGAAATGGATCAAGCCCATGGGCGTTCCCTGCATTGTTCACAAGAAGGTCTATTTGCTGAAATCGCTCGGGGAGCTCGGCTATCTGCCTCAGGACCTCAGTTCTGTCTCTGACATCAAAAAGAAGAATATGTACCCTGGACTCATCACCCAGTTCCTCTTTTAACCCTTCAAGCTTCTCTTTTCTTCTTCCACAAATGACAATGTTATAACCAAGCGCAAACAAGGCTTTGCTCACGGCTTTCCCTATGCCTGAACTGGCTCCGGTAACTAAGGCGGTTTTATTCAAAATTGAAGTATAAAGTCACGGTTTGCGACTTTAAACTTAAGAGGCTTTGCGCATATATGTTTGGATCTTCATTCAACAAATTCAGAAGACCTCGCGAAAACCTTATCTCCGGAGCGAATTTGAACATCTCAAAATAGAAGTCGAAACCAAAACCGAATTCTATTGCAAAATCCGGCGAGGTCGTTCTTAACTGCTCATCGGTTCTTTCCCTTCTTCTGGAACCGACTTCAACGGAATACTTTGCGCCCCCAACCATATATACCCTCCAGTTCTTTCTTCTGATCGACTTAAACTTGAAAAGAAATGGAAACTCCATAAAGGTGTTTTCTATGGTTTGCTGTTCGGTGGTACCATTGGTAAAATCCATCTCAATACCACGCTGGTAAAAACTCACCCCTGGGTTAAACCTGAAATCAACCTGGTCATGAAGTCTGAGATTAGCGATAAACCCAAGTGTAATTCCCGGTGTTCCAACGGGGTTTACCGCCCTTACAGAGTCAAGGTTCTGGGGTAAAAAGAAATCCGGATGATGCTCTACACGATAGGTCGAGTAATTCATCGCAACAAAAAAGCCCGGTCTGAACCATTTATCATCGTAATAAGGAAGATTCTGTTCAAAACCATAACGCTGGGCCATTCCCAAGACAGGAATAAACAAAAATGATATAAGAAAGAATTTTTTCATTTTATGCCCGAGTACAGCGAACACACCCCAAAGGTAAGTCTTTGATCAGCAACCTGATGAAATCCGGCCTTTTCCAAATAGTCCATAAAATCCCTTCCGTCAGGAAACTCCTTCACGCTTTCAGGTAAATACGAATATGCCCTGGTGTCCTTGGAAAAGATCCTTCCGATCAATGGGAGAATCCCTTTGAAGTAGATATTGAACATCAGTTTGAACAATCCTCTGGGTTTGGAAAACTCCAAAACCAGAAATGGTGATCCCGGTTTTAAAACACGATTGATCTCCCTTAATCCAAGGAGGAGGTTTTCAAAATTCCGCACTCCAAAAGCAACGATGGCGGCATCAAAATAATTGCTTTCATAGGGCAGATTCTCACTGTCAGCCTGAACCATGTCTATCCGGTCCTCAAGATTTTTGGCTTTGACCTTCTCCCTACCCTTTTCCAGCATTCCTGCCGAAATATCGATACCGATTATCCTGGAAGACGGGATGCGGCTGGCTTCAAAAGCAAAATCACCGGTGCCGGTTGCAATATCCAGGATCAACCCTGGATTGGATTTCGACAGCTTTCTGATCGCGGTTTTCCTCCATGATCGATCGATCCCAAGGCTCAACAGATGATTGAGAAAATCATAGGTAGGAGAAATGTTATCAAACATCTCCTTGACCTGATCTTTTTTGGTTCCGGAATTCTGAGAATAGGGCTTGACGTGCATTCCTACAATTGGAACGCGAAAATAGTCGCTACGGATTTATTTTTTCTGTGCTTCGAGCATAATAAATTCCACCCTGCGGTTTTTAGCTCTGTTTTCCCTTGTATCGTTCGGATAAAGTGGTGAATCTTCCCCATATCCCCTTCTGATCAGTTTTTGCACATCAACTCCCTGCCTTGATAGATAGGACACAACTGAATTGACCCTTCTTTCGGATAACTGCTGGTTATAATCCGAAGGTCCCATGTTACATGTATGTCCTGCTACCTCGAATCTCACACCGGGGTATTTTTTCATGTAATCGGTTACCTGATCGATAGATTGATAGAAATCCCTTTGGATCTTATCATCGTCAAACTCAAACTGGACGGTTACTCCATCAAGCTTGGTTCCCGCCTTAAAATTAGGAGGCAACCCTGCCGCAGCCAATGCCCCGGCGGTTCCTGTTTCCGCTTCGGATTCATCAAATGGAGAAAGGCCTCCCCGGTAATAATAACCTTGCGTTTCCGGATCGTTGAGAAATCCTTCGGCAAGACCATGAATGGTGATCACCTCTACCCTTCTGTTCTTGTTTCTTCCTTCCTCGCTCTCATTATCAGCTACAGGGAATTCGCCACCATATCCGACAGCAAATACCCGATTCGGGTCAACACCCTTGGCGATCAGGTAATCCTTAATAGCCTGTGCTCTGGCTTGAGAAAGCAGTTTGTTAACCATGGGATCTCCCATATTATCCGTGTGTGCAGCGATCTCGATTTCCAGATCCGGATCATCTGAGAGCTTCTTATAAATATTGTTCAGCTCGGTTTCGGACTCCACTCTGATCTCTGACTCGCCGGGAAGGAAGAAGATGTTTCTCATGGCAGAAATACTTCCTTCTGTGCTCAGTGGTTCAAGATAGATCTCTTTGCTGACCTCATAATACTCCACCTGATCGGGAACATTGATGTTTTCTGAGTAGAAAAGATAATGCGGCAGATCCACAGTGATATTATAGTTGGCCAATGGTGGAAGTATGGTGGTGAACCTTCCATTAAAACTGTTCGAGTTGGTGATCGCGACAAGTTGTTTTGTTTCGTTATCCGTCACGGTAATCGTAGCAGCTACCGGCCTTTCATTGTCCTTACGATACACATGACCCTTAAACTGGATAATGGGAACAGATTGCTCCGGAAGATGGGCCACATAAATATCAGCATCACCGTAGGAATCCTCTCTGACGGAAGAAAAGTAAGCCCTGAGACCATCAGCGGAAAGAACATAGTAAACATCGTTGTCAGCGGTATTGATCGGATAGCCTACATTCTCCGGTGTGGACCAGGTGTTTTCCTTTTCATCATATACGGTCTTGAAAATGTCGAATCCACCGATTGTTCTATGCCCTTCAGAGCTGAAGTAAAGTGTTTTTCCATCGGGATGGATGAAGGGGCCATCTTCATCATGCTCCGTGTTGATCTTTTCTCCAAGGTTAACCGGTTCCGCCCATTCACCGCTGGGCAGGAGCCTTACGGCGTAGATATCCGTTCCTCCGAAACCTCCCTCGCGGGTACTGGAAAAATAGATGACCTTTTCATCAGGGGTGATACTGGCACTTGGCTCCCAACCCTTGGTATTGATCGGATTTGGCATTCTTTCCGGAACCGACCATTCATTTCCTTTGATATTGGTCACATAGATATCTCCGGACCTTTCGGATGCATGATCATTATTTCGATAAACGAATAGTTTCTGGCCATCAGGAGACAACCCAATACTCGCATCATGGCTGGCGGAATTCACTGTAGAAGGTAGCTGCTCCACCTCTCCCCATTGCTTATCAGCCTTCCTCGAGATATACATGTCCTCATAAAATGAGCTGGTTTCATGATCAAGCTCACCTCCGGTGGAATTAGGTCTTTTGGAAGTGAAAATCAGGATCTCCTCATCCGCCGAGATCACCGGACCATATTCGGGATGCCTTGAATTAACCTTGGGGCCAAGGTTTTCGATGGTGGCATCTACCGGTGTTTTTACAAGGGCTTTTCCATAGGTACATTCTTCAATGAACTTGTTCAGCTCCGCAATCTCATCGTCCTTGCCACTTTTTTCCTCCAGATGAGTCTTGTAGGCGGTATAGTACTGAATGGCTGAGTCAAAATAATGGCTGTAATGGTAAGACCTTCCAAGGTAATACCCCAACTTCTCGTCTTCATAGCCAAACCTCTTCGCCCTTTCAAAATAAGGAAGAGCTTTAAGCTTCTCATGGGAATTCAAATAACAGACCCCCAGCCTAAAGTTGTATTCAGGATTCTTGGGTGCTAGCGAATCCAGTTTTTTGTACAATGGAAAGGCGAGATTATATTCTCCAACCCTGTACATCTCCTTTGCATCGGGTTCAATTTTCTTGATCTCCTTCTTTTGCTCCTTTGTTTGTCCAAAGGAAAATTGCACGCTCACCACTCCGAGGATCAGGAGCAATGTGATTAAGGCAGCTCTATTTTTCATACAATTCTAGGTCCAACGGTGTAAATTTAGCGAAATCTAAAAAACGGATAAGGCGAAGCATCATGAAAGAATTAAAGGCGAAATTCTTATTGGGAAGTCCCTCACGGAAATTCTTTCCGGACACCAAATTACCAGAATTTGCCTTTGCGGGACGATCAAATGTTGGGAAGTCTTCAATGATCAATTTTCTAACCTGGCAAAATAAGCTCGCAAAGACCTCATCCACCCCAGGAAAAACCAAGGAGATAAACTTCTTTGACATTGATAATCAATGGATTCTGGCTGATCTACCGGGCTACGGGTATGCCAAAACGGGCAAAAAAGAAAGGGAAAGAATTCAGCTCTTGATCAGAGATTATTTGCATCACCGGAATCAGATTTTTTGTGTTTTTGTTCTGGTCGATTCCCGAATTCCTCCGCAGTCTTCTGATCTGGAGTTCCTAAAAGCTCTGGGAGAAAAAAATTTACCATGCGCCATCATATTTACCAAAGCCGATAAACCCGGTTCGAAGGGAGCTTTGAAATACCTGAAGGAATTCGAAAAAAGAATGCTGGAGGATTGGGAAGAACTCCCTCCCAGCTTCATCACTTCCTCATCGAACAAAATAGGAAGAGAACAGATCCTGGATTTTATCGATAGTTCTCTGATTTCGACGAATTGAATTTAATTTGCTCCAAATTATTTCTGCAGAATGAAGTTTGATGAGATCATTACCATTGCCGGAAAACCCGGACTCTTTAAGATCATCAAGGCCAGTAAGAACGGCTATATCGTTGAGGAGTTGGAGGGAAAGGGAAAAAAGCTAGCCCTTGGCGCTCATCACAGGGTTTCTTTTCTCAAGGAGATCAGCATGTATACAACCACAGGTGAAGGCTCGGTTCCAATTCAGGAACTCTACGAAAAGCTGCAAAAAGAACCCTCCCTGTTTCCCGAAGGTGATCTAAAATCCGAGGAGGTATTATTCTCCGCACTCGGTGAAATATTGCCCGATTTCGATAGCGAAAGGATATATTTTTCCGACCTGAAAAAGTTCTATTCCTGGTTCTACACCTTAAAAGGTTTGGATGAGGCCATGGACTTCAGCGCCGAAGAAGAATCCGAAAAGAAAGAATAAGCCGACTTGCCCTCCCCCGACCTAAAGTCTTTCAGGATACCGGATATTGATCTTCCTGAAAAAGACTACCGATCAAGAGAGGAACTCATCAACATCGTGTCGATCACGGTTTTTGATCTATTGGCGGGAGACATGGAAAAACTGATGTCTATACTGTATCGGCTTGATGTCGATGAAGCGAGATTCAAAAAGGCGCTTGCTTCCTCGGATCCTTCAGCAGTTCATATGAAGGTGGCAGAATTGATCGTAGATCGTGAAATAGAAAAATTGGAAACCAGGAAGAAATTCAGGTCAAAGCCCCATTGATTCTTCCACCATCTTTTTTGATCCGACATAATACGGGACCCTCTGGTGTAATTCGGTGGGCTGTATTTCCAGGATCCGATTTTTCCCATCGGTGGCCAACCCACCGGCTTGTTCAATAATGAATCCAAGCGCATTGCATTCATAGATCAACCTAAGCTTTCCCTTGGGTGATCCCTTGGTTGCAGGATATACGTACATCCCACCTTTCATCATGTTTCTATGGAAATCCGCAACCAGGGAACCGATATACCTCCCAGAGTATTTCCGGTCGCGACACAACTGAATATAAGCTTTCAGTTGATCCTCAAAATCGTCATAATTTCCCTCGTTGATGGAATATAGCCTCCCGGTTTCCGGTGTCTTCATATTGGGATGGGACAGGAAGAATTCTCCCAGTGAAGGCTCATAAGTAAATCCATTAACCCCAAAGCCGGTGGTGTACACCAACATGGTCGAACTCCCATAGAGTATGTAACCTGCGGCTACCTGCTCGGTACCCTTTTGCAAAACGTCCTCCAGCGTGGGCTTTTCACCCAGAGCGGATTTCCTTCTGTAGATTGAAAAAATGGTCCCTATGGCCACGTTCACATCGATATTGGATGAACCATCCAAGGGATCTATGGCTACTACATATTTAGCGTCGTTCTTACCGGTATAGATGATATCATCAACTTCCTCGGAAACAAGGGCACATACCTCACCCCCCTGGGTCAAGGCCTGTGTGAATCTGAAATCCGCAATGACATCGAGCCTTTGCTGATCTTCACCCTGAACATTTTTATTGCCCATGGCTCCGACTATGTCCGAAAGCCCTGCCCTGTTGATCTCCTTATTGACGATCTTGGCCGCAAACGCAATGTCCCTTAATAGCTGTGATAACTCTCCGGTGGCAAAGGGAAAATCCGACTGATTTTCCATGATGAAACGGTCCAATGTGGTGCCTACCGGGTTTTTAAAATCTAATCCTTCTGCCATACTCAAACGGCCGCAAAAATAGAAATTTAGGGGGTATATTTGCGCGCTTTATCGATATGGCAAAAGTATTCAAATTCGGAGGAGGCTGCCTGAAGGGATCGGAGGAGATCCAGAGGCTCATAGAGATCATCAAAGCGGAAGATCTGGACACCAAGCTTATTCTTGTCATATCAGCGATAGGCAAGACCACATCCGCCCTTGAAGAAATTGTCAAGAAGGCCTTCGAAGGGGAAGATCATTCCAAGGAACTGGCAGAATTGTTTGGGCTGCATTTCAAAATAGCAGAGGATACCTCTCCGAATGATGAATCACTAAAAACCCAATTAATATCACTTGAAGAGGAAATGAGCAAAACCCTGGCTGAATTGGTTCAGCAGACGGGAAGAAAATATGATTTCATTTATGATCAGATCGTTTCCTTTGGTGAAATACTCTCGACGACCATCATTGCGCATGCGCTGAAGCGCGCCGATCTCGACAGTACTTTTTTGGATGCCAGGAAGGTTATATATACCAATTCCAGAAATCGCAACGGGGGGATACTTTGGGAGAAAACGCAGAAAATGATCCAGGAAACGGTTGAGGAAATTGATCATGAGATCATTGTGACCCAGGGTTTCATCGGAACATTTGAAGGAGACTTTGTAACAACTCTGGGAAGAGAGGGCTCCGATTTTTCAGGAGCTATTTTCGCTTCAAGCCTGGAAGCTCCCTCTCTGACCATTTGGAAGGATGTCCCGGGCATTATGAACGGTGATCCAAAGATCTCCAATCCGAATTATGTTTTTCCCTTTCTGTCTTATTTCGAAACCTCAGAGCTGACGTACTACGGTGCTAAGGTGATTCACCCGAAAACCATCAAACCCCTGGCCAATAAGAAGATCCCGATCCAGGTGAGATCATTCCTGAACCCGGAAGCGGCCGGAACGATCATCTCCGAAAAGGGTCTGCATGAAGAGGTCCCGACACTGATCCTCAAAAGAAATCAGGCCCTGATTTCCTTTACGACCAAGAACTTCGAATTCATCAAATCTTATCATCTGGAACTGATCTTTTCTGAGGTTCAAAACCTTACGGTGTCGGTCAACCTTACCCAAAGTTCGGCTATCTCATTCTCGATCGTCGCGGATTTCGAAGAAGGTAAGATCATCAACCTGATCAACTCTCTGGATGGGGATTTCCATTGCAAATACAATTTTGATCTAAGCCTGCTGACGATCAAAAATTATACCCCAGAGATCATAGCACAGGTAGAAAGATCACATGAAGTGCTTTTGAAACAACAGACGAGGAACACCTGCAGGATACTCATTGAGGATATCGCCGACGAGAAAGTCAGCTTTGATGTCTTAGAGACTCAATAAGGTTTTCAACCGAATGGTCGAGTATATCCAAGACCTCTTCAAAACCGTCTGAGCCACCGAAATAGGGATCCGGTACCGATCCTGTTCTCCCGTTATCACCGTCATACTCTCTTAGCATCCTTACCTTCCTGATTTTTTCCGGATCATCGGTCAACCTGGTCACATCCTCATAATTATCATGATCCATAACCAGAATATGATCGAATTCATCAAAATCCTCCCTCTTGAATTGCCTGGCCCTGCTTGGCAAAGCGATACCGCGCTTGGATGCCGCACGTCCCATTCTCTGGTCCGCCGGTTCTCCGATATGATAAGCCGATGTGCCGGCTGAATCTACCTTGAACTCGTTCTCAAGGCCCTTTTCCTGGATCTTGGACAAAAAAACTCCTTCAGCCGCCGGGGAGCGACAAATATTTCCAAGACAGACAAACAATACATTTTGCATTACAGGATCGATTGATACGTGGCTTCCAAGCCTTTCTGTTTGATCTCCCTGTACACCTCAAGATGTTCGTGAGGTCTTAGATACTCCGGGTCAAGCATCGCCTGACCGGAAACCCCGGTGATCAGGGAATTGATCCTGTTCAAAGCGGCTTCTATCGAGTAATTAATTTCCGAGGAAAGCCCGGCAGTACCCTGGTCTTTCCATGAAGGCAGAGGTTTGGTACCGGAACTTACAAGTGTATACCTATCCGTTTGAAAATCATAGGGGATGAGCTCATCGCCTTTTTCGAAATACTCCGAAAGCAAGGCCCCGATTCCAAATGTATAAGGTCCGGTGACGACAGAATCGATCTCGAGAAATCGAGCAGAGAGTGGCTGCGATACCGAACCCACATTTGAAAAAAATCGCAGATCAAGGATTAAGCGACTGTCGGAGCTGCTTTGGTTTGATCCAAGAAAATCCGAAAACTCTTCGTAGGTCGGCGAAAGACATATCGCCACCTCATCCTCCTGATCACCCCTGAAATGAATCAGGGTTTTATCAAATACCGCAAAAGAATCGGGAATAAAAACCGTCTTGCTCAAGCCGCTGACCCTATTGAGGATCTGAAATTCAAAACCGTCTTCCACAAACTGAACCTCTCTGATCCTGTCTCCAACCCTGATCCCTAAGATACCCGAGAACGAACCCGGAAAAACATTGGTCACTCTGTAGCCGGCATCGGAAGGATAGGTTACCAGTCCGTATTCTCTGAGCCGGTTGGCGGTTTCAAGCTTTTTTTTGGAGACCAATACTTCACCGGGAAATCCTCTCGACATACCAACCATTGCATTCTCTATAAGGGTTTCCGCAGGGATCTCATCAACATAGTTCTCCTCTACGAGTGCAATGATCTCCTTCAATTGAAATTCAAGAGGTCCGATATTGGTTTTATCCCTCAGGAACATAAACCCGAAAAGGATCCCCATCGAAATAAAAAGGGTCACCAAAACGGGTAGATAAATATTTTTGTTCTCCTTATCCATAGATAATCGGCTCCAAATTTGAAGTATTTAAACTTATTATTCCAATCAATAACTTTAAGCCAATGCGCTTGATCGGAATTGCGATATTATTTAGCCTGATCAACTCCCTTGACGCCTTTTCTTCCGAAAACGGACAGGGATTTGATATTAAACACCTGGGGGTGGAGGCTGGTTTATCCCAAAACCAGGCAAATGCCGTGGTCCTTGATCAGGAAGGCTTTTTATGGATCGGAACCTGGGATGGCTTAAACAGGTATGATGGCTATGATTTCACCGTTTTTAAGCCCAAGCCATTTGACAAAAAGAGCATTTCGGGAAATTATATCACCGCCCTTTTCGTAGACAGCAAAGGCAGGCTTTGGGTCGGAACGGAAAACCAGGGCCTCAATCTCTATCTGGCCGAAGATCAAAACTTTTTGAGGATCAAATCCAATCCGGGAAAAGACGAAAACAGTCTCTCCAACAATGCGATCAATAAGATCAGCGAAGACAGC
The DNA here is from genome assembly GCA_965227315.1 of Cytophagales bacterium. Classification (GTDB taxonomy): domain Bacteria; phylum Bacteroidota; class Bacteroidia; order Cytophagales; family CCMP332; genus JANQHS01. The sequence goes on from OZ245737.1 coordinate 1,247,696, forward strand.
CAGGGAAATATTTGGGTAGCTACGGACTTTGGTTTGAATCGACTGTCGCTGCCGGCGGAAGACAGTATTCAGATCGACACCTATTTTTTTCATCATTTCGACGATCGAAACAAGATCAACCAGATCAACGATATCCTGATACTGGATGACGGCCATATGATACTCGCCTCAGGAGAAGGCCTTATCCTCTTTAAGCCTCTTGACGGATGGGATTTCAGTTTCAATCGAATCGAGATCGCCATGAGATTTCCAAGCACGGATTTTGGCCAGGTTCTCACCCTGGAACAACATGAGGATCTGCTTTTGGGAGGAGGACCGAACGGTCTGTTTGTATTTGATCTTCAACACATCCTCTCGCAAAATCAGCCGAGGTCAAGAATCAGCTTCACACCTCATTTCCGCCAGATCACGGCTTTTTTCTTCTTCAATGAGATCACTTTTATAGAAAAGGATGATTCGGATCAGATATGGGTTGGCACCTCGGGAAACGGCCTCCACAGATTCAGGGATCTCGAAAAACCCGGTTACAAGATCGACTTCGGGTCATCAACCACCGGTCAGGATGTAATGGGTTATCAGTGTTTTCTCCATGATCCCAAGAGCAGCGTCTATTGGGTCGGCACCTGGATCGACGGGCTGAAAAAGATCACCTTCACTTCAAAGCCATTCCAAAACTACTTCTATAAACCGGGTTCATCTCTCAGTCTGGCAAACAGTTCGGTCTTTTCGATTTCAGAAGACTCCCAAAACAGGGTATGGATCGGCAGCCTGAAAGGATTTAGCGTACTAAAGCCCGACGGAACAATGGAGAATTTCAGGGAGCTTCAATCCGCTTCGGAGTTCTCTGAACTGACCCAGGTGCTGATCTACTCTTCTCTGCATGACAGCCGCGGAAATCTCTGGGTGGGGACTCAGAATGGGTTGTTCCGGGTGGACAGTGCCGGACTCCAGGAGCTCAATGAAGACAATTTCAAGGAACATACCAGCAAATGGCCCCTAACAAGTGAATTTGCTAGGACCTCAAGACCCCCGGAGGTCTTTTCCATATTCGAATCCGCAGAAGGTGATATATGGGTTGGAACAGGAGAAGGGCTGTTGATCATCGATCCTGAATTACGAACTACCAAAAAACTCACTTCGCCGGGAATCGAAACCTCAGGCATCATTGCCCCTGAGTTGAAATCGTTCTATCAGGACAGATCCGGGCAGATCTGGTTATCGAGCGTCAACGGTATCCATGTCGCCAGGAAAGAGGCCAACGGTGAATATGTGTTTCGCAACATAAAGAATGATCCCAACAACCCGAACTCCCTTTGTTCAAATGAGGTAAACAGTGTTTTTCAGGACTCCAAAGGCGATTACTGGATTGCCACCAAACTGGGGCTCAACAAACTCTTCTTTGAGGACCAGGACCCGGTTTTTACCTACTATGGGAAAAATGAAGGTCTTCCAAATCAGTTTATTTATTCCGTTCTGGAAGATGAGGAAGGAAAACTATGGATGAGTTCAAACCGGGGTATAGTCGAATTCGATCCGGTTAAGGAGACCTTCAGAAATTTCGATCAACGGGATGGGGTACAAAGCAATGAATTCAACCAGGGAGCTTATCTCAAGGCTGAAGACGGAGAGTTCTATTTTGGGGGACTGGCAGGCCTGACCCGCTTTTCGCCATCTGATATCAAGCTGAACACCAATCTTCCCAATACCCTGATCACCGGGGTTTTTGAAGGCGGGGAACCTATAAGAAACTTGCAACAGCTTAAAGAGGGGCAGGAGATCGAATTACCCTATGATCATAATGACCTGCAATTCAGCTTTGTCGGGCTGGAATTCAAAAACCCTGAAAAGAATCAGTATTCCTATATACTCGAGGGTCTGGATGAGAGATGGACAAACGTTTTTTCGAAGAAAACCGTGGACTACCCGGCTTTGAAACCCGGAAATTATACCTTCAAGGTCATCAGTTCCAACAATGATGGCGTCTGGAATACCGTACCCGCGGAAGTGCAGTTGCGAATCATTCCTCCCTTTTGGCAGCGTCCGATCTTCTATGTGGTTAGCGGTTCTGTTTTTCTGATAGGCATTTATCTGTTGTATAGAAACCGGGTCAGGAAACGCCTGAAATACCTCATGACCGTGGAAAGCATCAGACAAAAGGAGAACGAAAACGTGCGGAAAAAGGCTGCGGCGGATTTTCATGATGAAATGGGGCATTACCTGACCAGAATTAACGTGCTCACCGAACTCCTGAAGAAGAGGATCGACAGCGAATCCACGGAACTCAGCAACCTCGCCGAAAGGATAGGAGACCAAAGCAGGGGCTTGTATCAGGGAACCAGGGACTTTATCTGGACTTTTGATCCGAAGACGAATAATTTCTTTGAGGTCATGGTCAGGATCAAGGATTTTGGTGATGATCTCTTTCAGGATTCGCCCATCAGGTTTCATATGATGGATCTTGATCCCGGATGGCGGGGAATCCAGATCCCATCAGATGTTTGTCGTCAGGTGGTCTTGCTTTTCAAGGAATCCATGAACAATGCGGCCAAACACTCAAAGGCTGAAAACATATTTCTGAATTGTTTTTTCGATCCGGTAGAAGAAAAGTGGGAGATCTCCGTTGAAGATGATGGGGTTGGGTTATCCGAATCAGGTAAAATGGATGGCCAGGGATTCGCGAGCATGAAAAAGAGAGCAACAAAGGTTAACTTGGATTTTTCGATCATAGAGCGATCACCCAGTGGATTGAAGATCATAGTAAGGAATTCGAAATCAGATAAAGGAAAGCAAAAGAATATAGCATGATTAGCCCGGGAGCAAGAAAAATAAGAGTGGCGCTCATCGAAGATGACAGCCTGATCAGAGAGGGTTTCAACCAATTGATCAATGGAGAGGAAAATTGCGAGTGCGTGGTTTCCTACGGCGATTGTGAATCGGCTCTAAAAGACCTTGAGAATCACCTATTGGATGTTGTCCTGGTAGACATTGAACTTCCAGGAATTTCAGGTATCGAGGGCATTCCCAAGATCAAGACCATAATGCCCAATGTCAATATCATTGTGATCACGGTCCATGAAAATGATCAGTTGGTCTTTGAAGCCCTTTGTGCCGGAGCAACAGGATATCTGACCAAGAACATCTCACCCACCAAGCTTATCGAATCGATCATCGATGCGTATAGCGGAGGCGCTCCTATGAGTACGCAGATCGCCCGCATGGTGGTGAGTTCCTTTCAAAAGAATCTTGACTCTCCACTGACAAAAAGGGAAACCGAGGTTTTAGAACTACTGTCCAAGGGAAAGAGCTATAGCACTATCGCTGATGAATTATTCGTGGACAAAGAAACCATCAGAACCCACATCAAGAATATCTACCTGAAGCTGGAAGTCCATTCGAAGGCCGAAGCCATCGAAAAAGCATTAAAGGATAAGCTGATCTAGCTGTTGGAGGGAGAAAAGACACCTACGATACTCATGCCTCCCCAGGATCCCCGAAAACGCAGTTGTTCTTCAGTGACCTTCTCGTAAAGGGCCTCGTATTTTTCACCGGTGCTTAATTCAAACATCACCTTATTCTCATCGACAAGAACATTCCAGGTACCTTCTCTTTCCCTGAGAATATCCTCAAGTCCACATAGCTGATCTCCTCCGTTGAACTTAAAGCTGCCGTCAGCAAAAAATTCAAAGCTATCATCCTGGCGGCAGTCCAGGGACATTCCTGCAAGACGAAATTCGTCCACCATCCACTTTCTTGAATTTAGGGAAGCCAGAATCCCTTCGATCTCCTCACGGGTATCAGGAGCATCCACCTGAGTCTGAGGGTTAGGATCATTTGACTCATCGCTACCACAGGCAACAAAGAAAAAGGCAAGTAAGAGGACTATTATCGATTTTTGCATGAACCAAAACTACATCAGAAAGATCAGTGATTGAAGGCCTTATGGTCAGAGGAACGACATAACCGAAAAGTTAAAAAATAAATATCCCCCAAAATTGGGGATAGGCACCAATGGACGCCTGAGTATCTTTGTCATGAAAACGGAGGAATACGGGGGTGTCAGCGAACGATTGCGGGGATAGCTTTTGTTCCCTTATTGGATTTGAAAGGTCTCCAATAACACACCCCCAACATATTAAGCCACCAAGTTATATTGGTGGCTTTTTATTTTTAAAAAGAGAAGGAAAGATTCACAGAGATATCCGCTCCTGTTCCTTCGCTCGGCAATAGCCAGGCCGTAAGGTTGTCGGATGCAATACCAAATTTTGCCGATTCCATCACATTGACGGCAAAGAAGGCCCCGAAGGCAAAATTGTTAAACCCACCGTAGGAAACCAGACCGCCGACATCAAACCATGAATGAAAATCATGCATATAGCCGAGAGAGACATAGGGCCTCATGGTATTCCCGGGTTGATTGTTCAGGCCCTGTATATAGGTCAGATAGATCGAATTTGAGACATAACGTCTATCATTGCGTTTCTTTTCGGGAGTTCTGTACTGTAATTCAAGGCTGAGTCTGGTTGGAAGCGCCATGGTGAAATCACCTCCTTCGGTTTCGATTGGATCCAACTGGACCTGAAGGTCGTTGACAAAATCTTCGAAGCCGCCACCCTGCTGAGACAATAATCGATCTGCTTCAATACCCTTGAAGGTAGTATCGCCCGATTTGAAAAAATTCCTGATATCGCTGGTATAGGTCACGCTTCCCACATCCAGGAGGGATGCGACAACCTCGAAGTGCTCATTGATAAAATAGGTCACCCCAAGGTCTATTCCATATCCCCTGCCGTTTGAATTCAGGGGATTAAAGTTGAATATGCCGGAGGTTTTGTAGTTGTAGTCAAACTTCAGTCCTATCTCATCGCCATTTTCAGAGGTGTACATTTGGATATCCGACTTTTCAGCCTTCATTGCCCCGATCCCCTGAATATACTTGGGCCGGATGCCGATCCTGAACGTATGATTTTGGTCCCTGTATAAGATCGGAAAGGCAACATTTACAGCAAATTCCCTGTAATAGTTGAGCTGGAACTGGGTCTTTCCAAGATCCACCCAATTTCCCCTGAAAGTGGGATTATTGTTTCCCTGAAAGATGAGTGTCGTAAAGGTTTCGGAAACGTCGAAATTCCCTGCCGCCTTGTCCACAACCTGAAAGGCGAAGTCCAGTTTCCTTCCGTCCTTCAATCTATGCTGATAACCAAACCCGAAAAACTGAAAATTCTGCCCAAACCCTATCAGGTTATCACCCTGGTTTTCAAAAACCAGTACTTCATTGTCATCCTGATCGATTTCGTTCTCGCGGTAATATTTCCTGATCTCCGAATACTTGATGTATTGATTTCCAACGAAAAAGTCATAGTTGAATCCCACCTGAAATTTTCGATCTCCAAAATCCATTTCGGAAGGTTGATATCTCGATGCATTGATATCATTATGCTCACAGTAAGTTGTTCCGGTATTATACTGAGCAAAAGATGCATGGATCAGCAGTCCGAACAACGATATGGTCAACGCTATTCTTCTCATGGCTTGATCCTCACTTTTAGTTCTGCAACAAGCGTGGCCTTCAGAGAGTCCGTATTAAACAGATTCACTTCGTTAAAGCTCGGGTCATTGGGCACTGCAACCCAATCCATTCTGGAAGCCATGGTTGTGGCGGCCTTCAGATTAAGGATGGTTGCCTCGGTGACTTCCACCGAAAGCGTAGAAATGGTATCCGGAGACAGAATGCCAACAGAATCAAACAATGTTTCTACGACATTATTGGCTTCATCCATGAACACAGCCTGGTATACAAAGCCTGCTGCAAACTGATTATCCGCGATGATATTCAGTATACCGGTGAGCGGTTGTGAATTGATGACAATGCCGTCATCCAGGGTGAAATCGGTCGTGTCGGTCAGGGTGAAAATATTGCCCGGAACCAGGGACACCTCCCTGACCTTCAGGGTGATCACCTCAAATTCAAAGCCGAGAAATTCCGAACCATCCAAGTCTACAAAGCCACCTGAACCATCGGAAGAGAAATTCCTGAACTCGATAATAAATTCGGAGGTCAGGGATTTTCCGGCAAGGTCATCGGTAAAAAAGGCACTTCCATTGGGTTCCAGGTCCGATGAAAGGGTAAAGGTGACCAGATTGCTTCCATCCGTATTGTTGATCTCGACAATGAAGCCCGCCTTGATATTGAAAGGAAACCGGTTAACGATTGTGAGATTCAGAATTCCGGAATCAAGGGTCATGCGATTATAGATATCCGAATAGTTCAGTGTATCCGAAGGCAAGTCCATACTTGGCACTGGAGGAATAATGATATTACCCGTACAGGGATTAATCGCATCACAAAGCCGGATAGTATCGCTGAACCGTTGATCCCCAATATCCAGAATATTGTCAAGTGAGGCATTGCTGCGCACCAATGGGCCGATGAACTGGGTATCCCATTGAGGGGGTACAAGCTGGTCAGGATTGAAATTGCAGGCAAAAGACAGCCACATCAGCGCAGTCACTGCAATAGTTTTGGTAAGCCTATTCATAGCTAAACTCAAAAAAACACTTTAATGGTCAACCGACAAAACGAAGCTCTCAATAAAAATTGAGCTCCATATCTCTTACATTCCTGGGAACAAAGGGTTGTAACCCCAAGAGATCAATAAATGAGTTGGTGAAACCCGGGTTATTTGGTACGGTTCCTGCCGAAATGAAGCCATTCTGATCAAAAAAGGCAGGAATTTTAGTGTTTACAAGCAAAGCATCCAGCGTATCAGGATGGATACTTGGATAGAGATTCAGTATCTCAGTCCTGAATACCGTATCTACGCTATAATTCACGAAAACATTGGAAATATCGGTGATACTTGAAGGCGGAATAGCCAATTTCACGACACCAATATCCAGGGATTTTGATCCTCTACCCACAAAAGAGTAGCTGATACCATCGCCCTGTGTAGAATCAAAAAGGATTAGGTCAGGATGGTTGGAGTTTCCGGTGATCACAACCTCATCGCCAAAATCCGTAACCAGCATTCTCAAATTATCCACATACCCATCATCCTCACCAGGTTCCTTTGGATGATCATCGATCAATACCTCCATTGATCTTTTAACACCTGCACCGCTGTTCCCATTGGTTCGGATCTCCATCAGCATGCCTTTAACATCCGAATGCTCAATATTGTCCATTTCGTAAAGGTCCAGAACCGCTATGGCTTCAAAAACAGGTCCTGTATCCCAAAAAAATTGAAAGGCCTTGTTTCCACCTTCATTTTCAATCTCCAACCTATAACTCCAGGTTTTTGCGCCTACCTGAACATCTCCAACCACACTCACATTTTTTGTTCTGCCATCATCGCCGGTAAAACTGAAGGTTCTGGGCCCCTGCAGATTATAGGCATGAATGATGGAAAGCACACTTCTTACCAGGTATGCGCTCTCTTCTGCAAGCCCGATATAAACTCTCAATGCCTCATACAATTCCGATCCTTTGATCTCATCTGCCGCAGCGATCTTTTGATTCGATTGGAAATTGCTCAAGGGCCCAGGTATGTCCGAAACAAGAGAATCCAGAGGAATGATGTTCTCGGCTTTGGGCGGATCTGTTACAACGGAATCACAGGTACTCAATAAAAAAAGGCCTGCGAGAAGGAGTGAAAAGTCAGGAAATCTCATGGCAGATATTTTTAGTGAATTTAGCATTTTCGCATCTCAACGCCACCAATTTTAGAGGGCAATATCACAATGTTCAATCTGACGAACATCATACTCGTGTTTTTGGGGGGAGGCCTTGGAAGCCTGTTCCGCTACGGAATCGGATTGCTTATCCTGTCAAACTTCAGGATGTATTTTCCGCTTGGAACCTTCATCGTGAACATTATCGGCTGTTTTCTACTGGGTCTGGTTTTGGGCCTCTTCGAAGGAAAGAAGCTGATCTCCCCGGAGATTGCCTTGTTGTTCGGAACTGGATTCTGCGGAGGATTTACCACATTCTCCACCTTTTCCCTGGAAGGTTATCGACTAATTGAAGACGGCGAATGGATGGTTTTCCTCGGCTACACCGTAGGCAGTATCGGTATCGGCATCATGGCCGCCATGCTGGGAATCAAACTCAGCCGCTAAGGGATCAGTTTTCTTCAGCCTTTTCGGTCAGAACCGTGATCTTGTTCTGAAGTACCTCAACCACACCACCGGATACATCAAAGAACCGCTCATCCCTGCCAACCTTGATCACCAACTCTCCATTCTTCAGACTGGAGATAATGGGTGCGTGATTGTTCAGGATCTGAAAGGATCCTTCCGTACCGGGAAGGGTGACAACATCAGCCTGACCTTCGTAAATGACGTTTTCCGGAGTGACTAACTCGATATACATGTGCCTATTTTGCTTCTTCGAGCATTTTCTTACCCTTCTCTACCGCTTCCTCGATGGTCCCAACAAGGTTGAAAGCAGATTCGGGATACTCATCATGCTTACCATCCAGAATCTCATTGAATCCCTTGATGGTATCCTTGATATCCACAAAAACTCCCGGAATACCGGTGAACTGCTCAGCTACATGGAATGGCTGAGAAAGGAATCTGGACACCCTCCTTGCCCTGTGTACTACAAGCTTATCTTCTTCGGAAAGCTCATCCATACCCAGGATCGCGATGATATCCTGCAATTCTTTATAACGCTGAAGGATCAAAATCACCCTTTGTGCAGTATTGTAATGCTCATCGCCGATCACATCCGGCGTCATGATCCTGGAAGTAGAATCCAAAGGATCCACAGCTGGATAGATACCAAGCTCGGCGATCTTCCTTGAAAGTACCGTTTTGGCGTCAAGGTGGCTAAAGGTTGTAGCCGGAGCGGGGTCGGTAAGGTCATCGGCAGGCACATAGACCGCCTGTACGGAGGTGATCGATCCTCTTTTGGTAGAGGTAATCCTTTCCTGCATGGCTCCCATTTCAGAAGCAAGTGTTGGCTGATACCCCACAGCGGATGGCATCCTTCCGAGAAGGGCGGATACCTCTGATCCCGCCTGTGTGAAACGGAAAATATTATCGATGAAGAAAAGGATGTCTTTTCCTTTTCCTTCTCCGTCACCATCCCTGAAATGCTCGGCAACGGTAAGTCCTGAAAGCGCAACCCTTGCTCTCGCACCAGGAGGCTCATTCATCTGGCCGAATACCAGGGTAGCCTGAGATTTTTCAAGTTCCTTGGGATCAACCTTGGACAGATCCCAATCACCCTCTTCCATGGACTTCTCAAATGCGTCACCATATTTGATCACACCGGATTCGATCATCTCCCTGAGCAGATCATTACCTTCCCTTGTTCTTTCACCAACACCGGCAAATACGGATAGTCCCTCATAGGCCTTCGCGATATTGTTGATCAATTCCATGATCAATACGGTCTTTCCAACACCGGCACCACCGAACAATCCGATCTTACCACCCTTCACATAGGGTTCCAGAAGGTCGATCACCTTGATACCGGTAAAAAGCACTTCCGAGGAGGTTGCGAGTTCTTCGAATTTCGGAGCCTCACGGTGGATCGGCAGTTTATCCTTCACCTTTACTTCACCAATACCGTCGATAGCCTCTCCAACAACGTTGAAAAGCCTTCCTTTAATTTTCTCTCCTGTCGGCATACCGATCGGCATTCCAAGATTGACTGCCTCAATGCCCCTGCTGAGGCCTTCGGTGGCGTCCATAGCAACAGTTCTGACCGTGTCCTCTCCCAGGTGATTCTGTACCTCAAGGATCAGGGTTTCCCCGTTTTCTTTCTTGATCTCAAGGGCGTCAAGGATGTTTGGAAGATCATTGTCTCCTTCGAAAGCAACGTCCACAACCGGACCGATAATCTGAACTACTTTTCCTTTGTTTGACATAGGTATTTATGAAAAAATGATGCGCTTTGAAAAATCGGCTGCAAAGGTAAATTTTTAAACCGATTTTTCACAAAAATCGGCGTCTATTTAGAGCTTATTTTTGCCTGACTGGCAGCACTATGCGAAAGGTTGTACCCTTGTTGGCCTGAGAGCTTTTCACGAAGATCCTTCCACCATGATATTCCTCAATGATCCGCTTGGCAAGCGTAAGTCCAAGACCCCAGCCCCTGGCCTTCGAAGACACGCCCGGCCTGAAGATCTGTGCTATTCTCGCCTTTGAAATGCCCTTACCGGTATCACTGATATCCAGAAAGAGCTGTCCGTTCTCCGGACCGTTGAGTTCGAGAATAATGCTTCCCTTGCCCTCAATAGCATCGGCGGAATTCTTGCATACATTCTCGATCACCCATTGGAAGAGCGATCGGTTCAATTCCACCATGGTACCCTTGGGAATATCACTTTTGATCGACATCTGAATTTTGGTACTGATCCTTTTCTGCAGATAGGAAACGATCTTTTCGAGCGCATCCATGATATCCTCTTCCTTGATACTGGGGACCGAACCAATATTGGAAAAGCGCTGGGTTACAACCTCCAGTCGCTGAACATCCTTCTCCAGCTCTTCGAATACGGGATCGTCCTTGTATTTATCCTTTTCCTTAAAGTATTCCAGCCATGCCACCAATGAGGAAAGCGGCGTGCCCAACTGGTGAGCCGTTTCCTTGGCAAGTCCTACCCATACCCGATTTTGCTCCGCCCTTCTGGATACACTAAAAAGATAATAGGCCCCAAAAGCAAAGACCGCGATCACCGATAGCTGGACATAAGGGTACCATCGAAGCTGATAAAGCAGATCCGAGTTCCTGTAAAAAATGTATTGGGTCACGCCAAACGCCACAACAGGAATGGGATCGTTTTCCGATTTCATCAGATCCAGTTCGTCCAGGAGGATCTCCATTTTTTTCTCTTCGGAGGCATTTGCCGGGAAACGGATGTTCCTGGAGTTATTGGGGCCCAACGGAACCTGGTCTTCTCCGGTCAGTATAACCGGGATCGAGGTATTGACCTCGATGATCTCGGAACTGATGAAATTGACATTTTCATCCAGGGAGGCATTGGCAAGGTACTCCAGGGATTTGGCGTAAAGATCGATCAGCGTCTTTTCCCTTTCCTTCAGCTTGCCAACCAAAAAATTGGTATAGACCAGCGAAATACCTCCAATGACCAGGGCCACAACAAGGATCAGGATCTTGTACATGGCCTTATTCCGGTACACGTCCATCATGGACACCCCAAAAGGGATCGAGCTTTTCTTCTGTTTTCCTTCCATCGACTATGGGCAGCTTTTTATAATTTGGCAGCCCTTTTGCACGCAAAAGAATAAAACGGCTTTCAAGCTATGAAAATTTTATTTGCTCTGACCTTCGTGCTTGCCCTTGCGGATCATGCATATTCGAATCAACCCGCAAATCTAAAAGAATGCATAGTGGAATTGGACGAATTTCTTTCTCCGGAGGAAGAGGAAGCATTCCTTGAATATCCCGAAACCTCGATTCTGGCCGCCTACGATCTGAGCCTTGGTAACTACATCAGAAATACCTGGCTTTTCGATGAGGATTCTCCGCTTTATACCTATTTCACCGATATGTGTGTACAAACGCCTCACCAAATGAGCACCATTATCATGGTGACCTATCATAGAGCAAAAACGGGGAAATTCATTCACCTGGATAGCCAGATCGAAGACCTGATCGGAGAAAAGGCTCACAGAAAATGTAAGGGTGAAGTCGATCCCGAGTTCGAATAGACCCCGATCATTTCGAAGACATAAAAAAAGGGTGCCTAATGCACCCTTCATTTCTTACCAAGACTCCAGATCTTATAGATGAATCACTTCATCATAGGCAGCTGCCGAGGCTTCCATCACGGCTTCTGACATGGTCGGATGCGGGTGAACAGCCTTGATCATCTCGTGGCCCGTAGTCTCAAGTTTTCTTGCAGCCACGATCTCGGCGATCATCTCGGTTACATTGGCTCCGATCATATGAGCTCCAAGAAGCTCTCCGTATTTCTTATCATAGATCATCTTCACAAATCCCCCGCTTGCTCCGGCTGCTTTAGCCTTTCCTGAAGCGGTGAAAGGGAATTTTCCGATCCTCAACTCATAACCCGCTTCCTTGGCCTGCTCCTCGGTATATCCAACCGACGCGATCTCAGGGCTGCAATAAGTACATCCCGGGATGTTGTTATAGTCCAATGGCTCGGGATTCTCTCCGGCGATCTTTTCTACACAGATGATCCCCTCAGCAGAGGCAACATGGGCCAGCGCTGGACCATGAACGATGTCACCGATCGCATAATACCCTTTTTGGCTGGTGGAATAATAATCGTCGACGATGATCTTTCCTTTTTCGGTTTTGATGCCTACATCTTCAAGGCCTATGCCTTCAAGGTTTGTTGAGATCCCAACAGCGGAAAGAACGATGTCACAATTGATCACTTCTTCGCCCTTCTTTCCCTTCACGGTAACCTTACAGCCCTTACCCTTGGTATCAACATTGGTCACTTCGGAAGAAACCATGGTCTTGATCCCGGCTTTTCTGAAGGACCTTTCCAATTCTTTGGAGACATCCGCATCCTCTACCGGCACAAGCCTTGGCAGGAATTCGACGATGGTCACATCCACACCGATGGTCGCAAAGAAATAGGCAAACTCAACACCGATCGCTCCGGATCCGACTACCACCATGGATTTTGGCATTTTATCCAGAACCATGGCATCGCGGTAACCGATGATCTTCTTACCATCCAAGGGAAGCGTGGGAAGTTCCCTTGAGCGTGCGCCGGTGGCGATGATGATGTTCGCAGCATCATAATCCGTCTTCTTACCCTTGTCGTCGGTCACTTCAAGCTTGTTGCCTTTTTTGACCTTTCCGAATCCTTCGATGACATCGATCTTGTTTTTCTTCATGAGGAAGGCCACACCCTTGCTCATGCTGTCGGCAACACCGCGACTCCTTTCTACCATGCCCTTCAGGTCCGCTTTTGAACCGGATACAGTGATCCCGTAATCCTTTGAATGATTGATATATTCAAAAACCTGGGCGCTTTTCAACAATGCCTTTGTCGGGATACATCCCCAGTTCAGACAAACACCTCCAAGGCTTTCTTTTTCTACGACAGCAACCTTTTTACCCAGTTGCGCTGCCCTGATCGCAGCTACATATCCACCGGGTCCGCTACCCAGAACTATTACATCATATTTTGTGGCCATATCCTTGTGATTTATGCGGTCGCAAAGGTAGAAATCCCAGCTAATTTTTTCCCCTCATTCTTCCCCGGCAATTCAAAAAACTCAGATCGCCTAGATCACCTTTTCACAAAGCGGCATTTACTGATCCCTGCCGAGGTTCTCACAAAAATGCTGTAGAATCCGGGTACGAGATTCGAAATGTTTATTTCGTTCGATGAGCTCAAAAATCCAGGCTCAAAACGCTTTCCCGAATTATCGAGTATCCATAGTTCTTCCACGGCATCCTCCGCCGCAAGGCTGAGGTAAAGAGTTTCATAGGCAGGATTTGGATGCACCGAAATCTCGCTTGGTACAGAACCCGAAAGAAGGTGATCCAACATATAATCCTGACAGGCCGATAGCTTTGAGCAACCATCCTTATTGACCAGAACCGCATAGGATCCGGGACCGGAAGGAGAAAAGGATTGTTGCGTAGCGCCAGGGATTATCGTGAATCCGTTCAGGCAATCATACCATTGGTAGGTGGCGGAATTCTGATTTGAAATAAGATTGCCGCCCTGTAATCTGATGGATGTATCTATATCCACGATCACAAGGTTGACTGTTATCGCGCTATCACAGCCGGCAGCAGAGAGGACGGTATCGGAATACTGACCCGATGTGTACCAGATAAAATTCCCGCTGGGTGATATCAGGGAGTCACATGCGGAAGCATTGATAGTCCCTGTCTGGGGTGCAAAGATCTCCAGATCGATAAAAAGAATGCTGTCACAGCCAATAGAATTGATCAGGGTGTCGGTATACACACCCGACGATGTATATGTCACTCCGTTCTGGGCCCAGGTATATTCAAAACAGGCAGAATCTGCAAAAAAGGACGAATCAGAATCCAGAATGGTCAAAACCAGGGTCACCAGTGAATCGCAACCATCAGCATTTTGAAGATTGGCCTGATAAAGCCCCGAATTGAAATATGTCATCCCTGTAGCCGGCCATGTATAATTGTCACAGTTTTCAACCGAATCCACACCGGAGTTCGATTGATTCAATACAAGCTGGAGCATCGAGACTGAATCACATCCCTTTGAATTGATCAGGGTGTCATAGTATGTGCCTGAAAGAAGATAGGTTTGACCATTGCTGCCCCAGGTGAAGCTATCGCAGGAAACAATGTTTTCCACGCCGATCGTACTCGGATTGATCGTGAGGTCCAGGGTTACTACGGAATCACAACCGTCTGCATTGGTGGTCGTATCGGAATAGATCCCGGAAGAAAAATAATAGACACCGCTCAGGTCCCAAAAGAAGCTATCACACTCGACCACAGCCAATGAACCGGTGTTGTTGTTGATCGTCAGATCCAGGCGAGCCAGCGAATCGCATCCGAATTGATTCGAAAGCAGGATGGAATCCTTTGCAGAAGAAAAATAGGTATTGCCCGTTGCCGGCCAGAAAAAACTGTCACAGGTGACCACAAGTTCATCTCCCGAATTGGAATTGTTGATGGTCAGATCCAGGGTCAAGGTAGCCGGACATCCAACGCCTCCTGCAATTGAGGTGGTATAGATCCCTGAGCTGGTATAGGTCTGGTTTGTTGCTGTCCAGGTATAGCTATCGCAAGATACTACCGTATCAGAGCCGGTGATGAGCAGTTTTAGCGTACGCGTGGAATCGCAACCGTCGGCATTGGAATATGTCTGGGTATATGTTCCGCTGGCACTATAGGTATTTCCGTTATAAGGCCAAACATAATCGGAGCAGGAGATCACGCTGTCCTGGCCAGTATCGCTTTGACCCAGTTGTAGGGAAAGCGTCACCAGCGAATCACAACCATGGGCATTGGTTAGAGTGGCAGCATAGTTTCCATCAGAGGTATAGGTCTGACCGGTAGCGCCCCATGTGTATGAATCACAAGAAAATACATTGTCGGTGACCGTGTCGCTAGTATTGATGGTCAGGTTAATGGTCGCATAATTGAAGCAGCCATTTCCTATGGCAACAGTATCGACATAGACGCCCGAGGTGGTATAAGTCTTCCCTCCGGCACTTGTATAAGAATTACAAGCGGTTACGAATGTATTGCTGAAGGTATTGGTGCACTGGGAATACCTGGTGAAGAAAACATCGGCTGTATTGACGGCGGTCATATTGAATGCAGATGACGTAGGGTCGAAGTCTGCAGTTCCGGAAAAATGTCCGGCCAGGATCACACTTCCGGTACCCGTGCTTTCCAGGGCATGTGAACGGATAAGACCGGTTCCCATAATCGTTCCAACCCAATTGAACGTTCCCGAGGAGTTCAGTCTCATCACATAGGTATCCGAAGAACCCATGGGAAATACAATATTGGTTCCGCTTCCGGGATCAAAATCCACAGGGCCATTGAAACTACCCGTAGCATAAAAATTGCCCCCGGCATCAGTTGTGACCCTATGGGTAGGTGTAAAAACAAATGGTGAGGTAGTGGTCTCGGCATCGATCTGCTTTGCCCAGATAAAATTCCCCGACAGGTTGAGCTTCAAAAAGAAAACACCCCCCTGCGATGCTGACATGTTAAAGGTCCCTGAACCCGGATTAAAATCAACAGTGCCCTCGAAAAGCCCGGAAAGATAAATCCCGTTGGAGGGTGAATAGGCGATGGATAAGCCTTCATCGACCTGGGTTCCTCCGATTCCCCTGGCCCAGCTTAGGTTACCGGCGGAGGTCAATCTGATCACAAAGGCATCGACGTTGCCATTTACTGGAAGAGATACTGTACCGGAACCCGGGTCAAAATCATTTGTGCCCGCATATTTCCCGGTCAAATAGGCATTTCCATTGGCATCCACCTCCATGGAGTGGCACCAATCCTGGCCCGTGCTGCCGACACTTCTGGCAAATTGGAATGCCCCGGCCGAATTGTACTTCACGAAGAATACATCATCTCCGCTCTGCGGGGTCAGGTTGACAACTCCCGCCCCGGGATCAAAGTCCAGGGTCGATGAATAATAGCCCGCGAAATACACGTTACCATTGTTATCAATGTCCACGGCCGTTCCGGCTTCGGCAGCAAAATCACCATAGTCATAGGCCCACATATAATTTCCGGATGAGTTCAGTTTCAGGATGAAGGCATCCCATAAAAAACTCGCGCTCAAGTTTTGCACTCCTGAGCCGGGATCGAAATCCACAGTACCCAGAAACCGACCTACTACCGCCACCTCACCTGTCGAAGAGACCGCGATATCATATCCCCGATCCTCCTGAGTACCGCCGATTTTTCTTGCCCAAATCAAGTTCCCAAGGGGATTGTATTTCGCTATGAAAACATCATAATTCCCACCGCTCGTCAGGTTCGTAGTTCCGGCGCCAGGATCAAAATCAACGGTACCGGCAAACTGGCCGGTTACGTAAATATTCCCAGCCGCGTCGACATCCATGGCCGAAATGGCCTCATAACCTAAGGTGCCAAAGGAGCCGCCACTAAGCGATCTGGCAAAATCAAATGTTGGCGATTGCTGAGAAAAAGAAAACGCAGATAAAAGGAGTAAAAAGGCGGAGATAAGGTATCTGATCATGATCATGTTAATTCAATTCAAAAATAAGGACTCAATACATCCGGTCAATTTTTTTCGGCAGCAAAATTAAATGCTGTCATAATCAGATTGTTTTCATTTTTTTTAAGCTTTTATTAAATCTTATCCTTACTAACGAAAAAACTATGGGAAAACTCGATGGGAAGACCGCCCTGATCACTGGGGCCACAAGAGGGATCGGCAAGGGCATCGCCGAGAGCTTTGCTGAGGAAGGCGCCAACGTTGCATTCACCTATATGTCCAGCCAGGATCTCGCCAAGGGAATTGAAAGCGATTTGAATGCCATGGGCATCAAGGCCAAGGCCTATCATTCAGACGCCTCGGATTTCGCCAAGGCTGAAGAACTTATCAATACCGTGATCGAGGAATTCGGATCATTGGACATCCTTGTCAACAATGCCGGTATCACCCAGGACAACCTGATGATGCGAATGACGGAAGAGATGTGGGATGCCGTGCTCAAAACCAACCTGAAATCATGCTTTAACACCGTGAAGGCTTCCAACCGCCAAATGATGAAACAAAGGGCCGGAAGCATCATCAATATCACTTCGGTAGTTGGCATCAAGGGAAATGCAGGCCAATCCAATTATGCTGCATCCAAAGCCGGAATGATCGGTTTTACGAAATCCGTAGCTCTTGAGCTCGGCTCGAGGAATATCCGCTGCAATGCCGTGGCTCCGGGCTTTATCGAGACTGAGATGACGGAAAAATTAGACCAGGCAATGGTGGACGGGTGGAAATCCGCGATCCCTTTGAAAAGAGGTGGCACACCTGAAGATGTAGCCAATGCCTGTGTATTCCTGGCATCGGATGACTCGGCCTATATCACCGGTCAGGTGCTGCAGGTGGACGGCGGTATGCTTACTTAGGCCGGGTGATGATCCCCCATTTGGCATCCACGGCCGATACCTGAAAAAATCCCAGAGCATCCCCGGATAGGTTCGTTCGGGGATTTGCAGGGGGTGGACTGAACATTCCCCCGTCATTGTTGATCGCCCGGTCAAGATCAGAAGTATAAATGTATCCAGCCCTTGTCAGGCTCAATTGCTCCACATAGAATGTGTCGGTAAGAGCATAATAAACGGGAGCCGGAAATCCCTCGATCGATTCCTGGATTAGCTTGTCGTCTGCATAGAACAAGGCCCTTCCGTCTTCGTTCTCCAATTCTCCGTTCCTGAAGAAATTCCACTGATAATAGTCTATGGTATTTGGAGGCTCGGTGGCATATAAAAGCAATTGGTAATACCTGCCGGTATCCTGAGGGCTGAGGTCATTCTGTTCCTCAAGGTCTTCCTTTCTTTCCTGATCGAGTTCCACGACAAGACTGTCCATGGGCGCGACCCGAAGCAAGGTTTCAGTTGCCGCATATTCTTTCCCTTCAGCCTGGACGATCAATTTGTAGTTGTTCCCTACAATTCCTCCAAACGAATCCACCGACACATACAATCCCTCGGTTTCAGCTCCGCCGAGTCCTATGAAAAAGAATTCCCTCAACATATTCTCCATGTTGGGATCCCATTCTTCAATTTTGACGATGGCATCTGCAACACCCCTGAAGTCAGGGTCATCATAGAGACCAAGAGATTTGGAGATCAGCACCGGGTAGAACCGGACTGAGTCGGTTACCAGGGCCTGGATCACGATGCGATCGGTAGGGGCCTGATCCACATCCAATTGGATCACCTCCTCGCAGGAGAACAACAGTGGAAGGGATAATATGATCAATAACCTCTTCATCAGAATTCGAAATTATAGGTGAATGAAGGCAGAAGGCCGAATAATGATACCTGTACCGCTTCAAGACCCGCTCCTTCAACCACATTGCCATCATCATCCTGAACAGGTCTGATATAAACAGTCCAGGGGTTAAAACGGTTGTAAACATTGTAGATCGAGACCACCAGGCTATGCTGCCAGCGATGTCTTTCGTTGCTTCTCGGTCTGTAAGTCATGCTCAGATCCATGCGGTGAAAGGGTTTGAGCAGATAACCATTCCTTTCGGTCACAACGGGTGGAATATGATTGGGAGCATACAAATTGTATCCGGTACCCAGGGTGATCGGTCTTCCCGTGGTATAAATGAAATTTCCACCGAAACTGAACATCTTGTTCAGGTCAAAAACAGCCTGAACATAAAGATTATGGCGCCTGTCATAATTCGCCCTATAGGGATTGTCCCTGTTCACATCCGGAACCTTGAGTTCGGTCCTGGAAAGCGTATAACTCGCAGACCCGGTAAACCTTCCTCTCTTCTTTACCACATAAAATTCCAAACCATAGGAAGTTCCGGTTCCCTGCCGGAATTCATTAGCAAGGTGATCATTGAAGAACAACTGGGCGTTGTCCGCAAAATCGGTGATGTCCTGGATGTATTTATAATAGCCCTCTACGGAGAACTCGTACTCGTTCTGCTTGAAATTCCGGAAATAGCCCAAAGCCACCTGGTCCGCCCTTTGGGGATCCAGATAGGTGCTGCTGATGGTCCAGGTGTTGAAAGGCAATGGGATAGTACCATTCGTGACCTGATGCACATTCTGAACCATACGATTGTAGGAGAATTTGACCGATTGATACTCATCCAACAGATATCTCGCAGAAAATCTTGGTTCAGGGTTGACGAAGGTCTTGATGACTTCCGCTGAGCCATACTGGATCGTATCCGAAATATTCAATGCCGGTTCGCTGATGTTGTCAGTCGGGTCGATATAAACAAACTGCTCATAGGTGCCGATGGCCTGGAAGACATTCAACCTGATCCCGTATTGGAGTTTCAACCTAGGGGAAATATTCTGATCGGCGGACAGATAGATGTTATGATCCAGAGCGCGTTCTCTTTGTAACTCGGTGGCCTGGAAAATGGATGATTCCACATTGGGCTTCAGTTTAGCCGGAAGTATATTTCTGTACACTCCCTGATAACCAAAATCCAGGCTGAGGTTGGGATTCATGAAATAGGTAAAGTCGAACTTCAGGCTTGTTTCCTGGATCTTGGAATCCCAGCGAAAACCGCCGACCTCATCAAAACTCTCAAGGCCATAGTCGAAAATACTGCCTACCACTGTGGTGTTAAGGAAGAGCTTCTCATTGAAGACATGATTCCAACGCAGGGAGATGGTCTGGTTACCCCAATCAAACTGGAAGGTATTGCCGAATTTGAAGACGTCGCGACCCAGATAGGCCGAGACGAAAACCCGGTTGTTGTTGTTGATCTTGAAGTTGAGCTTGCCATTGAAATCATAGAAATAAACCCTGTTGTTATCGTTCACATCAGGGATCAGCGGAAAGAACAGGTCCACATAGGATCTTCTGCCTGCCAGCAGGAAGGAAACCTTGTCCTTGACGATGGGCGCTTCGATCAAAGCCCTTGTAGCAAGAAGACCTATCCCACCCCGGGCTGAGAATTTCTTGATGTTTCCGTCCCGGGAGCGCACATCCAGAATGGAGGACAACCTTCCACCAAACCTGGCCGGAATGCCACCCTTATAGAGTTCGGAAGATTTGACCACATCCGGATTGAAGACCGAAAAAAGGCCAAACAGGTGAGACGGATCATAGACCGGTGCTTCGTCATAGAGGATGAGGTTCTGGTCAGCCCCACCGCCCCTCACGAAGTAGGTAGCTGTGCCCTCCCCTGCCGAGATCACTCCTGGCATGAGCTGCACTGCCTTGATGATGTCCACCTCGCCGAAAATGGCGGGAAGTTTCTTGATCTGGTCGACGTCCAGCTTGACCTTGGACATCCCAATATCCTGCACATTTGCATCGAGCTTCTCCCCGGTCACTACCACTTCCTTGGTGACGATGGACTCGCTGCCCATCTCGAAATTATAGCTCACATTCTGACTGAGATCAAGGGCATAGTTCATGTCCTCAAAACCAACATAGGTCACAACGACATCATAATTCCCTTGGGGAAGGGTGATGGAAAAGAATCCGTATGCGTTGGTCACTACTCCGGTAGAGAGTTCCGGAATACGAATGGTCGCCCCGATGAGTTCCTCACCGTTGCTTTGATCTTTTACATAGCCACTAAAGGTGAATTTCGATTGTGCCTGCCCGTCAGAAAAAGTGGCAAGCAAAACGATCACCGGGAGGATCCAGAGTTTGTGGATCCCAAAACTGAATTTCATTAAACTCCAAAAATTTTTAATTCATAGCTAACCATTGGCTTTCTGATGCTCGCTGATATAGGTGACTATGCCACCTACGGTCTGCAGCTTTTCGGCATCAGAATCGGGGATCTTGATATCAAAGTTTTGCTCAAACTCCATGACAAGTTCCGCGTAATCAAGGGAATCGATTCCCAGGTCCCTCACCAGATTGGCATCATCGGTCACCTCCGATGCATCTATACCCAGCATATTCACCAAAATCTCAACAACCTTTTCTCTTATCTCCATGGATTTTCAATTTCCCTGCAAAACAAATCAAAACTTTAATGTAAACCTTGTATTTCCGGGTTCGGAAACCACATTTATATTTCCCTTATGCAGGCGCATGATCTGCCTGGAGAGGGAGAGGCCGATACCCGATCCGGTCTTCTTCGTCGTATAGAAAGGAATGAAGATCCTTTCCAGGGCTTCTTTCTCAATACCCGGTCCGTTGTCTTCAACGGAAATAAAGACCCGGCTATTGCTATCGACCCATGCTTTCAAGGCAATTTTCGGGTTGTTCACCTCCACCATGGCATGCTGGGCGTTTTTGATCAGGTTGATGATCACCTGCTCGATCTGCTCACGGTCAGCATGCAACTGAATGCTATCAGGCTCAACAGACACCTCACAATTGCAACCGATCTTTTCCATTTCCGGCTTCATCAACTGATAGATATGATCTAGCATGTCCCCGACCCTGAACAATGACTTATTGGGCATGGGCACCCTGGTCATGTTCCGAAAATCAGAAACGAACTTGATGAGGGATTCGGATCTTTTGCGAATCGTGGAAATGGCCATGTGAATGTCCTCAAGATCCTCGCTTTCCACATATTGCGGATCATTGCTGCCTTCGATATGCCCCAGGATAGCATTATCTATGGTCGAGGCCAGGGAGGAGATCGGCGTTACCGAGTTCATGATCTCATGGGTCAACACCCTGATCAGGTTCTGCCAGGCCTCCATTTCCTTTTCTTCAAGCTCGCTCTGAATGTTCTGAAAGGAAACCAGCTTGAATTCTTCCTTCCGCAATTTGAACACCGTCGCCTGCAAGGCCAACTGCAACTCCGAACTGCCCCTATGGATCTTCACTAGATCGGTTTCCCCGTTCTCCAGCAATTCTATCCTTTCGGGAAGGTCAGGGTCCAGAGAGGAGAGGTCCTGCAAATTCCTGATGTTTCCCAGTCTCAATATTCTCTTGGCAGCACCATTGCTGAGCTGCACATCACCATTGGGCATGAATGAGATCAGCCCTACCCCGATATGCTGGATGACGGTCTTGAGATAATGGTATTGGGCTTCCTTCTCGGCGCGAATATCCCTGAACTTCGAGAGTACGGAGTTGAATTCCCGGTTCAACTTGTTGTATGAAGACCCGCTATGATCATCAGGGAAAGAATAGGAAAAGTCATCGAAGCGGATCGAGTTCAGGAATTTGGCGATGTCCTTATTGGTCTTGTCCAAAAAATTCACCAGCAGGCCGATCTGCACCACAGCGAAAAACAATGCGGCGATGAAGGTGGCATAATACTCTGTATCAAGGATCAGATAGGCGCAAATGCCAATGGTCATGGCCAGCACCAGGATCCTGATAAAGACAAGTACGCGAAAATCCTTAAAGCCCATGCTTCTCCAACCTCCTGTACAGGGAAGCCCTGGTCAGCCCAAGGTCCTTAGCTGCCTTTGAGATATTCCCCCCATGCTTGGAGATCGCCTTTTGGATCAGGGCCTTCTCCATATTGTCGAGGTTGAAGGTGTCCAGAGCGTCCTCCACATTACCTTCGGGCTTCTGCGCCAGGAAGAAAAAGTCGTCTGGACTGAGTTCGCCTGTTTCGGACATGATCACGGCTCTTTCGATGGCATGCTGGAATTCCCGCACATTGCCGGGCCAATGATAGGCCTTCAGATGCTTGAGGGTGGCAGCGGAAAGTTTCTTATATGGTTTACGGTATTTGCCAGCGTATTCCTTGAGGAAATGCTCGCCGAGTATGTCGACATCATCCGAGCGCTGCCTCAAAGGCGGCAGGTAGATCTCAACCGTATTGATCCTGTAAAGCAAGTCCTGGCGAAATTCATTGCTATCGACCATCTCCTGGATGGGCATGTTCGTCGCACAGACCAGGCGTATGTCGATGGGTATGGGATTATTGGTCCCGATCCTGGTGACGGTCCGGCTTTGCAATACGGTGAGTAGTTTGGACTGAGCTGATGGATTCAGGTTCCCGATCTCATCCAGGAAAAGGGTGCCCCCATTGGCGACCTCGAAGCGACCGGCGCGGTCTTCCTTGGCATCGGTAAATGCCCCTTTCTTATGTCCGAAAAGTTCGGATTCAAATAAGGTTTCGCTCAATGCTCCCATGTCCACCGAGACAAAGGGATGATCCTCCCGCAGGCTTTGGTTATGCAACTCTCTGGCGACGAGTTCCTTTCCGGTACCGTTCTCACCGAGGATCAGCACATTGGCATCGGTCTTGGCGACTTTGGAAATGATGCTGAAGACGTTCTTCATCGCATCACTCTTGCCGAGGATCTCCTTGGGCTGGATGATGTCTTTTACCAGCATCTTCTTGGTCTGCTTGAGGCTGTCGACCTCACGATAGGAGTTTCTGAGCCGCTGGGCCGCCGAGATGGTGGCCAGAAGCTTTTCGTTCTGCCAGGGCTTGAGTACGAAGTCGGTAGCCCCTTCCCTGATGGCCCGCACCGCCATGGACACGTCGCCGAAGGCCGTGATCATGATCACCACGGCATTGGGATCGATCTCCAGGATCTTGCTCAGCCATTCGAAGCCTTCCTTCCCGGAGGCGGTGTCCGTGCTGTAGTTCATGTCGAGAAGTATGACCTCGAAGCTGTCATTGTTCAGCAGGAATGGGATCCTGCGGGGATCCTTTTCGATGACCACATCCCATTTTTGTTTTTTGAGGAAGAGCTTGGCCGCCAATAATACGTCTTCGTCGTCGTCTACGATCAGGAGTTTTCCGTTGCTGTCTGCCACAGGTTTGAGTTTTTGTTTTCTTCTTAAAAAGAGTGCCAATCGGAAAAAGGCCTCTTTGGCTATTCTACCGGCCGCGTTTTCTTCATGACTTGTTCAAATTTGAACATTTTTGGCCGATTTTGAACAAGCAGGCAGGATTTTTTGAGAGGCCCGCAAAGGCATAACTGAGCGTCATTCCATCCATATTCTCGTTGTTCCACCCTTTTCCATCCATAATCCTGTTGTTCCATCCTTTACCATCCTCATTCCGGTTGTTCGATCCTTTTCCATCCTCATTCCTGCCGTTTCCCTCTTTTCACATCCCCTACTCGTCTTTCTGCTCTTTTCAAATCCTTCACTCGTCATTCCATCCTTTTCCTTCCTCGCTCTCTTCATTCCATCCTTTTCCTTCCTCGCTCTCTTCATTCCGCTCTTTTCATATCCTTCATCCGTCATTCCACTCTTTTCGGAGAAAATGAGTGGAATCTACCACTCCCTTTATCAAACAGACCAACCAAGTCTGAACTCAATTCTTTAAATTCAATGGAAAGCATGACCAGAGATGATCGCAAAAGGTGGATATACCTATATCATGACCAACGCCGGGAAGACTACACTTTATACCGGCGTGACCGCCAATTTGCTCAACCGGGTATGGCAACACAAAAGTGGAATTGGATCAAAGTTCACCTCAAAGTATAAATGCTATTATCTGGTTCACTTTGAGTTTTATGATTCCATTGAAGAGGCCATAGCCAGGGAGAAACAAATTAAAAGCTGGCCAAGGAAGTGGAAAGAAAACCTGATCAGGGAAACCAACCCTGAATGGAACGACCTTTGGAATAAAATACAGGAGATGCTATGATTTTGCCAGCAAGTATCAATTCCGCTTTATAGGGTTCCATTCTTTATTCCACCATTCCACTACTTTCACATCCTTTACTCGTCATTCCACTCTTTTCGGACTCCTTACTCGTCATTCCACTCTTTTCGGAGAAAATGAGTGGAATCTCTAATCCTTCGAAAACACAGATTCCACCGATCAAAGCCGGGGGAATGACGTTGGTTCGAGTTTGCTTTTGCTCCCAACCCCACCTATCCACCCCACAAAATTCAGTTTTGTAATCAGCTCGGATTTTTGATCCATGCGAATGTCCGGGATTTTGAAAAAGGCCCATAAGACCTTCAGATTCTTGGAATCAACTCAAATCTCATCTTAGAGAAGCCTTTTGATAGCGGATCCAAAGGTCAGGAATACATGAAGATCTTTGACATTCCCTTCGTGATCTATCCAAATTGACACCCATTCCACACTTTCAACTTTCCATTCTCAACCCTTAACTCAATACTTTTAATTTAGCTTTGTACAAAAAGGCATCATGTCTACAGCCAAATCATCCAAGGACAAGCGCGTGACAACCCATAGGTTGCTCGAAATGAAGGAAAGGGGTGAGAAGATCACCATGCTGACCGCCTATGATTATTCCATGGCACGCATACTCGATGCAACGGGTGTCGATGTCCTGCTGGTCGGCGACAGTGCCTCCAATGTGATGGCCGGACATGAAACCACCCTGCCCATCACCCTGGACCAGATGATCTACCATGCCAGTTCAGTTGTGAGAGCTATTCACAGAGCATTGATCGTCGTGGATATTCCCTTCGGTGATTACCAGGGAAATTCAAGGAAAGCCCTGGATTCCGCCATAAGGATCATGAAGGAAAGCGGAGCCCATGCAGTGAAAATGGAGGGTGGCACCGAGATCAGGGAGTCCATCGAAAGGATACTGACTGCCGGCGTACCCATCATGGGACATTTGGGATTGACCCCGCAGAGCATTTACAAGTTTGGCACCTACGAGGTGAGGGCCAAGGAGGAAGCCGAGGCCGAAAAGCTGATCGAGGATGCCAAGGCCCTGGAGAGCTACGGCTGCTTTGCTCTGGTACTGGAGAAGATCCCAAGCGCCCTGGCCAAGAAGGTCAGCGATGCATTGAGCATTCCGGCGATCGGCATCGGTGCGGGACCCGATGTGGACGGCCAGGTATTGGTCACCCATGATATGCTGGGCATAACTCAGGAGTTCAAGCCCCGGTTTATCCGCCACTATGCAGATCTTCAAAAGACCATCCATGATGCTGTCACCAATTATCTGAACGACGTAAAGGATAAAAACTTCCCCGGCAAAGAGGAATCATATTAGAAGCTCCGACCGCTCTCCGCTCTGACCACACATCGCTCTCCGCCTCTACGCTCTTCCATTGCGGATTATTTGTTGAATGCGAAAAGCGATGATTTTAAGGGGAAGGAAGAATCTTACTTGCCTTGTTTAAAAACAAAAGGTCTTTTTTAACTAGAATAATTATTATTTAAGTTTTTTAATATTTTTTTAAATAAACATCTTGACTATTTAAATTTTTGTTGCTTTTTTTAAATAAATACATGCTTATTTAAATAAAGGTGAGAGATTTTAAATCAGGCACATACATTAACCAGGGGACTTACAAAAGTTTTCAGCCCGATCAAATAAATCGGAAATGGCAAATTGATGACCCCGAGTTGATCACCCTTCTGAGCCTGGCAGACAGACAAATAGGGCGCCTGGACATGTATTCAGAGTACATTCCGGATATCGATTGGTTTATTCAAATGCATGTTCGCAAGGAAGCAACCCAATCCAGTAAAATTGAAGGAACACAAACCAATATGGAGGAGGCCTTGATGGACTGGCACGACATTGCCGAAGAAAAACGCGATGACTGGTTTGAGGTACAGAACTACGTCGGAGCGATGGAATTCTCAATTAATTCCCTGAAAAGCATACCTATTTCAACCAGGCTGATCAAAAGGGCTCATAAACGACTTATGCACGGAGTTAGGGGTAAAAACAAACTCCCAGGAGAATTCAGAACAAGCCAAAACTGGATCGGTGGGGCAACACTCGGCGATGCGGTTTTTATCCCTCCACATCATTCAGAGGTATCCAATCACATGAATGATCTTGAAAAGTTTGTCCATAATGACGAACATCATTTCCCCGAATTGCTGAAGATCGCCCTGGTCCATTATCAATTTGAAACCATACATCCCTTCCTGGACGGGAACGGAAGAATTGGAAGGCTATTGATCACCCTCTTCTTGGTTGAGAAAGGAATACTCAAAAGACCGGTCCTCTATCTGTCTGATTATTTTGAAAAAAACCGTAGCCTGTATTTTGACAACCTCATGAAAGTCAGGGAGCAAAATGATATTATCCAATGGTTCAAATTCTTTCTGGTCGGGGTAATTGAAACAGCGAAGAATAGCATTACTACATTCGACAGGATCTTAAAACTAGGCCAGGAAATGGAAGGCAAGATAGCTGAATTAGGAAGCCGGGCTCAAAACGGGCGGTTAATCCTAAAACACCTCTACACCTTTCCCCTTACCGATGCACAAAGTGTTCAGGATATCACAAAACAGTCTCTTCCCTCCTGTTATACACTGATCGATAAGCTTGAGGAAATTGGATTACTCCATGAGATCACAGGAACCCAAAGGGGGAAAAAATACATCTTCAAAGAATACCTCCAACTTTTCAAATAATCTTAGGATAGCTTCTATGATCAATTGCCAACCAGCGCAGTCCCTTTTTACCGACTCTCCGCTCTGACCGTTCTCCACTCCGCGCTCTCCGCTCTAACCGCTCTGCGCTTTCACTCTTCCACTCTTCTCAAGATCTAATCATTCCGGCACTGAATTTTTAGATTAGAGGTGAAGCGACTTATCCGAAATATCCATGCGACTCCTGATCCTTTCCCTCATACTATTGCTGTTCCCCTTTCCCATTACCGCTCAATACGATGAGATCCCTTTCAAGAGCTATGTAGACTTTTTGGAGAGCAGCACTTTCCAAAGCCCCGTTGAATATCTGTCCTCATCATTTGAAGAAAAGGACATCCTGATTTTTTCCGAGCGCTATCATCCCGAATTCACCCAATACGAATTATTGGTGGATTTCATGAAAAACTCCAGATTCAAGGGAGATGTGTACACCGAGGTTGGGGTTTATAATATGGGACCCGCCGTGCATGATTTTCTCAAAAAAGAAGGACTGAGCAAAGCCGAAAAAAAGGACCTGCTACTTGAATTGTTCCGTGACTTGGATTACGATCCGATTTGGTCCAATTACAATTATTACTATCTGTTAAGCTCTGTTTATGACATTAACCAGGACAGAAGCGCGGAAGACAAGATCATGGTTCATCCCCTGGATATTGTATTTAGCTGGGATTCCATGCAAAACCATGCGCAATACAAGTTGCTCTTTGACATGATGGAGCCGCAGAATGATCTGCCACCGGTGATCCATAGAAACGCCGTGATGGCCAGGCATTTCATCAGGTCTTACGGAGATGCAAAGCGTAATAACTCCAACAAGGTCAAGGCCGTGGTGATCATGAACACCTATCATGCCTATACGTATATACCCAGCTATCGACCTAACCCAAATGAACCAAGGGTTTACAGTACCGGGCAATATATTTTCAAAAGTTTCCCTGAGATCACCAAGGGGATCATGATCAACGGGCTTGGCAATGCGGGCAACCTTGCGGCAGATAGAAAATGGGATGCGGCCTTCGAAACCACCGGCAATAAGCCCTTGGCCTTTGATCTGAAGGACACGCCCTTCGGAAGGACACGATTCGACTTGTACAGGTTTGGAGGTGGCTATGAAGAAGCAAGTTTTGAAGAGATCCTGGAAGGCTTCATCTTTTATGTGGCCGTTCCCGAGCAGAAGTTCATGATCGGCATTCCCGGAATTTTCGATGACCCGGATTTCAGAGAAACCTACATAAGAAGATCAGCTATCAGCTGGGGGATGAGTTTGGAAGCCGCCAAAAGCTCGAAGGAGATATCCAGTGAAATGGAAGAATTGAATGAGATCTCTATACCGGAATGGTTGGATCTTGATCAATACAGGAAAGAGACAAGCAGATGGATCGAAGGAAAAAATAGCGAATAACCCAAAATTCTATCAACCCATGCTATCCAGATTTACCCTCCTCAATCTTATAATACTGTTACTGGCCGCTGTTGGATGCAAGAAAGAGGAGAACTGCATTGATCCAAATCTTTATGTCGATACAAATCCTGATCGGGTAGCTGAGTTAGAGAGCATGTCTTCCTTTAGTGCTTTGCTTGGGCAGGATTATTATGCCTTGGATGCCTATTGTTGGAGAAACATGATGCCACATATCGTAGAGAACGATGATGATTGCCACAATGCACATATGCTGATCTCATTGGTAAGTCTCCAGAACATGACAGATTCGATATATGATGATGAGATCAAATTCATCCGGCAATTTGTGATCAATGACAACAGGATCTGGACGCCACCCTTCAGTTCTGAAATCCGCAGATCCGAAAACGAAAAGATCAGTCGCCATGGCCCCCGTTGGCGCATTGGAACAACTGTGAACATTATTCTGGAGATCGAATACCTGGGAGACAGATTTCACCTGATCCAAAGAAACTGGCCTATCGACGGGCCTGAATAAGGCCGAGACACGTTTCGTGCCTCTTTTCTGACAATTTCAATCCCAAAAAACATTTTCGGAACTAAACTTTTATCTAACTTTAAGAAATAAGCCAATATTTTATAGCTTATTTTATAAATGCTCAATGTCTAAAAGCTCCAATAACATTCCATTCCTAAAAGACGAGCAAATAGAATTAACCTCTGAGAATGATTTTTTAAACGGTGCGTCATATGCCGATATCCTTACAAAATCTATCCTCGCTATTCCTTCCTCAGATACTTTTACCATAGGCTTATTTGGAGAGTGGGGAAGCGGTAAATCATCTATCATTGAAACCAGTCAAAAAAATTTATCCACCTCTTCCACTCAAAAAATTGCCTTTATAAAATATGATGCATGGAAATATGCAAAGGATAGTTTTCGAAGAATGTTTTTATTAGAAGTACAAGAATCGTTAAACTATAAAAGGAAACCCCTGCTTGAATCTTTTTACCAAAACAGAACTCATGATGTAAAAATTCGAAAAAAAATTAACCCCACGAGCCTAACATTGATTATTCTAACAATCATAATTGGACTATTATCAATATTTAGTACCGATTTTGAAAACAACGTAGCTCCAGTAATGATAGGTGTATTTATAAACTTCTTTGCGCTGCTTTTAGCAATGTTCTTTAAAGCATTTGACGATCTAAAAGTATCAATCCAAAAGCCGCCGCTCTTTGCTCCTGAACAATTCGAAAAGTATTTTCGAGAAATGATTACAAACTCATTAAAAAAAAACACCACAATAGAGAATCTTACTTCATTCTTTCGAGGAGAAAACCATTCGCAAGAAAATGACAAAGTCGTAATTCTAATAGACAATATCGATAGATGTAGCAAAGAACTAGCTTATGAACTATTAACGGATACGAAGGGGTTTCTATCATCAATACCAGGAGTAATATTTCTTGTGCCAGTCGACGATGAATCACTAAAAAAACATCTTAGAAAAAACAATACTAACGAAAAAGAGGCTGAGGAATTTCTAAGAAAATTTTTCAATCTAACAATCCGCATAAAACCATTAAAATTAATCGAAATATACGAATATACATGCGCACTAAATAAACATTATAAACTTGGGTTTAATCCAGATACAATTGACATTATTTCAAAAGAATATGCAACTAATCCACGACGGGTCAAGCAGTTCATAAATAATTTGCTAATTGAGCTTGAGTCCTTCAAAAGAAGATACAGTCACGGATTCGCAACCGACAATCAGAGTCTCATTTGCAAATTCTTAATATTAAGAGAAGAGTGGCCAGAATTTTATAAACTCATATGTAAGTATCCATACTTAGTTAATGACATGAACACAAAAAAGGAGAATCTATTGCAGGACAATCCAGACTTAATAGTCTTTTTGAGCAATACTCGAGCCATCTCTGAAAGAACTGCGATTGACATTTTTGAATTGGTACTATCTAATAATGATGTGTTCCAAAATATAGGTCAGGATCTTCAAGATGCTATCCATAATTCTAACGGAGAAGCAGTAATAAGGGCTATTGAAAAAAATCCAACTTCCCTTACTGAAGTCTTGAACTTTATCAATGAAGAATTAAGAAAAGGCCTGCAAAGAAAAGCTTATAAAACACTAGTTAACAGACAACTAAACTTAGTATATGAATTATACACTAATCCCAAAATCTCAATCAATGCGTCTGAAAACAGAAGGATTCAAAACCTAATCCAACCAGACCTGAGTCAGATAATCTTTAATACCACCAACGCAGAACCTCTTGTTGCATACCTAAATTTGATAATCTCTCAGGGATTTCATTACCTCATCGAATTCATCACACAAACAATCAACGACCACTTTGCTCAAGAGGATGTGAGACCAAGTATTTACTCAGATATACTCGGTGAGCTAGTTACGAATCTTGAGCTAGTAGAACTTTTAGATAAGTTAACGGATTCTTTCTCCAAATTCATTGATAATAGTGAGCATAACTTGCGCAAATTTGTCACCAAAAGAAATATACAGCACATATATTCTGATAAACTATTTCAGGTTTTAAAATCCAGAATCAACTCAAACGATGAATATCAAGACATATTTTTGGATTTCATCCTAATTATAGAAAACATTCAATTATCTGAGGAAGACGGAAATGAAATACTAGAAGCGTTAGATAACCTCTTTGATAGTTTTGACAACTACGAAAAAGGTGATTTAATGATTATACTAGAACTGCTACGAAGTTACTTTAGAAGAATAACACATCAAAATCATTTTAGTTCTGGAGAATCAATAATATCCAAGTTACTGGCAGAGAGGGTAACTGAAAAAGGTAGCACAACACTAATCTCAGAGTGTCTAGACTCAACAGAAGAAATAGAGATCATTGTGGATCTTCTAGAAAACATCTATGAATCTACAAATAATGAAATTGAAACGCAGGAATTCTATGAAGAAATCATATTTTCCTCCAATGCAAATCAAGAAATTGGGGTCAGATCTATGTTGGACCTAATAGATATATGGGGGTTCTCGATTAGACCACTGTATGATCAAATATTTAGAATTGAGAACCTCACTGACAGCGTATTGGAATTATTAGGAAAGATTTTGATTTCTAAAGGATCAAACGGCGAATATCATTTATCTTCAGAAGATCTTGAATCAAAAGTGTCAAATCTAGCTGGTTTGATTTTCTCTAATGCTGAAAACTCAGAACAAATATCCAGATTCTTTGAAACAATCATAGAAGATAATAGGGTAAGAGAGTCGCTGACAGATCAAATTTCTCGAAAATCGAAGGAAGAAATTCTTAATCTTTCACCTAGTTTGCAAAAACTTTCATTTGATAGATTCACAGAAGGAGACAATCTCTTTAGCTATGTAGACGATTTGGAGCTTCTTAAAGCCATAGCATCCTCTGGCGAAAAAGGTCATGTTCTCAAGCTTTCGAGGGTGATTATTTCAATGCTGCAAAAAGAGGAAACGGTTCAAAATGCATTTGAATTAATTGATGCTACAAGAGAGTTTAATAATAAAGATAGAAACAATATAATTTCTCAGTTAGAAAATTTAATTGACTCTGATTCCAATTCTGAAGAGGCAAAATCGCTAATTAAGAAACTGAAGAAAACATAAAACTCTATGGCATCCTCTTGTCTTTGTCAATCTCGAGGGCTTTAGAATGAAAAAGAGACCAGCTTCCACAAAGATTCGCCAACTCCACCATCAAACGGGAGCTATTTAAGAACAAGGATCATAAAAGGTTCCTTGCCAAGCGGAAATAGAAGCCACCCGCTAAGCCGAACATATGCGCACCCACATTTAAATTGAAGCCTTTCCTCTTTTCGGTTTGGGCATGAGCTATCTATTGAGACTCGATTTTTACTTACCTTTATTCTCAATGATTACCTTAAATGATGTTGCGATCAGTATTACTCCTTTTGACCTTTTTGTTTTTGTTTTCGGCTGCGTTTGCGCAATGGCAAACCATACCCATGCCAGGCGTCGGACGCTTTGATGACATATTTTTCATTAATGACTCTGTGGGTTGGGTCGCAGGAGCTTCCCGCAAGAGCTACAAAACCACCAATGGAGGCTCCAGTTGGAAACTTCAACTTGACTCCAACTCCTACCTGCGCTGCATCAATTTCCTTACCGAGGATGTCGGCATATGCGGGGGCCTTCCCCTAAATGATTCTGTATTGTACTACAGCGATGACGGGGGCGAGAATTGGGTCAATATCATGCCGGACCTTCCCTTTAAGATCCCCGGGATCTGTGGCCTCTCATCGCCTGATCCGGCGACTGTCTATGGGGTTGGTTATTGGGCCAAACCGGCATTTATGATCCGCTCATTAGATACAGGCCAAACCTGGACCTATACCGACCTAAGCCCATGGTTGGAGGCAGCCGTGGATGTTCATTTTGTCGATCAACTCCATGGCTGGGTGACCGGAGAAGGAGATTCTCTTGAGGGAGCAACCATTATTTACACCGACGATGGGGGCCAAACCTTCACAAAACTGTTCAGCTCCAATCGCTTCGACGAAATGGTCTGGAAGATCCAGAGCCCGGATGGAAAGAACTACTATGGCGCCATAGAAACTGGAGTAGGATCTACAGAAACACGTTTCTTGCATTCCAATGATTCCGGTATGACCTGGATAAGCCGACTGGTTGATACCGCCGTCTATGGAATACAGGTCATAGGATTTCTCGATTCCACCAGAGGCTGGACAGGTGCCAATTCCGACCTATTCGAAACCACTGATGGTGGGGATTCCTGGACCCTTACCAATCCGGGTTGGGGTTATAATCGCTTTATCAAGATGAACGACAGCGTGGCATTTATCAGCGGTAGCGATATTTACCGCTATGGAGATTCCATTCCCATATTCTCTTCACTGGAAAACCATCAAAAAGCGAGCAGCAAGCTGCGCTTGTCACCAAACCCGGCAAATGATCGAGTAAAAATTGAAGCGGATCTATACCGCCCCTCTTTCAGCCTGATCGAAATTCTTAATGGACAAGGAAGGAGCAGGACCGTTATTTGGAAGGCAATGCTTCCGCAAGGAAAGTCTGTCTTTGAAATCAGCCTGAAAGACCTTCCTTCCGGCGTCTATTTTGTCAAACTTCGAACCCATGAGGAATACTTCGTTGAAAGATTGGTGAAGCAATAGAGATCAGGGCTGAGGGGAAAGCAGGGGAAATTTTATCCTGCACATGATGCAAAAATTTCCATCTTGGTTCTCTGGTTGGAACAGGAGCAGCAAAGTCGATGAAAACAAAACCGGATTTCGAAGAAGAACAGGGATTTACCCAATGGTGGCTTTGGAGTATTTTGATCGGCCTCGAAGTCCTCTTTTTGTATGCAGTCTATAAGCAGATCTTATTGAATGAACCCTTCGGCGAGAACCCCATGCCGGATATGGTATTGATCTTCTTCACCCTGTTCATACTCTTGCTGATCCTGGCTTTCTTCAACATCCGCCTGAAAACCGAGATCGACCATCATGAGATCAGGATCGGCTTTGGTCCCCTGGGCAGGAAAATCATAGCCCTGGAGGAGATCAAGAACCTTGAGATCAGGTCAATCCGCGCTATTGGCTTTGGCCTTAGGATCGGGAGCGAATTCGGCTCGATCTACAGGGTAAAAGGAGGAAAGGGCCTGGGAATTGAACTGAAGAACGGCAGCAAGATCTTTGTGGGCACCCAAAAAGAAGAGGAAATGAGATCCGCCATCAAGAAATACCTTTAGATCACTCCGGAATATTTGATTTGGGCCAACTCCTCAAATCCTGAACCTGCAAAACCCCGGAGCTTTTCACAAATAAAATCGTATATTCACCAATATTTATTGGTTTTAAATTCAATTTTAATACTTAAAGCCAACTATTATTGGTAAAATGAATTGGAAAAGAAGCTCGGATGCACAGGCGCTCGCTGAACTTGGCCACAGGCTCAAGGCGGAAAGGCTGCGCAAAAAATACACCCAACAGGAATTGGCAAGCAAGGCCGGCATCACCACCTATACCCTCCAAAAGATGGAAGCCGGACATTCATCATCCCTGAAAACCCTGATCCGTGTACTCAGGGCCATGAATGAGATCGAACAATTGGAACACCTCCTCCCCAAGGTGGAGATCAGCCCGCTACAGATGCTCGAAGATGAGAAGCGCCCCCAAAGGATCAGAAGACCCAAGAAAAATGGCGGCTCTTAAGATCAACATCTGGAGCAAGCAGCTTGGAGCTGTAGCCTGGGACCCGGAACGCAACCTCGGGATACTGGAATTCTCCGAGGGGTTTGAAAACAATGGCTGGGACCTCTCCCCTGTCAACATGCCGCTTGAAGATCTTCAAAGAGGGCAACGCAGCTTCTTTTTCCCCAACCTCGGGCAGGATACCTTCGAAGGACTACCCGGTCTACTGGCGGATTCACTTCCCGATGCCTTCGGCAATGAAGTGCTTCGCTCCTGGGCAAGAAAGAAGGGTCAAGAAGTCAGCTCCCTTGACCCCCTCGAAAAACTCAGCTATGTAGGCACCCGTGCCATGGGAGCCCTGGAGTTCGTACCTCAAAAGGACACTCCGGAACCCGATGATGTCATCGAGGTGGAAAAACTGGTGGAGTTGAGCAACCGCATACTCAAGGAAAAAGAGGGCTTTCGCGAAAGGCTTGACGGCGAGGATGAACAGGCCATGGCCAACCTGCTACGCCTGGGCTCTTCAGCAGGAGGGCGGAGACCCAAGGCCCTGATCAGCTATAATCCCGAGACCGGCGAAGTGAGGTCCGGTCAGGTACAGGCTCCGGAAGGCTTTGGCTATTACCTGATCAAATTCGATGGCGTGAACGAAGGAGGACTGGGAGATCCCAAGGGCTTCGGCAGACTGGAATATGCCTATTATCAGATCGCCCGGAAATGCGGGATCCGCATGATGCCTTCCTTTCTCTATAAAGAAGGTGGAAGAGCACATTTCATGACCAAAAGATTCGACCGCAAGGAAGACGGACGGAAGATCCACATGCAAACCCTTTGCGCCCTCTCCCATTTCGACTTCAACATGGCCGGAGCCTATTCCTATGAGGATGCCTTCGAAGAAATGCGGGCATTGGGCATCTCCTACCCCGAAATGGACGAGTTCTTCAGAAGAATGGTCTTCAATGTGATTGGCAGGAACCAGGACGATCATACCAAGAACATCTCCTTCCTGATGGATCAGGACGGCCAATGGGAGCTCTCACCAGCCTATGACATGACCTGGAGCTATAATCCCACCGGAGAGTGGACCTATGTACATCAGATGACCATCAATGGCAAAAGGACAGACATCAACATGAAGGATCTAATAGATATAGCCGAGAGGCAAAGCATCAAAAAGCCCCGGGAGATCATTGAGGAAGTGAAAGAGGCTTTCGCAGAATTTAAAACAACCGCCATAGCTGCGGGGGTGGCAGAAAGCAGGATCAAAAAAGTGATACCCACCCTTCGATTGACCATCTGAAGAGTCGGATAAAAGAGCTTCGGCAAGTCATGTATCAATCGGAGATACAAATTCCATAGGATTGAACAATTTTGTTTGTTTGAGCATTGATCATTCAAAATCCAAAACCATGAACAGAGAACAAGCCTGGCCGGAACTGAACTTCAACGAAATGAAGGATACCATCGAGACCCTTCATCAATGGATACAGATTGTCGGCAAGATCAGGCTCAGGACCATGCCCTGGCAGAATCATTCCTGGCATACTTCGCTCTACATCAGCCCAACCGGTTATTCAACCCAAAGCATTCCCTATCAGGGCAGGACCTTCCAGATCGATTTTGATTTCAAAAAACATCAGCTTCTTATTCAATGCTCCAATACGGATTCATTGAGCATGGACCTCAAGCCCATGACGGTGGCCGGGTTCTACAGGAGGATTTTCGACATGCTGGAGCAATTGGGCATCGATGTGAAGATCCATGCAAGTCCCAATGAAGTGGATCCGGCTATTCCATTCGAAGACAACACCGATAACAGATCTTACGATCCCGAATCTGCTCAAACGCTTTGGAAAGCATTCAGCAAGGCCAATGAGGTCTTCAATGAGTTCAGGAGCAATTTCGTTGGCAAGGCAAGCCCGGTTCACCTGTTCTGGGGAGCATTCGATCTGGCCGTGACCAGGTTCTCCGGTCGTTCCGCCCCGCTACATCCCGGAGGCATGCCCAATATGCCCTTGGATGTGATGCAGGAGGCCTATTCCCAGGAGGTGAGCAGCGCTGGCCTTTGGCCGGGATCGGCGGATTTTCCTGTTCCGATCTTCTATGCCTATTCCTATCCGAGTCCCGAAGATTTCAGCAAACAACCTGTAAAACCGGCAGAAGCGTTTTTCAGTGAGGAGATGGGCGAGTTCATGTTGAAATACGAGGACCTGATCCGATCTGAAGATCCCGACAAGACCCTGATGGAATTCCTCCAAAGCACCTATGATGCAGCCTGCAATACCCTGGATTGGGATCGGGAGATGTTGGAAAGGAAGATCTGATTTCCCAAGCGGGAATTTTGGTTGCATGATCAGTTCATTCATTCCAGGGGATTGGGAACTGATGGCTTGACCCGATTGTAAATCCCTGCCTTGTTTTTGATTCTCCGGCACAGCTTGTAACTTTCTTGTCACAACCAAATTCTACTGCCATGACAAGATCCCTACTGCTACTGATCTTTCTGATCCAATTTATTCCTGCATTCAGCCGTGAGACCTACCCCATCGAGATCCGACGCGTAAAGGTCAATCTGAAGGAAGGGCAACTCATCGGAAACGATGACAAAACAAAGCCAGGAGAGCCCATAGTGCTTACAAACCAAATGATAGGGGATGATTATTACGACCGAAACTTCAGGTCAAAGAATGATTTCTACGAGAATGAGATCATCGAAAACATCGAGGCTGGTTTGCTGGCCCTGGGCATGAAAGTGGACGGCTATGGAAATGTATTTGTTGAACTCAGGGAATACGAAGCGCCTCGTTACGCCATTGCCATATTCATAACCGATTTGAAGTTCACCGCGAAAAGAAATAAGGATATGGCGGCACGGGTTTCGGGCATTAGCAAATTCCATTCGCACATGGAAATTCAAATTCAAATGCTAGACCTGATCTCTGATAAAATTGTCCTGGACAAAAAAATAAAAAGTGAATTCTATGATGAAAACACCCCCGGGTACGACCATGACCTCGGGAACTATAAAAATTATCTGGAGGATGTTTTCAAAAAACTGGCAAGGGATATTTCACTGGACCCTGAATTCAATGAGCTCATTACGGTTAGGGAAAAAGATGCGGTTTCCTCGGACCCCGGAACTCCTATAGACGTCAACAACAATAACGAAAGCATGAGCATACAGGAAGTGATCGGTTCGACTGTGACCATACAAATGGGAAGCGGCCATGGCAGCGGGGTGATCATCTCTTCTGATGGCCTGATCCTCACCTGCCAACATGTGGTCTATTCCACCGAAGAGGTGGAGGTGGTCTTTGCGAATGGCGTAAAAACAAAGGCAAAAATAATCCGCAAGTCGCCCGAATTTGATCTGGCACTTCTGCAGCTCAATGATATGCAAAGCAATGGGGTGCCTTTTTTCAAGGGAGATATCACCGAACCGGGAACCGAGGCCTGGGCCGTTGGTACGCCGGGATACAGAAATCTTGGCCAATCGGTGACCAGGGGTATCGTCAGTGCCACACGCCAATTCGATGATAAGACCTATCTGCAGACCGATGCCAGTGTAAGCCCGGGTAATAGCGGAGGTCCATTGGTCAACAGCGAAGGTCAACTCCTGGGGATCGTCAATGCCAAGATCGTCCGGGATGACATGGAAGGAGTTGGGTTCGCAATTCCTGTGAAAGTGGCTCTGGAAAAGCTGAACCTCAAATAGAAAGCGATCATGGTCGATCCAGCCATTCAAAGTTTCAATCGATCACATGCCCCGGAGGAGAATGAAATATGCCAAAGGCTGGCTGAGCTTCTCGATCGTTTCCTTCCCGAGGCCGAGAGCAAGATCTGGCATCGCCACCCGGTTTGGTTTCTGAACGAAAATCCAACAGTGGGGTATAGCAAGCTCAAGGCGGGCATCAGACTGATGTTCTGGAGCGGCGCTGATTTTGAAGAAAAGGATCTGAAGCCGGGATCAGGAAAATTCAAGGATGCTTCGATCATGTACACCGCCGCCGACCAGATCGATGAAAAAGACCTGGAGAGATGGGTGAGAAAATCCCGGGAGATCCAATGGGATTATAAGAATATCTACAAGACCAAGGGGAAGCTGTTTCGGTTGAATTAGGTATATGAATGGAGCATTCCAAAACAGTTGAAGTTCATTTCCTTAAGCGCAACAACTATTGATTTGAATCCATTGTCTTAAGATCCTGAACCGTTTTTCAGTAGCGTTTTGAAATTGACGATATGCTCATAGGAAGAAAAGCAAATAATCTCCAACTTTGCATTCCGGTTCCATGATCATGATCAACACCTTAAAGCATCAAATCCTCTTTTTCTCCATATTCTTTTATGGAAGCCTTGTGCTTCATGTTCCTGCTTTTTCTCAGGTTGAGTTGGTATATGATATCAACCCTTCATCAAATCATTCCTGGGGACCTGAGTTGATGACGGTTTTTAACGGAAAGCTCTATTTCAGAACCAGTGATGGGATTAGCGGAGAGGAACTTTGGGAATATGACGGCATCAATCCGCCCTCATTGGTTGCTGATATCATGCCGGGACCTCAAGGCATCTCAGCCTTCTGGCTCAAGGTTTTTCAGGGAAAACTCTATTTCAGTGCCAGAGATGGGGTTCATGGAGCGGAACTCTGGGCTTATGATGGTGTCAATCCCCCCGCCATGGTCTATGATATAAGGCCGGGTTCAGCAAGCGGATTGTTAGGGGAGGTAACCGAGTACAACAACAAATTGTATTTCCGCGCTAGTGATGGTATTCATGGTGATGAGCTATGGGAATATGATGGAGTCAACCCACCCGGTATGGTGTATGATCTTTATCCCGGCACCCCGGGGATCACACCCCTGGCACTCAGGGTTTTCAACAACAAATTATATTTCGTGGCATTCGACACGACCACGATCAATGTGCGACGGCCTTACACCTATGACGGAGTAAATCCCCCCACCATCGATTCGGTTCTGGGGGTATTGGGATTAAACAACGCCACTGGACGCAATGACAATATCGTTGTCAACAACAAATTCTATTCCGGGGGACTTTTGTATTCCGGAAATACGACCGGAGTTGAGCTTTGGGAATATGATGGAGTCAACCCACCAAACCTCATCATGGACATCTGGCCCGGTTCCAATAGTTCCCGTCCTCTGGATTTTGAAGTCTTGGGGAACGATGTAATTTTTCGGGCAAACGATGGGACCAATGGAAATGAGATCTGGAAATATGATGGCGTAAATCCCCCTTTCATGATCCAGAATTTAAATCCCGGAGGTCTGATATTCCCGGATTACTTGACCGTGGTTTATGGTAAACTGTATTACAGTCATTCCGATGGGATCCATGGGATCGAACCCTGGGTGTATGACGGAGTAAACCCGCCAAGCATGATCCAGGACATCCGCGTAGGCCCTGGCCATAGCGGCGCAAGGGGATTTGTCGGATATAACGGAAAACTCTATTTCGCCGCCAGAGATGCGGCCCATGGTCAGGAGCTAAGAGTCCTATGTCCCAAGGATACGCTGATCAAAACAGTAAACACCTGCGCGGCATACATATGGCCTGTCAACGGGCAGACCTATACCAGCAGTGGTATTTATAGCGAACAGATCCTGAACACCAATGGCTGCGATTCGGTTAAGATCCTTGATCTCACGATCACTGGTACAAATACCACTCTTGAAGTGGTCAATGAATGTGACAGTTTTTACTGGCCGGTGACCGATCGTTTCTATACAAGCTCTGGTCTTTATCTCGACAGCACTACAAGCGGGGGTTGCGATTCGGTGGCCGTTCTGGAATTGACCATTGGTTCCACCCATTTTCAGACTCCGGCTGTCACCGCCTGTGACAGTTTCGTTTCGTTCAGTGGAAACTCGGTATGGCGGAACTCGGGTGTTTATATGGATACCCTGCCAACCATGCTCGGCTGTGACAGTGTTTTTCAAATCGATCTGACCATCAATTCCTCGGATATCAGTATGACCCAGACCATCCAGCAATGCGATAGTTTTTTCTGGGCCTCAAACGGCATAACCTATTTTACCGGCGGCCAATACACGGAAATACTTCAAAACAACAAAGGCTGTGATTCCTTGGTCTCCCTCGATCTGACCATCAATCAAAGCACTTCGGATTCTCAATCCGTCCATGCCTGCGATAGTTTCTTTTGGGCGGAAACCAATCAGTACTATTACGCTTCCGGCCAATATCAAAATCTGCTTTCGAGCTCAGAGGGCTGCGATTCCATTCTGGAACTGGATCTGGATATCAGCCCCAGCTATTTCCTAAGCCAATCTTTGAGTTCATGCGACAGTTTTGTCGCCCCGGGCAGTCTGAAGGTTTGGACCAACAGCGGCATCTACCTGGATACATTCTTGACAACATCGGGTTGTGACAGCGTCTTTCAATATGACCTCACCGTTCATTATGCCGATTCAAGTACCGAGTCCGTCCAATCCTGTGACAGTTTTACCTGGTCCACCAACAATACCACCTATTATTCATCCGGACAGTATTCCGGTCTTCTTACAACGCAGTCAGGCTGCGACAGCCTTGTTCATTTATCCCTGGATATTCTCAGTTCCGATGAGCTATCTATTTTCGATACCATCTGCCAGGGAGATCAATACTTTTTTGGAAACCAGACTTACACGAACAGTGGAACAATACAAAAACACTTCGTCAACAATCAGGGCTGCGATAGCTCAGTGACCCTGAACCTTCATGTAAAACCCGTCAATATCCAGGTAGCCTACCAGGCACCGGTATTGATCAGTTTTTCCGCAAACGGGCAACTGGAATGGCTGAATTGCGATAGCGCTTTTGCGCCTGTGGGCAATGAAAGTGATCAGGTTTTTCTCCCACCCTATTCGGGCAGCTATGCCGTGAGAGTCAGCCAGGATGGATGTGTAGACACCAGCGATTGTGTCTCGGTCATGGTGAGCGGGTTAAATAATGTGGCGTTTGATGAATTCCACATCGTACCAAATCCCGCGCAGGATTACGTGATCTTGCAAATTCCCGAAAGCCAAATCGGAAGCGAAATTCAACTCAGTCTGCTGGATGCACAAGGAAAGACCGTGCAAGTAAATCAGCTTGAAAAAAGAGCCGATGAACTCAAAATTGATCTTGCGGGCATGGCTCCAGGATCCTACCAATTGGTCATCCGATCACAATCCTATTTTCAGGTTATAAGACTGGTGAAAAAGTAATTGCCAAACCTTTTCAGGATAATTCATTTGCCGATTTTGGTATTTAAGACTGCCGGATCAGTATTTTGATCGCAGTTTTGAAAAATGAAACCCCTTGATGTAGAACAATATCTAGGCGAGGGCTGCGGTCGATGCGAATTTGGTGGCACTCCCGAATGCAAGGTCCATGACTGGAGAAAGGAACTCGAAGCCATAAGGGAGATCGTGGTTTCCTGTGGCTTGAGGGAAGAGATCAAATGGGGGGTTCCCTGTTATACACATCATGGTAAAAACGTACTCCTGATCAGCGCATTCAGATCTTATTCCGTCATCAGCTTTTTCAAGGGAGCGCTTGTGGATGATCCAAATCACTTGCTTGTTAAACCAGGAGAGAATTCGCAGGCGTCAAGAATGTTCAGAGTTGAAGGTCTTAAGGATGTCAGGGATTATGAGGAAGAGATCAGGCAACTGGTTTTGAATGCCATAGAGGTGGAAGCCTCCGACAAAAAGATCGAATTCAAAAGAAACCCGGAACCTTTGCCAGAGGAATTGGAAGAAAAACTCGCTGAGGATCCAAGCCTTCGGTCGGCTTTCGAATCCCTGACTCCTGGTCGTCAGCGTGGATGGATCATTTATTTTTCCTCCCCAAAAAGATCGGAAACCAGGAAAACACGCATTGAAAAAAGCGTTGGCAAGATCCTCAACGGTGAGGGAATGCACGATAAATATCAATCAAGAACAAAAAAGAAAACATGAAACTCCTTAATACGGCTCTCATCCCATTCATCCTTTTATTCTCTTGTCAGCAGGAGGAACAGCAAAGTTTCACAAGACATATTGAACTTGAAGGACAGGTTAATTTCAGAGATCTGGGAAACTACCAGACCGAATCAGGAGCCATGGTAAGACCGGGAATGGTTTATCGCTCGGGTTCCCTGAATAAACTCACAACTCAGGACCTGGAAATACTTCAGGACCTGGGAATCAGAACCGTGATCAGTTTTCTTACTCAGGAAGAGATCAGCAAACTAGGGGAAGACCAATTACCCGAGGAAGTCCAATATTATAATTTTCCTATTTACGGACAGGGCGATGAGATCAATGACCTGATCCAAGCTCGGGAAACAGGTGATTTTTCAGCCATCCCCAGCGATATCAATGCAAAATTCCATCGCATGGTCACCGAAACCGGGAAGGAAGCCTACTCAGATCTCTTTGAAATTCTATCAAATTCGGAATCCTTTCCCCTGGTCTTCCACTGTTCTCATGGCGTGCACCGAACAGGAACCGCCTCTGCCCTCTTGCTGAACTCTCTTGGCATCCCCTGGTCTACCATTGAAGAAGATTACATGCTTTCAAATACGTACCGGGGGCCAGAAAGCCGGGAAAGTGTCAGCCACCTGGACTCGATTGCCCGGTTTAATGATTCAATCCCGGATAAGGATCTGAACCGGAAATACATTGAAAGTTTCTTTTTCCTTCAAAAGGATTATATAAATGGAACCCGGATTCATATCCTTGAACAGTATGGTTCGTTCGACGAATATTATTCCGAAGCAGGC
Source organism: Cytophagales bacterium (assembly GCA_965227315.1). Lineage (GTDB taxonomy): Bacteria > Bacteroidota > Bacteroidia > Cytophagales > CCMP332 > JANQHS01. Next base: position 1,291,532 of record OZ245737.1, read on the forward strand.
ATATCTGAAAATACAAGGGGCAAAATTGAGTCCATCCTTCTGAGCGAATCAGAAACCAAATGATTCAGGATTATTTTCCAAAACGCATCATCTGCCTGACAGAGGAGCCGACGGAAACCCTTTATCTCCTTGGTGAAGAAGAAAGGATCATCGGCATCTCCGGATTCACGGTAAGACCGCCCAGAGCCAGGAAGGAAAAACCCAAGGTCTCGGCCTTTACCGAGGCCAATATCCAAAAGATCCTGGAGCTCAAACCGGATCTGGTCATCGGTTTTTCCGATATCCAGGCAGACATTGCAAGGCAGTTGATCAGCCAGGGGGTTCAGGTCTGGATCACCAACCACCGCAGCGTTGAGGAGGTCTTCCAATTCATTGTTCAGATGGGAAGCATGGTTGGAAGGACCGATGAAGCGATTGCTCTGGTGCAGCAGTTCCGGTCCTTGATCGATAAAATACAAACAGCTAATAGCCATCGCAATATCAAGCCCAAGGTCTACTTTGAAGAATGGTATGATCCTCTCATCACCGGGATCAGGTGGGTCAGCGAGATCATCGAGATCGCCGGAGGAGTTGATATTTTTCCGGAACATCGCCAAGCCTCCCTTGCAAAGGACCGGATCCTCGCAGACCCGGGAGAAGTGATCCGGAGAGATCCGGACATCATCCTCGCATCCTGGTGTGGTAAGATGTTCAAAAAGGATCGTCTGGTCGGAAGAACGGGATGGGAGCAGATCCAGGCGGTCAAAAACGACGACATCCATGAGATCGATTCGGCCATCATACTTCAACCCGGACCGGCCTCGGTATCCGAAGGTGTGAAGTTAATTGCTGAGATTATCAATGATTGGTCGGACCAGAAATGACACTGCCAACACAAAAAAAACATCATATATGATCCTTCAATCCGAAGAAAACTGTGACAGAACAGCAGGATTATGGCGCATTGTTAAATGATCAACAAGTGCTTATATGCGAGGGTGTTAACTTATCGTAAATTTTTAGGCATGAGGTCAACTATTCCTGCTCAGATTTGTTTCGATTGAATAGAATTGTAAAACCTAGAAATACCAAATCATAATGAGCATTTCAATTGAAACCATACACCTTCCAGAGGTGATCGAAAAGCATGGTAAAGATATGAGCGGCAAAGTAGTCGCTGTAACAGGATCCACTACCGGCACCGGATATGTTTGTGCCAGAGAATTGTGCAAAAAAGGAGCCACGGTTCTGCTGTTGAATCGCGAAAGCGAAAGATCCGAAAAGGCGCTGAATGACCTGCAGACTTCGGTTCCAAATGGAAAATTCGAGGCAATACCATGTGATCTCCAGAATTTTTCGAGTGTTCGCAAGGCAGCTGAGACCATCGCCTCAAACTATGATCATCTGGATGTACTTGTCAACAATGCCGGTGTGATGGCACTCAAAGATGAGCCAACAGGCGATGGTTACGATGTGCAAATGCAAACCAATGTCATTTCCCATTTCCTGCTCACCAAGGAATTGTTTCCCCTCCTGAAAGCGAGCTCCGGAGCCAGGATCGTCAATCATTCTTCAATGGCCAGGCTCGGCGGACCTCTTTCGATGGAATATTTCGAGAAGAAAGGCGGTAATCTGGGCGGAGACGGAACCGATGAAGAAAATGCAAGTTTCAGAGGGCCAAGATGGGAGCGCTATCACCAGACCAAGCTTGCCAATTGCGCATTTACCTATGGTCTCAAGAAAAAATTTGAGGAAAACGGAATCGACAATATTATCCCTCTTCTGGCACACCCGGGACTTGCATTGACCAATTTGCAGGTAACTACCGCAGCTGACGGAGGGATGGACAACAGCGGGGATTTCATGCTTCAGGGACAATCCGCAGAAGATGGTGCTGCGGGAATTATCAGGGCATCAATGGATCCCGAGGCACAATCGGGGTACTTCTATGGACCAACCGCAGGATGGAAGGGTTATCCCGACCTGCTTGAGCCCGAAGATTTTCTATACAGCGACGAGACCGTTGACATCAACTGGAACGGATGCGAAGCTGCTGTCGGGAAATTTGAATTCTAAAATTTATCTCAATTTCAATCTCGAAGGGATACGCAGATTAGCGGCTTGACCAATCGATAACACATGATATATGGGTGAAGGTGCAGGAATTCATTGATGCGATTCCTATTGTTCGCCCGCAATGCAGTTTTTACATTTTTTTTTGAACAAAAAGGAGTCAAAACACATTATCTTTCCGATCCAAACATGACGAACCCATGAACGAACTACGCGCTTTCGTTTTGTTACTTTTTTCCGGTGGGGCTATCGCCCAACAATCCGGGCTGGCCGTAATCGACGAGGGGGATGGGGATGTGACCATCCATTCCGGAAGAGGAACCAATTTTCCCAGAGTCGAGACCATCAGTGCGGCCGAAGTCTTCTCCTATGAGGCCGCGGAAGAGGAAGATTGGTGGAAGGTCAGCTTCTGGAAATTTGAAGGGGCCTACGGAACAGGCATCACCAAGGAATATCATGGTTTTGTAATTGCCAACAGGATAATGCCGTTTGCATCCATGTCTGACAAGCAAAGGAAGATCGAGCTTGGTAAGATCTTTAACCGGGAATTGCGTCATGCCAAGGATCTGAACAAACGTTCAGATGAAAACTCCCTGGAGTACCGTGATCTGGTCTCAAATGCCAGGGTCTATCACACATATCATTTTGAACAGGTTTTGGAGGTCTTTACCGATCTGGTTTGCAGAACACAGGATAAGGAATTGTTCAGGCTTTTTAACAAGGTTATGGGCATCGAAGAGGATTATGTTGATTACACCTCCCTCAAAGCCCTGGGTATTATTTACCAATGCCAACCAGACTGGGCTCTTGAAAATATTCCCAAAACCAAAGAGTTCTTTGCAGAATTTGAGGAAGGATGCAAGGAGATTGAGGATGAGGCACTAAGGGAGAAACTGAACAGCTTCAAAACGGAGAACGGCTGGTAAAAGGATCTCAGGAAGAAAATATGGGTAGATCCGAAGACCTAAGCCCATACTTCTCAATAATCGACCGTGAATTAGTTCCTTGAAAACCCATCTATCCTGGTGCTGAACTCAGCCCCCATCTTCATCCCGATCGCCGCCTGCTTCAAGTCCTCCGGAACATCCCCGCAAAAGAAGAAAGGACCCGGAACAGCGATCTGAGCGAGATCTCCAAAATGATGGGCGGCTGTTCCACCAAGATGTGCACCCAATGCCGCACCATCGGCGAAAGTGTCATGAACGACAAGAGCCCCTTGCTCTTCATCAAGATAATACTGCATTGCAAGTGTCCCTGGTTCATTTTCCTCCATTTCCCGGAATACATTGTCATAGATCTCCTTGAGCTGCTCGAATTTTCCAGGATGAGCCGTCCATTTGTAAAAAACAGTGATTGCCTGATTATTCATTTTCTTAGATTTTTCGTTAAACATGCAAGCAAAGGTATGTCGTATTCACACCCATAGTGGGTGTATTTTATGACAATTCAAGGGGTTGATTCAGACAGATGATTGATCTACTTTTGCTTTATGACAAAAACGCTCAGCATTCTGGCAACCAAGGGCCTGGTGATCGTAGATACCATCATCGGGACCCTAAACCTTTTCCAACTTGCCAACAGCTATCATAGGAAAAAGGGATTCTCCAAAGAGGATGTATTCCGGATCGATATTGCCGGCATCGATAAACAACCCATCAGATACAACAGGTATTTTTCTGTCACGCCCACCAAGAGTCTTGAGGAAATCGAAAAAACAGATCTGATCGTCATCCCTGGCATTGCCGGCGACCAAGTCGAAAACATCAGATCGAATCGGCCCTTTGTCGATTGGATGAAAGATCAAAGGGTACAAAACAATGCTGAGATCGCTTCGCTATGCCGGGGGGCATTTCTCCTGGCCGAAACAGGCCTGATGCATGGAAAATCCTGCGCCACTCATTGGTTGACCCATGATCAGTTCAGAAGAATGTTTCCGGATGTTAATTTGATGCCGGAAAAAGTGATCAGTGAGGATAATGGGATCTATTCAAGCGGTGGAGCATACTCTTTTCTCAACCTTGTCCTGCATCTCATAGAAAAATACTATGGGCGTGAAACGGCCATCTGGTGTTCAAAAATATCCGAGGTGGAGTTCGATAGGATGGACCAAAATCAGTTCGCCATATTCCATGGCCAGAAGGACCATGGCGATAACGAAATCAAAGATATTCAGGATTACCTGGAGCAGCATTTTGCTGAAAAGATCAGTGTTGAAGATCTGGCAGAAAAGGCTGCCACAAGCAGCCGGAACTTCGTAAGGAGATTCAAAAAAGCAACAAACAACACACCCATCGAATACATTCAAAGGGTCAGGATCGAGGCGGCAAAGAAAAAGCTGGAATCCACCACGGCTTCAGTCCATCAGACGATGTACGATTCTGGATATAATGATGACAAAACATTCCGCAACCTCTTCAAAAGATTTACCGGGTTGACTCCCCTCGAATACAGGAATAAGTACAACAGGGAAATGGCTCTGGTCCGGGCCTAGGTCAAGTCGGAAGAGGGAGCTACACGAAGGTCCCCGAGAAACCTTGCTTGAGGATTTAACAAAAAATTAAAGGCTAAGGGCGCATCCAATTTCCCGAAATGCCCTTAATTGAGTTCATATTGATGATCATGATTACAAGAATCGCTTTTCCGCTCCTGATCCTGTTTATCTCATTGGCAGGTTGTCAAGAGGATAGCGATAACCCTGGCCCAAATTATCTGGAAGGGCTGGTCGGCGACTGGAAACTTGGGAGCAGGTCGGTCAATAACATTACCCCTCTGATCATTGAATGTTGCGATGAATTGCGACTCAAAGAGGATCAAAACCTTCAGGACTTCCGCGGAGACTTTTTATCTACAGGAACGAGCCATAGCACCGAGGGAGATTTCAAGGTGGATCGGACACTGCATAAGATCTTCTTCTACTTTGATGATCGAGAGCTTGAATACAATTTTGATCTAGGTCAGGACGTCCTGATCTTTTCCTACCTGGAATCCGGAAATGAGATTGAGGAGCACTGGGGGAAACAATAACCTTCATCCGTAAGATATCCAAGCGGAGTGATCCCTGAATTCTAAAACCGTTTCGGCATTCAAATCCCCTCCGTCTATTACTTTTGGAATTCCAAATTCTCAACTTAAAAGATAATCACTATGGAAATCTCTCAGATCATGGATCAGATCACGGCAATCGGCTTGACATATGGACCAAAAGTGCTGGCAGCACTTGGGGTTTGGATCGTCGGTTCATGGGTGATCAAGGCCTTGACAAGCGCCACCGGAAGAGCCCTTTCAAAATCCAACACGGATGACTCTTTAAAGCCGTTTCTGAAAGGAATCGTCAACACCCTGCTGAAAGCCATGCTGGTGATCAGCGTGCTTGGCATGTTGGGGATCGAGATGACCTCCTTTGTTGCCATACTGGGTGCTGCCGGCCTGGCTGTTGGATTGGCACTGTCCGGAACGCTTCAAAACTTTGCCGGTGGGGTGATGCTCCTGATCTTTAAGCCGTTCAAGGCAGGCGATGTGATCGATGCCCAGGGCTTCATTGGCTCGGTGAGCGAGATCCAGATCTTCAATACCATTTTGAAAACCCCGGACAACAAGACCATCATCATCCCGAATGGTGGATTGTCAACCGGATCCATGACCAACTATTCCGCAGAACCCACAAGAAGGGTTGACTGGACCTTTGGAATCGGATATGGCGACGACGCGGATAAGGCCATAGCGGTCATGAAGCGCCTATGCGATGAAGATCCCAGAATTCTAAAAGACCCTGAGGTATTCATTGCACTCTCGGAATTAGCTGATAGCTCGGTGAATTTTGTGGTGAGGGCCTGGGTAAATACAGAGGATTATTGGGCGGTCTTCTTCGACATGAACAAGAAGATCTATGAGACTTTTGGAAAAGAGGGGCTGAACATTCCATTTCCACAAATGGATGTCCACGTACACAAGGACTAAACTGGAATTCTATGGCCGGACTGGTAAACCAGGAAACAGACCTGAGTGTTGATGCCTATCTCGATAATATCGAGAACGAATCAAAAAGAGAGGATGCCCGGAAGCTGCTTGAAATGATGAAAAAGGTAACAGGCCAGGAACCCAAGGTCTGGGGAGACAATTATTTCATCGGCTTCGGAAAGTACAAATACAAACGAAAAGGCGGTAAGGAGGAGTTTGAATGGTTCAATGTCGGTTTTGCTCCAAGGAAAAGCAAGCTGACCATATACCTGACCTATGATATCGGCAAGCAGGAAGAACTCCTGAGTAAACTTGGCAAATACAAACATGGAAAAGGCTGTTTATACATCAATAAGCTTGCAGACGTCGACCTGAAGATTTTGGAAAAAATGGTCGAAAAGAGCAAAGAGGCTTCCTGGTACCAATCCTGAAAATGGAGGGGTTAGAGGAATCCAAGCTTGTACACAATGCCCTGAAGGGAGATAAAGGATCTCTTGAAAAGCTGATACGGACACATGAGCCATTTATCTATAATGTGGCCTGGAAATACACCAATGATCCTGATGAAGCCAAAGACCTCTGCCAGGAAGTCCTGATCAAGGTGATCACCAACCTCTCTTCTTTCAAGGAAAAAAGCTCTTTTAAAACCTGGGTTTACAGGATAACCGTAAACCAGTTTCTTGAGACAAAGAGGCGACCGATGGAAGATCGCTGGGAGAGCTTTGAGGATTTTGCCAATCAGCTCAACGCCATTCCGAGCCCGGAATTGAGTCCTGAAGAGGAGATTGAGCAGCAGCTCAGAACCAAAACCGCAAGAAACAGGTGCATGTCGGGCATGTTGATGTGCCTGACCCGCGAACAACGCCTGATGTATATCCTTGGAGAGGTCTTCAGAGTTGACCACAATACCGGGGCGGAGATCTTCGGTCTTTCAAAGCAGAATTACAGGGTAAAACTTTCAAGGACAAGAAAGGAATTCCACTCATTCATGAATCAGCAGTGCGGGCTGGTAAAGCTTGAGAACCCCTGTCGTTGTTCAAAAAAGGCAAAAGCCATGGAAGCTGCAGGACGCATGCAAACCGACAAAAGGCTTTTCGACCCAAAATACAGCTCTACCATCGCCAAATATGTAGAGGACAAAGCCGATGAAGTGGCCGACATCGTGGATCGAAAGTATGTTGAATTCTTTCAGGATCATCCGACCAAGGAAGATTTTGATTCTGAAACCATCGTAGATAAGATCATCAACGATCCCGACCTGCACAAACATTTCGACGTTTTGTAACACCGGATCGATTTCTACATCTAAGGTTCGAACACTTAAAACGAATCTTATGAAATCGACTAATGAAAATATCTCATCGACTTTTCCCTTCGAGTCAAAGTTTCTTGAGATCAAGGGGAGCAGGATCCATTATATCGAAGAGGGAGAAGGCGACCCGATTCTCTTTCTCCATGGTAATCCCACTTCCTCTTATCTATGGAGAAACATTATTCCCTACATGAAGGATCAGGGCCGATGTATCGCACCTGATCTGATCGGCATGGGAAAGTCAGACAAGCCAGATATCGATTATGGCTTTCATGATACCTACGAATACCTGGATGCCTTTATCAAAAAGATGGGGCTAAAGAATGTGACCCTGGTTCTCCATGACTGGGGTTCTGGAATGGGATTCAATTATGCAAACCTGAATCGTGATAATATCAAGGCGATCGCCTTTATGGAGGCCATGTATGATGCACCTACCCTATATGACATGCCGGCCCCGGTAAGATTAGCCATGGGTATGATCAGGTCTCGATTTTTCGGATGGCTTATGGTCCAGGTCGGAAATATGTTCATCAAAAAAATGCTTCCCGATATGATCCTTCGAAAACTGAGCAAGGAGGAAATGGAGCATTACGCTTCACCGTACAAAACGATCAGGTCGAGAAAGCCACTGTTGGCCTGGCCTCATGATGTTCCATTTAATGGAGAAAAGCCCAGGGATGTGGCAGCAGCTGTGGCTTCATGGGCTCAATGGCTCACCGAAACAGACATCCCTAAACTTTGCTTCCATGTAAGGCCGGGAGTAGCAATCAAGGAAAAGGATGTTAAAAAAATCAGAGAGAGTATGAAAAATCTCCAAATGGTGGATCTTGGAGCAGGGCTGCATTTTATCCAGGAGGACTATCCGCATGAGATCGGCGAGGGGCTTCAAAAATGGTATGCAGAACTTAATTAGATCATATCCGCTGACGCGCTGTTTGTTGCTTTGATCAATCCCGATCCGCGAGGGTTAAAGATTAGGGAAAAATATATGTTTGCTTTCATCTGCCTGACCCAACAACAAAAACGGACTGACTTTTGTTAAAGATACTAAGCATGAAAAGGTGCGGTTTTTCTTTGTTCTTCGCCTCTGTGATTTGTCTTGGCGCCCTGGCCCAAACGATAGATTCCGGGAAGTCTTTGGTCAGCTTTGAGGTCAGCAATATGGAGCTCAGAACGGTTTCAGGTACATTTTCCGGAATGAAGGGGGAAATCAAGTTTGATCCCAAATCAATTAGCAGTTCATCGTTTGAAGTTTGCATTGACGCTGCTTCGGTCAATACCGAAAACAAAAAAAGGGATGATCACCTTCGAAACGAGGATTTCTTCGAAGTAGACAGGTTTCCCACCATCTGTTTTCGATCCAAGGAAATAAAGAAAGAAGAAGAAGGTTTCAGAACCAGGGGGGTATTGACAATACATGGCGTGACCAGAGAGGTTGTGATACCCTTCAGCTTTTCAAAAGGCGAACTTGTTGGTCAATTGACCATCGATCGCAATGATTTTGGCGTAGGAGATAGCTATGGCTCATTTACGGTAGGTGATGAGGTTCATATCATGATCAAATGTGTCCTTGATCCCGATTCCATCTGAAGCGGATCACAAACCCTTTGCCGACCTGACTGTTTCCTGGCTGAATGAAAAATCATGCTGACCCAAGGTTATTCCCAAAAAGCCTTGTTCCATGACAAAAATCAGTTTTTGAACAGACCACGGGGCTTACTTTCGAGCCTTCAAATTCGGCCATATGTTTACAGCAAACGACCTGCAATCAGCCAAAACAAGAAAGGACCTGATCCGAATCGCGGAGAAGAAAAAGATCCGGATCGAACCGGCCCTGTCAAATCTCAAATACGAACTCGAGCTTGAAAAGCTCCAAAGCGAACTGGTCAACCTCCAGCAATGGATCGCTAAAGAAAAACACAGGGTGGTGGTCATCTTCGAGGGACGGGATGCTTCTGGAAAAGGAGGCTCCATAAAACGATTCAAAGAACACCTAAACCCAAGATCCTCCAGAGTTGTGGCCCTGTCCAGACCTACCGAAGTCGAAAAGGGGCAATGGTATTTCAGGCGGTACATCAAGGAGCTTCCCAACCCTGGGGAAATCGTATTCTTTGATAGAAGCTGGTACAATCGCGCCGTTGTGGAACCCGTGATGGGTTTTTGCACCAAGAAACAGTACAACACCTTTATGGCGCAGGTCCCTGAGTTCGAGCATTTGCTTTATGAGGATGGCATCAAGGTGATCAAATTCTGGTTCTCGATATCCAAGGAAGAGCAAAAGTCAAGATTTGATTCCAGGCTCCAGAACCCCCTGAAAAGATGGAAGTTCAGTCCGGTGGATCTCAAAGGGCAGGAACTATGGGATAAATACACCTATTACAAGGAACATATGTTTAGCAAGACCCATACAAATTTCTGCCCATGGATGATCGTGAAAACCAATAATAAGCTGGAAGCAAGGCTGGAAAGCATGAGGCATGTCCTGTCACAGTTTGATTATGAGTCCAAGGGTCAAGCCGGGATCTCCCTGATGCCTGATCCCAACGTGATCATCAGGTTTCATCGAAGTGCAGTTCAAATCGACATCTAAAACAAGGAATATGAAGCTTAGCAAGGAAGAAGTAGAATTGCTCAACACAAAGGTCGGACTCAAGGTCTTGTTTTCAAGCAAAGAGGTCAACCTGGAAAAGGTCCTTGAAAGGACCCGCCAGGAAAAGCAACTCAAGAAGCTACAGGAAGAATTGATCAAGCTGCAGACATGGGTGATCGAAAACAAAAAGAAGGTCGTGGTCATCTTCGAAGGAAGAGATGCCGCGGGAAAAGGAGGAGCGATCAGGCGGATCACTCAAAGGATCAACCCCAGACATTTCCGTGTGGTCGCCCTGAACATCCCTACGCCGGATGAAAAAAACCAATGGTTTTTTCAGCGCTACGTCAACCAATTACCAAAGCCCGGTGAAATAGTATTCTTCGACCGAAGCTGGTACAACCGGGCGGTGGTGGAGCCGGTCAATGGATTTTGTACCAAGAAGGAGTACGAAACATTCATGGCACAGGTCAATGATTTTGAAGAAATGATCATTTCCTCGGATACCTATCTCATCAAGATGTACTTCTCCATTACTAAGGAGGAGCAACACAGCAGATTCCAGGAGATCAAGTCAAGCCCGGTGAAGCATTGGAAGATCACACCTGTAGATCAAAAGGCACAGAAGCTTTGGGATCAATACACGGTGTACAAAAACAACATGTTTGAAGTGACCAACACCAAACTGGCCCCTTGGATCATCATCGATGCCAACAAAAAATATACAGCCAGGATCAAAGCCATAGAGCATGTATTGAAGGCCATCCCCTATAAGAAAAAGTCCGGCAATGAGAAGTCATGATCATTTGGATCATAGGTGGAAGCTCTGACACTTGCAAGAGTTCTTCACCTGATCGCCGTGATCCTTTGGATCGGCGGTGTTGCTATGGTAACCACTGTACTCATACCCGCCATCAGGCAGCTTAAGAGCAGGGAAGAGCAGATCGACACCTTCGAAAAAATTGAAGGCAGATTCGCCTTGCAGGCAAGGATCACCACACTGATTACAGGTCTTACCGGATTTTATATGATCCATGAACTCGATGCCTGGGACCGTTACCTGGACTATCGCTTTTGGTGGATGCATGCGATGACCCTGGTTTGGATTGTTTTTTCCCTCATTCTATTTGTTCTGGAACCCTTCGTACTGCATAAGGTTCTCAGGGCAATAGCGGAAAAGGATCCTGTTCGCACATTCGGAATCATGCATAGAGCACATTGGGCCCTGCTGCTGCTCAGCTTGATCACAATAGCCGGTGCCGTGGCCGGAAGTCATGGTTGGTTCTTTATTAAATAACATTTTGCGCAATGAACATCGAAAACGAAATACTTCTGAACCCCGAGAATCCTGCTGTTCTGGTGATCAGAAAAACCGATAAGATCAAGTATTTTTCCGTAGGACTTCAAAAGGATCAAATACTCAAAAAGCATAAGACACATGTTCCAACCATCCTTACCGTCATGAAAGGAGAGATCGAATTCCTTTGGAATGGAAAGTCGATCAAATTGAGGCTTATGGATGTATTTGATATTCCGGTTGACGAGTTCCATGAGGTCAGGGGCCTTGAGAAGGAGAACATATTTTCCCTGGTCCAGGAAGTCGGTACATAGATTCTGATCATTTCCTTTCGCAAGGTCAAACCAATTTCTCAATTTGGACTAGGTAACAAAAACATTTTCCGCTGTTGCTGCATAACAAGATAAATCCATAGAAATGAAAACAATCGATAGATCAAAACCCGTAATGGTCACAGGAGCAAATGGATATGTGGCGAGTTGGTTGGTAAAAAGATTACTGGATGAGGGCCTCACAGTTCATGCTGCGGTTCGTAATCCCGATAACACCGAAAAACTCAAGCATCTGAAAGAAGCAGCAGAAAGATCAAGCGGTAACATAAAATTCTTTCAGGGCGATCTTTTGACAGCCGGTTCATATAAAGCAGCCATGGAGGGTTGCGAATTGGTTTACCATACGGCCTCTCCTTTTACGGTCGATGTGAAGGATCCTCAAAAGGATCTGATCGACCCCGCTGTGAAGGGGACCGAGAATGTGCTTCAGTCAGCCAATAGGATCTCTTCCGTGAAAAGAGTCGTGGTCACGAGCAGTTGTGCAGCGATCTATACCGATGCCATTGATTCGGTGAATGCTCCTGGAGGACAGTTGAACGAAGAGGTCTGGAATACAACCGCTTCCCTGGACTACCAGCCCTATTCGCTCTCCAAAACACTCGCGGAGCAAAAAGCATGGGAAATGGCAAAGGCCCAGGACCGTTGGGACCTTATTGCCATGAACCCTCCGGGGGTTTTTGGACCAGCATTAAATCCACATAATACGACATCTGAGAGCATCAATATTTTGAAAATGCTGGGCGGAGGAGATATGAAGATGGGTGCGCCCAAGATGGGAATTGGTATCGTCGATGTAAGAGATCTGGCCGAAGCACATTTCAAAGCCGGATTCACGCCAGAGGCAAGGGGAAGATATATTGTAAGAGCACATAACACGGATTTCCTGGAAATGGGAACCGTGCTCCTGCCGAAATACGGTGACAAATATCCCCTACCCAAAAAGGCACTTCCCAAATGGCTTCTGATGATCGTGGGGCCCATGACCAACAAGCTTTTCACTCGGAAATTCATCAGAAACAATGTCAATATTCCATGGAAGGCTGACAATTCCAAGATCAAAAAAGAACTGGGAATGGAATTCAGGCCAATGCAGGAAACCATGGAAGATGCATTCCAGGTGCTGGTGGATGAAAAGATGATCTAGGGTTTGAGCAGGGCGTAATTGTCCAAATGGAACGGATCAGGACTCTTTTCAAACCCTTTCAGCCAAGCATTGCTCATCAGGGACCCGGATCCGTATCATATGAAGAAATTGATCCGAGGAACCAGCTCAGGGAGTGGATCTTCTGCCTTTGGCGCCTGAAAAGCGATGAAAAACTAAAGGAAGACTTTATGTACCGGGTTGTTTCGGATGGCTGCATCGATATACTGCTGGAGTTACATGATCCTGAAAAGGTATTTATTACTGGTTTTTCCAATAGATATACCGAGTACGGACTGGGAAGACAATTTGACTATGTAGGGATGCGCTTCTTCCCCGGGGCATTCCCCGCCATCTTTGGAATCTCCGCCGAAAGGTTGATCGACAAGTTCTTACCATTGGAAGAGATCCTCCCCGACTTTGCTCATCGCTTCAAAGCTTTTCCCAAGCAACCGTTGGAATTAAGCGATATCGGTAAAGTATTTCAGGACCTTATGCAGTCTGAAATCCAAGATCCTATTCAAGTAGATCCACGATTTACGGAAGCGATGCTACAGATCCTGGAATCAAAAGGTCCATTGGACATCAAGGACCTGGACCCAGGGGTGAGCGAGAGGCAATTGCGAAGACTATTCAAATTCTACTTCGGTGAATCTCCAAAAACATTTGTCCGGATCAAGAGATTTCAAAAAGTGCTGGGTCGGAATCCAACACCGGAAAGCCTCAAGGAAGAAAAATCCTATTTCGATGAGGGATACTATGATCAGGCTCATTTCATCAAGGAGTTCAGGGACTTCTACGGAGTCACGCCAAAACAGGCTTTTGGCTGAATCCATCTTTGGCCGTTTTTTACAATTTTATCCATCCCGGGCGATCTAGCTTCACTTCATGAAAAAACAAATTTTACTAGTCGCCCTGATTAGCTGCTCGATTTATAGGGCAGAGGCACAATCACTTCAACCAAAAGGATCAAATATGAAATTGAATGCAGGAATTATCACGGACAGAATAGAAGAAACCAAAAAGTTCTATCAGGAGAACCTGGGCTTCGGGGTTTCATTCGAAAACGATTTTTACCTTCTCATGCATACGCCCGGAGGTGGGGATCAGATCAGTTTTTTAAAACCAAACCATCCCTCCCAGCAACCCGTTTTCCAGGCGGCCTTCGATGGACAGGGCATGTATCTGACCATAGAACTTGAAGATGTAGATCGATTGTATGAGGAGCTGAAAGCCAAGGGCGTAGCCATCGAGATCGAGATCCGGGATGAACCCTGGGGTGATCGCCATTTTGCAATCAAAGATCCAAATGGCATTGGAATAGATCTGGTGAAATACACTGCCCCGGAGTAAGGTATCCCTCATTGAAGCAAGGAATACCGGACAGTGAATTGACCAAGGGAAAGTGACTCCCGTTTTCGGGATTTTTCCGGAAAGGGAATTCCTACCTTTGAGTCATGGGTCAAAGGCTGGAAGTTCTTTTTGAAGATAACCACATTCTGGCGGTCAATAAACCTGGAGGGATCCTCTCACAGGGAGATATTACAGGCGACACTTCCATCCTCGATGAAGCCAAGGAATACATCAAAAAGAAGTACAACAAGCCTGGAAATGCTTATTGTGGGTTGATCCAACGTTTGGATCGTCCGGCAAGCGGTGTTCTTCTGATGGCCAAATCCTCAAAGGGTCTGGAAAGAATGAACCAGCTCATGCGGGAAAAAAAGATCAAAAAAACTTACTGGGCTCTGACCGAGGAACATGTTGATCATGACAGAGGCACGTTGATCGACTGGCTTTGGAAGAATGAAGACCAGAAAAAAGTGCATGTATATCAAAAAGAAAAAAAGGGAGCCCAAAGGTCCGAACTAAAATACCAATTGCTGGGAAGGATCGGGAAAAACTACCTGTTGGAAATCGACCTGATCACCGGCCGATACCACCAGGCCAGAGCTCAGTTGGCCTCGACAGGAATGACGATAGCAGGAGATGTGAAATACGGTTATCCCAAGAAAAACAAATCCGGGAAAATTGCTCTTCATTGTAAGAGAATCGATTTCATTCACCCGGTTAAACAGGAAGCCATTAAAATTGAAGCCAGGATTCCCAAGGAACCTCAATGGCAAGAATTCAGGTCCTTTCAAAAAAGTGTATGATAGAAAGACTTAAAAAAAGATGGGGAGCAAAAAGCAACTCGCAGGTTTTCTTGATCCTGCTGGTATTTGCGATCACCGGAAGCACCATAGTGCTGATCAAAAGGCCAGTATTTGAGCTTCTCGGATTTGATTTTGCAGAATTGTCCCTTCCCGTTAAGATCGTTTATTACATATTTATTCTCCCGGTCTATCTTGGCTTGTTGATCATAATCGGCTACCTATTCGGACAAGGAGAATTTTTTATGCAATTTGTTCGGAAGTTTATCAAACGATTTTCCGGTAAAAAAACAGGTCCTCGCCCCTGACGATCATGGTGCCTGCAAGTTATTCCGTTGATGAAAGAGCTTCTAAAGGCATACCAAAAAAGACTCACAAACCTTACTCCCAGGAACCGCTCGATCTATCTTGGAAGGCTTTCAAAAAGATTTGATCTCGATCTAAAGAGCCTTTTCTCCTTTTCCGGTAAGGATCATGATGACCTTCTTTCATTACTTCTGCGTGGAAAAACCCTTCAGGTGGTAGAAGTCGTAGATCCGCGCCTGGGTTCATCCAATGAGCTCTCTTTGAAGATCAAGAATATCCATAGACAGGGAGCCTTCATCAAAACCGAAAGGGGAAATGATGATCTCCACATAGCCTGGCCCTATGTGGAAGGTAAACTGGTCAGCGGAATGCCTGTGCGTGCTCCGCTTGTTTTCTTTCCTGTCGATCTTAGCATCGAATCCGGAAGTTGGACGATCACCCTGAAAAAGGATGTTCCAATTAACCTGAACAAAAGCCTGCTCCTATCGTTTTCGCATTATTCGGAACAAAGACTTGAAGAAGAGCTTCTGGAATTCGACCTCCGAGATCTCGACCCGGATCGTAAGTCCTTCCTCTCGGGTCTGTTCAGAATGATCAATGAATCAGCCGTTCAGCTCAGATTCAATTCTGAAATTTTCGAAGGGAATACCCAAAGCTTCAGGGACTACACAAAGAAAGAATTTGAAAAAAAATACAAGGAAGGTGAGCTCCATGTTTTGGATTACGGTGTCCTGGGATTATATCCTCAGGCAGGTTCCTTCATCGTTCCGGATTACGACAAACTCATACAGGATACCAATTTCGCTGATCTGGAAGACTTCTTTTCCTCCAAGGTTTCAATTGATGAAGATGAAAACTGGCAGGTCGGGTCGCATTACCGAAGGGTATTCCTGAACAAGGTCAAGGAGGATAAGGTCCTCAACCCGCTTCCCATAGACGCTTCACAGGAAAACGCGCTCAAAGCAATAAAAAAGGGGCATTCCATAGTGGTACAGGGCCCACCGGGATCGGGAAAAAGCCAGTTGATCAGCAACCTGATCTCTGATAATATCACGAGGGGAAAAAATGTGCTGCTGGTATGCCAGAAAAGAGTGGCTCTGGAGGTTGTTTATGAGAGACTCAAAAAACTGGAACTACATCAGTTCGTCGCAAGGGTTACCGATTTTAAGAATGAAAGGGGAAGGATCTATGAAAAGATCGAAAGCCAGATCGAAAGCATTAACGAATATCAGCAGATCAACAACGGAATAGATTCCATCCTCTTGGAACGGGATTTTCTTCAGACCAGCAAGAAGATAGATCAGCTGGAGGAAGAATTATCGGAGTTTCGCCAGGCCCTCTTTGAAAGCTTCGATACCGGCATTTCCCCCAAAGAAGCATACCTCCAGTCCGATGTCCAAACCAAGACCATTGACACCTCAGGCCTGTTCAGATTTTTCAAGCTAAATGAGCTGGATAAGCTTGAAAAAGACTTCAATACCTATTATTCCGGGTATCAAAAGTTTGATGCCGAGGATTATCCCTGGAGAACCAGAAAGAGCTTTAAGGACTTTGGGATCAAGGACGAAAAAAACATGCTGGATGTTCTTGATGAAATTCCAAAATTTCAATTTGAGGTCAACGAGGAGATCAAGGACTTCCTTTTCATGGGTCTGAGCTATAATGAGCACAAAGAGCTTGCGGACAGAAAAAAAGAACTACAGCAGTTTTCAAGATTGATCGAAGACCCTGAGATCCTCCAACTCTTTACCAAATACCAGAATAAACCGGTAGACGGATTATGGCTTGAAAACCGTAAGCAGATCATCCTTGACTTCTATGTGGCACCAGGACCCGAGACCAGCATACCGGGTCGGGAATTGGACCATGCATTTTACGAGATCTCGAGGGACGGGAAGAGACTCAAAAACCCCTTGTTCAAGATCATGAGCTTCGTTGTTTCACCTATCGGTAAGGCCACCAAAAAATATCTACAGGCAAACAGACTTCAACCAAATGCCCAGGGCATTTCATCATTGGAAAGAAAGGTGTCAAACCGAATGAATCTGGTGCACAATCTCTCTCTTCTGAGAAAATCCGACTTCCACACGGAAGATCTTCCCGAGATGCTTGACAGGGCCGAATTCCTGAATTGGATCGAAAGACAGGAAAAAGCGTTGAAATCATTGCAGATCATTCAATCCTTCAGATCACTGGAAAGCTTCTTCGATTTTGAAAAAACACCTCCGGAAGAATTGAAGGAAAAACTCGAGGGGCTGATACTTCTTTCGGAAAGGATCATTGAAAAAGTCCATGTTTGGGAAGCATACTTAAGCAGGACGCATATCTTTCGCATTTTGGCCGACAATGAGCTGGCCTCAAAACTTAAAAAGACCCTAAAAAGAGATTTCGAAGAACTATGCCATTATGATCAACTCCTTTCCGCAATGAAAAAGGAGCAAAAAGACCTTTTCAATACTATTTGCTCCGAAGTAAACTCAGGTGAAAAAGAAGCTTGGCAGGTCCTCAAAAACTCGATCAGATGGGATTGGATCAGCCATCTCGAAGAAAAATACCCAACCCTCAGGGAAGTGTCCAGGCCTGCTTTCCCACAGAAGATAGACGCTATGAAGGAGGCGGTGGCGAAAAAGCTGGAGCTGACCAAGTCTCTGGTCCTGTTAAGAGCAAGGGAAAGGACATACAGCGATCTTGAATACAACCGGCTCAACAACCTGATAACCTACAGGGATTTAAAACACCAGGTCACCAAAAAAAGAAAGATCTGGCCTCTGAGGAAAGTGATCCATGAGTTCTATGGAGAATTATTCAATCTGATCCCATGCTGGATGGCTTCTCCTGAATCCGTTTCGGCTATGTTTCCGCTTGAGCAGGTATTTGATCTCGTCATATTCGACGAGGCCTCTCAGTGCTTTTCCGAAAAAGGGATTCCGGCACTCTATCGGGGAAAACAGATCGCCATCTTCGGTGATAAGAATCAACTGAGTCCCTTTGATCTTTACCAGGCAAGATATGAGGATCCTGGCATGGAAGAAGATCCCGACCTTGAAGCAGAATCATTGTTAGATCTGGGCTCAAATTACCTCATGGAGGTGCCGTTGACCGAGCATTACCGAAGCGAGTCCCTGGACCTGATCGGTTTTTCAAACCAGCACTTTTACAAAAGTTCGCTGAACTGTGTGCCCCATTATCAATTGGATCGGGAATCAAAACCCATTGAATACCATCGGGTCAAAAATCCTGTATGGGAAAACAATCAAAATCTGCCCGAAGCCCGGGAAGTCGTGGAGACAACCTTAAAGCTGATCCGCGAAGGCGAAAAGAATATCGGGATCATTACTTTTAATTTCCATCAGCAACAATTGATCGCCGACCTTCTCGAAGCAGAGATGGCTTCATCAGATCTTGAACTACCAATGGAGCTCTTCGTTAAAAACCTTGAAAACGTTCAGGGAGATGAAAGGGATATCATCATTTTTTCCCCGGCCTATGGTCCCGATGTCCAGGGAAAGCTGATACTGAATTTTGGAATGCTCAACCAGATGCATGGAGAGCGGCGATTGAATGTAGCCATCACCAGGGCAAGAAAAAAGATCATTGTCTTTTCAAGTTTGGATCCATCTGCGATCAACACCGAGCACCTCACAAACCCCGGGCCCGGGCTATTTCTTGATTACCTTGTTTATGCAAGCGAGCTTTCTAAAGGCAGAACCTCAAAAGTCTGGCAAAAGTCCGGGATCAAAAGCGGATCCTGGTATTTATCCGGAAGATTGGCACAGGACCTTGAGGGATTGGGATTGAAAACGTCAAAGTCGATACCTTTTGCGGACCTGCTGATCGAGGCTCCCAAAGAATCTTCCATAGCATGCCTCACGGATGACGAGCAGTTTTTTGAAGCAGGCTCATGCAAACATTTCTTTGCCTACCTCCCCACTGAGCTAGAGAGAAAGAACTGGGCCTATAAGTATACTTTCAGTCGGAATTATTGGCGGAATGCTGAAGGAGAGGTCGAAGAGATCGTTCATTATCTCAACTGGAAAAAGAATTGATCAATCCTTTTTCAGATCCTTGATGAATCTTGCCCAGGCAAAAGGGTCGATAAAACCAGTGGTCTGTCCCATATACCGGTTGGACTGCCTGTAGGAATAATCATCCATGTAATCGTAATAACTCATGCGGTAGTCCATGGGCATGGTTTGCCTCATTCGCAATAGCAGATTTTCATTGAGCTGGCCTCTTTTAAGCATCTCCTCCCCTGTCGTGGGATTCATGGCAAGGAAAGCTTCTTTGAACAATTCTTCCGTCGGCCAGGGATATACCTGCAATTCCGGAAGCTTAATGGTATCCTGTACGAGGTAAATGTAGGCCGTCATATGGTCGCCTTCTATTTCAGGGACTATATAAAACCGCCTTTTGAAGGATACAGCTGAGATCAGAATGGAATCTCCAACAAGAGCGGGCATGGTAAAAAAGCCAACATCATTTGTCGTGGTTCCCCTACCCGCTTCCGGAACATAGATATGGACCCCCGGGACTCCGTAAGAGCTATCTCCGGTAACGACCAATCCACTGAATTGGATGACCTTTTTTTCCTGAGCAGATACCGAATTGGGCATCAGGAAAAGGAAAATGGCAACTATGCCGCAAAGGTTTATTCCGATTCTAGTCAAATGAAGGTTGTATCTTGGAATGGAAATACAAAAATAAGGACAGAGGGTCAATTATTCGCATAAAATGAGAATCAAGCATTTTCCACTTTCAGTTGGATCTCAGATCTTTAAATGCCTCAGCGAAACCCCAAGGCTGAGGATTCTAAATGCCCTTTTGAACGGTGGTTTACTCACTATTACCGACCTGGAACTCATCCTGGAATTCTCACAGGCCAAAACCTCAAGACATATCACCTACCTTCGAAACGCAGGTCTGATCAACAACAAGAGGGTGGACAAGTATTCATTCTATTCCATAAACGAGGAATGGACAGAGATTATTTCTCATCTGATCTCATATATGGAAAAGGATAATGCACTCAAAAAAGACTATGAAACCCTGGAAGTGCTCAACTCCAACAGGGAACTCTCTTCCAGCAAGGTGGGAAAATCATTAAGGGATGAGATCTCCTTATAGTCACGTTTTTTTTGACCTGGATCACACCATCTGGGACTTTGAAAGGAATTCCTGGGAAACCCTTGAAGAGGTCTGGCAAAAGTTCGACCTATACAGATTGGCCAGGATACCCCTGGAGGGATTTCGGGAAAACTATAAGCGGGAAAACTTTGAGCTATGGGCCAAATACAACCATGGCGAGATCAGCAAGCAGGATATCAGGGAAAGAAGGTTCAAAAAAGTGATGGAGAACTTCAATGCGGAAAGAATCCTTGACCCCTATCTTCTGGAGGAATTCTACCTGGATAACTGCCCAAAAAAAACTTCCCTGATCGACGGAGCAGTTGAGGTCCTAGAATACCTGGAATCAAGCGGCTATGAATTGTATGTTCTTTCCAACGGTTTTGAGGAAACCACCCATGAAAAGATGGAAAATTCAGGGATCAAGGGATTCTTCAAAAACACAATTACCTCGGAAGGCCTGGGTGTGACCAAACCAAAAGTCGAGTTCTTTGAAAAGGCGTTGGATATTTCCGGATCCCGGATCAAAGAGACCATCATGATCGGTGATAACCTCAATACCGACATCAAAGGGGCGCAAAACACGGGCATAGATCAGATCTATTTTAATCCCTATGAAAGCGAGCATGAGGAAAATCCCACTCATGAGATCCGTCACTTGCTCGAGATCAAAAACATTCTCTGAGAAATGATATAAAGATGCCTTAGGCTTGTTAGTTTTGCGAAAAAAACGAGATGGCCAAAGGAATTTTCAACATCCCATATCCCGAGAATGAGCCGGTAAGATCCTATGCACCGAACTCTCCGGAAAAGGAAAGCATCAAAAAATTCTTGAAGGAATTGAGATCCAAGAAAATGGACGTCCCCATGTTCATTGGAGGTGAAGAGGTTAGAACAGGTAATCTTGGAGCGATCAATCCACCGCATGATCACCAGCACCTGCTTGGAAACTACCATATCGGCGATGAAACCCACGTACATCAGGCAGTACAGGCCGCCATGAATGCCCGGGAAGAATGGGCTGCTCTCTCATGGGAGCACAGGGCCAGTATTTTTCTAAAAGCCGCTGATCTTCTTGAAGGGCCATACAGGGACCTGATCAATGGCACAACCATGCTGGGCCAATCAAAAAATATTTTTCAGGCCGAGATTGATGCCGCCTGCGAACTGATCGACTTCCTGAGGTTTAACGCCTACTATATGCAGGGAATCTATGAGGATCAGCCTGATTCGCAGCCGGGCATTTGGAATCGCATGGAGTACAGAGCCTTGGAGGGATTTGTATTTGCGATTACTCCATTCAACTTCACCAGTATAGGGGCCAACCTTGCTGCCGCGCCGGCTATGATGGGTAATGTGGTTGTCTGGAAACCATCGGAAACGCAGATTTATTCGGCCTGGGCCTTCATGGAAGTGATGAGAGAAGCAGGATTACCAGCCGGGGTGATCAATATCATTTATACCGACGGCCCGATGACAGGGAACATTCTGTTCAATCACCCGGATCTTGGAGGAATTCACTTTACCGGAAGCACCGGAACATTCCAGCATATCTGGAAAGAGGTCGGAAAGAATATTGAGAACTTCAGGTCATACCCAAGGGTTGTTGGAGAAACCGGAGGAAAGGATTTCATTGTAGCTCACCCGAGTGCAGAATCCAAAGAAGTTTCCACCGCGATTATCCGCGGTGCTTTTGAATTTCAGGGACAAAAATGCTCGGCAGCCTCGAGGATCTATATTCCGAACAGTCTTTGGGATGATGTAAAAGCCGAACTCCTGGAAGATGCCGCAAGCATCAAAATGGGTTCACCTGAGGATTTCAGAAATTTCATGAATGCGGTGATCGATAAAAGAGCATTTGACAAGATCACCGGTTATATCGAGAAGGTCAAGGCAGATCCAAATGCCGAGATCATATCGGGAGGTGGTTATGACGATTCCAAGGGATATTTCATCGAGCCCACCATAGTGGTCGCTCAGGATCCTCAATTTCTGACCATGTGTGAGGAGATCTTCGGGCCGGTGGTGACCATCTACGTTTATCAGGAAGAAAACTTCGAAGACACACTCAAGCTGGTTGATGAGACAGGGCCTTATGCGCTCACAGGAGCTGTTTTCGCAAAAGATCGCTATGCGATTGACCTGGCGTCCAAAAAGCTGGAGAACAGTGCAGGAAACTTCTATATCAATGATAAGCCGACAGGTGCAGTCGTAGGACAACAACCATTCGGAGGTGCCAGGGGATCAGGTACAAACGACAAGGCCGGATCGGCTATGAATCTTTTGAGATGGGTATCTGCCAGAACGATCAAGGAGACTTTCGTTCCCCCAACCAATTACAGGTATCCTTTCATGTCGGAAGAATAGGATGGAATGGTGGTTAATGATCAATGGTCAATTAATCATTGATCATTAATCCTTAAAAATTAAGCCAAGGATCTTTTAACCTCTCGGATCTCGTATACCTCGATCTCGTCATTGACCTTGATGTCGTTGAAGTCCTTGATCTTGATACCACATTCGAATCCGTTCTTCACTTCGGCAACATCGTCTTTGTGACGCTTCAATTCTTCAACCTCACCCTCATAAACAACAATTCCATCTCTGACGATCCTGATCGTCGATTTGCGTTTTACGACACCGTGGGTGACCATACAACCCGCCACAGATCCGACTTTGGAGATCTTGAAGACCTCTCTGATCTGGACGTTACCAATGACAACTTCTTCCTTGGTAGGCTCAAGAAGTCCTTCCATCGCATCCTTGACCTCGTTGATCGCATCGTAGATCACAGAGTATAGTCTGATATCGATCTCTTCGTTCTCAGCGAGTTTCCTTGCCGAAGCCGAAGGCCTGACCTGGAATCCAATAATAATGGCGTCGGATGCAGAAGCCAAAAGCACATCAGATTCGGAGATCTGACCCACTCCCTTGTGAATGATGTTCACCTTGATCTCATCGGTCGACAGCTTCAACAAGGAATCGGAAAGTGCTTCGATAGATCCATCCACATCACCTTTCACAATGATATTCAGTTCCTTGAAGTTTCCAATTGCCAGCCTTCTGCCCACTTCATCAAGCGTGATATGTTTCTTGGTCCTGATATTCTGCTCTCTCAGGATCTGAGATTTCTTGTTTGCGATCTCCCTTGCTTCCCTTTCTGAGGAAATCACGGAAAAACGCTCACCCGCCTGCGGCGCACCATCAAGACCCAGGATCTGGGCTGGTGTAGAAGGCCCTATCTCTTTCAATTTCTTTCCTCGATGATCGAACATGGCCTTGACCTTTCCGTAATGTGCTCCGGCCACTATCGGATCTCCTACCTTCAGGATACCACTTTCGTTCAGCAAGGTAGCGACATACCCCCGACCCTTGTCAAGAGAAGCTTCGATCACAGTTCCATGTCCCCTCTTCTCATCGTCGGCTTGCAGCTCCAGAAGCTCTGCTTCAAGAAGAACCTTCTCCAAAAGTTCATCGATTCCCTGTCCGGTTTTTGCGGACACCATTTCCGATTGGTATTTGCCACCCCAATCCTCAACCAGATAATTCAAATTGGCGAGTTCCTCCTTGATCTTATCCGGGTTTGCGCCTGGCTTGTCCACCTTGTTCAAGGCAAAAACGATGGGCACACCGGCTACTGCCGCGTGATTGATCGCCTCCTTGGTTTGAGGCATCACAGAATCATCAGCCGCAACGACAATGATCGCAATATCGGTAACCCTCGCACCCCTTGCACGCATGGCGGTAAAGGCTTCGTGACCGGGAGTATCAAGGAATACAACGCGCTTACCACTCTTGGTTTCCACATCGTAGGCACCGATATGCTGGGTGATCCCCCCAGCTTCCTGTTCGGTTACTTTGGAGTCACGGATATAATCCAGCAAAGAGGTTTTTCCGTGGTCGACGTGCCCCATGATGGTCACGATAGGAGCTCTTTCCTTTTTGTTCTCGTCACTTTCTTCCTCGATGAAGTTGTCCGTCTCTTCCTCTTCAGTGGATACGAAGTCCACATCAAATCCAAATTCATCCGAAATGATGGTGATGGTCTCTGCATCAAGTCTCTGGTTGATGGAAACGAAGAGGCCAAGCTCCAGGCAAGTGGAGATAACATCATTGACAGAAACATTCATCATTGCCGCAAGGTCATTGGCGGAAACGAATTCCGTCACCTTGATCTTCTTAGATTCCTGCTCCGCCTGCTCCTGCTCTCTGGCAGCAGATTCAGCTACGGCAGATCTCTTCTCTCTTCTGTATTTTGCCCTTTTGGCACTTCCTCGTCCGCCGGAAAGCTTGGCCATGGTGGCCTTGATCTTTTCCTGGATCTCTTTGTCGCTTACCTCTTCCTCTTTTGGATCTTTTCCGCCCCTTTTACCTCCGGGCTTGCGATCATCATCCTTACGGATCCTTTTTCTTTTTCTTTTCTTATTGGCTTCGGAAAGATTGGCATCAGAAGAAGCAACCTGCTCGATCTTCTTATCTTCCTTTTCTTTCTTTTTGGGTAGTTCAATTTTCCCCAAAACCTTAAGGCCCTTAAGCTTGTCGGCCTTGGCCTGAATAGTAGCGGATTTTGGTTTAGCCTCTTCCTCGGGCGCCGGCTTTTCTTCCTTTACTTCCTCTTTGACTGCTTTCGCCTCAACAATCTCCTCTTTCTTAGTCTCTTCCTGAACCTTTTCTTCCTTGACCTCTTCTTCTACTTTCTCTTCCTTAACCTCTTCGACCTTGGCTTCTTCTACTTTGGGTTCCTCCTTCTCTTCAACCTCTTCCTTGGCCTTCTTCTTATCAACCTTTTCCAGGTCTATTTTTCCAACAACCTTGGTTCCGCGAAGCTTTACCTCAGGCTTGATCACTTCCTTCTCCTCTGCCTCAGCTCCGATCCCGACGTTCTTGATCAGGATTTTTTCCTCCTGCTCGGGCTCCCTTCTCGCCTTACCCTTCAGATCGTCTGCATGGATCTCCTCTTTGAACTTTGTACCTATGGTAAGTTCGGACGCTTCCTCCTTTTCCGCTTTCGAATCGGCGAATTCTTTTTGAAGAAGCTGGTATTGATCCATAGTGATCTTGGCATTGGGGTTGTTTTCAACCTCAAATCCCTTGGACTCCAGGAATTCCCTGATGGAATCCTTACCAACGTTCAATTCTTTGGTGACCTTTGCTAATCTTAGGGTCTTTTCACTCATTCTATTGTCTCAAATTAACGTTTTATTCGAATTCCTTTTGAAGAATACCCACAACCTCGTTCACAGTTTCTTCCTCAAGATCAGTTCTTCTGATCAAATCCTCAACAGGAGTATGAATAACACTCTTTGCGGTATCTAAACCTATCTTTTTAAATTCTTCAATTACCCAGTCTTCGATCTCATCGGAGAATTCCATCAAATCTACATCCTCATCATCCTCTCCTTCACTGATCTCACGGAACACATCGATCTCCATCCCAACCAACTTTGAGGCAAGTTTGATATTCAATCCACCCCTGCCAATTGCCAGGCTCACCTGATCTGGTTTCAAATAAACCGCCACACGGCCTTCCTCTTCATTGATCTGGATATTGCTGATCTTCGCAGGGCTCAATGCCCTCTGGATCAATAATTCTTTGTTCTCTGTAAAATTGATGACATCGATATTCTCGTTGTCAAGCTCTCTTACAATGGCATGTATTCTTGAGCCCTTCATTCCCACACATGCCCCGACCGGATCAACCCTGTCGTCATAAGACTCTACGGTCACCTTGGCTCTTTCACCCGGCTCCCTGACCACTTTCTTGATCGAGATCAAACCATCATATACCTCGGGAACCTCGTTCTCGAAAAGCCTTTCCAGAAATTTAGGAGAAGTCCTCGAAAGCATGATCCTGGGAGAACCATTGACCATTTCCACCCTATCCACGATGGCTCGGGCAGTATCACCCTTTCTGAACCTGTCCTTCTGGATCTGGTCCATTTTTTTGATCACAAGTTCATTTCCCTCACCATCAACAAGCAAAACTTCCTTTCCAAGGATCTGGTAGACCTCGCCGGTAACGATCTCGCCAACCAGATCTTTGTATTTCTGATAGAGAATGTCTTTTTCAAGGTCCTTGATCTTTTGGATCAATGTTTGTCGCGCGGTTAAAACCGCCCTTCTTCCAAAAGATTCAAGGCTAACCTCATCAGCCACTTCTTCACCTACCTCAAAATCCTCCTCGATCTTCTGGGCTTCTGCAAGATGGATCTGGGTAACAGGGTCAAATTCCTCCGCATCATCCGGCACGATTTCCCGGTTGCGCCAGATCTCGAGGTCCCCCTTGTCCGTATTGATGATCACATCGAAATTGTCATCCTCCTCGTATTTCCTTTTGATCAGCGTTCTGAACACGTCCTCCAGGATCCGGATCATAGTCGGGCGATCGATGTTCTTAAACTTCGCAAACTCCTGAAACGACTCTATTAATGTTTTACTGTCCATTTTAAAATGATATCAAAACCTTCGCTTTGTCTATTTCTTCAAATTTTAATTCTCTTTTCCTGCCTTTGACATTGATCAAAAGCAGATCCTGATCGGCTTTCTCCAACTTCCCCTTCAGCTCCGCTCCATCGGAAAGCACCAGATTCAGCTCTCGTCCCACATGCTTTGGAAATTGCCTTCTATCACGGAGTGGTTGATCAGCGCCAGGGCTTGAAACCTCAAGGTTGAATTTACCCCTGAAAGGATCATTTTCTTCCAGCCATGGTGTCAATTTTCTTGAAACGCTGGCACATTGATCAATGCTTACTCCTTTCAACCCGTCCAGAAAAATCTTAAGAGACCCGGGGCCGGTCTCTCCTCCTTTCTTTTCAATTTCAACAACGAAAAGGGAGTCAAAACCAAGCTCATCGATGATCCTTTCGATTTCCGCTCTTATCTCCTGCTCAAGCATTTTTTTAACAAAAAAGAAGGGGACATAAAATGTCCCCTCCTGCAATTGGAATGCAAATATAATCAATATTCTATTGAATTCCTTTAAGCAGACTATTGCTTCCGGGATGAAATATTACCTCGATTCCAAACGGAATAGGGATATTTTGATCTCCATGACCTGCAGGAAAACCCGAGCTAAAGGGAAGATCATTTGGTATTTTTTCGAGAAGCAGATCAACCGGATCGACATCGGTCAATTTTGGAAACTCTCCCATCACAAGACCACGGACCCGCTCAAGAATACCGGCCCTTTGAAGTTGATTCAGCATGCGGTCAATTTTATGAAAGGGCTCATTGACCTCTTCGAGGAAGAGAATATAGTTTTCCCATTCCGGTTCGGATCCCGTACCTATCGCATTGACCACAAGAGATAGATTTCCTCCGCAGACCCTGGCCCTGACCTCATTTCCCGAATGCCTTTGGGCCTTCCATGACACCAGATACTTGCCTTCCAGGATGTCATCAATGCAGGAAATGGATTTTCCGTTCAGTTGTCCAATGGATTGCACCATGGGCCCGTGGATACAATGGAATCCCCTTTTGACAAGAGATAAGAGCAATAGGGTAATGTCGCTGAATCCAATGATCCATTTGGGCTCGGATTCAAATTTGGACCAGCTGAGTTGATCTAGAATGCGGCCGGTACCATAACCTCCTCTCGCCATCCAAATGATGTCTTCCTCGGAGTTAAATGCTTTTTGGAGATCATCGAGCCGCCGGGGATCTCCAGAAGAAAAATAACCCTCAGAGGAGAAAAGATGCTCCCCGAGGGTTATTTGAAAATTGTTTTTTTGAAGAAGGGAAAGTCCTTTTTCAAATCTTTCCCTGTCTAGCCGACCGGCCGGAGCTACAACTCTGGCAGTAGGCAAGGGCTAGTTTTTGTTGATGCCCAATTTGGATAAAACGTCGTCAGAAACGTCATCTTCCTCAGGTGCATGAAGAATGAATGAAGCACCCATTCCGGCATCGGCACTGAAAATATAGGTCAGCCCTTTTTCAGCTGCTACCTGCTTTATGGCGTTGTTGACCTTATCGACCAATGGAGCAAGAAGTTCTGTTTCCTTTTTCTGAAGATCAGATTGGGCACTTTGCTGGAATTCCTGGATGGATTGCTGCAGGGTCTGAAGTTCCTTTTCCTTATCAGCCCTCACAAGCTCCGTCATAGTTCCCTTTCCAGCCTCATAAGCCTGATACTTTTGCTCAAACTCCTGGATCTTGCTTTGAAGCTGGTTCTCAAGCTGTTTGCCATAGGTTTCCAACTGTGCCTCCACCTGCTTGCTCTCAGGCATATTGGCAAGAATATAATTTGGGCTTGCATAGGCAATCTTAAAGCCCTGTGCCATACCTTGAGCAGCAACAATACATACTAAGGCAAGTAGAATTAAACCTCTTTTCATTATTTCTCTGTTTGTATTAAAATTTATCTTCATCGGCTTCTTTTAAACCAAGTTCTTCCAGAACGTAGTCCGTATAATCAAATCTAGGATCGGTATAGATCATCACCAAATCACTTGACTTGTCAAAGATGATCTGAACTCTCTTCTTTTTTGCCACATCCTCCACAGCCTCATATACCTTATCCTGCAGCGGCTTGATCAACTCCTGCCTCTTCAGAAAGAGCAGGCCTTCATAACCGAAGGTCTTGCGCTGATAATCCTTAAGCTCCTCTTCCTTCTCCTGCACTTTGACAAGCCTTTGATCATACATTTCCTTTGTCAAAAGAACTTCCTCAGCTTTCAATGCATCATACATCTGCTGAATATTGGCCCTCATGTTCGAAATCTCCGTTTGCCAGGATTCCGAAAGGGCATTTATTTCCTGTTCCGCCTTGGCATACTCAGGCATCTGACTTAAAATAAACCTGGCATCCACATACCCAAATCTCTGAGCATGCGAAAGCTGTGCCAAAAGCAAAAGGGCGGGCAAAGCTATAAAAATTGCTACCTTTTTCATATTAAGCAGGATTATCTGATTTGCTGTCCAATGGTAAAATGAAACCTCGAACCGCTGATCGTATTTGTGCCGGGTATTGGGTCCAATCCATAGGCCCAATCCAACCCGATCAACCCGAAGGCAGGCATGAATATTCTAACTCCAAACCCGACAGCCTTATAGTTCTTAAACGGATTATAGGTCTGATAATTGGCAAAGTTGTTTCCGCCCTCAAGGAAACCAACACCATAGATGGTCGCCGCTGGATTTAAGGAAAGGGGATAGCGAAGTTCCAGGACATACTTGTTATAAGCAACTCCATCAACCGGCTGCTGAAAAGGAATTCCGCTGTCGGTGTAACCGGTTTCAAATGGCCTAACCTGGCCATCTTCATATCCACGAAGGCCGATCACCTCTGTTCCCAGGAGAAGATTTTGCCCGGCCAAACCGGCACCTCCCAGATTAAAGCGCTCAAATGGTCCGATGGGTTGAGAGGGATTATATCGACCGATAAAACCAAAGTGAATTCGACCACTGATCACAAGATTTGCCACGGGATTCACATACCAGGAATTATCAAACATGAATTTGTTGAACTCGATCCACTCAAAGTCGTTGATGGTCTCTCCCTCTTCCGCCGGATCCCTGAACATAGAATAAGGTGGCGTCAGGGTCACACCAAAGGATACAATCGAACCATGCCTGGGATACATGGGGTTGTCAACGCTGTTCCTGCTAATGGTGGAGTTGAAGTTGATGTTCCTTGCAACCCCATTGTAGGCGGTCAAACCAAATCCCTGGATATTCTGAATATCATAATAAAGGAAGGACACACTGTTGTTCCAGACAAAATAGTCATCCGGCCAGGTAAGCCGCTTTCCAATTCCAACTGTGACTCCGGAAATATACAGATGGCCAAATGCCCTGTTGGTCACCCTGTCTATATTGTTCTGCCTTGAGTGATTAAAGCTCACGGTCAGGGAGTTCGGCTTTCGACCGCCGAGCCAGGGTTCGGTAAATGAAATGGAATAGGACTGAAACTGTCTTCCATTTGCCTGGGCTCTGATCGCCAGTCTTTGTCCATCCCCACTCGGAAGCGGGTTCCATTCTTTCAATTGCAATGCCTTTTTCAAGGAGAAATTGTTGATCACAAGTCCAAGGCTGCCTACGAAACCAAAGACTCCACCCCATCCGCCCGAAAGCTCGATCTGGTTGCTAGGGGTTTCAACCACCTGGTATTCTATGTCCACAGTGCCGTCATTTGGATTGGGAAGTGGTGTAATTCCGATCTGCTCGGGATCAAAATAGCCCATTTGCGAAAGCTGGGTTTGGGTTCTGATGATATCTCTACGCGAGAACTTGTAACCTGGCAAGGTTCGAATTTCCCTGAGGATCACTTCGTCGGAAGTCACATTGTTTCCTTTCAGGA
Organism: Cytophagales bacterium; assembly: GCA_965227315.1. Lineage (GTDB taxonomy): Bacteria > Bacteroidota > Bacteroidia > Cytophagales > CCMP332 > JANQHS01. Next base: position 1,322,090 of record OZ245737.1, read on the forward strand.
GTATTCTGTTCACCGTAGCCTGAGACCCTTCATAGATCCTCATTTCCAGATCGATACTATCTCCAACTACAGCTACTTCAACCGGCTGAATATTGAAAAACAGATATCCGTCATCCATGTATAAAGAAGAAATATCCAGGCCGGTAGGATTGAAGTTTAGCCTCTTGTCCAGGTTGGCCTTGTTGTAAACATCTCCCTTGCGGATACCCAGAATTTTTCCGAGATATTTATCATCATAGAGATAGTTGCCGTTCCAAAGGATATTCCGATGGTAATACCTTTCCCCCTCATCAATCCCAATGTACAGATCAAGATCAAAAGGTGAAGCTTGAACTGTAGAGTCCCAGAGGATCTCCGCATCCCGATAGCCCTGGGCATGATAATAACTCAATATATGATCCTTGTCCTCTTCAAATAAGCTCTTGTCGAACTTGGTCGAAGCGAAAATATTGAGGTTTACATTTTTTCCAAGATACTCTCCGACCTCACTCAACTGCAATTCCTTGAGTCGATTGACAACATTCTTGAATTTCAGGGTATCGAGTTTTAGAAGGTCGCGATTCAGGTTTTTACCAAGGCTAATCCTGAGCTTTTCCTTGGTTTTCTTCATCTTTCCTTCGAGCTTTTCACCTGAAGCAAATTCATTGCCTGTAAAGAAGATCTCGTTGATCCTGACTTTCTTCCCCTTGTTGATCACGAAATTCAGGACCACACTGTTCTTCAGAACAGGATCGGGCTCCTTCTTGCTTTCGACCTTGGCATTAAGAAAACCTTTTGCTCTGTAGAACCTGAGAATTCTCAGCTCGGAATTTCGAACCAGGGCATCGGTCACCACCCTTCCTCGGATCAAATGCAACTTTTCCTTAAGTTCATCTGCATCGGTCTTTTTAAGGTTCTCGACGGAGCCCTTCTTCCTCTCCCTGAAACCAAACTTTGATAGCCTGGGTCTCTCGGCGAGTTTGATCTCCAGGAATATAAAGTTCCCTTCAACCTTTTTTACCAGAACCTGGATGTCACCCAAGATTCCCTGCTTCCAAAGCTTTTTAATAGCACCACTGATCTTTTCCCCGGGGATCATGATCTTGTCCCCGATCTTTAGTCCGCTAACGGAAATGATAGAGGCGGCATCCAAAGAATTTGCTCCGGTTACATCTATCCCGGCAATTTCATATTCCTGAGGGTTGGAATAGCTCAGATTGAATGTGGTTGCTGGTGGCTTATTCAGGTTAAACTGGGCCAAGGCCTGACCAGCAAACAGTAGTAAAGAAAGAAGTAGGAAATGAATCTTATGCATCAAGCCTTTACTTGCTCACTGGTTTTGCCAAACCTTCTTTCTCTGTTTTGAAAAGAATAAACAGCCTCAGCTAAATCTACCTTTCTGAAATCAGGCCAAAACTTATCCGAAAAATAGAGCTCGGTATAGGCGAGTTGCCAAAGGAGAAAATTACTGATCCGAAACTCTCCCGAAGTCCTGATCATGAGTTCAGGATCAGGAATCCCCGCAGTATCGAGGTAATAACTGATCAAATCCTCTGTAATTTCTTCTTCTGACCTGGAGTCTCTAATGATCCTCTTAATGGCATTGATCATATCCCATCTTCCGCTATAGCTCAATGCCAGATTCAGGGTCATCTTTTTGTTAGCAGCGGTGATATCCAATGTTTCTTCAAGTTGCCTGCGGCAACTCCCCGGGAGGCTTTCCGTATTCCCTATGGCATTTAACCTGACACCGTTATTCATCAGTGTATCTGTCTCTTTCCTTATGGTGGTTACCAGAAGGTCCATTAGTGCATCAATTTCTCCCTTAGGCCTGCTCCAATTTTCAGTAGAAAATGCAAAAAGGGTCAAATATTCCACCCCCAGCTCGACACAACCTTCCGTAGTTTCTCGAACCGCCTTTATTGCATTTTGATGGCCAAAAACCCGACGGGCACCCTTGCTTTTGGCCCACCTGCCATTGCCATCCATGATCACAGCAATATGCCGTGGGATCTGGCCATTTTGTACCAATTCTGATAATTCCATCTATGCCTCCAAAATCGGAGTGCAAATCTAAAAATTAACGGCTAAAACCCGTCGTAAGTATAGGGGCATGGGATCTTTGTGATGATGTAACTTATTGAGAACCCGGTGAAGTAATACCAATCATCGTCGTACCTGTATCCTCTTTGTATCCCTGTTGAGGGATCTACATCATGTGCACCATCGATCATATCATTAAAAGTTTTCCTCGCCCCAAGCTCCCAGCCAAGGTTTGTCCTTTTTCCGATCATCGCCTTGACCCCCAATCCAAAAGGAATCGCGGGCTTGACAATGCTTCCTTGCTGAGGTTCCGGAGAGGGAACCTCTATATTATAGAATCCCGCCAGCCCTCCAAAGACATAGAGCGTGGCCTTGGGGCGGTTATACTTATCGCGAAAATTATAGTAGTTGATCTCAGCGGTGATAGAGCCTTCGAATATCCAGGTAGAGAAGCTTAGCTCGTTATATTTTGCCATTGCTTCATTATACCTCTCCTGGTTCCCGGCAATACGCCCTGCAAGAAATGCCGCCCTTACCGCCACAACCGGACTGTAGTTTCTTTTAAAAAAGATCTGTCCACCCGGCCTGGTGTTGAGAAGGTCTATATAGTTCGATACATCGCCGCGGTAGTTCATCCCCCCCACTCCAATTCCTATTTCACTGGACTGGGACATTCCCAGAAATGGGGTGATCAACAATATGAAGAGCAAAAGCTCTTTCTTGGCCTTTTTCAAAAGAGAGATCGATTCGGGAAAAGAACGCTTCTTCCCAAACTAAATTTTATCTGAACTTGGGTGTTTGAATACCTTTTACCAGGATATAAGAGATGTGGAACCCATAGACAAAATACAGATCATTGTCCGCGGAATTCCCCCTAACCTCTCCTGTAGTTATCCCATTCAAAGGCTCCTGACCTGGATAAGCCCAGGCATATGGGAGGTTCGATACATCCTGGCGACCGCCATAATAAGTCAACAATTGGTTCATATTCCTCTGTCCACCCGTTGCAGCTGCAGGATTTTCACCCGAGCGGTTTGACATTGCCGCAGCGATTGGATCATCAAAATTGGCCAGATCCTTATACTCACCACTGACATCATCCAGGTAATCAGTAAAGGTGTAGCGATACCCAAATTCAAAGGAAATATCTATGTTGTTGGTCAATTTATATTTCAAACCCAGACCCATTGGAATGATAGGTTGAATTCTGGAATAGGTGTTTTCTTCTGTTTCCAAAGGCTTTAGGGCAACCCATGATCCATCGGGTGTTTTGGCTTGAGGATTATGGTAGATCACTCCGATTCCAAGGTAGAAGTAAGGGATCAGTTTAGGTCTTTTCAAGAAAGTACCACGGTTTTCGAAAAGGTCAACAACGCCTACAGCCGTGACTTCTATAATGTTATTTCGAAAATGCAGGTTTCTGGCATACCTGAAAAATCCACCACCATCAATATCATTTGGATCCTGTGAAGTATAATCATCTCCGCGGAGCTGCCCCATGGAAAGTTGCGCCTTTGCCCAGAACCTTGGATGAAATCTTCGGGCTGCAAAAAAACTCAATTGAGGGCGGGTAAACGAAAAATCCGCACTTGCGATCTTATTGGTGGGAGCCAGGTCACCGAAATAGTTCATGGCGCTAATTCCTGCACCCACAAAGGTGTAATGCTTCCTCCTGCTAAAGAACTGTCCGTTCGAGTCAGTAACTGAGGCAACCAAAAACAGCACTACAAATGCCAGCCAAATTCCTTTTCTCATGGATATTTATACTACAACTTGCACAAAAATAACCCAAAACCTAAAAACAAAAAGCTTAATTACGGATATCTCTCCCCCAAGACAACTTCTCGCGAAGCGTTTTGAAGTGAACAAGACCCTGTGGAGCGTGTAATTTAACCTGAAAATCCGCCTTCTTGATCCTCAATTTAATGTTGTTTTCAACCGTAATGGACCTGGAATCCAAACTGATCAGAATATTGTTGGATCTACCTTCGATCTCCAATTCGATATCAGAGTCATCGGGAACAACCAGTGGTCTTAAGTTTAGGTTATGAGGGCAAATCGGGGTGATGATGAGATTCTGAGACCTGGGAAGCACCAATGGACCACCACAGCTCAATGAGTACCCTGTGGATCCGGTAGGTGTGGATACGAGAACTCCATCCCCCCAATAGGACGTCAAATAATCTCCGTTCACATAAGCATGGGCAACGATCATTGATGAGGTATCCCTTTTCAATATCGCCACCTCGTTGAGGGCAAAATTGAAATCACCAAACAATTCGCGGTCTTCAGATAGGAGCTGGACCATGTTTCTTTCATCCAAAGGACTCTCACCGCTCATCACGGTCCTAAGGGACTCACCAAAGTCTTCCTTCTTAGTGGTGGCCAGATAACCCATTCTGCCGGTGTTAATGCCAAAAATGGGAATACCCGAATCCTTAGCATAGGTGATCGCCTCGAGCAAAGTACCATCGCCGCCAAGGCTGATTATCGTATCGACCTCCGGCAGCCCATGGAGGTTTGAAAAGACTTTATGTTCGCCAGGTTTGAGCTGATTTTCAACACATTGATCCCTAAAAGTTTGTTCAATGAAGAGTTCGGGACGGTAGCTATGAAGCTCTTTGAAAAACTCCCTGATAAAAGGCAGGGTTTCCGCCTTAAAAGGACGTCCGTGTACAGCAATCCTCAAAACCTACATTTCTAGATACTTGAAAAGAATATCGAGTCGCTCTTTTTCGACGCTTTCCGTTGTCACCTCCTGAAATCTTGATATCACATGGATCCCAAACCTGTTGTAAGTGGCGATCAGGCGATCTATTTCGGTCTTATTGATCTTTAGAGTGACTTTAAGCTTTTCCGGATTCTTTGGATCAAATACGAGAAAACTGCCAATGATCTTGTATCCTTCGGCCTCTGCAAGACGGCTTATCTCTGCAAGAGAATAGTCCTTGGCGTCCATGCTTAAAACCAAAATTGCGCCCGGTAGCTGAGCTCCGGTGATATTTGCGAATGCAGAAACAGTATCGGGAAGTGTGATCAGTCCGGCAAAATCACCTTCTTCATCCCTGACAGGGATCACCTCCAACTCATTGTCCACAGCGATCTGTACGACTTCAAACAGGTGAATATTCTCGTCCACGATGAGATCCTGGTTTTCCAACTGAAACTCGGACACCGGTTTATCAAAATCGGCACTTGAATAGATCTCGTCCTCCTCGAGCATCCCCAAATACCGGTTATTATCCACGACCGGCAGGGAACTCACACGGAATTCATCCATACGGTTCAAGCCATCGACACCCGAATTCTCAGGTGTAAGCGGATATATCAGGTCATTTATGAGATCTCTTGCAGTCAACTTTCTCCTTTTCGAATAAATCTATCAAGAATCTTTCCAAAACGCCTGGGTTGCTCCATCATTGGAGCATGACAGCATTCATCGATGAACCATAACTCCGAATGAGGAATGAGTTTATTGAACTCATGAGCAACTGGCGGTGGGGTTATTGTATCATTCAGTCCCCAAATAAGGCAGGTGGGAACAGAAATATTTCCGATCTCCCCGGCCAGGTTATGCCTTTGAGCGGCTTTTGCGATCGCCACGATGTTCAGGCACTTGGGAATTGAACAGGTAATATCAAAAACCTCGTCTATCAATGCCTTAGAGGCGGTTTCGGGATTGTAAAAGGTGTACTGGACCCTTTCCTGGATATACTTGTAATCCCCTCGCTTTGGGAAAGATCCGCCCATGGAATTTTCGAAAAGGCCCGAACTTCCGGTCAAGACCAGTCTTTTGACATTCTCCTGGTATTTCAAGGTATAGATGAGCGCCACATGCCCCCCAAGTGAATTTCCAAGCAGGGTCATATTTTCGAGGTTCTTCTCTGCGACGAATTCCTCAATAAAATCAACCAGACCTTCAACCGATGCTTTTCTACGGGGCATGGTATAGATGGGCATCAGGGGAATAATGACCCTGAAATCTTTTTTGAATTCCTCGACCACACTGTTCCAATTGCTTAAAGCCCCGAACAAACCATGCAATAACAACAGGACCTCTCCCTGACCTTCATCAACAAATTGAAACTTACCTTCTTTCTTTACCTGATATTCCATGAATGTATAATAGGAAGTTCGAAAAATACGAAATAGTTCGGTCCAAACAGGCCTTCAGGTCAGGGCAAGCCAATTTTTAATCATTTGAAAACCTCCCTCCGTCAATTGTGCTTCTGGGTGAAATTGAAGGCCGTAAACGCGATCTTTTTCGGATTTAAACCCCATGATCTCCTCCGAATCTGTCCAGGAGATCAACTCAAGTTCCCTGGGAATATTTCTCAAGATCAAAGAGTGATATCGCACGGCCTGAAAAGTATCCGGAATCCCATCGAAGAGCCTGTCTCTATTATGATGAACTCTTGAGGTTTTGCCGTGAACAGGTTCATTGGAATGGGATAGCTCAGCTCCATAGATCTGTCCAATGGCCTGATGGCCAAGACAAATTCCCAGCACGGGTATCTTTCCAAGATATTGCTGAATGATGGAGTTCAGGGATCCTGACTTCATGGGATTCATTGGACCCGGAGAGATCACCAGCCTCTGATAGTCATTTCTCATATCCCTTGCATCAACATCATTTCTGAAAACCTCACAATCCGGATCTATCCTGAGAATGTAATCCAGGAGGATATGGGAGAAGGAATCAAAATTGTCGATAAACAGCGTCACCTAGTTCAGGTAATTGGTCACATGATCGATAATCTCATCAATGAAGGGGAAAAGTGCTCTCAAACCCATGAGAACCTTGATGGCAAAAGGTTGGAGGATGGGGTAAATTCTGGATCCCTCGGATATCCTTGCCGAAGCGTCGGGAAAAAAGGATGAAATGATCCACAAGAACAGGCTCAGGGCGAAACTCCATTTTAGCAGGCCCAACAGGGTTCCGAAAAACCGATCTGCCCAGCCGAGCATAGTCATTCGAACTACCTTTCTGATCCCCTTTCCAATAATATTGACGCCGAGGATGATCCCAATAAAAAGCAATACAAATGCAAGGAAAGGAATGAAAGGGTGTGGTTTCCCAAAAGCATCGGTGAGACCAATGATCGCCCAGTCCAGAAGCTTGAAGGCTCCGATCACGGCAAGAACCAATGCGAGGATGCTAAAAACCTCCATGATGATCCCTTTACTAAACCCACGGTACATTCCGAAGATCAAAATGGCACCGAAGACCAGATCCATCATGGCCATGACCCTAGCCCGCCAGTATTTCCCTGACGATCTTGGAGATCATCTGGTTGTCAGCTCCACCGGCGGCCTTTTTGATCACTGCAGGCATGACCTTGCCCATGTCGCCCATTCCTGAGGCGCCCAATTCATCTATCACCGCTTGAACCAAAGCTCTCACTTCAGCTTCACCCATGAGTTCCGGCAGGAATTTCTCAATAACCGCCAGCTCCAATTCTTCCTCAGTGGCCAGATCCTCTCTACCCTGCTCTTTATAAACAGCGATGGAATCCCTTCTTTGCTTGGCAGCCTTTTTCAGAATAGCCATCTCTTCCTCTTCGCTGATTTCATCACCAGCCCCTTCCTTGGTTTGGGCAAGAAGGATCAGTGATTTTATGGACCGAAGTGCCTGCAATTCATCCTTCTTCTTTTGAAGCATGGCCTCCTTTATGCTTTTGTCGATTTCTTCCTTTAAACTCATTGGGACTTCTTATGTTAGCATTTGGATTCAGGGCAAATTTAGGGAACCATGCCAAAGACCCGACTCAGTGTCAACATAAATAAGATAGCAACCTTAAGAAATGCCAGGGGCGGGTCAATCCCCGACCTTCTTCAGGCTGCTCGCGATATTGAGCGGTTTGGGGCCCATGGTATTACCGTACATCCACGACCCGATGAAAGGCATATTCGGTACCAGGATGTCCGCGACCTAAAACCAATCCTGAATACCGAATTCAATATTGAAGGCAATCCGACCAGGCCTTTCCTGGATCTCGTAGCAGAGGTGGTTCCCGATCAGGTAACCCTGGTTCCCGATGCGCCGGACACATTGACCTCTGATCAGGGTTGGAATACACTAAAAAATGCAGGATTCCTTAAAGAAGTGATCCATAGGATCAAGGAGATCGGTTCAAGGGTTTCGATCTTTATCGATCCGGATATCAAAATGATCGAAGGAGCCAAAGAGGTGGGAACGGATAGAATAGAATTGTACACTGAACCATTTGCTTCAGGTTTTCCGGACGATCCAAAGTTTTCGGTTCTCCCCTACAATTTGGCTGCAAAGAAGGCCATGGAATATGATATCGGTATCAATGCAGGGCATGACCTCAATCTTCAAAATCTTGCTTTCTTCAAGGAAAACGTGCCCGGATTGCTCGAGGTCTCCATCGGCCATGCACTGATCTGTGATGCCCTCTACTACGGCTTGGAAAACACTGTAAATATGTACAAATCCAAATTGGCTTAATGGATCTTTTTTTCCGTGAAACAGGACATGGGCAACCCTTACTGATCCTTCATGGACTCTTCGGAAGTTCCGATAACTGGATGAGCATTGCCAAAGCATTGCAAGAACATTATACCTGCATCATACCCGACCTTCGAAATCATGGCCTGTCTCCCAAATCCGAAGAATGGGACTACGGGGTTATGGTTGAAGATCTGCTGGAACTCATTCAAAAGTTGGGGTTGAATTCGACCTATATGCTCGGGCATAGTATGGGAGGAAAACTGGCAATGGAATTCTCGCTTTTCAACCCTTCCTACATTACCAAACTGGTGGTGGCAGATATCTCTCCAAGGCATTATCCTGTTCATCATCAAACCATCCTCGAAGGCCTGAGCTCATTGGACCTTGGAAAATTAAAAAGCCGGAAGGACGCGGATGAGATCTTGTCATCTTCGGTCCCCGAGTTCGGTGTTAGGGCCTTTCTCCTGAAAAATCTGGGGCGAGACGATGAGGGAAAATTCGAGTGGAAATTGAATCTGGATGTGATCAGCCGAAATATCGAAGAAGTGGGTATCTCTGTCTCTGATGGGTTGGAATTCGATCATCCTACCCTCTTTATGCGGGGAGAAAGATCAAAGTATGTCTCCGACCAGGATTTTGAGAATGCAAAAAGTATATTTCCCAACTCGGAATTGGTGACTATTCCGGACGCAGGTCATTGGCTCCATGCCGAAAAACCTGTGGAATTCGTAAAAGAACTCAGGAAATTCCTGGATCAATAATCATCTCTCTCCAGCAATAAAATCGAATGCTGGGGCACTATGAAATACTTCTCCCCTTCATAATTGACTTCAATGGCACCCTTTTGGAGGAATATGGCCAGATCTCCTTCCCTGGCCTGAAGCGGTAGGTACTTGACCTTTTCATCCATTTCTTTCCAGGGCTCATCAATATCATCAGTTGGCAAGGGGATTGGGAAACCGGGCCCGACTTTCATGACATACCCGCTTTGCACATGTTCCTTTTCATGAACACCGGGAGGAAGGTAGAGCCCGCTTTTGGTCTTATCGGATTTTGATTTCGGCTGGATCAGCACACGATCACCAACCACGGTTATCTTTTCAAGTTTATTCATTTTGGATCCGCTCTATCGATCAATGCCTGTTCCTGGTCCTTTGACGTTTTTGCACCAAGAACTTTAAGCTCCTCCGCCTTTGAAATAAGGTTGCCTCGCCCTTCTACCAACTTATTCATTGCTTTCGAATAGGCCTCTTTTGAATCGTCCAATTTTTTGCCGATGCCAATCAAGTCTGATGAAAAGTTTACAAACTTATCATAGAGCAAGCCGGCCTTCTTAGCTATCTCAACGGCGTTTTTATTTTGACTATCCTGCTTCCAGATGAACGAGATCATCCTAAGTGTAGCAAGCAAAAAGGTCGAAGAGGATAGTACAATATTCTTCTCCAAAGCCTTGGTATAAAGATCAGCATCCTGTTGCAGAGCCAAGACCAAAGCCGGTTCATTCGCTACAAACATCAGGATATAATCAGGTTGGTTGATGTTATAAAGGCTTTGATAGCTCTTTTCGGAAAGCGACTTAATGTGCCCGTTAATACTGTCGAGGTGCTGCTTCAGGAACCTGGTCTTTTCGGATTCATCCTCGGCTTCGAGGTACTTGGTATAAGCGGTCAATGAAACCTTCGAGTCAAGTATCAGGCACTTTTCATCGGGCAGATTGATCACAAAATCCGGGCGCTGATTGGAACCATCCTCACTCTTCAGATTGAGCTCCTTTTCATAATGTACCCCTTTCTGCAGACCGGCTTTTTCAAGAATGACCTCCAGTTGTAATTCACCCCAATTTCCCTGGGTTTTTGAATCACCTTTTAAAGCCTGAGTCAGATTTTCAGCGTCTTTGGAGAGATTGGAGATCTGATCTTGAAGAAGTTTGTTCCATGAGTGGCTGTCCCTGTTGCTTTCCTCTACCTTCTTTTCAAATTTCTCTATCCTTTCCTTTAAGGGATTGAGAATGTCACCGAGGTTGGATTTGTTTGCTTCAGTGAATTTCTTCGTCTTCTCATCCAGTATCTTGTTGGCCAGATTTTCGAACTCAATTGCAAGCTTCTTCTGCCCCTCCTCCATTTCGGTTTGTTTTTCTGAGAGTCGCTCTTCCAGATGCCTATGTTCCGACTCATATGTAGCTATCCGTTGAAGAAGATTCTCAGACTCCGTCCTTTCCTCTTCAAGCTTTCTGCCGATCTCTTCCTTTTCCCTGGATTTTTCCTCCAGATTCTGCTTTAAGATCTCAAGGCGGGCATTGAGGTCTACACTTTGTTGATCACTCCCTTTCCCCGATCTCAGGTATTGAGCCGCCAACCATCCGAGTAAGCCTCCGACTATAATACCAACGATAAGGTAAACCAACTCCATCGATCAGTCCTTCCAGGAATATGGGTAATTGGGGTCAACAAAGGACTCGGCATCTTTGGTCAAAAACAGAGGTTTAAAAGTGTCGATCATCACGGCAATCTCCTTGGTTTCCTTGGCTCCGATGCTTTTTTCCACGGTTCCGGGATGAGGTCCATGGGGGATTCCACCGGGATGAAGCGTAAAAGAGCCCTTATCAATACCTCGCCTGCTCATGAAATTTCCATCGGTGTAAAACAACACCTCATCTGAATCGATATTGCTGTGGTTATAGGGCGCCGGAATTGATTTGGGGTGATAATCAAAAAGGCGAGGCACGAAGGAGCAGATCACATAATTCCAGGCCTGGAAGGTTTGATGTACCGGAGGGGGTTGATGAATCCGACCCGTGATGGGTTCAAAATCCAATATATTGAAAGCGTAGGGCCAAAGAAATCCGTCCCAACCAACGACATCAAAGGGGCTGGTTTCGTAAATGAAATTGTGAAGTTTTCCCAGCTTCTTGACCTTGACAAGGTATTCTCCCTTCTCCGTATTAGTCTCCAAAACCTGAGGAGGCCTGATGTCTCTCTCACAAAACGGAGAGTGTTCAAGCAATTGGCCTAGTTCATTTCGATACCTGTTGGGTGTTTCAACCGGGGAAGCCGACTCCACCACAAGAACTCTGGATTCCTCTTTGAACTCGATCTGGTAGATGACCGTCCTGGGTATGACGAGGTAATCAAATTTTCCAAATTCGATCGCTCCCAGTTGGGTATGTAAAACACCGCTGCCTTCATGGATAAAAAGGATCTCATCAGACTCTCCATTCTTATAGAAATAGTCCATGGTCAGCACTTCAGGATTACAAATTCCGATCGCTACATCATTATTGACCATCAGGCATTTGCGGGCATCAAGGAAATCCTTACCGGTTTTTCCAAAATTTGCGGTATTCAGGTGAATAGGTTTCAGATCCCTGTCTTCGGAGAATTCCCAACCGTATTTTTCAGACCCCTCCAGTCTTTCGATGCGCGTCGGTATTTGATCATGGTACAAATTGGAATAAACACCGGAAAAGCCCTTGGAGCTGACCAACTCCTCGGCATAGAGTTCATTGTTTTCGTTCCTGAACTGGGTGTGTCTTTTCTGCGGGATTTTCCCCAATTTGTGGTAAAACATCTTAATTACTTTTAACCAAATACTTGTCCGTTGAATTCACATTTTGAAGGGCAGACTGATAAATATTGTCTCCTTCAAGGTATACCTTATAGAATTCCTCATTTCCATAAGCGCCTCTTGCGATAAATGCCTTCAATTCCAATTTGATCCTGTCGGAGGACTTTTTCATATCCTTGGGATCAAGCTCGACCCCGTTTTTCTCAACGTTCGCCAGAAATTGTTCATACTCGGCTTCATCGAGGGTAAAGTCTTTCCTGAAAGCGTCAAATCCCATTTTTTCGAGTTCTTTTTTGTGAACCTCGGAATACTTGTAGGAGTATTCTCTCAATAGGTTTTTCGCATAGATCTTCCCAAGGGTTTTGGACCAGTCCGAGGTATCCTGGGGCACGAAAAGATCCGGCATTATACCTCCTCCCCCATATACCTTTCTACCCTTGTCCGTGTAAAAGGTCAGGCTATCCGGAAAATCAATACTGTCCTTATGAAAGAATTCACCATGATTATAGCGGTTCAAAATATCCATGGAATAGTCTCTGTTTCCTGTCCCATAAGCTTTTTGAATGCTGCGACCGCTAGGAATATAATAGCGGGAAATAACCAATCTCAACTCTCCCCCGTTTTTTAAGGGTATGGGCTGCTGTACCAGACCTTTTCCATAGCTCCTTCTACCTACGATCAATGCCCGGTCATGATCCTGAACAGCCCCGGAGACGATCTCTGAAGCCGAGGCACTTCCTTCATTAACAAGGATGATCAGATTTCCTTCTTCAAATTCTCCCTTCCTTCCCGAATAAAGTTTTTGATCATATTTTCCTCGATTGGACTTGGTAAAAACGATCAGCTTTCTCCCTTCGATAAACTCGTCGGCGATATTCACCGCCCTGTCAAGATAACCTCCGGGATTATCGCGGAGATCAAGGATCAGGTTTTTCATCCCCTGAGCGGTGAGTTGAGCCAGGCCATCCTTGAATTCATCATAAGTGGTTGAAGCGAACCTCGAGAGCTTGATATAACCGGTATTCTCGTTTGACATAAAGGCCACTTCCATGCTATGGGTCGGGATCTTGTCCCGGATAACTTCAAATTCTATGATGTCACTCATTCCCCTTCTTTTTATTCCAAGGATCACCTCTGTTCCTTTCTCCCCCCTGAGTGTATTGATCACGTCGGAATTCTTTAGGTCGATACCGGCAAAGTTCTCTCCGTCAACAGTGACAATGCGATCCCCGGCAATGATCCCCACCTTTTCCGAAGGACCGCCGATCAATGGGGTCACCACATAAACGGTATCATCAACAAGCCCGAATTCAATACCTATGCCTTCAAAATTGCCTCGCAATTGGCTTTGGACCATTTCCAATTCGCTTGGTGGGATGTATATGGAATGCGGATCGAGTTCTTCCAGCATTTTCTGGATGCCGAATTCCGTGAGTTTTTCCATATCCACCGTATCGACATAATCCTTTTCCACATGGTACAAAACCTGCCTGAGGTTGTCCAGGGATTTGGATAATGCCTCATCTCCGGGATCGCTTGGAAATTTGGCGCCGATCAGCACTCCAAGGGAAATGCTGATGATGAGAAGAAGAAAGACGTAAAAGTTTGAAAATTTTCCGGGCATGGATCAGAATACCTTATAAGGTCAAAATTAATTTAAGTAATTTTGTCCGACACGATTCAGGCACAAAAATGAGGAATTCTGAAATAGGAGAAATTATACAAAAAGACCCGGGAATCGCCTTCGCTTTTTATCAGCTTGGAATTCTTTTCCCATCTCACCACGAACTCCCTGTTTCCGGACTTTGCGACAAACTCAACCTGGATGATCAATGGCTTATCAGAAATCTTCAGGAACTCCGGAAGAGCGATCCTCTGAAGTGGACACCGAGCCATTACGATATGCCTGAAGTTGTGAATCATTTAAAGAGTGTTCACAAATTCTTTATTCAGGAGAAGTTGCCTTTCATCTTCCATCTTGTCAATGATATTGACCCCGGATCATTTGAAACCCCCGAACTGGCAAGGGACCTGAAAATGCTCTTCCCCTTGTTCTACGAAGATTTTGTACATCATATCCGTGCAGAAGAATCCCAGGTCTTTGAATATGCATTGCTGCTTCATCAGGTCAACGAAAGCTCGGGAAACCCTGGTTTAATGCATTTTCTCAAATCCAAGGTTGACCTTTGCCAAACGGCCATTGAGCACCTTGAAGAGGATGACGAGATGGAAGGAATTAAGTCGCTCACCAATAATTTTAATTGTCCTGAAGGAGCAAGCCTGATCCAAAGAGTGGTCTACTGGGAATTGGAAAAATTCGAAAAAGATCTGAGAAGGCATTCCCATATGGAAAATGACATATTCTTTCCCCTGGCCGTAGATCTCGAGAAAAAAGCGAGAAAAAGACTTTCCAAATCCTTGCTGGAAAATTAATGGGCCGAATTTTGGCCTTGGATTATGGTTCCAAAAGAACAGGGATAGCCGTATCCGATCCTGAAAAGATCATTGCCACTCCGTATTCAACGATCCCTACCCAGGAGTTGGAGTCATTTTTAAAAAACTACACTCAAAAAGAGATCGTTGATACCATAGTGGTTGGCGAACCAAAAAGCCTGGGCGGCGGAGACACCGATGCCTCCGCCGAGGTCAGAGATCTGGTCCTGCGACTGAAGGGGTGGTTTCCTGCATTGGAGGTGGTTACTCTTGATGAGCGGTTTACCTCAAAAATTGCGCTTGACTCTATGATCATGGGCGGTACAAGTAAAAAGAGAAGAAGGGAAAAAGGAAATATTGATAAAACCAGCGCTGTGATAATTTTGCAGGATTATATGACTAAACAAGGGACATGATATACCCAATTGTAGCCTACGGAGACCCGGTTTTAAGAAAAAGAGCAGAAAGTATACCTGAAAACACGGATTTGCAGGAGCTTATCAGTGACATGTTTGAAACCATGTACAATGCGAATGGAGTAGGTCTGGCGGCCCCGCAAATCGGAAAAAGCATCAGATTATTCGTAATCGACGGAGAACCCATGGGCGAAGAAGAACTTGTCGGGTTTAAAAGGGTCTTCATCAACCCGGAGATACTCGATGAAAAAGGAGAATCCTGGCCCTTTGAGGAGGGTTGCCTTTCAATCCCGGATATACGCGAGGATGTACAAAGGGAATCAAGGGTCAAACTCAGGTATTTCGATGAAAACTGGGAAGTCCGCGAAGAAGAGTTCACCGGCCTGCAGGCAAGGATCATCCAACATGAATATGACCATATTGAAGGCGTTCTTTTCACCGACCACCTTGGTCCCCTGAAAAAACGTCTGCTGAAGTCAAGACTCAATAATATCTCCAAAGGGAAGATCAAAGTTGGATACTCTATGAGGTTTCCTTCAAAAGTCTGATATTCCCAACATGATTCAGTCCAAGCTACCAAATGTCGGCACGACAATTTTTGCCGTGATGTCAGGCCTGGCAGAAGAGAATGGCGCAATAAATCTCAGTCAGGGATTTCCGGACTTTAATCCATCCGAAAAATTGATCAGCATGATCAACAGGTATATGGAGAGAGGGTTCAACCAATATTCACCTCCAACCGGGCACCCAAAGTTCAGGCAGGCTATTTCTCAGAAAACCGAAAACGATTATGGTGTTTATTGTGATCCTGAAAAAGAGATCACCGTTACCTCCGGTGCCACCGAAGCCTTGTTCTGCGCGATTACCGCATTTGTGAATCCCGGTGATGAGGTGATCATTTTTGAACCAGCTTATGATTCCTACGTACCGGTGATCCAACTTTCCGGCGGAAAAGCTGTCCCCATCGAATTATCCTTCCCCGAGTACAAAATAGATTGGGATGAGGTTGAGAGCAAAGTGAGTTCTAAAACCAGAATGGTGATCATCAACAACCCTCACAATCCCACAGGGGCAATACTTGATGAGGATGATCTAAAAAAGCTCGAGGAAATCGCAGAAAGGCATGACCTGCTTGTCATCAGTGATGAAGTCTATGAACATATTGTTTTTGATGGTAAAAAACACCAAAGCATTCTTCTTAACGAAGGGCTGAAAAAAAGAAGCATGTTCATCGCATCGTTGGGCAAAACATTCCATGCCACCGGTTGGAAGGTAGGCTACTGTATAGCTCCCGAGGAAATCACAAAAGAGTTTAGAAAGATCCATCAGTTTGATACATTCTGTACTCATACTCCTAGTCAATTGGGATACGCTGATTTTATTCAGGACAGGAAAGAATACCTGGATCTTCACACCTATTATGAGAAGAGAAGAAACAAATTCCTGTCCCTCATCAAGGGAGCCAGGTTTGAGTCCCAACCCGCTGGAGGGACCTACTTCCAACTGCTATCATACCAAAACATCAGTGATGAAGGAGATCTTGATTATGCCAAAAAGCTGACCATTGAGAACGGTATTGCCTCCATTCCCATATCGGTTTTTTATTCGAGTGGTAGAGACGAAAAAGTATTGAGGTTCTGTTTTGCCAAAAAAGATGAAACCCTTGAAAGGGCTGCTGAAATCCTATGTCAGATCTGAAAATCACCTTGTTTGAAATCGAACTCTTCTGGGAAGAACCCCAAAAAAACAGGGATCATATTGGCAAGCTGATCTCAAATGCTCCTGAATCAGATGTGATGATACTCCCCGAGACCTTCACAACTGGTTTTTCCATGAATGTCCGTGAGAAAGCCGAGCCGGGAGGTGAGAAAACACTGTTATGGATGAAAGAGCACGCACAAGCATCCGGCTCTTGTATCTGTGGTAGTGTCATGATCTCTACCGCTGAGGATGTGTATCAAAACCGGCTGTATTGGGTATTTCCCGACGGCAGCTACGAATTTTACGATAAAAGGCATCTCTTCACTTTCGCCGATGAAGATCAGTATTTCAAACCGGGCAACAGGCATTTGGTGGTCGAATATAAGGGATGGAAAATCCAGCCTTTGATCTGTTACGACCTCAGGTTTCCGGTCTGGGCGAGAAACAATCCTCAAAACCCTTATGACATACTCGTTTATGTTGCCAACTGGCCCAGTGTTCGTCAAACCGCCTGGGACAAACTTTTGCCAGCCAGAGCTATAGAGAACGCCTGCTATTCCGTCGGTGTCAACCGTGTGGGTGATGATCCGAACGGGATCATCTATAATGGCAATTCAACGATCTATGATTTTCTGGGAAATCCTGAAGAAAATACCGTAGATCAGCAGGGGTTGAAAACCTTTCTTCTGTCAAAGGAAAAGCTCCTGGCTTTCCGAAAGAAATTTCCTGTTCTCAATGATGCCGACCGCTTTGAGATCAGCGATTAGATTTCAGGATCTTGGCAACTCTTGGTCCTTCGGAGCCATCCACCCTTAGCAGATAAATTCCTTCCTCTATTCCGGTCAGATCCAACCTATCTTTGAGCAAATCTTTTTCCTCAAAGGTGATCATAACCCTTCCGCTCAAGTCAAGCAATTTAAGATTAAGCCACCTGCCAGCGTATTCAAAATTCAAGTACTCGGTCGCCGGGTTAGGCCATGTCCTCAAAATGTTGCCCTGATGCTGAACCCTCTGTTGATCAAGAGAGGAGATCAATGATGTATCGTAATCTATGAACTGAAGTCCGCCGGTACTGCTTCCTAAAATGAAATCGAGATCTCCGTCCCCGGTAAGATCTCCTGAAGCGAGGTAAATAGAAGAACCCAACATGTCGTCCACCATTTCTTGAGTCAATGAATTGTACACAAGACTTGTGTATGGCTGCAGCGTTCCATAGATCCCGGGAATAAAATCACTGTAGATCCTGAGGATCCCATCCTGGATCCCGTAAGCCAGATCAAGATCTCCATCTCGATTAAAATCCGCTACCTGCATATTGGCAGCCTGACTTCCGAATAGGTTACCAATTCCACCCAGGTTTGCTAATTCAAACTTCCAAACCGGACTCTCGTTGCTTCCTTCATTGATCAGGTAATTGATAATCCCAAAAGTATTTCTCCCGATCAGAAGGTCATTGACCCCATCTCCTGTCAGGTCAGCAAAATATGGGTTATCATAAGTTGAGAGAAGCGTATCCATCCCACCATAATCCAATGGGCTTGCCGGATCAAAAACCATCTGCCCTCCTTGAACACCAAGGTTCTCATAATACTTAAACACCGGGCTAACCCCATTATTTCCAATGGCCACTATGGCCATATCCGTAATCCCGTCACCCGAAAAATCCTCAAAAATGGGGCGGATACTCCAGTACTCCTGCGAAGCAAGGGATAAGAAATTCGTATCGATCTCAGTAAAGTGAGGATTCAAGGAATCGCCGGTATTTTCCAGGTAATAGAGATTCGAGATAAAATATCCATCCAAATTTCTTCCGCCATTGCCCACAAAAAGATCCAGATCACCATCACCGTCATAATCCACCAGAGCAGGGTAGGAAAACTCTCCAATATCAAACATTTCATCTTGAAGGAAATTCCTCTTTTGAAAGTGAAAATTCGGACTGTCGACCTGTGAAACATCCTTGTAATACCAGACACTCTCATCAAGGCGATAGACATTTCCAAAATTGCCAGGGGTATTTGCCACGACGATCAAATCCTTGCGTCCATCAAAATCAACATCAGGGTTGAACATGGCAGGATAAATGAATCCGAGAGCGGATTTGTCATACCTTGGAAATCCTGACCTGGCGCTATCCATCCTGGACAGGGTGGAAGTACCCTTATTTCTCATCACGACTATGGGTTTACAACCGATATCCCCCAAAATGACATCCAGCAACCCGTCATCGTTCAAATCGAGGTGAAGGCTGGTTGAGCCCTTATGGAATGCTTTGGGAGGACAATAATTGGGAGAGCCTATAACCGAGCAGTTTACATCAAGATCAATGTCATATTGCCCACACGTAGAACATTCATGAAATCTTCCCCAACAATATTTGTCCACCATATAGATCATACTGTCACAATTGCCATTGATCTCTATGGACATGTTTTTAAAATACCAAACAAGACCTCCATTGGTCGATTCAAAAGCCATAATATCCGTGTCACCGTCTCCATCGGCATCGAGGATCGAAGGATAGTCACCCTTGTTGATCTGAATACTGCTCCAGGCTGAAGTGGAATCCAGGTAAAACAGGTTTTGTACAAATATGCCCCAGTTGTAATATCCTGCGTTGTTGATCGCCTTGTAGACGGTAGGCCCAACAATACCATAAGTGAAAATATCTTTGACCCCATCGCAATCAGCGTCTGCAACGACCATCCATCCGTCATTGAGGTCCGGAAGGGTTGACTCAAACCTCGGATCGTATTGCCAACGGGTATTCGAATTATTGATAAATGTCTGAAAATCATAACCCGATTTATCATAGATCAATAGATCCTCCAAACCATCCTGATTCAGATCGATATTTTGAACCTGAGGAGAATTTAATCCCCTTCCCCAGGGTATGCCAAGTGTATCGCCACCTCGAATGATTTTTGGCGCCTGGTTCAACTGATAACCAAATGCTTGCGAGCTAGCTTCTTCGGATTGGAAAAGAAGGAGGGAAAACCCAAAAAAAAGCGCCCTGATCAAGGGCTTAACAGATAAAGGGACTTCTTTCATAATTGATGTATACAAAGATAGAATTCATACCCTACCCAAAAAGTCTACTAACCAATATGAAGATCAAAGAGACAGCCAGGCCTGATGGCGAACAGACCATGGAATAAAGCCTCTTGGAGTGAAATATAGAGAGCGGAGGATTCAGGCCTTGATATGTTTTACAACCTCAGATTCCTGGTCTGGGCGAGAAACAATCCTCAAAACCCTTATGACATACTCGTTTATGTCGCCAACTGGCCCAGCGTTCATCAAACCGCCTGGTACAAACTTTTGCCAGCAAGGGCCATAGAGAACGCCTGCTATTCCGTTGGTGTCAACCGTGTGGGTGATGATCCGAACGGGATCATCTACAATGGCAATTCAATGATCTAGATTTTCTGGGAAATCCTGAAGAACATACCATGGCTCTGCGGGGATCGAAAATCTTTCTCTTGTCAAAGGAAAAGCTCCTGGCCTTCCGAAAGAAATTCCCTGTTCTCAATGATGCCGACCGCTTTGAGATCAGCGATTGGATTTCAGGATCTTGGCAACTCTTGGTCCATTTCTTCCTTCTACACGCAGCAGATAGATCCCTTCTTCAAAAGAGCTCAAATCCATTTGCTCCTCAGGCAAGTCCTTCCTTTCAAAAGAAAGCAATACCCTTCCGCTCAGGTCAAGAAGCTGAATGTTTTCCCAATTTCCCGGATATTCAAAATAGACGAGATCATTTGTAGGGTTAGGCCATGTCTTCAGATTGTTGCCTTGTCCTTGAATTTCCTGCGGATCAAGTGATGAAATCAATGAGGTGTCATAATCTATAAATTGTAAACCTCCCGTACTACTGCCAACAATGAAATCCAGATTTCCATCCCCAGTAAGGTCGCCAGGAGCCAAGTAAATAGAAGAACCCAACATGTCATCCACCATTTCTTGAGTCAATGAATTGTACACAAGACTGGTGTATGGCTGCAGCGTTCCATATATCCCGGGAATAAAATCACTGTAGATCCTTAAGATCCCATCCTGGATTCCGTAAGCCAGATCAAGATCTCCATCCCGATTAAAATCCGCTACCTGCATATTGGCAGCCTGACTTCCGAATAGGTTGCCAATTCCGCCTAGGTTTGCCAATTCAAACTTCCAGATCGGATTGCCATTGGTCCCCTCATTGATCAGGTAATTGATAACCCCAAAGGTATTTCTCCCGATCAGAAGGTCATTGACCCCATCACCGGTAAGATCTGCGAAATGTGGAGTATCATAGGGTAATAACAGGGTATCCATCCCGCCGTAATCAAGTGGATTTCCCGGATCAAAGATCATTTGCCCGTCCTGCACTCCTTGATTTTCGTAATATTTAAATACATCCTGTATCCCATTGTTGCCGATAGCCACGACGGCCATATCCGTAATCGCATCACCCGAAAAATCCTCAAAAATGGGGCGGATACTCCAATAATCCTGCGAAGCCAGAGATAAGAAATTCGTATCGATTTCCGTGAACTGGGGATTCAAGGAATCACCGGTATTTTCCAGATAATAGAGATTCGAGATAAAATCTCCGTCCAAATTTCTTCCACCATTGCCCACAAAAAGATCCAGATCACCATCACCGTCATAGTCTGCAAGGGCAGGATGGGAAAACTCTCCCACATCATACATTTCATCTTGCAGGAAATTCTTTTTTTGAAATTGAAAATTCGGACTATCCACCTGAGAAACATCCTTGTAGTACCAGACACTCTCATCAAGGCGGTAGATATTCCCGAAATTGCCAGGGGTATTTGCTACGACGATCAGGTCATTGCGCCCATCAAAATCAACATCAGGGTTGAACATGGCAGGATAAAAGAAACCAAGTGCAGATTTATCATATCGAGGAAAGCCTGACCTTGCACTGTCCATTTTGGCCAAAGAAGAAGTTCCCTTATTCCTCATGACCACTATCGGTTTGCAACCAACATCTCCCAACAAAACATCCAGGAGACCGTCATCATTTAAATCCAGATGGAGGCTGGTGGATCCGGCATGAAAGGCCTTATTGGAGCAATAGTTCGCAGTTCCATTAACAAGGCAATTATCATCAAGATCAATGTCATATTTTCCACAGTCCGCACATTCATAAAAACGACCCCAACAGTACTCATCCAGCACGTAGATCATGCTATCACAATTTCCATTGATCTCTATGGACATGTTCTTAAAGTACCTTACAAAACCTCCATTCAGCCACTCAAATGCCAGGATATCGGTGTCTCCATCACCATCCGCATCCAGAATGGATGGATAATCTCCTTGATTGATCAGCAGGTTGCTGCGGCCCAAAGAATCCAGGTAGTAAAGTGTCTGAACAAATACACCCCAGTTGTAATATCCTGAATTATCGATTGCCTTATAGACCGTAGGTCCGGCGGCGGCATAGGCATAGATATCTTTGACCCCATCACAATCCGCATCGGCAACAACGATCCAGCCATCATTGAGGTCAGGCAGCGTTGACTCGAATCGCGGGTCATATTGCCAATTGGTATTGGAGTTATTAATAAAGGTGTGAAAGTCATATCCGGACCGATCGTAGATCAATAGGTCTTCCAGGCCATCACGATTCAGGTCGATATTCTGTATCTGTGGAGAATTTAATCCTCGACCCCAGGGAATTCCCAATGTATCCCCTCCTCGAATGATCTTTGGAGATTGTTCCAATTGGTAGCCGAAAGCTTGCGCCCGGGCCTTCTCGGACTGAAAAAGAAGGATCGATAGCCCAAAGAGGAGCAACTGAAACAAGGTCTGAACTGATAGCGGGACTCTCATCATATTTATAAGTAACACAAAAATAGAATGTAAAATCTTCTTCAAAGGTTTAAGGTCCGATCAATGCCATTATATTCCTCAGAATAAAGGTCGAAATTTTGTCCGATTTCAAGGTTACTTTTTGCTGATTTTCAGAACCTTTATATAGGTACAACGTTTAATTCAGGAAATCCCAAACTATTCAAAAAGCCCTTCCTTTGGCCATCACTGCCCAATCAAATTTCTGTTGGTTATGAAAAAAATTTACACTCCCCTATTGGTCATTTTAGTCCTTTTTGAGCTAAATGCTCAAGACAATGTAGGTATAGGGACAACGACTCCCAACCCAAATTCGATTCTTGAATTGGTCTCCTCGGATAAGGGATTCCTGATGACCAGATTGAATTCCGCAGATACTTCTGTAATCGGAAACTCAGGTGTCAATACCGGTATGATGTTTTATGCATCAGATGTGGGACAGTTCATGTTCTATGACGGCACGAAATGGGAGTCGCTCAGCATTGGGACAAACTATTGGGGAAGTTCGGGCAATGATATCTATAACCTGAATAGCGGGAATATTGGCTTTGGAACGAGCAATCCCCTGTACGATCTGCATATGGAGGGAAACACCTACTCAATGCGATTGAAGAGTACTCAATCAACCGGGGCGGCGGCTACCGAGATCTACTTCGGAAGAGACAATGGCGGAGGTGGATTTCAAACAACCGGATTTATCAACGACCCGGGCTCAGGGGATTATTTACAGATCGGCTCCCCCTTCTTCCTCCAATTCAACACCAACTTTTCCACTCGTATGACCATTGACAATGCCGGTAATGTGGGCATTGGCACTCCCGGCCCATCAGCAAGGCTCGATGTTGATGGGAGTGTAAGATTCAGAAGCCTGGGAGGAAATGGTGATCAGATCGTCGTTGTGGATAATAATGGAGATCTGGATACGGTCAGCCTTGCCAACACCCTTTTATGGGGAGTGACTGGTGATGATATCTACAATCTCAATTCCGGTGGGGTGGCCATCGGAGGGCCTTCTACAACCTTAAAATTCCAGGTTACCGACATTACTTCCGGAACAAACCCGACCATGGCGGTTTCGAATTCGGATGGCTCCGGTGATGTAGGGTATGGAATGGGCAACTCCGGCAGCGGTCAGTCCTATGTGATCGGAATCGATGGCAGCGATGGGGATCTGTTCAAAATATCCAATGGGGGCTCATTGGGCACAAATGACCGAATCACCATTGAGCAATCCGGGAATGTCGGTATCGGAATAAATGCAAATACGATCTATAGGCTGTACAATTTTGTCCCGAATACCAATAGCACCACTCCATATGGTATTTACAATTCTCATAACTATGTGGGGGCAGGAACCAAATATGGGATCTACAATTTGGTAAGCACCGATGGAACGGGTACCAAATACGGACAATACAACAACATCATTCAACCGGCCGGAGAGGCAAGCCCCATGGTGGGGGTTTACAATAACCTAAATCATGACGGGACCGGTGCTGTTTACGGGGTTTACAATAGTGCTACAGGTGCTGCTACCTCCGGAAATATATATGGCGTATACAACACAGGAGAGGATTACAACTACTTTTCTGGATTTGTTGGGATTGGAACGACAATTCCCTTCAATCGACTGGATGTCGAAGGCGGCGTTGCTATTGGAGCCTCTTATTCGGGTTCAATCGTCGCACCTACCAATGGGATGATCGTGCAGGGAAATGTTGGTATCGGAAACAATGCACCGGATCAATCTCTTGTCGTAGGAGATCCGCAGGGTTCAGGCTGGATCTTTCCGGCGGTCACAGTGGGGTCTGCGGCCAGCGGAGGTGCGGTTCAGATCGGGAGTTCAACAAACTTTTTATCCATTGATGCCAGCAATACCTTTTCAAGAGCAAGATTCAGGGTCACTGATGCAGGAGGAGTCGGTCAGGGAGATCTCCAGTTTTTGGTTGGTGGCATCGGTATAAATGAAGCTGTCCCCTTGAATCTTCTGGACGTGAACGGTGCCGTAGCGATTGGCGCCGGTTACTCAGGTACATTTTCAGCCCCGTCGAATGGCTTGATCGTAGAGGGGGATGTTGGTATAGGAACCACAACCCAAATTGGGGCTGCGAAGATGACCATATCCGAATCTACAGCTGGCTATACCGGAGTGTACGTAAACTCAAGTACCGATGGAGAGCCCTTTTATGGATATGCTGAAAATGGACTTTCAACCACCTGGACCTATATGGATGGAGACGATGGCAATAAGTGGAAAGTATATAATTCGGGCGACAGGATAACGGTAACAACCACCGGTGAGGTTGGGATCAATACCACTAGTCCGAATGCCAATACCTCAATGGAAGTGAGCAGCACCAACAGATTATTTGGCATCAACATCCAGGCAACACATTCTTCCAGTTTTTCTTATGCCCTCAACGTCAACAACGTGGTCACAAGCGGCAGTTCTTCAAGGGGAGGATATCTAACGGCAACGAACAACGGAACAGGATTGAGCTACGGATTATATGCTTTGGCCTTGGGAAGTTCTACCTCAACCAAATATGGAGTTTTTGGCAGCACCAGTGGCTCTGGTACGAGATACGGTGTTTACTGCTCCGGAAACGGAGGATATACGGGAACATGGAGCTTTCTTTCCGATGAAAACTTCAAAACCCAGATCAAGGAAACCGAACCTATGCTTTCCAAAGTAATGCAGCTTGAGCCCAAACGGTACCATTATCGTAGAGATAACATAGGTCAGCACATGAACCTCCCCGAGGGAGAGCATATCGGCTTTCTCTCACAGGAGGTCGAAAAGGTCTTTCCGGAGTTGGTTTCGAATGACGTTCACCCGGGTATGGCATTGGAAAATGGAGATGACGGCGAGGAAATCAATTACAAAGGGCTGAATTACATTGGCCTTACCCCAATTCTTGTCCAGGCTATACAGGAACAACAAGCACAGATCGAATCGCTAAAAAAAGAGATAGAGCAATTAAAGGCAGGAAGATAATCCGCGGGTAAATTCAGGACAAGATGGGCTCAGCGAGGGCCCATTTTTTTTTACCCTCCCCGTCAAGGAAGAAAAACAAAGAGCCATCCATTCCCTCATCGAGTTTGTACTTCTTTAGGATCAGCTCCTTCGACAATGGGTAATTTCTGATCAATATTTCATTGGCTGAAGACCCTATTGAGTTCAAAGCACCTGGCTCTCCGGATCGGATAACCCTCCATTTTCGACCCGGAAAGTCCGGGTTAAGTTCCTGAGAGGTAAACAAATGCGTATTCCTCGAAATTTTTGATAGGGAATACCTTTCGGAGATCATATCAAAGGATTGCGCCTTCATGAAAGCGGGGTTCGGATCATAAAGAAAATCTCTTAATCCAGCATATGGAGCCCTGGATTCGGTAGGCTGTTTCCAATTGGTTTCCACCGAATTCCATACCCCTTTGTGATGCCAGTCCAAGAATAGTTTCGGGAGATCGTTCCCTTCTCTTCCAAACTCAAATAAAACCTCTTTACACTCGCGTTCCACAGATAAGATCCTGATCGATGAGGGTTTTCCTAATTCACGGATCCCATAATCGATATCCAGCATAGGACTGGATTTGACCAATACCTTCTTAGATCTTTTCAAAAGATCAGGGATCATTCTCGCAATATTGGGGCTGGAATCATGGAACCTGAAAACCCTGCCCTTTTGATTCCTTCTGTCGGGATCAATGATGATCAGATCAGCTTCACCTTCAAGGGAATCCAATCCCCGTATTGAATCCATGTTTTTGATCGAAACATCAACTTCTCCCCAAAGGTCAAAGTTGTACCGGTTGATCTCCGCCAGATCTTCATTTGATTCAAACCCAATGGCCTTCTGAAAACCCTGCTTCAGAAAAAACAGGTCCGCTCCCATACCCATGCTCAGGTCTATCAGGAGTTTCCCGGAATACAATTCCGCCTTCCTTTTGGCTGTGATCTGAGATGAAGCCTGTTCTATTGCTCGTTTTGGCGGAATGATCAAACCTTCTTTGCATAGCTCTGGCAGTTTCCTTTGTAATCGTGATTTTCCTTCAAATTGAGCCTTGATATAGGCTTTGGACCATTCACTTCCCTTTTTGATCCCGAGCAGGGCCGAGTCGGCATCCAGAGATGCGTTCTCTTTCAGAAAAGAGCGGGCCTCAGAATTCTGATGGGTTTTTACCCAGCTCCAACCCATTTCATTTCATGGACAAGGCGAGCGATCTGAAGGGCATTGGTTGCGGCGCCCTTCCTCAGGTTATCCGAAACGATCCACATATTCAAACCATTCGGAAGGGTATCATCCCTGCGGATCCTTCCAACAAAAACCTCATCGCTTCCTGTGGAATCCAACGGCATGGGATAAAGTCCATCCTTGGGTTTGTCTTTTACGGTCACCCCTTTTGCTCCCTCCAGCAGTCTGACCACCTCATTGGTGTCAAAGGCCTTTTTCAGTTCCACATTCACCGACTCAGAATGACTTGTATCCACAGGAACGCGCACACAGGTCGCAGTGATCTTCAGTTGGGGAAGGGCGAGGATCTTTCTGGTTTCCTGCATGATCTTCCACTCTTCCTTGGTGTATCGGTTTTCCAGGAATATATCAATATGCGGAATCACATTACCCTCAATGGGATGCCTCAAGGGCAGTGCTCCAGTATGCCCGCCATTTCTTTCGTTTTTCAATTGGTTCAGGGCATCCTTTCCGGCTCCCGAAACACTTTGATACGTTGAGACCACAACCCTTTCAAGATCAAAATTCTTCTCCAGTACCTCCAGGACCATGGTCAGTTGTATGGTCGAACAATTCGGATTGGCGATCAAACGCGCATCCCGTGTCAGGATGCCTCCGTTTATCTCAGGGACGATCAAGGGGATCTCATCATGCATTCTCCATGCACTTGAGTTATCGATCACATAGGCACCCTTGGCCGTGAACTTCTTCGCATAAGAAAGCGAAGTATTGGCACCTGCAGAAAAAAGTGCGATATGCGGTTTCCTTTTTAACGCCTCCTCAATGGAAACCACCTTCATTTCACCGAATGGGCTTTCAATAGATCTTCCCACAGAGTTTTCCGAGGCTGCAAGGATCAGTTCCACCCCTTCCTTAAAGTACTCCGGGATCAGGGAGACCATGAGCCGGCCGACATTCCCGGTGGCCCCAATGACCGCAATTTTCACTTCTGCCATTGCGCAAAGGAACTAAAGATTTGGTATATTAAGAGAGTGATAAAATGTATTAACCTCATGTTGGCAATGGTCTTGTCCTTACCTTGCCGATCACAGTTCTTTGAGGATTTCAGCGATGGTGATTTTCTGAACAATCCCACTTGGACAGGCGACACTGGACAGTTCCGAATTGACTCCAATCTGACCCTACAAAGTCAGGGAAATCCCAAAAGCCAAACCATATTTCTTTCCGTCTCCAGTTCCAGGATCAAAAACCAGATTTGGGAATTTTTTGTCCGCTGTGATTTCTCGCCGAGTTCTGGAAACCATGCAAGGATCTATCTGGCCGCAAGCGATACGGGAGACAACCCTGAGGGTTATTTTGTGCGGCTCGGGGGCATTTCCGGATCTGATGATGCGGTTGACCTGTACAGATCCCATCATGGAGACCATGAAAAGCTGATCGAAGGACTTCCGGGCTTTTTTGGTAAACCTTCCAATTTGGCCCTGATCAGGGTCAAAAGAGATTATCATGGCCGATGGGAATTGGAGGTTGATACCACAGCAACAGGGCAGAACTTCATTTTCCAGGGATATACGTTTGACACCACTATGGTTTCGTCACAGTATTTTTCCTGTAACTTCAAGCATACCAGCACCAGACGAGATCTTTTCTTCTTTGATGATCTCCTGATCCGAAATGGCGATATGGATCTGGTATCTGCAAAATCACGAGGAGAAAAAGAGATTGAAGTTTGCTTTTCCTCTGGCCTTGATCCGAACAAAAATCTACCGGTCGAAAACTTCTCAATCGGCAATCCAGCCCGGATTCCCGATTCAGTCGTACTGATCCCCGGGAAGTCCAATTCGTTAAGATTGACTTTCTCGAATGCTCTCGAACAGGGACCAGCCTGGGTCAGGGTAAATCAGATCCAGGATGAAGAGGGTAACCTTTTGGAATCCGACTCTGTTGAGATCATTGTTAATCGAGGAAAACCAAGGCCGGAGGAAATAATCATTAACGAGATCTTCTACGACCCCGTACCGCAGGTGGGATTGCCCGAATACGAATTTCTCGAGCTGCACAACCCAACGGAAGCTTTTCTTTCTTTGGAAGGGCTTAGAATCCGGATAAACGGACGAAGCTCAAGCCTGCCATCGGAAATTATATGGCCCGGAGAACATATAATCCTTTGCTCCCCCGAAGCCGCTGAGGAATACAAATACCTGGGTAGGAGCCTGGGACTGGAGGATTTCCCGCCGCTGGTCAATTCCGGTGCTTCAATTTCACTTATCGGCAGGGACTCTTCCATATTGGATCGAACCTTCTATTCCTCGGTGCTTTTTTCAGATGCAGAAAAAAGAAACGGTGGTTATTCGCTGGAACTTAAAGATCCCGGACGACCCTGTGGAGGTCTACTGAACTGGGACGGATCAAATTCATCAACTGGCGGAACACCAGGGAAAATCAACTCCATCTACAATACCGAACCTGATTCAGGCTCGAACTACATCACCAAAATCAATCCTATTTCCACCGGATTCATTCAGGTTGATTTTGCAAAGGGTCTGGAGAAGTCCAGCCTTGATCGCCACAAGTACAAGATCTCAAATGAAACTCTCGTCCATACCCTCTCCTGGTTGGATACGTTACGCCTTAATTCAGTGCTTTTGGAGTTGAGGCCAGCCCTGATTCCGGGCAGCACCTATTTCCTTTCGGCCGATTCCCTGAAAGACTGTGATGAAAACATCTTTTCCATTCCCGTGCAAAGGTTTGGAATTGGAAAAAGACCGGGATTAGGGGATATAGTGCTGACCGAGTATCTTCCTATCGAATCAGAGAATGGATTTAGCGACGAATACCTCGAGTTATTCAATGCGGGAGATTCGATTATAAACCTCGCGGGGGTTAAGATCTCAGATCTGACGGGTGATGTTTCACTTCCGGAAAGAAACCTGTTCCCCGGAGACTATCTGTTGCTGTCCGCGTCTAATCCTCATCCCAATCTGCTGAATTGGCTGGACATCGGTATTCCGTCCATCAACAATTCCGGAGACATGATCTTGCTTAAAGATCAGGACAAGAGGATCTTGCAACGGATCAATTTCAATCCTGAGCTGTTCAATGAAGTAAAGCTGGAAGGAAGATCGATCGAATTGATCCACCCAAATGCCTTCTGTGAAAAAAAGAAAAACTGGAAGGTTTCTACATACGGAGCCGGAGGAACTCCGGGAAAGCAAAACTCGGTTTTCGATCCCCATTTTCAGGAAAAAAGACCCAAAATCACCGAGGCCTACTTTGATCAGGACTCCAACCTGATCATCAACCTGAGCAAAAGGGTTGACACTTTAAAAAGCATATCGAATGGGAAAATTGAATTTGGTTCCGGTCAAGTGTTTGATCCGATCTTCAGCAAAACAGATGGCAGCTTCTCCAGAATGGTGCTTCCTTCCGGTTTGGTGGATCAAAATGATAATGATCTGCAGCTAAAGAATTTTTATTCATGTGCCGGAACAAGGTTTAGCACCCCTTCCGGTGCTCTGTTAAAGCCGGAAACCCCGAAACCCGGGACTTTGATCCTAAATGAAATACTCTTTGATCATAAAACAGGATCTGCAGAATTTCTGGAGTTATTGGTCCGTGGAGAAGTACCAATTCTCACAGACGGAATTTGGCTGATATATTCAACCGATACGGAAAAACCCGGAGATTCCATTAGACTTCAATTCCCAGGTCCCCTCCTTTTTCCCGAAGACTTCTTAGTACTTACAAAGGATTCAACCTCCGTCAGAAATGCTTTTCCCAGGACTCCTCCAAAAACATTAATTCAGGAGAATTCATTGCCCGGACTGAATGATGATCAGGGAATCCTGGAGCTGCGATATACGGATAGCCTCATGGTGGACAAAGCGATATATGATGAAGAGATGCATTTTGCCCTGCTTGATCAAACCGAAAATGTGAGTCTCGAGAAGATCATACCCGAAAACTCAGGACTCGATCAAAACAACTGGGCTTCCGCTTCATCCGGCAGTGGATATGGAACTCCGGGGCTTCCCAACAGTCAATATGTTGGTAATTCTGGTGCTGAAGAATTGGTCAGCGTACATCCGGCCATCTTTTCTCCCGATGGCGACGGATACCAGGACATTCTAGAGATCAGGGTCAATTCAGGTGGAATACAGGCCTTGATCTCTATTGAGGTCTATACCGCGAATGGAAATCGGTTTAGGAATGTTGCCCACCAACAGGTTCTGGGCAACCGGAATGTATTCCTCTGGGATGGATTTTCTGATCAAAACCAAAAGGCCTCATTCGGAAATTATATAGTTTTGGTCAGCATTTTTGAGCCCGGTCAAAAAACCAAAAGGGTCAAAAGAATTGTTGGTGTGGGTGGATACGTCAAATAAATAGAAAGCTTCCCTTGTTAAGATCTAGGATTCTTTTTGGGATCATCCCCATGATATTTCTGTACTCCTGTGCCACGGTTTTGGGAGGTAAAAAAAATTCCATTGTCATGGGTAGGCATGTTCCAACCAATGCAGGGATCTATCTGGATGGTAATCAGATCGGAACAGGTCCCGGGAAGTATAAGCTCAGCAAGGGAGTGATACTCCCCGGCTCAAGCCTTCATGTCAAAAGCGGGAATGATACGATCTTGAATCAGGAATTGGACCTTGAGGCTCATCCAGCCTATCTGGCCGGGGATTTTCTCTTACTTGGACTGGGGCTCATAGTGGATGTGCCGACCGGAAATATTTACAGACCCAAACCCAGAAAATTCTTTACCAGAGATGATCAATAGAGTTCGAAACTTTGCTCTCGTGATTCTTCTCCTGGGCCCTCAACTTTCCTTTTCACAGGATAGCGCAGATAAAGGCAAAAAGGAGAATTTCGGATTCTTCAATTTTATTGAAGCCAAGGGGCATTTCGGAAACTTCGTGCGACATACCGACAGCCTTGACGATGTCCTGAAAGGCAACTACTATTCAGGAGAAGTAAGAGTAGGGTTTCAATCCACAGGAAAAGCGGATTGGCAAAACCTGTACAAGCTTCCCAGCTATGGGTTCGGATTCTTCCATGGAAATGTGAACAGCCCCAACGAGATCGGAAATCCGATGGCCGCTTTCTTCTTTTTTAATGTTCCCATTGTTCGGGGAGGAAAAGTAGACTTCACTTATGACTTCAGCTCGGGACTGGCCTTCAATTTCAGAGAATATGATTCGGCTGAAAATCCCAGAAATGATGTGCTTGGGTCCAAGCTTAATATCTATTTCAACCTTGGACTGGTTGCATTCTATCACCTGAGCGAGCGCATGGATCTGTCCCTGGGCTTTGATTTTACGCATTATTCCAATGGTGCAATCAGAACTCCCAACAAGGGATTGAACATGTACGGATTGAATGTGGGCGTGCGCTATCACTTGAATCCGGTCAAGAGCTTCACAAGGCTTTCAGACCCTGATTTTCAACCGGAAATACGACCGCAATACAAGATCAGGAAACTACCACCTCATCAACGCTACCTTGAATTCTACACAGTGGTTTCGGGTGGTTTGAAAACCACCTCCGCCGACCTGGACGACAGGGACACCTATCATCCGATATTCACATGGACCATCGATGGAGCCTATAAGTACGCCCATAAGGGAAGGATTGGTGTAGGATTCGATTATATCTATGACGGGTCAATGGAAAGATGGCTCAACTTCATATATCCCGACTCCACCCATGACTGGACCGACTTTTCTCATGTAGGAGTTCATATTGGTCATGATCTTGTGGTTCAAAAGGTTTCTCTTGTTACCCAGGTGGGGGTATATCTCTATGAAGGCAACGAAAAAGGATTTGTTTGGGCCCGGGTTGGTTTGCGCTATGATTTTTCCGATTGGTTATTCGGAAGACTGGCTTTGAAAACAACCGAGGGTTTTATTGCCGACCTCACCGAATTGGGAGTGGGAATAAGGATCAAAAAGAACTTAAGGCGCCCCAAAGATCTCAACTAGCATGGTGCCGTCCTCGAAAAGAACGCCCCGATACATGCCTTTGGAGTTAAAGTACCAGGAGTAGTTTCCGTCCTTATCCAAACCGATCAGTCCCCCTACTCCCCCCAAGGGACCAACATGATCATCCATTACCGATTTCAGCGATTCCTCAATGGTTTTCCCTCCTAACTCCATCATTGCGGCCGCGGCATTTGCTGCCTGAGACCTGATAAAATATTCACCATCGCCTGTACATGAAATCCCACAGGACTTATTGGATGCATATGTGCCCGAACCGATAAGAGGACTATCCCCCACCCTGCCCATCAATTTATTCGAGGTGCCTCCCGTTGATGTTCCGGCACATAGATCTCCGGACTGGTCAAGGGCCACGGCTCCTACAGTGCCGAATTTGCTGTCATCATAAATGAGCGATCCTCTCCGATCATTTTGCTTTTTCCTTTCCTCCAACTGCTGTAGCCTTCGCTCTGTTTGAAAGTATTCGGGAGGCTCAACCGGAAGGTCATATTTTTCGGCGATCAGATCTCCGCCCTCGCCAATAATGAACACATGCTTGGTTTCGTTCATAACAACTCTGGCCCCACGGATTGGATTTTTTGTTCTTCTCACTCCGGCTACCGAGCCACAGGCAAGGTCATCACCCCTCATCAGGGAGGCGTCCATCTCCACATTCCCGTTTTCATTGAGTACCGAACCTTTCCCGGCATTAAAGAGCGGTGAATCTTCCATATTGCTGATCACCTCTACCACAGCCTCCTCGCTCGAACCTCCTTTCTTCAAAATTTTATAGCCGATCTGCAGCGATTTGGCCAGCTCGTTCCGATACTCCTTTTCCTTGGATTCAGAAAGATTTTCCCTGGAAATCACCCCCGCCCCACCATGGATAACCAACACTGCTTTTTTGTTCATTTTCGCTTGTCCGTTTGCCATATTCCCAAACAATAGAAGGGAAGCAATTATGGAAATAAGAATAATTTTCATGTGACAAATAAATATATTTGCGCACCAATTCGAAAAAGCCGACCACTCGGTAGGCTCTTCGGTTGACGTGATTTAGTTAGAATTATTCAAATTTTCGGGCATGGGAGAAAAGTTGAGATATTCGGATGACGAATTGAAAGAGTTCGAGGAGATCATCCACGAAAAGTTAGACAAGGCTAAAAAAGAGCTTGACTACATCAAGGACAGTCTTAGTCGCAAAAACGACGAGGGAGCTGATAGCACTTTGAATAATGTCAACGTGATGGAGGACAGCGCCGCAGCCACGGAAAAAGAAAACCTGAATCAACTGGCTGGTAGGCAGATCAAGTTCATTCAACAACTTGAGAACGCCCTGGTCAGGATCAAAAACAAGACCTACGGAATCTGCATTGAAACAGGAAAACTGATCAGCAAGGAAAGGTTGAGAGCAGTTCCACATACGAGGCATTCCATCGAGGCAAAATTGAAGCAGAGTTAATGTGGATTTTTTAAAAAACCACGTTGAAGCTTTAATCTTCTGTTCGCCAGACCCCATTTCAGAGACTGACCTAAAAAACTGCCTTGCAGAGATGTTCGATGCCAAGGTACCTGCCAAGGACATCGAAAAGGTTTTAGAGGAGCTCAAGGAAAAATACGAACAGAAGGAATTTTCATTCAATCTGATCAAATCAGGTGGTGGATTCCAGTTTCTGACCAAACCCGAATACCAGGCATCGGTTTCCATTCTGCTCAAGCAGAAATCAAAAAAAAGGCTTTCTAATTCATCTTTGGAGACCCTTTCGATCATTGCCTATAAACAGCCTCTCACAAAAATCGAAGCTGAAAAAATACGTGGGGTTGGCTGTGACTATTCCATTCAAAAGCTCCTGGAGAAGGAACTCATAGAGATCAAGGGAAAGGCAGATACGGTTGGAAAACCTATTCTCTACGGCACAACCCAAAAATTTCTTGATTATTTCGGGATCAATTCGGTAGAAGAATTACCCACCTTGAAAGATTTTAAGAAAGAGCAAAACGAGATCACCCCGGAAGAGGGAATCGTTCATAAAGAGGAACCCCAGGGAAATGACCAGGAAGGGGCAGAATAGAAAAGCTTCTCCCAAAGTATCGAATGCCCCTGAAAAGGTTCGTTTGAACCGCTTTATTGCCAATGCAGGGGTCTGCTCAAGAAGAGAAGCCGATAAACTGATCTCCGAAGGTCGCATCAAGGTCAATGGAAAGCTTGTCAAAGAACTGGGGGTCCGCGTCGATCAGGGTGACAAGATCCTTCTGGATGGCAAACCGATCCATGGTGAAAAAAAGGTATACATCCTGATGAACAAGCCCAAGGATTATATCACAACTCTCAAGGACACACATCAGCGAAAGATTGTTACAGATCTGGTTCGCAATCAGGTCAAAGAACGGGTCTATCCTGTCGGTAGATTGGACAGAATGACAACCGGACTTTTGTTGCTGACCAATGATGGTGACCTTACCAAATCCCTGGCACATCCTTCTTCACGGGTCGCCAAGATCTATGCAGTATTGCTCGACCAACCGTTGACCAGGGATCATGAAATGCAGATCCTCAATGGCACCAAACTGGAAGACGGGGATTTTAAACCCGATAAGCTTGCTCAAACAGGTGAGGATCGAAATGAATGGGGAATTGAGATCCACTCGGGCAAAAACCGGATCATACGGAGGCTGTTCGAGTCCTATGGCTACAAGGTGAAAAAACTGGATCGGGTATTCTTTGCAGGACTGACGAAAAAAAACCTTTCGAGGGGTCAGTGGCGTTATCTAACTGAGAAAGAAATTATTCAGTTAAAATATCTCAAAAGCCATTAATTACTTAATTAGCATAAAAAAACCTCCCGAAGGAGGTTGGAGTGGTGATGAGTGGAATCGAACCACCGACACACGGATTTTCAGTCCGTTGCTCTACCAACTGAGCTACATCACCAGCCGAATTTGGGAGTGCAAAACTACCCATTATTTAAAATCATGCAAGCCAATAATTGGATAAAATTATGAGCTTAATACCCCAGGCAATCTTCATCATCATCCTTGGAATATTTGGATTCATTCTCTTCCGCAGGTTTTCATTGATCGCAAAACTGATCGGGCTCGGTAAGGAATCCCCAAACAAGGTAGATCCATCCAAAGCCTTTAAGAGAATGATGCTTTTTGCTTTCGGGCAAAAGCAGATGTTCGATAAACCCGTGCTGGGCATACTTCATTTCTTCATCTATGCCGGCTTTATTCTGATCAATATCGAGGTATTGGAGATCATACTGGATGGGATCCTGGGAACTCACCGCTTATTCGCACCCCACCTTGGAAGCCTTTACACCTTCCTGATCAGCTTTTTTGAGTTGATGGCCATATTGGTTTTTATCGCCTGCCTTGTATTCCTTTTCAGAAGACTATTTGTTAATGTGCCGCGATTCCGCTCAGCCGAGATGACCCGGTGGCCGAAGCTCGATGCCAATCTCATTTTGATCATTGAGATCCTCCTGGTCAGCGCCATACTGCTGCTTGATGCCGCTGACCAGAATCTTCAGGAAAGAGGTGTTGAGGGTTATACGGAAACGGGGAGCTTCTTTTTCTCAGCAGGTCTGAGCTTCATTTTTGATTCTTTTTCCGACAGGTCCGTGCTGATGATGGAAAGAAGCCTTTGGTGGTTTCATATTCTGGGAATATTTGGTTTTGCCGTTTATGTGAGCTATTCGAAACACCTCCATATTTTCCTCGCTTTTCCAAATACCTATTATGCGGAAAACGACCCAGAAGGTAAAATGAACAATATGCCCGACATCACCCGGGAGGTAGAATTGATGATGGGCATGCAGGCTTCTTCGGAAGGAGATCCGCCCGAGAGTTTTGGAGCCAAGGATGTCGACCAGCTATCGAGGCTAAGCCTTCTTGGAGCATTTGCCTGTACCGAATGCGGAAGGTGTACCGAACAATGCCCCGCCAATCAAACAGGAAAAAAACTTTCTCCGAGAAAAATCATGATGAGCACCAGGGACAGAATGGAAGATCTGGGCAAAAGCAAGAATTTTGACAAGGGTGATAAGACACTGGTCCGTGACTATATCTCCGAGGAAGAGATCCTTGCCTGCACTTCATGTCAGGCTTGTGTGGAGGCTTGCCCGGTTCAGATCAATCCGCTGGAGATCATTTTTGAATTGCGCAGGTATTTGGTCATGGAGGAATCCAAAACTCCAACCGAGTGGACATCGATGATGACAAATATTGAAAACAACGCTGCCCCCTGGGCCTTTCCCGCTGCGGAAAGGTTTTCATGGGCCAACGAACTAAAAAACACCGAGGAATGATCAATATCCCAACAGTAGCTGAGTTGCAATCTCAGGGCAAATCACCCGAGATCCTATTCTGGGTTGGTTGTGCCGGATCATATGATGACCGTTATAAAAACGTCACACGTTCCATTGTGAAGATCCTGAATGGAGCCGGAATCGATTTTGCTGTGCTCGGAGATGAGGAATCATGTACCGGTGATCCGGCCAGAAGAGCGGGAAACGAATTCCTCTTCCAGATGCAGGCACTTTCAAACATTCAGATCCTCAACGGCTACGGAATTGAGAAGATCCTGACAGCATGCCCGCATTGTTTTAACACCATCAAGAATGAATATCCGGAGTTGGGTGGAAAGTTTGAGGTATTGCATCATTCGGAGTACATCCAGGAACTGATCGATACGGGCAAGATCAAACTTAAAAAAGGAGGTGAATTCAAGGGTAAGAAGATCACTTATCATGACTCCTGCTATCTCGGAAGAGCGAATAATATTTACGAGGCACCCAGGTCAGTCCTTGAGCAACTGGACTCGGATCTGGTGGAAATGGAAAGGTCCCGAAAAAAGGGTTTTTGCTGTGGAGCCGGTGGCGCACAGATGTTCAAGGATGCTGAAAACGGAAACAAGGAAGTAAACCTTGAGAGGACTGATGAGGCCTTAGGAAAAAAACCCGATTTCATTGCCGCCGCCTGTCCGTTCTGCATGACCATGTTGTCGGATGGTGTCAAGCTCCGGGAACAAGAAGACAAGGTAAAAGTGTTGGATATAGCAGAGTTTGTAGAAAAGCAACAGGAAAAGTAAAATGATAACCGATTTTGACAGCCTCACCGGCAATGCCAAGGTTTGGATCTTCAAAGGGGAAAGATCTTTGAATGCCGAGGAAATACGCTCCTTAAAAGAAGGCTTCGACCGCTTCATTGAACAATGGACAAGTCATGGGGCAAATGTAAAGGGGGCCTATACCTTTTATTCGGATCAGTTTTTGATCGTTGGAGCCGAGACACCTGAAGGTCCGCCCAGCGGGTGCTCTACAGATACACTCATCAAGTTCGTAAACCAAGCCTCAACGCACCTCGGCATAAATCTGATGGACAACGCTTCTTTCTTCTTCAGGAAAAACGGAAAATTTGATAAGGTAGGATTCCTGGATCTTCAAAAAACCATTGAAGCAGGAGATATCACCGAGGATACCGAAATTTTAAATAACCAGGTGGCAAAAAAGGCTGATCTGGAGCAGGAATTGGTGATTCCGGCAGCGATAGCCTTGGGAAGCAGGTATTTTTCAACGGTAAAACAGTGATTTTTCTCCGATTTCTGACATAGGCGTAAAATCAGAGTTATTATTTCATTAATTTGCATCCTGGTTTTAGAAATCCGTCTAATTTTTTACCAATGAATAAGAGTTTAAGCAGGTTTTTTGTTGTGGCGCTTTCGGCTGCTCTTT
Organism: Cytophagales bacterium; assembly: GCA_965227315.1. Classification (GTDB taxonomy): domain Bacteria; phylum Bacteroidota; class Bacteroidia; order Cytophagales; family CCMP332; genus JANQHS01. Next base: position 1,360,469 of record OZ245737.1, read on the forward strand.
TGGCTTGTTCCGGAGGTCTGCACAAGTACGTAAACAAGGGAAATAAGAAGCTTAAAAGAGGGGAATACCAAAGCGCTATTGAGAAATACAATGAGGCCCTTGCGGATGGCGCGGATACAGCACAGGCTGCCAAACAAATAGGCCAGGCATATCGTCAGAGCAACAGATTGAAAGATGGCCTTCCCTATTTCGAGTACTTGGTGGAGAATCAGAAGGCGGATGATGAGACCATGTTCCTCTATGCGGAGGCCTTGAGGGCAAACGGAAAGTACGACAAGGCAAAAGAGATCTACACCCGCTATATGAAGGGTGGTCAAAGCACCTATAGGAAAGCCTACTCCAAGATGATGATCGAGAATCTGGACCAGGTTCAGGAGATCATGAACAGGAAGAATTACTATGAGATTTCCAATGTAGATGTAGTCAACACTCCGGAAGCAGAGTATTCGCCGGTGATTTTCAATCAGGAATTGGTGTTCACCACCTCTAGAAATTCCGTTGGATTTTTCCCTGGTGACGGAAAGGGTTTCACCGGGATCTATACTTTCAAGTTTGATGATGCTACGGAAAAGACCGGGGTGGCCATCCCGTTTGAAGAATTGGTCAACCTCCCAAAAAGACATCAGGCGAGTGCCACCTTTTCCAAAGATGGCAAAACCATGATTTTCGCCAGAGGCAATGACGGAAGAAAAAAGGGAGATCAGGATGTTAACCTGTACATCTCCAAATTCAGAGACGGTGCCTGGACCGAGCCTGAATTCCTGAAAATATCCGATCCAAAAGCCTGGGATGCTTGTCCATCTTTCTCCCCTGATGGAAGTACACTGTACTTCGCTTCCAACAGAGAAGGTGGTCGCGGTGGTATTGATATCTACCAATCCAAAATGGACCGTAGAGGAAACTTCCGTAGAGTTAGGAACATGGGAAAAAACATCAATAGCCCCGGAAATGAAATGTTCCCTTATATCTCAGATGACAGAAAGCTATACTTCTCATCGGATGGACTTGCCGGAATTGGTGGTCTTGACGTTTTCGTTGCGGAAAGACAAGGAAAGCAAACCATTGTCAGCAACATGGGTGTTCCGATGAACTCACCTGCCGATGATTTCGGAGTGACGTTTATCAACGAAAAAGAAGGTTATTTCTCCTCCAACCGTGAGGGAGGTAAGGGCGATGATGACATTTACAAATTCATCAACAACAGCCCCGACTTCAAGATCGCTTATTATTACATGGCCGCTACCATAGTTGATGATGCGACCGGTGAAGTTCTTCCAAATGCCAAGGTTAAGATCTTCGATAGCCGTGGAAATCCTGTTACCGAAGGTACTGCTGATGCGGAAGGAAAATTCAGATACCAGGTCCAGACCGGTCAGAACTATACGGTCATTGCTGAAGAAGCGAATCACCTGACAGCAAATACGATTTTCTCCACAATTGGTAAAACCGTAAGCCAGGATGATCTTCCCGAGTTTGAAAATGATGTGGATCTTCCGTTTTCGGTCAAGATGATCAAAAAGGAGGTCAACCTCGTCATCGTTCTTGAAAATATCTACTATGACTATAACTCTGCTGAGATCCGAGACGATGCAGCACAGGAACTTGACAATCTGCTGACCCTGCTCCAGGATAACCCTGATATGAGAATTGAGCTTAGTTCTCATACCGATGCCAGGGGTGACGGAAAATACAACATGAAGCTTTCGCAAAAGAGGGCTGAAAGCGCCAAAAAATATGTCATTGACCGCGGAGTAGCAGACGACAGAATTATTCCGAGAGGATACGGAGAAACAAGGCTGTTGGTTGAAAACGCGTCCAGTGAACAAGATCACCAGAAGAACCGTAGAACTGAATTCAAGATCCTGGGGTTCGATGCGGAACAGGCTCCTGAAAAGGCACCGGAGGAAGAACCGGAAAATCCCGAAGGATCAGGAGAAGAATAAGATATCATCAATTAAAGGCCTCCAAATCGGAGGCCTTTTTATTTTAGCTCCTTTATGACAGACAGATACGAAAACCGTGGAGTGTCCTTTTCTAAAAAGGATGTTCACAAGGCGATCAAGGATTTGGATAAGGGATTGATTCCCGGGGCATTTTGTAAAATCACCGAAGACTATCTTACCGGTTCAAAGGATCATTGTGTCATTATGCATGCCGATGGTGCAGGAACCAAAAGCTCTCTTGCCTATTTATATTGGAAGCATACGGGTGATATTTCCGTTTGGGATGGAATAGCACAGGATTCCATAGTCATGAACCTCGACGATCTGGTCTGTGCCGGAGCAAGGTCGAACTTTCTTTTGTCATCAACCATTGGCAGGAACAAGCATCTCATACCCGGCGAGGTTATTAGCCGCCTTATATCAGGTGCCCAAAATTTCGTTTCTGAAATGCAAAGCCATGGTATCCGGATCATTGATACCGGTGGCGAGACAGCCGATCTGGGTGATCTTGTCAGGACCATTGTCGTTGATAATACCATGGTGGTTAGGGAAGAAAGGAAAAACATTATCGACAACCACAGCATTGCAGCCGGGAATGTGATCATAGGACTCAGTTCATTTGGACAGACCAAATATGAAAGCAGCTACAACGGAGGTATGGGCAGCAACGGACTCACCTCTGCCAGGCATGACATTTTTGCGGAATTGTACAGAAAGGATGCCGAAACCTATGACCCTGGGACTGAAATAGGACTGATCTACTCAGGATCAAAATTATTGGATGAACCCGTACCCGGGCTGGATGATATCTCTTTTGGAAAGCTGGTATTGTCCCCAACCCGTACCTATGCTCCTGTCCTGTTGAAGATTTTCAACAGCATTGATGAAGGAATCAGGGGTTGCATACATTGTACCGGCGGAGCGCAGACCAAGATCCTCCATTTCCTCAAAAAAAATCGTGTGGTCAAAGATTCCATGTTTACACCTCCGCCGTTGTTCCAACATATCAAGGAATCAAGCGGTACCTCATGGAAAGAAATGTACTCCGTTTTTAATATGGGTCACAGGATGGAGCTTTATGTGGAACCTGAGATCTCCGAGGAAATCCTCAAGATCTGCGATGAATTTGGACTTGAAGCCAGGGTCATAGGAAGAGTTGAAGAGTCTCAAGATCCCGGACTTATTATTACCGACCCCGAAGGCGGCACCCACGAAATCTAGTTTATTCCTGAGCCAGGGCCTCAGCGCCACCAACAATCTCCAGGATCTCCTTGGTAATGGCGGCCTGACGGGTTCTGTTATACGTCAACTGAAGTTCATTCAACAATTCACCGGCATTGTCAGTGGCCTGACTCATGGCGGTCATCCTCGCGCCCTGCTCTGATGCGTTCGATTCAAGAATCGCTTTGAAGAACTGTATTCTCAATGAATAGGGGATCAGTTCTTCTACCATGTAGTCTGCGCTTGGCTCAAACAGGTAATCGGTATTTTTTGGAGGCTCGGCTTCGTCAGCTTCCAGGGGAAGTACAGGAAGAAATTGCTGAGCCCGCATAATTTGAACTGCAGCATTCTTGAACTCATTGTATACGAGATATACCCTATCGAAATCCTGGCTTTTAAAAGAATCCAAAGCGAAGTTTACCGCGGGCAAAACAGTATCGAAACTCAGATTTTCAAATACCTGATAGTAGTCCTCTATAACTTCAAATTCCCTTTTGACAAAGAAATCCCTTACCTTCTTGCCCAAAGGCATAATGGTAATTCCACTTGCGCCTACCTCGGATTTTAACTCTTGCGTGAGCGCCAAAACCGCTTTATTGATATTGCTATTGAAAGCTCCGCACAATCCCCTGTCTGATGATATCGGAACGATCAGAACCCTGTCGAGGGAACGGATCTGCGAGAACTCAAGGTTTAATGACTCTTCGGAGGTGGAGGTAACGTTAGAAAGGATCTCACCCAGTTTTTCTGCATAGGGCCTGATCTGCAAGATCCTGTCCTGTGCTTTTCTAAGCTTGGCGGCGGCAACCATTTTCATTGCCTTGGTGATCTGTTGAGTTGACTTAACAGATGCTATCCTACCACGTACTTCCTTTAAACTTGCCATAAACCCTTAGGTATTAAGCTACTTTAGCGACAACCTCCTTGGCAACCTTTTCAAGTGTACCGGTGATATTGTCATCGAATTTTCCCTTGGCCAATTGATTCATCATCTCCTTTTCCTGAGATTCAAGAGCATTGATGTACTCGGTCTCAAATGCCTTCACCTTGTCCTCGCTGAGCTCATCGATAAAGCCTTTGGTTGAGGCAAAGATCACCGCGACCTGATGCTCTACTGGAATTGGTTGATATTGGCCTTGCTTAAGGACTTCCTGATTCAAACGTCCCCTATGAATCGTTTTTTGAGTGGCGGCATCGAGGTCGGAGCCGAATTTGGCAAAAGCTTCCAGTTCCCTGAACTGAGCCTGGTCCAGCTTCAATGTACCCGCGACCTTCTTCATGGACTTGATCTGAGCTGATCCCCCTACCCTGGATACGGAGATACCCACATTGATCGCCGGCCTGATACCCGAATTAAACAGGTTGGTCTCCAGGAATATTTGTCCGTCGGTGATCGAGATCACGTTCGTCGGGATATAAGCTGAAACATCGCCCGCCTGGGTTTCGATGATGGGAAGTGCTGTGAGAGATCCTCCACCCTTAACCATTCCCTTAATCGACTCGGGAAGGTCATTCATATTCTTAGCGATATCATCGGAATTGATGACCTTCGCGGCCCTTTCGAGGAGTCTTGAGTGAAGATAGAATACATCACCCGGGTAAGCCTCACGACCAGGAGGTCTCCTCAGTAGAAGAGATACCTCACGGTAGGCAACCGCCTGCTTTGAAAGGTCGTCATAAACAACCAGGGCCGGCCTTCCGGTATCCCTAAAAAACTCTCCAATCGCAGCTCCGGTAAAAGGAGCGAAATATTGCATCGGCGCAGGATCAGAAGCTGCAGCGGAAACCACCACAGTATAGTTCATTGCACCGTGTTGCTCAAGAGTGTTCACGATCTGAGCGACGGTACTGGCCTTTTGGCCAATGGCCACATAAATACAGTAAACCGGTTCTCCTTTATCGAAAAATTCTTTCTGGGAGATGATGGTGTCAATGGCAACAGCGGTTTTTCCAACCTGTCTGTCACCGATGATCAACTCCCTTTGTCCCCTTCCGATCGGGATCATGGAGTCAATGGCCTTGATACCGGTTTGCAAAGGTTCGTTCACCGGCTGCCTATAGATCACACCGGGAGCTTTCCTTTCCAATGGCATTTGATAAAGGTCGCCTCCAACAGGGCCTTTTCCGTCGATCGGATTACCCAGGGTATCAACGACCCTTCCAAGAAGTTTTTCGCCAACATTTACCGAGGCAATTTTATTTGTCCTCCTGATGGTATCTCCTTCACGGATATCGCTGGATTCCCCCAGGACCACCGCTCCTACATTGTCCTCTTCAAGGTTCAATGCAAGGGCTTGAAGCCCGTTTTCGAATTCCAACAATTCACCAGCCTGGACCTGGGTCAATCCATAGATCCTGGCAACTCCATCACCGATTTGAAGAACCGTACCTACTTCTTCAAGCTCTGCATCGCTTTTGAAATTTGTAAGCTGTTCTCTAAGTATAGCCGATATTTCGTCTGGTCTAACTTCTGCCATTGGTCAAAAATTTATACTAAGCAAGATCGCGTTTCAGGCGACCCAATTTTGTTTTTATTGTCTCATCCACTTGCCTGTCTCCTACCCTCAGAGAAAATCCTCCGATCACGCTTTGATCTTCCGAAGCATGGATCTTGACATCTCCTGATATCTGGTCATTGACAAGCTTTCTGATTTTTTCCTGGAGATCATCACTCAATGGAATTGCTGTTACCAGATGGGCATCCACAATTCCCTTCTTGATCTTCCATTGTCTTTGGTATTCGCTGGCAATTCCTTCCAGAAAATAGTCTCTTCCCTTTTTGGTGATCAGGGTGAAGAATCCCATTGTCAGATCCGAAACCTTGGCACCGAAAAGGGCCTCAAGGATCTTCAATTTGTTCGAGGGCTTTACAATGGGTTTTTTCAAGAGATTGCTGAACTCCTTGCTTTCCCTTGTACAGGACAGGAACAAGCCCATATCATTGTGTACCGCATCAAGCGAACCCTGTGATTCAGCAAGCTCAATAAGTGATTTAGCGTAGCGATATGATAGCTTAAATTCGGACATCAGTTGATCTTGGTCTCTTTAAGCAGGTCGCCAACAAGATTTTCCTGTGATTTCTTATCCTGCAATTCCTTACCCAATACCTTCTCTGCGATATCGATCGAAAGGGTCGCAACCATTCCTTTCATCTCTGCAAGAGCCTTTTCCTTTTGCTGAATGATCTCCCTTCTGGCATCGTCAAGGATCCTGGCGGATGATTGCTCTGCTTGTTCCTTGGCCTCTGATCTGATCCTGTTTGAAGCATTTTGAGCTTCCCTGAGGATCTCGTCTCTTTCCTTCCTCGCCTCCTGAAGTAGTTTTTCGTTGTCGGCCTGCAGAAGCCTCATTTCCTCTTTTGCCAACTCAGCAGCCTTGAGAGCATCTTCGATCGAATCCTCTCTTGCCTTAAGCGAGCCGATGATCGGCCTCCAGGCAAATCTGCCCAGAATAAAGACTACGGCAAGAAATGTGATCGCCTGCCAAAAAATTAACCCTGTTCCCGGAGTAAGTAATTCCATATTAATAAGTTTTAAAAGGTGCCTGGATTCGATCTATTACCGAAATTCCAGGCACCCATCGTAGTTTTAGCCCAATGCGATCAGAAGACAAAGTACTACGCCGAAAAGCGCAATAACCTCGATCAGGGCAGCAATAATCAGCATGGCGGTCTGAACCTTGCCTGAAGCTTCAGGTTGACGTGCCATTGCCTCCATTGCAGAAGCTCCGATCTTTCCGATTCCGATACCAGCACCGATTGCAACCAGTCCGGCTCCAATTCCAGCACCCATAACGGCTAATCCAACTACTTCCAAAATGATAGATAACAACATGGTATTAAGGATTTAATCTTAATGATGCTCCTCCACAGCCATCCCGATGTACAGGGAAGAAAACATCGTAAATACATATGCTTGAATGGTAGCTACCAGGATCTCGATCAGGTTGATGAAAACCACGATCAAGGAGCTCAGAATACCTACCGAAAAACTATGAAAAACAAAACTTAAGCTGATCAAACTCAGGATCACGATATGTCCCGCGGTGATCGCTACAAAAAGCCTTACCATCAGCGAGATCGGCTTGGTGAACATCCCAATGATCTCAACCGGTACAATAATGGGCTTCAATACCACCGGAACTCCGGGAGTATTGAAAATATGGCCCCAATAATTTTTGTTGCCGCTTACAGTCGTCAAAACAAAGGTGATCACTGCGAGAACGAGGGTTACGGCAATATTTCCTGTCAGGTTGGCTGCCCCGGGAAGAAGTCCGAGCAGGTTACCAAACCAGATAAAGAAGAACAAGGTCAGCAGATACGGTAGAAATCGCTCATACTTTTGCCCTATATTGGGTTTGACCACCTCGTCCCTGATGAAGATGATGATGGGCTCAAAGAAGGACTGAACTCCTCTTGGAGGGCCACCCTCGTTTTTCCGATAGCCTTTCGCAACATTGAGAAAAATCAATAACATCAAGGCGGCATTGAGGAACAGGAAGGCTACATTCTTGGTGATCGAGAAATCCCACACAGTGGCTTCGGAATTTTCGAGAGCGATATGTCCGTGATCAAGAACGTACCCGTTATAGGGAATGACATTATGGTCCTCATCATAAAAATTATGGGAAGAAAAAACCTCCAACCCCCTCTCCCCGGAATATACAATGACGGGCAGATAAAGTGTTCCGAAAGCCCCATCCCAAAAATGCCAGATATGGTCATCCAGAACGTGGTGTAGGATTACATCCCCTGGTTTAAACTCCTCAGAATCCGAAGATGAGGCGAAACTATTTCCCGAAAAGAATAATGAGGAAAAAAGAAGAAAAATAACGAGGGTAACGGAACGCTTAAACAATTGTAAGTTTTTGTATTTCAACTACTTATAACAGTAAATTGGACTCCCTTCCAAATTCGGTTGCAAATGTAGAAATTAATTCTGCCAGAGAAAAAATTTCCTATACTTTTTGACCCGAAATTGTGATTAAAAAAATATCAAGAAGAGTAAGGATCAGGTAGAGAAATGAGAGAAAGATCGCGGTGCTAAAAACCTCCTCTCTGAAGAACAAAAAACAGAGAACAACCAAGAAAAGTGTCAGAACGATTTTCATGAAAATACCCAAATAAGAAACCTTCAACCACTGACCGGATTCATCTCTCTTGACCCTTCTTTCAAATATCCGGGAGATCACGAAGGCAAGCATCAGGAAAAAACCAAAAATCCCAGAGAGGATAAAGGCTTTGTCAACCATGTCGTCTTTGGAAAACAAGAAGAAGATCAGGCTATAGATCAGGAATCCGAGCGAAAAAGTCAGAATGATCCTCAGCTGGCTCATTAGCTGTTCTTTTTCAATTCCTGAAACAGCTTGTAGAATATCCCGAATAGAGCAACAAAACTCAACACCAAGGTGAAGACCGGAAATCTGAATTCGAGGTAGCGATCAAGAAGATACCCTCCTCCAATGAACACCGCAAGGGTGATCATCAGTTGAATGGCGAGCCCTGAATATTTAATGAATTGCTCAGGCTGATTTTTCCCGGCTTTCTTTTTCGGGGTCGGCTTCAATGGTAATGTCTTTTACAACCGCACCCATTTGGCAGCTTCCATTAAAGTTTGCTCCGGATTCGATCACAAGCTTATTGGTGACGATATCTCCATGAATGATCGCAGAGGGCTTCAAGATCAAAATCTCAGATACTTCCACCGAACCCCTGACTTCGCCGGCTATCTCAGCATTCTGTGCAAGGAGATTTCCTTCTATTGATCCGGCGTCACTAAGGACAACCTTAGACTTTGACTTGATGTTGCCAACCACTTTTCCTTCAATCCGGATATTGCCATAGGTCTGAATGTCCCCGTCCAGGATCGTCCCTTTTCCAATATTGTTGCTGGAATCACGTAGTTCTGCTAGTTCCTTGCTGTCTTTTGGTCCAAACATAATTGCTAATTAAACGAAATAAACTCCTCCGGGTCTACAGGATTACCGTTATACCATATTTCAAAATGTAGATGGGGGCCTGTGGTCAATTCACCTGTGTTCCCGATAATGGCGATTATTTCCCCATCTGAGACAAAATTACCAACTTTTTTCAATAGCTCGGAATTGTGCTTATAAACCGATAATAGGTTATTCCTGTGCTGTATGACAATGACGTAGCCCGAGTCCTCGGTCCAGGAGGACATGATCACCGTTCCGTCAGCAATACTTTTGATGGGTTCGTTGTCCTTGGCCACCAGATCGACCCCCCAATGGTCAATTTTTGAATCGTAACCGCGGGTAATTATGCCCGAAACCGGAGGGAAAAAGAACATTTGGGGCAGATCATCCCTGAAACCGGTTTTTACAAGATTTACCTTTTCCTTGCCGCTTTCAAACTCGAGCTTAAATAATGAGTCGATCTCTTGATTCGTCAGATTCTCTTCGACCTGGATATTGGCCTGCCCGCCTTGCTCTTCTCCTGCCAATGTATCGCGAAGCACATTTTCCTCCCCAAGGAGGTATTTAAAGCTTTGAATAAACTTATCCTTCCTTGATACTTCAAGATCCAGAGAATCCACCTTCGCTGTGAGGGTGATCAGGCTTTTCTGCAGGTTGAATTGGTCCTCAGGGGGAAATATGACGTCTTTCAACCATCTATCATAAGTGACCATACTGCCTATAGAAAGTGAAAAAATGGCAAGGACCAATACCACAAGCACCCTGGCGTAATTAAAGCTGAACGAGCTTTTTTCCGCAAAGTTCTCCTCATTCCTTATTACGAGGAGATATCTTGTAGTCAACCAGGAACTTAGTGTCTTTTTTGCCACTGAAGAAACAAGTAGTTTTGCACAAAATTAAAAACAATAACCTGCGTTAGTTAAAAACGTACTCCAAAGTTAATTTCAGGCGATTTGTTGGGAAATTTCACAAGCATTTTAAAGCGGGTCTCTTTTTCCGGAATTTATTTCCTCGGCCTTATCTGGCTGTTTTCCTGTTCCGCGGAGAGGAACAATGCAATTTCCATATTCTACCACAACACCACAGCACATTATAACGCCTATTATATCGCCAGGGAAAAACTGGAGGAAGCGGAGTACACGATTGAAAATAGTCGCCAGGAGAACTACAATGAGATCCTCAGGGTTTATGAGCCCATGGATGAGAATCTTTCCAATCAGTTGAATGGTTATGCTGATTATGCAATTGAAAAAGCATCACTGCCCATACAGTATCATAAGAACAGCAAATGGGTTGATAACTCCTACATTCTGGTAGGCCGCTCACGGTTCTACAAGAGAGATTTTCCCAACGCCATACAGACATTCAAATATGTCAATTCCAAAAGCGAAGAAGACCGGGATCGACATGAGGCATTGTCTTGGCTCTTAAGATCGTATATAGAGGCCGGTGAATTACATAATGCCAGGGCCGTTTCTGATTTTTTGGCCCTGGAAGGTCTTGACAAAAGAAGTGTCCCTGATGCTACCCTGGCCCGAACCCATTTCTTTCTTCAGATCGGGGATCTGGAATCCGCATTGACCAATATCGAACTCGGCGCGAAATACACCAAACCCAAGAAAGCCAGAGCAAGGCTTTACTTCATCGCAGCTCAGATCGCCCAGGAACTTGGCTATGATGAAATAGCGGAAAAGAACTACCTCAAGACATTGAAAAGCAATCCTTCCTATGAATTAGCTTTTTACACAAAACTTTACCTGGCTCAGGTTACCCAGTTTGATTCGGATACGGATATGAAAACCATTCAGAAGTTCTTTGTGAAACTTCTGAAGGACAGAAAAAACATCGATTTCAGAGATAAGATCTATTATGAGATGGCCAAGTTCGAACTGAAGCAGGACAATGTAGACGGAGCGATCTCTTACCTCAATGAATCGATCAAGGCCAGTGTGACGAATCAGAATCAAAAAGCCTATTCCTACCTGATGCTGGCAGAGCTCTACTATGAAAGGCAACAGAAATACGAATTATCCAAGGCCTATTATGACAGCACTCTTCAGTTTCTTGATGTTTCTCATAAAGACTACGAATTCATCAAAAAAAGACATGAGGTCCTGATAGAATTCACCACCCAACTTGAGATTGTCAGAACAGAGGATAGTCTTCAGAACCTGGCAAAAATGGATTCAGTGGAGTTGATCGCTTATATCGATCAGATCATTGAAGAAGAGGAAGAGAGAAAAAGACTGGAACAAGAAAGACTTGAAAGGGCATCGACATTTGTCGATCCTTTTGATGAAGGAGGGTTCAATCCAAATGCCGGTAGTGATGGCACATGGTATTTCTATAACCCTTCTGCGGTAAGTATAGGCTCCACTGAGTTCACCCGACTATGGGGCGCAAGAAAACGAGAAGATCACTGGCGACGGTCCGACAAGGGTATCACCAACGTCTCACCCGAGAGTCTTGCGGCCGAGGATCTGCCGGCAGGATTTGAGGAATATGATCCGGAGAAGTATGCAAGCAAAGAGCAATATGAAAGGGAAAAAAGAAAAGCGATCCTCTTAGAACCAATTCCATTTACGGATGAAGAGATGTTGGCATCAAATGAACGTTTGGAGGATGCGCTTTACCTGCTTGGGAAAATTTATAACCTCAGCCTTCTTGAACCCAATAATGCTACGGAAACTTTTGAGAGGTTGTTGGCCGACTTTCCTGATTCGGATTATAAGCTGGAGGTTATGTATTTCTTGTATAGGATGAATCTGGATATAGATCAGGAGACCTCTGACAAGTACAAAAACATCCTTTTGAACCAGTATCCTAATTCCGTCTATGCCAAGCTCATTCTTAATCCGAACCACCTTGAGGATTCCGAAGAAGAGGACAAGCTTGCAAGCGAGTTGTACCACCGAGGATATGATGCCTACTATGGCGGAAGCTACGCTATGGCTTCGACGAGCTTCAACTCCATCATTACCGGCTATCCCGAGTCCTCATACATCGATAAGAGCAAGCTGATGCTCGCTATGATCACCGGAAAATCAGGTGATTGGGTTGCCTACAAAAAGCAGCTCGAAGATTTTATTGCAGCCTACCCTGAGAGCGATCTGATCCCGTTCGCCAAGGAACTCCTCGGAACATGCGAGGCATACATCGCAGCAGCGGCTCGGGGAAGTCAGAGTCCCGTTTCCGAGTCTACGGGCCTTCCGGAAGAACCCGAAGTCGAAGAGGAAGAAGAATCGGCCAGGTATAAGTACAACGCCAATGATGCGCATTTCTTTGTATTGATCCTGAAAGGGAAAAAGCTCAAGACAACAAATGTGATGATCGAGCTCTCCAAGTTCAATAACAAGTATTTTAAGGAACTCAATCTGAATGCCAATCAGCTTCTGCTCAAGGATAACACTTTCCTTTTCTCAATTAGAGAATTTGGAAATCAGGCAGATGCTATGCGATATTATGAGAAAGCCCAGGGGAATACCTCTCCTGTTAAAAAATTCAAATCCAATTCACCAGAGTATTTTCTCATTAGCTCAAAAAACTTTCCTTTGTTTTACGAATCCAAAGACGTGGAAGAGTACATGAGCTTCTTTAGGAAAAACTACCTATAATTTGAAAAGCGCTGCCCGCAAAGTCATAATAATCCTCTGGGTTGTTCTTGTTTTATTCTCTGCATCCATCACAGGCTTTTTCTGGGCCGTGTCGACCAATTTCCTGGAGCTTTTTGGCACTATGCCCTCATTGGAGATATTGGAAAACCCTGAAAGTGAACTCGCATCCGAGATCTACTTTTCAGATGGATCGCTTATCGGCAAATATTACCGATATAATCGACAGATCGCTGAGTTTGATGAGCTATCACCCTCTTTGGTGAATGCATTGCTGGCTCAGGAAGATATTCGTTTTTATGATCATTCGGGTGTTGACCTGGAAGCCATCCTAAGAGCTATCTTTTTTCTCGGGCAAAGAGGAGGTGGAAGTACGTTGACCCAACAATTAGCAAAAAACCTCTATAAGATCCGGGGTGATCACAACAACGGGCTTCTGAAGAACATTCGGATCTTCAAATTCAATACCATCGTTTCGAAGGCCAAGGAAATGATCACGGCCATCAAATTGGAACGTGCCTATACCAAGGAGGAAATCCTTACCATGTATCTGAATACTGTCGATTTTGGGGGCAATTCCTTTGGGATCAAGGTGGCGGCCAAAACGTTCTTTGGATCAAGTACGGATACACTGAGGCCGGAAGATGCAGCGGTTCTGGTCGGGGTGCTGGGGGCAACCAACAGGTTCAACCCCATTTATAACTACGATAAGTCCTTTGATCGGAGAAACCAGGTCTTGAACCAGATGGAGAAGTACGAATTCCTGACGGAGCAGGAACATGATTCTCTGGTGGCCCTTCCCATTAATCTGGATAACTATGGAGTTGAAAACCAGAACAAAGGCCAGGCGCCTTATTTCAGGACAAGGGTTAAGGTAGAATTGATGAATTGGTGCAAAAAGAACGGTTATGATCTTTTCGCAGATGGATTAAGGATATATACCACGATTGACCCCCGCCTTCAGGGCATGGCGGAAAAAGCCGTATTGGAATGGATGGCCAAACTTCAGGATACGTTCAATATACATTGGACGGGGAAGGAACCTTGGGTAGATGAGGAATTCAAACCTCTAAAGGGTTATATAGAAAACTCGATCAAGAGAACCCCCTATTATCGGAGCCTTGCCAAGCGCTATGACAAGTACCCTGACAGCATTCAGTACTTTTTGAACAAGAAGAAGAAAATGAGAGTATTCTCCTGGGAAGGGGAAGTCGACACCACCTTTAGTACTCTCGATTCGCTGAAATACTATCGCCATTTTCTCCATACAGGCTTCATGGCCATGGATCCCCACACAGGTCATGTGAAATCATGGGTTGGGGGAATCAACCATAAGTATTTCAAATTCGATCATGTAAAGCAGGGAAAAAGGCAACCGGGTTCCACGTTTAAACCCGTGGTATATACCGCCGCCATTGATAATGGTTTTTCTCCATGCTTTGAATTGGAAGACGCCCCAGTCACCTTTATGCTTCCAACCGGTGATAGCTATACTCCCAAAAATGCCAATGGAAGATTTTCCTATGAAAAAATGACATTAAGAGAGGCACTGGCCAAATCTGTGAATTCGGCTACCGCGAATTTGCTAAAAAGAGTAGGCGTGGAGGTTGTTGTAGACTATGCCAGGAAACTCGGAATCCAGTCCCATCTGGATGCCGTTCCCTCTTTATGCCTTGGAACCAGTGATGTCTCCCTATTCGAACTGATCGGTACCTATTCGACTTTTGCGAATAATGGAATTTGGGTTGAGCCCTACTACATTGAAAGAATTGAAGACAAATACGGAAATCTCATCAGAGAATTCATTCCAAAGACATCGGAAGCCTTAAACCCTGAAACCGCCGAGATCATGCTTTATATGATGAGAGGGGCTACAGAGATCTCAGGAGGAACCGGAATGGGGCTCTACCGCTGGGGACTGAGAGATAAAAACCAAATCGCCGCCAAAACAGGAACCACTTCAAATTATTCCGACGGTTGGTTTATCGGGATCACCAAAGACCTTGTGGCCGGTGCCTGGGTGGGAGGAGAAGAAAGGTCTATTCACTTCCGTACAATATCACTGGGTTCGGGTGCAAGAATGGCGATGCCGATCTATGGCCGATTCCTGCAACAGGCCTATGCCGACTCGATATATGCGAAAGGAAAACTGGGAATACCAGAGGAACTTGAAATTGAACTGGATTGTAACAAGTATATGAATCCACTGGCGGATAGCCTGGAAATGATTGATCCAACGCAATTCGACAATCCGGATAAAGATATCTTTTCAAACTAGGCCTTGGCAAATACTTCTCCTCCAATTCCGTTGAACTCGATCCCGACCGATCCAGGGGTATATCGTTTCATCGATAGGGATAATGTCATCATATACATAGGAAAGGCTAAAAATCTTAAAAAAAGGATCTCCAGTTATTTCCAAAAAAGTTATACCAAGGGAAACAAGGTGGCCAAGCTGGTTTCCCAAACCAAAAACCTTGAATATTCCATAGTCCCCACCGAATCCGATGCCCTCTTACTGGAGAATAATCTGATCAAAAGATATCAACCGAAATACAATGCTCTCCTGAAGGATGGTAAAACCTTCCCATTTGTTTTCGTGAGTACTGAGCCCTACCCAAGGGTGTTCAAGCTTCGAAACAGGTCTAAGGTGAAAGGTGAATATTTTGGTCCCTATACAAGTGTCAAGGCCCAGAAACTTCTTGTCGAGTTCATTCAAAAGCTCTTCAAGATCAGGACTTGTAGCCTTCCTTTGAACGAAAAGAACATAGCCCAGGGAAAGTTCAAGGTTTGCCTGGAGTACCATCTGGGTAATTGCCTCGGGCCTTGCGAAGGTCTGCAAAGCGAAAAAGACTATCGGGACAATATCCTCCAGGCCAAAAGAATATTGAAAGGAAAATGGCTGGAAGTAAAAGAATATTTCGAGCAAAAAATTCAGGAGTCCGCAACCAACCTGGATTTTGAGAAAGCCCAAGAGCTAAAGGTCTATTTCGAAAAACTTGAAGGCTTCAGAACCCGATCCTTGGTAACTAATCTTACTCATGAAAAACACGAGGTGATCACCCTTCTTCTTGAGAAGGATCGATTCTACTGCAATTACTTAAAGGTATCAGAGGGTTCCATCATCAAAACCAAGAATTTCATTGTTCAGAACCCCTTAGCGCTTTCGACTCAAGAGGTTTTGGAGATCGCCAAGGTCTCGATCCAAAATGAAGAGAACGAAACATTTGATGGCGTTCTGACCAATATTGAAATGCCGACTTCCGATCGTTCATCATGGATAGTTCCCAAAAAGGGAGAAAAAAGGCATTTGGTGGATCTCTCGCTGAAGAACTGCAAGGAGTTCTTCCTCAGTCGCATCAAAACCGAAAAGCCGGAGAAAATAAACCCGGGACTAATTGAGCTGAAAGAAGCCCTGAATTTGAAAGAGCTGCCGAAAAGGATAGAGTGCTTTGATAATTCCAATATTCAGGGATATAGCCCTGTAGCTTCCATGGTTTGCTTTATCAATGGGTACCCTGTCAAGAATCAATACCGACATTTTAATGTAAAGACAGTGGTAGGTCCGGATGATTTTGAATCCATGAGAGAGGTGGTATACAGAAGATACAAGAGAGTTCTTGAAGAAGAAACCGAACTTCCCAATCTTATCGTGATCGATGGAGGAAAAGGCCAACTGAATGCAGCAAGGGATGCTTTAAAGAAATTGGGTATTGATGAAACGCCGATAATCGGCGTGGCAAAAAAATTGGAAGAGATCTACAGACCCGAGGATCCTCTTCCCCTACTGGTATCAAAAAAATCTCCGGCTCTAAAGCTGATTCAGCGACTGAGAAACGAGGCCCATAGATTTGCTATTGAACATCACAGAAACAGAAGGTCCAAGGAATCGTTGAAAACCGGCCTGATATCGGTCAAGGGATTAGGAGAGAAAACCCAAGAGCTTCTTTTGCAAGAATTCAAGTCCTTAAAAAAGGTAAAGGAGGCTTCTCCCCAGGCTCTGGAGGAGGTTGTCGGGAAAGCCAAAACCCGCCTCATTTTGGAGGCAAAAAAAAAGGGCGACCTTTAGGACGCCCTCCATGTTAAATTTCTTTCCGATCAGTAAGACCACAATTCGTGCTCATACTGCATCAGTTTCATTTCCCACCACTCAGATCCGTAAAGTGTCTTTTGAGGATCACCTGAGAAAATATCCGCGATATGCTCGTCCTCGGCATTTCCAACTTTCACGATCCTGCTGGCGAAAAGCCTAAGGTCGAACGCATGCTGGAGATTTAAGTGAGCAGCAGAGTTTTCAGGATTATACCAAATAGCTTCAGGATTGTCCTTGAATAACTTGTCAACCAGTTCTTTGTATGAGAAAACCGCCAGATCAAAGTCCACACCATCCGGTCTTTCCGTTCCATCCACAACGATCTTCACGGTTAGAATGTCATAATACATTCTTGATCTTTCTTTATCAAAAATGGCATCCTCCTGAAGTTCCACAACATACAACTGATTTGGAAGGTAAAACTGATCTTCTGAAGGACCGGACTCCTCTGCTGCATCCTCTTCTGCTCCCAATTCATCACCTGCTCCTGCATCTCCTGAGTCATCTCCTCCATCTGAGCCCCACTCATCTCCACCGGAACCCCAGTCGTCCCCACCGGAACCCCAATCATCTCCTCCACCGGAACCCCAATCGTCTCCTCCATCACCTTCACCTTCTTCATCATCACCTTCAAGCAGATAAGGATCCGTTAGGTTCTCCAAGAGCTTTTCCATGGCCATCGGTGTTCCCAAGGTATCGGTTTCATAAGGAGTGATCACTCCCTTCTTCGCCGCTTCAAGTATGAGTTTGGTCAACTCACGTCCATTGGAATTGAAAGAAAGGTTTTGCTTTTCTTTCAGGTTCATCCTCCTCCAAACACGCTTTTTGAACATGATATCAGAAGCATGAATTGGTCTGACTGACAGGTCATTATAACCCTCATTCAGGTTTTCCTGAGCATAGCTTACGGAATTTCCGGCTACAATCAGAATAAATAAAGATGCTACTAATACTACTGCTCTCATTTCAAATTAGTTAAGAGGAATGGTAATGATCCTTGATGTAACAGGCATGTCAACATTCTCATTCCTATTCTGGAAATTTCTTCTAACAACGTTTTTTACTTCAATAACGTATCTGTCACCCGGTTTGGCCTGAGCCGCAAACTGGGTCAAGGTCAGATCGGGAGATTTGAAAGTTTGTCGCTTGATAGCCCTTTTTCCTCTCGCCAGCGTCACATCAATTTCTACCGCACGGTACCTGGCATCCTTGGGAAGGAAGGCTGCAAAATCCTTATCAGGTCTTGCTTCGATCTCAATTTTCCTTGGACCCGGGACAGCGACACCATCACGAATGTTCACTTCCCTTTTGTTCGCTACAGCCACAATTGTTGGCAGAGGAACGCCCCTTACGTTGAAATCCTGATCACCGATCAAATCCCCATTGGAGTAGACTGTGAGTTTTACTTTTCTGGCTGTAGGGATCACAGTTACTTTTCCTTTTTCAGAACCGGATATGGTAGAACCACCGGTAAGCTTAAAGGAAGGATTATAGCTTGTCCCCAAAGCAGGAACCTGTACATCAAGAGCGTTTCCACAGTTTCTATACAAAGCCGTTACCGAAGCCGATTGGATAGAAATTACCGGTCTGGCCACGAAATACTCCTCCTCAACAACAAAGGTAGTATCACCTCCTGTTGGTTTTGGGAGAGTGATCTCACCCTTCCAGGTTTTCTTCGCCAGCCCCTCTTTATCATACGCTCCTGGAGTTGCTTTGAACTTGATGGTTCCGATTCCATTCTCTACAGGAATATCTTTTCCACCAAATTTCATTTGCGGTTTTACGGCTGATGAAAATGCCGCGATAAACATCTCAGCTTCATAGTCCGCACCCGCAGCAACGACTTTTGACTGCGGTCTGACCATTGCCTGTGTCACATCAAACTTGAAATCCGCAGCACCTACTTCCGCAGCAAGCTCTGACAAGATCTCGGATTCGATCTGAACGATCCTACTTTGCATTTCTGACAATACAGCCATAGCAGCAACCATAGGAGTATTTTCAAAGGTCAACTGTGCAAAGTCCTTTTCTCTTTGCTCAGGGATATTCTTGAAGAGGGGATCATCTTTACCGTCAAGGGCGAATGGAGGATAGTCCTTTGGATTGTGAGCCAGTGCTTCGACTTCATCAACATATCCATTCAACTTATCTCTTAGCTCGTATCCTTTCCCGTTCTTGCTCGGCCCGATAAACATAACCTGAACCACGTCTTCATTTTTGGCACCTAAATAAAAACCATGTTCATCACGTCCACCGGATTGCTTTACAAGATCCTCTTGCAGGCCATCAATATACTCGAGAAGCTCCTTTGTGTGCACTCTAACCATATTGGCCTTTTCCATGATCTTCACCTCGATCTCCTTGTTTCCTCTTTCCTCGACCTTGGCTTCAATGTTCATTTCAGTTGCTACGTTCCTTTCATGAGTCTCAGCGACCACGTAATCCATCTGGTCCTCTAGGAACTTGAACTTATACATGACCGAGCTACTGACCTGAAGTGCTAACAGTGCTGTTAGAACCAGGTACATCATCCCGATCATTTTTTGTCTGGGTGTCTCTTTTGCTCCTGCCATTTTTTTGGATTAGCTATTCAATTTATTGCTTCATGGCAGACAACATGTTGCCGTAAATATTGTTCAGGGAAGTAAGATTTCCGGTTAGCCTACCCAACTCATTTCTAAAGGTCTCTGTCTCGTTGGAAGCCTCAGAAAGGTTATCCAATGCAGTGGACAGATTGCTATAAAACTTGTTCAATGCTTTCAAATGGCTGTTTGCATCCTGAAGCTCCATTTCGTAAACAGAATTCAACGCCCCAAGATTTTTGGTCATGGACTGAATAGCTTCATGATATTCAGTGGCATCGGAACTTGCCGAAACCAAAGTGGAAAGAGCATCAACAGTGGAACCATAAGAGGCATTCAACTCCCCTAACTTGGAAGCGGCTACCCTCGCATTTTCTGCGTAGTCGTTGGAAGCTACCGCCGCATCAGACAGATCAGCCATATTGCCGATATTATCATTCAGCCTGTTGAAGCCTGCTCCCAGCCTTTCCATGAGTTCGGAATTGATATTCGCTTCTTCAAGCATATCATCCAATGACTCAACAGCATTTTCAGCAGTAGCTGGTTTGTTGCCAAATTCATCTTCTTCATCGAAGTCATCGCTTTCCTCCTTGAGCTCAGGGTAAACCTTTGTCCAGTCGATCTCTGCGTGTTGTGGTTCAAATGCAGATAAAAAGAAAATGATAGCTTCTACCGACATACCAACACCAAGCATAAAACCAGCTCCAGGTATGTGAAGGATTTTGAACATCGCTCCCAAGATCACAATCGATGCCCCGATACCGTAGATCATAGGCATGATCCTCTTGTAGAAGATTTCAATAAAACCACCTTTGTGTGCCATAGTTATTTCTGTTTAGTAGATTCGATTTAAAGATAAAATTCCAACAATTAAAATTCTGCACCTGATGATCTCCCGAGGAAGGTCATAGCACAACGAAATCCAATATAGGAAGTCGCACTGTCTTTGTATTCAAAAGTTCTTGTACCGGTTTGAAGGAAATAGGCCACATCTTTCCAAGATCCTCCACGGATCACTTTCCTGGCCTCATTCTCGTCAAAATATGTGGGATTCAAATCCCATACAATTGGCATGGCCGCTTCAAAGAAGGCATCCTCGCACCATTCACTGACATTACCCGCCATATCATAGATCCCGTAATCATTGGCGAAGTAGGAAGCTACAGGAGCTGTGTAGGCAAATCCGTCATCATAGTAATTACCACGACCCGGTTTGAAGTTAGCCAGAGCACAGCCTCTGCCATTTCTGATATAAGGATTTCCCCAGGGGAACATAGCCATATCTCTTCCGCCCCTTGATGCATATTCCCATTCAGCTTCGGATGGCAATCTGAAATTGGGCATCTTGAAGAGTCCGTTATCCTGTCTCCATTGGTTCAGGTACTCCGTTCTCCAATCACAGAAGTACTGAGCACCTTCCCAACTGACGCCGATCAATGGATATTCATCATATGCTGGGTGGTAGAAATAGTATTCGGTTAACGGATCACCCATATGATGAGTAAAGTCATTTATCCAAACCGAAGTATCCGGGTAAAGGATCTCATAGACAAAATCCTCTCCGAGAATGTCGAGAGAATCTTCCATGATGGAATAAATGAACTGTCTGTACTCATTATTGGTGATCTCGGTATCATCGATGTAGAATCCTCCGATGGTAACCTGTTTGTTCAGGTTGATCAGGGTATTGGGAACGTCCTCATCGGCTTGTCCCATGTGGAAGGTACCTGGCGGGCAATAGACCATCCCGTAAGGAGTGATCATCTGCCATGAGTCACGATCCGGAACGCCGACCAACTGGC
Organism: Cytophagales bacterium; assembly: GCA_965227315.1. Taxonomy (GTDB): domain Bacteria; phylum Bacteroidota; class Bacteroidia; order Cytophagales; family CCMP332; genus JANQHS01. Next base: position 1,381,658 of record OZ245737.1, read on the forward strand.
CGTTATCATCGGTAGTACCAAGCTTGTTACAACCAGCAAAGATTGCCGACACCAGCAATATCCCGATTATGTGAAGGAAGGGTGTTTTCTTCATAGCGGCAAAAACCTGTTCAATCAAAAAGCAATTCGTTTAACAACTCTACTAACTCAAATTAAAGACAAAAATTGTGGACTGCTCCAGCTCAAAGCTAATTTGAATTAAAAAAAATTCAAAATCTGCCTTACAGGGCAGAAAAGCGATCCGATTCTAGAACCTGTAACGGGGAGTCCGTACAATAGGTTTCTTTCTGGCTCCTACTGACGGGATTTTATAGGTGACATAAATCTCGGGAGACACCGGCTGAAGAGCTTCGTTCTTATCGGCATCAAGCCCGATATCAAATGCCAATCCCACTCTCAACACATTGTCTTCCATGAAGCCCATGCCGACAAGTGCGACAACATCTGTTGTACTCCGGTAAGAGACTCCACCCCAAAAACGGTCCTGATAAAATGCCATAACATTCAGTTCCCAAACCGTCTGATCAAAGTTGGCAGATTGCACAATAAAAGAAGGGGTGATCTTTAATTCATAAGAGGCTTCAATATTCACACCTCCGGTCAGGTTGTAGTGTGGGACCAATGAGTTGGTTGCCGCAGCGACAGGCTCGGCACTTGAGCCGACCCCTCTGACACCGAAGTCGAACTCTGAAGGGATCAGGTGATTAACACCAAATCCTCCGAAAAATCTTTGGGCTTCATACCAGATCCCCAAGCCAAGATCCGGAGCGAATCTGCTCTCCGCCCCCAAGGGTATCAATTCGTCATTTTGATCGACCACTCTGGCTTGCGAGAAATCTACCGTCTTGTATATCCCACCCAGTTTTAAGCCAAAGGAAATTTTACCAGGGCCAAGATCCCTGTAATATGAAGGAGTAACATGAAATTGAACATCCTGAGTGAAGCCGAACTGATCAACCATCAGTAAACCACCCAGCCCCGCTTCAACCTTTTTGATGTACACCGGAGAAGCAACAGAGACCAAAGCAGTACCGGGAGCCCCACCGTCGTCAAAACTCGATTGATAGCCGACCCATTGATTCCGGTATGTTAACCCGAAATCCATGTCGCCATTAACGCCCGCATAGGCCGGATTGTAATACAGTTTGTTGAACATGTAATGGCTGAACAACGGATCCTGTTGACTCCAAACCACCGAAACCGTTGAAATCAAAACCGTTAGAGTAAGGAGTAAATTCTTCTTCATACTAAAAGTGTTCCTCATGCAGCAAAAAATAAGCCGCTAAACTATGGATAAATAACCCTTTAAAAAAAAATAGAATTAAAAGAAATCCTACTTCGTTTTGTTAACATCCTTTATATACATCTCAAGTGCTCCGGTCATTGACGGAGCTTCAGGCAATGGTGCCTCAATATCAAGTACCAAACCGGCTTCCTTCACCGCCTTGGAAGTGGTCGGACCAAAAGCAGCGATCCTTGTGTTATTCTGCTCGAAATCAGGGAAATTCACGAATAGGGAATTGATCCCGGACGGACTGAAAAAAGCGATGATATCATATTTGATATCCGCCAGATCAGATAGATCACTGGCCACGGTTTCATAGATCACAGCTTCGGTGAAATCGAAACCATTGTTCTTCAGGTAATCCGGAATATCATTTTTCCTGATGTTGGAGCATGGAAAAAGAAACTTTTCATCATCATGCTTGCTCAGTATCTCGGTTAGCTCCTGAACTGTTTTATGCCCTGTGTAAAGCTTTCTTTTCCTCAGCACGATATACTTCTGAAGGTAATAGGCTGTCTGTTCCGAGATACAAAAGTACTTCATGTCGGCAGGCATCTCGATCCTCGCCTCCTTACAGATCCTGAAGAAGTGATCTATGGCATTACGGCTGGTGAAAATGATCGCCGTATGATCGAGAATATCCACCTTTCCTTTACGGAACTCTTTAAAAGGAATCCCTTTTACTTCGATAAACGGACGAAAATCAATCTTCAGATCATATTTTTCCGACAACTTATGATAAGGGGAATCCGGCTTAGTTGGTTGAGGTTGAGAGACAAGTATTGACTTTACTTCCTTCTTTCTTTCATTCATGATCTTTGCTTCCGCGCTGCTCATTTCCTCCTAAAATTTTAACCTTCAATTAATACTTTAACAATTAACACTGTTGGAAGGATCTCCATAGCGACAATCCCGAAAAACCGCACCGAAACCGGAACACCTAATCCCAAATTCAAATGGGTCAACAGCATCCCAATTCCAAAAAGCGCTGCAAATATAGTGAATATAAAAGGGACAATTTTCGTGAGAGGGTAAACAAAATATGGAAAACCTACCAGGAGGATCAGGATGGAAAGGAAGATCAAAAGTATTGTCCCGAGTATAAGGGCTGAGGAGAACAGGGAATTTCCCAATTCCTTCGAACTGACCATATAAGACAAAAAATTGTAGAACAAAAACCTCACGATCACGAAAACCAGGGCCAAAAGGAAGAAAGACAAACTCGTCGGAAGATGACCTACCAAAAAACCTCCTCCCGTAAGTCCCAATTCAAACTTTCCCGGAAGTACGAGGTCAAGGATGAAACCGAGCAAAGCACTAAAACCAAGAAAAACCCCTAGGAAAATCAAAGGGAAAACACCCGAAGAGAATTGATCAAAAACAAAGATCTTCCCTATCGAAGAAACCGGTAGGGTTATATAGGAAAAACTATAATTGTTGAGGATTCTGAAAATCGCCAAAACAACAGCTATGAAAACAAAGGCCAAAAGGAGATAGGGTTTGATATTCTCTTTCTTCAACCCAACCTCCGCTGACATTGGCCTACCTCCGGGAGGCACTCCAACCTGTTCGGTCAGTTCCCAATATCCAATCCTTTCTGATCCAGGCACGAAGGACAGAGAACTTTTTCCCCACAGCTCTAAAGCCGATAATACAAGCGAGTCACCATGGGGCACAAATCCCATCATCAGATCCTGATCATCGAACAAGGCCAAAGAGTAATCTCTTGCCTTTACAACAAAGGTTACACCTTCTTTTCCCTCAAGACTTATGACTCCCTTTCCACTAAATTTTCGCGTTTCCTTCTTCCCTGCGGAAAACACAAGCATGGGAAAAAGTATGGCCAACCAGAAAAGTACAGGGAACCTGGGATTCATTCTATGGCCTTTTTACCCCTTCCAAAGAATTCCAACAAGAGATTTGCCAATACGAACATTCCGGCAATGAAAAGGACCATGAAAGAATTTCCCAGCGGGGAAAGCCAATGACAAAGAAAGATCATCAGCAGATTGAACAGGGACAAAGCAAACACGGTTTGCAGCTGTGTTAATCCTATCCTCAAGAGCTGGTGATGAATATGGTTTTTATCAGGAGAAAATGGAGAAACGCCCTTCACGATCCGAATAAAAAACACTCTTAAGGTGTCAAATATTGGCACGATCAAAACACAGACTGCCATGGAAGGTCCGGCAGGCACTTTGGCCATCTCAATAAACTTGATCGCCAATACAGAGACAACCAGCCCTGATACAAGACTGCCGGTATCCCCCATGAACACCACGGCGTTGTAAAAATTATACCTCAAAAACCCTATGATGGCCCCTACAAGGCATATGGCGACCATGCTATAGGGCAGGAATTCCGGACCTCCGAAAAATTGAATAAACAGTCCAAAGGTACAAGCCACGATGACGAGAATGGTTCCCGCCAGGCCGTCCAATCCATCGATCAGGTTGATCGAATTCGATATGCCCATGATCACCAGGAAAGTGAAGGCATAGCTGGCCCCGATCTCAAGCTCATGGATCCCGAAAATCCCCTGAAAGCTGGTAATCCGTATATCTCCTAAGATCATGACTATCCCCGTAGCCAGGATCTGAACAAAAAACTTCTTAAATGCCGATACCGAAACAAGGTCGTCCTTGATCCCGATAAAAAACAATATGATACAGCCGGCAAGCAAAAACTGAATACCAAAATCGAGGGAGCCAAAAATCGTGAGGCTCGAAGTGAAGCCTGCAAAAATGGCCACTCCACCTAACCTGGGCGTAAGTGAATGGTGAACGGTTCTTACATTTGGCTCGTCCAGAAGATTTTTGATATGAGCCACAAAAATGATTGACGGAATGGCAAAAACCGAAATGATAAAGGCCCAGGTGAATGGCAGAACAAAATCAAAATACGAATAGGGAGGCTGGATCAAGTTTTCAGGATTTCTCGAGAAACAAATTTAGAACTTGATTCGGAAAACAGTTGGCAGGAATTTATATCCACATACCTTTTTGTGAACGCGCCTGTTCTTACTGCGACTTCCACTTCAGGGTCAACAGTTCACAAATTCGAGCCATGGTGAGTTCCATAAGCCGGGAGATCGGACTGAAAAGGAAACTGTTGGCCGAGGAGACCATCAACACCATTTATTTTGGTGGAGGAACTCCCTCAATACTTGATCCTGAAATGGTTGAAGAATTGCTTGAAAAGCTATTTGCCAATTACTCGATCGCTCCGGATCCCGAAATCACTTTTGAAGCCAATCCGGAACATTGTTCCTCAGAATACCTGCATGCCTTAAAGAAAATGGGAATCAATCGTTTGAGCATCGGGCTACAATCGTTTTCAAACAAGACACTCAAATGGTTCAACCGGGGACATGATTCGGAAAATGGAAAAAGGGCGGTGGAGACCATCAAGGAATCGGGCATCGGGAATTATAACCTCGACATGATATTCGGCGCCTCGGAACAAAGTCAGAAAGAATTCGAATCCGACCTCAGGATCATTTCAAATTTTTCCGCTCCTCATATTTCGGCATATGCGCTAACAATTGAACCAAATACCAAATTTGGTAACCTTCAAAAAGCTGGGATCCTGAAAACCCTGGATGAAGAGAAGTATTATGAACAGTTTCTTTCCGTCCATGAAGAATTATCCAAAAAAGGATACGATCATTATGAAATTTCAAACTATTCTCTTCAGGGATTCAGGTCCATTCACAATTCCAGCTATTGGGAAAGAAAAAACTACCTGGGCTTTGGACCATCTGCTAACTCGTACCTCACAGAGAAGAGAAGCTGGAATGTGGCAAACAACACCCTATATATAAGGAGCATTGAAAAAGATAATATTCCTGAAGAATTTGAGTTATTGAGCAAAAAAGATCATCTGAACGAATACATTATGACAGGCCTGAGAAAAAAGGAAGGCATTGATCTGGACTATGTTCAAAAGGAATTTGAAACAACCCTCATGGAGAAAAATGAGAAGCAAATCGAAGAATTAATCAGGGATGAACTGGGAAGGGTTGAGAAGAATCGATTAAAATTAACACTGAAAGGCTGGTTTCAATCCGACGAGATCATCTCCCGACTATTCATTGACTAATCAATTGGAACATTGAATTCGTACATCAAACAGGCCAGAGTCAACCATTGGGTTAAGAACCTGTTCATATTCATCCCGGCGTTCTTTGCGCAGGTGATCATGGATCATGGGGTCATGTTCAATCTTCTGTTGGGATTTATCGGATTCGGATTGGTGAGCAGCGCGGTATATACCATCAATGATATCAGGGATGTAGAATTTGACCGTGAGCATCCGGAGAAGAAAAACCGCCCGATCGCCGCGGGAAATATTGGTATTACCCAGGGATATGTTTTCGCCTTGGCGATCCTTTTGGGCGGATTGGGGCTATCATTCTGGACAGATCTCAATTTTGGGATCATTTGCCTTTCCTATTTCATTCTCAACCTGCTCTATTCCTTCGGGCTGAAAAATATTCCCCTTCTCGATGTTTTTATGATCGCACTTGGTTTTGAGTTCAGAATATATGGCGGAGGTTTTCTGGCCGAGGTTCCGATCTCACCATGGTTGTCCCTGATGATCTTTCTCTTGGCCATGTTCCTCGCCCTGGCAAAACGGAGGTCTGACCTGACCATATCCATGATGGAGGGGCCTACAAGAAAATCAGTTGCCGGGTATAACCTTGAGTTCTTGAATACAACCCTGGGTGTCCTGGCATCCGTGCTGATCCTCGCATACATCATGTACACCCAGAATCACCAATTGGATTCTTCCAAATCGGAGTTTCAAATCTTGACTTCGGTATTTGTGATTTTTGGAATTCTGAGATACCTGCAAAGAAGTCTTGTGGAAAATAAGGGAGGGCAACCAGTACTTGCCTTGCTGCAGGACAAGGTCATCATCTTTTGCGTAGTTGGATGGTTGCTTCTGAATTTCTGGATCCTGTATTGAGCGCTATGTTGGTTTCGAACTGGGGCAATTATCCAAAAGTAGAAGCGGAAGTCAAGGAATCATCCGAACCCTGGATGAGGGATTGGAAGGATAAGGAATTCATCGCCAGGGGGTTGGGCAGGAGTTATGGTGATGCTTCTCTGTTCAAAAGGATACTGAATATGGGTTCCGAAAAAGGGATCATGGGCCTTTCCGAGGCAGGAATCATCTGGGTTAAATCCGGAACAAGTCTTTTAGAGATCATCCAATATTGCTTGCCCAAGGGATACTTTCTTCCCGTTACACCGGGAACGAAATACGTGACCGTAGGCGGAATGATAGCCGCGGATGTGCATGGCAAAAACCACCATATCGACGGGACCATATCCAATTTCGTGGAGGAAATTGAGATCTGGACTCCCGAAAAAGGAGTAGTCAATTGTTCCGCGGTTCAGAATACTGAACTCTTCAATTGGACCTGCGGAGGTATGGGCCTGACAGGCATTATTATGAGTGCCAAAATCAGGCTGAAAAGGATCCAGACCAAATGGATAAAGCAACAGGTCTTGAAGTCCGGGAGCCTGACTCAACTGCTTGATCAGTTTGAAAACCATGAAAAATCAACCTATAGCGTGGCCTGGCTGGATTCGCTGGCCTCCGGATCAAATTTCGGAAGAGGGATACTTTACCTTGGCGAGCATGCGAGCAAAGATCATGTGTCAAAAAAAATGAGAGGGCTGACCTGGTCGCCAAAAAAAAAACTTAACGTTCCCTTTCATGCTCCGTCTTTTTTGTTGAATTCATTTTCCAACAGGGTTTTTAACAAATTGTACTACTCATTTTCTTCTGAAAGATCTCTTGTAGATCTTGACACATTTTTTTACCCCCTGGACAAGATCTCAAATTGGAACAGGGCTTATGGAAAACGAGGATTCTTCCAATACCAGTTCGTGATCCCAGGTCAATCGGGGGTTCAGGGGGTCGAAAGAGTACTTCGAAAGCTTCAAAAAGAAGGGATCTCCTCCTTTTTGACCGTGTTAAAAAAACTTGGGAAAGGTCGCGGATACATGTCTTTTCCAATTGATGGTTATACCCTGGCCCTGGACTTTCCCGCAAGTCGATCCGCAAAAGGTAAGCTCAACAAAGTGGATGACATGGTCCATGAAATGGGCGGGCGAGTCTACCTTGCCAAAGATGCCAGAATGGAGGCAGATCATTTAAGGGTCGGCTATCCTGAACACGCAGCTTTCAGCAGTTTTGTACAGCATCTTCCATTCAATTCTAACCTGGCGCAAAGACTTAAAATAAAATGACAGCATTAGTGATCAGTGCCTCCTCGGATCTGGGTATGGAAATAGCCCGGGTTTTAAGCCAGAAAGGCTGTGAACTTCAACTGACCCACCGATCCCATGAGGGAAAGGAAAAATTGGATTCCGTTTTCGGATCAAAACCTGGAGTCAGGATACTGGAATTCGAAGCATTGGACCCGGGAAGTTCCTGGGAGCTTATCAATGAATTAGACCCATTGCCGGACCTGGTTTATATCTGCACAGGTTACCTGGGAGACCATGGCCTGGCTTTAAAGGATGAGGCAGAGATGGACAGGATCATTCGATCCAATTTTTATGGTCTCACACCATTGATCCATGGACTGGCAAATCAAATGGAAAAGAAAGGCGGTACCATTGTGGGGATCTCTTCGGTTGCAGGAGAGAGAGGCAGGCAGGGGAATTTTTTTTACGGAGCAGCCAAGAAAGGATTAACCACCCTACTCGATGGTTACAGGCATTACTTTGCCGGGACGAAATTGAGATTTGTTACCGCGATACCGGGTTATATCAAGACCAGGATGCTTCAGGAGAAAACACCTGGCTTTTTAACCACAAGCCCCCAGGCCGCAGCCAGACAAATTGTTGAAAAATCGATGGCGGGAAAAGACAGATTCTACGTAGGGCCAATTTGGTTTTGGGTGATGATGGTGATCAGAAATATCCCTGAGTTCATCTTCAAAAAACTAAAGATCTAGAAAGGTGCAAGAAAGGATCCTACTGCTGACAGACCTTGACGGCACGTTGATCAAAGGAGATTCCTATATCCTGTTTTTGAGGTTTGTTTCCGGATCATTCCTCAAGTTTCTATTTAAAGGCATAAAGGCTATGCCCATACTCCTGATGTGGAAACTCGGGATCAGAAGTACAAGGAAAGCAAAAGGACAGATCCTGGGAGTCTATATTTCGGATCGAAAGAAGGATAGCATGATGGGCCAGGCCGAATACTTTGTCAACAAAATTCTCCTTTCAAGGATCAGGAACAATGTCATGGACAAGGTCAAATACGTCCAATCCAAAGGCGGTGTTTGCGCTATAGTCTCCGCGTCGCCTGAGCTCTGGGTTGGGCCTTTGGCCAGGGAAATGGGAATGGAATTCATCTCAAGCAGACTCGAATACAAAGAAGGTATTTTCAAAGGCCGGCTTGAAGGTGAAAACTGCAAGGGTGAGGAAAAGGTCAAAGCAATTCTTGAGAGATACTCACCCTCGGATTACGATGAAGTCTGGACATTGGGTGACAGCAGCGCGGACCTCCCGATGATTATGCTCGGCACCAGAAAATGGTATAAGGATTTTGACTAAAGGCTCATCATCTCCTTAAATTTAACGGCCTGCCTCCTGGAGATCTCGAGGCGTTCGCCTCCTTTCAAAGTAACCATCAAGCCTCCGTTAAACCAACTCTCTATACCTTCCACCCATTTCAAATTGATGATGTATTTCCTGGAGGCTCTAAAGAACTCGCGCTTATCAAGCTTTTCTTCAAGGGAGTTCAGGGATTTATGAATCAGAGGCCTGAACTTATGGAAATAGACCTTCACATAATTGCCATCAGACTCAAACATTCTGATGTCTTTTAGAGCCACGAACCAGCATTTATCCCCATCCTTGAGAAAAACCTGATCTTCACCCGTAAGTTCGGCAGAAGCCTCCTTTATGCCCTGTTTTTGAAGATCTAACTCTATACTCTCCTTAACCTTATTGATAGCCTCAATGAGCCGGTCCGTGCTCACAGGTTTTACCAAATAGTCGAATGCATTGACCTCAAATGCCTTGATCGCATATTCATCATAGGCAGTCACAAAAACCACTTTGGGAACGAAGGTCAATTCTTCCAAGAGCTCGAATCCATCCTTCCCCGGCATCTGTATATCCAGGAAAACAAGATCAGGCCTTTGATCCTCAATGATCTGTATCGCTTCATCCGCATTGACCGCCTCACCGATGATCTCTATATCATCAACAGCGTTGAGAAGGTTTTTTAACTCCTGCCTGGCAAGTCTTTCATCATCTACAATTAAAGTTTTCATGCGTTTTGTTTTTGTGGAATTCTTAGTGTGGTTCTTACCGTATTCTTTTCACCATTTCTGATGTTCAATGAGGCCCTGTCATCAAATAATAGTTCAAGCCTTTTCCTGGAATTTCTCAAGCCATAGCCTCTCTTCTGAAAGCTGTTCAAGGCGTTGTTCAATGAGCCGGAATTCAGTATTTCTATGATCAATTCCCCATCCGCGGTTATGGAGGATTTCAGTTCGATCCTTCCACCTGATTTCAGTTTCGAGATCCCATGCTTTATCCCGTTTTCGACGAGTGTCTGAACCAATAGCGGTGGGACTTTGGAGCTGTGGGTTTCCCCGGGACAGTCAAGGCTGACACTGAGGCGTTCCTCATATCGGATGGACTCAAGCTCCAGATAATCTTTTACGGTGGAAAGTTCCTCGGAAAAAGGAATCAATTTTTGCTTCCCTGTTTCAAGCCCTTTTCGAAGGAGCCCGCTTAACTGGGTAATGGCATTCTTGGCCTTTTTCGGATCCTCATCGATCAAGGCCCTGACCGAGTTGAGTGAATTAAAAAGAAAGTGTGGGTTCAACTGACTTTTTAAATGATTCAGTTCCGCCTCAATTTTGAACGCTTCAAACTTGAGACTCTGTTGGTAGGACCTGAAAAAATGGAATGAGAAATAGAACAGAGACCATCCGACGAAGAGCATCATATTCGCCAGGACCTGGATCACAAAATGGGTGAGATTAAAGACCTCGGTCCAAGAGAGTATCCCCAGTCCAACCGATACCAACGAGGTAAAGGGATACATGGCCAGGGCAAAAAGGATACAGCAGGAGATGACGATGAAGATCAGCTTTCCGATGGGGTATTGGAAGAAATCCCTTCGGATCAAGATCTCCCTGAAAAGGTGGGTAAGACCCACAAAAAACGAGATGTAGATCAGGGCATCAAGAACCGCATCCAGCCTGACCTGTCCGTCGAGATAGGATATCACGAGGGTCAGGGTCACCCACAGCAAAATCACCACTAGCTGGGTTAAAAAATAGGCGGTTCTTTTCTTCATGAAACATGAAGGAAAGAAGCAACGGGCTGAAAACAAAAATTACTCCATTATAAACGGAGTAATTCAAGTTTAATGGGCAAAAAAACCCGGAAATCTCAGTCCACCAGGACGTTGAAATTCCCGGGAAAATTTAACCTGACCTCAATCGATTCCCTCTATGGAAGCAGCTCCTGATTTGTGAAAATCCTTATCGGATGGCTTGCCCTTATACCTGATAGAAGAGGCTCCACTTGCATGCGCATCCAATTTGCCTGAAACATTGATTCTTGCAGAGGAGGCCCCGCTCGCATGAACGACGCTTTCCGAAGATCGGAAACTATAGGCCTTGTAAGATGATGCTCCGCTAAGATCCAGTTTCTGAAAAGATGTTTCTCCTTGGATCTCCATATTCCCTGCCCCCGAAATATCCGCGCTAAATCTTTTACTTCTTACCTCCAACTCGATATTACCTGCTCCCGAAAGTTCGCAGATCATTTCATCCGACTCTATGGTCCCTTCCGATGAGAGGTTGCAGGCTCCGCTTACTTCAATATGATTGATATTGGTGTAGGTAATGGTGATCTTCAATTTGGTTGTATTGTTCAGGTTATATCCGTCTTTTGTCCTGACCCTTAGTATATTCCCGGAGATATTCGTTTCAACGAGCTCGAGAAGGTTATCATCCATTTCAAGCATGGCAGAGTTACCGGACCCCTTTTTTAAGAGGACTTCAAAGGCCCCTCCTACCCTGAGTTCGTTAAATGAAGACAGCTCACGCGTTTCCGTGGCTACATTACCCGATCCTTTGACCTGTTTCTGAGCAATACCACACTGAACGAAGAGCAGAAATACCAGGGAGAGTGTACTAGCGATTGGTTTCATTTCGATTAATTTTTTCTAAAGACAAATGAAATCCAAAAGGGTTGCAAAAAAAAGGCCCCATAAGAGGCCTAATTAGGAATATGATGTTGTCTAGAAGAAGTTATAGCTAAACCTGAGGCTCACCTCCGTGGCAGGTCTTAATCGGGTGAAGATCTGGTCTTGTGCATTGTAGTTCTTTTGGATCTTTTCTTTGAGGTCATCCAAAATGTTGGTAACCTTCATTCCCAAAGAATAGCGATTTCTTTCCCCGAATTTATAGTTAGCGGTAAAGTTCAAACTATTGAATGGAACCGCATAAACGTCTGTCCTATTCGCAAATCCCACAAACACCAGGGTCTCGCCTTGAACATTATAGAACAAGCCCGCATCAAAATTGCCCTTTGTAGATTCATATGCCAGCCCAACATTGATCAGATACGGAGATTGTCCGGCCATAGGCCTGGTATCTTTAACCTCCTCGCCAACACGGGCACTGAGTTTTCTTGAATTATATTCCGATTCCGACATCTTGATCTCAGATCTGTTCAGAGTGAAGTTTCCGATCACGAAGATGTTCCTCAGACTTGAGGTTATCGGCTCCAGGCTTTGTCTGAATTCAAGTTCCAAACCGATCACGGTGGCATCCCCTACGTTTCGAGGCTGGAAACTGTTGGGATCCTGAACGAACTGAACAATTTCAATAGGATTGGTGAAATCCTTGTAGAATACAGAAAAAGAAAGTGTTTGAGCCCTTTTCCAAAAGACCTCCCACCTCAAATCAAGGTTATTGATATGGGAAGACTGAAGATTTCCATCCCAAAGAACAATCCCGGTACTTGGGTCGATATCTTCAAATAATCCTCCGATAAATGTTCTTCCGGTGATCGGATCAAGAATCTCAGCATAGGACAGTTCCTTAAACGAAGGCCTGGCAATTGTTCTGGAATAGGAGAACCTCAGGTTTTGCTTAGGAGTAAGCGCGTATATCAGATTCAGAGAAGGGAACAAATTGAAGTTTTCCAGCACATTGTCGTTATCCAGTATGATCGTTCCTGTTTGGTTTTGACCTGTATATCTCTGGGAATAGTATTCCATTCTCAATCCCAGGATCGTCTTCAGTCTCCCGGTCAGGTTGAATTCCTCCGAAGCATAGGCTCCGACATTGATGACGTTGGACTCGAACTTGTTGGGGTTGCTGGGAATAAAGGTGGGATTATGCCTCACCCCGTTCACATTGGAATTGGTATACAGGTTGGAGTCCAATAAAAGCTCGTTTGGATCTCCGCTAAACTCCGTATCTCCTACAGAGAATTGGAAACTCTGAATTTCATAATCCCTGCTCTTATAAGTGCTTAACATTCCAAACCGCAGCTTGGCATCCTTGCCATTGACCATGTGGCTTCTTGTAATATCCACCTTTCCGGAAATATTGTACTCAAAAAGATATCTCCAGATCCTTTCCGGTAGACCAACCTCCGTAGATACGGGGTAATTGGGAACATCAGTACGAAATCTCATGAAACGTATATCCGGATCGTAGATGGTCGATATTGTTGGAGAGACCTTCCAATCAACGATCCAACGCATATCCTCACTATGATGAACTCCATTGATCAGGAGGTTACTCAGACTTCTTTGACCATACTGAAGGTTGTATTGGTCCGCTGTGAAATTTGTTCCCAGGTTGGTACTTGAAAAATCAAAGACACCCGATTGAGACTCGCCATTTTGCAGATGAAGCAAATTGATCCTGTATTTGGATAGCCTTTTTTTCTGGGAAACACCCAACATGGCTCCCCACAATACATTGTTTACACCAAGATCTCCCTTGGACAGGGTCAATGGTTGCAATTCGTAAATCTCAGTATTGGTCTGATCTTTTCCCCACAGGTTGAATTCCGCATCTCTAAAAAATTGGGTTTCGTTCCTGTATGTGAGTGCCAGATTATACCCAACCACAGTTCCGTTTTCCTTCGTGACCTGGTTTCCAAAGGAATAGCCAAGCGAGTAGTTCATAAAACTGGTCTGCCTGTCCGGACCCATCGTTTTGTTAAATCCTCTAAGGTGCTCCTGGTACTCCTGATAGTCAGGCCCACCCGGGCTTCCCGGTGCTCCCTGATCCGACAGGGCATCAGGGTATTGAGGTATATCTGTTGATCTGTCTGTTGGGATCCTTCTGGTTCCATCATCAAAACCAAGGAAATCCGTTGCCCCGCCTTCATAGTCCACATATTCACTATTAAAGTGCATGGTGGGGTTGTATCCCAATCCCAGGCTGAGCTTCATCGACTTATCCAATGGAAAATCCTGCGTTTCAATATTGACAATTCCCCCGGTAAAATCTGCCGGTAGATCCGAGGTAAAGGATTTCGAAACCATAATATTTTCGATGACATTTGTTGGGAAAATGTCCATCTGGATGGTATTCCTATCCGGATCCAGTCCGGGAACGTCCATTCCATTCAAGGTGGTTTTGGTATAGCGGTCACCCAATCCCCGCACAAAAACATATTTTCCACCTTCCACTGAAACCCCCGTGACCCTTTTCATGGCAGAAGCCGCATCCGAATCACCGATCTTTCGAAAGCTGGCGGCCGAAATACCATCCATTACATTGGCAGATCTCCTCTTCATGGTTTGAATGCCTTCCTCTGATGATCTGAGAACTTCGGCGGTCACAACAACTTCTTCCAATTGCTGGACATCCTCTGCCATACTGATCTCATCAAGAATGGTTACCTCTCCGGATTTAACCTCTACTCCCGTGATTGTTACAGAAACGAAGGATATAAATGAAGCCTGAATGTCATAGACTCCAGGGTCAGCCTGGATCTCAAAATTCCCATCAAAATCGGTGATCGAGCCATTGGTTGTTCCCGCAATGACAACGGTTACGCCGTACATTGGCTCTCCGGTAGCTTCATCTATAGCAACCCCTCTGATCGTTCCTTTTTGAGCAAAGATGGTTGAGCTGATCCCGACCATGAAGAAAAGGGACATAGCTATTGATCTGAGAAAGTGAGTTCTTTCCATTGGTTTATAAAAAGAGGTAGGAAACTTCCTTGTAATTGTGTCTTCCATTATGTTCTAAAAAAAAGGAATACCCGGAGGCATTCTCCGGGTATTCCTGCAAAGTCATTGACTAAAAGTCAGCTAACTCACCAGCCTGACCAGCCCAGGTCCAGCTAGCGAACGGAGCCTTATCAGCACCTGTTCCAGCGGCAGTTACTATAGAAGCATCTGGTGGAATAGTTGTGAAAGCGTCTCCAGCGGTTGATTTATCAGCGTAAATGTCAGCAACAGTCAGGTTTCCAGCTGTAAGGTGGCTGGTATTGATCTCATGAGTTGAAAATGAAGTTGTACCTGCCTTGTAAGCAGCTGAAGTTTCATCATCATCCAACTCGAAATCTGAATCCTCTGAGCCGTTGAACATGTAGATATTGTTGAGGATTGCAAGGCAGCCATCCCTTAGGTCGGCATACTCACCACCATCAACTCCGTCATCGTTCCAAAGTTTCAAAGATCCGTTTTGAAGCGTATAAGTTCCGGTCTTGCTTCCTTCTGGGCCGTCAAGCTCCATCATGTGATCAGTCTCGCTTCCAGCAATTCCGATGAAGTTGTTGATGGTTCCTGAATAAGCCTGATCCATATCGAATTGATCATCTCCAACATTCCAAACAAGGATATTAGAAGCTGATACAGTTCCACCGAAACACTCTATACCGTCATCCTGATTTGCAACGATCTCAACATTAGAAATGCTTGTTCCTGTACCTACACCACCAAGGGTAAGTCCGTTGATCTCGTTACCTTCTCCGATGTTAGATCCACCATGACGAATCGATACATATTGGAAAACTCCGGAATTGTCAGCAGGATCGGTTCCACCGTAACGTCCGTTAGGATCAGAAGCAGGAATTCCTTCGATCTGCTCGAAGTCAGCATTACTCGCTACTGAAATAGGCGCATAACCCAGGATAAGTACACCACCCCACAAGCCATTAAGGTCATTGTCAAGGTTTGGACTTCTGTAATCTCCATCAGCAATTTGCTCTTTGGTGATCTCATCAGCTATAGAGGTGAAAATGATCGGGCAATTAGCTTCTCCCATTGCCATGATCTTGGCTCCCTGAGCAACCACAAGAGCAGAGGCGTTAGCACCGGACCCGGCCTCACCTTTGATCAGGGTTCCACATTCAATAGTAAGAGTCGCTCCGGCTTCAACAGCAATCCTTTTGGTAAGGACATAAACCTTGTTGCTTGACCAAGTCACATCGCTGGTAATGTTGTCGGTTATCTGAACTTCATCAGATGGATTAGGATTGTTATTACCATCATCATCATCGTCACTACAACCGGTAAAGGATAGGGCGGCACCTAGAAATGCTCCCCACAATAGTAAGTTTAACTTCTTCATGGAAATTGTTTTTAAAAAATTTTCTGCAAATCAGTCACTTAAGGGTTTTGTACACTTCTAGAGAAGGTTAACAATCTGTTAAGTATTCTATCGGGTGATATTGTCGAAGTAACACTGAATTAACATTCTTAACCCTTGATTAATATTTCCGATTTACTTAACCCTTTTACTGCATTAAATCGAGATGGCATATAAAGAATTTTGCTCCGTTTTTTCGGAAATTAGGAAGGTGTTAACCAAGTATTAAATCCCCTCAAACTTGAAATCCTCATAAATTGCATCCATGCGGGTATTAGGTGTATGGTTTCATGTACTAAGATCAATACGAATCAACAATTTGATCCTTCTGGGGCTGGGACAATTCTTTACCTGGTACTTCTTGATCGGAACTCCCCAGGCGATCGAGGAACTCCTTGATTCTAATATCATCATCCTGATCCTTTCTACGGCTTTGGTCGCAGCAGGGGGTTATCTGATCAATGATTATCACGATATAAAGATCGATTTGATCAACAAGCCCGAAGAGGTCATCATTGGAAACAAGATCACCAAGAAAACCGCCCTGGTCTTTTACTGGATTTTCACCGGCATGGGAATCGCACTGGTTGCATTGGCCTCGTTGCGTTTGGTTGCCGTCAATATACTTGCTTCGGTTCTCCTTTGGTTTTATTCCACCAATTTCAAGCGTCATCCCTACTGGGGAAATTTGATCGTTTCCTTCCTTGGATCCCTTTCGATCATCATGCTTCCATTGCAGTATGGCTGGAATTATCCCATTGTCTTTTGGTATGCCGGACTCACCTTTAGCATGATGATGTTCCGGGAGATCATCAAGGACCTCCAGGACATTGAGGGCGATGAAAAAGAGGGTTATCGGACCATTCCAATTGCATATGGCCTACCATACACCAAAACGGTCCTGATGATCATTGGTGCCTCGATCATTCTACAACTGATGGCCTTTGGCATATACCTTGAAAGCCTGTCTATCTGGATCGTTTTTGGACTCATTTCGGCCACAGTACTTTATTCGATGATCACCCTGCCAAGGGCTGACACAAAAAAAGAATTCGGCAGGCTGAGTTTTATATCCAAATTGGTTTTCGCCGCAGGAATTATTTCAATAATTTTCCTCGGATGAGAGAATTAGGTGACCCGGTCAATATGGCCATATTTGCCTCCGGGTCAGGTACCAACGCAGAAAACATCATTCATTTTTTTAAGGAAGACACTGAGGTGAAGGTCCGCCTGATCATCACAAACAAAAAAAACGCCGGTGTGATCGAACGTGCTGAGCGCCTCTCTGTTCCAATAGAGATCATTGGAAAAGATCAATTCATGGATAAAGAGCACATGGTCACATTGCTATCCGGGCATGAGGTAGATTTTATAATCCTGGCTGGTTTCCTGCTGCTTATCCCGGAATTCCTCATCGATATTTTTCCCGATCGCATCATCAATATTCACCCTGCTCTTTTACCCAAGTACGGGGGCAAGGGAATGTACGGTTCCTTTGTACACGAGGCGGTGATCCGCAACAATGAAGCTGAATCAGGGATCACCATACATTATGTCAATTCAGAATACGATGAAGGTAAGATCATCGCTCAATATAAGTTGTCTGTAGATCCTTCCTGGGATGCCGAAAGGCTTCAGGAGGAGGTTCATAAACTGGAATATCGGCACCTACCACAAGTAATTAAAGACACCATTAAAGAACAGTTTCCCCATGTCTGAAAAGCAAATCAACTCAGCACTAATCTCTGTTTTCCATAAAGATGGATTGGACGAGATCGTCGCACAGCTGAAATCCCTAAATGTAAAATTCTATTCCACGGGAGGAACCCAAAGCTTTTTGGAATCCAAGGGTTGCGAGGTGACTCCTGTAGAGGATCTGACTTCTTATCCTTCGGTGTTTGGCGGAAGGGTAAAAACCCTTCATCCCGCCATTTTTGGTGGCATCCTCTATCGCAGGGAAAATTCAGAGGATGTGAGCCAGGCCGAGGAATACAATATCCCTCCTATAGACCTGGTCATCGTTGATCTCTACCCTTTTGAGGCTACACTGGCTCAAAGCGATGAAGAAACCGAGATCATCGAAAAGATCGATATCGGAGGGATCTCCTTGATCAGGGCAGCGGCAAAAAACTACCGCGATGTTTTGGTGGTCGCTTCAAAGGACGATTACCAGGATCTTCGGGAACTCTTGGAGACCAAAAAAGGGAAATCCGATCTCGAGGACAGGAAAAGATTTGCAAGAAATTCCTTTGAGGTTTCATCTCATTATGATGCTAAGATTGCCGGTTTTTTTAACCAAGATTTTCAGGATCCGCTTTTGAGAGTTAGCGAGACCAGTTCAAAAAGTCTTCGTTACGGTGAAAACCCGCATCAACGTGGGATCTTCTATGGAGAATTCGATGAGCTCTTTGAACAGCTTCATGGAAAAGCGATCTCTTACAACAATCTGGTGGACATTGACGGTGCTGTCGGTTTGATCGAAGAATTCGAAGAAACAGCCTGCGCCATCATCAAACACACCAATGCTTGCGGAATGGCCAAGGGTAATACCATTTTGGAGGCATATGAAAGAGCATTGGCTGGAGATCCGGTTTCGGCTTTCGGCGGAATCATCGCCTGCAACAGAACTCTTGATAGATCTTGCGCGGAGAAAATGAATGAGTTGTTCTTTGAAGTGGTCATTGCTCCCGGCTACGATGCGGATGCGCTTGAGATCCTCAAAAGCAAGAAAAACAGGATCATTCTAGTGAAAAAAGGAATGGTACCGGACCAGGGGTTGATCAAAACCACCCTCAATGGCGTATTGTGGATGGAAAAAGACACAAAAACCGAAGACATTGCAGACCTGGAAGATGTCACAAAAAGGAAGGCAACCGAAGGAGAAAAGGAATCCCTGGTGTTCGCAAACATCATTGCCAAACACACCAAATCGAATGTGATCGTCATCGCTAAGGATGGTCAGCTTCTGGGAAGCGGTGTTGGTCAGACTTCCAGAGTTGATGCAGCAAACCAGGCGATTGAAAAAGCTAAGAGGTTCGGGTTCGACTTAAATGGTGCTGCAATGGCTTCAGATGCATTTTTCCCCTTTCCGGATTGTGTCGAAATTGCCGATAAGGCGGGAATTACCGCTGTGATTCAGCCAGGGGGTTCGATCCGGGATAAGGATTCCATCGAATATTGTGATAAACATAATATGGCAATGGTATTTACAGGCGCAAGGCATTTCAAACATTGAATTATATTTGCGCTTTGATCCTCCAGGGCCATTTCTGGGACTTCTTATTATAATTTATGGGTTGGTTTGATTTTTTAACTAGCGATATTGCCATTGACCTTGGCACCGCAAATACTTTGATCATTCACAAAGAGAAAATCGTTGTGGATGAACCTTCCATTATTGCCATCGACAAGACCAATGGCAAGGTTTTGGCCATAGGAAGGGAGGCCATGCAAATGCATGAGAAGACCCATGAAAACATCAAGACCATCAGGCCCTTGAAGGATGGAGTAATTGCCGATTTCGATGCAGCGGAAAAAATGATCCGCGGTATGATCAAAATGATAGATCAGGGGAATCGGGTTTTCAGGCCAAGTCACAGAATGGTGATCTGTATACCTTCGGGGATTACCGAAGTAGAGAAAAGAGCGGTACGTGACTCCGCTGAACATGCGAACGCCAAAGAGGTTTATATGATCCATGAACCCATTGCCGCAGCATTGGGAATCGGAATCGATATCGAACAGCCTGTAGGTTCAATGGTGGTGGATATCGGTGGTGGAACAACCGAAATTGCCGTGATCGCACTCTCAGGGATCGTTTGTGACCAATCCATCAGAACTGCAGGAGATACTTTCAATAAGGATATCCTTGATTATATGAGAAGGCAACACAATCTTTTGATCGGGGAAAGGTCCGCAGAGAAAGTGAAAATCGAAGTTGGAGCCGCCCTCACCGAATTGGACGATGATCCGCCTGACTATGAGATCCGGGGTCGTGACCTGATGACGGGGATTCCCAAGGTCATCAAGGTTTCCTATTCCGAAATCGCATTTGCCCTGGATAAAAGCATCAGCAAAATTGAAGAATCGGTACTGAAAGCTCTGGAGATCTCTCCTCCCGAGTTATCCGCGGACATTTACGACAATGGTATTCATCTGACAGGGGGAGGTGCTCTTCTGAGAGGTCTGGACAAAAGGTTATCCATGAAGACCAAACTTCCCGTTCATATTGCCGATGATCCGTTGAGAGCCGTGGTCAGGGGGACCGGCTTATCCTTAAATTATCTTGACAGATATAAGGCTGTTTTGATGCGTTGATAAGGCATGAATAAGCTGTTTCTATTCTTTTCCAGAAACAGGGTTCTGTTTGCCTTTATCCTCCTTGAGATATGTTCCTTTTGGCTGGTCGTCAACAAGAACTCCTATCAGAATGCCTCCTTTTTCCTGGTCAGCATAGAATGGTCAGGTCGGGTTGAAAATGTAAAAAACTCCATTCTGCAGACCCTTTCTCTCAAGGATCAGAATGAAAAGTTGATGAAGGAAAACGCCAGGCTAAAGGAGTCCCTTCAAAATCTTCAACCTAAAATGGGGGTCAGGTCCGACCTTCCACCCGAAGTATTGAACAGGTATTATTATGTGCCGGCAGAGGTGATCAACCAAACCACGGAAAGAATGAGTAACTATCTGACCCTGAACAAAGGAAGAAAGGATGGGATCTCAGAAAATATGGGGATCATTTCCTCTTCAGGAGTCGTTGGCAAAGTGATCAATGCGTCTTCAAATTTCTCCTTGGCACAAAGCATTTTAAACCCCAGCTTTTACATCGCCTCGAAGCTTTCAAGGACGGGAATCCAAGGCTCAGCCAAATGGGACGGACAAAACATCTATAAATCCAAGCTGCTCTACGTGCCCATGAACCTCGATGTACGTGTTGGGGACTCGATCGTTACCTCCGGATTCAATTCGGTATTTCCGGCCGGAGTTCCCGTTGGAATTGTCAGCAATGTAAATGTTCTGGAGGGTGATGCATTTCTTGACATCACCTTTATTCTCTTTCATGATTTTAAGAAGACCAATGCGGTATACAGTGTAGGAGATCGTTTGAAAGTAGAGAAGGATACATTGGAACAAATAATTGTGGGAGAGGAATGAAAGCATCACTATTTGCCTTGTCGGTCAGGTTTGTCCTGATCCTGATGATCCAAATATTCTTTTTCAAGGATATTGCCATCGCAGGAACCACAAGCGGGTTTATCTATGTTTGGTTTTTATTGACTTTGCCCATTGACCTGGCACCCATGACCGGGTTATTTCTGGGTTTTTTTTCAGGATTGGCTGTAGATTTTTTTATGCAAACCCCGGGAATACATGCAGGAGCCTCGACCCTACTCATGGCCCTCAGGCCAAGCCTCTTGAAGGCACTCACTCCAAGGGGAGGTTATGATCCGAACCAACAGCCCACTTTCTTCTTCTTTGGCTGGCCCTGGTACCTCATACTCAGCATATCCCTGATCCTGGTACATCACCTGCTCGCATTCTCGCTGGAGATCTTTTCTATGGAGTTCTCAGGTCTTATCGCCATAAAAACACTCACCAGCACCCTTTTCACCTGGGTCTGCGTGACAACAGTAATACTACTTACAGGCATGCCAAGAAGATGAGCGATAACAGGAAATATTTCTTTTTTGCTCTGACCCTTCTCACGGGTCTTGTTTTCATAGCAAGGCTATCAATACTTCAGGTTTTCGATTCCACATACAGGTCTGAGGCCGAAAACAATATCATCCAACGGAACATTGAATTTCCCTTCCGTGGTTTGATAAAGGACAGAAAGGGAAAAATACTGGTCGAAAATATGCCCTCCTATACCATTCAGGTGGTTCCCGGTCAACTCAAAAAGGGACAAGACCAGAACCTGATGAAATGGCTGGAGCTTGACGAAAAGGACTACAATGAAAAGATCCAAAAGGCAAGATCATTTTCCTATTATAAGGCCAGCGATTTTGCTCCGTTGCTTCCTCAGGATGAATTCTCGAGAATCCAAGACCACCTTGTCGACTTCGAAGGGTTGAGAGTGAAACCCATACTGCGCCGATCCTATCCCCATCACAGCCTATCAGGTGCCCTGGGTTATGTAGCAGAAATTGACAAAGAAAGATTGACCAAGGACAAGGGCCAGGGTTATCGCCAGGGCGATATGGTCGGGATCAGTGGATTGGAATTGGAATATGAGGATATTCTCTTCGGCAAAAAAGGAGTCAAGTACGAAATGGTCAATGTGAAAGGTGAAGTGCAGGGTTCGTTCAAAGATTATGAATTTGATACGGTTGCATATCCGGGCCATGACATCAGCATATCAGTCGATCTTGAGCTTCAACAATATGCAGAGTATCTTATGCAAGGCAGAAGGGGATCTGTCGTAGCGCTTGAACCATCTTCCGGGGAGATACTGACCTTCGTTTCGGCTCCATATTATGACCCGAATCTTCTGACGGGAAGGGACCTCGGAGCAAATTTTGTTTCGTTAACACAGGACACGACCAAGCCCCTGTTCAACAGGCCCCTGATGGCCGCTTATCCACCCGGTTCGATCTTTAAAATGGTCCAGGCCCTTGTTGCCATGCAAACCGGCGTGATCACTCCTGCCACCCGGATCAGGTGTAACAGAAATATTATTGCCTGCCATGGTGCTCATACCTATGAAGATCTGCAAGGTGCTATCCAGTACAGTTGTAATCCTTATTTCAGACAGGTTTTGAGGTATGTTCTCAATCAAAATGTATCTGAAAACACCTATGAAGATACCAGAATAGGCTTTGAAAGCTGGTATGAGAAGATACGATCCTTCGGTTTTGGTGAGCCCCTTGGCATTGATCTTCCCAATGAAAAGGGGGGATATATACCACCTTCATCCTATTACGACAAGATCTATGGTAGAAACCGTTGGAAATTCTCCACTATATATTCCCTGGCTATTGGACAGGGAGAAATACTCGTTGTACCTATCCAAATGGCCAATCTTGCAGCGATTATTGGTAATCGTGGACATTATTATCGCCCGCATTTTATCAAAGCAGTTGATGGCAGCGAGGAAATGTTCCCTCCCGAATACCGTGAAAAACAAGTCACCGCTGTGGATTCTGGTTATTTCCAGGTAGTTGTGGATGCAATGGAAAAGGTTGTGGAATCCGGGACGGGATTCCGAGGAGCGGTTCCGGGGCATGCGGTATGTGGAAAAACCGGCACAGCTGAAAACCCTCATGGCGAAGATCACTCGGTATTTATTGCCTTCGCCCCGAAGGACGATCCGCAGATCGCCATTTCGGTGTATGTGGAGAATTCAGGTCAGGGAGCAAGGGCTGCAGCCGGGATTGCCGGACTCGTCATGGAGAAATATCTCAACGGTGAGATTACGCGACAGTACCTCGAGGATTACATCATGAAAGGAGATTTTATCTATTGAACAGGAGAGAATCCATATGGGAGTCCCTTGATTGGTTGACGATACTCATCTATCTGATGTTGGTGGTAACCGGATGGCTTACGATCCATGCTGCCATTTATGAGGCAGATAGTGCCATGTCTCCGTTCGATCTTGACCTCAGATCGGGAAAGCAGTTGATCTGGATAGTCATATCATTTGTCTTGTTCGTATTGATCATGGTGATCGACTATAAGGTGTTTATGACCTTTTCATATCCGGTTTACTTTCTGACAATCGGATTGTTGATTGTGGTTCTGCTATTGGGAACCGAGGTTTCCGGTTCCAAAAGCTGGTTTGCGCTGGGTGGGATCAAGATCCAGCCTTCTGAATTTGCCAAATACGCAACCGCACTGGCCTTGGCCAAGGTTTTCAGCGCCCTCAACTTTGACATTCAAAAACCAAAGGATTTTATCAAAACCGGGCTTCTTATCGGAGTACCGTTTGGATTGATCATACTTCAGGGGGATACCGGTTCAGCCCTTGTGTTCGCGGCATTTTCGCTGGTTTTCTTCAGGGAGGGACTGTCGGCGATTTTCATATTCATAGGTGTTGCCAGCTTTCTGCTTTTTCTTGGAACCCTGCTGCTTGGACTAAACTATATGTTTGCTATCCTTGCCGGCTTATTGGCTCTTGGCATTTTGTTTTCGCTAAAAAGCAGAAGGAGAATAATTTTTATTTCCGCAGGTACCATCGCTGCGGCTGCTATAGTATTCAGTGTCGATTTCTTCTTCAACAATATCCTCAAGCCGCATCAGCAAAACAGAATCCAGGTATTCCTCAATCCCAATGCCGATCCTACAGGTGCCGGTTGGCAGGTAACACAGAGCAAGATCGCCATAGGTTCGGGCGGTTTTTGGGGAAAGGGTTATCTCAAGGGAACTCAGACCAAGTTCGATTTTATTCCTGACCAAAGCACAGATAATATCTTTTGTACCATTGGAGAGGAAATGGGCTTTATGGGTTCTTTTGTTCTGATCGTCCTTTTTTCTCTACTCCTGTTTCGCCTGATCATTATAGCGGAAAGGCAGAGAACTGTTTTTGGAAGGGTTTTGGGCTATTCTGTCTTCTCCCTGATCCTGTTTCATTATTCGGTGAATATCGGAATGACCATTGGGCTCTTCCCGGTAGTTGGAATCCCTTTGCCGTTTTTTAGTTATGGAGGATCAGCTTTGATATCCTTCTCCCTATTGCTTTTCACCCTCCTCAAGTTGGACGCACATAGAATGCAGGTATTGGGAAGGGTCGGCTAAAAACAGAATTCCAAACCGGAAAGAAACCTGTTCCTTGCCTCCATGCCTTCTTTTCCTGAAAGGGATAACTCCGGATAAGTGTTAAACTTCTCTCGGGCATCATGAAAGGAGTCCGCCGAAAGGATCAGACCAAGAAACTCTTCGAATTGAAATTTGTTCCCACCGAAGAATTGCTTGGAGAAGTACAATTTCTCATTCAGTCCCAGATTTCGAAGATCTATGACATTGGGATGCTCTTCTTCATTTTCTTCATGCAACAGAACATCGGTATTAAACTTTTCACCCAGGCTCGGAGTCTTTTTAAACTTCTCGAAAACCTTGGTCTGGTTATCCCCGGTAGATCCAACCGTGGGTTCCACATCAACCTTATCAGTTGCTGACCCGTTTTCCGGGCTTTGTCTGGGAACAAAGATCTCAGGATCAAAAGGGACGTACTTCTCAAAGGAAATGATACTTGCCTGATCCTCTTCTCCAAATTCCTGGCTTTCAATGGCCTGCTTCAGACCTTCTCCCGAAGCGATCCTTTGCTGTATATCCCTGCATTCATTCGGATAAAACTTCAGGTATTTGAATGTCCTGGAAAAGTACTCTTCCGAACCTTCAAATTCGGAAAGGAGAAAAAGATCCGGGAAAAAGAAGAAAACAAGGGTTTTCTCCAATGCCTTTTCATACAACCCGACAAGATCTTCGGAGGGCACTTTGATATGAAACGAAAGCTTGTTGACATATTTTTTCTGAGCTTCAAGAACCTCGGGATTCTCATAGTCAAAAAACCTGCTTCGACTGTTTTTCATCTGTTCATCCCAGGAACGAAATATTTCTGCCAAAACAAAGTGATCGGCCTGCTGAATTCCCGACCAGCTCAACAGTTCCTTTCCGGAAACGAATTTGGGATGGTTTTCCTTGCCTTTAAGAATTTTGTCAGCTACTTCCGTACAGTAAGCTTTTAGCTCCTGATGATTAATTTGAGACTCCATAGTTCAAATGAAAACGAAAATTCCGGTGATTTCTGTGTGCCTTGAAGAAAGTTAAGAAAAACAATTTTTCATTTGAACTAAATTCGATCTACTTTTCGCCATATGTACAATGAACCCTATGTACCCTTTAAGAAAACAGACGAAACCTCAATACCCGGGTGGTTCGAATTGGTCGTAGGCCCGATGTTTTCTGGAAAAACGGAGGAACTCATTCGACGTCTGAAAAGGGCCAATATCGCAGGGCAAAGCACATTGATCTTCAAGCCAAAAATGGACACAAGGTATCATAAATCTCATGTGGTTTCCCATGATGAGAACTTTCTTGTCTCAAAGGCCATTGAGAATTCCGGAGAGATCCTGGAAATGGTCAAGGATGAAAACGTGATCGGCATCGATGAGGTCCAGTTTTTAGATGATACCGTCATCGAGGTGATCAGGGAACTGACCAAGGCGGGAAAAAGAGTTGTAGCAGCCGGTCTGGACAAGGATTATGTGGGAAATCCGTTCAGGCCAGTGCCGGACTTGATGGCGGAAGCTGATTATGTGACGAAACTTCATGCAATTTGTGTACGATGCGGTGCGCCGGCTTCGTTCTCATACCGCAAATCTCCCGTCAAGGAAAAGCTGTTGTTGGGGGAAAAGGAGGATTATGAAGCACGCTGCAGAAGTTGTTTTTTTGAATAGTCAGGTAAACCTATTGTCGGACCAATGATCTCATTTTTCCGGAGCATAACAATAATGCTTCTTATATCACCAGCGGCATTTTCTCAAAATGGACAGATCCCCGTGGGAACCTGGCGTACTCACTTTTCATACAAAGAGACCACGAGCCTGGCCGTGTCCAATGACTTTGTTTATGCAGGATCGGATGCTTCCTTCTTCAGATTCGACCTGGAAGCCAACGAAAATCAGAAACTGACCAAGGAGCAGGGTTTGGTAGGCGTTGGCATTACTTGTATGCGCTATGAACCTGTCAATAGGATCCTGATCATCGGCTATGAAAGTGGAAACATAGATTACATTCAGGATGATAAGGAGGTAGGCAACATCCCGGACATTTTGAATTCAGAGTCGATCCTGGGATCAAAGTCCATCAATGACATTCATTTTCATGAGAACT
The DNA here is from genome assembly GCA_965227315.1 of Cytophagales bacterium. GTDB lineage: Bacteria > Bacteroidota > Bacteroidia > Cytophagales > CCMP332 > JANQHS01. The sequence continues at coordinate 1,408,390 of OZ245737.1, forward strand.
TTGCATTCCTTTCCTGCGATTTTGGCGTGGTTAAACTTGACCTGATCAGCAAGGAAATTCCCGAGGACTACAGAAACCTTGGGGGTGAGTCCAACCCTGCCCTCTCGACAGCTGTTTTTGATTCCAACGACACCATTTTTGTTGCTACTGCGAACGGATTGATGGTCGCAGAATTTCGCCCCGAGGTGAACCTACAGGATGGAAGTAATTGGTCCTTTTTCCTTGAGGAGGACGACTCGACCATAGTCGATAGCATAGCATGGGTGGAATACCAACCCGGCAGAATCCTTATGGCGAAAAATACTCCCGGCCTTTCCCGGCTTCTGCGCTATGAACGGGGGTTTTCCGAACTTGCCAAATGGCAAAACTTTAGTATCAAGGAATTAAGGACGGATGGGGCAAATCTCAATGTTGTGGTTGGAGATCGTGTTGAGATCTGGCAGGATGACCGGTACGTACGCAGTGTATATGATCCCGGAGTCTCCAGCCCTCAGACCTATGCCAATGACAGATTTGGTAAGGATTGGGTTGGAAATTTTGTACTCGGATTGGTCTCCAATCGGGACGGAAGTTTCAAGACGTATTCCCCGGATGGCCCGTTTTCAAGCCTTGCTCAGCATTCGGTCTTTCTTCAGGGCAAGATGGTCATAGCCGGAGGCTTCTACAACCCAGACAACGCCAAACAAAGTCAGAATATCTCGGGTTTCTACGAATTCGCTAACGGCGAATGGGAAAATTTCAATTCGACGGGAAATCCAAGCGCAACAACAATTCCCTTCCTGGTGAGGGATATTGTAAGTTCTACCTACAACCCGGTCAACGGTAGCCTGTACTATAGCTCAAACGGGTTTGGTTTGGTAGAGAGAGACATCAATGATAATTGGTTCCTATATGATGAAACGAACAGCCCTCTTCGAAACCAGGATCCTACGAATGCTTTCAGAGCCGTTCGTGTCCTCGATGCTCAGTCGGACCCAGAAGGCAATATCTGGGTCAGCAACGCCCTGGTTGGAAATAACTTCCACAAATTCACCCCTCCCACAACCTGGGAAAGTTATGTGCTTAACGGTGAGCCTGCGAACATCGTTTTTGACAACGTGGGTTCAAAATGGATTCGGGGGCTGCCCAACAGGGATGGTGGGGTCATCGTATTCAATGAAGACGAGCCCCAACAACAGAAAAAGCTAAATACCAATCCCGGATTTGGAGGTCTACCAAATAACAGAGTCAACGCCATTGCCACTGATCTGAATGGGGATATCTGGGTAGGTACTGATGATGGAGTGGCTGTGTTCTTCTCTCCTGAAGATATATTCTCAAGTTCACCCAGCGATGCCGTGACACCGATCTTTGATGGACGTCCTTTGCTTCGTTTCGAGAAGGTAACCGCAATTGCGGTAGATGGAGGCAACAGAAAATGGATAGGAACAAATACCGGTGTGTGGCTCTTCACGGAGGACGGTACGGAAGTGGTAGAAAATTTCCGGGAAAACAATAGCCCTCTTCCTTCAGACAAGATCATTCAGATCGGAATCCATCCCAATACCGGGGAGGTATTTTTCATCACGGAGGAAGGGATCGTATCCTATCGGGGCACGGCTACGGCTGCTGAGGAGATCCATAGCAATGTTGAAGTATTTCCAAATCCTGTTCCTCCGGGATATAATGGCATGATCACCATTTCAGGCCTGGTGAACAATGCCAATGTGAAAATCACGGACGTAAACGGACGCCTGTTCTATGAAATGACAGCCAGCGGTGGAACCGCAGCCTGGAACGGGAAGGATTACAACGGGAACAGACCCAAGTCTGGTGTCTACATGGTATTCAGCTCCGATAATGACGGTAACGAAACGTTTGTTGCCAAAATCGGCTTCATCGAATAATGCTCGTCAAAACCAGAGGAATAGTTCTGGGGCAGATCCCTTTTAAGGAGTCCTCCCTGATCATCAAGATCTATACCGAAGAACTTGGAACAAGGGGGTTCATCCAGTCGGCTGCCAAAAAAACAAAGAAGCAAAGCAAGACCGCCTATTTCCTGCCGCTGTCCTTATTGGATCTGGTTGTTTACCATAAACCCAACAGAGATCTTGACACTATTTCCGAAGTCAAATTCCTGTATACCTTCCGAAAGATCCCGTTCGAGACATCGCGATCTTCCGTGGCGATATTCCTGGCAGAATTTCTCCACCAGGCATTGAAATTTGAGGCCCAGGACCCCAGTAAATTCCGATTCCTTGAAAAGAAAATCAGGGAGTTGGATGCGGATAAAACCAATGTGGCAAATTTTCCAATAACTCTCGCGATGGAGCTTTCACATTTCATCGGCTTTGGCCCGACAGACTTCGAAGATCTGAAGGAAGAAATTGATCAGACAAAGCCTTCTGAAAAGAGCATTTCAATTGTCAAATCCCTCATCAGGGGTGATCATGAGACAGCGTTAAGCTCTGGAAAAGAAAGGCGTGAATTGCTCGAAATCATCTTGAAATTCTATTCTAACCACATCGAAAATTTCAGAGAATTAAATTCCCTTCCTATTTTGCACGAAGTATTGGCTTAGTTTTTCTTTAACTACTGAAAAATGGACCAGGCAAAAGGATCAGAGTTGTTTACGGAAATCGCTACCCTCGACCTGAACAAATTCAACAAGGGAAATCAGTCCGATAAGCTTTCATTCATAACCTCCCTTGGAGAGGCCTTTACCAAAATTGGATTTGTTGCGGTCAAAAACCATGGCCTGGATGAAGATACTCAGGCGAGGCTGTATGATTCATGGCAGAAGTTTTTTGCACTGCCTCCCGACATCAAACAAAAGTACTATCGTGAGGATCTGGCAGGCCAAAGAGGTTATACCGGAAAAGGCGTGGAACATGCCAAAGGCAGATCTGTAGGAGATCTGAAGGAATTCTATCAAATCGGTCAGCTGAAATCCGGAAATGACAGAATTTTCGAGGAATATCCTGATAATGTTTGGCCTGAGGAGATCCCGGGGCTAAGAGAATATTCCGAAAAGGTTTATTCGATTTTTGAAAATACCGGAAAAACACTGCTAAGAGCCATCGCACTTTACCTGGATCTTGAAGAAGACTATTTCGATACGAAGGTTCAAAACGGGAATAGTATCTTAAGGGCCATTCATTACTATCCGATCGAGGATGCGGAAAATGTTGAGGAAGGAGCTGTCAGAGCAGCGGAACATGGAGATATCAATTTGATCACCCTTCTGATGGGTGCCAGCGCTGAGGGTCTGGAAGTCTTGAGAAAGGATAAGCAATGGATCCCGATCACCGCCTTGCCCGAACATATCGTTGTTAATGTAGGTGATATGCTGGAAAGGCTTACCAATAAAAAACTCTCCTCTACTCTGCATAGGGTTGTCAACCCTCCAAGGGAAAAGCTTCACCTGCCCCGATACTCTATGCCCTTTTTTATGCACCCAAGGTCAGAAATGGATCTGTCATGCCTGAAAAACTGTATTACGGAAAATCACCCCAAGCAATTCACTGATATCACCGCCGGAGATTTCCTCGATCAAAGGCTTAAAGAAATCGGACTAAAGTGAGAAGCTAGCATTGAAGAAGACCAGGAATATAATCTTTCTTCGGGATGTATTCTTGCTTTCCCTTACAGCCTTTGGAGGTCCTCAGGCTCATTTGGGTTTGTTTCTTGATGTACTCGTAAAAAAGCGCGGATACCTTTCCGAAAACGAACTGATTGAGCTGCTTGCTCTTTGCCAGGTACTTCCGGGGCCCACTTCGACCCAGACCCTGACCGCTATAGGATATATGAAAGGCGGCCCCAACCTTGCATACCTGACATTGATCATTTGGGCTCTGCCGGCAGTGGCCATCATGACTTCGGCAGGACTGTTCATTTCTTATTGGGGAGAAATAGGCGGAAGCATGGAGTTCACCAAATTTGTTCTTCCCATCGCCGTCGGCTTTGTTGCCTATGCCGCCATTCGCATCAGCTCAAAAGTTGTTCAAAGCAATTTCGGAGGAGCCTTGATGGTGCTCTCCGCTATCATCTCTTACTTCGTAAATAATCCCTGGGTATTTCCTATACTGATCGTTCTTGGAGGATTGGCTACTGCCTGGAAATATAAGCAGCATCCAGTTGAGGAAAAGGAGAAGCTGAATTTCCGTTGGGGCAACCTCTTCTTGTTCTTCTTTATTGTCATCATGGCAGCGATCCTGGGGGCTTATACCAAATCCAGGTTCATCCTGCTATTTGAGAACTTCTACAGGAATGGCACCATCATTTTCGGAGGCGGACAGGTACTTATCCCCTACCTCTATACGGAGTTTGTGGAGTTCAAACATTACCTGACCTCCTCGGAGTTTCTTACAGGCTGGGGCTTTGCCCAGGCGGTTCCAGGGCCGGTCTTCTCTTTTAGTTCATTCATTGGAACCCTTTCCCTCCGGGAATACGGAATAGGCGGTGAGGTCCTCGGAGCATTTCTGGCCGCTGCCGGAATATTCCTTCCCGGGACCTTTATGATCTTCTTCGCCATAGGAGTATGGGATCAGCTCAAAAAATACCGGATCATCCGAGCCTCACTTGAAGGCATAAATGCGGCCGCTTCCGGAATGGTGATCGCCGCAGCTATCAGTCTGTTCGATCCAATACCGGTGAATGTGCTTAATGTAGGATTCATAGTTGCCACCTATGGACTGCTTTCATTCACCAAAATACCGGCACCTTATATCGTGATTGGAGGCATAGTTTTAGGAATAATATTTTAAGTCCTCGGCCACAACTCTATTTTTGCAAAAAAATTCGATCATGCATAAGCTAGTTCTTCTTCGGCACGGAGAGAGTACCTGGAACAAGGAAAACAGATTCACGGGATGGAAAGATGTAGACCTGACTGAATTGGGCGTTGAGCAGGCCATCAATTCGGGCAAGCTCTTAAGGGAAGAGGGATTTAGATTCGAAAAAGCCTACACCTCAGTGCTGAAAAGAGCCATCAAGACCCTAAACTATGCCCTCGGAGAACTGGATCTCCTATGGATACCGGTTACCAAAACCTGGAGACTGAATGAAAGACATTATGGTGCTCTACAAGGGTTAAACAAGGCTGAAACAGCCAAAGAATTCGGCGAAGAGCAGGTATTGACCTGGAGGAGGAGCTATGATATCCCACCTCCGGCTCTTGAAGTCGGTGACGAGAGGTATCCGGGGTCGGATCCAAGATATAGCAAGCTCCAAAAAGAGCATATCCCTTTGACCGAAAGCCTGGATCTTACCGTAAAAAGGATGATGCCGTTTATCGATGAAGCCCTGATCCCGGATCTGAAGGCCGGAAAAAAGATCATCATCTCGGCCCATGGAAATAGTCTGAGGGCTCTTGTTAAATACCTGGATGATATGTCACCCGAGGAGATACTGAAGGTGAATATTCCGACCGGAGTCCCGCTGGTTTATGAACTGGATGATCAGCTCAAGCCGATCAAAAGCTACTACCTGGGTGATCAGGAGGCCATTCAAAATGCAATGAATAAAGTTGCACAACAAGGCAAGGCATAATTTGTATCGGCTCAGTATTTCCATTTTCTTTCTCAGCCTTTTCCTTTTCTCCTGTGGTGAAAAGAGCGCAAAAGATCAGGGATTCTCTTTTTTCAATACCGGAAAACTGGTAGAGGAATTATCCTCCGAACTTCAATCTTCAAGCTGCGGGTTTCAAAAAGTGCTGATCCGGGAAACCGAAGAAAAGACCCTTTTGGAATCAAGCCCTGTCTGGAAAGATGAACTGGAGATCTTCCTGGAATTCGAACTCAATAAAAATGCGTATATCGGGGAGTACGATTATGATACCAGGCCCGGCGGTACGAGGTTTGAACTCAGCAATAAGAACAAAAACCTCAAGGTGAAATGGCAGGAAATTGATTTCAGGGAAGATGGAAGCATTAGCTGTATTCGATCCTACAGAGAGGATGACAACCCTCTTTTCCGATCAGAGGTCCTCGGAGAAATATTTCTCAACCCTGATCGAACCCTCAGGGATTTTCGACTGAAATTTAACAAGAAGGTTATCCTTCTTGGCCCTGAATCCTTTGAGGTCCTGGTCCGCCCTTTGGACTGCGAGTAGTGACCAATAACAACAAAAAGGGCATCAATGCGATCAGGTATTTTTCCCATACCTGATAGGAGAAAGGCATCATCGTAATGAAAAAAGCAACCGAGGAAGCGGAAAAGACATCCTTGGAAACCCTGGCGATCAACAAGTTCAATACCCAGATCAGGCCAACTAGAAAGAACAGGCACAGCACTATGTGAAGCAATAGTCCCTCTCCAAAGGTCATCACCAAAATCTTATGCGCGATCCCGACAGTGCTGATCCCCATTTGCTCCATGGCAACCGCAGATGCTTCAACAGGGAAAATCATATACCAGCCCAAACCCAGTACCGCAAGAACCAAATGCCATTTTCGAATTTTGAAATGTAGCATAAGAATCAAGGGCAAAAGGTAGACCCCTATGAAAGTAAAGTAGGTGGTCACATAAGAGGTATTGAAAGCAAATTCCGATTCCGGATTCCATTTCAATATTCCCGACGAAGGAGCTAGTCCGCCCCATAGATACACCAAATAGAAAAGCGGGATGCATGCCAATCCCAGAGAGAACAACAGCATAAGATCCTTGTTCCTTTTTTCTTCGATGTATGACCTTAGAAAAGATATACCCGCACCAGCCACCGCAAAGGCCAGGTATTGCCTGGTGAGCAGGGCACAGCTTGCTCCAATGATGATCATCAGAAAATTCTCTTTGTGAACTCCCTGGATCAATATCAGGAGAAAGAACAATCCGAGAATATCTGTATAGATCAAAAAACTGGAACCCAGGAAATAAGGGTTAAACAATATGAAGAGCATCAATATTGAAACAGAGATAAACCCTCCCGATTTTTGAAACAATTCCATCCTGAGCAAGAGAATGGTCCCGATGCCGAGGATCAGTGAGAGCATCCTGAGTATAGTGAGATCAAACCCAAACAGCTTGCCCCATCCGGAATAAATCAGGTAAAAAAGCGGGGGTGTAACCTCCGGATAATCAGGAATAACCTCGAAAACCGGGCGAGTAGCAAATAGTTTTATGGCCTCCAGAAAGTGCCTTTCGTCATGATATACAGGACGGGAAAGAAAATCCGAAAAAACCATGCCCAGGGCCAGGAATGCGAGCAACGCCCCAAAGGTGAATGCCTTTTTTTCACCCAGGTCGTTCAGGATATTGACGATTCGAAATTGAATTTCTTTGATCACGGATCGGCCTCTTTTCCAATAATACTAAATTTAAATCTCGACTCTCTCGAAAACCATGGCCGAACAAAAACACAAGCTCTTTCTTCTGGACGCAATGGCACTGATATTCAGAGCCCATTTTGCCTTTTCAAAGAATCCAAGGATCAATTCAAAGGGGATGAATACCGGAGCAGCTTTCGGGTTTACAAATTCATTGCTGGACATTCTTTTAAATCAGAACCCCAGCCATATCGGCGTGGCCACGGACATGAAGGGGCCTACTTTCAGGCATAAAGAGTTTCCGGAGTACAAGGCCAACAGAGATGCACCGCCGGAAGAGATCGAAGAGAACATTCCATATATCTTCAAGATCATTAAGGCTTTTAATATCCCCTTGTATGGCGTGGAAGGATTTGAGGCCGACGACCTGATCGGTACATTGGCTTTAAAGGCCCCAAAAGAATTTGAGGTGTACATGATGACCTCGGACAAGGATTACAGCCAACTGGTTACCGACAACGTATACCTGTACAAACCCGCCTTTATGGGAAGAGGAGTGGATATTCTGGGCGTTCCTGAGGTTCTATCCAAATGGAATATTCAGAGAATTGACCAGGTTACGGATATCTTGGGCTTGCAAGGGGATTCCGTGGACAATATTCCTGGTGTTCCCGGGGTGGGTGAAAAAACCGCCCAAAAGCTCATCGGGGAGTACGATACCGTGGAAAATCTGGTTGAGCATGCAGATGAGATTGCCGGGAAACTTGGCGAAAAACTTCGGGACAACAAGGAAATGGCTATTCTCTCGAAGAGCCTCGCCACCATCAATATAGAATCTCCGGTAAATTTTGAAGAAGAGGACCTGCTCAGAAAAGAACCAAATAAGGAGGAACTCCAAAAGCTTTTTGAGGAACTGGAATTCCGAACCATAGCAAAGAGAGTGTTCGGAGAATCAGCTCCGGCCCCCACGAGTGCACCAAAAAAGGATAACAAGGGTGAAAACCAATTGGGTATTTTCCAGGCCGAAGAGACACAGGAGGAAGAAGAGGAAACAATGGGTTTGAAGAATGCCGATACGATGATCCATGACTACAGGGCGGTCACAGACCCAAAGGACATAGAGGCACTTGGAAAATATCTGTCATTGCAAAAGGAGTTTGCCTTTGATACGGAGACCACATCGATCAATCCGATCGATGCAGAGATGGTGGGCATATCCTTTTCTTACATTCCAGGAGAAGCCTATTACATCCCGGTCCCCAAGGATGCAAAAGGAGTAAAAGCGATCCTTGAGCCCTTGCTTCCTGCCCTCGGGAACAAGGAGATCACCAAAATCGGCCAGAACATCAAATATGATATCCTCATCCTTAAGAACTATGGCATCGAAGTCGAAGGGCCACTTTATGATACCATGGTTGCTCATTTTTTGATCCAGCCCGAAACAAGGCATAACATGGACGCCCTTGCCGAGAGATACCTAAAATATCAGCCTATCTCCATCACGGAATTGATCGGAAGCAAGAGCAGCAGCCAGGGAAGTATGAGAGATGTGGAACTGGGAAAAATAAAAGAGTATGCATCTGAAGATGCCGATATAACACTGCAGTTAAAGAAGAAAATAGATTCGAAGCTTTCCGGTGAATTGCTGAAAAAACTTTTTACCGATGTGGAAATGCCATTGATCCAGGTACTGGCGGATATGGAGAGCTATGGAGTTGGTTTGGACGTCAAAGCTCTTGGGGAACTGAGCAAAGAATTGGAAAAAGAGGCTCTGGAACTTCAGACAAGAATTCATAAGGAAGCGGGTGAAGAATTCAATATCAATTCACCTAAACAAATGGGAGATATCCTTTTTGGAAAAATGAAGATCCTGAAGGATCCGAAAAAGACCAAGACAGGACAATACGCAACTGGAGAGGAAGTATTGATCCGTCTTGCTCCTCAACATAAGATCGTTGAGGACATCCTCTCGTTTCGAGAAGTCCAAAAGCTAAAATCAACCTATGTCGATGCCCTACCCCAGTTGATCTCCCCAAAAGACCACAAGATCCACACTTCCTTTAACCAAACCATCGCTGCAACGGGGAGACTGAGCTCTACCAATCCCAACCTCCAGAATATTCCGATCAGAACCGCCAGGGGTCGAGAGATCCGAAAGGCCTTTGTGCCGAGTTCTAAGGATTTCCTGATCATGTCAGCGGATTATTCACAGATCGAATTACGCATCATGGCGGAGTTTTCAGGAGATGATACCATGCTCAAGTCATTTTCCGAGGGTCTTGATATCCATGCCATAACGGCCAGCAAGATCAACCAGATCAAGATCGATGAGGTCACTGAAGAAATGCGGCGGAGAGCCAAAGTGGCCAACTTCGGGATCATCTATGGCATATCGGCCTTCGGGCTTTCACAGCGACTCAATATCCCAAGAAAGGAAGCAGCCGAACTGATCGATCAGTACTTTAAACAGTTTCCCCTAGTCAAAAAATACATGGATGACTCCATTGCCAAGGCTCGCGAAAAAGAATTCGTCGAAACAATACTGGGAAGAAGAAGATCACTTCCGGAAATCAACTCGCGCAACCAAACACAGAGAGGCTTTGCTGAAAGAAATGCGATCAACGCACCGATCCAGGGAAGTGCCGCAGACCTGATCAAGGTCGCCATGATCAATATTCATGATTGGATGAAAAAGGAAAAGCTAAGATCGAGAATGATCCTCCAGGTACATGACGAATTGGTGTTCGATATGCATAAGAAAGAAGAAGATGTCCTTATACCCAAGGTGAGTGAGTTGATGTCAAATGCATTACCACTCAAAGTGCCATTGGATGTGGGCACAGGGACAGGAAAGAACTGGCTTGAGGCGCATTGAAAATTCGATACTTTTGATTTGACAACCGACCCCTATGAGATCCTTTGTATTAACCACAGCCATATATATTTCCCTTGTGCTTGGGCACTGCCATGCTCAGAAACTGGAACTGGTTATCCCATCAAGCAAACACGGGCTTGGGAATTATAATAAAGACAGCTCCTTATACATTCAAGAAATACTTCTTAACAATCAATATGCAACGGAGATTTGGAAGCGTGAAGGAAAGTCATGGAAGAAGCTAAAATCCGTTAACGGAAAGCCCATCGATTTTGCTCAGGATGATCAATCGATTTATGTAGTTCAGGAGCCGGGTAGTAATCCCCTGAGTTATCTGAATTATAGAGAAGGCAACCCTACTGAAAACAGTATTTTCATATTCAAATATGACATTGCAAACAACCTTCATACAGATTCAATATCGATTCCAAAGGGTTCCGGAGTTCCACATTATTTTATCAACAAACAAGGTCTTATTGCGGTATTACGAATCGCTAAGGACAAGAACTTACACGATGCCGATAAGGGTAGTTTTACCTATTATGATATGGGGAAAAAAGATCCTGTGCATTTTGAAGAGCATACATACAAAAAGGGGAGATATCAATTTGCCAGAGGAAGATACTACGGAGAAATTGTTGGGAATGAAAAAAAAGGAGAATTGGAGGTTTTGAACGTACACACAGGTCGTCAATTTAAGGTTGATATCTCCGGGATCATGAAGGATATATTTGATCATTCCTCCTTCTCCGATATTAAGCAATTGAACAACATCAACAAACAACTAATTGTAATAGAGATTGTCAACGATCATTACCTAAGGTTCCAGGGCAACTCTAAAACCTACTATGTAGAATTAACGACAGGAAAAACCGAGTTGGGAATTACAAAAGATCATTTCTCATACAAGGTTCTTTCTGATTATATTGTCGAGAATAAAGTCTTTCTACCAACGATCACAAAAACCGAAACGGCAAATCAGAAAATACTTCCCAAGAAGATTTTTGATTATATAAATTCCTACTCAGACTCGACCTCCAAGTTGATAGGATACAATGACTACTCATTTGAAACATCAAAGGGCAAAATACTCATCAAGGGAACCAATGTGTATACAAAAGAAGGAAGCTCTGAAAAGAAAATAGGAGATCTCCCATTTGCCACTTCTCAGCCCGAGATAGTCAATGATCATTTGATGATCAAGTTCTTTGATAGCTATGGATTATACGATATATCCAATCTCGAGCTGAAAGCCAGGATCTACACATTCAAAGAAGGACGACTTGATCTGGTACATTATGATCCAACACCATCCAGGGAATTACTGGTCATCAGGCCGGACGGTAAATTCGATGGAACTCAAAGAATAATTGACAGTTTACATTTCTCCAGAGGCCTTGAGATCCTTCCAATGGATCTGTACTTTGAGGATTACTATACTCCCAACCTCCTGAGATTGATCCTGGGAGGCTATGATCTCGGAAGTATCAAAAATATCAATGACCTTTCATTGCCACCCAGCATTTCCTTTATTGATCCGCTTAGAGAGACCAAGCAAAAAGAGATCAGCTTAAAACTGGATATAGACCTTCCCGAAGGAGAATTGGAAAAGGTACTGTTGTATAAAAACGGAAAACTGATCGAGACAAGAACGGATTTTACCAGTTCAAATGCCATTGAATTTCAGGTTGGATTGTCTTCGGAATTAAACGGTCAGAACATTTTTGTCGCCAAGGCCATCAATTCTGAAGGAACGGAATCAAAGCCCGCATTGCATAGGATCATCTATGGTGGTTCATATTCCTCAAAACCCAATCTCTATCTTCTCAGTATAGGCATCAATGACTATCTAAATCCGAAATACGATCTCAATTATGCGGTCGGTGATTCTGAAGCCTTTTCCCAAAAATACCTTGGAGAATCAACAGGCATCTTTGATGAGGTGAAGGTATTTGAGATCAAGAATCAAAATGCAACAAAGAGCAAGATAGAATCGACTTTCCGAAACATCATCAATGATTCCAAGGAAAGCGATCTGTTTGTGTTTTATTATGCCGGACATGGGGTAATGCAAGAAAATCAGGAGGGCAAAGAGAAGTTCTACCTTGTGCTTCATGATATTTCAAGTATGTACGGCAATACCAGTATACTGGAAGAAAAGGGAATTTCCGAAAGCGAGCTGAGGCAGTGGTCTGAGGAAATTCAGGCAAGGAAACAGCTTTTCGTACTCGATGCATGTCAGTCAGGTGCTGCAATTGACCTGTTAGCAACCAGAGGGGCTTCGGAAGAAAAGGCAATGGCACAACTCGCTCGATCAACAGGTACATTCTGGCTCGCGGCAAGTGGCTCGGAACAATATGCTACCGAGTTGCAAACTCTTGGGCACGGGGTTTTTACCTATGCCTTGCTTGAAGGACTGGACGGGGAAGCAGATGGCGGAAAAAAGGATGGCATAATTACCGTAAAAGAGCTGGGTGCTTTTATCGAATACCGGGTTCCGGAGCTATCAAAAAAATATAAGGGAAAACCTCAATACCCCAATGGTTTTGGATATGGCCAGGATTTCCCCCTGGTACATTTGGAATAAAAAAAGGATTACCAAGATGGCATAAGATGTTCTAAATATTGTGTTTGCGTCCCACTCCTTTCAGTACGAGCACAAACTCTCCGCGCGGTTCATTCACATTGAAATGTCCGAGCAATTCTTCTACGGTCCCATGAATGGTTTCGCCATATTTTTTGCTGAGTTCCCGGGATACGGAAACCCTCCTGTCACCTCCACCCTGCTCTTTTAGCTCCTCAAGAACCTTTACGACCCTATGCGGCGATTCATAGAAGACAACAGTCCTCCTCTCGTTCAGGATCTCCCTGATCTTCGTTGCTCTTCCTTTCTTTTTTGGCAGAAAGCCCTCAAAAACAAAAGAATCAGTGGGAAACCCCGACTCCACCAGGGCCGGGACGAAGGCATTTGGTCCCGGAAGGCAATCCACCTTAATCCCATTCTCAACACAACGGTTAACCAGCAGATATCCGGGGTCAGATATACCCGGAGTGCCGGCATCCGAAACAAGTGAAATGGTCTTTCCTTCTTTCAGCTCGACAATGATCTGCTCTATCTTTTTATGTTCGTTATGAGCATGGAAACTCTGCATCGGAACCTGTATTTCAAATTTCTTCAACAGCAGGCCCGTATTACGGGTATCCTCAGCAAGGATGAGGTCACAGGATCCCAAAACCTCTACCGCCCTTGGGCTCATATCGCCCAGGTTTCCTATGGGTGTTGGGACAACGTATAGCATTCTAGATCTTGTTGAGAAGATTCCTGTCGGAAAGTTTCTCTTCCACGTAGGATCTGATCTTGTCCAGTGCTATTCTCTCCTGGACCATGCTATCGCGCTCCCTTACGGTCACAGTTCCGTTCTCCAGGGATTCATGATCCACAGTGATGCAATAAGGAGTTCCGATCAGGTCCTGTCGCGTATACCTCTTTCCGATCGCCGCCTGTTCCTCATAAACAACCTGATGATCCATTTTCAGATCGTTAAAAATATTTCTGGCATATTCCGGAAGACCGTCCTTTTTGACCAGCGGAAACACCGCCACCTTGTTCGGAGCCAGGAAGGCCGGGAACTTCAGGTAGGTCCTTTGTTTTACATTATCACCATCTCTTACCTCCTCCTGAGTATAGGCTTCACAAAGCGTCATTAGAAATAGCCTGTCCAGGCCTGCAGAGGTTTCTACCACATAGGGGATATAACTCTCATTGGTCTCAGGGTCATGGTATGAGATCTTCTTCCTTGAATATTCCTGATGGCTTTTGAGATCGAAGTCGGTCCTGGAGTGGATTCCCTCTACTTCCTTAAAGCCAAAGGGAAAGTTGTATTCGACATCGCTTGCAGCATTGGCATAATGCGCAAGTTTTTCGTGTTTATGAAATCTCAATGCATCTTTTGAGATCCCCATGGCCGCATGCCAATTCATCCTCTTTTCCATCCAGGATTCATACCAATCCATCTCCGTGCCCGGACGCACAAAAAACTGCATTTCCATTTGCTCGAATTCCCTCATTCTGAAGATGAATTGCCTCGCGACAATTTCGTTTCTGAAAGCCTTGCCGATCTGCGCAATGCCAAAAGGAATTTTCTTTCTTCCGGATTTCTGAATATTGAGATAGTTCACAAAAATTCCCTGAGCAGTCTCAGGCCTGAGATAAACCTTATCAGAGTCTTCGCTCACCGAACCCATATGAGTACTAAACATCAGATTGAATTGACGGACCTCGGTCCAATTTGATGTGCCGGAGAGAGGGCAAACAATTCCCTGCTCGATGATAAGATCCCTGACCCCTTCCAGATCCTCTGATTCGAGAAGCTTGGCCATAGATGTAGCTAGCTCCTCGGCTTCATCTTCGTTTCCGGCATTTCTAAACTCTTCAATCCTGGCTTCAAGGAGTTCATCCGCTCTATACCGCTTTTTGGAATCCTTATTGTCGATCATCGGATCATTGAAGCTGTCAACATGACCCGATGCTTTCCAAATGGTAGGATGCATAAATATTGCAGAATCGACCCCGACCACATTATCGTTCAACTGAACCATGCTCTTCCACCACAATCTTTTCAGGTTGTTTTTCAGTTCAACACCGTTCTGTCCATAGTCGTAGACGGCCTGAAGACCATCGTATATTTCACTGGAGGGAAAAACGAACCCATATTCCTTGGCATGGGCGACTATATTCTTCAAGGGATCGGTATCCTTTGCTCCTTTTCCGCTATTTGTCATGGCGGCAAAGATAGGCTGACTCTTAATTGACCTCCAACATTTTTAGATCCTAAGCTTTGGGGATTATCTTGGACCTATGTCTTCCCATTATTTCGTAAAAGAACATCAGGAGTATACGGCGGTTGTTCTGTCCATACCCTCCAATGGATATTGGGAAGAATACCTTGCATGGCAACCCTACCTCATTTCGGAATCGAGTTGTTTGGAACAGCTCGAAATGATCAACGCCTATCCCGACGAAGTCTGGGATTATGAAGGCATCCAGCAAAACGGACAGGCAATTTCAGAAGGGTCAATTCAAAAAATCCATACTTTCCAAGACCGGAGAGAGGCATTGACAAAGCTCTTTAAAGAACACCCGAACAATGCCTTGATCTTTTTTGTAGAGGATCCTTTAGGTCTGGAAGATCGTATTTTGAAACTAGAGCCGGTTGAGAAAAGTATTGAAATAGTATCGAGTGGTACGAGAAGCCTCAAGGTCAATCATTCAATGAAAAAATGGCTTAAAAAAGGATCAATGGTCCATTTTGAAGCTCAGGTTTTCGACCCTGAAGGAAATGAGCTTGATTGCAGTCAGGACATCTGGACCAAAATTGAAGAGGAAGGCATTTTCCACTTCAGCAGCAAGGATCCAGCCTGGCTCAGAATTAAATTCTTGGGTTAGTCTCGGCTGGCAAAGAAGATCCTGTCTTTGCCAAAAACATCCTTTTTCAATCCCATATCGCTCCAACCCCCTCCTGAGAACAAATCCAATACCCGGGAGCCATGATCTTCATGGATCTCGAGAAATACCTGTCCTTGCGATCTCAAAGTTTCCCTGCCCCTCTTTTCGATCTCCCTGTAGAAGATCAACGGATCGCCGGAAGCGGGGAAAAGAGCTCGGTGAGGTTCATAATTCAGCACATTTTCTCTCAGCGTGGTCTTTTCAGCGACCGGCACATAAGGGGGATTGGAAACGATCAGATCCAGATGATCTATGGGGAATCCCTCTTCAAGGAAATCGGAATGATGGAACTCAATCTCAACCCCGTTCTCAACAGCGTTCTGTGCAGCAACTTCCAATGCCTCTTCAGAAACATCCATAGCGATCATTCGAAGCTTGGAAAGCTTCCTTTTTAGATAGATCGCCAGGCATCCGCTTCCGGTACCAAGGTCGATCGCCGTGGCTTTCGAATTAAGAATTTTCTTTTCAGCCAGTAAGGCCAGCTCTTCTGTTTCCGGCCTGGGGATCAGAACCGAAGAATTGACCCGGAGTGGAATACTCAAGAAATCGGCAATACCCAAAATGTATTGAACAGGCTCCCCGTCTTTTAATCGGTCCAGACCTTTCAAATAGGAATTATGAGCCTGAGTTCCCCTGACTATGCTTTTTTCATTGATCACAAGATCGTTTTGATCCAGTACCAGGAAATACTTCATCAAATCCAGAACAAGATTTCGTTTTTCCCGGTCGGAATAATATCCCGGAAGATCGCTTAGTCCAATTTCAAATAATTCTCTAGGTTTCAGATTCATTTGATCCAAAATTGACCATTTACCCCGACTGATTGAATATTGACGAAAAATATATGTTGCGCTGCCTTGAACTAGCCAAAAACGGGATTGGCAGGGTAAGTCCAAATCCCTTGGTGGGGAGCGTCATTGTCCATAAAGGGAAAATTATCGGGGAAGGTTGGCATAGGGAATATGGAAGATCCCATGCGGAGGTGAATGCTATTGCTTCGGTAAAACAACATGAAAGACTGAGAGAGAGCACTCTTTATGTCAATCTTGAACCATGCAATTTCTTTGGAAAAACTCCTCCTTGCTCTGATCTGATCATTGAAAAAGGAATTGAAAGGGTTGTGATCGGATGCGTTGATCCCAATCCGAAGGTTGCAGGCGGCGGTATTCAAAGGTTAAAAGATGCAGGCGTGAAAGTGAGCTCAGGAGTGCTTGAGAAAGAATCCCTGTACCTGAACCGCAGCTTTTTCAAACAGATAAAAACAGGAGTTCCATATATTGTCCTGAAATGGGCTCAATCACCCGATGGTTTCATTGCCGGTAAAAATGGAACGAGGGTGCGGATCACAAACTCCTTCTCCGATACGATCGTGCATAAATTGAGATCTGAGATGGATGGAATCCTTGTCGGAGGAAATACCATTAGGAATGACAATCCTCAACTCACAACAAGGCATTGGACGGGTTCCGATCCCAAGGTAATTGTATTGTCCGGAAGCGGATCGTTACCTCGATCTGCGATGATATTTGATCGCAATCCCGAAGTTCTCCTTTCCAAAACACGGAATGAGAACGCCGGTTTCAAGAGCAGCATCGCGATCGGTGATATTGGTCTGAAGGAGGGAATGAAAGAACTCTCCGATCTTGGAATTCAGAATGTTTTGGTCGAGGGTGGAGCCCAAACCCTGCAGTCATTTCTGGCTGAGGGATTATGGGATGAATGCTGGGTTTTTGAGGGAAACGAAAAATTAAATGATGGAATTAAAGCTCCCGATCTACCAAACGGACCCAAAATCCAAAGAAATGTAAGGAATAATCAACTTTTCATAATTGTAAATAGCTCTTCAAATTGAAATCATTGTATATTTGGCGCCTGTTTTCAAAATCAAGTCAAGAATGAAAAGATTTACTCACTACTTAACTTCTTTGGTCGTCCTGATGGCATTTGGAATGTTTTCATGTCAGGAGGACTCAGAGCCTTCTACTACTACCATTAATTACGAGAATGATGTGCCTGATGGGACTATCACCATTAACTATACTGTTCAGGTGGTACCTGGAAATGGTTTCGAAGAAGTCAGGGCCTCGGGATTATCAAATGCAACAGTATTGCTGACTCAGGGCAATGAAACTGTAACAGGTGTAACTGATCAATCCGGGAACGCATATTTTGAAGGAATGAAGAATGGAACTGTGACAGGTTCTGTTGTTCTTGACGGATATGTAACCACAAACTTTACCGCCCATATTGATGCAGGCCCGGTCCAAACGGACAACCCTGATGAATTGGCATATTCTTCCTCTACAGTTACTATCTTCCAAAGAAATGCTGCCGTTGAAGGAAGGATTTGGGGAGACTATATTTTCCTAGGTGTTCCTCCTCCAACCATCACCAGCGAATTCACAACTTCGACTTCTGTTAATGTAGTTTACGAAGTTGGTGATGATTACCCAATGGGTGAGGGTTCAGGAGCATTGACCAGTGTAAATCTCGAGATTACAAGTTTCAGACAAACCACTCCTCCAACCGGAGTTATCGATATGCAGGAGCTTCCTGGAACTATCGAGGGTGTTTTGGAAGCAAGTTTCTTTATGGAGAATGTTGTGATTCCTGATCCAACTCCCGGAAGTAACAAAGTATTTCTTTTCAATATCCAGCCAATTGATAATTCCGAAGGAATGAAAGTTAACCTGATCCCAGGTTCAACGCTTCAGCTTGGCGACATGGAAGCTTTAGAGGTTATCTAAAGAGTCAGAAATTCAAAGTTTTGACCCCAAGATTGGTTGATCCCGATCTTGGGGTTTTTTATGGATCCCCACCTATGGCTGATACTTATCAAAAGAGCGCATCAAATGACCGCAAGGGCCAGTATCAAGATCTGATTCCCCAGATCGAAGCTCTCGTACAAGGTGAACCGGATCTGATCGCTAACCTTTCCAATATCGCTGCCGCACTTAAAGAGGAGTTCGAATTTCTTTGGATAGGGTTTTACCTTATAAAGGAGGGAGAGCTTGTACTGGGACCTTTTCAGGGCCCCGTTGCTTGCACAAGGATTCCGATCGGAAAAGGGGTTTGTGGAAAAGCCGCCACAATTGGAGAAACCATTATCGTCGATAATGTAAATTCTTTCCCCGGGCACATCGCATGTAGCCCTCTATCCAAGTCGGAAATTGTGGTTCCGATAAGAGATCAGGCCGGACAAATCTCTATGGTACTTGATGTGGACAGCGAAAGATTGGCTGATTTTTCCCAGGAAGATCGGGAATCCATGGAACAGCTAGGGAGGTTGATATCGAGATTAACCTAACTCGGCCAAAACGGTCTTCCCTCCAACAGAAACCTCACCGATATTCACCTTGACCGAAGCATCCACAGGAAGGAACACATCAACCCTGGACCCAAACTTGATGAAACCAAATTCTTCTCCCTGAACCACAGTGTCACCTTCGTTCAGGTAGCATTTGATCCTTCTCGCCGCCATACCGGCGATCTGTCTGCATAACAACTGAACGCCATTGGCCATTTCATAAACCACCGTGGTCCGCTCATTCTCGGTGGAGCTTTTGGGGTGCCAGGCCACCAGATATTTGCCTTTGTGATAACGGTAATATTTGACCATTCCCGAGACAGGATTACGGTTTACATGAACATTGATCGGTGACATGAAGATGGAAATCTGAATCCGTTGAGATTTTAAGAATTCTTCCTCCTCAGTTTTTTCGATGACGACGATCTTTCCATCGGCAGGAGCGATTACCTGGTTTTCATTCTGTTCTACAACGCGTTTTGGATTCCTGAAAAACTGTAAGAAAAACAAAAAAGCTACAGTGCTTAATGTCAGAATGGACCAATGAAAAATTCCTGGTTCCGGCCATATCCACCAGATCACCAGATTCAGCACCACCATTTTGGTGCCTACCAGAAGCAGAATTGTCGTCCCTTCCCTGTGGATCATCTAAAAACTTCCCCTTAACCTAAATGTATCGGCTACCTTTTTAATCGCAACAATATAGGCCGCGATCCTCAGTGAAACCTTATGCTCTACGGATTTATGATAGACCCGATCAAAAGCCTCTTTCATAATTCTGTCCGACCTTCTCTGCACACGCTCCGCTGTCCACTTATAACCCAGGCGGTTCTGAACCCATTCAAAATACGAAACGGTCACACCTCCGGCATTGGCGAGAATATCGGGGACCACCACAATTCCTTTGTCGTGTATGGTGGAATCCGCATCGGCCGCAGTGGGTCCATTTGCACCTTCGACGATAAGTTTTACCTTGATCCTATGTGCGTTTTCCATGGTGATGGCATCTTCCATGGCAGCCGGGACCAGTACATCCACATCGGTTTCAAGCAGGGCATCATTGTGGATTGACTCGGCATTGGAATACCCATCGAGGGTATGATCGTTGAGTTCCTTATACTTTATGGCATCAAGAATGTCTATTCCATCTTCGTTCCAATATGCGCCTGAAATATCACTGATCGCTTTGATCTTTACACCGCGCTCCGAGAGCAGAAGTGCAGCATTGGCTCCGACATTTCCAAATCCCTGAACCGCACAGGAGGCCTTGGTTGGAACCATCTTGAGCTTTTCCATAGCTGCAAGAGCAGAAACCATCACACCCCGACCCGTAGCTGCAACCCTGCCAAGTGATCCTCCCAAAACAAGAGGTTTTCCTGTGACCACCGCGTTCACCGTCATACCCTGAGCCCTGGAATACTGGTCCATCATCCAGGCCATTTCCCTGGGGCCGGTCCCCATATCCGGTGCGGGAATATCTCGATCCGGCCCAAAAATGTCTACCATGGCGGCTGTATAGGCACGAACCAATCTTTCAACTTCTCCGGCAGACATTTCCCTGGGGTTGCAACAAACACCACCCTTAGCACCACCGTAAGGAATATCCACTACCGCACATTTCCAGGTCATCCAGGCAGCCAAAGCTTTTACCTCATCTATGTTTACATGCGGATCGAACCTAACCCCACCCTTGGAGGGGCCAAGTATGCTCGAGTGTACAACCCGATGTCCTTCAAAAACCTTGATGGTTCCATCGTCCATGGTCACTGGAAGATGAACCGTCAATTGCTTTGAGGGGGTTTTTAGAACGTTATAGACTTCGCTATCTAATCCAAGAATGTCTGCTGCAATGTTGAATCGCGACATCATGGATTCAAAGGGGTTTTTCCGGTCGGTGATCGGAGCAGGTTCTATGTATGTCATTTCAATTACCCGGTTTGGGCCTCAAAAATAATTTTAAGCGACTAGGTTTTTAAATCATTTCAACAAAAATTGCCAGGAACGGAGCTGACACCAGCAATCCGTCAAAGCGATCAAGGAATCCCCCATGGCCAGGCAGCCCTGATCCTGAGTCCTTGATCTGCAAACTTCTTTTGAACAACGACTCTACGAGATCTCCGTAACTCCCCATTACCACCAGAATTCCCGACATCACCATCCATTGCCATAATTTGAACTCGGGCAAATAATACGAAAGCGCCAATGCCATGAGCATGGCCAGGATCAATCCACCTGTGAAGCCTTCCCAAGTCTTTTTTGGAGAAATTCTTTCAAACAACTTTCGATTTCCAAAAACACGACCTGCGAAATAAGCTCCAGTATCACTCGCCCAGAGCAAAAGAAAAGTTCCGACCATCAAATTCCAATGATATGAATCCTGTTTAAAGGCCATCCATGTCAATAATGAAAAGGGAATGGCGACATATACAATGCCCAAAACGGTATACGCGATATTGGTAAATGGTTTGAGTTCCTTTTGGTAGAGTTTGATGATGAAAATCAGACTGATCAGAGGGAAAAGCAACAAGAAGTAATTTGCCGGGATGTAATTATTCCTGACCAGGAAAGTAAGCAGGATCAATACATTCCCGATAATCGTACCGTAGGTCTTGAGCGGGAATTTTCCATCCACACCAGCAAGAATGTAGAACTCGGCCTGCGTGGCTGTTGATAAGAAAAGGATCAACACAAGAAAGGTCCAGGAATTCCAGGAGATCAAAAAAATGACCGCGGCAGCCCCAATGATCCCGACCACCAATCGCTTCTGAAGATTGTTGAGCTTATTCAAATTTGATCTCTTTTTCGATAAGGTTAATGGCCTTGAGAACATTGTCAGGAGAGACATGAACCTCAAAATTTCCGAAATGAATATTTGAATCTTTTTTATTCACGATCACCGGATGAATATCAAACTCCTCCAATCTTGCTTTAACGATCTCAGCTCGATAAGGATTGGCTGACTTATAAACCGGTTGCCAATTCTTCATTTTGTGCCGTAAGAATTAAATATCATCCTCCTGATCGTCAAATAAATCGAAACCGAAAGTACCAAGGAAATCAGGAACTGCATCCAACTCACCGATAGGTTTTCAGAAATGTCAATATCGATATAACCCAACTTATGCAGACCAGCCAGGATAAGACTAAAGGCATTGTTTACAAAATGACCTAAAATCGGGAGGTAAATATTCCCGGACCAGTAATAAAGATAACCGAACACCATACCCAACAGCATCCTTGGCAAAAGGCCGGAAACCTGAAAATGAAATACTCCGAAGATCAGGGATGAAATAAAAATGCCTACAAAAACATTTTTGGTAAGCCCGATCAGATAGGGTTGAAGATACCCCCTGAATACCAGTTCCTCGCCTACAGCAGGGAGAATGGACATCACCACAAAAGCCAGCAAAAATTCTCCGACAGAGTCAAAATCAATAAAGAACGCCGCCATATCATCATATTGACTATCGATTATGGAGATCTCCTCCAAAAGTCCCCGCCAGGATTCGGGCCAGTACTGGGTTTGAAAAGCTTCTACCAAGCCTGAATTAAAAGGCAGCAAGGCAATAACCAACAGGGAAAGAAGTAAATATATTCCGCTATCCGAGGGGGATCTCTTGATCTGATCGATCATTGACCTCCCTTCATAATACTTTGAAAAGACGAGGGGGGTCAGAATAAATGTTACAATAGCGATGATGCCCTGCATCAAAATGATCAAAGGCCGGCTGCCTTCGACGGCTGCAGGATCCTCAATGATCTTGACCAAAACATCAAAATCCAAACCCACAAAAGGGAGGCAAACAAGGAACGCCAGGAAATTTCCAATGAACATTCCCGCCAATAGCATGGCCATAAAAACCAGCAATTTGCCCCAGCTTGATCCTTGATCTGTACCTGATACTTCCATTTAGAAAGAATTAGGAGTAATTTTGCGGCAAAATAAAGCATTTGGTCAAGATCGGTAATATAGAACTCGGGGACTTTCCCCTATTGCTTGCTCCGATGGAGGATGTCAGTGATCCTCCGTTTCGTGCGGTATGCAAGGAGGCTGGTGCCGATATGATGTATACCGAGTTCATTTCGTCCGAAGGCCTGATCAGGGATGCGGCCAAAAGCGTGAAAAAGCTTGACATTTTTGAATACGAGAGGCCTATAGGGATCCAGATCTTTGGGGATAAGATCGAGGTGATGCGCGAGGCGGCTGCCCTGGCGGAAGCCGCCGGTCCGGACCTGATCGATATCAATTATGGCTGCCCTGTCAAAAAAGTCGCTTGCAAAGGTGCCGGTGCCGGAATACTCAGAGACCTTCCCAAAATGCAAAAGATGACAGAAGAGATTGTGAAAAACACCTCTCTTCCTGTTACGGTCAAAACCAGGTTAGGCTGGGATGATCAAACCATCAATATTCACGAATCCGCAAGAAGACTTCAGGATGTCGGTATACAGGCCCTTACCGTTCATGGCAGAACACGTAAGCAAATGTATAAGGGAGTCGCTGACTGGCAGCCCATTTCGGAGGTCAAGAATAGCCCCGATATCAAGATCCCGATTTTCGGAAACGGAGATATTGACAGCCCGGAGAAGGCTTTGGAATACAAGGAAAAATATGGTGTTGACGGGATCATGATCGGCAGGGCATCCATAGGATACCCCTGGATTTTCGCTGAGATCAAGGAATTCCTGAATACGGGAATGAAACTCTCCCCTCCTACCATGGACGAGCGGGTTAAGGTTTGCCTGAAACATTTCGACTTTTCAATCAGGTGGAAGGGTGAGAAGCTTGGTGTTCTTGAGATGCGCAGACATTATTCTCAATACTTCAAGGGCATACCCAATTTTAAACCGGTTCGAAGCAGGTTGGTTGAGTTAACAGGTCCTGAGGAGATCAGGGAAACCTTGTTGGAAGTTGGAGAAAAGTTCGCGGAGGAGCCCATCCTTGCCTGAGCATGAGTCAAACAGGATTGGATGGAAATCCTGGTTTTTACTCATCGTACTGGCCATTATCTGGGGTTCCTCCTTTATCATGATCAAAAGGGGATTAGATCATTTTTCAGCTCTTGAGGTAGCTTCGCTCAGAATATTGGCGGCAGCCACACTCCTTTCTCCCCTTTCGATCCCGGCATTGAAAAGGATCAGGAAAGATCAGATTTTTCCAATGTTACTTGTCGGGGCCATGGGAAGTCTCGTTCCCGCATTCCTGTTTGCCACCGCCCAGTCGAGGATCCCGAGCTCAATGGCTGGAATTCTCAATGGTCTGACACCTGTATTTGCATTGATCGTCGGCGGTTTATTTTTCAACCAGGGTTTTCAGAAGAACAGAATATGGGGAATTCTCATTGGCCTTATCGGTTGCGGTTTCCTGATCTTTTTGAGATCGGACGGTCAACTGGGAGGCCTGAACTCCTATGCCCTGCTGATCGTTGCAGCTACTCTCTGTTACGGAACGAGTGTAAATCTGGTCAACTACTTTTTCAAGGGCATGGCCGCAAAGGTGACTTCCTCGGTTAGCCTGCTTTCGGTTGGTCCGATAGGGCTCTTCCTCGTACTGTACTATGATCTACCGGAAAAGGTCATACAGAATCCGGAAACCTGGCCTTCTTTCCTGGCTATTTTGTTCCTGGGATTCTTTTCAACCGGCATTGCACTGCTCCTTTTCTACAAACTATTGAATATGTCAAATCCCATTTTTGGCAGTTCGGTTACATACCTGATCCCGGTGGTTGCAATGGTCTGGGGCGTATTTGATGGGGAGAGCATGCATTTCTTTTATTTTCTCTCTCTCGGGATGATCCTTGTCGGGGTGTGGTTTATCAGTCGGCGTTGATCTTTTCAATCCGGGATATAGGATAGAGCCGGTATTCCGGTTCTCTGTAAGGGCTCTTTTCGAATATGAAGAGGTACTGTAGATAGGGACTGCTTGCAAATTCCTGATCTGCTATTTTGCGTTCCTCAAATTCCTTGTTCACCTCAGGGTTGTTCTTCAGGAATTCTTCTGCGTAAGAATCAAATACATAAGGACTGAACCATTCATGACGTTGCAGGATCGGGTCAAAATAATTCCACCTGAAATAAGAATCGGTAGCTGTAGGTTCCAGGGTTTCCATGATGAATCTTACTCTTTCCTGGTCGGTATGGACCAGATAATCACCCTTTTCAAATTGAATACTTGATTCCACCCGTTCACAGCCTACTTTCCAATGATAATGGTGGCCTCCGCTCATTCTTTGAGAAGTCTCCAGATCGACAATACGATAGCGCATCGCTTTGACCTGTTCATCCGGTTCATCTATGCGAGTCAACTTGACCCCATTCCTTTTAAGCTCCTTGGCAACATTTTCCCATGCAAAAGGAATGTGATAGGCCAAGGGTTTAGCAACGGAATCGAAGACATTAAAATGTTCATAGAAGCCGATCTCTTCTTCGTAGGGTTTTTCCGGATCGTAATACCACAATGTATCACCGGTAACGCCGGATATCTTCCAAACCCGTTCGAAGCCCTTGAACATAATCTTCTCCTCCTTGTCAAAATCAACATCCCATTGGATCGGGAATACAGTCTTGGTTTGTGCAATGGTTTTGGAAAGCGCCTTTGTTTCCTTGATCTCTGCCCTATACTTCTGCCCCATTCCGCCAAATTCAAGAAGGAAATCAAATGTTGAATATACCCTCTCCTCATAAGGTTTAAGCATGTGATTTTCCAGCATAAATCCGAGGGTGTGATGAATCGCGGCAAAGCCTGTTGAGTATCTCGGAGAGTCGAAAAACTGCGCATAACCGTTGCGGGGATCTTTTCCAAAAACGTTCACATAGGGAGTCATCTCATGTCCAGCCCTTTTCATTTTCTGAAACAGGAAGGGCTCCAGCTTATTCTTGATCAACTCCTTTTGCGGCTTATACAATTTATCATGGCCTGTACTCAATAGGGTATTTGTATATGAGTAATCGGCTCCATTGCTGACATGGGTATCCAAAAACAGATCCGGATCCCAGGATACAAACGCCTTTTGAAAAAGTCGCGTGTTTCGGGAATCAGCTTTAATAAAATCCCTGTTCAGGTCAAGGTTTCTGGCATTGCCCCTGGACCCAAACTCTGTGGGGCCGTTCTGATTAGCCCTGCGAAAAGGCTTTTGATTTTTGCATCCTCCAACATTGTAAACCGGAAAGACGACAAATATCAGATCCTCAAACGCTGCCATTTCCTCCTGTCCATTGAGGATCACATCAAAAAAGATCATACTGGCATCAATTCCATCCGACTCACCAGGATGAATGCCATTCACGATCATGATCACGGTCTTATCGTTTCTGGAGGGATGGTGCGGGTCGAAGATCCTGTCCTGCGAAACCACAAAGAGATGTAGCGGTTCTCCTGCATCGGAAGGGCCCAGATCCATCAGTTTTGCCTGAGCATAATGATCATCAAGGACTCTGTAATGATTGATGATCTCCTCATAGTTGGCTGTCTCTTTTCCTCCGCTCTGCTCAAAGCGGGTTTTGAATTTGGTGTCGTAATAGCGTTGGGAAAGCCCTGAATGCCAAGCGATGATTAAAATGGAAACAATAAAAAGAGATCTCATGGTCCAGGTTTTTAATAATACACCTTAATTTGCCAAAAAGGCCCACAAAAAGGAAAAATCTGTGAAGATTGCATTTTGCATAAACACGGCTTGGAACATCTATAATTTCCGGAAAATCCTGATCGATCATTTTATCTCCCAAGGCCACGAAGTGATATGCATCGCACCAAAAGATGATTTCTCGGAAAAGCTTAAAGCCCTTGGATGCCGGGTTGTTGACATCAAACTCAACTCAAAGGGAAGCAACCCGGTCCAGGATCTCAATTTTGGGATCAAACTATCGCAGATTCTCAAGAAGGAAAAACCGGATGCCCTCCTGAGTTATACCATCAAACCCAATATTTACGGAAGTCTGTTTTCCGGGCTTCACAAGGTACCGGTCATTGCCAACGTATCCGGGCTGGGTACAACCTTCATTAGAGAGAACCTAACCTCCTTCTTTGCCAAGCTTCTTTACAGGATCAGCCTGAAAAGGGCTGCGGTAGTGTTCTTTCAAAACAGGGAAGATCTCGAGCTATTTTCCGATCTCGGACTTGTTCCCGCTGAGAAGGCTCGATTGATTCCTGGATCAGGTGTAGATACAAACCTATTCTCAGCTGAAGTCGTCCAAACAGAAAATAGTGGAGTCTTTACCTTCCTCATGCTTTCGAGGATTATTTACGATAAGGGGATCAGGGAATTGCTTGATGCATCCAAAACTCTTGCCGAGAAAAACAAGGATTTCAGGGTAATACTTTCGGGAAAAATAGAGGACGATGCCAGGCTTGGACCAACAAAAGAGGAATTCCTAAAATCCATTGAAAACAGTCCTGTTGAGTATAGACCGTTCAGCGAAAGAATCCGGGAGCTCGTTGCCGGATCAGATTGTGTCATCTTACCAAGCTACAGGGAGGGCCTGCCAAAATCCTTGTTGGAAGGAGCATCGATGCAAAAGCCATTGATCGCTACGGATGTACCGGGTTGCAGGGAGGTGGTAAAAGATGGCTTAAATGGTTTCCTTTGCAGGCCAATGGACCATCAATCCCTAGCGGAAGCGATGAAAAGGATTTTAGACACGCCAAGAGGAGAACTTGAAAACATGGGAAGTCATGGAAGAAGATTGGTGGTTGATCGATTCTCGAAAGACTTGGTGATCGAAGCGTATTCAAAGGCATTGGAAAAGGTACTCAATTAGCAAAATGGAGATAAGGGAAACCAGATTAAAGGGATTGCTGGAAATAAAGCCTTCAGTGTTTCCGGACGATAGGGGAAGGTTCTTTGAAGCATGGAATGACCGCAGATTCAAGGAGCAGGGTTTGGATATGAACTTTGTTCAGGATAATCACTCTTTCTCCAAAAAAGGCGTTCTCAGGGGGCTGCATTTGCAAAACCCTCCCTTTGAGCAAGGAAAGTTGGTTTTCGTCGTAAGTGGAAGAGCCATTGATGTTGCCGTTGATATCCGAAGAGATTCGCCCACCTATGGCCAGCATGAAAAATTCCTTTTGGATGGTGAAAAGTCGAATATGATCTATTTACCTCCAGGTTTTGCACATGGATTCCTGACATTGGAGGAAACCAATCTCACTTACAAATGCACCAATTATTACGACAAGAACTCGGAAACCGGGATTCTCTGGAACAGCCCTGATCTGAATATTGATTGGGGTATGGAAAATCCCCTGATCTCTGAAAAAGACGCAGTTTTGCCTAAGTTTTCAGAATTTAAAAGTCTTTTCTGATGAGCCCGAAAACATATAGTACCCTTATTCTAATGGCCATATTGGCGCTCACTGGTTGCAAGACCTATAGGTCAAACATCATGTTCAAGACCAAGGATTACGAAAATGATGCTGCTGTGGAAGCGGCGATGAAAGAGGCCGAAAAGAATTACCGATATAAGGTCAATGATCGAATGACCCTGAGGGTGGAGACCAACGGGGGCGAGGCCCTGATCGATCCGAATCTGCAGATGAGAAGAGAACTTATCGGGACCGCTAATATCAACCAGGCCAATCAAAATGAAGATCAGGTGGATTACTTGATCCAACAGGACGGAAAAGCCAACCTTCCAATGATCGGCTTTGTGAAAATTGAGGGGCATACCATTCGCGAGGTAGATTCAATTCTGGTTGGACATTACAGCAAGTTCTACGAAAAACCATTCGTAAAAACCAATGTTTCCAATCGCAGGGTTTTTGTATTCCTGGGACAAACAGCCCAGGTCGTTCCACTGAACAATGAAAATATGACGGTCATAGAGGTAATCGCCTCGGCCGGAGGAATGAATGACGATACCAAGGCCGAAAATATCCGTCTTATCAGAGGGGATCTGAGCAATCCCTATGTGGAAGTGATCGATCTGACCACAATACAGGGAATGCAAAGAGCAAACCTACAGGTCAGAGCAGAAGACATTGTATACGTTGAACCTATCAGAAGGGTAGCCAATGAAGCAATACGCGATGTCACCCCATTACTGACCTTCGCTACCAGTCTTCTGGCGATCGCAGTCATCATTTCGACCCTTTAATGAGTCCGCAACAAAACGAACATAGTGAACTGAAATCAGCACTCCCCGGAGAGGGCCTGGTGGGAGAGTTTGATATCTCGAAATTTCTCGAGATCCTCCGAAACAGTTGGTGGGTGATCCTGATCCTCTTTTTTGCGGGGTTTGCTGGTTCTTATTTGTTTCTAAGATATACGGTCCCCCTTTTCGAGTCCTATTCGATTCTCAAGCTGGATATCAAATCTGATTCCGGGGTTCTGGGATTGGAAACCTTCTCCGGTTCAAATAGAAGTTCTACGGTGCTGAGTGGCGAGGTTGAGCTGATCAAATCGGATCTCATCCATAATCTGGTCATCGATAATCTCAAGGACCTCGAGATCTCCTATTACTCTAAGGGAAAGATCAAAGATGAGGAGAGATTCAGAACCGCTCCTTTCAAGGTTGAGGTAATCAAGGCCAATGCCAGCCTGCACAATGTTCCTATCCATATCAAGATCATCGACAAAAACACATTCGAACTGGAGTTGGAAAATGATGGTCGAACCCAGGATAACAGGTTCAGGTTCGGTGAACTGATCAAAAGTCAAAATGCGGAATTCAGAATAACAATTAAGGACGTAGATCAGGAGCAATTCAATCTGGATGGGTACTATTTTATTCTGAACAGCAGAAATCATCTTTTGCGCTATATGAAGCAAAACCTGCAGGTTGGAGTTTTGAATCCTACCGCAAATACCATCAGCATTTCCTTTCAGGACCCAAACAGGTTCAAGGCAAAGGCGATCGTCAAAACAATAAATGCCGTCTACCTAAGTGAGACCCTGGCATTGAAAAAAAGGGCCTCATCCCAGACAATCAATTTTCTCAACTATCAATTGGCGAGGACAGACAGCCTGCTGGGCAATTCTGAAAAGGAGATTGAAGATTTTATCAGGGAGCATAAAACCACCAATATCCTGGAAGAGGTCAACGAAGTAAATGTAGAGATCGAAGCTCTCAAGGATGAAATGGAAATGACTCGCCTGGAGATCCGTTGGATCGACAATTTTGAACTCAAATTTTCGAACCAGGATTCTCTTGGCAACTATCTGGAGATCGGTTATTTCCCCAACGAACTTCTTCAGCAGGCATCTGCTGAATTATACCGGGCCAAGGAAGAGTTTAACAAGGTTCAATTCTCTTCCAAGGAATCAACCCTGATCTACCAATACAAAAAGGAAGGATATGCGAACTCGATCAGCCAGATGAAACTTCTGATCAAGGATGAAAGAAACAGGCTTATTGAAAAACTGGATATGCTGAGGAGGAAGTCCAGGGATCTTGAAACTGAATTATCCACTTTGCCCGAAAGACGCACAGAGTACAACCGTCTAAAGCGCTATTATGACCTCAACGAAAAATTCTACCTGCTCTTAATGGATAAAAAGGCGGAATATGGAATATCTGAGGCAGGCACTGTCCCCGAGTTCCAGATCCTTTCCCCGGCAAACTTGCCGACCAACAGGATTTCACCCCTGGCCTTGAACGTTTACGTTGCGGGAATGGGTATGGCGGTAGCTTTTAGCCTTCTGTTCGTGTTCTTCAAATTCCTTACCCACAACACCATCGATACCTTGGAAGAAGTCGAAAACATTGTCGACACCCCAATTATTGGAGCAGTGCCCAAGAGAAAAAGCATGGAGGGAAGTCACTCCCAATTGGTGATTCATCATAATCCCAAATCCGCGATCTCAGAAGCATTTCGGACCATTCGGACCAATATGGATTTCATCTCACCCAACGGAAATGATAAACTGATCTCCGTGACTTCAACGGTTTCCGGGGAAGGCAAAACCTTTGTCGCCGCAAACCTTGGCGGCATCATTTCAATGTCCAATAAAAAGGTGATCATTCTCGATCTGGATATGAGAAAACCAAAGGTTCACCTGGTCTTTGACGGGGACAATGGACTGGGAATGAGCAATATCCTGATCGGAAAAAACAGCTTTAGCGATTGTGTGAAAACCACCGAGCTTGAAAATCTCTTTTATATACCTTCCGGGCCCATTCCCCCAAATCCTTCCGAGTTGATCCTGCTTGAGTCATTTGACAAGCTTCTTGAAGATCTCGCTCAAGAATTTGACATCATCATCATGGATTCTCCACCCGTAGGTCTTGTAACGGATGGGGTATTGTTGATGAAAAAAGCCAGTATTCCAATCTACGTTGTGAGAGCGGGTTTTACGAAAAAAGGATTCCACAGGGTAATCGAAAGTCTGACTGTACAAAATCATATTCGAAATCTTTCGATCATTTTCAACGGACAGAATATGAAACGGGGATCCAAATATGGCTATGGGTACGGATATGGATACGGAGCGGGTTATTATGAAGAGAAAAAAGAAAAAGCCGGGATATTTCGGCTCTTCGCCTGAATATCATGTTTGGCCTCTTTAAGAAAAACCACCAGCCTGATCTATTTCTTTCCTCTTTAAGAACGGATATCCATTCACACCTGATCCCCGGAATTGATGACGGCGTAAAATCCCTTGAAGAATCGATCCAGATCGCCCGCGGATTCAAGGATCTCGGCTATAGCCGTATTATCACAACACCTCACATTTATCCGGGTGTCTATGATAATAACCCTGCCATTATCCGTACAGGACTCGAAAAGGTTCAGGAGTTCTACAAACAGGAAGGTTTGGATATCGAGATTTCAGCAGCTGCGGAATATTTTGTTGATGAACATTTGTTGGAATCTCTGAAGTCAAACAAAGAACTGATGACCTTCGGGAACGATCTCATCCTACTCGAAACAGGTTTTTACGAACCTCCGATGATCTTTGACGAGGTGATCTTCCTTTTGAGAAGTCGGCAGATCACCCCCGTCTTTGCACACCCCGAAAGGTATGTTTACATTCAGAACAAACCCGAACTGGCAAAAACCTATTTGGAAAAGGGCATGCTCTTCCAACTCAACTTCCTTTCTCTTTCCGGATACTATTCCGGCAAAACAAAAAACATCGCGCTCGATTTTTTGAAGTCAGGCCATTACAGCTTAATAGGCTCGGATTGTCATAAACCGTTGCAACTGGAACTTCTTAAAGCTGCCCTGCCAAAGAAGGTGATCGACCTTCTAAACCAGTATTCATTCATGAACTCCGGACTTGAATGAAAACCATACTGATCACAGGAGCAACGGGACTATTGGGGTCCTGGATTGCAAAAGACCTGGCAGAGCAGGGTTTCACGATCAAGGCTCAAAAAAGAGCGTCCAGCGAGATCCCCGCTTTGTTGAAAGGATCTGCGAACATCGAATTGGTGGATGGAGATATTCTCGATCCCCTGCAAATGGAAAAACTACTGGAGGGCGTGGATATTGTAATTCATGCAGCGGCAGTCGTTTCTTTCAGGCCCTCGGAAAGAAAGAAGATGTACGAGGCGAATATCCTGGGAACTGAGATCCTTGTGGACCTGGCTTTGGACAAAGGAGTCGACTATTTCCTCCATATCAGCTCAGTAGCCGCGGTTGGGCGATCCATACAGACCGAGCTGATGAACGAAGAAACCCCCTGGGAAGATAATACTCTTACCTCCCACTACTCCCGAACCAAGTTCCTGGCAGAAAAAGAAGTCTGGAGAGCTTTCTCAGAAGGCCTTAGAGGATCGATCATCAACCCTTCAGTGATTCTTGGTCCGGCACCATGGGAGAGGTCAAGCGCGAAACTTCTGGGATATGTATGGAAAAAAAGGAAATTTTTTCCAGGGGGATCGCTGAACGTAGTGGATGTCAGAGATGTGTCCTTGGCGATCAAAATATTGCTTGAAAAGAATATCCATGGGCAGCGATTTATTCTCAATTCCGGGAAGATCGACTACGCTTCCTTCTTCAGGGATGTGGCTAGGCGGTTCAATGTCCCTGCCCCTTCCATTCAGCTTAACAAAGGAGTCCTGAAGGCAGCCAGGATCCCTGAGAATATCCTGACGAAGATCATCGGAAAAGATCCGCTCCTGACACGCGAAATGATCAATAATTCATTTTCTTCGCACGAATTTTCCGCAGAGAAGTTTAAGAAAAGCTTTGGATTTACGTTTATACCTATAGATGAATCCATCGAATGGGCATGCCGGAAAATGATGGAATTGAATGTGGATAAATAAATAAGCACCGGATTTAGCCCGGTATCATTAATAATTATTTTGGAAAGAAAGAGTGAAGGGAAATGGAATTTGAAGGACCAGAAAATAGTCGTGACCAGAAGCTCATCGTAGAGCTTTATGAAAAAGAACTTGGATCTGGCACAGTCCCGTTCTTTGATGTTTCAGAATTCGAATCGATCGTGGCCTATTACCAAGGCATGGGGAAACTCAAAAAGGCCATCAAGGCAGGTCAAATTGGGCTTGAGCAACATCCTTTTTCCCTGGATCTGATGCTCTCGAATGCTCAACTCCTCGTCAGCGCCGGAGAGCAGAACAAGGCATTTGAGCTTCTTGAAAAGGCCGAAGGGCTTTACCCGAATGACCCGGATCTAATATTTGTTTTTGGATCGATCCATCTCCAATCCAATAACAAGGCGAAGGCCAGGGAGTATTTTAAATCACTTGAATCCATCACCGACGAGCCGGACGAAACATTTTTCAATATAGGCTTCGCTTATCAGATCAATAACTGCCCCGATGAGGCAATTGACTATTACAAAAGATCTTTGGAAGAAAATCCGGAGCACGAAGACGCTCTGGACGAACTGCTGTACAATCTGGAGGTCAATGAAAGACTAAAGGAGGAATTTCCATACTTTGAGAAGTTTGTCGAGGAAAATCCTTATTTGGGCTCAGCATGGTTCAATCTTGGTCTGGTTTTCAAAAGAATTGGACAACCGCTGAAAGCAAAGCAGGCCTTCGAGTATGCCTATCACCTTGACGTGGATAATACCGAAGCCCTTTTTCAATTGGGAGAGGTATTGATGAACCTCGGGCAGCACGAAAAAGCCTTGAAATGTTTCAAAAGGGTTTTGGAATCCGAGGAAGGGGACTATGATTCCTACCTCAATATTGGGCATTGTTTTCTACAGCTATTTAAGTTCAACAAGGCCATCGATGCCTATAAGAAAGCCCATGTCATGGATCAGGGCCAGGGTGATCCGTGGTTTTTCATTGGCAAGATCATGGAAGCCCAGGAAAAATGGCTCGAAGCAGCTCATTTTTTCAGAAAGGGAAGCCAGGCAGAATCCGATAAGGACCATTATTGGTCTCATCTGGCGGCTGCTGAACATAAGCTCGGAAATTTTAATGCAGCCCAGGATGCTTACGAACAAGCATTGATCCTGAACCCTGAATCACCGGCCAACTATCAAAATTTCGGGGAATTCTACCTGGATCAGGGATTGTATAAGGAAGCCACGGAGGTTCTCAAAAAAGGTTCATGGGAATTTCCCGAGGATCCAACACTTCAATATGAACTGGTCGTAGCACAATATAATGCCGGAGAAGCAAAAGAAGCCCTGCTAAATTTGCAAAATGCTCTTGCACTAAATTTTGATGAACACAAGATCCTGTTTAGGTTTTTTCCTGATCTGGAGGAAAATAGAGCCCTCAGTGAGATAATCAAAAAATACAAGGAAAAAGGATGAATTACACGCTGAAGAACATCCCTGAGAGAACCAAAAAGCCCAGGGATTATGGTTTTACCATGGCCATGGATAAAGGCCTGAGTACCAAGGAAGTTGAAAACTTCTTGGAGGTTTGTTCGGATCATGTAGATATCGTGAAATTAGGTTGGGCAACCTCATACGTCACACCGAATCTCAAGGAGAAGATCGAGGTATATCGCAGTTTTGATATCCCGGTGTATTTCGGAGGAACTCTTTTTGAGGCCTTCGCCATACGCGATCAGGTCGAAGACTATAAAAAGGTTCTCGATAAATACGATCTGAAATACTGCGAGGTCTCCGATGGATCTATCGACCTGGATCATGGCAAAAAATGCGAATACATCGCCGAACTCTCAAAGCAGGTTACTGTGCTCTCTGAGGTTGGATCAAAAGATGCCGAGAAGATCATTCCCCCATATAAATGGATACAATTGATGCAGGAAGAGCTGGATGCCGGAGCCTGGAAAGTGATCGGAGAAGCAAGAGAAAGCGGAAATGTGGGACTGTTTCGTTCTACGGGTGAGGTCCGGTCCGGACTCGTACAGGAAATCCTTACAAAGATCCCTTTTGAAAAGATCATCTGGGAGGCGCCTCAAAAGGCCCAGCAGGTTTGGTTCATCAAACTTATAGGTTCAAATGTCAACCTTGGCAACATTGCTCCAAATGAGGTGATACCTCTTGAAACCATCAGACTGGGGCTGAGAGGAGACACATTTAACGACTTCCTGAAGGAAGGCAACTAGATCCTTGAAGCAATATTTCCAAATCCTTTTAAAAGGAATGGCAATGGGTGCTGCCGATGTAGTGCCCGGTGTGAGCGGTGGAACCATCGCCTTTATCACGGGGATCTATGAAAGGCTCCTTTCGGCCCTGCAAAGCATTAATCTCCAATCCATACGAATACTCTTCAAAGAAGGAATTCCTTCTTTTTGGAAAGCGATTGATGGGAACTTTCTTCTGTCCCTGTTCATAGGAATAGGAATAAGCATTCTGAGCCTGGCAAGGGGACTTACCTGGCTTTTGGATAATAAACCTATTTTGATCTGGTCTTTCTTTTTTGGATTGATCCTTTCATCTTCATGGTTTGTCGGAAGAAAAATTCCGGGCTGGAATGCGGGCAAGGTGATCAGTCTTTTGGCTGGAACAGCCATTGCATATTGGATCACCATGGTTTCTCCTGCCGAAGGGCCTGAAACCCTGCTCTATATTTTCTTTTCGGGAATGATCGCGATCTGCGCCATGATCCTCCCGGGGATTTCCGGTAGTTTCATTCTATTGTTGATGGGATCATACTCCATGGTACTTGGTGCCATAAGCCATATTGGATCAGAACCTGTACAGTCCTTCACCACTATAGCCGTGTTTGGAGTCGGAGCTGTGATAGGTCTTCTTTCGTTCGTCAGGTTGTTGAACTTCGTTTTTGCCAAGGCACATGACCAGACCATTGCTGCACTAACAGGATTTATGATCGGTTCCTTGAACAAGGTCTGGCCATGGAAGCAAACGGTGGAAACAACGCTGAACAGGCATGGAGAGGAAATTCCTCTTGTTCAAAAAAACCTACTCCCGGGTGCTTTTGAAAAGGCCCTGGGAATACCAAGTGAATTGGGCTGGGCTTTTGCACTCATGATACTTGGGATCGTAGTGGTTGCACTTCTCGAGATATTCGGCAACCCAAAAGAAGCAGAATGAGGCTTGGCCTTTTTGGGTTTCCCGTATTGCATTCCTATTCTGCCGGGATCTTCAAACGTCTTTTTGAATCTGACGGAGTAAAAGATGGGAGCTACTCACTTTATGAGGTAAGAGAACCCGATCAGATCCTTGAGATCGCGGAAAAAGAAGGCCTGGAAGGTTTCAATATTACAATCCCCCATAAAGAAGCCATATTAGACCAGTTGGATGGTCTTGAAAAAAGTGCAGAGGAGGTGGGAGCCGTCAACGCAGTCGCCAAAAAGGGAGATGAATGGATCGGTTACAACACCGATGTACTTGGTTTTCAGGAATCGGTAGAGGAAATCGAATTTAATACACGGAATGCCTTGGTACTCGGGACTGGAGGAAGTTCAAGAGCGGTGAGATATGCGCTGAACGGCATGAACTGGAACAGTCTGAGAGTTTCCCGGAATCCATCAGGAGCTGATATCGCATATCAGGAGATCAGCAATCATGAACCAAAAAAGATCAGTCTTGTGGTGAACTGCACTCCCCTTGGAATGCCTCCTTTTGAGAGTCGGTTTCCTCAGGTGGACTTTGAACTTTTCAGCCCAAATACCTTGTTCTATGACCTCGTTTACAACCCGGAAGAAACAGTGTTTTTAAACAGGGCAAGAGATTTCGGATACAGAACAAAAAACGGCCTGGAGATGCTAATTTTACAGGCCAGGGCAGCCTGGGATATTTGGAAAAAATAAATTGGGGTTTAAACTAAATTCGGAGTACGAGCCAACCGGAGACCAGCCGGAAGCCATTGAGCAATTGGCCGAGGGGTTAAAAGCCCAGGAGCCAGCCCAGGTGCTACTCGGTGCTACAGGGACCGGAAAAACTTTCACTATGGCCAATGTGATCGCGAAGAACGACAGTCCCACCCTCGTTCTGAGCCATAACAAAACCCTTGCTGCCCAGCTTTATGGAGAGTTTAAGTCCTTTTTTCCGAACAATGCCGTAGAGTACTTCATCTCCTATTACGATTACTATCAGCCCGAGGCATATCTGGCCACCAACAACCTCTACATTGAGAAGGATCTCCAGATCAATGAGGAGATCGAAAAGCTTCGTCTGAGCACAACCTCTTCCCTCCTGTCAGGGCGAAGGGACGTGATCGTTGTGGCTTCGGTGTCCTGTATTTACGGTATTGGTAATCCAGACGAATTCGGAAAGAATGTTCTGCCATTGGAAATTGGAATGGCTTTTTCACAAAAAGAGCTCCTGCTGAGTTTGGTGGAGATCCTGTATTCGAGAAGTCATGGAGAATTCAAAAGAGGAACTTTCAGGGTTCAGGGGGATACTGTTGACATCTTCGTGGCCTATGCCGACTTTGCTTACAGACTCATTTTTTGGGGTGATGAAATCGAGACTATCCAAAGGATCGATCCGGAAACAGGTAGAAAGATCAATGAAGAGCAGACCATATCCATCTTTCCGGCAAACCTCTTCGTAACAAGCAGGGAGACCGTTGATCTGGCACTTCATGAGATGGAGACCGATATGGAATCACAGGTGAACCTTTTTGAAAAAGAACGAAGGTTTCAGGAGGCAAAAAGGATCAGGGAAAGGACAGAGTTCGATATGGAAATGATCAACGAGCTTGGCTATTGTTCGGGCATTGAGAATTATTCCAGGTATTTCGATCGTCGTTCCGCCGGACAGCGACCATTCTGTCTTCTGGACTATTTCCCGGATGATTATCTGATGATGATCGACGAGAGCCATGCCACCCTTCCACAGGTTCGTGCAATGTGGGGAGGCGACAGATCCCGAAAGGAAGCGCTGGTGGATTACGGGTTCAGATTACCTTCCGCTCTGGATAATCGTCCATTGAGTTTCAATGAGTTTGAATCGATGACCAACCAGGTTGTGTATGTTTCGGCCACCCCGGGTGATTATGAGTTAAGAAAATCAGAAGGGGTCATCGTCGAACAGATCATCAGGCCAACAGGTCTTCTTGATCCTGAGATCGAGGTCAGGCCCTCCAAAGGTCAGATAGATGATCTTCTTGATGAGATCAATGATCGGGTGAACGCGGGGGATCGGGTGCTTGTCACCACCCTGACCAAGAGAATGGCAGAGGAAATGTTTAAGTTCCTTTCGAGACTGAACATCAAATCCAGGTACATACACTCTGAGGTTAAGACCCTTGACAGAACAGAAATTTTAAGAGAATTGAGGATCGGTGAAATTGATGTATTGGTCGGAGTCAACCTGCTCAGAGAAGGACTTGACCTTCCTGAAGTTTCACTGGTGGCCATCATGGATGCTGACAAGGAAGGTTTCCTGAGAAACCAACGCTCGTTGATCCAGACCATCGGAAGAGCGGCAAGAAATGTAAGGGGAAAAGTGATCATGTACGCAGACAAGATCACCGATTCTATGAGAGCAGCGATTGACGAAACCGAAAGGAGAAGGAAGAAGCAGGAGAATTACAACCAAGAAAACAATATCACTCCCCGATCGGTTGAAAAATCCAAAGAAGAGATCATGGAGCAGACTTCTGTAGCGGACAAAAAAAGACAGGTAAAGATTTATAAGGAAAGCGATAAGCCCAGTCTTGCAGCCGATCCGGTAGTGAAGTACATGCCCAAGAACGAACTCGAAAAACTGGCCGAAAAGACCAGAAAAGAAATGGAGGAGGCTTCTTCAAAACTCGACTTCATCGAGGCAGCAAGGTTGAGAGA
This sequence comes from Cytophagales bacterium, assembly GCA_965227315.1. Classification (GTDB taxonomy): domain Bacteria; phylum Bacteroidota; class Bacteroidia; order Cytophagales; family CCMP332; genus JANQHS01. The sequence continues at coordinate 1,447,408 of OZ245737.1, forward strand.
TGAATGGTATGAATTGAAAGATTTGATAGGTAAGGCCTGATGGCAAGAGAAAGAGCTTCAGATCTTGTACCCGAGGAAAAAAGGAATTTCAACCGGGAGAACATCAGGAAGATCCTGGGGATCTTCAAATTCATGCTTCCTTACCGCTGGTATTTTTTTGCTGGCCTGACCACATTGTTTCTTTCTTCAGCCCTGGTGATGTCTTTTCCCTACATTACCGGAAAGTTGGTGGATGCCGCGACCGGAAAAGCATCATGGGTATTGGAGGATATCGATGAGATCGCTCTTTCCCTGATCGGTATTCTGGTGATCCAGGCCTTTTTCTCCTATGCCAGGGTATATTTCTTCGCTCAGGTCAGTGAGAGAAGCATGGCAGATATCAGGAAAACATTGTTCTCTCAACTCCTGAGCCTGCCGTTTGCCTTTTACGATCGAAAAAGGATCGGCGAACTCCTGAGCAGGATCACCAACGATGTGGCCTTTTTAAAAGAGGCTTTGTCTCTGACCCTCGCCGAGTTCTTCCGGCAGATCACCACCTTCCTGATCGGAATGGGCATCATTTTATGGGAATCAACCCAACTCACCCTGGTTATGATCTCGGTTTTTCCGCTGATCGTGATCGGAGCTCTGGCATTCGGCAGATTTATCCGAAAGCTGTCCAGATCAACACAGGATCAACTGGCCGATACCAATATTGTTGTTGAAGAATCTCTTCAGGCCATCAACGTGGTCAAGTCATACACCAATGAAGAATTTGAGTACAAAAGGTATTCATCCGCCTTGGAAAAGGTGGTGGCTTTCGCACTCAAAACCGCCAAATACAGGGGTGCATTTTTCTCCTTTGTCATATTCGGACTGTTTGGAGCGATTGTCCTGGTGCTCTGGTATGGAGCGGGTCTCGTTGCCGAGGGCGAAATGACCATTGGCGCGTTGACCTCATTTATCATTTATACCATGTTCATCGGAGCTTCCGTTGGAGGGTTGGGCGACCTTTATGGTCAGCTTCAGAAAGCCATAGGCTCATCGGAACGGATCTTGGAGATCCTGGACGAAAAAGCGGAAGAGTCCGGCGAAGGTCACGGGAAACTCAATGTTGATGGAAGAATTGAATTCGAGCATATTAATTTTTCCTACCCTTCCAGGAAAGAGATCGAAGTGCTCAAGGATATTAGCTTTGGCCTGGACCCCGGTAAAAGGGTTGCGCTAGTGGGCCATAGCGGAGCAGGGAAATCGACGATCATCCAACTTCTGCTCAGATTCTATCAACCTGATTCAGGTGCGATCAGGGTAGATTCAAAGAATATCGATCACTACGATTTGAAGGCCTACAGGGAAAATATAGGCCTTGTGCCGCAGGAGATCATTCTTTTTGGCGGAACCATCAAGGAAAATATTGCCTATGGCAGACCTGATGCCGGTGATGAGGAAATACAGAAGGCAGCGGAAAAGGCTCAGGCCTGGGAATTTATCCAATCCTTTCCTGAAGGCTGGGATACTATTGTTGGCGATCGTGGGATCAAGCTATCTGGTGGACAGAGACAACGCGTCGCCATTGCCAGAGCTATCCTCAGGGATCCAAAAATTCTCATTCTGGACGAAGCGACTTCTTCCCTGGATGCGGCTTCAGAACACCTGGTTCAACTTGCCTTGGACAATCTGATGAAAGGAAGAACCACCTTGATCATCGCTCACAGGCTTGGAACAATTCGAAAAGCTGACCAGATTCTTGTATTGAGGAATGGGGAAATTGTGGAATCGGGAAAACATGAGGAACTCACTCTAAAATCTGACGGAGTTTATTCCAACCTCATCCGCATGCAACAGGAAGGCATGATCGCCTGACAGATACCAATTTACTCGCTGACACAAGTCATTTAATCCAAGCACTGAAAAATTGAGATTGAGGAAAATTTTTCGTCATGAAAGCTCGATTTCTTCTTCTCACCGTTTTTTCTCCAATTTTTAGCCTGGCCCAGAGTATGGGCAGTTTCATCGATGCGAGGGATGGGCATGAATACAAGACCGTCACGCTCGGTGATCAGACCTGGATGGCTGAAAACCTGGCCTGGGATGCCGGTGAAGGCACATATCTCTACGATTGGCGTTGCATTACCATGGAAAAAGAAGGACGCAAATACACCTGGTTTTCCGCTATGCAAGGACAAGAAGGCGAAGGAGTACGAGGCGCTTGCCCCGAGAACTGGAGATTACCAACCAAAGATGATTGGTTGACGCTTGTTCAATATCTGGGGGGGCCTTCAATCGCCGGAAAAGAATTAAAAGAAGGTGGCGACAGCAGGATGGAAATGAAGATCCCCGGAAGAAGATTTTCAGATGGTAAATTCAGGGTAGCCCGATCAGAGGTGCACTATTGGAGCAGCACATCTACAGGGCTCGATGTAGCCTGGTGCCTGATCGTATTCAAGGTCCTTGATCAAAGCATGGGCTATGAATACGACAAGGAGTATGTCAAATCCATCCGCTGTATTCGGGAGGATTGATCCTTAACGCTTCATAAATTTCCTGACTGCGCTGCCCTGATCGGAGTCCATAAAGAGAAAGTAAATCCCGGATTCCAGCGAAGATACATCGATTCGTCCCGGGAATTTGCTGACCAAGCCAGACTGATGGACCTGGCCTGAAACTCCACGGATGGAATAATTAACCCCGTCCTTTTCTTCTGAAACAATGTTGAGCTCGGTGGTCGCAGGATTGGGATAAATGGAATAACGACTTTGGGAAACCGGTTTGTTGTAAAGCCCAGCAACGGCAAACTGAAGCGCAGCTCCAGCATTGATCCTTCCATGGCCATAGTATTGGTCAAAACCCTGAATATCCTCTGATGAAAGGCCTACTTCATCATCTGAAGTTTGGTGAAGGGTTAATTTGATATCGGCATTACTCATCCCGGGATTTACCGCAAGCATCAGCGAGATGAGCCCGGAAACATGCGGTGCAGCCTGTGATGTCCCACTCCACAACCGGTTATAGGCGTTGACATCCTGATAGTCCAGGGAAAGAATAAGGTTTCCCGGCGCCACTACATTGATGTGAAAACCATAATTGCTTCCTCCGGATCCACCCGCAAACGGATTGGAACGGGTATCATCCGCACTGGTTGAACCCACGGCAAAAGCACTTGACATCGCTGCCGGGTACATGAAATTACCGGTATTATCATTGCCCATGGAGGCGACTGTCATCACATTCTGACTTTCCGCATAATCGATGGCGTTTTCCATCAAGGCGGAATACGTATCCCCACCAAGGGACATATTCATCACATCCGCCCCGTTATCTACGGCATAATTGACGGCATCGATCCACCAGGAATAATATCCAAAGCTGTTATCATCAAGTACCTTCAGCGACATGATCTTGCAATTCCAGTCCACCCCGGCCAGCCCGGTATTGTTATTACCGTTCGCCGCAATAATTCCGGAAACACTGGTGCCATGGCCTTCATCATCGATCGGATTGGCATCACTGTTGGCGAAATCCCAACCATTGAGGTCATCGACATAACCGTTACCGTCATCATCAATACCGTTTCCCGGAATTTCACCATTATTACCCCAATGTCTCCCCAGGAATTCCGAGTGATTGAAGTTGATACCCGCATCCAGAACAGCAACGACAACGGAATTTGACCCAGTAGTCACGTCCCAGCCCGCCGGAGCTTTCATATCTGCACCTGCAGTAACGTTTCCCTGACTGAAAGTACCATCATTGTGCAAACCCCATTGAGAACCGAAGAAAGCGTCATTCGGCATTAGAACACCGTGACTTTTCCCGATATAATCCGGTTCTACCGCATCAAAAATGCCTGTTGCCAGATATTCCTCAACCACCATCATGACATCGACCTGGTCTTCAAAGTCGATCCTGTACATGGGTTTTGGATCCATGGCGGCGGGGCCCATGGGCCTGACTGATTTCACCTTGTATTTTGTATTGAGTGCATCGACTGAGGGATGCCTCATGGTTCCCTCTTCATATGCCCACTGAGAGGATTTCCGAACGGATTCTTTGAGCATGACCAGGATTCGGTCCTTCGCATAATCGGCAGAAAAGCCAAAAATAGGAGCCAGAATGCAAAACAAAAGCGCTGGAATGAGGTATTGATTCTTCATGATCAAGATTTTGTATGATGAAATTTAGGCCTTAATGATCAAGACCGAAAAAGTTCAGGCAATTTTTATGCCTTTTGCAAGGAACAAGACCTACCTCCCAGCCAAACCCGCATGCTCTGGCTTCAGCCTGAAGATCTGGTAAGGTGCATGGTATTCCATATGATCCCTTGACTTCAACATCTGGTTGGGGATCTCAGAATCGGTCAGATAAAGATAGCCGTCACCACCAAAACTCAGTCCATCCGCCCAGATGATCCGCTCATCCTTAAGCAGAGTCCAGAGGCTGCCATCGGGTTCCATGACGGAAATCCCCCTGTGCTCTACATCTGTGATGTAGACCCTTCCTGCAGTGTCAACACTGAGGCCATCACTTAAAGGTTTGTTACCCACAAAATGAACCTTGGGCTCCGTTTCCCCATCCAGTCCATTGATGCAGGCATGTACCTGTACCTTGAACAGACCATCATGTGCCATCGCTCCATAATAAAGCCACTCTCCCTCCGGATCCAGGGCGATACCATCAATTCCGGGCTTTAAGGCGATCAGCCCGCCCACAAATTTCATTTCCTTGATCGGATTCTGGATGATCCAATCCTGTGCAGTAACGGAAGGATCTTTTTCAAGCAGCCTGGCGCTTTGTCCGGTCTTGGTATCAAGCACCACGAGGGCCGGGTTTTTTCCAAAGAAGGATACATCGGCAATGAAAACATAGCGTCCGTCATTACTCACCTGCAGATCATTAAAGAATGATCCCTTTTCCGCGATCCTTTGGCTGAACACATGCTCGTAAACAAGTTCATCGGTAGCCAGGTCAAAAGCCGATACCTTCACTTCATCGAAACCATGGAATCCATGGTCGATCACCCATAGGCGATTGATCGGGTCGATCACCAGCCCGAGCACCTCACCGAAATGGGTATCCTGAAATTTTTGGTCCGGATATGGAATTGCTTCGCCATCTACGATTTCCAGGAGTTTGTGGTTCTCCGGACGCGACTCGGGGTGAACAGTAAAGAAAATTCGGTTATCCCTGGATACCGCAATGTTTCCCAGGGGCTCATCGTATTGAAAAACGATCTCGAGGTCATGGGAATTGAGCTTTGGCTCCCCGCTCAGGTCATGATAATACTCTCCCCCACCATAGCGCATGCGAGCGAGCAAGGCCAAACCCGCGAAAAACACAAAGATCATCAGCAGGGGCAGAACAATTCTTTTGATCCAGGAAGGGGTCATTTCTGAGGTTTATTCTCCTTTAACGAAGAAAGAAAGCGGTGGGTTGATGACACAAGCATTCTCTTTGATGGGGGCGAATTTAAAGCAGAGGCCAAATCCCCCAAAATTTTTATGTGAATACATACGGCTTGGCTTTGATGCAATGCATTGGTTCAGCAACTTTATATAACCTGTAAAGTGTATTCATCATGAACAGAATTCCTGCTTTTGTAATAACTGATTTACCTCTTATAGCCAGAATGATTCCATATCAAGCGCTCCCAAGGGAAACGACTTCCTTGGTCAACATTTCCGGAAACGGCCTGACGTACGCAGACGAAAAGCTTCACCATCAGGCATCAATTCAAGATTGATTTTGGACTGGATCACACATTGGTATTTCAACATCCCTATCGGATTGTCCTGTCTTCTTGTATTTCGGGAGGACGTAAAATACCGATCCATCAGGATCATTTGGCCTTTTGTCATCATGTTCGTGGCAATCCTTGGATGGTGGTCAGTTGGCTTCAGGGCATTTCCGGAAACCGTTTTTGTAAATTTCCTGTACATCACCATAGTCATTGGGTCCGCCCTGCTATTCCTTAAATCAAGAGGCTTGTCATTTCAAGAAATTCTCAAAAGGAAAATCTGCTGGGGAGACATATTGATCTCATTCACATTGCCATTCCTTTTTTCCATTCAGTCTTTGGTATTCTTTTTTCCGATCGTCTGCGCGATCTCCATAACCACCCAGTACATGTCAGGGCCAGGCAAGAGTATTCCCTTTGCGGGAATCATTTGCATATGTGTATTTCTTTGGAAATTGATAGAGCTGCGGATTCACTTTGACAATACCTGGATAACTTATATCTGAAAGAAATTCATATAGGTCCGAAGCCAATCGAAGAATACGCCATACTTTCTGATTCTTGCGGCCGCATAGGTACCGTCTAGATAAACAAATCTTCCCCAATTGCTCGACAACATCAGAAGGATCTGAAGCTTACTGATCTGCACCAATAAAGAATTGCCCATAAATCCATGACCGAAATTCCGTACCTCAGAATATTCGTTACAACAAATAATTATATATTTGTTGTAACAACTAAAAATTATCAACCATGAAAATATTTGTCTGGGTATTGCAGATCGGCCTGACCGGGATGTTCCTGATGGCCGGTTTTGGAAAGTTTACTACTCCTTATGAAGAGCTGACGACTCAAATGGCCTGGGTCCAGGGGTTTAGCCCTGTTGCCATCAAGGTCATCAGCGCCCTGGAAATCCTTGGAGCTCTGGGTTTGATCCTGCCCTACCTGATCAAGGCCCTGCCGAAAATTCTCGTACCAATGGCCGCCGCAGGTCTGGTTATGTTGATGATCGGTGCCTTGATCACCCATTTGATGTACAATGAGTTCATTCCTATGGGGATCACCAATATCGCCCTGGGAGGCGTAGCAGGATTTGTGGCTTATCGAAGGTATTCGGAGTTGAAAGGATAGCTCATAACCGTCTGAGCCCGACTTCATCAAGAAGTCGGGTTTGATCTCTTTATCCCCACCTGGACTTAATATAATCCAGTGTTTCACTCATGGCCAGGGGCTGACTCGATGCAGAGGCTCGAATGAAAAATTCCTCGTTTTCGTTCTTGCCGATAAACACCGGCTTATCGCTGGGTTCGATGCTAATGGCACAGACATCTCCCCCGGATGTTCCTACAATATCTATCCTCAAAAACCCATGCGTTTTCTTTCCCAGGTGTTTGTTCACGAGGTTAGTGATGTTGAGGATCAGAGCATCCTGCCCCTTGTTGCCAATGGCTTTGTAATCCTGTTCTAACCCAAGTACTCTTCCTCCGTCATCTACACCGATCAAAAGCATCCCACCTTGTGAATTGAGAAATGCCGCGATCGTCTTAACGATCACCATTTCAAGGTCCTTATTGCTTTGCTCCTGCCGGTAATCCCAGCGAAGACTTGATTTGAACTCCAGTTGATCACTTTCCCCTTTTTGAATCAGCGCCCCTAGACCCTCATCTGTAACCTCCAGGCGTTGAATTCTCCTACCCTTGAGCCTTCTCCAAAGCCAAAGAGTGATGACCGACAGGATCAGGGTGGACCCCGCACCGGCCCATTCCCACCAGCGCATCACGGGCTCCTCTTCAAAAAAATCATATTTCTCCGCGATCGCTGCGAGATCACGATCCTCGATCAGGGCATTGCCCTCCGCGATCAATTCAAGAATATGAAGGTTTCCCTTTTTGACCGCTGGCCGCACTTTTTCTTCCCTCAAAACCAAGAACTGATAATAACCGGGAGGCATTTCCACCGCCACGTTTCGAATGATGGGGTTAGGAAATTCATAAATAAATCCCTTCACCTTCCTTGACTCCACCTTGGCGACAAGTTCATTGAAATCCGAATACTTCTCCAATTGCAGTTCGGGGTACTTTTCCTTCACAAAGCGGTAGGAAATTTCCTTGGAGAGTATCCCAACAGGATCCTTGATCTCATAAATGGACTTCGGCCTGAAACCATTCTTCAACACGAGAACGGTATTCAAACGCATGATAAATCCAGGATAGCTTAAGGAATCCGCGTGCTCCGATTCGTAGAAAAGCCCTGCGACCACATCGGCCTCACCTTCCAGAACCATTTGAACACATTGTTCCGTTGTACCGGGGATAAATTCGATCTCGGTACCGGTCTTTTCCGAAAAGATCCTCCACCAATCTACAAAGACCCCTTGAGCCTTTCCGCTGCTGTCTACCCATGCGTAGGGTTCAAACTCTCGTTGATGGGCCACCCTGATCTCCCTGGCCTCTACCAAACAGGTTGCAAGGACATTGGAACAAAAGAATAATAGAAGGGCTCTCATGAAATGCTCTTGCAAATAAACATGCGAGGCCCAAAACAAAAAAACCTCCCAATTGCCGGTTCAACTTCCTGATGGGAAAATGAACCGGTTGGGAGGATTTAACCCCAAATCGACTTTAAAAATCTACTTTCTGTAGATGGTCTCGACAGAAGCGACTTCGTTTCCGCGACCAACTTTTACATTGTACGCACCGTCTTCAAGCTCACCCAAATCAAAGCGTTTGTTGAAAACACCTGATTCCGATACAATTTCATTGTGAAGGGTATTACCCTCCTCATCTTCGATGCTCACCCAATATGGATTGTTGATATCGTTATCGACCGAAACGACCACACGATCAAGTGATGCATTTGCAATGATTCCAACCTGGGCATCTGCCCCTGTTTCCGTAACTGTTGTTCCGGCAAAAGATGTACCCATGGTAAGAATAAGAATTCCGAAAGCTGCTGATATGTACCTGAAATTTTTCATGACTAAAAAGTTTAATTTGACCTCGACTAAGTTCAGCTAAGCTCGTGCCAAAAATTATAACATGCTGATTTATAATTATTTACAATGGTACTATGTATTACAAGGTACTATATATGACCAAAAGCGGACACTTATGTGATCGAATTGGTTCAGTATGAGAAAGAATTCATTACGGCTATACTTGAATATCTTTGCTTTATGATCCATTTCCTCCGTATTAGCCTTTCCGTTCTCTGTATTTCATTTGTCGGATATTCACAGGTTCCGCAGACCGAATGGGTTTTTCAATTGGGAAATCGCTTCGCCGACGGAAATCCCAAGATCGCTGTCAGCCCCGGAGGAAATTTCTATTTGGCCGGAGAGTTCAAGGGTGTCTTTGATGCAGACCCCAGTGCGATCTCCTGGAACCTGACTTCTTCCGGAAATAAAGACATCTTTCTGGCAAAATATCGACCGGACGGAACGCTCATCTGGGCTACAAGCTTCGGAGGAGTCGGGAAGGATCGACTCAATGATATGGTAGTTAGTGCAGGAGGACAGATTTATCTTACCGGATCATTCAAACAGCAGATCAACTTTGGACAGCCGAACAACTTGAATTCAGCGGGAAGAAATGACATTTTCATTATCAAGATCAGCGAAAACGCCCAACTGGTTTGGGCGAAAAGGATCGGAGCGGGAGGAAGAGATGCGGCGAGTTCAATCAGCCTTGATGAGGGTTTCGCCTATTTAACCGGGTTCTTTTCAGGCACAGTGGATTTCGATCCGGGGACGGGGGTTGAACAACTGACATCCGATGGGGACAATGATCGTTTCATCCTTAAAATCGACATTAACGGAAATTATGTATGGGCCAAGGAATTTGGAATGATAGAAGGTTACTCAGACAGGATATTTGCAAAGGACTTCCATATTGCGAATGACCAGCATGGCGCTGTATATGTCACAGGAACCTGGGCCCCGTCTGCCCTCAGTATTCCGGCACGAATAGATCTTTATCCCGGCCAGGGGTATCAATTTGTGTTTACAACCAGCCCCAGTACCGATGGATACATCTTAAAACTGGACTCTGCCGGGAATTATCAGCGGGCGGGTATTCTTATGGGCAGCGGGCATATTGAATTCAATGGAATTAACCTTACCCCGCAAAAGGAAATTCAGTCCTATGGAAGGTTCAGTGGATTTTTCGACTTCGACTTCGACACCAGCTTACACATTTTGTCAGGACCGCCGACTCCCTTTGGCGTCCCTTTGGGAAATTACGTAACCACCTATAACCAGGAGGGAGAGCTTGAGCAGGTAAGGGAAATCGGTGGAAACGAGATGTTAGAGATCAACAGCGTTGTCGCTATGCCAGACGGATCAAAATACATGACGGGAAATTTCAGGGATACCTGCGATTTTCAACCCGGTAATGGCTATGAGGCCAGGGTTTCCAAGGGGTTTGAGGATGGATTCTTATGCAAACTCGGGCCAAATGGCGATTTGAAATGGGTGCATACAATGGGCGCAGATTCATCGGATTCCTGTTCCTCAGTGGTCACCGGCCGCAATGGGGAACTCTATGTAGTGGGGACCTTTGAAGATACGTTAAACCTGAGCCCCAACCATGCTTTGATCTCCTGGGACTCCTCAAACATTTTCGTTCAGAAAATGGTCGAAATACCTACACAGCTTCTTCCCGGTTCAAATCATCAGATCCGGGTGTATCCCAATCCATCCAATGGAGCTCTGACGCTTACCTCAAAAGCAAATCTTCAGAACGTCATTATCCGGGTTTTCGATACCAGAGGGGTAGAGATCAGCAAAATGGAGATCAATGAATTTCAATCTATAGGAATTCAACTGCCGCAGGAGCCGGGGGTTTATCTTGTAAGAATTCAAACCGGCCAGCAAGCCCCCATTACACACAGGATCATCAAAAAATAATCGCCGGTGCTTGTCAAAAGTGTTTCAGGCTGGGATAATCATCCCAATATTGGTCATCCTTGATCTGGATCTCCACATCGGGAATTTCTCTCAGGAACTTCGCCCCCATCAGGCCAAGACCATCCTTAACATTCGTATAGGCCAGGCTTACCTGCTCCAGATTGATCTCATTTCTGATCAGGTAGTATTCAAAGTAATGGTCATTGAAAACCTCGAAATAGAATGTAGCCACACCACCTTCAATGAAGCGATAGCGTACATCATCATTATTGCTGGTATCGATGGCTTCCAGAAGATAATTCCCGAACTCCTCTTTGCCGAAGGTGAAAAAGTATTCAAACCCGTCATCTTTTCGCAGCTCCTGGAAATTCAATAGTACCATGGGTTGATCCTCAGTAGTTTTTTCCCGTATGGTCGTACCACTAAGCGGGGTTTCGAAATACACAACATCAAGCAGAACATTTACAACCCGTCCGTTTGGGGGGCCTTCAAAGCGCAATTCCATGGAATCGAAAAAAAAGGTTGGAAATTGGGGAAGTAGATATCCGCATTCCCAATCCGGGTTAATGATGTCAAAACAAGGGATCAAGCCCGTAGTACTGCTGGCGGTATCTCCGGTGTTTATATTTTTAAACGAAAGGATCGCTTCCAGAGGCGTCTTACTCTCATGATCGACAGGCAAGAAACTATAGGTATGATAGTAGGGCTGATAACCTGAAAAGAATGTCCCCTCACCCTTACAGGTGTCACAGGAATAATACAACAGCGGAAAGTCAAAATATGGACGATCAGGCTCTTCAGGGTCGATCACCTTCAGGTTCAGAACGATCTCACCTGAATCATAGTAAATATTATCAGGATCCTGAGCATATTCCAGAGCGTTGTTGTCGTATCCGGCAAACAGTTTCTGCACGCGGAAATATTGAAAATCCTGCTTGGGCTCAATGATCGAATAGATCACAGGCATTTCCTCAAAAGGTCCCTGGATATCCGCATCGCTGCTGCATGAGAACAGAATGATCGAAAGCAAAAAAAACAGGCGCGTCGTCATGGTAAGATTACTTATTCAAAAGAAGCATTTTGAATGTTCATTCGCAAAAAAGCCCCAGGTTTCGATCAACCCCTTTAGCTTAAATCACTGACCTTGCGAGGTTCTAAAAAGAAAAAGCCACCTTGTAGGTGGCTTTTTGCTATTGGGTGGGTCCTGTAGGATTCGAACCTACGACCCCCTGCTTGTAAGGCAGGTGCTCTAAACCAACTGAGCTAAGAACCCTGCATAATCCTTTCCTTTTGAAAGGGCTGCAAAATTAGATAAAAAAATTATCAGAAAAATCGGAGGGGGAAAAATTTTGTGAACGCAAGAAAAAAACCTCAGTACCGAGCGTTACTTTTGTCTGACCATGCTCAAGAAGATCTTTTTCTGGTTTTTGCTCATCATAATTCTGGTCGTCACCGGCTTCGGAACATGGCTTTACCTGAATAAGGAAAGGATCGAGAATTCCATCATGACTACGGTGCAGAGCTATCTCGATGTGAAAGCCGAAATCGGTTCGGTAGAGCTTGATCCGTTCTCAAACTTTCCATACATCTCACTGGAACTGAACGATGTGTTGACTGAGGGTTCCGGGGTTTCGACTGGCACCCCATTGATCCGGCTAGGCCAGATCTCCTTAGGAGTAGAATTTTGGGATATCATCCGGGGCGATCTTGTGATCAGACATATTCTTCTGTCCGAGGGCCAGATCAACATCATCGATCCAAAAAACGGGCCTCCGAACTACAATATCCTGAAAGAAACCGATGGTGAACAAGCATCCTATGATTCAATTCCCAACCTTGAGATCGAGGACATCACCTTAAACAAGGTGCTGGTGTCATACGATGTTCCCGACGAACAAATTCACATTGCTGCCGAAGCAAGAAAAATGAAAGCCGATCTTGTGATCGCTGACAAAATGATCCAGGCCGGAATCAATTTCGATGGAAGGGTTCCTGATATTAACATCAATGGCAGCAGCTATTTTTTTGAGCAGGAAGTCGATTTCAACGGTCTCTTGAATGTTGATCTCGAAGCGTCAAGATTCCATTATAAGGATCTTAAACTGCATTTGGAGGGGATACCGATTTCCGCAGATATGGAGTTAAGCTGGTCGGGAGTGCCGACCATAGACCTCTTGACCACCATTACCCCGGCCGACATAGATCTTGTCAATAAGCAATTGCCCAAAAGCGTATCGGAAGTGGTTGAAAAAATTCAGGTCAAGGGAAATGCCGGGGGTACATTTGCGATCAAAGGTCAGATCGATTCAAGGAATGATCCCGCAGTCGAAATAAAAGTGCCCTTGAAAGATCTGGAAATAGGGTATTTTGATTCCCTGCCCGAAAATCCATTGGTGAAAGATGGCTTGCTCATATTTTCAAGTCCAAGGTTTTTTCAGGATTCCACAAACAGGCTGGACATCAGGCTTCAACAGATCAAATGGGGAGAAGGGAGTCTAAATGGAGAGTTTATTATCCCCGTTTTGGCCAAGGATCATTGCAGCCTGAAAGGAAAGGGCAGGATGTCGCTTGAAAATCTGATCGAGATTTCCCAAACCAGGGGAATTAAGGACCCCAAGGGATTGGTAGACTTCGAAATCACCTACATCGGACCGATACTCAAAGAAAATCAGCACATCATGGATGGTTCCAAGATCAGTGGCTCGGCGGTTTTCGATAGCCTGCAGTTGACCATAGCTGGAAGAGATATTTTTACCGACAACCTCACGGGAAGTGTTGAATTCAACAATGAGATCCTGTCCTTCACAGATGTAAGAGCAGACTTTGGAGAAACCGATCTTGAGGTTGATGGTTATGCGATCAATTTTTTGAATTTCGTGTTCTACGAAAATCAGGAACTTCATTTTGAATCCAAGATCCAGTCCAAAAATCTTGTCCTTGAAAACCTCTTGAGGTCTGCCAAGGAGGACCAGGATTTTGTTCTTGCACTCAACCCCAGGGTTTCCATGCTGCTAAAGCCGGAGATAGAAAATTTTCAGTTTAAAACCCTGGTAGCACAGAATATCAGGGGAAAGATCAAAATCAAGGATCAAAAAATAAAAACAAGGGATATGTCCATGGATCTCGCAAACGGGAAAGTCCGGTATACTCTGGAATTGGACGGCACCGACACGACCAAGTACTCCTGGATGTCAGATTTCAGTTTTGACAGCCTCATGCTTGATTCCACATTTCTATGTTTCAACAACTTCAATCAGGATTTTGTTAAGGCCGAAAACCTTCGCGGAAGATTATCGGCTACAGGCGGCCTTTACATTGAATCCAACAAGGCTTTGGACTTTGACCTGAGCATGTTTCAGGCTGAAGTGGATGCCCGCGTATCAGACGGTAAGCTTGTTGATTTTGATCCCATCAGGAACATCGAAAAATTTCTGGACCGAAAAAGCGATTTGGAGAACATCGAGTTTGATGAACTGGAAAACAATATTGTGATCAGGGACAGGAAGGTGTTGATTCCGAAAATGGAGGTGCGCTCCAGTGCAAAAAATGCATACATCTCGGGATTTCATCAGTTCGACAACCATTTTGAATATCACCTTCAGATACCCGTTTTTGGAAAAAACAGAAGGGATAAAGACGAGCAATACGGAATCGTGGAAGAAGCATCAGGGCTGAGCTTCGCCTTGATCAAGGTAGAAGGAACTCCGGAAGATTATAAGGTGGACTATGATACCGAGGAACTGGTGAAAAAAGTGAAGCGGGGATTCTTCATGGAGACCCAGGAGGCTTTTGACCTTTTTCGAAAAAAGAAAAAAGAGAAATCCGTTGAATTCGCTGAAGATGATTACTACGAGATCGATCAGTGAATAATCCTGATACCAAGATTAAAGGTATTTCCCGCACCTTTTCCATCTGATCCTGCCAAAAACCTTGTTAACAAAAGCTCGCCTTCAAGCAGCCCTGGTATGATCTGGTATTTCCCGCCAACCCCGGCCTGAAAAAAATATTGGTTGAAAGGATCGGACTCATCCAGAACATCGTCATAATGGGTAGGCCAATATTCAGCCATGGCATATGCGGTCCAACGCGGTGTCGGAAAGTAAGAGAAAAAGATGCTGATGGGGGTTTCGAGAAAGTTATTGGACCTAAACGATTCCCTGCTGTTGTAATACCAAAATGAGACTCTGGTAAAAACCTGGAATTTATCACCGATCAATTGATCATAAAATATCGAACTAAGCCATAAAAAGTTCCTGTCCAATGCCAGAAACGGCTCGTTCGAATTGTTTCGTTCCAGGTCATCCTGAAGAGGAAAATATACCCCGGTTTGTACGGAAAGCCTTCTGATGTTCTTGAACGGGGCCCATTTGATCTTGGGACCGAAAGCGGTGATCCCATAACTCTGCTGAGGAGCACCGTCGAATTTGAAAATGTCGAAAGCACTTCCCGAATCAGTGGTATCCTGCCTTGACATCCTCAACCAAAGATCCCCGCCTATACTCAGCCTGTTCCCCACCCCAAAGAGGAACTGATTCAAAACGGTGAAGAAGGTCTGACGTCCTGAAATATCTACCCTCCCTTCGGAGCTGAAGGCCTGAGTTTCGGAATACAGATTCGAAAACACCTTGTATTCCCATTGGCCCTTGCCCAATACTATTGAAGGGGTAAAGTCCTGAAGGTTTTTGTTCCTGATCTCTGTATTTTCCGGAGCAGCTGCGGCAGGAACCGCCTCAACGGCCCCGGTTACTTTTTTTCGTTAAGGGTCCAGTCGTAGTTGTAATACCCGACTTTGGTGGTATCCGGAATTTTATTCTTTCGAAATCCATTCACGTATTCAAGGATCTTGCCACCACCCCCAAAATCAGTACTGTACCAATCGAAGATCCGCGAAACCTCGACTTTCTTGTTGCTGGTCGGATAGCGAATAAAGTAAGGATCATTCATGGCCGTTTCCGCTCTCTGCTGAAGTTGATCCTGCACCCGATCCGGGAAGATCGCTTCACCTTGAATTTTTGGACATCCCTTGGCCGCACACACCAGAGCAAAATGTATCCGTGCATCACCCATTGGTCTGACCTTATTGTTCTCAAGGTCATTTAGAGACATTTTTTCTCCTGCTACCGTGATATTCTTCCGATCAAAAAAGCCCTGAACATCCATTGGCGATTTTACAGGATAAGCATCTACGATGCCTTTGATCACCATGATGTTATATGCATTGCAATAGAAGGCCATCTGATAATCCTGGTTCTGGCGCCCGATAGAAAAGGATTCAACCTGTTCCACCAATTGGCTGAGTTGATTGGGATTGGACTTGATCAAACTATATTCTACATCTCCATCTTTTACATACTTGGAGAAGAAGGCATCAGCATCCTGAAAGAAATCCTGGGCTACCACCAGTCCGGGAATGAGAAAAAAGGCTATAAGTATCTGGACTTTCATGAAATCATTTTTGTCAAAAAAAATGCCAGCCTGAGAAGAGGGTTGTCATTGCAGGGACAATCAAAGTAATAATTGATGAACCGGAGCATTTATGCTTCCTACCAGTTATATTTGCACCGCAAATAGATTCAAGATTTATTTGCGATGAACACCCTCCCCGAAAAAGTCAGTTATGAAGCACTGACATACGATGATGTCCTCCTATTACCCTCATATTCAGAGGTTTTACCAAGGGAGACAAATACAGCCACCAGGCTTACAAGAAATATCCGGCTAAATATACCCATAGTGTCCGCAGCAATGGACACTGTCACGGAGTATAAAATGGCGATCGCGTTGGCACGTGAGGGCGGGATAGGTTTTGTTCATAAAAACATGAGCATCGAGGCCCAGGCCGAGCAGGTCAGAAAGGTCAAACGCTCGGAAAGTGGAATGATTCTGGATCCGATCACCCTTTCAAAGGATTCCAAGCTTCAGGATGCCGAAAGGATCATGAGAGAATTTAAGATCGGCGGAATCCCTGTTGTTGATCAGGAAAACAAACTTGCGGGCATTATCACAAACCGTGATCTCAGATTTCAAAAAAATCTGGAAGCCCCTGTTTCAGAGATTATGACCAGCGAGTCTTTGATCACCGCCAACGAGGGCATCTCACTTGGGGAAGCGGAGGAAATTCTCAAAAGCCATAAGATCGAAAAACTACCAATCGTAAATGGTGAAGGAAAGCTCGTAGGCCTGATCACTTACAAGGATATTCTTAAAAAGAAGGACAGACCTAATGCCTGCAAGGATGAATTTGGAAGATTGAGGGTAGGCGCTGCCCTAGGGGTCACGGGCGACATGCTTGCCAGAATCGAGGCATTGGTGAATGCCGGGGTTGATGTCGTGGCAATTGATACCGCCCATGGTCACTCAAAAGGAGTGATCGAAGCCTTTTCGGAAGCCAAGAAAACCTATCCGGATCTTGATATGATCGTCGGAAACATAGGGACCGAGGCAGGAGCAAAAGCCCTTTTGGATGCGGGTGCCGATGGTATTAAGGTCGGCGTTGGCCCCGGAAGTATTTGCACGACGAGGATCATTGCAGGGGTTGGAATTCCACAGCTTTCAGCAGTGATGGAATCGGCCAAATCCACTCTGGGAACAGAAGTTCCGCTGATCGCAGATGGTGGAATACGCTATAGCGGTGATATTGTAAAGGCTTTGGCTGCCGGTGCCGACAGTGTCATGGTTGGTTCCCTATTGGCAGGCACCGAAGAAGCGCCAGGAGAAGTTATCCTGTACGAAGGAAGAAAATTCAAATCATACAGAGGAATGGGATCGGTTGAGGCAATGGAAGAAGGATCAAAGGATCGCTATTTCCAGGATGTGGAGGATGACATTAAAAAGCTTGTTCCCGAAGGGATAGTAGGGAGAGTACCCTACAAAGGGCTGGCAAGCGAGGTCGTCTATCAAATGGTAGGTGGCTTAAAGGCGGGAATGGGTTATTGCGGCTCGAAAACCATCCAGGATCTGCAAAAATCATCATTCGTCAAGATTACATCTGCAGGGGCAGTAGAAAGTCATCCTCATGATATTTTCATCACCAGAGAAGCCCCGAATTATAGCAGGTAGGCAAAAACTAAATATTAAGGAAATCTTCAACCCTGAACATGAAATTCCTTAAAATTGCGTTCATTTTTTTTTAATAACTAGAAGATTTAAACAACAGATGGAAAAATTCAATAAATCTTTCCTGATCTTTTTTCTTGTATCAACTCTAACATCAAGCTTTTCTTATTCCTCAACACCGGTAATTTCCCCTTATCTCGGCGCCGATGATCAAGTGCTGTTTACGGTTTCCGAGGAGCCGGTTTTCCTGGAGGAATTCAATTACGTATATAACAAAAGCAATGGGAGACAGGATGACGCCTATACCGAGCAAAGTCTAAAGGAATATCTCGACCTGTATATCAATTTCAGGCTGAAGATCAAGGAAGCCATGGACCTGCAAATGGATACTTCAAGGGCTTTTAAGAATGAGTTGGCCAAATATAGAAGCCAGGCCGCACAGCCATATCTTACTTCTAAGGAGACGATCGAGGCACTCATGAAAGAAGCCTATGAAAGAATGCAAACCGATGTCAGAGCCTCGCATATTCTGATCAAGGTTGCACCCGGTGCCGAACCGGCTGATACCCTGGCTGCTTACAACAGGATCAACGGTTTAAGAGAAAAAGTAATCGCCGGAGAAGACTTCGGGAATCTGGCCATGGAATCTTCCGAAGATCCTTCCGCCGCGACAAACGGAGGTGATCTGGGATATTTCTCAGCCTTCGCTATGGTATACCCGTTCGAAACCATGACCTATGATACAGATGTAGACGCGGTCTCGCCCATCTTCAGAACGGACTTCGGATTTCACTTTTTGAAGGTAACCGATAAAAGACCGAATCAGGGCAGGGTTAAGGTTGCGCATATCATGATCAGGTCCACCGAAGGAATGGATCAGGATGAGGCTCAGGCTGCCGAGGCCAAAATACAGGAGATCTATAAGGAATTGCAGAACGGAGCGGATTGGGGTAAAATGGTCAACGAATATTCCGAAGATGGCTATTCCAAAGTAAAGAACGGAGAACTTGATCCCATCTCGGTGAACTCCAGGATCGTGCCTTCATTCAAAGAAGTAGCACTTTCGATGAGTAAGGAAGGAGAGCTATCCGAGCCTTTTCAATCGCCCTATGGATGGCATATTATCAAATTCATTTCCAAGGAAGACCTGCAGAGCTATGAAGAGTTGGAAGCAGAAATCAAGAAATCAGTGGAAAGGGATGGGAGGTCTAAAATGCAAAAGGATGCCCTGGCAAAAAAGTTGAAAGCGGAGAACTCCTACAAAGAGTACCCCAAGACCCTGGAGTGGCTTTCGACACAGGTCGACACAACGATCATGAGTGGAAAATTCCAGGCTCCGGAGAACGATAAAAAGTACAAGAAGAACCTTTTTACCCTCAACGGAAAGGATGGTTTCAATTGTTATGACTACCTGGACTATCTCAAGCTTAAAAGGCCCTCCACCCCAATGAAACCCGCTTATTTCACCAAGTTCTTTTTCAACGACTTTGTAAAGATCTCGGTGATCAAGTATGAGGAGGACCACCTGGAGGACAAGTATTATGATTTCAAGATGTTGATGCAGGAGTACCATGATGGAATCCTGATGTTCAACTTGATGGAGGAAAAGATCTGGAATGAATCAACCCGCGACACAGCCGGCCTTGAAGCATATTTCGAGAATAATCAGGCCGATTTCCAATGGGGACAAAGAGCGGATGCCTGGGTATTTGATTGCAAGGATCAGGCAACCCTGGATATTGTAGACAAAGAAGTAGCGGCAGGAAAATTTTCAGTTCTAAGGCCGACTCCTGCTACCTATTACTATGATTACCGTGCAAAGGAATTGGCAGAAAAGGATGAAAACGGCCTGGTGACAAGGTTGAAGATCCTGAATTTAAATCAGGATTTCAGGGCGGTGATCTCAACTTACTCCTATTCCAAGGAGTCCTATGGAAGCTATGCCAAGCTCAATATGCAGAGAATGGAAGCGTTGAAATCCAAACTTGAGGAAATGGGCGTTCCAATGGATGCCGTAGAATTCGTTGATGCCGGGACCAAGAATTCCGGTACTGATCTTGAAAAAGCCAGAAGGATCACCTGCGAATTCTATTCGCTCAATCCCAAGGAACTTCAGACCAAATTGAACAAAGAGAACCCGCTGAGCCTGAACATAAGAAAGGGGAAATTCGAAAAGGGAGACAATGAATATGTCGATCAGGTAGAATGGAAAGAAGGTGATTATGTCGTTAAGAATGAAGATCGGGTTGTAAAGGTCAAGATCTTCGGAACCGAAGACCCTCGTCCTAAAAAACTCGATGAGGTCAAAGGAGAGGCCATCTCGGGATATCAGGACTTCCTGGAAAAGGAGTGGATCAAGGAATTGAAAGCAAAATACCCGGTATCGGTAAATGACGAGGTATTTCAAACATTAATTAAAACCAATCCTTGAGGTATTCAAGGCTGATATTTGTTTTACTTCTAATTGCAAGTTCTTGCCAGCTAATTTCTCCCGATGATACGGAGTCAAAGGAGGAGGAAAAACCGCTTGCCAGAGTCGGTGATAAATTCCTCTATCGGGAAGATCTTGCATCACTGACCAAGGGAGCGGCAAGCGAAAAAGACAGTGCCGACCTTGCGAATCGATACATTGAAAGCTGGGTAAAAAACGAGCTCCTGCTCAAAAGGGCGGCTGAAACGGTCGATTTTGATCTGAATGAGATCAACAGAAAGGTAAACGATTATCGTTATGCGCTTATGGTCTTCGAGTTCAAAAAGGACTACCTGACCAAGAACCTGGATACCAGCATTTCCGAGGAAGAGATCAGGGCATATTATGACAGTCACCTGGATAATTTCCTGTTAAAACAGAACATTATCAGAGGCAAATATTTCCAGGCACCACTTAAGGCCCCAAAGCTCAAAAGAGCACTGGGTTGGATCAGAAGTGAGAAAGAAAAGGACTTTGAAGACCTTACATCGTTTTGTATTCAATTCGCAACCAGTTATTCCATAGAGGATACCGTATGGATTAATTTTGAAGATCTCATCGTGAATACTCCTTTTCAATCGATCCCGAACAAGATCCAATTCCTGAAAAGGAATCAGTTTGTTGAAACGACCGACTCCCTTTTTCAATACAGCCTCTTTATCAAGGAGTATAAAATTCAGGATCAGCTTTCGCCGTTAGAGTTTGTACATGATCAGATCAAGAAGATCCTGATCAACAAAAGAAAGGTTGAATTAAGTGAAGAACTGGAGGACAGGATTTTGGGAGAAGCCAAGTTATCGAACAGCTTTGAGATCTATTAGGATATATATTGCCATACTCTTTTTATTTCTGGGATGGGAAAAAGCTCATTCCCAGGATTCCATGTCCGTGGTGGTTGACAAAATAGTGGCCAAGGTTGACCATTTCATTATCCTCAAATCCGAAGCTGAATTAAACTATCTGCAATATCTAAGCAGCGGACAGGACCTCAAGGGAAATGTAAAATGCAGGGTTTTTGAAAGCCTGATCATCAACAAACTCTTATTGGCCAAGGCAGATATCGATTCTGTTACCGTTGAGGAGGATATGGTGGAAGCCAACCTCAATCAGCGGATGTCTGTCTTTATCTCGCAATTCGGATCCGAGGAAAAACTGGAGCAATACTATGGCAAAACCGTTGAGGAATTCAAGGAGGAATTCAGGGAGCAGGTGAGAGACCAGCTTGTCATCCAAAGAATGGACGAGCAGATCACACAGGGTATTGATGTAAACCCCAGGGAGGTGAGGAAGTTCTTCTCGAAGATACCGGAAGACAGTCTTCCATATTTCTCCACTGAAGTCGAGGTCGGCCAGATCGTTCATAAGGTTCAACAGGGCGCCGGATCAAGAGACGATGTCATACGTCAATTGAGAGAGATCAAGGACAAAATCGAAGCGGGATTTGATTTTGCGGAAATGGCAAGGCTATACTCCCAGGATCCCGGCAACAAAGACAAGGGCGGAGAGCTTGGGTTTTGGAAAAAATCCGACCTGGACCCGGATTATGTGGCTGCGGCATTGGCGCTTCGGCCCGGAGAGGTCTCCGATGTTGTAGAATCCCAATTCGGATTTCACCTGATCAAATTGATCGAGGTGCGGGGGAATGAATTCAACTCAAGCCATATCCTGCTGAGGCCAAGCTTTTCAGAACTTGATGTGGTCCACGCGGCAAATTACCTCGATAGTATTCGCAACCTGATCGTGGTGGATTCCATGCCTTTTGAAAGGGCCGCAAGGGATTTTTCCGAAGACATCGTCACCGGATCCAATGGTGGAATTTTTACAGACCAGGGTTCCGGATCCACGAGGATCCCAATGGAAAACCTCGATACCGACCTTTTCTTTTTGATCGACACCATGAAAGTGGGGCAGGTATCAAGGACTTTACCCTATCGTACCTACGATGGGACCGATGCCCTTAGGATCATCTATTTCAAGTCAAAAGTCCCTCCGCACAGAGCCAATCTGGAGGATGATTATCAGAAAATTTATTTTGCAGCTCTTGATGAAAAACGATTCCTGGCAAAAGAGGAATGGTTTTTGAAAACAAAAGACGAGGTATACATTCAGATTGATGATGAATATGCCGACTGCAAGATCCTGGAAAGTAACAAACCATGAACAAGTACAACTCTGACGTAGAATCCGCCGACGCTTTCAAGAAAGTCCTCACCGACCTTAAAACGGAGATCCAAAAAAGGATCATCGGGCAGGAAGAAGTAATTCAGCTTGTCCTGACCTCTATATTTTGCAATGGTCACAGTCTCCTTGTCGGTGTGCCCGGATTGGCAAAAACCATGCTTGTACAGACCATCTCGTCAGCTTTGGATCTTGATTTCAATCGTATTCAGTTCACACCTGATCTCATGCCCTCGGATATTCTTGGATCCGAGACTCTCGATGCGAACAGAAATCTAAAATTCATCAAGGGGCCGGTTTTCGCCAATATAATTCTTGCGGATGAGATCAACCGTACGCCTCCGAAAACACAGTCAGCCCTGCTGGAGGCCATGCAGGAAAGAAAAGTCACAATCTCGGGTAATGATTATGAATTGCAGGCTCCTTTCTTTGTACTTGCGACACAAAACCCTATTGAACAGGAAGGAACCTATCCGCTCCCTGAAGCCCAGCTGGACAGATTCATGTTTCAGATCAACCTGGACTATCCTGATTTCAAATCAGAGGTAGAGATCGTCACAAAAACAACCGCGATCGAAGAATCGAGGATTTCGCATGTGTTGAATGCCGAAGAGATCATACATTTCCAGGAGTTGATCAGAAAGGTTCCCGTCCCGCAGAATGTCATTGAATATGCGGTAGAACTTGTTGCCAAAACAAGGAAGCACAGAGAAAAGGCGCATGAGATGGCCAATAACTATCTTGATTGGGGCGCCGGGCCAAGAGCATCGCAGTTCCTCATCCTGGGAGCAAAATGCAATGCGCTTTTTAACGGAAAGTATTCACCGGATATCGAGGATGTAAAAAGCATTGCCGTTCCGGTTCTTCAGCACCGGATCATTCGAAATTTCAAGGCTGAATCGGAAGGCATCAGTGTTTCCGATATCATCGAAGCACTGACCTAGGGATAAGAAATAATCAGGTCGCTACCCTGAAGTTCTGTTCTGTATTGAACCATGGGTTTATTCGCAGGTCCTTCTTTGACAATTCCACTTAACTCAAACTGGCTGGTGCAACAACTGTCCCAAAAAAAAGTGCGGCTGGGATGTACAGTGATCTTGGCGCATTCGGACCTGGGAAGGTAGGAGCAATTTCTTTCGAAAGCCTTGATCTCTCCAAATCCGGTGCTCAGCAGAACAATCCCATTGACACCCCCTTCTATGTAGACGTAATTATTCGGAAGCTGAAGCGAGGAATATCTTGGCTCCTGAAGATTAACTTCAAGGGAGAACTCATAAAGCAATTCTGTCAGTTCGGGATTGAAAGCTTCGTCTTCCCTACATGAAAATATCGGTGAAAGGAAAACCAGAACAAGGATCCCCTTAAGAATATTCATAAAACCCTTTCCCGGATTTTTTTCCAAGATGTCCCGCAAGGACTTTTTGTTCCTGAATTCTGCTGGGTCTGAA
The DNA here is from genome assembly GCA_965227315.1 of Cytophagales bacterium. Lineage (GTDB taxonomy): Bacteria > Bacteroidota > Bacteroidia > Cytophagales > CCMP332 > JANQHS01. The sequence goes on from OZ245737.1 coordinate 1,471,179, forward strand.
TTTCGGATCATAATGAAATGATTCGTACATGGAGCGGGTAACGGAAAAATTGGTATCCACACCTATCAGGTCCATCAACCTGAATGGCCCCATCCTAAAACCTAACGACTCCAGGCTTTTGTCTATTGTTTCAAGATCCGAAACCCCATCCTCAAGCATCTTTAATGCCTCGATATAGAAATGTCTTGCAACCCTGTTTACCACGAAGCCGGGTGAATCCTTCACCATAATCGGGGTCTTGCCCCAGGCAGCCGACAGGTCAAAGATCCTTTTGGCGATGGCCGGATCTGTTTCGGCTCCTGATATAACCTCGACCAGCTTCATGATATGAGCAGGATTGAAAAAGTGCATGCCTACCACCATCTCGGGTCGTTTCATCCGCTTGGCAATACTTGTAATCGGGATTGATGAAGTATTGGTCGCAAATACGGTGCTCGACCCATTCTGAGATTCCAAGTCCAGAAAAAGCTTTTGCTTGATCTCGAGTTTCTCAATGATCGCTTCAATGAAAATATCCGCTTTCAATCCTGAGGCTGATAATGCCGTAGTGATCCTTTTCTTCGATTCCTCAGCCTTTTCCTTGGTGATCTTTCCTCTTTCAATGCCTTTCTCCAGGCTTGAGGAAATGCCGATCACCGCCTTGGCAAGAACATCCTTGTCAACGTCAAACAGCAGTACATCATGCCCGGAAAGGGCAGCTACCTGGGCGATCCCTCTGCCCATTGTTCCGGCACCCAATACGCAGATCTTTTCTTTTGAACCCTTCTTGCTCATATCTCCCTTTGAAATTGCTGAAGGAATCGGACATCGTTTTCAAAAAACAAGCGAATGTCATTGATCTGGTATTTGAGCATTGTGATCCTTTCAATCCCCATTCCGAAGGCGAATCCTGAGTATTCATCCGGATCGATATTGCTACTCCTTAAAACCCTGGGATCAACCATTCCGGCTCCACCAATTTCGACCCAGCCCGTGCCCTTGCATATTTTGCATCCTTTTCCATTACAGAAAGGACATGAAACATCCAGCTCAGCCGAAGGCTCGGTAAACGGGAAGAAAGATGGCCTTAATCTGATCTTGGTATTCTCACCGAAAAACTCCTTGGCAAAATGATAGAGTGTCTGCTTGAGATCCACGAAACTCACACCCTTATTGATGTACAACCCCTCTACCTGATGAAAAATGCAATGAGCTCTTGCCGAGATGGCTTCGTTCCGAAAAACCCGTCCAGGAGAAAGTGTTCTGATCGGGGGTTTTTCATTTTCCATGACACGGACCTGAACAGATGAGGTATGCGTTCTCAGAGCGATATCAGGATCTTTTTCGATAAAAAAGGTGTCCTGCATTTCTCTCGCCGGATGGTCCGGAGGAAAATTCAATGCTGTGAAGTTATGCCAGTCATCTTCGATCTCGGGTCCATGCGACACATTGAAGCCGATCCTTTCAAAGATCTTTACCATTTGATCGCGAACGATTGAGATCGGATGACTACCGCCCACCTGGCCTGGTTTTGAAGGCAATGTGGGATCAACCATTTCTCCACTACCCTGGGCCTTATTGTTTCCCAAAAGTGCTTTTTGGTCATCAAACTTCTTCTGTGCGAGAACCTTGACCTCATTTATGGCTTGTCCGACTTTCCTTTTCTCTTCGGGCAAAACATCCTTCAACCCCACAAACAAAGCGGGAACCTTGCCTTTTTTGCTCAAAAACTCCAGCCTGAATTTTTCGAGTTCCTCAGAGCTGGAGACAGAGAATTTCCTGATCTCGGATTTAACGTTTTCAATTTCCGCGTTCATGTAGTGCAAATATAGCTAAGGGGCATCTCAGGTGGAATTAATAGGGTTTTGGCGAAACAAAAAAAATCAGCTATCGTAATCAATTTTCTATATTTGGGTGCAAAATGGGCAAAAGGATTTACCAAATATTCGGTCTTGGCTTAATGATGATGATCATTTCTTTGATCAATCAGGATGTATGTGCCAAGACGCCGGGGCAATTTCTTGTCCCTCCCCCGCCTCCACCCAAGGCCTTTGGACACCCCACACCCAACATAAAACTGATCCCGGCCCTGATGTATTCAACGGTTGGTGTGGAGTTTGAATATCCGACAGGAAGAATGTCCTTTGGCGGAACCGCGTTTTGGAAATATGGCAACGGTTATGGGGCCAGCAGCAATACCCAACGACCCGAAGAATACCAGGAACTAGGCTACAGGATCGAGGCTTTCGGAAGATATTACTTCAAGGATCTTGCCCCAATCGGTTTTTTTGGTGAGGCCAAAGTTTATTATAACGACATCATGTATTGGGATGGAAACCCGATCCCATTTACCCTATACACACAAGGAAGGCCTGAAAACAATGGACAACCCGCTGAGATCAAGAAACCAAAGCCCATCGGATTCGGAATAGGTGGCGGATTCCAGGCTACCATAGTGCCTAAGATCGTAATTGCCTATGTAAAATTAGGCCTGGAGTTTAATCAGGACACCTACGACAATTACCTGATTTCCCTATATTTCCAACCCGCAATTGGATATATATTCTAAATGAGAATCCTGCTCTTCTTGATCGTACTAAGTGCATTCATCTTCGCTTGCGAAAAGAGAGAGGTGACCGAGGATGCGTCGCTCTTCGGAAACTGGGAGGATGATCTGGTAAAGTATACCTTTCAATCCAACATGGAGTTCGGTAAAAAGACACTCATCCCTGACCCATTTGATTCTTTGCAAATCGATTCTTCCTGGGGCGAGTTCAAGGTATACAACAATGAGATCCTGGTTTTCACCTTTGAGGGATACAGGATCAAAACCGGGGAGACGGTAGATAGTACATTCCTGGGTCCGACATGGAATTATCGGATCGAAGGGAACCTTCTGCGCTATCAAAGCAACACCAACATTGGCACGCTCATAAAGGTGCCCTGATTTGAAAAGCCCCATTCTTGCCCTGATCCAAAAGGACTTCCTGATTGAATGGCGAAACAGGGTCGTCATTTCGGGAGCGCTGCTGTATACTTTCAGCTCCATATTCATTACCTATCTCAGTTTTGAAGTTTCCACTGCTCCTTTCAATGGTTCGACCTGGCAAACCCTGTTCTGGGTGATCTTCGTTTTTGCCGCAACCAACCTGGTGTCAAGAAGTTTTTTCAAGGAAGAGGATCGATCCAAACTATATTATTATCAACTGAGCTCCCCGGAATCGATCATTCTTGCCAAAACAATATATAATGCGATCGTTCTTTTCGGTCTGAGCACCTTAACCTGGATCATCTATTCACTTGTTTTTGGTTCTCCAGTGGTGCTGGATTCCTTGTTTTTTCTGATCCTGTTCATCGCTTCAGTCTCGTTTGCATCCTCCCTGACCCTGATCTCGGCCATTTCTTCCAAAGGCAGTAATCAATCGACCCTGATGGTGGTTCTGGGATTTCCCATCGTCATTCCCCAGATCCTGCTGCTGATCAGAAGCACGCAGTATTCCTTTCTTACTTCCGGATGGGAAAATGTGGGGCAATCCATACTGGTCCTGCTTGCCATTGACGCCATTCTTTTGGCACTTTCCTACATGCTATTTCCTTATCTTTGGCGCTCGTAAAATGACAGCATTCGATCGCCCCTTTTTTAGGATCCTGACTCTCATTCTTCTTTTATATACCCTGGTCGGAGGGCTGTTATTGCCTGTCCCCAAGGTTCCTCAGTTATATGAATCCGTCAGAAATCTATACTACCATGTGAGTATGTGGTTCAGCATGATGATCATACTCTCCATATCGATCTATTACTCGATAAAATACCTTTCAGGACAAAAAATGGAGGATGACATCAAGGCCGTTGAATTTGTTAATGCCGGAATAATTCTGGGGATTTTGGGCATATGCACAGGTGCTTTATGGGCCAGGTTTACTTGGGGAGAATTTTGGAGCTCAGACCCAAAACAAAATGGAGCAGCTGTTGCCCTGTTGATCTACTTCGGCTATCTGGTTTTAAGATCAAGTATTACGGATGAGCAGACAAGGGCCAGGGTTTCTGCCATTTTCAACATATTCGCTTTTGCCTCTCTGGTACCATTGCTATATATCCTTCCGAGGATGGTCGAATCGCTGCATCCCGGGGCGGAAGGAAATCCGGGCTTCAATGAATACGATCTTGATAATTCCATGAGATTGGTCTTCTACCCTTCCATCCTGGCATGGACATTTCTTTTCATCTGGATCAGCAGATTAAGGATAAGATTGAACCTTTTGAACCAAAGAATTCTTGAAACTTAAAAGATGATCAAAAAAGGAATCAAAATCGCATCATTTCTTGTTGTACTCATGGTTTCCCTTGGTTTTGGACAAGCCGAAGAAATGGCAGAGACTATGAGATCTAATGGGAAAATATTTGTGGTTGTAGGGGTGATACTCATCATTTTTAGCGGAATTTTGCTTTATCTTTTTTCAACAGGAAAAAAAGTTGAGAAGCTCGAAAGGAAAATAAAGGAACTCGAAGGAGGGTCATGAAAAAAACACATATCATCGTTCTTGTGATCATTGCTGCTTGCATTGCGATCATCATGTCAACCGCTGGAGATGCCAGCCAATATGTGAGTTTCAGAGATGCGCGTGAAATGGCCAAATCAGGAAATGATAAGCTGTTTCATGTTGTCGGAGAACTTCCAAAAGATCAGGAGGGAAATATCCTCGGGATGGATGAGTCTCAAAAACTGATGTTTGCCTTTGATCTGGTAGATGTCAATAATGAAATCGGAAGAGTGGTTTACGCCGAACCCAAACCCGTAGATTTTGAAAGGGCCGAGAAAGTGGTGGTGGTAGGCAAAATGGATGGTGAACAGTTTGTAGCCGAAAAAATCCTCATGAAGTGCCCGTCAAAATATGTTGAGGAAGAAATAACGGAGACTTCCTGATGCTTCATCTCTTCCCGGGCCAGCTCGGCCATTTTTTTGTCGTTACAGCGTTCGTCTTTGCCGGAGCCTCGGCATTGGCATATTTCCTTGGATTAAGATCCGAGAATCCTGAAGACTCAAAAAAATATACCCGATTTGGACGTACCTTCTTTTTGATCCATGCGGTTTCAGCCGTGGGGACGGTGGTGATGCTGTTTTGGATCATATACAACCACTACTACGAGTATCATTATGCATGGTCTCATTCTTCGAACAACCTTCCGGTTTACTACATGATCTCATGTTTCTGGGAAGGGCAGGAAGGTAGTTTTCTTCTGTGGATATTCTGGCATGTAGTTCTTGGCTCCTTGTTGATCATCTTGCATCCAAAATGGGAAGCTCCCACCATGATGGTCTTTATGATGGTTCAGGCCTTTCTCGGATCTATGATCCTCGGCGTGATCCTGCCAGGGATACAACTTAAGATCGGCAGCTCGCCTTTCATCCTTCTACGGGAATTCATGCATGATGCCCCGATATTTTCTACCAACCCGGATTTTGTTCCCGAAGATGGGACAGGACTCAATCCCCTGCTACAGAATTATTGGATGGTCATACATCCGCCGGTGACCTTTCTGGGATTTGCATCCTGCCTTATCCCCTTTTCTTTCCTCATAGGTGCTCTGGTCAAAAAAGACTACAAGGGCTGGGTATCCTATGCCCTACCCTGGTCGCTCTTTGCGGTGTTCTTTCTTGGCCTGGGTATCATTATGGGCGGTTACTGGGCCTATGAAACGCTGAATTTCGGAGGTTACTGGAACTGGGATCCCGTGGAAAACGCGGTTTATATTCCCTGGCTGGTACTGGTCGCATCCGTGCATACCTTGTTCATGTCGAAGACCTACGGCAAATCACTGAAGGCAAGCATGATCCTGGTTGTAGCAACATTCTCCCTGATCCTTTACTCCACTTTTCTGACCCGCTCGGGAGTTCTCGGAGATACTTCGGTTCATTCTTTCACCGATCTGGGTCTTTCCGGTCAATTGCTGATCTACCTCCTTTTCTTTGTTGGCTTATCGATATTTCTACTGGCAAGAAATTGGAAATCTGTTCCGGATCAAAGCAAGGAATTGAATTCCTTTAGCCGGGAGTTCTGGGTATTTATCGGTGTATTCATGTTGATCCTGGCCTCTTTCCAGGTCTTGATGACCACATCAATACCGGTTTTCAATGCAATTCTCAACAATCTGGGAATTAGCAGCAATCTGGCCCCTCCGGCAGATCCCATCGCCCATTATGGTACAGCACAACTATGGTTCGCCGTAGGAGTCTCTGTTCTTTCTGCCCTGGGACCATTTTTTTGGTGGAATAGGTTGGACTGGACTTCTTTTAAGAATCATATTACCCTCCCATTGATCATCTCTCTTCTCGGTTCATCCCTGATCATGCTTCTGTGGGGAATCCAGAACATTTCCTACATTCTGCTCCTGACATGCGCCATTTTCGCCATTTCTGCCAACCTTTTTACCCTTCAGAAATTATACAAGGCCGGGTTAAGACTCACAGGCGGGAGTATTGCTCATATAGGCCTTGCAATACTCCTTATCGGGATCTTGTTTTCTTCGGGTTATTCCAGGACTGTATCTCAAAACCTGAGTGGTAAGATCTACCATGAGGAATTCTCTGATGAGATGAATCTAAAGAATGTTCTTCTCTGGAGAGGAAAAACCTATCAGATGGGAGACTACTCGCTCACATATAAGGGGCCAAGGGTGGAGACCCGTTATGGGTCGGAGATGATCGACAGAGACAAGATCATTCATACCGGCGACCCGAACTTCGTGATCGTCGAGAATGAAGTCGAGCCCGGCTCCGAAATCCCGAAGCGGTCTGTTGATACCGTAGAGATCATCGCAGAGAATAACTATTATGAGATCGAGGTTTCCACGGAAAACGGGAAGCGGTTCACCCTCTTTCCCCGAGCTCAGATCAACCCGGATATGGGAGGTCTGTTGGCTTCTCCCGATGTCAAAAAGTTCTTCAATCGTGATCTATATGCACATGTTTCTTCGATCGTGAATCCCGAAGAGCCTGTAGAATGGAAAAATGAGAATTCCTTGAGGATTAAGATCGGAGATACCATCTTTCTGAAAGATCATCCGGCGGTTTTTGAAAAAATGGAAATGATCGAGGAAATCGCCGGACATCAGCTAAGCAATGGTGATGTCGGGGTAAAAGCCCGGATCAGGGTTTTCGGCCCCGGCGAGGAAGAACTCATTGAACCGATATTCATTATCCATGATCAGATGATCGGCCGACTCCCGGACGAGAGCATAGGGTTGGGATTAAGGCTCACGCTCATGGAAATCCTCCCGGATGAGAATCTGTTTGTTTTCAAATTTCAGTCTACCCAGGCTGATTATGTGATCCTTAAAGCCATGGAGAAACCATGGATCAATTTGCTATGGGGAGGAACTCTGCTCTGCCTGTTTGGAGTGATCCTGTCGATGAGCAGGAGATTTAAGGACCTAAAAACGGATTAGAGGATGCCCGCCTCCTTCAGAATTTCAATCATCGGAGCTGGAAACCTGGCCTGGAGCCTCGCCAAAAGTCTGGAGAACGCGGGGCATGAGGTTCGTGAGATCTTCAGTCAGCATATTGAAAACTCGGAAGAACTCTGTAGGGAACTGTATGATGCCGTTCCAACGGAGGATCGAGACTTTAGCCAATCGACATCCGAGATATTTCTGGTAGCCCTCAATGATGATGCACTCCTGGCCGAAATAGGATCGTTTTCTTTTCCGGAAGAATCCCTTGTGGCACATTGTTCAGGATCAGCTCCGATGGGGATCCTGAGTGAAAGCTCAAGGCAGTTCGGTGTTTTTTATCCCTTACAAAGTTTTACCAAGGGTCAGTATTCCGATTTCAAAGGAATTCCTATTCTATTGGAAGCCAATGATTATCACAGCTATGAATCCCTGGAATCGCTGGCAGGTTCTCTGAGTCAACAGGTGCTGAAGGTTTCAAGCGATAGCAGGAAAAAAATTCACCTTGCGGCGGTTTTCGGGTCCAATTTCACCAACCACCTCCTTAGCATTGCCAGGAAACAACTCGAACAAGAGCAGTTGAGCCTTTCGGTCCTGAAACCCCTTGTTCTCTGGACCTTTGAAAAGGCCTTCGATCTCGGGCCGGAGAGATCACAAACCGGTCCAGCCTTGAGAAAAGATTTTGAGGTGATCGATGAACACCTGAAAATGCTTGAGGGAAATGCGGAACTCGTTGATCTATATGAAAACTTCACAAGGCAGATCATGGAATTGGGTGAGGAAATGCGAAGCCGCGATTTGAAGAATCCTTAACATCCCAATCAGTATTTTTTTACATTTTTGCGCCCTTCCTTAATTTCCTCTCCAGGCCCGACATAGCTTTTGATGAAAGAAAGATTATGGACCAACATAGTTCTCCTGGGGTTTTCGGTATGGCTTTTTTTGTTTGCCGTGAGCCTTTTAAGCTTTTCCGCAAAAGGCCTTGGTTCCGGATTTGCCGAGCAGCTTTTTGAGGCAACTTCCAATCCATTTATTTCACTTTTTATAGGTCTGCTATCCAGTGCTATCATTCAAAGCAGCTCCACTGTCACGTCGATGACCGTGGCGTTGGTTGGGGCAGGAACGCTTTCCTTTTCAAGCGCCATACCGATCATCATGGGAGCAAATATTGGTACCTGCCTGACCAGCACGCTTGTCGCTTTGGCCCATATTACGAGCAGATCCCAATTCCGCCGGGCTTTTGCAACGGGGACCACCCATGACCTGTTTAACCTCCTGGGCACTGCCGTTCTTTTTCCTCTCGAGATATATTTTGGGATACTTTCAACCCCTGCCAAATGGATTGCCGGACTTATAGACCTTGGAACAAAACGGATTCCGGGCTTAAGCGATATCAGTCCGGGCCGATTTGAAAAGATAAGTGAGTTTGTCACATACCTCTTCGGGAATTTCACCTGGATACCATTGATCCTTGCTGTGATCCTCATATTTCTAAGTATCAGATGGATGGCCATTCTGATCCGAGTGCTCTTCGTTAAAGACAGCCAACGGCAGTTTGAGGAAAACTTCTTTGGGAACAAAAGAAAGGCCTTTGGTTGGGGGGTCTTCTCTACCGCCATGGTCCAATCAAGCTCGTTGACCACATCATTAACGGTACCCTTGGTGGCGACGGGGAAAGTCGCCTATGGGAAAGCGGTTCCATTTATCATTGGGGCAAATATCGGAACCACCTTAACAGCCTTGATCGCTTCTCTTCAACAATCGATCGAAGCCCGCGAGATCGCTTTTGTTCATCTGATCTTCAACATCATGTGCGCACTGCTGTTTGTACCCGGAACTCCCCTGGGAAAGCTTCACTCCTTTTTGTCACTTAAGCTTGGGGACATGGTTTACAGGGAAAGATTATTGGGCTTTGTCTACGTAATTGTGGTCTTTTTTCTGTTGCCCTTTCTGCTCATTTTTCTATCGGGTGGAATGGAATTCAATCGTTAGTCGACATTATTTTTTCGATATTTGGCCAAACGGTCAAAAGTGAAGATTGAAAGCATAGATAAGCTGATCGAGTCCATTTCAGGCTACCTTGAAACAAGGTTAGAACTTGTCAAACTGGAAATCAGGGAGGAATTCGTCGGCCTGCTGATCAGAACGGCCATGTTGACCATGATCCTAATGCTCGCCACCTTTTTTGTGTTTTTTGCCGGGATAGGGGTCGCTTTTTGGCTGAATGAACTGCTGGACTCTACCTACCTGGGATGGTTGATCGTGGGAGGTGTTTTCCTCCTGAAGATCATCAGCATCATGCTGCTGAAATTCACAAAATCCGGAAACGATTTCCTTCAGAAGATCATTGAATTTTTAGTGACAGATTGAAATCATGGGAGGTCTTCAGGAAAAAAAAAATGAGCTTAAAGCCAGATCAGATCGCTACCTGATCGAGATGCAGGACAATTTCGAGGACGTCAAGCTTGAGTCTGCCGAAGTACTTAAAGATCTGTTGATCGCCATAGTTGCGGGCTTTGGCGTCTGGAGTTTGGGCGCAGGACTGGCAAATCTTGTGGGAGGCAAAAAAAGAAAAAAAGGAAAAGTGGGTAAGGCAGTGATCAAGGCACTCAGCCCGATTGCTGCCAAGGTTGTCGTAGACTTGTTGCGGAGGCCGGAGGAAAATAATGAGAAAGAAGAAGTAAAAAATGGGGTACCTGCAGGACAGAATTGATGATCACAGTTCTCAGGGCAGGAAAGGGCTCATCCTGCTTTTGGATCCGGATAAGCTCGAAGGCACCTTCTTCAAGGAAAGAATGGAGTTTGCCAGGGAGTTTGCTGACATTATCCTACTTGGAGGCAGCCTCACGCAAAAAGAGCTGAATGCTGCACAAATTGAAAAGATCAGGGAAAAAACCGGCCTAAGGGTAGTGATCTTTCCGGCCAACAGCATGCATATAAACCCTGCAGCCGATGGTATTCTTTTTCTGTCGCTTCTTTCCGGAAGAAACCCCGACTTTTTGATCGGTCAACATGTGACAGCCGCTCCGTTTTTAAAAAGATCGAATCTTGAGGTATTGCCAACGAGCTACCTTCTGATCGGGACTGGAAGACAAACAACGGCTGAGTATATCAGTCATACATCGCCCATCCCCTCCAATAAACCCGATATTGCTGCTGCTACCGCCCTTGCGGGAGAATATCAGGGAAAGAGAATGACCTACCTCGATGCAGGTTCTGGAGCTGATGGACCCGTGCCCGGAGAAATGATCTCAGCGGTCAGACAAAATACCTCCCTTCCGCTTATTGTCGGTGGCGGGATCAGAGATTCGGACTCGGCTGAGCATATTCTGGAATCGGGAGCTGATTTTATTGTGATCGGCAATTTGATGGAAGAAGATCCAACCGCAGGAGTTGAGATCGGCCTGATGGTAAAAGGATACTCACTGAGCTCTTAGGCTCTGCTTTTGAGAAATCTTCTGAAAATCATTAACTTATCAAGCCCTAAAAGCCAAAGGGATGAAACTCAGAGATAACGAACTGTTCCTCTATTACGACCCAAAGAGCAATATCGGTAAGCAAACGCTTGCTTACGGGAAATCTCTGACCAGTCATATTCTCGATGTCGATTGGAATCGACAGGCCTTGAGCAATACCCAATGGAAGGAGATTCTTAATCTTATGAAAAGGACCCCAAAGGATATCATGGACCGCAGCTCTCAGTACTACGAGGAGCACATTCGGGGGCATGAAATTGCAATGACCGGAATGCTTGAGATCCTTTGCCACACACCGCAGATCCTTCAGGGACCTGTAGCTGTAATGGGCAAAAAAGCAGTGCTTGTGAGGACTCCTACGGATATCCTAAAAGTGAACTAAAAAAAGCCCCATTACTAACGGGGCCCTTTTTGTTACAACAGCTATGAAATTTTAACTTCCGCAGGCTTCGCACTCATCAGGGTTATCCAATGAGCAGGCCATGTCGGCCGCGTTTTGTTCCCTGACATCCGCTTCGGTTTGAGCTCCGCTCGACATACTATTTGCCACTGCTCCAACCACCTGCTTGTTCTCTTTCTGGATCGTAAACTTGATAGCATCTGCCGCGCTCTTGGTTCTCAAGTAATACATTCCTGTCTTTAAACCCTTCTTCCAGGCATAGAAATGCATGGAGGTCAGCTTTCCGAAGTTTGGATTCTGCATATGGATATTCAAGCTTTGACTCTGACAGATATATGCTCCCCTGTCTGCGGCCATATCGATGATATCCTTTTGAGAGATCTCCCAAACCGTTTTGTATAGATCACGGATGTGCTGCGGGATCTCCTTGATCTCCTGGACGGATCCGTTGTTGACCATGATCTTTTGCTTCATATCCTCACTCCAAAGTCCTTCTTTGATCAGGTCTCTGAGCAGATGCTTGTTTACAACCACAAACTCACCGGAAAGAACCCTTCTCAAATAAAGGTTTGAAGTATAGGGCTCAAAAGCTTCGCAATTACCGAGGATCTGAGCCGTGGATGCCGTAGGCATCGGAGCCAAAAGGAGTGAATTTCGAACACCATGTTTTTTCACTTCCCTTTTCAGCTCTTCCCAATTCCATCGTCCCGAATCCGGAGTAACACCCCACATATCGAATTGGAAGATGCCTTTTGATACCGGACTTCCTTGGAAAGTCTCATATGGACCATCCTTGATCGCAAGATCCTTACTTGCCGTCATGGCAGCAAAGTAGATGGTCTCGAAGATCTCCTTGTTCAATTGCTTGGCTTTCGGAGAATCAAAAGGCATTTTGAGCAGAATAAAAGTATCCGCAAGGCCCTGGACACCGATTCCGATAGGCCTATGCCTCATATTGGAACGACGCGCCTCCTCAACGGGATAATAGTTAACATCAATTACCTTATTGAGATTGCTTGCAGCCACATAAGCGATATCATACAGCTTTTGATGATCAAATTCTCCATCCTTCACGAACCTCGGCAAGGCCAAGGAGGCCAGATTACAAACAGCCACCTCGTCTTTGGAGGTGTATTCCATAATCTCCGTGCAAAGATTTGATGATCTGATCGTCCCAAGATTTTTTTGGTTCGACTTCCTGTTGGCGTGGTCCTTGAAAAGCATATAGGGCGTCCCTGTCTCCGTTTGGGACTCAAGGATCTTGAACCAAAGGTCCTGAGCTCTCATTTGCTCCCTGTACTTCCCATCCCTTTCATACTTTTCATAGAGCTTTTCAAATTCCTCACCATAGGAATCATAAAGTCCGGGGGCCTCGTTCGGGCAAAAAAGAGACCATACATCATTGTTCTCCACCCTTTTCATAAACAGGTCCGGAACCCATAAGGCGTAGAAAAGGTCGCGGGCACGAAGCTCTTCCTTTCCATGGTTCTTTTTCAGATCAAGGAAGGAATCGATATCGGCATGCCAGGGTTCAATATATACTGCAAAGGATCCTTTCCTCTTTCCACCACCCTGATCGACATACCTGGCTGTCATATCAAAATTTCTCAGCATGGGAACAATTCCATTGGAGGTACCATTTGTTCCACGGATATAAGAACCCTTGGCCCTTACATTATGGATGCTTAACCCAATTCCTCCTGCCGACTGGCTGATCTTCGCTGTTTGTTTTAGCGTATCGTAAATTCCATCAATGCTGTCGTCCTGCATAGACAGCAGGAAGCAGGAAGAAAGCTGAGGTTTTGGGGTTCCGGCATTAAAAAGGGTTGGTGTCGCATGGGTGAACCACTTTTCCGACATCAGGTTATACGTCTCGATGGCCTTCTCAATGTCCTCACCATGAATGCCAACAGAGACCCGCATCAGCATATGTTGGGGTCTTTCAACAACTCTTCCGTCAAGCTTCATCAGGTAAGAACGTTCCAGGGTTTTGAACCCGAAGAAATCGTACTCATAATCCCTGCTGAAGTCTATGGCTTCATCGAGCCTGGCTGCATGTTTTTGAATGGCACCAAAGGTCTCCTTTGAAAGGAGAGGAGCATTTTCCCCGGTTTTCGGATCCACATAGGTATACAACCTTTTCATGGTATTGAAAAAGGAGGTTTCGGTTTCCTTATGCAGGTTTGACACCTCGATCCGGGCTGCAAGCTTTGCATAATCCGGATGTTTGGTGGCCATGGTCGCGCAGGTTTCAGCTGCCAAATGATCCAAAGCAACCGTAGTTACTCCGTCATACAACCCATCAATTACTTTTTTAGCTACAGAATGAGGATCTACATAGTTCAGGTCTAGCCCCCCACATAGTTTTTCAATTCTTGCTGTGATCTTATCGAATCGAACGGTTTCTTTCCGTCCATCCCTTTTAATTACTAGCATGGAATTTTGATTTGGTAGTTAATTTTAAAAGTCTTCGTTCAATGAAAATTTGTTTCCTTCTCCGTTATCCATAACCCCTGCTTTCTGGTATTCGGCTACGCGCTTTTCGAAGAAGTTGGTTTTTCCCTGAAGGGAAATCATATCCATAAAGTCAAATGGATTGCTTGCATTGAATGCTTTGCTGCAACCCAATTCAAGCAAAAGCCTGTCAGCCACAAATTCAATGTATTGGCTCATGAGTTTTGAGTTCATTCCGATCAGATCAACGGGAAGAGCATCGGTAATAAACTCCTTTTCGATCTCAACAGCATCAAGAATGATCTCCTTTACCTTGTCTTCAGGAAGTTTGTTCTTGATGTATTTGGTGTAAAGAAGGCAGGCAAAATCACAGTGGAGCCCTTCATCTCTGGAGATCAATTCATTGGAAAAGCTCAACCCTGGCATCAGTCCCCTTTTCTTCATCCAGAATATGGAGCAAAAACTTCCAGAAAAGAAAATTCCTTCAACTGCCGCGAAGGCAAGCAGCCTTTCAATAAAGGTTCCATTCTCAATCCATTTCAAAGCCCATTCACCCTTTTTCTTCACAGCAGGCACGTTGTCCAGCGCGTTGAACAAATGGTCCTTTTCCTTTGAGTCCTTGATCAATGTATCGATCAGAAGGGAATATGTTTCCGAGTGGATGTTCTCCATCATGATTTGGAAACCATAAAAGCATTTGGCCTCGGGAAATTGAACTTCGTGAAGAAAGTTCTCTGCCAGGTTCTCATTTACGATGCCATCACTCGCGGCGAAAAAGGCCAAAACATGGGAAAGGAAATGCCTTTCACCATCATTGAGTTTTTGCCAATCCGAAAGGTCTGCACTTAAATCGATCTCTTCGGCAGTCCAAAAACTGGCTTCTGCCTTCTTATACATTTCCCAAATGTCTGTGTACTGGATAGGGAATAATACAAATCTGCTGCTGTCACCCTTGTCTTGTCTTAATAAAATCTCATCCTGGTGGTTCATGGTACTTGCACATCTATTTATTTAAAAAATCGTAGTCTCCCCGTCCTGGAATCAAGGGATTTTTTGACTCCTGGTTAGAAGGTTAAATCGGAAATTAGGTAAAAGTGTAATTCGGCGTCAGGCGGATACAAATATTAAAAACGTGGTTCTTAAGTCAAAGTCTTTTGGGAAAAAAAATTTTCCACACTTATAAACATGTTGAAATGTGGATAAGTAGCATAATATACTGAAAGTAAATAACTTAGAATTGTTAATGAATTATATGCTTTTAAAATTGCTCTGTGCATAACTTTGTTAATTGTTTGAAAATCAGCACAAAGAATTATTTGTTCATCCACAGGTATTGTTAAAGAAAAACAAGACCTTTATCTTTGCACTCCGTTTTTCAAAAATGGCTTGAGATGTACGCAATCGTAGAAATAGGAGGCAAACAATACAAAGTCGAAAACAAGCAGAGCATCGTTACCGACAAACTGGAAGGTAAGGAAGGCTCAAAGGTTGAGTTCGACAAGGTTCTTTTCGTTGAAAAGGATGGTAAGCCTCAGGTGGGAACACCAACAGTCAAAGGAGCTAAGGTTACAGGAAAAATCGAAGCTCATGTCAAAGGAGACAAAGTGGTTGTCTTCAAAAGAAAGAGAAGAAAAGGATACAAAGTAAAAAATGGCCATCGCCAGGACTATACACAGGTTCTGATCGAAACCATAAAATAAAACACCATGGCACACAAAAAAGGAGCAGGAAGTAGTAAGAACGGAAGAGAGTCGGAAAGTAAACGACTCGGGGTAAAGATCTTTGGGGGTCAGTTTGCGAAGGCAGGGAATATCCTGGTTCGGCAAAGAGGAACCCAGCACCATCCTGGCAACAACGTCGGGCTTGGAAAAGACCATACCTTGTTCGCATTGGCCGATGGCATTGTTGAGTTCAAAAAGACCGCCAGCAAGAGATCCTATGTGTCTGTGACCCCAATGGAAGAAGCTTCCAAATAAAATAAACAGTTAGTCTTAAGAGAACCCGGAGGCCTTTACAGGTTTCCGGGTTTTTTTATTGCCTTTCGAAAGCAAACAGATCCCCCTCCTCAACTCCATACTGGTCGCAAAAGCCCGCAACCACCTCAATCACATATTTGGCCTTTCCCCTGCTGGTGACGGGAGCCTCGGAATAGGGCATGGTGTTCCTTGAAATCGATACTATCCTGCCATCTTCCGCAGCAAAGAGAAGATCAAGTGAAATATAGGTGTTCTTCATCCAGAAGGTCCTGATCTCCTCATCTTTGAAAATAAAGAGCATGGCCTGGTCATCATTCATGGTTCCTCGATACATCAGACCCTGAACCCTTTGAGCTTCGGTGTCGGCAATCTCCAGATCCAATCGACGGATCAGACTGCTGTCGGTTTTAAGAAACTCCATCGTCCCTTCTTTTTTGAACGGAACCGAAAACTCCTTTCCCTTGCTTTCATACCTCTTCCCCGACTTATTGCCCGAAAAATACCAGGCGCCAATGCCCACAGCAATTACAAAAAGGACGACAAATGATCTGATTCTTTTTTTGGATGCCATGAAAGAATACGGGAAGATTAGTCCTTAGGTGCCGAGCCGAATTTTTTCAAAACCCTTGTATGGGATGCAATGGCTCCAAAAAAGGTTTCATGCTCGAGATACGGAAGGCCATGATCCTTTGCGGTCTGCTTGACGATGGGAGCGATTTTCGGGTAATGAACATGACAGACTTTTGGGAAAAGATGATGCTCAACCTGGAAATTCAGGCCACCAAACAAATAATTGACCACAGGATTCTTTATTGCGAAATCCGCTGTTGTGTACATTTGAAAATCTGCCCAGGGCATATCAATTCTTCCCTCCTTTGGTTCAGGGAAGGCAGTACCTTCAACCACATGGGCAAGCATAAAGATCACGGCCATGGTGAAGCCCTCAACAAAATGTGCCAGGACAAAGCCCATCAGAATCCAATACCATGGAAGTTCGATCACCAATAATGGAATGACCAGGAACATGGTATAATAGATCGCCTTGTAAAAAAACAGGCGGAACATCTCATTCCTTGGGAAGGTTTTGCGGTAATGCCCTCCAAGCTGATGCTGGAAAAATTTGACATAATCCTTTACAAACACCCAGGAAATCGAAGCAAAACAATACAGTGCGAATGCATAGATATGCTGAAACCTGTGAATCCACCATAGTTTCTGGGTAGGTTCCATCCTTAAGATCGGAGGCTGATTGAGATCCTCATCGTGATGTGGGATGTTGGTATAGGTATGGTGAACAATATTGTGACTGATGCTCCAAACATAATCGTTGGCTCCAACCAGATTGAAGAATATACCAATCCTCTTATTCAATTTGGAATTCTTGGTATAAGAACCATGGATAGCATCATGACCGATATTCAACCCGATCATAGCCGTGAAAAAACCATGAAACAAAGCCAGCAATAACATACCCACAGGGCTGATCATGTTCGACAGGATCAGAAAATAGGTTCCCATCCACCCTGACAGGATCAAAATGGTCTTTAAAACCATTTCGGAATTGGCATTTTTCGAAATGTTATTGGTTTTGAAATACTGGTCCACCCTGTCCATTACATCCTTTTGAAAACTTTTCACCTGAAGTTTTTCAAAGGTGACTTTTTGGAAAGGAATTTTTTCGCGGAAATATTCCTGCTTCTCAACGACTGTATTCATGGGCCTATCGAAAAGCCGTTTTTTGAGGGTTTTCCTTGCTAAAATGAGCTAAAATTCCTCCTACGGCAATTCGGCCGCAAGATACGATATATTTATCCCAGAAACCCCATTAATGATCAAAGCCAGGAAACAGGGTAAGAAAAAAGGGAAGATTGTTTTAACCTTCCCTTGATTCATCATTCGGATCTTTCAAGTGTTTTCAAATCTCCGAACGGGCTTAAGTTGGCTTCCTTTACATGTTCCCTGAAGGGATCGTAGGTCTCCTTCATGAATTTGTCTATTCTTTCCACACCCTTGTTATAGGCCTTTTTGCCATCTTCCAGCAGAAGCTTTTGGTTCTGCCCAGGCGGATCAAGTGCGGTGTAAATCGAGCCATTGGCCTGACTCACCTTATGCCAGATCTTATGTCCCCAACGAACTATGCCCTTTGTTTCCCTTTTTCCCATGACCATTTCCATGAGGTTGTTCAAAGAATCATTCACCGTTTTGATCTCCTTTTTGAGATCGGCATAGGTAGTGTCCTTATCATCCTTTGGCATCAGCTTGCTGACCTTGTCGGTCTCTTTCTTGGTATCCCGGAGCAGATCCATCATGGCTGCGGTTTGGCCGATCAGTTTTTCGACCTGTTTTTGTATCGAGATCAAAGCTTCGATATCCTGATCAGAAATATCTATCCTGGGATCCCAGACCACCTCAATTTCCGAGCTGGCCGTAGCCTCTCCATACTTAAACTCGAGCCGATACTTTCCGGGCCTGACATTGTTTCCCGGCCTTTCAGCACCTGATCTATCCGGATCATCCCAGGAAGGCCAGTAAGGACCTTTCTCATCCATGTTCCAATAAATGGTGTTCACCCCGGAATCAGGATATTGCCTCAAGGTTCGGATCAGTCGATCACCATCATAGATCCTTAGGTAAACGCTATCGGGATTGGCTCCTTTTTCCGGTTTTTTGGCTTTGGGTTTCTCCTCTTTTTTGTCGACGGAAGGTTTTTGCTTTTTCCTGGCTTCAGCCTTTTTGCCCTCCTTTACGAAATACCGGATTCTGGCCTGAGACCATCTGTTCTGTCCGGAGAACATATCATTTGAGGCAGAGAAATACCCCCTTGGCCCCTTGGTTTCCACGTTATAGGCAGTGGGAGGATTGAATGCGACCAGATTGGAATTCATGACGGCATCATCCCCGGCGATCGCCCTCAACGGCCTGATATCATCAATTACCCAGGCCGCTCTTCCAAATGTACCGATGATGAGGTCAGCTTCCCTTTCCTGGATTTTCAGGTCCATGGTGGAAACCGTAGGATATCCCTCAGTCCATTTATTCCAGGTAGTCCCCTTATCAAAGCTGACATACAGGTGAAATTCGGTTCCCAGGAACAGTAGATCTTCCTGAACGGGATCCTGAACAACACTCAGGCAATAGCCCCATACCTTATCTTCTGAAACCAGGTTCTTCCAGGTCTTCCCACCATCAGCCGTATGATACAAATATGGCTTCCAATCACCCTGTCTGTAATTGTTCAATATGACGAAGGCCTCATTTTCATTGTGTTTTGATGCCTCGATATGGGGAACCCAGCAATTCTCCGGAAGGCCTTTCATTCTGGGTGTATTGTTCGTCCATGTTTTTCCTCCATCCATGGTAAGCTGAACATTGCCATCATCCGTTCCAACCCAGATCACGTCTTTCTTCACCGGGCTAGGGCAAATAGAGATGATGGAAGTATAATTCTCAGCATTGGTCACATCCAAAGTCAGTCCACCACTTTCATATTGGTTTTGCTTGGTGCTGTCGTCAGTAGTCAGGTCCGGTGATATGATGGTCCAGTTACGGCCTCTATCCGTACTCTTGTGCAGATACTGGCTTCCATAATAAATGGTACCCGAGTTGAAGGGGTCCTGGGCTATGCCGGCATTCCAGTTAAACCTCAATTCTTCACCATCCGGATGAATGGGCTTGATGTTCAAGGCCTGCCCCGTAAGATCGTCCCATCTGCCAAGATTTCCACCCTGCCACATGGCATAACCATACCTTGAATCATCGGGATCGGGAACCACATCAAATCCATCTCCTCCGTACAATCCGCTCCATTCATTATTCAGGATCCCACCCCATTTCCATGTATATCCGGGGCCTTTCCAGGAGCCATTGTCCTGCATTCCTCCATAGATATGATAGGGAAGGTCGTTGTCCACATTGATGTGGTAAAACTGCGCGAGGGGTAAATTCTCAACAAAAAACCACTTGTTTCCTCCATCCCTAGTGATCGCCAGACCACCGTCATTTCCGGTAATCACATGTTTGGGGTTGTTGGGGTTGATATAAAAGCT
Organism: Cytophagales bacterium; assembly: GCA_965227315.1. Lineage (GTDB taxonomy): Bacteria > Bacteroidota > Bacteroidia > Cytophagales > CCMP332 > JANQHS01. The sequence goes on from OZ245737.1 coordinate 1,490,960, forward strand.
TTGATGATCCGGGTGCACTCCACTACCCCAGTCAACAAAGGAACCCCAGGTTTTTCCTCCATCTCTGGATACCGTCACATTGGAATGAATACTGTAAATGACATCCTCATTGGATGGATCGGCATAGATATCCGCATAATAGAACGGCCTGTTTCCGAAATTTCCTTTTTGGGAGATCTTTCGCCATTTGTTACCACCATCATCCGACCTGTATATACCATTCTTCTTTGCCTCGATGAAGGCATAGCAAACCCGTGGATTACTCGCGGCAAAACTCACCCCGATCCTTCCCAGCTCTCCTTTCGGAAGTCCATCCTTATCCGTTTTCTTTTTCCAGGTTTCACCCCCGTCATAGGTAATGTACAAACCAGACCCAGGTCCTCCGGATTTAAAAAAGTATGGCCAACGCCGGAATTCCCACATGGCGGCCAACATCTTGTTGGGGTTATTAGGGTCCATTACCAGATCTGCGATCCCGGTTTTCTGATCAACAAACAGGATCCTTTCCCAGGTATCACCTCCATTGGTGGTCTTATACACTCCTCTTTCGGTGCTTTCATTCCAGGCCGGTCCCTGGGCTCCAACGATTATTGTTTTCGGATCATCGGGGTGGATAATGATGCGGTGAATATTTTGGGTCTGCTCAAGGCCCATATGCGTCCATGTTTTGCCCCGGTCGATTGACCTGTAAATGCCATAGCCGGAAGTCTGACTGTTTCTTGGGTTTCCTTCTCCGGTGCCAACCCAGATCTCATCGGGGTTCTTTTGGTTCACCGCAAGGGCTCCGATTGAAGCAGCCTTTTCGTTTTCCATTATGGGTTCCCAGGTTGTCCCTCCGTTCTCAGATCTCCAAAGCCCACCGGAAGCCGCTCCTGCGTAGATCACATCCGGGGTGGATTGAACCACTTCAATGGCCGCCACTCTGCCGGACATTCCGGCCGGTCCAACACTTCTTGGACTCATATTTTCGAAAAGGCTCATATCTACTTTCTGGGCAGAAAGGGCCATGGGAAGAAAAAATACTGTAGCTAAAAGTCTGCTTAGTTTCATTTATGTTGGTTTTTTGAAGCACCGAAAATAAGAATTGAACCAGACACCCATCATTTTTTTCCACGGGAGGTCAATTCAAAGGGACAGCGAAACTTTTAAACATACCTGAATGGATAATGTGCTGGACATTTTCATGGCAAAAGAGGAGCCCAATCAATCCTGTTTTTTAGTTCTCAGAAGTATTATTTTGGAATCGCACCCCGACATGCAGGAAACCCTGAAGTACGGTATGCCCTGCTATACCTTTAAAGGCAAGCACCTCTTCTATCTGTGGGAAGACAAAAAGACCGGTTGGCCCTATATTCTTTTTGTCGACGGGCAATTGATGGATCACCCGAAACTAAGTCAAGGCAAGCGAGCCCGAATGAAGATCTACTATCAGGATCCTACTATCGACCTTGACCTTGATGAGATCAAGGATTTGCTTAATTCCGCTTTAGAACTCCGTCTTTCTTCAGATTAAACTGATAAAAGTCATCTCCGATGGCTTTCCAATTTTTTAAAATTGAATCTCAAATGAGCAATGATCAGTCCATAACGCATATCAGGCCCAGGTTTCGATTCACGCTTTCCTTATCGGAGGAGGAGGTACACCAACGAATTACCCAACAGAAAGACAAGGACGATTACCTGATCGTCAGAACCGAGGGCGATCAATACAAATTGGATATCCCGATTAAGGACAGACATTATTGGACGCCACAAATGAGCTTCCGGGTCGAAAAGGATTGGGATGATCCAACAAAAACGGAAGTGAGAGGGTTGATCGGGCCGAGGCCGGCAGTCTGGACCATGTTCACCCTGATCTACCTGGCCATCGGCACGCTTGGATTCTCACTATCATTTTGGGGCCTTTCCAAATGGATGCTTGGAGAGTTCTCACAATGGGTTTGGGCCTTTCCAATCTCATTGTTGATCATGCTCACCGCATACAGGGCGGGCAAATACGGTGAAAAACTCGGCCATGACCAAATGGAGGTCCTGAAAGATTTTTTAAGAGCATCTTTGCCGCTCGATTAACACCATAACAATAGATCATGAAACTTTTCTTTTCCCTGTTGATTAGCTTACTGTTCGCCGCCCAATCCATCGGCCAGGTGATGACCCCTGAATTGCTTTGGTCTCTAAAAAGGGTATCCCCAATTGGACTGAGTAACGACGGGCAATCTGTCATTTATGCCGAAACAATCTACGATGCATCCTCTAACACCAAGGAAACCAAAACCTACTCTATTCCTATTGGCGGAGGTGAACCGGAAGAGGTCGCGGATTACTCAGGAATTTATACCGATCCGGATATTTCTCCTGATGGCAAATCCAAACTGACCGCCAAGCAGGTGAAGTTGACCAAGGTATTTGGAAGTGACTTTTATCCCGATATGAATGAGTCGGATGTCTATATCTATGATCGACTGGACTACCGCCATTGGGATAAATGGGAAGACGGAAGTTATTCGCATGTCTTCATCTTAAACACTTCTGATCCTGAGGGAAAGGGCATTGATATTATGGAAGGGGAAACCTACGATTGCCCTCAGCAACCTTTCGGCGGGTCCGAGGACTACATCTGGAATCCGGACGGTAGCCAGGTGATCTATGTTTCGAAAAAGAAATTTGGAACCGCCTATGCGACCAGCACCAACACCGACCTCTACGCTTATGATGTAAAGAGCAAGAAAACCACTAACCTGACGGAAAACAATGCGGGATACGATATGAATCCTGCTTTCTCTTCAACTGGTATGCTCGCTTACACCCAAATGGAGGAGGATGGTTATGAATCCGACAAAAACGACCTGGTCATATTACAGGATGGCCAGAAAACGAATCTGACCAAGGACTGGGATGAAACCGTCCTTTCCTTCGCCTGGGATAACTCCGGAACCAAAATTCTATTTATCGCTCCTATCGCAGGAACGAAACAGTTGTTTGAGACATCACTTCCGAAAAAAGGAAAGGCAGCTGAGATCAAGCAGTTGACGGATGGGCAGTTTGACATCACCGGCATTGTAGGCCAATCGAAAAACACCTTGGTAGTGACCAGGACCGACATGAACCATGCCACGGAGATCTACACTCTGGATATGAAAAAAGGAAAACTCTCCCAGCTCACACATGCCAACGACCAAGCCTACTCGAAGATCAAAATGGGTGAGGTCAAGAAGAGAATGATCAAAACCACGGATGGCAAGGACATGACGACCTGGATAATCTACCCACCTGATTTCGATCCTTCCAAGAAATATCCAACACTTCTTTACTGCCAGGGAGGGCCACAGTCTCCTCTTTCGCAGTTTTACTCTTTCCGTTGGAATTTCCAATTGATGGCGGCCAATGGGTATATCATTGTTGCACCCAACCGCAGAGGAATGCCCGGACATGGTGTGGAGTGGAATGAGCAGATAAGCGGAGATTATGGGGGTCAAAATATGAAGGATTACCTATCGGCTATCGACGAACTGGCCAAAGAGGAATATGTGGACAAGGATAAGCTTGGCTGTGTTGGAGCAAGTTATGGTGGTTATTCGGCATTTTACCTGATGGGGACCCACGAAGGCAGATTCAAGACCTTCATAGCTCATGACGGGATCTTCAATTGGCGCAGCATGTTCGGTACAACCGAGGAGATTTTCTTCGCCAACAAGGACATGGGCGGCCCCTACTGGGATGAGAAATTCTCCAAATCCTATAACGAGTTTAACCCTATCTCCAAAGTGAACAACTGGGACACTCCTATTTTGATCATCCAGGGCGGAAAAGATTACAGGGTGCCGATCGGACAGGGTTTGGAAGCATTTCAAGCAGCACAATTGAAAGGATTGAGAAGCAAATTGCTCTACTTTCCGGAAGAAAATCACTGGATCCTTTCAGCCCAAAACGGCATCATCTGGCAAAGGGAATTCTTTTCCTGGCTGGATGAGTTTTTGAAATAAGGTGATTTTTCAGCGGTTTTTTTAGCTAAAAACACATTTTCATTGATGAACTTTGGAGTTGGACAGGGTTTGCGCCCTATCTCCAACTTCAAGAACAGGAAGTATATGATAAGAAGAATAATTTTCGCCTATACCTTATTTTTTTGTTTCAGCCATGCATACTCCCAATCACCTGGGGATACACTGGAAATTGAAACCTTCAATTACACCCAGACCTATGGCGTAAATCAATGGTCACCCGGCATCAGGGATACCATGATCGATTTCCCTGACCTTCCGGGCGTGACCTATGAAAAGATCCTGATGACCTATAACATGAGGTGCAAAGATGGTTTGGTTTCCAATTCTTCACCAGGCAATCGGGACCGCGGTTGCGGGGAATGGGATATTTCCTGCAACACATATGTTACCGACTCCACCCTTGTGGACTCTCTTGCCAGAAAACATCCCGATCATACCATATCGGGGTTTTCCGGAACAAGCTATAACTATGTGAGCAGTCCCCTGAACGACTATTACCAGGTGCTTCAGCAGGCGGTAAGCATCAACAGCGTTGTTTCGGAGACTTCCCATACCATAGGTACGGGAACCCTGGATCAATTGCAGACCTTCCCGGGTCAAACACAGAATTCAAAGTCGCAGTATCTCTTTCTCGCATCTGAACTAAGCACAGCCGGATTGACGGCGGGGAGCATTGATGCCATTTCGATCGAGACAGACAACGCAAGCGGAAATATTCAACACCTGCGGATCAGGATCAAAGAATCCTCAAAGACCACCTTGAACGCATCAGATCCGGACCTCGGCGGCTTTTCGGAAGTCTATTTTCATGATCTTGCACTGAGCAATGGGGTCAATAAGATTCCTTTTCACACACCATTCAACTGGAATGGCAGCTCCAATCTGATCGTTGAATTCACATATTCAGGGGCTGGAAATCCGGCCGGCATCGTCTTGGATGGAAATTCAACAACCGGCGATATGGGGCTGTCATCAAAAAATGATCAGCATTTTCATTTTGATGGAAGCAATTACATTGAGGCCGACAACTACAAGGGGATCTCGGGCAACGGCGACAGAACGATTGAAGCATGGATCAAAACATCCGTTTCGGATCCGGAGATCGTTGGCTGGGGCTTAAATGCTTCTTCCCAAAAATGGACATTCAGAATAAACGGAGATGGAACCATCAGAGCTGAGGTGAATGGTGGTTTTATTTTTGGAACTACCGCTGTGGACGATGACCAATGGCATCATGTTGCCGTGGTATTCTCAGGCACAAACATCAACCAGGCATTGTTGTATGTCGATGGAAATCTTGAAGTCGTAGGCGGCAGCCAGGGCCATACTGTAAATACGGCTTCTTCACTAAACCTCCGGATCACCAGGGGGGCAAACAATACCTATTTCGAAGGAATCATCGATGAGGTCAGGGTTTGGAGCTCCGCACTTAACCAAAGCACACTACAGGATTGGATGCACAGGGACATTGATGCAAATCACCCGAATTATGCAAACCTTGAGGTCTATTATCCCTTGGACGGTGGGTCTGTGATCATGGATCATAGCCCGAACGGAAGAAATGCAAGCATCATCAATGGTCCAAAATGGAGACCGGCACCGGGGATCGATCATTTTAAGAATATGGTGAACCTGCAGGAAAGACCGAATGCTATATTTCACCGTGGCAATTACAACCTGACGGTCAGCAACGATACCGTTGTGGATACACTGCAAAGGTTTGCTAACACCGTAACTCAATATCAGGTGTTTCCAAAATATGGGACCATGGAGCATGACAGTATCGGCGCAATTTCGACGAACAGTTACTGGGAGGCGATGGATGAAAATCTTTACGATCCCTCAGGAGCTTTACTGAATACCATCACGGTTAATGCCACCGGAAACATCACTGTTGCACAATTGGATTACTTCCAGAGGTATCCGAGTAAATTCGAGATCATGTCGTTTGTGACTCCATACGGACTTGGCTTGAACCTTGGTCAAAAAGGAAAAACCTGGACCTTCGATGTCACCGATTATGCACCCATTCTAAAGGGAAGGAAAAGAATGACGATCGAAAGAGGAGGGCAATGGATGGAAGATATGGATATTCGTTTTCACTATATCGTCGGAACGCCGCCAAGAGATGTCCATTCCATACAGCAGTTGTGGAGAGTGGAAAAGAAAGGCTACCAGGTGATCCAGAATGAGGAGAGCTTTGAAGCAAGGGATGTAATGATGAGCAGCGGATCGGTCGGGTTCAAAATAAGATCGGTCGTGACCGGGCATGGTCAGCAGGGCGAGTTCATCCCCAGATGGCATTATATCAACCTGGATGGCGGAAGCAACGATTTTCAATATCAGGTTTGGCAGGAATGCGGTGACAATCCCATTTTTCCTCAGGGCGGAACATGGATCTATGACCGTGCCGGCTGGTGTCCGGGCATGCCTAGTACCCTTTTTGAATTTGATATCACTCCTCTGGTCACCCCTGGCCAAAGCACCAATATCGATTATGGAGTTTTAAATGCCAGCGGTGCTTCGAATTACATAGTCAACAACCAGCTTGTTAGCTATGGTGCAGCAAATTTCATTACTGATGCTGCACTTGTGGATGTAAAAAACCCTACCAACAGAGTGGAATACTCAAGAAAGAATCCTGCCTGTATTGATCCGATCGTAGTGATCAGGAATACCGGCAGTGATACATTGACCTCTCTTGATATCAGATACTGGGTCAATGATTCCACCCATTCTTCGACCTTCAATTGGACCGGAACAATTCCCTTTATGGCGGAGGAAAGCATTTCTCTTCCAACCGCATCGATCTGGCAAGGAATGAATGTCGGGAATAATATTTTCCATGCTGAAATTTCAAACCCCAACGGAAGCAATGATGAATATGCATTCAACAACCATATCCAAACCAATTTCGAAGCCCCGAAAGTGCTTCCGGGTAAGATCATGATCGTATTCAAAACCAATAATGTGCCTTGGGAGAGCAGCTATGAATTGCTTGATGATCAGGGAACTGTTATTACATCAAGTGGATCCCTGGCGGCCAACACCACTTATTTTGATACCCTGGATCTGATTGATGGCTGCTACACATTGAAAGTAAAGGATAGTGATGATGATGGTCTCTCTTTCTGGGCAAATAATGATGGCTCGGGCTATGTGGCAATAAGAAGTCACACCGGCCAAACGCTGCAAAGCTTCAATCCGGATTTCGGGAAATCCATTATTTACCATTTCAATACAGACGCTCTGCTTTATAATCAGCTCAGACAAAATACAACCGACGTACAGGTTTACCCCAACCCTTCCAGGGGAAGCTTTATGATCAAAGGCCTGAAAACATTGCCCGAGAGTATTTCCTTATTCGACCAATCCGGCAGGGAATATTTGATCAAGCCACAGGTGACAGACGGGGATCTCAGAATTGATACCCAGGGCTATGCTCCGGGGATCTATATTATCAGGCTTGAAAGTCAGGGAATTCCGATCTTTAAAAAGGTGGTCATTCAATAGAAATATATGCGGGATCTGGCTCTGTTTTTTTCTACCTGCCTTGTGCCGGTATTTCTCTATGGCCAGCAGATTCCCGATCTACAGAAACTTGATTCCACACTGAAAAAATGGACCTCCGACTGGAAGGTGCCCGGAATGGAAGTTGGGATCGTCAAGGACGGAAAACTGGTCTTCAATGGTAACTACGGAAGAAAAGACCTTGGCAAAGAAGGGGCTCCTGACGCCAACACCCTCTATGCCATAGCCTCCAACTCAAAAGCCTTCACGTCGACGATCATCGGAATGCTGGTCGATGAAGGGAAATTGGATTGGGATGATAAGGTGGTGGATTACCTGCCCTATTTTGAGCTTTACGATCCCTGGGTCAGCCAGCACACTACCATCACCGATCTTCTTAGCCATCGAGTCGGACTGGGAACCTTCAGCGGGGATATCATTTGGTACAAATCGGATTTTACTTCCGAAGAAATTGTGCGAAGAGTTAAGTATCTCGAACCTGAGTTTGGGTTCAGGGACGGTTATGGATATTCCAATCTGATGTTCATTACAGCCGGTGAAGTTATCAGAAAGGTCACAGGTAAATCCTGGGCTGAAAACGTGCAGGAAAGGATCCTGAATCCATTGGACATGAACAGAACCATCACCTCCATAACGCAGTTGGAGAGCATGGGCAATTTTGCCCTGCCATATGGCTGGCAGGAACAACAAAACAAAGAACTGGCCTGGGTCAACTGGGATGCCGCTGCAGCTACGGGAGGACTGATCTCAAGCGTAAATGATCTGAGCAAATGGGTGGATTTCAATATCAACAATGGAATCATCAACGGAGATACGCTCCTCTCCCCTGCCTCCAGAAACCGGCTCTGGAATATGGAAAATCCCTACAAGGTTGACAGAAACTCCCCTAATTACTTCGACAGGCATTTCAATGGCTATGCAATGGGATGGCGAACCAATGATGTGTACGGAGAATTTATGGTTTCACATGGAGGAGCCTATGATGGCTTTTTGACCTATATATCAATTATTCCCGAGGAACGGCTGGGGATCATTGTCCTGACCAATGGGCTGCACAGCCCCTATGTTTCGACTACCTACCATATTCTTGATCAGTACTTTGGAGTAGACTCCATCGATTGGTCAGAGAAGATCCTCGGTTTATATGGGGATGGCGGGGAAGATCCAAGGATTACCGAGATCAAAAAAAGCAGGGTTGAGAAAACAAAGCCTTCCGTTTCCCAAGACAAGTACTGCGGAACCTATTATTCGGATATTCTCGGAGAGATCTATATCTCAAAAGAAAAAGATCAACTTCAGCTCAATTTCCAGCATACCAGAGGTCTTGCGGCAGATCTGTACCATTGGCATTATGATGTTTGGGAGATCAGGTGGAAAGAACCACAAGGATGGTTCGATTTCGGAACACTACGCTTCAAAATGAACGATCGGCTGGAGATCACCGGCCTTGAGTTCAATGTTCCGAACGATGATATTTTCTTCGAAGAACTTAAACCCTACCGCATCAAGCCTTGAGGCTGTCAAAAATACTGTAAGGTATACTTGGAATCGAATGACCAATGCTATGAAAAATTTTGCCCTTTGTATGTTCCTCCTTGTCTCGCCGACGGCATTTTCTCAGGGAATCGATCCTGAGATAGAGGAGGAACTCACCAAAAAAATTCAAGACTGGAATGAAGCCTGGAGAATCAAGGATCCGGTGTTAGCTTCAAAATGGTATTCGGATAAGGCGGACTTCACCAACGCATTTGGATTCACCCTGGAAGGCAGGAAAGAAATCGAGACCTATCTCAGAGATGTATTCGAAATGGACTTCGTGATGGCCGGGAACAGCGTCCAAACATCCCTGCATTTTCGCGTTCTGGCAGATGATGTGATCCTGGCAATCTCAAAAATCGAACGGGCAGGACAAAAAACCAATGCACTCGAAGAATTGGGAACCAGATACACCACCCATTTCAGAACATTTCAAAAAAGGGGATCCTGGAAAATAGTGGCTCATCTGATCTCTGACGCCAGGAGCACCGAATCGGCAAAACATTAACCCGGCATGTCGGACTATCTGTTCAAAAGTTCAAGGCTGGGCTTTCGGCCCTGGGAGGAGCGAGACATCCCTTTAATGGCAGCCATTAGTTCAGATCCGAAGGTCATGAGGTATTTTCCGGAACCTGCCACGAGCTTGCAAACCGAAGAATTCGTGCATCGCATGGTCGAGATGTTTTCGGAAAAAGGGTATTGCTATTTTCCTGTCGATCTGATAAAAACCGGTGAGATGATCGGATTCATCGGGCTGTGCTATCAGGAGTACGATGCGCCATTTACCCCATGTACAGATATTGGATGGCGATTGGCCCAGGATCATTGGAACAATGGCTATGCAACCGAGGGAGCAAAAAGATGCCTTGAATATGGTTTTGTGGAGCTGGGATTAAATCAGATCTTAGCAACTGCCCCACTTGCGAATCGACCCTCTATCAATGTAATGAGCAGGATCGGCATGGAGTTGCACATGGAATACAAAAACCCGAGACTCAAGGGATTCCCTTCTCTTGAGAATTGTGCATGCTATCGGATCATAAATGCCATCACCACCTGATCTCGGTTTTTCCTGCTTTTGATCATCTCATTGGCCTGATATAAATCCTTCTTTTTCTGACTGTATGTGGACAGATTGCTGATCCATTTAAAACAAAAAGCCATGAGTGATAAAAGAGCAGATCTGGCCGGCCCTGGGATCAGCACCTACGAGGAGGTCAGCAAAATTCTACCCCAAGATTATGAAGCCGCACTGCCTCCGCTCAAAAGAATGGAGGCACTTTACATGGTAAAAGATTATATCGAAAAAGGTCTTTCAGAAGTACTGAACCTTCAAATGGTCCAGGTTCCTCTGATCGTCAGCAAGGATTCCGGTGTCAATGATTATCTGGACCGGGATGGATCAAGAACACCGATCGATTTTCCCGCAGGATTAGGATTGGAAAAAAGGATAGAAGCTCAGGTTGTTCAGGCCGCGACCAAGTGGAAAAGAATGGCATTGGCCCAATTCAATTGCGCCGAAGGCCAGGGTATCCTGACCGACATGAGGGCGGTAAGAAAGGATTACTTCCTCGACCATGACCATTCTTCTTATGTCGACCAATGGGATTGGGAAAAGAGGATCACAGATGAGGAACGAAATCTGGAATACCTCAAGGACACCGTGAAGAAGATCTGGAAGGTGATCAGGGGAGCCGGTCAAATGGCCAGGGAAAAATTTCCCGAGCTAAACGACCCAAAATTCCCGGATTTCCCTGAAGAACTGGAATTCTTCCATGCGGAAGAGATCCTTGAAATGTATCCCGACCTTCCAAGAAAGCAAAGGGAAACCAAGCTGATCCAGGAACATCCCGCTGTGTTTATTATCGGTATCGGTTGGGTGCTGAAAGACGGCTTTCCTCATGAAATGCGCGCTGCCGATTATGATGATTGGGTCACGCCCACCATCGAAAAAAACGGAGAGATGATGCATGGTCTGAACGGGGACATATTGGTTTGGAATCCGGTCACCAAGCGCAGACATGAATTGACTTCAATGGGTGTCCGAGTGACAAAAGAAACCATGAGAACCCAACTTGAGATCTCCGATCAACTGGACTTTTTGCAATTGCCTTATCACCAGGCTATCCTGAACGACAAGATCCCATTGAGCATTGGGGGCGGGATAGGCCAGGCTCGCACCTATATGTATTTACTAAGAACTGCACATCTGGGAGAGGTTACGGTCACCATTTGGCCTGATGAACTCAAGAAGATCTGTGCAGAGAAGAATATCCATGTTTTAGAGTAAAGGCACTAAACCTGGATCCAAGGCGGACTCCTGCTCTATTGTAGATCAGGAGTTTCGCCTTTTATTTTTATAATCAAAACATGAATACACTACATCCTTTTCACCTTGCAATCCCGGTTGATGACCTCGAAAAGTGTAGAGAGTTTTATCGAGAGATCCTGAATTGCTCCGAAGGCAGGAGTTCAAAAAAATGGGTTGATCTCGACTTTTTTGGACACCAGTTGGTGATCCATGAGGTCGATACAGTTGGAAAAAAGGGCGAATCAAATCCTGTTGATGGCAAAGAGGTGCCTGTTCCACATTTTGGAGTAGTTCTGGATTGGGATATATGGCAGGATCTTTCCAAAAGATTGATGGGACAAGGGATTGATTTCATCATAGAACCCTATATCAGATTTGAGGGAGAAACAGGAGAGCAGGCAACCATGTTCTTTCTGGATCCTTCGGGCAACGCACTGGAGTTCAAGGCTTTTAAGGATCCCAATCAGCTTTTCGTAAAATAGAAATGGTCCCAAAAATTCTATAATCGTTATCTTCAACAGCTATTTTTTAAATTGATTATGAGAAAACTTCTATGCTTTGGCCTTGCACTGGCCGTCCTAAGCTGCCAAAAACCACAGGAAACTAAAATGGAGAAACTTGAAAATCCCCTTTTTAATGAACTCAATGCCCCGATCGACTTCCAAAAGGTCACCGCAGATCATGTAAGGCAATACGCCCAACTATCGCTTGACCGATGCGTGAATACGGTAGATCAGATCAAGGCAATGGATAATCCCGGCTTTGAAGAGCTCTTCTTCACCTATGATGGAATGATCGCCGATCTGAACCAGGCCTATCAGATCTCTCATATGCTGTATTGGGTCTCACCAGATTCAGCGACCAGAGCAGAAGGCGATAAAGGAAACAGAAGACTGGATTCAATTTATACCAGCATAGGTTCGGACAAAGAACTCTATCAAAAGTTCATGGATTTCAAGGGGACCGAAGCTTACGGCCAACTGGAAGGACATCGAAAAAAACTGGTCGATGATATCATCTTCGATTTTGAAAGGTCAGGTGTTTCTCTCAATGAAACCGACCTGAAAAGGTATAAAGAGCTCAATTCGGAGATCACTGCACTGACTTCCGAGTATTCTAAGAATATGAATACTGCCAATCATGTCCTCACCATTGATAGGGATCAAGCCGCCGGACTTTCCGAGTCCTTCCTTTCCAAATATCAAAGCGAGGATGGCAATTATGAGATCCCGGTCATGCCCGCTACAATGAGGCCCGTTCTGGACAATGCCTCAAATGCTGCAACACGTCAGGAATACAATACCCTGTACTATACCAGAGGAGCCGAAAACAACCTTGATATTCTTGATAAGCTCGTTGCAAAAAGGTATGAGCTAGGCCGCTTAATGGGTTATGACTCATATGCAGGATACAATCTGGCAGCGAAAATGGCCAAGGATCCGGAAACGGTCTGGAGATTCGTCTATGACCTTCTCGAAAGGGCTAAGGCCAAGGCGGAAATGGAACTGGAGAACTTAAATCAAATGAAGTCAGAAGATGCTCCCGGAGAAAGCATCAAGCCATGGGATATCCTCTATTATCAGAATAGGATCCTCAAGGAAGACTATAATGTTGATCACGAGATGATCAGAGAGTATTTCCCCATGGAAGCATGTCTTCAGGGAATGTTAGACCTATACCAGGAGATCCTCGGCGTTCAATTCGTCAAGATCGAGAACCCCTCGGTATGGCATGAAGATGTGGATCTGTATGAGGTTTACGAAGGAGAGCGATTAATGGGGATGTTTTACCTCGATCTTTTCCCAAGGCCCAACAAGGAGTCCTGGTTCTATGGAGTTCCTATGATCTCCGGTCATCAAACCGAAGAAGGTTACCAGGTGCCTGTGAGCATGTTGCTTGGCAATTTCACGAAACCCACGGAAGAATTTCCATCACTGCTGAGTTATAAGGAACTGAATACCCTTTTCCATGAATTTGGCCATATCATGGATGGGATGTCCTATGAGGGTGAATTCGCTTATCAGGAGGGATCAAAATCCGATTTTGTAGAAGCCATGTCACAGCTCTTTGAGAATTGGATCATGGACTATGATATCATCAATTCCTTCGCCAGGCATTATGAAACGGGAGAGCCCTTTCCGAAAGAGATCTTTGACAATATGAAGGAAGCCAAAAATGTAAGTTCGGGAACAGAACTGTTGATCCGTCAAAGAATGTGTCTCTATGACATGAATCTTTACGATAAATATGACCCCAATTCGGATTTTAATACAGATGAGTTATGGGTGAAACTCGATGAAGAGATCGGAATGGGAGCGCTAAGCGATTATGCCACTCACCCGCAATCATGCTGGATCCACATCAATACGCATCCGGTCTATTATTATGGTTATTACTGGTCTGAAGTTTATGCACAAGACATGTTCACGCAGTTTGAAGAAAACGGACTTCGTGATTCGAAAACCGGAATTCGTTATCGGCAGTTAATTCTTGCCAACGGTACACAAAGAGATATCGATGTGGCCGTTGAGGAATTTCTTGGAAGGCCTTCCAATAATGAAGCCTTCCTCAAAAGCCTTGGCTTTGAGAACTAGTAGAGGATTCCTTTAAGCCATATTCTCCTGGAGGTTTCCAAGGAATAACGGCCGGTACAGGATAAGTCCCGAATTGGATATCAATGCTATGAAAAATATCAAAAGCGTAAAGAAGCGCTCAAAGCTATTCGATGAAACCTGAGAACGTGCTGATCCTGGTGTTTTCTCTAATCCTGATCTTTCATTTGATGATCGTATCAGGGTTAATTCCCTATGACATGGTATGGGGAGGCAGATTGGAAAACGGAGAACAAATGCTCAGGTTTGAATCTGTTTCAATTGCGCTGAATCTTCTCATGTTGGGAATTGTCCTTGTAAAATCAGGTCGTTTGAAGATCGAAATTCAACCCACGATTTTAAGGGTTTGTTTTTGGATCATGGGAGGTCTGTTCGCCCTGAATACCCTTGGTAATCTGCTTTCCAACAACTTATGGGAAGCAATCATTTTCTCCCCGCTCACTCTGGTTCTTAGCTTCTATTCGTTTAAGATCGCAGTCAGAGGATTTTGATAGATTTCTGAAATGCTTCATAGGACAATCCTGATCTTTTCCACGGCACTCCTTTTATTGTCTCCAATTTCATCCTTGGGACAAGAGAAGAAAAGCACAGATCCGGACTGGAAAATTAGAGTGGGCTTATACCTATGGCTATTGAACATTCAAGGGCAATCCGAAGATGCCCCGGACGCCCCAGCGCCTCCTACCCAGCCTCCGCCCCCATCCAATTTTCCTGAAACACAACCCAGATTTGATATAGACCTTAGCTTTCAGGAGGTTTTCAACAAAATAAAATTTGCCTTTCTCACATCAGGGGAATACCGGCTGAACAGGGTGGTCGGGACCTACGATCTGGTGACCTTCATACTGGAGGGAAAGGCGATCACACCCTATCAGGTATTGGCAGAAGATGTCCAATACAGGTTTGCATTCACCTTTTTTGAAGCCACCTGTGGTTATGAAATGGTTGACAAAGAGAAGGTAAAGTTCGACGCAATGCTGGGCCTGCGATTGTTGTATTTCGACATTCAGGGGCAAACCAAAATCCTGAACCAATGGGAGTTCGGAGCTCAAAGAAGCAATACATGGCTGGATCCGATCATTGGCGTTAGGTTGATCTATATTCCAAAACCCGGCATCGAGTTGGTTGGATACACGGATGTAGGCCCTTTTAACCCAAGCAATCAGTTCGCATATCAGATCAGCATCGCAGCAAACTTCAGCATTGGCAAACATTTCTACATTTCTCCTGGCTGGAGACAGCTAAGGTTAAGGTCCGCTGTCCGAAGCGCCATTTACGATGGTCGCTTCTATGGTCCTTTTGTTAGGTTTGGAGTTCAGTTTTAACCCAACCCGATCAAAAACGCTGACGTGTATTTATGTAACATGATCCTATAGAACTCTACCTAAACTACATGCCATGAAAAAGATTCTACCATTAACCTTGTTCCTGCTTTATTGCCTTTCAGGTCAATCGCAATTCAATACACAATATTTCGATGGGAATGACACCTCCCTTTATAATTCCCTATTTGTAGAAATGGACAGCAATGCTGCTAAAGTCTGGCATATTGGCCCACCGCAAAAATCGATCTTCGATGCTGCAGCTACACTGCCAAATGCCATACTAACAGATACAGTTCTCCCCTATCCCGATAGTACTGAAGCCTCTTTTTTCATAAACTTGGACCATACCCTATGGCCCTGGCCCTATGGTATCGCGGCGCTTCAATGGAAACAAAAATTGGATCTAGAACATGACCATGACTTTGCAAGGGTCGAATATTCCACTGACGGAGGACAAAGCTGGGATGATCCGTTCGATAACCCCTGGGTCTACAATTTCTATGGATTTGACACAGTGAATGTCGGAATCACAAAAGACACCATTGGAGCCTTTACGGGCCAAGATAGTCTTTGGAGGGATATCTGGCTTTGTTTTGATGTTTTCTGGTTCAATCAAATCAGTTCTATGACAGTACGTTTTACATTGGAATCAGACAGCAGTTCAACGGGACAGGAAGGTTGGATGATGGATAACTTTATTTCGCACATAACCTGGGTCCATACCCTGGAATCCTTCCACCAGGATGAATATCTCAAGGTTTCCCCTAACCCCACCAGCGGTAGGGTGAATATCCGGGCAAAAAGGAAAAAGGAATTCCACATCATTGAGGAAATAAAACTCTTCGACTCCAACGGGGTGATATTGGAAGAGTATCATTTTGTTCCAACCAAGTTCTTTGTAGACTTGTCTTCCTATCCTGATGGTACGTACCTGTTGAAAGTGAAAACCAATTTTGAAAGCGAAACATTTAAGATCGTTCATCAAAATCATTAAGACCCCGGCAACGGTTTGCCTGTTCTTCTTGGCTTTGTTCCTGTTTTCCTTTTCAGATAAAAAAAGCCCTGATCCATATATATTCCCTGATCTGGAACACTTTCCAAAGATGCCTTTGGACCCGGACAATATCCCTACGGAACAAGGAGTCGAACTTGGAAGAATGCTATTCTATGATCCTATTCTGAGCAAGGACAGCTCAATATCCTGTGCATTTTGCCATCATCAGGAGGCTGCTTTTTCGGATGCTCCAATGATCAGGAGTTTTGGGGTCGGCGGACAGAAAACCAGGAGAAATTCCCCGGGGTTGTTCAACCTGGCCTGGGGAACGTCCATGTTTTGGGATGGCCGTGCTCCCACAATTGAAGAGCAGGTGTTCCATCCTGTCAGAGATCCGAAGGAAATGGCTTTGGACTGGTCTGAAGCCGAAAGGCGGATCAACAGAAGTTCCCTTTACCGCGCCATGTTCAAAAAGGTATTCGGCACTGAAAAAGTCGATAGCATATTGATTTCCAAAGCCATAGCTCAGTTTGAAAGAACTTTGATATCCAGCAATTCAAAATACGATCGGGCGATTCGCGGGGAGATCAGGTTAAGCGAAGAAGAACTTGAAGGATTCATATTGATGAATGATCAAACCAAGGGCGATTGTCTTCACTGTCATACCACAGATGCGGATGTACTTGGAACAACGGGTAAATTCTCAAACAACGGACTCGATGGGGATATCTATGAGCATGACACAGCAGACAGGGGCTTGGGCGGGATCACCGGCAGGAAATCGGATATCGGAAAGTTCAAGATCCCGTCCTTAAGGAACGTGGCCCTGACTTCCCCCTACATGCATGATGGGCGGTTCAACACTTTGGAAGAAGTCCTTGAATTCTATTCCTCTGGTTTGAAAATGAGTAGCACTATAGATCCCAAGATGGAATTCGTTCACCGGGGTGGGGCTCAGCTAAGCCAAGAAGATCAAGAAAAGATCATTGCCTTCCTGCATACCCTCACCGACTCCGTCTTCATCACCGATCCCCAATTCAGCAATCCCTTTGAAGATTGACAGGGGTTTCTCAATTTTAGATCCAATCTGACTCAAGAATGAAAACGATAAAAAAAATTGGGATCATAGCCCTGCTGATCCTCATCGCGGTTCTGGTTTTCCTTTTTTCAGCAAATTATAGCGATGGAACAAGATCCGGGGTGGTGATCAAGATCAGCAAGAAAGGAGTCATCTTCAAAACCTATGAAGGTCAGTTAAACCTTTCGAGTTTTGGTGCTTTGAAGAATTCAAATCAGCTCGCCGAAACCTTTCATTTTTCCGTTGACAAAAGCCAGGAAGAACTGGTTAAAACCCTCGAAGAAGTGGCGCTTTCCGGAGAAAGAGTCAATCTTCACTATAAAGAGAAGTATATGGCCATGCCCTGGAAAGGTGATACCAAGATCTTCGTTTATGAGATCGAGCGAAGTCAAAACACAGATCAAGACAATAAGGACCGGAGTTTCCCATAGCCAGATCTGCTCCTGCTGTTGATGAAGGATCTAAGACCCTGGGTTTTTTTCCCTCCTGTCATTCTCCTGCTGGGAAGCGGGTTGTTCAGCCTCATCGATGCCGAAAATTTCCTTCTGGCCGTTTCGAACGCTAATGATTGGATCCTCGAGAAATTTGATTTTCTTTTCCTGGGAGCTACCCTTTCCTTTCTCCTGATCCTCCTCTTTGCCTACTTTTCTTCATTATCGAAGCTGAGAATAGGTGGGAAGGATGCAAAACCCATCCTGAACCGCTGGCAATGGTTCTCCATTACGCTGTGTACCACCATCGCAACCGGAATCCTGTTCTGGGGTGTCGCCGAACCCATCTTCCATGTTCATGAGGGGCCGGAGAAGATTCAAGATCCCAGGGCTTTTGCCATGTCCACCATGTTTATGCATTGGACCCTGATCCCTTATGGGGTCTATACGATTACCGCTCTTGTTTTCGCGATAGGATTTTATAACCGAAATCAACCCTTCAGGGTCTCCACACTTCTTTTTCCATTGCTCGGAAAAAATGCTCACGGCCCGATCGGAATGATAGCCGATATCGTTTGCCTTTTTGCCCTGGTGGCTGGGATGGCCGCTTCGCTGGGTGGGGGGATCATGTCTATTTCCGGAGGTATCAATGAATTCATGGGAATCGTTCCGGGCAGACTGGTCTACGCATTGATCGGCTTGGTCATCGTAGCAGCTTTCGTCCTGTCTGCTGCCTCTGGCTTACAGAAGGGGATCAAATGGCTCTCGGATATCAATATGAGGTTCTTTTTTGCCTTTGCCCTCTTTGTCCTGATCGCCGGGCCTACACTTGGAATGCTGAAATTGGGCCTTGAGGGTGGGCTGGATTTTCTTCTTCATTTTTTTCCAAGATCCCTGGGCCTTGACCAAAAAATAGAACAGGAATGGGTATGGTCCTGGACGGTATTCAATTGGGCAAATTGGTTGGCCTGGGCACCGGTGACAGCCCTTTTTCTAGGGCGAATCGCCTACGGATATACGGTTCGCGAATTCATCCTTTTTAACCTGTTCTTACCATCGATCTTTGGGACCGCATGGATGATCATTTTCAGCGGAAGTACTATCCAACTCGATGGCCTTGGCAACGGGATTCTATACCAATCCCTCAACGAGGGAGGGCCTCAGTCCATTATTTACAGGATTTTGGAACAACTGCCCCTTACCGGTATGGTTGGCTCTATATTCCTGCTGATCGTATTTATCTCCTATGTTACAGCCGCAGATTCCAATACCTCGGCCATGACGGGAATGAGCATGAAAAGCACGGATAAAGAGCATCAGGAGGCGCCATTAACCATAAAAATCATCTGGGGTGTTTTGGTGGGTATTATCTCCTGGGTCATGATCTCTTATGCCGGAATAGACGGCATCAAAATGATCTCCACCATTGGAGGCTTTCCGGCTTTGTTCCTGATTATCGCCGTGGCCCTTGGTTTGGTCAGGTTGCTTTTCGAAAAGAATTATTAACATTTAAGAAACAAGTACTTCCAGCCTTGGAGTATGACACCATCAATTTGCTTCTATTATATGTTGATCCTTTCTGCAGGGCACTTTTCATTCTTCGATACCCGATCCGTTCCGACAAGGGTTGATGGAAGGATTGTTGGCACCAGAACCGGCGATCCTGTGGACGGGTACGGATTTGATCTGTTCAAGGACGAATATTCGTTGATTTTTTTTGGTAGATACGACCAAACTTATGTTAAGTCTTTCGGGAAGAAGATCCGGTGTTGCTTGACCTTGTCTATTGACTATAAGGGGCAAAAAAAAGATCGAGAAGAAATGAATCTCCCCGATCTTATGCTCGATAATTGTCTTAAGAATTAAGCTTTTCTTACTTCAACCGCAGATGGCCCTTTTGGAGTATCCTCCAATTTGAACTCAACTGTATCGTTGTCTTTGATCTCGTCGATCAATCCGGTCTTATGAACAAAGACCTCACGTTCCTGCCCTTCGATTTTGATGAAACCAAAACCCTTCACATGGTTGAAAAATTTAACTGTTCCCTTTTCCATTTTATTGATTTGAATTATTGTCTTCTTTGTTTTCTTCTTTCTTGTTGTCCGCCGGCTTTTCTTCCGGTGGCTCTGAACTGATATTTCCAAACTCATCAACATAGGCGATCATATCGTCCTGTGCTGTTTTTGGATTGTTTTTCTTGTCGATCTTCTTCTGAAGTTTCTCTGCCTGCTTCTTCTTTTTCTTCTCTGCCTTTAATTTTTTAATAAAACTGTTATTGCTTCTCGCCATAAAATGAGTTAATCAATGAATGTAATTGCTTTTCCGGTTTTTCCGGCTCTTCCTGTTCTTCCTATCCTGTGAATATAGTCTTCATATTTCCTGGGCGCATCATAGTTGATAACCAACGATATGTCTTTAACATCAATCCCTCTCGCCACAACATCAGTAGCCACAAGAACATTCGTTCTGCCGGATTTAAATTTCCTCAGAGCGATATCCCGAGCCTTTTGTGGTTTATCTCCATGAATGAGTTCAGACTTAAAGTTAGCCTCTTTCAACCCTTTATGTACCTTATCGACCAATCTTTTGGTCTCACAGAACAAAAGAACCTTCTCCTTGCGCTGAACTTGAAGAAGATTGTGGAGCGCTTTGATCTTACTCTCTCCTTTTGGCACTCTCAGCACATCCTGATGGATGGCATCGGTATTATGCGTTGAGGTTTTGGTTATAACCTCCATCGGATCGGAAGTAAACTCCTGTACCAGTTTTTTGATCGACCCTCCCATTGTGGCTGAAAACAGAAGTGTTTGATCCTTGTTTTCCATGCCATTATCGATCATTCTCACGTCGTCAATAAAACCCATATCAAGCATTCTGTCAAATTCATCTAAAACAAGGGTCTTGAATTTTTCCAGCTTCAGGTGGCCTTGATTTGCCATATCCAGAATCCTCCCGGGAGTGCCGATAATGATATGGTTGGTTCTTTGAAGATCCTGGATGGATAGCCTGACCGAAATTCCTCCGATCAATGTTGAATAGTAAAGCCCAAGTCCTCGCGTCAGCATTTTGAACTCGTCCTTGACCTGGGTTGCCAACTCCCTGGTTGG
This sequence comes from Cytophagales bacterium, assembly GCA_965227315.1. GTDB lineage: Bacteria > Bacteroidota > Bacteroidia > Cytophagales > CCMP332 > JANQHS01. The sequence continues at coordinate 1,511,889 of OZ245737.1, forward strand.
TGTAACCACCAATATGGATTGATCCTCGGCCTTAACCATCAATTCCCTGATGAGCGGCAGCAGGAAAGCAACGGTTTTCCCGGTTCCTGTTCCGGCAATGCCTATGAGATCTCGCCCTTCCATAATATGCGGAATGGCCTTCTCCTGAATTTCCGTAGGCCGTTCGAAGCCACGATTCTTCAAAAGGTCCAATAGGGATCTACTTAGATCAAAATCCGAAAAAGAAGCCTTGGATATTTGATGTTCCTCTTTGTTGGTTGCAGATGGTTTGCTGATGAATTTGTTGATATCCAGCCTTTCTCTTCCCTGCTTCTTACGCTTACGGGAAGGGTGCGATGAATTTCTTTTACGTCTCTTTTTGTAATTGTGCATTTCGCAAAATTGTTTTGATGAAAAACTCAAACATCAAACTGTTTCCTCCTGAAGCAGTATGACTTTGGCCTAACAATTTTGCCGATTATACTGGACGGAATACTCAAGGTTGAATCGCCGATCCTATCATCCGGAACCGGCCCCCTCATACCCTTGGGAACTTGGTTCAAGCAACCCCTGAGGTAAAACGGGGCGCAAAGGTAACCAGAAAAACCGCCGTTTCCTATAGAGGAGTCATTCTCACCTTTTTTGAATCCCCTTTGACAAGCTTTAACTTCAATTGAAAATACATTCAACCTTATGGCAAAGAATCCCGAAGTCGATACCTTTCTCAAACAAAAAGCCCACCCAATGACCGAGGAGATCAACGCCGTTAGAAGGATCATCCTTGAGACAGATGAACGGATAGAAGAAACCATCAAATGGAGTAGTCCGACCTTCACATACAAGGGAAATATCGCATCGTTCTTTATGAACGCGAAGAAGTTTGTCAGCCTGATGTTTCACAAGGGCGCCTTGATCGATGATGACACCGGGCTGCTTCAGGGAGATGGTAAGGAGGCCAGGGTAGCCAGGTTTGAAGACGCCGCCGATATTGAAAAGAAAAAGGACGACCTCCAGGTCTTGATTCGAAAATGGATAGAAATGCGAAACGAAAAAGGCTGAGAATAGGCCGAACCAGAATTAGCTCTAACGGGTTATATTGGAAGGAAATTTCGAACAATGGCGAGACCTAATCCCAAACTCATCAGCTCGATCAGAAATGCGGCAAGAAAACTTGAAAAAAGCACGGATTACCAATGGGGCCATATGGGATCATGTAATTGCGGTTTTCTAGCCCAGGAACTGACCAGGCTGGACAAAGCTGAAATACATCGCAGGGCCTTGCTGGGCTCCGGTGATTGGACAGAGCAGTTGAATGATTATTGCCCGGGTTCCGGCATTCCAATGGACGACCTGATCAGCGATCTGGTTGATGCCGGCCTTATGCTTGAGGATCTTCAAAACCTTGAGCAACTCCGTGATCCGCGCGTTTTGAGCCATCTGCCTTCGGGTAGGAAGTACTTAAAACATAACCAGAAAAATGATGTTGTTGAGTATATGAACACCTGGGCGATGCTTCTTGAAGAGCAACTGCTAGACAAAGTCGATCTCCCGGAATTCGGCATTCACCATCCTACAACTGAAAAACAGATATCTTGAAAGCAGTACAATTCAGTCTTATCCATGGCCTTGTTTTGGCCGTTTTTGGAGTTTGGGGCTATCTAGCCTCTGATAATCCCTCAATAACCGCACTGATCCCTACCATCTTAGGAGCATTGATCCTTTCCACCAATTATGGAATGCGTCTTGGAAAAAGAGGGTTTAAAATTGCGGCCCTGGTTTTGACAGGCATCATATTGCTTGGGTTGCTGAAGCCCTTAGGCGGGGTTTTGGGAAGACAGGATATCATGGGTATTTTCCGGGTTTCCTCCATGATCATAGTCTCGATCATTGCATTTTTCTTGCTGATCAAGGACCTGTTTGGCAATCGGAATTCTTCGGCTGACTAAGGGTAATCCTACGTCGGGTCCTTCTGATCGGGATCAATTTTTTTCTTGGTTTACATCTTAGGAATTTGCTACTCAATTCCGGAGCATAGCGCGAAATAAAAACGCTATGGGAAACAGTTTAAGGAAAAACGCAGATGGCGGCGGAGGTATCTACGGACTCGGCTTCATCGGTGCTCTGATCTATTTTATCAGTACGGCAAACGGATTTTGGATGGGGGTACTCGGGATCCTGAAATCCATAGTCTGGCCGGCCTTCCTGGTTTATGAAGCCCTGAAGGCACTTGGAGCATAGGCAACAATATTCGGAAATTCTCCAATGGCTTTTGGATGGAGACATTTCGATCCGCTATCAGGTATACAAGGATCTGCTAAACGAGGATCACAAGGACCTGCAACTTCAAATCTCGGAAGAAGGCTGGGGTCCCGGGTTTATTGAGCCGAGAAAATCGGATGGACATTGGGGGCATAGTTTTTACCAGCCAAAATGGATCTCGACCCACTATACCCTTCTTGACCTTCGCAACCTTTGGGTCCGCCCGGACCATCCGATGATCAGGGAATCCGTCGATGTGATCGCCGAAAAGAACATCGGTTGGGACGGAGGCGTGAACCCCAACAGATCCAATCTTGCCAGCGATGTTTGCGTGAACGGAATGTTCCTGAACTATGCCTGCTATTTCGGTGTCGAAGAAAAGAGAATTGAATCGGTGATCGATTTTATTCTGGGGCAGAGAATGGAAGACGGGGGCTTCAATTGCATGTCCAATCGATCCGGGGCGGTCCATAGTTCTTTGCATTCCACCATATCCACTCTGGAGGGCTTTTTCGAATACCTTCGGAACGGTTATACTTACAGAAAAACGGAAGTTCAGAAGGCGATTGCCTTGGGAAATGAATTCATCCTGATGCATAGGCTTTTCAGGTCAGATCATACAGGTGAGGTCATCAACCCGGCATTTCTCAAATTTCCATACCCCGGCCGATGGAAATATGATGTGCTTAGGGCAATGGACTATTTTCAATTTTCCCAAATGCCATGGGATCAGAGAATGCAGGACGCATTGGATTGGATTGATCAAAAAAGAAATAAAAACGGAACCTGGAATCTCAGTGCCAAGTATGCCGGACAGGTTCATGTGGAAATGGAAAGGGCTGGAAAACCAAGCCGATGGAACACTTTAAGAGCCCTGAGGGTTAAAAGAAGATACCTGTAAATTCGCAAAAAAAAAGATCTATGAAAATCGCCGTCACCAGCGCCAGCGGTCAGTTGGGCTCACACATTATCGAGCAACTCAAAAATGATATAGGTCCTGAGAATGTATTAGGCCTTGCCAGAACTCCCGAAAAAGCATCAGGGCTTGGTGTGGAGATCCGTAAAGGAGATTATACCCAAGCCGAGGATTTTGTTTCCGGCCTGGAGGGGATGGATGCTGTCGTTATTTTATCGGGGAATGATGAACCTTCGAAGAGAATAGGGCAACATCGAAATATTATTGAAGGGGCAAAAAAGAATGGATTGCAAAAGATTGTATACACCAGTATAACCGGAGCAGAGGAAGGCAATGCCTTTAGTCCGATCGTTTCGAGCAACCGGCAATCCGAAGAGGATGTCAAAAATTCGGGTATGGACTGGGCTATTGGCAGAAACGGGATCTACATCGAACCAGACCTTGAGTACATCGACAATTATATCAAGGAGGGCGGGATCAGGAATTCGGCAGCCGACGGCCTTTGTGCCTATACGAGCAGATCAGAGCTTGCACTTGCCTATTCCAAGATGGCACAGGGAGAAGAGCATAATGGTCAAAGCTATAATCTTGTTGGCGAGCCCATCACGCAAAAACAGTTGGCAGACATGATCAATGAGGTTTACGGAACCTCACTGGAATACCTGCCCATGTCCGTCGAAGAGTATCTGGAAGAAAGAAAACAGGCCCTTGGTGATTTCCTGGGTACAGTCATCGGAGGAATATATTCAGGAATCAGGGATGGGTATTTTAATCCGCCGAGTGATTTTGAAAAAGTCACCGGAAGGGCTCATCTGCCAGCCCGGGAATTGATTCGGAATTATAAACACAGCATCAAATGATGGAAACGATGCCTAACAAAACCTTTCCGGAGCCCGGAATGGAAATGACGACCATACTGGTGGTTTCCAACATGGAAGCCTCAAAAAAGTTTTATCTGGACGTTCTGGGAGCCGAATTGTTCAGGGAATATGGCGGCACTTCGCTTGTATTGAAATTTCTCGGTCAATGGATACTGATCGTCACAGGAGGTGAGCCCACGGCGGATAAACCGGATGTTTCGTTTGCCGCGCCTCAGAACGCAGATAGAGTATCGCATTCCTTCACGATCAGGGTAGAGGATTGTCAGAGATCTTATGAAACATTAAAGGCAAAAGGTGCTGAATTTTTAACTCCACCCTATGACTGGGGGCCGGAGATCAGGTGCTTTTTCAGAGACCCGGATGGTCATTTGTTTGAGATCAGTCAGCTCGTTTAGGTTCTGAATCCATATGACGTTCTCCCCAGATCCGCATATTGTTGATGATGGGGAAAAGACTCTTACCCATTTCGGTGATTGAGTATTCAACCCTTGGTGGGATCTCAGGAAATATTTTGCGGTTCAGTATCCCGTCCTGCTCAAGCTCCCTTAGTTGTTTGCTGAGCATCTGCTTGCTGATTCCTTCGATCCCACGCTGAAGTATTCCAAATCTGTTCCCACCATTGGCGATCAGATAGATAATGATGGGTTTCCACTTTCCACCAATGATAGACATACAATAAGTCACTGGACAATTATCTGGCTTTTCTGATATTTCTTCACTCATAACTTATTGATTTACAACTATAGTATGATTTACAATACTATATAATTTTTTGATTACTATTTGTATTTTTCATACTTTAATTTGGTAATTTGTAAAAAAGCTATGAAAGCCATTGTAAGAGAAAGAAGAGGAAAGGATCTCCGCAACATGAAAGTGAGAGAGCTTCCCGAGCCCAAGCCGCAAAAAGGACAGGTCATCGTAAAAATGGCCGCTGCCCGAATAAATCCCGTAGACCTCAGCCTGATGAAGGGCATGCCAGGATTAAAATTCAAGAACCCCCAGATCGGAGGAATAGACGGGGCCGGGACGATCCTCGAGCCAGGTGATGGCACTTCTCCCTGGAAAGCCGGAGACAAGGTTTTTGTTTATCGCAAATTCAGTGATATCGGAACATGGGCTGAGAAAATCTCAGTTCCTGCCGATTGGATAGCAAAGATCCCCGAGGGTATGGATCTGAGATCCGCTGGTTCAATCTCGCTCAACCTGACGACGGCCTACGATTGTCTTCAGGAATTGAATCCCCAGGAAGGGGAAAAGATCCTGATCCACGGAGCCGGTGGAGGGGTAGGATTTATGGCGGTTCTCCTTTCCAAAGCCATGGGCCTAAGAATATTTGCAAACTGTAGCTCAAGGGATTTCGAAAAACTAGAACAGGCCGGGATTTCAAACCTGATAGACTATAAAAGAGAGAACTTCGACGATGTCCTCAGGGAGGAGAAGATGGATTACATTCTTGATGTGATCGGAGGAGACACGCTGATCAGATCAATTCGAATGAGGCCAAAAGTCGTGGTCTCAACAGCGTATTCCGAAGTAAGCAGACTGCACAAAGCGGGTATTGAATTCCCCGCTATCCTGAAATGGATCATGAAGCTGGTGATGAGCAAATATCCCAAAACCGCAAGAAGGCATTCTGTCAAACTGATTGGCCAGGTTACCGGACCAAATGGAGAGCTAACGAGCAAGGCCTCGGAGCTCATAAGTCCATATACTTCCTTGGTCAAACCAGGCAGACTTCTCAGTATTGAACAGATCGAAAAAGAAGGATTCCCTGCAAAAAATCTGGGAAATGTCATCAGCTTCTGATTTCTACCGGACTTCAGCAGCTACCTTGGGAAGTCGATGAAATTGAAGACTGTCCTACCCATCATTATCCTCTCCCAGTTTTTATGCACCTCATTGTGGTTTGCCGGGAACGGAGTCATGAGCGACCTGCTTATGGTCTTCGACCTGCCCACAAGCGCCATCGGTCATCTGACCTCAGCTGTTCAATTCGGTTTCATTGCAGGCACCCTGCTTTTTGCCTTGCTCAGCATTGCCGACCGGTTTAGTCCTTCCCAGGTTTTTTTCGTTTCCGCACTATTGGCTGCCGCGGCCAATTATGCCATGATCTTCCCGGCTAATTCCCTGGCAACCTTGATCTTTTGGAGATTTCTAACAGGATTCTTCCTTGCCGGCATTTACCCTGTAGGAATGAAGATCGCAGCGGATCACTATGAAAAAGGATTGGGAAAGTCGCTTGGCTTTTTGGTGGGAGCCTTGGTTTTGGGAACAGCATTTCCACACCTGCTGCGAATCGTGCCCGTGCTTCCCGATTGGAAGACGGTTATAACCCTATTGAGCTTCCTTTCCACTTTCGGAGGAATGATGATCCTCCTTTTCGTACCGAACGGACCCTATCGAAAGAGAAGCATGAAACCAAATAACGTTGCCATATTGAGGCTTTTCCGGAAGCCGGCTTTCCGGGCATCCGCTATGGGATATTTTGGGCATATGTGGGAGCTCTACGCCTTCTGGGCCTTCACCCCTGTAATCCTTCAAAAATTTGCTTCTCAAAATGACCAAATGAACTCCTGGTGGTCCTTCTTGACCATTGCTATCGGGAGCCTGTCCTGTATGATCGGAGGACTGGTAGCTTCCCGGTTTTCGGAAAGAAGGGTAGCATTTTTTGCCCTGACTCTTTCCGGTATCTCTGCTCTTGTATCCGGCTTCATTCTTCAAGGTGATCCGATCTTTATTGTGATTTTCCTGCTTTTATGGGGCGCAATGGTGATTCCCGATTCCCCCATGTTCTCCGCTCTGGTTGCAAGATCGTCAGCCCCTGAATTAAGAGGAACGGCGCTCACTCTTGTCAACGGCATCGGGTTTTTGATCACGGTGATCAGCATCGAGTTGTTAAACTGGATGGTCATTCATATAAATTCTCCTTTTGTATTTACGATCCTTGGGATAGGTCCGCTAATTGGATTACTTTTCTTCAGCTTTAAAGAGTAAAACCAGGACAGGTACTTAACCGTTATTATCACTCTCTACTATGATCATTTCCATCACAAAGCTCAAGCTCAAATCGATCTGGAAATTTGGGGCCTTCATGAAGTACACGGCCAAAAGTGTTCAGCAGCTGAACAAATCAAAATGCCTGGACTTCAAGGCCAATATTGCCCTAACGGAACATTACACCTACTCGCTTTGGGAAAACCAACAGGATCTTCATGCGTTCAGTACCTGGGGTGAGCATAGAAAGGCTGTGAAAAATGCCAGAAGATTCACCAAGGAGATCAAAACATATACCTACGAAGGGGATAGTTTTCCGGGTTGGAAGGAAGCAAAAAGCCTGGTCAACGAGAAGGGCAAAGCAATAAAATACGGCTAGGAAAATTCCTTAGGCCCTTAACATCTTTGACCGGGGTCATTCCAAAACTTGGATTTCATCATATCGGGGCTTGAAATTATTCCGCAATATTGTGCCCTCTTTTCAACAAGAATTCTAACCAATCCCCATGTACGATAGAGTTTTTAATTTTTCTGCAGGACCCGCGATGATCTCAGAAACTGTGCTTGAAAAAGCCAGTGATGAAATGATGAATTATGCGGGTTCCGGAATGTCCGTAATGGAAATGAGTCATCGGTCTTCATGGTTCAAGGAGATCATTGAGGGGGCCGAATCCTCCTTAAGACAACTGATGGCTATTCCCGGGAACTATAAGGTTCTCTTTCTTCAGGGCGGTGCCAGCACCCAATTCTACATGATCCCCTTGAACTTACTCAACAGTTCAAGAAAGGCGGACTATGCCAATACGGGAGCATGGTCCAAGAAAGCCATAGCCGAAGCAAAAAAACTTGGCGATGTAAAAGTCGTTGGAGACTCATCGGACAAGAACTTCTCATATATCCCAAAGATCTCGCCAGCCCATATCAGGGAAGAAAGCTCATATCTTCATATCACCTCCAACAACACCATTTACGGAACCAGGTATTCATACCTCCCGGAGAGTTCGATTCCCCTGGTTTCCGATTGGTCCTCGGGCATATTGAGTGAGGTGATCGACGTAAATGACTATGGGATGATCTATGCTGGTGCGCAAAAGAACATCGGTCCTGCTGGCCTGACCATTGTGATCATCCGGGATGACCTTTTGGGGATAAATCCGGATCTCCCCACCATGATGGATTACCAAACCCATGTGGATGCCGCATCATTGTTCAATACCCCACCTTCCTATGCCATTTATATGGCAAAGTTGGTTTTTGAGGAGATCCTCGAGCAAGGAGGAATATCCGCGATGGAGGAGTTGAACAAAAGAAAGGCGGGGATGATCTATCAGGCTATCGACGACTCCAAACTCTTCAAGGCCCATGTGGAAAGCGAGCAAGATCGAAGCCTGATGAATATTCCATTTTTTTCAGGAAATGAGGATCTGGACAAGAAGTTTCTACTGGAAGCGGCCGAAGAAGGCCTCGTAACGCTGAAAGGACATCGCTCTGTCGGAGGAATGAGGGCGAGCATTTACAATGCCATGCCCATTGAAGGTTGTGAAAAATTAGCCAAATTCATCCTTGCTTTTGACAAGGCCAATAGCTGAACACCCATGAAGAAGATCCTGATCGCAACCGAAAAACCCTTCGCCAAAGAAGCCATGTTTCATATAGAAGGCGTGGTCAATGATACGCCCGGTTACGAATTGGAACGCCTTGAAAAATATAAGTCAAAACAGGAGTTGATCGAGGCGGTAAAGCAGACAGATGCCTTGATCGTCAGAAGCGATCAGATCGATGAGGAGATCATCAACGCGTCAAATCATCTTAAGGTCATAGTCAGGGCCGGTGCCGGAATAGATAACATCGATCTGAGTGCCGCCTCAAAAAAGAAGATCGTGGTTATGAACACACCAGGGCAAAACTCCAATGCCGTAGCGGAACTGGCGATAGGATTAATGCTCGGATTGATCAGGCATAAATACAACGGCACCCCGGGAACGGAGTTAAGATGGAAAAAGATCGCCATGCATGGTTTCGGAAATATCGGAAAACGGATGGCTGAGATTGCCAAGGGATTCGATATGAAGGTCTATGCCTTTGACCCCTTTATCGGTTCGAAATACATCAAATCAAAAGGTGTTAATCCCTGCGACTCCGTAGAGGAACTTTACAAGAAAGGAGATTTTATTTCAATCAATATCCCTGCAACACCTGAGACGAGGGAGAGCATCAATTATGATCTGCTTTCGGCAACAAAGCCAAACGCCTTCCTGGTCAACACTGCCAGAAAGGATCTCATCGAAGAGGAAAGCCTGATCAGGATACTCGGAGAACGCCCGGAATTCATGTATGCCGCTGATGTCGCTCCTGCTAAAAGAGCCTTTATCGAAGAAAACTTCCCCATGCAAACCCTCTTCACCACCAATAAAATGGGAGCCCAAACAGCTGAGGCCAACATCAACGCAGGCGTAGCAGCGGTCAGACAGATCATTGGCTATTTTGAGGAGGGAGATTCCAAATTCCAGGTTAACACAGAAAAAGAATCTTCAGACGTCAACAACTGAGGCATTTCCCCATAGCTTTATTTCATGGAATCACAGAATCCCATCATTGTTCTCAATGAAATCAATGCTTCCCCTGAGGAAATATGGAGAGCCTTAAGCGAAAAGGAACTGATGATCCAATGGTTCTTTGAAGGCATCCCTTCATTCAAAGCAGAGGTGGGTTTCAGGACAGAATTTGTAGTAAGTCCGGGAGAAAGAAGTTTTACCCATCAGTGGGAGATCTTGGAAGTAATTCCCGGAAAAAGCATAACCTATGACTGGAGCTACAAAGAATATCCCGGCCAGGGAAAAGTGATCTTTGAAATTGAAGATCAGGGAGCATCTTCCAAAGTGACTGTTAAAAACTATGGGTTGGAAACCTTTCCAAGTGAGATACCAGAGTTCTCCCGTGAAAACTGTACCGGAGGCTGGCAGTATTTCCTTTCCCGCTTAAAAGAATTCCTCGAAACCACTCAATGAAGGCTGGTCAGTCCGCCTTTCACAGGAAAGTCACCTGACCTAAATCATTCCCCGTTTTGACCCGGCTCATGTCCCCGGTGTGTGGGGTAGAATAGTTTGGATCATTGCAGAAACAGCCTGCGATCTTCTTTTATGTAAAAATCAAAGAGATGAACGATCCAAATTTTCAAACCGCACTGGCACAGGCCGAAGAACTTTACGACACAGCCCATGAAGAATGGTGCAAACCCGAGGAAGACCTTGTGCCCTATACTATTTGCAACCACCTTTTTGAATCCACAAAGTCCTTTCTGGTCGGTTACCTCGTAAAAAATCAGAAGCCGGCAGATTTCAGTATGAAACTGAAAGAACTGGTTAGTCAATGCCAGGATCTGGATCCAAAGTTCAATGAATTGGACCTGAGCAGGATGTATAAGAAACCGGGATCGGACGAGGACTACATGGACATGTCCACGGTTTCTGAATTCATTGATCTTGCCAAACAAACCAGGTCTTTGGTCACCGGAGCTTCATGATCCACCCGCTGAAGGTTGATGAGCAATTGGCAATTCGCCATCTGCGAGTTTTCAGGCATACCAGTTCCTTATCAGACAACTCCGGGAACCGGTTCTTAACAAAAACCCCCACTTCCGATGAAGAAAAAAGCGATTGACATAAAATACCCTGGCACCAGGGCAGCTCTCGACGGAAACACCGCTGCGATCATGTGTGAGAGAGAGTCATCCGATGCAGCCGGCGCCTACCCCATCACCCCATCAACTCAGATGGGAGAATTCTGGGCCGAGGAAGCCGCAAAAGGTCACCTAAACATTTCTGATAAGCCACTGATCTTCATCGAACCGGAAGGCGAGCACGCGGCGGCGGCTGTCACAGCCGGTTTATCGATGACCGGGCAAAGAGCGGCAAACTTCTCTTCAGGGCAGGGGATCGCATATATGCACGAATCTCTTTACGCTGCAGTGGGAAAAAGGCTAACCTATGTCCTCAATATCGGTGCAAGAGCAATGACCAAATCTACCCTCAATGTTCATGCGGGCCATGATGATTACCATGCCGTTGATGACACAGGGTTTTTCCAATTGTTTGCGAAGAACGCCCAGCATGTAGCCGACTTGAACGTATTGGCCCATAAAATTGCTGAGCTGGCATTGACACCCGGGATCATCGCTCAGGACGGATTCCTGACAACCCATTTGATCGAAAGCCTTTATATACCCGAAAGAGAACTGATCAGAGAGTTTCTAGGAAGACCCGATGACATCATAGACACACCCACCCCGGCTCAACGGATCATCTATGGTGAGCAGCGCAGAAGGATCCCGGAGCTCTGGGATGTCGATAATCCGGTCATGGCCGGGATAGTGCAGAACCAGGATTCTTACATGCAAAGTGTTGCGGCTCAAAGACCGTTTTTCTTCAATCACATTCAGGAACTGACAGACCAGGCCTTTGCAGAATATGCGGCTCTAACCGGAAGAAAATACGAACGGGTCATGAGCTATCGAGCGGAAGATGCGGACTACCTGATCCTTGGGCAGGGTTCCGTGGTTCCCAGTTCAGAGGCTGTAGTGGACTATCTTCGGGAAACAAGAAAACTGAAGATCGGAGTGGTTGATCTGGTGATGTTCAGACCATTTCCGGCCGACAAGTTGAGCAAGATCCTCAAAGGAAAGAAAGGTGTTGTGGTCCTGGAAAGATTGGACCAGCCATTGGCGGAAGATCTTCCCATCGTAAGAGAACTTCGAGCCGTCCTATCAAAATGTCTGGAAAATGGACTGAGCAAAAACGACAAACCCTACCCCCAAATTGAATCATATCAGCCCAGGGAAGTTCCACCTATCTATTCAGGTTCTTTTGGACTGGGAAGCAGAGATCTGCAACCCGAAGGGATCATTGGTGCCGTTGAGAACATGCTTCCCGATGGAAAGAAAAAGAAACATTTCTATCTCTCCATCGACTTTATCCGGGAGAACTCCTTTAATCCCAAGCAACGAGCTTATCAGGAGTCGATCCGGGATGCCTATCCACATGTAAAGGATCTGGCGGTGCACGGATCAGAAAACCCCAACCTGATGCCAAAAGGGGCTACCACCGTCAGATTCCATTCTATCGGTGGCTGGGGAATGATCACCACCGGAAAAAACCTGGCAATGACACTTTACGATCTTTTGGGTTTTGATATCAAGGCAAATCCCAAATACGGATCTGAGAAAAAAGGGCAACCGACCACCTATTACCTGTCAGCGGCACCTGAACCCATCAGGATCAATTGCGAGTACATTTTCGTAGATGTGGTCCTCTCCCCTGACCCCAACGTTTTCAAGCATACCAATGCGCTGGCAGGGTTGAAGAAAGGAGGATGTTTTATCATTCAAAGCGATAAGAATTCACCTGATGAGGTCTGGGCCGATATCCCAAGAGCCTATCAGAAGATCATCGTCGATAACGATATCCATGTATTCTATATAGACGGCTTCAGGATTGCGCGGGAGGAGGCAACAGATCCTGAGCTCCAGCTTCGAATGCAGGGGATCGCCTTCCAGGGAGCATTTTTCGCGGCCTCCCCGCTCATGCAAACAGCCGGTCTCGACGAAAAAGAGCTGCTAAGGGCCATTGAAGATCAATTACAGCATAAGTTCGGAGCAAAGGGACAAAGGGTTGTCGATGACAATATGCGAGTGGTCAAAAGGGGATTCACCGAGGTCCACGAGATCACCAAAAAAGAGGTTCAGGCAAACAAGAATGGGAAAGCCAATGGTTCTGTTGGGGTCGCGATCCCTGACATGGTGAAGAACATACCTCAGAGCAAATCCAAGTTGAGTGATATCCACCGATTTTGGGAACAAACAGGGAATTTTTACGCCCAGGGCATGGGCAACGACAACCTGACGGATCCATTCATAGGATTGAGTGTCATGCCTGCAGCCTCTTCCCTGTTTCGCGATATGACCGGCATACGTTTTGAACATCCCAAATGGATCCCGAACAATTGCACCGCCTGCGGCAACTGCTATACCGCCTGCCCGGATACTGCCATACCAGGATTGGTCAGCGAGGTCAGTGATGTTCTTGATACCATCGTCAAGAGGGTCAAAAAAAATCATGATGGGGTAAAACTCCTTCCAAAGGCCGTCAGAACCCTGGATGGGAAGATCAGATCACATTTCGAAGCTTCGGACAATGGCGCCACGGTTAATAATCTGATGCAGCATGCCATTGACGAAATGATCAATGAGTCCAAGGATCAAGAAGATCTTGAAAAGGAGTTCGGATGGTTCAGAGATGAATTGGGAGATTTCGAATTCGCACTTACCCGTCCCTACTATGACCTTCATGAGAAATCCGAAGCGGGAAGTGGCGGACTGTTCAGTATCACGGTCAATCCAAATACCTGCAAAGGCTGTAACGAATGCATTGCTGTCTGCGATGACGATGCGCTCGTTTCCGTTACACAGACCGATGCTTCAGTAGCCAAGCTTCGCAAGGAATGGGATCTATGGTCAGATCTGCCAACTACCCCGGATAAATACAACCGCATCGACGACCTTGAAGAAAAGATCGGCCCGTTGGAAACCATTCTTTTGAACAAGGACGCCTACCTGAATTTTGCCAGTGGAGACGGAGCCTGTCTTGGGTGCTCCGAAAAAACCGTCATCCACCTTTTTGTATCCACGGTTGAGTCTCTTATGCAGCCTAGGGTCAAAAAGCATGTAGCGCATATCGATGAGCTAATTAAGAAGCTGGAAGATCATATGCGCTCCAGACTGATCGGTACGGTGAACATCTCGGATACCGATGCCATTTCAAAGATCCTGAAAGATTCAGGCGACACCGACCTGACCATCTCCGGGATCGCGGGAAAACTTGAGGCGGAGAAAGGAAAAGAGCCAATAGATCAGAACTGGCTCAAAGAAACCACCCAGCTTGTGGCCGATCTCAAGAAACTAAAATGGAAATATACACAGGGAAATACAGGAAAAGGAAGATCCAATATGGGCATGACAAATGCCACCGGTTGCACCTCGGTCTGGGGAAGCACCTGGCCCTATAACCCATATCCTTTCCCCTGGGCCAACCATCTCTTCCAGGACTCCACTTCCATGGCAATGGGCATTTTCGAAGGTCATATGGCCAAAATGGCTGAAGGTTTCAAAACCATTCGAAAGGCCGAATTGGAGCTCCAGGGCAAATACAACGCGAGCGAGCAGCAGGACTTCTTCACCTATTTCAACTGGAACCAGTTTTCAGATGAAGAATGGAAGCTTTGCCCTCCGGTAGTGGCACTGGGAGGTGACGGAGCCATGTATGATATCGGCTTTCAAAACCTATCCAGGATGATGGCTTCAGGAAAACCCATCAAGGTTATTGTGGTCGACACCCAGGTTTATTCCAATACAGGAGGCCAGGCCTGTACTTCCGGATTCATTGGACAGGTCTCTGATATGGCACAATACGGCAAGGTCTGGAAAGGAAAGCCCGAACCTCGAAAAGAGATAGGATTGATCGCCATGGCCCATAGAAATACCTACGTCATGCAGGGAACCATGGCAAACACAAGCCAGATGATCGAAGGTTTTATCGATGGTTTGATCACCAGAAGACCCGCCCTGTTCAACCTTTACACCACCTGCCAACCCGAGCATGGTGTGGGAGATGATCTGGGGGTTCACCAGGCAAAACTGGCCGTAGAGTCCAGGGCCTATCCCATCTTCAAATACAACCCTGATGAAGGTGTGAAAGTGCATGAAGCTCTTGATCTCAGCGGGAATCCGGCCAAAGACAAGGTATGGCCCACATATGAGCTGAAATACCTGGAAAACGGGCATGAGAAAGCAATGGAGGTCCCCATGACCTTTGCTGATTTTGCCATCACCGAAGCACGGTTCCGAAAACACTTCAGAAACGCACCCAGAAATACATGGAACGACAAGATGGTCTTGCTGACGGACTTTCTTGAAATGAATGAGAGTGAGAGAGAAGGGCTATTTCCATACATATGGGCGGTCGATAAAAAGAATCAGCTGACGAGAGTTCTGATCGCCAAAACAATCGTTGATTCCTGCGAGGAAAGGCGCGACTTCTGGATCATGTTAAGAGATCTTTCCGAAGAAAAAACCGTGGAGAGGCAGGATAAGGACCTTGAAACTAAAATCAGGTCGGAGGTGGTCAACAAAATGGCTCAAAAGCTTATGAAGATCGCCGGTGGATCGGGTGGCATAAAACCGGAAATAAACACCGAGCCAGCAGAGGAATCCAAAACGGAACCGGTTTTGGAAAAAAGTGAGGATACAGCTCCCTCAGCCGGGGGAGGAATGAAGCCCTGGCTTGAATCCGATGAATGCACCTCCTGCGATGAATGCATCAATCTTAACCCTCAAATTTTCGCATACAATGAGGACAAGAAAGCATACATCAAGGATCCCAAAGGAGGACCATATAAGGACCTCGTGATGGCTGCGGAAAAGTGCACAGCTCGTGTCATCCATCCGGGACTGCCATCTGACAAGTCGGAAAAGGACATTGATAAGTGGATCAAAAGAGCGGAGAAGTATAATTAGTAAGCGTGCTGAATTTTCGCCGACATTCTTTTAAGCATGGGGTTCACCCACCCGAAAACAAAGATGAGACGAATGCTCTCCCCATCAGGCAATTTCAGTTCGCTCCTCTGATCATCCTTCCGGTTTCTCAACATCTGGGAAAACCTCCAAGGGTGATTATCCGGGAAGGTCAGGAAATCACTCGAGGACAGCTACTGGCTGAAGCCGATGGTTATATGTCCGTTCCTCTTCATGCACCGGTAAGCGGAAAGGTGAAAAAACTCGCAAATGTTCCGACCATATCAGGAAAAATGGCTCCCGGGATATACCTCGAACCATTTCCATCATCGACCCAGGAAGTTCTTGAAGGAGAAGCCATCGACCTGGAGAACTCGACACCAGAGCAAATTCTGAACGGGATCCAAAACGCTGGAATTGTCGGTTTGGGCGGTGCCGCTTTTCCGACTCATGCAAAGCTCAAAATACCGGAGGGAAAGCATTGCGATGAATTGATCATCAACGGCATCGAATGCGAACCATACCTGACCACCGATCATCGGGTCATGTTGGAACAACCCGATGATATTTTCCTGGGAATAAAATATCTACTGAAAGCAACGGGGGCCAAAAGAGCCATTATCGGCATTGAGGCCAACAAACAGGATGCGGCGGATTTTCTTAGGGAAAAACTCGATCCTAGGGACCCTGTGAGTGTAGAGGTCGTTCCGGTAAAATACCCACAGGGTGCCGAGAAAATGCTGATCACCTCACTTTTGAACAAAGAGGTTCCGTCCGGAGGACTTCCGATCGATGTCCATGCTGTTGTGGTCAACGTTGCAACTACAGCGGAAATCGGCCGCCTTTTGCCTCATGGTCGGGGAATCCAGGAGCGGGTGATCACCATAACCGGACCTGGTATCAAGAAAAAAGGGAATTACCTTATCCCCATAGGTACCCCGTTGAGGTTCATACTTGATGAAGTTGGAGTGAATGGCCCGATCGCAGAGGTATACATGGGCGGTCCGATGATGGGCATGGCTGTTTCCAACCTTGATATTTCAGTGGTCAAGGGCACTTCCGGAATTGTGGTCTTTACCGAAGAGCAGGTGTCAAGGCCCAAAAAGGTATACCCCTGTATTAAATGTGCTGCCTGTGTTGATGCCTGTCCATTGTCTCTCAACCCTTCCAAATTGGGCCTCCTGGCAAAATTTGAAGAGTATGAACAGATGGCAGAAGAGTTCAATCTCATGGATTGCTTTGAATGCGGATCCTGCTCTTACGTATGTCCGTCTCATATACCCCTGGTGCAGTACTTCCGCCTTTCAAAATCCATCATCCGTAAAAGAAAGGCTGCCTGATGCTCAGAAAAACACTCCATATCAGCACCTCACCTCATCTGGTCAAGGACAGAAGCGTAGAGGTCATTATGCGAAATGTGGTGTACGCACTGCTTCCGGCATCGTTTTTCTCGGTATATGCTTTCGGCCTGAATGCAGCACTTGTACTGATCACTGCCGTCTTGTCATGTGTGCTAACGGAGCATGTTTTATGCAGGATCTCAAAGAAAGAAACAACCGTTAATGATTGGTCCGCAGTCATTACCGGTTTGTTGTTGGGATTGACCCTGCCCCCAATTTTCCCCCTCTGGATGACCTTCCTGGGCGGGGTCATCGGCATAGGAATGGGGAAGTTCCTCTTTGGCGGTTTGGGTTATAATGTCTTCAACCCTGCCCTGGTAGGGAGAGCTGTACTTCAGGCAGCATTTCCAGTGGCCATCACCACCTGGTATGCCGCTTTTCCGGGGGACCGTTTTTCGAGCATTCATCCTTCGGTGCTGACCCCTCCCCTTCTGGAGCCTGTCCTGGATGCAAGTTCAGGGGCAACACCTTTATCTGCCTTCAAGTTTGATGGAATAAGCACCGATACTATGGACCTAGCCTTAGGGCTGGTAAGCGGATCCACAGGGGAAACCAGCGCCGCATTGATCCTTTTGGGAGGGTTGTATCTGGCCCTTAGAAATTTCATGAACTGGAGGATACCCGTCGCCATATTGGCCACGGTTTACATTTTCAGTGGGATCTTATACCTGATCAATCCAATTGTTTACCCGCCGCCTGGGTTTATGCTGTTTTCGGGTGGGCTGATGCTCGGGGCGGTCTTTATGGCCACAGATATGGTGGCCTCGCCCATCACTTCATTTGGAGTCATCGTCTATGGCTTTCTAATCGGCATCCTGGTGGTGATCATCCGCATCTGGGGAGGACTACCTGAAGGTGTGATGTACGCGATACTCCTGGCCAATGCGGCTTCTCCCCATATCGACCGGTTGATCAGATACAGAGTTTATGGAACCAAGCTTAAATCAACATGAGCGAAGCCGTAACCATACCGAAAACCAACAGCTTCCATATGATCAGAGCGATGGCAGGGATCGGTGCATTATGTGGGCTGCTGATCGTACTCACCTTCGAGGGTTCCAAGCCCAGAATTGAACGCCTCAGGAAAGAAGCACTCCAACAGGCCTTGTTCAAGGTTTTGCCCGGCATATCCGAAACCAAGACCTATACTTTTCGGGATGGTGCATTCCATCCGGCCAATGACGGAGAGGAAAATCTTGTTTATGCCGGCTACGATGAGACTGGCAACCTCCAAGGAGTCGCACTGGAGGCCAGCGGGCAGGGATATGCAGACGTTATCCGCATACTATATGGCTACGATATAGAAAACCAGCAAATCATAGGATTCCATGTATTGGAAAGCAAGGAGACACCGGGCTTGGGCGATAAGATTGAAAAAGATGAAAACTTCCTCCAAAATTTCCGCGCATTGGACGTTTCTCTTAGTGGGGATAATCGAAATCTCAATAACACGATCGTTCCGGTCAAAAACGGTACAAAATCAAATCCCTGGGAAGTAGATGGGATCACAGGAGCGACCATCTCCTCACGTGCGATCGGAAATATTCTGGGAAGCAGTACGCAACAATGGGTACCATTGATCTATCAGCAAAAATCAGACTTTGAGCAAGATGTGAATGAGTAGTCCAAAAACAAATATGGCCCAAAAAGATCCGAGCAACACCGATGAATTCATCAAGGGATTGTGGAGGGATAATCCTGTTTTTGTCCAGGTGTTGGGAATGTGTCCGGTGCTTGCCGTTTCAAACACAGCCGTGAATGCCCTGGCCATGGGTTTAGCCACTGCTTTTGTACTGTTGATGTCAAATATTCTGGTTTCCCTGCTCCGAAATTTTATTCCAAAGGAAGTGCGCATCGCCAGTTATATACTCATCATAGCCACCTTCGTGACCATCACGGACTATGCGATCCAGGCCATCAGTGTGGACCTGCACAAAAGCCTTGGGGCATTTATTTCTCTGATCGTGGTTAATTGCCTGATCCTCAGCAGAGCTGAGGCTTTTGCATCAAAAAACACGCTGTTGAAGTCCATCATGGACGCATTGGGAATGGGGTTGGGTTTTGTATTCGCCTTGTTCTGCCTGGGTGCTATCCGAGAAATTCTGGGAAGCGGAAGTTTCTTTGGTTTCGAACTTTTTCCATCAAATTTTCAGGATTGGGTTGTGATGATACTTCCTGCCGGAGGCTTCTTTACACTGGCCGCCTGGCTGTTGATCTTCAATCTGGCTAAAAGAAAGGAGGCCGGATCATGAATGAGGAACCTCTAATGCAGATCTTCATCAATGCCTGCCTGGTCAACAATTTCGTCTTGGCTTACTTTCTGGGTATATGCCCGTTTCTCGGGGTTTCCGGCAAGATCGATACAGCCACAAAAATGGGAGGAGCGGTGACTTTTGTGATGCTGATCAGTTCGGTTGCAGCTTTCGGGATCCATGTATTGTTGGTTGCGATCGATGCGCTCTTTCTACAATTGATCAGCTACATCGTGGTGATCGCCTCTACAGTACAGCTGGTCGAAATGATCATCAAAAAATTGAGCTCTGCCCTGTTCAAGGCCCTGGGGATCTTCCTCCCGTTGATCACTACCAATTGCGCAATTCTTGGGTTGGCCCTGTTCCAGACCAATAAGGGTTATGATCTGATCCAAAGCATTTTTTACGCCTTGGGGGCAGGAGCTGGGTTTTCCCTGGCACTGGTATTAATCGCAGGATTAAGAGAGCAACTGGACCTGGCCGAGGTTCCCGATGTGATCAAGGGCACGGTACTGACATTAATTGTGGCCGGGATACTTTCCCTGGCCTTTATGGGATTTTCAGGTTTGGGAAGCAACTAAGTATGGAATGATAGAAAAGCTAATCATAGGAATATTCGGAATCAGCATCCTGATGACGGGATGGGCCTGGATCCAAAAGCTTTGGGGTCGATCCTTTTCAGATCAGCTAACGGACAGTGATGTTTTGGCAGGAAGGTCCGATTGTGGGAACTGTGGATGCGCAGGCAGCTGTGCAAACAAATTTTCAGATTCAAAAAATAAATGACAGCATAATGGCACATTTATCAGATTACGATACGAGAAAAAAGTATGATGCGATTATCAAAAAATCTCGCCGGATGAGTCCTGAGGATACGGATGAAGTTCGGGAAATTCTCCTTGAGATCAGTCAGCCCGAATTTGAATGCCAGATCGATCAAAGTTTTGGGGTCCTGGTGGATGTCAAGGATGGATTTGGTAACCATCTGCACCACAGGCTTTATTCGGTGGCTGATCTGCCAAGGAAAACAAACAAGAAAACCCGCATCACCATGCTGGTGAAACGTTGCCATTACATCGATGACTTCAGCGGAGAACTACATGAGGGAATCGCTTCGAATTATCTCTGCGATAAAAAGGAAGGTGACAAGATCACGATAACGGGCCCATACGAGCTTCCGTTCTCAATTCCCGAGGACAGGGACGCGAACCTGATCCTGATCGGAATGGGTACCGGAATTGCTCCATTCCGTGCCTTCATCAAGCATATCTACAAGAAGATCAAGGGTTGGCAGGGCAGAATATTGCTCTTCTACGGGGCAAAGAGCGGTTTGGACCTGATCTATCAAAACGATAAGGATAGCGATCTGAAAAACTATTATGACGAAGAAACCTTTGAAGCTATCAATGCCCTGAGTCCCCGCCCGCTTTGGAATGATCATGCTGTTCTGAACCAGGCGATCGAAGAAAGATCGGAGGAGATACTGGATATGCTTTCTATTCTCAACACCTATGTCTATGTCGCCGGCTATGACAAGGTGTTGGAGGGTCTGGATAAAACCTTCGCTGCTGTCATGGGCTCCCAGGAAAAGTGGCAGACCAGAAAAGCAGAATTGATCGCCGGCAGAAAATGGATTGAATTGATCTATTAAATCAGGATGTCCATTCCCATTGCCATAGCAGCTCTTGGTGGATTAACACTTTTGTTGGCTTTGATCCTGATCATTGCCAACCGGAGGCTCTATGTCTATGAGGACCCTCGAATTGATGTGGTTGAAGACCTCTTACCCCATGCCAATTGTGGGGCCTGTGGATTTCCCGGATGTCGGCCTTTTGCGGAAGCCCTGGTTTCCGGATCCGTGCTTCCCGGAAAATGCACAGTTAGTTCGGAAGAAGGCAGAGAAGAGATCGCCACCTACCTGGGCGTAGAATTGGGAAGCGAAGAAAAGCTTGTTGCCAGGCTGGCCTGTGCCGGAGGAACCAATGTGGCCAGAAACATGGCCAGTTACAAAGGCCTGGAAACCTGCCGGGCTGCCTCCCTGGTATCCGGGGGCGGAAAGGGATGCTTCTGGGGTTGCCTTGGATTTGGAGATTGCATGGAGGTATGCGATTTTGAAGCGATCCACATGGATGAACATCATCTGCCCGTGGTTGATACAGAGCTTTGCACGGCCTGTGGAGATTGCGTTGAGATCTGCCCCAAAGACCTGTTTTCACTCCATCCGGTCAGCCATCAGCTTTGGGTCGCCTGTAAAAACCTGGAGCATGGAGATGAGATCCTTGAGGATTGTCAGGTGGCCTGTACCGCCTGCGGCCGTTGTGCCATGGATGCAAAGGGAGATCTGATCGTCATGGAACATAATCTCCCGGTAATCGACTATTCTGGAGACCATAAAACCATGGACCCCATACAAAGATGTCCAACAGGGGCAATCGTATGGCTTGACCCAAAAGAAGGAGTGATCAAAGGCAGGGAAAGCAAGTCCATCATTCGTAAAGGAGATCGTGAAATGGGATATTCATGATCTGGCGGCCTGAAATGGAGCGATTCGGACTTGATTTCTTTCTTCAAGGAAGCTGATATGGATCAATTTATAAAATCGACCCTATTCCTTCATTTGAATGAGATAATCTCGTAATCGTGTCCAATCCAACAGATTCAGCCGTAAACTCGGTTAAAAGCGATCCAAAACCCAAACAGGTAAAAGAGGCGATCGTAGAGATCGTAAGCGACTCGGGCGAAGGCGCACAGAAATGTGGTCAGAGCCTGGGCGCAATTTCAGCTAAAATGGGCAATGGGGTCTGGACCGTTGAAATCATCCCTGCCGAGATACAACCTCCCGCAAGATCCAAAGCAGGTGCTTCCGGTATTCGCGTAAGAATGGGAAGCGGACCCATCACCAACATGGGAGATCAGGCCGACCTCGTTGTAGCCCTGAATGAGCAGGTTCTCTATGGCAGGATTGACCAAAAGGCCTTCAAACCTGGAACCTATCTGCTGATTGAAAAAAAATGGGCCGATCATCCTTCAGAGGATATTCGAAACGATTACCGAAAATCCATCCGCAAATTCAAGCAGCTCGGATACCTGATCCATGAGATCCCCATGGAGGAGGAATGCCTGAAGATCGTCAGCGATGCCCGCAAAGGAAAAAACATGTGGGTGCTGGGTCTACTCTGCCATATTTATGACCGAGACCTCGAGATCGCATCAGAACAGATCCGCTATGTATTCCGGAAAAAAGACCAACAGGTGATCCAAAACAACCTGGATCTCCTACGAGCCGGCTATGATTGGGCAACAGGGAATCTGGATATCCATTATTCAATTCCACCAAATCCAAGAGAAGGGGATCATGTGGTGATGAATGGAAATGAAGCGCTGAGTCTAGGTGTTATGGCCGCCGGCATTGAAGTCTGTTCCATGTACCCCATTACCCCTGCAACCTCGGCAACCCACGCCATGGCCGAGACCATGGAATCAGCCGGGGGCATTATTCACCAGGCCGAGGATGAGATCGCGGCTATCGGCTTTGCGATTGGAGCATCCTATGCAGGGAAGACGGCAGTGACCATAACCTCTGGGCCAGGCATAGCCTTAAAAACGGAATTCATTGGTTTGGCCGTCATGGCAGAGATCCCATTGGTGATCGTAGATGTCCAAAGAGGAGGGCCATCGACCGGGCTTCCCACCAAGGTCGAACAGGGAGATCTGCTTTCAGTCTTGTACGGAGCTGCAGGCGATGCACCTAAGATCGTGATCGCACCTGCGACGATAGAAGAGTGTTTTCATTATGTGATCCTGGCAAGAAAGCTGGCTGAATCCTTCCGGTCACCGGTTTTTGTATTGACCGATGCCAACCTTGCTACAGGGGTTCAACCCTTTCCCAGGCCGGTGATCAAACCCGACTGGTTCGCCCCGCCGCTTGATCAAAGCCCCTGGAAGGAAGGACTAAAACCCTATGACTGGGACCATGCAACAGGCCTGAGCAAAAGACCCATTCCAGGACAAAAAGGTGGAATGTACACTTTGACGGGACTGGCCCATGATGAGGAAAGTCATGTAGCCTATGATCCGGCCATCAATCAAAGAGCTGCAGAAAGCCGCAGCAGAAAGCTGGCCGCATTGCTCAAAACATTGAAGAAACCGGTCGTCCATGGAGATGAAGAAGGCGATCTGCTCCTGATCGGATGGGGATCGACAAAGGGCGCTATCGAAGAGGCAGTGGACAGGGCCAGAGATAAGGGGGCGAGCATCAGCAGCCTTCATCTGCATTTTTTAAGCCCTCTTGAACCCGGGATAAAAGAGATCCTGAAAAAATTCAAGAAGGTCAAGACCGTAGAGATCAATTATAGCGATACCGTTGGCGATCCTTTGATCACCAAGGAAAACAGAAGGTATGCCCAGTTGGCCTGGTACCTCAGGGCTCATACCCTTGTCGACATCGATTGTTTCAGCAATGTTTTCGGCCAACCGATCAGTCCTTACAGGATCCTGAAAATGCTTGAAGAAGAGTTTAATATGAAATTCACCGAGGATATATGATAGCCCTTAAGCCCGATTTTTGCGATATCACCCTGCCGGAGAATTATGAGTACGGAATGGAAGACTATTCCAGTGCCAAGGCAAAATGGTGCTCCGGTTGTGGAGGACATACCATTCTGAACTCAGTCCAGAAACTCTGTCAAGAGGAACAGCTCGCTCCGGAAAAGACCGTTTTTGTTTCTGGCATCGGTTGTTCCAGCAGGTTCCCACATTATATGAAGACCTATGGTTTCCATGGCTTGCATGGAAGGGCCTTCCCCGTTGCCTGCGGTGTGAAATTCAGAAGGCCGGATCTCAATGTCTTTGTGATCACGGGAGATGGAGACTGTTGTTCTATCGGAGCCGGACATTGGGTCCATGCCATCAGGTACAATATGAAAATGGTGGTCTTGCTATTTGACAATTCGATATACGGGCTAACGAAAAAACAAACCTCACCGACCAGTCCGTTGGGAACAAGATCAAATACCCATCCAACAGGTTCGGTCCTGCCCCCTATAAACCCGGTTCAGGCAACTTTAGGGCTTCCCAATGTTTCATTTGTCGCCCAAACAGTTGACTGGAAGGCGGCTCATCTGCATGCCACGATCCGGAAAGCTTATGAACATCCGGGCCTCGCCTTTGTCAGAATTGTTCAGCGCTGCCCGGTATGGATGCGGGACGACTATGAGCCAACCGTTAAAGACCCCGAGGCCATCACATTGATGCACCACGAAAACGGCATTGCTCTGGACGAGAAGGGAATGAAAAAATTTCGAAAGGTCATTGAGCATGATCCTTCCGATATCGTGAAAGCAAGAGAAAATGCAGAATTGATCAAGGATTCGACTCCGATCGGATTGTTCTACCAAAACCAAGCGGCAAGCCGGTATGACCAATATGGAGCCCATAATCTTGGAATTTCGACAGAAGATAGAATAGATGCCATCAACGATTTAATGGACAGATATGTCATCTGAACAGATCGGCAGTATGAAGGACGAGAAAAAAGCCATGCACGGGAAGAAACTGCTTCAATGGAGAGTGGAGGAATCCGCTTCCGACGAAGCGATGATCGAATTCTGGAAGAAACTAAGACATTTTTACAGGACCGGAGAAAAACCAGGACTTCTTTCCGGAAATGCCAAAGCTGGTATGAAAGACCTTTTCCCACTGGGCGCCGAGGTATTTAATCCTGAGGACAATCCTTATCCATACCAAGCAGACAAGGAAGAAGATACCATAGTAGAACCGGGTTCCGAGGCCTTATTCAAAACCCTCGATCATCTCCTGAATGAGCACCAAAAGGAGAATCGGAAAAAGTTCAAAACCAGGCTATCCGATCTTGTCGGAGGTTTAAAAGAGCTACTTCGGTTGGATGTGAAAACACCCATGGGTGATAAGCTTCGGGAAACCTATGATTTCGCAGCGGAGATGATCGCCTTTGATAAGATGGCAGAAATGATCCCCAGGAAATCAAGTGAGGACTTTCCTGAACAAAGACTGACAAGGATTCGAAAGGTGATCGATGATCTTCAAAACGGACTAAACCACTACTTTGACAGAGTAGCCGGAATCGTGATCCAAAAAGAGCTGGCCAAACACCTTCTGGAGGAGAATCTGTTTTATCATACAGAGATCATTGAAGGGCATGAAAATGCCTTGGAACAGACAGATGAGCTCTTTCAAGAAGAGATCAAAGCTTTCACAAAACTGATCAGGGCCTATCGTATTGCAGAGTTGGAGATCGAAGGCTCATACCAGGAGGAGATCCATGATGAATACTTTGAGCATTTTACCTGGCATCGCCTCGTCGAAGAAGAGCTTGACCTCTTCCATCCAATTATCCTGGTAGCAGATTATGAGTATGTCATACGCCATCTTGGCTCTCTCTCGAAATTGCTGTCCCTCAATCAGCCTATCAATATCCTGATTCTGAATCATCAGCAGATCTCCTCGCCTGATGAAAATGTCAGTTGGGAAGATGCCTCACACCGCTTCAGACAGGAACTCGCGGCGCTGACTTTTTCACACAGAAATACCTATACTTTTCAATCGAGTATGCAGGATCCCGGCTTCTGGATTGACGGGATCAGGAATTGTCTGGAAATGGTTGGCCCCGGGCTTTGCCATATTTCGGTGCCCGATCCGGAATCCGTCAACCCTCTGTTGGCATCATGGGCATCTGCGGCAGGACGTTATTTTCCTTCCTTCAACTATATGCCAAACCAGCAGAGAGATGGTACAGGAAGAATTGACCTCAACGGCAATATCCAGGCGGAGGTCAAATGGCCAAAGTTCACTCTCAAGGCGATGACAGAGGATAAGCGTGAAAAAGCCATTGGTCTTGCATATACCTATGCGGATTACAAAAGCCTGTTTCCTGAAAAATTGAAAGAGCTTCTGCACGTCCCTTCAGCCTATGACTCAGAACTGTTGGTTCCACTCAATAAATACCTGGAGTTGGACGAGAAACATATTTATGGGAAGATCCCATTTATATGGCTTACCGATGACAAAGGAGTACTTCAAAAAGCCGCTGTTCCAAATGTCTGGGTGGTATCATGCCAGGAAAGACTGGATTATTGGAATTTCCTCCAGCAGTTGGCCGGAATTGGAACAGAAAAGAAAGAAACGACCGGCATTGACAAGGCAGAACTGGACAAGTCCCTTGAGCTGGAGAAAAACAGGTTGAAGGAGGAGAATGATGCCAGGATCGCAAAGATCGAAGAGGAGGCCCTGGCTAGGGCTGCGGAAAAACTGATTGCAGGTCTGCTTGAAGAAGATGAGGAAGATCCTGAAAACCCTTCGAGCAAATCCACATCTGATCAATAGTTCCGGATCTGCTCCTTGCGTAGATGGAAATTCCGGGAAATATCAAATGCGTCGTTTAGCTGTCAGAATGATCCTGATCGGGGTTTCAATTTCGCAGCCATGATCCTGGAGCACCGGAACGAAAAGCTTGGCGGCATATTCAGATTAACGCTTGGAGAAAATCAGTTTGATTGGAAAAGATCCGATGATCAGGGTCTCATCCATATCATTTGGAACAATTCCTCAGCGCCGGTTCAGCTTGAAATGGATGCCTATCCCGTGGTTCTGAAACCGGGGTGCATTCTGACCTCCACCTACAACCACCATCTTTCGATCAGCAAAAACCCCGAATCCCTGGCCATTTTTTCTTTTAACCGGGAGTACTACTGCATTTACGACCATGATTCCGAGGTTTCCTGTAACGGCATCATTTTTTTCGGTGCGCAGGACCAGGTGATCATCCATCCCGATGAGGATTACCAAAGAAAACTCAGCTTATTGCTTGAAGTCTTCAAGGACGAGTTTTCCCATACAGATAATATTCAGGGCGAAATGCTCGTGATCCTGCTCAAAAGGTTGATCATCCTCTGTACCAGGTTGGCCAAGAAGCAAATCGATCTGGATAAAACGGCTTCCGATGATGTCGAGATCGTCAGAGATTTCAACTATCTGGTCGATATGCATTTCAGGGAAAAGAAAACCGTTGCCGAATACGCCGATCTGATGAACCGCTCTCCCAAAACGCTTTCAAATGTGTTTTCAAAAAACTCCGTCAAATCTCCGCTTCAGGTCATTCATGACAGAACCATACTGGAAGCAAGAAGGCTACTGAGCTATACAGATAAGAGCATCAACGAAGTCGCCTATGAATTGGGTTATCAGGAGCCTGCGGGTTTCTTCAAGCTCTTCAAAAAGCTGATGGGAAAAAGTCCTCAGAATTTTCGGTTGCAAAAAAACCCCCGGCAAGGGAAAAATTGACAGTCAATAGGGAAAAAAGGCCTTAATACAGACCTCTGAGTGCCTGCACTTTTGCATTGTTCATTATCACAAAAATCAAAATTTAAAACAATGCAAGAATTCAATATTCCAACCAGAGACGAGGTCAGCACAAACAATCAGGAGATCTTTGACAACCTCAAAAAGATGGTCGGTTTTGTACCCAACCTCTATGCCACCTATGCCTACAACGACACAGCTCTTGGGGACTACCTGGCATTTCAAAACAGAAAAAGCACGTTGAGTGCGAAAGAAAAAGAGGTGATCAATTTGGTCGTAAGTCAGATCAACGATTGCCACTATTGTCAAAGTGCACATACGGCGATCAGCAAAATGAATGGTTTCAGCGACGAGCAGATCCTTGATCTCAGATCAGGTGTTGCCCCTTGGGATGAAAAGCTCAACGCCCTGGCCGCTTTCGTATCCAACATCACACTCAACCGCAGCCATCCCGATCAGGAAGTGGTTGATGCGCTCTTCGAAGCAGGATATTCAAAAGCCAATTTGGTCGACATCATCATGGTCATCGGCGATAAATTCGTAAGCAATTTCCTAAACGGGGTAACCAATATCGAGATCGATTTCCCCGTAGCTCCAAAACTGGAAAAAGCCACGGTATAGATTCTGTTCTTGGCTTTTTTGGCTCGCCTTAGTTTCTTGGTTAAGGTGAGCTGACCGCCGGACCCGGTTCTGTCGAAAAGCAGAAATGGTGATGGCGGTCTTTTTTTATTTGGGATCAATTGTCAAAACAGAAGTTGTTTATGTCTCCGATCTATTCAATTTTGAATTTGCAATTGCAAAGAGAAGGAATGAGAAAACTGCAAAGGATCGTCCCGTTTTTGGCATTGGTGATCATGCTCACAGACTGTGATCCTGAGGTAAATCAAGAGCGACAAACCAAGGATCGATTTGATTTCTCCATCAAAAACCTGAGTGATCAAGAATATCCCGATAACCCTGATATAGGATTCCGAACCAGCGATTATAGCAATCATTTCTTTGATAGGGGAATCCTTAGAAAGTCGCAAACAGGCTATTCTCTGGTGTTTTACTC
Source organism: Cytophagales bacterium (assembly GCA_965227315.1). Taxonomy (GTDB): domain Bacteria; phylum Bacteroidota; class Bacteroidia; order Cytophagales; family CCMP332; genus JANQHS01. Next base: position 1,540,524 of record OZ245737.1, read on the forward strand.
CGGAGAATCAGGAGACAGTATTCTTGTGGAGGATATAGACTTGATGGAATTTATTCCCACCATACCCGAGCATATCCGTGAAGACGATTACCTCAAATACATATCCCTGGTCAACCAGGAATGGAACAGAAACCAGGTCCGGTTTGACAAGCGGAAATTCCACAGTTCCATCCCGGAAATTCAAAGGACCGATATCGCCAGAAATTGCCTGAACTCCTATCTCTGGGAAGTCATCATTTACAAGCAAGAAAATGGAGATCAACTTCCGCATGGACATGGCTGGTTTGATTTCCCACCGGAGATCTACCGCCAATTGTTCGAGGAAAAAAACGGCATCTCTTTTTCCCGGTACAGCGAACCTCTGGAGAATTGGATAGACCCTGAAAGCAACATCATTGACTTTGCGAAATTCAGACAGGTTCAGGAAAAGCTGGATATCAGGGCAGAAGACAGAAGCAACGAAATGTACCCCTTAAAAGGAGAGAGAAAGAGGAAGCAAAGGGAGATCATTATTCCAAAAGAATACAGCAGCATGAGGGACTTCCAGACCGACAGCACATGCTTTGCGACTTTTTCTCCACCGGGCTATTACAAGCGATCCGACCCGAGACAGACCGAGCTAGGCCGGATACGGAATCTTGACAATGCCACCATCAGCAGAATTACCTGCGGAGATCAGGAGTCATTTGAATTGGTACTGGCTTTTTCTGATGAAAGCGGAGAAAGAAAAACCGATTTTGTTCTGGGAGGATTTGATCCGAAAAACTTCCCAATCCTCGAGGAGCAAGCGGCAAACGATGCATGGAAAGGCTCCATGGGGATAGGAAATCATACCTTTTATGAAAGCTATGATCAACACATCGCTCACAAGACTTCTTCAAATCCCTATTATGCGCTGTTGGTGGATGAAGAGGGGCGCTGGCTTGATAGCCATAAGATCGGAATTGACGGGCCGCTGATCCACAGAGATCCGGAAGATCATAATATCTGGCATATCTGGTTATTGTCTTTTGAGAGGCATGCACTTGTGGGGCATTATGAGGTTGAAATCCTATAGAAGTGTTTTTACCTTACCCGTTTCGAATCATATCTTTCCGAAGTGATCCCATGCTATGAGTAAAAACACCCTGAAAATCGGCCTGGCACAGATCTCTCCCGTATGGCTGGATAAGGAGAAAACCATTAAAAAGGTCAGAAAATACATCCAAAAAGCCGGAAAGAAGGAATGCGATCTGATCGTTTTTGGAGAAGCCCTTTTACCGGGCTATCCATATTGGGTCGCGCTTACCAATGGGGCCAAATTCGACGACGAGGTTCAAAAGGAGATTTTTGCCCACTACGCACAAAACGCCGTTCACATCAACGATGAAGACCTGAATGAGATTTGTTTGACCGCGGCGAAGTACAAGATCGCGATCTACCTCGGCACCATAGAAAGAGCATTCGATAGAGGCGGTCACAGTCTTTATTGTTCTCTGGTGTACATCGATCAGCATGGCCAGATCAGATCGGTTCATCGAAAACTCCAGCCCACCTATGAAGAAAGACTGGTTTGGTCACAGGGAGATGGAAACGGTATTAAGGTCCACCCGCTTAAGAATTTCACCTTGGGAGGGCTCAATTGCTGGGAAAACTGGATGCCCCTGAGCAGAACGGCCCTCTATGCGATGGGTGAAGATGTACATATAGCCGTTTGGCCTGGTTCGAAAAGAAATACCAAGGATATTACAAAATTCGTCGCGAGGGAATCGCGTTCTTTCGTGATCTCCGTCTCAGGGTATATGACCAAGGAGGATATCCCAAAGGATTTTCCTCACCGGGAAAAGATCATCAAAAAGGCACCTGACATACTCGGGGATGGCGGCTCTTGCATTGCCGGACCCAACGGGAATTGGATTCTTAAACCCCAATGCAACAAGGAGGGCCTGTTCGTAAAAAAGATCCGTTTTGAAGAGGTTCTGAAGGAAAGGCAAAATTTTGACCCTGCGGGGCATTATTCGCGACCCGAGGTGACCAAGCTCAATATCAACCGTGAGCGACAATCAATTCTTTTCGAAGAAGGCGAATAAAATATGCTCCATTTTTTTCAGCCTAATTCTTGGAAAGGAAATTAGATTATCTTTAGGCCTTCAATCCCATATATTAAATGGGCTAGCTGAACAACAAAATATCGAACCACACAACTCATTTTTTTTCACTAATACTTTTTTCACATGAACATTTTTGTAGCAAACCTGGAGTATTCTATCCAGGAGGACGACCTGAATAACCTTTTTGGAGGATTTGGAGAGGTTGAAAACGTGACAATCATCAAGGATAAGTTTTCCGGTCGCTCAAAAGGCTTTGGCTTTGTTGAAATGCCAAATGACGAAGAAGCAATGGCCGCCATTGATCAGTTAAACGAATCTGAGCAAAAAGGCAGGAACATTGTCGTCAAAAAAGCCCGACCAAAGGACGAATAGATCAAAAGAAGATATACTCGAACGCTAACGGCTTCCTATTAGGAGCCGTTTTTTTTTACATCATGAATCAGTTTTTTCATTGATACCGCTCCTTTTTAATCAGAGGCATTCTCATCAAATTGTCCAATAAACTCAAAGGCAATGAATATCTCTAAGGTCAAATTCATCGAAGTAACAGATGAAAATCTGGAAACTAAGGGCCTTTTCTGTGCTAAGAATACAAAGACCCGGGGCTTTCAGGAAAAAGCGTCCTGGCTCAGGGAACAATTGCAAAAAGGGCTGAAAATGGTGATCGCTGAAGATGAAGATGAAAAGCAATTGGGATTCATTGAGTTTATCCCTTCTGAATATGCCTGGCGGCCGATCTCCGCAGATAATTACCTCTTCATCCAATGTATAGTGGTCGGGTCCAAGAAAATGAGGAATCAGGGACTTGGAGGTGAACTGATCAGGTATTGTGAAAATGCGGCAATTGAATTGGGAAAAGACGGAGTATGTGTGATGACCAGCAATGGAGCATGGATCTCCGATAGGACATTATTCGCCAAGAATGGCTATCAAATGGCCGATCAAAAAGGTCGATTTGAACTCATGTACAAGAACCTGACAAAGAATGCACAGGTTCCACTATTCAATGATTGGGAAAAAGAACTTCACAAATATCAAGGCTGGAATATCGTCTACTCCAACCAATGCCCATGGCATGACAAATCCGTTACGGATCTTCTGAATGTTGCAATGGATAATGACCTGGAATTGAAGGTCAAAAAGATCGAAAAACCCAGGGACGCACAAAAAGCCCCTACCGGCTACGGCTCCTTTGCCCTGATCAAGGATGGCAGGCTATTGGAAGACCATTATATCAGCGGAACCCGATTTAAGAATATTCTGAAAAAAGAATTAGCTTAAAGAAAGAAAGACGCCTTATCCCGGCTCGTAAGGGGGCATGGACCTATGGGCTCTTTCATCACTGCCATATGAAAATTGTCTTCTTTCTTGCGCTATTCATGCTTGCCGCATGTCGGGAAACCGAAGATGAAAACAGTCATGCTGAGGAAAAAGATGCTCTTCTTAAAGTAGTAGCTACCAATTATCCCCTTCTCTATTTTACCCAAAGGATCGGGGGAGACAAACTGGATCTTCACCATCCAATATCCGAAGCGGGGGATACGCACCGCTTCTTCCCCGATGAGAAGCACATCCGGGAACTACAGGCAGCAGACCTGATCATCAGAAATGGAGCTGGTTTTGAACCATGGATCGATGAGTTAAACATTCCGGAGACCAAGATCATCAACACTTCGGTTGCTTTCGCCGATCAATACCTCAAGATGAGGCCTGAGAAACAGAATCAGGGAATCGATCAGGAATCCAGCCATGCCGAAACCGCTTCAATCACTTGGTTGAATTTCAGATTCGCTGGACAGCAGGCCTACGAGATCAAGAACAAACTTGTGGAGATCCAGCCTGAAAACAAGGATTACTTCGAGGAGAACTATGGAAGTCTGGCTCTGGACTTATCACAACTCAACCGAAAAGCGATCGAGATCCTTGATCCGTATTTGGGCATGAGATTTTACTGCACAAGCCCCGTTTATCAATACTTTGGACAAGCATACCTCATCGATATACAGAATATTCCCTTGGAAAAAGAGAAACGTGAAGAGTCTTGGGGAATAGTCCTTTCACCAGACCAACCATCCGAAGAATCGAGAACGAGCCTGGAGAACATGGGTCTGGATATTGTCGTTTTCGACCCATGCATGAGCCCGCCTTCTTCCGGAGATTTCCTGTCCAAAATGATTGAGGGAATGCAAAATCTTGAAAAAACTCTTCAAAAGGAACAGTTGTAATCTTTTACTCCTTAAACTTGAAATCTGAATCAGTAAACCTTCAAATCGCACAAATTATGAAACATCTGATCTTATTGACAGTATTGGCTTCGCTCCCTATATGGGAATCCGTAGCCCAGGAAAAAATCATCCACGATGCTGAGTTCTACATCCTTGAGACCCAAAACGGTGATCGTTGGGCCACGGAAGACCAGGATCTGGATGCCAGGCTGGAAAAGCTCAGGAAGAAAAACGGGGGTAATCCTCCAAACATCATCTATGTCCTTTGGGATGATCAGCAATTCGGATCCGTTGGATTTCCTGAAATTCAAAAGGCCCTGGGTTATTCAACCCCGAACATCAATAGTCTGGCAGACCAGGGAATCAATTTTACCAGGATGTATTCCGAGCCGGCCTGTACTCCCACCAGAGCAGCTTTTCTTACCGGAAGACATCCCGTTCGTAACGGAATGGGCGTGGTTGGTATGCCACATGAGTTTTCCGGACTGGCAGGAGATGAAGTAACCATAGCTGAGGTTCTTTCTCAGGCCGGTTATACCACAGCCCACTTTGGAAAGGGACACCTGGGCGATATCGAAGAAAGTTATTTGCATAACCAGGGATTTGACGAGGCTTTCTTTACTCCCATGAACCAGATCACTTCCCTCTATGATCCAATGGGTACAGCCGCAAATGCTGTTCTTGGTTTTCATCCCGAACAATCACCACAAGACCCTTATAAACTGGATGAACCAGGGCTGTTGCCTAAAGGCTGGGTACAGATCCTGGAGGGTAAAAAAGGAGAGCAAGCCAAAGAATGGTGCGGACTTGGCAGCGAGTGTTTTAGCAAAATGATGGCAGAGTCCGAAGAAAGAAGTCTTGATTTCATTCGCCGCCAGGCAGCGGCTAAAAAGCCATTTTTTATGGAGTACTGGCCAAATTTCCTCAATTTCCTTGCTCCTGAACCAATGAAATCCTCGCTCAACGGAGGGAAGGTTCCAAATGCCTACGCCAGACTTGATGCCTGGATTGGCCGGATGATGCAAACCCTAAAAGATCTGAAGATCGAGGAGAATACCCTTGTGGTCATCATGGCCGATAATGGACCGATGGTCCATAATCCTCCTCCGGGATGGGCGATGACCGAGATCATGTTCCGTGGCGGAAAAGGCGATTTTACCGAAGGTGGTATCCGGCCTCCGGCTATGGCAATGTGGCCCGGGACAATTGCTCCGGGACAATTGGTCGGTGATATTATCCACGTGACCGACCTATATACCACGTTTGCAAGAATCGCAGGAGCTGATCAGTACATCCCAACAGACAGGGTGATTGACGGTGTGGATCAAACAGCCATTTTTATGAATGGAGATACACACGGAAGACGAGATTATGTATATGTTTATCAAGGACATACGCTTGCAGCCATTATTAAGGGAAGGTATAAGAGACATATCATATCCGATGACCCGGGAGCTGCGACCGGAATTGCGGCGTCATTCTTTGACCTTTATCAGGACCCCAGAGAGGAAAACCCTCACCTGGTTCCACTGATCCATACCCAAGGACAGTTTACAAGGATGAAGATCCGTCATGAAATGATGAAGATGGAGTATCCCGATAAATCCAATGCCAAGGGAATTCCCCTGACCGGAATCTCCAATGCAAGGCCTGAGACCAAGGAGATCAAGAATATGATCGAGAAGAACATGAAGGCCATGCCCTTCGATGTTAACGAGTATATCAAGTTCGATGACCCTTCGCTGAAGATAGAAGGGGATTGGGGACATTGACCACGGAATTTTCTTAGAACAGAGGGCATTGGGGATCATTCTCCTTTGCCCTTTTTCTTTTACCTCCGCGCTGAGTCGGCCGCTTTCGAGCCCGGATAAAAATCAGCGATCGGCCGTGAAAAAAATTGGTCAAAAGGCCTCGTTGAAATTGAAGTAGAAACCGGCGGATTCCCGTCCTACTCCGATATCTATCCGCAAATTCATCCGAGGCTGTACCTCGAAGCGATAGCCGATCCCTGCATTTGGAACCCAGTTTCTGAAGTCTTCAGGTGCTTCGCCAATTGATCCGGTGCCTACCCACCAGACCATTCCGCTCTTCGATAACTGCCCGTCACTTTTCATGAACATTCTCCTGTATTCCACGATCCCAAACACTAGGGATTCGTCACGGTAGCGCCCCCAATAATAGCCTCGAAGATCGAATGGCGTACCCAATTGTGACATATCACCCCAGGGAACATCTCCCCTGCCCAGCCTGGTTTTTAACTGCAAAGCCAGGGTGCTCCCCCTACGCTTGCCGATATTCTGATATGTTCTGAAGTCGATGAGGAAAATGTCATAATTGTTTTGACTTCCGAAAAGATCCCGAAAAAGGGTGTAGGACATGTTTAAATAATATCCCTCCCAGGCATTGACAGGAACATCCCTGGAATCATATTGAAAGATCAAACCCAGACCCGAGTTGAAAGGCTTATCCTTATATCTCTGGTAAGTTTCATCTGCTTCCATAACCGGATTCACATCCCTGGCCTGGGTATAGTTCAGGTCGATATTCAGACCGATAAAGTTGTGCTTCTTAAACTGATAGAGAAACCTCGGATTAAACCACAACCAGGATCTGATATAGGCAGTCGTCGAATCTCCCTGCTCTACATTGGTCGCATTATCATAACCTACACCCCAATAGTTATCGGGCATATCCTTACCCCAGAAATCCGAGTAGATCCTCAGTTTATCCTTGAGCCAGAACGTGGTATTGATATTCGAAAAAAACACAGCGCCGGTAGTGCTTGCCCCAAAAGTAACAGGGCTTGAAGAGCGCTGGATAAGGCTGTCAAAGCGATTGGTCTTATAGGAGATCATTGCCGTCGCGGCAATGACCCCGCCGAGTTCGGGAGTATATGCAGGTCCGGCCAATGGGGTAAACATGGTCCTCCCCTCCCTCACCTTTCTCTCCTTTTCCGCCTTCCTCGTTGCTTTCTTATCGTTTGATTCCTGATCCTGACCGTATGTTTCGACGGATAAAAGAACAAGTAACCCAAACAATAAAAGAGAGGGCTTCAATGCTTAGAGTCCGAATCTGTACTGAAGACCTACAAGAAGCTGATCCCTGCTGCCCAGAAAACCATATTCGGCTCTGACCATAAAGTGCTTATTATGCTGGTACTGCGCACCCACAACCATATTCCAAAGGTTCTTTTGACGCTTATCCAAAGTGTATTGAACAGTTGAGCTCTCAACGTTTTCGGCTGCGTTTTCTGCACCGTTCAGAACCTCGTATGTCCTCTGCAGCAAGTCATTGGCCTTGTCATAGATCGGTTCCCTGATGGCTTGCTCCTGATCCGTCAAACCATTCCACCATTCATCGAGTCTGACCTGGGCATCCTCAACTCGCATTTTCCCATCATCGATCTTGCCAAAGACTTCTTCAAAATCGCTTAGATCGCTCAAAGGAATTGATCCCGCTGTTTCGCTTCTGATATTCAACCGGAAGGCACCAACCCACACGGCCACGCTTCGATCCAATCTCCGCTTGCTGACCCTGAAGGACTTTCCAAACCGTGGTGCGATGACGAAGGCCTGTGCTGGCTTGGACAAGGCATCCAGATCGGTCCATGTGAAATTCATGTCAACTGCCAAAAACCCTCCGGCAACTCCGATGGTCGGTGTTAATCCAAATCCAAAAGTGGTTCCATTAAAATCCGCCGTGGTACTTGCTGAGAATAACTCCTGGTAAGAGGTGGTATCCGGTATCCAAACTCCAAAATTTACATCGGTACTGGTTTGGACAGCAGCCAGTATCCCGTACACATTTAAGAAGGGAAAAAGCCAAACATCGGGCCGTACATTCAAACCCTGAGAACGGCTGATGGCCTCATCAAAGCGTACAATATTGTCGAGGTTGTACATCTGACCTCCGTTAAACCCAACATTCAGGTTTTCGATGATGATGGAAGACTCCTGCCATAGGTAATTCAGACCCAGACCTGCGGATAGCGGAAGGGAAAATCCCGCTGCCGTAGCCTTGGAGCCCCATATTGGGAGGATGTACGGATATTCCGATTCCTTAAGGCTATCGATCTTGTCCTGATGCTTTTTGCTGACCTCCTTATTACTAAAGATCTGCGCCTGCGCCGATGATGAAAGGCAGGCTATGACGATGCTAAGAATGAGGATTTTTTTCATAGAAAGCAGCTTCACTTTGCTTGGATAAATCTAAATCAAAAAAAGGATTTAGATTGGTTTTTGAATGCAGGCTGATCAAATCCAAGTAACTAAATATTTCAGGCGAACTGCCCTGGTATGGTTCATTTTTTTCTTTGCCGGTGGTAAAACGCTACAGGCCCAAACCGATAATTATTGGTCATGGAACTTCAACACCACCTCTATCCTGTTGGCAGGAGCAGTGGTGGGTGGAAATGCAGGTGCCAGCTCTATCTATTATAATCCTGCCCTGACCAACCGGGACAATCTCCCCTCGCTTTCGCTGAGTGCAAACATTATCTCATTGCAGTTCTTCGACGCGGAAAATATCGCGGGTGACGGTGTGGATGCCAATAAATTTCTTTTCAAAATTCAGCCAAGATTCATTTCATTTTCTATTCCCAATAAATCCAGAATAGGCCTGGAATTCGGCGTACTGTCGCCCACTTCAGAGGAGATTCGCTATAGTCTTGATCATTATTTCGTCGATGATGTCATTCAAAGAACCCAAGGCCTTGAACAGTTTTACGGTTACCTGAAGTATGCCAGAGAATACCAGGATACATGGGTCGGCGGCGGTCTCTCATATGAGATCAACAAGAAATTCTATGTGGGTGGCAGTTCCTTCCTATCCATTAAAAGATCCCGGTATGAGTACCGGCAAAGATCCACAGCTTTTCAGAATGCCGACACTGTTTTCACTCCGATGCCTGAGGCAGCATATATCTCAACCAGCAGCTTCGAAGAGGAAATGAGATACTGGTACCTCAGCATGATCTTCAAGGTCGGTCTTCAATACATTTTTGTTCCCGACAGGTTCTCAGTTGGGGTCAACATCACCCTGCCCGACCTCCCGATCTTCGGTGAAGCACAGGCGAGAAAAACGCTTTCCAGAAGCAATATTTATAATGATATTGAGGCTCAGTTCGTATCAAATGAAAATCTTACCCTTTTTGAGAATCAACTGACAACAAGGGTGAAAAACCCCTTTTCCATAGCTGCCGGAGTACAGTACTTCACAAAAAGTCAAAAAAACTCGATCTCTCTAGCGGGGGAGTATTTCCACAGGATCGATCATTATGCCGTGGTCGAATCCGACACCAGAATCCCTGAACTTCCCAACTACCTTGATGAGGCATTATCTGATAATGATTTCATGTCATACTATTATGAAGCAAGATCCGTGATCAACCTGGGCCTTGGATTCAAGCAATATGTCTCCGAGAAATTCTTTTTCCTTGGAGGTTTCAGAACGGACTTCTCAGCGGCGGCAAACAAAAATTCCCGTTTTTCAGATGGCAAATTCAAGATCAACCAGATCCATATGGACAAGTATCATATCACTGCCGGCCCGGTGCTTACCGTAAAGAAGGTAAGATTGATCACAGGCATTCAATATACACGTGGAGCCAGAAGGGATATCAACCAAGTGGTCAATTATTCGGATCCTGTGGAGTTTAACCCTGTAACGGAACAATCACTTGAAGGGGTAAGACAAAAGAATGTGGACGCGACTTTCAATGAGATTTCACTTTTCTTTGGGGTTCAGGTATTGTTCAGAGAAAAAGAAAAATGATGAGATCGCTTTATATCGGCTTCCTTCTTTTCCTTGCTTTTCATTCCTCATTTGCCCAGAAGATCGATTACAATCTTCAATCCGGATTTGTCGCCGATGGTTATGACGTGGTGGAATACTTCAATGCAAGACCGCAGGAGGGCAAGGATCAATACCACTTCGATTATGAGGGAGCGAAATACCGATTCAGCTCAAAAATTACCCTGGATCAGTTCAAAGCTGAACCTGAGAAATATGTACCCCAATACGGAGGCTGGTGTGCCTATGCCATGGCAGATAAAGGAGAAAAGGTCAAGATCGATCCGGATACCTACGAGATCAGAGATGGTAGATTATACCTTTTTTACAATGCCTTTTTTAATAACACGCTGAAGAGCTGGCTGGATGAGGGACCGGAGCAATTAAGGAAAAAGGCCGACGAAAACTGGGAGAAAATCAAACTTCAGGAATGATCATGAAGCTTTTCCGAAATCTGAAAAGGTCAAAAGTTATCGATTACCTGATCGAATTGCTTATTGTCCTGATCGGAGTGTACCTCGGAATGTTTCTTTCCGATCTAAGTCAGGAAGCTCAAATTGAAAAGGACCGAAAAGAGGCACTTCGAGGGATCAAAACGGAATTGGAAATGAATATGGAGGAGGTCAGAAAACATCATGAATCCCGTAGACCCTTCTTGAAGTCTTATGACAGCATCAAAGCCAATTTTAATGAGGCCATACTGAGCGAAAAGCTCTTTGACAAAGCATTGGGCAAGCGCCTTCCCAACTGGAGAGGCATTGGCAACTTCAACCCAAGGCATTCAATGTATGATGCGGCAAAATCATCCAAGATATTTATCGGGATGGACCTCGGCCTTCACAGCCAGATCTCACAGGTGTATAATTTTCAAACCGATCTGTATGCGGTCAGAAATCTTTATCTAGAAAAGTTTTTGAATTTCGATTCACAAACAGAGTACAAAGAAGCCATCATTTTGATCGATCAGATCAAGCAGGATCTCTGGGGCAGTCAATTCATGTTGATTGCCAAGTATGAAAAAGTGATCGGGTATATCGATGAATACCTTCAATAAAGGCCTGCTCGCCGTTGGCATCTCATTTTTGTTCCTGCTGACAAGCTGCGAGGACAAAAGTCAGAAAGCAGAAGAGATAGGCCTACAGGCAAACCTTCTGAATTATGAAGCAGATCTTTCAAACCCGGAAGGGCATAAACCCCTGGCATTTTCAGATCAGGGTGCATGGTTTGCTTACGGATTTCCAACGGCAGCGGAATACCAGGGTGGTTTCGCGGGCCCCTTCCTGATGACACAGGAAAACGGGGTCTGGAGTTCTGATGTGCTTTCCCGGTTCAGGATCACTGACCTGAGAACAGGTGATATTCTTCCCCTGAACCAACTTGACTTCGAGCAAAACAGCTATAACAGCCATCTTGAACAGAATTATGAAGGAGAAGAGATCAGGGTTGAGCAAAAACTCTTTTTTCTTTCAGCCCACACCGCAGCGATCTCAACCAGCATCCTGAACAAGAGCAAGAAAACCAAGGATCTATTTGTTGAAGTGAAGGGTAAACTCAGATCAAGTTCACTAAGCCTTGAGGGAAACAAGACCTCCGTAGGGATCAGATCAGACCGGTCGAATGCCCAGGGCCTTATTCGATTTCAAAGTCATCTTCCGGAAGAGCTTGTGGTGGCAGAGGACAACTACTATTGCAGCTTCAGGGAAATATCACTCAAAGCCGGCGCCGCTGATACCATCATTTTGGAACATACATTCGTTTTCCCGGAGGACCTGGCCCATGAAGAGTTTAAGGGTTTGCCTTCTGCTGCAGGCTATCTTGAACGGAAACTTGAGGAAAGAATAGCCGAAAAAGAGGCTCAGCTTAAAGGCATGGGGTTTCGTCCGGGTTTTTCAGGGCCCGGGTTTTTTGATCTGGCATCAAAATGCATTCTAACCCTTCAGAACAATTGGAGATCTGCCGCAGGTGAACTCCAGCATGCCGGCCTCTTCCCAAGCTATCATTACCAATGGTTTCATGGATTCTGGGCCTGGGATAGCTGGAAGCAGGCAGCAGCCCTGGCCAGATACGATACTGAGCTGGCCAAGGACCAGATCAGGGCTATGTATGACTTTATGAATGCGGATGGGTTCATTGCAGATTGCGTCTACAGAGATACGACCATCGAAAAACATAATTTTAGAAATACCAAACCCCCGCTTTCGGCATGGTCTGTCTGGAAAGTGTTTGAACAGGATCATGACACCGTATTTCTGGCTGAAATGTACCTTCAGATGATCAGGCAGCATGAATGGTGGTACAAATTCAGAGATCATGATGGAGACGGATTATGCGAATACGGTTCCACCGATGGCAGTCTAATAGCTGCAAAATGGGAAAGCGGGATGGACAATGCCGTAAGGTTTGACGAGAGTACCATCCTGAAAAATTCCGAGGGAGCTTATTCCCTTGAACAGGAAAGCATAGATCTGAATTCCTTTTTGTTCATGGAAAAGAATTACCTGGCCATGATCTCCCGGGCATTGATGCAAGAGGAAGATGCGGATCGTTTCAGGTTCGATGCAGATTCTCTCGGGCAAAGGATCAGAGAAGAGTTCTTTGATCCGGAAACCGGCTGGTTTTATGATAAAACGATCGATGGATCTTCCTTGATCAGGGTCAAGGGCTCGGAGGGTTGGTCAGCCCTCTTCACCGGCGTTGCATCACAGGAGCAAGCCGACCTGATGATCCAAAATATGATGGATCCTGCTCAATTCTGGACCAGCGTTCCCTTTCAAACGCTCTCTGCTGATCATCCTGAGTTTGAACCCGATGGAGGATATTGGCGTGGACCAAACTGGCTGGACCAAAGCTATTTCGCCATCATGGGATTGGAAAAATATGGGTATCAATTGGAAGCTGATTCAGCCAGGATGAGGATCTTTAGAAATGCCCGGGGCCTGATGACAAGGGGCACTGCAATCAGAGAGAACTATAATCCCATCAGCGGTGAAGGGTTGGAAGCCCGGAATTTCAGTTGGTCGGCGGCTCATTTGCTGCTTTTGCTCACAACAGAATGACCCAACCGAAATTTCAAAGTCTTCATATTTTTAGTTGATGATGCTTGCTCAACATTGATGGAAGAATTTCAGATCGGTTTTCTGGACCATGTGGCTATCAGAGTAAAAGACATAGAGGTTTCGGCCAAATGGTATGAAGATGTCCTTGGCTTAAAGAGGTATTGCTTGAAGGAATGGGGTCCGTTTCCACTGTTTCTTTTATCAGGAAGATCCGGTGTCGCGATCTTTCCTGCCAATGGATCTGACCCCAGGATCCCAATCTCGAAGAATGTCAGGATCGATCACTTCGCATTCAATGTGACCAGTGAGAACTTCAAATTGGCAAGAAAAAGGTACGAAGAAATGGGAATTGAGTATCGCTTTGAGGATCACCATTATTTCCATTCCATTTACACAAGAGACCCCGACGGGCATGAGGTTGAGCTGACGACTATCGTGGTGAATGAAAAAGAATTCTACGATCCATGAAGGCATGGCCCACATTTTGCCATGACATCATAGATTACAAATATCACCTATGAAACAGTTCTTGATCCTCTTCTTGCTTGGAATATCTTTTTCGGTCTTCTCCCAGGATATCAATTCCCTTCACAACATCTGGGTTCTGGAAAAACTCAATGGAAATCCCGTTGTGATCGAAAGCGGCATGATCACACTTGAGATCTTTGTTGAAGATCAAAAGTATCTTGGCAATGGAGGCTGCAACAATTATTCGGGCGGCATTGAGAAACTCTTCGACGACAGGATAGGATTTGGAAACGCCATCACCACGAAAATGTATTGTCAGAAAACCGCGGATCTTGAGACCGAGTATTTCCAGGCCCTCTCAGAGGTGCGCTATTGGTCAATGACAGATGATGGAATGCTGAAGCTTCTTGGGGAGGATCAAAAGGAGCTTCTATTGTTCGGCCATACGGACTGAGAACGAGCTTGCGTTGCGCCGGCGTCTGCCCTTTTGGACCATATGCACAAATCATTGGTCCATATTCGGGTCATGGTCAATTCATCCATTCATACCTTAGCAGCGCATGCTTAAGGAACACAAACATTTCAATCTGGGAGAAAAGCTGATCCTGGAGAAAGCCATTCTGGAGCCTCCCTTCCAGGTTCAGGATTCCTTTGTCAACGAAGCCTGCGTTCTGTTCATTCTCGATGGGGAAACGGTGATGTTCTCCCCTACCAAGTCAACCCCCCTGAAAAAGAATGAGGCATTGATCATGAAATGCGGGAATTTTCTTCACAAATTTTTGAAGGGGAGTGATGCCGACAAATGTGAAGCGATAGGCATTCACTTTTATCCTGAGGTGATGAAAATGGTGTTCGAGGATGATCTTCCCTTCTTTATTGAGCAGGCACAACATTCAAAAGGTGTGCTCATGGAAAAAGTTGTTCTGGATTCCCTGCTGACCAATTATATCGAAAGCCTGAAGCATTACTTCGATAACCCCGGGCTCGTTAATGAAGAACTGATCAAGCTAAAGGTCAGAGAACTCGTTATGCTCTTGATCAAAACCGATAAGAGCAAAGCCATTCAATCCATACTTCAGGACCTGTTCAATCCAGAGACTTACTCTTTTAAAGAAATGATCGATACCCATCTTTATGAGAATATTTCCGTTGACGAGCTTTCAGGTTTGGCCGGATTGAGCGTTTCAAGTTTCAAAAGGAAGTTTAAGGAGATCTATAACGACTCCCCGGCAAAATATCTCAAAAAGAAAAAATTGGAAAAAGCCGCAGATATGCTCAGGCTTTCAAACAATCGTATCTCTGATATCGCATATGATTGTGGTTTCAACGACCTGGCCCACTTCTCGAATTCTTTTCTGGCCGAATACGGCAGCAGTCCTTCGGATTACAGGGAAAAAGGATAAACCACCCGGGCCGGTTAATCCCTGAGCCGGAAGTCCTCAAGGTTAATATATGGCGATCCCGTTTCCATTGGATACAATCTTTTCTATTTTCAATCGATGAAAAGAATGCTCTTTTTCAGCCTTGCTCTGATGTCTATTATGCCGCTTCATTCCCAATCAAAACTGGGCAAAATCGCCCCGTTGATCGGAAAATGGGAAGGGACGGCAACAGCCTATTTCCCCAGGGAAAAAGGGAAAAAACCAAGGGTGGAATCTGTATTGGTGGATTGCAGATCTGCTATGAAAGGAACTTATGTGGAATGTTCCTCTACATGGACACAGGAGAACGGGCAAAGCAGGGAGCTTCGGACCTTCTTCAATTTCGATCAGAAGAAGAACTTTTATGATATCCTGTATCTCTATGATAACTGGGCCGGGAAAGTCAATTATGCACTGTATTTTGATCCTTCTTCGAAAACCTTCAGCGGTAGTGACTACTTCATGGCAAAGGGTACCATTCAGGCAGAGGAAAAAGTAACATGGAAGATCTCAGATGATGGTATGACAGTAGAAGGAAATGAATTCAATCATTATGATACGGACAAGGCCGACTATTGGCCCAAAACATTTGAATTCACCTGGAGAAAAGTAAAATAATGGCAGAAATCGCGATCAAAACGGTTGAAGACTATTTTCATTTTCTACCTGAAGAGCGGCAAGAACCCATGCAGAAACTTAGGCAGGTGATCCTTGAAAATCTACCGGCAGGCTTTGAAGAAACCATGCAATACAAAATGCCTGCCTATGTGGTCCCGCATTCGATCTTTCCTGATGGCTACCACTGTGATACCTCTCTTCCACTGCCATTCATGAACATAGCCTCTCAGAAAAATTTCATAGCCCTCTACCATATGGGAATCTATGCCATGCCGAAACTCATGGAATGGTGGAAGGAGGAATATGCAAAAGCGCTTGCTACAAAACTGGACATGGGCAAAAGCTGTGTTCGCTTTAAGAAACCCGATACGATCCCATTAGACCTCATCGCCGAATTGGTCCGCAGGGTCTCCGTTCAGGATTGGATAGAAACATATAAGGAAAACATCAGGCGCTGATCAGCGGCGCTCCAAATTGATCTGATACATCGATCTCAAGATCAGATCTATGCCCACACCAACGGCTTCCAGAAGATTGATCCTCAGCTCTATCATGCCTTCGGTATAGACCCCTTCACCTTCGAGCAATACAGGGTAATAGTTCATATGCTCTTCCGAGTTTAACATGGTTTTCGAACTATACCAGTTCTCAAGGACCTTTTCCCGGATACTGACTTCCGTAGAATCTATCAGATAAGCCGAGTTGAGCAAATACCAGGTCGAGGCCGGGAAATCACCTGCTACGCGATCCTGATTTTCAAAGGAGGCCACCACATTTCTTGTGGGTGCCAGAAGCGCTCTTTTGTCAACTTTCGTGGATCTCAGGGCCAGATAAACGGCAGCAACGCCACCAGCCACTCCAATCCAATCGATTGCATTTCCAGGCTCAAAACCCTCATTTTCGGCAACGAGTATTCCGGCGACCAGAACCGTTGTTGCCCCCCCGACGATGACCGCAGCATTGGTCAATGAATTCTGGGATTTAAGGTTCGCCCTGTTGAGTTCCGATTTCAGCTTCTCCAATTGCAAAATGGCACAGTCGATTCGATTCCCAACCGAGATCAATTCAAGCATTCCCAGATCAAGCGTTTCATCGATATCATCCTCTATTTCGATGAGTTTGAACCTGAGATTATCATCAAAATCCTGCCGCTTGGCCCTTTCCCGAAGATGCTCATATTCCCTAACCTGATTGATCAACCCAAAGGCATTACCCGCGATGAGGCTCGCCCTGGAATAACGACTTGTCAGTACGGAATCTGCAAACACCTTTTCAATTGGGAGGATCTCGGGCTCCTGAACCTGTACAATATCCAGGCAACGATATTCGAATGGTTGATCATTGATGGTTCGGATGTGCGCGCTACATGATACGCCGACGATCACTACAAAAAGAAGCCAGGGTATTTTCAGAAGGATATTCAACGATAACTGGATTTCCGGTAACCAATATCGAATAACTTGATAAAACTTGAAGTCAATCGAATCAATGACTTAGCCATGCAAGTCGAAGAAACCAGAAAAATCCCATACGGCATCATACTCAAGGTCAAAGGAGGCTCAATACAGCTGTCGATCAGCTGATATTATCTACTTGAGCCATTGCTCATCAGATATTGCAAACCAGTACTTCATATTTCGAAGGGTTTTTTAACTTAGGCTCGCCACAAATTCATAGCGGACATGAAATTCTTATCTACCTTTCTCGCGCTGTTGATCCCGCTTTTTTCAATTTCTCAGGTCACGGTAAGCTTTAAGAAAGCGCCGATCGAGCTTGGGAAGGATTATCGCAGCGGCCAGATGATAAATGGGGACAACTACACATTTCCCCTGAATACCTTCGGCGCTCAATTCGACAGCGTCAACAAAAATGCATTGATCACCCTAGGTGAATGGGTAAATCCGGGAGTTCCCAAGAAGAATGCCTTCATCTTTCTATTCAAACTGGAAACTGAGGAGGTATTATGGGCCACAAAGCATAATTTGAAAAATGAAGAGAACCACCTTTATCCGGGGTTTTTGATCCAAAGAAAGGACGGAATAACCGCCGGTATCGATTATTCCAGCGGAAACACACAATGGGAGATCGATAACCCGATTCACGAGATCGATCTTGACCTCAAGATCGGCCTCTCGCTTGTACAGGAAAAGGGTTACGCAAGCATCAAAGAATACATCCAGGGCATAGACCTCTCCAACGGTCAGGTCGTATGGACAAGGGATTTCCCCTACCTGTACAACTATGAAAAGACGCATGCTTTTGGAGAAAATGAATTTATGCTGGAGCTCAGCGGGCTACATGTCCTGAACCTGTTGTCCGGAAAGGGATGGGACTATGACGCGGTCACCAGCCATAAGGTATCCACAGGATCCGGCTCTTACACACTCAAGGGCATATCCTCCAACGTGATCTTCGAAGAAAACGATATTCTTTTTGCTTCCAAGACCGATTTGGCAGCACTGGATTATGACGGCAATGTGATTTGGAAGGTGGCTCTGGATCAGGATTACATCAGCGAATCTTCCATTATCCTCAGAGGAGAAGATGAGGTATTGTTGCTGAATAAGGGATTTGCCCTTAAAGGAAGTGAGAAGGTCAAATTTGGAATTCCATACCTCGCATCCTACAACCGCAAAACCGGCGAAAAGAATTATAGTTATATCATTACAAAAAGCAGGGAATTTGTCAACACACATCAGATACGTGACAACAAGCTCCTGATCTTCTTTGATGACCGGGTCACCGTCTGCGACCTCGACAAGGGAGAGAAGGTGGAGGAATATTCCTACGACCTAAACCAGGAGGGCTATTTCCAATATGTACTCGATGACCGGGCCTGGATACAAAAGGATGACGATACATTCATCAACCTCAGGGGTCTATACAAGGGCAAGGAATTTCTTTTTTCTGAAAAATCCCAGGTTGTAGGTCTGAATTCGAAAATGGAGATATCCGGAAAATACACCATCGAAGAATTGTACTTCAACTTTTTGGAATTCGACGATTATCAATTCATCTATGGAGCGGATAAGGTGTTTGTGGTTGACCAAGAGGGAAAAGCTCTGGCAGAATTACATTTCGACGATCAGCCACATCTCGCCGGTAATGTTCTTTACGAAGTACGGCCAAGGGGGATCGCAGCGCTTGATCTGACCAAACTGATGCAAAAACAACCCAACAGCCTGGTCTCAAAACCAAATATGTATGGAAAGCCCATACGGGAATGGTTTGATACTCCCGGACTGGAAGAATAAATGGAGACTCATCAGAGTATAGGCACTGACTCCTAACTCTTTTCCACTTATTTTCGCGGTCCAATTTGAAACACCATGTCAAGGCCGCTGCGAAATATCGCCATCATAGCTCATGTCGACCACGGGAAAACCACCCTTGTCGATAAGATCCTCATGCAATCCAAACTCTTCCAGGAACACCAGGAAGTGGGAGAATTGATCCTGGACTCCAATGACCTTGAAAGAGAAAGAGGGATCACCATTCTGAGCAAAAACGTCAGCGTACGCTACAAGGACGTGAAGATCAACATCATCGACACACCGGGTCACAGCGACTTCGGAGGCGAGGTGGAAAGGGTCCTGAACATGGCTGATGGCGTTCTTTTATTGGTCGATGCCTTTGAGGGGCCAATGCCCCAGACCCGCTTTGTGCTTTCCAAAGCTCTCGAGTTGGGCCTGAAACCGATCGTCGTCATCAACAAGGTAGACAAGCCCAACTGCAGTCCCGATGATACCAACGAACAGGTTTTTGAGTTGATGTTCAATCTGGATGCAAGCGAGGAGCAGCTTGACTATCCGGTGGTCTATGGGTCTTCCAAGGAAGGGTGGATGGGCCCGGAATGGAAAGAACCTAGTAAGGATGTCTCCTACCTGCTTGATCAGATCCTTGAGCACATTCCGGCTCCAAAGATCAATGAAGGAACCCTGCAAATGCAGGTCAGCTCTTTCGATTATTCAAGCTATAAGGGAAGGATCGCAGTGGGCAGGATCCACAGGGGTACGATCAGGGAAAATCAACAGGTATCCATAGTACAAAGAAGCGGAGAGATCCAAAGGTCAAGGATACAGGAACTCTATACGTTTGAGGGACTCGGCAAGGAAAGAAATAAGGAGGAGATCCAATCGGGAGAGATCGTAGCCCTGATGGGACTTGAAAATTTTGACATCGGCGACACCATTGCGGATTATAATGAACCGGAAGGATTGAAGCCCATCGCTGTCGATGAACCGAGCATGTCCATGCTCTTCACCATCAATAACTCTCCTTTCTTTGGAAAGGAAGGCAAATACGTGACATCAAGACATATCCGGGAGCGTTTGATCAAGGAAACCGAAAAGAATCTCGCCCTCAGGGTAGAAGATACCGATAGCCCCGACCAACTCAATGTATTTGGAAGGGGAATCCTGCACCTGGCGATTTTGGTGGAGACCATGCGGCGCGAAGGCTATGAAATGCAGCTGGGCCAGCCAAGGGTGGTTATCAAAGAGATTGACGGATACAAGCATGAGCCCATCGAACTCCTAAATGTAAATGTATCCGAACCCTTATCAGGAAAAGTGATTGAGATCGTGCAGGCCAGAAAGGGAGATCTGCATCATATTGAAACAAAAGGGGATCGCGTTACGCTGGAATTCAAAATACCGGCCCGTGGCCTGATAGGTTTGACAAACCCCCTGCTGACCGCCACCCAGGGTGAAGCTGTGATCACCCATCGATTCAATGGTTATGAGCCCTGGAAAGGGGATATGGTCCGAAAAAGAAACGGAGCCCTCATCGCCATGGAAACCGGAACGGCCATCGCATATTCGATCAACAAGCTTCAGGACAGGGGAAAATTCTTTGTTGCACCCATGGAAGAGGTTTATACCGGGCAGGTGATCGGTGAAAACACCAGGCAAGATGACCTGGTACTGAATGTTACCAAAACCAAGCAATTGACCAATATTCGGGCAGCTGGCTCTGATGACAAAGTCAGCATTGCACCCCCGATACGCTTCTCTCTTGAAGAAGCCATGGAATATATCGGGGAAGATGAGTATGTAGAGGTAACCCCGCAATCCATTCGCCTGCGCAAGGTTCTGCTGGATGAAAACGATCGAAGGAGAGCATCAAAGAAATAGGCGGATCGGGACGATTCCCAGGTTAAAGCCGGGATATTACCTATGAAAGAACCCTAGTATTTCACCTTTGGCACATCCAGATAATAGATCACATCTTCCGGTGAGCCAAGAACAGAAATACTGACCTCTTCCAGAGGTTTTTCCAAAATGTCACAAAATTCCTCTTCGGTGATATTTTGCATGGGAGTGCCATTCAACTCATCAATACGATCTCCAATTTCAGCCGCATCCATGGTCAATCCGGTACTATAAGCCTTGATATAAGCCCCGCCGTTCCGGTATCCCAGATAAAGGGTCTGATCCGGGAGTTCAATTTCGGGTTCATCTACCGCACGTAAATACAAGGCATGGCTTTTCCAACTCATCACCACATCAAAATTTTCAAGGAAACCGTTTCCAATGGAAAAACCGGAGGTCTCGGAAGCCTTGCCCCAGGAAGAACCGGCATCGATATCTCCGAAACGGACCAGTTCCAGGCGGACGTAATTGGCAGCGCCATTCACAGCGCCATGCATACCGATCGAGCTTACACCAAAAATATTAGCCTGGTCAACAAAACTCTCCGGATTAAAACCCTTCCACTTTTTCAGGGAAATAGCACCGGCGGAACCCAGATCGATAAGGGTGTTGCTGCTTTCCTGATCATGGACTGCCATAGGGATATAGGGGCTGAATTGCTGATTGGGTTGCATACTTATAGGACCCTGAAAATCCCGAAGCGATTCTGTATCGATTGGCTCCGAATGGAGATATGCCTTTTCATTAGCGTAGTCAAACTTCCAATCAAAATGAGACATAATATTGGTCCCGATAATCCCATCAATGCCATAACATGTAAAGTGGCTAAAGTCGCCTACGATCGCGACGGTATTCCTAATAGTGATCGTCCCCATTCTTAGTTCCGGGATCTTGACATAGTCCATTTTATTCGACCTTCCACCTACATCATTAACCCCAATGCTTCCGATCCTTTTAAAATCAAACTCATCCTGCACGCTTTTGTCGATCACATTGGGAGCACCGCTGTCCAGGATGAATCGCTTCTTCTTTCCGTTGATCATAACCTCGACAAAAAGCAGCCGTTTGTGGTAGTCCAGATCTAATTCTTGTTGCCCCTCGGAATATTCAAAGCTGCCCTTTTTTAAATGGGAATAATAGCTACAGCCGCTCAGGATAACAGAGACAAAAAAGAACAGTGTGAATACAAAGTATTTTCCGGATCCCATATATGCACAATGATAACCCAATCTTCGTTTCCTTGCCATTTCTGATCCGATGTTCGTTATTGGCTCATCATTTCACCTGACTCCAATGCTAATCCACAGCCTTGCCCTTGCCTCAAGATCACCGGAAGAACAGCATTCCTTCTATTCCGGTACGCTTGGTTTTAAGGCCAGCGAAGAAAGGCGAGATCACAATACGATTAATGCCGGAGCCACAAAACTGAAATTTCAAAAAAGCGTATCCGCACAGTATTACCATTTTGCATTTCTGATCCCGGAAGGAAGAATTGAAGCCTGTATGGATTATGTCGAGAAAAGAGGGATCCGGCTTTTACCCTTGGACGGAAGCAAGATCATTGAGTTCGATCCCGGAAGAAGTATTTACTTTTTTGATCCGGATGGCAACATCGCTGAGTTTATCGAAAGACCGGTGATCAAGGGTGGTCAGGGGGCATTTTCGATTGATGAGGTCGTACGGGTCAATGAGATCAGCTATCCCGTCGAAGAACCCCTCAGGATCAACAAGGAGTTCAGATCAAAATTTGGGATCGAGCCTGGCCAAGGAGCTTTCTTCAGAGAGGACTTCTGCTGGTGCGGCGATTATGAGGGGGTCTTCCTCCTGACCCGGCCGGGCCGAAACTGGCTTCCCACTCAAAAACCGGCCGTGCCCAACAGCTTTGAGATCGAATTCGAAACAGCCAAGGGGATCTTTAGGGAATCCCTGTAGGGCTATTCGTTCCTAAGCAATAAAACTGGATTGGAACGTGAGGCAAGAATTGTTTTCCAAAAAATCACCCCCATGCTGATCGATAAGATCAAAAAAATGCCGGGGAGTGTATTTGCAATGGTAAAATCGATATGGTTCGCCATTTGATCCAACCATAAAGAATTCAAGAACAGGGCCAGCGGAGTAGCCAAGCCGATCGTGATCAGGATCAGGATGATAAACTCTCGGGAGAGGATCCAGATCAGGTTTCGATCTTCTGCCCCCAGGACCTTTCTGACCCCAACCTCCTTGATCCTTACGCGCGTCGCAAAATCTACCATACCGATCAAACCCAGGCAAGTGATCACGACGGCCAAGGCAGCGATCAGGGTGAGAATCTTGATCAGGTCTCCAAAAACCGCATAAAACATATCCATTTCCTCATCGAGGAAGCCGGCCTTAAAGTCTCTCCTTTCGTCAAAGGACTTCCATATCGCCTCCAGTTCCTCCTTGGTCCGACCCACCTCAACACCATGCAATTTCAGATACAGGTATTCGATCTCATCGGCCTCCCAGATGAGCATCAGCGGATAGATATCCTTCATCAGAACTTCGTAATTATAATCTTTCACCACTCCGACGATCTTCAGCCGGGTGGTATCATTGCGATAGACCATGGAGCCAATACACTTTTGGGCATCCTCAAAACCCAATGCTTCAACGGCGGTCTCATTGATCAAAATGGCATCTCCCTGTGAGGAAGTACCGGGGGGAAGAAGATCCCTTCCCGCGATCAGGGAAATTCCCATCAAATCCAAATAGTTCTCATCGATAGAGAATAAATTGAAATCCACCTTCTCACTTTCGGGATGGTTTTGGAGCCTGCTGCCCATAGTCCGGCCAACAGCTGTATGGTGGGAAGTCAATGCAGTGGAAAGGACCGCCGAATGCTTTTCAAATTCTGTTCTGACCAGATCCGGATCATGGCCCTGCAGCTCGATAAAAAAGATATTCTCCTCTTCAAAACCATATTGGGAGTTCACAAGTTGCTGCGATTGATCCCTGATCAGCGTGATGCTGATGATCAGGATGAGGGCCAGAAAAAACTGAAAACCAATCATGAATTTCTTTCCGGAGAAAGAGTACCATCGCAGAGCCCTTCCGGATCTGGGGCTAAAACCGGGTTTCAGTGAATGGCTGGGATCGAATCGACTGACATAAAGGGCGGGTCCTATACCTGTGACCAGTCCAAGCATCAGGCTGAACAGAAAGAAATATAAGTAGGCGGATCCATGGTCATCCAATTCCAGGCCTACAAGATCGAATAACCAGAGTCCGTTGAATAGAATGATCATCAGGCGATAAAGAATAATTGCCAGGAGCATTGCTCCAAAATTGATCAACAGGGCTTCAACCAGAAATTGTGCAATAATGGATAGACGAGTTGCGCCATTTACCTTGCGAATACCAACTTCCTTTATCCTGTTCAGGGCCTGAGCAATGGCCAGATTCGAATAATTGATGGTAGCTGTTAGAATGACGATCAGACCTAGGAGAAGAAAGAAGCCCAGAAAGATCAGCGGCATGGTGAAGCCGAGCTCGTTGGCCATGATGCGCCCGGGAGTAATATCGTTGAGGTGTTGTAGTTCAAATCTATAGCCCGGTCGGTCATCGGGAAAATCCATATGCTCTTCTGCCAGTTGATTCAACTTTTCCTCCACATAGGAAGGCTCCGTGCCCGACTTCAAGACCATATAGTTATGAGCCATGGAGACATTTTCCCATTGGTAGGCTCCTTTCCCCAACACCTTCTTCCCGATCAGGGGATCGATACTGGAAAATGATCCGAGCATATCGAACTGAACATGAGTCTTCCCAATGGGCTCCTTGACTATGCCCCTGACAAGATACTCCTGAGATTCATTGACCTCTATGAGCTGTCCCACAGGATCGGAATTGGGAAAGATCCTGGCGGCGAACTCTTCGGAAAGAACGACTGAAAATGGTTCTCCGAGGGCATACTCCGCTGAAATCCCATCCAATTCAAAGCCAAAAACACGAAAGAAATCCGGATCTGCATAAAAGCCTCGGAATTCCAATATCCTTTCCTCCGACCTCGCCTCTCCCCTGAAATATCTGCTCATACATGTCCATTGCTCTATTCCGGTTTCCTTTTCAAAAAGATATTCCTTGAACAGAGCTGACGAACTAGCCCTGGCGTCAAAAAAGTCAGATGCTCCTTTTTCTATACTTAGAATTCTGTAGATCCGATCCTTGGCAGGATGGAATTCATCATAATTGACCTGATCAAATACCAGGAGAATTACCATAAAACAGACCGACATGCCTACCGCAAGCCCTACGAGGTTGATGCTGGTAAAGCCTTTGTTCTTCCAATAGGCACGAAAGGCGATCAGGAGATAGTTTCTGATCATGAAGTGGGATTCTCGTTTTTGACCATAAAATAGTAGATCAGGAATCCGAGGGAGAGGAAAATGGATAGGATCCCAAATGGTAATGGCGAGTTATCATCATAAGGAATGTACTCGATAACCACCAGGCCCAGGCCTCCAAAAAATACGATCAGACCCCACTTCAGTGCCGCGAATTTGCTCTGATCCTTCTCCTTCAGCAAGGCCCTGATCTCCTCCTTATCCAATCCGTTTTGCACCATTCTCTTTTTCAGATAGTAATCGGTCAGCGTCCTGGTAAACAGGACAACCAGTACCGTAAATGTCCCGATGATGGCCACAGGACTCAATAACTCATACATTGCGTGGTTCATTGTTTTCGTCTTTATGCCTGATCAGACAAGGGTTCTGCCAATAGGGTTGCAAGTCAGCCCGAAATTATTTTTATCTAGATTGCAACCCTGGGTTCAGTACTTCTGTCTAATCATTCTGAATGGAGGATCGTCAGCTCGTCAAATCGGTATTGAGGGGAAATCCCGGAGCTTTCGATATTCTCGTTCAGCAGCATCTTGGCCTGGTGATCCACATGATTGCTCCTATGGTGAAAAGCCCTGAAGACAGAGAGGAGATCATCCAGGATGTTTTTCTCAAGGTGCATCAAAACCTGGAGCGTTTCAGGTTTCACTCGAAACTGAGTACATGGATAGGACAGATCGCATACAGATCAGGTTTGAACTACCTTCAGAAAAAGCGGACAAAGCTTGTGGCCCTGGAGCCCGAGGATCTGGATCTGATTTTCAAACAGGAGGATCTGAGTACGGAGCAAAAAGATGCATCGGCGTTTATTCAGGATCTGGTAAAAAAGATCCCGCCACCCTATGGAACGATTCTGAACCTCTTTTACCTCGAAGAAATGAGTCACAAGGAAATTATGGAAGTCATGGAACTACCCGAGGGCACCGTGAAGAATTACCTTTTCCGCGCCAAAAAGAAAATGCGGGAAATGCTTGAACCGATTTTGGAAAAAGAAAAAGGACTGATATGAATGAGGATCGCTTCGAAAGTTTGCTAAAGGAATCACTTCGCAAAAATGCGGAGATCAATTTGAGTCCTGAATTTCATGAAAAATTGAGATCCAGGTTCAATCGAAGAAACCAAATAAGTCTGTGGAAAGGATTATTGCAGCAATGGTTACTTGCAGCGCTGGTAGGGTTTGTCGGAATCCTGTTGTTGGCGATCTACGCCGATCTCGTTCCCGCCTTTTCTTCCCTGATCCCCTATGCTCCCGGATTGTTGATCCTGTTCTTTCTATTCCAGGCTTTGGATCAAAGGATATTGATGAAAAGGAATGCTCAAGGCACAAGATCCAGCTAACTGATACCCCTTACGATTTCATCACAGGTACAAGCAAAACATCCTTCAATTCTCCCCGTCTGACCACTCGGAGTTTCATTGCTCTTCCGATCTGCTCCTTGTTCAGGCGTTTCATCAGATCGCCCATGGAACTGACATCTTGTCCATCGATCTGAACAATGATGTCGCCGGTGTGAAGCTCGGACATCGCTGCGGGACTTTTCTTGATGATCTCACGAACCAATAACCCCTTGTTGGTCTCGAGTTGGTAGCGATTGATCATTCTTTGATTCAGTTGCATCTCATGTACCATGATGCCGATCATCGCCCTTTGCACTTTCCCATATTGGATCAGATCACCGGCGAGTGTCTTTGCCAGATTGATATCTATCGAAAAGCTAAGCCCCTGAGCTCCCCGTAGTGTGGCCGTGTTCACTCCGATCACCTCACCGGATCCATTGATCATCGGGCCTCCGGAATTCCCGGGGTTCAACGACACGTCGGACTGGACCACATTGTCGACAATAGCTCCTTCGGGTGTTCTCAAGGTACGGCCAAGAGCAGATATTACCCCGGCAGAGACGGTGTGCTGGTATCCGAAGGGATTTCCTATGGCGATAGCCAGCTCTCCGATCTGGAGTTTTGAAGAATCCCCAAGCTCCGCAATTCCATACCCGTCCTCATAGGTTTTGATGATGGCCAGATCTGCAGAGGGATCCTCTCCTACAAGCTCAGCCATGCCGCCTTCACCGGAAAGAAAACTGACTTCCAGTTTTGACCTTTTGCTGACCACATGCGAGTTTGTAAAAATGAATCCATCCGAAGAAAACACAAATCCGCTTCCGCCACCGGCCGGTATTTCGCGTCCACGCCTTTTTTGAAAGGTATCGATCTTCACTACCGCATGTTTGACCTTCTCCACGGCATTAATGATCGTCTGAGAGTAATTGTCCATAACCGGCCTTTTGCCAATACGGGGCCAAAGCAGAAATGCGGACAGAATGACGCGGAGACCTCCTCTGAGAATCTCTTCTTCAGGATCGACAATGCCTTTGGTCGGGATCATTTTGTGCCCGAGGATTATCATGGAAAGGAATTGGTCAAGAAGGGGATGTTCAGGTATCTCAGCAACTCCATGTATGCTACCGGATTTCTGCTACTCCATGCTCGCGGACTCCCTTTTCTTTCCACGTCGGCCATCCTGGCTGCACTCTTCAGCCATCTGTTCATTTGGGTCCATTATTTTTTCGTGGAAAAACCGACATGAATTTCATATATGGCGGAGTAATAATGATAACCGTCAATAAGAAAAAGGTAGAATGAAATTGCCGTAGGTTTAGTGAAACTTTAAGAACCCAATGCCAAGGGTTGCCGCAATAGTAGTGATGGGATAAGAAAAGCGGTAATCAGATGCATAACCCCTATATACCAATACCCGATGAGTTGACATGAACAATTGAATTCCAAATGAAATATTGAAAGTGGTTTTCGAAGGGTACCAGGCAAATTGAGCACGGAAGGATCCATTTCCATTCCCGTAATAATATCCAAAGATCTTTGTGAATCCGGGATTGTTTTGATCAATTTTCCAAATACTGATCTGAGGATAGGCAAACCAAGCATAGCCAATAAAGGCGTCAAAAAGCAGAAGGAACCTGTTCTTCTTATCGATATGAAACCCATAAAATAAGCCGATAAAAGGCCCCCCGTAGGTGAAAATTGGATCTCCACATTGAATTTCTC
This sequence comes from Cytophagales bacterium, assembly GCA_965227315.1. GTDB lineage: Bacteria > Bacteroidota > Bacteroidia > Cytophagales > CCMP332 > JANQHS01. The sequence goes on from OZ245737.1 coordinate 1,568,763, forward strand.
CTCCTTCATACCCCTGTAAAATTGATTGCAAATCAATTTGATTAGAAAGGACATTTATTCCTCCCACAACCCCAATACCCTGCTTGATTCCCAAATAGCCTGAAAAACTGTAGTTTATTCCAGCATCCATATTACCACCGAATTTTGCCTTTTTACCAAAGGTCCCAATTGGAAAATTCGAGCCATAATTAAAGCTGGCCCCACCACTGACCTGGGCGACCAATGCTGACCAAGAAAACAGAAGGGGAACGATCAGAATTCGTAGCATGCATAAGGGATCATGAAATGAAAAATAGAGAATCCCAAAGACTTAAACCCGGATTCCATAAATTTCAAGGGTGAATATTCCTGTAGTTGAAATCCCGATCAAAGATGCCCTTGAATTGGAGCGGTTCAGGGAGATGGACTATTTCGCGGTTGAGCATTACAACCTGCCCATCGAATTGATGATGGAAAATGCAGGGCTGCAACTGGCCAGGCTCGTTACCATGCAGGCAAGCAGGGAAAACAAGATCCTGATCGGAATCGGAAACGGCAATAACGGAGGCGGTGGCCTGGTGGCAGCGCGTCGCCTAAGTGCATGGGGTTATGTGGTTCACCTGGATCTCCTTACGGAGATCCGAAAAGATCTTCCCAGGGCACAACTGGACAGAGCTCTTCGATTCGGCGCCTATCCACGTCAGGTGGAAGAACCCGACATTTGGGTCGATGCCTATATGGGCTTTTCACAGCGCCTACCCCTGAAAAATGATCTGATCGAAAGAATTGAGCGAGCGAAGAGTTCTTCAGCACTCAGAATCTCACTTGATCTCCCAACTGGGTATATCGGCGATCTGAATACTCCCCGTTTCACGGCCAACCAGGTTTTGACGCTCGCCGCACCCAAAAGGATCCTCTATTCTTTGCCCAATACAGAATTGTTCCTTGCCGATCTTGGACTTCCGGCCAAAGTTTATGCGGAATTTGGAAGTACTCCACCCCCATTCGAACAGGGAGGCCTTCTTCGGATCATCAATTGATGCTGATTATATCTTTCTCCTCAATAAATACAGTACTGATCTTGCCTTCTGCGTCCTGGGTTCTGATTTGAAACAAGGCCCTGGCTTGCGCCGTTAATTCTCCCTCGCCAAAACCATTTTCGATCCGAAACATCACCCGTTTTCCGGTTCCTCCTTCCGGGTAGTTGTATTTCGGTACCTTTTTCAAATTCTTAACATCAGGGAGTGGAGCATTTTTACCGGAAGCTGAGAAAAACACGGGATCTCCAAAATTTTGGTAAACATCCCCTTGATCATCTTCCTCTTCAGTGACATCCCGAAAGTCAATGATCTCTCCCGATACATATACATTGGTCTGTACCAAAAAAGGCAGAAAGTAAAACCTCCTAAAGTCCACGGTCATTTGACCAAAGGCCTGGCCCCTTTCCAAGGGATAATTTCTGACCATGTCCTGTTTTGCGTGCATGACCAAGGCATGTTGCTCGAGTCCCCCGATCCCAAGGATATGACTGGTTTGAGATTTTCCATAAGCAAAACCGACGATCCTGAAATCGGCATTTGTCAGGGTAGCGTTTCCCGCACCAACAACTCCAAAATGGTGAGCACATGAGGAAAGAAGGATTGTCAGGATACTAAAGGCTAGTAAAGGTTTGGGAGTTTTCATATGATCATATCTTTTCTATAAAACTATCAAAGAAGTCAGGGTGTGCAAAAGAATCCAACCCTGAATCATTTCATAATCGATCATTCGACACTCACCATTCCGGGGAGCCGTTTATGTAATTTCATATTTGTAGAAAAACCATTTATTCTACATTTACGAAAAAACCAATATGAAAGGAACGCAACTGGGAGAATTCGAAGAACTTGTCCTGTTATTGACCGGAGTACTTTACCCCGATGCCTATGGGGTCTCCATAGCCAGAGAATTGGAAAACCAAACGGGACGAAAGGCGGCCATTGGAGCCATTCATTCCGCCTTGGTTCGCCTGGAGGAAAAAGGATTTTTGAAATCCGAGCTCCAAAGCGGCGGTGGAAAACGCGGGGGGCGGCCAAAAAAGATCTTTTCCATCACGGCGGCCGGAAAAACCGCCATCGCGAAAAGCAAGGAACTACGGAATTCACTTTGGGATCAAATCCCTGAATTGGCACTAAAGGGCTTAAACTACTCCTATGTCATCCGATAAAAACCATCAGCCGCCAAGGCTGGCCGATCGCTTTTTCCGTTGGTTTTGCAAAGCCGACTTGGTCGAATACCTGCAAGGCGACATTTACGAGCAGTTTCAGGCAGAGGTGGAAAAAAGAGGGCTTTTCGGTGCCCGTCTCTGGTATTGGAAACAGGTGCTGAACATGATCCGTCCCTTCGCCCTTAAAGGAAACATGATCTTAAATTTCATCAGCTTTTACGGCCTCCATACACGATTTGCCTTCAGGCAAATGAAGAAACACCCTCTTGATGCCCTGATGAACATAGGCTCACTCACCCTGGGAATCGCCTGTTTCGTCTTCATTTCACTCTATGTCATGGAGGAATTCAAGTGGGATAAATTTCACCCAAATCATGAGCGGATCAAAAGGGTTGTCATAGACTTTGTTTTTCAGGAAGGAGAGCGAATTCCGGATGCCACCACCCCTCCTGCCCTGGCCCCTGCTCTCATCGACCAGCTACCCGAAGTGGAAGCGGTCACTCGCATCTTTCCTTCCTGGGGTTCTCGCTACCTCGTAGAACTTCCTTCGGGAAAACGCTTCTACGAGGATAAACTGATCCGGGTCGATTCGGGCTTCTTTGACGTTTTCCAGTTCCCTGTCGCAAGATCCAGTGGTATCAACAGGATCACCCAACCGGACCAGGCCATGCTCTCGGAATCCATGGCCAAAAAGTATTTTGGCGATGATGAACCGCTGGGACAGATCATCCAGGTCCACATAGGCAATGACACCCTGCCCTATAAGGTGATCGCCATCCTGGAAGATGTTCCCCGCTACTCGCATTTCGATTTCGATATCGTCCTGCCCCTTAGCATTTCGCACATGATGGATTCATGGGGCTGGTATAATTTCTATACCTATGTCAGTCTCTACCCCAACACTTCGGATCAGGTTTTCGAAGAAAAACTCCAACCGCTTTTCGACAGCGCTCAAACAGTCGGGTCCAATGTGAACCACATCATGTACTCACAGGCACTAACCGACATACATCTCCGATCTCACCTCAAATGGGAATTGGGAACCAACAGTGATCTCAGAACAGTCCTGATGTTCGGCAGCCTTGGAATATTCATTCTATTGATCTCCCTGGCTAACTATATGAACCTTGCTCTTTCAAATGGCTACAAAAGACATCGGGAAATCGGGATAAAGAAAATACTCGGCGTGGGCAGAGGAGATCTTTTTGGTCAATTCATGGTCGAAACGCTGACCCTGGTTCTACTCTCATTTTTCCTTGCTCTTCTCTTATCGGAGTTCTTCGCCACCCGGTTCAGAGATGTATTGGGCTGGAAGATCGGGATCTTAGATCCGGGCGTTTTCCCTATCCTGGCCTTGCTTCTTATCCTGGTGGTGATCGTTTGCCTTTTGGGATCAACATTCCCCTCTGTCCAGCTTTCCCGCCTCAGGGTGCTCAACATTTTATCGGGAGATCTTGGAAAAGGAAAGCAAAATATAAAGGCCATACGGGGTGGATTGGTGGTTTTGCAATTCACGCTTTCCATTTTCATGATCATTTCCGCGCTGGTGGTCAAGGATCAACTGGACCTGTTCAGAAATGCCGAATTGGGCTTTAATACCAGACAGACCCTGGTCATCCCCAATGCAGGCTCTATTGCGAACCAGCAGAACTTCATACAGGAAATCAGAAAGATCCCGGGGGTGGAAGATGTGAGCCGCTCCAACGGTGAGATCGGGAAACTCAATTGGACCACCAACATCGGTATTGAGGATAAGGTACTGATCAATTATTTGGTGATCGACCCGGAATTCTTTTCGACATTGGAGATCGATCTGGTACATGGGGAATATTTTTCCAGAGAGCAGGTTACCCAGTCCTCAGGGTGGACCCTGGTATTAAACGAGGAGGCATTCAAGTCCTTGAATCTGAGGGTCGAAGATATTGGAGAACGTATCCCGATCACCACGAATGCGGACACGCTGGTTCATGGGCGCATCATCGGGGTGGTCCGGGATTTCCAGTTCACGGATTTCAGAAATGGGATCAAGCCCTTTGCCTTCTTCTGGAGGGAAGGGGATATGAATCATGTAAACATCAAAGTGGCCAGCGGGGATATTTCGGCTACCCTTGAAGCCATAGAAAAAGCCTGGAAAGATGCCACGGCCGGAGTGGCCCTTGAATCCTACTTCCTTGACCAGACTTTTGCACAGCTGCATTCAACCGAACAAAAACTCAGCAAAGTGCTTGACGGCCTGACCTTAATGGCCTTGTTCATCGCCTTTTCAGGCATGTTCGCCATGGCCCACCTATGGTTAAAAGCAAGGCTAAAGGAGGTCGCTGTCAGAAAGGTGATGGGTGCCAGGGTGGTCGCGCTGGTTATGCTTTTGAGCAAACCCTTCATCATCCTGTTTATGCTGGCCAATACACTGGCCTTCCTCGGTGCCTATTATGCGCTTAACGGCTGGCTGGATTCATTTGTGATCCGTGTTGAGCTTGGCTGGATCTACTTTGCCATGGCGGCATTGATCTCTCTGCTGGTGGGATTGTTTACAGTTGGTGTTCAATCCCTGCGTCTTGCTACCCAAAATCCAACCAGGTTTCTGGGGCAGGAATAGGTAAAGAGAAAAATATGCTTATGAATTGCTGCAGGTAAGTGACCCTAATCTTTGTACACGGTCTTCGTCACACTGGCTCCTTCTCCTATGAATTGGACATAGTAGTTGCCAGCGGGAAGGGTACTGATATCAATTCCATTTTCAAAATCATCGCTCATCAATAGTTCCTTGCCCGAAGCTCCAAAGACCTTTACAGATCTGATATCCAGATCGCTGCTGAATCGGATCAGATCCTGCACAGGATTGGGATAAACCCGTACATGATCATCCAAAAACATGGAATGGCTCAAACCCGTAATAGAACAGATGGAATTGGCATTTGATGTCGCACAGCCCATGCTGGTCGGGCCTATGGTGAAGGCCATATCAGCATTACCAACCAAACAGCGGGGGATGACCGGGAAGTCCGTGGTCAGCACATAATAATAGGTACCGTTGGGAAACTCAGGGGTCACAGCTGTTCTTCCATTGCATTCATCCAGATCACCAAGACCGGATACGTACTCATAATCCTGGGTATAGGTACCATCATAAGATCCATCCGGTGCGGTGACGCCATTGCCGGGTCTTGTCCCCGACTTGAGCTGGTAAGAAGAATTCAGCTCCACAATGGCGCTGGAAGCATCATTGGGGTCGGAGTAAACATATTTTCCATAGATCGGATATCCGTCTGCCGCATATCCCACAAGCGGTGAATGAGAACCGGCAGAAATACCGAAGGTGGACTCAAGGCTGCTTGGAAAACCATGATAATGGTATTTGCCAGAAGGCTGGACATGAGCATCGTTGAAATCAAGGCCCAGATTGTTGTTGGAAGAAAGCGCGTTCAGGTTCCAATCCCTGTTCAACTGACCGGTATTGGGGTTTTCAAAGTATTCCGCTGCGATAGGGTCCAGGATAAGCCCGTTGCTGGCGATCCCGAATTCCCAATACGGGCATTGCCCGCTACCCTGGTCCAGATAGGTTAGCTGGCTGTTTGTCTGAGGAAAGGCACACATGGTCAGCGAGAGCTGCTGGGCGGAAATCATATGCGGATTACCGGTGTTGGGAAAGGTGCCCGTGCTATGATCCGGGAGGGAATTGCTGTAGAAATAGCGCACTGCACCATCTACTTCTTCGCAGACAGCATTACTGGTTGTATTGCTGAAAATGGCATTGGGATCGCATTGAGCGGCGGCAAGGAAACAAATGCCTGAAAGACCCAGGCTAAGTAGTACTTTCATTTGAATTGATGTGATATGGTTTGGCGATCTTTTGTCATTTTATAGCTGATATTCTCACCTTTGACAATGACAGTCACCAAGTTATGATAAAGATGATCGAAATCCTCAAAACAGCGGTTGTCAATTTGGATCACTTCGACCGCTTGAACAGCTGGTGTGAGATGAAATCGACAGGAGATGTATCCCTTCTGCTCGAAGGATGAGATGAATTCCATTTTCAGTGAGACATCATTCACCTTAACCGAAAACCGGTCCAGCAAATAATCATTGATGCCCGAACCGAGGTTTCCTGTAGAGATCTGATTCTTTTCCAATTCCTTTCGGATATCGGCCATTTCCATTTTTACCAGCATGGTCCATTCTGACTCCTGTTGCTCTATGGTATAGAAGGCCTCATGACCACCATGGGAAGATGCCAGAAAAGGAAGAAGCAGAAAAACGATCGAATAGCGGAACTTCATACGGATGATTTGACCAAGGCAAAGCTAAATCTTAATTGGCAAGCCAGGAACCGATCTGATCATGCCAGGGTACTCAAATCATCATTCTCCTGGCATCTTTTTGAAGGAATTTGAAATTTTTTCTTCGCTCATGTCCCCTTTTTACAACCCGGCTTCGTCATAGAGGAAATTATGTTTTACCAAAACTTATAAGCAATGAAAAATGCAATCAACTGGTTTGAGATTCCAGCCAAAGATCTCGAAAGGGCCAAGTCCTTCTATGAAAAAGTTCTTGATGCGAAAATGGAGACCGTCACTATGGAAGACATGGGTCAGACCATGGTTTTTTTTCCGTCAGATTGGGAGAATGGTGTCGGAGGAAGTCTTGTAGCGGGCCCAGGATTTGAGCCCTCGGACAAGGGATCTACCGTCTATCTGAATGGCGGCGATGATCTGGCGAGTCCACTGGCAAGGGTTGAAAATGCAGGCGGAAAGGTTGTTCTACCAAAAACCCAAATCGGCGAACATGGCTTCATCGCACAGTTCATCGATACCGAAGGAAACAAAGTCGCCTTCCATTCAAATAAATAATTCAAAGGCTCTTGAGTATCTTTTCCATTTAATTCAGATTTAAACTCTGTTGAGCTAAGAATTAGGAAAAGGAAGCTCAAGAGCTATGATCAAAAACCAAAACAGAATACAATGAAAGAGTTTATGATGATTTTTATGGGACCAGATTACGGAGAGCTCGGTCTGTCACCCGAACAATTGCAGGAAAGAATGGGCCGCTGGTTCACATGGAGTGAGAAAATGGAAAAACAAGGCATCATCAAGAGTGGTGAAGCCCTGCATGCCCCGGCCAAACGCGTCACGGGAGTGGATCGCATAGTTTCCGATGGACCCTTTGTGGAGAGCAAGGAGCTCATCGGCGGTTATTATGTCATCAAGGCAGAAAGCGCGGATGAGGTGGTTCAGATCGCTCAGGACTTCCCGGACTACGAGTTGGGTGGTGCTGTAGAGATCCGTGAGGTAATGAAGTTTGACCAATAGGAACGAGCAACAGATAGTCGATCATCTTTTCCGTCATCAGTACGGAAAGATGGTCGCTATTCTTTCCCGCCTCTTCGGACTGAGCAATCTGGAACTCATTGAAGATGCGGTACAGGATACCTTCCTAAAGGCCAGCCTCAAGTGGAGAACAAAGCTACCTGAAAACCCAGAAGCCTGGCTTACACAGGCTGCCAAGAACAGAGCCATCGACCTCTTTCGGCAGATCAATGCCGAGAAAGAACGACATGAAAACCTGCCCGCCTCAATTGTCGGAATCCCACACGGATCCATCAGCCGGGAAATGAATGAATACTTTTTGGACCATGAGGTGGAAGACAGTCAGCTAAGAATGATCTTCGTGGCCTGTCATCCGGCCTTCGCCAGGGAAGAACAGATCGCCTTTGCCCTGAAGTCCATTTCAGGGTTCTCCCTGAAAGAGATCGCCGGTGCCTTGCTACAAAAGGAAGAATCGATCAAAAAAAGACTGCACAGGGCCAGGAAGAAGATCAGGGAGCAAAAAATTGAACTGGTGTACCCTGCTCCGGAAGAGATCCAGGAGCGTATAGCCGGGGCTATGCAGATCATCTACCTCATCTTCAACGAAGGATTTCATTCAACCAAGGAGAACAGCCTGATCAGCAAGGATCTCTGCGGCGAAGCCGTTCGCTTATGCCGTTTGATGCTCAAAAAGGAGAAGTTCAGATCCGGAAGCCTGTACGCGCTTTTTGCTCTGCTCTGCTACCATTCTTCCAGGCTGGATTCCAAGCTGGGCGAAGAAGCGGCAATCGACCTTAAGCACCAGGACAGAAGCAAATGGTATATGCCATTGATCGTCCTGGGCAATGATGCCCTGAGCAAGACCTTCGAATACCAGGATCATTCGGTTTATCATTTGGAGGCCCGCATTGCTGCCGAACATATACGAGCCATCAGATTTGAAAACACCAATTGGCCAAGGATACTCAAGCTCTACGATGAGATGTACAGCCTACTGCCTTCCGATAACATTCTGCTCAGCAAGGCCTCGATCTATTTGGAGATCAAGGATCTCGAATCGGCAAAAGCAACTTTAGACAGGATCGACCTGTCCTCCCTCAACCAACGGGCCTACCTTTTCCATGGCTGTTGGGCTACATACTTTGAAAAGAAGGGAGACCCGAAGAAGGCCATGAAGGAAATGGACAAGGCCATTGAACTCTGCAGCAATCAATTCGAAAAGAACTATCTAATGGAAAAGAAGGCCTCAATGATGGAAGCTTAGAGCCTTCTCTGTGGCCATTAAACTCAATTTCCCGCCTAAGCACTTGGTTCCAAATATCCCTAGAAATGGGGATTGACATTCCTTCCAGGTCTTAGGACATTTCCCTTACCAATTTGAAAACCCTATTGCTATGAAATATTTGGGCCTATTATTCTCAATACTTCTTCTGTTTGGCTGTGAAAAGAGGCCGGCAGGGATCGCCAAAGAAAAAGTCAAATCTGTCCTAAAAGAGGCCTCCGCCTGTATGGAAACCTGTGAAGAAGCCAGGATAAGCTGTATAAGGAACGCTGCCGATCAGCTTTCCGCAGAGCTGGCAGAATGCCCCCAGGGGAATGTGGATGTGTTTATGGAATGTGCCAACAGAAAACTTGACGCATTCAGAAACGCGGTGGAAGAATGCAATTCATCGGCAGCCAACTGCAACCGCAACTGCCAGGCCAAATTGAATGCACTACTTGATGAAGGGAAGTCGACGGATTAGTCAATTTTCCTTGGAAACAAGGGGTGCACATCCGGCAAACTCTGAAAGATGAGTTAATCAAACAAGAACGGCACAAATCCCGTATGCTATATGCTTGCCGTCAATGGGTTTCAACTCTTCAATTTCGAAGAACCCGGGAATAGCTTTAAGCAGTACATTTTTCCTTGACATTTTATCATCGAAAACGGACATTGAGTCACAAACCCGCTTGCGACTCCGGAGTTTCCCGAAGACGGGGCATTGTTTCACCAAGCATGGATCATTACCAGGTATAATCAGGTTTTTGCTATGAGAGAGAAAGTCTACACCATTTCAAAAAAAGACCGTCAATTCAACCTGATCGTATTGGCGATTACAGTCGTCCTGATCATAATATACCTCATATTCGAAGCCCTGATAAGCAAATTCGGATTTCCCGGGTCGGCACATTTCGATCCCGCAGAGCTGAAAAAAAAGATCCTCATTCTGGAAAACACATTGCACAGCTATCATTGGTTTAAATGGGCTTTCGCAACGGATTTTTTCTTTGGAGCTTCCCTTCTATTCCTTTTGTTCCGGGTCGCCAAAACCGAACTCAACGGGCGATACCTGGGATTTTACATCGTCCTGCTGCTGATCACCCTGGCCGTGGATTATGCCGAGAATATCCTCTACCTGGCCTCAGAGAACTTATGGCTGATGCCGCTCACCGGATGGACCACGAGCAAATTCATTCTTTATGGCCTCTCTTTCACCGCTTTGATCATTTACTACATCCATTTCACGGCCAAGGATCCCCTGAGAAGGGCCAGGGCAGCTAGAGCCTTGAGGAACATTGGCTTCTTCATCAAATATGGTTGGATAAGCCTGGTTTTTATTCTGATCATCCTGCTCTTGATGACACAGATGGATCAGGGCATCACCCTGGTGGTGGATCTCTTCTTTAGCTGGGTCAATATTGCCTTGTTATTGATCTTTTTGCTTTTCGGAGCCATTGTAGTATCTCATTATCCAGCCTACATGGAGGCCTTTTATGCGAGGGATCAGAACAGGATCTCCTGGTGTATCCACCCCGTTGGATTCCTGACCGGTCTCACAGGATTCGGATATGTTACCTTCAGCTATCCCTGGGATCATAAAAGCGAGATGATGGCCCGGAGAAGGAAACTGTTCAACCAACTGAGGCATTATCTGGGACTCTTCCTGGTCTCCATGTTCATGTACATCATCATGTTCGCGGCTCAAGAATCCCAAATGGGCAGGTTTTTCAACCCGAATCTTGCCTACCTCGTTTTTGGGATATCGATCTGGGTTTATCACAAGGTTGAGAAGAAGTTAAATAGGGGTAAGCATTTTAAGCGAGCTGCCTGGATATCCACAGCACTTTTCCCCATAGCCTTGATTGTCATTGCGTTTTTTCAATGGTCCGTCCCCAGCCTCACGGCCATTCTGCTCTACCTGCTTTCTCTGCAATACCTGTTGATCCATATCCGGATCTGGAGGTTTAGGATCTTCTTCCGACGAGAATGGAAATTCATCAGGATCATATCCATAGCTGGCTTTATCTCTCTTGCCCCTCTCCTGATCTCCAATTTCTTTATCGATAGCGTAGTACAATGGTTCAACCCCATACTGATCCTTTTCCTCTACCTCATCAATTTTTATGGTTTTGCCATGATCCTGATCAAGCACCTTTTCTTCTACTATGAAAGAAAAAAGGAGGTCTGTAAAAACGAGCATGCACATCAGATCCACAGGAAGTTCGCAATATATCAGGCCCTTATCCCGGGAATTCTTATTGGAGTCGTCTTAATGACTCAACTCATACCCCAGGAGGGCAATAAGCTGCATTCTCTTTGTTCCTACACCGTTAACTCGGAACAGGAAGTTGTTCGAAAAGATTATCTGGATCATGTGGCCGCACTTAGCAGGGACAGCGCGCAGTCGGTCTTTCAGGTCGCATCCTACGGAGGCGGGTTAAAAGCCGATCTCTGGACATTACTGGTGCTCAATGAACTGCAGAAAAAAAGCCGGGGAGAGTTCCTTAAAAGAACCCTTTCGATGTCCGGAACATCGGGTGGAATGATCGGACTCGGGAACTATGCTCAACTATGGGCTTCAAATGCTCAGGAAACAGAACTGGACAGTAAGATCATCAAGATCCAAGAGGGGATCTATGACATCGGAACCTTCAAGCATCTTACCATCGATATTACCTACCTCCTTGGCAAGGATCTCATCAGGGAGTACATTCCGACTGCCGGTTGCGGGACCGACCGAAGTACAATAGCTATGCGCCACTATGCCGGCTTGGCCGGTATGGATACGGAAGGATGCGTTTTCGAGAGACCCTATTGGGACCACTGGGCATGGATCAACGACAGATCAGGTTATTACCCCCCGCTGATCATTAATTCCTATGCCACAAGGGGTAATCAGGGTTCCGGACTCTCGCTTGATCTTCAAAAGAAATTTCCCGGAACGATCGATGTGGCGAAACCCATCGATAACAAACAGATCAGCTACTATGGAGCCTTGTCTACCAGCAACCGGTTTCCCATATTCAGTCCCACGGCCAATATCAGTCAAAAGGGTCATTTTCTGGATGGAGGGTACTTTGACAATTCCGGACTGGGTCTAACTCTGTTCTTCCAGGAAGAAATGCTACCGGAAGAGTTCCAGAGAGAACAGATCAAAATTGTGATCATCAACAATAGCAAGACTGCTTATATCAAATCACTCTACGATCCCCTGATCAAGGACAAAATGTTGAGGGAAAACTCGGTAGGAGAGATATCCGCAATACTCCAGTCGGTTGCTTCTACAGATAAAATGCCAAACTATTTTGAAGACCTTGTTCGTGACCAGTCTATCCATGTTTATCTGCCACATCCGATAAGCTATGCCGACATCATTGCTGCATATCAGGGGGTACCTGCGGTTTCTCCTAAAGATATCTTCCGCATAATGAAAGAATCCAACGACAGAATTTGCGAGGCTCTGGACGACTATGACCCCTATGAGTTGGAAGCATGGGGTGTTGTTGAACCACCATTGGCCAGGTTGAATTCGATCCCGGCCGTTCGGTTTCAGGAGGCGATGATCAAGAGGCATAAAGGTTCGATCATTTCCATTGACTCCATCTGTGATAAGATCCGACCATAAAATTCAGGGATGAATATTGGTTAAAACCGGATCATATAAAAAAAATCATATTTTTCCTTGACATTGTAAATAATTATCGAAATATTCGTTTAAGTATGCGCTCGTGGATCATGAAGATCTGAGCTGCGGGTGTTTTGCCTTGACGAACCAATGAGCAACAGCTTTGAAATCCGTACCAATTCAAGGCAGGAATTCAACGCCCTCAAACATGACGCTGATTCTGTCTGCGGCCTTAAACTCACAAGGCGCGAATTTGATGTGTTGATCAAAATCGTAGATGGATATTCCAACCAGGAGATCGCCGAGCAACTCTGCATCAGTCATCACACCGTCATTACACACCGAAAACATCTGATTGAAAAATTTCAGGCGCGGAACACGGCTCAGATGGTCAAAAATGCCTGTAGAATATTTGCATTTGAGTAGTCTCTCCGCTCATCAAAGGGTCATGATCAATGACCGTCTCTCCAAGGGCACTGCCCAAGAATTTTCCAGTAAAAATCCTCATAAATGAGGATGTTCAAGTTGATTTTTATTCAAATCTTAGGAGGTTGTTTTCGATAATCGCTTCAGCATTGAAAGAACAGCGCCCGAAAAATGAATTAAGCCCAAGCGAAAAAGAACAGGAACCAGCCTACATTCAAAGATCTATGTCCAAAAACATTCTCGTATTCTCAGACGGCACCGGCCAAAAAGGCGGAAAAGGGATCAACACCAATGTGTACAAGCTCTTCAACATGGTGGAGAACAGAACTCCGAGACAGATCGCCTTTTATGATCCCGGGCTGGGCACGGACTGGCGCAAGGTCACCGGCTCGATGAGCGGAGGTGGGATCAGCAAGAACCTGCTGCAATGCTATCGCTTCATTTTTGAGAATTACCAGGCAGGAGATAAGATCTTTCTATTCGGATTCAGTCGTGGAGCAGCCACCGTCAGAAGCCTTTCAGCCTTTATCAACCTCTTCGGCATACTGCCCAAGTCCAGAGAAGATCTGATCCGCAAGGCCTATAAGATCTACAGGGGCAGGAACCCAAACCGAAAAAAAAACAGGGCGGATGAGTTGATCGCCAGACACCATACCATGAAGGCCGATGTGGATTTTATCGGTGTCTGGGATACGGTTGCGGCTCTTGGTCTTCCTTTCAAATGGGCTTCGGTGTTGCTTGACAATGTTGCCAAACACCGGTTTCATGACTTCAAGCTTAGTGATTCGGTATTGATCGCCCGACATGCCCTGGCCATCGATGACGAACGCAAGACCTTCCATCCCGTGGTCTGGGATCCCTTGGGGAAGGATGATCCCCGGGAACGCTTGAAACAGGTTTGGTTTTGCGGTATGCATACCGATGTAGGTGGAGGATATGAAAGCACCGATCTTTCCAACATCACTCTGCGATGGATGATCGATGAGGCCAAAGAATATGGTTTGAAGATCTATGAACCTTCCGATGCATACCAAAGATTATCCGAGGCTAAAGTTGAACCCAATGGTCATATGGAGGATTCCCGTTCCGGAATGGCAAGGTTTTTCCGCAAGAAAGTCCGAAGCTGGGAAGTTGCAAAGCATGGTCCTCCGGACATCCATGAGACGGTCTTTCAGCGTACCAAGAATCAGCAAAACGAAGACAAGCCGCCTTATAATCCCTGGATACTCAAATTAGTCAAATAGTTCCGTATATCTGAGCACCAAAATCCTCATAAAAGGGGATTGACTATGTCGATCAAATCTTCCTCCTTGTGATTTGAATAAAGTTGCCCATTGGCTGGTTGAGAAGACTATGCAAAGCCGGATGGGAACGACATATTCAATGCCGATATGGCGATGCAATATGTTAAGTACCCGAATATCAATACATCGCATAAAGCATCACACCAACAGGTATATGAGAATTTTTACTGCATTACCCATCTAATCAAAATGACTAAAACCATGAAAACACTATCTAGCTTTATCCTAACAGCGCTGCTTGTAACATACGCGATTGCAAACAGCAATGCACAATGCACCAGCTGCAGTCCCTGGAATGGTGCAACTGTTCAAATTGAATACACCGATACATACGGAAGTCTGGAGATTCAAAATGTCCCATATTACACCGGCATGAATGTTACTGTCGCCATGCTCAATTCCAAGTGTGTTCAGTCCTATTCATACGGCGTGCTCACTTTTTGTCCCTACGGAAACTACCTGAATACCGTGAACGGCTATGGAGGAAGCGCCATTGGCTATTGGCAACTTAGCGTTAACGGAGCCATAAGCCCAACAGGAATGGATTATACGGTTCTGAATGCCGGCGACCAGATCTCATGGAATTTCATTGTCACATCCGAAGATGATATGGCTAAGGCTAACAAAGAGAAGAGCAAGGGAGACCAAAGTCATCAGGAAATGATGCAGAACATGCATTTAACGATGCGTAATAGATGAATGCTCTAATCTGAAACGAATTACCCTACATATGGGAAACCAGACATCAAAGAAAATAGCAAGTATTTGCTTGTGTTAAGAACTTAGTAGAAAAGCTTATCGAGATGTTTACAATCTTGAAAGCAGCATTGAAACCTAAAATCATTTATAACGTGGCTAAAAGCTACTTTTGAACACAAATAGAAAAGGAGCGAATGTATAACATGAGTCCGCTGCAGAAAAAATGCAACTGACTAGAATTTCCAAAAAAGCATAGTATTTTTCGAATCTCAAGATGTCAAAATATAATATCCATAATATTGACAACAGGAGTCTATTTGAAGGAGCAAAATTATGTGTTAGAAACGCAGCAAATTTATACGAAAAGGCAATCAGTATTGAAGATGAAAATAATTATGGTACATCAAATTCCTTATTGATTCTTTCAATTGAAGAGGCTATTAAATCCGTTTTATTGATGGCAAAGTCGCTAAATCTAGAAATCTTATTTGATATTGAACCCGTTCTTAGAAATCACCTGAAGAAACACGAGCAAGACAGAGAATTCTTTACAGTACTTCTAGCCATTAAAACAATGCTATTGCCGTTTTCAAAAAAACCACCAATTAGGAAATTTTTTGAAATCATTATTGAACTAAACTCCCTTTTTTCAAAAAATGAAAAGGAGAGATTTTCAAAATGGTGGGAAAATGCCAATATCAAGAAAAACCAAGGGCTGTATGTTGATTTAAAAGATGGAGAATGGATAAGCCCAGATAAGACAACCAAAGAAGATTATTTCACCTCTAGGGATATAGCATACAATTTTTTTCATATGCTTTCGTATATAAAAGATTTAGAATGGGAAGACTATGAAGAATTATCCAAGAACAACAAAAACTATACTCCTAGGCTCTAAATCCATAATAAGCTCGTAGAATTTTCGGATACTCATTTCTTTCCTTGGCTCAAATTCCGAAAATTCTTTCCCGAACCATCAACCTACTCTCATCTGCACTTTTAGTGATAAATTGAGCCGAGAAATACATACGGATAGAAATTATGCATTACGAATCAGCGAATCCACAATAGCTTCTATTGTCTTCTTGTACTTTTTAGCGCTGCGCTCTCCTGCTTCCTTCAACTTTGTCAAGTTCTTCTTCTTGGCATTATCCATGGCTCCGTCCGCATCACCAATCACGGGATCAATACGATAATAATGCTCCGGAGTATTGGTGGTCTGCCAGATCTGCCTGAGCTGGTAATCGACCGTATCCGCCACCCCGCCCATCATGATATTGATCACCGGCTTGATCCACTCAACAGCTCCCCAGTCCTTGGCCTTGTTGTAGGTATAATGGCTCTCGGAACTCGCTGTCCCGACCGAAACAATGATCATATCCTTGGCGGTCGGATGCTGGTTGATCCTCTTGTCATTCTTGCGAACGTTCCTTTTCAGCTGCTTGAAGGTCATGGTCCTCGCCTCCGAATAAGCACAGAGTGCCGGGTTGTTCACAAAAACCCCACCATCGATCAATGGCAGCCTCACCTTCTTCCCGTTCTGCACCAGGGCACACTCGAAGTAGGTTGGCGCGGCTGAAGTTGCCCTGGCAGCCTTCCAGGCCGCCACCTCATAGCCTTTATCCCTTTTGGCCTTATGGGACTTAAAGAAATAGGGATCGGCATTCTTGATGTCATATGAGCTGATCAGAGTCGGGCGCAGCAATTGGGACATCATGGTCTTGCCAAAATAATCCTTCAACGCCTTCTCCAGGTTTTGATGCGGATACTTCTCATCCCACATGCCTTTTCCCGATTTTATGGCCTTACCCAGTGGGATTTTAAAGATATCAGTTCCCCTCTCCATATAGAGATTTACGGCCTCTTCGGCGCTGTATTTTGGTCTGCCGTTCTTGTCCGGGATCAGCAGAGCTATGGCCAGTATGCCACCGGTACTGGTGCCGGCGATCAGATCAAAGTAATCTGCAAGCCTGGCTTCCGGCCTTTTGGTTTGCTTTTGGATCTCTTTCTCCAGGGCCGCCAAAACGGTTCCGGAGATCACTCCTCGTATACCACCACCATCGAGGGAAAGAATGCGCACTTTTTTCATAGAGTTATGCCTTTCAACAAAGAGAACCAATGACTAAGAGAAATCAATCCCCATTTCTGATGATTTTTATTAAAGGCATATACGATAAACTGTTCTTAGTCATTAATGCAACACTTCTTTTCGGGATTCTAAAGAAGTACTTTAAGCGGGTGGCAATCACAAGTAGTCCTACGAAAGGCTTGAGCCCAAACTTCTTGCTTGTAGGTTTTGTTAGCTACCTAAACCATCACACAAGCCTAATCTGAAATTCTCTAAATTGCTTTATCAAAGCTGGAAACCATGAAAACCCTTCCCCTTCTTTCCACACTGGCCGTCTCACTCTTCCTTTTCTCCTGTGCCCATCCCGAAGAAGAGGGGGATGCGAAAAGCCCTGAATCATTTGAAAGCCTGGCCGCAAAACAGGAGGTGGAGCTAAAGAACATCTCGGAGAAGGAGGTCGGGTTGGAGGGTGATACCCTAATGCTCTTCTCAAACTACCTGCCCTTTTATTCGGAGATCTTCCAGCATAAGACCCTAAGGGATCGTGTCTATAGCCTGACCGCCACTGTGAGTGTCCATAATGTCAACAGCGAGGATCAGATCTACCTGCTCAGCGCAGAACTCTATGATAAGTCCGGCGAGCTGGCAAGATCCTATCTGGAAAACCCCATGTATGTCAACCCCATGCAGACCCTGCAGATCATGGTGGGGCATGATGATCGAACAGGCGGTACCGGGGGCAATTTCCTGTTCAAATATGCCCTGCCTTCGGGAGCCTATGATCCCCTAGTAGAGGCGGTCATGATCTCGACCAGCGGGCAGCAGGGATTGTCCTTTACAACCCAGGGAAAAAAATTGGATTGAGAATGACAAACGGTGAATCTAATCACCTTCCTTTTTCTATTTTTAAGCGAACTGAAAATCATCATAGCCATGAAAAAACTCAACTTATTCATTTTAGCCATTTTGATCGCCCCGGTACTCCAGGCGCAGATCTCCATAGGACCGCAGCTGGGTCTGAACCTTGCCTCCAACTCCTATAGCTATGAGGGTGGCGGAGAACCCGATGCCAAAATGCGCCTCGCCCCGATCTTCGGTGCCGCGATGGATGTTCGCCTCTCCGAGAATTTCTCCATCCAGCCCAAATTGCTGTTTATCGGCCGTGGTGGAAAATCGGAATTCACAGTACTTAACAATACCACTGAAGTCACCACTACCCTGAATTACCTGTCCATTCCTATCGACCTGATCTACGGATTTAATGTCGGAAGCGGTCAACTCCAGGTTTTTGCCGGACCAGTGATCGATATCGGTGTCGGCGGGAATGTTGAAGCCGGAGGAACGGATAACAGTGTCAAATTCGAAAGCGAGAACGATGGCACCTCTCAGGACGTCATTGTCAACGGACCTTTTAACTTCGGTCTCAACTTTGGTCTTGGTTACTGGATCCCCATGGACAATAATGCATTGCAGATCTCCGCGGGGTATTTCCTTGGCCTGACCAATCTGACACCAAGCAGTCCAAACAACTCCAGTGCTCAGGATGATCAGAAGGTTTTCAATCGCGGTATTGAGATCAAGCTGGCATACCTGTTCGGCATCTCGGGATAGGACCTAAGCATTGAAATAAGAAACCCTGGGAACAATAATCCCGGGGTTTTTTTGTTCTTAATCTACGTGATGAAGATTTATCTTTAAATCAGGATCTCAACCCTATTTCGTGAAAAGAATACTCTTCTTTCTTATTTCATTTTTTCTGGCTCAAACGATGTACGCCCAAGTTAGCCTGGGGCCCCAGATCGGATTAAATATTTCCACAATTGAGTTCAATTTTAATGGGAACAATGAGCCTGAATCCATGTTTAAGGTCGGACCCATTGCGGGAGCGGTATTGGATATTCATGTTAATGAACATATGGCCATTCAACCAAAAGTTCTTTACGTCTCAAGAGGAGGTAAATATGAAGTGCAAAATTCCGGGGCAGAAGAGCAAGTAACTGTCAATTTGAACTACCTGTCTTTTCCAATTGACTTTGTTTATAACATCCATATGGGTGCAGGGCAGTTTCAATTTTTTGCAGGGCCGATCATTGAGATTGGATTAGGCGGTAACATCAAAACAAGCGAGGAAAGAGATGTTGACTTTGATTCTGAAGTAGATCCCGGTTCCGGTACCGTTACCCTTAACGGCCCTCTCAACGTATCCCTGAATTTTGGTTTTGGGTATTGGATCCCTTTTGAAAAAAATGCGCTCCAGGTCACCATGGGTTATTTTGCGGGTCTGACCAATCTCAGTCCATCAGATCCCAATGATTCCTCATTTCAAAATGATCACAAACAATTCAATCGGGGTATTGAGATCAAGGCGGCGTATTTGTTTGGCTTGGGAAAGAAGGAATAAAAAACACGGCCTGAATTTCTGTTCAGCGTTTTTATATGACTTTTAACTAAGGGTCATGTATTAATCATTAATTTAATGGAGCTAATAGACTACTCACCATTAACCCCGCCTAAGGCGGATAAAACATTTACCATTGATTACTCTTTACCAAACACCAACACCGGATCTTAAGCAGAGCATCGACTTCTACAAGCGATGCGGGTTTAAGGTTCTTTCGGAAAACAATCCCAGCATTGTCAGCGATGGCAAAGGGATCCTTGAAATCAACCCGGCGAGGGAAGCCAGGGCAGGCATCAAGTTTTACAAGGAAAATTGGGAAAAGGAAGCCAATGAGCTTGCCGAGCACTTTGCCTGTAGTAAGATCGACGAAGGCTATCTCCTGTCTGACCCCAGCGGGGTTTGGGTTTACCTCATCGAAAGCGGGAATCCTCCATCCTACCCCGTTGAGGAGGACTCTTTTTCCCTGCTTGGAAATTATATGGGCCTCAGCCTGGAATCGGTTTCGATCGCCTTTTCATGCAAGTTTTATGAAAAGCTGGGTTTCAAGGTGATTCAGGGCACTGTGGATTCCGGATGGGTACTGATCATGCATGAAAACGGAACCGGCATCAGCATCATGAAACCGAATTCATGTCCGCATCTCTTCTTCAACCCTTCTTTCACCTATTTCAACGGTGGCAAGAATGATGTCATCATTCCCAAGATCCGTGAGGCCGCTGTACCCATCGCCGAGGAGGTAACGGTCTTCAATGATCAGGGAGAGGTAGATAACATCATACTTCGCGATCCCGGCGGCTTTGGATTCTTTGTATTCAATGACTAGGGATGGACTAAACCACTATCATTAATGATTAACCATTACTCCTTAACCATTAATCATTAGCCCTACTCCATTTCTCATAAGCCTCCCGCTTGAACAATCGCCCAAGAGGGATCTCACGCATACCGATGTCTATGGAATTCGCGCCAAACGCTCTGATGGTTTTCCTGTTCACAAGGAAAGAACGATGAACCCGCAAAAACCCATCCTTAGGCAATAATCCGGCAAGCTCCCCGGTGCTCATTTTGGTCAGGAATTCCTCATCCCTGGTCACAACTTTCACATATTCCTTTTGACTTTCGGCATAAAGAATATCCTCTACTGTGACCTTCTTATCCTTGCGCTCAACCCTGAAGATCAGGTATTCAGAATCTCTTATGACCGAATTCTCTTCTAAAAGCTCTTCACGAACCCTGTTGATGACCTTGCTAAACCTTTCCAGTGAATAAGGTTTCAGGAGGTAATCGAAAACCTCCTCCTCATAGGCTTCTACCCCATGCTCGGAATAGGCAGAGGTGATCACTACCAATGGAGGGTTGCTGAGGGTTCTAAGGAAATCGAGTCCGTTCAGGCCGGGCAGTTGAATATCCAGGAAAAGCAGGTCAACCTCGTTCTCCGCTAAATAGGCCTGGGCCTTGAAGGGGCTTGTGAAGTGAGACAGCAATTCGAGATCCTCGAAATGTCCAAGATAGTTCTGCAGGATCTCCAGAGCCGGAGCCTCGTCCTCCAGGAGCATGCATCTAATTCTTCCGGCTTCCATCATTCAGTGGAATCGATAAACGTGTACTGAAAATGCCATTCTCTACCAGCTGGCTCAATTCATATTCCTTTCCGAAGATCAGCTCCAACTGACGGGTGGTATTTTCCAGACCAATACCGGACTGATAACCATTTAAATCTGTCTGTTTCTGAGTAACTGGATTGCTGATCCTGAAATCCAGCTT
Organism: Cytophagales bacterium; assembly: GCA_965227315.1. Lineage (GTDB taxonomy): Bacteria > Bacteroidota > Bacteroidia > Cytophagales > CCMP332 > JANQHS01. Next base: position 1,589,805 of record OZ245737.1, read on the forward strand.
TCCACCCTCTTCTCTAATCAAAAGGTCAACATGACTCTCCCCTTCCTGGGCCGCTACACCATGCTTGAAGCTGTTTTCCACGAAGGAAAAAAGGATCAAGGGTGGTAGCATTGAGTCGGAATCCAATTCCAATCTTTCAACATTGATCTTCAGGCGATCACCATAGCGTTTCTGCTCCAGATCTATATAATTGTCGATCAAGACGAGCTCTTTCCCCAGAGGAATAAGATCTTCTTTGCTCTCCTCCAGCACAAAGCGGTAGATCTCGGTCAGCTTGAGCAGGGTATCCGAAGCATTCTCCTTTCCTTGCACCAGGTCATTATACAACGCATTTAAGGTATTGTAAAGAAAATGGGGATGGACCTGGGCGCGGAGAAAGGAAAGCTCGGCCTGCCTTTTCTGTTGCTCCAATTCCTTTTCCTTTTTTAAAGCCCGGGTAAGTTCAGAGTAATACTTAAAGGCCAGGAAGAATCCATGGGCCATGAGCACATAAACCAACATGGTGGAGATCCTGTACCAATTGAAAAAGTCAAAGCTGTAATCTTCCCGGAAAAACAAGGGATAAAGTACCTGCCAGGTAAACAACCTGTTGATCCCAATGATGAAGGCATAAATGAAAATGATGGACAGGATCGCCAATCCCCTTTGTCCACTATTCCAAAATCCGGGAAGGACAATATAAAAGATGGCATAGGCACCAAGAATGATCAGGGGCATTTTGGCCAGGAATGCCAAAAAGCTGGGCATGAAACTCAGGTCATAAAGCCCTGCGCTCCCGCTGACAAGCAGAAGATAAAAGGTCCATACCAGGGTATGCTGGAGCCAAATCGGAGGTGATGATCCAGGTTTTTCCAAGCTCCAAAAATAAACCAAATACGAGCCTAATCCGGGAGAGATCAACCAACGACCACTTTTGTCAATAAAGGAAGTGGGGATAGCCATCAACGGTACTCATTGACTTTTTGAGGTCTTCCAATGACCTTCTCTACCGTCTGTTGACCCTCCAAGTTTACACAGAAGCTTCCCCTTTTCTTGGCAGCAAAAAAGTCATGAGGTCAAAACTCTTTATCCTCCTTTCTTCACTGTCCTTCACTGCCCTGGGACAGCATTTTCAGAAGGTCCAGAATGTTCCCTGGAATAGTGAAAACAACGATTCCAGAGCCGTAGCCTGGATTGATTATAATCGCGACGCACTTCAGGACATCTTCATCACCAACGGGCCCGGTTTTGGTCAGAACAATGTGCTTTACCGAAACGACGGCAATGGTGAATTCACCAGAATCACCGGAATTCCCCTTGTGCAAGATGCAGACCCTTCTGATGGAGCTACCTGGGCAGATTACGACAACGATGAAAACACGGATTGTTTCGTAGCCAATTGGTATGGCCGGGATAACCTCCTCTATCGAAATGATGGGAACGGAAACTTCAGTCAGATCAGCAACGGTCCAGTCGCAAATGACGGCGGGCATTCGGAAACCGGATCCTGGGGAGATTATGATTCGGATGGCTTTGTGGATCTCTATGTCTCAAACAGCGATGGTGATAAGAAGAACTTCCTATACCACAACAACGGAGATGGAACCTTCACGGCTATAGGAAGCGGCGATCCGGTTGATGATACGGGTTTTTCCCGAGGTGTCAATTGGATCGACTATGACCTCGACGGGGATGTGGACCTGTTTGTGACCAACGAGTTCAATGAGATCAATCAACTATATAGAAATGACGATTCGATATTCACTTCACTCTCAATCTCAGGCCTCACAACAACCATAGGCAATACCCAAAGTGCCTCCTGGGCAGACTATGACCTGGACGGAGACTTCGATGTCTTTCTGAGCAACTTCAATCAGGATAACCGACTGTATCGAAACGAAGGCCTGGACTCATTCACACTGGTATTGAGCGATGTGGTATCCACGGATGGTGGCCGGTCATTCGGCTCTAACTGGGCGGATATCAACAATGATGGCTTCGAGGACCTTTTTGTCGCCAATGCCTATTCGACTGGAAGCACGCTCAACAATTACCTCTATCTCAATCATGGTGACGGCAGCTTCAGCAAGATCGACACCGGGGTGGTATCAACCGAACTAGGTTGGACCTTTGGAGCCGCTTTCGGTGATCATGACGGAGACGGGGATATGGACCTGATGTGCGCGAACAATTTTAACGGGACCCAGACGAATTCGCTATACGAGAATTTGACCTCAGAGGAGGCAAGCCCTCCTCACTGGGTCACCTTCAGGTTAAAAGGCGATGCCTCCAATCGATCGGCCATCGGAGCGATCATCAGGGTTTATGCGAGTATTTCAGGCCAGCAAAGGGTTCAAATGAGGCAGATCTCGGCTCAAACGGGTTATTGTGGTCAAAACATGCTGCCAGCCCATTTCGGCCTGGGCGATGCAAGCATCATCGATTCGATCAACATTCTTTGGCCTGCAGGTTCTTCCCAAACATTAAGCATGCTCGATGTTGATTCCAACTATGTGGTTTTGGAGGGGGTGGGAACCGTTGTCGGGTTGATGAAGGATAAAACGAGCCATAGCTCGGGGTTGTATTTGTATCCCAATCCTTCCATGGGTTCCATCAGTATTGATCTTCCGAAAGCCGATGAAGACATCATCCATGTTGAAGTTCTTGATCTCAGGGGAAATATTGTCAAAGAATTTATCCTTCCAAATGGCAAAGGGCATCAAAACGTTACTCTGCCATCATATCTGCAAGGCCTGTTCCTGGTTCGTGTGAGGTGTGGGGATGAGCTTTGGGTTGAACGCTTACAGATCAATTAGGGTCTGTCTCATGTTTTGATCCATTGATCTATCCTACCGCGGTTTAGGGCAGGTCATGATCAAAGCAGGGGATTGGTATTTTTAGGGCATGAAAGATTTACTCCCCTTGTTGCTCGCACTTCTTGTTCTGGCCTGTGCTGAAAAGAAAGAAGTGGTCGAGGAAAAACCCCAAGAATATGTGAGGCTGGCCAAGATCGAAAGGATCGAATCCCAGATTCTTGGTGAAACCCGGGTCCTCAATATCTACTTCCCACAGGGTTATACTGATTCGACCCTTCAATATCCCGTGATCTATGCACTGGACGGATCGGAAAATGAAGACCTCATTCATATACTGGGACTTGTACAGTTCATGAACATGTATCGATTATTGCCACAAAGCATCGTCGTTGGCATTGCCAATGTGGACAGATATCGTGATTTCACCCATCCCAGTACCAATGCTGAGGACAATGAAAGCCTTCCGCAGGGAGGAGGATCAGAAAAATTTCTTGACTTCATCGAATCCGAACTGCAACCCTGGGTGGAAGAAAATCTTAAGTCAAACGGTAAAAGGACCATCATCGGTCAAAGCATGGGTGGTCTGCTGGCATCGGAAGCCCTGCTGACCCGTCCACAACTATTTGATGATTATCTTATCGTCAGTCCATCTCTCTGGTGGGGAGATTATGTTCTAGTAAAAGGAGCGGATTCATGCATCAAGACCCGTGATTATAATGGCAAAAGGGTATTTGTCTCACTTGGGGAGGAACACCCGGTGATGCATCAGGTAGCGGATTCACTTGTATATGCATTGCAAAAGAACGAGGTTGAAACCTACTATGAACCAATACTGACAGAAGATCATGCAACCATTCTGCATCGTGCTGTTTACAAGGGGTTTGAGACTCTCTATCCCAGGGATAAGGATTAAGGGTCAATGATTAATTATTAGGGCCTAGTGGTAAATGATTAATTATTTGGATCTGTTGGCTTTGGCGGTGTTTATAATGCTGGTCAGGATCTTGAGAACTTCTACTCCCAAATCGCTAAGGGCTGCGGCTTCATCTTCGTTCATGTAGCCTCCTTTACATAATAGTTCAATCCAATAAAGACTCTCATTGCACTCCTTTTGCGCTATACCCATTTTATGAATAAAATCGGCCCTGCTTTCTCCATACTCAGCTTCGCGGATCAGAGCGCCCGTCGATGTGCCGGATCGAATGAGTTGTTTGGTCAAGATGTATTCCTTTTGATTTTTTTGGATCTCTCGGCAAGCGTTCATTGCCAATAGAGCAAACTTTTTGCTTTTCTCCTTAATAATGTTTTGCCCCAAGATGTTTCACATTTAAGGTTCCCCATTAATTTACAAAAAGCCCAATTAATAATTAACAATTAATCCTTAACCATTAATAATTAGTACCCGACGATAGTCTATTTTTGCGGGCCATTTTCCAAAAATGAATCCGGAGGTCAGATCAAAATATAAGGCTAAGACGATTTTCCTGGCGCTGAGAGATGCGATCAAAGGAACGGAAATGGACTATACCCAGGGCAGCATCGGTAAGGCGGTGTTTTTGCTATCCGTCCCAATGATCCTGGAGATGTTGATGGAGTCTACCTTTGCCGTGGTTGACATCTATTTTGTCTCCAAGCTTGGAGCATCGGCCGTGGCTACCGTCGGCCTGACCGAGTCGCTTCTCACCCTAATGTACGCGGTTGCCATAGGACTTGCCATGGGCACGACTGCCATGGTTTCGAGGAGGATCGGAGAAAAAAAGAAATACGAGGCCGGAATAGCAGGAGTGCAGTCGATCTGGGTCGCCGTATCTGCGGCAATACCTTTTGCCATCGCCGGACTGTTCTTTTCCAAGGATATCCTGATACTGATGGGAGGTGATGAATGGACGGTGAACTCCGGCTATAAGTACACCATGTGGATGCTGGGCGGAAATGCCGTGATCATGCTGTTGTTTGTGATCAACGCCATCTTCAGGGGAGCGGGAGATGCCTCCATCGCCATGAGGGTCTTGATCCTCTCCAATGGTATCAACCTGATCCTGGATCCTGCACTGATCCTTGGCCTTGGTCCTTTTCCTGAAATGGGGGTAGAGGGTGCCGCCATCGCCACCAATATCGGTCGTGGTACCGGTGTGCTTTTTCAGCTCTTCATACTGTTCCGCGGTGCCAAACATATCAAGATCCTGAGGTCGATGATGGGTGTCAACACCGAGGTTATGAAAACCCTTGTCAAAACATCGATTGGCGGGATCGGACAATTCATCATTGCCACTTCTTCATGGATCTTCATGGTGAGGATCATTTCCGAATTCGGAAGCGAAGCTGTTGCCGGGTATACCATAGCCGTTCGGATCTTCATTTTCACCATAGAACCGGCATGGGGTATGTCGAATGCAGCAGCGACACTTGTGGGGCAAAATCTCGGTGCCGGCAAACCGGAGCGTGCGGAACGTTCCACCTGGATCACGGGCTTTGCGACCATGTTCTTCCTTTTGGCCGTATCTGTGGTCTATCTGCTCTTTGATGAAGAGCTGATCATGATCTTCTCTACCGAGCCCAATGTGGTCAGGTCGGGTGCGGATTGCCTTAGGATCATTTCCTACGGATACCTGCTGTATGCTTGGGGAATGGTGATGCCACAGGCATTTAATGGAGCCGGAGATACGATCACACCGACCAAGATCAATTTCGTGGCATTTTGGCTCTGCGAGATCCCATTGGCATTTTTACTGGCCTTCACCTTTAACCTTGGCGAGCATGGAGTCTATTGGGCGGTTACGGTTTCGGAATCCCTGATCGGTATTCTGGGCATCTGGCTGTTCAGAAAAGGCAAATGGAAGCAAAAGGAATTATGATTCCCTCAAGATGAATTGGTCGAGGGTGAAGCATCCTGGCAGCTTCGGATAAAAGATCTTGAATCAATAGATTAGCAAAACACCAATCTCCCCAGCTATGAAAATCGGAATGACCAGCGTTTTCGTTAATGATGTGAACGCAGCATATCAGATCTACACAGAGCAGCTCGGATTCAAGGAACTGATGCATCAACCCGAGCATTCCCTGGCCATAGTGGTCTCTCCTGAGCAACCCGATGGCACCGCCCTACTCCTGGAGCCCAATGACAATCCCATAGCCAGAACCTATCAGCAAGGCATCCATGATTCGGGACTTCCCGCCATAGTACTCTACAGCGATGACCTGGACCGGGATTTCGAAGCACTTCGTTCCAACGGTGTTTCATTCCGCCAGGATCCTGTTGAGAATGAATACGGCAAGACCGCCATTTTCAGTGATGGTTGCGGTAACCTGATCCAGATCCATCAACAACCTAGCTCAGCCAATCCTTGACTTAGTTCATCCGACTGCGCATGTCTGTTCTTGCCTTGCTCATTATGATTCTCAGACCCACCAATGGTCCTTTCGACCTTGTCTTGCTGCGACTCCAACATGGATTTCATTCCTTTGCCCTATGCTGAAGATTGCCATAAGGTTCGGGCTGTTGGCCGTGGCATTTGTGCTACTGCTTCAGCTTTCCAAATACACCTGGCTGAGCTACAGAGTGGACACTGAAATGGTGATCCTCCTAATGGGTGCTGTTTTTATCTCCCTCGGATACTTCATCAGCCGGAGTCTGATCAAGCCCAAGTCGGTGGATACTGGGCATCCTTTTGAACTCGATGAGCAAGCCAGGGAAAAAACAGGGATCAGCGATAGGGAAATGGATGTGCTGATCCTGATGGCCGAAGGAAAATCAAACCAGGAAATCGCGGAGCAGCTGTTTGTCTCAGGAAATACCATCAAAACCCATGTTTCCAATATCTTTTTGAAACTCGAGGCAAAAAGGCGCACCGAGGCCATTAGGAAGGCTAAGGAACTCAGGCTTATTCCCTAGTACTTTAGTGTGAAAAGGTCATTTCAGGCCCAAATCATACTTTTGGGTGAAGGAATCCAACCGGGCCCGGTCCAGCTTTGGGTCGAATCAAAAATTATTTATCATGAAAAAATACATTCTTCGTTACGGCATATTTTCAGGTACTTTCCTGGTCGTTGTTGCTGTCACCATCTTCTATGCCATGGGTGGATCCAATGCCGGTCCTGACACATACGGCATGGGCGAGGTTGTTGGATATTCTTCGATCATCGTAGCCTGCATTTTCGTGATCCTGGGGATCAAAAAATACAGAGATGATGAAAGGGGCGGTTTTATCAGCTTTGCTGAAAGCATGAAGATCGGGGCCATCATATTGCTCTTTCCTTCCATTGCCTTTGCGGCCTACAACGTGGTCTATGTGAAATGGATGGATCCGGGTTTTACTGAGAAGTACTATGAATACTCATTGAAGAAAGCCAAGGCAGAGGCAGAGCCTGAGGAGTACGAGGCGATCGAAGCCAAAATGGAAAGCGAGAAAGCCTTCTTTTCAAACCTGCCTTTGGGCACATTGATGATGTTCCTCACTGTTTATCTGATCGGAATTATTCTGACCACCGTATCCAGTTTCTTCCTCGCGAAGAAACCCTCATCGGCCTGACAAATGCATTGACAAATATCGAATTGCCGGGCGGGGAGTTCGATATTTGTCATTCCTCCATCGTTTTCTTGATTGTAAGCGAATTGACAGTTTAGGGATTAGTCATTTAAAACCCGTTTCTTGGTATCATGCTTGTAACCCGCTGAGAAACCTTAGTTACGATGAAAACACAAACCATTATTATTCGGGCCCTGTCGATCATTGCGGCCATCATTTTGTTACAAACGCTGTTTTTCAAATTCACCGCCCATCCTGATTCGGTCATGCTATTCACAACACTTGGTGTGGAACCATGGGGCAGAATTGGACTTGGGATCGTCGAGCTGATCACGGCCATTTTACTGATCTACCCAAGGACCACCGCCATCGGATCGGTACTTGGACTGGGAATCATTTCGGGAGCAATATTTTCGCACCTCTTTATTATTGGAATTGTTTTTAACAATGACGGGGGCGCACTTTTTATGCTCGCTTTGGCTGTCTTTATTTCATGCCTGATCGTGGCGTTCATGAAAAAGGATGAGCTCCTTGCGTACATCAAAAAATAAACATCTATGAGAACATTCGGCTTTCCGGATATGGATCTGGTCAAGGGGGTCAGAAGAGGATATCCGCCAGATCTGATCAAGTCAATTGCCAAAAGCAATCGCGCCAGGATCGTTATTGAAGAAGGGTACGGTGGGGATATCGGCTTCTCCGAAAAGGATTACCTGACGGACAATGTAGAGGTCAAAAGCAAGGAGGATCTGTTTCGGGAGTCCGAATACATTGTTTGCATCACCACACTCTCTGCCAAAGAGATCGACATGCTGCAGAGTGGTCAATGCCTTCTGGCCTTCCTCCATTACAATACCCATGAGTCCAGAAACAGGCTCTTTCACGAAAAGGGCGTCCGAACCATATCGCTGGATGAAGTTCTGGAACCATCGACAGGAAAGAGAATGGTCGAAGACCTGAAAGCCACGAGCTTCAATGCGATCAAAGCCGGGATCATAGCACTCAGGGAAAGCTGGGGTCATGAGAAGTGGTTTTCAAAAGAAAGAGATGAGATCAGAGCCTTCGTGATGGGAACCGGAATGGTGGGAAGGAATGCCATCGATGCTCTTTCCAACTTTCAATATACAGGTCTGAGACAGGAACTGATCGAAAAAGGCAATCCAAAGATCAAGGTTGAAGTTCTGGGCATGTACGAAACACCGGATAAGGATTTCATCAACAACAAGGTCATGCCATTTGCAGATCTTTTGGTAGATGCCAGCTACAGGCCGGAGGGTGTTAACCAAAACCACATCATCGACGGAGCACAGCTCGAACTTCTAAAACCCGATGCGGTGATCTGTGATATCACCGCTGACAAGTATGACCTCAGCGGGGAAATACCCGTGGTCAAGGGAATCGAAGGCATACCCACCGGAAAAGATCAGGATTATAAACTGCCTCGTTTTACAAAGGACAGTCCAAAATTCATGGACCCCGATTATGTGCCTGCCCAATATCAACTGCAAGAAAGTCAAAGAAGAACCGTGGTCAGCTCCTATTCATGGCCATCCTATGGAAGCAACGAGGACAGGCTTGCCAATGTAAAGATCTATGCCGGGCAGCTAAGGCCGATTTTGAATTTTCTTGTTGAATACGGTTATGAGGGAATTGAGAAACCAACGGAATTCAGGACAACGGACATGAATGATGCCCTTTATGGCGCCATCAACCCCCTGGACAGGAATGATTAAGATCTCCTCATGGAGCAGATCAGCAGAAAACCCCAAGTCAGAAAGCTAACGGAGGATTGCCTGGATACCCTTTTCAAAGATGGCCCGGAACCTTTTCTGAACTCCGTATATCTTCATCTCCTCACCAAAAAGGTGAGATTCCCGTTGTTGGAATACAGCGCAGATCTGATCCAAAATGAATTATCTGGGAAGCAGATCATGGCATTCATGCATGGCATCGCTCATCGCAAAACCATAGGGGGAAATGTGATCATCGGCAAGATGCTTCAAAACAGGCTCTCCGAGGATCTCAAAGAAAGTTTCCAAAAGGCAGCCGATTTCATAGAACAGGGTTCACAATGGTATGTGACGGATATCATAGGCGAACGGGTCTATGGAAATGGATTATTGCTGGATTTCAAAAATGCCTACCCTGAATTCAGAAAGCTCAAAGATCATCCAAGTTCCTGGGTGGTCAGGGCCATAGGGCCCGGCGCTCATTTCGCCACAAAAAGGAAAATTGAATCCCCTCAGGCAGAAACCCTTTTTCGATTGCTCCTGGAGCTCTCCGATGTAGGGGATTCGAATATCAGATCGGGAATTGGATGGGCGGCCAAAACCATTGCAAAATTTCATCCTGATATCATTGAAAGCCATTCGGCTGCAATCGAGGATAAGAAAACAGGGACATGGTTTCGAAGAAAGGTCAGGATCGGTCTGGAAAGAAACGCCTATGCCAAGGGAAATTGAGGTCAAAACCATTTTAAACAAGACCAAGGCCAGGGACAGTTGGTTTCTGGATGAGTATACCATCAACCCCTACAGCGCATGTTCCTTCAATTGCCTCTACTGCTATATCCGTGGAAGCAAATACGGCGAGCACATGGAATCCGCGATGGCGGTTAAGACCAATGCGGTGGAATTATTGGACAGGCAATTGGGAAACAGGGCGAAAAAGAAGCAATATGGGATCATCGTGATCTCTTCAGCTACCGATCCCTATGTCAAAATTGAAAATGATTATAAGCTAACCAGGCAGATGCTGGAGATTGTAAACAAATACCGCTTCCCTGTCCATATGATCACCAAGTCGGATCTGATCATCAGGGATATTGACCTTCTCAAGGAAATAGATCAGCGAGCAATTCTTCCCGAAGACCTGAATGGCAGGATAAGCGGATCCCTGATCTCATTCTCTTTTTCCACACTCGATGACGATGTGGGGAAGGTATTCGAACCTGGGGCTACTCCCCCGTCAAAGAGACTGATGGCCGTCAAACAAATGAAGGAAGCCGGATTCAGAACAGGGATCAGCATGATGCCCCTGATCCCTTTCATATCTGATACCGCTGAAAGCCTGGAGAAATTGTTTTCCGCTTTTTCAGATGCGGGGGTTGACTATCTACTTCCCGCCACTTTGACCTTGTATGGAAATGAAAAAGCCGATAGCAGAACATTGATCCTGGGAGCCATCAAAAGGCATTACCCCGAACTCCTATCCAAATACCAAAAGTGGTTTTCCGACAATGATAAGCTCCCAGCCTATTATCGAAATGCCTTCCATCTCAAAATGAAAGAACTGAGTGAAAAGTACGCTATCCCTGATACTATTCTTCCGGAGCCTTAGACATAGACGGACTTTGGCGGAAGACATAGTAAAACCCAAAATTTGCCGAGGGTATGGAGGTAAAACCGTAGACATCCATTGGATATTGACTTGGAGCCAAAGTGAGGCCATAGCCTGTTGATATCCTCTCTCCGTCCAGATAGTCCAGCTGCAGATACAGGAGCTTATAGGAAAAAAAGAACTTGAACCTTGGGCTGATTGAAAATGCCGCCCCCAGATCAAAAGAGCCTCCATATAAATTCCAACTTTCGTCAAAACCGTTCGCCCTTTGCCTCCAAATACTCCAGAAGTTAGACCCGAGAAATGGGGAAAAGCACTTTGTCACCGGGAAGAATTTTCTCACAACAAGCCTTGGACCATAAGCGGAAAAATAATAGTTGGTGCTTCCCCAATCGCTTTTCCACTCTGTATCCCCGTATCCGTAGCTCAGTCCCAATCCAAGCTGCCATGTCCTTGCAAAATTTACCGCTACCTCGGGATTAAGCTCAAAATACAAATAGCGGAAGTCATTTCTTGCTCCATCATCGGCCTTTTGATAATCCATGGTGAACCCAATATTTCCACCTATGATCCATTCTCCCCTTTGGGCAATTGCAGAACAGGAAAGGAAAAAGAATAAGGTTAATAAAGATCTCATGTTTAAGATGATTTAGATACCAAAGATAAAAATCTCGGATTGTAGGAAATTGAATGAGACTCCACTCGTTATTTAGATTTATTCTAAATAAGTTTGCAGCCTACTCATCAACAAATGAACGCGAAATCCGTCCGGTTTGGGATTTTTTCTTTTCTACTGGTGCTCATGCTGATGCCCCTCGGGCATACCCTCATGATCCTGACCGAGGAGCTCTGGCCGGCCCATAAGTTCATGAATGCCACCATTATTGGGATCGTTGGCGTTTTTTTTATGGCCATCGGAATTCGGAACAACACCAAAAAGACCATGGCCACACTCTTTGGACTCCTGGCAGGGGTTTTGGTCTGGACCGGTTGGGTGGAATTCTCCTTCGTATGGGTCGCGGAAAAACTATCCGTTCCTCCCTTAATGGAAGATGGTGAGGTGGCTACCAAACCCGAATACCTTGTGATGGTTTCCTCGGTTGGTTTATTGCTCTGTATGATCCTCCTATACCTGTTTACCAAGACCAATTGCCAGTTTTTCAATTGGTTTCAGAGGGTCTTTGAGATCACCAAGCATATCAAGCCACAGTCAACAGGTTCCAAACCCACCGCTGTGATCACCTTTATCGAGACCATCATGTTGTTATGGTTCTTCTATATCGTACTGCTGTTGGTCTACGATAATGATATCGCTGGAGATAAACACCCGCTGACCTATCTTGTTGCCTTCGGCTCATTGTTTTGGTCCATCTATTTGTTCCTCAACCTTATCCGCATTCAGAAGTTTGATTATGCCATTCGATATGCCATTCCGACCGTGATCATCTTCTGGAATTTCATAGAGGTGATGGGTCGCTGGAATTTGTTTAAGGAGATCTGGGTTCATCCATTCGAACATGGCCTGGAGGTTGGAATCATTTTTTTGTTGCTAATTTTATTCATCGGGATCTACATCCGCGAACACTATATCCTTCACAGAAAGCAGCTTGAATGAAAATCGCCAGGTACCTGATCAGGGGCATACTCATCCTTTTAATCCTTCCCCTGTCCTACCTGTTTTTCAGCCTTCTGATCACCTTTATTCCGGTTTCTTCCAAATCTTCCGATTGCCAGGAGAAGCATGGTATTTACATCGCCTCTTCCAATATGATCCATTCGGATTTTATTCTGCCGGTAGAGTTACTCTCAGCTGAGCTCCGGAAAGACCTTGTCCTCGATCCGGAAGATCGATTCATTGCCTTTGGCTGGGGCGATAAGAATTTTTACGTCAAGACCCCCACCTGGGGAGACCTTACTGCCGCCAATGTGTTCCTTGCACTTTTCACTGCCGGACCCTCGGCTGTCCATGTTATAAGGCTTCAGGAACAGGAAGATTACTGGCTCGAGATCAAACTATGTGACAAGCAATTGGAATATCTGAATCAATATATCAATCGAAAATTTCAAAAAGACGGAGGGACATCAAAGATCCATTTCACCTCAATGAGCTATACGGATAAAGATGATTTTTACCTTGGAAATGGCTCTCTAAGTTTATTTTTCACCTGCAATAGCTGGGTCAATGAAGGCCTGAAGTTCATCGGTAAACCGGCCTGCCTGTGGACACCCTATAGTTTTTGGATGGTCTCAAAATATAAATGACAGCCCATGAAGGAACAGCATAAGATCGGATCGGGAATTGGTGAAGTTGCAGCGAAAAAAGAGATCAAAGCGTTTCAAAATAAAGAAGGAGGTCTAAAATGAAAAGATACCTGGCCCTGTTGCGGGGGATCAACGTCAGCGGGCAAAAGCTGATCAAAATGGCCGATCTCCGGCAGATCCTCGAAGCCTCAGGCCTGGATCAGGTGGAAACCTATGTACAGAGCGGAAATGTGTTCTTTTCCACGGAGATCCGCGATAGGTCCGTACTCCAGGACCTGATCAGGGACAGCATCAAAAAGCAATATGGTTTCGAGGTTCCCGTACTCGTGAAAACCCCTGCAGAAATAGAGGCCATACTCGACAATAATCCCCATATCCAAAATGGTAAGGATCCCGATAGGAATTACATCACCCTCCTTTTTTCCATTCCAGAGAACCAAAGGATCGAAGAGCTGAAAAAGGTCCGATTTGAACCCGAAGAATACATCATTGATAAAGATGTTATCTTTTTTTTCTCACCCAATGGCTACGGAAGGGCGAAGATGAACAACAATTATTTTGAAAATAAGCTGGATGTCATGGCCACAACAAGAAACTGGAAGAGCATGAATAAATTTCGCGAGCTATTAAACAAAGCTTAAATGAGTGAGATCCCGATAGAGAACCTCGAAAAATATGATGCACTGGTCGCAATGTTCCCTGACATCCAAAGAAAAGGGAAGAAAGTGCCCTATACCTCACTGAACGGAAATATGTTCAGTTATCTGGGCCCGGACGGAACCTTGGCCCTGAGATTAAACCAGGCCGACCGTGAAAAATTCATTGATGCTTACAATACCTCACTGGATATACAGCATGGCAGTGTGATGAAGGAGTATGTTCGGGTTCCACTTGAGATCCAATTGGATCTTGACAAGTGCAGCTTCTATTTTCAGCGCAGCTTGGATTATGCGAAGACCCTAAAACCCAAATAAGATTTGAGCATGCCTATTGAATCACTGGTTGGAAAAATAAAAGACCTGCAGGAAAGATCCTCGGATCTGGAATTCGCACGAAAGGACCGCGACGAGGCGCTTGGGCAGGTTCATGCCTATGCCACAGAATTCCTGGATGATATTCATAATACCAATGCTTTTTCGCAGGCCCCCTCGAACCCGGAGTCGATGAAGCTCGATGGGAAGAAGAAAGGTCTGGAGGAACTGCTTCGGATATACAAGGAGGAAGTCGCCGGGAAAGGCATCAATCCGGCTTCAGGGGGACATTTGGGTTATATTCCGGGTGGAGGGATCTATGCTTCCGCCCTTGGTGATTACCTGGCCGATGTCACCAACGAATTCTCGGGGATGCATTTTGCTTCGCCCGGTGCAGCACAGATGGAAGACTCTGTGATCGATTGGCTGAAGGATCTCTTTGGCTTCCCTGGATCCGCGGTTGGAAACCTTACCTCCGGAGGTTCGATCGCAAACCTCATTGCCCTGGTGGCTGCCAGGGATCAACATGAGATCAAGGGTGAAAAGATCATGAAGTCGGTCATCTACCTGAGCGCGCAAGCTCATCACAGTATTCCGAAGGCTTTGAGGATCATCGGCCTGTCTGATGCCATACTCAGGGAAGTCAGGCTTGATCAAGGCTTCCGAATGGATCCGGCAAGCCTGGCAAAGCTGATCCGGTCCGACATCGAGCAGGGCTTGCATCCTTTTATGGTGATCAGCGCAGCGGGAAGTACCGATACGGGAGCCGTAGATCCTTTGGAAGGGATAGGACAAATCTGTAAGGAGCATGGACTTTGGTTTCATGTCGATGCGGCCTATGGAGGCTTTTTCATTTTGATCAACTCCAAAAAGGAAATGTTCAAAGGAATCGAAATGGCGGATTCTCTTGTTGTCGATCCGCATAAAGGCTTGTTCATGCCTTATGGAATTGGTGTGGTTCTGGTGAAAGACAAAAAGGCTGTTATGCAATCCCATCATTATGTTGCCAACTACATGCAGGATGCCGTGAAGGAAGATGAGATCGTCAATGCTGCAGATGTTTCTCCTGAGCTCACCAAGCATTTCCGCGGATTAAGGGCCTGGTTACCCTTGCAATATCATGGTATAGAGCCCTTCAAGGCCTGTTTGGAAGAGAAGCTCCTGCTTACCGAATATTTTCGCCAAAGATTGATAGAAATGGGGTTCAGGGTTGGGCCCGAACCAGACCTTTCCGTGAGTTATTTCTACTTTCCTTCCGGAGGAGATGAGAATCAATTCAATCAAGATCTTCTTGATCTGATCCACAAGGACGGCCGTGTCTTTCTCAGTTCTACAATGATCGAAGGACAGTTTCTGATCAGAATCGCCATTCTTGCATTCAGAACAAAATTACACACCGTGGACAGAGCCCTGGAAATGATCTCCCAAGCCCTCGAAAAACTTCGATAAATTCGGGCTCCAAACAGTCCGTACCTGAATACTGTTTAGCATTTACCATTTTGGAAAAGAGCATTTCACAAAGGTTCATCATCACGCTTGCGGCGATTGGTTTTTTGCTTTCCATCAACCATTCGGCCCAGGCTCAGTTCAAGCGAAAAGATTCGGTCTACGCTTTCAACTATTGGGTTGATGTACCGGTCACCATCGCAGGTCATGCATTCAATATTTGGGGCCAGAACTACCTTTTCAATCTTCCCAAGCTGACCTATGAAGACTATAAAGATCTCACTCCTGAGGACGTGAAGATCCCCTTCGACCGTGTAGCTGCCAGGCAGGATCCCGAATTTGCGGATCGGGCTCATGATCTGTCGGATTATGGTTTGAGGGTTGGCCCGGCGATCCCCCTGATCATCATGGCAGCAGACAAAACCTTGAGGAAGAGCTTCCTTAATCTCACACTGATGTACCTGGAAACCCATGCGATCCAGGCGACATTGTACCTGATGGCCACAATACCGATCAGGAGGTACCGGCCCTTTGTTTACAATCCCGAAGAGTCAACCGAACGAAAGGAAGGCGTGAAATCCACGGACTCCTTTTTTAGCGGCCATGTTTCCACCGTGACCGCGAGCACTTTTTTTATCGGCAAGGTATTGAGTGACTTTCACCCTGGCTTACAAAGGAAATGGCCCATAGTATATGGAATAGCTACTGTGCCCGCGATCTGGACAGCATACTTTCGACTGAAAGCCGGAAAGCATTTTCCCACTGACCTGATCACAGGTTATTTCATCGGTGCTGTTGTTGGCATCGGCGTTCCTCAATTACATAAGGGAAAATTCTTCCACAACATGGCAATCTCTCCTATGATCCCCAGAGGTGGAGGAACGGGTCTTCATTTTGCCCTGAGATTCTAAGCGGAAATTTTAGCCGCATTTTTTCGTTTGACCTTTATGGTGAAGCCTAATCAAAGGAACCGGATGGCCTTCTACCTGGAGATCTTCTCACTTGCGGCGCTGGTCTATTTTTCTGTAATGGGATTGTTCTATCTGGACCACAAAACCCAGGCTTTCACCCAATTCATGGATCTCAGGTTCATGCCCATAGTAACGATCTACTTCCTTCCTCCCTTCCTCATAAGCCTTGCCTTGCTGGTTTTTATGAACAAAAGAGCTCCCTCCTTCAAAAACCTCATCATTGCCAGTGCCATTGGAATTCCCTCCGGATTCGCCCTGGTGATTATCGCTTTTTCTATCTTCTAAACAATCGGTCCCTTCGTCCAATCCTTGTCCTCCACTGGCGACACGAAAGGGATGAAGCAGTTATCCTAAAGCTCAGCGTAGAAAATTCAAAGAACAGGTCTCTTTTTTAAATTAGCCATGCAAAAGACTGAGTATGGATAATCTATCTACCATCATCCTTGGGGTTTCCCTGATGATCATTATGTGGGGAATGGGGCTTTCCCTGACCATCAAGGATTTTCAAAGGGTTTTTCAATTTCCCAAGGCCGCCATTATCGGCCTCATAAACCAAATGATCCTTCTACCCCTGATCGGATTCTCATTGGTGAAGCTATTTCCGGTCAATCCCGAGATCGCCGTCGGTGTTATGATACTGGCGGCATGCCCCGGAGGCGCTACCTCCAATCTCATTACCCACCTGGCCCGAGGAGATACGGCCTTATCGGTAACCCTGACGGCCTTCAGCTCTTTTATCTCGGTTCTGACCATACCCTTTGTGGTGAATTTTGCCATGATCTCTCTGATCCAGGAGGGTACAGTCGTCAAACTGGATATTGTGGAATCCATCAGGAATATTTTCATGGTCGTGATCATTCCGGTGATCGTGGGCATGATGGTTAGAAGATATGCCGCCAATTTTGCCCATAAAATGGGTAAACCTGTTCGGATTGCATCTATGGCAATTCTGATGCTGATCATCATCGGATTGATCGTCAAAGAGCGGGATAACATCGTCGGATATTTTGCTCAGGCAGGCCTGATCACCCTGGCCTTAAATGTGGTCACCATGCTGGTCGGCTTCTATACCTCAAGAGTATTCAAGCTTGAAAACCGACAGGCCACGAGTATTTCAATTGAATCCGGGGTTCAAAATGGAACCCTCGCGCTTGGTGTGGCTATAGGACTCCTCGGGAATACGACCTTTGCAATTGCCCCGGCAGTATATTCATTGATCATGTTTTTCACCGCTGGTTTCATGATCTATTACGGCGCCAAGATCCTTAATCCAACGTTTGGAAATCCGAGCAACCCCGCTTGATCATCGCTGAATTCATATCTGCTTTTGGGTTATCTTAAACCCTGTTTTCACTTAATATTCACTGTAAATCATACAGTTGTCGTGACTAAAAGAAAGAATCCTTGCCCTGATTGATCGGATTTTAAGATTTTTGTCTTTCGAAAAAAATCAAGATGAATAAATACCTAAGTACCCTACTGATCGCCATCGCCTTACTGTCATACTCCTGTGACAGTGACGACGCCGCCGAACCAACCGTTCGGATCAAATTCACGATTGACAATGAGAATAGCTGTCAATATGCAAACGAAGCTGACCCCGATGAAAGCACTGCCACAGTCAACATCTACAAATCGGAGGATGATTGGAACAATTCTGCAAATGCCATATTCAGCGGAAATCCCAATGCCAACGGTATAATAGATCTGGGTGTTTTGGCGGATGGAAACTATTACTATGATCTCCGCTATAAGGACGAATCGAACTGGCAGCCCAATGCCCTGGCCGGCAATGGCCCCAACAGCACTTTTGTTTGGAACAGGAATCTGAGCCTGCCCATACAGGTCAGTACTTCAATCTCCTACGGAGATCAGCCTGTCCTGGGGAAATACATTTTGAAAGATGTTCTGATCACCAATTCCTCAACCGGAAATACCGAAAGTGAATATCCCGACTCCTGTAAAAATGACGCGAACTATATTGAGTTCTTCAAAGATATGACCGTCATGCTGGGTCAAAAGGGAAGCGCTACACTTTGCAACGCCGCTGCAGCCGAAAGAATGGAAGAGCTGGTTTTATCAAATATTGATTGCGGAGATATCGGCAAGACAGATATCGCCCATCAAAGCGGTGATATGATCCTCGGGACCATAGCGGTAGATAAGGAAACCCTTGAAGTAAGAGACGGAAAGGTTTATCGCCGTTTCCAGGAAACCTTCTTCCGCCAATGGGAGATGGTTTACGAAAAGCAATAGGCATCATCAGTTTCTTAGGGCTATGAAAATTCAAAAGGTCAATCTGAAGGAGAAATTTGATTCGTTCAGCGATCATTGGAATCCCAGAATAGCCGGAGAATTAAACGGTCAGATGGTCAAACTGGCCAAAGCAAGTGGAGAATTTGTCTGGCATAAACATGCCACCGAAGACGAACTTTTCCTGGTACTGAAGGGGCATCTGAAGATCAAACTGCGGGAAGGGGATATAGATCTCCATCCCGGTGAATTCGTGATCATACCGCATGGCTTAGAGCATTGCCCCGTAGCCATGGATGAGGTTGAAATGCTGCTTTTTGAGCCGGGAACAACGCTGAATACAGGGGATCAGCCGGAATCAGATCTAACCAAAAAAGATCTCAATAAGATCTAAGCACCATGGGTGGAAGCAAACAGGAATTCACCATAAAGACCAGCATACCCGCAAGGCCTGAATCGATCTTCGATCATTGGATCGATACCGAAGGTCATGGCAAAATGACCGGAGGAGAAGCTGAATGCAATGCTGAAGTTGGAGCATCCTTTATGGCATGGGATGGATACATCAGTGGAAAAAACCTGGAGCTAAACCGGCCTTCTCTGATCGTTCAGGAATGGAGGACAAGCGAATTTGCCGATGGAGACCCCAATTCCAAAATTGAAATTCATCTAAGTGAATCGGAGCGCGGGACCGACTTGACCCTGATCCATACGGGAATACCGGCGGGTCAACCCGATTACGAGCGGGGCTGGGAAGAGTTTTACTTTGGCCCCATGAAGGAATATTTTTCAGATGCAGATTAGCCGTCGAGCCAGTTTTTGAAGGGCTTCACCCTTTCGCGGCTGATCACAATTTGCTCTGAAAAATCCGGATTAACTGTCACAAGCAATCTACCGTTGAAATAGCTCGCCACACTGTCAATCGCTTCAATTGGGGCGATGATCTTGCGATTGAGCCTGAAAAACCTAGTTGGATCAAGGATCTCATTGAGATCATCAAGCGTATAGTCCACAATAGATTTTTTTCCATCCTTTCCCAATAAAAAGGTATAACCATCCTCCGAAAAGAAATACACCACATCCTCAATGGGAATGGTCTTGTATTTATCTCCGCTCTTGATTAGAAACCGCTTTTTAAAGTTTCCCAGGACCATTTGCCTGAGCTCCTCCCAATCGGGTTTTTGACTTTTCCGGTTGCTATTTTCTTCCCATCGGGAAAGCGCGGTTCTCAACTCTTCAGGATCGATGGGTTTCAGGAGATAATCGATCGAGTTGAACTTAAAAGCCTTCAAAGCATAGGCATCGTAGGCAGTTGTAAAGATGATCGGAGCATCGACCTTGGTTTCTTCCAGAAGATCAAATGCCGTTCCATCGCCCAGTTCAATATCAAGAAAGATCAGATCGGGAAAGGAACCGTTTTGAAGATACTCTCTGGCAGAGCTGACCGAGCCGGCAATATGATCAATTTCGATCTCGGGCTTCTGCTTCTGCACAAGGTCGGCCAAACGCTCGGCAGTCAGTTTCTCATCCTCAACGATCAATGCCCTCATACTGCCTGTTTTTCGATCAATGGAAGCTTCACCGTAAAGAACCGTTCATCTTCTTCGATTACAGGCGGCAGATCTGATATCAACCTGTATCGCTCATCGATATTCTTCAGGCCCACCTTGGTGCTTGGGCGAGAAGCCCTTCTTTTCCGAAGCGTATTCCTGATCACAAGGTATTTTCCTCCCTCGGTGTATACACGGAGCTTCAAGGGAGCTTCCTCGGAAAAGCTATTGTGCTTGGCCGCATTCTCGGCCAGCAACTGAAGAGAAAGGGCCGGAATCGAATATTTCCCTTCCAGCATTTTAACATCATAATCCACCTCAATGCCTTCATCATGACGGATCTTCATCAGGAACAGGTAGGACTCGAGGAACTTGAGTTCCTCCTCTACCGGTACCAGTTCCCGGTCCTTATTTTCCAAGACGTATCGGTAGATCTTTGAGAGTTGAGAGATGAAATCCGAAGCCAGATCCGGATTCTTATGAACAAGACTGGTCAATACTGAAAAACTGTTGAACAGAAAATGCGGGTTCAATTGACTTTTCAGGCTCTCGTATTTGTACATCACGTTCTCCTTGATGATCCTTTCATGCAGGACCTGACTTTGCTGTTTGTACTTCCAAAAATGATTGATGATAAATCCGGCGATGAAGAGCAGGGTTATCATCTGAGAGGAAATCAATTTGATAATATAATAGGCCAACAGGTTTTCAGGTTGCGGACAACTCAACCAGGGTTCCAAATGATAGATCAACAGATAGGTCGCTCCTGCCAAAAAGATCCCAACGATCACAAAAGAACCGATGGAAAAAAGTAACAACGGTTTGGCACTCATAAAGATGCCATGGTATTTATTGGAATAATACCTATAAAACCTATCTCCGATCTCCCATGCTACAAAAACAACGGTCACGGTATAAATGAAATAGGCCAGGAAGGCTGAATCAAAGGTGGTCATCTCCTCGAAATCGGGAGCTGTGGTCACCTTGAAGAAGAGGTGAACCAGCACAGCTACCAGCAGCCGATATCCATATTTCTTTGCGGTTTTCATACTTCCTTATCCGAAATTAAAACATAATACGATACTGAAGCTCAGGCAATAGTCCTGTTTGGTATTCGGTAGTAATCTCATCGGTACTTACATTATAATTTTGAGTGAACACATTTTGATTGTTCGTAACATTCTGGATATCCAGGGCTATCGAGTGCGTTACCTTGGGACTGTTAATCGTGTAAATAAACTTTAGGTCCAGACGGTAGTAATCGTCATATTGCTCTTCATAAGCTCTTGAATAATCCAATACAGTCTCACCTTGCATTTGGCTTTCTTCCCTGTCGATCGGAATATAAGGACGTCCACCGGTCCAATTAAATCGTGCATTGATACCGAAGGTTTTGTTATCACTCCGGCCCAACAAGAATTCCTTTCCACCAAGAATATTGAATACGTAATTTTCATTAAAAGCCGTATTGCGCTCTACCCCATCACTTCCTCTGTACTTTGAATCAAAAAGCGAGGATGTAAAAAGTACATAGTAATTTCTGCTAAAGAATTTCTCAATGGTAAATTCAACCCCGACATTCCGACCGTCCCCTTCATTGACCAATGGGGCCAGATCATCAGGAAATCCATCAAAAGTTGCTCCTGTGTTAATGGAACTAAAGTGAGATTCTATCGTCTCTACCGGAATTTCGAATAGATGCTGGTAATAGGTTTCCACTTTGAACCTCCAATCTGCTGAAAAGCGATTCTGATAGCCCAACACGATATGGGCACTACGCTGAAAACCAACATCGCGATTCTTATAGACCTGTGTACCATCAGGTGCGGTCTCAGAAATAAAATAAGCATAGGCAGGCAGTGTTTGGGAATGCAATCCGGTTCCAAAGCTTAGGGTTTGTCTGTCGGCAAAATCCCAGGATAACCCGATTCTTGGTTCATGAGCAATAGCATCTGTTAACTCATGGTATTGCATATGGTAGCCCAGGTTAAAGGTTAGTCTGTTGCTGAATCTGTGCTGCCAATCGGCAAAAGCCTGATAGAGCTGGTAGGTACCCTGGTAATTTGTAATTCTTTGATACTCCCCATCGACAACGGCATTTTCCACAAAATCGGCATCAGCAAAATCAATCAGAAATCCGGTTTGGACCTTGTCCTTGGCGGAGAATTTATGTCCAAGACGGTACCAAAGGCTGTATCTCATCTCTGTGAAAGATCCATCTCTGTAGCGAGATTTTTCTGTAAACTCTGGTTCGGTCAGGGTATCATATTCAAATAGATCCCTGGAGTTGGAGATTGTAAAGGTGATCTCCCCTGAGGTATTTTTTGAGAGGAAATGATCATTGGAAATTCCGATCACTCCCATCCTGGTCTGATTGTAAATATCTCCTGGCTTATCCTGATTAAAGTATTCCTCCGGATCTTCCAACTCACTGTCATTCAGGTTGATGCTGGCAATTCCTCCCAGGCCAAAGACTGTAAACCTGCCCAATTTTCCCTGAGTAGGAACATCCACCTTGAACGATAGATCCTGGTATTCCGGTACTGCGGGGACTCCGATGTCCAAGCCCATGGCATCAAAAATTTCAAGTGTGGAATAGCGGTAATTCACCAGATAGGAAGCATTGGAGTTTTTTGAAAAGGGCCCCTCTGTACTCAATTCCAATCCTCTCATTCCAAATTGTGCCACATGCTCACGTTTTTGGCCATTTCCTTTTCGAAAATTGATATCAAAAACCCCACCCAAAACATTACCATATTCTGAAGGAAATGCTGAGGTCAGGAAGTCTGAATTGGCAAGCATGTTTTGACTGATCATAGAAATCGCTCCGCCGGCACCTCCAAAAGTTCCAAAGTGATTAGGGTTTGGAACAGGTACTCCTTCAATTCGATAGAGCACAAATGTTGGTGAATTTCCCCTGACAACGATATCATTTCTGACGTCACCCGAAGAAGACACACCGGCAAAATTAGTTGCCATTCGCGCGACGTCATAAAAACCACCGGCATAACGGACGGCTTCATCAAGAGTGAATTGTCTTGCGCTCACAGCCGCAAAATCATTTAAGGGGGAAGCCTGGTCCTTTTCGCTACTGATCACAACCTCCTCAAGATTGGTCACGGATTCAAGCAACCTTACTTCTATATAAGGCTCCTTGGCCGAAGTAACCTGGATATTTCCGAGGTTTCTCGGTTCATACCCTATCATGGTTACAACCAGACTTTGGCGGCCTACCGGAACCCCTGTCAAAACAAAATTTCCAGAAGCATCTGAAACCGTACCAATGATAGAATCAGTACCAGCCAGCATTATTGTAGCCCCTGGCAGGGCAAAACCTGATTGCTCATCCTGAACCAACCCCCTGACTGTTTGAGTCAATTCCTGACTCAAAGCCCAACCCGAAACTAAAAATGCAATTGAAAGAATAGTAAGAGTTTTCATCGCTTTGATTTTTGTTGGTCCAAAACTCAGAGCACCCGATATTAAAGGGAATCGATTTCCGGTGGAGCTACATATTTTCGGGTTGAATCGACAATGGTGGGGTCGGGAAAATGGCTACCTTAAAGGTATCAACGCAGTTCTATGAAGCGATTTCTACCGTTCTACCTTTCAATTATTCTGTTATGTACTCCCGGATTTTCCCAAAATGCCCTCGATTTTGATGGATTTGATGATAGGGTTGATTGTGGAAATGATGCCTCCCTTCAAATAACCGGTACATCAATTACGCTTGAGGCCTGGATAAACGCAGGAAGCTGGAAATCCCAGGTCTGGCAGGGTTGTGTCATCAACAAGGAGCAAAATGGTTTTTCGACCGATTTCGGCTATATGCTCAGAGTGGGCAACGGAGGAAGAATCAATTTTAACCTCGGAGATGGCTCATGGAATGAACTGACGACAGACACCTTAATGAACCTGAACACCTGGCATCACATAGCCGGCAGCTATGACGGCTCGATGATGAGGGTCTATCTCGATGGTATTCTGGTCGATTCAATGAGCGCAGTCCTATCGATCGGGAACTCCATCCAAAACCTGATCATTGGAGATTATACAGGACTAAGCCGAAACTTCGATGGGTTGATCGATGAGGTTAAGATTTGGAATGTCACCAGAACAGGTCCGGAGATCAATGCGGATATGAATACAGAGATCTGTGGCAGCCCAACAGGACTTGTAGCCTATTATAGGTTTAACCAGGGAATCGCCAATGGAAATAATACAGGCATCACGACCCTGACCGACAAGTCCGGGAATGGTAATCATGGGACCCTAAGTTCATTTTCCCTCAGCGGGGCCAGCTCAAACTGGGTGCCCGGTCAAAGCCTGGTCAGTTTTGATACCTATGATACGATCTCGGTTTCGGATTGCGAAAGCTACACCGGTCCCAGTGGGACACAAACCTGGTATAGCTCCGGTACCTATACCGATATAATTCCTAATTCAATCGGATGCGACAGTGTTATTTCGATCAACCTTACAATTCTGAGTACAAGCTCGAATCAGAACTTGTCGGGTTGTTCACCCTATTTAAGCCCCAGTGGAAATCAGGTCTGGACAAGCTCAGGCACCTATATAGATACACTGACCAACTCAGCAGGATGCGATAGTATCCTCACGGTAAATCTTACCATCCTGGATGCGAGTTCGAGTCAAAACATTACAGGTTGTTCACCATATCTAAGTCCTAGCGGAAATCAGGTCTGGACGAGCTCGGGAACTTATATGGACACGCTGACGAATTCTTCAGGATGCGATAGCGTGCTCACCATAACCTTGACCATATTGGATGTGGATACCTCAATTACGGTTAGCGGGACAACACTAATCGCCAATGCAAACAATGCCACATATCAATGGTTCGAATGCGGATCTAACATCCTGTTGGACACCTTTCAGTTTTTCACACCGAGCATGTCCGGAAACTATTGGGTTATTGTCGGTCAATCCGGATGCTTTGACACCTCCAGATGCGTCCCCGTAACCATAGTCGGATTGCCGGGAAGCAATGTAGTAGGTTCGGAGATCAGAATTGCTCCCAATCCCGCCTCTTCACATTTCAGGATCCTTAACGGGCCCAAGACAGGAGGTTTTGATGTTTTCTTATACGATCAGGCCGGAAAGAGACTTGATCAGTGGACAGGAAAGCCCGAAGGAAATTATGTTTTAAGCCGGGAGTTGGAGCCGGGAATGTATGTACTGATCATTCAGGCAAGTTCGGAGGTCTCAGGAATCCCCCTTCTGTTAAAAAGGTAAGTGATCAAACTTTTTTGATTCCGCAGGGGTTGAAAAAATACGAAAATGATTAGACGTCAATTCATAAAGGGTTCTGCCATAATCGGCGCAAGCATCGCAATTCCTTCAATTGTCACTTCGGCTTCTGGAATGATCCTTTCGGGGGCGAACAGACAGGTTAGGAAGGTTCTGAATGCACATAAGGTCAAGGTAGGTACTTTGCCTGTTCTGCGGGCTTTCGCGGGAAACCACCTAGACTATGTTAGCCCTTATGTTCTATTCGATGAATTTGGTCCTGCAAGCATAGAAGCCGGCTCCGCACCTCTCAGGGTGAACGCACATCCTCATGCGGGCTTTACTCCGACAACCTATTTTCTCTCAGGAAACGGGCATCATAAAGACAGTCTGAACTATGACTTCCAGATCAAAAAAGGCGATTTTATGATGTTCAATGCGGGAAGAGGCGCGATCCATATGGAGGAAAGCGGACAGGGTCTTTATGAGAATGGAGGATCTTATCATGGATTTCAGATCTGGCTGAACTCCCCTGCCAAATTCAAGTATATGGCTCCTCAAACAGAGGTTCATGCGGATGCGCAAATGGGCACTCTGGTCAAGCCCAATTATACGGCAAAGGTGGTACTGGGAGATTTTATGGGTATAAGATCCCAGATAGAAACCCTCTCTCCGGCTTTTTATGTCCACATAAAAACAAAGCCCGGCGCAAGGATGAGCATTCCAACCAACCCCCAACACAATGCCTTTCTGTATAGCATTTCAGGTTCTCTTGAACTCGAAGGAAGAAAGGTACTGAAGCCGAATCAGATCGCACTTTATGAAAGGGGAGAAAACAATATCGAACTATTCTCAGCGGAAAAATCCGAGATCCTCCTGCTTGGTGGGCAGCCGTTAAATGAGCCCGTTTACTCCTATGGCCCTTTCGTGATGAACAATAAGGCACAAATCGAGCAATGTTTCAGGGATTATCAAAGTGGCAAAATGGGCAATCCCGACCAGGTGAATTAATGTTTTGATCATCCCGAATTTTCTGACGTGAAAGCCAGGGTTAGGATTATCATTGCGATCCTCATGATCTCCCAGGATCTAAAGGCAGAGGGATCGGAAACCAAAAACCCGACCTATCTGGGCTTGAAATCTCATATAGGATTTATAATACCCCATAGCCAGGATCTAAAGGAGATCTCAAATACCAATCCCTGGGGGGTTCAAATCGATGCCAGCAAATTTTTTATAGGTGAAAAGAGTTGGGAAACCTGCAATTGCTATTCAAAAGCAGGATTTTCCTTTACGTATTTCAATTATCAGAACCCTTCAGTGCTGGGGAATTCCTACAATCTGATCTTTTTTGTAGAACCCCAATTTGGGTTTAACCATAAATTTTACCTCTCTTATCGTGCGGGTTTTGGCCTGGCTTTTTTGGATCAGGTTTATCACGAAACCGAAAATCCGACCAATCTGTTCTACAGCTCTCCGATAAGCTTTATGTTGCTGATGAACCTTGGCCTGAACTACAAGGTGGATCCCAATTGGCAGATCAACCTCAGCGCCTTTTACAACCATATTTCGAACGGAGGAATCCAAATGCCTAATAAAGGTATCAATTTCCCGACCCTGGCATTGGGTATTGATTATGTGATCGATCCTGTCACAGAACCTCTTCCAAAAAGGCTAAAATCGCTTGAAGTTGACAGATCCCTAAAAAAATACTTCCGGCTCTTTGGAACCACAAAAACAGTGGATGCCGACGAAATCCATCCGGATAAAAAAACCATTGTATGGGGTTGGGCTGCAGGAGTCATGCAAAATTTCACCAAAACCAATGCATGGAGCCTTGGGGTTGAATTCTCAAGAGACGGGTCCTTCGAGGAAAAGAATGCCAGGTTTGGAACCACTTTTGATCCTTATGTTTTTGCCTTCCTGGGCGGGCATAACTTCACTTTCGGAAAGGTTATTTTCAACCAGGAGCTCGGTGTTTATATCTATAAGGATTTTCCTTTTACCACCGATGGGATTTATCAACGATATGGCCTTTACTACCAGATTGCCGGCCCTCTGAATGCTGGAATCAGTTTGAAGGCCCATGGTGCAACCGCGGAGATCATCGATGTACGCGTGGGACTGCTTTTTTAGCCATCCACCTATTTCCGGAGGCAAATTTTGATTCGGACTTCCCTTTTGCCGAAATTGACTCCATGCTATTCCGTATAGATCCGGATATCACCAGAGCGGAAACGCTCCCTGCCGGTTTTTACAGAGATCCGAATGTTTTTCAGGACTGCAGAGAAAGAATTTTTCAGCATAGTTGGCAGTTGGTCGAGGATCCAATGACACTCATGAAGAATTCAGCTCATCCCTTTCTGTTTCTGGAGGGAATGCTGGAAGAACCATTGGTCCTGACGAAAGATGATGCAGGCAGGGTTCATTGCCTCTCAAATGTTTGCACGCATCGGGGAAATCTCATCGTCGATGAAGAAAGATCCTGCAGAAACCTAACCTGCGGTTATCACGGACGTCAATTCGACCTTTCGGGAAAATTCAGATCCATGCCCGAATTCAACGCTGCAATCGATTTTCCAAGAGCAGAAGATCACCTCAGGCCCTTTCCTCTTCTGGATTGGGGACCCTTGAAATTCACAGCTCTGAGTCCGGAGTTTGAGTTTGAAAAAATACTTGATCGACTCGAGGAAAGATTGGGGTTCCTTCCATTGGAGGAAGCGGTGTTTTCCGCCTCAAGGTCCAAGACCTATCACCTTCAGGCCAATTGGGCATTGTACTGTGATAATTTTTTGGAAGGCTTTCACATCCCCTTCGTCCACAAGGGGCTGAATGAGGTATTGAAGTATTCTCAATACCAAATTGAACTGGACGAGTACTTCAATGTCCAGATCGGAAGATCGGATGATCCGGAATTCTGTTTTGATTTTCCTCCGGGGCATCCGGACGAAGAAGAAAACATTGCCGCGTATTATTACTGGGTTTTCCCCAATCTAATGATCAATGTGTACCCCTGGGGCTTGTCGATCAATGTTGTAAAACCTATGGATTTGGAGAAAACCAGGATCAGCTTCCTTTCCTATGTTTTCGACGAATCAAAGCTGGAATCAGGAGCTGGTGCAGATCTGCACCGAGTTGAAATGGAGGATGAAGAGATCGTTCTTGCTGTTCAGAAGGGAGTGAAGTCACGCTTTTACAGATCCGGGCGGTTCTCCCCTACCATGGAAAAAGGAGTTCATCATTTTCATACACTTATCGCCAACGCGCTGAAATAGTTCTAGCATGGAGGATCACATCAAGATCGTACAGGATTTTTATTCCGCTTTTCGGGAAAAAGATGCGGAAAAGATGGCGAGGCATTACCACCCTAATGTCGTATTTCATGACCCGGCATTCGGGAAATTAAAGGGCAGAGATGTGCCGGACATGTGGAGAATGCTCATCAACAGATCCGCAGATCTGGAAATCTCCTTTGAGGTTGTAGAAGAACCAGGCCCTATCATAAAAGTTCAATGGGTAGCTGATTATACGTTTTCAAAAACAGCACGAAAGGTCCATAATATTGTTGAAGCAAATTTGAGTTTCAGGGATGATCTGATCATCGAGCATATTGACAAATTCGATCTGCACCGCTGGGCGATCCAGGCCTTTGGATTCAAAGGAGCATTGCTTGGAGGAACAGGATTCTTCAGGAAAAAACTTCAAAAGCAAACGAATGCCCTGCTCAGAAAATATCAGGAAACAAATTAGTTTTATCTCCTATTTGACATCGTTATGCAAGTAATACTGGGCTCAAACGGGGTGATTGGAAGAGAGATCGCCAAGGCTCTTCAGGAATACAATGAACCGGTCCGACTGGTCAGCAGGAATCCCAAAAAGATCAGTGAAAAGAATGAGTTGTTCACTGCAGATCTGAAGGATGCCGAGCAGGTGCAAAAGGCCATTGAGGGTTGTGATGTGGCCTACCTGACGGTGGGCCTCGAATACAAGACCAGGATCTGGCAGAAGGAATGGCCATTGATCATGAAAAATGTGATCCGGGCCTGCAAAGTGCATGAATGTAAGCTGTTGTTCTTTGACAATGTCTATGCCTATGGAAAGGTGGATGGTTGGATGACAGAGGAGTCCCCTATAAAGCCAGACAGTAAAAAGGGACAGGTCAGGGCAGAGATCGCAAAGATGATCCTGGATGAGGTGAAGGCAGGTGATCTTAAGGCCATTATTGCCAGGGCTCCAGATTTCTATGGACCCGAAACCCCACTGAGTTTTTTCAACCTCATGGTCATCGAGAATATGCTGAAGGGGAAAAGCCCTCAATGGATGATCAACCAGGACCTCAAACACAGTTTGATCTACACTCCTGATGCAGGGAAGGCCTGTGCGATTTTGGGAAATACGGAATCGGCCTTTGATCAGGTCTGGCATCTTCCGACAGACAGGAATGCCCTCACCGGAAGAGAATATGTCCGGTTGGCAGGGAAGATCATGGGGAAGGAAACCAAGACCATGGTGTTGAAAAAATGGTTTTTAGGGATTCTGGGTTTATTCATCAATGCCATTAAGGAAAACATGGAAATGCTATATCAGGTAGACTCCCCCTACCTGTTTGATAGCAGTAAGTTTGAAAAAGCATTCGGATTCAGCCCCACCGATTATGAGGAAGGGCTGAGATCGACGATAGACTCAATGAAAGGCTGAGCAAGAACGGAGATGAAAGAGATCTTCAGTCACAAAACATCATAAAATGCACGCAGGAGAAAAATTTTCGATTCGGGAAGTTATTTTTTGGACCAGAAGAGAGATCTTTTGGTTCTTATTGATCGCAGCGATACCCACTCTTCTATACGATCTTGTGGGCTGGGATTTTATCACCATCCCATGGTTACCGATCGCGCTCGTCGGCACGGCCGTGGCCTTCCTGGTAGGATTTAAGAACAACGCCACATATGACCGGCTGTGGGAGGCGAGGAAGATCTGGGGAGGAATTGTGAATACCAGCCGGACCTGGGGTATCATGTCCAAAGACTATGTCTCGAATTCTCATAATCCGGATCCTGTTTCTGAGGAAGAACTGGAAGCCATTAGAAAACGCTTGATCTACAGGCATATGGCCTGGCTTACCGCTCTGAGATTTCAACTTCGGCAATCAAAGCCCTGGGAAAGCATACATAAAAAACATAACAAGGAATACCGCCAACTGTACTATGTACAGGAGCAGGACGACCCGATCGAGCCCGAGCTTGAGAAGTTCTCATCGAAGAAGGAAATGGAAAAAGTTCTGAAGGCAAAGAATGGAGCTACCCAAATACTTGCGCTCCAGTCTCAGGACCTCCGGCAATTGATGGAACGAAAACTGATCGATGATTTCAGGCATATGGAAATGGAAAATATACTCAAAGAGTTTTTCACCTTGCAGGGAAAGTGTGAGCGGATCAAAAACTTTCCATACCCCAGGCAATTTGCCACGATCAATCTCTACTTCGTCTGGATCTTTATCGTCCTGGTGCCCTTCGGTATGATCCAGGAATTCCAGAAGCTCGGCGAACATTTCGTCTGGCTCACGGTACCTTTTAGCGCCATGGTCGCCTGGGTTTTTCATACCATGGAAAAGATCGGTGAGGCCACGGAAAACCCATTCTCGGGCGGGGCCAATGATGTGCCCATGACCTCACTTTCCAGAACCATAGAGATCGACCTCAGGGAAATGCTGGGCGAAACGGATCTCCCAGAACCCATTAAACCGGAAAAGAACATTCTCATGTAAACCTATCATTTATGGAACCCAAAATCCTGTTAGTTGGAAGACCGCAATCGACTCTGGATGTGCTCAGCGTTGAACTCAAAAGAATGGGTCGCCAGGTATTGGCAACCAACAAGATTGACGAGATCATAGAAATTCTAAAAAATGCCGAAGCTGATCTCGTCGTGATCGGTGCCGGGATCAAGGAAGACGAGCGGGAGGAGATGATCGAAGAGATCAGAAGGGTGAACCCTCAGATCCCAATCTATCCATTCGTCAACAAGAGCTTATCATGAGATTGTTAGGTAGGTTGTTAAAAATCAAGTGAAACTTCCCGGTCAAAACAGATGCATAACTTCAGGAAGATCAATCCTTACTTATGAGATATTTTGATCTAGTTTCCTTAAAGAGAAAGCCCCAGAATGATCTCCGGGGCTCTATCATTAGCTCAAAAAACGTGTTTACTATTGATGTTTATATGAACCCCAAATAAAGGGTATATCTCATCACCTGAGTATCCTCTTTAATGATGATTTTGATGAGATTTGTGTACTTATACACAAAGAATTCGTTATTTTGATAAAGATTCGAAACCAAGTGTATTCGCTATCCACCATCTCGTCTGAGTCTAGAGCACTTAAGCTTACCCTTCCTTTTGCTAAGCTCTCTGACTTCATCATGTCTCAATTAATGGGGTATGTGACCCGACAGATCCAAAATTTGGAACTAAAAGTTGCTGGATTGGTCGCACTATTTGAAGAAGAGCCAACCCTAATCGTGAAGGAGGAAATGGATAAGATTGATTCACTCCTTTCGGTCATAAGGGCCTATGATTCAATTGTTCCTCCAAAATATTGGGAGCTAAAGAAAGCTATGGCCTCCATTTGCCAGAGAATGGAAAAGTTCAAAGAATTGGCCCTCAGGGCTGATGATCTATCTGAGACAGAATACTTGCTAGGCCGAGCACCAAACAAGAAGCACTTATTAGATTCAATGGATTCTAAATCCGTTGATCTATCTTCAGAATTTGCATAGTATTTGCGAAAAGTCCTCTTTAAAAAGCCTGCTGAGAAAGACTACTTCAAATTCAAAAAGAAGGATCCTAAAATTGCCAAAAAGATTGGAGAATTAATCAATTCCATTCGGGAGACCCCCACGGAAGGACTTGGCAAGCCCGAGCTTTTAAGGGGAGACTTGAAAGGATTTTGGTCCAGGAGAATCAATGATACCCACAGATTGGTTTACAGTTTTGACCAAGAGTCAATAACCGTAATTTCTTGCCGGTATCATTATAATGATAAGTAGATCAGTTCCGGAAGGGATCACAATTTAAGCCTCATGGCTCCTCCACTTCCCACAAGTATTCCTTGGCGTGTTCCAGGTCCATCTTCATATCCTCAGCCAGTTCGAGGACTCACTGCCTTTGGGATATCCCTGGCCTGTTCCATACTGATGCGGCATAGTGATAGACATTATCAATGTCCCACCAGGTCCTGTCTGGGTACTTATCGCGGAGGCACCTTTTCTCGTAGTTGAAAAGATTCATTCGGGGAAGACGAATTATTGTATTATAAAAATACTAAATTGATATTTTTGGTTGGTAGATAAACCCACTTTCAAATGGAATCTATCTTGCGATTTCAGGCTTCATTATTGTGGCTATATTCATGATATTCCGCTTTGTTGCTCTATGGTATTGGCGCATTGATTAGATCGTTCAGAATCAGGAAAAGATTATTGAGCTACTAGAAAAAATTGCCGGCAAATAGAAAGGGCTAAAATTTCAGTCCTCTCTCACGCAAATCAATTAGAAATAAATTACCTCATGCAAAATTGAGGAATTAATGAATAGGTATAAAAAACTGATAAACAATAAACTATGGATGTAATTGAAGAGAAACTAAGCAATCACATATTAAAAGCTCATGAAATCTTGCAACTTAATATCGGCAAATCCGCTGATGAAGAGCCCGCATCCTTTGGGCAGATCCTGAGGGCTGTTATTGAACACGAAAAGACCGAAACTTTGAAGAAAATGTATTGGGAGATGGAGACTATGAATGAATGGTTGAAAACGATCGCCTATAAAGACAGTTAGAAAGGCAAAACATTCTCCTCCTGATTGGCTTCACGAAAGACACCGCATGCAAACCCGGTCAAACTCATGCAACTGGCCAATAAAAAAGCGATCATGTTTAAAGTGCATTTGGCCACCGGCATCAAACCAATTGGAAAAAATTCAGTCCTTTAGGCCATGAAGAAGATCTACCTCGCCTTGACTATCCTTGGATTTGTCGCCCCCAATATCTGGGTGATGAGGGTTTCAATGGAAACCGGAAATATTCTTTTGTGGGCAAGACCCCTGGAAACCATGGCAGGCATGTTTGTGAACGATATTTCTACGGCGTTTGTGGTCGATCTGCTGTTCGTTGTTCTGGTCTTTATGATCTGGAGCTATCAGGAGTCAAAAAGGCTGGGAATGAGAGCTCCCTGGATCGTTTGGGTCCTGACCATGCTTTTTGGTTTGGCCGGAGGCTTACCCTTATTTCTTTATCAAAGAGAATCAGCTCTTGAATCAAACTCCGGGGAGAATGGGTGAAAAAGGATCAAAGATGCAGCCGCAATCCGAGGAATCAGCAAAACTGGTTCAGGACACCCTCCAAGGCATTGAGGAGATCACGTTCAAGAAAATGTTCGGCGGCTTTGGTTTTTTCTTTAGGGAGAAGATGTTCCTGATCGTTGATTCAAAAGGTAAGGTATTCTTAAAGGCGAGCGGAAAACTCAAGGATGATATGGTTGAGGCGGGAAGCATACAACATAGCCGCATGCCCTATTATTCTGTGGATCTGCAGGCGGAAACCGCTCATAACCTTAACCTGATCCAGCGATCCCTGGACCTTCAATAAGGAACAAAGTTGGGCAAAAGAAAACCGGAGGAAGAAAGGTATTCTGGGCAGATCGAACAGATCCTGCCAGGTTTGTTAATCAAAAGAAAATATCCTGAGAACATCCTTCCTGATGACATGGAGCTTTTCTCGGATTATCTCCAGTCCGAAGCCTGGCCGGTATTTCGCATAGAGCTTGAAGATGTCCGGGTCAATAACGAGCTCTTTATCAAGAAGAATTTCAGAATACTTCCGGAAAGCTTTGGGGATCAATGGCAGGAAAGGATCTATAATCGTCCCCTCACCCTCGCCAAGAATTATTTAAAAGATCTTTTCAGAAATGATCAACGAGAAGAAGTGGTTCTGAATGTTCTGGACCAGTTCTCCACAGGTGGATTTTTCCATTGGCATACGGAGATCATCCCGCGTCTTGTACTTGCTGAAAAGTATGTCGATCCTGAAATCCCGTTTTTTCTTCCTTCATATTTTCTTAAAAAATGGCCCTTCGGAAACGATCTTCTCAGCATCATTGACAGGAAAATGATCAGTCTTGATCAGCATCGACTGCTCAGGACCAAGAAGATGATCTTCATTTCTCAGCCAGGAGGCCCGCTCAATTATCAACCCGAGCCCCTCATGGAATCATCAAGGCGCATCAAGGCTGCTTTTTATGATGAGAACTATAAGGGAAAACCCAGCAAAAAAATCTATATCACACGCAAAAAGGTCGGAAGGAGAGTTCTTCTCAACGAAGAAGAACTTCTTCCCACATTGAATGCACATGGATTTGAAATTCTGAATCTCGATAGAATGAGTACCTATGATCAGGTCAATCTTTTCGGCAGATGTGAAAAGGTTTTGTCGATACACGGAGCGGGGCTGACCAATATGGTTTACATGCCCCGAGGCTCCAAGGTGGTTGAGATCAGGCGTGGGATCAAAAGCCATATGTTGAATTTCTTCTTTACCCTATCCCAGAGTTTTGACCACAGGTATTATTACCTGCTTGGGGATCTACCAGACTCCAGGGGGATGAAACATGAAGTCAGGGAGGAAGAAAAATCCATTCGAATAGACCCGGAAAAAGTCGAAGCCTTCCTGAAGGATTTCTGATTATCAATAGGTCGACTAAACTCCTTTTCTTTGTCCCGGTTTCATTAGTCCGGAATTAGAACTTTGGAATGAATGATTAAAAAAATCATAAAATCGGCTTTCAGGGCCCTTGGGTTTACGATCACCAAGATCCAAAAGGATCAACCAAGACCCATCGATCCGGATGATAAGATCGGGATCAACCCAAAATACCTGGCCAAAGTCTGCAAACCCGAGCTCGTGATCGACGTTGGAGTTGCCTATGGTACATATCCCATTTATGATGCCTTCCCCAAAGCCAGGCTAATCCTGGTAGAACCACTCAAAGAATACAAAAAAGCGATCGAAAAGATCCTGGATGAGTTTGGTGGTTCTTGGGTCCCCAAGGCTCTCGGAGAGGAACCGGGGGAGCTGGAAATCAAATTCACCGGTGAGACCTTCGAAAAAGCATCGCTTTTTGAACGCACGGAGCTTTCGGCCGAAGAGGGACGGGATAAATCAAGGAAAGTAGAGGTGACAACCCTGGACCAGGTATTGGAAAATGAGAACATCGCAAACCAAAAAGTTCTGCTGAAAATTGATACTGAGGGAGGCGAACTCTCTGTTCTCAAGGGTGCAAGGTCTTCCCTTCAGCATATCGATTATGTGATCGCTGAGGTTTCAATTGCCAACAGGTTTGAGGGTAGCTATGTTTTTGAAGATATGATCAGATTCATGGATCAACAGGGATTCTATCTGTATTCGATTCTGAGCATGACAGGACCTCCAACAGAAACCCGTCAGAGATTTCTTGATATCCTGTTCTTGAGGAGATAGATCACTCTTCGTACCCAAGTTTCCTGATCAACCCCGGAAACTTGGAGTGAAAATATTCCAGATGGTGAGGCTTGAGGTGGTTTTTCCAGTCTCCCGGAGTTCCCTTCCTGTAATGCGATTTTACATCCTCCTCGGACTTGGTTCGACCCCCTGACATTTTTTTGAAACTCCTTTTCTTGACTATGGAATCGATCGCCGCCTGATTGATCTTGTTACCGATCCTCTTTCCTTCGGTGGTCTTTCGAAGAACCCTGTTGGAATATTCCCTCAGGGTGTTCACGGTGTTAAACCCCTTTTGATCATCATAGATCCCTAGAAATTGGAAGATCTCTCTGAATTTGCCCGAAGGATCTTGAGTAAGATCCTCAAATTTCACTTCCATAAAATCCGGATCCTCATAATTCCAGGTATTCATATGGTTCAGGAAATATCCGGTGAAATCAATCTCCATCATCAGCCCCTCATCCTTATCAACCTTTTCCAGCCTGCTTCTGTATTCCTCCAGTTCATACCAGTCCAGTATTTCGTGACTGTACAGATGTGAGTAATATCCGGAAACAATAACATCTCTGGGGTCCCTGATCACGTGAAACCCGCGCACATTCGGCACCTGCTTGACCTTTTCGTAAACGCTGTTGGTACAGATATAAAAATCAATGCTATCCCAGTTGATCTCATCCTTGGGATTTTTGATCATATTGATTTGATTTTGAAGGGGTCGGTAACCCATCAAAGCGCTAACATCAAACAAAATATTGGAAAGCCACATCGAACCACATTTGTGGTGGCCAAAGTATCCTAGAGTCATAAAGCCCTAAAGGAAAGAATTTATTGTGGAAAGGTCACCTCAAAAGTTGAGCCTACCTGTTCCTCAGAGCTAAGATTGATCGTGCCGCCAAGTTTTGAAAGAGCCTCTTTTACGATATAAAGACCCATTCCGTCACCCTTCGAAAGTTCCGTTCCCCGATAAAACATATCGAAGACCCGATCGATCTTCGAATCCGATATTCCTATTCCATTGTCAGCCACCGAAATTGTAATTCCCTGTCCGTTCTTTTTAGAGCTGAGCTCAATGAAGCTGGAGGTTTTTTCGTGATCGGCATACTTGATCGCATTGGAAATAATGTTTGAAAAGACCATTCTGAATCTGTCCCGATCCGTTTGGATCTCCAGATCTTCGGAAATATCAACTTTAATTGACAACTCTCTGGCCCCTTCGCTATAGGCCAATCCTGAAATGATCCCCTTGAGTTCGCTGGCAACAAAAATACCTTCCGACTGCACATCACTTCTATTGCTCTTCAGATAGGAATTGATCGTATGTATGGTCTCATCCAGTTTTTTAGTTGACTCCCGGATCAGTTGAAGGTATTTCTCCGAGTTTTTTGGATCCTTGACGATAAGATCAACCAAGCCCTGAATAGAGGTTAGCGGAGCCCTGAGATTATGCGAAACACTATATGAAAAATGGTCCAATTCTTCATTGATCCTTTGAAGCTCCGAGGTCCTTTCGATGACCTTGCTTTCAAGCGACTTGTTCAACTTGATCGTCTCATTTGACTGCTCCACCAATTCCTTGTTCAGCGCCCGGACTTTTTTCACAGCCTTCTTCTGTTGGCTTTCATAGGAGAAAATGATCAAAAGAAGTATGGTTACGCCAAGAACAAAATTCATCGCTTTGACAAGGGGGAAATATACCATAGGGATGAGTGCTGGAAACTCAATGCCATAATAACCGAGAATGGCCATGCCGGTTACAAAAAACAGGGTGATGAAGGACCAAACCTTTCCGGAGAAATTATTGGTGAGCAAGTACCCTGTTATGGGAGCAAAAAGGAGCCAGATCAATGCAGGTGAAAAGATCCCACCGGTGAAAACAACCAAAGCACCCAGATCAAGGATGACAGAAAATGCGCAAAAGTTTCCAAGTACTTTGTAGCTGATACCTTGCTTGATCCAATAAAGCATCAACACCGCGAGGAAGGTACCAAGGGTCGAAAAAACCAATCCTGTTTTAAACCCAATGGCCACATAAACAAAAGGAAGGAAGAGGGTAGCAAGCCCACCTAAGAACAAAAGATAAAAAGTAAGGGAAACTTTCCTCCTAATCTCAGGATCGGGATAGTGATCACCCATCAGGTAATCCCGGAAACTATTCATCCATCTCATCAGCAAAGTATTTTCCCCATAGCACCGTCAAATTACAAATTCGAATGCCCAATTGCCGCTCTAAATCTTGGAATCATGCTTTGAATCTTACGTCAAGCTACTCGAATATGTTGTACTGCTATTTTTGCAGGTTCTAAAAAACCGAATGGATCATGGATCAGGACTATCAGGAATTGGTGAATGAGTTTGGAAGCCCTTTATATGTATATGAGGAGGAAGTCATTCAGAAGAACTACGAAAGATTTAGAAAGGCTTTTCAGGTTGAAAACCTCAAGATCTTTTATGCCTGCAAGGCGCTGAGCAACCAGAATATCCTGAGTCTGTTCAAGTCATACGGAGCTTCCCTGGACTGTGTCTCTATCGAGGAAGTGAAGTTGGGGATCAGGGCGGGCTTTAGTCCTCAAGAGATCCTCTTCACTCCCAACTGTATATCAGAAGAAGAATATGAGAGAGCGATCGCATTCGGGGTCAGGATCAACGTGGACAATTTGCCTGCGCTGGAGTACCTCGGAATGAAATACCCTGGCATCAGGCTGTGGATCAGGATCAATCCGCACCTCATGGCCGGCGGCAACCGAAAGATCTCTGTTGGTCATATCGACTCCAAATTCGGCATTTCCATTCATCAGGTCCCGCACCTCAAGAGATTGGTTCAAAGTCTTGGGATAGAAGTAGAAGGCATACATACCCATACCGGTTCAGATATCATTGATCCGGAGATATTCATCAGGGCCGCGGAACTGATCTTTGGAGTGGTCAGAGAATTTGAATCTGTACAGTATATCGATTTT
Source organism: Cytophagales bacterium (assembly GCA_965227315.1). Classification (GTDB taxonomy): domain Bacteria; phylum Bacteroidota; class Bacteroidia; order Cytophagales; family CCMP332; genus JANQHS01. The sequence goes on from OZ245737.1 coordinate 1,628,661, forward strand.
GGCAGCGGTTTCAAGGTTCCATACAGGCCGGAGGATCCTGAGACAAAGCTTGAGGAATTCGGAAAGAAATTTGGAGATGCTTTTAATGAATTCTGTAACTCAGAGGGAAAAGACTATACCCTCTGTTTTGAACCGGGAAAGTTCATGGTCAGTAATTCCGGAAGCTTTTTAACGAAAGTCAATATCATAAAGCAAACCACTTCCTGTGTTTTCATCGGTGTGGATTCAGGTTTCAATCATTTCATACGTCCCATGTTTTATGATGCCCACCATGAACTCTCGAATATTTCAAATCCCAGGGGTGAAAAAAAGGTCTACAACGTGGTCGGCTATATCTGCGAAACCGACACCTTCGCCTCTGATAGATTTATCAGCGAAGTCAAAAAAGGAGATGTGTTGAAATTCAGCAATGCGGGAGCATACTGTTTTTCCATGGCTTCAAATTACAATTCCAGGCTAAGACCAGCAGAGGTGTTGATCCTGAATGGTGAGGCAAGGCTTATCAGAAAACGGGAAAACCTGGAGAATCTTTTGGAGAATCAGGTGATCCTGGACCTTTGATGGACTAGTTGCTCTTTGGCGGGTAATAGTAAAAGATCTTCTGCACCACATCATTGATGTTCTTTTCCCGGTTTTTGGTGTTTTCATCAATAGTCCCTTCTCCCCTTCCCTGCCATACAAGCTTTTCTGTTTCGGCATCGATGAGATCAATGAAAAGGGTTCCCACAACATAATTCACTGTGTTGACATCCGTGGTGCTGAACCCTCCGCGGCCATATCGGTATCCGCCCCCGTAATAATTGGTGGTAGCATAGGTGTTCTGCTCCTGCTGGGCAGTCAGAACAATATCCACATACACATCAGGGTTGTCCGACTCACTGAAACCCTTGGCCGCCATTTGGTTGTTCACAGCATTTTTTAAACGATCCTTGTTCAGGTCATTGAGCGGCAGTTCATCAACCCTATGATCAAATTTATAAGTCTTGTATTTGGAGAAATCCGCCGTATTATCATAGTCCATCGAGACCTTGATCGACTCGCATGAAAAAAAAAACATGGAAAAAAGTCCAAAAACGATTAGTCGTTTCATTCCTTAGGTGATTTACGTGATTTAAAGATACTACTCAGAAATACAAAATTATACCCCTGCCAACTCCTCAGGCAACACAGCCCAATCTTCATTCACCTCGCCTTCCAAAGTTCCCAAAAATGCCAAAATGGATTCAATTTCCTCCGGACTCAATTGCTTATTGAGATTGACCACCCCCATGATCTTGATCGCCTCAGAAAGGCTTTCAACACTTCCATCATGGAAATAGGGAGCGGTTTGGTTAACATTCCTCAGTGTTGGCACCTTGAAAACATATCGATCCGCCTCATTGCCAGTAAGCGCTATTCTTCCTTCGTCCACATTTCGGCTTTTTGTGAATTCCCAATAATCATAATGGACCCCAAATTTTTGATAGAGATTACCCCCGATCATCGGACCGGTATGACAGGTGATACAACCCACATTGATAAAGGTCTCAAGTCCTTCTTTTTCCTCAAGCGTCAATGCGCCTTTACTTCCATTCAGGTAATTATCGAAACGTGAAGGTGTGATCAATGTCCTCTCGAATGCGGCAATTGCATTTTGGATATTCTTATAGTTAATCGGGTCTCCGTCTTCAGGGAAGGCTGCGGGGAAAAGCTCCCGGTACAAATCGATTTCTTTCAGACGATCAACAAGAAACTCCTCGGATGGAATGGCCATCTCAACAGGGTTCAGGATGGGCATGCCGGCCTGCTCTTCGACATCCTTTGCCCTGCCATCCCAGAACTGGGTGGTATGAAAAGATGCATTGAGGACAGTTGGAGAGTTCCTTTCACCATTTTCACCGGCATCACCGGGGGAAACGGGCAAATTATCGACACCAAAGGTCGAAAGGTTATGACAGGAGTTACAGCTGATATTTCCGTCCTTGGACAGCCTCGTGTCGTAATACAGGATCTTTCCCAGCTTCACTTTTTCCTCTGTCAGAGGATTATCCGGATTCTCGGAAAGTTCGGGAAGAGCTGCGAAAGTTCTTGCTACCTGAGGATAGATGCGCTCATCGATCTTTAACCCTTCGGCATATTCTCGGGCTTGTTTTTTTGCCTTGGATTCTTCTTTTGGGCCGCAGGAATTTGCGATCAGGAATAGAAGCAAGAGTAAAGAAAAGGTCGGTTTCATGGTTTCTCAGTTTTAACATTATAACAAAAAGTAATTTACCTTGGTTTGAAATAAATATTATGGCATACGATGAGCATTTGGAGGAAAGGATAACCCGAATACTCAAAAACAGGGGCATCGGCTTTGAACCCAAAAAAATGATGGGAGGGCTTTGCTATATGGTCAATGACAAGATGTGTGTGGGAATAGTAAAGAACAACCTGATGGCCAGAGTGGATCCCGGGATCTATTCGGAGATCCTTGAAAAAAAAGGAGCTAAGCAAATGGACTTTACGGGCCGACCGATGAAGGGATTCATTTTTGTAGAGCCCGAGGGAATCGATCTGGAAGATGATCTTGAATACTGGGTTGATCTTTGCCTGGAATACAACCCTAAGGCAAAATCCAGTAAGAAGAAAAAGAGCTGATCAGGCTCCCTAGTTTTCCAAACCCATTTTTTCGACCGGAAATTGACAAACAAAGTACAAAAGTTGGTTCTGCTGCTTTTCTAGCTGGTTGTAATCAATTTGGCCTATACACAGCGACTGCCTTCTATGATGGAAACGCACATTCATTTCTCAGAAATCAACCACTTTCAATTTGCGATAAAACGGCTAAAAAATTGAAGCAATGGGCGGAGATGATATCTTCATTTCTCCATCCACTTATTTTTGTGATGGTGGAGATTGCTGCTAGGCGAAAAATCCTTTTTTTGATTCTATAAAGACATTTTTTAGATGTAAAAGGTCAATAAAAATTCAATAAAACCAAGTTTACATCAAAACTGGCTTAATTTTGCAGGCAAAGGAATTCCGTTTTCCTGGTCACTGAGAAAATTGAGAAATTGAAGTATTATCTTACAATAGTCACTTTCCTCTGCCTGTTTTATGCTAAGGCCCAACCGGCAAATGACAATGCATTAAATGCAATAGACGTAACCTCCTTGGTTAATAATCCGGGTTGTTCTGCGGATGCAGCATATACCACAGTAAATGCAACTGCTGACAAGAACCCCGGGAGTTGTTGGAATACCACCGGGGGTTCAAATGTTTGGTTCTGGTTCACCGCGCCAAGCTCTGAAGTCACAGTCAATATCAATACTGGCGGTAGTCAGGGAACCTTGAGATATTTATACGTTGCGTTATGGGACTCAGATACCATCTCTCAACTAGCCTGTAAAAATTATTCAGCTCAGTATTCAGACCTGGAGATGAGCTATGTGGGTTTGACTCCGGGTATGAGGTATTTCATTTCTGTTGATAATCACAACGGTAGTTCAAGCTATGAAGGTACTTTCCAAATATGCATGGATAGTTCAGCCACCTATGATTTTGTTGAAGGAGCCATTTTTGTTGATTCATTGATCGACAATTGTTCTCCGGATGCCTCATATACGACAGTGCAGGCTACCTCGGATCAGAGTCCCGGATCCTGCTGGAATACCACTGGTGGAAGCAACCGATGGTTTGCTTTTGTTGCAACCTCACCGAATGTTCAGGTAGAGGTATTGACCGGAGGAAGTCAGGGAACGCTGAGATACGCGTATGCCTCATTGTGGAATTCCGATCTGAGCACGGAACTGGCCTGCATCAATTATACGTCTCAATATTCTGATCTATCGATGAGTGCCGTGGGACTTACCATTGGAGATACATTTTATATATCCGTGGATAACCACAACGGAAGTACTTCTTATCGTGGAACTTTCGCATTATGTATTTCCAGCCAATCCGATTATGATTTTTATGAATCGCCGATCTATGTCGATTCTTTGATAGATGCATGTTCTCCTGATGCCTCATATACGACCGGGCAGGCCACTTCAGATCAAAGCCCGGGATCCTGCTGGAATACCACCGGCGGAAGTAACCGGTGGTTCGCCTTTGTTGCAACATCGTCATCTGTTGAAATAGAAGTGCTTACTGGTGGAAGTCAGGGAACATTGAGATATGCCTATGCAGCATTATGGAACTCAGATCTGAGTTCACAACTGGCATGTGTGAACTATACAAGCCAGTACTCGGATCTGTCCATGAGCGCCGTTGGCCTCACAATAGGTGATACTTTCTACATATCCGTTGACAATCACAATGGAAGCGCATCCTACCGGGGAAGCTTTGCGCTCTGCATTTCAAGTGTCTCTGACTATGATTTTTATGAATCGGCAATTTTTGTTGACTCCCTAATGAATACATGCTCAGCTGATGCCTCATTTACCACTGTTCAGGCTACTAAGGACCAAAGCCCGGGATCCTGCTGGAATACAGTAGGAGGGAGTAACCGATGGTTCGCATTTGTGGCAACGGCCACACAGGTCAAGGTCAGGGTCCTTACGGGAGGGTCTCAGGGAACCCTCAGATATGGCTATGCCGCTCTTTGGAACTCGGACCTGAGTTCCCAACTGGCATGCGTGAACTATACCAGCCAATATTCAGACCTTGAAATGAATGCCGTAGGACTCACCATCGGGGATACCTTTTATATATCCGTGGACAATCACAATGGAAGCGCATCATACCGCGGAAGCTTTGCACTTTGCTTAGAGGATCAGGTGGATTATGATTTTTACGAAGGGGCCTATTTCGTGGATTCGATCATGAATAATTGCTCACCCGATGCACATTATACCACAGTTCAGGCTACTTCAGATCAAAGCCCGGGATCCTGCTGGAATACCACTGGTGGAAGCAACCGATGGTTTGCTTTTGTTGCAACCACTACTCAGGCAAGAATCGAAGTACGGACCGGCGGGTCTGAGGGAACGCTAAGATATGGATACACCGCTCTGTGGAATTCAGATCTGAGCAGCCAGGTTGCCTGCCAAAGATATACCTCTCAATACAGCGACATCACCTTAAATGCCGTTAATCTTACGGCTGGAGACACCTTCTACATTTCTGTTGATAACCACAATGGAAGTCCTTCCTATAGAGGGACATTTAAACTATGTCTCTATGATTCTGTTGATTATGATTTTCAGGAAGGCGCCCGGACCTTGTATGATATAGTAAACTGGTGTTCTTCAGATGCCCTGTTTACGACAGTTCAGGCTACAGCAGATAAAAACAGCGGTTCATGTTGGAATACGGCGGGCGGGAGTAATCGTTGGTTTCAATTTACTGCTACAACTGCGGAAATCAATGTAGAAGTTCTTACGGGAGGTTCACAGGGAACCCTGAGGTATGCATATGTAGCCCTTTGGGATACGGATGGATTGACCCAATTGGCCTGTGAGAGATATACTTCCCAATACAGTGACCTGGACATGGATTATGTTAATCTGACTCCTGGTAATACCTATTATATCTCTGTAGACAATCACAATGGAAGTAGCTCTTACCGAGGTACTTTTACACTCTGTGTCAATGACAAGGTGACCTATGATTTTTATGAGGCTGCCGAAGTATTGACTGACCTGAATGGCTGGTGTTCAGGAAACGGGCAATACAATACTCAGCTAGCAACCCAGGACCAGAACCCTGGATCCTGCTGGAATACCTTTGGAGGAAGCAATCGCTGGTTTACTTTCCAGGCAATATCTCCTTCCGTTGTGATCAGCATGAATACCGGGGGATCCGAAGGAACTCTAAGATATCCATACCTGGCATTATGGGATTCCACCGGAACAGGAGAACTGGATTGCCAAAGATATACGGCACAATACTCTGACCTTACCATTTCCTATACGGGCCTCACCGTTGGAGATGATTATTACATCTCTGTTGACAATCATAACGGAAGCACATCTTACAGGGGTACTTTCCAGCTTTGCGTGAGCAATGTATCCGATACTCTTTATTCAAGGGCGGATGGTGCATGGAGCAATGCTTCTACCTGGTCTGAGGTAAACCATGGAGGCCCCGCTGCATCAGGTCCTCCTTCTTTCGGTGATGTGGTCAACATCGAGCACAATGTTACGTTGGGTTCCGATGTCGAGGTGGCTGAGATCAATCTGAACGTCGCTACGGGACAGAGTACCAGTTTGTCTGTCACCGATGCTGTTCTTGATGTTCGCGGAAAGATGAATTTTGCCAATCCAAACAATGATCAGTCAGGAACTCTTACTCTTTCCGGAAACACCAGGCTGGAAGTTCTGGACACCTTGCATATCCAAAGGGATGGTGGTTCACAAGCTTTTAATCTTACCCTTGTGGGAACTTCCCAAATCAATGTCTTTAAGTCCCTGGATTTTGATATCAATGGAGGAACAGCCGCGAATAATCTTGTGACGCTCAATAATTCCTCGAGCATTGTCACTCTGGAGGATCTGATCATGGACAATGATGCCTCGGGAACCAAACTGTTGGTTCAGCTAAACGATACCGCTACCCTGGTCGTATTTGACAATATATACTACACTACCTCAGCCGATGATTTTCTGGAAATAGAACTGAACGATAGCAGCCAGCTGTTTATGGGTGGGAACTTCAATTTTGGAACTCCCCGGTATGGAATTCTGGATTGCAACAATTTTTCATCCCTGGTATTCCAATCGCTGACGAATCTTCAGAACTTCCCTGGAAATGAGGGAAGCGGGACAGGAGATGACTTCACGTATCAGAATGTGGTTATCAATAACGCAAGGGTAACCAGACCTCAGGTAACTATGGACGGCCCAATCACAATTTCAGGCAACATACTTTTCGTGGATGGGGTTATTGGCTCGACCTCGGCTAATCTGTTAACCCTTGCAGATGGAGCAACCATCAGTGGTCAAAGCGATATTTCATACGTAGAAGGTCCCATACAGCGTTTTGGCTCGAGCGATTTTCTATATCCTGTCGGAGCTTCCGGGTTCTATGCACCATTGGAGTTAAACAGTCTTTCCGGGGCAAATTCATTGACTGAATTTACCGTCGAGTATTTCGCCAATTCCTATTCCGATGTCACAAATCTTGGTGCAGGCCTGTACAATGTGAGCACCCTGGAATATTGGGATATTGCACAGGTAGGAAGTTTGGATAGTTTGAACCTTACCCTGCATTGGAGGAGCGCTACCCGCAGCGAGATCGACAATTACAGTGAACTTAAGATCGTTCATTATACTGGCGGACAATGGGAAAATATGGGGCAGGATTCCAATGTTCCTGGCCTACAGGGCTCCATCACGGTAAACGGAGTGAGTAGCTTCAGCCCATTTACTTTTGGATCCAACAGCACCCTGGCCAATCCACTCCCTGTTGATTTCTTGTATGTCGATGCAATTGCCAACGAGCAAACTGCGGAGATCATCTGGGGTACGGGAGAAGAATCGGAAGCTGAGATCTATGTTATAGAGAGATCCGGGAATTTGATCAAATTCGAGGTGATTGGTACCCTTGAGGGCCATGGCGATGTTGAAAACCATTATTCCTTCTCGGATAGACATCCCTACCGGGGATTGAATTATTACAGGATAAAAAATATATCTGAAAATGGGAATTCGACCTTCTCTGATGTGGTTTCGGTAGAAGTGCAAGAGGGTGCTCTTTTCAGTCTGTTTCCAAACCCGGTCGAAAACGGACTTCTTCATTTGAGTATGGCTCCGGACTTCAGACCTCAAACTTTCAAGGTGATCAATACCAACGGGGAAATGCTATTCAAACTCCGCGCAGATGGAAACCCAAATCAGGACATCCGGATAAACTCTCTTCCTTCAGGTGTTTATATCCTTGTTGCCGAGGATGGTCAAAGCGTTGAGAAACGGAAATTCATAGTCCGATAGTATTCTCCTATGAGGATATTGATCATAGGAGCCACAGGTACTTTGGGGAAATTCCTTCTCCGAAAATTTGCTCCCGATCATGAGGTCATAGGCGCTTCAAGAAAGGATCCCAGGTTCCCTGTAGATATTGCCGAACCAGAATCAATCCAAACCCTTCTGGAAAGTACGGGGAAGCTTGATGCGATCATCAATTGCGCCGGAGAAGCCAAATGGAATTCCCTTGAAAAACTCAGCTATCAGGACTTTCAGTTCGGATTCAAATCCAAACTTATGGGACAGGTCAATCTGGTATTGGCCGCAAAAGACTTTTTGTCCCCTGAGGTATCGATCACGCTTACATCAGGAATCCTCGCAGATCGTCCGGTCCCCGGATCAAGCATTGCATCCATGGTCAATGGAGCCTTGCACAGTTTTGTTCTTGCAGCCTCCAATGAACTACCCGATGGTGTTCGGTTAAATGTCGTTTGCCCAGGGCTGGTTGAGGACTCTGTCGAAAAGTATGCAGGTCTTTTTCCAGGACATGTACCGATCAGCATGAATGCTCTTTTTGAGGCTTATGATTCCGTACTGAAAGGCTCCCAAAAGGGAGAAGTCATCAGGGTTTATTAGGAGAACACTCAATTGATCTCCATCCTTAGCTCAAACCATGCAGGTGGGTAAATCGTCAAGCGATTACAGGCTATTCACACCTCAGCTTCTCCAATTCTTCGATAATCGTATATTCTGATCCCACGCTAAAATATTGATCGCCAATTTTCTCTATAAGCAAGAAATTGCCAAATTCAATCGGCCTGCGATCTATCATCGATTTCAGATCATAAAACTTTTGAACACCAATATGAGGACCATAAAGATTGACTTTATTGCTTTCGGCCGTATCTCCCACATATATAATCGAAAATTCACATAACCCATCAAGTAACAATCCCTCCAAGGGTCTTTCCACTTTTGAAAGGCAAAAATCACAACCTTGTATTCTCAATAAGAGTATGTTCTTTCCCATGGATTCTACATCCGCAATGGAGCCAATATAACCCTTGATCTTCAGGGCATCTGTGCGCGAAGCAGATCCTGTACAGAAAAGCAGGAGTTGACTAAGAGCTAAAGCGCAAATAATAGAAAGGTATTGAATTCTCTTGTTCATTCGTCGATATACCCCTTGCCAGCAGACCTCTCTTATGGCAACCCGTATTTTGAAGGGTAATAGAATTATTACAAATTGTTTTTGTCTCGCCGATCAGATCAAAGTTGCTGTCCAGAACAACAATTGTAAAGCAATAAGGTGTGGAATATGTGCTGTCCGTACTAGGATGTTTATACACTCTGTACAATTCCTTTGTTGAATTATTTCTTAACAGGTATGTATAAAATCCGTCTTCATGAACCGATCTTTTCATATCGCTTAGAGAATATACCCTGTCTGTCAATTTCGGTTGCTCATAATAGCCACAATTCGCCTGAATCCTGAATTGAGAGGTATTGCCAACAACATACAAACAGGTATCCCTTGGTATTGAAACAATAAGTTCATCTTTTTCATTGAGCACAGCCGAAATTGCAAAGTCTCTGCTATGATATTTTTCTTTGAGATATTCCTCAGGAAAATAGAACCGTGGTAAAATCTTGTCCGTCGAAGCCTTTCTTTCCTTGAGTAAATAAACCGGGTTCTTATAAAATTCAAGCTCATGATCTGCCATATTGGGATAGGTAACCCTATAGGCAATGTATTTTTTATTGATCAAATGAGTATCATTTAGATCATAATGCGATACAACAACGTATTTCTCGTCCGGAAGTAAAATCGACTTTTTTAACCCTGACCAGATTAGTTCTCCATTCAAATCATATATAATGGCTCCAAACTCATATCCATTGCTAATCATTAACAGGTCGTCATCTATGGAAATACTAAAGTGTGGACTGAAGGAGAATCCATTGATGATAGGAATAGTGATCTTTTGGTACTTGTCAAGAAAAAAGATCTCCACTTTTGAGGTGTACTTATTTATCCCGTAAAAAACCGGCCTTCCGTCTATTTCCCCCAAACGAGAAAAATACATATGTTCTATGGAGTCTTTATGAAGAAAGAAGGTATCCACAATCTGTATCTCAACATTTCTTCCCAGACTGTTTCTCGGTTCGAAAGGGTATGCACGATCAACAGAGGAATTCGCCTGATCCCCGCAGGAGAAAGCTAAGAATACAATTAGCCCCTGAAAAAAAATCCAGGGGCTAACTTGCTTATAGGAAATCAACAATATCGGACTAAGCGCAATAGTCGATTCCACCCTGTCCGTCCCAGCATTCCCATTGTCCGGGAGGGCAAACACTTCCGCCTGTTACACATACCTTACCCCAGGTACCAAGTTGCTGAGTCGTACAACCATAATTGTTTTCATAAATGAAAGTGGTCTTTCCAGTACACTCACCTCCCCCAATAGATAAATTGGAAATACAAATGGAAAAAAGGCCCACGCATAGAGTTAACAGTAACTTCTTCATAATTCTAATCTTTTGATGAAACATATTATTAGCTAAACACTATATAGTAAGATAAAAAGAAAGCGAGGCAGAAGGAATATTTGCATATTCACAATTTGTATAAGAAGCAATAATTGGAATGAATTAGAACTGTCGATTGACAAAACTGATGATCATGGAAATTTGCATCAGAACACAATACGGAACCGGTAAACAATGAATGATCAGCATCAATTTTCAGGTTTAAAAACGCAAAGCCCGAAAACGAATTGCTTCTTATCTAGAAAACCCAACTCATGCCTACCCTGCCACCTATCCAGGCCTGATAGAAATATGGCGCGTCAAACTCAGTCCATAGCACATAACCATTATGATTCAATGGCCTTGCATCGTTGATATTGACCGTACCACCGTCAACAATTGCAAAACTGTTCAGCCCAAGGTCAGAAGCGAAAAAGTTGAAATTCGGTCCTGCGGTGATCCCTATTCTTTTGAATAGCTCAATGTATAATGCAAGATTCACCGTTCCCAAGTGACCATAAAACCGATCAATACTTCCTGTAGCCGAATAGAACAACTCCGTTTGGATAGCAATGGGTTTCAATATGCGATTCAGACGACCGATACCCGCAGTAAGCTTATATAGATCCATCTCATTCCATTCAGGAGCAGGATCGGTATGGATACCCAATCCAAAAGAAGTGTAAAAACCCCTGGTTCCTGATCTTGCCAGCAGAGTTGCAAAATTGGCTTCATCGTAGGAAATTTCCATAGATACGTAGCCTCCCCTAATGAAATTCAGAAGGCCAAAAAATCCTCCGTTAAGAGAGTCTGTGACATTGATCAGGCCAAGCTGAAACCCGCTGTTCAGCCTGCTGACATTCAATAAACCGATCTGGGCGCCTTTGAGGAAACGGGCCTTGTTCACCGCCGATATCTGGGCGCCATTGATCTCCTGGGCAGAATTAAAAAGCCCCGAAAACTGGGCACCATCCAGTTTGGTTTCACTGACATTGATAAGACCAGCCGCCTGCATTCCGTATCCGTCATCGCTAATCACATTATACACCCCTCCCAGCTGGGCGCCGTATAGCTTTCCCTGAACCTGATTCACCAGAGAGGATTGCATGCCCTTGACAAAAAACCTGCTTTCATTGTAGATCCCGGAAAACTGGCCTCCGGTGGTTCCAAGCAAATTATGATTATAGAGACCGGCCCATTGAATCCCTTCCAACCGGCCCCCGGTGGAATTTCCAGCTATTGCGATCTGAGCACCGGTGACCGTAAAGCGATTGAAATTCAACATACCGATCTCGAAGCCCTTGATCCCGGCATTATAACCTGTGAGCAGGTTTGCCGAAAGCATATTCTCATATAATCCGGTTTCGGCCCCATTTGTACCTGAACCCGCGATCAGCGATGCCTGTGCATTTTGCTCACGGACAAATTCAGAGGACTGAGCGGTATCAACCAGGCGTTCCGGAATCAGGAAATTACCCGGGAAGTAGTCGGTGATCTCTCTCAGAAGAGCGGAGTCGGATCCTGAAGTAGGCTCCACTACTTTTCGAATATCATCGATCTCTTCCGAGCTCTGCGCGGTATCAGGCAGGAGCTTGACATAGAAGGATTTTTGATATCTGGAATTGAGATGAACAGTCTTTTCCTGGTATCCGGGCGAATACACTTTAAGCTTTAGAGGATACTCCGGCACTGGAAGGAAAAGGCGATAGTTCCCTTCCGAGTCTGTTCCCCCGTAAAGATCGAGGTCGGATCCTTTTACACTTGCTGACCGGAACGTACCTCCGTCCGCAAGATAAACCTTCCCGGAAATGCTTGAATTAACGGGACTTTCCTTTTCCCTTTTACTGCCTTTGACAAGAAGCATTCCATTCGAATACTGCCATTTAAGGCCCGCGGATATACAGATCTCGTCAAGAATAAAGGAGATAGGAACCGAGTCATACTTTCCGCTGTAGAGCACATCGGGATCAATAATCGCAGGATTAAAAGCAAAGTCAAATTCACCGACCTCACTTAGTTCCAAAAGAACGTTTTCAAAATCCCGATCATCAAATGAATAGCTGATCATTTGCTCTGTGGGGTTCTGCGCGTTGAGCTGAACAAGGCAGATCAGCATCATGAGAACGGAAAAAAAGGATCTAGCAGCCACCACCTGAAATATTGATCGTTTTACCAGAAATTGTATAATCAAATCCGTAGATCTCCTTCAGCTGATCCATAATGGTGATCAGGGGTAATTCACTGAATCTGCCCGTGAAGGCGCAGTCTTCAAATACCGCCTCGGGCATATCGATCCTATATCCATAGATATCAGCAAGTTCGCTCATGACTTCATCAAGCCCTGCCTGCTTGAATTTGATCTTCTTGCTTTTCCATGCGATGAGGTTGGTATTTCCGATCTGGATCTTTCTCACCTGCCCGGGGGAGACCTCGGCACTTTCATCAACGGTGATCTCTATACCTTTCAGCGGATCATCATCGGGAAAAACCAGCACTTTGCCGGATTCTACATGGACCAGGGTGATCTCCCTGATGGTATCCGTCCGAACAAGAAAAGAGGTTCCCAATACCTGAATACCTCCAAAATCCGTACTGATCACAAAAGGCTTGCTTTCATCACGCTCAACTTCAAAGAAGGCCGTCCCTTTCAGTCTGACCCGGCGTTCGCTTTGTCCAAATGAATTTTCGACTTTTAGAATGGCCCCTGATCTAAGACTAACAACAGATCGATCATCCAGGGTAAACTCGTTGATGTTTTGAACCCCGCTGAGTGCTGTATAGGATTTTCCACCTCCAAGAATATCCCATCGATACAATGCCAGTCCAATAGACAAAACCAACAACAGCGAAGCCGCAATCCTAACCCAGCCTTGCCGGTAAAACGGGATGACCTTAGCATTGTCGGAATCGATCCTGTCCTGAACCTTTTCCCAGGCTCTTTCCCTGTCAAAGCTTCCGGGCTTATCCACCAGGTCCCAGGCCATTTTGAAGGCGAGGAATTCGTTTTCGTTTTCCCCGGACTCTTTTCGCCATTGCTCGAAAGCCTTTTCTTCCCCGGGAGTCATGTTCCCGGAAAGGAATTTTGCCATTAATTCTTCCATATTTTCCCGATTCACCATGGCCATTTTGTTAATGAAATGATCAAAAGAGGCAAGTATTCCTTCAAATGGGTTCTGAATATCCTCAGTCCTTTTCCCATTTGGTTTTCAACCGTTTTGATACTCAGCCCGAGTTGGTTTGCAATCTCAGGGTATTTCAACCCCTCCTCCCTGCTCATCCTGAAAACCCGGCGGCATTGCTCGGGCAAAAGTTCATAGGCTTCATTGATCCTGTTTTGGAGGTCGAATACCGAGACTTCAAGCTGACTGGATCCTGAGCTGAGATGGATCTCCCTATGAGCTTCCAGACGGACCTTTTGTTCCTTGATCTTATTGAGATATCGATTTTTTATTGCCATAATGAAGTAACCTTTTGGTGATGAACTGATTTCGATCTCAGATCGCTTTTCCCAGTACCTGCAAAACAGGTCCTGTACGATCTCTTCGGCTGAATCCCTGTCTTTGAAAAGCCTGTATGCATAGTTGCATAGCCCTTCATAGAAGGCATCAAACAATTGCCTGAATGCATCCTGGTCACCCTCCCGGACCCTGGTCAATATTTCTGTATGCTCAGAAATGATGCTTGACTAAAAGGTTACTTTATACCCTAACATGGGGACGATCTGAAGCTGAGACCCAGCTTTGATCTTCTGATCCCAATCGGAGTAATAATAATAAACTGTAGTCTGATTGTTGGTGACATTCTGGATGTCGAGCAATATTTCGTGCGTGGACCTTTTCCTATTCGTCCTGAGTTTGACCTGAAGATCTATCCTGGTCAATGGATCAAATTTGTAATCGTAGGCCCTGTTTTCTTTATAGACCGTTCTACCAAGTTGCTGGGATTTCTCAAGATCAATGGGAACATAATGCTGTCCACCGCTAAACAATGCCTTAGAGCTCACGGTCAATGATCTTTGCTTGCCGTTCTTGCTCAGGTCAAATTCTTTTCCCGCAAGAACATTGGCGATGTAGTTGGTATTGTAACGTGTATCCCTCCATTTACCATCCATGGCCTTGTATTTTGAATTAAAGGCGGAAACCGTGGTCAGCAAGAAATACTGATCGCTGAAGAATTTTTCAAGGGTAAATTCCACTCCATAATTATACCCCTCTCCTCCAAGGGTCAATGGCCGGTCCACAAAACCTTCGCTTGAGTTGATCAAAGAATAGGAAGAGCCCGCTCGATCCTCGACTACGACATTGAAAAGATTTTGATAATAAAGCTCGGATTTAAACCTGAGATGATCATTGAAGTAGATCTCATGACCCAAGACAGCATGAAAAGACCTTGAAAGTCCGAGATCAAGATTTGGTTGATACAGGTTGCCATTCTGGTCCGGTATTTCGATAAGGTAGGTTGAAAGGTTTTCATTCCGGCTATGCACACCCAGACCAAAGCTGAGATTTTGATTTTCGGTGAAATTCCATTTTGCTCCAAACCTGGGATCAACTGCCTGACTGCCGTTGAGATGAACATAGGTGTAATGAAGTCCATATACGAATTGCCAGTTGGGATGAGGGGTATGGGCCCATTCCACGAACCCACGGCTTCTCTGAGAATTTCCATGACTATCGATCAGCCTCTTCTCCGTATTTGCCACATAATTCCAACCAAGGATATCCTGCCCGTACATCAGATGATCAATAAAAACTCCGGTTTTGATCGCATGATTGGAATTCAATTTTTTGTTCAGCAACAATTGGAACTTCACGGCCATATCGTCTACGGTTCCTTCATAGACCTTTGCAAAATCGACTTGATTACTTGTCAGTACATTCTCAATGGTCTTGTTTCTGATTCCCGTAAAGGCAATGGAAGATTTGAGACTGGTATTGGGATCAAAGAAATAGTGATGATTCAGGCCCATGATCCCGCTGTAGTATTGAGTCTTACCCTTGTATATGGTCAGGTCGGGGTTTTCTTCGGGTTTCTCCTCGATGGTCATATTTCCCTCTCCCAGTAGTCCGAATGCGGTGAAATAACCGGCCTTACCTGTGGGCACAAATACCTTGAAAGCTGCATCCTGATAATTTGGGGTCCCTCCGTCTGCCAGTATGATCCCGATCTGGTTCATTAATCCCAGCGTGGAATATCTGTAATGAGCAAGGAAAGAGGATTTGCCACCCTTCTTGAAGGGCCCTTCGGCCGAAACCCTTGCCCCAAGGGTATTCAGGTCTACCGAGTATTCCCTTTTCTCGCTGTTTCCTTTTCGAAAGCGAATATCGAACACACCGGAAGTCGCATTTCCGAATTCCGCAGGAAAGGCCGAGGTATAAAAATCAGAGTTGGCCAAAACGGAACTGGCGATCATACTGATCGGGCCACCTGTGGCTCCGTTTCCTCCAAAGTGATTGGGGTTGGGGGCCTCCACGCCTTCGATTCTCCAAAGAACACCTCTGGGAGAATTTCCCCTTACGATGATATCATTGTTCCCGGCAGGGTCGGAGCCTACTCCGGAATACACCGAGGCCATACGGGCGGGATCTTCGAAGGTTCCGGGGTATTTCTGGGTTTCCTCAACCGTAAATCCGCGGGAACTTACCATGGCGAATTTGTTTTGAACACCACCGATGTTCTTTTGTGATTTGACCACTACCTCATCGAGCTTCTGCACTTCTTCGGAAAGAAACAGGTTGGTGCTGAGCTCCTTTCCCGTATTCACCTGGACTTCCTGAACCAGGCCTCCCTGATAGCCGAGCATTTGGGTTTTGAGTTCGTAACGACCCGGTATTACCGCTTGGAACAAATAATGTCCATCCTGATCGGTAAGTGTATTGTAAGAGGTATCCTTTCCCACCAACATGACCACAACACCTGGCAAGGGATATTCTGATGCATCATCCATTACAACACCCTTTACTTTTTGGGTAAGCTCCTGAGACATCACGGCATTAAGTCCCAGAAGGAAGAAAATCACTGCAAGCAAATGTTTGATTGACTTGAACATTTTATCGGTTTTTACTCATAGGACAGCTGAGCAAGCAAACACCCCTATGCGCTCTGAAAAAAAATTTCACGTTGCCATATTTGCATGGGGAATCATTGAATGGAGATCAGAAAGTTGAATTCCGATGATTGGAGAAATGTCCGAGAGATCTATCTCGAGGGCATATCCTCTGGGCTGGCCACTTTTGAAACCGAAGCGCCGAGCTGGGAAAAATGGGACAGATCTCATCTGAAGGAATGCAGGATAGTGGCTGAAGAAAAAGGAGCAGTGATTGGCTGGGCTGCACTATCACCTGTTTCAGACCGATGTGTATATGGTGGTGTAGCGGAAGTGAGCGTTTATGTTTGTGAACAAGGTCAGAACAGAGGAGTAGGGTTGCGATTGCTGGAGGAATTAATTGGGTTGTCTGAGTCCAAGGGGTTTTGGACCTTGCAGTCCGGTATTTTTTCGGATAACGCGGCAAGCATCCGTTTGCACGAGAAGGCAGGATTCAGAACAATCGGCACCAGAGAGAAGATCGGGAAATTCAAAGGGGTCTGGAAGGATAATGTCATCATGGAACGGCGAAGCACGGTTGTAGGAATCGATTGATCATGCTTGAAGAATTTAAGGAACAATCCATCTTTCGAATGCGGGAAAACCCGCCAAGGATCAGAATATGTCTTGATCAGCTATCTGAAGATCAGATATGGCAAAAACCAAATCCCTCTTCAAATAGTATCGCCAATCTGATCATTCACCTGAATGGAAATATCACCCAATACATTCTTTCCGCACTCGGTGGTGCTCCTGATGAAAGAAAAAGAGATGAGGAATTTTCCGGGAGCGCGGGCCTGAGCAAGGCGAAATTGCAAAAGACTTTGGAGGGCACCATTGAAAAATCCTGTGAAATTATCCGTAATCTCGATGAGGATTCATTGATGAGAAGAAGAATGGTACAGGGATTTGATCTCACCGGAATCGGCATCATCATCCATGTGGTGGAGCATCTATCCTATCATACCGGTCAGATCGCCTTTTGGACAAAAGCCCTGAATGACAAAGACCTCGGCTTTTACCAAGGTCTTGATCTCAATCAGAAAAACGAATAAGGCTACCAGCCTTTCACCTTCAGAAACTTGTAGATATCATCTTCACCCATGGCCCTGGCATAGGCAGAAGGTTTGTATTTTCCTGCAGCAAAGCAGCCATTGGCAGGCTCAGTTACCGGTACCTCCATGATGGTGGGAGGTCTTCCAAGTTTGCTTTGGTTTACGTACCACCTCACCATTTCAATATTGCCATTATCTATGGCGAAGTAAAGTGCATTTTTCTTCTTGACATCCATCAAACAATCCTTCTGAGGAGAAAACGCCTTTCCTTCTGCTCCTGGGGTATAGCCTGCCCCCTTTTTAACAAAGTATTTGACCAGATCCATTTGATCATACATGGTCGAGATCATCAACGGGGTCATGCCGGTCAGTTTTTGGCCGGTTTGCTTATCCTCTTCAACAGACTCAGCTGAAATATCCACACCCTGGCTGACCAGATAATCCATGAGTTCAACATTCCCCGATTTGAGGGCCATAACCAGGGGAGTTCCATAGACCGGATCCGGTATGCTCATATCCGCACCATTATCCACCAGCGCTTTCATCATAGTGGGTTTAATCCCGAATTCACCGTTGATGGTTTGATGCAAGGCTGTTTGCCCGCGAGCATTAGTGGCATTTACATCAATTCCCGCAGCAACGAGCGCTTTGATAACATCTGCTTCAGAGGAATTCCGGTCCGCCGGAAGACTAGCCAGCCAATCCGGGGTTTTATACCCAAGTCCTTCGAGGGACCCTACTTCGCCAGCCAACAGTTCATTTCTTTGCTCGGGTGGCATCCCAAACATGACAAATGTATTGATCAGGGTACCCTGGCCATAATTGTCTTTTGGTTGCTTATGGGCACCCTTGGCGAAAAGCATATCGATGCAGGGAGCACAATTGGTTTGCCTTACCGTCACATCCATGGCTTTAGCATCAACCAATGATGGTTGCATAGTCTCAAGCATTCTGTTCCATTGAGCGATGTTGCCTTTGTTCGCCGCAAAGCCCTTGGCTTCCTCGGCGGCGATCTTTGCCCTGATCTCGGCTCCCGGATCGTATTTGATCTTGCCGATCTTATTGGGATCAGCCCCCCCATCAAGAAGGATTTTGATAACATCTGTGGAATAATGACTACATGCCAAAATCAGTGGCGGAGAAGTTCCTGCGTTCGGGTCGGCTCCATGTTCCAACAGGTAACTGGTGATCTCAGGCCAGAAAAAGGCATGATTCAATGCCATATTACCGTCTTCATCCGTAGCCTTTATATCAGCACCATTGGTCACCGCGGTTTTTACCCCTTCCATATCACCTTTTTTTGTAGCGACGATCAGATCGCTATCGGGATTTGCATAAATGAGAGACAGGGATAAGCAGCAAAATGGGATAAGTAGTAGAAGTGCCTTTCTTTTCATGAGTAAAATTCTTTAATGAGGCCAAACAAACGACCGCGAATTCATCTTTCAAAGTTTAAAATTTAGAAATTTATGCCTTAGAGCAATGGAAATAAAAAAATAAGATCATGATACTTACAACCACTCCGACCATCGAGGGAAGAACAATCAAGGAATATAAGGGACTGGTTTCCGGTGAGACCATCATCGGAGCGAACCTGGTAAAAGACCTTTTTGCGTCCATCACCGACATTGTTGGAGGAAGGGCTTCTTCCTATGAAGGAGTTTTGAGAGAGGCAAAATCAACGGCCTTGCAGGAATTATCGGCTAATGCCCAGTCGATGGGTGCAAACGCGGTCATTGGCATCGATCTCGACTATGAGACATTAGGAAGTTCTCAGGGAATGCTTATGGTGGCAGCAAGCGGCACCGCAGTGGTGCTTGAGTGAAAATGGCCTGTCAACATTGCTGCGATGCAGATCAGTTCTTTGATGGCAAGGTAGCGGAAAAAGATCTGAGGAAGTATCAAAAAAAAGGAGCAAAAGGCGCTACAAGAAAGCTTATTCAGACACTTTCCCAATTCGACAGGAAGGGAAAATCACTTCTTGATATTGGCGGTGGGATCGGTGCTATTCAATGGGATCATTTAAAAAACGGAGGGGGCAGGACCTCTGATGTAGATGCATCCGCAGCTTATCTAAAAACAGCTGAGAAATATTCCAAATCGAAGGGTTGGGAAGGGCATACCACATTTCTTCAGGGAGATTTTGTTGATCAGGAGTCAAACCCTGGAAGGCATGATTTCGTTACTCTTGACAAGGTAGTTTGTTGCTATCCGGATTTTGAAAAGCTGCTGACCAAAAGTTTGGAGCATTGTGGACAAGTGATCGCATTAAGTTTTCCGAGAGGAGGTCCGATCGCCAGGCTTCTAAACCTTACGGCCATAGCCTGGATGAGAATTAAAGGAAGTTCTTTTCGCCCCTATATACACCCTAAAAAAGAAATGGAAATGCTGATATTAAGCCATGGATTCTCCAAATTATCGGAGACAAGCTCCTTCCCATGGATCATTCAGGCCTACGCGAGAGAGAATTGAAGCTTTTCCTAACTATTCCGCTGCCAAAGTATCTCTGACAATGAATAGATTTGCAAAAAAATTGAAGCATACGTTGAAGCCCAAAACTTTCCTCAAGGCAATCCTGGCTTTAATGCTCTTGGGACGCGGCCCGGTTTTGGGCCAGTGTGAACTGACCATTTCGCCTTCGGCTCCTGACCCTGGCTGTCTGTACGCAGTAGAAAATGTAGTCTGGACTGACCTCGTAAATAACACCGCCGATGCCAATACCCTCCAAAAGGTTTCGGGTGGGAATTCCTGGAACGGGGGCGCTGCTTCCACCAATGCCGTGGATTCATTTGGGTATCTGGAATTCATTGTCACGGAAACCAATACCGCCAGGATGATCGGTCTGAGCAACGTAAATACCAATGCCGATTACACCACAATTGAATTCTCAATTTACCTCAGGACTAACGCGCAATTCGAGGTTCGGGAGTCGGGATCAAATCGTGGGAACTTTGGGAGCTACTCGGTCTCGGACACCTTTAGGATCTACACCAACGGTACCGAGGTCACCTATTATCAAAACGGGGATCTGGTATATCGAAGCTCGGTAAGCCCAAGCATGCCTCTGATCGGTGATGTTTCTATCTACACGGTGAATGGTACTGTTGGAGCCACAACCATTGCAAACGGAACCGATGGGAATTTGAGCGCAACGACCTCATCCGGTGCAGGAACCGGGCCGGTGTACCAATGGCAGCTCAACGGAGCCAATGTCGGAGCGAATTCCCCAAACTACTCAAATACGTTTTCTGACGGTGACAGCATTAGATGTATTCTAACCCCCGGAGCTTCGGGTTGCGGAGTCGGCAATGATACCTCCAATTATATTGTTATTCGGGAAATAACATCGCTTAACCTGTTCTCGGATCTCTATCTGAGCCCGGTCAACCAAAACCCTTCCTGCATATTAAGCAATGCACCGGTTACATGGACTGACTTTGTCAATACCTCATACAAAAATGATACGATCCGGAAAATCCAATCCGGGGGATCATGGAATGGCGGGGCGGCTTCCTATGATTCGGTTTTTAATAACGGATACTTTGAGTTTCTTGTCAATGAAACCAATACCGCCAGGATGATCGGCCTTTCCTCAACCAATACCGATGCCAATTATACAACCATCCAATTTGCCATCTACCTAAGAGGCGACGGCACCTTCGAGATTCGCGAGTCCGGAACCAACAGAGGAAATATGGGTGCATATGCCTCTGGGGATACCATGCGGATCGCCATCGAAGAAAATGACATCAAATACTATCAAAATAGCTCGCTTGTCTACATCAGCGGTGTTAATCCTGCTCCACCCCTGATCTCCGATATATCCATCAATACTTTGGGAGGAACAGTGGTTAATGCAAGGATATTCAATGGGACAGGGGGCGCATTCAATGCTATCGGAACAAATATTGGTTCTAACCCTTCATATCAATGGTATTTGAATGGGGGAATGGTCGGATCGAATTCGCCGACCTATACAAATGCAACCCTGGTAAATGGAGACAACCTGCGATGTGAAGTGACACCTGACCTTGGTGGTTGTACAGGCATTTCCTACTCATCCAGAACTACGGTTATTCAGACGGAAACAAATACAAACCTCGATACATTTTTTGTCTTTAATCAAGCCAGTTCATCGGCATGTCAATACGCAACCGAGCCGATTTCCTGGACGAGCCTTGTGAATCTGGATGCTACAGGCAATAATCTGGAGAAGATCCAGAACGGCGGAAGCTGGAACGGAGGAGCTGCATCTTTGAACACAGTCTCACAAAATGGCTTCCTCGAGTTCTCTACCTCCGAGAGCAACACAGCCAAAATGATCGGGCTCTCCTCAACCAATACCGATGCCAACTATACATCCATCGAGTTTGCCATCTACCTGAGAACTGACGGGACCATGGAAGTCAGAGAATCCGGAACCAACAGAGGAAATATGGGAGCCTATGCCGCCAATGATACCTTCCGGGTGGCTGTCGAAGAAGGAGTCGTCAGGTACTATAAAAACGATACGCTGCTTTATATCTCAGGGGTCAGCCCCTCACTTCCGCTCATCGCCGATGCCTCCCTGTACACCCTGGGGGCCACCGTGACCGATGCCGTGATTATCAATGGCAATACAGGAAACTTTACCGCTTATGCGATCGGGGCGGGGAGCAATCCAAGCTATCAATGGTACTTAAACGGTGTGGCAGTCGGAACCAATGATTCAACGTATACGAATACTACACTTAGCTCCGGAGATTCGGTCTATTGTGAAATTACTCCGGATCTATCGGGATGCGTGGCGGTTTCATATACTTCTTTACCGGTTTTCATCTCCGATATCCCAACACCAACCTTTGGCGACTTCTTCACCTTCAATGAGGCTTCCTCTTCGGCCTGCCAGTATGCTACCGAGCTGGTCACATGGACCGATCTGCTCAACAATGAAGCCATGGGCAACAACCTGGAGAAGATCCAGAACGGCGGAAGCTGGAACGGCGGGGCTGCATCGTTGAACACAGTCTCACAAAATGGCTTCCTGGAGTTCTCTACCTCTGAGAACAACACGGCCAAGATGATCGGGCTTTCCTCAACCAATACCGATGCCGACTATACAACCATACGGTTTGCCATCTACCTCAGAACTGATGGGACCATGGAAGTCAGAGAATCCGGAACCAACAGAGGAAATATGGGTGCATATGCCGCCAATGATACCTTCCGGGTAGCTGTCGAAGAAGGGGTTGTCAAATATTATCGCAACGGCGACCTCCTCTATATCTCAGGAGGCAGCCCCTCACTTCCACTCATCGCCGATGCCTCCCTGTACACCCTGGGGGCTACAGTGACCAATGCCGTGATTATCAATGGCAATACAGGAAACTTTACAACGAGGGCTAAAAATGCCGGATCCAATCCAACCTATCAGTGGTTCCTTAATGGAGCTCCTGTTGGGATCAATGATTCAACCTATACCAATACCTCGCTTTCAGCCGGGGATACTGTCACCTGTACCGTCACCCCTGACCTGGGAGGCTGTGGAGTAGCAAACAGCTATACAACCCTGCCCGTCATCATCTCTGACATCCCAACACCAACCTTCGGGGATTTCTTCACCTTCAATGAGGCTTCCTCATCTGCCTGTCAGTATGCTACCGAGCTGGTCACCTGGACCGATCTGCTCAACAATGAGGCTATGGGCAACAACCTGGAGAAGATACAGAACGGCGGAAGCTGGAACGGCGGAGCCGCATCTTTGAACACAGTCTCGCAAAATGGCTTCCTGGAGTTCTCTACCTCCGAGAGCAACACAGCCAAAATGATCGGGCTCTCCTCAACCAATACCGATGCCAACTATACATCCATCGAGTTTGCCATCTACCTGAGAACTGACGGGACCATGGAAGTCAGAGAATCCGGAACCAACAGAGGAAATATGGGAGCCTATGCCGCCAATGATACCTTCCGGGTGGCTGTCGAAGAAGGAGTCGTCAGGTACTATAAAAACGATACGCTGCTTTATATCTCAGGGGTCAGCCCCTCACTTCCGCTCATCGCCGATGCCTCCCTGTACACCCTGGGGGCCACCGTGACCGATGCCGTGATTATCAATGGCAATACAGGAAACTTTACCACCCTGGCAACCAATGCCGGGTCTAACCCAACCTATCAGTGGTTCCTTAATGGAGCTCCCGTAGGGATCAATGATTCAACCTATACCAATACCTCGCTTTCAGCCGGGGATACCGTCACCTGTACCGTCACCCCTGACCTGGGAGGCTGTGGAGTAGCAAACAGCTATACAACCCTGCCTGTCATCATCTCTGATATCCCAACACCAACCTTTGGCGACTTCTTCACCTTCAATGAGGCTTCCTCTTCGGCCTGCCAGTATGCTACCGAGCTGGTCACATGGACCGATCTGCTCAACAATGAAGCCATGGGCAACAACCTGGAGAAGATCCAGAACGGCGGAAGCTGGAACGGCGGGGCTGCATCGTTGAACACAGTCTCACAAAATGGCTTCCTGGAGTTCTCTACCTCTGAGAACAACACGGCCAAGATGATCGGGCTTTCCTCAACCAATACCGATGCCGACTATACAACCATACGGTTTGCCATCTACCTCAGAACTGATGGGACCATGGAAGTCAGAGAATCCGGAACCAACAGAGGAAATATGGGTGCATATGCCGCCAATGATACCTTCCGGGTAGCTGTCGAAGAAGGGGTTGTCAAATATTATCGCAACGGCGACCTCCTCTATATCTCAGGAGGCAGCCCCTCACTTCCACTCATCGCCGATGCCTCCCTGTACACCCTGGGGGCTACAGTGACCAATGCCGTGATTATCAATGGCAATACAGGAAACTTTACAACGAGGGCTAAAAATGCCGGATCCAATCCAACCTATCAGTGGTTCCTTAATGGAGCTCCTGTTGGGATCAATGATTCAACCTATACCAATACCTCGCTTTCAGCCGGGGATACTGTCACCTGTACCGTCACCCCTGACCTGGGAGGCTGTGGAGTAGCAAACAGCTATACAACCCTGCCCGTCATCATCTCTGACATCCCAACACCAACCTTCGGGGATTTCTTCACCTTCAATGAGGCTTCCTCATCTGCCTGTCAGTATGCTACCGAGCTGGTCACCTGGACCGATCTGCTCAACAATGAGGCTATGGGCAACAACCTGGAGAAGATACAGAACGGCGGAAGCTGGAACGGCGGAGCCGCATCTTTGAACACAGTCTCGCAAAATGGCTTCCTGGAGTTCTCTACCTCCGAGAGCAACACAGCCAAAATGATCGGGCTCTCCTCAACCAATACCGATGCCAACTATACATCCATCGAGTTTGCCATCTACCTGAGAACTGACGGGACCATGGAAGTCAGAGAATCCGGAACCAACAGAGGAAATATGGGAGCCTATGCCGCCAATGATACCTTCCGGGTGGCTGTCGAAGAAGGAGTTGTCAAATATTATCGCAACGGCGACCTCCTCTATATCTCAGGAGGCAGCCCCTCACTTCCGCTCATCGCCGATGCCTCCCTGTACACCCTGGGGGCCACCGTGACCGATGCCGTGATTATCAATGGCAATACAGGAAACTTTACCACCCTGGCAACCAATGCCGGGTCTAACCCAACCTATCAGTGGTTCCTTAATGGAGCTCCCGTAGGGATCAATGATTCAACCTATACCAATACCTCGCTTTCAGCCGGGGATACCGTCACCTGTACCGTCACCCCTGACCTGGGAGGCTGTGGAGTAGCAAACAGCTATACAACCCTGCCTGTCATCATCTCTGATATCCCAACACCAACCTTTGGCGACTTCTTCACCTTCAATGAGGCTTCCTCTTCGGCCTGCCAGTATGCTACCGAGCTGGTCACATGGACCGATCTGCTCAACAATGAAGCCATGGGCAACAACCTGGAGAAGATCCAGAACGGCGGAAGCTGGAACGGCGGGGCTGCATCGTTGAACACAGTTTCGCAAAATGGCTTCCTGGAGTTCTCTACCTCTGAGAGCAATACGGCCAAGATGATCGGGCTGTCTTCCAGCAACACCAACTCAAACTTCAACACCATTCAGTTCGCCATCTATCTCAGAACTGACAGTACCATGGAGGTCCGTGAATCCGGAAACAACAGGGGAAACATGGGCCGTTATCTGGCAAACGATACCTTCAAGGTGGCCGTGGAAGATGGTGAAGTAAGGTATTATAAAAACGATACACTCTTATATATCTCCGCGGTGAGCCCTTCACTCCCGCTCATCGTTGATGTCTCCCTATATACTTTAGGATCTACAGTTAAAGATGCCCGGATCTCGAATGGCAATACCGGGAACTTCACAACAAGGGCTAAAAATGCCGGATCCAACCCCACGTTCCAGTGGTTTTTGAATGGCCTGGCCGTAGGGACAAATGATTCGACATATACCAATGCTTCCCTGTCACCGGGAGATGCGATCACTTGCACGGTGACACCGGACCTTGGCGGCTGTGGAGTGGCAAACAGCTATACCACCTTGCCAGTTATTTTGTCGGATTATGAGGAACTGTTGTTTGGAGAAATTGTGAATTCCAACCAACCCGATCCGCCAGGGGATCTAAATGCAGTTGAGGAAGCGGCGTTCACAGATCTGGTCAATTTGGAAGTCGAAGGAAATAATTTGCAAAAAATTCAATCCGGTGGAAGTTGGAATGGAGGTGGTGCTACTTTGAATACAATTGAGAATGAGGGACTGATCCAAACAATAGTATCCGAAACCAATACCGCCAGGTATTTTGGGATCAGCAGTTCCAATTCATCTTCAAACAATTCGAGCATCGATTTTGCCATCTATCTGAGATCAGATGCCACGATGGAGATCAGGGAATCAGGATCCAACCGGGGAAATGTTGGGGCCTATGTAAGCGGAGATACGCTGAAAGTGGCCATCGTAAACAATCAGGTGGTTTACTACCGCAATCAAACTCTGCTGTACACCTCGGCGCTATCTCCAGCCGCAACGATGATCGGGGATTTTTCAATAAACACACTCGGAGGTACATTGAACGACATCAGCGTGGTTCATTATGCTTCCGGAACCTTTACCCTGACCGCGCTGAACATGGGCGCAAATCCCACTTTCCAATGGCGATTAAATGGCGGAAATGTTGGAACCAACGATACTTTTTATGTCAATACCGGGGTTAATGTCGGCGATGTTATCACCTGCATAGTTACACCTGACCTTGGTGGAGGCTGCTCTTCCTCAAATGCTTTTGTTTCCAACCCTGTGTACATCACCGGACTAACCGCACCACTTCCAATTGATCTTCTTCGATTTGATCATCGAGTGGTCGATGGAAGGGTGTACTTTGAATGGGAAACGGAATCCGAGATCAGGTTCAAACAGTTCAAACTTCAGAGGTCCAGGGATGGAATCGGTTTTGAAACCATAGAAACAATTATGGCCGAAGGAAATGAATTTGAGGGAAGTGTATATCAGGCTGTAGATCAAAATCCATATTCCGGAATCGCTTATTACCGCCTGCTCCTTGAAGACCTTGATGGTTCAGTGGGGTATTCCGATCTGAAAATCGTGGAAATCAACTTGGCAGATGCTGAGATCAGTATTTTTCCAAACCCCAATACCGGTGAGTTCTACATCGGTTTCGCAGGGGGTTTGAATATTTCGGAAATTGAAGTCTACGATCCAAGGGGACGCAAAGTCCATTTTATGGAGGCCAGGGATCCAAATGGGATTAGAGTCAAGATCACGGGTAGCGATACCGGCCTGTTCATTGTCAAGATCAAAACGGAATCCGATCAATACCTGAGGAAGGTCTTAATTGTGGATTGATCAAAAAAGAAATCCAAATCTAAAAGCACCGATCCAGAATTCTCCGTAAGCAATATCCAGGTCAAGAGTGATGGACTCAAAAGGAGTCATCCAAATTCCAAAGCCATATCCGTTGTGCCAGACATCGGAGTTTTCACCGTCAACCCATACCCGGCCGATATCATAAAAACCCACAATGCCGAAATCCGCAGGGAAAAGATAGGTTTTAAAGCCAAAAAGAGTGATCCTAAGCTCCGTATTATTGTACACGGCCGACTCCCCGTAAAACCTTGTTCTTCTATAACCTCGTACATTGGCATCCTTTCCGGTACCACCTATCGTGGCTGCCTGGTAAAATTCAATATCGCCGTCCGTCCAGCCTCCCCCGATCCTGTTTGAGAAGGTAATGGTCCTGGGAGCCCTGAAACTCAGGTAAAAGGAGAAAGCACCTTCAAGCCTGCTATAGTAAAAAGCCTGATCATCGACAGGCTGCATGCTTTTGCTCTGAGCCCAGAAGTGAATTCCCCTTCTTGGAAATATCTCACTATCGCGGGTATCAAGATCAAAGCCGAGTTTCAGGCCTGCAAATTGCTTCTGCGCAAAGATAGTATCGTTGCCGCTGGCATTTGAAATATCCGTGATGAACCTATCCTGCTCCTGTCGGACTTCTATGCTCTCATAGGAAGGACCCAGGCTAATGGAAAAAGCGTTTCCGATCCGCTTTCTGATCTGGGCCGTACCGATGAAATTATCGAATCTCACATAATAGTAACTTATGTGATTACTCCTGTCATAGGTGGATTCATTGCCCAATCCAAAAAAGTTCCTTGTATAGTTCGGGCCTTCAAGGTTGACATCGGCAACCAGGTCCAGGGATCTGTATACATGATTAAAGATCCCTTTGTATTTAAAGTCAAACGCAGCCGTCCGGAAAGCAAAGAGACCCCTGATCAAATGGCGGCTCTTGTAAGGGTCCTTTCTGAAGCCATGGGTGGTGATCAAGGCTCCGCCTCCGACAAAGATCCCATCATCAATATTAAAGGCGGCAAATGCCAAGGGCATGGTCACATTATACTGGAATGCATTCCTGTTGTAATTGTTTACGCCGGGTCTTCCGGAAGTTCTGTCTCTTGTTTCTTTGCCCTTGCTGATGTTGTTACCTTCCTTGGTATCATAGATCGTTGTATGTTTTGAAAGCCCGGTCACCCTTGATCGATCCTGAATATCGTCCTCCCCTGCACCTCCGATGATCCTAAGATTAATCCCCTTTTTGGCCTCTCCTTCGATCTCAAAACGATCATCTCCATCCAGGCCAAAGAGCCTGATCTCCCGGGTTTCCTTTGGGTAAAACCTCCTTGAATAGATCGACTGCTTTATCTCTCCGCTCTTCGAAATTTTATAAACATCGACTTTGGTCAAACCTCCGGCCTCTCTTTGCACCTTGAAGAGCTCCTTTTTATCCGTTCCGACTATGTCAACTTCCTTCGCCAGGAAGGCGTAATGGTCCAAGGCGTATTTTTTTAGATCTGCCCTTCTGGCTGCCAATTTGGAATGGATCTCTTCCCCGCAAAGGTCCCGAACAGCCTTGGGCCAGTTGGACAATGCCTCTTCAATGACCTTATCATCCACGCTTTTTTGAATTTCCGTGGCGGTTTGAATCCATTGGTCCTTCTCAAGTCCGTTCAAAAAAGACCTGTCAAACCAACGGGCATTGAACATAAAACCTGGCACGTTTTTCAATTCATGATCAAATCCCTGAAATTTTGGAAGGGCCCATTTTCTGGATGCGATCTTTGGCAATACCCCCTCATTGACGAAAAAGGCCTGATCTCGGTCCCGGGGTATGGGACGAAACATCTTCCCCTTCTTATCCTTGAAACTGGCCCATCTCCACTGGTCATCATGCCTGTCCCAATCTCCTATCCAGAGATCAAAGAGCCGGTTTCTCAACACAAATTGTTGATCCACATAATTGTCATTGTCATCATGGATCTTCTTCAAAACCTTAGAAGTGGAAATGATATCCTTGGAATCACCGAAAATGCCTGTCCCCTTCCAGTTTTTTGCAGGGCGTTCTTCATACAATGCAAGTACGTTTGCGAAATCCTCTCGGTGCATACCAAACTCAGGATCATTGGGAATGATCACGGGTTTCGGATTGGTATGATAGATACCGACCGCTTCGGCCAGAGTGGGAACCACAAAGGCTCCGTAAGGATGAGCTGCAGAGATCTGGTCCTGAACTACGTCTTGGGCGAATGACCCGCGCAACATCGGCGGAATCGCAGCTGCAGGATCCTTATTGATGGACCTCAACACATATTGTCTTCCCGTTTCTGCCTGGAGTCGCAGGGACTTGGTTTGCATTCCCCCACCCCTCTGAACAATCTCCATCCCACCATGCTCTTCAAGGATATCAAAAAAATCGAACTCAACCTTTGCGGACCAAACATCCCGATAGTTTTCTCCCAGCAACCATTTATTAAAGTTTTTCGTCAGGTATTGATCTGATGCACTTCGTGTCGCCTTTTCCGGGATCTCGAAATCTCTTTTTTCAATGACAGGGTCGTACGGGGCTTTCTTGAATATGATCTCGTCAAATTCCACCTTCTGTTCCCCCTTGAGCTCAGAGGTCACAAATTGATTTTGAACGGATCCATCGGGCAAGAAGCTTAACCTGGCATAGCCGGTTTTTGATAGTGCAAATTCGGAGCCTTTTCCCCGCTTGACATAGGTGGTTTTTGAGCCGGAGCCGCTGATGATATAATGTGTTTGATCTTCTTTGATATACTGCAAAGAATGGTCATGTCCGGAAGCGTAGATGGTATTCGGATACTTTGAAAACAAATCCGCCAGGGATTTACGAACCACCTTGTAGGCGGGATGATTTAGATCCTGTATGGAACCAAAATACTTGCGATATCCTGGGTAAAGAGACCCGACAATCGGCAAGGGAATATAAAGCGAGGGGCTAAGGTCTGTCATCGGGAAAAGATGCATTTTCAGGTTTGACCGTCCTCCGTGAATGCCCTGGGAATAAATGGGGTGATGACCTGCGATCAAAACTTTCCTGTTTTTGTTCGCCTTCAGCAATCCGTCAAGCTGTGCATACACGTCAAGTCCGGTTTTCACGGGACAATCTGACTCCTCTCTTGGTTTTTCATGCAGGTGAAGAAACCATTGGGTATCGATCAGGATGATCACCAGATCCGAAGAAATATTCAAAACCACGGGTCCGGGACATCCGCCTCTTGGAAAGAATAATTCCGTACCTGAGGCAAGCGAGTCAAGAAAATCCTGTTGTCTCAGGATCTGTTCATATCCCCTATTTCTTCCTTGTTTCCAATCGTGATTCCCCGGGATCATCAATACCCTGCAACCCAAATTCAGAAAGGGTTTGATCTGGCTTGAGAGTATATCCTCGGCTTCGATCCGATCTTTGGACTCCAGCTCTGGCATACCTTTGGGGTAGATATTATCACCAAGAAAAATGACGGTGGAATTCTCCGGATCCTCCGAAACCTGTTTGGTAACATCGGAGATCACAGAAGCCATTCCCTCGGTCATTTCTCCTGCGTCCCCGATCAGGAAGACCTTTTGAGCGGATTGGGATATTGCGTTCTGATATCCGAAAAGAAGCAGCGGAATGATCCAAACAAAGATTTTGATCAATCGATTTCTCATTCTTTAAGCTGAAAGATCATAATATTGGCCGTTCCTCCCCGGGCTTCATTGCTGATATACATGGTTCCTGAAGGATCAAAGCAAATGCCCTCCGGCTGCTTAAAATGCTTCCTTGGGAGATCATAATATGAGATCATATTGCCTTCTGCATCAATGATGATCATATATTTTCCCTCCGAAGAAATAATGTAAAAGTTCCCGGTATTAGGGTGTTGAGCCACTCCAGAGAATCCATATCCACTTTTGAGGGATTTCTTTCCTGCCTCTTCCAACCAGGTATTGATCTGCTTTCTCTTGATCCTGAAAACCGGTTCATCGCTGAAATGATCATCCGAAGGAGAATAAGCAAACAGGCTCTTTCCTTTTTTCTCCTTTCCGATGTATCCTTTTCCCTTGCTTCCCAGAAGAAAATATCCCGCGTCAGAATCAAAGCCCAGGGCTTCGATATTGTTATCGGACTTTAACGGGGTTTTAAACTCATCAGCATCCACCTTGTCTCCACCATTCAGTGGGATCCTATAAATGGTCCCATTGCTCTTCACAACATAGACATGGTCCTGAAACCTCTCTATTCCTTCATAATCACCGGACTGCTTGAAGGAAATTCTCCGAATGACCTTCTCCTCCCTCAAATCGAACAGATATACGATGCCCTCCTCATCCTGAACACAAGTGAGAATACCTTCATCGAACCAACCCAGGCCTGAGATCTCATCAAGCTCCAGTCCCAGAAAGATCGTTTTATCAGGATTTGACAGATCGTAGGAAACATTCTCTCCAAGAACAAAACCCTGATCAACTTCGGCGCCTGCACAGGAAATGATCAGCAGAAAAAATAATGAT
Source organism: Cytophagales bacterium (assembly GCA_965227315.1). Classification (GTDB taxonomy): domain Bacteria; phylum Bacteroidota; class Bacteroidia; order Cytophagales; family CCMP332; genus JANQHS01. The sequence continues at coordinate 1,660,548 of OZ245737.1, forward strand.
ATGGTCTTCCTCATAAGAGCCTGGAAATTTCGTTCCATAGCAGAGATTTAGTTTCAATGCTGGGTTTGCCTAAATTTAGACAAGATTAAATTAGCAAAAGGGAGTCTCATCAGTATATGAGTTCGGAAAAGATCAATATTGACATGATTCGGGAAGCTGAAGAATTCGTGAAGAAATTCTTCAGGGAGAATATGCCTGATGAATTCAATTACCATACCCTTCAACATACCGAAAGGGTAGTGGGAAAAGTAAAGGAGATCGCACTGCATACCGGGTTAAGTGATGACGAGATCAATGAGGTCGTGATGGCTGCATGGTTTCATGATCTGGGATACCATAAGGGTCCGAAAGGGCATGAAACCGAAAGCATCAGGATCCTCAAAGAATTTCTCACGGAAAAACAGGTCCCCCCGGATGGCATGGAGAGAATATCAAATTGTGTGTTGGCGACCCAAATGCCACCCAGTCCCTCCACCCTGCAGGAAAAGGTGCTGGCTGATGCGGATCTCCTGCATATCGGAACCCAGGCGTTTTTTGAGGAGTCTCCCAAGATCCGAGAGGAGTTTGAAAAATTCCTTGGTAGAAAGTTTGGGGACAGAGAATGGCTCGAATCCAACATCCACTTTTTCAAGATGCACACTTTCTTTACAGAATATGCTGCTGAAAAATATGGTGAAGGAAAGGCCGAGAACTTCAATAAGATCAAAAAAGAACTGAAAGCTCTAAAGAAAATGGAAAAGCCGGAAAAATCAGAGAAACTGGAACCCAAAAAGATCAAGCCCGATCGGGGTCGGGAAACCATGTTTCGAATCACCTCTCGAAATCATCTGGAACTCAGCAATATGGCCGACAATAAGGCCAATATTATGATCTCCGTAAATGCGATCATGCTTTCGATCATCGTCTCCATGCTGATTCGAAAACTCGATAGCAACCCCTACCTGGTAGTCCCAACCCTGATCCTGGTGGCTGTTTGCCTGGCGACCATCATTTTTGCCATCAGGGCGACCCGCCCCAATATCTCTTCCGGAAAATTCACCAGAGAGGACATTCGACAAAAGCGAACCAATCTGCTCTTCTTTGGCAATTTCCATAGAGTTAGTCTGGAGGATTTTGACTGGGGCATGCAGGAGATGATCAAGGACAGCGATTACCTGTACTCCTCAATGATCAAGGATATATATTACCTGGGCGTTATTCTTGGAAAGAAATATCGAAACCTGAGAATCGCCTACACGATCTTCATGTACGGCTTCGCTATTGCCATTATCAGCTATGTAGTGGCCTTTATCAATTCCGGAGCGCTTTGAGATCGATTCCATTCACCCTCGCAGAATGACTTGAACTTCTCAAGGCCCTTGGTCTGAAGTTTTTTAATAACAGGTTTCATGAGAGGTCCCAGGAGATTCCCCAGTATTGGATGAGTTTCGGATTTTAACCGGCACGAGGTGTCGGATACTTTCTCCAATGTGAAGATCTGGGTGAGCTGAGGGCCAAATAGCCCGGACTTGTTATACCGCTCAATGTACAGTATTCTTCCTTCGGAGAATTGCCCGTCCAAAACATCCACTTTGACATTCCCCTGGGGCAAAATGCAATAATGCTGTGTGCCGATCCTTTCCGGAAACTCAAGCTGTCCGCCAATTTTTGGGCCCCACAAAGCTCTTTTTGAAAGGTCGATCAGATTTTGGTGAACATCTATGATCGGTGCATCGATGAGATATTCAAGCCTGATCGGATCATCTATCCTTGTGAAGTTGATATTCCGTTTTTCCGGTTCGGGAATCGATTTCGTCAGTGCGTCGAGGGAATAATAGTTAAAGGAAACCTCCCCGAGATCCTGATATTCACCTTTAGCGTTTCTCATGCGGGCCCCAAACCTTTCCTCAGGAAGATCTTCCTCTTCCATGTTGTTGAGCAGCACATACTCGCTTTCAGGAATATTGTTCTTTGCCAAACGATGGACTATGGTCGCGTCAATGCCCATGAGTTGCTTTTTCCCCGCAATTTCTTTTTCAACTGCCTTTCCACGATGAACAATGAATTTAAGTCCAAGTTTATGGGCAGTAGAGCAGGCTCCACAATGACAGATCCTATCCCTTTCATATACCTTGAGATGCTGATGAAATTCAACAAACATTTTCTCACATTGCCTGAGGATATCTTCAATGTCCGGGTGCTTACCCAACTTATAGAGAAAAAGGGCATCGCCTTCAATCTCTTTGAGTTCACAACCCAGAATATCCTGCTTGATGAGTACCTCAAGAAGTTCAGTAATGATATGAGAGCTGTGATTTAATTCTGTCTCTTTGACAAAACGGGTAAATCCGCTGATGTCCGGAATGAAGAAAAGGCAATCCTGATTTTGGGTCATAGCGTGCAAACGCTTTCAAATACCGTGCAAATACGCAGGATGGCAGCTATTTGATCGTATCTCCTCCTGCAATTATTTGTTAGAACTTATACTGCATTCCCAATCCCGCCCCGTTTGAGAGGTAAATAGGGAAAAATTTCATTCCTGTTTTCTTGATGATAGGCTTTTTGTGCAACTCCGGGATCAACAAACCCGTGGCAGCACCCAGCACATATCCTGTCATTATGTCGGTAGGATAATGCTTTCCGGCTTCGAAACGCAGGTAGCCCGCCGCTGCCGGAACAATAGCTGCGAAGCTCCAAAGTGCCATTTTCGATGCCCTCCCCATATCCGGGTGATAATCATTGATCACCTTGGCAAAAAAGAATGAAAATGCCGCCGTATGAGAAGTATGCCCGGAGTAATAGGATAACCTGGACTCAGCCCCCGTTCGATCTTCTGTTGGGGCGTTTTCATTGTAAACAAAGGGTCTGTATCGGTTTACCAAATTTTTAACGGTCGTCGTCAACCCATAATTGATCAGCCCGACCTCCAGGGCCATGACAAGCAATGCTCCAAAATCCTGCCTTGTATGGTGATTCAACAGGAATACGGCCGGAAGAAGAACGACCCCGGTCCTGACTACATCGCTTCTAAATGCAGCATTTGGGTCCCAATTATAGGTTGCAGGACGGTCAAAGGAATTTACATCATTGCGATCCAGGAACTCGAGTTCCTCCGCCGTATAAGGTTTTGCAGGATTATAGTTTTGCAGAAGCAGGCCGGCAGTGGTCAAACCTACTCCCATGGTCAGATATGGTATCTCTCTTTTCCAGGAAAAATGGTATGGAGGAGGGGCGTTATGCTCATGGTGATAACATAAGCCGCATTTTAACTTCTTGTTTTCATCATCCCCTGCCTGGGTAGGAAGGGCAAAAACAACAGAGGAGAAAAACAAAAAAAACCTGACTCTATGCATCAATATTTCCAGGGTACTCATCCTAAACCCCGGAAGCTGGGTAAATAGTTCGAAATCAATTTAACGATAAGAAAAGGATTTTCTTTTGCTGATTTTCAAAACTTTGCACTTTTGAGGACTAATGAAACCTCTCATGAAAAACCTCGTCTTCCTTATCCTTTCTTTTATCGTTCTCCCCTTAGATCAAATTTCAGGCCAAGGTACCGAAACACTAAAACCCATCGGTGATATGACAGCTAAAGTGAAAGAATACAAAACCGTTGAGCTCACCGCAGATCTCAGTGTGCTGTCTGATGATCAAAGAAAGATGGTCGGCGACCTGATCGATGCCGCGAAGATCATGGATGATCTTTTCTGGAGGCAGGCTTATGGGAACAAAGATGAACTCCTTTCCAGAATTGAAGATCCCGACCTTAAAAAGTATGTGGAGATCAACTATGGTCCCTGGGACCGGTTGAATGGAAACACATCATTCATTGAAGGCATCGGAGCAAAACCCAAGGGAGCGACATTTTACCCTGAGGATATGAATCCAGATGAGTTTGATCGACTGGATGATGAAAAAAAAGCAAGCCTTTATACCCTGATCCAAAGATCGAGTCAGGGCGACTTGATGGTGGTTCCCTATAGCCAGCATTTCAAAGACGAACTGGTCCAGGCATCCAACCTTCTTCAGTTAGCTTCAAAAAATGCCAGAGATGAAGATTTCAAAAACTATTTAAACCTCAGAGCCAAGGACCTGCTCAATGATGATTACATGAACTCCGATGCCGCATGGATGGACATGAAAAACAATCAGGTTGACATCGTGATCGGCCCCATAGAGAATTATGAGGACCAGCTTTACAATTATAAGGCAGCTTTTGAAGCCTATGTCCTGATCAAGGACATGGACTGGAGTAGAAAATTGGAAAAATATACAGGCTTCCTCCCTCAGCTTCAGGAATCACTGCCCGTTCCTGAGGACTACAAAAAGGAAGTACCTGGAAGCAACTCAGATCTCAATGCCTATGATGTTGTTTACTATGCAGGAGATTGCAATGCGGGAAGCAAGACCATTGCGATAAATCTTCCCAATGACGAAACCATCCAGTTGGAAAAAGGAACGAGAAGGCTCCAACTAAAGAATGCCATGAAGGCCAAGTTCGATGAGATCCTCGTACCGATTTCCAAAGTATTGATCAACCCGGATCAGCAAAAGAACATCACATTTGATGCCTTTTTTGCGAACACTATGTTTCATGAGGTCGCGCATGGCTTGGGGATAAAAAATACCATTTCGGGAAAAGGAACCGTCAGGAAAGCTCTAAAGGAAAAATCCTCGGCTATCGAAGAAGGAAAAGCCGACATCCTCGGGTTATGGATGGTGACCCAGCTCGCCGAAAAAGGTGAACTGGAAAACGCCGAATTGATGGATTATTATGTCACCTTTCTGGCAGGGATCTTCCGCTCTTCAAGATTTGGATCCACTTCAGCCCATGGGCAGGCCAATATGATCAGATTCAATTATTTCAAGGAAAAGAATGCCTTTTCTTATGATGAAGGATCCCAAACCTATTCCGTGAATTTCGACGAATTTCAGGATGCGGTAACACAGCTATCAAAGGATCTGCTCATCCTACAGGGTGACGGGAACTATGCAGGCGTTGAGGAACTATTTGACACTTATGGCATGGTCGGCGAAGACCTGAAAAACTCATTGGATAAGATCAATTCGATGGGTATCCCAAAAGACATTGTCTTTAGGCAAGGAAAGGACGTCTTGGGAATTTGAAAAGCTCCGTCTTCGTTCTCGGACTGTTCGTCAGCCTTTCTCTTTACGGGCAAAGGAAGGATAACCGCTACTCTCAGGACTTGAAGTGGCGAAACATAGGTCCGGCCAACATGATGGGGAGGATCGCGGCTGTCGATGCCCTCAACAGCGATTATAGGCACGTGGTCGTGGGTTCGGCATCGGGCGGCGTATTCAAATCCACCAACGGAGGTCATTCCTGGAAAGCGATTTTCGATCGCTATGGAGCCGGATCGATCGGCTCGGTAAGCATTGACCAGAGCAATCCGAAAGTCATTTGGGTAGGTACCGGAGAGTCAGCAAACCGCAACAGCAGCGGCTGGGGCGATGGCATTTACCGATCCGTTGACGGGGGAGAAAGCTTCAGGAATATGGGATTAAGGGAGACACATCACATCGCCGAGATCGCCCTGCATCCTCAAGACCAGAAAGTCGCCTATGCAGCTGCAGTCGGACACCTTTGGGGCTATAAAGGTAGCCGCGGGCTGTTTAAAACAACCGACGCAGGAGCTACCTGGGACAAGCTGACCAATGGGCTTCCCAATGATGACAAAACCGGATGTACCGAGGTCATCATGGATCCGAGAGATCCCGATATTCTGTTTGCCGGTTTTTATCACCGGTTGAGAAGCCCGTATTGGTACACCTCGGGTGGTGAGCAGGGAGGTCTGTTCAAAAGTCAGGACGGAGGCCAAAGCTGGAGAAAGATCACACAAGGACTTCCCAAAGGCCATACAGGGATGATCGACATTTCAATATGTCTGAGTCAGCCGGATATCATGGTCGCAGCTATCGAAGCCGATGAGAACCTGCCCGAGGGACAGCCTGGTTCCGGGGTATACCTGAGCAGTGATGGAGGAGAGTCCTGGACTTTTTTGTACAAGCACGCCGTCCGGCCGTTTTATCATGGACAGATCGAGATCGATCCTCAAAATCCGGATATCATCTATATCGTATCAAGGGATTTTCAAATCTCTTACAATGGTGGTAAAACTTTTGAACGCAGGACCTGGGCAACGGATGGCGGTGATGATCATGATATGTGGATCGCGCCATACGATAGCAGGATCATGTATCTCTGCACGGATCAGGGCCTGAGGCTCTCCCTGGATGGAGGAGAAAATATCCTTTCGTTCAACAACATGGCCATCGGACAGTATTATGCTATCGGGGTAGACATGAGGGATCCCTATTACGTGATCGGCGGCCTGCAGGACAACAGTATATGGATAGGACCCAGCAATTCTCGCGAATATCGGGGTATTTTAAACAGGCATAACCTTTGGCTCGGAGAAGGCGATGGGTTCCATTCCCAGGTGGATCCCACAGATTGGAGAACGGCCTATATCGTTAACCATGTCGGCTTTGCTGCAAGGGTCAATCGGGAAACCAGGGAACATGATTATATCACTCCAAACCCTGAGAACATCAGCAATTTCAAGGATTTCTTTGATCAGAATTATCCGGAAACCAGCATCGATTACACCATAGACCCGGGTGAATATTGGTTTTTCTATGAATACCATGATAAACCACAACTGCCCCCGCAATTCAGATTCAACTGGAGCAGTCCACTCATACTTTCTCCCCACGACCCCAAGACGGTTTACTTCGCGGGCAATCACCTGTTCCGATCTGAAGACCAGGGTAAGAACTGGATGATCATCAGCCCTGATCTGAGCAAAAATGATCCTGAAAAAAGAAATCCTTCGAAAAGCGGATACCTGACAAGGAGTGTTACGGGTGGGGAAAACCATTTCACCATAGTCAGCATAGCGGAATCCAAACTCAAAAAAGGTTTGCTCTGGGCCGGTTGTGATGATGGGTTGTTGTGGATCAGCCTGGACAACGGCAAGAACTGGGAAGAAGTGGGTAAGAACATCACCGGCGAGGAGAATTCGATCTGGGTCAGCCGGGTCGAGCCTTCTTCTCACAAGGAGGGCAGGTGTTATATCACCCTGGACAATCATCGCTATGATGACATGAAACCCTATACCTATGTCACGGAGGATTATGGAAAAACCTGGTCTTCCATCGGTTCAAACCTCAATCAGGATTACAGTCTTTATGTGATCCGCGAGGACCCGGTCAATGAGAACTTGTTATTCGTAGGGAGCGAGGAAGGAGTGAATTTTAGTTTGGACAGGGGGAAAAGCTGGCATGAATTGATGGCCGGGCTTCCCACAGTAGCCGTCCATGATCTGGTCATACATCCCAGAGACGGAGATCTTGTTGCCGGAACCCATGGCCGAAGTATTTGGATCCTGGATGACCTGACCCCTTTAAGAAATATCTCGTCGGTTGATCCGGAATCCGGGATATCATATATCCCCTCAAGAGAAGCCACAGACTGGTACTATTTCTATGAAGGAAGAACACAACCCGCTTTTGAATTTCGTGGACAAAACCCCAAAGCAGGGGCTTTGATCCATTATTGGCTATCCGAAGCGCCCAATGATACGGTCATGGTTTCGGTTCTCGACAAGGAGAATGGATACCAGAGGGTTTTCAGGTCCATTCCGAAGGAAGGTCTCAACAGAACCTATTGGGACCTCAATTTTCCCGTAGGCAAGGATAGCCTGTTATCCTACGGAAATCGACTGGATGAAATTCTCAAGGAATTATCAAAAGTGGTCAAGGGCAAGGTTTACATGGATTCCCTAAAAGCGATCCGAAAAGATCTCAGGACTCTGAAGCCTGAGCAAAACGCCCTGAACCATTTCAGAAGAAGGATGGTCATAAATTTCTCAGGTTTCTCCGGTGGCAAGCCCTATTTTCCTAAGAAGCTATTTGATATTCATGCCAGTCCCGGCCAATACGATATCCTGTTGAGATATGGTGATGCGGAAGTTACTGGAGCGGTCAGTATTAGAAAGGACCCCAGCCTCTAGCTATAGCACCAGGAAGGATTTGGCATATCGCTTCTCCGGAGTTTCCACCAGGAGAAAGTATTTTCCGCTTTTCAATCCGGTTTGAATGAACTCTGTGCCGTCAACTTCCATATCGAGTCTCAATCTTTCCCTACCCATAATATCGATTACCCGGATGGTTGCTTCCTGAGCCTTTTCCAGATCCAAACTGAAGTTCAGATCCCCGTTGCCCGGATTTGGAAAGATCGTCAGTCCAAGGGAAGAATTTGCCTGATCCAATAGACCGGTTCCGGTGCTGGTGATCCCAACTTCCCAGATCCCCCTTCCAAAAGTGGCGGCATAAAGGATCTCCTGACCATGGTCGATCTCCAGATCGGAAACAATGACATTGGGCAGATCCTGACCATAAGGAACCCAGCTGGTCATGGTATCATTGCTCATGAAAACCCCGACATCCGTGCCGACAAATACGGTTCCATGGGCTGATCCTTCCTGATATTTGATCACGTTGGCAGGAATATTGGGAAGATCATAGCTGATATTCTGCCAATTGGCTCCGGCATCGGTGGTCTTATATACCTTTTTTCCCGATTGAAATCCTCCGACAGTCACATAAGCGATTTGCCCGGAGGTACCCACGGCATCAAGACTTGTAAAAAACAAACTATCAGGAAGTCCGGAGGTGACATTGCTCCAACTGGATCCTGAATTCGTGCTCACCCACATTTTACTCAATTCTCCCTGTGTAAACAGCATTCGAGAGCCTGCATAGATGGAACTCCCGGCAATGTCCAAGGCGACAATAGGTGCCGGATATCCAAGTGACATGTTCGGAAAGTTGCTCAGCTTAGTCCAGCTTGCCCCTTCATTGGTGGTTTCCCAAACATTACCATAGCCGGCCACAAGTCTTGAGGAATTCGAGGGATCCAAAAGGAAGGGAGTGGTCCATGCTGCATTTTCAGCATTTCTGGGCTGGCTGGAAATATAGCTGATGCTTTGCCCCTTATCATCGGACAGGTACAAATAGCCAAATTGGGCCGATCCAATGATCTTGTTTGGATTGGCAGGATAGATCAGGCAATCCATACCATCACCACCGATAATATTGCTCCAGGCATTCAGGTCTTTATAATAGGTCGAATTATCCTGAGAACCTCCGATGAAATACCCCGGAAAGAATTCGTTGATCCCCATTCTGTAAAACGAGGTGATCTGCATGTCCATGAGATCGGTCCATTGGGTCGTCCAGGAACCTGCGGCCCATCCGTCGATATTAACCTGCTTGGTAATACTCAGGCCACCGTCATGGCATACATAGTAGGTTTGATTCAGGGGGTTAAAAGCATAATAATGGATGTCGGCATGCAGGCTAGGCCCGTAAAAATCCCTGTAAAAGGAAACTCCATCCCAGGTCAGACCTCCATCGGTGGAGCCCCACATATTGATCCCACCTGAATAGATCAGGTCCTTATCATTTGGGTCTACCATGAGGGCAAGGTCATAGGTGCCCTGCCCGTTATTTCCACTACCCGATTCCGACCAGTGAAGAATGTTCGGGCTTGTAGACCTCTGTGTCCAGGTCGTTCCCCCGTTTGTGGTCCGGTAAAGTCCGTAAAAACCCCGATCCATATTGCAGGTCAGGGCATATACATAATTCGAATCCTGAGGTGAAATGGCGAGTTTGATCCTTTGAACAACATTCTGCAGGGGTATGCCTGAATTCAAAGTCGTCCAGGTCATTCCAAAATCTGTGGATTTCAGTATCCCGGCATTTCCCTCATCCATGGTCTTCACATAACCCGAGGCCGCATAGATCGTCCTGTCGGACTGGGGGTCGCGGATCATATCCCAAATCAGGCTGTCATTGATCACGGACCAGCTTGCACCGGCATCATCCGAGCTGTAGATCCCGGTAATTCCCCCAGCGATCAAATGGTTATGGTCCTTTGGATCTATCAACACCCGCCTGATCAGCGATTCATTTCTCTGGGTTTGGTCAAAGGTCAAACCTGTTGGCGCCCAGGACAAGCCTCCATCGGTGGTCTTATATACGCCAAGGCCATAATGGGTATGTCTCTTTCTGTCGTCAAGATCAAGGCCTGCACCCAGATAGGCATAGTCCCCAACACTGATATACATGATATCAGGGTCGATCACATCGATAGCTATGTCGCTGATCCTGATGATGGGTAGGTCGTCGGTAATCGGGTTCCAGCTTTGTCCACCGTCATTGGTCTTCCATACTCCCCCTTGTGCAACTCCTACAAAAAAAGTATTGGAATCGCTGGGATGGAAAGCGATGGTGTTGATCCTCCCCATTCCCCCGTTCAGGGAACTTGTGTATATCGTTGGTTTCTCACTTAAACCCACAGGGATCCAGGTTGGGTTGGTGCTTCTGAAGCCTGAACTCGCTTTTTGCGCAGCTACTCTGGTTGCCTCGGATAGAAAAATATCCGGACTTGCAGGCTCTCCACCAGGGTTTAAGCGCTGGGTTTCAAATTCGATCCATCGCTGAAGCCATTTAGGATTTGATCCATCCTTGCCATTGTGATCAAATTCCTGCGCCCCTGATGTCAAGGCAAAAAAGAAAAGAATAAGAAAGGTTATTGATCTTTTTGTTGCGGTTTTGTCCATGTGGTGTTCTCGGCAATGATCTTTAAATTCTGCTCTATTTCGTTGATCTCAATGGGTTCAAAGGACTGAAATATAATTTCCTTATTGAAATCCTGACCTGAATATCTGATGCTGATCTGCTGGGTATCCTCATTGCCCATTCCGTACTTGTTTTTCTTTTTCTCCAGGTCTGCATTTCTAACGCTTTTCCAAAGGATCCTATTGAATTCCGGATCCACTTTGCCTTCATATTTTCCAAGGTACTGGGTGTTTTCCTTCCCGATAAATTCCGCTGAGCCGTCTTCAAAAACCCTGATCTCATAACTGGGGCATGGGTGCATACAGGGGGTGCGGATCATTTCGATCGAAGCGAAGTTCTGGTTCCTGGGTGATTCCGTGGAGTTACTTGAGGACTTGCAGGATAGCACGGACCCTATAAGGACCAATACATAAAATGAGATCATGCACTCAGATAAGGAATTGTTGATATGCTTGAGGCGCGAATTCAAAATTGAGGACCTGGTTCTTGCAAATTCTGTTTTGAAGGGGTATATCCCTTTCAACACCAGACGAAATTAAGGAAGATCTATACAAATCGCAGAATCGATACCGGCCCTATTTTGCCCGAAGATCGACCCTGGGTTCGTCAATGGACCAATACCTTTCCTAAAAGCCCTCCAGCCTCAAGCCAATGATTCTTCATTCTAAACACGCGCGTCATTGCCCGAGACCATCGGGCAATCTTTGGTTCAACCAAAAGTGCAGAATTGCATTAATGGAAGGAATGTGTATCAGATCTATTGAATGAACCAAAGATCTTCGGATATGCCATGCTGTTCCTTGATTCGCTGCAGCCTTGCGAAGGCATTCCGAAGATGACGGTATTGTTCGTTTTTCGTAGCCCTCCTAAAGGCCGAGATCCATTGTAACTTGTCCCGCTTGGAGATAGAGATCCTTGATCGCCATGAAGCCAGGCTCAGTTCCCAACACCCCTCCAACGTCATTGCCCAAAACCATCGGGCAATCTTTGGTTCAAGCAAAAGTGCCGGATTGCATAATTGGAAGGAAAGCATATCGGCTCTATCGCATGGACTAAAAGAGTCAGCGGAAATACCAAAAACGGCATTTTTTCAATGCCCGATTTCCTAGCTTCGCCCCTCAGTTTTTGAGGTAAGACAGTGTTTTTCTTGCCAAGTGGAACGACTAATTTCGAATCATGAACAGAACCAAATATTTCCTGATAGCATTCATCTTCACCTTTCTTGGGTGTAGCCAGTCCGATCGATTTGATGCCGAATCCACCATCAAAAGATTTAAAGATCAGGTTCAAGTCCTGGCTTCGGATGAATTCGAAGGAAGAGAGACAGGGCAGCCAGGAGAAGCAAAGGCCGCCGAGTTTGTGGAAAATGAATTCATGAACATAGGCCTGAGCCCCTTGGGAGATGATGGCGGGTTCTACCAGTCCTTTGATTTTTTGGCTGGAAAGTCATTTGGGGAGAACAATATGCTGACTCTCGATGGACAGGAAATGCAAAGGGATGAGGGCTATTTCCCCATGAATTTTTCAGGAAATGGCCAGGTCGACGGTAGCCTGGTTTCCGTAGGATTCGGTATCCAGGCTCCCGAATTGGAGTTGGATGAATATGCCGGAGTCGAAGATCTGCAAGGAAATATCGCCTTGATGGATGTGTCTTCACCCGATGGCATTCACCCGCATTCCAAATATTCCGCATATCATGACCTGCGCAACCGATGCCTGAAAGCACAGGAATTGGGGGCATCAGCGGTGGTTCTGGTCAACCAGGGAGAATTGGCTGAAGATCCCAGAAAAAACTACACAAGGAAGATCACGGAGATGGAAATCCCCGTCGTCTTTGTTTCGGATTCAGAAAAAATAGAGAGCGGTCAATCTGTTTCCCTTTCGGTGGATATGGAGGACCAAATCGATCAGGGCAAGAATGTCGTCGGATTGATCGATAATGGTAAGGATTCGACCGTGATCTTCGGCGCTCATTATGATCACCTCGGATATGGCGGAGAAGGAAGCCGATACAGGGGAGACAAACCGGAGATCCATAACGGGGCGGATGACAATGCCAGCGGTACTTCCCTGATCATCGAATTGGCCAGGTATTTCAAAAACAGGGAAAAATCACCTACCAACTTTCTGTTTATCGCCTTTTCGGGTGAAGAAAAAGGTCTCCTGGGTTCGAATCATTTTGCAAAGAACCCCACACTCGAACTTTCTACTGTTCGCTATATGATCAATCTCGATATGGTTGGTAGATTGGATTCAAGCAATGCCCTGATCGTTTCCGGGGTGGGAACTTCGCCCGTTTGGGACGAGATCGTGGATGGTGAAATCTCCGAAGGATTCACAATTGAGGAGAAACATGATGGCGTAGGACCTTCCGATCATACCTCTTTTTACCTTCAGGATATTCCGGTTTTGCATCTATTCACAGGGGCTCACCCCGATTATCATAAGCCCAGTGACGATGCAGAATTTGTCAACTACGAAGGGATGTACAAGATATTCGAATACCTGGTAAGCCTGACACTCAGGATGCAACAGGAGGAAACCATTGCATTCACAAAGACCAAGGATTCGGAAAACAGCAAGGCCCCGAGATTCTCGGTCACATTGGGGGTTGTTCCGGATTATGCCTATTCGGGAAAAGGAATGAAGATCGATGGTGTCACCGAGGGTAAACCCGCTTCCAAAGCAGGGCTTGAAACCGGGGATGTCGTGGTGAAAATGGGAGACATTGACGTCCTTGACATGATGGCCTATATGAATGCCCTTTCGCAGTTCAAAAAGGGCGATTCCACCACGGTGGTTGTTGAACGTTCGGGAGAAGAGCTGGAATTCAGCGTCCGTTTTTGAATAATAAAATCTAATTTTTTCTTACGTAGTTGCTTGGTGGTTGTCCTGATAATTGGGAAATTGTGAGGACATAGCTAGCTTTGCAAGCTGTTTCTTCCTATGCTAAACCAGAAGCACCAAGAAAGCGTAAAAAGGGCTCTTATTTCCCTTATTATTTATGTGCCCATAGTCTGGGCATTGTTGGAGTTGGCTGCCTATTATTTGGATAGGGTCAACGCCTCCGGATCCTATATTGAAATTCTCATTACCCTGTCTTTTTTCGGTCTTGTGGCTGTGGTGATCAGGTCCTGGTTTGTCGATATGCCGGGCAAAAGGTTCACAAAAACCGAATTCGCCCTATTGGGCTCCAACCTCATCCTTTGTCTGATCATTTTTCAATTGCTCTTCAGCGGATCGGGAAGGGATTGGAACAAAGGTATCCTCGTCGTTCGACAACCACAGACGATCAGAATCGGAATGCTTGGTGTGACCAGAGTATCCGGTCAAACCCTCCAGGAAAATCTCCTTGGTGCCATGCAGAAATCTTTGATGTCAGGCATTTCCTACATCGATGGACTCAAGGTGATCGATGCCAGCTACATCGATCTGGAACCCGGCAAGGGATTGCAACAACTGGCCGATCCCAAACTCAAAGAACAGCTTGAAATTCATTATGTGGTGTCCATGACCGTGCTTCCGAGGAATAACGGAGACCGGTTCAGGCTCCTGATCAATCTTTTGGATATCGATGACCTTAAGATCGAATGGTCCGGTCAGTATGATACAGATTTTGATTCCTTCTTCCCTACCGTGAACAAGATCACCATCGAATTGGGAGAAAACTTTGGAAGGAACTCAAATTACAAACCCATCACCCTGAACGGGAGCGCGGTCAAACCCTTTTTGAAGGGAATGTACAATTACAGGCAGTTCTCTCTTGAAAGCAGGTATGAGGCCTCAAGGTTTTTTCAGGAATCATTTCTCAATGACACCAGCAATATCCTGCCCCTGGTTTACCGGGCCATCAACGATCTCAACCTGATCTTTTACGGATACTCTCCGCAGGAGGATAGGGTAAACGGGATCAGGCATATTATAAGCTCCGCCGAATCGCAGAATATTCCCGAGGCCTTTACGGCAAGGGCCCTTCTTGACCTGTTTTTCCAATACGATTGGGAATCCGCGGAAAAAAATCTGGTCCGGTCGATGAACATGGCTCCCCAGGATTATGTGAATTATTTCGAGCTTGGAATCATACAGGGATTACAGGGTAAATGGGACAGATCCATACAAACCTTCACCAAATACAGAGAGGAAGATCCGCTGAATGAAATGTACAGACTTGGATTGTCCGTCTCATATCTCCACCAGGGATTGATCGATTCCGCATATTATTTCTACACCCAATACCATCAGGCAAAGACCTCGGAAGATCCGGAAGCGATGAGGTTTCCCTTGATACTCGAGTATTATCTCGGCAACAAAAGCTCCGGCGAGATCCACTGCGATTTCTCCAATGGAGACCTCGTCTGTGCATGGCTGGCAGGGAAGAACGAAACCCCGATAGAGATCCTGGAAGAGAATATCAGAAATATAAAATCCCGAAACGGGTTTCATAGCATTCCTGAAGAGATGATCATGGCTTCGTACCATTCGGGGGCGGGCAATTTTCAGGCTTCAAAGGAGTATCTCAATATTGCCCTTGAAAACCGAAGTCCGTTCATGGTTTTCCTTAAACTCGGCTTGTTTCCTTGGCTGGAAGGTGATGCGGAAGGTCAAAAGATCCTTTCGCAGATGGGTTTGGCCTCTTAAAAATCCTTAATTTTGCGGTTTATGTCTGCAATTCCACATTGGAAAAAGGCCATTCTGGCCGTCTACAGCATATTTCTGGCGGTTTTCTTGTCCGGTTTCTGGTTTTTTCACCATCATGAAAACCAGACTCATGAGCATGAAAAGCATGCCAGTGTGGAGGTTTCCTGTGATATCTGTGATGCATTTTTTGTAGAAAAGGAATCTTTTTCACACCAGGTAATTCTAGATCCAACCACTGCTAGCGCACACTTTTTTCTTCTTACCAGTACGGAGGTTGAAGCCCTCAGGGCTGAGGTAAAATCCAATCGAGGCCCTCCTTCCCTGGCCTGATCCCATTCACTTTTTCCATTTAAGCCAGCAAGGCTTTCTCTAATCAATTTTTTTTAGGGCTCCGCCCTCATTCAGTACATGTCAAAACATCTACTGTCATATATATTTTTTTATGCTTTCCTGAATTCTCTCAGTGCTCAGGAAAAGGACTGCTCCTTGGTCATTTCGGGCTATGTCCTGGATGAGCACAGCAAGGAGCCACTACCCTTTTCATCAGTACAGATATTGCCAAAAGGGAAAGCAACAGCTGCAGATGAGGAAGGTTTTTTCAGGATCGAAGGCCTATGCCCAGGAACCTATGAACTGATCTGTTCGCATGTAGGCTGCTCTCCGGTTTATCAAACCGTAGAATTAAACTCCAATGTGAAGGTCAATTTTTATCCCGAGCACCATGCCGAAGAACTGAACGCAGTGGTGATCCGCGGAGAGAAGGTAAAAGAGGTGGAAACACTGAATACGGCGGTGATCAAGGATGAAGAATTATTATTGACCAGAGGAGATCCACTCGGTGAAAATCTAAAGGAGATCCCCGGAATGACCTCGTTGAATACGGGTGCGAGCATTTCAAAGCCAATGCTTCATGGTATGACTGGACAAAGGTTGTTGATCATGAACAATGGGATACGCCATGAAGCTCAGCAATGGGGAAATGAACATGCCCCGGAACTCGACCCTTTCGTTTCAACCGAGCTTTCGGTGGTTAAAGGACCTCAGGGGGTACGTTATGGTCCCGATGCCATCGCAGGTGTGGTAAGCGTAGACCCAAGTGAACTTCCAACGCTCCCCGGTCTCAAGGCAGATATCAATCTGATCGGAAACAGCAACGGAAGACAAGGAATAGCCTCGGCTACCCTGGAAGGCGCATTGAAGAAAATCGAGGGCCTTGGGTACAGGATCCAGGGTACATTAAAGAGAGGCGGAAATTTTCATACCCCGGATTATTACCTGGACAATACCGGAATGAGGGAGTATAATTTTTCCTGGGGACTTGGATATTTCAAAAAACAGGCTGGAATCGATCTTTTTTATAGTCAATTCAATAGTGATATTGGGATACTTGCTGCCTCACACATTGGAAACTTAACTGATCTTGAAAATGCATTTGAAGCCTCCCGGCCGAGGGGAGACAACGAGTTTACTTACGAAATAGGGCGTCCCTGGCAACATCTTGAGCATGAACTTTTTAAGGTTAGGGCCTATTGGCGCCTCGGCGCTCAGAACAAATTGGTTTTTGTATATGGTCGCCAATACAACCTGAGAGATGAATATGATGTTCCGCATCGAGGAAGAAGAAACTCCGACGAACCAGATCTTCGATTTGAAATAACCACCCATACGGGAGAATTGGTTTTCGAAAACAATTCTTCAAAAGGGTTTTTTGGAGAGTTCGGGTTTATGGGACTCGACCAGAAAAACACCTATGAGGGGCGTTTTTTCATTCCAAACTTCACCAAAACCGGTGCCGGACTTTTTGCCCTGCAATCCTGGAAAAAGGGAAGGTGGCTATTTGAGGCTGGGGCCAGATACGACTACTATGATCAAAAGGTATATCTCTGGGAAGGGGATTCATTATTAGAACCCGAATACACTTTTCAGAATTTTACCCTTTCGGCAGGGGCGAATTATCAGTTTAATCCAAACCTCAAGCTGTTCCTGAACATAGGGTCCGCCTGGAGACCGCCCTATGTCAATGAGATGTTCAGCGATGGTGTGCACCATGGTTCAGCTTCCTACGAAATAGGCAATCCCCATTTGACTGAAGAAAGATCATTGCAATTCACATTAGGCGGAGAGTGGACATCCCAGAGAGTGTTTATTTCCAGCGAAGCATATTATACCGATTTTCAGAATTACATATATCTAAGACCATATAAGCCACCTACCCTCACGATCAGAGGAGCTTTCCCAACATTCATCTACGATCAGGTACCTGCCGTATATTATGGTTGGGATTTTCTCGGAAGATTTGACCTAAGCAAGCAATTCGAATGGACAGTAAAAGCCTCAGTCGTTCGGGCCTATGAAAAGGAAAATTCCGAATTCCTGGTCTTCATTCCGGCCGACCGATTAGAGACAGAGATCCGGTTCAAAGTTCCAAACCTGGAAAAGGAGAAAAACACATTTATCGGTCTTGGGGCCCAGCTGGTTGCAAAACAATGGAGGGTTAATCCTGAGGTTGACTACGTGCCTCCTCCTGAAGCTTATCAACTGGTTTTCTTAAAAGCCGGCACCAGATTATGGATGGGAAAACAACCGCTGAATTTGGTGCTGCGCGTAAACAATCTATTGAACACAAGGTACAGGGATTACCTGAACCGGTACAGATACTTTGCCGATGATATCGGCAGGAACATTTCACTTAAAATTAATTTACCCATAAACTTTACAAACAATTAGAACTATGAACAAGTCAATTTTTATTTCACTATTCGCTTTGATCGTCCTGGCATATGGATGTAAGGATGATGATGATCCGGCACCGGCACCTCCGAAGAACGAAGAGGAGGTGATCACGACTGTGATTCTTACGTTTACTGAGAAAGGGGGAACTGCAACTTCAACATTTACTTACCGTGATGCTGATGGTGATGGTGGAAATCCTCCAACTACCTGGGAACCCATTACATTGGATACAAGCAAGGTTTACGAATTGAGCATAGCGCTGCTTGATGAATCCGACGCTGATGATGTCGATACCATTACAAATGAGATCCTGGACGAAGCTGATGAGCACCTTTTCTGCTTTACTCCAACAGGAGCTGATGTGGCTATCACCATAACCGACTCAGACGGTAGTTTGCCACTTGGTCTGGAGTCTGACTGGGATTGCGGTGCAACAAGCGCAGGAACAGTTAAGATCGTCCTGAAGCATCAGCCTGATGGTGAAAAGGATGGTACTTGTGACCCCGGAGATACCGATATCGAGCTTGATTGGATAACGACGATCCAATAACAGGAAATCATTTTTTCCTACCGGCACTTTTCAGTGCCTTATCAATGATCCATTCCAATTGACCATTGATACTTCTGAAATCATCGGCCGCCCATTTTTCCAGGGCGGCCAATGTTTCGGGATCCAATCTTAATACAAACGGCTTCTTTTTGGCCATCCCTAATATTCCTGTTCAGGGTTCATAAGCTTCTCCATCTTTCTTCTTAATTCCTCATGCCTTTGGGTCCCAAAATTTAGCATAGGAGCGTTGTTCCTCCTGATTGTCAAAACCCATCCCCCTTTCATGATCATTGATCTTTTGTTGTATCCCCATTTGTAACCAAATCCTCTGGATTCAAAAAGCGGATTGATCTTTCGGATCTTCCATTCTATAATTTCTTCTCTGCGGATCTTTTTGAGGGAGAAGTGAATGGGAATGAATCTGTAAAAAAGACTTCCGTCTTTAATTTCAAGGATAAGCCTGGACTTGAAGATCATAAGATTCACGGCAAAAAGAGCAAGGAAGGTACCTATGCTCAACAACAAATACCTTTCCCTTCCCTCCAAGAACCCGGTTCCCTGCTCTACCTGATCCAACTCGTTGACCATGGAAAAGACCAATGTCAGTACGGCGAACAAGGTCACCATCCCCACCAACCATAAAATCCAGGATGCGAATCCCTGCTCTTCTTTAAAATAGGCCGAACTCATGATCAGGAATATAGTGTGCCGGTATTCACAACAGGATTCACATCCTTATCCGAGCAAAGGACTACCATAAGATTGGAGACCATGGAAGCCTTCCTTTCCTCATCAAGCTCAACAATTTCCTGCTTGCTCAAGGCTTCCAGAGCCAGATCGACCATTCCTACAGCTCCCTCCACGATCTTGGTCCTTGCAGCGACAATGGCGGTAGCCTGCTGTCTTTTCAGCATGGCATTGGCGATCTCACTGGCATAAGCCAGGTAAGCGATCCTCGCTTCGATCACGTGGATCCCTGCAATAGACAATCGATCCCTCAGTTCCTCCTCAAGAGTGTGGTTCACCTCTTCCAGGCCAGAGCGAAGGGTGATCTCCACATGCCCGTCTTCGAAATTATCATAAGGATACATCCCTGCAAGCTTTCGAACAGCAGCATCGGACTGAACTCTAACAAATGATTCATAATCATCGACTTCAAAGGCTGCTGAAAAGGTATCCCTGACCTGCCATACCAGGATCACGGATATCATGATCGGGTTGCCAAGCTTATCGTTCACCTTGACCTTTTCGGAATCAAAATTCCTGGCTCTTAAGGAAATGGTCTTCTTATAGTAAAAAGGATTCATCCAAAAAAAGCCATTGTCCTTTACGGTGCCACGGTAACTCCCGAACAATGTCATGACCATGGATTTATTGGGGTATACGATGAAAAAACCCAGGGATAGGACGAGACCGGCACCGATGAGAAACAGATTCCATGGGCTTTTTGTCAATATCAATAAATATGTACCAAACCCTAGCAAAAGCAAAACGAGCAGCAAGATCAGGTACCCTGAAATTGCCTTAACTGATCTTTCTTCTTTCATAACTGATTTAATTTGATATCACAATAATATTAATTTAATTCATATTACGCAATTGGAACGCTTAGGTTTCGATTTTTCGTTTGTTTATTGATTATTTTTGCTGCCGATGAGGAAAATTGGAGGATACTTATTCCTGGCCATCCTTATATCTATTGTTTCCTGCCAGGAAAAGTCAAATCAGGAGGAAAAGCAGGAAGTTCCTGTCGTTGCTGAACCTGCTCCGCCGGAAGAGGTTTTTGTCTTCGGCATACCGGAGGATTCCGTAATCGTTTCGGAGGGACGCATCAGGAGAAATCAGTTTCTGGCCACCATTCTTCAAAGAAATGGCATCGAAGGGGAGCAGATCCACCAGGTGAGCAAAAGGGCCGAAGGCGTGATAGACCTTCGAAAGATCAAATCGGGAAAGCATTATACCATGTACAGGAGTGGAGATTCGGCCGCTCCTCCAAAGGTCTTGGTCTATAAGGATAACCCGATCGATGAATACGCCTTTTATCTCCAGGACAGCATTCGGGTAGAACATATTCGCAATCCTGTGGATACCGTTCGCCAAACCCTGGCAGGCACCATCAAAAGTTCATTGTACGTCACTATTCTGGATCTGGAGGCCAATCCTGAGTTGGTTCATAAACTGTCGGAGATATATGCCTGGGAGATCGACTTTTTCCATCTGGACCTCAACGACCAATTCAGATTGATCTTCGATGAACTGTTCGTCAACGGAGAATCCGTCGGGATCCACAGGATCCATGCAGTGGAATTCTCCCACCGGGGCACTCCTTTTCAGGCATATCATTATCCCATTGAAAATGAAGAGGACTATTATGACGAAGCCGGTCAGAGCCTGAGAAAAACGTTTCTAAAGGCACCTCTGAGATACTCGCGAATTTCCAGCCGGTATTCGGGAAGGAGATATCATCCGGTCTTAAAAAGGTACAAATCCCATAAGGGAACCGACTATGCCGCCCCAACAGGGACGCCGATCTACAGTGTTGGGGATGGAGTAGTCACGGAGGCCAGGTATGCCAAATACAATGGAAACTATGTGAAGATCCGCCACAACAGCGTATACAGCACCCAGTACCTACACATGAGCAAGATCAAATCCGGTGTGAAGCCCGGAAAGGTCGTGAAACAAGGCGAAGTGATCGGTTATGTGGGACAAACAGGTCTTGCCAACGGGCCGCATTGCTGCTTCCGGTTTTGGAAAAACGGATATCAGGTTGATCATCAAAGGGAAAAAATTCCGGCGACCAAGCCTGTTCCCGAAGAACGGCTTCAGGACTATCTGGCTTTCATCAGGCCTATGAAAAGAAAACTCCGGAAGATCCACTATCCTGAAGACAAATTCCTTCTGGATAGTATTCAACCGGAGATCGCTACCTCAACGAATCCTGTTATTCGTTCATCAAGGCCTTAATATCATCGGCAAGACCATGCTTTCCGGGGATCTTGGCTTCCGGGTCCGCCATTTTTCCATCCTTATCGATCAAAAAATAATGAGGAACAAAACCGGTATCATATGCATCCCTGAAAGGAGAGCCAGGCTCATCTCTTGAGATCAGGTTGACTCCCTGTACATTGAATTTATCAATTGCAGCCTTCCATTTGGCCTCATCCTTTTCCTTAACCGCGACGTAGAGAAAAACCACACCTTCTTCCCCTTTGAATTCTTCTCTCAGTTTTTCACTCTTGGGCATTGACTGTATGCATGGCTTGCACCAGCTACCCCAAAGGTCCATGTAAACAACCTTTCCTTTGAAATCAGAAAGAGAAACCTCTTTTCCGTCAACATCCTCAAGGGTGAAATCGTAGGCCATGGCCCGATCTCCTTTTGGAAGGATCTCAGAAAAAGACGGATTAATAAAAAGACAAGCAATAAAAATCGATGCAACAAACTTCATATTCTTAAGATTTAAAGACTTTTTTAAATACGTCGGCAAATTTTGTTTCGGCTGCAATTTTAATACCAGCTTTAACGCTTTTACCCCCTTTTTGGTTACTTGATGGGATAAAAATCTGCTCAAAACCCAACTTTTCACATTCACCTATCCTCAGGTCGATCCTAGTAACTCCGCGGATCTCACCTCCCAGGCCAACCTCACCCACAAAAACCATGTTATGCGGTAACTCTATGTCCAGATAAGAGGACACCAGAGAAGCGCAGACGGCCAGGTCCATGGCGGTATCCTCGATCCGAAATCCACCGGC
Source organism: Cytophagales bacterium (assembly GCA_965227315.1). Taxonomy (GTDB): domain Bacteria; phylum Bacteroidota; class Bacteroidia; order Cytophagales; family CCMP332; genus JANQHS01. The sequence continues at coordinate 1,682,874 of OZ245737.1, forward strand.
CACATTGACGAAAACATCCTGATCTGAAAAGCGCAGCTTCAAACGCTTCTCCAGTACAGCCAACAGCATGTTTAATCTTTTTTGGTCAAATCCGGTTGCAGATCTCTGAGGGGTTCCGTAGGTGGCGGAGCTGACCAGGGATTGCACCTCAATGATCAGGGGGCGGTTCCCCTCAATCGTAGCTCCAAGCGAGGAACCCGAACCCTTGGACAGGTCGCTTCCCGAAAGGATCTCCGACGGGTTTTTTACTTCGACAAGACCCTGCTCTGCCATTTCAAAGATCCCCAGCTCCGAAGTCGATCCAAATCTGTTTTTGGAAGTTCGGAGTATTCTGAAGACCATATTTCGGTCTCCCTCAAACTGCAGCACGGTGTCCACCATATGCTCCAGGATCTTTGGCCCGGCCAACTGCCCGTCCTTGGTTATATGACCGATCAACAAAACCGGGGTACCGCTTTCCTTGGCATACCTGAGAAATTCCGCAGCACTCTCCCGCACCTGACTGATGCTGCCGGGGGGGCTATCGACAAAGGAACTCACCATGGTCTGGATAGAATCCACGATGACAAGACCCGGCTCAAAAATCTCTATTTGCTTGAATATGTTTTGGGTGCTGGTTTCAGCCAGCAGGAAACAATCCTCACTTCCCCCTACCCTTTCCGCCCTCATTCTGATCTGAGACGGACTTTCCTCACCCGAAATATAAAGCACCTTGCTACCCTTCATTTTCAAAGCCAGTTGAAGGAGAAGCGTTGACTTTCCTATTCCCGGCTCTCCTCCCACAAGTACAATGGACCCCTTTACAATGCCTCCGCCCAAAACCCTGTTAACCTCTTCAAAAGGCGTAACCAGCCTTTCCCCATCTACCTGATCAACATCCTTAAGCGCCACCGGCTTGGCAGCACGGCCGGCGCCATAACTTGTAGCCGATTGCCCATTGGATTTCTTTTCGATGACCTCCTCCACGAATGTGTTCCACTCACCACAGGCAGGGCATTTCCCCAGCCATTTGGGTGATTCATATCCGCAGGATTGACAGAAAAATGAGGATTTGACCTTCGCCATGGAATTAGGTCCCGAAATTAATTCAAATTGCTTCAACTAAGCTATTTAACTCCCTTTTCAAGGGCGGTTAGTTAATTATCTTTGCCGCAAAAGCACCAAAAAATGGACTACAGGACGGAACACGATACCATGGGGGAAGTTAAGGTCCCTGCCGATAAATACTGGGGAGCACAGACCCAGAGATCATTGATGAATTTTCCGATCGGGGAAAACAAAATGCCCCTGGAAATTGTGAAAGCCTTTGGTCATTTAAAAAAGTCAGCGGCCCTGGCCAATGTGGAGCTTGGGGCCATGCCCAAAGAAAAGGGAGAACTTATTGCCAAGGTTTGTGAGGAGATCATCAACGGCAAGCTTGATGATCAATTTCCCCTGGTCGTATGGCAAACGGGTTCCGGAACTCAAAGCAATATGAACGTCAATGAAGTGGTTGCAAACCGCGGGCATGTGATGAATGGCGGACAGCTTACGGATTCGGAGAAAGCACTGCACCCCAATGATGATGTCAACAAATCACAATCTTCCAATGACACATTCCCAACCGCCATGCACATCGCGGCCTATGAGATGATCGTGAAACAGACCATACCCAAGGTCACTAAGCTCAGGAACACCCTGGATCAAAAAGCAAAAGACTTTCATTCGGTGGTTAAGATCGGTAGGACCCATTTCATGGATGCGACTCCATTGACTCTGGGGCAGGAGTTTTCGGGTTATGTAGCTCAGCTTGATCATGGTTTGAGAGCTTTGAAAAATACCCTGACCCACCTCAGCGAGCTCGCCCTTGGGGGTACCGCAGTGGGAACCGGGCTAAACACCCCGGATGGATACGATGACTTGGTGGCAAAATATATCGCAGAATCAACCGGTAATCCTCATGTGAGTGCCCCGAACAAATTTGAAGCCCTGGCTGCCCATGATGCCATGGTTGAGTCCTCGGGAGCATTAAAGCAATTGGCGGTAAGCCTGATGAAGATCGGAAATGATGTGCGAATGCTTTGCTCCGGACCAAGATCAGGAATAGGAGAGATTAAAATTCCCGAAAATGAACCGGGAAGCTCCATTATGCCGGGAAAGGTCAACCCGACCCAATGTGAAGCATTGACCATGGTCTGCGCACAGGTGATCGGGCTTGATACCGCCATCTCCGTTGGTGGGGCAACAGGACATTTTGAATTGAATGTCTTCAAACCGATGATGGTCTTTAACCTTTTGACAGAGGCAAGGCTGATCGGCGATGCTTGCGAATCCTTTAATGACAGATGCGCCATCGGTATTGAACCGAATCACGAGGTGATCAAGGATAAACTGGAAAAAAGCCTCATGCTGGTTACCGCATTGAACACCCATATAGGATATGAGAACGCCGCAAAAATTGCCAAGAAAGCTCATGCCGAGAACAAGACCCTGAGGGAAGCTGCCATCGAATTAGAGCTTCTGACCTCAGAACAATTCGACGAGTGGGTGGTACCCGAAAATATGGTCAAGGGGCTCAAGAAATAGGTTTTTAAGAGGTCTTTTCATTAATTTGAGGTAGAAGAGAACCCTAAAAACCTATAAATCTAGTTGCTATGCGTATTCTAACGATCATTTTAGCCCTGGCTCTGATTGCTCCGGCTGCTGTTGCTCAAAAGACCAGCAAGGAGGAGAAGAAGCTAAAAAAGGAGTGGAAAAAGAAGATGAAACAGATGGATCCATTGGAGTTTAAAGAGCTTGTGGAATCATCGGAAAGAACCAAAAGAGAGCTGACCTCACTTCGCAATGAGAATGTCGAACTTCAAAATGAGTTGAATTCCAAGGATGATGAGATCAAGCAGGCACAGGACGCAACGAGGAGATGCAAAAGCGAACTGGCAGCAGCTCAAAGTGCACCGAAAAAGGTTGAATCTCCCTATGCCGTTGGAGATCCAATGACCGGAATCCTTTTCAAGGTTCAGATCGGAGCATTTCGCAATCAGGACCTGAGCAAATTCCTCAACAACCATCCCAACTTCTCAGGTGAGGAAGAAGGCGGCATGAGGAAATATACACTTGGGATGTTCAGGGAGTACTACGAAGCAGACGAATTCAAGAACTACCTGATCGCTATGGGAGTTAAAGATGCCTGGATCGTTTCCTATAAGGACGGGAACAGAGTGGACATCAAAGAAGTACTCGAAGGATAAGCCCCAACAAAATAATCGGACCCGGATCAGGATCCATACTTGGATCAGGGTCCGGGTTTTTTTCATGAAGAAACCAGCGCTCTATATACTTTTTCTTGCTTGCCTATCCTGTGAATTCGAAGGTCATAAAGCACCCAGGATCATGGGCATGGAGTATTCCGTTTCCAAAAGCGATCCGGGTAGGACGCTTGAATTGCTCAAGGAGAACATCGATAACAATCCAAAACTCAAGTCACTTGCCAGCTATGAAGATCAGGACCTTAAAATAGGGATCCTCTTTTTTGGTAATCCAAAGGTTGGCACGCCCCTGATGCAGATCAACCCTCGGGTAGCTCTTGATCTTCCCCAAAGAATGCTCTCCTACACCGATGGCTCCAATGGATCAATACTTGTGCACAACAGCGGGGATTATCTGGCCCAGGCATATGGTTTGAAAGGAGCGGAAAGCATTGATCTGATCAACAAGGCGCTTTCCGGGATCAATGCTTCCGTGACCGGCGATGAGGTCAGATCGACCAAAGGAGCCAATTTTGGAACCAACAAAGGCGTAGGCCGGATCAGCAGCAAGAAGAATTTCCGTGAAAGCTACCAACTCGTCCTGGAAGGCATAAGCCAAAATGGATACAAGCTGTTCAAGGAGATCGATCATGGAGAGAATGCCAGGAACAATGGGTTTGAACTCCCCAATACAAGGCTCCTTATGGTTGAGGACCCTGAATTAAGCCAGCTGGTTGACAAAACCGACCATAGTCTTTTCCTGGATGTTTATCCGCTCAAATTCCTGGTTTGGGACGATGACAATGGAAAGATCACCGTGAGTTTCCATCGCCTGGAATTCCACTTCGCAAGGCGGAAACTCAATACCAATTCACGAGGATTTATAGAGCTCAAAAGAATGCAGTCCAGTATCCTGGAAGGGGTTAAGAAGGGTCGGGATGCATTACCATCAAAAGACTTACCTTCCTGATATGAACACCATAGGAAATGTGATCTGGTTGATCTTCGGTGGTATTATCGTGGCCATTGAATACTTGATATCCAGCCTGTTGCTGATGATCACCATCATCGGGATCCCTTTTGGATTGCAAACCCTGAAGATGGCAAGTCTGGCACTCTGGCCATTTGGAAGAGATGCGGTCGTGGTGGATCGCGGTACCGGATGTTTGTCAACGATCATGAATGTCATCTGGATATTCCTCGGAGGGATCTGGATCTCATTGACCCATGTTTTCTTTGCTTTGATCCTGGCGATTACCATTATCGGTATTCCCTTCGCCCGGCAACATATCAAACTCGCCGCGGTCGGTCTAACGCCTTTCGGCCGGGAGATCCGAAGTCTTTAGAAATTCAGTCCTGAAAATCCACCTCAACAAGTTTCTGAGCGGTTTGCGGGATCACCTTCCGCTCATCACTTGGAATATTGATATAGCTTAACCTTTGATTATCGGTCGTTTCCATGGTGAAATACAGGATTTCATCTGCGCCCAGAATAGAACTGAAATCGTCCTCCTCCAAAGCCATGCTGAGCGTCGAAATATCGGTCAGAGCATTGTGGATATACTCCATGGTGTAGGGTTTGATCACCGCTTCCCCCATATCGTTTTTGATAAATACCTGGACATGCGGATGTTCCGGGGTATGGATCTCCTTGGTCTGAAAATGCAGGAACATCGCATACATGTCCCGCTCATTTTTGAAAAGCTCCCCTTTCAGATGATCTGTATGAAAAGGGTAAAAAACGTAACGCTCGCCATCATTGTCTCTTCCGTGCTGAACTTCCTGAGCTCTCGAAACATGCGAAACGAAAGTCAGGTAAACACCGAGGGGAATAGCTGAAGTCCACTTTGAGTTTTCAAGGATCTTTTTCATGATCCCAAGAAACGAGTCCATCAGCCTGGTGAAGAAAGAATTGGATTGAACGGGAATATTTGAGGAGTGAGTAGGGATCGGGTCGGCTTTAGCTTGCATGAAATTACCCAGTAGGGATCGGAATATCAAAAAAAGGTCTTCGCAAAACGATCGTCAGCTATGCGATCGCTAGGTTTTATTCTTGACATCTATACCAAGTAAACCTAAATTCCGTTAGATTTTAACCAAACCAGAAAAATCATGAAGGAGGTCAAACGTTTTTTCTGGCTGTGTTCAGGTTCGCATAAGGCATTCCTGGAAGACAGCCCATCGGAAGCATCAAAGTATGCCGGCATCGGTGCCACCATTTTTTTCACGGGGATCTTTGCAGCCCTGGCCGGAGGATTCGCCCTTTACACGGTATTCGACAATATCTGGATAGCCATCATCATGGGACTCCTCTGGGGTCTGATGATCTTTAACCTGGATCGTTATATCGTTTCATCCATGAGGAAAAAGGATGTCTTCTGGCTTGAATTCAGGACTGCAATTCCAAGAATGATCCTGGCCTTGCTGATCGCCGTGGTCATCACCAAGCCTCTGGAGCTAAAGGTGTTCGAAAAGGAAATAGAAACGGAGCTTATCGCCATGAATGCCGAGATCCTCGCGGCCAATGAGGCTTCCATTCGCGAAAGATATGCCCCGGATACAGAATCTTTAAGTGCAGAGAATGCCAGGCTGACAGGGGAAATCAATGATAAAGAGGCCAGAAGAGATGAACTAAGGCTCATCGCACAACAGGAAGCAGATGGAACTGGGGGAACAAAAAGGAGAAACGCCGGTCCGATCTACAGGATCAAGAAGGCTGATGCCGACCGTGTTGAGTCCGAACTGGAAGAACTCAAATCCCAGAACCTTGCGCTGATCAAAGCCAACAACGAGAAGATCGCAAGGAACGACTCTATGATGGCCTCTGAATTGGCAGCCATTGAAAAAAACACCTTCAATGGTATGGCCGCCCGGCTTGAGGCTTTGGAAAGGCTGACCCAATCTCATGCCGCCATTTGGTGGGCCAATGCCTTTTTTATACTCCTGTTCATCGCCATCGAAACCGCCCCGGTATTGGTTAAGCTGATATCACCAAAGGGTCCTTATGATCATCTGCAAAGCAGCAAGGAGTATTCCTACAGAGTGGATAATCTGGAAGAGATCGCGAGGATCAACCAGGAAGCCAGGCAACGGACAGCAAATCTCGCCGGCCCTGAGAAAGGATTTATCGATGAAAAACTTGAGTCCGGACTGAAGAAGGTTTAGCCTTCCTTGACCACCAACTCATACATCAACCAGCCATTGGGATCAATGGTCACCTGACTCTTAGAATTGGCCTTGACCCGGGCAGGACCTCTTTTCAGGTCGAGTTTGTACATTTTCTTGTCCACCTTGACTTCAACGGGCATGGGGAAGTACATCCCATCGGGAATATCCCAGGAGATCATAACATAATCCTTGCCTCTCTCATAGACCAGCCTGGGCAGTTCTCCATAGTATCCGTACATCTCAAATACCCAATCGAGTTCTTTCTCTGAGTAGGTCTCGATGATATTGACGAAATCATCCGTATTAACAAACCTGCACTGTCTTCCGTCAGTGATCTTTTCAATGCTCTGGTCCGGATAAGCCATGAACCTCAGGCTCCTTCTAAGATTGTTTTCTCCCACCAGATACCTGAGTGTGTGAAGAAACCTTGCTCCCTTGGAATAGATGGGGCCACTCCATCCTCCCGAAGTTGTTTGGGATGTCCTGTTGATCACAGGATTCCTTGAGTGGAAGCGCATATCCTCCAGATATTCAACCGACTTATCAAAACCCTGCTTTTCCTCCACATACAAGACCTGGGCATAGGTTCCGAACCCTTCATGGATCCAGGCATCCTTCCAGTCCGAGTTGGTGACCATATTTCCCCACCACTCATGGGATAGTTCATGGTGATGAAGCTCATCAAAACCCCAGTCCTTGCCGATCATAGACCCGTTCTTGAAGTTTGAACCAAAGGCGATGATGGATTGATGCTCCATCCCGAGATGTGGAGTTTGAACAACTCCATATTTATCGGAACGAAAGGGATATGGCCCAAAATGTCTTTCCATGAAGGAAAGGTGATCCTTGATCTCAGGCATAAATGCCCTTCCCTTCTCCTCGTCTTCGGGCAAAACGTAGAATTCTATGGGGTATTTTGAGCCGTCAATACAGTCCATAGAGTCTTTAAGAAGTACATATGGTGCAATATTCAGGGCTACATTGTAAATGTTTATCGGGTTGCTGATGAACCAATGAAAGCTTGAAGTTCCGTCTTCTTTGTCCATCTTTTCAACCAGTTGACCATTGCAGGCAGCGGTCAGGCCCGAAGGGACGGTCACAAAAAGATCCATGGAATCCGGTTCATCAGAAACATGATCCTTGCATGGCCACCAAATATCCGCTCCTTCTCCCTGACAGCTCGTGGCGATCCAATGAGCACCGGATTCTGTCTTCTCCCAGGTAAATCCTCCATCCCAGGGAGGCCTTTTGGCAACTCGAGGTATTCCGGAATATTTGATGCTGATGTCAACGACCTCACCGGGTTGAACCGTCCTCGCGAGATCAATCCAAACCTTTCCGATATCCCTTTTGTAATCCCTGGTCCTCTCCCTGCCATCCGGATCTATCTCTTTAACCGATTCGATAAAAAGGACCGTATCCAGATCCAAGACAAACCAATAAAGCGGCTGAACAATTCTGGCCCTGACCGTGAGACTGGCTTCGATCCTCTTCTTTTCGGGCTCAACCTTGATATCAAACAAATAATACCCGACATCATAAGATGCCTGTTCCCGCATCAGGGGGCCTCCGGAATCAAGAATGTCCCGGATCTGAGCATAGGTCAAAACAGACCAAAGCGACAGAAAAAATAGAAGAAATGACCTTTTCAAGTTTTTATGATTTGCCTAAAAATAGTGATCAGTAAGGAAAGGGCTCAAAAGATTATTACCCAATTAATTTATGTAATATATTTACCCAAATATCTTAGGTACAAGATGCTTACAAGAAAGCAGCGGTTTTTAGCGGATTTTTTCCTGGTCCTGATCTGGATCATCGCCATCAACTTTCATTCCGGAGTCGCGATCCTGTCGATCAAATCCTTCACCAATATGACCGGAATCGAACCGCATTTGGAGGGGAATATTCTGGCGAACTATTGGGTTGCCCCTACACAATTCATTGAATCCTCTCTCTTCGGGCTATTCTTCGGGCTCGCCTTTGTCTGGGTGGACAGAAGGTATCGAAAAGCAAAATATGCAGGTATGTCCTTTGGTTCCCTGATCCTGAGAAAGTCATTGTTTTACCTGGGCTCTATACTGCTTGCATTCGGGGCCATATTTGTCATTCTCAGAGCTGTGGGTATTTATCCGCAGGAGTTATCCGAGTTGGTCAGGGTTGATAAGGCTTCGATCGCGCTGATCTTTCTGATCTTTTCCGGTGTTACAGGCCAGATCCTGTTTATGAACTTCCTGGTCCAAACCATAGAGAATACCGGCAGCTATAATATCCTGAGGTTCCTGACTGGAAAATTTCAGGAACCCGTAGAAGAAGAAAGGATATTCATGTTCCTTGACCTGAAGGATTCCACCGGACATGCCGAAAAGCTCGGAAACCTGCAATACAGCCAGATGATCCGCGACTGTTTCAACGACCTCAATCAGGTGCTCAAAGGGTTCAAAGCAGAGATCTATCAGTATGTCGGAGATGAGGTCGTTCTGACTTGGGATAAACTCACAAAGGATAATAACCGGGACTGCATACGGTTTTTCTATGCCTATAAAGCCTACCTGGATCGAAATCGAGATAAATACATAAGTAAGTATAGTGTTTATCCTGAATTCAAGGCAGGATGCCATGAAGGAAAGGTCATGGTCACCGAGGTGGGCTTCATCAAAAGGGAGATCGTCTTTCACGGAGATGTGCTGAATACGGCTTCCAGGATCCAAAAACTCAATAAGGAATTGAAAACAGATATCCTGATCAGCGGGAGAATGCACGAGATGCTGGAAAACCTAAATGGTATGCAGCTAAAGTCCTTTGGCATTTTTCAATTAAGGGGAAAGGATAAAAAGACAGAGATCTTTGAAGTAAACCTCCTTAATACCCAATTTAATTAGGTAACTATGGATTCCGGACTCTTGAAAGGCACCTTAAAAACACTGGTCATGAATATCCTGGAGGATGCAGGACCCATTCACGGATATGGGATCAGACAGGAAATCGAAAAAAGAACTGACCGTAAAGTACTGATCACGGAGGGTGCACTATACCCCTTATTGAAGAAGCTGGAGGAAAAGGGATTGGTTGAAACAAAAAATGAAAGCAGCGGAAAAAGGGTCCGCAAACTGTATTCCCTGAACCAACTGGGCAGCCAGGAACTGGAAACGCAGAATATCGAGCTTCTGGATTTTGCCGGGACATTGATCCAGTTCATTCATACCAAACCATCAATGTCCGTCTGACATGAGGATCTGGCTTATTCTGATCTTGAGTTTTTGGGGGCAAATGACATGGGCCCAATCCGGCGGAATCAAAACAATTCCAAGTGAATATCGGGACCTGAATACAACTCCATGGGTTTTCACAGAAGGCGACACGCTCATCATTGAGACCGATAGCGTCTATGTGGTCAATTCGGAAAGGTATCATTTCTATCGAAAGGTGCATCGGGAAATTCTGAGCTCCGATGATTCCACTTGCTCCGAACTTCTACGAACCTATGAGAGAAGACTTGAGTATTTCGATACCAGGTATCAGGAAATGGCTGCAAATAGCCATGCAGCACAGATGATCACCTTGGGGGTACTGCAGGAGACCAACGAAAAGGTTGAAGAAATCCAAATCGACCTCGAGCTTACCAGGAAGGAGCTTGAGCAAAGCAGAAAAAGCCTTGAAGAGGCCAATAGGGAATTGGACAAGGATCAGTCCCGCAATCGGAAAAAAGTCCTCGTTTCAGGGGTTATCGGCTTGGGAATTGGATTGATTTTGGGAATTTTGACAGCCTCATGATCCATTTTTTGATCTATCTCTCTGTTCTGACTTTCCCACCCTGCGAAAAGGATCTGGAAGGAAATTGGAGCCTTATCTCATGGCAGGCAAATACCGGAGGGGAGAATACTTACCCTTACGGAGAAAATGCTTTTGGATATTTACGATACGATCCGGATGGAACCATGACCCTGATTCTGATGAAGGAAGATCGCAACATGGATGATTTTAAATCTGCCAGTGGATTTTTTACATATAGGGCAAATTATGAGGTAAACTGCTCAGGCGGTGTTGTGAGGCATGAGGTTTTTGCCGGATCCCACCCGGATTGGATCGGGAAAACGCAGGAGCGTTATTTTACATTGAGGGCTGATACGCTTGTGCTTCAGTCTCCCTCGTTGAAAACGAATTCCACCGGAAACCAGGAAGCGGTTCACACATTAAAATGGATCCGATCAGACTGATACGACTATGGACGCAACGCAGCTTCTGAGAATTCTTCACATCAGCAGCGGGTTCACCGCTCTGCTTATCGGATTGATCCCAATGTTCAGCCAGAAAGGTGCTAAGGTTCATGTGCAAACCGGTCGGATCTATGTTATTGCTATGAGTCTTGTTTTTTTGACAGCCATTCCGATGTCCTACGTCAAGGGCAATATTTTTCTTTTTTCCATCGCCATATTTAGCTATTACCTCTGTTTCACCGCATGGAGAATGGTCAGGAGAAAAAACCAAAGCCCTTCTGCCGTCGATAAGATCGCGATGGTCCTGACCTTGCTCACTTCGATCGGTATGGGTGGTTTCGGATTGTACTATACATTGAACGGCCTCCCCGAAAAAGGAATTGTGCTCTTGGTTTTTGGAATGATCTCGTTGATCATGAGCGCTCAGGATGGACGGAGCTTTTTCTTAAACAAGGAATCCAAGAGATATGGAAAACGAGCCTGGTTCTTCGGCCACATCGCGAGAATAGGCGGCTCCTATATTGCGACCTTCACAGCATTTGCGGTGACCAACCTTGGATTTTGGCCGATGATCTTGAACTGGCTCCTGCCGACAGTCATCGGAACGATCCTGATCACCGGGGTATCCAGAAAATACTACAAGAAATTCCATCAGCAGGCAGGATAAATGAAGAAGATCAATTGGGAGATCGATCAGGACAGCAGAAAGACATCTCTGCTTCAAAAGATTAAATGGTATGAGGTTGGAGGAATGGCCTCGCTGCTGGTTTTGATGTACAGCTCCCAGCTTTTTCTTTTCAAAGATCTAACCCTGGAGGCCATTCTGGTTTTCAACTTCTTTGCGCTTCTGGTCCATCAGTTCGAAGAATATGGGTATCCCGGTTGGTTCCCGGGGATGCTTAATCGCCGGATATTCGATTCTAAATACCCTTTGCACTATCCGCTAAACAGACGCAATGCCTGGGTCATCAATGTAATGTACGGATGGACCCTTTACATCGCCTCTATAGTATTTATTGATCGATTTCCGGCCCTGGGAATGGCTTGTATCCTTGTGAGCGCGGGAAACGTGCTGGTCCATATCGGTTTCTCCATCAAAACACGAAAACCCTATAATCCCGGGCTGCTGACCTCAATTGTGCTGTTCGCCCCGGTGGTCATACTCTACTTCGTTTATATGGACCCTGTCCTTTCCTATGGGGACAGGTCTTTCTGGAATGGGATCCTGCTCGGGGTTATTGCCAACGCGATGATCCCCTTTCTTGTATTGATACTTGCGAACGAAAATTCTCCCTTCGAATTTGGAGCAAGGCATGAGGTTCCGCAGTTTAGGAAATTCAAGGGATATAAAGTCGATTAGAATTCGAAGTCAGCGCCTATGAGAAACCTTAGCTCTATTATCCTAATACTCGCTCTCCTGGTCCCCGCTATTGGAAATGGTCAGGCACAGGAAAACAAGGATTTTGAAAAGTATTTCCAAAGAGTTCCCAAGAGGCATGCGATCAGCTTTTTGCAGGGATACGTTGCGGTACCCAATTCTCTGGAAAATGAGATAGAGCTGGAATCCAGGGTGATTTTCGTGGGCATGATCGGATTTGATTATAAATACTACCTAAGCCCGAAGTTCAGTACCGGACTGATCTATGAGCTTGAGCTGGGCCAGTATTTCATCGAGGTAGAAGGGTCTCCCGTTCCCAGGGAGAATGTTCATGTCTTCACAGCATTTGTAGGATATGAGCTTTTGCCGGGGCTGGAGGTATTTGCCGGGCCGGGATATGAGTTGGAGGTTCACAAAAATTATTTCGTCTTCAAGGTGGGTGTCGAGTTTGAGGGTTTGATCGCGAATAATTGGTATTTCGCTCCCGAGCTTTCCTACAATTACAAGGAGGTTTATGAGAACGTGACCCTGGGAATCCACTTTCGAAAAAAGTTCGGGAAAACGCTTGAAGAATAGGGTTTGGGCGGCGGTGTTGGAATGAAAGTTCTACGCCAGGAAAAGCAGGAACTAAACCCGTTTTAAAGGGTTATTTATATAGGAAACGAAAAAAACAAAAATCAAAAGATATGTCAGACACACAGATCGGATTGCCAGTGGAAAAATCGAAAGAACTGGCAGGAAAATTAAATGCCCTACTCGCCAATTACCAGGTATTTTACCAAAACGACCGGGGTTTTCATTGGAATATAAAGGGAGAAAAGTTCTTCGAGCTTCATCTGAAGTTTGAGGAATTATACAATGATCTACAGCTCAAGATCGACGAAATCGCTGAAAGAATTCTCACCCTGGGCTTCACTCCAATGCATGCTTTTTCGGATTATCTTCAGAACTCCACCATCCCAGCCACAAAGGATGTTTCAGACGGTAGGGAAGCCGTATCATCCATTCTGGATTCCTTCAAAACAGTCATTTCCCTTCAAAGAGAGATCCTGGATCTATCCGGGGAAGCAGACGACGAAGGCACCAATGCTTTGATGAGCGATTATATCCGTGAGCAGGAAAAACTGGTGTGGATGTATTCCGCCTATCTTGGCTGATCTCAGCGGCTAAAGGCTTTCAAAGGATCCCTTTCAAAAAGCGAAAGGGATTTTTTTTGTTCCAAAAACTTTATACCTTAGTTGATATATCAATATTTTGGAACCCAAACTCGAGAATATTATTTTCTTTCAGGCCGAAAAAATGATGCGTCAGGCCAAGGAGCTCACCAAAAAGGTTTTTGCAGAGCATGGTTTTGATGTAACGGTGGACCAATGGCTGATCCTGAAAAAACTTTATGACCAAGAGAATTGCAGTCAGATCCAACTTGCCGAAACAACCTTCAAGGATCCTGCAAGCATAAAACGTATGCTGGACATTTTGGAGAAAAAGAAACTCCTAACAAGATCTGTCAAGGCGGAGAACAAAAAGGAACATATTGTAGAATTAACAGCTGAGGGCAATACCCTTCTTAAAAAAATGATACCCGTAGTTCAGGATTTGCGAAGAAAGGCCACGGAGGACTTCACCGACCCAGAACGCTACGCCTTGCTCCATCTCCTGAAAAAAATGAACAAGAACCTGTAAAAAAATTTAACTATATAATTGATATATCAATAATTAAATTCTCATATTATGATACGCTTAACATTAATCACACTTTTCCTTTCTGCGATCCTCTCCTGCTCCAAGGATAATGACAGTTCATTACTAGTCGCCGTCAATGAGTTCGTCTCTGCGGCAGACCTTCAGGATGATGGAACGCTGGAATCACGAACACATAAGGACTTTAGGGTGGTCTGGAATGGGCCTGGCCCGGAAGATCATACCGTATTTTCCCGTGAAACCTACCTGGAGAAATTCCGGATCAGGGAATGGGGCGGTGATCCAAGAAGCATCGAGATACTGGATACGGAGATCTGCAATAATTATGCTTCCGTACATGTCAGGCTCAAAGGAAATGTACAGGATTTCGAATCGCTCTATACCATGGTGAAGGACAAAGGCCAGTGGAAGATCCTCCAGGAAAGCGTGAGGGTCTCAGGTAAGGGATAACCCAACTTCTGGTCTGATTTCTCGGTATCTTAGAATGAATGAAGACCTTAAGCATCGTTGCTGCTTTCCTCATATTTGGACTTGACGGCTTTTCCCAAAATGTCAGGATCAAGTACTTCAATATTTCACCCAGAATAGATACCATTTATGATGTCGCTCATCGGGACCAGGATTCGTTGATGATCCTTGGGAGGTTTCCAAGCGGAAAAATCGGTGTCTTAAAAACCGATCTTTTCGGGGAGGCCAAACAGAACCCACTAACAAGTAAATATGATAGTTTTGAATACCACGGCGCCGAATTTAAACCCAGATACCGACATGGAGCTCCAATTCTGACGGAAGATCTGAGCATCATCCAAAACTTCACCTTCGGGGACAGCATCTGTGACTATTTGGGCGCAAAATTTTTCGAACATCATGTTCTGGTTCGTTGGGGAACAGATGGCAAAATCAAGCAGGTGGACTTTGATTCGCTCTGTGAGTTGACACATGAAGGATGTGCGAGAAAATCCCTGTTCAAATCAACGAACGGAAGCTACTTTTTTAATCAGGGATATTCAAGCTTTGATCCTGAAGGAGGAATTAACTACTCGCACTGGAATTACCTGTCCGCTTACAACTCACAACATGAGTTAAAAACGCGACAACCAATTGGCGGAGCAACTTTCTCATCCGGCGGCTGGATGGCAGCAACGGGAACCTCAGACCTCGGTTTTATGATCTGCGGTTATGACAATGGGGCTCCGGAGAATTGCTACATTGAGGATTATTCCATTCGAGTTCTGCAAAAGCTTAGCTCATCCGGAAGTCTCGATTGGGAAGTTCAATTTGATGATGAGGATTTCATAGGCTATGATGTGTTTTACCCGGAATCCATGGCCCAGATTGGTCCCTCTCATTATGGAATCGTGGGTACTTCCTGGCCTGATGTAGTCACTTTTCTGAGTTTCGAGAACAACTTCATCAATCCATGGAATCGGGTCATACAAATTCCCTATTCCAGGATCTATTCTGCGGAGATCAAGGCGGTCTCTGATGAAACCGGGATTATCCTGACCAAAAACCGGGATGCTGGTGGCACGGAACGCATCGGGTTCGTGAAAGTTGGAAAATATGGCAATTATCTCAGCCACCATGTATACATCATCGAAAACCACTATGACAACTTCATGGTGGTCGATACCAGCATCTATTTCTGGGGAAACAATTCCGCAGGAGCCTTTCTGGGCATTTTCACCCAACCCGATCTTCATGTAAGTGGAACGAGCGAAGATCCAAATTCCGGAATTGCGGTCTACCCCAATCCGACAAGCGGAGCGATCAACTTGGAAAACGTTCGATCAACGTACCGATATTCGCTGGTGGATATGATGGGCAGGATCGTTCAACAAGGAGGTGTATCACCCGGGGAAAGCCAACTGGACATAGCTCAGGAAAAATCCGGCTACTATATTTTGATTCTTGAGGATGAGCATGGAAATTCATATCCTCATCGGATCATCAAACTTTGAAGCATCTCTTTTCCATTCTTGCCCTCCCCTTCAATGTCACCATTACACTTCCCATACTGTTGATGTTCTTCGAATCCAGGTCCAACACCGGGATGAACTGGATAGCTTTTCCATGGTTTTGGATCGGAGTGGTCGCATTGATCGATGGGTTGTTTTTGCTGATTTGGACGATCTCTCTGATCGCGACCAAGGGTCAGGGAACCATAGCCCCCTGGGCGCCGACAAAAAAACTGGTGATCACGGGCCCGTTCAGGCATGTTCGAAATCCTATGATCACAGGGGTATTACTCGTGTTGATCGGAGAGGCTTTGATCTTTCAGTCGGTATGGCTACTGGCCTGGGCTATTTTCTTTTTCGGTCTCAATACCATCTACTTCATTATGAAGGAAGAACCGGATCTGTTGAAGAGATTTGGCAAGCCCTATGAGGAATATTGCAGGCATGTAAACAGATGGATCCCAAGAATTTCTCCCTGGGATCCTGATGAAACCTCCAATTGATCAGGGTGTAACTGATCCCATTACTGTTAGGATAGGAATATTGCCTGTATTGGCTTCCACGTTTACGGTTTTTCGGAATGCCCCCGTTTTGGAAGCATTGTACCTCACATTGACAAACCCCTCTTCACCTGGTGCCACACCATCAGTTGAATACTCTGCTGCAGTGCAACCACAGGATGTTTTGATCTTGGTGATGTACAAGACATCATCTCCATCATTTTGAAAAGTGAATTTGTGATAAACCGGCTCTCCTTGTATGATCTCTCCAAAGTCATGCTGGATGTATTTCCATGCAAAGGCAGGACCGGCATCCATATCTCCCCTCAATGTGAAAGATGAAACCATGACCACAAGGGCAACTAAAAGGCTGGGTAAAAAGATTGTCTTTTTCATATTATTCGATTTTGTTTCTGCCAAGGTGGGTCGAGTTGGGAAAAGCCCTTGTTAACGGCTTCCAAAGAATTGTTAATGCTTTGTTAAGGTTCCCGAAAACAGTCAGAATCGGCCTATTTTTGATGCATGAAGAATCAACCCATCAGGGTATTGGTCGCTTTTGCCTTGTTCGCTTCGGTCGGGATCTTCCTGGTTCAGGGCTATTGGTTCAGAGAAGCTTTCAAGGCCAAAAAGGCCGAATTTGATTTCCAGGTCTTCTCGGGATTGAAGGAGATCGCAACAGAACTGGCGGAATTCAACGGGATCATGCTTCCCACGGCCAATCCCGTAGAGCAGGTCTCCAATAATTACTTCGTCGTCATGATCAATGATGCCATCAACCCCTCTGTTCTCGAGGCATTGTTGCTTCGAAATTTTCAAAAAATGGGATTAAGGGCTGATTTCCAATATGGTATCTATGATTGTGTCACGGATCAAATGGTTTATAGCAACCGGCTCAATGCATTTGATCAGGGAGAGAAACAGAACAATGAGGTCAAGGAACCCGAATTCATCAATGACAATTATTATTTCTCGGTTTACTTCCCCGGCATAGAATCCGTGCTCATCGGCAGCATGGGCATCTGGATCTTCTCAAGCCTCATCCTTCTATTGGTGATCGTGTTCTTCGCCTGGGCAGCCATCATCATTCTGAAGCAGAAGCGACTGTCGGAGATCCACACGGATTTTGTCAATAACCTCACCCACGAAATGAAGACCCCGCTATCAAGCATGAAATTGGCCTTGGAGAGGATCTCAAATATCCCCGAAACTGAGAAAAAGAGTCTGTCCATTCTTCAGGAAGAAGTAGATAACCTACAATCCAGAATTAACAGTATACTGGAATCAGTCAGAGAAGGAAACAAAAGCGAGGAAACACATGAAAACATCGATCTTGGAGATGAGGTCCGGTCCGTTTTGAACAAGTTCCCGAATGAAGGGATCAATTACGCCTTTGAGCCCGGATTCAGGATCATCGCGCATAGATCAGGGATGCATTCCGTAATAACCAACCTCATCGATAATGCTTTCAAACATGGCTCTCCGCCGATCGACATTTCAATATCTCAGCAAAAAGGAAAGGTTGCGCTCAGAATTAAGGATTTAGGAGATGGCATTCCCCTGAGACATAGAAAAAAGGTCTTTGGCAAATTCTACAGGGTTCCAAAGGGAAATATTTATCGCGAAAAAGGATTTGGACTGGGACTTTACCTGGTCAAAAAGATCATCAAGGACCATAAGGGACGTATCCTTATTGATTGCCCTGAGCAGGGAGGGACCATCTTCACCATATACTTTAACGCCGCATGAAAGAGAGCATAAGGATCCTGTTGATTGAAGATGACGAGAATCTTGGTTCATTGATCTCGGAAGGTCTGAAGGATGAAGGATTTGAAGTGAGCTGGGAAAAAGGAGGCCAGCCCGGTTTGCTTGCATTCAAGACAGTCCAGCCACAGATCTGCATCCTGGATATTATGTTGCCCGACATCGATGGATTTGAGATCGCCAAACAGGTCAGGGCCGTAAACCAGGATGTCCCCATCCTATTCCTGACCGCCAAGGAACTTCCGGAGGACAGGATCAAGGGCTTTGAGAGCGGTGGCGATGATTATATCACTAAGCCTTTTCTGATGAAGGAGCTTGTCTACCGAATCGGGGTTTTTCTCAGGCGCTCCTCGGGTAAGGAGGAAAGCCCGATCAAGGGACAGGATTGGGAGCTTCTGGAAAACAAGCTTCAATTCATCTACAAAGACCAAACCCATAAGCTGACCAAGAGAGAATTCGATGTCCTGGCCTTCTTTCTAAAGAACCCCGGCAGGCTTATTCCAAGGGAAGAGATCCTTTTCAATATCTGGGGTGATGACGATTATTTCATGGGACGAAGCCTGGATGTTTTCATTACCCGGCTCAGAACTTTGTTGAAGGCTACGCCCAACATGGAGATCCATAATGTCAGGGGTGTAGGGTTTAGATTTGATATTACATAAAATAATTATGTATAAATAAGTTTAGTAAAATCATCTATATCTCAACTGCACCTGTAAGTATCAAAATCAAGCCCAAAACGGTAAAAACCGCGAACAAAGCAATGGATATCAAGATCGCCGTAGCGCATCCGGCACCAAGATCAGAAGGAACATTCCCCGTATCACCATAGGGCAATCCCTGATTCCGCTTCATTTCCCTTTTGGCTTTCCGGCCTTTTAAGCCAAAGACAAGAGCTGGAATAAACATGATCAAACCCCAAGCCGCTATAGAGGTTTCAGGGTTGTTTGCCCCGATCCCAAATAGAACCAGGCCGGCCAGTAAAAAACCCAAAGAGATCAGTCCAAACTTTGTTGGTTTATTGATCTTTTCCTCTTTCTTCTTTGCCCTTTTTTGCGCTTTCCTTTGTTCCCTGGCATTCTCAAGCTTGGATGGAGAGCTTCTTCTTTCCAACCGCTCGAATACAGGTTTTTCTTCTATTTCATATTCGGAATCATCAGGGGACTCAGGGAGAGCGGAGGTCAGCCCGAAAGAGTATTCACTTAAGGCAGTATCCGCCTGAACCGTATCCTGAGATCTTGATGTGGATGTATAGGTCGAAAACTTATAGGCCGTAGCATAGTCAAACTTCTTCCCCTTGCAGCAGGGAACCAAAATCAGAATAAGGCAGGCATAAAAAAAGGGTCTCACGACCCTTCAAATTATTACTTTTTCTCGTATATCAGTCGGGCATGATCCATGATCTCCCGCTCAAAACAGACCCTGTTCGGCCTGACTCTCAGCAGAGCCAATTGATACCTAAATTCCTTGTCGGTAAAGAACTTTGGGATCAACGAAGCAAACCATAAATACTTTTTCAGATTGAATTTGTAAAAGAGCTTGGTCCACTCCCGGTTGGTCTGCACATAATCCAGTCGCCCGCTGCTATAGTAGACATTCTTAAAATACGGCTCAGCAACCCTGTCCACATGTTCATGGCCATAGGGCAACCAGGAATCCGGATTATGCTTGGTCAGCAATGCAAGAATGTACTCGCTGGAATCCTTTGGCGCATTGATATCAAACTGATCGTATGGGATCATATTCTTGGAAAAGGTCATGGTCTGCATATAAAACCTTCCTCCCGGATCAAGCAGGTTGGAGACATGCTTGAAATAATCATCATAGACAGCATCCTGCCTTCCGTCGACATAATCATCTACCGTAGCACAATGTTCGAAGCTCCCGAAGGCGGTCACGGCATCAAATTTTCCATAATCCTCGGGCTTTACGTATCTGGCATCCTGAAGGTAAACCTCGAGACCGTTTTCCCTACAGGCATTGACCTGGCCCTGACTCAGGTTCACCCCTATACCATTGGCTCCGATCTCATCCTTGATGAACTTCAGAAATCCACCCCATCCGCATCCGAGATCCAAGACCTTGCTCCCTTTCTTGATGCCCAGCTGGTCACAGACGAAGCGGTATTTCTTGATCTGCGCTTGCTCCAGGGTCATGGAAAAGTCCCCTTCCCACATGGCATTGCTGAAGTGGGCATTCTCCCCGAGGCTCAGCCTGATAAACTTATCCAGGTTGGTATAGGTAAAGTCCATCTCCTTGGCCTTATCCCATTCCTCTCCATCCTTGGAGGCCACACTGGTTCCTTCCCAGCTTCCATCAGGCTTTTTTACATCGGTAACTCCCGGGGTTGTGGGAGTAGTAGGTTTTGGTGTAGAAGTTTCAGAGCTCATTCTTCAAAGGTTTTATCATGTTAAAGTATTAAGGAGTAAAAAGAAATGCCAACATAATCCATCAATTTCTCTTCCTAATCAAAGCCCGGAAATCAGGAAAATGCCCCATTTCCCAGGCAAATGCAGGCAAACCAAGGCTCTCTTAATGAGATCATTTCCAAGCGGATAACCCAAAACCCGTTGATCACATTTTTTGAAATCGCATCCCGGTTTTTTCTGAGTTTTATGTAAGGGACAGCCCTTTAGGGGCGAGCGTTTCATTTGAAAATGATCCGATCATATAAAGAATACAGACCTTCCGCAAAGCTCAACGACTATGTTAAATGCTATTGGATGCTCTCCAAAGCCGAAAGCATGTCATGGCAAAAGATCCGATTTGTCCCTGATGGCAACCCGGAATGGATCTTCGTAACCGGAGCCCGGCCCGAATTCTACTTTTCCAGCGGACTAAGGCAAAGATCTCATGAGGCCATTTCTCTGGGACAATTCAGCGGCCATCTGGATCTGCATTTCCCCACGGAACAAACCACCCTCTTCGGGATCAAGTTTCAACCCTATGGAGCCTACCATATTTGGGACCAGGACATGGACCTATTTTCAAACCGGGTTCATGATCTTTCCCATCTCCGGGCAACACTTTGCGATCAGATCCGCGCTGTTCTTGACACGGATCATTCCATGGAAAAAAAGACAAGACGGCTCGACCCTTTGATCAAAAAGGCAATTCAGGGGAGACCGGACAAGAATCTTGTTTTCGCCATCGAAAAGATGAAATCTCAGGATCCCGGAACCACCCTCTACGGTATTCAGCAAAGTCTCGGAATTTCGGATCGCAGACTTGAGCAGCTTTTCAAATCAGAGATCGGACTTTCCCCTAAGGCCTATTTCAAGATCCAAAGAATTCGCAAAGCCGTTTCCACCCTGCAAAACAATCCGGAGAGATCACTGACAGAATTGGCCAATATGTTTGATTACTACGACCAAAGTCATTTCATCAGGGAGATCAAACAATCCACGGGATACACCCCTGTCGCCATCAAAAAGCAGGAAGGCGGCGTTATTCAACTCTTGCACGGTTAGCTGTCATTTCGGTTTTGTACAATTAATCCCCTATGCTTTCCACGACCTTTGAAATTATTTGAACCAATATGCGCCCATTATTTCTTCTTCTGACCTTCTTTTTCTTAAGCCACATAGCCCCCGGCCAGGACTACATCAAGTTGGCCCTTTCGGGTGAACGAAACTTCTATGCTATTCAAAAAAAGTTCGATGCTTACTGGAAGGATAAAACCCCTCAAAAAGGACAGGGTTACAAGCAATTCCGTCGATGGGAGCAATTCATAAGCCCAAGGGTCTACCCTTCGGGAAACCTGCCCGATCCAATGATCGCCTGGAGAGAGGCCAGGAAATACCGGAAATCCGTGCAGGCTTCAGCGCCTTCGCTGAGATCGACAAATGTCTGGTCCCAATACATGACCCATGACACCTTGTTGTTTACACAATTCTCAACCATTCCCGGGCACGGAAGGGTGAGCTGCGTAGAGGTACACCCGGACACCCCATCCATTATTTATATCGGCACGCCCTCAGGAGGGCTTTGGAAATCGGAAAATTTCGGAAGCTCCTGGATCCCGTTAACAGACGATCTTCCGGTGATCGGAGTGGCGGATATCGCCATCAGCCCAAAAGATCCAAATATCATGTATTTGGCAACCGGGGATAACAATGCAGGTAATACCTATAGCATTGGAGTGTTAAAAAGCACTGACGGGGGTCTGAATTGGGACTCCACCGGGCTGAACTATGCAGTGAGCAATATCATCAACATCCGGCGCCTGCTGATGCATCCGGAAAATACCGATACGCTCTGGGCCGCTACGGTAACAGGAATTATGAGAACCAACGACGGCGGACAAAGCTGGACCCAGGTTCACACGGGAAACATGCGGGACATTGAGTTCAAACCCGGATCCCCGGACACGCTTTTTGCCACATCCGCTGCCGGATTTTACCTTTCAACCGATGGGGGGCAACAATTCAGCAATTCGGGACTACCGGAAAATGCGGCCATCAGCCGGATGGAACTGGCTACCTCCGAATCCGATCCTGACCGGGTATATGTCATCGCGGCAGATGCTTCCAATAGCGGGCTTTATGGTTTCTACATCTCAGATGACGCGGGTCAAAGCTTTTCCCTGAGCCCCAACTCAAAGAATATTCTCGGATACTTTCAGGCCGGAGGGACGGGCGGACAGGCATGGTTCGACATGGATGTAACGGTAGACCCTCAGAATGAAAACAACATCTTCACCGCCGGAATCAATATCTGGAAATCTACGGACGGGGGCATGAGTTTTGCCCCGACGAGTGATTGGACCAAGGCCGGCACTTCTGAGTATGTACATGGTGATGTCCACAATGTCGAGTTTTTTGGTAACCGCCTTTATACCACTTGCGATGGTGGTATCTTTTACACGGACAACCAGGGAGGGGATTGGGTAGATATTTCTTCCAACCTGACTATTCACCAGATCTACAGCTTCAATCATAGCCCATTCAATTCCGAAAATCTGATCGCCGGAATGCAGGATGTCGGAAGCAGTCATTATGACGGGCAGGATTGGACCACCATCACCTGGGGTGATGGATTCAATTGCTACTTCGACTGGACCGATTCCCTCACCTATTATACCTCCGCCCATTTCGGACAGTATTTCAAGAGTATCAATGGGCTGAACGGCTTCAGCCTCCAGGTCACCCCTGGATCGGAAACAAGCGCTTTCGCGACAGTGCTGCGTCAGGACCATTGGGATCCTGATGTCCTCTATTTGGGACTTCAGAACGTATGGCAATCGACCAACGGGGCACAGAGCTGGACTCGTATCTCCAATTTTGGAAACCCCTTTCCCCTACAACGTGTTGAGGTGAGCAAATCCAATTCCCAGGTGATCTATGCCACCAGCAATTCCTGGGCTTATCGCACCCTGGACGGTGGAAATCTCTGGACCGGGATCAGCACCGGTTTGCCGACCAATCAGGTTGCGTTTGCGGAAATCACCATTGACCCCAAGGATCATCTCAATGTTTTTGCAGGCTTTTCCGGATATGCGAATGGCCTAAAGGTCTACAACTCAACCGATGCCGGAACGACCTGGACCAATATCTCTGGCTCTCTTCCCAACCTGCCGGTCAATTGCATTCTTCTCGAAGAAAGCAGCCTGAACGGGATCTATGTGGGGATGGATGTAGGGGTATATTATAAGAATGATACGCTTGCCGATTGGATCCCATATTTCGATGATCTACCGAATGTCATCGTCAATGATCTTCAGATCATCAAGGACAGAAATCTAATCCGTGCGGCCACCTTCGGAAGGGGTGTCTGGGAGGCTCCGACAATATCCACCCCCTTGATCAGTTCGGTTGAAAAACCTCTTCTCCGTATCGATCATGCATTCACCGTTTATCCCAATCCTTCCAGCGGACCACTGAAATTGAAACTCACCAAGGGAACAAAATCCTCAAGAAAAGTGGTCAGAATACTCGATATCCATGGTGTCCAACTGGACGAGCAGGTATTGGATCAGGAGCGCATGGAAATGGACATGCCCGAGCTGAAAACCGGGACCTATTTCATCCAATTGGAAATGAACGGGGAGGTCCAAACCACCAAGTGGACCAAATTCTAGAGAAGGAATAAGATCAGGCCGCAACCTGGGCTTCAGGTTGCAGGCTTCCCTGCTCTCTCCTGGAAAGTTCAAGCTCTGCCTGGAGTTCTTTCACCGTTTTCGTGGACCCGTCAGGGCTCCATCCCGGAGGGCCAAATACGTACATGAAACGCTCTTTCCAGGTTTTTGCCTTCTTGACATCATCCCAGATATGGCGGTATTCATGCAGCAGGATATCGTCCAGCTTATGAGTGGCGGGCGGATGCAAAACACCGAAGTGAACCTCTTTTGATTCATCAAGGTCCTTAAAGGTGCCGAACATCTTGTCGAAGATATTCAGATAACCACCGTGGTTTTTATCCAGATACTCAATGTCTGAAGAATGATGGACATGATGATGCTTATGGGTATTCATAAACCTCTCAAAGATTCCCAGCCTTGGCACAAATTGGGTGTGGAGCTGGAATTGCCAGAGCGACTCAATCCCTAAGCACACGATGATCATGATAGGATGAAATCCGATGGCCGCCATCCACAGGTAGAAGAGGGGCTTATAGAACAGTGTGAACCATCCATTTCTGACCCCTACACTAAAATTATATTTCTCTGAAGAGTGGTGAACCACATGCGCAGCCCAGAGTACTCTGACCTCATGATTTGCCCGGTGAACCCAATAATAACTGAAGTCATCTGCCAGTTGGCAGAGGATCCATACATACCAGGCCCAGCCGAAGGAGGCATAGCCCATGATGTTCTGTCTGACCCCATCCACCTCAGGATTGAAAAGTTCATAGACAAAAACAAAGATAAAAACCGTCCAGGCCTTTGAAACCAGGGAAACAAGACCTGCCCCCGCCCCTACCTTGATGGTGGCCTTTAGATCTTTGATGGAATAGATCCATTTCTTTTTCTTACGCGTAAGAATGAACTCTAAAGCGATCAGGCCGAGAAAAGCCGGAATGGCGTAACCTACGATATTGGGGTATGTGTCCAAGAGCCTCGGATTTAGGGCGCAAAGTTAATATTTATCCCCGCAAATGGGTCATCATATACTTCAGAAGAAAGATTAGTGTTGAGAGAGAGCACGGGCCGGAAAGTTCAACGGAATCGCCCCGCATATCCTGTTTCCCAGGTGTTCAACCCATACTTTAGAAAAAATTGATCATAACACCGAAAAACAGGATCCTCAGACCAAATACTTCTTCCTCCCGTTTCCCATAGTCAAAATCATAGCTATAGCTCCGTACATTTCTTGAATTGAGCACATTGCTCATACTGGCGAATCCAATGATGGTCAAGGACTCATTGACCGGAAATAATTTGGAAATACTCAGGTCGATGATCTTATAGTCCGGTAGGCGCACACTGCTCTCCCAGCTTTCCAATATGGGTTCATATGCACCGAGCTGGGAATCAAACTCTACGGAAGCGAGTCTGCGGAAAAAGATCCCTTGACGCCAGATAAGCCTGGCATTGAGTATCCAATTTGCACCGGGCTCGTACTTAATGCCGGCCCGAACAAAATAATTCATGTCAAAGCCGGAGGGAACTCCGTTGCTTGCCTGTGCATCGATGAGGGCATAAGAAAGATCAAGGTTCAGTTTGGAACGGAATTTCCAATTCGCCTGGGTCTCAAGACCCATAGTTCTGGTTCCGATGGGCCCGCTCCTTGAAAGCTTGTAATAGGCGGACATTGTGAATTTCAAATTTTCGCCAACAAATAGATAGTCAAGATTGAGCTGATCGGTTTGGATATTGACAGGGCTGGTCTCACCCAGGGGAAGACGAGCAGCATTGAACCTTCCCCCGCCAAGTTTCAGGGTGTGCAGCTCTTTGATCTCATAGTTGATATTCCCCTGAGCGGACACAAAATCATTGACCATATCGACCGGAATGTTCTTTCTGATCCCGAATCCCAACGTAAGCCTTTCATTCCAATAGTACTTGAGGTATGCGAATCCTTCTGGAAGACTTACACGGGAGCTAGCTTCGACTTCCAGGGTTGGATGCTCCTCCGCGATCGCATAGCTGAACTCAGCCAGGGTTCCTTCAAGATGAAGTTGGCGCTGATCATAGGATATTCCTGTTTTCATGCCCCACTTGCTCCTCTCCAGACTATAGTTTCCGGAAAAGTAGAGATCCGTTACGGAGGTTTGGATGTCCGTGGAACTGAAGACGAAGGATTGCCTGGAAAAAGAGGCCCCCTGGTTGATCGATATGGTTCCGGACTTTAATCGATGCCTGAAATTGGCAATGGTAAAGTTCTTTCTTCTGTTCTGGGATAATATTCCATTGAAAGTCGGATGCCGGTAAACGAAATCATAACCTTCGATCAGGGAATAGTTGAATACCTTGAATAGGGTCTTGTCCGAAAAAAGATGAACAGCCTGAATTCCCAGGTCCAGGGTTTGGAAAAAGGGAATATCGGCGAGCGCATCCCCGTTGATCCCGCTGATCAACAGAGAGGGTTGGTAGTTCGCATAGGCCGTAATAGCCGTTTTCTTACGGATAGGCTGCCGAATGCTCAATCCCAGGGACGCGACGGTTGCCGAAATAGACTTTGAAGACCTTTGCGGAACGCTTTCATCCGTCTGCAAGGCGATCAAGCCCGAAGTTGTATTGCCGAATTCCAACGGAGGATTGCCCGGAAAAACCAATACGTTTTCCAATAGTTGGGTGTTGAATATGCTGAATGTCCCGATCCCGTTCAGTTGACTGAAGCGGACGGGATCATAGATCGGAACATTGTTGAAAAAAATGCCGGTCTCGGTCGCCGGACTGCCCCGGAAACTCACATTGGCAGATTCATCCGTGGTGGTTGAGGAGGGAAGTGCATTGACAGCCAGTAAGGGGTCCGCTTTTGCGCTCGGATTGCTGTAGATCTCCATTCGCTCGATCTCCTGAATGCGAAACTCCTCTGCGATCAGTCTTTCGGCCGAAATGGTGACGGCTTCCATTTCACGCACCATGGGTTTGAGTTCAATAACAGCCTGGGCATCCAATTCCCTGAGGGGTATTAACCTTTCCTCGTATCCCAAGGCGGAAACGATCAGGCTGCCATCGCCTGAAGACCCCTGCAGACCAAGCATAAATGCTCCATTGATGTCCGTGGCGGTTCCCTTCCTCCAATCGGACAACAGGAAAACATGGGCCCCAATGATCACTTCATGAGTTGATCGATCGATCACCTTGCCGGATATGCTCATATCCTGCGCTTGTATGCTAAAGGATACAAGGATGAGGAACAGGCATTTGGCAATCGACAAGCTCATGATGGTGCCTATTTGTTCCTGGCTTTGGGTAGCAAACTGCTCTTGACCCAATTGAAGTCCGGTTCCAGTTCCAGGGCCTTTTCATAGCAGCTAATGGCTTTTTCGACATCACCTTTTTTCTCATAGGCCAGGCCGAGCCAGGCATAGGTATCCAGATAGAACCAATTATCCTCTATCAGGCTCTGCGTTTCCCAAAGCTCAATCGCCTTTTCATAGGATTTGATGGCTGCCTCATTATCGCCGCCAAATGACTTGGGGGTAAATTGTTTTGAACGCCCATGCAGTTTCCATACGATGGCCGAATTCTCATCGGCCTTCGTTGCCTCCTCGATCAGGCGGGCGCTTCTCGGCCCCAGGAACATTCCCTTCCAGGAACTATAGCTGATCTTTAAACCATAAATGGAGGAAAGAAGGGCCCTGGCATCCGCCGCGCGATGATCATTTTCAACCAGATATTCCAGATGCTCCACGGTCTCATCCACATACTTATCGAAAAGATCTTCATCCTTGTTCTTCAGGGTGTAGCTGAGCAGCCCGAATTGGGCATAGGCCAGGTCAAACCGGTTTTGATCGCTGGGGTTTGAATCAAACCTGCGTTGTTCCTGGACCACCCCCTTTTCCCAAAGGCGTTGAAGACTCGAGAGGTAGGCATCATACAATGCCTTTCGGGTTTCAATGGAACCCGTTGCAAAAACCTTCCCAGGAATTGATCCCTGAAAAAGAACCAGTGCAATGATTGTGATTAAATATGTTTTCATGATTATAAACCAGTTTATTTTATAAACTATATGGGTAAAAAAATTATTCCTTGATGTATCCGTTCAAGGCCTTGACATAGCTTTCGAAGGCCATGACACCTTGCCTGGTGATCTTGCAGCTCGTCAGCGGCTTCTTTCCCTTAAAGCTCTTGCTCACCTCTATATAATTCGCCTTGGACAGCTTATCAAGCTGTACGCTCAGATTTCCAGCCGTAGATCCGGTTTTCTCCTTGATAAAGACAAACTCGGCGGATTCCACGCTGATCAACAGGGACATGACCGCCAACCTCAGTTGTGAATGGAGCAATGGATCCAAGGGCTCGAAATCAGCCATTCTCTTCTCTTTTCTTGAGCATATATCCCGGGATCAAATAACCGAGTATGGTCACCAGACCTCCGATCAGGAATTGGAACTCATTGTTGAAGATCAATGCCGCGATCGCTCCCAGCCAAATCACAAAAGCCCCATAGGTGGCCGGTTCAAATCGTAGCAATCTACTCGTGATGAACAAACCTGTGCCCACCATCAGCAGAATAAGTCCGGTGATGTTTTGATAACCAAATTGCCCGCCAAAATAGATCAATGCCACAAAAGGGATCGCAAGCCCCAGCCAAATACTTCCGTAGATCTGATCGGTGTAGGTCCTGACTTTCGCGGTACTTCGCATTCTGGCACCGCGTATCGCACTGACGATCGCTGCCGGGATAGTGATCAGCCAGATCATTTGCGGAGCCTCGTACTCCATCATGAACAGGGTATAATGTCCGCTATAGCCGATCAAAGCAACCCAGCCCCAGAGCAAGAAGAAAAAGCTGCTTCCGGCGACATTGCTCTTGGCCTGTTTGATCATACCCGAGATGATCGCCAGGCTCTCTTCTTTTGTCAATTCATTTTCCATAGGATTGAAATTTGCTTCAATTATAAAGTAGTTTATAACATAAACCAAATATCCTAATGAATTTATCAATCAGCAGCGCTACCAAATCTTGGATTCCATAGAACCGCCAATTGAAGTCGATGGAAATGGGCTGGCTCAAAGCTGTTGAGCAGGTATCCGGCCTGAAGGTTCAATTCCGGTGAAAACTGATAGCCAAGCGCGGCATAGAGCCGGTTTTGGTCGAAGGTCCGGGGTTCGTCGATGTTCAGGAAGATCTCATCGTAGAAGGCCAGGAACCAGGTTTGGTCTTCCATTTTCTTATGATTCAGGGGAACCGCCCAAAAGAGTCTGTACCGGACCCTGTTGGTGTATTTTGTATTTCCCTGGGCATGGATCCAGCGCTGTTCCAGCCTGAAACGATGTTCCTGGGCACCCCTGATCCAATTGGTGCGGTGGATGTACTGCTCCCAGATCCTGTCCTCGGTGGTGAAAATATCCGGAAAATTATAGGTCCATGATTTGATAAAGGCATAACCCGCCGTGATCATGGAATGGGGCTTATGATAATAATTCACCCCTGCCCTCAACAGGAGCTGCTGACGATTTTCGGTCAGTTCATAGAGCCTGTACTGTGCCTCGGTATGCAGGCCCCATTTTTTCGAAATGGCATTGTTCCCGAAATACATATACCAGGCCCCCAGCTTTTCCGAAGCATCTTCCTGGGCCTTGGAGATCATCGGGATCAGGAGGATCGCAACGAGCAGAGCAGTATAGATTTTCGTCATCCTCACTTGTCCGTAAAATGCTTTTTCTCCTTGGATCTGGAAAAATGACCCTTGTTAAACTCCTCCGACTTTCCCTTGGGTATGGACAGGGAGTTCCATTGATCCCCGAGGATTACTTTGCCCAGATAGACCATTTGCCCGACATGGTAGGGAAGATGGGCCAATTGTCTTTGAATGGCCTCCAGCACCGTATGGACCTGGTTGCGGATATATACGGTCTTGCCCAGGTCATCTTCTGCTAAGGGTTCCAGTGCTTGCTCCAGGCATTCCCAGCCTTCCTTCCAATAGGCCATCAGTTCGGGAGCAGAGTTGAATTCAGGTTCAAATTCCCTATCCCGCTTTCTCCAGGGCTTCTCCCCGTCTGAGGTCAGGAAGTCCGTCCATCGGGATCGCATATTGCCGGCCATATGCTGGATCAGCAGGGCCAGGCTGTTCGAATCCTCATTGGGACTCCAAAACCACATGTCCTCCGGTACCTGCTCCAGGGTCTTTTCACCCAGTTCCCGGTAATAGCCGAATATCTTTTTTGAGCTTTCCAGAAAGTCCTTCATTCGCCAGATCCCATTGCGCCCGAAATTTATCAATAAACCCGGATCAGGATGACTTCTCTTTGACCTTTGATCAAGCTTCTACAGCATTAGCAATTCGAGATTCACAAAAGCCGCTCCCCGCTCTCTGTTCTTCGCTCTGTCTACTGCATAGCAGCCGTAGTTTCCTCGAAGGCCAACGCACCGCGCTCTCCACTCCTTAGTAGCCGAAGCTTTAGCGAAGGCCACCGCTCTGACTCTTCCACCCGGCGTAGTCAGTTCGCTCTCCGCTCCATACACTGGCGTAGCCTACCGCTCTACACTCTCGAGTCTCCGCTCTTTCCTATGCACTTATTCAAGATTTTTTTGGTTAATTTTATAGTTACTGAGTTAGCTATAGTGTTGTTTATTGCGTTTAGCTATATGCTTTGTGAGGCAAAAAAACCAAACTAATATGGAAGCAAAAGTAAAAATCAACCTCAAAGAAGGATTAATTGAATTGGAAGGTTCAGAAACTTTCGTTTCAAAATATCTTGAAATCTTTAGGAAGGAAATTGCGGATAACAAATTTGGCAATCAACATGAAGGTTCCGTTCCCCCGCAACAAGATGCAAAACCACCTGGACAACAGGAGACTATAAACAAAAAGACACCTGCTAAAAAAGGTAAGCCAGCCAAAACAAAAAATATTTCACCTGAAAAGTTTGACGTACATAAAGACGGCGAGTCTCCTCCATTGAAAGAATTTTATGACCAAAAAGCTCCTGGCTCTGCCACTGGCGATCGAATTGCTGTTATTGGATATTACATTCAGCACATAAAAAAGCAAAATCACTTCACAGAAGGGAATGTTGATTATGCATACCGAATGTTAAAGCTTACTGGTCGCCCTAAACACTTGCACCAGATAATGATAAACAATAAAAATCAAAGGGACTTATTTGAACAGCTCGAAGGCGATGGTCAATGGAGAATGACACGCACGGGTGAAATATTTGTAGAAGAGGAACTGCCTGAAAAGTAATGTCTAAATGAAATTAGAATCCTTTTTTGAGCGCTGTAATTTTTCCGAGCTCACCGAACTTGAAAAGGTAAAACACCTAATGTTTTATTTTCGGAAATTGGAAGGTAACGAAGATTTTGAAGTTTCACATTTAGCTAACCGAATAAACCTTGCTGGTTTTGCCAAACCAAACGTTTCAAGGCTTTCAAAAAAATTGAATCAATCAAAAGACTTTGTTAAGGGTAAGGAAAAGGGCACATTCAAGTTAAGCTATAAGCAGTCAAAGAATTTAGAAACGGTTTTTCCAGAATTAAACGAAGAGTCAGAAGAAATATCATCTTTAAGCACCGTTCTACCACATTCACTTTTTAATGGCACAAGAGGGTATATTGAAAAACTTTCATTGCAAATCAACGCTTCCTATGAAAATAACATTACAGATGGCTGTGCTGTTTTAATGAGAAGGCTAATTGAAATATTGTTGATACTTGCTTACGATCACGTTTCAAAGAAAAATGAAATTCAAGACTGTGATGGAGAGTTGAAAAGTTTAAACTACATCATTAACTATACAGTGAGCAACCAGGCACTAGGACTATCTAAAGGAACAAAGGACTGTCTTGACATTTTTAGAAAGTTGGGAAATTTTGCAGCACACAGAATCGAGTATAATTGTAGAAAGCAGGAATTAAAGAATGTAATAATGGAGTATAGAGTTGCTATTGAAGAATTGCTCTATAAAGCTGGAATAAAAAAATAACCTACCATAATAATGGAAAGAAAAAGCGATGTAAATAGCAGATATTGATTTTTTTTGCGCGTGCAAATCTGATTCTTCGTACAAGTGAACTGCTCGCTTCCCTACTTTTCTTTGCATAAATAGACGTTATTGGCAATAAAAAAACGATGAAGTCACTTACAAAAGATAAAGTACTTTCAATCATTGAGTTTATTAAGAGAAAGATCCACAACTTCACATATAATGATGGTTCTCCTTATTTTGAAGGATGCAAGCCTGAAGAGCCTGAAGTGGTTAACAGTATCAGAACAGAAGAAATCTACAATCTCACACATTCTTTGCTGATAAAAGTTTATGGGACCGATAGCCAAGTCTATTATGGTTTCGAAACTCAAATGTCAAACTACATTGACCCGAATATATCTCATAACACCCATGACACTCTTGAAATTATTCTAGGGAAACTGGAGTACTTAAAGACTGAAATAGAACTTGATTTATTGAACTCCTTGGAACAAGAAATATCTGGGGAGATTTATGGAGACTTACTCCTAATGGCTCGAAGTGCAATTGATAATGACGCTAAAGATACTGCAGCAGTTCTCTGTAGTGCCGCTCTTGAAGAAGCCTCCAAAAAATTGGCGTTTCTTAATGACATCAATATCGAGAACAAAAGTCTGACCCAGGTGACGAATGCCCTCAAAACAAAAGGCCTTATAAAAGGCCTCCAATCCAAATTATTCTCAACATATATCAGCATTAGAAACAAGGCAGCTCATGCAGAATGGAATAAAATTGAGCAGCCTGATGTAAAGAGTATGATAGTCTTTACTGAAGAATTCATTGCAAAGCATTTTTAGATTGTCATGACCAGATATAACCCTATAGATCGGTTAGGAGTTAATGAAGTTGAAAAAATATTTCTAGAATTCGGTTGGATTCCACGTCATATTCTGCAAACTGATATTGGAATTGACATGATCGTTGAGGTTTGTCAAAGCAACATTCCGATTGGAAAATTCTTAGGAGTTCAGATCAAATCCGGTGCCAGTTACTTTTCTGAGCAAACTAAAAATTCAATCATCTATCGAGCAGATAAAACGCATATCGATTACTGGATAAATAATGCTCTTCCAGTAATCATCACACTGTATAATCCCATTACTAACATAACCATTTGGCAGTCTATAAATGAAAAAACTATTGTTAATACTGGCAAAAACTTCAAAATAGAGATTCCAATAAGCAAAAAGCTAACTGTCGGATCAAAAGATGCACTTGATAATCTTATGAATGGCTCTCCATTATTAAGCAAGTTCAATAAACTCATAATGGATAAACCTATTATTAATATGCTCAATAATGAATCAAAGGTCGTAATTGATCTTGAATGCTGGGTGAATAAATCCAGCCGAAGAGCCAATATAAGAGTATACAAAGTCTCTGAAGACGAAGGAACCGAGATGGAACAAGATTTATTACAAGAATTCTCCGTCTTAGGAGTGCATGGATACCAATCATTATATTCAATCTATCCATATGCAGATTTTTCAACAGATGAAAATTTCTACGAGAATTTTGACGATTATGATGAAGACGAAATGCCAGGCTACAAAATTGTATTTATCGAGGATCGTTTTCATAACTACCAGATACCGATAATACCCTACAGCAATAATGAAGAAACCTCTTCCTACAGACTAGTCATGAGTCTAAATGATTATGGTAGAGCATTCATTGATTTTTATGATTATGTGAGTGGGAATAAACAACTTCAGATCAATTTTTAACAAAGAGAAATTGAAGATAACGCATGTAACAATTACTATAATCTATAAGCCGACCAAGTTATTTGCAAAGTCTAATCAGATGTGATAACTTAATAGAAATTTCAAATTCCAGCTTATAGATGATAGTTGAGCAGTAGTCATAATTCTAATGAGCAAAATTTTGCCAAAATTTCTTTCTGAATTTGGATCTGTCGCCTCCTTAATAGGTTTGATAGTCAGCCTTCATGATTCCTCTACTCCATTCAAAGGATGGCAGTGGCTATTGATCTTTCTATCTGCGGCACTATTCATTCTTTCCACCATTTTAGAAATGCAAGACTTTTTCAACAATCGACCAAAAACATTTAGCAAGAAAGAAGCTATTAGAGATTACATGTATAAATGGATTAGGAACGGTGGCCGAACCGCAATTTTTACTAGAGATTTAAGTTGGGTATCTGATGATGAAATGAGAAATATGTTAGGGAATAAAGCAGCCTCGGGTGAATTAATGATTTTTCTTCCAGCAAGAATTGATAAAGTAAATGCGTTAGAAGAACAAGGGGCTGATATAATCGAGTACTCAAGCTTCAATTTTGTTCCGCTCTCTAGGTTTACAATTACAAATTTTGGTCGTGATGATGCCAGAATTGCAGTTGGCAAATCAGTTTCAAGTAACAAACATATTATTGAAGAATACAGTAACGGTGAACACCCATATTTTCAAGTAGCAAATGACCTACTTAACTTATTAGATAGGAACTGAGATGAAAGGGAACAAGAAAAGAAAAAGTAACGCAGACATAGCAAAAGAGTGGGATCAAATTGCCGAATTTAGGTCACTTCAATTGAGAAGAAGTGAGGATTTGAGCATGGATCATATTATAATTCCCTCGATGATTAAAATGATGAAAGGTACTAATACTTCAAATGTAATTGACCTGGGGTGTGGAACAGGATATGCAACTGAATACTTCAAAAAAGAAATCGCTGGTAAAGTAATCGCAATTGACATAAGCTCTAGATCTATTGATGAAGCTATTAAGTTTTCAGAATCCAATGTTGAATATCGAACAATCTCAATTGAAGACTTTTCATTGCAAAACGATAGTTCATTTTCACTTGGAATAGCTAATATGACTTTGATGGATGTTTCAGATTTGGATACTGTTTTAACATCTATCAGTACAATATTGCAAAAGGACAGTTATCTGTTAATCACAATTACACATCCATTTTTTTGGCCTTTTTATTGGAACTATGCTTCCCAAGAGTGGTTCGATTATTCAAGTGAAATAGAAATAGAAGGAGATTTTAATATTTCTCTACAAAAATCTGGTTTAAAGTCAACGCACTATCATAGATCTTTGGAAACTTATACAGAACAGCTTATGAAAAATGGATTTGTTATTGAGTCTGTAATTGAACCAAAACCAAATAAGGATTTAGCCCTACATTATCCTAAAAAATGGGAATTTCCTAGATTTTTGGGAATAAAATGTAAAACACAAAATTAACTTACTCCTCTTTTTGGTCCTCCCATCAACGCAACCTATCAAATAGATGGGCGAGGGCTGAAAAAGCGCCTGCAATTCTTACCTACCACCGATGGATTATTCCAGACCAATTCAAAAAGTATTGAGCAAATTTCAACATCAATCCTGCTCTGAGCAGTCCAGGTAAGAACCGGAATTAATCCCTGGACCTTCTAAGAGGCCTTGCAATGATCATCATGACCCTCATATCAAGGCAGTATAGTTGTGTGCTGTACGAGGGCTACAAAAACAGCGGAATTTTTTCCTTTGACAATTAATGCCTCAATTAGTCTTAATGGGTGATCCGGAAAACTGACAACACTCACTTTGGCAAAGTGTGTAAGCCGAAACATAAACTCACGCCTCTGTAGAACAGTGCACTTAAGTCATTCGACTAAGGGAAATAGAATTCTAACCATCCAACTGATCCCTCCTCGTCTGATAATGCTGCAGATAGACACCTTTCGTAGCTTCGTCAAGGAATGATCTGTTGATCAACTCCTCTACAAAGGCCTGCCTTTCCACAAAAGGAGCCAATAGGATCTCGATCCGTCTTTCGGCGATCCCGATCCGTCTGGCAAACTCCCGGAAATCTTCTATGCCCACCCTGCCATTGGCCTGCATATATTCGGACATGAAATCATCTAAGAATAAACCTCCGTCGAGGGCAAAGTCGGTGTCGTCCACATGGATGCGGGTGTTGATCAGATCATAAGCCGGGCTGAGAATATGATCCCCGTTAGTGGTTTGCAACAGAGAGAAGTTCTTCAAATGTGCATCTCCGTTGGAGAAGAGATAGTTGAATACCACGAGCGAAAAGAACTTTTCCATCTCAATGACCGCAGCCGGTACATATTTTCGGATCAGTGCTGCCATTTCCTCATAACTGTATTCATATTTGAAATTCACTCCGGAATTTTCACTGGTCTTGCCGGCCAGGGAAGCAAAGTCCTCTTTTCCCCATTTGGTATTATCCTCCCTCACATCGAAGCGCCTGGTGATATAGGCCGGAGAGCCGTCCTTGAAGAAGATCAGGCCGTTTTCCGCTGTATTGATCCCATAGACCTGTCTGGCGATCTGCATGGTCAAATGCTCATTGGCTGGAACCTGATCTACTTTTTTCAGATCCCTGGGGATGGGCTTGAGAATATAGCTTCCCTGCTCGCCTTCTTCCGTCAGGCGAAGCCTGTTCTTTTCCAGTATCAATGAAACCTTCTCCTGCACACCGGAAATAGATATGCGCTTGCGGTTATCCATGAACTTCTCGGCATCCTCTTCACTTTCCTCCGGAGGATAATAAGGCAGAATATGACTGACCTTCCTACCGTCGAACAATCTTCGCAGACATGCCTGACTGTAGGTATCATTGCCCTCGGCCAATGTTCCCGGACAATATCTGATCTCGGGGATGCTCATTCGCTTTCAGGCTTTTGGGGAACCACAGTCACCGCACCGATACTGTCCTTTGAGCCCACCGCCAGCAACAAACCGAAATGATCCTTTTCATCGATTTTAAGCAATCTGCTCTGCAGCTTCCTGTTTACGCCTTCGGAAAGCATGTTGAAAAAGAAGGGGAAGAGGTGATCGGCCCGATACTTCTTCTCGCTTTTGGGAAAGGTCAGACTAATGGCAGGCCTGGAACTATCTGCCAGCCAGGCATCGGTATACTCAAACTCATAATGCGCCAGGTCGACCTGGGTCAGTATTCCCGCCAGTTGATCATTCCATAATACCTCAGCTACTCTCATGACCTAGAGTTCGGGATCCTTGATCACCAGCTTCAATTCCATGCCCAGCACATCGGCCAGTTTGGCCAGGGTTTCGAGGGTAGGATTGCTCTTTTTGCTCTCCAATGCCTTCAGGGTGCGCAGGCCTACACCGGACAGCTCCGCCAGCTGTTCCTGGTTGACTCCCAGAACTTCCCTGCGTTGTTTCAGCGCGATAACCAGTTTCTCCAAGTGCATTATACGGCTCTTTTTATGCCAAAAATAAGAAAAAAGAGTCAATTATTCTCAAATAGTGCTTTAAAGCGCACTTTCAGGGTTTGACTTGAGATTCCAAGGGAGCATTCATGTTGATCGTGCAGTATATGGCACTATTGGGGTGGTTTTTTGTAGGGGCTGGCTCGAAAGGGGTGGTTTCGCTGGGTAGTTTTTGGATGGATAGAGGCCAGAGCGGGGAGCGGTAGCCTTCGCTAAAGCTTCGGCTACTAAGCAGTTGATGGAGAGCGGAGAGCGAGCAGCCTTCGCCCCCACCTACGCTCAAGCTACGGTGGACACAAAAGCTACGGTGGGTAAAAAAGCTACGGCGGCCGAGGAGTTTTGATCGCAGAGAGGATCAGGGCTTAGCTTCGAGCTCTTTGCTGAAGGGCTGGGGCTTCCAATAGGTTAGGGTTCTCCAAAGCCATTCCATCGGACCGTATCGGTATCTGCTCAGCCAGGCATGGGACCAGAGGAACTGCATCAGCCAGATGATCGGGACGATCAGGATCTGGGTTGTTCGCTCCACCTGGCCGAAAAGACCAAAGCCTATACCAAAGAAGATCAGCACACAGATAACCGACTGGCTCAGATAATTGCTAAAGGCCATTTGACCAACCGCCTGCAATCTCTTCTTCAGGCCCGCAAAAGAATCCGACTTCGCGAAAAGCATGACCAGACAGATATAGGCAAAAGCCATAAACAAACTGCCCCAATAATTGAATTGAGAACCCAGGTACATGGAATAATCCCAGCTAAAACCCGCCTGGAAATTCCTGCTCAGCCCATAGATGATGATGGGAAAGCCTATCAGAGATCCCACCAGAGCTCCTCTTTTGTAGTACTCCGATGATTTTTCTCCTGTGATGACCCCCATCTTAAACAGCGCCATGCCGATGAGCATATTGCCGGTCACTCGCCAGAAGGTCTGAAGGAAGAAGACCCAGGTTTGCAGGGCAACGGCCCCCTGAATGTTCTCCTCCAATTGCTCGGACAGGGTTCCGGTGATCGCCGCGATCTCTGCAGATATGGATTCGGCGGAAGGCAGCCAAATCGATAAAATATTTTCACGGGCTTCCTCAGGCCATTCCGGCATGGAAAATCCAAATAAGGCAT
Source organism: Cytophagales bacterium (assembly GCA_965227315.1). Taxonomy (GTDB): domain Bacteria; phylum Bacteroidota; class Bacteroidia; order Cytophagales; family CCMP332; genus JANQHS01. The sequence continues at coordinate 1,721,197 of OZ245737.1, forward strand.
AGAGCAAAGTGTGCATGGAAATGATCAATAGTCCGGTCAATACCAGGGCTCTTGGCTTCATCTTTCTAAAGAGATAAGCGAGGAATCCGCAGAGGGCATAGGCAACAAGGATATCCCCATACCAGATCAGATAAGCATGGATCAGGCCGATGACCAGCAACCAGAAATTCCGCCGGTAATGAATGGGTCCCGACTTCATGCCCTTGGCCCCGGCCCTATTGTACATGAGCATGATCCCCGCACCAAAAAGGATGGAGAAAATGGTCATGAACTTCTGGTCGGCAAAGACATGGCTCAGTATCCAGACCCATTTATTGGCCCCGCTCATGTCCCCATACGCGAAGGGATTGATGTAAGCAGCGCCGGGCATGGAGAAACTCTGGATGTTCATGATGAGGATCCCCAGGACAGCAAATCCCCGAAACAGGTCAAGAGAACTGATGCGCTCATTGAGTTGGGTAGGAGAAAAATTCATGCGCCAGATTATTGCGTTGAAGATCGACCAATTTCATAAGACTGACAATCTCACATGGATGTGTGATCCAAAAACCGCAAGAGCAAACACATAACTTTCCCATAGAACCCGCTTCAAACCGTTTGTGGATTTTTCCTTTAGCTCATTTGCCCAAGCCTCTATCTTCCTAATCGATGAGATTCTCCTTAGTGCTACTCCTTTCAGTTTTGCCATTCTGGTCTATGGCAGAAGGCCAGGCTACATACCGGGTCTTCCTGAAGTTCTTTCCTGAAGAAGCACAGATGTGGGGTTATGCGGTTTCCAATGATCGCTTTGTTCAGGGGAATACGCAGGTGGAATTCAGGGAAAAACCGGATCAAAAGATCGAATTCTGGTTACATGGAGAGCTGAAAATCGACTCAATACTTTCCGGCGGTAAGAAGATCGAATACGAGTCGGAGAAGGTGCTTTATTGGGAGAATTATAATCTGGTAGGGCGAAAAACCAGCATAGACAATTCCGTTCTTGCGGATCAGAATTCACTGGAGATCCATTATTCCGGATTCTTCAACCCGTCGAAGTCGAGATCGCTGTCCGACTATATGATGGTAGATAAAAAGGAAGGGATCTTTCTCAGGTCGGCCGGTTACTCGCTCTGGTGCCCGGTATTTTCCATTCCCGAGATTACAAAAGTTGATTTTGAACAGATCTCGGTTGATGTTCCGGCTGAGCTCGAGGTTGTCGTAGGCGGAAAACCCATCATGGAAAAAATTGACGGTGAGCGAAAGATTTCGGCCTGGAAGATCCCGGAGATTGGAATTTCCGATGTCCAGATCACGGGGAGGCCCTTCCGAAAAAGATCGGGACAAAATGTATGGGTCTATTATCTGGAGGATGATCAAAAGGCCCGGGAGATCACCGATTTTGCACAAAACCTCAAAAAAATATACTTCAAAAGCTTCAGGCCTGTTCAGGAAACCGATCCGTTGTACATCGTTCAAATGCCTGAATATGGCAATATATCCAGCAACAATGTGATCGGAATAAGCGGCGATGTATTTGAGCAGTTCGAAACAGAACTGTACTCCAAATCGACCATCGCCCATGAATTGGTCCATCCCTATGTCCATATTCCGATCGACCGGAAGGATCCCATGGCGGCCTTGATTATCGAGGGATTTCCCGGCTTTTTTCATTTCTATGGATTGAACCAAACGGAAAGTAAGGAGGAATTCGATTTGAAGAAGATCATACTCAAAAGACAATCCTCCTACCTGAAAAAAAAGGAGAGCGGAAAGGATTGGAGAGGGAATGATCTTCCGCCCGAAAAACCCATCCTGGAGATCTCCTTTGAAGAAATCGGCCTCTACAAGGATTATTTCATACTCTCAGACAGGGTAGGTCTTTTCCTGTACCATCTCTGGACAAAAATGGGCGACGAAAAATTTTCCGAATTCTTAAAAGAGCTCTTTGCTCTTTCATCCATCGACTATGGAACCCTGGAAAACCTGACTGAAAAATATCTCCCGGGCTATTCTGCAACCCTGAACATTTGGCTTAAAACAAACGATTTCCCTGAATCTCTTCGGATAATTGAATAAGTTTAGAATCAAACTTATTGCCTGAACACCATGAGATCCATTTTCATCGCCCTTTTATTTCCCATCGTCATACCGGCATTTTCACAGGAACTCGACGCGCGTCAAAAATCCTTTCTTCGAGCGGAGGCAGAATCTGTACAGGAAAAGAACGGGGCGAACTTTTGGAAACCGGTGGAAGACCAGATCGGAAGCAAAAGAATGGTCATGCTTGGAGAATTTACGCATGGTTCAAGGGAGATCACCTTAAACCGCAACGACCTGATCAGTTATCTGCATGAAAACATCGGCTTTGATCTCATCCTTTTTGAATCGGGTCTTGGTGAATTGGCTGCCATAGAGTCGGACAAGAAAAATATGAGCCCTGAGCAGATGACCAGTGGTTTTTTCGGTGGCTGGAGAACCAAGGAGTTCGCCGAGCTTATGGCCTATGTCAAAGAAAAGGATATGGCTATTGGCGGCTTCGATGTTCAGAGAACGGGTGATGGATTTTTGCAGCTGATCAAGCAGGTTGGATCGGCGGAGGGAATCGATGTTTTCTCCTGGGAGAGATCTGAAAAACAATTCTCTGAGATCAAAAATGATCTTTCCGATTTCGAGGTGGGTTATGAAACCGTCAAGCCGAAAACAGAACTTCTTATTCGTGATTATCAGGAAGCCCTTGCCAAAGCGGGGACACTTGGAGCCAGTCCTCAGAACAAGTATCTGCTGCGAACATTTGAAAACAGGATCGCATATCTGGAATACATGCTGGAATTCAAAAGGACGGATGGCTGGCATAAGCGCTGGACGGCCAGGGATTCCCTGATGGCAGAAAATGTAAAATGGCTTCGCGAGGAGATGTTTCCGGGAAAGAAAGTCATCGTTGTAGCGCATAACTACCATGTTGCAAAGTATAACCGCATTGAAAAGGTCATGGGGGAATTTCTTGAACCCAGATTTGGAAGATCCACCTATGTGATCGGAGCCTTTGCGGCCCAGGGAGAATATGCAAACAATGCAGGAGAGATAGAGGAATTATCCCCTTCTGATCCGGTTGATCTTGATATCAAGGATCTGATCCTGGCCTTGAAGGGAGAAGTAAATTTTCTCGACCTGGAATGCGCCAATTCCAGAGGCGGAGAATGGCTGGATGAGAGCATCGTTGTTCATGATAGCTTCATCGATCTGAACAATTCCAAGAAATTGAACCTGGCCAAACAATTCGATGGGATACTGCTTCTGAAGAAGAGCTCTCCTCCTCAGAAACTCTAGTTGAGCTGCTCTGAGCGCAAGCGAAGAGCCTGGAAGGATTGTGCTCTTTGCAGGAAGTCAAATTGGAGAAGGATAAAATTTTCGGTTTTTACTGATCTAAGGTGACGTTGATCCATTTTGCCTCTGCTCATGTCGGCGATAGCCTCTTTGTTAAGAACATATTTTCAGTTTCGCAAGATTTGAGGTTACATTAGCCCATTTTCCCTCCGCGCATAATCTCGATAGCCTCTTCGGTCGCTTCGCTCCCTCAGAGGCCTTCTAGGGATGTTGAGGTGAGGAATTCTACTACCAGTGCCTTATATCATCAAAAAGATCCCGCCACTTGGGGTTTTCCTTTTCGATCAATTCAATTTTCCAAGATCGTCTTTTCCCCTTGATATAATACTCGTAATCCAGTGCTTCCTTGTAAGTCGAGAAATGCCTCATAAAAACAAGTCGGCTGGTTTTATACTTAGCGGAAAAAGCGGTTGGATAGCATCTGGATTTATGATCTCGGACGCGCGTGCATATGTCCCTTGTTGATCCCGTGTAGAGCGTCGATCTCGTTCTGCTTGCCATGATATAGGTAGTGCCACCACGGACCATTTAGAAAATATAGGGAAGTATGGTGATGGCTATCGAACCGATTTGTGAAGGGGTCTTTGGGTATCGGGAATTTGAGGTGATATTGGTCCCCTTTCCCTCTGCGCTTGATCGCGATAGTCTCTTCGGTAAGAATATATTTTCCGTTTCGCAAGATTTGAAGCTACATTGGCCCATTTTCCCTCTGCGCACAATCTCGATAGCCTCTTCGGTCGCTGCGCTTCCTCAGAGGCCTCCTATGGTTGTTTGTTCATAAAAAGAAAATGCGCTCTGAGCGTCAGCGAAGAGCCTGGAAGGATTGTGCTCTTTGCAGATGGTCAAATTCGAAAAGGATACAATTAATAATTAACCCCTAATAATTCATGATTACTACCTTGTTTCTAAATTGAGACTCATTAATCCTATTGTTATGAAAACCAAACTGATCCTCACTTCGCTTTTCGCATTTTTTATCCTTTCATTTTCTTCGATTTCCAATTCCAGAGCCCAGACCATGGGAGTATCATTTTCCTATTTTTTTCCAAAGAACGGATACATGTCCACCGTGGTCAGTCCCTTTTCGATACGTGGTCTTGGATTGAAATTCAGCAATATAGTTTCAGTGGAAACGGGCTTCTCCCTCTACAGAATGGCCGGCATGAACATCACAGGCATGGATAGCATCGAAAGCGATGATCCCATGCTGGGTCCCAATTTCACCATCATGGTTCCACTCCAACTGGTCCTGAAGTTTGGCAATGAGCAACATCAGGTCAGCATCAAGGGAGGTGGATTTTTCTTCTATAGCTTCAACAACAAACTCGATTACGGCCATATCGACAAAGCCATCAGGGAGCATGAAGGATGGGATGTGGCAAATTCCAACTTCAGCATCAGCCCAGGCCTCGGGCTTGGATGGGTTTTTGGAGCCGAATACCTCTTTTTTCCAACGGATCAGTTCGGGATCAAGCTGGGCGCGAACTACTACATCGGAGGTGCCAACCTGAACATGAAAGGCGACTATTGGGGTGGCCCGATCGAAGGACCGAACACCATCAGGAACAATGTCGAATACCCGGATTCACAGATCGACTATACAGGTTTTGAGCTCACTTTCGGAGTGGTTTTCAAGACCTGATCCCGACTTTGCACAGCAGGATCTGCAGATCTCAGGGGTGAAATATGGAAACCACATGAGAATGGATAGGCTATCCTTTGATCAAGTGGGCAGATTCCCCGAAATCCGGATTCCCAAAATCTCAAGGTTCCAAAAAGATTGTCGGAAAATTTTGACAAGACCTACAGACAAGCCTATTTGGGAATTGATTAATACGGAATTATGGCAAAGATCTCAATACTAGGAGCAGGAAGGGTCGGTTCGGCCATGGCATTGGATATGGCCAAGGTGCATGATGTGCTGATCGCCGATCGAAGTGAAGAGGCCCTCAACAATCTGAAAGAAAGGAATCCGGAGATAAAAACCCTGATCGCAGATCTTTCCAAAAAGGAAGAGATTCAAAAGACAATAACTGCAGCGGATCTGGTCATATCCGCAGTGCCGGGCTTCATGGGCTACGCAACCCTGGAAGCCATTATCAGAAATGAAAAGGATGTGGTGGACATTTCCTTTTTTCCAGAGGATGCCATGGAACTGAATACACTGGCAAAGACAAGAAATGTAACCGCCGTGGTTGATTGCGGCGTGGCGCCCGGAATGGACAACATACTTCTGGGCTATTGGAATAAACAAATGGATGTTCAATTCTTCGAATGCCTGGTGGGCGGACTCCCGGAAGAAAAAAAATGGCCATTCAACTACAAAGCCCCCTTCTCTCCCATCGATGTTATTGAAGAATACACCCGCCCAGCAAGATTGGTTGAAAATGGCACAACGGTGATCAAGCCGCCGCTTTCGGAAGTTGAGGTGATCGATTTTCCGGGCATCGGTGAACTGGAAGCCTTTAATTCCGATGGCTTAAGATCGTTGATCCAAACCATGCCGAACATTCCAAATATGAAGGAAAAAACCCTGCGCTATCCGGGCCATGCACAGAACATTATGGTTTTGAAGGAATCAGGCTTCTTTGAAGAAAAACCCATTCGGTATCAGGGTCAAGAGATCAGGCCCATCGATTTCACTTCGAAGATCCTTTTCAATGAGTGGTTATTGAAACCCGGGGACAGGGAATTCACCGCTATGAGGGTCATCATTCGCGGAGAAAAGGAAGGAAAACCATTTCAGGTGAGCTACCATCTTCTCGACAAATACAATGAGCAAACCCAAACCTCTTCCATGGCCAGGACCACCGGATACACCGCAACCGCAGCGGCGAATCTCCTGGTAGAAGGGCTTTATTCCAACCCAGGGATCAACCCGCCGGAATACCTGGGAGCGGCAGGCGATGCTACATTAGAATACGTACTTGGCTATTTGGAAGAGAGGGAGATCATCTACCAACAAGAGGAAAGCTGAGTTTCCTTACAAAAGCAATTTTCGACTGACCGGATCATAAATCTACCTTTCGTGGAAATGGTCGAAACTTTATTTTTCTATTTGTTACTTATTTGTAAAACAAATCGAAAAAGAGCATGAAAGGTACATTTCTAGGTGAACTCGAGGAACTAGCTCTTCTGACAACCGCCATGCTGGATGGTGAGGGATATGGTATTTCCATAGTCGAAGAGATCCGGCTTCAGACAGGCCGGAAGGTCAACATAGGAGCTCTGCATACCGTCCTTAGAAGATTGGAGAAGAAGGGCCTGGTGGGTTCCAGTCTTGGAGGAGCCACAAAAGAAAGGGGCGGACGAAGAAAGAGATTGTTCTATGTCACCAGTGCTGGAAAGGAAATGATCCGCCAAACCTATGAAACCAGGCAGCGACTGTATCAGCAGATCCCCAACATGGCAATGGTCATTGCATGAAACCACCAAAAAATGCGATAAGGATTCTGAAATGGTTCTGCAGAGAAGATCTGCACGAAGAAATTCTGGGTGATCTCGAAGAATTGTTCAATCGGAATCTGGAAGGCAAAAAGGCCAGCCAGGCAAGGCTCCTTTTTTGGTTCGATATGCTAAAATTCCTTCGCCTTTCAAATCTGCGAAAAACGTCGGTCCCTTTTCAAATAATCAATATTTCCCTGTTCCGTCACTCCTTAATGCTGGGGTGGAGATACTGGAAAAAAGAAAAGTCCCTATCCCTTGTCAACCTGGTCGGACTTGCCACGGGGCTTGCGGCTTTTCTGATCCTCTACTCATATGTGGAATTCGAAAAAAGCTTTGATAAGGCTTATTCAAAAACAGAAAGGCTGTACAGAATATCGGCCAATTGGGTTGATGACGGAGTGTATGTGGAGACTGCGGAATCCTGCGTTCCTCTCCTACCACTGCTTTCGGAAAAAATGCCCGAGATCGAGGCTTCCTGTCGTTTCATCAACCTGCCGGGATTCCTGTTTACAAACCCCAGCAACAAGGCCAGGGAGAACAAGGTGTTTTTCGTGGACTCAAGCCTTTTCCGGCTATTCGATTTTGAGCTTGCCGAAGGTTCCTTAAAAAACTGTCTGGATGCCCCCTTCCAAATAGTGCTGACCCAAAAGATCGCCAACAAGTATTTTCCTTCAACATCGGCAGTAGGAAAGACCATCGAATATGAAGACGACCGGTCCAAACATACCTTCCTGGTTACGGCCGTGATCAAGGATCTTCCGGCAAACACACACTTTGATTTTGAAGTATTGGCTTCAATGGGCTCAATGCGTAAAATGAGGCCCTGGTTCAATAATTGGTGGTATCCGCCGGCCTTTTCATATGTCCTGTTAAGGCCGGGAGCTTCGGAATTGGCGATCGATCAAAATATCATGAAGGTCCTGAAGGATCATGCTCCTGAGGATTTCATGGATAACAAACCGGAATTTGTTTTACAAAGGGTGAGCAGGATACATCTGCATTCGAAAAGAAAGGCAGAATGGAAGGCATCGGGAAATTTTGCCCAAATCCAAATGCTCGAATTTGTGGGCTTCCTCGTACTCGTGATCGCACTGATCAATTTTGTAAATCTTGTTACCGCCCAAAGCATAAAAAGAACAAGAGAGATCGGTTTGAGAAGATCTATGGGCGCTGTGAGGTCTGTCATGATCCTTCAATTCTTCGCCGAATCCCTGATCAGTATCTCCCTGGCTGTAATTCTGGGTTTCATCCTGGTCTTTTTCATCAACAACGCCCTGCTTCTGGATATTCTTGGCAACCCGGTCGATCTTCGGGTAATCAACACACCCGAGTTCATTTTTTATATGATCATCGGCCTGATTCTCTCCGTTCTGATCACAGCAGGATACCCGATGTTCCTGGTTTTTCAAACGCACCCCGCCGAGGCGATCTCCACTTTTAAAGTAAGGGGAATGAAAACGGGTTTTTTCAGAACCTCCCTGGTTTTTGTTCAGGTCTTCGTTTCTTCCTTCTTGATCCTCAGTACCCTGGTCGTTCTTTTTCAAGGACAATTCTTGAGAAACTACTCCATGGGATTTGAACAGGAAAACCTGGTGGCGATCAGGATGATGGATAATCATGATACCAAAAATTTCAAAACCTTAAAGAACGATCTGCAAAGCCTTTCTTTCGTTGAAGGGGTTGCCGTTTCTTCCACCCTTCCGGGGAAAGGCGGCTTCTACGGATTTCCGGTAAAAAGCCCGGATGATCCCGAAAGAGATGACCTCACCATGAAGTCCCTGGGTGTGGATGAAGATTTCCTGAAGGTCTATGGAATATCAATAAAGGAAGGAAGACCATTTGACGAAAGAAAAGGAGATAAGACCGGTGCATTTCTTTTGAATAGATCCGCTGTGGACTACCTGGGATGGGATGAACCCATCGGAAAAGATCTGACTCTTACCGTACATACGGGGAAAGAAGAAAACAGGGAGGGAAAAGTGATCGGAATTATCGACAGATTCCATTTTGCCTCACTTTATAACCAGATCGATCCGCTAATCGTCTATATCAACGAGCACCATTATTACACGGATTTTCTCAACATACGCCTGGCCAAGGGCAATATTTACGAGCAGATCAATGCTCTGGAAAAAGCATATCAGAAATTCAATCCAAACAAGCCATTCGAGCTCATCTTCTTGGAACAGGAAATGAGCAGCTTCTACGAAAAAGAAAAGAATGCCGGAAAACTGATGGGGTTTTTCGCTGGAATGGCAATCCTGATCTCGGGGCTTGGGATCTTTGGCCTTGTGTCTTTTTCGGTAGGAAGAAGGATCAAAGAGATAGGGATCAGAAAAATTCTAGGTGCGAGCAGGGTCCAAAACATTGGATTGTTCCTGAGAGGCTCCGTATTGATCCTGATCACAGGAAGCATACTCTCATGGCCGCTTCATTTTATTCTGGCCAATGATTGGCTACAAAATTTTGCCTACGCGATCGACCTGAGTCCTCATATCTATCTTCTGGTATTATTGGGGGAGTGTTTCCTTCTGATTGCCACCATAGGCCCTATGGTATTCAGGGCCAGCAGTACTAATCCTATTAAATCTCTGAGAGAACCCTAGCCCTACTTTAGCTCAGAATTTTTCAAAAAACCTCTGGCAAATTCCACGAGTTCATCGATCTCTCCCGGCCTTAGCTGCTTGTTCTGCCCATAGACGATCATCCCTTCCGCATAGGCCTCCACATGATAACCTTCAAGTTCCTCGAGGTAGCTTAACAGCTTATCATTGAAAAAGGCCCTGACCTCCTGCTCGTTGCTTCCCTGTAACAGATAGGCATCTGAAAAATCCGGATGACTCTCAAAATCAATATCGCTCACACCCTTCCCTTCCATCAACCTGTCGATCACGCTTTCCTTCTCCAATGTGAATTCCGGGAATCCCTTCACAGGAATATACAAGGCCGTGAACTCATCGAGATTACCCGTGATCAAAGCCCCGGCCTTGACCACGACATCTGCAATGGTGCTCTCGTAGCCTTCGATGTCGGCGGTAATGATGTTATTCTCCTTCCTGATCTGCTTTCCATAGAAAGAGGGGAAGGGTTTCCATCTGGTGGGTCTTTGACTTCCCGCATAATAGCTCCAGCCCCTCTCATTGGTATAGGCTTTGAGTTTTTTGTCTCTTACACTTTCGGTAACCTTCAATGGTTTTGCATTGGATCTGCGCTCCGCCAAAGGATGCTCTGTCACTGGGTTCAGATGCTCCATGTTCTCGATTTCCAATGTAAGCCCTTTGAGCTCCTGGTTCCTTTCGAGCTCGCCGATATGATGCACCACCGAATGATCGAGCATGGTGGTTTCCGCAAGATCAAGTCTGATGTTCTTTTCGGGACATTTCAGGAAGGCCCTCTTGAGGCCGAGAAAATTGGAGAAAACAAAGGCTCCCTTCATGGAGATCTTGACCTCCCGATCACCCTCTACCATTGAATAGCGGACCGAAAACAGGTTCCCAAGAGCCGCACCCTTGGCGATATTGATGATCATATTCACAAAGATCCCCACGGCTATTCCGATCAACAGATCGGTCGCAAGAACGGTCAGCATGGTGATCACAAAAATCAACAGCTCTGTCTTGCCGATGAGGTATACATTTTTGAATTCATTGGGAGAAGCCAGTTTATACCCGGTATAGATCAGCATAGCTGCCAGGGCCGCGATGGGTATATGGTCGATGATCGGACCACCAAAAAAGATGAAGATCATCAGGAACATGGCATGGAAGAAGTTGGCCCATTGCGTACGTCCACCGTTAGCAATATTGGCGCTGCTCCGAACGATCTCAGAGATCATTGGCAAGCCTCCGATCAATCCCGAAACCGAAGTGCCCGTACCGACGGCACTCAGATCCTTGTTCAAATTGCTCTTCCTGTGGAGCGGATCCAGTGAGTCAACCGCAAGTGCACTCAACAGGGATTCAAGGGCAGTCACCAGGGCAATACTGGCTACGGAGATCCAAAAAACCCCTGTAAAGAACTTCCCAAAATCGGGAAAAATAACACCATCAAGGATCCTCTCCGGAAGGTGAATCAGAAGCGAAGGCCCGACCTTATGGTGTTCCCCAAGGAAAACAACCTCATGCTGATGCTCCCAATCCATAATGAACTCCAGGGGTATGGCTATGGCCAGCACCCAGATCGGTGAAGGGATCATTTTGATGATCCTGGAATTGATCTTGGGATAGATGATCAGGATAAGAAGTGAGATCAAGGAGATCAACGCAACCTCGGGGTTTGCATGCCTTAATGCCCAGGGCATTTCGAAAATGGTCTCGTAAAACTCATGTCCATGGGCATGGACTCCCACGGCCACAAAGAATTGTTTGACCATGATGATCACTCCGATGGCGGCCAGCATTCCATGGACCGCAGATGTGGGGAAAAAATCTCCGAGTTTCCCCGCCTTCAGAAATCCGAAAATGGTGATCAGCGCACCTGCCACTACGATGGCCGCAAGGGCATATCTGTAACCGGCTTCATTATCCCCTGCCCCAAGGGTCTCAATGGCAGCGAGGTTGACGACGATCAGGCCCGCTGCGGGCCCGGTGATAGTCACCTGAGATCCATTGATCCTGGAAACCAGCAGACCGCCAACAATGGCGGCGAAAATTCCGGCTATCGCGGGAAAGCCGGACGCCAGGGCGATACCCAGGCAAAGCGGTAAGGCGATGAGAGATACCCCAAATCCTGCTTTGAGGTCTTCTTTCCAGTACTTTTTTAGATTTGAAATTCCCTTGGAATAAACGTCGGCGGAAAACATAGCTATGGTCAACAGGTAGGCGCACAATTTAGAATGAAAATCCGATATTTCTCCTGACCGGGATGATTATCAAGAATGAAAGACAGGAAAGCAAGAATTATCCGTGAAGTAAAGGCCAAACTTCAATCCGAAATGAGTGATCTGCAATCGGAAATCGCCGAAATCAAGGCTTCAGGGGCGGAAGATCAAAAGAGTGCCATGGGAGATAAATATGAAACCTCCCGTGAGATTACCGCCGCAAGCCTGGAGAAACTTTTTAGTACCTATGAAGGCAAGACTCAACAATTTCAGATGCTCGAAAAAATCGAAAGGGCTGATCCGGGTGAAGCTGTTGATTTCGGATCTCTGGTTTCAACCGATTCCGGATGCTTTCTTATCGGCCCTTCGGTTGGAGCTTTTGAATTTGAAGGTGAAAATATCTTTCTGATCTCCCCACATGCACCCATGGCAGAGGCATTGCTGGGTACCGGCAAAGGTGAAAAAATCACTTTCAGAGGCAAGGAAATTCAAATACTCGAATTAAGCTGATCAAACCCCTCAGCTCGGACGAAAGATCCCTAGCGAAATTCAAATATCCTTATCTGATCTGCACCCTTCGAGTGATGATCTGCCCATCGAAATTCAATACAAGAATATAAGATCCCTCAGGCAGGTCGGGAATTTCCAGCATATCGGTATCCGAAGCATAAGTACCTGTTGAAAATGGCATTTCCCTGCCCTTCATGTCATAAACTCTGATGAGGGGAAGGGATCCAAAATTTTCCATCATGACGAAGATCGAACCCTTGGAAGGGTTTGGAAAGACCTCAAGATCATAGCCTTCAGCTGTCTCTAGTGCATTGACATCAACAATGGCATGGCAGCCGGATGTATCAACACAACCTCCGCTGCTGACCTGCACAGCATAGCTTCCGGGATTCGATGGTGTGAAAGATTGGAATACCGCGCCCTGAGCGGGGATATTCAATACATGACAGAGTATCCATTGGTAGTTGGCATTGGCCATATTGGATGTCAGAGTCGCCGGAGGAGTAAATGTCACCGAAGTATCCAGGGTGATCACGGATAGATCAGTGATCACAACAGAATCACATCCCTGAGCGGTACTCAGGGTGCTTGTCTGGCTTAGAGCAGCGTTGATATTGTTCTGGGTACTGCCATCCGGAAAAGTGTAGGAATCACCATTGCAAACCGTATCCAGAACATTGGTACTGGGTAGCACAAAAACATGGAGATCCGTGACGATAATGCTGTCACAGCCTATGGCTGTCAACAGGTTGCTGGTTTGTGAAGTAGAGGCCGTGATGTTGCTTTGGGTGCTGCCATCGGGAAAGGTATAGCTGGAACCCGAGCAGATCGTATCAAAGACCTGGGTATTGCTGTTATTGCCCGTGGCAAGGGTCAACTGGCGTATAGAATCACAGCCATTCGCCGCCGCATAAACATTGCGATAGACTCCCGCTACCGAATAGTACTGACCATCGAAGAGCACACTATCTCCTCCGCAGGCTGCTGCCTGAACGTCAATATACTGGGGAACCCCCGTAACAAAATTGGAATTGCCGCCGGTCAATGCGAAACCTGTAAGATTCGCATCTATATTCCCGGCGCTATCCACAAGCTGGGTGATTCCCGCATTGTTACCCCCGGCCACTCCCTGATCCATCTTGTAATAGAGCATGAGATCCGGATCCGGTTGATTGATCCCACTGTAGTAGATGCATTCTATTTCAGAGGCAGAAAGGGATCTTTTCCATAGGCTCACTTCATCAAATTTTCCCGTGGTAAGAAAAGGATTGGTTTGAAAAGGGACCCAACCTATATGAAAGCCTTCGGTTGTGTTGGTGATCATACCGGAAGCCGAGATCTGTTTTTCGAATTTGCCATTATGATAACCGACGAGGTTCGTGCCATTGTAGATCAGTGCAAAATGGTTCCAGGCATTGAGCTGCAAAGTGTCAAAAGTGAAAGTGAAGTTCGTGCCCGAACTATTTCGAAATCGGGCTTCCACCTGATTGGAATTGAGCTGAAGTAAATAAAAATCTGCGTTGGTTTCATTTCGAAAGCCTCCAAAACCATCGAAATTTGGCCATCCGGCCGCTGGATTTGTAGGGTAAACCCACATGGTCATGGCGATTTGATTGCTTCCGGCAATGAGCGCGGAAGCATTGGCAGCCGTGACCACGTCATCGAAGCCATCGGTATCGAGGCCATTTTGAGCAATAAGAAAGAGAGGAGAAAGGGTCAGAGCAAGGGTTGAGATCAAGGTTTTCATGAAAAAAATTCTCATATATGATTACAATTTAACCCATTTGGATAGCTATTTCCTGAGAACCAAAAAAAATTCTCTTAGCAAATGCAACCTAATGCTGCCGATCGGGTCTTTGTTTAGGAGGTCAAATTATTTCACATGCTTAAAAACTACCTGCTGATCGCCATCAGGAATTTCCGGAGGCATAAATCTTCCTTTTTCATCAATCTTATTGGTTTGAGTGCAGGGCTGACCTGCTCTGTCCTCATCATGCTTTGGGTGCTGGATGAGCTCAGTGTCGATAAATTCCATGAGAATGGCTCCCGCATCTTCAATGTGATGGAGTTTCAAACCTATGCCGATGGTGTTTTTACCACCATCTCTACCCCGGGAGTTCTTTCCCTGGCCTTAAAGGAGGAGATACCGGAAATCGAATATGCCTGTACCATGACCTGGCCGGATGAATCTCAGCTGACCCATGGGGATAATAAATTCCGCATGAAAGGCAGGTACGCCGACCCAGATGTTCTGAAGATCTTCTCTTTTCCCCTCATATACGGAGACCCGGAAGCCGCCCTGGAGGATCCGACTTCCATTGTGATCAGCCGTCAAGCGGCCCTGAACCTCTTTGGAAGGGAGGATGTGATCGGGGAAACCGTCGAATACCTCTCCTGGGATAACGGCAGATTTGAGGTCACCGGGGTTTTAGATGAAATTCCGGATCAGTCCACACTTGATTTTGAATTCCTGATACCCTTTGAGGTTTTCAGAAAGAACAACCCCTGGACCACGGAATGGGGAAATAATGGACCCAGGACCTATGCTACCATCCATGAAGGCGTAGACCATAAGGAGCTAAGCGAAAAAATCAAGGACTTTGTCAAAAGCAAGAACGAGGACTCATCCATTGAGCTCTTTTTGTTTCCCTATGAAGACTATTACCTCCGCGGAAGTTGGGAAAACGGGAAACAATCCGGCGGCAGGATCGTCTATGTCAGGATCTTTACCATTGTAGCTACATTCATCCTCCTGATCGCCTGCATCAACTTCATGAACCTGTCCACAGCCCGATCGGCTCGCAGGGCAAAGGAGGTTGGGATCAGGAAAACCCTGGGCGCAATTAAGCAGGTGCTGGTGGGTCAGTTCCTGGGAGAAGCCATTGTGATCTCTTTTCTCTCCCTATTCCTTTCCCTTGCCCTGGTAGCAGCACTGCTGCCATCGTTTAATGAACTTACGGACAAAACCATTTCGATCCTTTCGCTCTTCAAGCCGGCATATATCCTTGGCCTGATCACGATCGCGTTGATCACCGGAGTACTGAGCGGAAGTTATCCGGCATTGTACCTATCCTCCTTTATTCCGGTAAAAGTTCTGAAGGGTAGAACTGAGAACAAGGGCGGAGAAGCATTTGTCCGAAAGGGCCTTGTGGTGTTCCAATACACCCTTTCGGTCGTTCTGATCATCGCAACCGCAGTAATCTACCTGCAGATCCACTTTATACAGAACAAAAACCTGGGTTATGATCAGGACAATCTCATGTATCTCGAGGTCAATGGAAATCTGGAGGATAACTATGAGGTCTTTGCAGAGCGCTTGCGAAAAATACCCGGGGTAGAAGAAGCAGGAGTGGTTTCCCATGCCTTCCAGGGCAGAAACAATAACTCAGGCGGCGTTCGCTGGCCGGGCATTGCTCCGGAAACCAATATTCTCTTTGAAATGGTCGCGACAGATGAGCACCTGATCGATATTATGGATTTCGAAATGGCAGAAGGAAGATTCTTTTCACCCGAGTACGGCACAGATACTTCAGCCGTTGTGATCAATGAAAAGGCTCTGGAGATCATGAATCTGGAAGAACCCGTAGGCACCACCATAGAGTTTTGGGATTCGGAATGGAAGATCATCGGTGTCAACAAGAACTTCCATTTCCAATCAATGCGAAGCGAGATAGCGCCCATGATCATGAGATACAATCCAGGTTTCGCCTGGTTCTTCTTTATAAAGCTTTCAGGTCAGAACATTGCCAGGACCATTTCCCAGGTTGAAGAAGTCTATTCGGAGCTGAACCCAAGTTATGTGTTCAACTATGAATTTCTGGATGAGGAGTATGCGCGATTATACTCTTCCGAGATCAGGGTTGGGAAGCTTGCCGGATATTTTGGAATTCTGGCTGTACTCATCAGTTGTCTGGGTCTGTTCGGGCTTTCCGCATTCACCGCGGAAAGAAAAACCAAGGAGATCGGCATCAGAAAGACCCTAGGAGCTTCATTTGGAAGCATCATCATGCTGCTTTCCAAGGATTTTACAAGACTGATTTTGATTGCCCTCGTGGTTGCCATCCCCGTAGGGTTCTATTTCATGAGTGAATGGTTGGCTGATTATCCTTATCGGATCGATCTTGGCTGGTGGATCTTCGCCGGTTCAGGTGCAATTGCAGTCCTCATCGCCTGGCTGACCATCAGTTTTCAGTCTATCAAGGCAGCACACCAAAACCCCATTGAGAGCTTGAAAATTGAGGATTAAAAAAGCCTTCCCCCGAAACCGGAAGAAGGCCTTTTTACAAAATCTCGATGACTGCTTAGAAGTAAATAAACAGCGTCAGCTGACCACTAAATCCGGTAAGCCCGGATAATGCTGCCATTTGACCGTTGTCGGTATCGGTAGTAAACCTAAATCCGCTGCCCTGAACAACAGTAGAAGTTCCGGAGACCTCGGAGGTTCTTTCACCCTGAGAAAGGATTCCAAGACCCCAGCCAAACTCACCACCAAGGGACATTTTCGGAGCAAAGAAGTACTCAGCGCCAACAAATCCACGAACCGCTACACCAAAGTAGCCTCCTCCTGTAGTAGAGGATTCCTGAGTCTGTCCACCGGAAGTAACCTCGGTAGTAATATTACCGATTACCGTATCTCCGCTTTGATATGGCAGAACCGCTATGGCAGCCATTGCACCATAATAACCCCTGAGGCGATTGGCAAGAGACTTATTTTTCTCAATACCAGCACCTAAAACAAGAGAAAACGCGGTCTGAGTAACCTTGGTTTCTACGGAGGAAGGATCACCTGAGGTCTGGCTGGCAGAAGTAAATCCTATCCTGACCAATCCTCTTAAGTAGGTGTCATCGCTTTGAACCATACGGCCATAAATGGTCATTGGATACTGAGCGGTAAAACCCCATGTTGGAGCTGCATTGTTTGCAGTTCCGTTAAATGCATTTCCGACATACTCTAGAAATGGATTAGCGTTGATACCAATTCCCCAGTCACCTGCTTCTGGAAGAATCGGTGCTCCACGCTTTGTCATCAGTTTTCCACCGCCTTCGACAGTTTCGATCACTTCAAGATCCTGTGCGAATATTGGAGCAAAAACAAATGCCGATAAAACAATTGAGAGTAGAGCTTTTTTCATGATTGGAAGATTTTTGTTTGAACCAATTTTAGTAAAAAATACCTAAAAACCAGTCCGAATCCGTCGAAAGTTAGTCACAGGCATGATTGAAAAATGCGATAATCTACCTCTGGAAGGCTCCATTTGAGGTATTAACTCAACTATGCAGGATACACTAACAACCCCTGATCCGTCCGGATCATTGACAAAAAATTGTCCAAAAAACCTAAAAATGACGCATTGCTCATGGGATTTTCGGAACTTTGGGACATGGATCCATATAGGATTTTTGGTATGATCTTGTTGCTTTTTGCGATGTCGATGCCCGGGATGGCTCAAACAGAACATAGCGAAGTGCTGGAAACCACCAGGGTTGCGATCAGCTCCGGATCCTCCAAGGAACTCAGCCAACTATTTCATTCCAGCTTTGAGCTCAACATTTTTGGTGAGGAATACTCAAAATCAAATTCGGAAAACGTGCTCAAAGGTTTCTTCAACGAAAATCCACCTTCCGGATTTTCATTGATCCATTCCGGGGCCTCAGAGGACCAGGCCATTTCCTATTCCATTGGTCAGTACAAAACCGGCGGAAAAAACTATCGGGTCCTGCTCAGATTCAAAAACACCAGCGAGGGTTCTGAACTTTATAAAATGGAGTTCAGAGAAATTGAAAAACCCTAAAATTTAAGCTTCCTCCTTATTAATTTCGCGGCCGTGAGCAATTATCTAACAGAGGAGCGGATCATCAGTTTCATCGACGGGGCCTTTTCCGAAGATATCGGACCCGGTGATTTCAGCACCCTTGCCTCTATTGATCCTGGAAAAACCGGCCGCTCAAAACTGCTGGTCAAAGAAGGCGGGATACTCGCCGGAGTTGAGCTCGCGAATCGGATTTTTAATCGTTTTGACCCTGGCATCAATATGGAAATCCTAAAGGGAGATGGTGAAAGTGTTCAAGCAGGGGATATCGCCTTTTTCGTCGAGGGCGATGAAAGATCGCTCTTATCCTGTGAAAGGCTTGTGTTGAATTGCATGCAAAGAATGAGCGGAATTGCCAGCTATACCCACAAGCTCCAGGGGATGATCGATCATACATCAGCAAGGGTATTGGATACCCGAAAAACCACCCCAAATTTTCGGATCGCTGAAAAATGGGCAGTCAAGATCGGAGGAGGAGAGAATCATCGATTCGCCCTGTACGATATGATCATGCTCAAGGACAACCACATTGACTTTTGCGGAGGAATAGAACCCGCTCTTAAGCGTACCCAAGACTATCTGCAAAAAAACGGGCTTGATCTTGAGATCGAAGTGGAAACAAGATCCATAGATGAAGTGAAACAGGTGCTCAATACAGGCATAGCGCATCGCATCATGTTGGATAATATGAGTACCACTGAGATGAAGGATTGTGTGGAGTTGATCAATGGTCAGATGAAAACAGAAGCCAGTGGAGGCATCACAGAGGCCAGCATCAAAGAGGTTGCAGAGACCGGAGTGGATTATATCTCTATCGGGGCTTTAACACATTCCTCCAAAAGCCTTGATATGAGTCTAAAAGCAGTTATCGAATGAACATCAACACAAAAAAATATCAATTAACAAAAGGCACATTTGTAAAACTTGGAATGATGAATGTGTTCAGGGAGCAGTGGTGGGTTTTCCTGATCGCCGTGGCCATCGCCAGTCTTACCTTCGCCTATCCTGACACAATCTGGTTCTACATCATCGCAGGCGTCGGACTTCTGCTTTATTCCTTATTCTGGCTTATCCAGTTTACGGGACTGACACAACTCGATCAGGCCAAGCTGTTGTTTGAGCGCCTGAGTTATGAAATAAATTCCAGGCAGATCCTGATGAAGCTGAGTTCCAAGCAGGGGATGCCCATCAAATGGGATCAGGTCAAGAAGGTCCGCAGGTCCAAGAACTCCATCACCCTGGTGATGAACAAGGCTCAAATGATCCACCTGCCATACAAGGTTTTTAATAACCCCAGGGACATCAAACTGTTGGAAACCATCCTTAGCCGAAAAGGCTTGGTCAAGGGCTCTTAATTGGGTAGAATTTCGGGAATATGCCTTAAGGGCCGATGATCCAGGGACCCAAGGTCCAATTCAGGATCGAACACGAATGTATATGGCCTCTTGTTCATTTTCACCTGGATCTTTCCATTGACAATAGGATCAACAAAGCCTTTTTGCTGATAAAGCGCCTTTAGGTGCTTTGCGTATTGTAACGCCAATTCAGGATATCGTCCCATCGCATGATATTGCATGGAATTCAACTCTCTTCTCGGGTCTATGGTCACGATTCTTCCTGTCCCGGGTTCTACGATCCTGAATTGAGCCTTGACCTTCTTCACAGATGAGATCATCCTCCAGGAAAAGAAATAGCCTTCTTCCGTCCAAACCACATTGCCCGGGTACAAAACATGCCTGAAGGGAATGAGCATTTGTATGACGATCAGCAAAATGGCGGACCATTTGACCCAAGCAGGTGGAGGTGCAATCGTTTCCCCCTCGACTTTTTCATGGTCAAGAAAAAGGATCAGCGAGCCCATCATCAAAAAAGGGAAAATACCGATTTCAAAAACCACATGATTCGTCACATTGAAAAGAACAACAAACAAGAATGCCAGCTTTCGAGTGGGTTTGTAGAGCAGTAAAAAAGGAACAGAGAGGTCAAAAAGTATCCCCCCATAGGTCATGGCACCTGCCAGGCTCAGGATAAGTTCCGGATTCAATTCAGGAAACCGGATATCCAGCAAGGCTCTAACCGTATTTCCCTTGAGCCATTCGGAATTGAATTTGGCAATGCCTCCGTAAAAATATACCAGCAGAAACTGAGCCTTGAGGATCAGGTATTTCCAATGAGCAATATGCCCCTCTCTTCTGGGATCTATGGGACCGGAGCGGTCAAAAACCAAAAACCCCCAAAAAGCGATGAGTACAAGAATGAAGTAATGATTGTTGTAGAGGGCTTTTTCCAGAAAGAAGAAATACCCAAAAGCAAAGAATATGTACAGAAAAGCGAAACGGGTACCTATGTTAAGCAGAACAAGCACAGAGGCGACAATCAACCCGCCCATCATCCCGATCAGGACGAGATCCGGAAGCTCAGGAAGGGGAAATAACCAATCATAAGCGAAATGGAAATCGGTTTTGATAAAAGCCCCGGTGAATTTCTTGCGAAGAACAAGCCTCGAAAAGAAGACAAGGTATACCAAGCCCAGGACGATCCTGAAAACCCCGAGTTGAAACCCTTTGACGGGTTTGAAAAGTGATAATTCTTTGAAGCTCATCGACAGAGCCTCAATTTAAAAAGGTTGGAATTATTTTTAGTCGACTTCCTCGTAGTCCACATACTCCCCGGCATTTTTTGGAGTATGTTTCTTCTTTTCGGGAATAAAATCAATGCTCAATTCGCCATCGCTCTTTTTTGTGGGCCTTTGTCCGAAGCCCGAATTGCGATCTTTTCCTCCGGCAAAAAAGAACAATGGCCTGAACAGCAACTTGGTCACCTGGTAGATGAAGAAAAATATGAGAAACAGAATTATTAAAAACTTGACCATAGCATGAAGTTAACGACTCAGATACAGATTTCGTTCGTTATAGAGCTGAGTAAAATAATCATCGTAGAGATCCTCGATGAAATAGATCGATTCGCCCGTGGATTTCATTTCCGGACCTAATTCCTTATTGACCTGCGGGAACTTCTCAAAGGAGAAAACCGGCTCCTTGATCGCATATCCCTTTTTCACCGGATTGAATTTAAAGTCACTCAATTTGGCTTCGCCCAGCATGACCTTGGTGACATAGTTCACATAAGGCTCCTGGTAGGCCTTGCAAATAAAGGGTACTGTCCTTGACGCCCTTGGATTTGCTTCGATCACATAGACCTTGTCATCCTTGATCGCAAATTGAATATTGATCAATCCCACAACATCCATGGCCAAGGCAATCTTCTTGGTGTATTCTTCGATCTGCCTGACGATCAGGTCTCCCAGGTTAAACGGTGGCAACACTGCAAAGCTATCTCCGGAATGGATCCCGGCGGGTTCGATATGCTGCATGATCCCGATGATCTCCACTTTTTCCCCATCGCAAATCGCATCCGCCTCCGCCTCAACTGCGCGGTCAAGAAAATGGTCCAACAATATTTTGTTCCCCGGAAGCTGCTTGAAGATCTCCACGACCTGATTCTCCAATTCTTCTTCGTTGATCACGATCTTCATGCTTTGTCCTCCCAAAACATAGGAAGGCCGTACCAGCAGTGGAAAATTCAGTTCCTTGCTCATTTCCAGGGCCTCCTCCGAAGTCTCTATGGAACCGAAGGGAGGATAAGGGATCTCAAGATCTTTCAAAAGCGTTGAGAACCTTCCTCTATCCTCAGCGAGATCAAGGGATTCAAAACTGGTTCCAAATATTTTTATTCCGTACCGAGAAAGCTTTTCAGAAAGCTTAAGGGCGGTTTGCCCACCAAGCTGGACGATCACCCCTTCCGGCTGCTCATGCTGGATGATATCATAAATATGCTCCCAGAAAACCGGCTCGAAATAGAGTTTGTCGGCGGTATCAAAGTCCGTCGAGACTGTTTCAGGATTGCAATTGATCATGATGGTCTCGTATCCGCATTCCTTGGCCGCGAGTACTCCATGTACACATGAATAATCAAACTCGATCCCCTGGCCTATTCGGTTTGGACCGGAACCCAGGATCACGACCTTTTTCTTATCGCTTCGATCGGATTCGTTCACCTCACCAAAGGTGGAATAGTAATAGGGGGTCTGAGCTTCAAACTCCGCGGCACAGGTATCTACGAGCTTGTAAATTCTTTTCACCCCGAGCTCATTCCGTTTTTTATAGACTTCGGATTCCAGACAACCCAATATATGGGCGATCTGCCTGTCAGCATAGCCCCTTCTTTTGGCTTCGATCAACATCTCCTTGGTGATCGTTTCAAGCCCATAACCTTTCAGACTCCTTTCATAACTCAGCAGGTCCTCGATCTGGTGGAGGAACCATGGGTCGATCTTGGTCAGCTTCTGAATCGTGCGGAAGGAAACCCCAATTTTGAATGCATCATAAATATGAAACAACCGGTTCCAACTGGGATGCTTCAGGCTTTCCTGGATCTGATCCGGGTTTTTGACCTCCCTTCCATCTGCTCCTATGCCGTTTCGATTGATCTCAAGCGACTGACATGCCTTTTGAAGAGCCTCCTGGAAATTCCTTCCGATCCCCATGGCTTCACCAACGGATTTCATGGTCAGGCCAAGATGTCTGTCAGCGCCCTGGAACTTGTCAAAATTCCAGCGAGGTATTTTGACGATCACATAGTCTAGCGCAGGCTCAAACATCGCCGAGGTATTCTTGGTGATCTGATTCGGCAGTTCATCAAGGTTATAACCGATTGCGAGCTTGGCGGCAACCTTTGCGATGGGATACCCGGTTGCTTTGGAAGCAAGGGCAGACGATCTTGAAACCCTTGGGTTGATCTCGATGGCGATAATGCTATCGGTCTTGGGATCAACGGAAAACTGAACGTTACAACCTCCGGCAAAAGAGCCTATCTCAGCCATCATCCGATGGGCATAATCACGCATTTGCTGATAGATGGTATCGGGAAGGGTCATGGCCGGAGCCACAGTGATCGAGTCTCCCGTATGGACTCCCATAGGATCAAAATTTTCAATGGAACAGATCACCACAAAATTTCTGGCACTGTCCATCATGATCTCAAGCTCGTACTCCTTCCAACCCAGAACGCTCTGCTCGATCAGTACTTCATGGATCGGCGAAGCATGGAGACCTGCTGAAAGGGCTTCTTCAAAATCCTCGGCCTTCTCCACATAGGCACCCCCGGCACCTCCAAGGGTAAATGATGATCTGATGATCAGTGGAAATCCGATTTCCTGGGCGATCTCCTTTCCCTCAAGAAATGATTTGGCTGTTTTTCCTTTACAGACCCCAATGCCCATCTCCTGCATTTTGAGCCTGAATTTTTCCCTGTCCTCGGTGGTGGCGATGGCTTCAAAATCAGAGCCCAGCACCCTTACACCAAATTTCTCCCAGATCCCGGCCTGGTCGCAGTCCATTGCAAGGTTCAAAGCCGTTTGGCCTCCCATGGTGGGGAGTACAGCATCGATCTTATGCTTCTTCAGGATCTCTACAATAGATGCCTTGTTCAAAGGCTTCAAATAGATGTGGTCCGCCGTTACCGGATCCGTCATGATCGTGGCTGGATTGGAATTGATGAGGATGACTTCAATTCCCTCTTCTTTTAAAGATCTGGCAGCTTGTGAACCGGAATAATCAAACTCGCATGCCTGACCTATGATGATCGGTCCGCTTCCTATGATGAGAACCGATTTAATGGACTTGTCGCGGGGCATCTAAGACTAGGGTATTTAAAAATTTCACAAAGCTATATGATGGGAGCTAAACCCAAAAATTCCCCAGCAGAATTGTGAAAAAATATTAAGATGGTAAAGATCTAATCAGGCATCTTCAAATCTATCCCCATCACTACCACCTGATGATCTGTCCTTTTCAGGGCTCTCGCTGAGCATCCCGCTTAAAAGGTCCTTGAACTGCAGTCCCCTGGCATTGTGTTTTTTGCTGATCAACGAGAATTCCGCGAGGCCATGCAGGGCAAGCTCCATGAAAAACGGTTTTTCCTGCTGATCAATGTCAGGGCAAAATCTGCTGATCATCTCGGCCAAACCAGGAATTTTCTCCAATTCTGCCAGATAATCCTTTTGGGAAATATCACTTTGAATAAAGGCTTCATTTCCGGATTCAAACCAGGAAACGACGCCCTGGTAAGGGTTGATCAATTCCACATCCTTCTTCTTTCTGAAGTTTTCAGGATCGGGAAACAGGTCGGTAAATCTGGACCTTATGGCTTTGCCGATCAGGCTATATGCAACATCAGCGGCTCCCTCCTGCTCACCCTCATAGACCAGTTCTACCTTGCCGGTGATCGAGGGAATGATACTCAGGAAGTCCCCCATTCTCACCACGGTTTCCTCTTCTCCGTTGATCTCCAGTCTCCTTTCGGCTGAAGCAAGGAGATTCTCAAAGGCAGAAATGGTGAGCCTGGCGCTAACTCCGGATTTTTCGTCGATGTATTCGCTATCTCTGGCTTCAAAGGCAACCTGTTCGATCAGGTCCTTTGCGATTTCGGGGATGTGAATTCTTTTACGAACCTCGGTTTCATAATGCGCTTCAGAGCCCGTGATCCTTTTTCCGGTTTCGATAGACTCGGGATAATGTGTAATGATCTGACTGTCGATGCGGTCTTTCAGCGGTGTGACAATGCTTCCCCGATTGGTATAGTCTTCGGGATTGGCCGTAAATACAAACTGAATGTCAAGCGGCAGCCTGATCTTGAATCCCCTGATCTGGATATCGCCTTCCTGCAAAATGTTAAACAAGGCCACCTGTATTCTTGCCTGAAGATCCGGGAGCTCATTGATGACGAAGATCCCTCGATGCGATCTTGGCACAAGACCATAATGGATCACTCTGGGATCCGAGTATGGGAGCTTGAGACTCGCGGCCTTGATCGGGTCCACATCACCGATCAGATCGGCAACAGTTACGTCGGGAGTGGCCAGTTTTTCCGTGTATCGCTCTTCTCTTTGCACCCAGGATATCGGTGTGGAGTCACCATGTTCTTCAATGTATTCCATGGTGGTTTCCAATATGGGTGCGAGCGGATCTTCATGGAGTTCCGAGTCTTTGATCACCGGCACAACCTCATCCAGGAGATTGATCAATAACCTGGCGATCTTGGTCTTGGCCTGTCCTCTCAAGCCGAGAAGATTGATGCTGTGCTTGGCAAGGATCGCTCGCTCCAGTTCAGGTATTACGGTTTCTTCATATCCAAAGACCCCGGGAAACACCTCTTTTCCCTCTCTGAGTTTCCTGAGGAGATTGGCCCTCAGTTCGTCCTTCGTTTCGGTCGGAGTGTAGCCGCTGGCCTTGAGCTCTCCAAGTGTTTTGATATTTTGCTTTTCTTGAGTGCTGAGTTGTTGGTAATCCATCAAAATTTCTTTCTTCTGTTCTTTTTAAAATCCTGGTAAACCAGGTGACCCAGCCCCTTTAGACTTGAGTAATATGCTCTGCCCTGGTTGATCCTGGTAAACTCCTGGACGAAGGATTTGAGATATGGGTCCGTGGCGATCATGAAGGTAGTTACAGGAATTTTGAGTTTCCGGCATTGTGCCGCCTGGGTGTAAGTCTTGTTCAGGATCTTGGGATCGAGTCCAAAGCTGTTCTTATAATATCTGATGCCTTCCTTGATGCAGGTTGGCTTTCCATCCGTGATCATGAAGATCTGTTTGTTGTAGGTCTTTTTTCTCCGGAGGATATTCAGGGCGAGATCCAGGCCGGCAACTGTGTTTGTATGATAGGGGCCGACCTGCAAATAGGGAAGGTCCTTGATCTCGATCTGCCAGGCATCATTTCCGAAGACGATCACGTCCAGGGTATCCTTGGGATATTTGGTCGAGATCAATTCCGCCAATGCCATGGCAACCTTTTTGGCCGGGGTGATCCTGTCCTCTCCATACAATATCATGGAATGGCTGATGTCGATCATCAGCACCGTGGAGGTGACGGTTTGGTACTCCTTGTCGACAACCTTTAGGTCTCCTTCATTGAGTTTCAGATCGTCAAGACCATGATTGATCTGCGCGTTTTTCAGGGATTCCGTATAGGAGATCTGGTCCGTAGAATCGCCAAATTCAAAGTCGCGGATCTCGTTGCTCAATTCACCATTCAATCCTGATTGAGGGACACGATGGTCACCTTTGGCCGAGCGTTTCAGCTGTCCAAAGATCTCCTCAAGGGCACTTCTTCGAATTTCAAGCTCGGATTTTCCCGAAATGTTCAGGCTTCCGTCGCCGGGGTTTTCTTCGACATAACCTTTTCGCTTCAGGTCCTCAATGAAGTCACCGATCCCGTAATCACCATCGGTCAGGTTATGCTGCCGGTCGAGCTCCGTCAACCATGAAAGCGCTTCATTGACATCTCCTGAGGTCAGCAAGATCAGTTGCTGAAAGATCTTGTTCAGACCTTCAAAGCCTTTCTGGAAGCCCTTTTTGGGTGGAACATATTTTGAGAAATGAAACCCGTTCACGAATTAAAGGTCTGCAATATTATCAGGTATAAAAACAAGCGGGATGAGTGGAAGTTCAATTGTCGCTTAAGTTACACTCCCGGGAATCTATTTGGTACCATTGCTGTTCTGGCATTGGAATTGAAAAGACTGCTGATCAAAGTTCAAAAAACCAAAAACCTATGATACTTGTTCATTGGAGCAGAGTTGTTGAGAAGTTTTTTTTCACTTTTTCCACAAGACCATTTTTCTAATTTTGGCCAGAGTTAACTATGGACAATAAAGCGAATATCTGGTTCCTGGAGAACATTAACCTTTTCAACATTTTCTGTCCGAAGAAAATGAAGACTTCAGGAGTATACAACAAGAACAGCTATAACAAGGGTGAGTTCATTTACTTTCCGAATGAACCCAGTGAGACGATCTATTTCATTCACCAGGGAAAGGTGAAGATCGGTTCTTATTCTCCTGACGGAAAAGAGATCATCAAGGCCATTCTGACCAAGGGTGAGCTGTTTGGTGAGCAGGCATTGATCGGTGAAGAGAAGCGGGGTGATTTTGCTCAGGCGCTTGTGAATGATACGATGCTATGTCCCTTATCTCTAAAGGAAATGGAGATGATCTTGCTGGATAACAAGGAATTAGCTCTGAAGATCACCAAGATTATTGGACTAAAACTGAAAAAAACTGAAAGAAGGCTGGAATCTTTGGTTTTTAAGGATGCAAGAACTAGAATTGTCGATTTCATCAAGGAAATGGGAGAGGAGATGGGACAGAAAGTGGGATTTGAAACCTTGATCAAAACAAATTTGACTCATCAGGACATGGCCAATTTGACCGGTACCAGTCGACAGACAGTGACCACCGTCTTAAATGAGTTGAAGGAAAAGAATGTTATTAATTTCGACAGACGAAGGATCCTGGTTCGAGATATGGAATTGCTGCAGTAAGGTATGGTCGAGATCGCACAAGCCGGGGGACTGACAAGGGACTAACTACCTTCCCAATTTATTTTGGCCGCTATAGAAACGCGCCATTCTCATCATTTGTAGGCTCAACTCATTTTTTCCACTTCTTCTCATGAAATGCCCCTTTGAAATCGGGATTGTCGCGTTTCTTGATCCTGTCGATCTCACGTTCGATCTCGATGATCTCATCCTTTGAGGTTTTCCTGATCTCCACATTCTTGGGAATTTTCCTTAGCGGAACCTTCATGCGGATCAGTTTTTCGATCTTTTCCATGTGCATCTCTTCCGCCGGATTGGCAAATGTGATCGATCGTCCGGATTTGCCCGCCCTCCCGGTTCGCCCAATGCGATGCACATAGTCCTCGTACATCAGGGGCACATCGAAATTCACCACCAAAGCCACGTCCTCGATATCAATGCCCCGGGCGGAAACGTCCGTGGCTACCATCAGCAATACCTCGCCCGAAGAAAAAGCCCTGATCGAATTGATCCTGGAATTCTGGCTTTTGTTGGCATGCATCACCCTGACATCTTCTTTGGTGATTTTCAACAAAACTTCGGCTACCCGATTAACATTCTGCCTGGTACGGCAAAAGATCAGGGTCTTCGTCTTTTTTCTATTCTTCAGAAGTTCCTTGAGCAGATCCAGTTTGGTTTGGAAGTTTGGCACATGATAGACCAGTTGTTGGACCGTCTGTGCAGGCGTGGATTGAGGGGTGACTTCGATCCTTTCTGCAAAATCCAAAAATTCAGCTGCAAAGCTTTCGACCGAAGAAGGAAAAGAGGCAGAAAAGAGCAGATTCTGTCTTTTTCTTGGGATCCATTCCAAAAGGGTCCGGATCTGTGATTTGAAACCCATATCCATCAATCGATCGGCTTCATCAAGAACCAATGTGCCCACTGAACTCAAATCCACTCTTTCATCTCTGTACATCTCCATTAACCTTCCCGGTGTGGAGATCAGAATATCACAACCCTCCTCAAGTTCCTTGCGCTGCTCCGTGAGCCTTGTCCCCCCATATAGAGCTACGACCCTGAGATCCGTAAAACGAGAAAACTTCTTCGCTTCACCTTCTACCTGCAGCGACAACTCCTTTGTAGGCACCAGGATCAAGGCTCTTGGATCCTTTCCCTGATTGAATTTCAGCTTCATCAGTATGGGCAGCAGGTATGCAGCCGTCTTGCCCGTACCGGTCTGGGCAATCCCGATCACCTGTTGTCCGTTCAGCACCCTGGGGATCACCTTCAGCTGTATTGGCGTTGGATCTTCATATCCGACCTCCTCAATCGCCCTTTGAAGCTGAGGGCTGAGCTTAAAGCCTTGAAAACCATCCGGAGCCTCCTTCATTGCCCAAATATCTGTGATTTTACGGAGTCTATTAACTTTGTGATATGCGCTACTTCCTTGAAATCGCCTACAAGGGAACCAAGTATCACGGCTGGCAGATCCAGGACAATGCCATCTCGGTTCAGGAAGTCCTGAACAACACGCTCTCCGAATTGCTCAATGAAAATATCCAATCCATAGGAAGCGGAAGAACCGATACCGGTGTTCACGCCCTTCAACAATTTGTTCAGATCGACACGGAAAAGGAACTCAGTACACGTAAACATGCCCATGCGCTGAACGGATTGCTCCCTAAGGATATAGTGGTCAATGCAATTTTCCAGGTTGATGAGGAGATCAATGCAAGACATCACGCGACAAGCAGGGAGTACCTATACCGGATGATCTTTGTAAAAGATCCCTTCCGTCAGAACCTGGCAGCCTACTATGGCTTCAAACCGAACCTTGGCAAAATGAACAAGGCTGCCGAAAGGTTGGTGGGTAAAAAGGACTTCAGTTGCTTTTCAAAGGTCCAGACCCAGGTCGAGAATTTCGTTTGCGATATACGCGAGGCCAGGTGGATCAGAAAACAGGATGAATTCCATTTTCGAGTAAGGGCTGATCGTTTTCTCAGGGGCATGGTCAGGGCCATGGTGGGAACCATGATGCTCGCCGGGCAGGATAAAATAAGTCCAGCTGACATGAATGAGATCATCGAATCTCAGGACAGGACCAAGGCCGGACCCTCTGCCCTGCCCGAGGGACTCTATCTTTCTTCGGTAAAATATCCCGAGGGTAAACTGCGATCGGTATAAGCCGAGCACCTGGTCCTGCTCTTCTGTGAGCTCTCCCCTATTTCATTATTGTCGCTCGAAAACTCTAGATGGGATTACCATTCAGGTCTGTGGTAAGGATCTCGGACATATAATCAAAAAATGGCCTGATCTTTTTCCAACCCTCACTTACGGTTTTGGGGAATTTCGGATCCAGCACTTCGGCGTCTGAAAACTCATGCCTGAAATAAAAACTCTTATGCTGGATCAGATCCAATGAAGGATCATCCTTTTCGAATCCTTTGGGAGCGGTATTTAGTTTTTCCCCTTCCATATCACCAAAGTAGTTTTTGAAAGAGGGCTTTTTCATCAATGCCCTCAGCGGATCAGGATCCAGGGAGATCTGTTCCCTGATATGTTTGAGGTCCTGAGATTCAGGGCCATAAAACCCTCCGAGTATGACAGTGCTTCCCGGTTCCAAATGCATGTAATAGGTGCCCCGGCGCTCCTTCCCTGCCCTGTAAAAAGCAGTTCTCCAATAAGGATTGTATGGGGTTTTGTCTTTGGAGAATCTCACATCCCTATAGATCCTGAACACCTTGGTTCTGGCTAAGTCAATTTCATCATGACTTTGCAGGTGGCTGGAGATCTCCTGCACCAGTTCCTCAAATTCATTTTTGGATTCCTGGAAGCGATCCTTGTTTTTGTTGAACCATTCGCGCTCGTTGTTCTTCTTGAGTCTCTTTAGAAAGTCAAACGTCTTTTCCATAGTGCATCCAATTTATTGAGCAATGTTAAAATTACTTAGGGAGGATTTAAATATTCCATTTCAATCTGAACCTTGGTTTAGCAAATTTGTTGGATATTGAAGGCTTCAGCGGTTTCGCTGGGTCTTTCTAAAACTACTCTGAACAGAATTTGAGCGCAGCAGACGACAATGCCGGTGTAACACGGGGAAATCTCCTTGATATCAAGGTTCTGAAAAGGGTCTTTAGCTATGTAAAGCCCTACAAGGGCTTATTTGGTGCCGTGCTATTCCTGACCATTTTTTCGGCGGGTATTGCTCCTATTCGTCCCTACCTGATCAGCTACATGATCGACAACCAGATCGCCAATAGAGATCTACAAGGACTTATCACTTTCACGTTTATTCTTATCGGACTGATGGTCGTGCAGGCAATCGCTCAGTACTTCCATACTTTCTCATCGGAATCTCTTGGCCAAAGTGTCATTCGCGATATCCGAATCCAGTTGTATAGACATATCGTGCAAATGCGCGTCAAGTTCTTCGACAATACCCAGATCGGAAGGCTTGTCACCAGAAACATTTCGGACATTGAAACCCTGAGCGATATCTTTTCACAGGGTTTTGCAGCCATTGTGGGAGACCTTCTTCAACTGGTCTTCATCCTGAGCATCATGTTTTACACCAATTGGAAGCTTACCCTCATCAGCCTCTCCATGCTCCCGATCCTGCTTTTCTCCACATACATTTTTAAGGAGAAGATCAAGAAATCCTTTAATGAAGTTCGCAATGCCGTATCCCAGCTAAATGCTTTTGTTCAGGAGCATATCACGGGAATGAGCATTGTACAGATCTTCAATAGTGAGGAAAGAGAATTCAAAAAATTTGAGAAGATCAACCGGGATCACCTGAAGGCAAACCTCCGGTCGGTAAATTATTATTCGATCTACTTTCCGGTGGCCGAGGTGATCGGTGCCGCAGGAACAGGGCTTCTGGTATGGTACGGGGCCAAAGGCATACTTGCGGAGGAAGTGACTCTGGGCGTGATGATCGCTTTCATCATGTATATCAGCATGTTTTTCAGGCCGATTCGCATGATTGCCGATCGTTTTAACACTCTTCAAATGGGGGTTGTCAGCTCTGAAAGGATTTTTAGGCTACTGGACAGCTCGGACATGATCCAGAATACAGGCACCTATAAACCTGAAAAGATCAACGGACATGTAAAATTCGACAAGGTGGTCTTCGGATATGATCCGGAGCAACCGGTGCTCAAAGGAATATCCTTTGAGATCCCCAAAGGTGGAAGCCTGGCTCTGGTAGGAGCTACCGGGGCTGGAAAAACATCGACCATCAATCTCCTCAACAGGTTTTATGATATCCAGGAAGGACAGATCCTCATCGATGGAAGGAATATTAAGGAGTATGATGTCTACCAGCTCAGGAAACACATCGGACTTGTTCTTCAGGATGTTTTCTTGTTTTCCGAATCTATCCTGAACAATATCACATTGCGGAATCCTGACATACCCTTCCAGAAGGTCAAGGAGGCTGCGGAATTTGTTGGCGCAGATGAGTTTATCAGCAAGTTGCCCGGTGGCTATGACTACAATGTCATGGAGCGAGGGTCTACACTTTCCGTAGGCCAACGACAACTGATCTCCTTTATCAGGGCCCTGGTCTATGACCCGGAAGTGATCATTCTGGATGAGGCGACCTCTTCGGTTGATGTGGAGACGGAAGAGCTGATCCAGACCGCCATAGCCAAGATGATGAAAGGAAGAACCTCATTGGTCATCGCCCACCGACTATCCACCATCGAAAAGGCTGATGAGATCCTGGTCATGGACCATGGAGAGATCGTGGAGCGCGGCCATCATGAGCAATTGTTGAAAGAAAATGGGGTTTATCGTAACTTGTACGAGCTTCAATTTAAAAATGTACCTGAATTGCAATGAAGATCTCAAACAAGTGGTTGATCATAGGCGGCATATTTCTGCTGTTGTTCATAATCACCTATGAGTTTTTAAAACATCATCATGAACCGGACATCACGATCCACGAGGAGCCCGGGTTTACCATTATTGGAAAATATTATGAAGGAGGCCATAGAAGCAGCAAGCTCAGGGCCTTATTTCGGGAAATGGATAGTCTTGTCGGGGCGCATTACCGCGAAGGGATCTCTGCAGCGGTGTTTTATAACGACCCAAGAAAGGATGATAAGGACGGACCTCTGAAAGCCTTCGTTGGAGTCATCCCAAATGACACCACCAAACCACCCCCTCCCGGTTGGGAAAAAAGGCTGGTCCCACCAACGCATGTTCTAAGAGCAAGAATTGAGCATACTGTATTCCAGGTACCCCTTAGGGTGTACAAGCTTCTTGAGGATTACGCCGATGAAAATCAATATGAACTCGGGGAATTCTCCATTGAGCGCTACGAAGGAGATAGTGTGCTTATACTTGAAATAGCAGTTTCCGAATAATGACAAAAAGATTAAGCAAATCGTTGACCGACAAGGTACTGTTCGGGGTTTGCGGCGGAATAGCCGAATACCTGGGATGGGATTCCACCCTTGTGCGGATCGTATTCGTTGGCCTGACCATCTTTGGTGTCGGTAGCCCGATCCTTATTTATATCATCCTGGCAGTGATTATGCCCTAAGGATATCCAATGATAGGAGGAAACGATTGGTACGAACAGTGGTTCGATACCCCATATTATTCCATACTCTATGGTCATCATGATGAGATCGAAGCGGAGCATTTTCTGACCAATCTTTTGCGCTTTCTTCAATTGCCGAAAAAAGCCAATATTCTGGATTTGGCGTGTGGAGCCGGGAGGCATTCATACTATCTCCACCACCTGGGATACCGGGTCATCGGCGCCGACTTAAGTCCAATGCAGATAAAAAGGGCCAAAAACTTCTCTGAACCGGGTCTGGACTTCAGGATACACGATATGAGAACCCCGATCGATGAGAATGATTTCGATCTGATCCTTAACCTTTTCACTTCTTTCGGATATTTCAGAACCAGCCTGGAGGACGAACAAACCATGAAATCGATTTCCGGGGGCCTTCAAAAAGGCGGAAGATTCGTATTGGACTTTTTGAATATGGAAAAGGCCCTGCCAAATCTTGTTCTCTCCGATGAAAGGGTCATCAACGGAATTGAATTTAAAATGGAAAGGTCCGTCGAAGACGGATTCCTGTATAAAAGGATCAGGGTGACAGATGAGGGAAATTCCCATCATTATTATGAGAGACTGCGAATCCTTTACCCAAAGGACTTCGAACAACATTTTAATAAAGCCGGATTGACGATTAAGAATATCTTTGGAGATTATGAACTTGGAAACTTCGATCGATCAAATTCCGATCGTCTGATCCTTTACGCAGAAAAAGACTGAATTGCTCCCAATTATCCTTCTATTCCTGTTTTCGCTCCTTCCCGGAGCCCTGGTACTTTTCCGGAAGGCTCCCGGAAAAACCGGATTCAGATTTTTGCTCACCTTTAGTGGTGCCTACCTGCTCACGCTGATTTGCTCTCACCTGCTCCCCGACCTGTTTGTTCATGGCGAAGATCCGCACCACATCGGGTCATGGGTTGTATTGGGCCTCTTTGGCCAAATGCTTCTTGAAGGGTTTACCAAGGGGGTGGAACATGGTCATATGCACCTGCACAACGACCATAGAAATGCGGGCTCGGCTTTCACCGGTTTTTCGATAATCATGGCATTATCCGTTCACGCATTGGTCGAAGGTTCGATGCTCGTTCAGGGATTTCGCATGACCAATGCAGTGGACGGTTTTGGCCTGCTTGCCGGGATACTGGTGCACAAGGTGCCTGCATCGATCGCCTTGGCCATGATCTTGAGTCAGAGAATGAATCCAAGAGTCGTGTTTGTATTGCTCTTGCTTTTCTCCTCCATGAGCCCATTGGGACTAGCCCTGGGAGACAGCCTGCATAAAAGAGAGATCCTTTCCAATGAAGGTCTGCAAATACTCTACGGCCTGGCATCCGGTAGCCTGCTTTACATATCCTTCACCATCATTTTCGAAGCCCGTAAGGATCATGGCTTTCGTTTGAAGGAAACCCTCCCGGCCATTTTAGGTGCCCTTGCCGCATTTACCATGAATTGGGGGATGCATTAAGTTGTTCTTCTGCCATGGCCTGAACAAAGGCCTGACTTTGACGCTATTTCCGAGAGCTTCACAGCGTATTCAGTCTATCGAAAACGATTTGATCGCAAAATGGGGGATTTCTGCCTGAATACGGTATTTACCATGTATTGGGGGATACCGCAGGTTTTTTTAGCGCCTACTTTTGGGCAGTAAGCAAAATCTTGATGAAGAAAAACACAATTGGACGGGAAATCCTTACCGCTAGCGCAACATTGAATACAAAGCCTATATGATCATGGAATAGTAAAACGTTCTCTCCTTTGACCTTTGAGAGGGAATTGAAAACAAACCATGATTAGATCCTCCTCTGTTTTCATGGATTTGTTACTAACGCCGCAAGAGTCCTAAAGGACTCTCAATCAGGCGTTAATAAAGATAAAGGTGAATAGTACAGTTTCATCTTGATTTGTAATACAGTAATAAAGCCCCTGCTTGATTTGATAAGCAGGGGGTTTTTTCTGAAATTAAAGTAAAGAATTTTCCGCAGAGCAGGCTGATATTGGTTCAGGAAAAACTGGAAGCTCTGTGGGCCCCCGCAAATAAACCCGCGGGGGTTTTTTTATATTTAAGTGTTAACCCTGTTTGAATGACTGCACGGAGCCTACTTTTCACTTTCCTGATTGCCTTATTTTCTCTGGAGTCTACGGCTACTCATATTCTTGGTGGACAGATCCATGTTCGAAAAATTGATTCCGTTCGATATGCCGTGGATATCGAGATCTTTCATGAAGCGAGTTTATTTCCTGGTCCTTACCCTATGTTTTCCACCACCTACAATTTGATCGGGTTGAATTTAGGGGCCAGAATCCAGTTGGGAAGTTTTCAGGCTTCTTTAACGAATTTTGATTCTGTAGGCTGGCCTCCATATTGCGGTTCTACAACTTTTCCGTTTTGGGTATATAATTCTCAATTATCGGATACGATCACCATTCCACAATCTGCAAACGGCTATAGTGATGGTATTTTGTTCGAGGTCTATGGACCTATGTTCGGCTTACCTCATCCAGACTCCGTTCAGGTTTATGCTCATATCCGGGATTTGAATTCGATTGGTTTTGGAAAGCAGGAATTCCCAAAATGGCCTTTGCTCAAGGCTCTGATGCTCTGCAGAAATCAGGCAAACAACGTGGACATGTCTGCTAATGAATCGGATGGAGATAGTCTGATTTATGAGTTTTTTGATCCGGAAGCTGCTCAGGCGAATAGTTCTCCGATTATACCCGGCACGACAGGATATTTCAATCAGATCAGTTCGAATCCACCCATAGTTATAGATCCACAGACCGGAATTCTTAGCGGAAAACCTATAAATCAGGGAGTACACAGCATGGGGCAAAAGGTTCTTGAATACCGGAACGGAAATCTTATTTACGAATCTTATCGAAGTTTTAGGGTTGTTGCCATGAATTGCCCCTATGTCAATACAGCTAAGCCCAGGGCTTTTTATGGGGATGACGCATTTGTGAACTCAATACTCGATTCCGATACGGTCATAGCCAGTTCGGGAAACGTAGAAATACCTGTTTCGATCATCGATCCTGATTCCAATAATGTTCTGCATTATGAAGTTCAAAGTCAAAAGATCCTTCCGGGGGATATATCATTAGCATATGCCAGTACTATATCAAATGCTGCAGGTGATACTATGAATAATCGAATCATCATCAATCTGAGTACCGGGGTTTCATCTGATACACTGCTCTTTATTTCGAATAACATTAATTGTTACGCAGACTACCGGGATACCTTCTATATACCCATCGTCTTCGCTAACCCTTCAAATGCTGGGCTGAGCAACACTTTGTTGATCAATATCGATACCGCAACGGATTTTGATATGTTTCCATATCTCAATGGAAACCCGATTCAGGGAGGCACATGGATCGATGTTTCAAACAGTGGTTTGATCACGTCCAACGGAGCTTTTTGGGGAAGCCTGGTCACCCAGTCCGCGACCTACAAGGCCAGATATGAACAGCAGAACATGGGATATCCGATCGACACGGCCACGTTGACCATTAGATTGATCAAAGGGACCGGACTGGCCTCAGGAGCTACTCAAGAGTTAAGGGTATTTCCAAATCCCAGCTCTCGTTACGTGCAAATAGAATCGACTGAAAAATGGATTGAATCAGCTGAGTTGATCAATATGGCTGGTCAGAAAATCCCGGTGGATCTCGAAAGAAACGAAACCACCATGCGGATCAATACCCTGGAGTTGGAGAATGGTATTTACATTCTGAAGATGATCGATAGTCTGGGTGATTTTCAAACAGAGAGAATCACAATTCTGCACTGATCCGTTTGATCTCAGTATGTAAAGCAGGATCTTTCTCAAACCAAATAAGCCTATGGCTGTTACCATTTAATGAATCAACCAAAAAGAGCAGGAGACCAACCCATAGAAGTGGAGTTGCAGGAAGGCAGAAACTACGCATGGTGTGCTTGCGGGCTATCGGAAAATCAACCCTTTTGCGATGGCTCTCATCAGAAAACAGATCTGCAACCTGTTGTTTTCAAAGCTCAGAAAAGTGAAACCCGCTGGATGTGTGCCTGCAAGGGGACACGCCATAAACCGTTCTGCGACGGTTCTCATAAGAGCTAAAAGATCCAATTCCTAACTTGAGAAGCTCATATGTTCAAATCCAATTTTTGGAACAATATTTGTTACAACAAATATAAACTCTAATGAGCAATTCAGCAATTAAAGACATCAAGCCATTGGGCTTTCCCTGGGTGACACAGGACCCCTTCCTTTTCTGTGTATTTCACGAGGATTTTTATCCCAAAGGAAATGGAGAACTCGGTCCGGACGCTTCATTGGAAGGACGGGCGATCGGCAATGATTTCACCCTCAAGGATGGCTGGAGAATGTATCATGGATCAAAGATCCCCGGGTTTCCTTCTCATCCGCACCGAGGATTTGAGACGGTGACCATTGTAAACAAAGGCATGGTAGACCATGCGGATTCCTTAGGGGCAGCGGGTCGATTCGGC
The DNA here is from genome assembly GCA_965227315.1 of Cytophagales bacterium. GTDB lineage: Bacteria > Bacteroidota > Bacteroidia > Cytophagales > CCMP332 > JANQHS01. The sequence continues at coordinate 1,758,569 of OZ245737.1, forward strand.
GATGGCGACGTTCAATGGATGACGGCCGGAAAGGGAGTGCAGCACAGTGAGATGTTTCCCTTGTTGAAAGAGGATGCTGAAAATCCCCTCGAATTGTTCCAGATCTGGTTGAATCTTCCCAAAAACAAAAAATTTTCCGAACCACATTTCAAAATGCTCTGGAGTGAAGGCATTCCATTTGTTGAGAAAGATGGCATTGAGGTTCAGATCATTGCCGGTTCCCTTGAGTCAAACAAGGCTCCGGAGCCTGCACCCGACTCCTGGGCTGCCGATCCTGAGCATGAAGTGGCGATCTGGAATATTAAGCTACAACCGGAGGCAAGCTTCGACCTGCCAAAATCCTCAGCAGAGGTCAACCGTAGCTTATACTTTTTTCAAGGAGATGAGATTTGGGTAAACGGAGACAAAATCGATCGTCATTGTGCAATTGAGCTATTCGCTGATCAGGAAGTCTCGATCAGGGCCGGATCCGAAAATATCAGGCTATTGCTTCTTCAAGGCAAGCCGATCAATGAGCCCATAGCCCAATATGGTCCGTTCGTGATGAACGAAGAGCATGAGATCCAGGAAACCATTCGCGATTATCAAAGGACCCAATTTGGGGGTTGGCCATGGCCGGGCCCCGACCCTACCCATGGCAAGGATAGTAGGCGTTTTGCGAAATACCCTGATGGCCGGGAAGAAATTCCCGATTAGTCAATAGGCTTTGAGTGCGCATAGCATTTGGTTCCGCTCACTACAAATTCGTTAAATTCATGGCCATGAAACCACTTCCATGGCTTGAAAGAAGCTTTGAATTTTCCTTTCCTGTAGAAATGTACCCGGCTTTCCTTACGCGAGTGAGCGGTACTCCGGCAAGGCTGGAGGAATTCATCGCAGAGTTGCACCCGGCTACGCTAACCCAACAGGTCGATGGAAAATGGTCCATACAAGAGCATGTTGGACACCTTGTGGATCTTGATCAGCTTCACGAAGGCAGGCTGGACGATTTTAGAGCTGGAAAAAAGGTATTGCGCGCGGCAGATATGAAAAACATCAAAACCGAACAGGCAAAGCATAATGAAAAGGATATCGGCGAAATTCTCCGATCCTTCCGCCTTGCCAGGAAAAATTTTGTCAGAAAACTCGAACAATTCTCCGATGAAGAATTTGCGAGATCAGCTCTTCATGAAAGGCTTGGGAAACAAATGCGTCTCGTGGATCTTGTGTATTTCGTGGCTGAGCACGATGACCACCACATGGCTTTGATGAAAGAGATCTCAGATTGAGCTTTTCCAATCGATCCAATTCAATAAACGCGACCATAGCTACTTTCCGGTAATTGCCCTTGGATAACCTGAAGAGACACTCAGAGCAGAAGGGGCAAGTGGGCATAAAAAAAGGACTCCAACCAAAAAATGGAAGAAGTCCAATCGTGTGGGACCTACTGGATTCGAACCAGTGACCCCTTGCCTGTCAAGCAAGTGCTCTAAACCAACTGAGCTAAGGCCCCGGGGCATTAAGGTTGGCAAAAATAAAAATGATTTCCTGATTATTGCTCCTCAAGCAATTCATCCAGATCAACCTTCAACTGTAGAAGCCAATTGGAAACCTCAACCAGGGTTTCAACCTCCTCCTCTTCGCCTTCAAAACCCGAACTTTCGGAGAGATCAATGCCTTCCGCCAATTCCTTGAGATCCTTGCCCAATGCTTCCAGTCTTTTGGCAATGACTGACAACTTGTTCGCTGATTCTTTATCCATATTCCAAAAATCATAACAAAAGACCTTATGGCACCCTTATTGATAAGGGAAAATTAAAATACGCGCTCAATTTGGCTTAATTTTGCGCTCCACTTGAAAGAAGAAGCAAGGAATGATCGAGATCATCAGCAAGGGATTGTCCAAGGTTTTCGGGACCAAATCAGAAAGGGATATCAAGGAGATCCTGCCTTTGGTAGAGCAGGCCAAGGAAGAATACAAGAAACTATCGGGAATCAGCAATGATCAGCTTAGGGCAAAAACCGATGAGCTCAGGTCAAAGATCAACAATGACCTTGCGGCGATAGATAAGAAAATCAACGAGTTGCAATCGAAACTCGATAACCAACCCGATCTGGGAATCCATGAGAAGGAAGAGATCTTCAACAACATAGACCAGTTGGAAGATGACAGGTTTAAGGAGTTGGAAAAGATCCTCGCCAAGATCCTTCCGGAAGCCTTCGCCATCGTTCGTGAAACCGCCAGGAGATTCAAAGAGAATGAGTCATTGGAAGTTTCCGCTTCCATGTTCGACAAAAGCCTGGCACAGTCAAAAGATTATGTAGATCTACAGGGCGAAAAAGCCATCTGGCATAACAACTGGGAAGCGGCCGGTAATCGGATCACCTGGGATATGGTCCATTATGACGTTCAGTTGATCGGTGGTATCGTTCTGCACCAGGGAAAAGCCGCTGAGATGGCCACTGGTGAAGGAAAGACGTTGGTAGCCACTTTGCCTGCGTTTCTAAATGCCCTGGCCGGAAGAGGTGTGCATATCGTAACCGTCAACAACTACCTTGCTACGCGGGATAGCGAATGGATGGGCCCCATCTTCGAATTTCACGGCCTAAGGGTTGATTGTATTGACAAATATGAGCCCCATTCACCTGAAAGGCAGCAAGCTTATAAATCCGATATTACATACGGAACCAACAACGAATTCGGTTTCGATTACCTCAGGGATAATATGGCCAGATCACCTGAAGAACTGGTTCAAAGAAGACTTCATTATGCCATGGTCGATGAGGTTGACTCGGTCCTGATCGATGATGCCAGAACACCTTTGATCATTTCAGGTCCGGTACCCGAAGGCGAAGACAAGCATGAATTTCATGAGCTCAAACCCAGGGTCTCAAAGCTCCATGATGAGCAGAGAAAGATCGTACAGAACTACCTGGCTGAAGCCAAAAAACTCTTTGGGGAAGGAAATGAAAAAGAAGCCGGTCTTCCGCTTTTCAGGGCCTATCGTGGAATGCCGAAATACAAGCCACTGATCAAATTCCTAAGTGAAACAGGTGTAAGGCAGCTTCTTCAAAAAACCGAAAACTTCTATCTGCAGGACAATGCCAAGCAAATGCCCGAAGCAGATGAACCGCTTTTCTTCACCATCGATGAGAAGAATAACAATGTCGAAATGACAGAAAAGGGAATTGATCTCATCACGGGTGAAGGTGAAGATCCCAATTTCTTTATCCTTCCTGACATGGCCATCGAGATCGGGAAGATCGAAAACAGCACGGAATTTTCCGATGCCGAGAAAGCTGAAAAGAAAAGCGTCCTGGTCAATGAATACGGCGAAAAATCGCATCGTATCCACTCGATCAACCAGCTTCTCAAAGCCTATACCCTTTTCGAAAAGGATGTGGATTATATCATTGGCGATAACAAGGTCAAGATCGTTGATGAGCAGACGGGTAGGGTCCTTGATGGCAGAAGGTATTCCGATGGACTGCACCAAGCAATTGAATCCAAGGAAAATGTCAAGGTTGAGAAGGCCACCCAGACCTATGCAACAGTAACACTGCAGAACTACTTCAGAATGTACAAGAAGCTTTCCGGAATGACCGGGACAGCCGAAACCGAAGCCGGCGAGCTGTGGGAGATCTACAAACTGGATGTGGTTGTTATTCCGACAAATAAACCTATCGTCAGAGCTGATGAGCAGGACAAGGTGTTCAAAACTGTCAGGGAAAAGTATAATGCCGTAGCGGACGAGATCAGTGATCTGACGGAAAAAGGCAGGCCGGTTCTTGTTGGGACAACCTCGGTTGAGAATTCGGAGATCATCAGCCGGATGTTGAAACTCAGGAATATCGATCACCAGGTACTCAACGCCAAGCAACATCAGAAGGAAGCCGAAGTCGTAGCACATGCAGGAAAGCCTTCCACGGTGACCATTGCCACCAATATGGCAGGAAGGGGAACCGACATCAAACTGACCCCGGAATCCAAGGGTGCCGGAGGTTTGGCCATAGTCGGTACCGAAAGACATGAGTCCAGAAGGGTTGACCGTCAGTTAAGAGGGCGCTCGGGCAGACAGGGTGACCCCGGATCATCACAGTTTTTTGTCAGTCTGGAAGATAACCTGATGAGGCTCTTTGGGTCAGACAGGATCGCAAAGCTCATGGACCGCATGGGCTTGAAGGAAGGCGAGGTTATCCAGCACTCCATGGTGACCAAATCAATCGAGAGGGCCCAGAAGAAGGTTGAGGAAAACAACTTCGGGATCAGAAAAAGATTGCTTGAATACGATGATGTAATGAATTCCCAAAGGGAAGTGATCTACAAAAGAAGAAGAAATGCGCTTTTCGGAGATCGCCTGGAGTTCGACATCATGGAAAGTATCTATAACCTCAGTGAAGAGCTTGTAGCAGGCTATGCAGGATCGGAAGATCTCGAAAGTTTCAAACTGGATTGCCTTTCTGTTCTTTCGGTTGATCCTGAATTTACTCCTCAGGAACTCCAGAAAGGAAATTCAGGAGAGTTGGTAGAAAGGCTTTATGACAAGGCCTACTTCAATTACCAATCAAAAAACAAACTGATCGCAGAAAAGACTTTCCCTGTGATCAAGAATGTATACGACAGCAAGGGAGCAACAGTGGAAAACATTGTGGTTCCTTTCACGGATGGACAAAAACAAATTGGTGTCGTTTGTGATCTGAAAAGATCCGTGGACAGCAAGAACGGAGAACTCCTTCTATCCCTGGAGAAATTTGCCAGTCTCGCAATTCTTGATCAAAACTGGAAAGAGCATTTAAGGGAAATGGATGACCTCAAGCAATCGGTTCAGGGAGCTGTTTACGAACAAAAGGACCCTCTTTTGATCTATAAGTTTGAAGCATTTGAGTTGTTCAAGCAGCTGGTTTCCAAGATGAATAAGGAGATCATCTCCTTCCTGCTGAAGGCCGATATCCCACAACAGGATCCCAGCGAGATGAGGGAAGCGAGACAGACGCGCAGGCAACAGCAAAATGTGCAAACGCATAAGGAAGAAGCCCGGTCTGTTCTTCAGGGAAGCGGTGGACAGGCTCAAAGAACCTCAGCGCCACCCGTCCAGGCGCCTGTGAAGTCCAAGAAATCCTATGGGAGAAACGATAGGGTCACCGTGCAATACAATGATGGCACCATCAAAAAAGATGTCAAATTCAAGGTTGTAGAGCAGGACCTTGAATCAAATAACTGTGTTCTTCTAAGCCAGAATTGAATGAAGTTGAGGCTTTTCTTTTTCGCTTTGATTCTACTGTTCCTCGTCGGTTCGGAGGATAGCTATGGACAAAGAAAAAAGAGAAAGAAGAACAAAGGCAATGAGTCTGCCTTTACCATCGACTTCAAAAAATACAGCAAAGACTATCCTCCCTTGAAAACCGATTCCGCGCTGCTTTTGGGCTCAGGAGGTGATTCGATCTTCATTTACAATGACTCCTCCTTTCTTGCAGGAGATAATACGGCTGACTCCATACTTTTTTTGATGGACACGCTTTCCAAGATGAACAATCGCGTTCCCTTTGAAGGATATCGAATTGTGCTCTATACCGGACCGGATAGACAAAAAGCTTTGATCACGAAAGGAAAAGCCATTAAGCTTTTTAATGATCAAACAGCGGTTTACTATAACTACGAGAGGCCATATTTCAGGGTAAAAGCCGGCAACTACTTCGATCGATATTCCGCCTATCCCACTTTCGTCAGAGTCAAGAGGGAATTCCCCACGGCTCTGCTTGTTCCGGAACCCATCAATGTAAGCAAGGTTCAATTTGAATAGCATAAAAGAAAAAATACTCAGGGAGGCAAGGCAAAACAAGGAATTGACCACCAAGTGGAGGAGGCATATTCATCAGAATCCCGAATTGTCCTTTGAAGAATATGAGACCGCACAATATGTAGCATCTGCCCTTACGGAAACCGGCGCAAGCGACATCCGAAAAATGGCTGATACCGGCCTGGTGATCGACATCAAGGGTTCAGGTCCGGATACCGGAAAAACCATTGCACTTAGGGCCGACATGGACGCGCTTCCCATCGTTGAAGAAAACGATGTGCCCTATAGATCACAGAACGAGGGAGTGATGCATGCCTGTGGGCATGATGTGCACACTTCTTCCCTGATGGCCACCTTCAAGATCCTGCACGATCTAAGAAGCGACTGGGGAGGGACTATAAGGTTTATTTTCCAACCCGGAGAAGAGAGAATTCCCGGAGGCGCCTCTCTGATGATCAAGGAAGGCGTATTGGAAAACCCCAAACCAAAGTCGATCATCGGCCAGCATGTGATGCCCTTTTTACCAGCAGGCACTGTGGGTTTCAGGTCGGGCCTTTATATGGCCAGTGCCGATGAAATATACATCCGGGTGATTGGAAAAGGAGGCCACGCGGCTGTTCCTGAGAAGAATATCGACCCGGTGATGATCGCATCACAGATCCTTGTTTCCCTTCAACAGGTGGTATCAAGAAAAGCCTCTCCGAAGATTCCAACAGTTCTTTCCTTTGGAAAAGTGATCGCCAACGGTGCCACCAATGTGATTCCCGATGAAGTTAACATTGAAGGCACGTTTCGTACCCTGGACGAGGAATGGAGAGAGGAAGCTCATGGTTTGATCAAAAAGGTGGCGGAGGGCACAGCGGCATCCTTTGGTGGTCAATGTGAAATTGAGGTCAGAAAAGGATTTCCACACCTGAAAAACACACCTGAGCTCACAGAAAGATTAAAAAGTCAGGCGATTGAATTGCTGGGAGAAGATAATGTCATCGACCTTGACATGTGGATGGCCGGTGAAGATTTTGCCTTCTACTCACAGGTTTCGGATTCATGTTTCTATCGGCTGGGAACCGGAAATGAAAGCCTTGGCATAAGCTCCAATGTTCATACACCCACATTCAACATCGATGAATCAGCTCTGGTCACTGGTCCGGCAATGATGAGTTGGCTAGCCATCAACGAACTGGCCGCCAGCTAAAACGATCATGCGCTTCCTGCTTATCCTCTTTCTGACGCTGGTAGGGAAACAAGCCTTTTCTCAACTCATTACCGTTCGGGATAGCAAAAGCCAGGAGCCCATTCCAGGCGTATTGATCTTTAAAGGACATGACGACCTGCTGGGAAGCACCAATCGTCTGGGCCAACTTTTTGCCGAGGAATTGAGTGATGATGACACATTGACCTTCAAGCTTTTTGGGTTCAGGGATCATGTCGCTCTTGCGAAAGAGGCCTTTTCATCCCCGATTCTGCTGGAGGAAGTCGCAATCGATCTGGATGAGGTGGTTGTTTCGTCTAATCGGTGGTCGGAGGAAATCAAGTATGTGCCACAACAGATCAAAAGGATTACTCCGGCGGAGATCAAATCCAGGGATCCGATGACGACCGCCGATGCTCTGGCATCCACGGGTCAGGTATTTGTTCAGAAGAGTCAGCTCGGAGGAGGAAGTCCAATGCTCAGGGGTTTTTCCGCCAATAAGATCCTCCTTTCCATAGACGGGGTCAGGATGAACAATGCCATATATCGCTCTGGGAATATCCAAAGCATCATCACATTGGATGCAAACAGCCTTGACAATATGGAGGTGGTATATGGACCCGGCTCCGTCATTTACGGAAGTGACGCACTCGGCGGTGTGATCGCCATGAATACAAGAAACCCTGAGTACAGCCTGGACTCCAACACCATCATGTACGGGGGTGGATTTTTTCGCTTCTCTTCGGCCAATTTTGAAAAGACCGTTGGTTTTGATCTGAACATAGGTCGCAAGAAATGGGCATCCTTCACCCAATTGACCTTCAGCGATTTCGAGGATCTGTACTCAGGAGGTCAATGGGATTCAAGGGATCCAGATTTTGGAAGACGGGAGTTTTATGTGCAAAGATTTTTTGATCGGGATAGCATAGTGAAGACAGAGGACCCAAGACAGCAGATCCCATCAAGGTACAGACAGGCAAACGTGCTTCAGAAATTCAAGTTCCTTCTTTCTCCCAAAAACAGTTTGGATCTCAATTTTATCTATTCCAACAGCTCGGATATTCCGAGGTACGACCGGCTAACCCTGATTGAAAACGACGAGCCGGTAAATGCAGAATGGTACTATGGCCCCCAAACCTTTTTCATGAGCTCTATCGGCTTGAATCTTGGCAGAGCGAGTTTTTTTGAAAAGTCCAGAATGACGATTGCTTACCAACGGGTGATCGAATCGAGAAATGACAGAAAATACCAAAGCGACTTTCTAAGGAAAAGAAAGGAAACCGTCGATATCATATCCCTCAATGCAGATTTTCAGGAAAAGCTAAATCACAGACACGAATTCAATTATGGTATCGAAGGGATCTACAACCGGGTGAGTTCAGAAGCCGAAACCGAAAACATCGTCAATGGGCAAATATCTCCGGCCTCTACCAGATACCCCGATGGAGGAAGCGATTACTATTCGGCCGCGGCTTATCTCAATTATATCTTCAAAATGTCTCGGGGACTGACCCTGAATTCCGGGGCTCGATTTACCTATGTTGGTTTGGACTCGGAATTCGAGGATACCACTTTTTACAATTTTCCCTTTAGGGAGATCAGCCTGAGCAACGGCGCCTTCTCAGGTTCGGTGGGCTTAAAAAAGCAATGGGAGAGTAGAAGCAATGTATACATGAACCTTGGAACCGGATTTCGTGCCCCCAACCTTGATGATGTTGCCAAGGTATTTGATTCCGAACCGGGTAACGTAGTTGTGCCAAATCCGGATCTGAAACCCGAGTATGTGATCAGCACAGAAATCGGATTCAACAAGGTGTTTACAGAGACCTTCGCCGTAAGGGCGAACATCTTCTATTCCTGGTGGATCGATGCGATCATCAGAGCGCCCTATTCGATCGATGGGCAGGACTCAATCTTTTACGATGGCGAGTGGAGCGGAGTATTTGCAGAGCAAAACCTTGGCGAAGCTCAATTGGCCGGAGCCTACGGGCAAATCGAATGGCATCCTTTTTCATGGGGAAGGATCATATCGACTTTAACCTATACCTGGGGTGAGACCAGGAATGGAATGCCACTCAGGCATGTGCCTCCGGTTTTTGGAAAAACCACCTTCCAGGTCAATCGGGGGCCATGGGTCACAAGGCTGGATTTTGATTATAGCGGAGGAATTGCTTTTGAAGACCTGGCCCCTAGCGAGAAGGCCAAGACCAATGTCTATTCCTCGGAGGGGGCGTTATCTTGGTGGATCATGAGCCTTTCTGTGGCCAGGAAGATCCAAAACAAAGCAGATATACAGCTCATAGCTGAGAATCTTTTGGATCGCCATTACAGACCCTATTCTTCGGGAATATCGGCACCGGGGTTGAATATCCGTCTTTCCGCCCGCATATATTTCTGACAAGCATTCGAGATGCAAATCTCTGTTCTTATTTTAGAACAGCATATGAAGAAGTACCTCATCATCGCATCATTTCTGTTGAGTGGCCTGAGTTGCAGCGCGAAGGAGAATCTTTCAAGTGGAAATGAGGACGAGTTTGCTTATCTGAGTTTACCTGAAGGTTTCGTCATGAACCTCTTTGCTGAAGTTCCCAAGGCGAGATCCTTGTGCAAGTCTCCTGCCGGGACGATCTATGTTGGAAGTCGTAGTGGCGATAAGGTGCATGCGCTAAGGGACAAGGATGGGGATGGTGTTGCAGAGGAAAAGTATGTGGTCGCCGAAGGCCTGAAGCAAAGCCCAAATGGTGTGGCTTTCAAAGATGGTGATCTTTATATCGCTGAGATCAACCGGATCCTTGTGATCAGGGATATCGAATCGAATTTGGGAAATCCACCAGAGCCAGAGGTATTCTTCAATGACTACCCAAATAAATCTCATCATGGCTGGAAATATATCGCCTTTGGACCCGATGGTTGGCTATATGTTCCTGTTGGCGCTCCCTGCAATATCTGTCTGGAATCCAATCCTGTATTCGCCAGCATCACCAGGCTCAGTCCGGATGGAAAAACTATGGAAGTGTATTCTTCAGGAGTACGAAACACGGTAGGGTTCACCTGGCATCCGGAAACGGGTGATCTATGGTTTACCGACAACGGCCGGGACCACCTGGGAGACAACCAGCCACCCGATGAATTGAACAGGGCCAGCCGTAAAGGACAACATTTCGGCTATCCCTTCTGCCATGGTGGCACCATCTCAGATCCCGAATTCGGCGATCGGAGAGCATGTTCCGAATTTCAAAAGCCAGCACAAAACCTCGGGCCGCATGTTGCTGCACTAGGCCTTAAATTTTGCGAGTCCGACAATTTTCCGAAGGAATACAGCGGTGATCTGTTCATTGCCGAGCATGGATCCTGGAACCGAACAGATCCTATCGGTTATCGGATCACGCGGGTGCAACTGGAAGGAAGCAAAGCGGTCAGCTACTCTGATTTTATCACAGGTTGGCTGGATGAAGACGGGCAGGTATCCGGTAGGCCTGTTGATGTTCTTTTCCAGGATGACGGCTCCATGCTCATCTCCGATGACTATGGAGGAAAAATATATAGGGTGAGATACGATCCATGAGAATAGAGCTACCGGAAATATTGGTTCGATTAAAAAAACTCCCCTGGGAGTTGGCTTTCTGGTTGGGATCATTGCTGTTCATCTATTTCACAACCGGCCCTGTTCATGAAGCCCATTTTACCCTCTGCCCAATCGGTATGCTGGGAATAGGTTTTTGTCCAGGATGCGGACTAGGCCATTCCATCGGGGAGATATTCAGAGGAGAGTTTTTGAACTCGTTTTATGCTCACCCTTTGGGCTTTTTTGCACTTGGGGTTATTCTTCACAGGATCTTTACCTTAACCAAACACCAAATCAAATATTATGGACAATGAGACTATTTCGATGTTTCCCGGATTGGAGATCGAGGAACTCAATTATGTAGGAAGCATCATCAAGGATTTTCCCCCGGACAAGAAAAAAGCCTTCGCCACCCTATACCTTGCTAAAAGAAAAGATGCCCAAATGATCCTCATCCTGACCCTGATCGGTTTCCTTGGATTTGCGGGCCTTCAACGCTTTATCGTCAATCAGGTGGGCCTGGGAATTCTCTATTTCTTTACTGCCGGACTTTGTCTGATCGGAACGATAGTGGATCTGGTTAACTACCGAAGTCTGACTTTCGAGTTCAACAGAAAAATGGCGGAAGAGACCCTGACAATTGTGAATATGTAAACAAAAAAGCCACCTTTCGGTGGCTTTTGAAGTCTTTTAGAATTTCGGACAAGGAATGGATCTCTTGCTTCGAGGGGGTTTTCGGTATTTGGGGTTGATCTGATACTCAAACTCATAGATCACCGAAAGCTCATGAGCACCACCGGTATTCAAAACATTCAGCCTTGAAATGGTGATATCATACGAGTAAGCCATACTCAGGCCTTTCCAGTGAAATCCGGCTAGAAAGACAAGCGCATCATGATTGGTGATGGTGATATTATCTTCAACCGTGAAGATCGGAAGGCCCCTGTACCAGGAACCTAAGACCAACCACTCGTAGGAAAAGTATGCACCTAAATCAAGCTGGTTGAAATTGCCCTGGTGCTTGAAATTAAAAGTCGGGCTGAAGTATGAGGTTCTGGCATCACCCCTGTACCTTCCTCCGGGATACAATGGGAATTGGTATCCACCATGAACCGAAAGGTAAACAGGCAGATTGCCCTCTTCTCCGGTGATCAAACTCTGATTAGGCCTGTTCAAATGCTTGAAGGTGGTACCGATCCAGGCTTTCTCGGTAAACCAAAGGAAACCGGCTGAAACATCGAAGAAGTTCTTGGTATTGAAAGGAATTGGCTGGGAGGTAGATCCGGCTATTGTCCCATTGTCATTCAACTGATCTCTGAAGGTCAAAGCCCCCTGGTCGATAGAAAGCCAGGAATATCCGACCTGAAGACCAGTCCTCATTGCCCACTTCTTGTTCAGATTCATTTGATAAGCATACATTCCCGCCACATAGTTGCTGGCGAGAGAGGCAGAACCAGCGGCATCCCGCGTGAACATTACCCCCGCCCCGCTTTTCAAATGGGGCAGATTATGATCTGCAGCCACAACATAGGTTCTATACCTCGCAGCATTCGAAGGCCATTGAAGCCTTGCTGTTGCATTGACCCTGGCCATTTCCGTGTTCCCGGCAAAAGCGGGGTTCAAAAAGGTCTGGGCCGCATAGTATTGTGAGATCTGGAAATCCTGCGCCATTCCGGCAAAGCAGGCTCCAACGATCAATAATGCAAGAAGCGATATCCTTTTCATGCTTTAATTCTTTTGCTTATCTGAGGAGTGTCACGTCCCCGATTAATGTTTCTTCCGATCCATCGGTAAATTTCACATCAACACGATAGATGTATACACTCTGCGTGGCCAACCTGCCATTCACATATCCATCCCAACCTATGTTCACATCCTGCGATTCAAAGATCACCTCACCCCAGCGATTGAAGATCTGGAATTCCAGCGACTTGACCGGTTTATTTGGAACCGGATAGAACACAGTATTGATCAGCTGCCCTGTAGCTGAGGAAATATCTCCGCCATTAGGCCCTTCCGGATTCGGAACAAATACGTTCGGAACAAAGATGTTCGCCGTTGGCTTGACGACCATAGGCCTCGAGGTCGTATCCGTACAGCCTTCATCAGTGTATGCGATCAGGAACACTTCGTATTCGCCCTCTCGTTCGAAAGTATGCTCCGGATTGACCGCCGAAGAGATGGTTCCATCACCGAAGTCCCACTTCAGGCTGTCAAAATACAAGCTGAAGTTGTTGAAATTCACCTTGTTGTTCGGGGCAAATACCGTATCAAACGATGTTGTAAATGCCGCAGCCGGCTCTGGATAGACGATCGCAATAACCTGTTGCGTAACAGAATCCTTGAATCCACCAATTCCAGTTACTATGAGAGTCACTCCAATAAATGATGGAGCTCCCTGTGCACCGGGAGTATAGAAAGACCTCGTAACGGAATCAGAGAAGTAGGTCTGACCATCGGTGAATCTCCACTCATAGGTAAATCCAAACTGTGAGTTATTGGTAAAGGTATAGGTGAATGGAGCACAACCCACCGCTGTATCGCCAGGCAATGATGCAATTGGTAATTCCGGAATGATCTCTACAATATCGGCGAAGGAGTCCACGCAGCCATTGACCGAGGTCGCTGTCAATACGACTTCGAACTGACCCCAGGTGTTATAGGTATAATCTGGTGGATCGGTTGCGGTGGAAGCACCAAGGCCATCTCCAAAGTCCCAGAAATAGGTCATCTGGTTCTTGTTGGCTGTGGTATTGGTAAAGCTTACAGGATCGATCGGCCAGTTCTGAACCTGCGGGTTTGCTGTAAACCCTGGTATCGGCAATGGATGAACCACGATCGGATAGATGATCGTATCACGACAAGCGAACTGGTTCTCAACTACATGCCAGACATTGTACGTCAGGTCTGTGAGTCCTTGATTCTGGAAGACATGGCTAACCGTAGGATTACCAGGCTGCAGGTCTGTTCCATCATTTTCAAAGTCCCAATATCTCGTTACTGCCGGGCCGGTACTCTCGAAGGTGATCTCAAGAGGAGCACAACCCGAATCAGCCGAAGCATTCAGATAACCCGTTATGGACGGCCTTACGGATATGGTCTGCACAACCGAGTCCGTACATCCTATCGGAGACACAGCCGTAGTCACGATCAGGGTAACATCATAGTTCATGACGTTCAGGGTGTCAAGACTGTTGTACTGATGCACCGGATTTTGAGCGGTGGAGGTATCTCCATCCCCGAACTTCCAGAAGTAACTGTAGGTATTCGGTGGTGTAGTAGTATCGGTAAATGTAAATACCGGATCCCCGCAGGCACCGTCGTCCACATAGGTGAATCCCGCAAAGACCTCAGGAGCAACGTCCACGGTCACTATACCGGTCACGTTCGGATGTGCGCTGTCTACCGCACAAAGATTCTGGGTACCTGCATCGATCACACTGAAGATCTTGTACTCGGTGGTTGTCGCAGGTCTGACCTTCAGGAAGTACGGACTGCTGTTTATAGTGAACGGCTGAGAAATGAAGGTGCCGTCAGTATATGTCACCGTCCAGGGGCCATTTCCTGTCATTACAAATGCCAACTCGGCCGAATCACCAAGGCAGATGGTTGTATCTCCCGAAAGATCCGCAGTTGGAAGAGCTTCCTGCAGCAATGTCATAGAATCCAACAACTGTGCGGGGCTACATGCCGGAACATTGGCGTCGAGTACGGAATGCAACCAGTACATAACCGGTGTTCCCAATGGCGGGAATACCTGAACAGTATCTCCTGAGTTGAAGTTTGAGCGCTGATAACTGTTGCCAAGGTCATCCCGAATTTCGACCTCGAACGGACCGTTTCCTGATAACAATACCTGTAGCGCTGCGGTATCTTCCTCGCAGAAGTTCGCTGAGTTACCAAAGATCCCATTGATCCGGATCTGAGCTGTGGGCAATGGGAAAACAGTGACAGTCGCTTCCGTGCTATCAGATGGTGCAAAAGAGGATTCCGTACATCCGTTTCCATCGGTAACCTCCACCAAACTGTAGGTAGTCGTGAAGTCCGGAGAAACGGGCACTAAGAATGTAGACAAACTGGTAAACGTATCAACATTCACGAACCCGGCCAGGTATCTGATATCCCATGGTGCCGTACCTGTCAATTCAAATGTCAATGTCGTAGAGCTGCCAAAGCAGATCGAATCATCATCCTGAATTGTTGCTGTTGGTTTGGGATGAACCAGGATATCAGCTCCGGTTCCGGGAACCAGATCGCAGAAAGGATCGATCGAATACCTGGCGAATCCTACCGTGTAATTGTTCATTCCAAGTTGAAGATCGGGTGCCGCATATAGGGTACCGGTGACGATTCCAAAGACCGTATCCGACGGCAAACCATTTCTAAGGATCTCAACATCGAATATTCCTTGTGCAGGTCCATTGGCATCGGTGAAAGTGAACTCAAGGAATCCGGCACCGAAGGTTCCATCACAAATGGTATCCGAGCCTGATATGTCCACGGTAACCGTGGGGAAGATATTCACAATTGCCTGCCCAACAGTAAACAATGGCTCACATTCCGTGGTCTCATCGATCAATGAATCGAGGAAATAGGTCTGAATTCCGGTTTGCGTATATGGAATCAATACTTGGTCTGTCGGGAATTGAAGTCCTGTGAATACATATGGAACTCCATTTCCATCCACAATCCTGACCGTAAAAGGCCCGGTGGTCACGCTGAAATCAAGCGTCAATGGCAGGAGATCTCCTTCGCAGATCGTCGTATCTCCGGACAGAACCGCCGCCGGCAAGTCATTCACATGAACGATAGCAGAATCTGTTGGTAGAGAATCCGAAGGACATTGAGGTACAAGACCATTATCAGAGACGCCTACGATCTTATACACATTTGTGCCAACAGGTGGATTGATAATCGATACTGTATGAGGTGAAGCATTCGCAACGGTCGGGAATACATTGGTCCCATCGGTATACTGAACAAACCATGGTCCGGTTCCGCCAAGGGTAATGTCAAACGAACTGCTTTCCAAAGAACAAACCGTATCAATTCCACTAATTCCAATGGTTGGCCTGTCGTTGACAGTTACAAGCACCTGACCGGTGAGGTTAGCGGTATCGGCCATACATCCGGCAGGAGTAAGACCGTTGCTATCCATCATACTATCAATTCTGAATGTCGTAGTGTTATCAGGTGATACAGGAAGAATGATGGTGTTACTGCTAAAGGTTGTGTCGATGGTATTGCTTCCTCCATCAGAGATAAAGACTCTGTAAGGTTGTGTTCCTCCGGAAGCCACAACCAGCAGGTTGGTTGTATCACCTCTACATACTGTGGTCAATCCAAGCGGATTCAGACTTGCAGATGGTAATCCATGAGTCGTGAAGGAGGCCACTCCTGTGATATTAGCATCAGGAGCAAAAACTCCACATTGAGGCGTATGGCCATCGGCAATGGAAAGTACAGATACGCTATAGCTTCCCGGGAATGGAGGCGCAACCTTCAATGTCAATGGGTTCGATGTTACACCGAGCGTATCCAAAGTTCCGGCATAGGTCGTGAGATAGGTAATATCCCAAGGAGCCTGTCCTGTCATATTGAATTCGAGCGTAATACTATCCCCATCGCAAACATCCGTTGGCCCTACGATGGCTACGTCAACTGTTGGCAACTGATTGACATTTATAGTTACAACCGAGTCATCTACAATAATTGCCTCGCATAGCTCGGTGGTAAACTCTTCGATCGCCGACACAATCGTATAGGTGGTTGTATCACTTGGAGATACTATGAAGATTGAGTTGTCTCCTACACCGGTGAGTGTTGTATCTATGGTAATGCCATCACTGGTAGAGATATTGACTGTATATGTTGGTCTTCCGCCGGTCACATCAAACGTCAACACGTAGGAGTCACGATCACAAATCGTTGTGTCATTTCCATTTGCCCAGCTGATCCTTGCTCTTTCATACATCAGAACAGTAGCGGTTCCGGTCAGGCTTGTTGCAGCGCAGGCGTTCGGAATATTTGAATCAAACAATTCTGTTACGGTGTACACATACGGTATTGGAGATGGCGTAACATCGATCTCTACCGAATCCCTTGGTCCGTTTACAACCGCTGTGTCTATAGTAATACCGTTGGTATAGACAACTGTGAAGGGTCCAACACCGGTAAGATCGAAATAGAGTTTTCCTGTTTCTCCTTCACACAGAGAGGTATCTCCACTGATCACAACTGTAGGTAACTCATGTACCAGAATATCAACTATGGTATCGGCAGAGAGGTTGGCAATACAACCTTTGTCATCCACCACATTGGTCAAGGTGAATGTATTCAGACCTGGCTCCAGACTCCAGTTTCTGATGGTGCTATCAACAACATTGAACTGAGTGATCGGCACGCCACCCGTATCCAGGTAGGTAACCGTGTATGGAGGATTGGCTCCCTGTATTCTGAAGATCAGTTCGGCATTTTCGCCGTAACAAATCGTGTCATCCTGGAATATGGAAGCAGTGGCCAATGGGTTTACAACAAGCGTTGGGCTTCCAGAAATATTCGGATTCGGAGCTGAGACCGAGCAACCGTTTCCATCCTCGAAATAGAGAATGCTATAGGTCGTGGTGTCGGTTGGGCTGACCCAAACAGAATCCATAATTCCAGCTGAAATCGTATCTGTCGGATCATCATCAATCACAACCCGAATAGGATCAACTCCCACCGCTACGGTCCAGAATAACTGTGCCGAATCCCCAAGGCATATTTCGTTTTGTGAAAGCTTAAGTTCCACAACCGGAAGAGGATTCACGACCACGGTAACCGTCGTGTCGATGTTTGGATGACCATCGATCACAGAGCATCCGTTTGCATCCTCAAGGAATGTCAGCCTGTAAGAAGAGGTTGTAGAAGCGGCAACGGGAATTGGCGTACCGCTGATATATCCGTTGATCGTTCCAACTCCTCCAGAGATCTGGATATTATATGGTCCGGGGCCGGTAGAAACATTGACGATCAGGAATGCCGTATCCAGGTTACAAATAGTATCTGTCGCCGGATCGATAACGATCTCTGCCACAGGTAAGCTGTCTACCCAGATGCTGGTAGAATCCCCAAATAAAGGATTGATCGGGTTATTGATCGAATCCACACAACCATTGCCATCGATCACGCTGACTAGCGAATAGATGGTAAAGGAATCAGGACTAACTGTGACCAGATGAGACGTGTTCGTGCCGATGGTAGTAATGGTCGAATCCCTCATCAGGGTATTATCCCTGTATGTGACTGTAAATGGAGTTTGTCCTGTCATACTCAGGGTAAGGACAACATTGTCATCAAAACAGATGGTGTCATCAACTCCGATCTGAGCCGTTGGCAATGGATTCACAGTCACCGTGGCCGAACCTGTCAGATTAGCATCAGGGGCATCAAGGAAACATCCTGTGATCGAATCCGTGATCCTGACAATGTTGTAGGTCGTCGTCGTTGTCGGGCTCACCCATATGCTGTCCATATCATAGTACGAGCTGTCAAACACTCCATTGTCAAGCTCAACAATGAATGGCCCTGTCGTTGGGCCCATCGCAAGAACCAATGGAGTCGAATCTCCAAAGCAGATCGTTGCATCTCCACTCAGATCGGCTGTCGGCAATGGATCAACATGGATCGTAACCGTATCAGGAAGATTCAGGCTTCCGGCCATTACCACACATCCATTGGAATCGGTCAACTGCTCGATCCAGTATTGTGTCGTAATGCTTGGATTCACCATGATCGAATCCCCGTTATTGAAGTTGTTCACAACACCAACCCCACTGTTGACGATCAACTGGTAAGGTGGAACACCTACAGTCAGGTTGGCCGTCAGGTAAGACACATCTCCATTACAAATGGTATCTACATCAGCAAATACGCTGAAGTTGGCAGCAGGTTCCGGCCTCACCATAATGGTTACCGAATCACCAAAGGTCAGGTTGTTTGGATTTCCAATGGAATCAACACATCCGTTGGCATCAATTACACTGACTAGGCTGTATATCGTGGTGTCAAGAGGTGCAACCGTGATGTTTCTCGAAGTCGATAAACCGGAAGTCACAAAAGTGCTATCTGTCATCGTGCGGTTATCCCTGTAGGTAACTGTGAATGGTGCAGCTCCTGTCATACTGAAAGTCAGGATCGCCGTCTCTCCAAAACAGATCGTATCATCATCAGCCACCTGAGCCGTTGGCAACGGATTCACAGTCACCGTGGCCGAACCTGTCAGATTAGCATCAGGAGCATCAAGGAAACATCCGGTGATCGAATCAGTGATCCTGACAATGTTGTAGGTCGTCGTCGTTGTCGGACTAACCCATATGCTGTCCATATCATAGTAAGAGCTGTCAAATACTCCATTGTCAAGCTCAACAATGAATGGCCCTGTCGTTGGACCCATCGCAAGAACCAATGGAGTCGAATCTCCAAAGCAGATCGTGGCATCGCCACTCAGATCAGCTGTCGGCAATGGATCAACATGGATCGTAACCGTATCAGGAAGATTCAGGCTTCCGGCCATCACCACACATCCATTGGAATCGGTCAACTGCTCGATCCAGTATTGTGTCGTAATGCTTGGATTCACCATGATCGAATCCCCGTTGTTGAAGTTGTTCACAACACCAACCCCGCTGTTGACGATCAACTGGTAAGGTGGAACACCTACAGTCAGGTTGGCCGTCAGGTAAGACACATCTCCATTACAAATGGTATCTACATCAGCAAATACGCTGAAGTTGGCAGCAGGTTCCGGCCTCACCATAATGGTTACCGAATCACCAAAGGTCAGGTTGTTTGGATTTCCAATGGAATCAACACATCCGTTGGCATCAATTACACTGACTAGGCTGTATATCGTGGTGTCAAGAGGTGCAACCGTGATGTTTCTCGAAGTCGATAAACCGGAAGTCACAAAAGTGCTATCCGTCATCGTGCGGTTATCCCGGTAGGTAACTGTGAATGGTGCAGCTCCTGTCATACTGAAAGTCAGGATCGCTGTCTCTCCAAAACAGATCGTATCGTCATCAGCCACCTGAGCCGTTGGCAATGGATTTACAGTCACCGTGGCCGAACCTGTCAGATTAGCATCAGGAGCCAGTATTATGCAACCGGTTGAGGAGTCTGTGACTTTGACAATATTATAGGTTAGGGTCGTTGTCGGACTAACCCAAATCGAATCAAGACTGTAATACGAGGAATCTGTTACTCCATTGTTCAATTCGACAATGTATGGTCCCGTAAATGGACCCATGGTCAACTGGAGCGGAGTGGAATCCCCGAAACAGATCGTGGCGTCGCCAAATAGATCAGCTACAGGCAACGGATTCACATTAAAGACCACCGTATCAGGAAGGTTGGTATCTCCGGCCACTACACCACATCCGTTGGAATCAGTAAGACTGATAATGTAATAGGCAGTGGTATCAGTAGGTGAAACAAATATGGTATCGCCTGAATTGTAATTATTGATGAGACCCACTCCACCAATTATGTTGACGGAATATGGAGCTAATCCGGTGGTCACATTCACAAACAGGTGTCCTGTTTCCCCGGCACAAATCGTTGTGTCGGCTACAAGGTTTGCTGCGGGTACCGGTCTGACTACAATCTCTATGCTGTCTCCGAAGGTAGGATTAACAGGATTTCCAATGGAATCGGTACATCCGTTTCCATCAGTAACACTTACAATTGAATAAATTGTTGTCGTATCTGGGGTGAGGACAATGCTTCTGGAGGTATTCGAACCTACTGTAGAGATCGTGCTATCCTCACCGGTGGTATTGTTTCTGAACGTTACAGAGAACGGGGTTTGCCCGGTCATACTGAAAGTCAGAGTTACATCGTCTCCACTGCAAATCGTATCATCCTGCTGAACCTGAGCGGTCGGCAAAGGATTGATTGTCACCAATGGATTTCCTGTCAGATCCGGAGAAGGTGCAGAGGTAGTACAGCCAAAGGTATCTATGACCTGCACGAGATTATAACTTGTAGTTACCGTGGGAGAAACCGGGATCGGATCCAGGTTATTGTAATTCAGGATTGTATCTCCATTGTCAATTTCTACGGTAAAAGGACCGGTTCCAATTGTAACCAACACAGATAAAAATGCCGTATCACCCAGGCATATGGTTGAGGTCCCAATTAATTGAGCAATTGGAGTAGGATTTACAACGATCAAGGGCGAACCTGTCAGTAACCCGCCTCCTGTAGAAACACAAGAATTTGTATCCGTAACCGAAGCCAGGGAATAAACCGTTGTTGTGGTTGGTTTCACCCAAATAGTATCACCGCTATTGTAGTTCGTGACTGTTCCGAGGTTGTTGATCACGATGGTAAAAGGACCATCACCGTCAGTAAGGGTAGCCACAAGAGCGGCCGAATCTCCGGCGCATATCGTATCCCCACCATTCAAGACTCCTCTTGTGAGAGAGTCAACAGTGATCAACACACTGTCTGAAAATGAAGTGGAAGGTGCATCAACTCTACATCCTCTGAAATTATCGGTTACACTGATCAGGGTGTAAAGTGTAGTGCTGTCGGGAGAAACAGCGATAGTGCTACTTCCGCCGATGAGGTTGAAGGCGGTCGTATCCTCACCATTAATCGCATATTCAACCGTATAGATCTGAGGCGCTGGGCCCGAAACCGCAATATTCAAATTCGCTACCTCACCTTCACAGATCACCGAATCCGTAGTGGAAAGAGTAGCCGTAGGCAAAGACCTGACATTCACGGTCGCCGCTCCAACAAATGTGGTTCCCGCACAGGATGTTGCGGAGTCAAACAGGGCAATCACCTGGTAGGTGACCGTGGAATCAGGACCAACCAACAAAGTATCAGGATTGCTGACGCTTGGGAAGACCAGTGTATCAGCCCCGGTAGAGATACTCACCGAGAAAGGACCCGTTCCACTTGGGAAGTTTATGTACAATCTCGCACTGTCTCCTTGACAAATCGAAGGATCCAGAGCCAGAAGCTGGCTACTCGGACTTGAATTCACGGTGACCACCGCAGTATCTTCCTGGGTTATACATCCTGAAATTGAATCGAAAACATTCAGGAAGTAGGTCCGTGTAAAGCTTGGGAAAGCCTGTGGATTCGCAGCCGTCGCATCACTGAGCCCAGAGGTCGGGAACCAATTATATCCAAAGACACCTGAACCGCCGGAAGCTGTAGGGGCCCCGCCCAATGTGACGGTATCGCCAGAGCAGATCCCGAAATCGGGACCAGCATCTATTGTTGGGAAATCATAGACTGTAACCTCTGTGGTTTGGGTATCCGAAGAACATCCAAAATTATTCGTTGGAATAACACTTATGGTAAAGGTGCCTGCTGTGTTGAATTCCAATACATAGAAATTGTCAAGTGTTCCACCGCCAAAAAGAGAGTCCACCTGCGGTGGGATCAACCACTCATAAGTTGTACCCGGAACAAAGGGAACATCATAGACCTCATTGGTAGCACCGATACATTGCGTTGTATCCCCGTTCACTCCTGTATTTCCCCCTGAAGAGGCAAAAATGATAATGACATTATCGGCCGAATCCGCACAGACTCCGTTGGAAATTCTCCATTCAAATTCATAGGTTCCTATAGTGGAAACCGTGACATCAGTGTTAAAGACAGAGGAGTCCACAAAGGTGGCCGTACCAGGTCCCGAAACGAGAGACCATTCTCCGGTTCCAACCGCAGGGTTATTTCCATTCAGTGTATAGGTGATCGCACAAATGGTATCATCTGCTCCGGCACTTGCACTGGAAGGAAATTCATCAAAACGAATAAGAACATCCGCACTATCCCTTGGGCAAGGACCATTGCTGATTACCCACCTGAACTGATAAAGACC
The DNA here is from genome assembly GCA_965227315.1 of Cytophagales bacterium. Lineage (GTDB taxonomy): Bacteria > Bacteroidota > Bacteroidia > Cytophagales > CCMP332 > JANQHS01. The sequence goes on from OZ245737.1 coordinate 1,780,984, forward strand.
ATAGGCGGTGACTGTCACATCTGTTGTTGGATCCGCTGCAGCTAAAAAAGTGGCCGTGCCAGGGCCTGAGACTGTTTTCCATCTTCCTCTTCCGATGGTCAAAGGTGTTGCGCCCATGGTGTATGTCAGCGCACAGATCGCATCGTTGGAACCCGCATTGACCGGTGTGGGCTCAAGGAAGAACACAACCTGTACAGTATCTCTTGATACCACACAATTTCCGTTGGAGGTAGCCCATTCCATCAGGTAGATGGATGAATCATTTGCACCGAATGTAGGATTCCGAATAGTTGTGGTATTGCTATTGGGATTATCAATGGTAATTCCACCAAGACCCGAAACCTGAGTCCAGACCCCGGAACCCACTGTAGGAGCGTTTCCTACCAGTATGGCGGTGTCCGCACAGATATCGATATCTGTTCCGGCCATAGAAGGGGTAGGATCTTCATTGAAGATGACCTGTACCGTATCCCTTTCAATTGGGCAATTTCCATTTTGGCTGGCCCATTCGATCAGGAAGGTATCAGAATCCAATGTAAATCCGGAAATGTTTATTGGAGATGTTTCCGAATTCGGATTGCTGATAGTTAAAGTCGGCGGTCCGGTTATCTGGGTCCAGGTCCCGACACCAACAGTGATGGCATTGCCGGCAAGATTGGTAGAGGTTGCGCAAACTTCAATATCGGTGCCTGCAGCAGGGTTGGTTGGCGTTTCATAAAAGGTGACCTGAACAGTATCTCTCAGTGTATCACATACACCATTAAAAGAAGCCCACTCCAATTCATATACGGCGGAATCGGTAAATGCAGCCGCAGTGACCAGGGTGGTTTCGAGATTTATGTTGGCTATGGTCGCCGTGCCCGGCCCTGACAGTTGTTTCCACCTTCCGGTACCGACAGTGATCGCATTCGCAGCCATATTGGTTGAATTGGCGCAAACAGCAAAATCAACTCCAGCCATGGGTGGAGTGGGATCTTCAAAGAAGGTAATATCAACATCATCGGTTTGATCGGCACAACCACCACTTGTAATGGTCCATCTTAATGTATATGTGCCATATACTCTTGGAGGCACATTGTCAATTTCAACTCTGGTCCCGGGATCGTTTACGTTATCAAAATTCAATGCACCTCCTGCCGGGGCAGAGATCACAGACCATGTTCCGGTTCCAACCAGGGGTGTGTTCGCTTTGAGCGTGTCAACAAAAGCACAAACAGAGGTGTCATTTCCTGCTGCGGAAGGTGTAGGACTTGTAAAGTCAACTCTTAAAGTATCTCGACTTGGGGGAGAACATGGTCCTGAGACTACCTCCCATTTGTACTCGTAGAATCCTGACTGTGTAACGGTCACACCTGTGGTCCAGTTGGTATCATCAGCAAAAGTGGAAACACCAGGGCCTGAAATCTGAGTCCATAGACCATTACCATCAGTCAAAGCGTTCGCCGTAAGTGTTTCTGTCAACGCACAGGTCACTCTTGGGTTTAATCCTGTCACAACGGCCGGGGTCGGAATCGGAAATACTGAAATCAGGACGGTATCGACTGTTGTTGGACAAGAAGGTTTGGTCACGGTCCAAAGAACTGTCCAGGTCGCCGGACCATTGGGATCCGTAACGCCGGACCAATCCATGGTCGTGTTGGGCAAGGTGTCATCGACAAATGTCACAGAGCCAAAATCAGGTCCGGCAATCACCGTCCACTGTCCGGTGCCACCGGAAGCGGTAACACTGTTTCCCTGCATTGCATAAGTACTAATCGCACAAACACTATCATCAGGTCCGGCATCGGCCACATCGGCCGGCGGCCCGAAATTGATAATGACATTATCTCCGTTTGTAGGACAATTTCCATTGGAGATCACCCATCTAAACGTGTAGGAAGTTGCTGTCGATACTGTAACTGTTGAATTCGGATCGTTTATATTCGAAAATGTCGGTGTTCCAGGACCTGCTATTTTAAACCACGTTCCAGTCCCAACGGCTGGTGCATCTGCATAAAGGTTGATCGATAATCCACAATGAGTACTGTCGTTTCCGGCATTGGAAATAGATGGCGTTTGAAAAGCCGTAATGGAAACATCATCTGTCTCATCTGCGCAAATTGTTCCATTAGTGGCAGTCCATCTTAGGACAAAAGCCCCATAAGTTGGTAAAGTCGCGACTGCATTGGGATCATTTGCATTCGGAGCAAAAGTGATCGCTCCGCCTGGTCCCGAAACTTTGGTCCAAGTTCCTGTTCCAACAGCAATAGCATTCCCCTGCATGGTATAATTGAGGGAATTACAAACAGTGGTATCGTCTGGCCCGGCATCTGGGTCTGTTGGGTCCTGCTCGAAGGTGATCACCACCTCATTTGTCTTCTGGGCGCAGGGTGGGTTATTGGCTGTCCAATCGAAAGTATAGACTCCGTACCCTGAAATAGAAACATCCAGTGTGGCGTTTCGATCAAAAACCGATGAAAGGCCGGGATTCGCGGCAGGCCCTCCGGTTTGGACCCATTGTCCGGTACCCCTATTAATATTATTGCCAGCCATGGTTGTTGTCAGACCGCAAATGTCCTGGTCTGCACCGGCATTTGGATTGGACGGATCCCTGTAAAAGCTTATCTCTACGGTATCCCGGCTAGTATTACAGCCGCCTAATGCTGTTGCCCACTCAAATGTATAAGTCTTTATGGCCGCTCCCGTGGCTGTTACGGTAACCAAAGAATTTGGATCGTTGACATTGGAGATGGTTGCGGTGGTAGGTCCCGTTAGCTGCGTCCATGTTCCGGTTCCCGTTGCAGGATTATTTCCATTAAAGTTGGTCGAGTTTCCGCAAATATCCTGATCACCCCCTGCATCAGCGGGGGTTGGTCCAATAATTTCAATCCTCGCCGTAGTGGAAACAAACATGCTGTCGCCATTTACTGTGTCAGCGGGTGGCAAAGCATCAAAAATGTTAGCATCCCATGGGTTACAGATATTCCAGTTTCTCAGTTCAATGTCAAATATCTCTCCTATTTGGGCGTCATTTGGCACGGTGATGTTCAAACTGGTATTTGCCGGTGCAACGGGATTCGTGTTTCCAGGAGCTACGTATTGAATGCCTTGAGAAAAAGGATAGGTTTGGGCCACACCATTAACCAATATTCCGGAACCGGTTATCGTGTTGGTAGTACCATAGATCCACCGAATCCACCTTTGTCGATCATTTTCGATAGCAGCCATCGAACCCGGGGAACAGTTCCAGGTGCTAACATCCTGAAAGTTTATTGTGACCGAATTTCCAGCACAAACCTGGTAGGTTGTAACGTTTGTAACCGACTCTTCAATTCTAAGATTTCCAAACCGTTGATCATCACTACTCCACACAGTAACATCGGTAATTTGCTGGGTCCCGGGGCAATTGCCAGTGGAAAGGTTGACCAGAATAGCAAAGGGCTGATAGGTACAGTCAGCAGCGGGATCTTGATATGTATGGGTGTTGAAAATAGTCGGATCCGTGGAAGTAGCGTAATCATAGTACCAGAACCCATCAAAAGGGTTGAAAGTAGAATCGACCAAATAAACAGGTACAACCTCGTTGGTTCCATCCTGCCAATTGAAACGCGCAGAATAATTGTTGAACTTGTCCAGTCCCCTCCAGGTCACTCTCCAGCTGACTGTTCTGGGGGCGCAAACTTTTAATCCGGGATCGAAATCAGATACAATTCCAAAGGCAGGGTTACAAGTAGTCGGCTGAGAATAGCCCTTCTGAATAGATGAAAGGGTAAAAATTCCACATACCAAGCTTAGTGCGATTACTCGTAGAAAGTCTCGTAACATATTCATTGGTTGGTTACATAAGGCCGCAAGCGGTCCAAAAATAGAACTTTCGATTCTATGTAATGTTTATATACGGGAAAAATGAAAAAAGTGATTCTAGAAATTAACATTTGTTCAAATTTGTGTTCCCAAAAATTCCGCCCATGACCCTTCGGATTTCCAAGAGGCTTCATCTTCATTCTGTACTATCATTTTTTCTTTTTGTCTCATTTTCTGGGTTTTCGCAAATGGCGCCTCAGACCAGGAGCCTTAAGAAGCATCTCTCCATTATCGCCTCTGATGATTTCGAAGGGAGAAATACAGGGTCTCTCGGACAATTAAAGGCTGCCAGATACATATCGGAGGTATACCGAAATGCCGGCCTGCTTCCTCCCGTGAAAACCAGCTATGGTATGAGTTATTTCCAGGATATTCCCCTGAAGAGCGGAAAAATAGACAAGCTCCTTTTCAGAATCGGGGAGCGGGAATTGAGCTGGGGAAATGAATTGACCGGCATTGCGATCTATTATCCTACACAAAAGGATCTCAAAACGGTATTTGCAGGCTTCGGAATAGATACCAAGGAATATTCGGATTATGACGGCCTGGACCTCAAAGGCAAAATAGCCATCATTCTTTGGGGTGAACCCAAAACATCTGATGGAAAATTCCTCCTGACCGGCGAAGAAAGTAGCTCAGCATGGGGAACAAGGTATGGTATCTATAAGAAGGTGAAGGCAGCCAGGGCCCTGGGTGCCGAAGACGTCCTTGTTATCATGCATGGTCAGCAAGATTTCGAAAACCGCAAACAAACCCTCGACAGGTACACTTCCAAAGGTTCATACGTACTTCCGGGTGAAGATGATTTTGAAGGTAAAAAATCAAAGTACGGAACATTGTATACCTACCCCGAAGCGTTTGCCAGATTCTATGGCCTAAATCCCAAATTGTTCAGGAAAGAAATCAATGCTTACCTGGATGGCGGGAAAAAACCAAAAATCGACGAGGCCACCCTATCCATCAAAACCGAATTCTCATTAGCAGATGTCGTGACCTCAAATGTGCTTGGTTATATACCCGGCTCTGAAAAGAAAAATGAGTTCGTCATTCTCACAGCGCATTATGATCATCTGGGAAAATCCGGCGATGATATATATAATGGTGCAGATGATGATGGCTCGGGTACCGCAGCCCTTATGTCCATCGCCGAGGAATTTGGAAAAAGCTTTGAGCAAGGGGTTCGTCCTAAAAGAAGCATCCTGTTCATGGCTTTTACGGGTGAAGAAAAAGGACTGCTGGGATCAAAGTACTATTGCGATCAAAACCCTGTGATTCCGCTCGAGCAAACCGTGGTAGACCTCAACATCGATATGATTGGAAGGATCGATGAGGACAATGAAGGAGATTCAAATTATGTTTATCTCATAGGCTCAGATATGCTGTCATCCACCGTTCATGAACTCAGCGAACATGCCAACACGGAATGCTGTAAGGTGAGGCTCGATTACACCTTCAATAACTTCCAGGACCCAAATAATTTTTACAAAAGAAGCGACCATTACAACTTTGCCAAGTATGATATTCCTGTGATCTTTTATTTCAACGGGTCGCATGAAGATTACCATAAGCCAACAGACACTGTGGACAAGATCAACTGGGGAGTTTACACGAGAAGGACAAAATTGATCTATCATACGGCATTGAAAATTGCCAATTATGATGGGATCGTAGAGGCCGACAAATCTTTCGACGAACCCTCGGAATAGAAATATTTCGTTCCAATAGTATTCCCGGGAAAATCATAAGTTCTTTCCCAAAAACGATAGAGCCCTGACGGGGCCACCTCCATGAGTGATGTCAGGCGAGAACCATATCCTTCTCTTCGGATAAAAACGGAAGAAAGACTTCGCTCAAGTTCAATTCCAACACCCGTGTCCGGAAGAGAGTTATCAGGAAAGACCTCGGCATCCTTCATCATCTCGAAATATTCGGTCGACGAAGCTCCGTTTTCCAAAAGCCCGGAGAACCTTTCCCTGACCCTTTCTACCTTGGGCCAGGGCTCATCAAGAAGTCCGTTGCTCAACCCAAAAACACCGGGCTCCAGTTTCTTGATCACATTTTCTTCATTGGAATAAAACCAATACCCCTTTTGCCATCCAAGGACCAGATTAAAGCCATTGTACATTTCTTTCCTTTCCTGGATGCTGTGTAGGAAGTTCTCCGGTGATTCAGAATTCTCCAGAAAGCCGCGAACCAGATCCCCTCTGGATATAGCATCCGCCTTGATATTGCTTAAATCTCTGAAGTTGGTAAGAAAAGCAACTCTGCCGTTTTCATTCAATCCCATCCAGGTCCCTCCTGCCTCAAGATCCTTTCCGGCGACTACTCCATTTCCCCAATGATGAAGGCTCTGTGTGGGCCTTGCAAAAAACTCATCCCTGTTCGCACAGATCAACGAGCCATACTTCCCATTCTGCTGAAAGATCTTGAATGCCACCAAACACATCAGAAACTAAAGTTTTGTTGAAAAGCGTCTTTTTCCTCCTCAGTATTCCAGGCATAGGCCTTTAGAAAATAGGGATCAATTTTTTGAATGCTACCTGAAACCGCAGCCTCATTCACTCTGGCATTGCTCAATACCAGCCTGGTGGCTTCCACTCCCCCTGCCTCCACCATCCTGTCCCTGAATTCTTCCAAAAGTCTTACACGCTTTTGAAAGATCTTCGGTTCTACCCGAAGTCTTGGTTTGCCTTCTGAAGCACGTGTGAACCCGCTTTTTTCCATCTGCTCAAGTTTTTCTTTGTATGAATCAAAGAAACCCTGCCCCTTGGCAACCTCTCCCAAAGCCCTTGTCTTTTTCCACTTGGAATAATTCAATTGCTTATATGAGGCGATCTCGGGGATCAAGAAGTTCTTGATGACCTTATGTGGAGGAAGGTTTAGCTCTTTGGCATATCTCTCACGAACCTCAAGAAGAATTTCCGCTCTGGCTCTGGGTACGGGATCCATTTGCGAAAGCCCCTTGACTCTGGGAGATCCATTTCTTTTCAGATTATGGTAATCATTCTCAAAGGTTCTCATGACAGGATCTATCCAATTCCCTATCCCCTTTTCATCTATAATTTTGATTAGCTCATGTTCAAGTTCGATCAACCAACGGACATCCTGCGCGGAATAATCGAGCAGCTCTTTGCTCAGCGGTCGTAGGTTCCAATTGGATCTTTGCAATTCCTTCTCGAGGCGGACCCCGAAAAAAAACATCAAAAGATCACCCAATCCGGTTCTTTCCATACCTGCCAGACGGGCCAGTTTTTCCGTATCCGAAATATGGATCACCCTGCCCCCAAGGCTTTGAATGACATTGACATCCTCACTTGCGCTATGAATGATCTTTCTAACCTTAGGATCAGCCAGAATCTCAAAAACTCCGTCAAATTCTCCCAGTTCGATAGGGTCGATTAGGAAAGACTCCTTGTTTTCCAAACCAACCTGGATCAGGCAGAGGTTCATCCCATAGGTAAAAGAGTTGTTGTCAAACTCCAAATCCAGCCCGATGACCTTTTGAGATCCTATAGTATCCAGGGCCTTTGCCAAACTCTGCTGATTCGATATGTACTCGAATTCCTTCACCTCGAAAAAACCAACTTTACACACATAGGGTTCAATTATATATTTGTAAAAAGACTCTCATGCTCGCCATTATTTCTCCAGCAAAAAATCTTGATGAGAAATCCGATCTGAACGCCCTGAAAACCACAGAGCCGCTATTTCTTAAGGATTCCGAAATCATCATGGAAACCCTAAAGAAAAAGCGTCCTGCTGCTCTTTCAAAACTCATGAACATCAGCAAGGAGCTTTCGGAATTGAATTTCGATAGAAATCAGGATTGGTCACCGGAAATGACAAAGGAAAATACAAGACCTGCCGTTAGAATGTTCCGCGGTGATGTGTATCTGGGAATGATGCCCTGGGAATGGAATGATGCCGATTATGAATTTGCCCAAAGCCATCTCCTGATCCTTTCGGGACTTCATGGAGTTCTCAGACCAATGGACAGAATCAAACCCTACAGACTGGAAATGGGGACGAATCTAAAGATCGGAGGGAAGAAGAACCTCTATGATTACTGGGGTGACAAGATCACTGATCAGATCAATGAATCACTGAAGAAGTCCGGATCGGACACCCTGATCAACCTTGCCTCCAAAGAATATTTTGCTGCCGTAAATAAAGAAAAGATCAACGGTAGGGTTATTGAAATAACTCCTAAGGAATTTCGAAACGGGCAATACAAATTCATCATGTTCTCAGGTAAAAAGGCCAGAGGATTGATCGCCCGGTATATGATCGAAAATAAGATCACAGAGCCCTCAGAATTAAAGCATTTTGATGTAGAAGGCTACGCCTATAATCCTGATATCAGTACCGACGAACATTGGGTTTTTAGCCGGGGGAATTAAATGGATCAATGGCTCCTTTTGGATCTAATAGGTGCATCTGCAAAGACTCCGGAGTTTCACCTTGCCCTTGAAGAATCCATTTTGGAAAGCGGTCCAGGGCAACCCCTGCTGCTGATTTACGAAAACCCGAATGCGGTTGTACTCGGGAAGAATCAAAATCCATGGCAGGAACTCAACCTGAGTTATCTGGAAAAGAATCGAATCCCAATATATAGAAGGTTCTCAGGTGGAGGGACGGTTTTCCACGGCCCGGGAAATATCATTTTTTCCTTTATTGAACCTTCCAAAAATGGATTGATCAACCCCATGGGCGATTACAATCGGATCCTGATCTCTGCCCTAAAAAAACTTGGATTATCGCTGGAAGAGGATTCCCGCAATTGCCTGTTTCTAGATCAAAAAAAGATATCAGGAAATGCACAGGCTCTTAAGAAGGGAATCTGCCTCAGCCACGGAACAATCCTGGTACATGCGGATCTTGGTTTTCTTGAGCCCGCTATACATCCCGAAGAGATTATTCCCGGGAGCAAGGCGGTGAGTTCCGTAAGGAATGTCGTTGGTAATCTTGCCCCGGACATTTCAATCGACGAGGTTCTGCCTTTCTGCAAGAGAATTGCGGAAGAAATCCGAAAAGAACTCATGGCCAAAGAAATCGAGAAGGAAGATCTGGAACTTGACAATGGGCTTTTCCAAGGATCCTTGGAGAAACACAAGTCCTGGGATTGGGTTTTCGGCAAAACCCCATATTTTGAAAAAAAGATCTCTGAGATCAGTCCTTTTTCAGGAAAAGGACTTTTGAAGATTTCCGGTGGAAGGCTAAAACATGTTCGATTGGAAAATCTGGAAATGGAAATTGAAAAAGGCCCTGCCTATAGGTCAAGAGAATTCTTTGATTTGCTGGATGACCTGATCCAAAAACCGAATTGAATAAGCATTTATCCAAATAACTAGATTAACGATTATGGGAACCATTAGAATTAGTTCTGATTTCGACAGTGGAAACATCATTTATAAAAATCAGGATGGAAACATCGTAAACCTTGAAATTCGAAAAGACATCAATTCCGATTTTTTTCAATGGTTCTATTTCCAGGCGGATGATCTTCAAGTTGGTCAAAGCTATACCTTTCGAATCCTCAATGCGGGCAACTCATCCTATCCGGAAGGCTGGAAAATCCAGAATATTCCCCATTCATTTGACGGAAAAAACTGGAGTCGGCTTAAGTCACACTTTGAGGATGGAGTGCTGAGCTTTGATTGTCAAGCTGATGGCCCAAAAGCTGAATTCGCCTACTTTGTACCCTACCTGCTTTCACGACATGAAGGCATGATTGAACGGGCAAAAGAATCACCTTACTTCCTCAGGGAAATTATTGGTAAAAGCGTTGAAGAAAGAAAGATCGAGCTTCTCCACTACGGAGATGGAGCCGAGGGAAAACGAAAAACCTGGATACTGGCCAGGCAACATCCCGGTGAGACCATGGCTGAGTGGTTTATGGAAGGCCTCATTGATCGACTCGGACAGAATGATGCTGCGATCAGCGAATTACTCTCCTGGACCAATCTTTATCTTATTCCAAATATTAATCCCGATGGAAGCTACCTGGGAAATCTCAGGACAAATGCGCCCGGGGCTAATCTAAACAGGGAGTGGGACAAGGCCAGGCAGGATTATTCAGCCGAAGTTCTTTTTGCTCTTGATCAGATGGACCAACATGGTGTGGATATTTGTCTGGATATTCATGGAGACGAGGATATCCCCTATGTATTCGGATCAGGGGCAGAGGGAAATCCGGGTTTTACGCCCAGGCTTCAGGAAATCGATGACACTTTCAGACAAAACTGGCAGAGAATAAATCCGGCCTTTCAATTGGAACATGGTTATGATCGCGACGAACCCGGAACAGCCGATCTCTCCCTTTGCACGAATCAAGTCAGCGAGAGGTATGGAGCATTTGCCCTGACCATAGAAATGCCGTTTACCGATAATTTTCTTGCAAAGGATGAGCTACATGGTTGGTCTCCAGAAAAATCCAAGCAGCTTGGAAAGAGTGCGATAGAGGCAATAAACTCCATCAAAAACTTCTATTAATGGAAGAATTGCTTTTCCTGGATATTGAAACCGTGCCGGCCCATGGGGATTTTGATTCACTGGACCAGGATTGGAAAAAGCTTTGGGCAAAGAAGGCTCAGTTCTTCATCTCCGACGAATCTGATGAGGCAACCAGGGAAGCCTATCATGACAGAGCGGGAATCTTTTCAGAATTCGGTAAGGTCATTGTCATCGGCATAGGTTTCTTTCCCATCCACGAGAATGGGAAAAGGGAATTCAGGGTAAAATCGATCTACAATGACAATGAAGTCGAATTGCTAAGAGAGTTCAACGAAATTGTAGAACAAATGAAGAAGCCGAATTTGACCCTTGTAGCCCATAACGGCAAAGAATTCGATTTTCCCTATTTGTCCAGACGGATGCTGGTGAACAAGGTTCCTCTTCCTCGCTGCCTGGACAATTCAGGGAAAAAGCCTTGGGAAATTCCACATTTGGATACCATGGAAATGTGGAAATTCGGTGACCGAAAGAATTTCACATCACTGGACCTCCTTGCCAAGATCTTCAATGTCCCTTCAAGCAAATCCGACATTGACGGGAGCATGGTTGCTGAGGTCTATTATAAGGAAAATGACCTTCAAAGAATTGCCGATTACTGCACGGAGGATGTTGTGGTCTGTGCACAGGTTTTTCTCGCACTGAAAGGCTTGGAAACACTAAAACCCGAAGAGATCCTCAGGCGTTAAAATGCATCCTTAAAATGATCTATAATGGGATTCTTAATTGGGCCTGACAGGGCAAAAATGTCAAACCTGATCCTTCCTGGCCAGGGGTTGTCTTTTAGATACTCATCCGCGAGCATCCTAATCCTCTCTTCCTGAGCTTGGGATAGCATACTTTCCGAATAGCCGTATTCGCCTTTCTCCCTGTACTTCACCTCGGAAAAAACAAGATATTGTCCATCCATGAATATGATATCGATTTCCGCCCTGCCTTTCCTGAGATTTTTTTCAATAATCCTCAATGATCTTTCGTTGAGGAACTTCCGGACCAATGCTTCTGCCAGCCTTCCTTTTTCGACTTTGCTTAAGGTTAACACTACCTTCAATTTAACTAATTTTGACTCAATAGAATGCTCCAGAAAAAAACGCCAACACAATTCGATTCATGGCAGAAGCTTGAGGCCGTAGCTTCAGGAATTCGGCAAAGAGGTCCGGGAAATTTTGGATTCAAGGATCTTCCATTCGACGAGTATTCGGTAGGATCTTCTGGCTTGGTTTTCGATTATTCCAGAAATCTGATCAACGGAGAGATCATCGATCAGCTCGAAAGACTTGCATCGGAATCCAAGGTCAAGCAAGCTTATGAATATGCCTTGAAAGGTGAGAAAATCAACGAAACAGAGAACCGTGCCGTTCTGCACTATGCATTGCGGAAACCTGAGAATTTCGACTACAGTTTAGATGGGATTCATGTTAGATCGGCTATTAAGGAATCCAACGCCAGGGTAAAAGATTTTGCGGATCGCTTTGTCTCGGGACAGATCAAGGGCGCGAATGGAAAAACACTCAATACCATTGTGAACATCGGCATCGGTGGTTCGGACCTGGGGCCATCCATGGTGACCGAAGCCCTAAGGCCATACCGGAAGAATGGGATCAGGGCGCACTTTGTCTCCAATGTGGACCCGCGGCATCTTGAAGAAACACTTGAATCCATAGATCCTGCAAGCGTGCTTTTCATCATCTCCTCTAAAACCTTCACAACACAGGAGACCATGGCCAATGCAAGTGAAGCAAAAAAATGGCTTGCGGAGAAGCTTGGAAGCCAAACCGATCTCTCAAGTCATTTCCTGGCTGTTTCTACCAATAGATCAAAAGCCAAAGAATTTGGCATCGGAGAAGAAAGGATCTTCGGATTCTGGGATTGGGTCGGGGGAAGATACTCCCTGTGGTCTGCCATTGGCATTTCCATTGCCTGCACTATAGGTTGGGACAATTATAGCCGGCTTCTTCAGGGGGCGGCAAATTGTGACGAACATTTTGCTAATCAGCCCTTCCGTCAGAATATTCCTATGCTCATGGCATTGCTTGGGATCTGGTACGGCAATTTTCTCCATTCCCAAGCCCAGGCCATTATACCCTATTCCCAGGACCTTCATAGGTTTCCGGCATATCTCCAGCAGGCTGACATGGAGTCGAATGGAAAATCCGTAGACAGGGAAGGAAGGGGAATCGATTATGGAACAGGACCCATTGTCTGGGGAGAACCCGGGACAAACGGGCAGCATGCCTTCTTCCAGTTGCTGCATCAGGGAACACATTTGATCCCCGTGGATTTTATTCTCTTTGGAAAATATGCCGGCCAAAATTCCGGGCAACATCAAATGCTCTTGGCAAATGGATTGGCGCAAAGAGAAGCTCTCTGGAGGGGGAAATCAAGGGATGAAGTACTGCAACAACTTGAAAACCTGGGAGTCGATCATGTATCCGCGCAGAAACTTGCGCCTTACAAGGTGTTCGCAGGCCAGAACCCCTCAAATACCTTTTTATTTGATTCATTATCTCCTGAGAATCTCGGCTTCCTGATCGCTTGTTATGAGCATAAAATATTTGCACAGGGTGTGATCTGGAACATATTCAGTTTTGATCAGTGGGGTGTAGAATTGGGAAAGGAAATCGCCAATACACTCCTACCCGTGCTTGGGGGTGAATCCAATGGTGAGAAATTACTTGACTCAACAAGGGCCCTGATCAAAAAAATCAAGGATTGGAAATAATGCCTGAATTGTACCCACTTCGATTTGATCCCATCCTGAAAGAAAAGATCTGGGGAGGAAACAAACTCTCAGGCGTTCTAAACAAGAAAACTAAAGGCAAACCTCACATTGGCGAATCCTGGGAAGTTTCAGCAGTGGAATCAGATCCAAGTATCGTCTCCGAAGGTCCTTTGAAGGGAAAAACCCTCAATGAAATTCTCCTGGAATACAAGGAAAATCTTGTCGGAAAAAGGGTCTTCCGTGAGTATGGATTTTGGTTTCCGCTACTTTTCAAATTTATTGATGCTAATGACGATCTGTCCATCCAGGTACATCCCCGGGAGGGCATGGAAAATAGCAAGACAGAAATGTGGTACATAATAGAGGCAGATAGGGGATCAAGCCTTTATTCCGGTTTTGCTTCAGAACTGGATGCCAATTCTTTTAAAGAAGAGTTTGAGAAGGGGAATATTCTGAAAATCCTGAATGAGGATCCGGTTGAAAAATGCGATGGCTTCTTCCTGCCTTCAGGGAGAATTCACTCCATAGGCAAAGGCCTGCTGCTCGCCGAAATTCAACAAAACTCAGACACAACCTACAGGCTGTATGATTTTGAAAGAAGGGAAGTCGATGGCAGTTTTCGGGAGCTAAATATCGAAGAGGGGTCGAAAGCCCTGGATTTTTCCCAAACCGGTAGCAACAAGATCAAAGTCATGCCCGAAGAAGGTTCTCAAAAGTTGATCGATTCCAACTATTTTAACACCAGGCTATGGAAAATTCTCGAAGGGAAAGAAGAGAGTAAAAGGAACAGTCATGATTCATTTCTGGTTTATATGGTATTGGAAGGAAGGGGAGAATTGATTTGGGGAGATAAGTCCTTTCAATTGAGTGCAGGTCAGTCAATCCTTGTTCCGGCGGAAATTCCGGAATTCAACTTCAAAGCCACAAACGACTGGGTCTTTATCGAAACATGGGTACCATAAAGAATCGAAAAACAGTTTTTCACGATCTCGACTTCAAATCTTTTGAAGATACCTGGGAACTTCAAACCAGGTATTTCGAGAAGATCATAGCACAAAAGCGGTCAGGTGATAAGTTCACTGAGAATCACTTGTTTTTTGTAGAGCATCCACATGTCTTCACTCTTGGTAAAAATGGAAGTGAAGAGAATCTGTTGGTTCCGCTCAATGAATTGGATAAGATAGATGCCAGCTATTTCCCCATCAATCGGGGAGGTGATATCACCTATCATGGGCCCGGGCAAATTGTTGTTTATCCCGTACTTGATCTCGAGAATTTTGAACCCGACCTAAGCATTTATCTGAGATCAATGGAAGAGGCCGTGATCGAAACCCTGAAATCCTTTGGGATAGAATCCTCACGATATGAAGGTCTTACCGGTGTGTGGCTGGAACCAGAAACAGAAAGGGCGCGTAAGATCTGTGCAATTGGGATCAAAACCAGCCGATGGGTGAGTATGCACGGACTGGCTTTTAATATCAACACCAATCTCGATTACTTTAATTACATCGTTCCTTGCGGTATTGATGATAAAGGAGTTACCTCTCTTCAAAAGGAATTAAGACGCCATGTGGATATGGAAGAGGTCAAAAAAATCCTTTTGAAAAATTTTGAAATGATCTTTGGAATGGAATTCTTACAGGAATCGAAGGCAGCAAATCAATACTAAAAATTGAAGATCTAAAGGCTTCTACAATTCAAAGAGAAGTCAAAAAGGAAATACTGGGTGGCCTGGACCTCGAGCTGGGTAAGGGCCAGGTTCTGGGTATAGTCGGGCCCTCAGGGATTGGAAAATCATTCCTGAGCAAGGCCATTCTGCGATTGATCCCGAAAAACCTCGGCAGCATTGATTCCGGAAAAATCCGGTTTGAATCCAAAAGATTCGGATTGGTTGACCTTCTGCATCTGAGCAACGAACAAATGAACCAAATAAGGGGCAACGAGATTTCCTTAATGATGCAGGAGACACATGCTGCACTGAATCCTTCCCGAAGAGTAGGGCATATTATCGAACAGATGATGGAGAAGGAAGCCAGGGTCATATCGAAAAAAGAAACCACCCTTTCTCTACTGAGAGAGCTTAATTTTCCCGAGCCGGAAAAAGTCTATGATTCACTTCCTTCTGAATTATCCGGAGGTATGGCTCAAAGGGTCAACCTTGCTATAGCAATTACGGGGAATCCCCAAATCCTGATCGCGGATGAATGCACCTCCTCTCTGGACGAGGAAAACGCCAGCATCATCATGGATCTGCTCTTAAATGAAGTCAAACAGAAGTCCCTTTCATTGATCTTCATTAGTCATGACCTCGGGCTTATGAGATCCATAACCGGAAACATCATGAAAATGGAAAATGGGAAGCTCCTGCCAGCCATGGTTGAAAACCCAAACCAGGAGCCTATTCCTGTTATGACACAGAAACCCCTCAATGATGACCCATGGTTGGAAATAAAGGATCTGCGGATTGATTTTCATGCCAGCTCCGATCTCTGGAAATGGAAAAAGAAGAAAAAGACCGTGCTAAAAGATTTTTCGATAGAGATCAAAAAAGGACAATCCCTGGGTATTTATGGTGAGTCAGGGTCGGGAAAAAGTACCCTGGCAAAACTGATACTTGGATTGATTGAACCCGATCAAGGTAGCATAAGGGTAAATGGGAAGAATCCCTTTTCGCAGACCTTAAAGGAGAAAAAAGCGTTTTACCTCGAAAATCAGTTGGTACAACAGGAGCTGACATTGTCACTCAACCCGCTAAAAACCGTTTTATTCCACCTTCGCGAACCACTGAGGATACATGGTATTTCAGACAAGCGGGACGAAAAAGTCAAGGAGTTGGTAAACAAGGTGAATCTGGGTACGGATATTTTGAAGAGGTATCCTCATCAACTGTCGGTCGGTCAACGGCAGAGGGTGCTTATGGCGAGGGCCATGATCCTGGAGCCAAAAGTCCTTGTTCTGGACGAGGCGGTTTCCAGCCTCGATCAGGAAAACAAAAGAGAAATCCTGGAAATCCTGAAGAAACACAAGGAGGAGAAGCAAACCCACCTTATTTTTATCGCGCACGAAAAAGAAATCCTGGAGGATATCTGTGAAAGGATCATAGAATTGAAAGAGGGGGCCTGGAAAGAGAAAACCGCTCCTCAAGAAAAAATTGAGTAGAAAAAGGAAAAAGAATCACCAGAGGAGCAAATCAGGAAATTCCGGTTCCATCATATCAGGGATCGTTAAACTTCTCGATATGAACCCTGGTAAAGGATTGAACTCCAGACAGATCATTCGATCACTTGCGCCAACAAGTCATCTGGACAAAGCACTGATCGAGAGAAAGCTAAATGACCTGGTCCACCAGGGAAAGCTGGTCAAAACCGGAAACAAATATTTCAGCACCCACCAAATCAAGGCCTATGATGGAATTGTTGATCATGTCAATTCTCAATATGCCTTCATCATCGCAGAGGGCCTCAGCGAGGATGTCATGGTCCGCACACCGGAATTGGGAGGTGCCTGGGATGGTGATCAGGTTAGAATTCAGGTGAATCCGGGATCAAAAAGAGACGGCAGAAAAACCGGGCGAGTTCTGGAGATCATCCAAAGGAAAAGCGAAGAGTTCGTCGGAAAAATCGACATTTCACCCAGGTATGGATTTGTGATCCCCAACAACAAAAAACTCCATCAGGATATTTTCATCCCGATCGATCAACTGGGAGAAGCAAAGGAAGGCAACATTGTAGTAGCAAAAATCGTGGATTGGGGAGACCGACATAGAAACCCCGAGGGCAGGATATCAGATGTGCTTGGCATGGAAGGAGAGAACGATGCCGAAATGCATGCCATCATGCTGGAATATGGATTGCCTTATAAATTCCCCTCGAAAGTTGAAAAGGAAGCCAATAGTATCCCGGAGCAAATTCCGGGGGAGGAAATTAAGAAAAGAAGAGATTTCCGGAACATCACGACCTTCACCATAGATCCTGAGGATGCCAAGGATTTTGATGATGCGCTTTCTCTGGAAAGACTATCCGAAAAACAATTCAGGGTTGGAGTACATATTGCGGATGTCACTCATTACCTGATCCCAGACTCCAACCTGGACAAAGAGGCATATCGAAGAGGAACTTCGGTATACCTTGTCGATCGAACTGTGCCCATGCTTCCTGAAAAACTGTCCAACAACATGTGCTCCCTCAGGCCCCATGAGGATCGACTGGCTTTCGCGGCAGTCTTTGACATGGATTTGGAAGGAAATATCTCAGACCAATGGTTTGGGAGGACCATCATTCATTCTGATAGGAGATTTACCTACGAAGAGGCACAGGAAAGAATTGAAGGAAAAGGGGGTGACTTCTCTGAAGAGATCCAAACGCTGAACAGCATCGCGGAAAACCTGCAAAAGGAAAGGTTTCGAAAAGGATCAATATCATTCGAAACCACAGAAGTGAAATTCAAACTGGATGAAACGGGCTACCCGATCGAATTGGTTCCCAAGGAGAGAAAGGAAGCCCATAAGATGATTGAGGACTTTATGCTTCTGGCCAACAAAAAAGTAGCAGAGCTCTTTCGAAAAAAAGAAGGAGAGGTTGGCAGGGGTTTCGTTTTCAGAGTACATGATGATCCGGATCCTGAGAAGCTGATGAACTTCTCTTTGTTTGCCAAGAATTTCGGTTATAACCTGAACATCGATTCAAGAAATCTCTCAAAAGAGCTTAACCAATTCAATGCCCAAATCGCAGGTCAGCCCGAAGAAAATGTTCTTCAGGGCCTCGCCATTCGTTCAATGGCAAAGGCAAAGTATTCTCCCGAGAATACCGGGCACTTTGGATTAGGGTTCAGGGACTACACCCATTTCACCTCACCGATCCGTCGATACCCGGATGTCATGGTACATAGAATTCTTGCCGAAAAACTGCAGGGCCATAAGGCCAGATCTTTTACAGGACTTGACAAAAGATGCCAATACCTCTCAGACAAGGAAAAGTCCGCTTCAGAAGCAGAAAGGGCATCTGTGAAATACAAGCAGGTCGAATTCATGCAGGATCAGGTTGGAGCCGAATATCAGGGCATTGTATCTGGCATCACGGATTTTGGGATCTATGTGGAGATTTCAGAAATGCGCTGTGAGGGAATGATCCGGATCAGGGAGATCTATGATGATTTTTTTGTGGCTGAGCCAGAAAGGTTCCGGGTAGTAGGGCAACAGTCCGGATTGGTGATCTCCATGGGGGACCAGGTCATGGTCGAGGTAGGCTCAACAGATATCAACAAAAGGACCATTGACCTCATATTTATTTCGAAAGCATGAGTTCAAGAGCAAAATATTTTCGCGAGAAGATAGAGGCGGAATTGGTCGCAATTGACCTCCCCGCCAATCCATCCAATCTCTACGATCCCATGAGGTATTTTTTGAGCTTGGGTGGAAAAAGGATGAGGCCGGTTCTGACACTTCTGGCAGAAGGGCTTTTCACGGAGCCAGGCGATTCAGACATCAAAGTGGCATCAGCGATCGAACTTTTCCACAACTTCACCCTGCTCCATGACGACATTATGGATGTAGCCCCACTGCGCAGAGGTCAGCAAACAGTGCATGAAAAATGGAATGAGAACATCGGCATTCTTTCCGGAGATGCCTTAATGGTCAAGTCCTACCAACAGCTGGCTTTTTCAGGAGCCGATTTCATGGAGGTTTTTGAAAGGTTTAACACCACGGCTTTGGAAGTATGTGAAGGGCAGCAGATGGATATGGATTTTGAAAAGAAACCCGATCCTGCAACCGAGGATTATCTCGAAATGATTCGATTAAAGACAGCCGTCCTGATCGGTTATTCCCTATGGCTTGGTGGGAAGCTCGGAGGGGCATCGGAGAGCGACTTGCAAAACCTGTATCAGATAGGCATAACAGTTGGTTTGGGTTTCCAGATCATGGACGATTTCCTTGACGTATTTGGAGATCCGGAGTCATTTGGAAAGACACCCGGAGGAGACATTCTTGCTGGCAAAAAGACCATTCTGTGGATGCTCTCCATGGACAGGGGAACACCTGACCATATCAAAAGGCTCAAGTCGATCTACAGCTTGGCTCAGAGGGATTCGAAAACCGTGGACGAGGTAATGGAGATCTTCTCCACACTGAAAATCGATCAAAAGATCGACAAACTGATCAGGGAAAAATTTGATTCGGTAGGATCGATGATCAAAGACCTTAACGGAAAAGAAGAGGCGAAAGAAGAGCTGAGAGCTTACCTCCAACTCCTGGCACGAAGAACGATCTGATGTATACCTGGGCCATCATCGGGGTTTCTTCCCTGCTTTCAATAGTTGCATTCCAAAGAGAAGACCTCTTGCTGAAACTGGCCCTCAGGCCATATGCCAATAGTCGGCAAAGAAATTGGCTTCCCCTATTGAGTTCAGGCTTCATCCATGCTAATTATGGCCACCTTTTCTTCAATATGTTCACCCTCTTCTTCTTTGGACCTATAGCGGAAAAAGCCCTGGTCTATTGGTATGGATTGAACACGGGCGGGATCCTCTATCTGGGGTTTTACCTGCTATCCATCATCCTGAGCAATGTTCCGACCTTTCTCAGAAATAGAAATAACCCCCAATACGCATCGCTTGGAGCTTCCGGAGCGGTGAGTGCTGTATTGTTTGCCAGCATTCTGATCTTTCCTTTGGAGAAGGTCTGTTTGTTTGCCATCATTTGTATTCCGGGATTTATTCTGGCGCCTTTGTTCCTCATTTATTCACACCAAGCCTCCAGGGACCCCCGGTCGATCATCAATCATGAGGCGCATTTTTACGGAGCAATTTTTGGGTTGATCTTTTTAGGAATCTTACAGCCGGCCCTATTTCCCCGATTTTTTGAACAGATTCTTCAATATATCGCATCCATATAGAGTAGCATAAAATCCCTTTAACTCTGCTTTTTTCGATATTTGTAATATCTAAAACCGGGTATATGGGCAAAAGACTACTTTTACCTCTCTTTCTCTCCCTAGTTCTACCACTTTCTTCTTTGGCGCAATGCGAAGTTTGGGGAAACACTTCAAATGGAGGAGGGTCCCTGGATGATTATGTGATCGATGCAGAAGTCGACCTATCCGGGAATCAGATCATTGTTGGATACTTCTACAGCGACACCCTTAGAATTGGCGACACCCTGTTACCGCAACTCGGAGGTTATACCGGATATGTGGTAAAAATGGATTCAAATGACCACGTCAACTGGGCAATTCTTGGAAACGGGGTTGTGGTAGCAGATGCCGCTACCGATGCGAGCGGAAATGTCTACTACACCGGATATACAGCAAACCATTACAATGGATTAACCAATAGCTTCCCATGGGCGAGCTATATGTTCGTCTTTAAGTATAGTCCTCAGGGGGTAAAACTCTTACAAAGACAGGAAGGCGGAGGCGGAGGCGCTTTTGCTTATCCGGCTTCCATCGCTGTTTCTCCTTCCGGAGAAGTTGCGATATCGGGGGCTTATACTTCGGCAGCTCTTGGGTTTACAGGTTGGGGTTCGCTAAACCCTCCAACAAACGCAACAGGCGAAGGCTTTTTGGTCAAATACAATTCAAATCTGACCGCTCAATGGGCTCATGGATTTTATTCAACAGGAACCGCACAGGGATATGGTATTGACTATGACCTGAGTGGAAACGTATACTTTGCCGGTTATTGTAATGGGCCTACCATGACCCTGAATGGGCAAGTGTATAGCCTCAGCGGAGATTATGATGGATACATGGGAAAGATAAACTCCTCCGGGATCATTCAGTGGATAAGATTTTTGAAGGGATCGGGCGATGACAGGATCAATAAGATCAAAGTCAATGAATTCGGAAAGCCCTTCTTCCTCGGGTATTTCAAAAGTGATACGGTTGATCTTGACGGAACCCAGTACCTAAATAGCGATCCGGGAACAAGTTCGACTGAGCCCGTTGTGGGAGAGATCTCTCCTTCCGGGACCATTGCCTGGGTGGCAGACCTTGATTATCCGGGGTCAAACCATATCAATGAAATCAAACCCTACAAGGATAAAGGCCTGTTCTTCACGGGAAGTTTCAACGGAGCAGACTTGATTATCGGTCAGGATTCATTGACAAACACGAACTCAGGGTTTTATGATTTCTATGGCGGACTCATCGATTTTACGGGAAACTTAGTTTGGATGAGAAGCGGAGGAGGTTTGGCAAATGAAAATGGCATTAGCATTGGAGTGATGCCAACGGAAGATCTGCGGCTCTTTTTCAGATCAAATAGTCTTAGTATGACGGTCGGCAATGAGACCCTAACGGGTTACGGATCATATGACATCGGAATCTCCAAGCTAAAAAATGAACCCATTGTTTTTAGTTCAACTGTGACCGACATAACATGCGGAGTTGGAAACGATGGAGCAATCAATGTCTCGTACACAGGCGGACAAGCACCGTACACTGAAACCTGGTCGCATGGCCCAACAGGCACTCAGATCAGTAATCTGGTCCCCGGCAATTATCAGCTCACCGTCATGGACGCCAATGGTTGCGAAACACAGGAAACCTTCACCGTTGACGAGGAAATTACACTGGACCCCACGGTCACAGTGTTTAGCGCGGATACCTGCGGTTCGAATAACGGCATGGCCATAGCATCAGTCACAGGAGGAGCGCCTCCTTACAATTTCCAATGGTCGACGGGTTCTACCAGCCAGGTGATCTCCAACCTTGCCTCCGGGCAATATACCCTTACCGTGACCGATGCCAACAATTGCCAGGTCATTCGGGTCATCGATGTTGGCGGTTCGAGTCCCCCGCAACTGAGTACCTCCTCTACACCGACTTCCACCTGTGGAAGCTCGGATGGATTTGCTATTGTCAATGTAGCCGGCCAAAACGGACCGTTTACCATTCAATGGTCCTCAGGGCAAAGCAGTTCAGTCGCTTCAGGGTTGCCCAAGGGATGGTATATCGTTGATGTGACCGATACGACCGGTTGCATGTCAACCGATTCTGTTTTTGTGGATGGACCTGATCGTCCGGACATAGTGGCGACGGTAATCAACCCTTCTTGCCATGGCTCCGCCGATGGTTCCATTGGTCTGAGCATCAGTGGTGGGGTTCCCCCATACAGTTATTCATGGGGACACGGACCAACGACCCGGGATGTGGATAGCCTAAGCCCAGGAACATATACGGTCTCCATCACAGATTCGGATTTTGCAAATAACAATTGTGTTACCACGGATACCTTCGTGGTCCATAACCCTCTTCCATTGGGTGTTATGGTAGATTCGATCAGGCCTTCCTGTACCCAATCCAATGGATCGATCACCGCTTTCGGACAAGGAGGAACTCCGCCGTACAAATACCTTTGGTCTACCGGAGACACCATCTCGACACTTTTCAACATCCCAAGTGGTCAATATTGGGTTCGGATAAGGGATTCAAGACAATGTGAGCTGTTCAGGATCATAGATCTGGAAGACAATGTAACCTTTACAACTTCGCTGACAACTTTTAATTCAGACAGTTGCTCACAAAATACCGGAGTTGCTTCAGTCACCATGATCGGAGGTCAATTTCCATTCTCTATTCAATGGTCCAACGGTGTGACAGGACCATTCGTCAATCAGCTTCCTGCAGGTCCATACTCGGTCACCATTACGGATAATTCCGGCTGTTCTGACACATTGAATTTTAATATTGCCGGTTATAATAAACCCTTTCTCAGTTTGTCCAAGAGTGATGCTCAAACCTGCGATGGGAACGATGGGGCTGCAATCCTTCAAATTTCGGGTCAGGCTGGACCATATGGAATCATGTGGTCATCGGGAGATACGGTTCAAAATGTGTTCAATCTGAGTCGTGGATGGTATAGCGTCACCGTAACAGACACCAATGGCTGTTCGGCCACAGACTCTGTGGAGGTTTCTGACCCTCCGAGACCACGCTTCAGTCTTTTAAAATCTGACCAAAGTTGTTTCAATGTCTTGGACGGTTCTGTTGACCTCAATATTCTTTCGGGAACAGGTCCTTTTTCCTACAGATGGTCTAATGGCCAAAGAACTCCTGATATCGACGATCTCGCCTCCGGAGAATACTTCGTCCGGGTTTTTGATTCAGCCTCACCTTCTACCGGATGCTACGGATATGATAGTGTAGTGATCAATAGACCACCGGAGATCCTGGTCAACACCTCTTTCACCGATGCCAATTGCGGAGCAAACAATGGCTCTGCCAGCATCACCATAGGAGGAGGAATTCCGCCATATGACCATAGGTGGACTAACGGTGATGAAACCCTTTGGGCAGATAGCTTAAGCGCAGGCATTTATGTCGTTGAAGTAGAAGATGCAACCGGTTGTAAGGTCAACCGACAGGTGCTGATCTCAGATGTTGAGGCTCCATCCATTTCGGCGGGAAGCATTACACCGGTAAGTTGTTTTGGAGGTTCCAATGGAGCCCTTGACATTGATGTTTCAGGAGGAACCGCTCCTTATTCGTATTGGTGGACCAATGGTTCCAGCAACCAGGACATCTCAAACCTCTCGGTAGGGCCTTATGAGGTATTGGTAGTGGATGGTGACAGCTGTATCAGCCTTGCAACATTCAATATTTCACAACCCGATCCGATTTCTCTTTCAAGTCAGACCACGAACACCAATTGCGGATCGTCTACGGGATCGGCTCATATATATGCTTCCGGAGGAACAGGATCATATACTTATGTCTGGTCAAATGGGGGATCCGATTCTGTCGAAAATAATCTGGCCGCAGGGTTTTACTCGGTAGAGGTAAGGGATCAAAACTCCTGCTTCGATACAATTTGGATAGCGATATCAGAGGATAACGGACCAATTGTGGTTCTTGATTCCATCATACAACCAACATGTATAAACCCTGCCGGGTCTGTCTATATCACTGTAAATGGATCAGGTTCACCTTATACCTATAACTGGTCAAACGGCAGTCAGGTTGAGGACCTGATCAATGTGGGTGCGGGAACCTACAATCTGACGGTGGCCAATTCGCAGGGATGTCTTGGAAATATGACCGCGCAACTCAATGGCGATGTCAACTTTGGCGACGGGATCTGTCTTGTGACCGTCGACAGCGCCACAGGCTCAAACCTGATAGCCTGGGAAAAGAATTATTTTGCCGGAATCAGTCATTACAATATTTATCGGGAATCATCGGCCGCCGGTGTTTACCAACAGATCGGTACCGTTCCTTTCAACCAGAGTGGGGAATTTGTTGATTCCGTTGCCTTGCCCCTATTCCGATCCTGGAGGTACAAAATATCATCAGTGGATTCATGCGGGGTTGAAAGCAGTCTGAGCCCTGAGCATAAGACCATGCACCTTACTCAGAGTTTGGGACTTATTCCTAATTCGATCAATCTTTCATGGGACGACTATCAGGGCTTTAATTATGCAACTTATTATATCTACAGAAATACCTGGGCCAATGGCTGGGAACTGATCGACTCAATTCCGTCAAATCTGAACAGCTATACGGATGTCATCCCGACACTGATCAACGATCCGGGCCTTTTTTATGTTGTGGTGATCAGAAAACCATTCGGCTGCGATACGGATAAAAAAGGGAAAACCCTCGGGCGCTCGAGATCCAATAATTCGACTCCGGATCCACCTTCCGCACCGCAGGGAATTGATTTGGCCGAGCAATCCTCGGGTGAAATTAGTTTTTACCCAGTACCGGCAAGGGCATTTGTGAACTACAGGCAAAATGATGGCTCAGTGTTCAACAGGGTCAGTATTCAAAACCTGAAAGGTGTAACTCTGCTGAGTAGCAAGATTTCAACAGAAGGTAAAATTGACCTTGGAAATCTGGCCCCGGGGATTTATGTCATCACTTCTGACGGCTCATCGGGCTCTCAAGTTCAAAAGCTGGTCATTCACTAAGGCGGATCAAATCAACAAATTTTCATTACTTGGTTTGGTGAAAATCCTATTCCAGGTAATCGGCTTAATGGTCATAGGCATGGGAGCCTTTGCACAGCTCCCTGTTCCTTCGGACGGGAAACTTCCAACTCAAAATTTTAATCCCAGTCAATTTCCTTCAAGGGAAGGGCAATGTCATGATGTTATTGTGGGGCCGGATCATCGAATTTATGTCGGCAACAATGGTGGACTGCTCGTCTACAATGGTCAGAACTGGAAGCAAGTGGATGACCCGGAAGAAAGGGAGGTTTTTGCTCTGGAATTCTCTCCCAGGGGAACCCTGTTTTTTGGTTCGAACAATTCCTTTGGATATGTAGAAACCGATGAGGCCGGGAACAGCAAAATGGTTGACCTTTTTAAGATGCTTGGGGATAACCTTGGAAGCATTGGAAGGATCCGTGGCATTCTTTTTCGTGGAGATGAGGTTTGGTTCTATTCGGCTTCTTCCATATTCGTAATCGACAAAGATTTTCAATTGGTGGAAGAGTTTACGGTGAATAAAATGGCGAGACTCTTTATGTCGGGGCGAAGGCCGGTGGTTTTTGAACTATTTGAAGAGCCTAAGATCATCAATGAAAATGGAGATGTTCTGCCATTGAGTAACGATTGGCCCAGCAAGATGGTCATTCAAAATGTGTTTGAACTGGGAAAAGGCCAGTACCTGATGATCACCGATACCGATTGGAGGTATCTGGAAGTTGATGGAAACAGCATAAGAACAACCAAGGCCTTATCCAGTCCGGAACTGCTGGATCTTTTTGTCCTAAAAGCTCGTCTGGACCCCTTCGGAGATTTGGTCCTCGCCACCGAAAGCAATGGGATTCTAAAATTGGATCAGCACGGAAACCTGATTACAATTTCCGATTTTAAAAAAGGCCTGCAGAATAATTCCGTAAATGAAATTTGCTTTGACCACCAGGGAAATCTTTGGGCCGCTCTGGAATTTGGCGTTTCCATGATCGATTACAACGCTCCAGTCTCACACTTCGGAGAAGAGTTCGGGGTGAATTTCGTGATCAATGAAATTCTGCCCATCAGCGAAACCTTACTCCTCGGAACCACGACGGGAATCTATGAATGGAATCCATTGGAAAAACGATTTAAGAAAGTAGAGGGGTTTAACGGGGAATGCTGGACTCTTGAAAAAGTGGAAAAGGGGGGTGGAAAGTATTCAATTCTCGCCGGGGCGGAGAATGCGATCACGGAATACACTCCGGGACAGGGCTTTGAGCGGCTTGTTTCCGCTTCGCCGTTTCTGATTCGCCGTTCCAGGAATGATGGAAACCGATATTGGGTGGGCACAGAAAGCGGCTACATCAGCTTTTACCTGAAGGATGGATTTTTGGTGGAAGAGCATCGCAATGAAGCCCTGAATATGGAGATCCGAAGTATCGAGACCGATGGAGAAGGAAATATTTATATGGGAAGTGACGGATACGGGATGATCCGGATCAGTATAGACGAACAAACCAATATCCCGGATTTCGAAAACCTTATCCATATTGATTCACTTTCAGGGTTGTCCACCGGAGATCCAAACCCAAGCTTGTATAAAGATCAAATCATTGCCGGAACGGTGGATGGAATTTTTCTGCCTGAAGAAGATGATCGATTTTCAAAAACGGATTTTGGTCTTGAAGAAGAAAACGCCTGGAACAACTATTTTTTCCGACTTACCCAGGGACCGGCTGCTGAACTCTGGGTCGTTTCACTAAACCTGGAGCTTGACGAGTTCTTCAACGGCTACATCATTCCACAGGAAAAATTCGTTCATGAGGCCTTTAAGGCTACCACCGAAAATATAGTCTTCAGCATAGAAGTTGATCCGGTTTACGCGAACGTTTGGATGGGCGGAGAAGGAGGTTTGTTTGGGGTCAATAATATGGGCGAGAACTATTTGACCTACAAAGTTGAATGCCATTTTGATGAGATCAGCTTTGGGGAGGATTCCATATTGTTTGCCGGATTTAGCACCACTCCACCACCTGATATAGAACTTCCATTTTCCAGAAAAGCCCTTACATTTCAATTTTCGTCTTCTTCCTATAAATCAAATCAGAAAACCCTATTCAAGTACAAACTTGAGGGGTTCGATGATGGCTGGTCCGAATGGAGCGAAAAGTCCGAGGTCGTTTATACCAACCTACCCGGAAAAAATTACTCCATGCAGGTGAGGACACGTGACTATTTTGGGGTGGAAAGCCAGGTGGCTTCAATGAATTTCAGGGTTCTTCCCCCCTGGTATTTGACCTGGTGGGCTTACAGTCTTTATGCAATTTTCTTTTTAGGATTTACCTACGCTGTAGTGGTGATCTCGAACCGAGGCCTAAGGATCATCATTAGGGAAAAAACCAAGGAGATCACTCAGCAAAAGGACGAAATTGAATTGCAGAATTCCGAATTGGAGTCTCAAAATGAAGAGATCCTTGCTCAAAGAGATCAGCTCGAAGAACAAAATCAGGTGATCGGCAATAAAAACCGGCAGATCACCGACAGTATCCATTATGCGCAAAGAATTCAATTGGCCATTCTCCCTCCTCCTTCAAAAATCAAGGAGCTGCTGCCGAATAGCTCCATCATGTATCGGCCAAAGGATATTGTCAGCGGAGATTTTTATTGGATGGATACCGGAAAAGGTAACCAGGAAGAAAAGACCCTGTTCGCCGCAGTTGATTGCACGGGACATGGAGTTCCGGGAGCCTTTGTCAGCATTATCGGGTACAACGGATTAAACAGAGTCGTCCGGGAAGCGGAAATTCAATCTACTGGAGAGATCCTTGATCACTTAAATGAGATCGTGACAAAAACCCTTAATCCCTCCGGTGGAAATGATGAAGAGGTAAAAGATGGTATGGACATCAGCCTTTGCTCCCTTGATCCAAAAACACTTGAGGTCCAATACTCCGGCGCCCATAACAGCCTGTATCTGGTAAGGCGAAGTTCGAGGATCCAAACCACCTCAGGAGAAACGATCAATCCAAATCTCGAAGGAGAACATGGGGCGAATCTATTTGAGATCAAGGCTGACAAAAGACCAATTGGCGCGTTTGAAAAAGAGGGTAGATTCAATACCACAACATTTCAAGCGGAAAAAGATGACCTCATCTTCCTGTTTACCGATGGGTTTGCCGATCAATTTGGGGGTCCCAAGGGAAAAAAATACATGTACAAGTCGTTTAAAAAATTCCTGATCCGGCAGGTGGAGGAGCCCGTTGCTCAGATCAATTCCAATCTTGAAAAAGAATATGACGAATGGAAAGGAGAACATGAGCAAATAGATGATGTTTGCATTATTGCCGTGAGGGTTTAGGAATTCAATATGATAGTCGCTATTTGCAAGTTTTTTTATTGGATCCAGGGTTGGAAACTGGAATACACCGACAGTCCTGACCTTCATCGCTGCGTGATGATGGCAGCACCGCATACCTCAAACTGGGATTTTCCGATCACCATAGCCGCCTTCAGGAAAATGGGTATTCCACTGAAGTTCACCATCAAAAAGGAGTGGATGAAGTTTCCGTTCAACTTGATCATCGGACCCCTGGGAGGCATCGGGATAGACAGAAATCCGGAACCCGGAAAATCCCGGAAAAATATGGTAGACGTCATGGCGGGTTTGTTCAAAAACAGGGATGAACTTTGTGTTGTGGTCACCCCTGAAGGAACAAGAAAAAAATCCACTCAGTGGAAAACCGGTTTTTACTACGTCGCCCTTAGGGCGAAAGTTCCAATAGCCCTGGGGTTTTGTGATTACAAAAGGAAGGTCGCCGGAGTCCTGGAGATCTTTTATCCCAGCGGAGATGTAGATGCTGACATGCGTATCATCATGAGCAAGTACACCAATATTTCAGGTAAATATCCTGAGCTCTACAGCCCCGACCTTAGGTACGTTTGATCATAGGGTAAGGATCTCAAACTCAACCCTTCTGTTCATCAGATTGGCATCCTCGGTTTTCACAACAGGGTTGTGCTCACCATCGCCCTTGTAGATCAGTCTTTCTTCTTCGACACCCTGGCTGATCAGGTAGTTTTTCGTCGTGGTCGCTCTTTTAATACTCAGATCAAGGTTGTATTGCTCATCCCCGACAAGGTCGGTATAGGCCAGCAGTCTAACCGTTAATGCCGGATGGTCCTTCATCAGTGTAGCCAGCATATCCAATTGGCTTTTAGAGAAATCCGTAATATTCTCTGCCTCATTGAATAGGAAGTGAACTTTGGCGGGAAGCTTATCCCCTACCACAAAGTAGGCCCCTTTGAACTTTACCTTGGTTTCCGAGGATGTGACTGGCGGAGGCGGCGTATCCTCTGCCTCTTCGGTTTCGACCTCAGCTACTACTACAGGAGTGGTAGCCGGAGTGGTGTCCTGAACTACCTCATTCTTTTCGAGAATAACATTTCTCGTGATGTAGGAAACCAGGTCAAAATCCTGCTCCGCCATGACCTCTTCGGAATGAACACCGAGCTCTTCATTTTCAACAATCAGGTGATACTTCTTTCCCGGAACGATATAGAAAGTGACCTGATTCTTTAGTCGCTGCTCCTCACAGGCGAACAGGTTCTCTTCAGGTAACTGATACAAACATGCCTTAAAATCCCGGACTCTGATCCTTCTATCCCCGTCCATGGCAAATACATTGACATCCAGGGTAGACTTTGAAAAGTCCATCAAATAAATGTCCGAATTGGTTTTGCCAGCTTCATCTCTCGATGAAGAAAAATAGGCCTTGGTGCCGTCACCCGTCCATGAAAAATAAATATCATCCTGTGCAGAGTTAATTGGAAGCCTGAGATTCTCTACATCCGTGATCTCATCGCCAGTCAGCTTTGCGCGGTAGATATCATATCCACCAAGCCCTTGGTGACCCCTTGAGCTGAAATACAAATAGGTGCCCTCAGGGTTGATGTAGGGAGCATCTTCGTCAAATTGTGTATTGATCTTATCACCCAGGCTTACCGGTTCGGACCATTCTCCTTCACCAAGTTTTTTTGAAACATAGAGATCGAGGCCTCCTTTGCCACCCGGCCTGTTACTGGAGAAGTAAACTGTATTTCCATCAGAGCTTAAACCGGCGCTGGGCTCCCAATATTCCGAATTCAACGGCTCAGGCAAAGCCTGGGGCACTCCCCACTTCTCTCCCGATCTTTCCGAATAATACATATCCCCTTGGATTTCACTCACAGACTCATAGAGGAGAAATCCATTCATATCATAGTCGAAAGCAATCGGTGCGTAGTTCTTTTTGCTTCCTTCACCGAAATCCACCATGACCGCTTTTTTGAATTCCCCGTCTTCAGCTTTTTCCGTGAAATACAGTTGCTCAGTGGCTCCCTCCTTTTTCGAACTATTCTTGGATCTCCTGGAGGCGAACATCAGCAAATTCCCATCGGAGGAAATACATGGAGCATATTCATCATATGGTGAATTGACCTCTGTGCCCAGGCTCTTCACATAAACTTTTCTTCCATGACCCTTTTGTTTATGCCCTTCTTCTGTTGAGGCAATCAATTTTTCAATCGCCTTATCTACAGGAATAAGGTTTTCATTTTGCTCGTAAGCCTTGCCATATACAGCAGGATAAACAAGTTCCTCCGCGACAATCTCAAGCTTCTTATTCCCTACATGATCCTTGTTATATCTTCTTAGAAATCGCCCATAATAATGATGAGCAGAATCAAAATCATGGAGAAGATGAAACACCCTTGCCTGATAGAATTCAAATTCCGTGGGGTAGGGTTTCCAATTTTGGCTTCTCACGACCCTAAAGAATTTTTGCGCAGAGCCCGGACGCTCCAGTTGAATAAAACAAAGGCCGATCTTGTAGTTCACCTCTGGTTCGACATTCTCTGCTTCCTTGGCATAATCCAAATAGTTTTTCAGCGCATCAACAAATTCACCTTTTTGCAGGTGTTTGTCTCCGGCTTTTTTTAGCTTTTTGGGATTTGGGGCAGGACTTGAGTAGGATTCATAAGGCATTAAGGAAAAGGCAATCCCCAATAATGCCACAATAGTTAGGAGTCTCATTTTCACACTCTTGGTATAGATTCGTTTAATGAATACCGGACTAAAAGTAAAAATATTTGGCTCATATTCAATGATTTTGAGCCTTTTCAAATCCACAGGGCTATTTATCCTGATTCTCTCCTGAGATTCCGAATTCCAAGAGAGATGGAACTCTCATGAGCCTGAAGAACGCCACAACATTCTTTTGAAGAATAAGGTCGGGATTTTGAAATGGAGAACCCTCCAACCAGTTCTTTTCATGGGGTATGTTGACGAATACCACTTCGGGAGTAAAATGAAAAGCTGCCCCTTCAGGAAAGGATCGAATAATTTGTAAAATAGATTGAAAGATTCTTGAAGTAATGCCACTCAGGCTGGCCGTTCGATAAGCAATGAGGGTCTTGGAAAACTCCGGGTTTGAAAAACCACTTCTCTTGAACTTCTTTTTCCCTTTTATGCCTTGAAGAAGGTCAGCATAATACTCTTCGGCCTTTTTTGGAAAGACGATCAGCTCACCGGTAATTGGGGTAATATTCTTGAATATCACCTGGTCACCTGCAAAACCGATATAGGCGGTATTGATGGTGGCATAGGTCATGGGAGACTGAAAAGATTTCTCCTGAAACCAAGCCCAGACATTCCAGATGAGAAAAGGAAAATAACCCGAGAACCCTGAAAAATAATCCCTGCCTTTGATCTTGGTGAGCTTGTAAGGGTATAAGCCGCTCTTCAGAAAGTCCTTTGTAAATTCCTCACCTTCTGGCCGGTATTTCAGATTTCTGATCTTGCTAAAAGCCTTGATGTGTTCAAAGAATTCAATCTTTATTTTCGGCATCAGTGCTTTGGCTCCAAATACCGGAGCGTAGAACAAGGAGAAAAAAAAGAGACCAATCAAAATAGAGCCTGCGCCGATCAATGCTTCAGCCTCAGGCCCCCCGAGGAATCCCATCAAGGCGATAATGCCGATCAGGAGCATAGTCCCACCGAAACTCATAAACAGAATCCTGTTGGATAAAAGGAAAATATAGACCCTATAGATCTTCCAGTTGGTCCAATTGGACCTCAGATTATCATATGCCTCTTTCTCAAGGCTCATTGTTGAAGCTAATAGGCATATTCCTGCCTTTTGAATACCAAGAAAAAAGTCTGCGCAATAATCTTCAAATCAAAAAGAAGCGACCATTGCTCAATATAGATCCTATCAAGTTTCACTCTGATCTTCATCAAAGGCTCCTCCCTGGTCTCACCCCGATACCCGCTTACCTGGGCAAGGCCGGTAATGCCAGGCTTTACAAAATGCCTTACCATGTATCGGTCTATCGATTTTGAATACTCCTCCGTCTGAAACAACATGTGAGGTCTGGGGCCAACAATTGACATATCTCCGAGTAAAACATTGAAGAATTGCGGTAGTTCATCCAAACTGGTTTTCCTCAAAAATTTCCCAACCCTGGTGATCCGTTTATCATCCTTCGTGGCCTGGATAGAGTCGGATTGCTTGTTGACAACCATCGACCTGAACTTATATACCCTGAATATGTTGTTTTTGAATCCTGACCTGTTTTGAGAAAAAAAGATGGGTCCGGGCGAGTCCAAATAAATGATCAATCCCAAAAGCGGAATGAGCCAGGACAAAACGAAGATCATAATAAACAGCGAAAAAAGAATGTCGAATATCCGTTTTACCACTCTGTTAAATGGGTCAGCCAATGGGATCTTTTGAGTGATCAGAATGGGAATGTTTCCGTATGAATCCAACGCCAATCTCCTGGTAGAGAAATTCAGGTAGTTAGGAAGCAGGACTACCTTTATAAGATTCTGTTCACCATATTCCATGATCTCTTCAATGGCCGTACCCGGCGTATCCGGTATCGAAATATAGATCTCCTCCACTCTCTGCTCCTTGCAATATGATCTCAGGTCCACCAGATTCCCAAGAACCTCTGATCCGCCTTTGAAATCAAAAAAGCCGCAGAATTTGAAGCCCTGTTCAGGGTTCCTGACGAAATAATCCCTAAGGTCCTTTCCGACCTCTCCATATCCCACGATCACTACTTTGGACTGGTACAAGCCTCTTCTTCTCGAAAGTCGAAAAGAAAAGTGAATTCCAAGTCTTCCGATGATCAACAAGCCATACAGCAAGGCGAAGGCAACAAAAAAGAACTGCCTTGAATAATCCTCCCTGGCAATGAGGATAAAGAAAATGGTCAAAAACAGAATGAAAAGCACCCATATCCTGGTTACCCTTCGCAGAATGACGGTGGTTTTAGGATGAGAATAAGGTCGATAGAATCCCCCTAAAGAGGAGATGGCAACCCATCCAAGGTTATAAAAGATCCAAAGAGGAAGGTAAAACTCGTTGTAAAAATGATGGCTGAAGATCTGATCAAAGGAGCCAAATCTTAAAACGAAACTGAGAAAGAAGGCAAGGTTTACCGCAACAAGATCTACAACAAAGAAGAGAGCTTTTAAAAATCTATTGTATTGACTCCTCAACGGTTGATTTTTCGTGCAAAGTAAGAATATTTCTTTTTGAAGGTTAGCCCGATGAATTGAAAAATCCTTCATTAAAATTGCAGGAATGGACCGAACAAAAGCCAAGGCCATAGAAGTCGGAGGAATACCGGTAGATTTATTTGAGGAGAAAGACTATAAGACCCTTCTTCAGGATGCTGTTGAGAAAAATCAGAAAAAGCTCTTTTTCAATACCAATGCCCACCTGGTCGTGCTGGCCAACAGAAAATTTCCATGGCTAAAAGAGCTGTTCCAAAAAAGGGTGGATTATGTCATGTGTGATGGGGCAGGAATTCAGCTCGGGGCTCGGCTGATCGGTAAACCCGTCCCGCATAAGGTGGCTTACAATGTTTGGTTTTGGGATTATGCAAGATTCTGCGCTGAAAAAGGATATCGTATCTTTTTTCTGGGTGCCAGGGCTGAGGTCGTAGAGAAAGCCAGGGAAAAAATGGAGATGAATGCCCCCGGTGTGCAAATCGCAACTCATCATGGCTACTTCGATAAGGAACAACGATCAGAGGAGAATGAAAAGGTGATAGAAAAGATCAATTCCTTCAATCCACAGCTGATCCTCGTAGGGTTTGGAATGCCATCCCAGGAGCAATGGATCATGGATAACATGGACAGGATAAATGCAAATGTCTTTTTCCCTTGTGGGGGAGCGTTCGATTTTTTCTCAGGTAAATCGGCTCTTGCTCCAAAATGGGTCAGGAATATTCATCTCGAATGGTTATTCAGAATGCTAAGAGAGCCCCTTCGTCTGGGAAAAAGGTACCTCATAGAAAACCCGCTTTTTATTTATTACGTTTTCCGAAATCGTTAAGTCCAACAAGCCAAACGGACATAATGAGGGCGCAATAAAGCACACCAAATCTCCGGCTTAACATGGTCTCCGATCCTATACATAGGAAAAAAACAAGGCCGATCCCGAAAACCGTAAGGTCCCTGTTTTTCCATCCCATATAAATGGGGTAAAGAACCAACGCCATTAAAAAAATAAAGCCGGGTATGCCAACCTGCATCAGGGTGCTGAGATATTGGTTATGACTGTTGTATTGCCAGCGAACCGCACTGTGGATTTCCTTTTTCTCGAAGCATTTTAGCAACTCTGCTATCTCATCACCGGTGCCCACTCCAATGATCGGATTCTGCTTCCAGGATTCAAACGAGCATTTCCATTTTTCTATCCTGAGCGATCTTCCGGCAAACTGATCGGTCTTATAATTTGAGCCGGGATCCACAGCCTCGGAAAACCGGGTTTTATTGACATCTATTTGAGTCAGCAGAAGGAATCCTATCGAAAACTCAACCAATAGTAAAACGACCGCCAGTATCCTTTTCTTTTTCCCTACGAATAAAACCGCCGTCCTTAATACCGACCAGGCAACGTAGGCAAGAATGCTGGTTCTTGAGGATAAAAGGAACAGAAAGACCAACAGAAAGATCTGGACCAATATCCAAAACCTGGCTTCTCCGGGCTTGAAATCTTTCCAGCTTTCAATCATTCGATTTTGCCAAACAACCAATACGAACAAAATGAACAAGGAGAAATATAGAGGCTGAATATTGACAACCCTGGTAAGCTGATCATAGACAAAAAAGCTGCTGTCCGGATTCCACAGATTTCCGGTTTTTTCGGAGCTCAAACGGATGGCAACAAACAGGCAGATCAAGGCCAAAACCACAATACCCAGGGTCAGAAAGGAGTGAATAGAATTCTTTTTTTCCTTGCCAAATCCACGGTATGCGGAGAATAAAAATGGAAAAGCAAGAAACCCCAACTTGGTCTCTATCTGAGACCAGCCACTCGAGACATTCTCCGTATAGAGCATGCCCAGCAGGTAGATCAGAAAAAATCCCCATCCAAAGATCACCCATGGGTCGCGGGCTGCTGATAGGTAATGCCCTCTCTCCTTTTTAATGAATATCCAGCTGATAAACATGAGGGCCAACAAAGGGTTATTGTATTTGGGCTCGACCAGGATGGTAACGATGCTCAATGCAAGAAGAATCAAAAAGGAAGATTCGGCAACGCTGCCACCCTTAGGACTGAAAAGGCTACGAAGGATCCCCATTTGCCAATTTTTTGAATTCTCCCAATACCCTCTTTGCTGTTTCCGGTCCTGAAAACCCTTCCTTCTCCATTAATTCTCTTGTCCTCGGTTTGACCCCTTTCCTGATCCTTTCCTTTATTTCCTGCACCCCTTCCACTAATGAATCGATTGTTCGTTTGGAAACAAAAAGTCCAAAGGACAGTAACTCTTCTCTTGAATATTTTTCCAAAAGATTCTCCACTAAACCCACATGCCGATTTGCGATTACAAAGATGTTGCTGGCAAATGCTTCCAAAAGGACAAGAGAATAGGTCTCATAAAGAGTGGGTAACAAAAGAAATGCGGACCGCCGATAATGTTCCGGCATTTCCGTAAAAGGGATGGCTCCACCATATTTCAACTGCACTCCCTGAACCCTTTCGACCGCCCCTTTGGCTAATTTAAAACCTTTTTCAATCCGATCGGCACCGAAAGGAAATAACCCATTCAAGGCCGGCTCAGCGCTTTCCGACGGAAGGAATCTTTCCGCATCTACACCCAAATAATTCACCTGGTGATACTTGTCCTTATGCCTTGGAAACAAAGCCTGCCTTTGGTTAAGGATGAATACCTTGTCGAAAAACTTCAGTGGATGGGAGTTCCAAAACTTCTGATAGCGGATCCAATGCTTGATCGGAATTCTCAAAAGGTTTTGCAAGAGGTAGGAATAGCCAAGAACCGGTTCCGTTTCATGAAGCGCCAGAACCTTTTTTCCTGAAAACCTTTTAAGCGGCCCGAAAATGGGCCATGCGCAGATCACATGATTTACAAATATCAGTTGGATTTTCTCAGAGTCCATAATGGATCTGAGGCGTCTTGCATTGCTCAGGTACCTTCTTACCCCTCCGGTATCAACCTCAAAGCGGATGACTTCAACTCCCTCGATAGAGTCAAGATTTTCCCTTAACTGAATAATCGAATCCGACCAGGATGCCGTCTTGGGTTTTTTGCTTATGAACAGGATCCTCATGCTTGATCGCTAGGGCTCGGTAGGGGCTTTGAAGGGTTGAAAAGAGCAAAATAGGATCTTGATAGGAAGATTGCCCCCCGGGTTAAAACGGCAGCATAGGCGGCTCCCAAAACACCGAGTTTCGGGACAAGAGAATAGTTTAAACCCACACAAACCACCAGTCCCAGAAATCCCGTCCATAAAAGGGTTCTGTCATTCCTCCTGGCATAAAGGATCAGTTGCGGATAAGTCCCGAGGGAGAGGAGGGCTGAGGCGATCAGCAAGATCCACAAAGTGTCCTGGGATTCAACCAGTTCCTCCTTACCGACAAAGGACAATAAGGGTTCCAGGAACAAATAGACCCCAAAGAATACCAAGGCCAAAAGACCAAGTACAAGCCCAAGGTATTCCCTGCTTAGCCTGATCTTATTTTCACGGATGTCTTCTCGGTATGCACCCAAAAACAAGGGCATGAATTGAATGGTTACAGCACTCGCGATCAAGCTCACCGGAACATTGGCAATACCTGCAAAGAAACTGTAGATCCCCACCTCTGTCTTTCCATGAAAGAGTTCAAGAAAATATCGATCCGTGTAATCTATGAACCTCATGAAGATCACCAACAGGTAAAAAGGGGCTGCGGTTTTTAAGCCTTTTCTTATCCAGTCCCAATCGGGAGAGAACTTCCCAGGCGACCAAAGCTTCTGTTGGTATAGAACAACCAATCCGGCAAATACAGAGAAAGCAAGCCCGGCTATCCAGAATATGAACAGCTCGTTGAGTCCAAGGGGTGAAACAAAATGCGTCCAGCCAACAAAAAGATAGACCCAAAGGCCTCCCCGGAAAAAAAACAGTACGTTGAACCAAACACTGAATTTCCGTGCCGCCAGCAGGACCCCAATATGAAGCGCAAGAAGGTCGAAAAAGAGTACCAGGGCAAAGGGCACAAGATAGGTCCAGGGAAGGAAGTCAAGACTGAAGAAGCCCAGAATAAGAAGTATTCCCGGAAAATAGGCGAGAACCAGAAATAACAGCTGATTGGAAAAGAACTTCCCCACCTCTTCCTTTTCCATTTTTTCGTACTCCCTTGAGCTGAACGAGTGGAATTCAAAACCAAGTATGAACACAAATAAGGCCGCGGAAATAGCGAAGATGTGGTAGGTTCCTAAATCGCTCAACAAGAAATACTTGCCCAGATAAATGACCAAAAGCAACTTGGACAATACTGAAAGACCTCTTAATGCCAGGTTTGAAGAGGTCCTAAGAAAGGTTTTTTGAGAGATCATTTTTTCCGGGCCTATTCAGCCAGCCTTGCCTCATTCAAAATATACATCATGTGATTATAATCGAATTGATTCAGCTCCAGAACTCCCTTAATGAGTATGGGTTTTTCCGTGAATTCGATCTCTTTGATGGTATTGACTTCCATAACGGTCTCGGGTCCGGCACCACCGCAGAAGAAGCACATATTATAGGGAAAGGCAGATAACACGAAAAAATTTTGCCCCATGAGTTCATCCAAAGGGACCATGTATCCTTTTACCAGAACCTCCTTCCCTTCCAGGGCTTTGATCTTGTCCGCAAAGATCGGATACTCAACATCGTATTCCAGATCCTCATCGTATCGCATACCATATTTGATATCTGCCAATACGTTCCAAACCGACTTCCCCTGCCCAAAGCTTTCCAGGGCAAGCAAACTGAACAGGATGAACAATATCGCCTTTTGCATTTGAATTATTCTGAAAACAATACCCTCGAGATATCCTTTCTTGCACCGATCACCGCCGGGACAACCGATGCCAGGATGCCCATGAGTATAACGAAAACAAATAAAGACATTTCAAACGTAGTGAATGAAAATATATTTCCTTGGCTTGAAAAGCCCGGCAGAAGCCAGGAAACAAGACCCCGGGTCAAGACTCTGGAAAAAATATCCCCCATGATAAACCCGGCCAGAGAAAGGTATACCCCCTCCAGACAAAGGGAAACGAAAACCCTGACCCTTGAAGCTCCCATGACCCTCATCAGGGAGATCTCATAGATCCTGTCAGATAAAGTGTTAAACAGCGCAAACATGATGCTCAGCCCCGAGATCAGCATGATCACCCAGGCAAGGATCTTTAGAAAGGATATCAAAGGCTCGAAGACCAGAAACAAACGATTCAGCTCAAAAGCCGGTGAGGCAACCGCATACCTGGGATTGTTTCTGATCTTTCTCGGAAAGGCAATGAGGCCACCCGGGTTTCTGAATCTGATCAAACATGAGGTAATTTCAGGATTGGTCGGGTTTTCATCGCCATGAACCTCCCAAATGGTTCCGGTGGAACAAAATACCAGTCTGTCCTCCGTACCTCCGCTTTTTTCCAATATCCCAACAATCTCAAAATGGCTATGATCATGGGCCATGCCTTCCTCGGAAAACCCATGGCTACTGTGGATCTCGTCGCCGATACTGAGGTTCTCCAGCTCGGCGATCTCAGCGCCAATTACGACTTCAAGATCGTCTTCCCATATCCTCCCCTGAATCGAACCGCAGTCAAACCAGTCGCAAAAAGATCTTTCGGTCCCGATGATCCTATACCCCTTGAAATTATCTCCTATGGAGAGGGTGAGGTATTCCTTTACAAGCGGGTCCCTGAGAACCTTTTTTGTCTCTTCTAATGGGATATTTCCCGTAGGGAAATCGATGTGAAACAAAGAAGACAAAACCAATTGAAGGGGGCTTCCATTTGCGCCCAGAACCATATCCACTCCATGTACACTCTCCTTTACCTTGTTCCTTAAGGACTCCTGTGCGTTTGAGATAGACAGAATGATCGTTGTGCCCAAGGCAAAAAGAAGTACAGTCAAAAAGCTGGAAAGGGGTTTTTTCCAGAGGTTTCTCCATACCAACAGGAACAGGTTCATGACAATGCCAATTGGTTCGAGAATTTTGATTTCAATCTGGCATCATGAGAGACCACGAGCAGGGTACTTCCAAATTCCTTTGCTTCCTTCTCAATTAGAGCAATAAGCTCGTCACAATGCCGATCATCCAGGCTGGCGCTTGGTTCATCGGCGATCAGGATCTCAGGGCTGTTCATAAGTGCCCTGGCCAGGGAAAGTCTTTGTTTTTCTCCAATGCTAAAGGAGGTGATCTTTTTATTCTGAGCCCCGGATAGTCCGAGGCTATCCAAAAGGTATTTCACCCGGTCTTTCTCCTGTGCTTTTCCTGCAAGATAATTGGCCATGAGCAGGTTTTCTTCTACGGAAAGAGCAGAAAAAAACCTTGGGACCTGAAAAACCATTCCTACATGCTTACCCCGGAATCCATCAATTTTGTTTGGAGGCATAGCATACAGGTCTTCACCCCTGATCATTACCTTCCCCTGGTCTGGCTTCAACAATCCGGAAACAATGTTGAGAAGGGTTGTTTTGCCACTGCCGCTGGGGCCGATGATCAGCCAATGACTCCCTTTTTCAATCTTCAGGTCAGGATAATCGATAGTTCTTTCTCTTCCGTAGCTGAAAGAAAGTCCCTGCCATAACAGATCAAATCGGGGATCATTCATGAATAATCTTAGGATTCGTAATCCTCAAGAGGAGCACATGTGCAGATCAGGTTGCGATCACCATAAGCATTGTCGATCCTTCCCACCGAAGGCCATACTTTATGAACCTTTAAGAATTCCAGGGGCAGCCCCGCCTTTTGACGGTCATAGGAATGGTTCCAATCGCCGCTTACAAAATGATCGAGCGGATGAGGAGCATTGACAAGCACGTTGTCATCTTTTGAGACCTTGCCATCAATGACTTCCTGGATCTCCGCACGAATGCTCAGCATGGAATCACAAAACCGATCCAGTTCTTCCTTGGTTTCACTCTCCGTAGGTTCGACCATCAGGGTTCCTGCTACAGGGAATGA
Organism: Cytophagales bacterium; assembly: GCA_965227315.1. Classification (GTDB taxonomy): domain Bacteria; phylum Bacteroidota; class Bacteroidia; order Cytophagales; family CCMP332; genus JANQHS01. The sequence continues at coordinate 1,821,467 of OZ245737.1, forward strand.
CATGGTAGGGGCATGATAACCATAATCCATCAATCTTTTCGCCACATCTTCTGCATCGACTCCATGCTGCTTAAATGAACGCAGATCAACGATCATTTCATGAGCTGACATTCCCATGTCACCTACATAAAGTACATCAAAATCCTTTTCCAGTCTCGCACGAAGATAGTTCGCGTTCAAAATGGCAATTGCAGTAGCGTTTTTCAATCCATCGGGTCCCATCATGCGGATATAGGCATAAGAAATAGGAAGTATGCTTGAAGATCCGAAGGGGGCAGCAGAAATTGCATTAATGCCCTTTTCCCCTCCCGTTTGCACAAGAACATGTTTTGGAAGATAGGGTGCAAGGTGCTCTGCAACCCCGATTGGTCCCATACCCGGGCCCCCACCTCCATGTGGGATACAGAATGTTTTATGAAGGTTCAGATGACAAACATCAGCGCCGATATTCGCAGGACTGGTGTATCCCACCTGGGCGTTCATATTAGCACCGTCCATATAAACCTGTCCGCCATTTTCATGAATGATATCACAAACCCTGATGATATCCTTTTCAAATACCCCATGCGTTGACGGATAGGTGACCATAAGTCCGGCTAGATCCTTGCCGGCTGCAGAAGCCTTTTCCTGCAGGTCACCAACATCAATATTTCCCTTGTCATCACATTGAACGATCTTCACTTCCATGCCAGCCATTACCGCGCTCGCAGGATTTGTGCCATGCGCAGAACTGGGGATCAATACGATCTTCCTGTTTGCCTCTCCACGATCCTGGTGGTAGGCCGCGATAACTGCCAAACCGGCGAATTCACCCTGTGCTCCGGAGTTTGGTTGCAGCGAAACAGCATGAAATCCTGTGATCTCGGATAGCCAGTTTTCAAGATCCTCCATCATTTGCCGGTAGCCTTGACATTGGTCTTCCGGAATGAATGGGTGCAGTTGACCAACTTCCGGCCATGATACAGGGATCATTTCAGTGGTAGCATTCAGTTTCATGGTACAGGACCCCAATGAGATCATAGAATGTGTCAAGCTGATATCCTTGTTTTCCAGTCTTTTCAGATAACGCAACATCTCATGTTCCGAAAAGTGCTTATGAAAAACATCTTCGTCCATATATGATGAGGTCCTTTCAAGCTGAGCGGGAATGCCGATCTCCTTGTTGTCAGTTCCGGAACCCTGACCGGAAAAAACATCCTTAAGCTCGGCTATATCCTTAGCAGTGGTCGTTTCGTCAATAGAGATCCCGATGAGGCCGTCATAGAAGTAGTTCAGATTGGCCCTGGCAGCTTCGGCTCTCGATCTGATGTCGTTCCTAGCGGTTTCATCAGCTGCCACAAAAATGGTATCGAAGAAATTCCCATGAGCAAGTTGGAAACCTTTGTTCTGAAGGTCGCTTGCCAGGTCTTTGGCCTTCTCATGAACGGCTTCTGCAATAGAGCGAATTCCATCCGGACCATGATAAACGGAATATGCTCCTGCCATAACTGCAAGAAGCACCTGAGCAGTGCAAATATTTGAAGTGGCCTTTTCCCGGCGTATATGCTGTTCCCTCGTTTGTAAGGCCATGCGGAATGCAGGATTTCCAAAACGATCCTGTGATATACCGATGATCCGGCCGGGAATCATCCTCTTGAAGTCTTCCTTGGTTGCAAAAAAAGCAGCATGTGGTCCGCCATATCCCATGGGCACACCAAATCGTTGTGCAGAACCCAACGCGACGTCCGCTCCCATTTCTCCTGGCGATTTCAGCATGGTCAAGGCCAAGAGATCCGTAGCCATGGCCACAAAAACGCCCTGTTCCTTTGCCGATGTGATCAAGGCCGAGCGGTCTGTGATGGCTCCTTCACAATCCGGATATTGGATCAAAATGCCAAACAGATCTTCCCTGGTCACATCCAGTTTTTCGATATCACCGATCTCAAGGTCTACGCCTGCAAAGCCCGCCCTGGTTTTTAAAACATCAAGGGTTTGAGGAAAACATTTATCTGAGGCAAAGAAGACATTGGAATTCTTCTTTGCACCTCTTTTGGCATGATAAAATAAGCTCATGGCCTCCGCGGCTGCGGTTCCCTCATCCAGCAATGAAGCATTGGCAATCTCTAAACCACAGAGTTCGGCAACAACGGTCTGAAAATTCAGGAGCATTTCAAGTCTACCTTGCGAGATCTCAGCCTGATAGGGGGTATAGGCAGTATACCAGCCCGGATTTTCCAGAATATTTCTTTGGATCACGGTCGGAACATGTGTTCCATAATATCCCATGCCGATGTAGGATTTGTACACCTGATTTTGGGACATGGTCTTTTTGAACTCTTCAAGGAACTCCGCCTCTCCGAGAGCGGCGGGAAGGTTCAATTCCCTTTTTAATCGAATATTGTCAGGGATGGTCTTAAAGATCAGTTCCTCTTTGTCTTTTACACCGATAAGGTCCAGCATCTCCTTTTCCTCCTTGGCAGAGGGGCCTATATGCCTTGGTTCAAAAGCCTGTGTATCTATTCTTTTCATACTCGTTAATGCAATTCAGGGGCCGCAAAATTAACCTAAATGTGACTACGATAGTTTAATTTAATGACCTTAAAACCTAGAAAATGAACTTGAATATCAGACCGGCCCATACCGGTGATCTAATCTTTCTTGTAAACGCTCAAATGGCAATGGCCAAGGAGACCGAAGATAAGTCTCTCAACCAGCAAACCCTGATCAAGGGAATCAAGCATCTGATGAACAATCCTGAACTCGGGGAGTATATCGTCGCCGAGCTCGGCTCCAAGAGTATTGCCTGTCTTTTAAACCTGAATGAGTGGAGCGATTGGCGAAATGGCAATGTGATTTGGATCCATTCGCTGTACGTCGCACCTGAATTCAGGAAAAAGGGGGTATTCAACAGGCTCTATGAGTATGTCAAAAACAAGGTTGACCAGGATCCATCATTCATGGGGATCAGGCTATACGTGGATCAAACCAATGCGGCCGCACAGGAAGCCTATAAGAAAATGGGGATGGACGGTGAGCATTACAAGGTTTATGAATGGATGCCCGGTGACTGAGTTTCCCGGATAACCCACTCTTCATATTCCTCATTAGAGCTAATCTGCCTTGAAACAATGCAAGGAACCTCATAAGGATGCTCTTCTGTAACGACCTCCTTTATTTCCTGCCAATTCTGCTCTATGCTTTTCGCAAAGGCGAAAACCTCAGGTTCGTTTTGGATCTTTCCACCCCATTTGTAGAGGCTCTTTCCCTCAAAGATGTTGGAACATGCGATGAGGTTTTTATTCAACAGGATCTCTGATATTCTTTCGGCTTCCCTGAGGTTGGGAAAGGTCATGTAGACAGATATCATTTGCCCGACTCTCTAAGGCCTAACATTTTCAAAGCCGTGATCCCGGCTTCATAGCCCTTATTGCCATGCTTGCCTCCAGCCCTTTCTTTGGCTTGCTCGAGGTTGTCGGTCGTTAATACTCCGAAGATGACGGGTTTGTTGAATTCCAATGCGACATCCTTGATCCCATTGGCGACGGCATTGCAGATGAAATCGAAGTGTCGTGTTTCACCCTGGATAACGCATCCAAGGGAAATTACAGCGTCGATGAACTCGTTTTCAGCTTGCCATTGGCTTCCAAGGATCAATTCATAACTCCCCGGTACATAATGAACTGTAATATTCTCCTCGGAGACCTGATATTCGGTTAAGGCACGGATAGCTCCTTCCTTTAGGGCTTCGGTAACCTCCTCATTCCATTCCGAAACCACCAGCGCAATTTTAAATTCTTCAGAGTTACCCAGGTAGCGGGTATTGTGTTGGTTCAGGTTTTTATCTGCCGAAGACATAATTTCGGGCCCGGAGCCCCATAGACCTAGCTATTGGTCATTTCCGTTTCTGCCCGAGCCTTGTATTTTTTGGCATCATTGATTTCGGTGGCCGTCGGAAACTCGCTGATCACCCTTCCATAGGCTTCTGCCGCATCCTCCCAACGATTCACCGTTTCCAAAGCAAGTCCCAGCTTTAGCAGATACATAGGTGTGAAATCCTTATTTGGTTTGTAATCACTGGCTTTTTCAAAATAGCCGATAGCCTCCTCAATGTCATCAAGCTCCATGTAGGCATCACCGATCAGGCAATAAGCCCTGGCCTGAACAAAAAGGTCATTGCCACTGAACCCCTTCAAATATTCAATGGCTGATTCATAGTTTCCAAGCTTCAGCTCACAGGCGCCGGCATAAAACTTAGCCAGATTTCCCGCCTTGGTATAACCGTAATCGTCGATGATATCAACAAAGCCCAGATTTCCCCTGCTATCACCGTTTAGTGCAGAATAGACAGAATCCTTCTCAAAATTGAAAACGGCCTGGATCATTTCGACCTGGGCTTCTTCATTCTGTCCTGTATAATAGTTGTAACCAAAATATCCCGCCAGAATAAGTGCCAGTATGCCTCCGCCGATGTATTGGACGAGCTGCTTATTCTTTTCAATAAAATCCTGCGCTGCCGGATTTTGGCTGCTGGTTTCTTTTTGCTGTTGTTCTTGGATTTCCCTTTCCTCTTTTGCCATCTTGAAAAAATTCGAGGCGCAAAATTAGAAATTCTAACTTACTCTTCGATGATGAAGGGGTAGTTTTCTTCTTTGTAGACGTCCTTATAGGCATCGGAGGCATCAGGCCATGGTGATTCCTCGGCGAAATCTACCGCTTCCTGAACTTCGGCCTTGATCTTCGCATCGATCGCATCCAGGGCTGCCTGGGTGGCATACTTCTTCTTCAGGATGGTATCCTTTACTTTTTCTATGGAGTCCAGGTTTTTGTATTTCTCAACCTCTTCCTTTGTTCTGTACTTGGCCGGGTCGGACATGGAATGGCCTCTGTATCTGTAAGTCCTGAATTCCAAAAACGAAGGCCCCTTGCCTTTTCGTGCATGCTCGGCGGCCTTGGCGGTTTCATCATGAACCGTCTCGATGGTCATTGCATCAACAGCCCATGAAGGCATGTCATATGCCTCTCCCAACTGATATAGTTCAGTAACATTTGAGGTCCGTTCTACAGATGTGCCCATGGCATAGCCATTGTTCTCAACCACAAATATCACGGGCAATAACCAGGTCATCGCCAGGTTAAAAGTTTCGTGAAAAGCACCTTGCCTTACCGCTCCATCACCCATGTAACAAATGCAGACATTTCCTGTCTTGAGATACTTCTCAGAAAAGGCTATGCCAGCTCCAAGAGGAATTTGACCACCGACAATTCCGTGTCCACCAAAAAAGTTATGTTCCTTATCGAAGAGGTGCATGGAGCCTCCCTTGCCGGCAGATACCCCGGTGGCCTTTCCAAAAAGTTCAGCCATGATCTTTTTGGGTGCTGTTCCCAAAGCCAAAGGATGTCCATGATCACGGTAGGCAGTGATCCATTTATCGTCCTTGTTCAAGGCAGTAACGGCACCAACCGCGCTGGCTTCCTGACCGATATACAGGTGACAGAAGCCTCTGATCTTCTGCTGCCCGTACAGCTGGGCACATTTTTGTTCAAAAAGTCTGATCAATTGCATCTTCTCATACCAGAATAAATACCGGGATTTTGGATGCCCTGATTCTTTTTTAGGCTTTTTTGCAGATGTGCTTTTTGTTGTGGCCATTGTTCACATTTGAAATTTGCAGGGCCGCGAATTTACGAAATGACTCCTAATTGTCTTGGTTTTAGAGCATCTACAACTAGCGAATTTTAGAAACTACGAAAGCGTGGCGCTTGATCCCTGCCCCGGCTTAAACATCGTCTTTGGACCAAACGGCGCGGGGAAGACCAACCTTCTAGATGCGATCCATTTTTTATCAATGGCGAAAAGTGCATTTGGAATACAGGATAATTTTTGTGTCAGGGAAGGAGAGCAATTTTTCAGGATCGATGGCACATATACCTCCAAACCAACAACCAAGGTTGTTCTTAAATACAAGCTTGGCGCGAGAAAAATTCTGGAGAAAAACGGACAGCCCATCAAAAGGATTGCCAACCATGTCGGAGAGATCCCTGTCGTGATCTCCGGACCTATTGACATGGAATTGGTTTCCGGATCTCCGGAACTTCGAAGAAATTTTATCGATCAGACCATTTCCCAATTTGATGCCGATTACCTTAAAACCCTTATTGATTACCATAAGCTCCTGAAACAAAAGGGAGCAGAGCTCAAGAAACAAAAGGAAAATTCAAACCCAAATCTTGAAATGGTAGAAACCTACCACCACCAAATGATCCCCTTGAACAAAGAGATCTTTGAAGCTCGGGAAGCGTTCATCAAGGAAAGCTCCAAGCCGATAAGCGACTATTACGGGATGGTATCCAGAGACCGGGAAAAAATCGAGGTGAGCTATACCAGCCAGATGCGGACTCAGGATCCGCATGTCTATTCCGTAAATGAATTCAAAAGAGAGATCGCGGCACAGAGAAACCTTTTTGGCATCCACCGGGATGATCTTGAGTTGATGGTCAATGGTAAAACCGCGAAGAAATACGCAAGCCAGGGCCAGCAAAAAACCGTTCTTTCCGCCTTGAAGCTCATGCAGGTAGATATGATCCGCAAAAAGAGAGGAGACAATCCCATCATACTTCTGGACGATGTTTTTGATCGGCTTGATCGATCAAGAGCAAAAAACCTTCTCAGAATAATTCTTGAACAAAACCTGGGTCAAACCTTTATCTCCGATACCCAATCGGAAAGAATTCATGAAGCCATACCTTCAGATCAAAAAGATGTTGCCTTCTTTGAGATCAAAGACGGTAAGGCCAAAGAAAAATAGCTTGCCTTGGAAAGAATAAAAACCATCAAAGAATGCATCGATCAGTTCCTGGAGAAAGGTCCTCTTGGGGATAAGATCAAGAAGTCAGCGATCAAGGAAGCATGGGGTGAGGTGACCGGGGATTCTGTCCGGAAAAGGACTCAGGACCTTTGGCTTCATAATGAAAAATTGATGGTCAGAATTGGTTCCGGACCCGTGAAGCATTTTCTGTTGACCAACAGAGTGAAACTCAAAGAAAAAATTGAAGAACGGGTACCTGGTTTAAGGATCAGGGAAATTGTCATTCTTTAGATCGGCTTCTCTTTGGCCCGCTCCCACATCTCATCCAACTCATCGAGGGAATAGTCCTTCATGTGTTTTCCCTTGCTTTTTGCCTCCTCTTCCATTCTTTTAAACCTCCCCAAGAATTTTCTGTTGGCCGATTCCAGTGCATCTTCCGGGTTGACCTTTAAAAACCTGCTCAGGTTGACGGCCGTGAAAAGAAGATCCCCCATTTCATCCTGAACCCTTTCCAGTGGAGATTCATTGATGTGCTCTTCCTTTAACTCCAGGATCTCCTCGTCCAGCTTTTTCCAAACCGGTGCCAGATCTCCCCAATCAAAACCAACACCCGCGGCTTTTTCCTGAATTCTCAAAGCCTTCACCAGGGCCGGAAGTGATTTTGGAACCCCTGACATCACACTCTTATTCCCCTCCTGCATTTTGATCTCTTCCCAGTTCTTTTTTACCTGCTCCTCGTCCTCCGCCTTCACATCTCCAAAAACATGGGGATGTCTGCGAATGAGCTTTTCATTGATGCCTTTTGCCACGTCAGCAATACCGAACCTCCCCTCCTCTTCTCCAAGCCTGGAATAGAACACGATATGAAGCAACAGATCACCAAGTTCCTTCGGCAACTCCTCAAGGTCATTTTCCACTATGGAATCCGACAACTCATGCACCTCTTCAATGGTAAGTGTTCTCAGCGTTTGAAAAGTTTGCTTCATATCCCAGGGACATTTTTCCCTGAGTTCATCCATGATATCCAGGAGTCGTCCAAACTCCCTTAGTTTTTCTTCTTTGCTGATCCGATTTTTTTTGAACTCCATTGAACCGCCTTTGCTATAACTCCGTTAATGAACTTAGACTAAATTTGCGCTAAAATTACTCAAATGGCCACTGTTATTCTGGCAATCGCTTTAATAGGTTTATTTTTCGTAGGCATGTCCGTAAGGTTGCTTTTACTAAAAAACGGAGAGTTCAAGGGGACCTGTGCATCCCAGAATCCATACCTGAAAAGCGAAGGTGGAACCTGCGGATATTGCGGTAAAGAGGTGGGTTCCTGTGATAACGACAAACCTTCCAACGAAGTGGAGAAGGTCATGGCCAAGTTTTAGGTTCTCATCTCTGAGGCCTTAATATCTTTACCAAAAATTTTCAAGATTGACACTAATCAAGTCTGTTTCCGGAATGCGGGGAACAATTGGCGGACTCCCGGGAGAAAGCCTCAGTCCCGTTGATATAGTTCAGTTATGTTCGGCTTTTGGTACCTGGGTTCTGGATCAGGGGGAAGGCAAAACACTTGTCATCGGCCGGGATGCCAGGAAATCGGGTGATATGGTTTCAAGTATAGCGGTATCAACATTTGTAGGTCTTGGGATCGACGTCATTGACCTTGGCCTAAGCACCACTCCGACTGTTGAAATGGCTGTTATTTACAAAAAGGCAGCCGGCGGTGTGATCATTACCGCTTCTCATAATCCGGGAAACTGGAACGCCCTCAAGTTCCTGAACCATCATGGGGAGTTTATTTCTCCTGAAGCCGGCAAGGAAGTCCTGGGTCTTGCAGAAAAAAATCGCTTTAAATATGCCGAAGTGGATCAGCTTGGGTCCTTTTCTTTTGAGGCCCAGCATTTGGATAAGCACGTTGAATCCATCAAAGGCCTGGGTCTCGTAGATGCCGGCAAAATCAAGGATCATGGATTTAGGGTGGCTGTGGATGGCGTGAATTCATCGGGAGGCTTGGCCATACCAAAACTACTATTGGAGCTTGGGGTTACGGAAATTGTCCAGGTAAACTGCGAACCCAGCGGTGAGTTCGCTCATAATCCGGAACCACTGCCCGAAAATCTTCAGGAACTTTCTGCGCTTGTCAAAGAACGCAAGTGCCATCTCGGGATATCGGTTGATCCGGATGTGGACAGGTTGGCCCTGATCGATGAAAACGGAAATCCTTTTGGAGAAGAATACACACTGGTAGCCGTGGCGGATTACGTCACCTCCAAAACACCCGGATCGGTTGTTTCAAATATGAGCTCTTCACGCGCCCTCAGAGATCTGGCTGAGTCCAAGGGACTGGCCTATTCTTCCTCTCCCGTTGGGGAGGTGCATGTTGTGCGTGAAATGAAGTCCGTCAATGCTGTTATTGGCGGCGAAGGGAATGGTGGTATCATTTACCCTGAGCTTCATTATGGCAGGGATGCACTTGTTGGAGTTGCACTGCTTCTTTCTTTTCTGGCCGAAAAGGGTGTCTCCATGAGCAAGCTCAAAGAGGGCTATGCTCCATATGTCATCGTGAAGGAGAAACTTGAGCTAGAACCAGAAAAAGACCTTAATGAGATCTTTGAAAAGATCAGAAATATCTATCCTGATGCAAAGATCGATGATCGCGATGGATTAAAATTTGATTTTAACGATAGTTGGGCCCATCTTAGAAGGTCGAATACGGAACCGATCATCAGGATATACACTGAAGCAGAAAACGATGAACGGGCATTGGAACTAGCAGAGATGGTTAAAAGAGACCTTCTGAAATTAATCAACTAACGAATGGACAGAATTTACCTGGACAATGCTGCCACCACACAGGTTGACCCAAAGGTCAGGGAGGCCATGCTTCCTTTCTTGGTGGATCTTTTTGGAAACCCTTCCTCTACCCACGGTCATGGAAGAAGGGTGAAGTCAGAATTAGAAAAAGCCAGGAAAAAGGTCGCTGAGCTGTTGGGGGCTTCGACGTCCGAGATCTTTTTTACATCGGGAGGCACTGAGGCCGACAACACCGCAATTTGCTGCTCTATCTCGACCTACGGCCTCAAGCATGCCATTACCTCACCTACTGAGCACCATGCGGTATTGCATACTTTGGAAAACGAGGAAAGAGAAGGGAAGGTTAAACTCAGCCTGGTAAATGTTGATCAGGAAGGTTACCCCGACCTCGATCACCTGGAGTTCTTGCTCAAGAACAACCCACGCTCCCTGGTTTCATTGATGCATGCCAACAATGAAATAGGTTCAAAGATCGATGTTGCGAGAGTTTGCCAAATCGCAAAGGATCATGATGCCATTTATCATAGCGATACAGTCCAGACCATGTGCCATTATCCTCATAATGTCAAAGCCATTGGTTTGGATTTTCTTGTTGGATCAGCTCATAAGTTCCATGGACCGAAAGGTGTTGGATTTCTTTATGTAAATAAAGATTCCAAAATACACCCCTTCATTCATGGAGGAGCTCAGGAGAGAAACATGCGGGGAGGAACAGAGAATGTTGCCGGGATCGTTGGTCTGGCCAAGGCCATGGAGATCGCCCATGAAGGCATGGCCGAGCATCAGGAGCATGTTCAGGGTCTGAAGACCAGGATGATCGAAAGACTTGAGAGGCAGATCCCGGGAGTTCAATTCAATGGCAATCCGAAAAACACCAGGGAAAGCCTCTATACCGTGTTGAACGTGTCATTACCCGAATCCGAGGATAATGATATGCTTCTGTTCAACCTTGACATTCAAGGCGTTTCCTGCAGCGCGGGCAGTGCATGCTCAAGTGGTTCAAATAAGGGCTCTCATGTCCTGGATGCGATCAAAGCCAACCCCGACAAAGCGGCATTGAGATTTTCTTTTTGCAAGTTCAATACCGAAGAAGAGATCGATCGTGCTGTCGATGTTCTGGCGAATATTGTCCGGCCGGAATTAACAATGGCTTAGTTCGGGAAAGTGTTCCGCAAAGCTTTTTAGATCTTCCTCCCGGTCGATATCATGTCTTTGGCTCAGCAGGGCAAAAGACAATCCTTTTGATCTAATTTTGTCAATCGTAGACTTCAAGGTGTTCGAACTTCCCCAAGGGATTCCGGAAAAGATATCCTGCGGAGAATTCATTCCTACCAGATAATACCCTCCATCCTTGGCCGGCCCCAGAACGATGTCATTGTTGACCAGGCTGGTTAAGGCATCGGAGAAATCCTCAATGGTGAGGTCCACAATATCCGAACCCAGCAATATGGATTTTGAGTATCCCTGCTGATAAGATCTTCTTATCGCATTGTACATTCGCTCACCCAGATCATCTCCCCGCTGTCGGGTCAAGGAAAAGTCTTTTTCAAATTCACGGAAGTAGTCTTCCCCCTCGCCCAAATAGCAGATGGTCTTAGAGAAATCCGTCCGGGCCAGGAGTTCTATAGTGCGCGAAAGAAGGTATTCGGATACCCGAAGGGCCGCATCCTGTCCAATAGTAGCAGCAAGCCGGGTTTTAACTTTTCCTTTTTCAGGAGCTCTACAAAACAGGATCAGGTTTTCCTTCTTACTCATACACCTTTTCGCCTTGCTCAAGCCAAACACTCCAATCCCTGTTGTAAGTGTGAACTCTTTCCGTGTTTACACCGGACCGATCCACCACGGTATTTCCTTCATTTTTCCACTCAAAGATGCCCCCATAGAGATTATAGACGTTTTTATAGCCCATAGCCCGAAGTTTTTCACCAATCTTTTCACTTCGGTATCCCACAGAGCAGTAAACAACGATCGTATCACTTTCTTCAAAAGCCCTAACCCTTTTTGGGGTAAAGCTTTCATAGCCCACCCAAGAGGACCCCTGGATATGACTTACCTGATATTCTTGTTTCTCTCTCGTATCCAGAATTCTCAAAGAACTTGAAGATTGTTGCAGTTCTCCGAATTCCTTGGCAGAAATATAGGGAACAGACCCCGAGCATAGGCTGGAAACCATCGAATCAAAATCCGCCTGTTTCACCTGTCCGGTGACCAGCATGGGAAAGCACAACGCCAGAAGCCATAGTTTTTGTCTATTCAAAATTTCAATGTATTTATTCTCAAACAAATAGCCTCCATAATGGTTCAAAGACCGATTTTTTCGAAAATTAGGAAGCAAATGTTCTTTTTCCTTCCTTGTTTGGTATCGAACGATTATTTTTATTTCGGAAAATAGTAGGTGGGCAACGGCCTTCTGAAAACAATTAACTATGAAAATGAAACCGAATTACCTCTCTAATTGGGTCTCTATGGCCTATTTACCTTTGCTCTTGTTGCTTTCAGGATCTGCCTTCTCTCAGGCGGCAGAGGAAAATTATGAAGGATCCACCTTGAATTATCACCAATACTCCGGCAATGCCGGCCTGGACTGGTGGTTGGATCACGGCTATTGGTTATCGCTTGTGTTGCTTTCAGTTGGTGCGGTGTTCTTTATAGGTACTGTTTTCAGAAAGCTTCTCATCTCCGATCCGAAAGAAAAGTATGATTATATCAATGGCCCACAGAAAAAATCTTATCTGTATTCCGCCTATACGGTCAACATAGCCTTTTTCTTCTTTATGACCACGGTGGTGCTCGGGGGTAAGTTCATTTGGATCTATTATATCGCACAGGTCCTGGTATCCGGAGTTTTCGTCGGAATGCTTCACTTCGCGCTTAAATTCACCTTTCAGTTTTATTATCCGACTCTGGTAGAAAGAAAACTCAAGAAATTGAGATATAAGCCTCGAAAATCCAGCAATGGTACGATCATGGAATTGTTGTCCGAGGAAGAGGAAGACGATTATCTTGACGAAGGCATGCAGGCTGAGGAAGAAGCGATGGCGATCGATTATGATGTTTGGATCGATAGAGCTTCCGGGGAGTTAAAAATTGAAAAATACGACGGCTATGCCCATGCATTAAAATGTCCTAACTGTAAATACCAGACCTATAAACTGATCAAAGAGGAATTGATCAGCAAACCAACGCACAGGAGGTCAGGAAAAGCCTATAAGTATTATGCCTGTACATATTGTGGCCACAAAGGCAAGAGGGCGCATACTCTGCACCCAACCCACCATGTGAAAACAGCCGACCAGATACATCAGGAAGAAGATCATGGAGACCTGAGCGATCACAAAGAAGAACCCCACGCGTAAAAAATAAGAGTGGTTTCAAGCCCCGGGCAGACACCCGGGGTTTTTTAATATTTGATGCAGACGTTTTTTTGTTCTGTGAAGAATTTCATTGCCTCAAATCCTCCTTCTCTTCCCACACCCGAATTCTTCATGCCGCCAAAAGGCGTTCTCAGATCCCTAAGCAGCCAGCAGTTTACCCAAATGATTCCCGACTTAAGTTTTTCAGACACCCGGTTAGCACGGCTTAGGTTTTGGGTCCAAACCGTGGCAGCCAACCCATAGCTTGTCGAATTCGCATATTCCAACACTTCTTCCTCCGATTCAAAGGGCATAATTGTGATCACCGGGCCAAATATCTCCTCCTGATTGGTTCGGCAATAAGCATCAAGGCCTTCGATAATCGTGGGCTCCACGAAGTAGCCCTCTTCACATCGACCGGGAACATTGACCTGGTTTCCACCTGCGATCACCCTGCCACCCTCTTCCTGAGCCAACCGGATATAGCTCAAGACCTTTTCCATATGTGGTTTGGACACCAATGCCCCCAGGATGGTATTGCTCTCCTTCGGGTCTCCCACTTTCAACGCCTTGGTTTTTTCAACGAGCCTATCTCTGAATTTTTCGTAAATGCTTTTTTCGACAAACACTCTTGATCCGCAAAGACAGATCTCTCCCTGATTAGAGAAAGAGGAAAGCATAGTGGTTCTTATTGCTTCTTCAAAATCGCAATCGGCAAAAATGATGTTCGGATTTTTTCCGCCTAGCTCGAGTGAAAGCTTTTTGAATTTTGGTGCAGCCTCACGAGCAATGGATTCTCCGGTTTTTGTTCCACCGGTAAAGGAAATGGCCTTTACCTGCTCATGCGCAACGATGGCATTTCCAACCTTTGGCCCTAATCCGTGTACAATATTGAGGACCCCGGCTGGCAATCCTGCTTCAATGCAGATCTGGGATAGACGAAAAGCCGTAAAGGGCGTGATCTCCGACGGTTTGGCCACAACGGTATTTCCCGTTGCGAGGGCCGGGGCAATCTTCCAGGTAAATAAGTACAATGGGAGGTTCCAGGGTGAGATACAACCCGCCACGCCTATTGGTCTTCTCAAGGTATAGTTAATGGCCGGCTCATGTTCCATGAAATGAGAGAGGGAGGAGTCATGGAGAAGAGCGGTTGCGAAAAAATGGAAATTGGCAGAAGCCCTGGGAATGTCAACCCTCTTTGCAAGCTTTACCGGTTTACCATTATCCCGGCTTTCCTCTTCGGCCAAAGAATCCAGGTTTTCGTCGATCAACCTGGAGATCTTCAGCAGGATCTCAGACCTTTCCTTCAGGGAGGTCTTTGACCAGGATGGGAATGCCTCTTCCGCCGCCTTCACTGCAAGATCTACATCCTTATCGTCGGAATCAGGGATCTGGCCATAGACTTTGCCTGTGGCAGGTTCAATATTGTCTATGTATTTCCCATCTACAGGATCGATGAGCTTGCCCCCGATGTAATTACTGATTTTCTCCATGGGACAAAAATAGGGTTCGGGAATAAAATCTAATCGAAATCGGTGGTGAGCTTAAACCTCCGGATCCTGCCGCGATCGGCATCCGCGACATAAATGATGTTGAGGACGTAGGCTATGCTTTCGGGTCGACCAAATATCGCTGGCCCGCCAAAGGAAACATTGATATTCTTATCCGATGAAGATCCCGGAGGAGGCTGAATTCCTTCCAACCCGTTCAGCGTGAACAGATAAACGGAATCGGTACCGACATCCGTAACCCATATATAGTTCGTGCCATCACCGGCAAAGGTCAATCCCCGGGGCTGTTTGAACCGGAACGGTTCATAAAGAAATCCGTCTGCCTTGGAAGTATCACCAACAGGAAGGTCCTGGATGACATAGGCGACAACATCATTTCCTGAAATGAAATTCACCAGTTGAACACCTATGGCGGTATTCGGATCAAGGGATGTGAAAATGAAGTCATAGGCTTGGTTCAATTCTGGGATCTGTGGTGGCTGAAGGTTTGTAGTCAGCGCGAAAGGGTATTTAAAATAATCCCTCTGGACTCCGAATTCTACAGTGGTAATATTGATTCCGGACCGAAAAACCCGATTAGCATCAAAGATCAACACCGCATCATCGGGAATGACCTGCTGGGAAAGATCGTTCACCGGTCCGGACCTACTGACATAAAACTCATCGTTTGCCATGAACGTGATATCATTTAGCCTCACGGCTTCAAGCAGATCTTTGCCTTTGGAAAGGCTTACTGTCTTTTCAAAATCGAGCGGATAAATAAGCGTATCAATGAATTGGATCGAATCGGGAAGATTCAATCCATAATCTCTTCCCGAATTCATAGGATCGAGGTTCAGGAAATAGATCGCATCCAGGTTGTAATCAACACCCTGGACGTCAATTGTAACCTGGCCGAGGACAGCAAGCTGTAACTTTCGGTTTTGAGCCACCTTTTTTGCCCCCTGAATTCGCCTACGGCCAATTTCCACCATGGCATAGTCATAAGCGATCACTTCGCTGGTGCCGGAATCCACCACATAGATCAACTGATCCAGTCCGGCAACGACGTCGGTGGGTGTGGTCAAGCCATCGATACCGGGCTCAATTGGTACATATGAAACCGGTCTGACCTGAAATACCGGTGTGCCCAAAAAGTCCGTATCGGTTTTGGTTCCCCAGAAACCTTCACATCCAAAAAGGAAGATCAGTACAGATATTTTGATCAGCTTATTCATCATCTCTTCCTGCTTTATTGATGCTAAAGGATAACCCTACCACATGCTGGATTCCCATGTATTCGGTAGGGCTCATTCCATAATCAATGACCAGAGGGTGCCTTCCGATCCTGGTATTAAGCCCCAGGCCAAAGGTGGGAAGGTTTTGACCTTCCATATTAACACGGTAACCGGCCCTCACATAAACCAGCTTCCGGTAATTATATTCCAACCCGAGGCGAATGTTTTCTGCATTATCATTTGGATGATTCAGCTGAAATCCAACAAGAAGCTCCTGGTTGTTCTTTTTGATCGGGATCATCGAAGCTCCGATCTTAAAAACCGTTGCCGGTGAATTATCTTCGAGGTTTACCTGGCTGCGGTTCAACTTAACTGCAAGAAAATCCCCATTCAAAGAATTATTGGTCCCAAAATTCTGAAGAACCACTGCAAATTGAAGGTCCTTGACATCGGTCCTGTAAAGGAAGCCGAGATCTATTGTCCCGGTATGCGCCACATACTCTGCAAGCCTTTCCTGAGCATACTTGATCGATAGCCCAAAGCTGAACATATCGGAAAGGCTTTTGGCAAAACTCAGTCCCGTAGAAAAACTTGAAGCATAGAAATACTCGCCGGTTCCATTGGGCTGAAGCTCGGTTCTTTTTTCAACCTTGCCCGTGGAAATGCCCGTAGCAGAGAAACCCCAGGCGTTTCCTCCATCGGTTGGAAGAATAGCGGAAACAAAAGCCTGATTCAACCCCTCAATAATGAAGTAGTTCGAAGTGGCGAACGTAAGCCCTGTGAGATCGACCATTGATGCCGGGTTGGAATAGATCGAGTATCCATCACCAGAAAGGCTGGCATGAAAACCTCCCATTCCAACAGATCGCGGGCTAATGTTATTCTTCAAAAAGGTAAAAGAGGATATTCCTGCTCTTTGGCCTCCAAGGTTTGGAAAAAGTTGTCCCACCGCATTCAGGGGCAATATTAACAAGGACGATATGATCAGAATCCACCTCATCAGAATGCAAAGATCACTCCCAGGAATAACTGCCTCGGCGCCATGTACCTGGCTGGATCATAAGGTGGAATGCCATTATTGGTCGGGTCAGGATAAACCGGATCCCGATCCTCTACAGGCAATGGATCGCCATATTCATATGCCCTACCGGTTGTAGGATTAACAATTTGGGTCATCTGGTTATTCAGAAGATTCCTGACCTCAAAACTGAAACTAAGCTTGGCCTTTTGGATAGGGATATCCTTGGTGATCTTCAGATCCATCCAGAACCAGTTTGCTCCGACTTCCTCAAAAGGCCTGGTGAAATCCCTCTCATATCGATCCCGTCCGTTTGGCTCCACTCCTGTCTTAATATAAGGCGTGTACCTCAAGCCGGATTTGTAATTGGCCGCCAGAAACAATCTCCAATTGTTCAGCGGTATAGGCCCTATGTTGGAATCCTTATCCCCCTGAAAAATGAATGAAGCCTTGAGCTCGATCGGCCTGTCCCAGGCCAGATAAGTCTCTCTAGTTGCATTGACAAACCCCTGTGTGTTGATCTGAAAATCCGATTCTGCTGCAGTGTTGGATTTACCTGTGGCAATTTGATAGACAAAAGAAGCATTAGCTCTGAACCATCTGGCAATCCTTTGATTGTAGGTAAGCTGAAGTCCGCGGATCCTTGCGTAATCCTGATTGATGAAAAACGTTTTGTCGACAAGCCGGCCGGTCTGATCTTCGATCTGGATTCTCCTTGAGACGATATAATCAAAGCGATCGATGTAAAACGCCGTAATCGTAAAAGCGAGGTCTCTGGTGATCTGGGTCTTCAAACCGAACTCATAAGAAACCGACACCTCGGGATTGATGTCCGGGTTTCCAAGATTTGACAGGAATGAACGATCCTGATAGACGGGATCCAAGCCCTGATAAACAAATCTGGGGTGGGGTAGCCTCATGGAGTGCCCATAGTTAAAGTAGAGCACATTGTTTTCTGTTACCGGGAACGACACATTCAGTTTTGGAAGCAGTCTTGATTTCCATCTGAGACCAAAAAGTTCAATCGTATTTTCAAGATAACTCTCCCGAACAGGGTCAACGATAGGTGCATTGGGGTCATCAACAGCATCATCGACAAAGGAGCCAGGCGCCCAGTACTTCATCATCAGGCCAAAGGAGGCGATCAATCCCTTATACTTGATCTCATCTTCCACGAAAATCGACCCGTCTCTGGGCTTTACATACCATACATCACTGCTGGACCCAATGGAGATCAGAGGTGTGGAAACCGAATCATTGATCTTGATCGGAGCACCTACCCATGGACGGCTTACGTCGATCCATTGGAACTCCTGAAACTTTTGTTCGAAACCAAAGGTCAGAAAATTGATATTGCTTTTGGACACCCTTTTGACCTTGGTTTTTAGGGTGAATTCCTCTACCCAGTGGTCATGCCAAAGGGTAGCAATCCCCCCATTGTTTGAAAGCCCCGGACCGGGAAGAACAAAAATGATAGAATCCTCAGGATTGAAGAGACCCACAGGATTTGTGACGATCGATTCAGGGTCTAAAACCTCGGAAACCGTTTCCTCTCTAAAAGCTCTTCCATTGGCGTCTGCCCTGAGATTCACGAAAAGCCTTCCGAAAGAAACCTCAAGGCGCCACCTCTCTTTAAAAACCTGAGAATAGTTAAGGACCGTCAGGTTTGAGCGGTGCGTGTAAGTGTTTGCGCGATCCAGATCCAGGCTATAATAGTATTGGAAACCTGGTTGAATAATGGCATCATTTCCAACGATCTGCAGGGATCTTGTGCTCTGGTTGATGTTCAGGCTATGCTGGTTTAGCAGGCTTAATTTCGAATTGGGTTTGAAGTGATATGTAAACTTGATCGAGTTGGTCCAGCGATTGGCCTGTCTCGCTGCCCAGGTTTCGTCTCCTTCGATCAATGAGCTTTGAAGCTGGTCTGCAGTGGGGCCAAAATAATTATCACTCATGTAAGCCTGACCTGAAACAAAGTACCTGAGTTTCTTTTTGGTCCCGGGTATGGGTCCTCCCAAGGAAAGGTCCACGATATCGGTATTCCATTGGGAAGCATCATTGAAACCGAGATTGTCTCGCTGCCATGAACCGTATAGTCCGAACTTTTCGCCACCCTCCTTGATCTCCGTCAATATGATCCCCGATACGGCATCACCGAACTCCGCTCCGGTTCCACCTGTGACAACATTTACATTGTCAATGGAATTTGATGCTACCTGCACACCGCCACCGGTACCGGCCAGCGGATCCTGGGCATTGAGCCCGTCTACCCGGTAGGAGGTTTCATAAACCCTTCCTCCCCTGATCTGAATTCCATCGGGATTTCTGGTAACCCCCGGCTGCAGGGCAACAACTTCCTCGACATTCCTCATGTTCATTTGTTGGATCTCCTCGGAGCTGACCTTGGTTTCACTCTTTCCCGATTCCAGGTCAACCAGATTTTTCTCTCCAACGATGACAACGGCGTCCAGAGTGGTTCCAAGCTCTTCTAATTCCACGTTGAGCACTGTTTCTTCACCATCTCTGATCCGAATACCGTTGAAAACCTTTTCGTTAAAGCCCAGATAGGTAACCCGAACGGTATAATCTCCTTTTTTGACGTTCTCGATGAAAAAATTCCCTTCATAATCGACCGCACCTCCATCGTAGGTTCCCACAAGAAAGACGTTGGCCCCGATGAGCGGTTCCTTATTGTTGGCATCGACCACCTTACCCCTAAGAACTCCCTGTCCGAACGAAAATTGAAGGGCAATCAGAATTGTCAATATGGTCGAAAGCGTTTTCACCAATCAAATTCTTGGTCAATAACCCTGTTTAACACATCAGCCAGAGCTGCCTGATCACCGTAGAATAGATGGAGCTCTACAGAGAAAAAGAAAAAGTTTGGATTGCCATCCAGATTTTCAAAATAGGCCCCGATTTGGTCAGGACCACTCCAGTTTCCAGTCCCGGTAGCAGGAGCAATGTAAAATGACCTAGCCTGAGGATTTCGGTAGTATGGGGCTGCGTTCAATATAGTACTCGAACAGATCAATTGGGAATAATCCGATAGATCCGGATCTGCAGAATCCGGCCAGGCAATGTCACCCGCAAAATATCTTGCCTGATTTGTGCCCTCCCTGGGTGAAATCGAATCCATTGGAGTCAGGTTGAATAAGGCGGATGTATTCTGAATATCTCCTGTGATATATGTGGTGATCATGATCTTACCTCCATCGTTGAGGTATTCCACAACAGGGAACATCCCGATCTCGAGCAGGAGCACTCCCGAGGAGAAGGTCTCCTGTCCGCTATACCAAAGGGCCCTGTCATAAAGATCCAATAGAAGTCGAAAATTGAAATTCCAATAACGAATGTCCTCATCTGCGTTGTTATCAAACAAGTCGATGAAATCATAATCGCGAGCATTTTGATCAAAAGCATCCCTATAAACTCCCCCAACTGCATTTCCACCCACATGGGATTCGATCATCAGGAAATTACTGGTTTGGGGTTTTAAAAAGAAAGTCGATGAAGTGTCCGGAGGGCTATCCGATCCGGCCTTGTCCCTGACCTGGATATACACAGTATTTGACCCATTCAAAACCAGGCCTTCAAACAGCATCGGTTCTTCCTGTTCAAAATTTACCGTATAAGAGGGGGCGGAAGTAAAGGAGGTAAAAACCCTTGCATCCGCAGGTCCTGTGGCCATTGGATCCGCCGGCACAACCCTGATCGCATTGGCATTTCTTGATAATACTGTCCAGGGCCCATCATTGAATTTTATGTAAGTGGAATCGATGGTTTCATCCCCATCAAGATCGGTGGCTTCCCAAATCAGGGAGAAAACCGTGTTAGTTGTGTCCACCGGTTGAAAATCGTCAAGGAAGTCCACTTTCGGAGGAGTGTTCTTGATCGGGATCTTTAAATAGGCAGGAGTTTCATCCACGAGGCCCTGATTGTCGACGGAACGCACATAGAGGTCTATATCCGCAGTGTCTCCACCCTGGCCCAGCACAAATCGAAAAGTGGAATCATATTCAGTCGTAAAGGACCATTGCTGCTGATCAAAGCTGATCTCGAAACCCTGGATATATCCATCCTGATCTGTTCCGGACCAGAAGACCCGAACAACGCTTGTAAGCCTGTCCTTTCCAGTCAAATTGATCTCGTCAAGAAAGATCGATGTCTGAGGGTTTTGGTTTGGCAAGGGCTCTCCCTTGTCGCATCCCAAAAAGAGGAATAGACCGAACAGCAAGTAGTATGTAGATCTCCTGAGGCTCACAGAGAAAATCCCCCGGGGTTTACCCGGGGGCATCTGTTTTATTGAATAATGATTCTGTGATTGATCCTGGAACCACTTTTTGCGTTGGAGATCACCAGAAGATACTGACCTGAAGGTATGGTTGATACATCGATGGTCTGTATTTTGTCCAGGAGATTCCCGCCTGCTACTTTTCTTCCCATGATATCATGGATGCTATACGAAGATCCCTTTGGAATATCACCTTCCATTTCAATGTTCATCCGTCCGCTGGTTGGGTTAGGATAGATCTTCAATCGCTGATCTTCAAAAGAATATAAGCCTACTCCAACTGGTAAGGGCTGCCCATTATAGTGTGTGGCATCATCATTGTTCCTGGGAAGCAACTTGAAGTTGCCAAATGAATAATACATGATCCCCGTGAGCTCCCCAACTGTGGACCCCTGGGTAACGATGATCTGAGGCGGGTTTACGGTCAAACCTGAAGCGGCCGTTGTCAGAGAGAAGTTGCTAGACCCCTGAGCTCTTCCGACCAACACCCGAGAGCCGGTATTTGGATCGGCGGGATCCTCTCCGATTCTCCATTCACCAAAATCGCTCGGATCATCTGCATTGTCATCCACTACATAAAGGGTGGTGTCTACCGAAGAGGAGAAATTAAGAAGCATACTCTCATATCCTTCCATGGCAAAAGTGTAGGTTGTGAAATCCGCCGGGTTAGCATCGATAGGTTGAACAACGGAGGTTTGCCCAAAGATTGTGAAATCGCTTATATTATCCAATACAATCCTGGTTACCTGAAATTCTTCCTCCACGATACCTGTAATTAAAACAGTATCTCCTCTGGCCATACTCGTATATTCACCGGTACTCAGGTTAGCACCTTTGGCGATCCAGATACCGCCCCATTCGTTATAAGCCCTATCCTGAATATACAAGATTTCGAGATCCCGGTCTATCGCAGAAGCGGATACCACACCTCCAACTGTCACGGTTTCTCCGAGGTAGCCTGAAACACCATTGTCAAAGGGGGTGTACTGGACATCCCGGATGGATAATTGCCCGCTTGCCTTCACGAAGTAGAAGTAGACACTGGAGGTAGGAGCTCCGCCAGGGGAGGTGGTGGTATTGGCATCATTGTCATCGGCCTCCAAATAGTACTTAACCATTTGCCCATCCGATCCGGCAGGAATATCAGCTGAATAAACGGATCCCACATTGGTCATATTCACCTGATTATAGGTGGTGGTAGACTCACCCAGGGCATAAAAAAGCCTTGCTCCTGTCACAGAACCGCCATTGTCAGTGATGGTGGCGGTAACAGTAACCATTTGAGAAGGAGTGGGAACCTGTGGAGTTCTCGTGATATCAAAGATCTTGGGGGCAGCGGCTCCGTATACGAAATGCGTTGTATCAAAAGGAGCAATTGCATAAGGCGGGTTTACATTGCTTCGTCCATCGATAATCCCCCTAAGCGTGTCAAATACATCCCCAACAGATGGCGGAACGAAGGGAGGGTAAGGTATACAATTGGTGCAGTTTGTGGTAGAGGGCTGCATGACGGTGTAGGTGTCGTAGACCTCCATTTCATCGCCATCCGCATCTGCAATTCTGAACCTGATGTCGCTGCTGGTAGCCGTTACAGAAACAACGGTCACATTGGTCAGTTCAAAGAACTGGCCCTCCCAGGGCTCTCCATCAACCGTAGTGGCAAGGCCGCCAGGATTATCAAAATCAGAGATGTCGTCCGTGCTTTGAAAACCTACAGAACTGGTCCCAAGAACAAAAAACCCGGAATCAAGTGGGGCGATCTGTGTTTCATTATTAAAGCTGTTCACAACTCCGGCAATTTCTACCGAATCCCCAGGAACCACGAAGAGCATGTCCTGAGGGAAGGTGGGTGGGGCCGGGTTTCCTCCCCGACGAACATTCAAACCTGCCCATGGGCCTTTACCATCCTGGATCCAAATCCAGCGTCCATCGGTCGAACTTGATTCCCCAGAACCCGGAGGGGTCACAACCACGCCGCGCACCCTGACGGTGTCGCCATCATAGTCCGAAAGATCGTTTCCGGCTAATATGCTGTCATTGGGAACCTGTTGAATTTGCTGAATTGTCACCAAGGGATAATTCTGCCCATAGCCCAGGCCCGAGCAAAAAATGGTGATCAAAAGCGAGAAGTAAATTTTGTTCATGATAAACTTATTTGATAACTGTAAATGATCCTTTATATGTTTTTCCGTCTTTCAGGTCTTCTACCGAAAACAGGTAGAGTCCCCTGGCAATGATCTGATTGTTCTTTGAAAGAAGATCCCAGGAGTGCTCGCCCCCTGAGAATACCGTTGCATCCGTATCAGAGTAGGTAGAATACCATCTGATATCGCTTCCTTCATAGGCCTGATCATGAGTAAACTCATCTATCAAATCGCCGGCCGTAGAGAATATTCTGATCACACAATGTTTTGGAAGGTTGGCAAAGGTGATCTTCTTATCCTCGGCAAATGTGCTTGAACCCTCCCAGGAAGCTCCACCATAGTAGGGGTTGGGGTAAACAAAAGGCCCCTCGGATCCAGGGTCTTCATTGGCCGGTTTGCCCGGGAAAGCTCGCTGAATATTTGACAGGAGGCTTGATTCAAGGGTCTGAATTCCACTCTCCGGATCGCCACGATCAAATGCGGTCACGGATATCGCGTTTTGCCAGCCGTTCTGAATATTGTCGATCGTATAGAGGTAATGATAGACATTCGTGTCTCCCTCGAAGGTCACCGGATCCTCGAGTTTAATCGACCCGAATCCATTGTCAAAAAACAATTTGTTCCCGGGGACATCGAACGAAGCCAAGAGGGTCATGCTGGACGTAACGTCGATCCGGTCCTCAACATCGAAGCCCAGTATACTTTGGTAAACGCGGTAACCTTCGAAATCCTGTTCTCCTGAGATGGGGTCAAGGGAAAACTCGGCATTGTCAGACCAGTAAATGTCTATGGCATTATCCCTGGGCACCACCTTGGTGACCGGGATATTGGGCGGGGTTGGCAGAACCCAACGTGTGATCTCGCCGTCGCCGTCAATGTCCTCGCCCGGATCCAGAACCCCATTACAATTGATGTCTTCTCCACAATATGCGGTCTGAGCCCAATCCGCATTTTGAATTATGACTTCTCTTTCTTCCGGCACATCAAGATTCACATCAGGGCTACTCCATGGGCCTTTGTTCATCGGAGCAAATACAATTGCAAAGGCAATATTGACGGATTCACCCGGAAGGATCTGCTTGAATGGTCCAACCGATATCAAATTGGACCTATTGCCGGGTGCTCTGAGTTGTTCCCAAAGTGATTGCTGGGGTTCAAAGCCACCGTTATAATCAATACATGCCTGGGATGACTTATCATCCCAGCATGGGTTATGATTTAAGCCCTGGCTCATCTTATTGTATCTCTTTTGTTCGGTGTCGGGAAAAGAAAAGTTCAGATCATTGGTATTTCGGAAAAACCAGGATTGAAAATTCATCTTGAAGTTGGGATCCAATTCCGGGTGGTGATAACCAAGCTTATCCTCAGAGCCAAGGAATTTTTCTGCCAGGTAAGAATCCGTAAAGCCAACATCACCTGAAGCATCAAAATCGTATGACATAAAGGATGAGTCAAGAAAACCGTTTCCACCCTGACTGTAGAAAACAGAGCCGCCCGGAGGGGTGAGATTTACATTTCTCACCACGCCATTGACCAAATAGCCTATAAAAACACTGTCAAGGGTGTTTGTGCCATTATTGATGATGGTAAAATCAAGGGCAACAAAGAAATCCGCAAAAGCGTAATTCCAATTGTATGCCTCCATGTGCACATCGATTCCCAGGGGGTTATCATGATCGTTGATCTGAACATTGGTACCCGGAACCAACACATATTTATCCGTAAAATCAGCAACAAAATCCTGCTGGGAAACCGCAAAAGGAGAATAATTGCTGGAGTTAAGAATATTGGATAGCTCCGTAATGCCTGAACCCTCTTCTGCAGAGAATTCAAACCCAGCCGCCCCCGTTGAATATCCATTTGGTGCATCGATGTATCCCGTGCTGACGGCGGTAACCCCTCCGTTGATCAATGCACCGACCCAAAGACCGCCCTGAAAAGCATGCTCCACCCCGGAATTGACAGGATACTCTGCCGAGGGGGCCCCTTTCAAATTGAAGTCACCCTTAAATGCATTGCCAATAGAACCCAGATTGTTTACCGTGAGTCCAACATTGGAGACGGATGTAACCCTTTCTTCAAAGGATTGAGCTGCCAATCCCAGGGGAAAAAGGAAAATGCAAACCAGTTGAAAAATGTGCTGCCTGGACATTGAAGGGCAAAAGTATCTAAAGCTAGGGCTTCCTTTGTTAAGGAAAAATTATCTCTTCAGAATTTTAACAGTTTTTCCGCATCCTGAGCCCAAATCTGCAACGCGGACGACATAAATCCCACTTTCAAAACCCTTCAAAATATCTCCGACAGAATATTCCGGCCGATCAAAGGTCTCCTTAAGAAGCACTTTGCCTCTTAGGTCGATCAACTCAAGGCTTGCACTGATTCCCTGGTGATTTTTGATCATCCCTTTTTGAATCTCCAATCCGCAACTTGATCCCAGACCGCTTTGGAGCCCATTGATCCAGTTTCCCTCCACGGCAAGATCCAGGTAGACCGGTAGGTGGTCAGACATATCATATAGCGCCTGTATGACAGAATCAGGAGCGGAGTTATTGGTCGGTGAGATCAATGATGAATTAAACCGGTTGCCGTCCTGTCCAAGTGTAGTATAACTACCATCCACGTACCCCATTCCCATCGAATCCGTAAGGGCAAAAGTCGTAGACAAGATTTGATCAAAACGATCATCCATACCGCCACCCGAATGACAGCCACTGGAACTATGGGTGCTTTGGGTGTGAAGATCGGCAAAAGCAGAATTGTTATTCCAATTCCCTGAACGGTTTATGGGGTCATGAAACCTGAAGTTCGGATTGGGCTCATTCACAAGCCTTTGATAAGCGGCTTCAGAGGATTGTTGGATATTCAGATCCCCCATAAATAACACGTTACCAATGATGTCATTGCCCTTGAGTCTGCCGATTGCACTCTGCACCATCTGTTCTCTTTCAGCCTTGTCACTACTTGAGCTTCCGGCCTTCAGGTGTGAAAGAACGACAGTCAAAAATATCGTGTCATTAGTAGTAGCCAACCTGGCATCCTTGTAATAAAAGCTATAAATATTTATATCTCTGAGATCATTTTCAGAAACAATTTCCCTCTTAATTCCCAGCTTCCGGGAATCATAATAGAGCATATTCACAATGCTCGATCCGGCTTCATTGGTGTAAGTGACTCTTTCATAATAATCGATGGTATCAATGTTCATGACATTGTCGAGTATCCTTTCGGCATAAACCACATTGGAGCCCATTTCATTGACCCCGAAAATGTCCGGCTTTGCATAGTGGACTATTTTTTTCAGATATCCGTCCTTATCTGAAACGCTGTTGTTTGAGCTGGTACATCCGCCGAAATTATTGCCATACATCAAAAGGTTGTAGACCATGACCCTCAAACTGTCCTGGGCCATTGCCCCGGAACCGAGTATAAGAAATGACGAAAGAAGTAAATATCTAATCATGATTTAAAGGTAGTAATCCAAAGACCAAAGAATGTTAAACCACCATTAAGGAGGAGCCCTTCAAAGCCGAACCTATATTCGGGAAAAGACGATTCGATCAATACCTGGATCAGATAGGTCAACAAAGGAGAGGTTAAAACTATATATGGAACCAGCTTATCCCTTACCTTCAGCTTGGTCAGAATACCAAAAGCAAAAAGCCCTAAAAGCGGCCCGTAAGTATAGCCCGCAGCTTTAAACAGGGAGCTGATCACATTGTCATCCTGTATGAGCCTGAAAATGAAGATCAAAACAAACAAGGTCGCCGACATCCCGACATGAACCCATTGTCTGATCTTTTTCTTTTCATCTTCTCCTTCTCTATTTCCAAAATTCAAAAAATCGATACAAAAGGAAGTCGTAAGAGAGGTCAATGCCGAGTCAGCACTGGAATAAGCCGCGGCCGTAATTCCCAGAAGGAAAACAATCCCCAAAAAGGCCGGCATGTGATCAATGGCAAGTAAGGGAAACAGATCATCGGTTCTGGCGGGGACTTCAATCCCGTTTGAAAAGGAAAACAGGAACAGACCGGCACCAAGGCAGAGAAAAACAAAATTGACGGGCACCAACAGGCTACTGAACCAAAGCATATTCTTCCTCGATTCCGCAAGGTTTTTGCAACTAAGGTTTTTTTGCATCATGTCCTGATCCAACCCGGTCATGGCCAGTGCGATAAAGGCTCCGCTTAGAAACTGCTTCCAGAAAAATGTTGGGCTTCTCCAATTCCAATCAAAGACCCTTACCAGATCATTTTCCTTTCCAGCAGCCCAAAACTGAGCAAAGCTCAGATCCAAGGTGGAGAAAATATAGGTCAGGGTAAGGATCACGGCCAACAGCATGGTCAGGGTTTGAAGTGTGTCTGTAAATACAATGGTTCTTATCCCTCCGGAATAGGTGTAAAGCCAGATCAGCAGAATGGTGATCAAAATGGAGACCCAAAAAGGCATCCCCATAGAATCGAGGAAGGCCAATTGTAGCACCCCCGCTACAAGGTAGAGCCTGAATGCTGCACCGATGAGCCTGGACAAAAGAAAAAAGGCCGCGCCTGACCTATAGGAATAATATCCAAAGCGGTCCTCAAGGTATTGGTAAATACTGAAGAGCTTGAGCCGATAATAAATGGGGAGAAGAACAAAGGCAATGATCCAATAACCCGGAAGATATCCCAGCACCATCTGCATGTAGGTGAATTGGGTCTTTTCTACCCATCCGGGAATAGAGATAAAGGTCACTCCCGATAAGGAAGCGCCGATCATCCCAAAGGCCACCAAATACCATGGCGAATTTCTGTTGCCGACAAAGAAGGTGTTTGAATCCCCCTTCGATCGGGTCAAAACCGATATTATGATCAGCAGGGTGAAATACCCGGAAACAACCAACAGTGCAGAAAGTGGGCTCATTGGACTGGGAAAGTGGCGAAATAGCTAAATTTGCAGAAAATAAAAGCAGATTTTCATGATGCCTTTTGAAGAACAGGAAGCCCAGCTCGAAGATATCGGGGTTTCCGGACAAGATAAAGAGCTTACTGTTTTCAATGATGATGTCAACACCTTTGACCATGTGATTGAAACCCTGATCAAAGTCTGTGAGCATTCCCCCGAACAGGCCGAGCAATGCACCTGGATCATCCATCATAACGGAAAGTGCGCGGTGAAGCTTGGTCAATGGGATTATCTCAAGCCCATGCGGGATGCAATCTGTGATCGCGGGATCTCTGCAGAGGTCGTTTAATGAACTTTCCTTCCAAACTTGTTGAGAACGCGGTCAACGCTTTCTCAAAGCTTCCCGGAGTTGGAAAAAAAACCGCATTGAGGCTGGTTCTTTTCCTGCTTCGTCAGGATGAAGCAGTATCCGAAGAACTGGCTGAAGCCATACTCAAACTTCGAAAGGAGATCCGCTACTGTTCCAGCTGCCACAATATCTCAGACGAAGAGATCTGCTCCATCTGCAGTTCAACCGGCAGGAACCGGGATCTGATCTGCGTGGTTCAGGACAGTCGCGATGTTCTGGCCATAGAAAATACCGGGCAATACAATGGTCTTTACCATGTACTTGGAGGGGTGATTGCGCCCATTGAGGGAATCGGCCCGGAGGATCTGAATATAGAAACCCTGCTGCAAAGGATATCTGAAGAAAGTCCCAGAGAATTGGTGTTTGCCTTAAGTAATACGCTGGAGGCGGATACAACAGCCTTTTACATCTCAAAGAAGCTTCGTGATTCTGAAATTAAGATCAGTGTAATTGCCAGGGGTATACCCATCGGGGGTGAATTGGAATATGCCGATGAATTAACTTTATCGAGAAGTCTTTCAACCAGGGTTCCTTACAACCCTAGCTAGATGAAGCTCAGCTTAAGCATAGTCATTGTCAGCTACAATTGTCGAACGGTCCTTGGGATGTGCCTTGGTTCCATAAAAAGGTGTCTGGAGAATATGATCATTGAAGTTATTGTCGTGGACAATGACTCCAACGACGGCAGTCCTGAGATGGTCCGCGAACATTTTCCCGATTTTCGTCTGATCAAAAACACATCCAATCTCGGCTTCTCCAAAGCAAATAATATCGGCATCAAGGATGCCAAATATGATCGCATATTGTTGCTCAATCCGGATACCATTGTTTTTCCGGCAGTATTGGAGAAATCCGCAAAGATCCTGAATGAAAACGCCGAGATTGCCACAGTTGGCACCAGGATGCTCGACGGGCTGGGCAATTTTCTTCCGGAATCAAAACGTGGAATTCCTGTGCCATGGAGATCTTTTGCCAAGCTATCAGGACTTTGGAAGCTGCGGCCACGATCCAAATCCTGGGCTGGATACTATGCCATCGATCAGCCCGATGAGGGAAATGGCCATGTGGAGATCCTGAGCGGAGCCTTCCTGATGTTCGACCGGGAAAAGCTCAGGGCGGAATTTCTGCTTGATGAGGACTTTTTTATGTTCGGAGAGGATATTGATTTTTCCTATAGGGTTCTCAAAAATGGTTTTAGAAACCATTATCTGGGCGAGGAATATATTATTCACTTCAAGGGAGAAAGCAGCGATAAGCAAGACCCCGTATACAACAGGAATTTTTACGGGGCGATGGAGCTTTTTAGGAAGAAGCATTTCAAAAAAAGCGGGCCTGGCATTGTTTTCAAATTGGGTATCAGACTCGCAATGATGGTCAACAGCCCGAAACGCCCTTTGGAAAGAACAGTACCTGAAACCATCGAAATCAAATCGGAAAATCCATCTTTGAGGGAGGGGCTAAAAAACCTTAAGAGAAAACAGGCAGACGATAAGGGCGTAGCATTTGATCCTCAGGGTCCCGATTTTAAAATCCAATTTGAAAAAGCAGTAACAGAGCAATATCGTTTAGGGTTGTTCTGGTCCGAGATCGAAAACTCTTTTTTCGCAACCACTGGAAAAGAATCAAGGGGATGGGTATTGAAGCCCGATGCCTAATCGAATAATTGTTCGAGATCTTCCCTTGATAAGGATTTGAAAAAGCTTTCTTCCGTTTTGATCAATGCATCTGCCAGGCCTCTTTTTTTGTCCTGAAGTTTCATGATCTTTTCTTCAACCGTACCCTTGGTGATAAACCTGTAGATGAAAACATTGGATTCCTGCCCTATGCGATGAGCACGATCAATTGCCTGCGACTCCACGGCAGGGTTCCACCAAGGGTCAAGCAGAAATACATAATCGGCGGCGGTAAGGTTTAGCCCCGTGCCTCCGGCTTTCAGAGAGATCAGGAAAACTTTCACCGATTCATCCTCCTGAAACAACTCTACCTGGCCCATTCTGTTCTTTGTCCCGCCATCGAGGTAAGAGTAAAACACACCCTCCTGATCCAAAAAGGATTTGATGATCTTCAGGTGCTTTACGAATTGACTAAAGATCAGGATCTTATGCCCCTCCAATAGGGCGCTCTTCAGCATGTGCTTCAGGGTTTTCATTTTACCTGATTCCCCTTCAAAGTTTTCATCAACCATTTTGGGATGATTCGCCAGCTGCCTGAGCTGCGATAATCCCTGCAACAACAAGATCTGATGTTGTCCCTTGAGCTGATTTTCCGGGCTTTCCAAAAACCTGTTTCGAATAACACTCTTCACCTCCTCATACTTGGACTCCTGCTCCTCGGTCATCATACAGTACTTGACATACTCTACCTTCTCTGGGAGCTCCCTGGCAACCTGTTCCTTTGTTCTTCTCAGCACGAATGGCTTGATCAGTGCATTGAGTTTTTTGGTTTTTACTTCGTCATGATTTTTCTCAATGGGGATCTGGAAATTTTTCTTGAAAAACCCTTCGCCACCCAGAAGTCCCGGGTTGATGAATGCCATCTGAGACCAAACATCCAATGAGGTATTCTCCAATGGGGTTCCGGTCAAGGTGAGTCTGTTCCGGGCATTTAATTGGATGACCGATTGAAAAATATTGGATCCGGGGTTCTTGATCGCCTGGGCCTCATCAAGAATCGCATAATAAAAGGGAAAGGCATTGAGAATTTCCGTATCGATCCTCGCTGTCCCATAGGAGGTGACGACGACATCATATTCCTTGAATTGGTCAGGATCCTTTTTCCGATAGGTACCCGTATAGTTCAGAATATTGATCTGCGGCGTGAATTTTTCAGCTTCTCGAAGCCAGTTATATACCAGGGAGGTCGGCATGACCATCAATGAGGTTTTGCCGGGATTGGTTTCCTTGATCCGTTGTAGCAAGGCGAGGGTCTGTACGGTTTTTCCAAGCCCCATATCATCTGCCAGGCAGCCGCCGAGGTGATATGCCTCAAGAAAGCGAAGCCAGTTGTATCCTGCTCTTTGATAGCCGCGAAGTTCTCCCCTGAACTCTTTTGGAAGCTCATACTCCTGGTCAAATTCCTGATCTCTGAGTTTTTCGAGTTTGCGGTCAATCGTCACCTTCGCGAGATTTCCTTCCTTCAGTTCCATCACCATTCCGAGGTGGTGTTTTTGGATCCTGAGTTGTTCTTCGCTTGAAGATTCCGAAAACGTGAAGAGGTCCGAGTACTGAACGAACCATTCCTCGGGAATAATCGCCACCTCCCCATTTGGTAATGGGAATTCAGCAACCCCGTTGAGAATATAGGGTCTCAGATCTGTGAACTTAAAAACATACTCACCGAACCTGACTTTGGCATCAAGATCGAACCAGTCTTCAGATTCACTGATGTCGAGATCTACATTCGACTGCCCGAGGAAATATTTCTTGCTTTCACTCTTGTCCTGACAAATTTCAATTCCGAGTTTATCCAGCTTCTTTTCATTCAACCTCAGCCAGGACTGAAACTCCGACTTTGGCATAAGCGTTTTGAATGATTTCAGATCAAGCCCCAGTTTTTTGAGCTTTTTTTCCATATTCTCTTCAAGCTCAAAGTCACGCCTTACTTTGTGGAATACATAATGCCCATTGTCCCTGGAGATCTTTACGCGCTTCTGAATGTCTTCATGTCCTGGAATAAGAAATTCTCCGTATCGAAAAGAAAGCTCCACCAAAAAATTCTTTGACTCTTCCCCGGCCTGGTCTCCTCCTCCAAATAATTTCCCCGATTGTTGGGCATATTCCGAGATCCTGATGGTACTGCTGGGTTCGGATCTCTCCTGGTGGATCTCCATACCATGGGCGATCACATCAAATTGGGCAATTAAAGGCCCCACAAAACTCTGGTAATATTCCTCTTCCAGTTTTTCGGGAATGGCGATAAACTTCTTCTTGATAAAAGGTCTGAGTTTCTTGCCGTCAACCTTTTTTTCAAAATGATAAATGGTGTTCTCCAAAAGCATCCAAGCCGGGTGACTACAGAGTATTCTTGCTCCTCTCTGCCTGAATTCGAGTTTTTCGCCCTCGAACTTTATTGTCGGGTAATAATGGGTGTTGTCGTCGTTCTTCCATAGATGAAACAGAATACTGGCTCCTTCTTTTGGGACATTCAACTCCTTTGCGGTTGGCTCCCCGTCATTTCCCATTTCAAAAACGGCCTTTCCCCGCAGCCTTTGCAGAATTTCGCCCCGCCTGCTTTCCAGATATTGGTTTACCAGCTCCTGTAAACCTTTATCTCCCTTTTCCGGGTGATAGAGTTTGGGGAAAAACTCTCTCGGGTGTATTCTTTTCTCGGCGAATTTCTTGATGACCACATCCTGCTGTATCTCGTCCATAAGAGCGATCAGCTCATGGTCTGTGTCGTCGAGGCCATCGGAAAAATCAACCGCGCTGAGGCTGGAAATGTTCTGATGTTTCAGACTAAGCCTGCCTTCCTGGTCAAGCTCTACAATGAATGATTCAAACAAGAATCCCAGATACTCATGCTGGTACAGGGAGTAAACGACTTTGAACGGATCCTTGGGAGAAATTTTCATGTTAACCCCCAAAAATAATGATTCGGGCTACCTGACAAATTCCTAGATCAGGAAATTTTCAACGCATGTGATTTTGAAATGTTCGAAGCTGAAATTGCCGGATTCAAAGAGGCGAAGGCGGTGATCAGAAATAAAACAATACCGGAGATCACAAAATCCATTGCTTCCATCTTTAGTGGGTATGCATCGGAGACTGCATTTTCAATCCCCATGGAAACCAGACCGTGGTATTCCTGAAAATAGCCGAGAATACCACCCAGCCCCAGCCCTATGATCACACCCACTCCTCCTATAAGCAATCCTTCAATAATAAAAATTCCAAAAACCATTCTTGGACTGGCTCCCATGGCGGCAAGCATTCCCAGATCATTCTTCTTTTCCAAGGCGAGCATGGATAGGGCAAAGAAAATGTTAAACGAGATGATCAGCAGAAGGAAGAAAAATGCCAGGTTGACAAAAAGCTTTTCTATCCTGATCGCCCTGAACAGGGCAACATGTTGCTCATCACGAGTTGAGATCTTGAATTTGTCAGGCAAGACTCCCGCCAATTTCCTTTTCATCTCCTCCATAGAGACCCCTTCCTCAAGGTATATGTCCATGGAGCTTATACTCCCGTTCACCCCAAAAACCTCCTGTGCAAAAGCAAGCGGGACCAATATATAATTGTTGTCAAAATGCTCTTCAATGGCAAAAACCCCGGAAGGCAAAATGCTCTTTTGGTTCAGTGCATTTTCCGGGCTAAGCCTCACATTCTTGAGGTCCTTGGGAAACATGATCCTCATAGGATAAAACCTCTCATTGGCCACCAACGAAAGCTTATATTGAACGCCCCTGCCAACGAGCGCATATTGAACGCCGTCTTTTTCCATCTCAAAATCCCCCTCCACAATTTTCCTGTTGAGTTTACTATGGGCAGTAAATTCCGAGGAAACTCCCTTTAAGATCACTACGGAATTGTTTTGCCGGTATTGAACCAGGGCATTATCTTCCAAAACCGGAACAACCCCTCGGACCCCCGAGGTCTTGAGCAATCTCTCGCTGCTTATTTCCGACTCTTTAAAGACCCTTCCCTCAACCAACTCAATTTTCAGATCGGGATCGAAGCTGGAAAAGAGTCCGCGCAGCAGATCCTCAAGTCCGTTAAAAACCGAAAGCACGATCACCAAAGAGGCGGAACCAAGTGCCACACCGGAAAGACCTATCCAGGAAAGAATGTTGATGAAGTTCTGTTTCTTCTTCGTCAGGAAATACCTCCTGGCCAGAAAAATTGAAGCCTTCAATTCTCGTTGGGTTCTTCGGAAGGCGGGATGTCCAAAGAGTCGAGTATCTTGTTGATGTGTTGAGAATACTCTGCCGTGTCATCATGGTAGAAGGCAAAATCAGGAATTTTGCGTAAAGACGATCTCAACTTTTTTCCTATTTCACCCCTGATCCTGCTTTTTTGATCCTCGGCCTTCTCCATCAAATCATCCTTCCGGGTGGAAGGAAGAAAGCTCAAATAGACCTTCGCTATTGAAAGGTCCGGGGACATTCTCACGCCGGTGACCGTCACAAGGGAGTCTCCGAACATTCCCTTTCCCTGAGAAAGGAAGTAGTCCACGACTTCTTTGTGAATCAGTTTTCCAACTTTTTTTTGCCTTATCGACTCCATAGAAGGGAACAAATTAAATATTATTGAAAATAGAAAGAGGTTTAGCGGGGGACAAATTTCCATATGCTATCATTATTCAGACTGAACGACCCTTCCAGGTCAATTATGCTCTTGGGCCTCGCGCTCATCCTTCGGATCCCCATGGCCTTTTTGAACCTGGAAATCCTGAACGAACAGGTCCTCTGGCTGGCACTTTCAGAACGATTTACCGAAGGGTCCAGGTTGTATTCGGAAATCTGGACTTCCCATCCACCGATCTTTTCCTGGATCAACAGCCTCGTTTATTTCTTGCTTGGGGGCTCGGTTTTGGCCCAGGTCTTTGCCTCGACTGTTTTCGTTTGGATCTCCTCTCTGCTTTTTAACTCCCTTCTTTCGAGAATAGAGGCTTTCAAATCCAAGTCCTATGTCCCCGGGGCTATGTTTATACTGCTTTCCTGTACTTCTTTTGAGTTTTATTCCCTTTCTCCACAGCTTGTTGCCACACCTTTTCTATTGCTGAGTCTTGGGTTCACCTTACCTCTTTTGAGGTTGGAGGCATCGTTCGATCGCCTCTTCTTCTCGGGCCTCTTCTTCTCCTTTAGCTCTGCCATTTACATACAGACGATTTACATTTTGCCGTTCTACCTATTGTTTCTGCTATTAGGCGCTTCGGCAAAACCCAACCAGATTGTTTGGTGGCTAACGTCGTTTATATTCTTCTGGCTCATTCTCGCATCCAACTACTGGCTCAAATCCGAATCCTGGTTCTTTTTCGATTCTATGGCCTATGCTCTGGGAGAGGTTTTTACAAGATCCTTTTGGGAGCTTAGGATCTACTTTGCCATTTTTTCTCCCATTCTTTTCCTGCTGATCATCGCCGTAATGAATCTTCTTTTCAGAATGCGATTTCTCAATTACCATGTCAGGATACAGAGGTCATTTCTGGCATTAAGCCTTTTTATTCTCCTTTCCATTCCTTTCCAGCGTACGCTTTCTTTTTACGGTTTTTACTTCCTGACAATTCCCATAGCTTACTTCCTTTCCCAATACTTCCTGGAGTTGAAAAGGTCATTTTGGAATGAATTTATTTTCATGGTGCTTTTCTTTCTTGCCATGTTCCTCAACGTTTCGCTGATCAATGAATCCTTGATTTTTCAGGGTATCACCAGCGATCGTATGTCATACTCCAGGGCTGAGCTGAAAGAAGAGGGCAAGAAAATTATGGTTTTTGGTGATCCCTCGATCAGACTGAGGGGAAATCATCTTTCGGGCCCGATTTTAAACTGGGAATACTCCAAAAGAAAACTTGACCGTTTTGACAAAGATCAGCGCATAGCGGTCGTTCATGGATTCATTGAGGCGGGATCTCCGGACCTGATCTACGACCCACATGGAATTTTTGAAGGCATCATAAACAAAAACCCCTTGCTTAAGTCTGCCTATACAAAGGAAAGTCGTAACCGCTTTTTTAAAGACAAGTGATCAACATGGGATCTTGCTGACCCTCCTTTCGTGTCGGCCACCTTCAAATTCTGTTCCCAGAAACTCATCCACGGCCTTAATGGCAAGGTCTTCTTCCATGAATCTGGCGGGAAGCGCCAAAACATTGGCATTGTTGTGGGACCGGCCCAACCTTGCAAGTTCCGGATCCCAGGCAAGAGCCGCACGTACACCGGGGTGCTTGTTCGCGGACATCGCCACCCCGTTTCCAGATCCACAGATCGTCACCCCAAGGTCGAGATGGTTTTTATCCACCGCTTCTGCAAGCGGGTGAGCATAGTCGGGGTAATCAACCGAATCTTCAGAATCAGGACCAAAGTCCCTTACAAAGTAGCCTTTCTCCTCAAGGTGTTTTTTGACCTTTTCCTTTAGAACATACCCCGCGTGATCGGAACTGATACCGATCTTTTGATATTCGGTTTTCATTTCAATTTGATTTTACAAACCCCGAGACCAAAATGCTGATTTCGTAAAGAAACATCAACGGAAGCGCGATGAGAATTTGACTTACCAGGTCGGGCGGGGTAATTACAGCAGAGACGATAAGAATGATCACAATCGCCATCCTTCTAAACGCCTTGAGACTTTTTGGCCCGACCAATCCGGCTCGGGAAAGAAACAATACCACCATGGGCAATTGGAACATCAGTCCGCAGGCCAGGACCAGCATGGTCACAGTTGAAACATAGGATACAATGTCGAATTCGTTTTTGATGCTGGGATCAAGACTATAATTTGAAAGGAAATTGATGGATATGGGGCAGACCAGAAAATAACCGAACATAATCCCCAAAGCGAATAAAAGCGTCACCCAGAACACCGCCCCTCTGGAGGCGCTTTTTTCCGTTGGGTACAATCCGGGCTTTATAAATCTCCAGAATTCCCAAAACGCATATGGAAAGGCCAAAACAAATCCGATCACAAAGGAAGACAAGATATGCATGGTGAACTGGCCGGTCATTTTACGGCTCTGAATAATGAACGGGAGCTCATCGATACAAAAGGCTGTGGTTCCAAAATACTCACCTGCCTTACACAATGCCCTGTAGCTAAAGAAGTCGGCCTTTGATGGTCCGAGGATGACCACACCAAACACAATATCCTTCATGACAAATGCAGCGATAGACAAAACCGCCACCGCAATCAGAGAACGTATGATATGCCACCTAAGGATCTCAAGATGATCCAAAAACGGCATTTCCTGTTGGTTTTCCTCCATTACCAGCTAAACAGCGGATAGCCTTCCATCCACTGATTCACTTTCGCTCTTACTCCTGAAATGACATCCTCATCCTCATGATTCATAAGAACTTCATCGATCAGGGATGCGATGGTTTCCATATCCTGTTCATTGAGTCCGCGCGTGGTGACCGCAGACGCGCCGAGCCGCATACCAGATGTAACAAACGGGGATTTATCATCGAAGGGCACCATATTTTTATTGATGGTGATATCCGCCTTGATCAGAGCATCTTCCGCTTTTTTCCCTGTAAGGTCCTTGGACCTGAGGTCTATGAGTATCAGATGATTGTCTGTTCCTCCCGAAATGACCGAATACCCTCTCCCGACAAAAGCATCTCCCAAAGCCTTCGCATTCTTTTGTACCTGAACAATATATTTTTTGTAATCGTCGGAAAGGGCCTCGCCAAATGCAATGGCCTTTGAGGCAATGACATGCTCCAGGGGGCCTCCCTGTGTTCCGGGGAATACACCGCTATCCAGTATGGATGACATTTTTCTGATCAGACCCTTGGGTGTGGTAAGTCCCCAGGGATTGTCAAAATCCTGCCCCATCATGATCACTCCACCTCTCGGGCCTCTCAGGGTTTTATGTGTCGTTGTTGTGACCACATGACAATGCTTCAAAGGATCGTTCAGCAAACCTTTTGCGATCAAGCCGGCAGGGTGAGAAATATCGGCAAGCAAAATGGCTCCTACCGAATCCGCTATCGCCCTCAGTTTTTCATAATTCCAATCCCTGGAATAGGCCGAAGCTCCGCAGATGATCATCTTTGGCTTTTCCTCACCTGCCTTCCTGGCAACTCCCTCCCAGTCAATCACGCCGGTTTCCTTTTCTACCCCATAAAAAGTGGGGCGATACAACTTACCGGAAAAATTGACTGGAGAACCATGTGTAAGGTGGCCACCATGAGCGAGATCAAAGCCCAAAATGGTGTCTCCGGGTTTTAGGCAGGCAAGCATTACCGCAGCATTGGCCTGGGCGCCGGAATGCGGTTGGACATTTGCCCAACTGGCTCCAAACAATTCCTTTAGCCGATCAATTGCAAGGTTTTCTGTTTTGTCAACCTCTTCACATCCACCGTAGTATCTTTTGCCGGGAAGCCCCTCTGCGTACTTGTTCGTCATGACGGAGCCCATGGCTTCCATCACCTGATTGGAAACAAAATTTTCAGAAGCGATCAGCTCAAGTCCGCGGATCTGGCGCATTTTCTCACTCTGAATGATTTCAAAAACCCTATTATCCCTTTGCATGATCAATTGATTTAAGATGGCAAACTTAGGTTTCGATGATCAAAAAAATAAATGAATTTTAGCTCGCCTCTTCAGTCAGCCTTTTCAGAATAGACTCTCCCCTGGGTATTGACTTTACAGTCCAGTCCAGTAGAGTCTTTTGCTTTTTCTCCGGGCTCAAGAAAAATTCCGGTGGCAGACTGGGTTTGATCCTTTTCATTACAGAATACAAAAGGATCCCGGCGCTCACCGAAACATTGAGGCTCTCGGAAAAGCCTTCTGTTCTTATGGAAAGAATTTCATCTGCCGCTTCAATAATACTGGCATCCAGGCCTTCGGCTTCATTTCCAAACAGAAACGCGGTGGGCGCCCTGGGGTGGAAGTCTTCCAGAAAAACGCCCCGGTCCGCAGGGGCTGTAGCGACAATTTGATATCCCCTTTTTCTCAAGTCCTGAATGCAGCCATCTTCTCCGTGCCAAGAATCAAATACTCTTTGTTCCACCCATTTTGCGGAGCCTTTACTGGTATTCCTGACCGATCGCCTTCTAAACTCCGGATCAATTACGGAGACCTCATGGATACCAAAGCTTTCGCAGGTTCGTATCAACGCACCACTGTTGTGCTCTTTTTTCACATCATCGATGGCAATGGTGAAGTATTCTGTTCTATTCTCAAGAACCCGAAGGAGTAGCTCTTGGCGTTTGGGAGTGAGATAATCCCAGAGTTGATCAAATATTTCTTCCGAAACCTTTCCCAAACTCAATCCTTAATTCTGGAATAGCGCCAGAGATAAATCTGTGCCCAGGTCAAATGCGGTTCCCAGTTTTTACTGATCTCCAGAAGTTCCGCCTTTTCCGGCAACTCCTTAAGCCCATAGACTCTTTGACTCATCGAGCGAATACCCAGATCCCCATGTGCAAGAACGTCACCACGCCCCAGAGAAAACATCAAAAACATATGAGCAGTCCATTCGCCAATACCCTTGATCTGAACAAGGAAATTAATGATCTGGTCATTGCTCCATTCTGGCAGGGCCTTTATTTCGGAGGTGTTCTCACAAAAAAATTCAGCTAATGAATCGAGATATGACGCTTTTTGTCTGGAAACCCCAAATTCACGCCATTTTTCTCTACCGATCCCTCTCCATTCTTCCGGATGCTCATAGTCTCCTTTGAATTCGAGAACCTTGCGAATGGTAGAATCGGCTGATTTGGTCGAGACCTGTTGGGAAAGGATAGACTCAACCAAGGCCTGAAAAGGATTCGGGGTCAGCTCAAACTCGACAGGACCCACCCTCTCCAGGACATGAAAAAGCTGAAGGTCGTTCTCGGAGAAATGTTCAAGAAGTTCTCCATAGCTGGTATTTCTTAGGTTTTCTGGTTTTTCCAATGGGGCTGCAGGCTTATACCGGGGTTTGAATTTATCCAATTTTCCCCTGAACGTTTTCAGCGCAATAAAGGGAGAAGCCGAATTCGGCTTGGAATTTGCTTATTTTTAATATCACCAGCGTTACTATGAAAAAAAATCTACTCTTCATTCCTTTCACCTTTTTGTTCTTTATCTCTGCCACTGCACAGCAGTCCGACTCCTTCAATGAGCTTAAAGAAGAGTTGCTGGGCCCAAGAAATATGATCGGATTCAACCTGGACATCTATGACCCTACAGGAAAATTTGCTACACTATTGGAGGGCTCTTCTGCATCGGGTTTTGGGTTGAATTACCTGAGAAGAACAAGCCCAAGATGGTCATTTGGAGGAGAGCTTTCGGTAGCCATGTATTACAAAGCGGAATATGATCTCCAAACCCAGAGTGGAGCCTCCGTACCGGTTTATGAGGAGGATTGTTTCTGGACCGTTCGGGGACTGGCCAGGTATGACCTTGTTCGAACCGAGTTTTTCACCACATATACCGAATTCCGAATTGGAATGAATAATTTTTTCTCGGATGTCTCAGCAACCGTGGATGTAAATGAAGATGTCGGAAAAACCGTTTCCCATGGCCATAGTCTGGTCGCCGGGGTGGGCCTTGGGGCCAATATTGGACTTGGGAATTTTTCAGAATCCAACAATGGCATCTCAAGAACCTATATTACGGTTCGCGGCGGATACAATTATGGCTCCCCTACGTATTTCAGGAGCGCAAATGTGCCGAGTGGGCAAACAAATGATTTTGAAAAATATCGCCATTATAGCGAGATCAGCTATTTCGATTTTAATATTGGGATGGGTCTGAAATTTTAGGCCGACCCGTGAAGTAATGACGAACCAATCCTCCTGATCTCCCCCAAAAGCCCCTGAATATTTTCTTCCCCTGTCAATGGGTTCATCAAACATGACCTTAACCAGGTCTCTCCTTGGATCTCTGTTTTCACGATATAGTACCTCCCCTCCTCGACGAGCTTATTTCTGATCTGATATTGAATTCGTTTGGCTCTTGCATGGTCCTCTTTTTTTGATCCCAGATAGCGATAACAGACTATGTTGGTTTGAGGGTCAAGGGCCAACTCAAAATCCTCTGATTCTGAAATGATTCGGGCAAACAGCTCCGTTAGGCACATCAGGTGGTCAATATGTTGTTCCACAAATGCGGTTCCACCGATCAATAATGAGTTGATGGCCTTTAGCCCCATGGTATCCCGGGTGCACTCAAGTGTCCTTTTTCCGATTTCAAAATCAAGGTCTTCCTTGTGCTCATCTTCCCTCCATAGATACTTTACGTCCTGATCAAAGGATGAAAAAGAATCGGCCTTGTCCCGAAACAAAACCGCAGTAACCAATGAGGGCGTGTGGAGAAGTTTGTGGAAGTCAAACACAACACTATCAGCCAACTCCATTCCATCAAGGCGTTTTCGGTACTTTTCAGAAAATATCATGGGTCCACCATGGGCGGCATCCACGTGAAACCAGAGCTTATGATCATGAGCAAACTTTCCCAACACCCGAAGATCATCAAAGGTCCCCGTGGATGTCGAGCAGCTGTTGGCGATCAAACCAATGATCTTTTTGTTTTTTTTCGATCCTTTTTCCAATGCGGCATTGAGCTGTCCCGGATCAATGGTATGGTCTGGCAGACAAGGAACAGAAATCAAACCTTCTTCTCCCCAGCCCATGATCTTGGCTGCCCGATCAACACTATAATGAGATTCCGCAGACACAAGAACTGCATAATCTGAGCCGCCTTCATTCCAGGAGCCCCCAGCCCTATTTTCTCTCATGGCCAGCATGGCGGTAAGGTTACCAAGGCTTCCACCGGAAGTCAGCACCCCGCCCCCTTTTGCCATCCCGAACTTTTCGAGCAGAAAATCGATCACAGCCTGTTCAACAGCTACACCAAATTGTCCCATCTCCGATACCGCCGTTCCATTGTTCAATACAGAAGTGGACCAATCCGCAACTATATTTCCAAAGTATGGTGGCGGCACCTGATGCCCCATATACCTTGGGTCATGGAGATGGATGGAATTATTGAAAAGATCCTTTAAGATCTCATTCTGATCAACGGGAAAGCCTGTTTTCAAAAGGTCCAGATATTTTTTCCTGATGGCGCCCTTATCCGGGTTGGGAATGGTTCTTTCCATTTCCATTCTCTGCATACTCGTGATCTGATCTGCAAAAAAATTGATCGCGGCAGATGCCTGAATTCGAAAATGGTCAGTGTTTGTCTTATCCTGAATAGAAGACTTCTGTTGCATTGGTTTTTCAGTTAATTAATAGACGAAATATCCGAATTTTGGGTCCGGATCAACCCTTTAACATTGGATCTTAAAAAGAAGATATTTATCGGAGTGTCGGTTTTGTTCATATTAGGTGTTATTCTTATTGCCTATGATATGTATTCCAGAACAACACCTCCTTGGGAGAAGAAAAAGGAGATCCTGGAAAAGTATGAGTAATCCCCAATATTTTTCGATTATTGTTACCAGAAAATCAAGCTTGGCTAATGGACAACCTTCAAAAAAATGAATTCTTAGCTTTTCTTTTCCTTTATGGAGCTGCAGCTGACCTCATTCTGACACAAAGTGAAATGGAGCTCATCGCAGAAAAAGTGGGAATGGATAATCTAAAAAAGGCCAAATCTCTTTATGACAACTTTTCGGATTATGAAAAGATCCAGTTCATTATGGCACATCGGGAAACCTATTTTCCCGATGAACAAAAGAAGGAAGAGTTAATGACAGAATTGAAGGCTATCTTCTTGGCTGACAACAAGTTCTCTGTTCAAGAACAGAACCTCTTTCGCTCCCTGAACAAGCTCATGTGATCAATTGATCGCATCTCCCCTTAATTGTCGATACCTGCGTCGAGCATCCTCGGCGTAGAAGCTGCCCGGATAATCGAACAAGATCACCTTATAGGTTTCCATCGCCTCTTCCCTGCGATCGAGCTCTTCTTCCAACAAACGCCCTTTCAGGTAGAGCGCATCGTCCATGAGAATGTCATGAGCGTACTCAGCAATGATCATGTCCAAGTAGTCAATAGCCCCATCATAATACCCCATTTTTTGTTGGATCAGAGCAAGTTTATAATAGGTTTCATCGGTGAGGCTATGTTGGGGATATCTCGCCAAAAAATCTTCAAACCCTTCCTTGGCCCTCATGTAATCCTGACTGAAATACAGAAGATCGATTCGGGCAAATTCTGTGAGAGCAGCATAAGATGTATCAAGCGCTGAGTTATCCTGGATCAGCAGACTCAGATCCATGGCATCATTTGCGATCTGTCTCGTGGTTGCTCTTTTGAGTATATCCAGATTTGCTTTGGCAAGGTCAAACTCGCCTGAAAAATAATAGACCTTTGCCAATCTGAATTTACCTTCATGCCCCAAAGGCTGGTCCTTGTAGCTTTTTTCAACCTGCGCGTAAAGGATCTTGGACTCCCAGGGTTCATCCCTTAAAAGATAAATATCCCCCATGTCCAGCTTGCACTGTCCCGGAAAGTTTCGAGGGGTTCTCGGAACCAAAAGCGCCTCCTCCAATTGTCTGATGGCCAGATCATAATCTCCCATCTGGAATGCATTCAAAAGCGCCATTCGCCTATAGGCTTCTGCAGAGCCTCTTTTCTTTCCTATTCTGTTCACATAGCTTTCATATTCTTTCAAAACCAATCTGATCTGAACGGTATCCACAGGAAAGACGCTTTTGGCCAGTTCCTCCCGCGCTGTGATCTCCCTTCTCTTGGCTTCCGGATAAATTCCGGAAGCCGAATACACCTTGGCGAC
Organism: Cytophagales bacterium; assembly: GCA_965227315.1. Lineage (GTDB taxonomy): Bacteria > Bacteroidota > Bacteroidia > Cytophagales > CCMP332 > JANQHS01. The sequence goes on from OZ245737.1 coordinate 1,865,273, forward strand.
ATAGCCGTAGAGTTCGATTGCTTCCTCATAAGCCCGGTTCTCGAAAATGATCTCTCCCAAATCCATGAGCTCTTTTCCCTGCAAACCCAGACGCTTATCAATCGACTTTGCCTGAACAATCGCAGATCTGAAGTCTTTCTTTTGAACATAGAACCAGACCAACAGCTTTGAAAAAACCAGGGATTCGGGATCTTTTTGAATCCTCGATATTATACTACTCTCGAGATGAACCGAGACGGATTCGTCTTCCAGGTAGGATTGGAATTGGTTTTCCACATATTTCAAGTATCCTGGAGCATAGAATAGCAAACTGATTCCTTCATCGATCATTTTCATTTTTTGCCCCGAAAATTGATAGAGCGCTATTAGGTTTTGTGAATACATTGTTGGCTCTCCAATGACCTTTCTTGACCCTAGAAATAGTTCTTCCGACAGATCATACTCCTTCCTTTCAATCATATGCCTGGCGGAGGTTTCTGTAAACAGCTGATTTGGGAGAACTTCTTTAAAAAGATCTTCTTTGAGCCTTTCTGCATCCTTTTTCTTACCCTGATCCCGATAGATCAAGAACAGGTCGATCGTATATGCCCACTCCAGCGGGTAATCTTTTCTAAAGCTCTTTAGGCTTTTCTCTGCACGAGGATAATCCCTGAGACTGATGAGTGAATTATAATAATGATCATAAATGAGGCGGGGATCCTTGTTCTGTTTTAAGAACTTATCATAGTATATCAATGCTTTTTCATAATCGCCCTTTTGAAAATACTCATCTCCCAGCTCAGCATTAGGATCCTGAGTCATTGCCATTATTGGAAACAGGATGATCAGAAGAAATGTAAAGCACTTATTCACTGTTGTCGACCTCTCTTAATGATATTTATAATAGATTATAAAGTATAGTTATTATTATAATACTGTTGGAAAGTGGAAAAAAAGGAAAAACTTTTTTTGTTGGTTTCAATCGTTTTTAATGTTCTGTTATATAACCTCAATCCACATTTTCTTATTGTGTAAACATTTGATTTACAAAAAATTAACATTGCCGAAGAACCTGGGGGAAAAACAACTGTCGATTAATTTCTGTTTTGAACAATGTGAATACCACCCCAAAGAACCGTTAGTTGTTTGGTATTTATCAAAGCGCTTGCCAGAATTTTGATCAGACCTCCCTTTCACATGGATTTATTCACAGGGAAGTTCGGGTTAATCCACAGCTTTTCTCAAAATTCCACAACCTTATCCTGTTGGATCCAGTTGGCTTTTAGCTGTATTTCCTCTTCATAAAAATGGTAGAATTCGGGCTCCGTGCCTTTCCTGAAGTCCCCAAAGTCCCATTGTTCATTGCAATTCCTGTCGATCATCACCCTGATACGGTACTTACCGGGAACCAAACCGCGGAAAGTGAATTTTTCAGGATTGATCGATGTGCGTATCGGAAGAAAGGAAGGATCGACCACTTCAACGATATAGCACTGCTCCGATGTTTTGACACTGCCCTCCATTTGTCCATAGTTTTCAGGATTCTGGAAGCCAAACATCATCTCATTTTTTCCCAAGGTATCGCCCAGTATGGTTATGGCGGAGCCTTTCTTAAAGAGGAAGCCGAATTTTTGGAGCTTCAATTCCGGCCTGAATACCCAGGGAAGAGAGAGCTCTTGATCGAAATGATCAGAAAAATTCAGGGTGTCATTATTCTGGTAAAAAATAATGGAGTCGCTATTAAGAGATCTTAGTGGAAATGATGAGTCAAAAATGATACTGTCTCCTTTGAGGATCTCACTGCCCTTTTTTGGTTGTGAAACCAATTCCTTCGGGCCATCATAGGGTTTTCCATCGGGGCTTAGGAACATAGTTGCAGTAGAATCCTGGATGTTTCCCAAACTGTCTGTTACGGAGAATGAGAATAGCACGGAGTCCGGGTTTTGGGGAAATAGATATACTTCCTTGTTCCCGTTTCTTAACGAATGGGCGGTATTATTGTCCTTAAGTGAAAACTCTTTTATTCCCTTGGAAAAACTCATTCGGAAATAATCTGCCTCTTGAAAAGTTCTTATCAGTCTGGGTTTTGTAAAGTCCTGTTTTACCAGATATAGTTCCGTTTGGGCAGAATCGTAATAGGGAAAAATGCTGGCATTTTGGAAAGCGATTTTTTCCTGGGAAATGTCGAATAACTTGTTGAGGTTCTTATCGGTGAAGGCGAACAGCTTGAATTCTCTGATCGGCAAATTCCCTATGAGGAAGGTTCCGTCATTTTCAGCCTTGGTATAATAGATTGGCTTGTGTTTCCTTGGATCCAGGGTATCGCTGGGATCATAGAGACCCACGATGACATCTTTCTTTGCGGGCTGGTGGTTTTCGATGTTTAACACCCGACCACGGATAATGCCTGTGTCCAGAACATTTCCTGTTGAAAAGGCGAGTACCAGGTTGTCGGGTACGTTTTTCTCTGTGATGTCTGACACCGCGGAGCCGAAATTAAATGTATAGGTTGTATTCTCTTCCAGAGTATCTATAAGGTTGATAATCAGCGATTTACTTCGAATTTTTTCCTTGTATTGGAAATCAGGGTTGGGAGAAATGATAAGCTCTCCTTTCAGGTTTTTGACATCGATAATTTCGTCGAAGACCAAACGAAGCTGCCGGCCTCGGAATTGGGTACTCTGGTTTTTGGGAATAGAGATAGTCACCATTGGAGGATCCAGATCCTTGGGGCCGCCGGTGGGGGGTTTTTGGCTGGCACATGCCTGTAGCAGGATTATCCAGACGATGGAGATTAGGAATGTGCTTTTTCTCATCTTTTGAGATAAACCATAAGTACGGACAGGTCTGCGGGCGAAACCCCTGAGATCCTCGATGCCTGGCCGAGGGTTTGTGGTTTTATTGCTGATAGTTTTTCCCGGGCTTCTGAAGACAACGAGGAAAATTGAGAATAATCCAATGAATTCGGTATGATTTGTTCTTCAAGGTTTTTGAGCTTTTGGGCCATTGCTTCTTCCTTCTGAATGTAGTTCCCGTATTTGGTGAGTATATCCGCCTGCTCTATCGTTTCAATACCGGTATTCTGCAAAAACGCCAGGTGATCATTGAGCTGGTCCTGTAATCCCAATAAGCTAACCTCCGGTCTCTTGATCAGCTGTTGAACTGTGGTTTTCTCTTTGATTTCGGCTGAATCCAGCGAACTTAATATGGGGTTGATCTTTTCAGGTGCGAGTTTTTCTTTCTTTAGACCAGTGAGAACCTTTTGAAGTGCGGCATCTTTTTTTCTCACCTCCTCCACTCTTTCCTCGCTTGCCAGGCCCAAGCCATGTGAGAGTTCTGTAAGCCTTGCATCGGCATTGTCCTGCCTTAGCAGGATCCTGTATTCAGCTCTGGAAGTAAACATTCTATACGGTTCGTCCGTACCCTTGTGAACCAGATCATCAATAAGCACGCCAATGTAGGCCTGTGATCTGTTGAGTACCAGTGGGGCGTTGCGATTATTTTTAAGATGAGCATTAATTCCAGCCATAAGTCCTTGACAGGCAGCTTCTTCGTATCCAGTTGTGCCGTTGATCTGTCCGGCGAAATATAGATTTTCAACCGGTTTGGTTTCCAGGGTTGCTGATAATTGGAGGGGAGGGAAATAGTCATACTCTATTGCATAACCGGGTCTGAACATTTTCGCTTTCTCAAATCCCTTAATCTCTCTGATGGCTTTAAACTGGACTTCTTCCGGGAGTGAAGTTGAAAACCCATTTACATAGACCTCGATCGTGGTCCACCCTTCTGGCTCAACAAATATTTGATGACGATTTCTCTCTGCGAACCTATCGATCTTATCCTCGATCGATGGGCAATACCTAGGGCCAATACCCTGTATTCGACCATTGAACATCGGAGATTGATCAAAACCGGTTCGGAGAATGTCATGGACAGTCTCGTTGGTATAGGTGATGTGACAACTCCTTTGTTCCCTAACCGGTTCGGTATTGGAAAAGGAAAACTTTCCGGGATCTTCGTCTCCCTTTTGCTCCTCCATTAGGGAGTAGTTCAGGCTGCGCCCATCCACTCTGGGCGGAGTGCCGGTTTTCATTCGGCCTGCCTCAAATCCCAATTTGACCAGATCCTCTGTTATTCCTGTTGAAGCGCGCTCTCCTGCTCTTCCGCCTCCGAATTGTTTTTCTCCAACATGGATAACCCCGTTTAAGAATGTTCCGCTGGTTAGAACAACGGACTTGGATTTGATTTCATGCCCCATCGATGTTTTTACCCCAACGATCTTGTTTTTCTCCACAACAATGCCATTTACCATGTCCTGCCAAAGATCTACGTTTGGGTTTTTCTCGAGGGCTTCTCTCCACTTCTGGGCAAAAAGCATTCGATCATTTTGGGATCTGGGACTCCACATGGCCGGCCCTTTTGACTTGTTGAGCATACGAAACTGTATGGTAGAAAGGTCCGAAATGATCCCCGACATTCCTCCAAGGGCATCTATTTCTCTAACGATCTGTCCCTTGGCCACACCACCCATAGCTGGGTTGCACGACATCTGAGCAATGACGCCCATGTTCATGGTGATCAACAACACCTTGGAGCCCATGGTGGCGGCGGCATGAGCAGCCTCACAACCGGCATGCCCCCCTCCTACTACTATTAAATCGTATTTTTCAAACATGTGATTTTGTTCCACGTGGAACAATTCGTGTGCGTTCCACGTGGAACCCTATTCCGACCGCAAAAGTAAACAGGCGTTTTCTTTTTCCCTCATCTTCTGAGCGCCCTCTTTATCCTTATCATCAAAACCCAATAGGTGTAAAACACCATGAATGATAACACGATCCAGTTCGTCTTCAAAGCGATGCTCCAGGGTTTCGGCATTATCCCGCACACGATCTATGCTGATAAACAGATCACCTTCGAGTAACTCAGGATCTTCAGATTGATCGAAGGTGATAATGTCCGTCAGATAGTCGCGACCCAGGTGGTTTTGGTTGATTTCCAGCAAAAACGGATCGCTGCAAAAAATAATATTGATGGCGCCCATCTTTGCCCCCTCCAAGTTGATACATCGGGATATCCAGTCGCGAAGTCTTTCCCGGGAAGAATAAGCGAAGCTAATGTCTTCAGAGAATACATTAATGCCTTGATCAGGCATTGAAATAGAAAACGAGCTCTACGGCGTTACCGGAATCGGAAAAACTCACTTCATCGGAAAGGTGTTTCATGAGAAAAATTCCCCTTCCTGTGACTTTTTCGATGTTCTCGGGCGAGGTTGGGTCCGGAAGCGTGTGTTGGTCAAAACCAGGCCCTTCGTCCTCAACGGTGAATTTGAGCCCTTGCTCTTCAACCTCAAGAGAAAGCCTGACGACCTTGTTTTTATCGGCCCGGTTTCCATGAACAATGGCATTGTTAACCGCCTCGGTTAAGGAAATGACTATGTTGCCGTAAATCTCATCCGTGATCTCAAGGCTGTCTTTTGCATTGTCGATGAAGCTTTCGACCATCCTCAGGTTGTCCAAAATGGAAGGTATCTCGATTTGGAACCTGCCCATTCCCTGTTTTTTAGCGCTGTCTTGGGTTAGTTTCAAAGTTTATCTCTTCAAAGTACTGATTAACCTTTTCCTTAAAATAAGGATTTAAGTTCGGACTGATCGTTTTGAGAAGCTCGATCTGCGATTCTTTGGATTTGATATAGTCCTCGAGGTTTGGAGGAACTTCCCGCTCAAACTCCTGAGCAAGCTCTCCTTCCCGCTCTTCCTTGAGTTCCCTTTCCCGGTCTGCCTTCTCTGATTCCAAAAGGCGGGTCTCGATCTCTTCCTGTCTTTCCAGCAATTCTCTTGTTAATCTTTTATGGACAAGATCCTTTTCGCTGTCCTCCATCAACCTTCCTAGCTCATCAAGTTGCTTTTGCAGCTCTTTGTCTATTTGATTTCCACCTTCACCAAGCCTTTCCATTCCTTCACGAATTTGCTCTTGCTGTTGAGCCAGCTTCATGAGCTCCTCAGAGAGTTGGCGCCCCTCCGCCCCACCTTTTTTCAGGTCCCGGATCTTTTTATTGAGCTCTTTTTGAATTTGTGATAGTGAGGGGGAAGGCTTGTTTCCGTTCGGTTTGCTGCACATCTGATCCCCTTTCATTTGGTTTGCCATTTGCTCTTGGAGTTGCTGCAAGACATTATCCAGCATTAATGCTAAATTGTTTACGGAAGTCATGGCAAATTGTTGCTTGACGGTAGCTTTTCCCGGCCTCCTTTCACGAATCAGTCGTATGCTTTCATCCATTTGATAATTCAGCTCCGCCATTTCCTTGGTGACAAAACCCTCAATTTGGAAAAGCCTGGAGGCCAGGGCATGAAGGCTGTCTTCCACAATTCTCACATCGGATTGCAGCTTTAGTTGTTCCTGGCTCAATTCAACATATCTGGGATCAGTCCTGTGTACCTTTCTGAATTCGGTCATGATCCTTTCCTGTTCAAATGAAAGTTGGATTAGATTCTCCAACAAGGCTCTCAGGTTTTCAATGTCCTCACTCAGCATCTCCATTTCTGATGAGCTTTGGAAGTCCATCATGTTTTCTGCGAGCTCCTTCATTTTTTGAGAACTCTCCTTCTGTTTCTGACTGCCTTTCTTTGGTTTTCCGGAGTCCATCATTTCCTTGGACTCCTCCATCTTCTCGGAGATCTCCTCCATATCCTCTTCGAAACCCTCGTCCTCAAGATTTCTGGGGTTCTCCAGCTCTTCATCCATTTTCTTAAGCTCTTCAAGATCCTCTTGTAGACCTTCAAATTCTTCGTTTATATCCTGCTGATCTTCAGCTAGTTGCTCTTTGGGTTTCTCTCCCTGCTCGGATTCTTCTGCAAGCTGATCCTGCTTTTCAGCGAGCTCTTCAAGTTCCTGGATCGTTTGTTCCATTTTTTGGTCGAACTGAAGCTGCTTGAACAGTTCAAGTGCACGATCCAACTCCTTCTGGTACTGAGAGTCCTTTCTCTCCAGGTCTGAGAGTTTTTGTTGGATCTTCTCGTTGTCCTCCTTTTTTTCAAGCAACTCCTTGAGTTCTTCGAGCAGTCTTTTGGTCTCTTCGTCCAACACCTCTTCCATCAGTTTTTCCAATTGCATGGTTTTTTCCCGCAACTCCTCACTTTGCTCGGAGTACTTTTCTTCCTGTGGCCTTATTTTATTGAGGTCTTCCTTGAGCTCTTCCATATCCTTTTCCAGTTTCCTGTGCTCCTCCAGGAGCTCCTCCAATCTCTTTTTGTCCTGCCAATCGAGCTCTTTCTTATTCCTTGTATCATCCTGAAACTCTTTGATCTCTTCCTGAAGCTCCTCAAGTGAGTTTTTGGTCGAAGAGCCGGCCCTCATGAACTCTTCTTTCTTTCTGTCAATTTCTTCGCGAATCTCTTTCTCGTCCGGGATCATGAGAAACTGCAGCGGAGTCCGGGTGCTCTTTGGTCCTATAAAGCCATCATTATCAACGACTTCCAGGTAGTATTCCAATTTTTGACCTGACTCCAGGCCCAGGGCTTCGGTATTCCACCTAAAAAAATAGTCCTGGTCCGGGATGGACCTATTTATGGGTATCCTTTCGGTTCCTGAAGAGATCATGTCTCCATCAGCACTTCGAACGACATGTTTTACGAAAAGGCCGGAGAAACCGTAGTCATCAGAGATCTCTCCACCGAGAGCCACAAAACTAAACAGGGTAGAATCGGCAAGAGAACGAAGAGAAATTCTTGGGCGCTTATCCTCAATCAGGTCAATTTCGGAGATGAGGGGCTCTTTGTTGGTGCCGAATTCATTTTTGAGAAGAAACTCGATCTTGTTTGAGGCCGAAAAGGTGTTCTGATAATCGAACTGGTCGCCATTGGGTTCCGCGCTGAACATCACTTTGTTGGAGTCTCCCAAAACCAGGACAGAATCGGAGTGCCGCAGCCCAAAACCCCAATTAAATCTCGTACCCGCGGGGACCCTGAATGTGCCCATAGAGGTATATGCCTTGCTGGACCATCCGGTATAGGCCGGGAATTCGGCAACGACCTTCATCTCAGCTGCAATTGGCCTGTCATGAACCAAAACCGTTTTAGGGGGGGAGAAGAATCCTTCTGCTTCGAATCGTATTTCAAGATCCTCCTGTACCCTGCGAATATTCGCCTGAAAAGTTCCGGGACCGATTTTTGACATCTTTCTCCTGTCTCCATTGACCCAAACAAAGGATCCTTGTGGAAGTAGCTCACCCGAAGTCGACATTTGGATGTTCAGATCTTCATTTCGAAAGGAATGATCAGGGATGCGCTCAAAATTAAAATCGAAAGGAGCCGGAGGAACATACTCTTGGGTAAAATTGATGATCCTGCCCCCTGAGCCCGTGTAGAATGAAGGATTGAGAAAAAGGATCGAAAACGCAATCGAAAGTGGGAGTGAAAAATAGAGCGCCAACCTTTTTTGGCCCTCCCAACTAATTGATTCTGAGAAATTTATCTTTTCTAGTTCACCGGATCGCTGCTCCAGGGAGGCCTTCATTAATTGACTCCCCGAACCTGAGGCCATATCCCTTAGTTGCAGCGTGTTTATCAGTCTGTCCTGAATTGAGTCATTTTCATTCCCAAGCATTCTTGCCGCATCGGAGTCCTTCAGGGGGCGAAACAAGCCGAATAGCTGAAGCGTTGGAAAAATCACACGCAGGGTCAACAGATAGAGGCTTAAGAGTAAGAATCCAAAGAACATAAAGCCCCTGTAACCAGGGCTCATCCAGAAATAGTGCTCTACAGTTAAGAGCAATAACAGGCAAAGGCCTCCAATTATTCCTGTCAGAAGTCCCCCCTTAAGTATCTGACCGAGGAGGTATCTCCTTTTGTAGTCATTAATTTTTACCTGAAGTTCGTCTAGCTGCCGAATCATTTTCCTTCTTTCAAAGTCATGGGGTCTTCGAACCTCACCTTTCTGAAATCCCGGTACTGGATGGAATTCATTGGAAAGTCCTTTACATGAGGCTGAAGAAGCCTATACCCTTCATCATACCATAATACAATAACCGGACAATTTCTCATCAAAATTTGTTCCGCATTTGAATATGCTGCCCAGGTTAGACTATCAACGATAGAAGTCCTGGCAATGTTGAACCATTCGTCAAATTTTGAATTTGAGAATCGACCCAGGTTTGGAAAGCTGCGGGAATCAGATTTCTCCGAAGTATTTCCACCAAGAAAAATGCTTAAAAACTCATTGGGAGAAGGGTAGTCAGCAGACCAGCCAATTCTATAAAAATCTATTTCTCCCCTGGACACACCATCGATGAGCTCTGAGATCTCAAGTATGTCGATGCCGACCTCTATGTTTAGGGCATTGGAAAGCTGTTCCTTTATCCTTGCCGCTATTGAAACATTGAAACTCCCTTTTGATGCGGTATGCAGGGTCAGCTTTGGAAGTGTACTTATGTCGATCCGAGACCTTTCAAGATAAAACCGCGCGGAATCAATGTTATAGGAGTACCCCTGTGTTTTTTCATAATCATAGTTATCAAACCCCGGCGGGATGAACCCACCATTCCCCGCGGAGTAAGCCTGGCCATTCAGGACTTCGTCCACGAGCTCCTTCCTGTTTATGGAAAAAGAAAGGGCTTTTCGAAAATCTTTGTTTGAAAAAACCGGGCTTTGGAGGTTGAAACCGAGAATTTCCGTAGACAGCTCAGGCATTCTCTGCAGAGTAAAATGGCTATAGCCTCTAGCTCCCTTTTGGTAGGAATCTTCCAGTACCTCAAGAACATAATCGTGGGGAAGTGAATAAACCATCTCCAGCTCTCCCTTTTTGAATTTTTGAAGCTCCAGTTTTTTGTCCTTGATGAAGGATATGTGAATTCCGGCCAACCAGGGTGAAAGGCTGCTGTCGTGATAATTGTCGTTTTTTTCAAGTAATAAGCCACTTTCACCCCATGAATGTTGTTTAAAGGGACCGGTACCGACCATCATTTTGCTTAAGCCAAATCCGTAATAATCGAGGGCCTCTCTAGGGTAAATAGCGCATTCCGGCCTTGATAACAGAAAAAGGACGTCGCGAACCCTCTCTTGGAGGTAAATTGTAAGGCCATATTTTGAATTGGCTACAACCCCTTCAAAATCCTTTTCGTACTTCCCCGCCTGTTGATCCTTGTAGTACTCTTTGCTTCCTCGAAAAGCATTTTCCAACACATGAAATGAATGGTTGTTTTTGAGTGGTGAAGCCAGGTTTGAGAAACAGTAAACAATATCTTCCGCTACCAGCTCCCTTGTTTTTTCTTCTCCAAAGCATGGATTTTCATGAAAATAAACTCCCGGCTTCAGGTTGATTTTTAGGGAAGAGCCATCTTCTGAGAAAGACCAGGATTTCACAAGAGCAGGTATGGGCATCAGGGATTCGGGGTCTAGTCTGAAAAGGCCTTCATAGACAGCAGTTGCTGTTCTGGCAGCAATGACATCTGTAATTTCCGGAGGAAAGAGACTTCCGGGCTCCTCAGGCTCATTGAGTCGGAATAACCTTTCTGTCAAAAAACGATCTTTCTGCCTGCTGTCGGAAATCTTCCGTTTTGAGTTATTGCCCGTCGGCTCACCGCAACCCGAAATCAGGACAAGGCATATCAGGGCCAATGTGATCTTCTTTGGCATCTTCCTGGTTTAAGTGGATGTCAAATTTATGCTTTGAGATCCAATTCCAAAACCGAAGGACAATGATCCGAATGTTTGGCATCGGGTAAGATTTTGGCCCCGACGAGATTATTTTCCAAGCCCCTGCTCGCCATGTTATAGTCGATTCTCCACCCCAGGTTCCTTTCTCGGGCATTCATCCTGAAGCTCCACCAAGTATAATGGTGGGGGTCCGGGTTGAAGTGGCGAAACGAATCTATAAATCCCATATCAATGAATTTGGACATCCATTCGCGCTCCTCGGGCAGAAATCCGGATGATTTAGCATTTGATTTGGGGTTGTGAATGTCGATCTCCCTATGGCATATGTTGTAATCACCGGAAACCACAATTTGCGGGTGTGATTTCAAAATGTCGGTCATGTAATCATAGAAATCATCCAGCCACCTGAACTTAAATTCCTGTCGCACGTCACCGCTGGAGCCCGAGGGCATATAAACAGACATCAGGCTGAATTCCTTGAAATCCAACCTTATAACTCTCCCTTCTTCATCATATTCCGGAATGCCACAACCATATTCCACGTGTGTGGGCTCAAGCTTGGACAGAACAGCCACCCCCGAATACCCTTTCTTTTGAGCCTCATACCAATAGACCCTATAGCCCAAACCTTCGAAAAGGGACATTTCTTCCCGAACCTGCGAAAGGTGAGCCTTGGTTTCCTGTAAGCAAAGCATATCAGGGTTTGAAGCCTTGACCCAATCCCACAAGCCCTTTTTGATAGCAGCCCTTATTCCATTTACGTTATATGTGATAATCTTCATTTTCCTCTTTTAAAAAATATTCTCCGGACAGGTCCTTAAGAAGGTTTTCCTGGAATGAACTATTCATATCCGGCAGGGCTTCTCCTAATTCATAATGAGGCCATCCTTCTTCATCCACCCCCGCAAACTTATAGTACCCCCTCATGGCCAACAACCGGCAGGTGCCTATGTGAATGAGGTCCTGTTTTTCTTCTTTGGAAAAAACCCTTATTCCCCTGCCGAGTTCCTGCACACCGATCAAAAACAAAACAGCCTGCAAATCCTTTGGCCGTTTACCCAAGCTTATCTCCAGAAAATCAAGGGTTTCCTTCCAGCTCATCAATTTTAGCTCATGACTTTTTTGACAATTGCTAATTTATCTATTGTCGAAGATTGAAAGAGACAATGGGATCATTTCTTAAGGATTTCCGGGATTTATTTTTTCCGAACACCTGTGTCAGCTGTCATGCTTCTCTTGTAGAACATGAGGATTTCTTCTGTACGTTTTGTTGGCAAGCTCTGCCCATGGAGACACGATTTGGAGAGTCCAATTCAGAAATTGAAAAGCGACTGTCAGGGCGTGTTCCACTTTTTGTTGGCTTTTCGCTTTTTCGATATGAACGAAAAAGCACATTGCGGAAAGTCTTAAAGCAGATCAAGTACAAGGGCGGGATCGAGCTGGCTGAGTTTCTTGGGTGTCAAATTGCCATTTGTAGAAAAGCTGAATTCTTAAAACTGCAGTCAGCGACCCTTGTTCCGGTTCCTCTCCACAAAAAAAAGCTAAGGGCCAGGGGCTTTAATCAGAGCCTGGAAATAGCCAGGGGTATTTGTGCCGGATCAGGATTGCCTTTGGAAAATATTATGGTCAGATTAAAAAACACTCAAACTCAGACAAGAAAGAGCAAGGTGGAGAGATGGAAAAATGTTGAACAGGCTTTTTCAGTTTATCCTGGATCGAAAGTGAAAGGAAGGCATTTCATTTTGGTGGATGATGTGTTCACAACCGGATCCACCATAGAATCATGTGCCGAAACCCTGATCAAGAACGGGGCGAAGAACCTATCTGTGGTAACTCTGGCAACTGCTGCTCTGTAAGGGAGATATCCTGACCGATCCAGTTGGGCCCGTTTAGCCGGCCCTCTTCTGAGGTGTTTTCCAATTTTAAGACTCCTCTCGGACATACTGCAGAGCAAATACCACAGCCCACGCATGAAGACCTAACAATGTTTTGGCCCCTTTGTGCATACCACCGAACGTCTATCCCCATTTCACAGTAGGTGGAACAATTTCCGCATGAAATGCACTGCCCCCCGTTCGTCGTGATTCGGAACCGAGATTTGAACCTTTGGACAAAACCAAGGTATGCTGCCAAAGGACAACCAAACCTACACCAAACCCTGTTTCCCATCAGCGGGTAGAAACCTGTGCCAACGACCCCCGCAAAACCAGCCCCGATCCAGGCACCATAAACCTCACGGATCTTATAGGAATTGATCCCCATAAATTCACTGTTTCCAGTGAAATATGTGTACAGCACAAGTGCTGTCATCAGAGTGGCGAAAACAAAGACCGCATGGATCGAATATCGTTCTATCTGCCATGCCTTAAGCGATTTGTCTGAAAGCTGCCTGAAAGGGTCGCCGGCGGTTTCCGCCAGACCCCCGCAACCGCACACCCAGGAGCAATACCACCGTTTTCCCAAAAAATAGGTCAGAACCGGAACAGCTATTATAATGAGCAGGATCCCCCAGAAAAGCATGAAGATCCCAAGCCCTCCAGAGGAGATCAATGAAGAAATGTTGAAATCAAAAAAGAAATCATAATCCAGCGGCCAGATGTTCTTGAAATCGTAATATGGCTTGTTCAGGCCGACCAGTATTTCGGGAATCAGAAATGCGAAAGCCAACTGGAAGAACATGACAGAAGCGGTACGAAGCTTTTGATAATTGTTGGCATGGTGTTTTTTGAGCATACGAACTCCCATAACGAGAATTACCAGGGTATAGATCAGTCCGTACATGAAAAATGGCCCTGCATTTTGGCCTTTTAGAAAAATGCTTATGGGGTTGGTTAAAGTCACAAATGGCACCATATACTCCTGGAAGAAATACAGTCCCAGATAGAATAAAATAAGGTAGGAGCCCAGAAGAGCCGCTGCCCATCCCTGTGAGGATATTCCCTGTTGATAATTTCCTTTCCTGACTGAATCATTGGCCGGAAAGAGAAACAGTAAAACTCCTCCGAGGCAAGTAAATCCAAATGTTACCGCAACCCAAGCCCAAGGAGAAAAGTAAGCCGGAATTTGAAATCCGGAGCTCAATAGTTGATAAGATGCTGTCTTTCTTTTATACCGGTCAAAACCCTGGTTTGCTACCGGTCCGTATTTCACAATGTTTTCCTGAACCAGGTCCAGATCTGAGAAAAGCCCACCCTCCGAGTCGTATTGCCGATCATCCAACCAACCACCAAAATCAATAAGGTTTTTGGCCTTAAGCGAATCAAACATCGATTCGTATTCTCCTGAACCGAACAACTTCAGGTCTACAACAAATTGTTCATCGATTTTCCAGAGGGCAACAATTTGCTTCAGTTCGTTTCTTGAGAAGGTGTTTTTGTCGATCAGCTTCTCTTCAACCTGAGAATACGAAAGATTAAGATCCTTCAGTATTCCAAAGGGTAATGCTGAGGAGGGCTCTTTTCGAAGAGAAAAAAACTCTTTCTCGAGCAGTTCATATGATTGATCTGATTTCCCGAGTGTATTGAATGTTTGACTCCCTACTTCATAATTGCCCAGAAAATAAAAGGCATTAAAAAGGGCCAGCCCAAGTATAAAAAGTCCCCATGCAACAAACCTTACCATGCGCTCGCCTTTCATGATCCTGCTTCTGTTAAATAATTGCTATACCGTTTCTCAAGCTCCTTCTGAAAAGCGTGGGTGAACTCGATATCAAAGTTTGCCAGGGCCATGTTATGAACAACAAAATCAAGGGTCTTTCCCTCACGCAACCAGCTATCCCACACTTCATGCCTTTGTCTGATCCCAAAGAAATTTGCTCCCATCACCTGTTGGCCCTCCCTTTGGTATTGTATATGCACCAGTTTTTCAGGTTCAGGTTGGAAAAAGAAACTCTCAATTTGATCAGGTGGACGTGGAAGCACTACGCCATAGGTTTGATACTCCAGTTCGAAAAATTTTGCAGAGTTATACCAGGGCCCGGGATTGTATTTCTTCAATGCCCCGAGCATGTTGTAGGCCGCCAACTCACCCTGCAGCCTTCCGGTATACCAAACCTGCTCAATTTTAGCTCTGCCCGGAACCGGCTTTTCAAATTCTGCGCAATCGCCCGCGGCATAAACGTTTGCTTCGTTGGTCTGCAGAAATTCGTTCACCAAAACACCCCTGTTTGACTTGAGAGAAGAGTCTTTCAGGAAGGAAATATTTGGACTGACCCCAGCGGTTATTCCCACAAATTCACAATTAATCTCCCTTCCGTTCTTTGAAATGACCTTCACAACCCGACCGTTTTCATCCGGCAGGATCCTGTCCAGCTCTTCATTGAATATCAGATCAATTCCATGAGCTGAAATATGATTGCTGACGAGCTCGGCATCGATCGCCGGAAGCACATTCCTCCAATAACCATCTTCGCGAACCAGCATTGTCACATTGATCCCGCGGGTTTTGAGCATTTCTGCCAGCTCCACACCGATCAAGCCACCGCCAACTATGCAGGCATTTTTTGTGTCAACCGAGAGCTCTTCTATTTTTTCGAGATCCTGATAGCTGTACATACCGGTTACTCCCGGCAGGTCCTGGCCTTCCCATCCGAACTTGTTCGGCTTTGCACCGGTAGCTATCAAAAGTTTGTCATAAGTAAATCGTTTTCCTGAATCTGAGATCAGCTCAGAATTTTGGAAATCAATACCCTGGATGTTTTCCTGAACCAGGTTGATCCGATTCTTTTTCCAGAAACCATCCTCATATGGTTTGGTGTCTTCGAATCGCATATCGCCCATGAAAACATACATCAGTGCCGTCCGCGACCAGAAATATTTTGTTTCCAGAGAGATGACAGTAATGTCCCAATTACTATGCTTTCTCAGCGTTCTCGCACAGGTGATCCCGGTTATTCCATTTCCGAGTATGATGACCCTCATAGACAATTCTTGATGAATCCAATCCTAAAATTATAATTGCTTCGTTATTGTCTAATTATGGACAAAATATGTTTCATTTGTCCGAGTAATTTTGATTTCCAATAATCCGCTCGAGTATGGAGCTTCCGCAAAAGTGCATTCATCAGCTTGAAGATCTCAGGATTTTCCTTCAGCAGATAAACCAGGAACAATTTAAGAAACCTCTTCCGGAGCTCAGCAGAGCCTCTCTCGGGCAGCATACCAGACACATCCTTGAGTTTTATACCTGTCTTCTGAAATCTACCAAAGAGGAGCCAAGCGTCTGCTATGATCGAAGGGAAAGAAACCCTCTTTTGGAAAACGAGATTCCGGCTGCACTTCAGGAGATCAGGGAGGTCACTGAAAGGTTGGATAAGAGAGATCAGGATTTTGCTTTGGAACAAACCATACTGAGTGATGGACAGGATCCATTAAGTCTTACCTCAACTTTTTTCAGGGAACTATGGTATGTCTATGAGCACACAACCCACCATATGGCGATCCTGAAGATCGCATCCAAGCTCATGGGCGTTGTCGGCCTTCCCGAGAATTTTGGTGTTGCCGACTCCACCATTTCCTATCGAAAGTCAACGGCCCATTAAAAGGGGTATTGATTTTCTGAAATCGCCTTACTGGCTATTCTTTTTCTTGCCCCGATCACGTCAAAAGGCTGGGTTTTCGTGAACCTCTTCACTCCGAGCAGCATCATTCTTTGCATGTCACCTTCAGCGAAGGAGTTGATGACTTCTCTGCCCGCTTTATTGATCTTGTCCATGGCATCCTGAAGATAAACACGAGCAATGTCCAACTCTATGCTTGCATCCTCTCCTCTCAGGTCATGGGCCTTTTCAGCTCTCAGAAGTGCTGATTCCGCCTCATAGATATTGATCACCATATCCGCCAGGTTCATCAGGATCTCCTGTTCATCGGCGAGCTTCTCCATGAATTTCTGTGCTGCAGCTCCCGCGCACATCAACCCGGCCTTCTTGGCATTTGCGATATACTTTTTCTCTTGGGCGAGGAATTCCTCTTCTCCTTCCGAAAAATCGGGAATTTCCATGAGCTCTTTTTGAACATTGGCGGCAGGCGTCATCAGGTCCAGCTGCCCCTTCATTGCTCTTTTCAAAAACATATCCAGGATCAGAAGCCGGTTGATCTCATTGGTGCCTTCGAATATTCTGTTGATCCTTGCATCCCTATAGGCCCGGTCCATGGGGAAGTCCGCAGAAAAACCATAACCGCCATAGGTTTGCACACCCTCATCTACTACATAATCGAGTGTTTCGGAGCCGGCAACTTTGAGTATGGCACATTCAATGGCAAATTCCTCTGCAGCCCCCAGAAGGGCTTCGGAAAAGCTCTTTCCTTCGGCCAGCAATTTGTTTTCCATGTTTTCGATATCCTGGCCGGCCCGGTACAAGGCCGCTTCACTTGCATAGATCCTGATGGCTTGTTGAGCGATCTTGTGCTGAATTGCACCAAACTCGGAAATGGATTTTCCAAACTGCTTTCTTTCGTTAGCATATTTTATCGTCAGGTCTGCCGCGGATTTTGCTCCGCCAACTACGGCAGCAGCCAGTTTGATTCGACCGATATTCAGAATGTTAAATGCAATTACATGACCTCGGCCGATTTCGCCCAACATGTTTTCTACCGGTACTGGACAATCCTCAAGAAAAACCTGGCGGGTTGATGATCCTTTGATCCCCATCTTATGCTCCTCGTTGCCAAGTGATAGTCCAGGCGTTCCCTTTTCCACAATAAAAGCGGTGAAATCCTTTCCATCCACCTTGGCAAAAACAATGAAGAGATCAGCAAAGCCGGCATTGGTGATCCACATTTTTTGTCCGGTAAGCAGGTAGCTCTTTTTATCGTCGCTCAGGACCGCTTTGGTTTTTGCGGCCAAAGCATCAGATCCCGATCCGGGCTCGGTTAGACAGTACGAGCCTTTGAACTCTCCTGAAGCCAGTTTTGGAAGGTACTTTTTCTTTTGCTCCTCAGTTCCAAAGTATAGGATTGGAAGCGTGCCTATTCCCGTGTGGGCGGAAAGCGCAACCGCGAACGAGTGCCCTTGTCCTGTTCTTTCGGCGATCAATAAGGAGGTGTTGAATTCTTTTCCAAAACCCTGATACTCTTCGGGAACGGCCGTAGCGAGCAGCCCAAGCTGGCCAGCCTTATCCATGAGTTGACTCATTAGGCCTTCCTCCAGTGCATCGATCCTGTCCAGGTTGGGAAGCACTTCGGTGGAAAGAAATTCATCGCACATGTCGCTGATCATTTTCTGCTCCTCAGACCATTGATCGGGAGTGAAAATGTCGGAGGCGTAGGTTTCCTTGATCAGGAATTCGCCACCTTTTATTGCTGTTGTTTTTTCTGCGGTTTCCATAATTATAATCTTTCGAATACGCCTGCCACACCCTGGCCGCCACCCACACATGCGGTGACAAGCCCCAAATTTTTATTCTTTTTTTCAAGCTCATGAAGAACGGTCAGGGAAAGCCTTGCGCCGGTACAGCCCAGGGGATGCCCGAGTGCGATCGCACCCCCATTGGGATTCAATTTGGACGGATCTATATCCAATTCCTTTACGACTGCAAGAGACTGCGCCGCAAAGGCTTCATTGAGCTCGATGATATCTATGTCCGCCAATTTTCGATCGCTTTTTTCAAGTGCTTTTGGAACGGCGCTCACCGGGCCAATCCCCATGATCCTTGGCTCCACTCCTGCAACCGAATAGGACAGCATTCTTCCTTTGGGTTCAAGATTGTACTTTTTCATCATCTTCTCGCTCATCAACACGACAAAGGCCGCACCATCGGATGTTTGCGAAGAGTTACCGGCTGTAACGGAACCGCCCTGGGCAAAAACTGGTTTCAGTTTGGAAAGTGCCTCAACGGAAGTTCCTTTCCTGGGGCCTTCGTCTGTGTCCACAACATATTCGCGTGTGGCCTTCTTTCCTTTTTCATTGACATAGGTCTCAGAAACGGTATACGGAATTATTTCCTCGCTAAACCTTCCCGAATCAATAGCAGCAAGGGCCTTCTCATGGCTCTTGAAAGAAAACTCATCTTGTTCTTCCCGGCCTATTTTGAATTGCTCCGAAACCTGTTCGGCTGTCAAGCCCATTGAGGTGTAGTATGTGGGCGTTTTGGTTGCGATCTCATAATTGAGCGCCGTTTTGAAACCCATCACGGGTACGAGGGACATGGACTCTGTACCACCGGCAATAATGCAATCGGCCATGCCTGCGTGGATTCTCTGGGAGGCGATGGCAATAGCTTCAAGCCCGCTTCCACAATAACGATTGACGGTGACACCCG
Source organism: Cytophagales bacterium (assembly GCA_965227315.1). Taxonomy (GTDB): domain Bacteria; phylum Bacteroidota; class Bacteroidia; order Cytophagales; family CCMP332; genus JANQHS01. Next base: position 1,884,161 of record OZ245737.1, read on the forward strand.
GAACCTCCATGGGAAGGCTGAGCAGGGCGATCATTCTTCCCATTTGCATTCCCTGCTCTGCTTCCGGGACAGCATTCCCAACGATGAGATCATCCACATCCAGCGGATCAAAGCCTTCGATGCTTTCGACGATCGCTTTGATAACACTGGCGGCAAGATCATCCGGCCGGGTAAATCGAAAGCCGCCTCTTGTGGCTTTACCTATTGCGGTTCTTGAACCTTTTACGATGTATGCATCCATAATTAATTTCTTATTGGTCTCCCTGTTTTCAAAACAGCCTGAATTCTTTCCAGGGTCTTTTTTTCCCCTGTTAATGATACAAATGCTTCCCTTTCAAGGTTCAGCAGGTAATCCTCATCCACTTCCATAGGGTAGGAGAGATCTCCACCAGCCATGACGTATGCCAGCTTTCTTGCCACTTTGGCATCATGATCGGAAATATACCTGGCCATATGCATGCCGTTGATCCCGGCTTCGAACAATGCGATGGCTTCTTTTCCCAGCACTTTGATGTTTTTCCTTTTTGATGGAGGCACGTATCCATTCTCCAGCATTCCCAATACCAGATTTTTTGCGTCGAAGATCTGCCGGTTTTTGTTGATCGAGATCCGGTCCTTCTTTTGAAGGATGCGCATATCGAATGCTTCGTGTGCCGAGGTCGCCACCTTGGCTGTTGCCACGTTCATAAACATGTTTTGCAGGTTGTTCAGCTGCACATCTCCAGCTTCGAAGCTGTCAGATACCCGTAAGGCCATTTCCTTGGAGCCACACCCTGCCGGAATAACCCCAACACCCAGCTCAACCAAACCGATATAGGTTTCAGCCGCTGCCTGAACCCGGTCGGCATGCATGGTCATCTCGCAACCTCCGCCGAGCGTCAGCCCATGAGGCGCTACTACGACAGGGCAGGAGCTGTATCTTAATCTCATGACTGTGCTTTGAAATTGGCGCACCATGAAATCGATCTCATCGTATTCCTGTTCGATCGCAAACATGAACACCAATCCCAGGTTGGCACCTGCGGAAAAGTTGGCCCCCTGGTTTCCGATCACCAATCCTTCATATTGGCTTTCGGCAAGATCAATGGCCTTATGTATTCCCTGAATTACCTCGGAGCCGAGGGTGTTCATTTTGGTATGGAACTCCAGGTTCAGTATTCCGTCACCCAGATTAAAGATCGTTGCACCACTGTTTCCCCATACCTTTTTTCCATCCCTGATGTTGTCAAGAATGATAAACTCATCCTGTCCGGGAATAGCTTTGTATTGCTTGGATTCAATGTCATAGTATTTTCTTTTCCCCTCTTCGACCTTATAAAAGGAATCATGGCCTTGATCCAGCATCTCCCTTACCCAAGGTGCCGCCTGAATCCCCGCCTCTTCCATTTTTTCCAGCCCCTTTTTTACTCCGAATGAATCCCACAATTCGAAAGGACCTATTTCCCAGGCAAAGCCTGCGCAGGAGGCCTGGTCGATTTGGAAAAGATGATCTGATATTTCGGGAATCCTGTTTGATGAATAGGCGAATAGCGGGAGGAATGATCTTCTCAGAAAATCACCAACCTTGTCCTTGGTGTTCATCAAAAAGGTGATCTTATTTCCCAGGCCTCCGGAGACCTGTTTCACATCTTCAAGCTCTTTGAATTTCGCCTTTTCCTTTTCCCTGTACTCCATCGAGTTCAGGTCAAGGGTAAGGATCACGGACTTCCCTTCCTTGTCTTTGACTTTCTTGTAGAAGCCTTGTTTGGTTTTGTCTCCGAGCCATTTTTTCTCTTCAAGCTCCCTGACTATTTGTGGAAGTTTAAAGCTCTCTCGGCTCTCATCATGTTCCAGGGCCTTATATAGGTTGTCGGCTACTTTGATAAGGGTATCAAGGCCTACGACATCCGATGTTCTGAATGTGGCTGATTTTGGCCTTCCCACGATGGGGCCGGTCAGTCGGTCTACCTGATCTATGTTGAAACCAACTTCCTGCATGGCTTCCACGATCTTCAGAATTGAATAAATGCCAATTCTATTCGCAATAAAGGCGGGGGTATCTTTGCACAGCACGGTGGTTTTTCCAAGATACTTTTCACCGTAGCCCATTAAAAACCCGATGATCTCCGGATCGGTTTCGGGTCCCGGAATGATCTCCAGAAGCGGTAAATACCTTGGAGGATTGAAAAAATGTGTGCCGGCAAAATTCTTTCGGAAATCCTCCTCTCGGCCCTCAGCCAGAAGTGACATGGGAATACCGCTTGTGTTCGATGTTATAAGGGTTCCCTTGGTTCGGATCTTTTCAATTTTTTCGTAGAGAGACCGTTTGATCTCGAGATTTTCAATGATGGCTTCCAACACCCAATCGCAATCCTTGATCTTTTCAAGGTCGTCTTCAAAGTTCCCGGTGGTGATTCTTACACTAAACGACTTGTCATAAATGGGGGAGGGGTTGGATTTGAGCACGGATTGCAATGCATCGTTGACAATACGATTTTTGACCCTTGTGTTTTTGAGCTCCAGTCCTGCTGCCTTTTCCTTCTCATTTAGTTCTCGTGGAGAAATATCCAAAAGAAGAACTTCCAGCCCGATGCCCGCAAAATGGCAGGCTATCCGTGAACCCATCACACCGGAGCCCAGTACGGCCACCTTCTTAATTCTTCTTTTCATTGCTGTGCTTTTTCAAATACCTTTTCCTTTTCAATTAATTGGGTGATGCTACTGATCACCTCAAAAAAGCCATCCAACTTCTTCTGGGAAACAGTGCTGCGAACCTTATTGTTGAAATCCAGAATTGTTTGCCTGGATACCTCTCTCTTTTTAACACCAAGAGGGGTCAAAAAAATCCGCTGAACCCTTCCATCATTTGGGTCCGTTCGCTTTTCGACAAGCCCTTTTTCTTCCATATTCCTGAGCATTCTTGATAAGGAATGAATCTCCATTCCCATCATCGGACCGATCTTGGTCGCCGGCGTTCCGTTTTTGCGATCAATATTGATCAATACATAGCCTATGGCGGTGGAAATGTCGTGCTTGATGGCAACGCTGTTGTACATTCTGAAAATGGCATGCCATGCGGCCTTTATGTTAAAATCAACTGTCTCCTCAGGTTTCATCGGATAACGAAATTAGGAGAATTTATTATGCAAGCCTAATAAATTGAGAAAAAAAATTTATCGCTTCTTGCGGAAGGGTTTTTTCCGGAAATTCTTCTTCCCCTTTCCTCTGAAGGGCTTTTTTTCTCTGGCTGACCACTCCATTTGAAATTGTTTCAAATCTTCAGGCAACGAGATAAACTCCGTTTTTTTCCCGTTCAGGTTTTCCAGCTTCAGAATATTCTTCTGGTCTTCCTGGTTGATAAAGGTGATGGCCTTTCCCGTTTTATCCGCCCTGGCCGTTCTTCCGGCCCTGTGGATGTAGTCTTCAGGATCCTGCGGAACATCGTAATTCAATACATGACTGATGCCCTCTATGTCGATACCCCTTGAAACGACATTGGTAGCAACCAGGAATTGAAGCTTCTTGTTCTTGAAGTCCATCAGGGTTTTTTCTCTTTCCTCCTGTTCCTTTCCGGAATGAAGGGTTTTCGCCTTAATACCCCTTCTTGATAGATTTCTTTTGATCTGATCGGCCGAATCTTTTCTACCGGTGAAAATGATCATTCTGCCAATTTCTTCTCGTTTTGTGACCAGATGTTCAAGCAGCGGAATTTTTCCAGGCTCTCCAACCAGATAAAACTCCTCGCTTATCCCTCCTGCCAGCTTCGAAACGGCGATATTGACCTCTATCGGATTGTGTAGAATTTTTTTGGCGAGATGCCTGATCTTGGGAGGCATGGTCGCCGAAAACATCATGGTCTGCTTCTTCTTCGGAAGCTGTTTCTCGATATATGTAATATCCTCGATAAAGCCCATCTCTAGCATTTTGTCTGCCTCATCAAGGATGAAATGATCAATGGCGTTGAAATGTGCCCTTCCGAGTTTCATCAACATGATCAACCTTCCCGGGGTGGCAACAATGAACTCGCTTTTGTTATCCAAGGCCTTTTTCTGAGCCGAAAAGTTTTCGGAGTTATTCCCCCCATAAATTGGAAAGGAACTCAATCCAGTGAAATAACCCAGCCCTGTGATCTGCTGATCGATTTGAACAGCGAGCTCCCGGGTCGGAACCAGGATAAGGCATGAATGTCCTTCAGTCTTGTTTTTTAGTATATGCTGAAGGGTCGGGATGAGGTATGCCGCGGTTTTTCCGGTTCCGGTTTGGGCACAGGCAATAATATCTCTTCCGGACAATGCCGAGGGAATCGCCTCTGACTGAACCGGGGTCATTTTTTCAAAACCAAGGGAATCTATACCCTCCACCAGGGAAGGTTCTAGCTCAAGCGAAGAAAAAGTATCATTCATAGGAAAATGGAAGGCGGATCAGTGTTCTGTCCCAAAAGAAATTCATCATGGGAACTGCTGTTTCCTGGTCCTTCAAGAGTGTAATGGTAAACATTTCAACCTCTTCCTGCAATTCTTCCACCGGCAGGCGAACTGTCAGGACGTCCATTTCATGGTTTGCTTCCTGATATCCCCACTGACCCAGTTCCGAATTGAAGACAATATCCCATTGTTCTTTTCCCGGAATGGCATAGAGGCGATATTTTCCTTTTGGCAGAACCTCATTTTTGATTGAGATACTTTTACTCAGCTCAAGCTCAGTTGCCTTGTTGGCCCCTAACCTCCAGTAAACACCATAGGGCTGAAGGGCTCCATCCTTTTCTTCACCAAAAATGATCCGGCCCTTTTTAGAAGGCCGGCAATACTCGATCGAAGCCCGGAATTCTCCATCCTCAAAAGTCACGACCTCTTTAGGGCTTGCAAGTCTGGTCAGATAAAAGAAGTTCAAGGCTCCGTATGCGATCAGCAGTCCGGCTATAATACCGAGCCAGATCAATACTTTTTTCATTTCAATCTTATTGCTTGATTTGAATAATGGTGGCAAAGGAAGCAATCTTCCATAAATACGAGGCCTGCGGAAACGATTATCTGGTCGTGCCGTTTCAATCGGAATGGTTCTCTTCAGAGATTGCCTTTGTCCAAAAAATCTGCTCCACACAATACGGAGTCGGTTCGGACGGGGTTCTACTGGATGGAGGTCCTGGTAAAAGACTTGATCGGTTATTAAGGATCTTTAATCCGGATGGTTCAGAAGCGGAAAAAAGCGGGAACGGTATACGAATCTTTGGCCGGTATCTTAAGGATATCGGATTTTGGAAAGAAGCGGACATCGGACTTGAAACCGGAGGCGGAGATGTTCGGCTTTTTGAAGAGGAGGATCAGGATATCAAGGTCAATATGGGCACTGCGAGCTTCGATCCTTCCGACATTCCGCTGAACGATGTTAACCCCTGGTTCGAAAAAGAGCTCAGGCTGGATGATCGCAAATTTGAAGTGACTTGCCTAAGCCTTGGCAACCCTCATTGTGTCATCAGGTTTGAGAATCTTCCAAGCGATCAGGAAGTAAGATCGATTGGACCGATGATCGAGAATTATCCGCTTTTTTCGAATCGTATCAATGTCCAGTTTGTTCGGGTTCTGGATAATCAGAACATAGAAATGAAGATCTGGGAAAGAGGGGCAGGGTTCACCGAGTCTTCCGGTTCAAGTTCCTGTGCTGCCGTAGCAGCCTTGTCCAAGTTGGAATTGGTCGATAAGAAATGCCAGGTGCGGATGCCGGGAGGCGTCCTTTGGGTTGAGGTAGGTGATGATGGTATATGGCTCAAGGGGCCCGTGAAAAAGATCTTCACAGGAACCCTTTCGCCGGAATTCTTACTGGACTGAAACTTTGATCGAGGCACTCATGGGCTCACCATAGCTTTGGTGGAGGCCGTCGGCAAATTGCAGCGTCAGGGTGTATTCCCCGGGCTCGAGTTCCAGGGTTGTTTGGGTGCTTCCATCACCAAAATGAATGTTGGTCTCATCCATAGGCACGACGGTGCCTGTTTCGTAAAAGCCTCTGTTGATCAGGATATGGTGATGCCCCATGCTCTTGTTCAGGTTTCCCGCCGGCTCTACTTCCATCCCTTCTACTCCCATTTCCACTACGAATGGAGATGTAACCACATCTCCTTCCTGAAGATTTACAAAATACACCCTCATGTCTTCGGTGATCTCCTGGCCTGCGCCATACAACTCCTCGGCCTCACCACCTTCTGTGGCTTCAGACTCCTGAACATCCTCTATTTCTACCATTTCCTCTTCGCTCGAGGTTTCCGTAGCGGTTCCGCAGGAGCCCAGAAAAAGGAGAGGAGCAATTCCCAGATATAAAAACAGTTTTTTCATCGTTGAATATTTTATGAATTTAAATTTATAGAGTATTAACTTCTTTTTGAATAAAAATTCGATCCATATGAAATTGTTTTATCCATTCTTATTCATTCTGATCTTTTCGCTGGGTCTGTCTGCCCAAAGAACGATCAATGTTGTGGGCACTTCTGAGATCATGGTTGAACCTACCATCTTCAGGTTTTCGATAATGCTCAGGGAGTACCAGGATGGCAAAAATCTCAAATCCATTGAAGAGCTTGAAAAAAACCTACTCAAAGCTCTTGACAAGGCAGATCTTCCAAAAGACAAGTTGAAAGTATCGTCTTTCAATGGAGGCATGTATGCCCTGAGACGAAAAAAGGATCCGGAATTTCGGGCAAGCAAAAATTATCAGCTTAGCTTGGATGATGCTTCAAAGCTGGACAGGGTCATGGAGAATATGGATAAAATGGGTGTGACCAATGTGTACTTGATAGATGCCACTCGTGATGATCTTCCGGAGATCAGGAAGGAAAACAGGGTCAAGGCTCTGGCGGCCGCAAAAGAAAAGGCAAGCTATTTACTGGCCTCAATGGAGGAACAGCTGGGAAAGCTGCTTAAGATCTCTGAGATCCCGATTGCCGAGTTCAACAACTCACCGGCAAATACCAGAGGGTTTTCGGAAATGGCGGTAGCGGCGGACGAGCTGATGGTTGAGTCTTATGAAGCTCTGGAGTTCAGGCAGATCAAGGTGATCAATCGCATATATGTTTTGTTTGAGATCAAAGATCAGTAGCCGAATCTAACGGCAAGGAGGCACATGTCATCAAGTTGGTCCTGCCCTTTCATCCATTTTTCGATCGATGATACCATGATGTCGCGCTGATCATTCATTGCCCTATAGGAATTTTCATGGATAAGCGATTTTAGGTTTTTGACCATGAATTTCTTACCTGCCGGCCCTCCGAACTGATCCTGGATACCATCGGTAAAAAGATAGAAAGACATGGGACCATCTTTGGAAATGCGATGGGTAGTAAATTCTCTCTTCCCCTCTTCATGATGACCTCCGATCGGAAATTTATCACCTTTGATCATCTCCAATTTATCGTCGACAATGTATAGCAAGGAATTTTTTGCACCGGAAAATCGAATTTCTCCTCCCTTCTTGGAAAAAGAGCAGATGACCATATCCATTCCATCTCTGACCTCGGAGGTGTCTTGTTTGAGGGCTTTGTTGACGCCCTGATGAAGTTTTTCAAGAATCAGCCCCGGATCGGATTCCCCCTCATTGCCCACAATTCGATTAAGCAATTCCATGCCGATCATACTCATGAATGCGCCGGGAACCCCATGCCCTGTACAATCGCCTACTACGAGTATATTCCAATCCTGCGCTTCACCAACCCAAAAGAAATCCCCGCTGACAATATCTCTTGGACGGTAGAAAACAAAGTTTTCCGGAAAAAGAGAATTCAGCCTTTCGGCTGAAGGAAGCATGGCCTGCTGAATTCTTTCCGCGTAGTTCAGGGAATCGGTGATCTGTTGATTCTTTTCTCCGATCACAAGGTTCTGTGCTTCTAGCTGGTCGCGTTGGGCAAGGATCTCCTCGTTTTGTGTATGGAGCTCTTCGTTTTTTTCCCGGATCTCAAGGTTGGCCTTTTTCTTTATGCGGAAGCTTCTGTAGAAGCCAATAGCCGCAGCGACCAATAAAGCGGCAAGCGCAATCAAAAAGTTTCTTAAGGTTTTCCCCTGTTCAATTTCCAACTGCTTCTTCTCAACCTGGGCTGATTTCAATTCATTCTCCTGATTCAGGTTTTTGATCCTCATGTCCTTTTCCTCGGTTTCATACCTGACCTGGGCTTCGTGCAGAGCCTGCAGCATTTGATTTGATCGGATCGTGTCCATCCCATTTATGTAAAGCTCTCCAAACCTGTAGGCCTCCCGGTAATTGCCTATTTCCTTGAAAATGAGTGATTTGTTTTGATATAGCTTGGCAAGTCGTTCATAGTCACCAATTTCCAATGCCAGGCCTATTCCCTTGTCGGCATAGCCGAGCGCGGCATTCCTATCCCCCAATTTCATGTACAGCGAAGTCAAATTGATCAGAACACTCAACTGCGCGGCCCGATCTCCCTGCTCCACATATGTTTTGAGGGCCATATTGTTATAGATCCTGGAAGAATCGTATTTGCCTATTCCTTCATATTGCACTCCCAGGTTTACATAGGATTTTGATATGATGTTGATATCTCCTGTTGAAGTCGCGTGGTTCAGAGCCTTGATGGTAAAAACCTTTGCGGAGTCATAGTCTTCAGCATCCTGATATAAGCCGCCCATATTCAAATAGCCCGTGGCCATGCTGTAAATGTTCTTTTGCCTTTTCCAAATCTCTATTGCCCGGTTCAGGTATTTTTTGGCTGCGTCGTAGTTCTCCAGGGACCAGGTTGCAATGGCTATATTGTTATAGGTGGAAGCAAGAGAACTTTGGTCCCCGAGCGAGTCTTCGATTTTTAAGGCTTGGTAATAGTATTTTAATGATTTTTCATAGACCCCTTGTTCCTGGTAATAATTGCCCATGTTTCCAATCGCAAGAGCCAGCCCCTCCATGTTTCCAATTTCTTCATAAATGCCCAGGCTTTTGCTGGTATAGTAAAGGTTGGAATCCGTTTCGTTCAGAAAAGCATAAACATTTCCGATGTTCAGATAGAGTGATCCTATCCTTTCCCGATTGTTTAGCTCTTTAAAAATCCTTAATGAGGATCCATAATAGATCAGAGCAGTATCCGGGGTGCCGGTGAGATAGTAGATCGAACCCAGGCGGTTTTGGGCATTGGCAATTCCAAACTTGTAGTTTTCCTCTGTTGATATTTTTTCCGATTCCAATAAGAATTCATAAGCCCTTCCCAGGTCCTGGTACAGGATTTCCCAGGCAATATTGCAAAGAGAATCGGCTCTGGCCTTTTGATCCGCTGCCGAATTTATTCTTTGATCAATGGAATCGGTTTTCTGTGAGAAACCATATGAGAAACATAGACACAAGCAAAAGAAAGGTGGGAACCAATGCTTCATAGCCGTTCTAAGTTAGTCAAGGTTTGGGCACAAAAAAACCCCGCGACTGCGGGGTTTGAACTATTTCTTTTCCTTGATCTTGGCGGCTTTTCCTGCTCTTCCTCGCAGGTAGTAAATTCTCGCTCTGCGAACCCGGCCCTTTTGGAGGACCTCGATCTTATCGATTGAAGGGCTCATCAAAGGAATGATCCTTTCCACTCCTATTCCACCGGAGAGTTTCCTGACAGTGAAGGTTTCACCATTGGTACCACGATTCTTTCTTTGGATCACGGTGCCTTTGAACTGCTGAATCCTTTCCTTGTTTCCTTCCTTAATTCTCATGTGGACGTTGATGGTGTCGCCCGCCTGAAACTGAGGGTATTCTGCGGGTGATTCGCTCACCACAGATTCCACGTATTTGATCAACTCACTCATCGTTCGCAAAAATTGAGGTGCAAAAATAAAAAATAAAGCAATTCATTTCGCCCATAGCCCTTTATAAATTTTTGGGCCTTCTTTTCCGTGTTCTTTCAATGGCTTTTTCCTCCTTCCAGTCATCAATTTTCTTTTGATGACCCGATAACAGGATATCCGGAACTGTCCAGCCCTTGTAATCCGAGGGGCGGGTATAAACCGGAGGCGCGACAAGTCCATCCTGGAAAGAGTCGGTGAGCGCTGATGTTTCATCACCCAAAACCCCCGGCAGAAGACGAATGACTGCATCGCTGATCATGGCTGCCGGAAGCTCCCCACCGGAAAGGACAAAATCCCCCATGCTGATTTCCCGATCCACCAAATGTTCTCGAACTCTTTCGTCGACACCCTTATAATGTCCACATAACATAATGATCTGATCTTTGGAAGAGGACAAGCGGTTGGCCATAGGCTGATCGAAGATCTGACCATCGGGGCTTAGAAAAATGACTTCGCTCTTTGCTTTCCTTGGGATCTCCTGAATACAGCGATCTATTGGTTCGATCATCAGCACCATTCCTGAGCCTCCCCCGAAGGGATAATCATCCACCTGTTTGTGCTTGTTGACACTGTAATCCCGGAGATTATGGACATGTATTTCCGCTAATCCTTTTTCAACCGCCCTTCCGACTATTGATTTGGCGAAAAAATCGCCAAAGACTTCGGGCACTGCGGAAATAATGTCGATTCTCAAGAAAGCAGGGTTTGAATGTAGCCTTCAGGTAATGTCACTTTGATCTTGCCGCCATCGATATCGATTTCGTTGACGATCTCTTCGGTTAAGGGTAGGAGCAATCGTTTTCCCTGATGGTCGACCTCGATCATTTCCTGTGGAGTTTGATCGAAAAATGAGATCACACTTCCTATGCTCGCATCGTTTTGATCGATCACTTCCAAGCCTATAAGCTCGTGTAGAAAGTAATCACCATCTTCCAGTTCGGGCAGATCTTGAGCGGGGAGGAAAATCCTCTTTCCGATGAGTTCCGAAGCTTTTTCAAGGGAATCATAATCAGCGATCTTGATCATGAATCGGTCCCCTTCCCAGTTGATCCCTTCAACAAAAAAAGGAACCGGCTGTTCCTGCATCAGCAGAAAAACCGATTCCAATTTCCTGAACTTTTCGGGATGCCTCCCTTCGTACCGCCCCCTCAACCATCCTTTATGGCCATGGGTGCGGATGAGTTTTCCGAATTCGAAAAAATCTGGATTCGACATCCAGGATCAAAGATTAATCCTCTTTCTTTTCTTCTTCTGAACCTTCCTTCGCCTCTTCTGCTTCTTCAGCCGGAGCTTCTGCGGTCTCGGCAGGAGTTTCCTTGTCCTCAGCCACCTTCTCCGAAGCGGATTCTTCCTCTTTGACCGGAGCCGGAGCCTCTTCTTTCGCCTCCTCAGAGGGTGCTTCTTCCTTGGCTTCTTCTGCCGGGGCCTCTTCTTTGACTTCCTCGGCTGGCTCTTCTTCCTTCACTTCTTCCGCGGGAGCCTCCTCCTTGCTCTCTTCGGCAGGAGTTTCCTCGGTTGCCGGAGACTGATCTTCTACCTCTTCCGTCATCTCGGCTACGCCTTCCGGATCTTCTTCCACCTCTTTTACTTCTTCTGCAAGTGCTTTTTCAGCTTCGGCCTTTTTCTTTAACAGAGCCTCAGCTCTTTCATCGCTAACCTTCTTCTCTGCCGCCAGTCTTTCCTTCTTCTTCTTATCTTTTTCATCAGCAAGCCTATCGCTTTTCGCCTGGATTGCTGCCTCTTTTTCCTTCTTCCAATCCTCAAACTTCTTATCCGCCTCTTCCTGGGTGATAGCTCCCTTATTCACTCCTACCTGAAGGTGCTTGCGGTACATTACACCCCTGTAGCTCAACATAGCTCTGACGGTGTCGGTTGGAATCGCGCCATCCATCAGCCATTTCAGTGCTTTGTCTTCTTCTAAATTAATTGATGCGGGATCAGTGTTGGGATTGTAGGTGCCGATCTTTTCGATAAATCTTCCGTCCCTGGGTGAACGTCCGTCGGCGATAACAACGTCGAAGATGGCAAGTTTCTTTCTTCCACGTCTTTTGAGTCTAATTTTAACAGCCATTGTTATTGTTTTAACATGATTGCGGAACCCGTCCGCTAAAAATTGGGCTGCAAATTTGAGTTTTTTTTTGATCAGGGCCAAACCCGCCCCAAATCTTTTTACCTGGGGTACTGCTCTTTTAGGCTTAACACTTTCTTCCCTGCCTGGATGACTTGCATTCTGAAATTCTCATCCGCCTTCATTTTGGATACGACCTTCTCGTATGTGAGCTGAGGATTCCTTGGCATGAGTATCATATGAACCCCAGCTTCGAGAGAGGTGATTTCCGGGTCGTTCACCTGTCTGATCGCTCCCATGTTCATGGCATCCGTAACGATCAGGCCTTCAAAGCCCAATGAATCCACCAGCAGATCCTGTATGATTCGTTTTGAGCAGGAGGAAGGAAGGGAATCAGTAGAGTAGGGGTTATCAAAAACGGCTATATGGCCGATCATGACGGATGCAACTCCGGAGTCGATGAGAGTCTTGAACGGCGCAAGTTCTTTGAATTCCCCCTGAATATAAGCCAGCCCTTCATGGGTATCGCCACTGATCGTGCCATGACCCGGGAAATGCTTGGCTGTGGCCGCAATTCCTTCTCTTTGGGATTCCCTGGTAAATGCCCATGCCAGGGATGCCACTTCATCCGCTGAGCCCTGATAGCTCCGGTCCCCTATAGCTTCATTGCCTCCGGATAAATCACATACCGGCGCAAAATTCCATCGCATACCCATGGAGAAAAGGTCTTCTGAAATCGAAATCGCCACAGCCCCAGAGCTCTTTTCGTCTTCTATAAACCTGTTGTACGGAGTTGGGCTAACACCTTCGATTTTTTTGGAGAACATTCCAGGCTCCGCATCAGTGGCATAGATGAGTTGGGGCAAGCCTTTGGATGCTGCGATAGAATCAAAATACTTTTCTGCTTCCAAGATCTCGACCCTATTGGACTTGAGAAAAATCACTCCCCCGATCATTCCCCTGGAGATCAGGCTAGCTATTTCTCTGTTGGATCTTCCCAGCTTTCCCCCCGAGACCATAATCGTCTGAGCTGCGATGACTGAATCAGGAAATTCAATTTTTTCCTCCCTTTTTTGTCCGGCTTTTTGTTCTTTTGAATTTGCACAAGAGAAAAGGGGGGTCAAAAAAACGAGTAAAAGAAATTTTGCTTTTGTCAAAACCTGAGGTCTTCCTTTCCGTATAGTTTAAAGCGTTGAAGATATTAAAATCCATATTAAGCTTTCTCCTGATCGTCTTAATGCTGAATGCGACCACTTCCTGGGCATTCGCCAAGCATTATTGTACGATATCCGGAGTGAGCAAGGTTAAATTTATCGACAACACAAACTGCTGCACCGCGATGCCGGTCAATATTGCGGACCATCGTTGTACAATGGATTTTGCCCCACCGGAGTGCTGCGAGATCGAAATGATCCAGCATATTGGCGAGAATCAGGTTTTGAAAACGAGTAGCAGGGAAATGCGGGAGTCACTTGCGGTCAATAATGATATGATCGAAAAAGTGAAACTCTTTGAAGTACTTCCCCCCGTTACCTATACTCCCCCGCCCAAGACCGATCTCATATTTGAACATACATCTCCGCGCTTAGCTTATCTACAGGTATACAGACTTTGAAACAAGGCTTCTTTCGTAGCCTTTTTCGGTTTTCTGTAATGTCTGTTCATGATAAGATTCTCAATTCTTAGTTTTTTTTGTTTTCTGTTTTTTGCTCCCTTGGGTCTGTTTTCTCAGGATCAGATCAAGGGAAGGGTGGTTTATAAGGACCAAAGCGGTATGGAAGTCCCGCTGCCCGGTGCCAATGTTTATTGGTCGGACCTGAGCGCCACTACTACCACTGATGATCAGGGCTTCTTTTTTCTGAATAGAAAAAAAGAGGGAAGCCTGGTGGCCTCATTTGTCGGCTATGTAAACGACACCCTGCAGGAAAGGGGTCGGAAGCATTTTCATTTTGTCTTAAAGAGTTCAGAAGATGTACTTGAGGAGGTGGAGGTAAAATCCAGTTCCACTTTCATTTCAAAGGTGGAGCCGACCCATACCGAATACATCAGTTCCCGGGAATTGACCAAGGCACCTTGTTGTAACCTTTCGGAGAGTTTTGAAACCAATGCTTCAGTGGATGTTTCAACGACTGATGCGGTCACGGGAACCAAGCAGATCCAGATGCTGGGTTTATCCGGGAAATATGCCCCCCTGGTTCGGGAAAACATTCCCGTTTTCAACAGCTTACTGATCAATCATGGGCTTCATCTTGTCCCGGGAACCAGTGTGTCGAGCATCGCCATCAGCAAAGGACCCGCCTCAGTCATCAACGGATATCACTCCATGACCGGAATGATCAACTATCAGCTGTTGCAACCAAACAAGGGGGATAAGCTCATGCTCAATCTTTTTGGCTCAAGCATTGGCAGACTGGAGTTCAATGGAAATTTGGGCAATGTGAAACTTCCAAATGACTCTTCATATTTCAATGCCATGGTGCATTACAGCGAGATATTTCATGAAAGAGATGTCAACAACGACGGGTTTAGGGACTATCCGAAATCCCAGCGGGGAAGCTTCATGGGTAGATGGAAAAAGTTTGGAAAAAAATACAACACTCAGTTAGGAGTTATTCTCGCCCAGGAAAATGCTGAAGGAGGTGAAATGGGATTCACAAGAGAACAAGCAGAAACCCTGTATGGAGCTGTTGCTAAGGTGAAGAACTTTGAAATATTCGGTTCAACCGGATTTCTGTTTCCAAAAAGCCCACACCGGGGTATCGGAACACTCTACTCTTATTCGAGATCTGAGATCGACAGTGAATATGGACCGAAAAGTTATTCGGGCAGTTCGGACGAGATAAGGCTTAACCTGCTTTACCAAACCCAGATCGCTAATAAGAACCATACAATATTGACATCAGGGTCGTTTTATGGAAACCGCCAGGAGGAAAACTATAATGATTCGATTTTTTCAAGGGAAGAAGTGGTTCCGGGAGTTTCGGGAGAATATACTTTTTCCGGAATCAATCGCTTAAGCATTGTGTTGGGAGCGCGGCTGGATCATCACAACATTGTGGGCACCAAGGGTGTGGGAAGGCTGCATGTCAAGTATGATCCCGATGAAAAGTCTGTCTTCAGGCTCACATTTGGAAACGGCTGGAGGGTCCCCTCTATCTATGCAGAGAACATAAAGATGTACCCTTCATCCCGTGTGATCAAGCAGCTTTCGGACCCGGCAGAGGAAGAGGCCATCTCGCTTGGATTAACCTATACGAGGGACATCAAGACCAATTTCGGTCAATACAATCTTGGGTTGGACTTTTTCAGAACCGAATTCACCAAACAGATCCTGGTGGACTATGATCAGGATTACCAAAGTGTTTATCTCTACAACCTCAACGGAGAATCCTATAGCAATTCGTTTCAGGCTCAGTTTGGGGGTAGTCCCGTGGCGGGCTTCAATTTTACCGTGGCCTATAAATGGTATGACGTGAAGATGAAAATGGCAGAAGGCCTTATGCGTGCCCCTTTTGTGCCAGAGCACCGCGGATTTCTGCAGGCGAGTTATGCCACAGCCTTTGATCGCTGGGTATTCGACTATACCCTGAACTGGTTTGGCAAAAAAAGAATCCCCGGTGGTTCCGGAAGGCCGGATCAATATGCGGTGAGAGAATTCTCACCGGATTTTTTCACCATGAATTTTCAGATCACAAAGAAATTAAGGTGGGTAGAGCTCTACGGTGGTATTGAAAATCTTGCTGATGTTCGGCAAGAGGACCCGATCGTAGACCCACAAAATCCATTTGGTCCTAATTTTGATGCAGGATTGGCCTGGGGACCTACGGTAGGAAGAGTTTTTTATTTGGGAGTTAGATATAAATTATTGAAATGAGAAGCTTAATTGTATTCACCATCCTTTTAGCGGTCAACCTTTCGGCGATGAGTTATCCGCCGGTGACTGAGATGACCATTAAGACCAGTGCGAAATGTGCTGAGTGCTACGACAACATCCAGAGGGAGTTCACCTACGCCAAAGGTGTTAAATCCTTTGCCATTGATTACGAGACCGGTGATCTGACGGTAAAATATAACCCTGGAAAAACCGATCCTGATAAGATCAGAAAGGCCATTTCCAAAGCCGGTTATGATGCTGATGATGTTCCGGCAGACCCCAAGGCATATGACAAATTGGATGATTGTTGTAAGAAGGGTGCCGCTGGGCACTAGGATTCTTACCACTTAAATAATTTGCATTTGCCTCACAACAGAGGATTCGAACCTTTGTTTGAAAGGAGGTCTCATGTTTCAAAATCTATTCAAAACCGCCTGGAGAAGTATTCGCAAGGACGGGTGGTATAGTCTACTGAACCTTATTGGACTTACGGCAGGGATTATGGCATCGCTCATGATCTTTCTGTTTGTTAAGAATGAACTGAGCTATGACAAGTTTCATGAAAAGTCCGATCGCGTCTTCAGGATCATCTCTCACATTGCTGAAAAAGATGATGCCTTTACATGGGCTTCCAGTCAAAGACCGCTCGGTGTTCAACTCAAGATGGATTATCCCGAGGTTGAGGATTTTGTTAGAATTCAGGATGTGGGTCAATGGATGCTTCAGTCCGAAACTGAGAAATACTATGAAGATGGCATTTTTATAGCTGATTCCAGTTTTTTTAGGCTCTTTACGCATCGATTTCTTGTTGGAGACCCCAACACCTGCTTGAATGCACCGAACTCATTGGTTCTCACGGAATCTCTGGCCAAGAAGTATTTTGGTGATTATTCAGGCACTGATCTTGAGTTGGTCGATGAGGATGGGGACACCTATAAGATCACCGCGATCATCGAGGATGTTCCGGATGAGACCCACCTCATGTTTGACGGGTTGGTTTCCAGATCGACTCTGGAGGAGGATGACATAGGGTCCTGGGGCTCTTTTTACCTGTACAACTATATTATGCTGAAGCCTAACACCGATTGGGTTTCCTTCAGCCAAAAACTTCCTGAGGTAGTTGAAAAGTATGTAGATCCAATTTTTAAGCAATTCGGCATCTCCGTTGTCTATGAAATGCAGCCCCTTGGGGACATCTACCTGATGTCCAAAACCAAAGGGGAAAATGAAGGGGGAGATATGAGCTATATCTACATATTTCTTACAGTTGGATTGTTCATTCTGGTTTTGGCCTCCATCAATTACATGAATCTGGCAACCTCCCGGGCGGAAAAGAGATCCAAAGAGGTTGGGATCAGAAAAGTTTTGGGCTCCTATCGATCTGCATTGGTAAGCCAATTTATGGCTGAGTCAATTTTGATGACCTTGGTCTCCTTGTTTGTCGCATTGATACTGATCGCCTTCGTGCTCCTTACACCGTTTAATCAACTCAGCGGGAAGAATTTTGAGCTCATGGACCTCTTTCAGGCGGACCTTATTATCGGCTATGTTGTTCTGGTACTTGGGATCGGCATCCTTTCCGGCAGCTATCCCTCTTTTTTCCTTTCCTCTTTTCAGCCCGCATGGGTTTTGAAGGGCACCATGGCCCAAAAGGTAGGAGGACTTTCCGTACGAAAGGTTTTGGTGGTTTTTCAGTTTGTGATCTCCATCGGAATGGTGGTCAGTACCTGGGTGGTTAATGATCAATTGGATTTTCTACGAGACAAAGACCTTGGGTTTGATAAGGATCAGATCATTGTGGTCAGTCTGAGCGAAAGATCTATGATCGAAAAGGTACCTGTTCTCAGGGACTACTGGCTTGAGAATCCCGGGATTCAGGAGGTCGGCACAGGAACGTCCGGGCCAGGGGGCGGATATGGCAAAAATCTGATGGATGTGGAATCTAAGGATGGTTTCGTAGAAAAGGGCGTGAACATGTTTTTCGTGGATGATCGCTTTCTCGATGCACTGGGAATAGAGCTGGTTCTGGGTAGGAATTTTGATGAAAACCTAAAAACCGATAGCAATTCCGTGATTGTTAACGAATTGATGGTTCAAAGAATGGATTGGGATGATCCGATTGGTAAACGGATAAGGCTTGGGGTTGACGAGGATGATGAAATGACCACGGTCATTGGTGTGGTAGGCAACTTCCATATGCTAAGCCTCTATGAGGAAATGGAGGATATTGCGATGTTTTACAGGCCCAGGAATGGGGAAATGCATGTCCGCTTCGATCAGGAAAAAGTGAATGATGTCGTCCCGCAGCTTGAAGAAGGCTGGCAAAAGGTCTTTCCCGAAATTCCGATGGATCATTATTTTCTGGATCAGGACTTTTACGAAGCCTATGAAAAGGATGAGACCAGGTCAAGGGTATTCCTGGTATTCTCGGTTCTCGCAGTGCTGATCGCCTGTCTTGGACTGCTTGGTTTATCCTCATTTTCCGTAGAAAGAAGATCGAAGGAGATCGGAATACGAAAAATAGTAGGGGCTACTTCTCTACAAATTGTAGGCCTGATCACAAAGGACTTTTTTCTGCTGGTGACCATAGCCATGGTGATCGCGTTTTCGATCTCCGGCTACATGATGAAACAATGGCTGGAGGACACATTCACATATCATACTGAGATCAAATTGCTAACCTTCTTTCTGGCAGCTTTGGTTTCTTATCTCCTTGTCATCATAACCGTGGCTTACCATAGCTATAAGGCTTCGATTACAGATCCTGTAGAAGTGATAAAAGATGAATAGGTCCTTTGCCTGACTTGGCATTCAGTGCTTTCCAATACTTTTGAAAAAAATTCTAAGTATGAAATCACTGGCTTCCGCACTAGGCCTGATCATTTTGTCTTTCCTTTTTTCCTGTGGCGATTCCGGTGACAACTCGGAAGCCTTTGAAGTGAAGGTCATCATTGATGGACTGGAGGATTCCAAAGTCTACCTGAGAGATTTCCGCTGGAAGGTTTTGGATTGTGCCAACTCTGTAGACGGGATTTTTTCATTTTCCGGTAGCATGGAATCGCCATCCCTTGGTTTTGTCGCCATTGACGGCCGGGACAGAGAAAGGATCGCGTTATTCTTGGAAAACAGTGATATCCAGGTCTATTCTCATAGTGACAGCCTGCCCTTTGCCAGGATCGAAGGATCGAAGAGTCATTCTCTGTATGAAAAATACGTTCTTGCCCAAAGGGCCGTATCTCAAAAGTTTGATCAGTTGTATCAGGCCTATCGGGGGGCCGAAGATGCCGGGGATACACTATCTATGGCGTCCATCGATGCCCAGTGGATCGATAACGAGAAAGAGTTCGAAGACTGGATCAAGGTCTTTATCGCCAACAACAACAGCTCCGCTGTTGCGGCCCACCTCATCTTCAGGGAACTCAAATATCAGGTTGAGCTGGATGAACTCGAAATCTTTGTCGACACCCTTTCGTCATCACTTGACAACAACCAGTATGTTGTTTTGCTCAAGGACCGGATCTCGAAACTGCGCAGGGTAGAGCCCGGGCAGCCAATGATCGATTTCTCTCAAAATGACAGTTCCGGTGTGGCGATATCCTCCAAAAAATTTCGAGGCAAATATCTTCTGATCGATTTCTGGGCAAGTTGGTGCGGGCCTTGCAGGAGGGAGAATCCCAATGTTGTTGCCTTGTACCATGATCTTAAAGATGAGGGCGTTGGTTTTGAGATCCTCGGTGTTTCATTTGATACTGACCGGGATAAATGGCTGGGCGCGATTCAGGATGATGAGTTGGACTGGACACAGGTTTCCGACCTGAAAGGATGGAAAAACGAGGTCGGTATTGAGTATGGTATCGAAGGAATTCCGCACACGGTACTCGTTGATCCTGATGGTATCATCATTGCTCATAAACTCAGGGGGGAAGAACTCCGGGATAAGCTAGTGGAGCTATTGACCCAGGCTTCCTGACCGATTTCGGCGCCTGCCTGCCCGGATTTCCTGGCACAATTCCGAACTGAAGGTGTTCATAATTGAACACAATTTTTGATTTTCCCCTTATTTAACTTATTGATTTTCAGAGCTTTCATTTTTATGGCACATCTCTGGCATATCTGAGATCGAGGTCAAATTAAACTTTAAAAAAATGAAAACTTTAAGAATCACATTAATCGCAGTTTTGGTTTCGTCTTTCACATTTGGAACCGCATTCTCAGGAATTCAAATGGAAGAAAAGGGCAGCAATGAAAAAGTAGGATTTGTTTCCAGTCCCGGTCAGGACAGGGTTATCGTTTCCTTTGAAATGGAAGACAATAAGGCTTACGAGATCAAAATTTCAGATGTCGAAGGAAATACCTATCACAGTGAGGTCGTAAATAATGGCGGGGTATTCAGCAAAAGATATGATCTGGAAGAGCTTGGTGATGGTGAGTACGTCATCTCCATCGAGGACCAGCAGGCTTCTATTGCAAGTCAGAACTTCTTAAAGAGATAACAAGAAGATATTTGGAGGTTGAATAACCGTGAAGCAGGGAATTTCCCGCTCCACGGTTTTTTTATGTTTATTCTATTATGATCTTGATCGTTTTCTGCCCGCCTGCGAATTGCAGATTCAGAATATAGATTCCGGCCTCCAGTGCTGAAAGATCTATTTGAGTTCTACCGGCGTTCAGACCATCATAGCTGCTATACACTTCTTTGCCACGAACATCTCTGACGAGAATACCGCTCAGGGTTTCGTTGTTATCCCATTCCACTTCAAAACTTCCCTTGGAGGGATTTGGGAAAACATTGGTATAGATATCATTGACATCATTCAAGCCATTAGGGCAAGGAACCACTACGGATTTGATGATCGAATCGTACAACGCACAATCATTGTATCCATATTGAATCACGTCATAAGTTCCTCCATCCGGGAAATTGTGAACAAATGTGGCTGACTGATTTGAACTGGTCGTTCCATCTCCGAAATCATAGAAAACAGAATCGGCATTGGTGGATTGGTCAAAGAAGGTCACGTTGTGATCGCACGGATCTCCATTGGGCAAGGCCGTGAAATTGGGTCTGGCCAGCTGTGATTCTTTACAAGGGGTTTTGTAAATGGCTGTAAATCCAGTGTTTGATGTTGTATTCGCATCGGAAACAAAACGCACATACATGTTCTTACCGGTGCTGTAAACTATCGGAGGCATGGTGCTTCCGGTAAATGCCGCGATCAAAGGATCGGAAGTACTGCTGCCATCATAGACATAGACAGAATCGGCATTGTTTTCAAGATCGAAATCGATGAATTCCAGTGATACCCAGGGATTGCCCGGAGGAGTTTTGATAAACCAATGGCAATCCAGATTATCTCCATATGCGGTCGAGGCATCTGTACCATCATTAAACATACCACTGCTTGACTGGAAGGTTTGCAATGGGAAGCAACTTGCGGCATTGACTCCGGTGGTAATTCCTGAAACGATCAACGAGAAGGGCTGGGTCATTCCACTGCCAACCAAGCTGCCCTTGTGAGTGATTTGAATGGTATAAGGGCCGGCAGTCGGATTGTCCTTGATCACAACCTCTACGTTATCTACGCTGTTATCTCCTTTGGTAGCCGCTGCGGCAGGAGTAAGAGGGTCCAATCTCCATGGTTTTGTAGTGTCCGTTCCATTGATAATTCTCATATCAAGATCATTCACAAGCATTGGAGTTCTATCATCCAGCACAGCCGGTGGAGAAGTTCCGGGTCTGTCGGTATAACAAAGCGTGGCCTTTAAGGGCTCAGTACCTGTAGCGGTTACCTGGATGGTAAAGACCGATCCATTGGCCAGGGTATCCTCTCTGATGATGTTCCACACACTATCTTCGGTGATATATCTTCCTGCCGTTTCAATATTGGCAAGTCCCCATCCGAATTCATAGTCGGGTCCTATATTCTGACCGCACTCATCGGCAGTATGAATGACCAATCCCTTTAGCGTTGCTGATTTCATCAATGCCTCGTCGTTCAGGTTGCTATGATGCTCCTGCAGGAGGGCGAGAGATCCGGCTATGCTTGGTGCAGACATTGAAGTTCCCTGCAATGTTGCATAAGCCGTATTGCTTGCGGAAGAGGTAGAAAGCACGCTCACCCCGTTACCAACGACGTCGGGCTTTATTCTTCCATCGTCCGGGGGACCATAAGAGCTGAAGTCCGACATGGTTACGCTTGTAGGTCCTTGGTAGCCATTTGGAACATCTTCAACAGCACCTACGCACAAAAGATTTTTTGCCACGGTGTAGGAAGGCTGGACATCATATGGACCCTGGACCCTTATTGTATTAGCTTGAACCCATTGTCCAAAGCTATTTCTTACCCAATGCGTTGAACCGCTTGCGGGACCTTCGTTTCTTTCGTTGCCAGCGGATTTGACGATCAGGTAATAAGGTGCATCGTAAGCGATGTCATCCCATGCGGCCGCCTGATTATTATATCTGCCATAGTTGTAGTCAAAAGTTGTTGAGACCTGATCATTGCCCCACCAGTGCCAGCCATTTGATCCTGACCAACTGCCCTGAGCCCATCCTGCAAGTTGACCATAGCTATGGTTCGAGATTAGCATTCCCTGTGACGCTGCTGTAGACATTTCACCTGTATCATTGAACCAATCATAGGAATCCAGGTCGCCCTCATAAGCCATGCCCCTTGCAGACGCATTGATTCCGGCTGCAACCATGGTTCCCGCCACATGGGTTCCGTGGTTTTGAGCAGCCACGCTGTTTCTAACCGTAACTCGGCCTTCAAATTCCTCATGAGAGGCCCGAACGGCACCGCCATCCCAAACACCCATAAAGATCCTTCTTCCGGTGTTATTGAAGTTGGGATTGCCTCCCGGTTGGATCTTTTGTGCCGAAATACTTCTGGCTGCAACGGCATTGTCGATTTGAACATAGATCAGGTGATTGTATTCATCAATTCCGACCAGTTCCGAGTACTTTTCGCCATTTTCATCCGTCAGGATTATCGGATATCCATTGTCCTCACAAAATTTTACCGCTTTCGCGTAGTTGGCACTTCTTGCGGCCTCCCGGGCCTCAGCCTTTGCCAGCAGTGCTTCCACGTTTGTAGCCCTGATAACCGCATCATAATCCTGGGCGGTGAGATTAAAGGAAATGAAAAGGATAAGTATTCCTAAAACTTTGTTCATTTGATTTGTTTTTTCGGTCTGCAAAAATCGTCTATTCTACCCCTATTTTCCTAATTAGTTGGTTCTCATTTGTAAGAACCACGAGAATATAGGTACCGGAGGATAGATTCTTCAGATCAACTTCCAGGCCATTTTGAATAGCCGTGGTATTGACTTCAAGTTCTTTTCCGGTTATTTCAAGCATCCTGATCGACAAGATTTCTTCTTTGCCCTCATAGTGAACACGGAAACTACCGGATGCTGGGTTTGGATAGACTTTAAGTTTTTGATCATCGGTTAAACCTTCCAGAGCATTTGGCCCGCCCTCAACGATCCTGATATTATCTATGAAGAGGTTGTTTCCGAGGATAGCACTTTGGGTTTCAAAGGAGATCTGAACCTCTGACTCCTTCCAGTTGTCCAGCCTAACAGAATCCACTCCCCAATCACTGCCGGACTGAGGGAACCATGGGCTGCCTGAAGCGATGGTTGAAGTGGTTGCCAGATTCAGCCCGCTTCTTTCATAACTGGAGGTAACAAAATTCTCTCCGCAATCATCCGAAACCTTAACCCTCAAAATGGGGCCTATTGTTGGAACCCTTAGTGCATGTGCCAGATCGAAGAGCAACAGTGGGTTGGTATACCCGGTCAAATCCAGGATTTTGGTCTTCAACTCGTTGATCTCGTTTCCGGAAACCTGGTCAAAGAAATTGATCCATGAAACTGTTGATGGAGAACCGTTGATGTCGATGATCGATTGACCTTCCACCCATGTCAGATTATCATCGGGATTTTCGATCTCCCAATTCGCCGGGGGAAAACTACCGCTTTCAAAATCCTCATTCAATGGTGTTTGATCTCCGGTCAATGTTTGTATATAACTATTTTTTGTTGTTGATCCGGTGCCGTTGCTATTCGTTCCCTGCAATGTGACATCATAGTTATCCAGAGCCAGGAATTGAACGTCCGGATTCGGGGAGGAGGCCGAAGTCCCGTTCACAAATTGAAATGTGGAAGGACTAATGCTCCATTGGTAGGTTGTCACACTTTGCGGTGTTTCATCCTCCAGCGTAACGGTCTTTCCGATGCAAACGTTTGTATTGTTGGAGCTGAATTCAGGTGCAGGCGATTCTGCACAATTGTAAATACCTCCCACAGATTGGATCGCTAAAGCCCTTCTGCTTTTTATATCTCCGATCGCAACGGCATTCACTGTGGCCCAGGAATCCGTGGAAGTGGATGAAATGGGAAGCCAAATGGAATTTGTGGTAGTGTAGCCAACCGAATCCATGTACTGATCACCCAGAACTCTTCCGACATATCCGAATGCACTCGTCGTTGCTGTCCAGCTTAGTTGTGCGGAATCCGGGCAACCGGCAGTCCAGTTAAGTCCTCCTGGTGTTTCCATGATATAAAACGGCCGCTCAGAAACTCCGACATCTGCACCTCTTGTCACTCTGACCATTGCATATGGACTTGCGGTATTAGGGGTCGTCCAGTTCAGATATCTTCTGTTCGCTGCTACGCTTCCGCTGATGGTGCTCCAGGTTTGGCCGCTGTCAAGAGTGTATTCCACATTGAAAGTTCCCGAGTTTCCAAAGGCATCCCAGCGGATCAAAATATTCTCGCCCGGGTCGAAGGATTCCCTTCCGATTGGAAAGGTGACCTTGACATCATCGGTATCAAAGACATGATTCACAAAAAATGGCTGTGGACCAAAAGGAACCGAGTGGCCTTTCACAACAATTGTATAGGTGCCAGCCGATGGGTTTAAAAGGGTAACCTGCTCCATATTGTTCAGATGATCCGCACCTCTGGTGGCAGGGCTGTTCAAAGCAGCTGCGGTGGGTGTGGTGTTCAGAATCCAGGGCTCGTATTCTGTATTTGAAGGATTATATAACCTGAACTCAAGATCATTCACCAGTGCAGGGTTGGCGTTGATCGCTCCCGCTACATCCGGCCAATACACCATGACCCTGAGTTGGGACAAACCTGCCGGAACCGTAAGCGTGTAGACCAGAGAGTCCCCCTGGCTCGCTGAATCGGTGAAGTAGGTCATATTCTCCAGTGATTCAACCGCCCTTATTGCATTGACCTGTCCCCAGCCATGGCTAAAATCAGGGCCGGGGTTGCCGATATCATCGGCGGTATTCAGTACTATGCTCTTAATGAGGCCTGAAGAAGGATTATTTCCGTTGTTCATTTCGCGATAAGCCTGGTAAAGCTGCGCCATTACACCAGATGCTCCCGGAGATGCCATTGAGGTTCCCGAAGACTGGTAATAAGAATTGTTGGAGCCGGTGGACATTACATTTCCTCCCTTGGTGGCGATGTCCGGTTTGATCCTTCCATCGGTAGCCGGGCCACGGGAAGAGAAGCCAACCCTTACTCCGTTCAGATCAAGCGCTGCGGTGGAGATCTGGTTTTTTCCTGACTTATGGCCTCCGGTGATGTTTCCCCAGCCCTGAATGATTCCACAACTGCTGGTTCCGCTATTACCCGTGGAAAAAACGTGCACGAGCTGAGGTGAGGCGTTCACCTGAAGGTCAAGGGAACGTGTTATTTGGGTGTAACCGGCATTACAACCATTCCCATAGGATGCCTGGGTGATCACCACCCCGCTATCCTGTACCAATCCAGGTAATTCACTGAGATAGTTGAAAACATCGTAATTGTCGTTATAGGCAAATGCGCCCCTGGCTACACCTTCCATCAAAGGATTGAGGTTCCCCGCTCCAAGCATGGTGCCCGATACATGAGAGCCATGGGTCCCGACGAACCCGGAGCCGAACAGTGAATTATCGATGCGCCCGAAATGATCAATGTGATCCCCCAAAGGACTGTTGTCCTGCAGATAAATGTTTACACCGGTGCCGTCAAAATCCCTTGAAGCCCCGTAGTCCGGACTAATGGCATTTGAGCGAATCAAAGTTCGCGCCGTATTGTTCTCGGGTTCACCCGGAACGCTGGGATAGGATATAAAATACACATAGGGAAGCGCGGCAATGCTTTCTACGTCTTTGCTTTTGACCGACAGTCCCACGGATTCCATCCCTATGGTGTTCGGAACCAATTCGTAGCCCTCGGCTTCAAGTCTTTGAGAGAAGCTCTCGGGATCATATTGTGGCGGAAAAGAAACCTGGATGAACACCCTGTTCCCTCCTGCTTTTGCATGATCGGGAACTATACCGGAACCGAAGTCCGCATGTATTTTCCAATCCGGACGGTATTGGATGATCGATCTGATATTAAAATCGTCGATCTGCGATTTTTTTAGACCAACAGGGATGGAGACGAAATAGGCATTTCGGGGTTGGTACAGGAGGAATTCCAGTCCAAGCTTTTCCATCCTGCTTTTCTGTGTATCGTCAGGAACCTTGTCGAACTGGATGATTCTAAAATACCTTCCGTTTACAACTTCGGAAGGATCATGCACCAGCCTCTTTGATTCTTTAAAATCGGCCTTGGTAGGAATCGTCCTTGACTGAAAACTCAGATCAAAGTCTTCAGAACCAGCATAGCTATTGAAGACGAGACTTATGGAAAGGAGTGAAAGAATCAGTTGTTTTCTCATATATATTTTTGAATTGGCCTGTGAAAATAACATTTGAAGCCGAGTTATGTTTGTCGTCCAAAGGCATTCCTCGGCAAATTGGAAATGAGGAACCATCTATCTATTCCTCAAATGGTCCTTTTGTAACAAAAAAACCCCGGAAAAGGCGAGCTCTCCCGGGGCTTTAAATTCGAGGGTTTTTTTTATTCCACCTGGAATTTTTTTACCAGCGGTCCTTCATGACCCTGGATACGGATCATGTAGGTGCCTGAGGATAGTCCAGTGATATCTATGACCTGAGAGCTCGTGAATGATGTGCTCTCATGGATCATCTCTTTTCCCGTGATATCAAAAATTGAATACTCAGCGAATTCATATCCATCGACTCCCTGAATGAAGAGTTGATCGGCCGCCGGATTGGGATAGATCTTAACAGAGGTTTCATTGACTGAACCCCGGAGTCCTGTTGGCCCTCCATCGATTATTCTTACATTATCGATATAGAGGTTGTTCATGATCACCGCAGACACTCCAACTATGGCAATCTGAACCTTGTCTGTCTTGAACGCATTCAAGCTTATCGTGTCCGTACGCCATTCCGAGCTTGATCCCGGTATCCAGGATGTACCGAAAGTCCCGGTGACCGTTGCCAGGTCCGGGCCGGTTTTTTCATAACCGGTTGGCTGGAATGTGTCACCGCAATCCGTTGAAACGTCGATCCTAAGGGTTGGGCCTACCGTGGCCACCCTTTGAGCGTTAGCAACCTCGAAGACCAGTTTGGGATTGTTGATTCCGGTAAGGTCCATGATATGCGTTTTCAGGATATCTTCTCTTCCCACGGAATTCAGGAAGAAATATGGGATAAATGCTGTTCTGGAAAGCCCGTTGATGCCCGCGATATTGGTTGACCTTTCCCAGGTGACATCACCATTCGGATTTTCAAGCTCCCATGATCCGGGTGGCAAGGAACCCTGGAATCCTTCATTGAGCGGAGTCGGATCGCCGGTAATGGTTGTCACATAATTGTTCTTGGTGATCGATCCGGTTCCATTGGAATTAGTCGCATCCAGGGTCACATTATATGAACCCGGGGCATCAAAAGTCACCACAGGATCTTGTGAAGTTGCTGAGGTGCCATTCACGTAAGTATGTGTTGCCGGTGTGATGCTCCACTGCCAACTTGTGGTGACATTGATCGATTCGTCCATAAAGGCGACCGGCTTGCCAACGCAGGTGTTTTTGGTTTGAGCTGAAAACTCTGCAATCGGACTTTCAGGGCAATTCGAAACAGTGTTGGGCGGGCGAATCGCTATGGCCCTTTTCCCTTCTCCATTTGCACCAATCGCAGTAACTGTAAACCAGTCAGAATTGGAACTTAGAGGGGTTGTCACCCACCAGGATGTGCCGGTGGTGTAACCTATGGAGTCCATGTATTTTGCTCCAAGCTCTCGGATGATATAACCAAAAGCTCCTGGAATTGCTGGCCAGGAAAGTTGTGCCGAATCATTGCATACCGCCGAGAAACCGATGTTTGGCCTTGCGCGAATCGTGAAGTTGAATTCCATAGTATCGGCAGATACAGAGTTTGTGATCCGGATGAGTGCATCGTCGGTATTTGCCGAAGGCACAAACCAGTTTTGCGATCTCCTGCTGGCCGGAAGATTCGAAACAATGGAAGACCAGGTGCCACCATTGTCCAGCGAGTAAAAAAGGTCATAGGTACCACCATTGCTGCTCCCGTCCCAGCGAATGGACTCAGTTGTGTTCGGCAGGAAATTCTCACCCCCCATTGGGTAGGTAATCTCGGGCTTTGCCGTTCTGAACTCATAAACCAGGTGATAAACCTGAGGTCCGGTTGGGACTCCTTTACCCTTAACGCGAACGGTATATGCACCGGCCGTTGGATTCGGGATGGTCACCTGCTCCATGTTGTTGACCGAATCGATAGCTCTCGTTGCCGGAGCGGACAGGGCGCTTGCCATATCTCTATGATCCAGAGCCCAGGGTAGAAATATACTGGCTGAAGGGGTTTCCATTTCTATGTCCAGGTCATTGACGAGGTGCTTTGTTGATCCAATTGTCCCGGCAGGGTCCATCCAGAGTACCATTACCCGGACTTCTTCGGTGTTTGCAGGAACGTTGATCACATGCTGATTGGTGGCATTCTGAGAAACTGAGTCTTTCAGGAATTGGTTGTTCTGGAAAGTCCTTACGACCCTCAAAGCATTCGCTCTTCCCCATCCGTAGAAATAATCCGGCCCGGGGTTTCCGAGATCCTCTGCGGTATTAAGCATGGCCGCCTTGACAAGCCCTGCATCCGGGTCTTGACCACCATTGTATTCCCTGTACGCATGATAAAGAGTCGTGATGACTCCTGCGATACCAGGACAGGCTGCCGATGTTCCTCCAAATGTTTGATAGGAATTTGGTGTGTTTCCAAGGGAGATCTGCCCGGATCCATACGCCGCGATATCAGGCTTGATCCTTCCATCTCCTGCCGGTCCCCTTGAACTTGAGGTGATCAGCTGGTCCTGGAAGTCGAGGTTCGCAACACATATGGAATTCTTAGAGGCCTTTTGGGATCCGGAGATGGTCGCCCATGGAGAGCTGGTATTCGGATAGGTCTGGGAATAACTTGCAGAACTCACGTTTCCAGCTGAAAAAATGGACGAGAACCAGGGATTGTCATAGATCTTACCATCAAGACCGGCTGCATAATTATTGTATTGTCCGCCCACGGCATTTGGTGCGTAGTTACTGTAAGATGATGAGGTCAGGATGGTTCCCGCAGTATCGTGGTTGGTTTCGATATTGTTGACATGAGGATAACCCGTGGAGTTCAGGCTGTAGGGGTAATAGATCATGGTCGATCTGGGAGCCATTCCCAAATTGTCCGGGTTGATATTCCCCGCTCCCATTACGATTCCAACTGTTCCGTCACCATGCGAACCACCATTGCTGGTGGATTGGTCGAAGATCCTTCCCTGAAGATCAATATGAGGGCCCACGATGCCATCGTCCATCAGTGAAACACTGACTCCGCTTCCGTCAAAGTTCATTCCGTTCATGGGGTTTTGGATACTGTTCACCCTGTTCAATGTCCTTCCCTGGACATCATCCGGAACGGAAGGGCCATCGCCGAATTCGGCAAATTTCAATCCCTGAATAGCCAATAGTTCAGCTCTTTTCTTCTCGGGAACCAGGACTTCATAAAAACTATTGTAGATCTTTTCTTCCTTAAAGGTTCCTCCGATCTTCTTCAGGTCCGAAACAAACTGAGGGATTACCTGATCATCCCAAAGGGCCACTGATACCCTAACATCTTTCTTGCCCTCTCTACAGTAATCCGGGACCTCTCCGAGGAATGCGGGTCTTGACTTGAACGAGGCCTCCAAGGGGACTACGCTCCTGACACCATGGCTTCCAAGCTTGGAGAAATCATATGAGGCCGGAACCCTTGCATAAAAAGCCCTTTCCGGAAGATAGTCGTACAGTGCAATGCCTGTAGACCTGATCAGATCCTGTTCTGCACCGGTGGGGATCTGATAAAACTGGATAATATAATATCCGGACTGTCCGGCAATGGAATTGCTGATTTCCGATTTGAAGTTTTCCTCTGGAACAAAATTCCCTGCTTTAAGAAATAGGTTATACCTATCCACAGCAAAAAGGTTTGTGACAAATAGGAATGAAAGGAGTAGAATTGAAAGTCGTTTGCTCATATTTTCAGTTTAGGGATTGCGAAAATAACACTCTGAAAATTAATTTGTTTGTCGCCAATTATCATCATGGCTCAAATGAATCTTCTGAGCAGCCAGATGAACAGGCTTCCGATGATGCTCAGGAGGATCATTGAACTCAATGGGAGATAAAGAGTAAAGGCCTCCTTTTTGATCCGAAAATCTCCCGGAAGGTTACCGAACCAATTGAGTTGATTGCCAAAAAACACCAATAGAACGCCCAGTATAAAGAGGCTTACGCCTATCAGCATGAAAAGTTTTCCAAGCAGGGGCATCAGTTCGGAATTTCTCCGGAGTTTCTTTCGGGTATTTTTTGACTCAGCACCAGCCCGTAGTAACAAAAAGGTATGTATAGCCCAAGGCTAAGAATCCAGAACCAAACAGGGTGTCCTGGCAAAATCATAAGATTGATCAGTCCAAGGATTAGAAGGATCGCTCCCAAAATCAGAGAAAAGACTTTGCTGTATTTGCCCCCGATCACACCTATGATAAACCCTCCTGCGGTTGAACCAATGACATAGGCCAATAACACGATGACCAGGGCCCCGGTGGGGACCGTTGCCATATGTTCTTTCCAGATCTCAGGATCGGACATATCCAGTCCTTCCGGGGGAGGATAAATGGCATGCCCCATTTTCTCAACCAGAAAGATCACAAACATAGCCGAGATCAACCCGGCTGCCAGACCTATAAAATTTCGACCCATACCCAAGTTTGAAGATTTACATTACGAAGTTCGGAGATATAGAGAATTCTCCAAACTTGGTGATCCCCTATCGAACACTAATAAAGTGCCATGTCGAACTGGCGCCGGTATTTTTTGGTCAGCTCATTTTGATCGCCGAGATAATTGAAAAGTGCTATTGCAGCCTTGCGCGCCAGCTCGTCATAGAAACTCTTTTCGAGCCTTACAGCTTCGATGAGAGAGACAATGGCTGTTTCGAAATCCGCGTTTAGCACCGATTCCTTCGCCTTGAAGATCAATGCGCCGATATCGTTTTCCTGCTTCTCGAAGTTCAACAGTTGTGCAAGCGGAATGAGGTTTTGTGCCTTTTGATAATTCTCATTGACCGGTGGTATCCCCTTGAGCATTTGAGTCGCCAGTTCGGGGTTTTCCAATAGAACCTTTTCGGCAAGAGCAAGGGATGCCGACGGCATGTCAGGGTTCCTGTTGACAAACTCCTGAAGTTGGGCTGAAGAACCGTTCATCGATGCCAGAATTGTCTGAAGTTCCTTTTCGCGATCGTCGGGAAGGTTTTTATCCAACCATTGCTGCACCTGATGCTTTGGAAGCGCCCCGGTGAATTTGGCAACGGATGCTCCATCCACAAATAACCTGACGTCGGGAATGCCCCTGATCCCATATTGTGATGCCAGTTCCTGGTTTTCGTCGGTGTTGACTTTCACCAATTTCCATTTTCCCAGTGCCTCCCTTTCCAATTCTTCCAGGGAAGGTCCCAGAAATTGGCAGGGCCCGCACCACGGAGCCCAGAAGTCGACCATTACCGGTCTCTTCTTGCTTTCTTCTATTACCTCTTTATTGAAATCCATGTCTCCTTTTTTCATAAAACCAGAGCATTTTTTGGGCCAGCGCCAAAAGACTGACAGATTGCCATTATCCCTCCAACCGAAATGATTCCTTGATCATCCATCTGCCTTTTTCCAGGTGTAAAAGGTGGATACTGTCCACGGCGAATTCATCTTGAAGTGGAAAATCAACAAGTGAAGCCCAGGCCTCGTCAAAGTATTTTTCTTGTAGGTCACGAAAGGCCAGGGTTATATGCGGGTGAAAGGGCCTATGATTCTTTTGAAGTCTGCGAGGGTCGGTTTCAACTGTGATCTTGTCAAGTTCCTTTTTCAGGTTTTCCAACTCAGCTGATAGAATCGGATTGGCGTAAATCACCCGACGATCGAATTTCCCATAACCCTGTACCCGAATCGTAAACGGAGAAAGGGATCTGATTGCTGACTTCATCAGCAATTTCATTTGAGCAAGCCTTTTTTCCCCCAGACGAAAGGGAGGGATCAGCGTGATGTGAGGCGGCGACCTGAGGGCGGAAAAGGTCCTGAATCGCTCCTTGAAGTGTAGCCTGATCCGTTGATATTTTTCCAGATGTTCTTCCGGCGGAATAACCGCGACAAAATAAAGAGGCTTTTGATCCTCCTTCAATCCTTCAGTTTATCGGCAAAGACCTTGCGGAACTTTTCGACTTTTGGCCGGATCACATAGTTGCAATAGCCGGCATTGGGGTTGTTCTGATAATACTCCTGATGATAGTCTTCGGCAGGATAGAATTCTGATATTGGCGAGATCTCCGTGACAATGGGGTTATCCCAGGCACCTGATGCGTCCAATTCTTTTTTCAATCCTTCCGCGATCGTTTTTTGTTCCTGATTGTGGTAGAAGATCGCAGACCGGTATTGGGTCCCTACATCAGCACCCTGCCGGTTGAGAGTGGTGGGGTCATGGGTTTGCCAGAAGACCTCAAGGATCTCCGTAAAGCTGATGACATTTGGATCAAATACAATTTGGGCTACTTCCGCATGCCCTGTCGTTCCATTGCAGACTTCCTTGTAGCTTGGGTTCTTAACCGAACCTCCGGTATAACCCGAGGTTACGCTGCTGACACCATTTAGTTCTTCGAAGATCGCTTCCACGCACCAGAAGCATCCTGCACCCAGAGTAGCCGTTTCTGTCATTGGTCTATTTTTAATATTGCTCATTCCCAAAACCGGAATGAGGCTAAGCGAAAAAAACAAAAAGTTGAACAACAAAGTTTTCATGACCGATATATTAGAATTCAATTTTTTAGATTTAACAATCCAGATCATTAATTGATTTTCAGGAAAGCTGTGATCCGTATCGATTCAAAACACGTACCAGTTTTATTAGAAGGCCTCGAAGAGCTGCTTTACAAGCTTGCACTTCAGATGGAAGAACTCAAGGGAGGGCCGATGACCCCGGAACGGAAAAGACTGGATCATAAGCAAAAGCTGGTGGAGGAATTGCAACACGATATCAGCCAACAGGCTGACAGCGAAGAAGACAAATAATACCGTTTATGGGAAAAGGAGACAAAAGAAGCAAAAAAGGAAAGATCTCAAAAGGGACTTTTGGTAAGTCAAGACCTACCATGAAACTCAAGCTCAAAAGGGCTGAATCCAATGCTAAACCTGAAGCCAAAGCCAAGGCAAAACCAAAGGCTGCCGCGAAGGCTAAGGAAAAATAATTGCTGATCATCGAGCCAGGTTCCTTAGTACGGAGGGCCGGCTTCGGAGGCGTTTATCGGTCTTTGCCATCGAAAATTTTGCTCTGATCAAAAGGAGTGATATCTTGGAAGACTATTGTACTCTAAATGAAGAGAATTATTGTTACCGGTAGTCGATGCTTCGATGACTACCCGATCCTGAGCAAAAGGTTGGATGAGCTTTTGAGCCAGGAGACAGAGATTCTTTTATTATGCGGCGACGATGGGGGAACAGATGAGCTTGTGCATCGATATTGCCGCGAACAGGGAATCGAATTTGAGACCTTTACCACAGACTGGGGGGCCTATCAGCAAGCCGCACTTTTCGTGCGTAATAAGCACATGCTTTTCGGGGCCAACACCTGTATTCTTTTTTGGGATGGCGAGAGCAGGGGAACCAAACTTCTTCAGGATCAGGCAAAGAAAATGGATGTTCATTGCCTGGTCGAGAAAGTTGTGATCAAGGAAAGAAAGAGAAAGTCTGCTTCCAGGAAATCGGAGAAAAGGGTCCGGGCATAGCTTAGGATCTATGCCGTTTGTCGCTTGAGGCTTAAATACATCAAAATGTGGTATGCCGTTGCGAAGGGTACCAAAAAATAGGGCAGCAGGGCCAGGGGATATAGTCCCATAAGATGCTGTTCCTGAAAAGCTAATGCTTGAAGTGGCGTGGAGCTGCTGAAAAAGCTAAGGCTATAGGCCACGACGAAATCCAGAAGACCAAAAATGATCAGAAAATAGTAGGCTCCCTTGTTGGGCTCTCCTCCCGTAAAAAGCTGGACCAAAATGGTGACTGCGATTACAGCAGCCATAAAATCACCGAATCCCGAAACATAGGCGAATATGGTTCCGGTATGGCCGAGGAAGTTTTCAAGGATGAACAGGGTGCCCATAAAGCGGGTCGCCTGGGTGAAAGTGAGCCATTTCAACGAAAAGCCATTTCCAACGAAAAAATCCCTGAATACGCTCACGATGACCGAAGGCCAGATGACATTGAAGATGACGATGGCCCAAACGGTCAGAGGGTTAGCGATCCTGAATTGCCAGTCAGTACAGAAGAGATACATGATCAAGCCCCATATGGCTATTACGGTAGAGATACCCAGGGACTTTTTTAGGGAAGCTCCCGAGGCAAGGTAGGTTCCCAGAGCTATGAATGGAACCAGGACAGAGCTCCCGATCAGGATGAGGTAGCTTAAGGAATGGGCCGGAACGGTTTGCATTTTTCTTGCGTTTGTTAGATTTGACTACCAAAATAATAGTAATAACTATTACTATCAAAATAGAAGTAAATTGAAGGCAATAAATTTCCGATCGACCTGCCCGATCAGCAGCACCTTGGACCTGGTCGGGGATAAGTGGAGCCTGCTCATCGTGAGGGACCTGCTCTATCATGGCACCAGGACATTCAAGGACTTCAGCCAATCGGAAGAAAGGATATCGCCCGGGCGTTTGGCAGAAAGACTGAAGAGACTTGAAAAATTTGAGATACTGGAAAAAAGGGCACATCCCACAAACAGGAAGGTCAATCTGTATCAGTTGACCCAAAGGGGAAAGGATCTGGCCCCGGCTATTTTGGATCTGATTTCCTGGGGGTTCACCCATTTAAACAGCCGTATTTCCGAAGAGTCAAAGGAAGTGGCTAAAGAGCTTGAAAGGAATCGCGAAGCTGTGGTCAGTCGATTTCAATTTGGATGATTTGATAATAGGCATGATCCGGGAGGAGTCTTAAGAATTGGCATGCTTTCTTTTGGGTCAATTATCCGGATATTTCCGTGAGTTATTCCTGTCGAATTGAAACCTAGAGTAAAGATCTGTTGCATCGAAAGCATTGCCGAGGCAGAATTGGCAATAGGCTATGGAGCTTCAGCAATAGGGTTGGTAAGCGAAATGCCTAGTGGCCCGGGAGTGATCGGGTATGAAAAGATCAGGGAAATTGCTCAGTGGATCCCTCCTTCGGTATCTTCCTTTTTATTAACCAGCAAAACAAGATCCGAGGATATTATTTCCGATTATGAAAAGGTTCAAACAACAACGATTCAGCTCGTTGATGAGTTGGAACCTATGGACCTGGAGGAAATTAGAAAGAGGCTTCCAAATGTTGAATTGGTTCAGGTTGTTCATGTGATTGACACTTCCAGTGTTCTGAAAGCCACCGAAATATCCAACTATGTTGATGCCATACTCCTGGATAGTGGAAACCCAAACCTGGATGTTAAGGAACTTGGGGGCACGGGTCGAACTCATGATTGGAAATTGAGTAAGGAGATCAGAAAAAGGATAGACATTCCGATGTTCCTGGCCGGTGGACTCAATAAGGACAATGTCGGGCAAGCTGTAAAGGAGGTAAACCCATTTGGTATTGACCTATGCAGCGGGGTACGAAAGAATGGAAAGCTGAACAGACTTGAATTAAAAAAATTCTTTGAAGCACTGGAGTGAAGCCAGAGCCCGCATAGCTCTTGTGGTTTACAGTTGATGAAAAAGATTCCGAAGTAACAGGAAAAGGGAAAGGGCGTCTGCGATAAACCTTCCTCCTACAATAAATTTTCGGAGGACAAGTCGGCGGATAAATTTGTGAGTGAGTCACGACATTGTCAGGAGAGAACACCCCTTCAAGTGTTTCGCGCTCGCTCTCCACTCTTTAATCCCTCGTGGCTTCATCATGGGGGGATCAGGCCTTTTATAATACCCGTGAGGTTTTGATGCCCGAATCGCATTCAGGGAGAGTCAAATCAACTTCGAGACCCAAAAAAGAATACGTCTTAACTTTCGTAAGCTTCCAAACGAAGGGGTTAAGCGAGCCTTTTTCATATGGTTGGGTTTTGCATTCGATAGATCAACAATCACCTTTCAAACCGTACCCATTCAAATGACTTGGAGAAGAACAGCTTTCTTCCTGTGACCAGTATTTTATTTGCCGTTAACATTTCGATTTCTCCATCGATTTCCATATCTCTTTTGACTGAGTAGATCCTTCCCGAGTAAGAGTTCGAATCGTCATCTTTCCTGAAATCATACAGAATTCTTGAATCCAGCATTGTAGGTTCGTCTGATTCGATGACAACACCAACATACAGATCTTGTGAAACCTTCTTTATCTCAATTGTGGATTTATCAAGTTCTTCAGCATACCATTTACCCGTTATGTCATTGGGATTCTTTTGAGCCATGGCCAGTGTGGAAATGAACATCAGAATCAGTGTGCCCTTAACTATGCAATATCTCATGGTATACTCTAAAAAGTTTTCTTATAGTTTAAGATCGCCCAGATATTAAATAATAAAGCAAAAAAGAGGATAATTAGAAATTGTTTTGAAATATCCAGAAACCCACTGCCTTTAAGAATCAGCATTCTGATTACCTCAATAAAGTAGGTCACCGGATTCGAAAATGCGATGATCTGAGACCAGGCCGGCATACTTTCTATGGAGGTGAACAAACCACTCATTAAAAGAAATATCATCATAAAAAAGAATGCAACGGACATCGCTTGCTGTTGGGTATCCGAATAAGTGGAAATCAGCAAACCAAGGCCCAGAAGTGCCACCAAATACAAAGAAAGAAAGCCATACAAAACCCAGATACTTCCTTCGATTTTTATATCATAGATCAACACCCCAACCAAAAACAGACCTATTGTAAATACGACCTGACCTATGATCCAGAAGGGTATCATTTTTCCAAGTATGAAATGATGCTTTCTGATTGGTGATACATTGATTTGTTCAATTGTCCCAATTTCCTTCTCCTTCACAATATTAAGTGCACACATGTACGCCCCAACCATGGTTACCAGTACTACCAATATTCCGGGAACCATAAATAGATTATAATTCTGAAGGGCATTGTACCAATTGACACTGGCTACAGTTATTTGATTCATGGTACCTGGTTTTGCCTGCCCGGTTATTTCAATTCCAATTTCGCCTTGATAAGATGCAACAATCTGACTTACATACGCTGCCCCAAGGTTGGCCTTGGTTCCATTGATCGCATTGACCGCAAGAAATAGCTCTGATTTTCCCAAGCTCAGAATATCCTTTTCGAAATGATTTGGGATCTCCAGTATTAGATCGGTTCTATCCTTTTCCAGCCCTTTTAATGAGTGTTTATATGAATTGTCAAAATCCTGTAGCTGGAAATAGCCGGACGCTATAATTCTTTCCCGAAGTTCTCTTGACATGTCACTTCTGTCATGATCTACGATTGAAATGTTGATATTCTTTATTTCATAGTCGGCCGCGAGCGGCATGATCAGCAACTGAACCAAAGGCATAACAAAAATCATGGGAAGCAATGCCTTGTTTCTAAAAATTTGCTTGAATTCTTTCCTAAGCAGAAACAGCAAGATCTTCATGCCAGTCTTGTTTTGTATTTTTTAATACTGACCGATAGAAGGAACAATGTCATCCCAGCCAAAATCAACGTCTCTCTCCAGATTGCAGAGATCCCCAATCCCTTTATCATTATTGACTTGACAATTATGTAATACCATTTTGAGGGCACCACATTGGCGATTCCTTGAAGCATCAGGGGCATATTTTCCAGAGGAAACATGAATCCGGTAAACAGCATGGTGGGAATTAGCATTCCCATAAGCGAAATCAACATCGCTGATTGCTGTGACTTGGTAATATTTGAAATAAGTAGCCCAAGCGCCAGGGCTGTGAGAATCAGTAACCCACTTTCCAGAAATAGTAAGACAAGACTGCCATTTATGGGCATATCAAGAAGGTACACACTGAGGATCAGGATAACCGACAGGTTGATCAGCGATAGCAAAAAATAGGGAATTGCTTTAGATACGATCACCAGAATTGGACTTACCGGAGAGACGAGCAGAACTTCCATCGTGCCTAATTCTTTTTCGCGTACTATGGAAACCGAAGTCATTAACACACAGACCAAAAGCAGTACCAGAGCCATCACGCCCGGAACATAGTTCGTGGCTCCCTTTAACTCCGGATTGTAAATCATTCTTGTTTGTATATCAATTAATAGTGCGCCGGAGCTGCCGGGTATCAACGACCTTTGATAATCCATAATAATACTCTGCATATAGTTGGTCAGTGTATTTGCCGTATTTGGATCTGTCGCATCCGCAATTATTTGAACTTGCGGGTTTTGGCCTGAGCTCAGGTCCCTTCCGAAGCCGACGGGAAAAATGACCGCAAGCTTTATATCTCCTTTTTTGAAGGCTTTTGTCAGTTGTTCTTCGTTGTTAATATCAGATTGGATATTAAAATAGCTGCTAGCACCGATTTTGTTGATCAATTCAATTGTATGTTGATCCTTAGACCAATCACCAATAGCTATCTGCGCATTTTTAATTTCATTGGTTAGTGCGAACCCAAACAATATTATTTGGACAATCGGAAGGCCGAACAAGATCAAGAGGGTTTTTGAATCCCTGAAAACATGAAAGAATTCTTTCTTTACAAATGATAGTATTTGCTTCATAATACCAATTACTCAGATCGAACAGCCCCCCTGGCCAGTTCAAAAAACACGTCGTCCATACTCTGTCCTTTATAATGTTCCTTTAATTTATCGGGGGAGTCAAGGGCAGCTATTTTTCCGTCTACCATGATTGAAACACGATCGCAATACTCGGCCTCATCCATATAATGTGTTGTGATGAAAATGGTAATCCCTTGATCCGCTGCTTCGTAGATCTGGTCCCAAAATTGTCTTCTGGTAATTGGATCCACGCCTCCGGTCGGTTCATCTAAAAAAACCACCATTGGTTTGTGCAGAATGGCGACGGAAAATGACAATTTCTGTTTCCAACCCAAAGGCAGGGCTCCGACAAGTTTGTTTTGTGCCCTCTGCAAATCGAGTTTTTTGATCAATACGGATTGCTTCTCTTTGATTTCCTCCATTGAAAGACCATAGATCCCGCCGTAGAATGAGATATTTTCAGAAACTGTCAGATCTTCATAAAGGCTGAACTTTTGACTCATATACCCGATCTGCGCCTTTATCTTTTCCGTGTCGTTTTGGACATCAAAACCTACGACTTTTGCTTTGCCGGATGTCGGAGAAGATAGCCCGCAAAGCATGCGCATTGCCGTGGTTTTTCCTGCACCATTTGCACCCAGAAATCCGAATATTTCTCCTCTGCGAACACTGAAGCTGATATCATCGACCGCTTTGAAAGAGCCGAAGGCCTTGGACAGGTTTTGCACGTCAATTACAACTTCAGGCATTTGATTGCATTAAGTGGATAAAGCAGTCTTCTATTGTGGGCTTTACATTCTCTATATGTAGTTCGACATGATGCTTTAGGTCAGATTCCAGTGCATCTGTTGAATCCCGTTCATCGCTAAATGTGAAGTGATGATAGCTCCCAAATGCGAAGCAACTTGAAACATAAGACAGTGAGCGAAGATCTTTTACCAGCCTTCCCATTTCGGATGATCTTGCACGAAACAGTTTTTGAGGATATTGCTGTATGATTTTTTCGGGTGTTGCAATGGACATGATCTTTCCATTTTGGATAAGAGCTATGCGATCACATAAATTTGCTTCATCCATGTATGGAGTCGAGACGATAATGGTGATGCCCTGATCCCTGAGTTTTTTAAGCATTTCCCAGAACTCTTTTCGGGAAACCGCGTCCACCCCTGTTGTAGGCTCATCCAGAAAAAGGATGTCGGGCTTATGGATCAGGGCACAGGATAGCGCCAATTTTTGCTTCATTCCTCCTGACAACTGTCCTGCACGCCTTTTTGAGAAGGGTTCCAGTTGTGAAAAAATGTCCTCGATCAAATAGTAATTTTCTTGTACCGTGGTATCAAAAAGCGTCGCAAAAAAGTCGAGGTTTTCTTGAACACTTAAATCCTGGTACAAGGAAAACTTACCGGGCATGTACCCTATTTTTTGTCTGATGGTTTTATAGTTGTGGACAACGTCTAAACCCAGTACTTCTGCGCTTCCATGATCGGGAAGTAACAAAGTTGTGAGAATCCTGAAAAGACTTGTTTTCCCGGCTCCATCGGGTCCTATCAGGCCAAAAATCTCTCCGGCTGATACTTTAAATGAAATATCCTCAAGCGCAACGATCTTGCCCTGCTCGTAAACTTTTTTTATGTTTTCGACAACAACGGCCATCGTCTTATAAGGTGACCTCGCCATACATGCCTATTTTGATCTGCCTGTCATTCTCCACAAGAATTTTCGTGGCATAGACCATATTGGCACGTTCGTTTTTGGTTTGTATGGTTTTTGGAGTGAATTCGGCTTTATCACTTATCCAGGTAATGGATCCCTCGTACTCCTTCATGTTGCCCTCCGGGCCATCAATTCGAACAATTGCTTTTTGCCCTACTTGTAATTGCGACAATTGATCTCCTGAGAAATACGCCCTTAGAGTCAATTTTGAAAGGTCTGCCATTTTGAATAGCGCCTTTCCTGCTTGAGTCATTTCGTGTTTCTCAATGTACTTGGCCAGTACTGTTCCCGATATGGGAGAAACTATTTGGCATTTTTCAATCTGGTCTAGCAGTTGTTCAATTTGAACCGTCAATACATTGGCGTCTAAATCGATTCCGTTAATACTGGTATTTAGATTTGCTCTTTGGGCTCGAATTTGTCCTTTCAGATAGTCTATTTGCGCCTTTATGTCATCTAATTGTTTGGTTGTGGCCGCATCGTCCTCAAGTAGTTTCACGATTCGTTCTTTTTCGTTTTCGGCATTGTCCAATTGAGAATACAGTGAGGCCAGTTGTACTGAGATATCGGGTTTTCGGCTTAGCAATGATTGCATTTGAGCTTCTAGCTGTTTTTTACGCAGATGGAGCTGCATCGTATCTATGCTGCCAAGTAGTTGACCTTCTTCCAGGTTTTGCCCTTCTATAATGTCCAATTTGGTAACCACCCCGGTTGCCTCTGCGGAAATGACGGTTTCCACCGCTTCAAAAGACCCGGATGCATCGAAGTTTTTCTCGTTTCCGTTACAAGCAAAAATTCCTGCTAAGAGTATTGGTATTATCGCCTTCATTGCTCTTTAATTTCCAATTTCAAATTTTAGTTTATTCAGCGTTTTCAGGTATTGAATCTCATGTAGCACAAGATTTTGTTTAGCTGAATTCGTCTGATCAATCTTGTTCAAAAGTTGAGACATGGTGACCACACCGTTGTCAAACTTTTTTTGGTAAGAATTCTGAATAGAAGTACGCAATTCTATCATGCGCTTGTCTTGTTCTATTAAGACCTCAAACTTTGCGATTTGATCCTTATGCTGGATAATGTTAAGATTGGTGTGATACCTGAAAGTCTTTTCCTGTAGGTCAATCTGGTCCAGACGCAATTGAGTTAATCGTTTGTTGTTCTTATGCTGATAGAGTCCTCCGAGGGTCCAGGAAAGATTAACCCCAACCACCCCTAATTCAGTTATTTTGGATGTTCCAAAATCAATACCCGGTGATAGGAAGGTTCCGAAGCCAAGAAGACCAATGCTTGGGTACAGCGAAGATTTCTGCAGATCCAATTGAGCTGTGGTCGCTTTACGATCAAGTTCAAATTTCTCTAATTCCAAACGACGCAATTGCTGGTCCAGCGCAATGGGACTCAGCTCTGGCGTTTTTAGCTGTATAGCCGTGTCAAGTGAACGACCCAGCATTAAACCCAGCATATTGATGTAGGCATTTTTAGCATATAGAAGGTCATTAAGACTTTGCTCGTTGATAATGATTTCGACTTCTATTTCATTCAGGTCCGATTTAAATGCAGTTCCATGCTTATATGATGACTGGACATGCCGAAAATTATTTTCCAAAATTCCACCGTAAATATTGGCTTGTTCGATTTGGCCATCGAGCAGCAGGATACTGAAGTATACCTCATCGACCGTGGACTCAATCGATTTTAACGTTATATCAAGATCCTTTTCCTGGATACCGGACTCGACCCGAATGATTTCTTTATTGGCCTTGGTTCGGCCACCATCCCATAAGTTCTGATTGATCTGAACGATGCCAATCAGGTTAGCCTCAGCACCGGATTCATCAGAGCCTGGCGAGAAGCTGGGCAAACCAAAGATCAGACCGCCAATAAGGTTAGCGCTAAGCTGCGGATAGTACGCTTTGTTTGCATTGGAAATATTGTAATCCCTGGCTAGTTCAAGTAGCTCATATTGCATGAACAGAGGATAATTCTCTTTGGCTAGTTGTCGCGCTTTGTCTATGTCAAGCTGTTCCTGGCTATACAAGGCAAGAGGCAGCATGGACAGAGCTACCAGCATAGTTGCAATAAGTAAAGTGGCTTTCATATTGATCAAGTTCATTTGAGAAATGACATAAGCCATTCGGGA
Organism: Cytophagales bacterium; assembly: GCA_965227315.1. GTDB lineage: Bacteria > Bacteroidota > Bacteroidia > Cytophagales > CCMP332 > JANQHS01. Next base: position 1,926,906 of record OZ245737.1, read on the forward strand.
ATGAGTTTTTTTCTTTTCTCCAATATGTTGTTGAATTCCTCTTCTTGCGTTTCTGAAATAGCTTTTATTAATGGTTTCCCTATGAATGGAAAAATCGTCATCGAAATCATATTAATAATGAATTGTTTCTCCGTGATCTTGACGGAATCCGGTTTTGTGGCATCAGAAATCTGCTGATATAAATGCGTGTTGATTATTTTCTTTTCTGCGCTGATCCGTTTAAGGATCTTGTCAGGATTTCTATGCATTTCGTTCAGTAAAAAGATGGGTAGTTCAGGTTCTCTTTTTAGAAGCTCAATGTAGTTGGAAACAAAGATTTTGAGCTTATCTTCCAGGCTTGTTTTATCATCCTGGAAAGTCACGAACATATCGTTGATGAAGCTGCTCATTGTGCCAAACATGATTAGCTCGAATAGTTTGACTTTGCTTCTGAAGTAGTAATTCAACATGGCCAGATTTACGCCGGCTTTATCTGCTATTTCACGGGTTTTTGTGCCTTCAAAACCTTTGATCTTAAAAAGGTCTTTGGCAGCTGCGATGATTTTTTCTTCAGGATTCTTCATTTCACTAGGACAAATGTATTAAACAGTTGTTTAAAATGGAAGATTAAATCATTTGATTGATTTTTCAAGAGATTAATATAATTACCCTTTTCCCACGCATCAGACCGTGAATCCGTGAAGATCTCACGGTCCGGAAGCTCTAAGTCCTGCACCGGCTGGATACCTTAGGCGGATAGATTTATGAGTGAATACTGACAATGTCCGGAGAGAACATTCCTCGAGTACCTCGCTCTCACCCTTTAATCCCCTGTAGCTTCAGCGCAGGGAGATCAGGTCTGCAAGAGCGAGTTTGGGATTGTGTATGAGAAGGGTTTCGCTCTTACAAGATTCTTGTTCATAGGGACAGTGTCGAAGTCCAAAAGTGTGAGAACAGTCTATCGAGTCCATCACTCTTGTTCCTCACTACAGGGTCTGTAGAAGCACCCATAAAGTCCGGGTTCCGCGAACCCATCTTCCGAACACCACCTCCTTTAATGTATCCCACTCAGGTTGGTTATTGATCTTTGGTTCAAAAGCAGTTTCAGGCTATGCTTTTTCATTGAGCCCATTTTCTTTCGTTTTCCTTTGAAAGGGTCACAATTTTTGCTTTGACTCTTGAAAATTTTGATGGTTGACAATGCAGGGGTCATAGGAAAACCAAGGTTAAGATTGATTCAGAATTACACCATTTTTCCTTTATATATGCCTTCTAACATTTCATTTTGCCGCTCCTCGTGTTTTTTGAATCCCTTAGGTCAACAAATTACATCTTTTTATTTAGGTCAAGGGAAAAAATAGATTTAACGCTATGCTTAAGAATTATCTTTTGGTAGGGATAAGAAACCTTAAACGTCAGTTTCTATATTCTTTTATCAATGTCATCGGCTTATCTGTAGGTATATGTTGCGTTTCGCTCATATTGCTTTATGTAGGACATGAACTTACTTACGACAAACACCATCCCGATTATAAAAAAATTTACCGACTGGATTTTTCCGGGACCATAAACGATTCAGAATTCATCACCTGCCTGATGAGCGCCCCGGCGGCGACAGTTTTAGTTCAGGATTTTCCTGAAGAACTAATGTCTTCATTTCGATTTCGACAATCTGGAGACTACTATATCAAAAAGGAAGGCTCCGATTTAAACTTTAAAGAGGAAAATGTACTCTTCGCTGATTCAAACCTTCTCAGTTTTTGGAATATTCCTGTTCTATATGGCAACCCGAAAGAAGCTCTCAACAAACCAAAAACCCTCGTAATAAGTCAAAAGATTTCTCAAAAGCTTTTTGGAAACGTAAATCCAGTAGGGGAAACTGTCATCCTGGACAACAAAAATCCGTGGACTGTTGGTGCCGTCATTCAAAATATTCCAAACAATTCTCACTTTGGGGGGGATGTTTTCCTTACAATGTTGTCAAGGGATGAGGCCCACAGACCGATATGGTTTAGTTTCAACTTTCATACCTATTATAAGGTCAAGGAAGGCCTTGACATCAAGAGTTTTGAAAATGAGCTAAATCAATATATACCTGAGAAATATCTGGGCCCTGAAATCGTGAGGTTCATGAATATGGACCTGGAGGCATTCCGGAAAGAAGGAAATAGACTTGGCTTTAGTTTCATGCCCCTTTCTGATATCCATCTAAAGTCAAATAAGCTTGGGGAATTAACTGCAAATGGTGATGTCAAATACGTTTACATCTTCTCTGCAATTGGCCTTTTTATTTTGCTTTTGGCAAGTGTCAATTTCATAAACCTTTCAACAGCAAGGTCCATAAAAAGAGCAAAGGAAGTGGGCCTAAGAAAAGTCCTTGGTGGCCACAGGGCAACCATTATTACTCAATTTTTGGCTGAAGCGTTTTTAATTACTCTAATGGCTGCCTTTCTAAGCTATATAATATTGTTTTTGATTCGGGGAGCATTCAACGAAATCTCAAACAAAACTTTTGGAGTTGGAGATCTTTTTAGCCCGGTATTTTTGGCATATCTATTTGGGCTTACCTTGACCGTCGCCTTCATTTCCGGGATTTATCCTGCATTCTATCTTTCAAGATACCAGCTCGTTAAAACCCTCAAGGGAAAACTCAACACAGAAAACAAGGGTCTTAACCTAAGAAATGCACTTGTCGTATTTCAATTTGCGGTTTCTCTTATAATGATAGTAGGTACTATAACTGTAAATAGCCAGTTAAGATACATTCAGGACAAAAAATTGGGCTACGATAAGGAACGCGTTCTCTTAATTGAAGATGCCTGGATATTGAGAGAAAATGTGGACGCATTTAAAAATGAAGTATTAAAGTCTTCAAAAATTGAGAATGCCACGGTTACAGGTTTTTTCCCGGTTGATTTTAACCATAACAACAATGTTTATTGGCCGGGAAAATCTGAAAAACCCGAGTCAAATCATGTCGTAAATAACCACACGGTAGATTACAATTACATCTCCACTTTGGGAATTGGAATTTCGGAAGGTCGGAATTTCTCGGAAGATTTCCCGAGTGACTCCATGTCGATCCTAATTAATGAAAGTTGTGCACGGCAAATGGGCTTGGAAAATCCTATTGGTTCCTACATTAGCACATATTCATCCATTAATGAGGAAACGGTTACGGCATCCTTTAAAGTCATAGGAGTGGTAAAGGACTTTCATTACAGATCCTTTAGAGAGCCAATTGCGCCGGTGGTTCTTCATTTGGGTGAAAGCCCATTTATGGTCGGGTTAAAGGTGAACAGAAATGCGGATGTCCGTGCAACCATTGCAGAAATCGAATCTATATGGGATCAAATTGCTCCTGGACAGCCATTTGAATATTCGTTTCTGGATGAACATTTCGACAGACTTCATGAAGCCGAAGGGCAAGTGAGTGTGATCATTAATATTTTCACTGCCGTTGCGATGTTTATTGCCTGTCTTGGGCTGTTCGGCCTATCCTCTTTTACCGCAAGTCAGAAGATTAAGGAAATTGGGATAAGAAAAGTATTAGGCGCTTCTAACCTTGAAATAATTGGTATGCTTTCCCTGCAGTTTCTAAAACCTGTACTCATTTCTCTCTTAATTGCTTTCCCTATTGCCTGGTACGCTATGGAACGCTGGCTTGAAGATTTTGCCTACAGGATTGACCTGGACTGGATCTTGTTCTTTGCATCAGGAGCTGCGGCGATTGTCCTTGCATGGATCACCATGAGTTATCATTCTATTGTAGCGGCCAATACCAATCCTACGGAGACTTTGAATTATGAGTAGTGATGATCCTATAACTTTTATTTATGAGTTTTGATTTAAAAAAGGCAGGGCCCATATAGCCAAGGGATCATAAGAAAAGAATGGTGGAATTTGGGGAGTTCTAGTTTGTGAGTGAGTCCCTACAATGTCGGGAGAGAACACCCTTCAAGTGTCTCGCTCTCACAGGTCACTCTCAGGTCTGTTCAAGTACCCATAACGCTTCTCCCGACTAAAAGTCAGGACGCGAACCCCAACGAAGTTCAAAAGGAAGAGTTTAGAAGTTAAATCGGGAATTGGAGAAAATAGTATCACACTAAAACCATTTCCCACTTCTTCCTATCTTTATGAAGACATGATCGCTTATACCATGAGGTTTTGGTTTTTTGGGCTCCTTTCATTCCTTTCTTTTCTCACCACTGCTCAGATCACTCAACAAGTAAAAATACCATCAGGTTATGCCCAGTTTAGCCTTGGAATAAATGGTGATCTGTTCCTAATCAGCCAGGACACAGGTTTTACCATTCACAAATATGACAATGAGATGCAGTTCCTGTGGTCGAGCTCTTTTTCAATGGATCCATTGGAATCATTTACCTCCGGATTCGTTTTTGAACTGTCAAATGGAGAAATCGGATCAGTCATTGGTACTGAAATTTCCGATATCCTCTGTTGGGGGGGCTATCGAGGCTCTTTTGAGTACTGGAGATTTGATAGCATTGGACAGCATCTTTTTGACACTACAATTGGAGGTTGTGATTCTTTTCCAATACATTACCTGCATACGATCCTCCATGCCATAAAATATGACAGCTCAAGCATTGTTATGGCTTATTACGACTCCCATGGAAGCCACCAAGGGGATGATCATGATGGGCATTTGGCCTGGGTGAATACCTCAACCGGAATTTTTGATGCTTTACATACCTTTTTGCCAGCATATTGGGATACCCATCCATCGTATGCCTTTCTACAAAAAAAAGAAAAGGATCTGACCATTTCCTATACAAGGCATACGGATCATGGATTTGGTGCCTATGAAGAAGCATTTCAAAAAATATATAGGGACAAATCACAAATAGATTTCTTTGCTTATCCGCCCGAACAAGGAGCCTCCACCAGGTCCTTTCAGGTTGGGTCAAATAGGGTGGTATCAACGGGGCATTTCAACGATTCTTCCATCTATTCCGCTCCCCATGATCCAAATTTTAAGGTTATCTTTTATGATCACTCCAGCGGGCAATCATATCAAAAAAATTATTTCTCCACAGGGGCTTCAAGACACCTTTTTCAAAATCAGAGCAAGGAGTTATTGATCTTAGGAAAAGAGAATGGTAGCTGGAAATTGTTAAAAACAGATTCTATTGGAAATCTGATCCATCCCTTTACCATTTTTCCGGATACTCTTGGGGTGTTAAGAGATGCCTTCCTTCTTAATGATTCAACTCTTCTCATGGGATTTCAGGATCAAAACCGGTTTTATTTAATAAAAACAATCAACCCAAATTTTCTTCCAAGTTCGATTGCTGAATTTCAAAAGAGCATAGTAGAAATTTACCCCAATCCCGCCTCAGACCGCATCAACATTTCGGGTCCATGGAGTGCATTTCCTTCCTTTTCCATTCAGGATGGCTTTGGCAGGGAAATCAAAGTGGGATACAGTCAAGAGGGAGAGGACCTGGTTTTATATGCTTCTGAGCTTTCCCCCGGTCTTTATATCCTCAGGATATCAGATGGCAAAAGCCAGTATACGGAGAAGGTTTTGATTGATTAGAGTGAGCCCGCACGTGGTAAATCTTTGGCGGATAAATTTTTGAGTGACTCGCCTCTTCCGACCGAAGGTTGGAATCTCACTCTCGAAACTGATAATATACCCATAACGCTTCTCCCGACTAAAAGTCGGGACTCGAACCCCTCCCAAGGGCAAAAGGAGGACTTTCAGAGGCTAATGGCAATAAAAGCGATTTTCGAGCTTTGATCGTTACCAGGAAAGGATTAGGACTTCTTGCCCAATTTGTATTGATAGAATCTTGTTTTCAGAATGACCTTTTCACCGATAATAAATGGGAATTCTTCTTGAATAAGAAGTAATGAACAATTTTGTAAAACCTTGTATAGTAAAATCCAGATTTTAAGAAGGCCGTTTTATTGATTGGGAGCGAAAGGGATACTGACCTCATCAAGGCTGTTGCCAGGGGCAATAGGGAAGCATTTGCTCAGCTGTATGGATCTTATTCAGACAAAGTATATAATACTGCACTCAGCTACGCCAAGAGTGTAGAGGATGCAGAGGAGATCACTCAAGATGTATTCCTGAAGGTCTTTAAAAACGCCGATAGGTTCAAAGCCATGTCTTCAGTAAGTACATGGATTTATAGGATAACAGTGAATACAGCAATCAATCATTTGAAAAGAAAAAAAAGGTTTTCATTTATCCAATTTGGAAGGGAGGCTGAGACTCCTGAATTCGAGCACCCTGCGGTCAAATTGGAAAATCGGGAGAATGCCAAGGCTTTGCTTCAGGTTATAGGTTCTTTACCTTATAACCAAAGGACAGCCTTTATTTTAAGTTACATAGAAGAACTTCCACGTCAACAGGTGGCCGATGTCATGGAACTATCATTAAAAGCAGTTGAATCGCTGTTACAAAGAGCGAAACAATCGCTAAGAAAAAAGTTGGAAGAACATTTTCCCAACCGAAGGAAATCAAATAAGTCAATGTCTAACTATAAGAACAATGGATAAAAAGCAAATCGACTGGACCGATGAGATCCTTCATTCCATGAAGGATGTTGAGAGGGCCAAACCCGACCCTTCCGTTTTTCAAAGAATTGAAGCGCGAATTGAGGAAAGTGCTAATGTCATCCCGATCAAGCAATGGAAATGGGTAGCAGCGGCTTCGCTCCTGATCGGAGCGCTGAACATTTGGGGGGCTTCAAATATCGCTGAAAGAACCAGGCAGGACACCGGAAGTACGTTGTATGAGGAAACAATCCTGATCTCAAACTATAACTACCAAGAGTGATGACCCAACTAAGATTTTTCAGGCTTGCCACGTTCACTCTGCTATTGGTCAACCTGGGAATGGTGGCTTTTTTCTTCCTTACCAAGCCACCACCAAGGGGTGTTCCGGGAAAAGCTCCCGGACTTGAGATCCTGGAGCTGGACCTAGCTCAAGAAAAGAGGGTCATGATGCTGATTGAGATCCATCAACAGGAAATGAGATCGATCAACCAAGAGCAGCGCAGCCTGATCCATGAATACTTTCAGTTACAGGAAGATTCCTCCTCCGGAAGGGCTGGAGAGATCATGGACCGGATCAGTATAAATGAAACAAAGAAAATTAGAGCTACGAATGAGCATTTTGAACAGATCAGGGTTATTCTTAAGCCCGATCAGCGAAAGAACTTTGATGAATTCCGGGAGTATGTACTCCAATTGATCCTGGCTCCATCAAAAAAAAATTTGGGCCCACCGAAGGATTTTTAAAATACCAGGGTCTGAAAGGGAAAGAACAACAAAATCTTTCCTATGAAATATTCAGCTTTTGTATTTATTCTGGCCTTCACCTTTTCAACTCTTTGTTCCTGCAGTAAAGACGATGATGAGCCCTGTAACCAGATGACCTGGTACCAGGATGCCGATGGAGATGGGCAGGGAAATCCCAATGAAACAAAATCGGCCTGTACCCAACCCTCAGGCTATGTGAGCAACGCTAATGATGATGACGATTCCTGGGTCAACGCCAGCGGTCTTCATGCAGCTTTTCTGGAGTTTGACACAAATAATTTTTTAATCTACCTGGATGGAAACGAGGTTGTGATCGAATCCAATGGATTACCTAACCATACTTCTCCTTACTGGTCAAACACCACAGAAAGGTCCGCTGTGGATCCTATGGGAAATACCATAGTAACTCCCGCAGCAGCTCAAAATCACCCACTTTTTGTAGCACCGACGGTCACAACGTTTGCGGATATGGCACCTGGGAATATCGATGACTTCAATGGTACTTACACTTTGAGAGTCCCGGTGAATCCTATTTTGGCTGGCAATTCAACCTCGACCGGTTTAGGTCCTATCGGAATGGCGGTAAGCGGAGCTATGATCTATAATGATGAGGAAGGTCCAAATGTGCCGCTTGATGGTGCTGTGGTCTCATTGGATTATACCGCAGCTCATACAGGGCCTCAAAGCTACCATTACCACCTTGAGCCCAAAGCCTGGTCCGATGATGACGAGAAGCTGATCGGCATTATGGCTGATGGATTCTTCCTTTATGGAAGAAAATCCAGTCCTAACGGTGATTACCCCGATGACCTGGATGATTCGGGAGGGCATTTCGGCCCAACTCCACATAATCCTGATGGGGAATATCATTACCATATTCAAAATGAGCTTTATCTGAGTTCATACTACATCTTGTTCCCAGGAGATTACCAGGGAACACCAAATAATATCCAATAAAACCACTGAACTCATGAGATCTTTAACAACGCTATTGACCCTTACGGCCCTTGTTTTACCATATGGAGTTTGGGCTCAGCAAGCCCCGAAAGGGCCTCCACCCGATCCAAAGACTCTTATTGAGCAAATGGATTCAAACAAGGACGGAAAACTGGAACGTTCAGAGGTAAAAGGACCCCTTTTAGATGATTTTGACAAAATAGATCTGAATGAAGATGGTTATCTGTCGCTTGAAGAACTTGAAAAAGCTCCTAAGCCCAAGGGCGGACCAGCACAAAAGGATGAATGATGTTCCCCTTAGTGAAAATATTTATGCCCCTGGTCTTGCTCCTGGTATTAGCAAACCGGGTTGATAATGGGATATTTCAACCTGATAAGAAAAGGGTCAACACCCGGGAATTGGTGCTTGACAGCAAGGAAGGGATCTTCAAATACCAAGGGCAAGCCTTCACGGGGATCGCGGAATCCCATTACCCAAACGGAAACCTTGCATCTAGCTCCACATTTCAGGATGGAAAAAGGGAAGGCAGATCCAGAAAATGGTTTGTCCATGGCCTCATAAGCTATGAGGCCTTTTACTCCAATGGAAAACTCCATGGAATCTCAAGGTCTTGGTGGAACAACGGGAAAAAGAGATCTGAATATCAATACGAAGAAGGTGTTGCTCAGGGAGTCCAATTACAATGGTATAAGAGCGGGGCAAAGTTCAAAAGGATGCAATTGGTAGATGGGAAAGAGCAAGGGCTCCAAAGATCATGGAGGGAAAATGGAAAGGTGTACAACAACTACGAAGCATTGAATGGCAGGATATTCGGTCTGAAGCGCTCCAAACTCTGTTTTAAACTTGAGGAGGAAAATGTACAATTGTAAAACGATAATGTGTCTTTACGTTGGGGTTCTGGGCCTATTTTCTTGTAAAACTGGTATCAAGGAAAAAGAGAGCCGGGTGGAGCGACTTCCATACTATGAGGAAGCCACTTTTACCCCAAAATGGTTATCATACGAAGAGGTTGAATCGCAGGATTTTCATCGGGTCTCAGAGTTCCAGCTTATCAACCAGGAGGGAGACACGATCACGAAAAATACATTTGAGGGTAAGATCTATGTTACGGACTTCTTCTTTAGCTATTGTCCCGGAATCTGCCCGAAAATGACATATAATATGTCAATCCTTCAAAAGGAATTCCTGAACGATGAAGAGGTGTTGCTTCTATCTCATACGGTTACACCGGGTCATGATTCCGTAGAAACCCTGAAAAGGTATGCCCAAAAACACGATATCAATTCTGAAAAATGGCATTTGGTAACTGGAGATAGGGATTTGATCTATGAACTGGGGCGCCAGGATTATTTTATTGAGGAAGATTTGGGCCTTGGAAAAAAAGCCGATGAGTTTATTCATACGGAGAACTTTGTTTTGGTGGATAAGAACGGGCGCCTAAGAGGTATTTATAATGGCCTAAATAAAACCTCTATCCAACAGCTGATAGCTGATATCAAAACCCTAAAAAAAGAAAGGTCTTAACCTTCATACAAAGCCAATTCGTTCGCTTAGAATCTGTAAATGTTCACTACCGATTCAGCAAAAGGAGAAAGCCTTAAACGATTCTTTTGTCTGGTTTGGAAAACCTAGAAGAGCTTTAGCGATGTTAAGTAAAATACTTGGCGATGCCCTTCTGAGCTGGTCGGAAAATGGGCGTACGAAATTCGACGAATTGATCGGTTCTTGGGTTTCGGAAAAAAGGAAGATTTTTAAGAGTGAATAGGCCTCCGGTAAACCTTTGGCGGATAAATCTGTGAGTGAGGTCTCAGAACGAGCCTTTGACTGACTCGCCCTCACTCATTACTCTCAGGTCTGTTAAAGTACCCATAACGCTTCTCCCGACTAAAAGTCGGGACTCGAACCCTGGTTCGCAAGAGATAGAAAGGTTCAAAGTTCTAAAAGCCTGTTTTTAGGTTTTATGCTCTTATTGGAATTATGCCCCTAATTGTTCCTTAATATGTGAATAATACTCTTTTGCTCCTTGGGCCTTGTCCGCCCAAGTCAAGCCTTTTCCAAATTGCTGGTCCCAAAGCCAGTAAGAAATTGCTGCATAAATCCAAATACTATCGTTTGGATCTGGATCCAAAAATTTTAGGAAGCTATCAATTCTATAATCAGTTGCCGGATGGGATTTTCCTCCAAGATCCCTTCTAAAAAATAGCAATGAACAAAGGCCAGACAAAACCCCCACTTTCAAAGTTGATCGATTAGTATCATTTACACCCTTTAGAATATGGGAAAACGCCATAAAGTCGGCTTCTATTTCAATTTCAATTGGACTTGATTGTAGTTCTATAATTTGTTTGTGGTGATCCCTTTCAGAATGAACAAACTCATGGCAAAGGATGTAGTTCATTGCATAAAGGTAAATAGCGTTTACTTTTTCAATAACCTCGGAAGACTCCTTTGTGTAAAGTTCAGGATTTGGTAACATGTGTTTGTCCCAAACACTAAATACCTTAATAATCGAAATCCCATATTCAAAAATCGAAAGGGCTGTTTCAACCTTGCTTTCACTAATACTTTCATCCATTTTAAGATTGGAGATCTGATTGAAAAGACCATATATTGAATAGCAAATGCACCATACATACGATAGAAAAGATTCATGAATAGTAATTTCATGGTCCGCAGTTAAATAAGGTGTAAGAGAATGGCCAGCAACTCGATCAAAAATTGGGAAATCCCCGACCACATATTTTATTCCTGGCTTTAAGCCCTTTTCCTTTATCACGGTTTTACTTAAATTCAAAAAGCCATCATTTGTCCTCTCAAATTGATGAATCAAATTGTTCTGTAGGACTCTAATTGGTTGATTACCTAAAAATGATTTATTATATCTATTTATTAATTCTGACATTTTCTAATAAATATTATCCAGAAAATTAAAAACAATATTTTAAGAAATTTTATTCAAAGTATATTTCAAAACATTAAGAAGTTTATTCAACACTTACTTAGATGTAAAATGACCAATAACCTTCCTTCTATCCAAAAAATCACTGTTTTAGAATTTCAAAATGTGTTTCCTCAGGAGCGCCCTGGTGAGGTTATTGATTATTTAGAAGGGATACCCAGACAGCATGTTTTAAACTTTGCAACAATTTTATTAGGCCTCAACCAAAGTAATTCGAAGTTTCATGATAACAGACGTTTTATTGAAGAATTTTTCTCCACTGAGAACCAAAATTTTGCACAACATTTATTCAATACAATAAGAAGATTACAGGGCCCCGGAATCCAAATTAGAATTGTAAATCAACTATCAAGCTTGAGGTTGTTCGAAATCTTTTTTAATCAGGATTTTGAGGAAATCGAATTGTCTAACCCTCAGATTGAATTAAGGTTAATTAAAGCTTATCTTCTTTTAAATTCCTTATATGTTCAAGATAGAAGGAGAGCAGAAACATCCACCCAATTGATCGATACTGATTTAAGATATGAGATGTTACATTTTTGCTATTTGTATCCTGCATTTGACAAAACCAATTATAATATCAACGAGGTATGGGCAACACAGGTAGTTAAATCGATTCAGTTATTTGAGTTTTTGTCATCAATTCCTGAAGCAAGCTCATTACTTAATGAGTTTTATTCCAGGTTTAGAGTTAGAGATTGGAGATCCTTCATTTCAAAATATTTGCCTTTAACAACGAAAATCCTAGATAAGGAAAATGAAGGCTATGTAGATATTAATGTTAGAAGGGATAGTTCATTTGATGAAAATTGCCAATTTATTGAAACGAACATTCTCTCTAACTATGATCCTGATGAGGATTTCGATTATCTAAAACTCAGGGCAAGTCCACTTTATAAGATTGAGGAAGGAAAATATAGAATTATTTATGATCTATTTGTGGTTGAAAAGTTGTACAAGGGAATATATTTTCTCTTACGGGATATAAATAATAGCCTTCCCCATACAAGTAGAGTTTCTGATCTGCGGCAATTGTTTACTTATCGATTTTGCGAAAAGACCTTGCTATATAATATCCTAGGGAGAATAGCTATTAGATCCGATTGTCAATTTTCAGGAGATGAGCTTGAGCAATTAGGTGTACATGCCCCAATAGATTACTTTGTTAAAGTTGGAAATAAGGTTTTGGTATTTGAATCGAAAGACTTCCTTGTTAGAGCTCAAATAAAAGAATCTGGGGATTTTTCTTTATATGAAACTGAATTTAGGAAGCAATTGTATGAAGACCAAAACGGTTCCCCAAAAGCGATCAAACAATTATTAACGTTTATAAGTGGGTGTGAAGAAAATAGGGGTGACCTCGAGTGTATTGAAGATTCAATAGATCTGAGTTATTACCCTATTCTAGTAACACATGATTTTCAATATGATACACCAGGTCTAAACCAGTTGGTAAATAGGTGGTTTAAGCATTCTATGAATAATGATTTTGAATTTGATGATTCAGCGAAAGGAAGAATAAAACCCCTTACAATTTTAAATATTGATACATTAATATTAAATGAGAATGTCATAAGGGATCATCTCCCCTTGGACCATTTTCTGGATGGGTTTTTTGATGAGGTTTTGGAAAAGGAAATTACTCAAGAAATGGTATCCCACAACCCTGATGAAGTGTTGTCCAGCACGTTGATATCGTTCTATGGATATTGTGTTAGTATGATAAAGTCTAGGGGCTTGTTTGAGCCACCAGAAATCCTTGATGAGTCAATCAGACAGCTCGGATTACCCGAAGAATGATTTTTTATTATTTACTCTTTGGCGACAAATATTGTTCCTTAAAAAGGAGACATTATTAGTAATAAGTCGGACCCAAATAGAGATGTTTGAAATGGTTTTCATGGATTATTGACCACATAAAATTGGCAGAAGAAATATTCTGCTTCTAAAATCGCAACATAAAATGGATGTACATAACCCCCAAATCAGATCATTTAATATGAGGCAAATAAGGGGGAAAAACACCAAGCCAGAGTTAATTGTTAGGAAAGGGCTTCATAGAAAAGGACTCCGATTTACCTTAGAGAAGAACAAAAGGTTAAAAGGAAAGCCAGACTTGATTTTTCCAAAGCACCGGGTTATATTATTCGTCAACGGCTGTTTCTTCCATGCTCATGCACTGTAATCCCAGGAAAGGGTGCAACTTCCGAATAAGAGCTGAAAAGGCTGATGTTGAGATGAAACAAAAGCTTTTGAGTTCGATTCTAGAGAAAAAACTTGAATTGGTGGATGAAGGATATCGAACCCCCGTTTTCACTCAAGGTTTCAGAGATATTTTCCTGAATTACAATGAGTTACAAAAAAGAAAAGGTCAATCTGAGCACGAGAAGAAAAACTCCTCCCGCTTAGTACTCGGAGTGGGACTTGAACCCACACGGCCCTTGAGGGCCACAGGATTTTAAGTCCTGCGTGTCTACCAATTCCACCATCCGAGCATTTTAACAGCGGAGGGATCATTCCCAATAAATCTCAGGCCATCGGGACCACCACCCGGGTAAATAAGAAAAGTGAGACATCAGCCTCACTTTTTCCTGGAGCGAGAGACGAGATTCGAACTCGCGACCCCGACCTTGGCAAGGTCGTGCTCTACCAACTGAGCTACTCTCGCATGAAATCATAAAACAATAAGGCATTTCCTTATTGGGCACGCAAAATTAGACAATGGAATGCTTTAAACAAACCTCTGATCAACATTTTGGATTTTACCCGGGCTGATCATTTTGGTATCCTGCCAACAAAAATTATTTTAACTCCATGTTAGATGAAGCCCTTGTCAAAAAGGATATTGCGAAATCGGAATTCGAAACAGCCGAAGACCTTTTGCGGGAACAACTGATCGAGGTTCAGGAACAGCTGAAATCCCATAGTTCCAAGCTGATCGTGGTTTTGGAAGGCCTGGATCGGTTTGCGGTAAGGATGGTCCTCAACCGCCTGCAGCAGTGGTTTGACCCCCGCTATATTTCGATCAGGGTTTTTCAGATAAAGACATCCAAGAAAGATCTCAAAGGGCCTTTTTTTCAAAGGTTCTGGCGTGCTATGCCGGCCAATGGTACCATAGGCGTTTACCATAGGGCCTGGTATTCCAATGTGGTACTGGGTCAGCTGGAAGATGGGAGCGAACTCAAGCTCGATAACCGGATCCGGGTGATCAACCAATATGAGAAGGTGCTCTATGATGACGGGGCCTACATCCTGAAATTCTGGCTTCATCAACCAAAAGAAACCCTGAAAAAGGAGTTAAAATCAGCGGACAAGGACCCTGAGAAGTATTGGTGGGTATCAAAAAAGGATGATGCCATGCTGAAGAATTATCCTGATATCGTCAAGATCTCCGAAAAGGTTATCTCCGGAACCAATACCATCGAAGCTCCATGGGTGATCCTGGATAGCACCAAGGAGCGTTACAGGGACCTGGTGATCGGCAATAAGCTGTTGGAATCGATCAGGAGCATCATTCAAAAGGAGCAGGAGAAGGGAAACCGTTCTCAGGATTCCATCATTACACAGGAGACCGGCCCTTATATCCATGGGGTAACCGAAAATGTCCTTGACAAGGTGGATCTTGATCAGAAGCTGGAAAAGAAGGAATACAAGAAGGAACTCACTTCTGTGCTAGGAGAGTTGAGCAAGATCAGCGGAAAGGCCCACCGCAATGGTATTTCACAGGTCTATGTTTTTGAAGGATGGGATTCGGCCGGCAAGGGAGGCTGTATACGCCGTCTGGTTCTCGGCTTTGACCCGTTTCTCTATCGGGTCTATCCCATCGCCGCACCTTCGGATTATGAAAATCAGTTCCATTATCTCTGGAGATTTTGGACAAGGATCCCGCCCAGGGGCTTTGTGTCGATATTCGACCGGAGTTGGTACGGAAGAGTGCTTGTCGAGAGGGTTGAGGGTTTTGCCAAACCTCATGAATGGCAACGAGCCTATAATGAGATCAACACCTTCGAGAACCAGCTGATCGAAGACGGTATTGTTTTGCATAAATATTGGCTTCATGTAAGCAAGGATGAGCAACTCAGGCGTTTCAAAGAGCGCGAAGAAACCCCCTATAAAAACTTCAAGATCACCGACGATGATTATCGGAACCGCTCCAAATGGAATGAGTATAAGGATGCCATCCAGGAAATGGTCATGAATACCAGCACTCCAGAGGCACCCTGGAATATCATCGCGGCAAATGACAAACGATTTGCGAGGATCGAGGTGATCAAAACGGCAATAAAACGCACCAAGAACTTCCTGGAACGCTGAGGAATCCGGCTTACTCCCTGGAATTTCCCGTTCACTCCGAATAAGTTTTCAACCCCTTAAGCTCATGGCAAATTTCAGATACAATTAAATCTGAAAGCCATGTTTAACAGTATAAATAAAAGTGATGAGACCGCTGGGAGGTTCAAGAACTACTTCCTGGGAAGCGGATTGGAGCTGTTTAGTTCTGACCCCATCTCAACAAACCAGAAGATCGCGGATTTTCAACCAAGGGAGAAATTCGGAAATCTGAGTTTTTCCGCGCAGAAAAATAATCTCGGCAGCATTTGGGTAGGATATATCGAAAGGTCTGAATTCATCGAGATCCCATTGAATATTCTGAATAAGAAATCCAGGGACCATGAATGGATGGAGGTCAGGATACTGAGAGAATTGCTCTCGCTCGGTCATATAGTTCGGGGAGCAGACATCATTGTTGAGATGAAGGATCATGGGGTTTTTCAAAGCCGTTACATGGAAGGGCTGACCTTTCTCAAGGCTTTGAACGAAGTGAACAAGCTCAATATACAACCATCCAAAATGATCGAGATCCTTGACAAAAGCCTAAGCGTGAATTTCGGGAAAAGAGCAGGCCATGTGTTTGGGGTGTTTTCCAACATCGACAAAACAGGGTCCGAGGTTAAAGGAAAAGGAGTTTTTTCCTTTGCGGATGTCAACCCCTTTCTTCCGTTGCTATTCTTTTCCAGAAAAGGATTCACTTCCCTTTGGAACCATGGTATTGTAAAGTATGACCTCGAAGACCTCAAAAAATGGTCAAGGGATTACTGGTCGGAATTCCTAAGCCCTTTGGAGCAATACTCTCTGGACTTCTTCATCGAACTTGGGAAGATCGGCAACATGATCCCGGATCAATTGATCCGCAGGAAAAGGAGAAAGGGAAATCTTGAATTTTCATTTGCAGCCTGAGAGGAAATGATGGAATTAAGACAAATCAAGGATCTCTTTATCATCCTTTCCGGATTTTCCATGCTGGTAGTGATCTATTTTTTGCAAAGGCCGGGGTTGAATATCCAGATATTTTTTCTGCAACCCCTGGCCATTTCTGTACTATCGGCAGCCTGCTACACCCTGCTCATCGCAAGGGATTACTTCCTTGAAGATGATATGGTAGGCCTAGGCGAAGACTATCGAGTAAAAGAATATCCAGAATAGCGATGCCGGGATATAGCTGGCAGAAACGAGTGACAAAGCTTGCTTAAGTGTTCGGTCATATTTGAGTCGGATCCCAACAGCCAAAAGGTATATGTAGAATACCTGGGCAAGACTCAGCCATTCGGTCAGGTTGATCATCATCGCCGATGATTCCTCAACATCGATCAGGTTCATCATGGAAAGAGGCTGGAAAGCGTTGAATTCTTCCATTCCGTATTGGGGTGAAAAAATGCCGAAATACAGGATCTTGAAAAAGTCGGGAATAAAGAATACCAGCTGGGCAACCATGGCCAGCTTGAAAAGGAAACCATAGCCAATCCTGTAGCCAAAGCCAAAGGATCCCAGCCATAAGACCAAGCCTACCACCGAAAATTTCATAAGGTAATAAAAGGGGATACTGAAATACCCAAGGCCGATCTTAATGCTCCACATGAGCGACATCATTGCTGATGCCTGTGGATCTCCAATGCCGGAAATGTCAACGAAGAAGTCCGCCCTGTAACCCAGGAGATCTTCCTGAAGAAAAATTGTTCCGGCCTTCAGTAAACATAAAAGAAGGAAAAACAGGTATGGGCTAAAGTTCCTGTTGTTGAGGATCCATTTCTCAAATCCATTATAGCTCTGTTGCTTCTTTTGTTTTGGAAAGCCGCTTGCTGAACTCATAAATGGCGTAAATATAAACCGGGATATATTCCATCGTCAATATCCAGGGATTTTCCCTAACCGGAGCATGACCATAGGCTTCATAGCTCAAAATGATCGTGAAGGACCAGATCAGCGGAAAATAGAAATTGCTTGCCATACCGAGGAAGATCAAGGGAATTGCATACCAAGGATGGACAGTGGTGGAAAAGGCCATGTAGATGGAATAGATCATTAGCATCCCCGTAAGGAGGTCTTGAAAATTGTTTGAATCATGGTATTTCCAGGCAATACCAAGGATGAGCAATACGCTCAGGAGAGCATTGATCGAGCCTATGATAGCGATGTTGTTATACCCTGAGATCAAAAAACCAAGAGCCCTTTCCAGATAATAAAGGCTTGCGTTGAATTCAAAACTATGGAAGTAGAGATCCAGGGATTCCAGGAAATTCCCCAGTCTCAGCTTGCCGAATACCGGGAAGAGGATCAGTAGGCTGAGAGCCAATACGGCCAGACAAATGGTCAAAAACCTGGACCAACTCAGCTGCGATTTTATCATCGGAAGCCAGACCAGGGGATTGAGCTTTGTTGTAATCGCCAATGCCCAAAAAACCGCCAGTCGATAATACTTCTTCTTTTGAAAGTAGTAAAGTCCGATGCCGAGGAACGAGATGGAAACCACTTCGAAATGAAGATTTCCGATCCCCTCCATGATCAGCAGAGGATTCGCCCAGTACAGCCAGAGCGTGCCCCGTTTGAGATCCATATTCGACCAAAGCCTGGCGATGAAGAAGATTCCCAGAACTTCGATGATCAGAAGTAGGGCTCTGAGTATGGTAATATTGACCCAGAGGTTTTGTAAACCGGGCAATGTGGAAAACCAGAAAAAAACCTGATTGATCGGTGGATAAATGGAATAATACTGTGGAGAATTCATCTCCAGGTACAGTTTATCCACATTTCTTTTTAATGGGATAGTTCCGGCGTCGATGATCTCTTCTGGCTTATGATCATAAGGGCTGATGTTCTCATGGATCAAATTACCGTCCCAGAAGAATCTGAAATAGTCGTCAGAAAAGTTTGGGCCCTCCATGAACCATACCATTCGAAATGCCATTCCGATGAGGATAGGGATCAGAAAACCCCGTGAGGTGGGAAGCAATTTCCAAATGCCCATAAGCGAAAGAAAAGCACCAGAATACGCGATCAGTATTGTTAAAAAAGCTTCTCTGGGAAGATGGGAAAGCGTGACATGGCAGGCAATCCCCAGGAGGACCAGGGCCCAAAAATCAGGCCTCTTGGCCAAAGATCCTTGCATCCCTAAACGACCAAAAGGAAATCATCGAAAATCCGATCACCAATAAAATATGGTAAGGAGATAAGGCCAGGTCTTCCAAAATTATCCCAAGGATCACTCCACCCGAAAAATAAAGCACCAGGCTTGTTTCAAGATATGCGATCAAAGGGATTCTCGGGGATACGTACTGGTTTTTGGAATCGGCCCCCTGGTTGTTCGCATTGAATTTGGGTGTTCTGATGAATGGGCTCTTCTTGCCGATCCAGCCCTCTATGGCTGCTACGCTATTATGAAATGAAAGTCCCATCATAGCTGATAAGAATACCGGGAACTCCAGAAGGAAATTCCAAAAGTTGCCCTTGAAGTATAGAGACCTTTTCGCCGCTGAAAAGAAGTAAACAGACAGCAAGGCCAGACTGATGAGAAAGATGTTGGCGAGATCAAAGAAGAGGTTGAAACCCGGAACAAGATGTTTGATCGCCAAGGCAGGAACGGAAAGGATCGCCAACAAAAACGAACTGATGAATACCCAGCTGTTCAGAAGGTGAAGAAGAGAAAAGGCCTTGATCTTCCTTGGGAGATCGGCCTTGATGATCGAAGGCAATAACTTTTTTGAGGTCTCAGCCGCTCCCTTGGTCCAGCGAAACTGCTGTGAACGAAAGGAGTTCATTTCTACTGGAAGCTCGGCAGGCGTTTCCAGATCATCAACAAAACGAAATTTCCAGCCTTTGAGCTGGGCTCTGTAACTCAGGTCCAGGTCTTCCGTGAGCGTATCATATTGCCAGTTTCCCGCCTCGATTATGCATTGCTTTCTCCAAATACCTGCGGTGCCATTGAAATTGAGGAACAATCCTCCATAGGCCTTTCCTCTCTGTTCCACGTGGAAATGAGCCTCAAGTCCGAAGGCCTGAAGCCTGGTCAATTTGTTGTATTCGGAATTGATATGACCCCAGGCAAACTGGACCATTCCCGTTTTGGGATCTTGGAATTCACTGACCGCTCTCATGAGGAAATCCCGTGGTGGAATAAAATCGGCATCAAAAATTGCGATCAGCTCCCCTTTTGCTTTTTCAAGACCATAGCGCAGAGCCCCTGCCTTGAAACCGACCCTGTCCGGACGAACGATGTGCTGAATGTCGATTCCCCGCTTCTTCCATTTTTCAATTTCATCCAATGCGTAATCCCTGGATTCGTCGGTCGAATCATCAAGGACCTGGATTTCAAATTTGTTTAAAGGATAATCGAACTCTGCACAGGCTTCGATCAATCTTCTGACCACATATTTCTCATTGTAAACCGGCAGTTGAACGGTGATTGAGGGTAGCTCTTCCGGCAAGGGATTCCTTGGAGAGTGCTGCTGATTTCGGCTTCCCATTCTTGTCAGCGCAAATTGCCCGATACTGTAGAGCAGTATAAATAGCAGGCAAAAGGTGTATGCCCCGATGACGATCCATGAAAGCAGTATCACGTAAAGGAATATTTGAAAATGGTATACAGAATTTTCTGGCCGGCCAGGATTGAACCTTTCAAAGTTCCTGAAACTTTTGATTTCCCTATTCGATTTCTGTAGCTCACAGGCACTTCTTTGATCCTAAGCCCTCTTTTCAGGGCTTTGATTTGCATTTCGATTGTCCAACCATAGTTTCTATCCTGCATCTTTAGGGAATCCAGGGCTTTCCATGAAATTGCTCTGAAAGGCCCGAGGTCTGTAAAATTCCCTCCAAAAAAGGTGTTGATTAGTCTGGTTGCCAACCAATTCCCAAATATCTGCTGCGGAGTTATGGAACCCCTTTGACTCTGTCCCAATGTTCTGGAGCCAACAACAAAGTCATATTCGTTCAGGATAATGGGCTGGATCAATTGCCCGGATTCCTCCGGATAATCAGAGTAATCACCATCGATAAAGAGGATCAGGTCCGGAGGGTTTCCCGATTCTTCAATAAACCTCATAGCCCTAAGACAGGCATTCCCATAGCCTTTTCTTGGCTGATCAATGACGATGGCGCCTTTCTGTCGGGCGACGCTTGCTGTTCCATCTTTTGAACCGTTGTCCACCACCAGAATATTCCTGACCAGATCACCGGGAATATCATCGATGACCCTTCCAATGGACCTTTCCTCATCGAGGGCAGGGATAATGACATCGACCGTTGCCAATCAGGATATTTTTTGTTGGTCAGCCCTGAGGATCAGAAAGGACGAACCCAGTACCATCAGAAAAAACGCCATGATCGCCATGACATCGAACCCGCGAATTCCGTCGATCCAGAAAAGTCTCGCTTCCCATAATCTGTAAGCCACGAATGAATGGAAGTAATGTGTCGCCAAAGCTGAAATAAAAAAACTGACCAAAGAAAGGGCGATCAGGGATTTAAAAATCGTCATTGAAAAGACCGAGGGGCGATATCCCATTTCCACGAGGCGCTTCCATTCTTCTCTTCGGCTGAGTACCGCGATCCTGATATTTGACAGAAGTAAGAAGAAGACGACCAGGCTGAACAGCAGGCAAAAGCCCGAAATGATCATCAATACCCATTTTCCAAGCACACGGAGCTTATCGATCCCGAGCGAATCCTGGTTTGCTTTCCAGCGATTTTCCAAAAGATATTCGGGCAGGCCTTCTTTTTCTTCATTGATGGTCACAATAAGCCTGGATGGCTCCACGGTCTCCTTTCCGGCCAGCTCCCTGTTTGCCCAGTTCATAAATTCCGATGGGACCAGTATGGATTGTACCCTTGTCGTTGTTCCCACAACCTTGGCTTTAAATGTTCTTCTTTTCTTTCCACTCAGCGACAGTTCGATCGGTATACTCTCGATGTTTCCGGGGTTGACCTGGGGAAAGCCCATGGCCATAGAAAAGCCGAAATTATAGAGGTCCACAAACTCGCTTGACACAATGAGGGGAATGGTTTTCTCCTTCGGTGACCATGAAAAACCGGAAAACCTTGGTTCCAGATATTGATTCTCAATTGATTCCAGAAAGAGACTTGTTCGAAGTCCGAAGTTGATGTCCAACCTGGCCTCCACCCTGTACATCGACGGGATGATCTTACCAACATCCTCAAAATGTTCGGAATTTCTGATCCTCGAGATCTCTTCGTCTGTGAAACGAACCGGGGCATTGAGCAGGGTATTGAAGATCCCGACCTCCTTGGTCAGTATGATTCGCTCTTTCTTGCCTTCCTCGCTTTCGTTAAGCTTTGAATATCGAATGAAGGTCCCGATAAATGCCGAGCTAAGGCTTGCTCCAAGTGAAAGGATCAGGATGACCAGGATGATCAAGACCCAAAGGTTTTTTCCAAAAAGCAATTTTCCGATGATCCTCAGTCTCATAATCCAAGGTCAAGATCGAATTTCCAATTTTCATTTCCATCCAGAGATGTCAACAATATGCCGGCTTCCTGTCGTTTTGCCCTATTTTCGATGAGATCCCAGGTCTTTTGGATCCAGTCCTCGTTCAGGTGGGAAAAGGGCTCATCCAGTATCAGGAATTCAAAATTCTGGCAGAGGCTTCGAATGATCGAAACCCTTTGTTTTTCGCCCTGGCTAAGCTGACTCACCAAACGCTTAGATTTTTCTTCCAGATCAAAAAACCTTAACAGGTCCCAAACTTCCTGTCCGTCGAAATCGCTGAGACTTGTTTTTAGTTGAAGGTTGTCGATCACCGAGATCGATGGGATCAGTCGAAGATCCTGAAAAACACAGGAAAGAGAATTGGCACGAAATACCGGGATCTCCGATTTGGTTGATTCTGAGAATTCCATACCAGAATATCTTACATGACCGGAGTAATTGAAATTCAGGCCAAAAAGGAAATGAACAAGGCTGGTTTTTCCTGATCCGGATGGAGCAATGATCCTGTAGGTATTTCCTTTGTGGAACTCGAGCTTTTTTCCCCAGACTTCGGAACCTGAATCGACCGGAAAAAAGTCAGGAATGATTGTATCCAGAATGAACATATCGGGCTTAGGCCCCTATATTGTCGGATCTGTACATTTCCTGAACATAGTTCACGATTTGCGACAAGCTGTTTTCTTCGTGATCCAGGAACTGGATTTTGATCGTTCCCTGTGCCTTTCGATCCTCAAGGGCACCTTGGATGATCTCAATACTTTCAAGTTCGTCTACATTGAGTGAAAAACTCTCAAGCTGATTACCATATTGGTGGAGGAGATAGTCGGGAATTGAAGGGAAATGAAGGTAGAAGATCAAAGAGTTTTGTTCCGCCTTGCTCTTAAACTGGGTTGCCTGTGAAGCCGGATCAAAAGTCATACGGGTAAGCCCGTCGTCATTGGTAAACAACAATTTCTGTTCTTTTTCAACCAGAGTGAAATTGTTCATCAGCTTATAGTTTTGACCCTCCTTGTGAAGCAATCCCAGCTCCTTTAGTCTACCAACAATTTTGTCCGATACCTCAGGATCCTTCATGCCGATCTCAACAAAGAATCTATGATCTCCGCCCTCTTCCCTGGGCTCCAGGATTATTCCGGACAGATCTCCTGAAAGATGGCTCATCAGGTCTTCCATGGTGATGTTAAGAAATCCCAGATAGTTGTTGGCCTGGTTCAGAATACCATCGTTCTTGAATTCAGTATGAATCGTTTCCATATCCAATCCAAGGCAGGCCACAGCGGAAATACTTTCTCCGGCGATGTGATCCCAGACCTCAAGGTCGACCTTGTTCTTTAAAATATGGATACTATCGCCCGCGGATGGAGATTCAAGGGTGGTGCTGATGTCAATAGCACCTTCCACGAAGTTTACAACTCCGGAATAGGTGCCCTCTTCCAGGGTGCCCTGGGCAAAATATCTGGCTATTGGGAAAGGTGAGTTCTTCATGTGTTTCAGGTTCATCCAAAACCCTATATCGAAGGATTTCTCCTGAAGTTTTTTGAAGCTGGGAAAATAATTGACGAGCTGATGATCCTCTCTCAACGAAAAGATCCTGAATAATTCGCCTTCAAGCGTGCGATCCAGCCTTCTCTCGCCCGCGACAAGGTAGACCGCTACCTCTTTGTTCCAACCTATAATGCCACCTTGCCTCAAATATGTATAGTGTACGTTGTTGGGCGATACGGTCATCTTCTGATCGGATCTGGAAGCGGCGAATTTTCTAAAATCCCTATGATCGCTCAGCGGGAATATCAAACCCAGATAATTTGGAGACTCTCCTTCTGAGAACCCACTGATCAAATAAAATTTGCCAATGATGTTGATCCCCGCCTGTAACAATGGAATCCCCTTGGAGGTGTCCGCAACATAGGTCTGATCCCTCTGCGGGGTAATATTCCAGAACATATGCTCATCGAACAGCAGGTTAAGGTCCGCGACGTTCAGAGCCAGCTCCTGAAGGTCGAAAGTCGCTACCATGGCTGCATCTCGCGGAATATATTTATCAGGCTGCTTGGTTTTGGCACAGCTAGAAAGAACGATCGTTCCAAGAACCAGTCCCCAAATAGAGAGTTGTTTGATGTGCGTAATGAGGTTCAAAAACAAGACTTATACTTTTTTCAAAAATAACCTTTTACAAAAGGAAATATCAATATCGGAAAATTAAACCAGTGGGATAAGAAATTCTAATTTTGCGCCACAATTTCTTGGGAATGTATAGAACACATAATTGCGGGGAGCTCCGAAAGGAAAATATAGGCCAGAAAGTCCAATTGGCAGGCTGGGTGCAGAGGATCAGAGACAAGGGATCGATCAAGTGGATCGATCTCAGGGATAAATTCGGTATTACTCAGTTGATCCTGGAAGAAGGAAAATGCGACGGAGACATTCTGAAAACCGCTGCTGAGCTAGGCAGGGAGTATGTGATACAGGCTGAAGGAGAGGTGACAGAGAGGTATTCCAAAAACCCGGATCTTCAAACCGGAGATATTGAGATCCGACCCAATACACTTAAGGTTTTGTCGGTTTCCAAAACACCTCCGTTTACGATCGAGGACGAAAGCGATGGAGGAGAGGAGCTCAGGATGAAATATCGTTATCTGGATCTGAGAAGACCACCCCTGCAAAAGAATCTTGAATTGAGGCATAAAATGCTCCAGGAAACCAGAAGAGCCCTGGATGAATTTGGCTTTATGGAGATTGAAACTCCCTTCTTGATCAAATCCACTCCAGAGGGAGCCAGGGATTATGTGGTGCCGTCAAGGCTTCATGAAGGGGAATTTTATGCTCTTCCCCAATCTCCACAGACATTCAAGCAATTGCTGATGATCTCAGGCTATGACAAGTACTTTCAGATCGTCAGATGTTTTCGAGATGAAGATCTAAGAGCAGATCGTCAGCCGGAATTCACACAGATCGATTGCGAGATGAGTTTCGTAGAGATCAGGGATGTCATGGACACCTTCGAAGGCCTGGTGAGGAGGTTGTTTAAGAGCATATTGGATCTGGAACTTCCCGCTTTTGAGCAATTATCATATGCCGATTCGATGAAGAGGTTTGGGAACGACCGGCCCGATACCAGGTTCGGCATGGAATTATGCCACCTGAATGATCTTGCCCAGGGAAAAGGATTCAAGGTATTTGACAATGCCGAAGCTGTCGTTGGAATTCCCTTCACCGGAGGAGGGTCTTATTCAAGAAAACAGATCGATGCATTGACCGATTGGGTGAAAAGACCTCAGATCAGTGCAATGGGATTGGTTTATGTCAAGTATGCGGACGGGGAATTGAAATCTTCGGTAGATAAATTCTTTTCTAAGGAAGAGCTAGCCGGGTGGATGGAAAAAGCAGAAGCAGGGCAAGATGATATGCTGTTGATCCTGGCCGGAGAAAAGGCAAGGACCTTGTTCGCCGCTTCAGAACTTCGCCTTGAACTCGGAAACAGGCTAGGCCTGAGAAAGCCGGGAGAGTTCAAACCTCTTTGGGTCTATGACTTCCCCATGTTTGATTGGGATGAGGAGGAAAAGAGGTTCAATGCGATACACCATCCTTTTACTTCTCCAAAAGACAATCAGGAGGAGTTATGGGAAAAGGACCCCGGAAGCCTTTTGGCCAATGCCTATGATATGGTCATTAACGGCGTTGAGGTTGGCGGAGGATCGATCAGGATCCATAGAAGGGATATGCAGGAGTTGGTGTTCAAGGCGCTCGGGTTTTCCAATGAGGAAGCCAAGGAAAAATTCGGTTTCCTGATGGAAGCCCTGGAGTACGGTGCTCCGCCTCATGGGGGAATCGCCTTTGGATTCGACAGGCTTTGTGCCCTGATGGGTGGGGCTGATTCTATCCGGGATTTCATTGCATTTCCAAAAAACAATGCAGCCAGAGACGTTATGTTGAATAGCCCTTCTGGTATTTCATCAAAACAGTTGGATGAATTAGGCCTGGAAGTCAGTCAAGGATCAAAATCTTCCTGATCTCGCTTTCCTTAGCGTAGTCAATCCGAAGGAAGTAGATACCGGAGCTAAGATGAGAAACATCCATGCTGAGTTTCTGGCTTCGATTTTCAAACTTGATCACCGACTCTCCGGATTGATTAAAGATCGTGATTGAAGCAGCCTCATTTGGTGCCATTTGCATCTCGAGATTGATAAAATCCCGAGCCGGGTTTGGCCAAAGATTGATTTCTTCCGCGAGTAATTTCTGGCTTCCTGTAATACCCTGAACAAGTTGAACATCGAGATCTGTCCTTTTTAACCGATCTATTCTGATGTTGCTGATGGTCTTCGGAATGTAACCATCGGCGGAGAATTCAATTTCATAATAACCCGAATCAAGAAAACGAGCATAAAATCCAAAAATGCTGTCAGAGAGAACTTCGCTTTGATCCAGATCATAGCCGGGGATCTCTATCGTGGCCTGAAGCGGAAGTCCCGTCAATGAATCGCTAACGAAGCCCTGCAAGCCAAAAAGAGCCTGTTCCATATAGTTCAGCATGGCCGAGCGATTGTATCCATAGTAGGAATCAAGTTGAATGGCCGGAAGCACTTTGGTTTGAGATAGCTCAAAAGTCAGTTCTCTTCCGCCCAGATAGTATATGGCATAATCCTGTCTTCCACCTGCGATCTGGTACCAATCCCATCCATTCGTGATGCCATTGTTCAGATCGGTCATATAACCACCAGGGCTATGAGCCTGAGCGGTATCGGCGTACTGACGACAGATGTATATGAACCACTCGTCATCGGCATGCCTCCGCTGCCAGGTATCCCAGGGGTAATTCATGACCTCTGCGCCCCCATGCATATTGGCACTCAGATGAAAATTTCTTCCCTCCATAAAGTCCATCATGTGCTGGGTTTCCACCTGTCTGGTGCCACCGGGAAAATTTCCTACTCGTGGATCGGGGAAGTTGCGATTCAGATCATAACCATTGGCATTGGCCCTTGTTGCTCCCCAGACTGAGGTATCCGTAACGGCATAGGTCCCATCCGGGTTGAAAAGAGGGTTGATATAGATCTCGAGGCTGTCTACAAGTCGGGTTGCCAGAGCATCCTGCCCATAATTATGCAATAGCTCCCAGGCCAGTCTCAGAGAAAAAACATAACCCGCGGTTTCGTCTCCGTGCATGGTAGATGTGTACATGAATTCGGGCTCGGCTTCATCTATGGTGACATTATCCGAGATCTTCAGAAATAAAAGTTCTCTTCCCTCTACCGAGTTTCCGAAATCAATTCTTGTGCATAGTGTTGGGAAGCTATCTGCGAGATGTTGCATGATATCAAGATATTCCTGGTAGGTTGGATATCTGTCCCATGAGGGTATAGGACCGGCGGAGGTCAGTTGCTGAGGTGTGAGCAACTTGCCGGGATGAGGCAGTAAGGTATAGGGGATATCAGATTCGTCGAAAAAAGACTTTGCCTGAGGACTCAAATAGGCCCTCAGCTCTGAATCATAGCGGTGATCCAGGGAGATCCTTCGAAGCAGCTCGGGGAAGTCTTCCAAAACCTCTCTATCGAGAAGTACATAATATTCCCTCTCTTCTTCGGTGACCTTGTTGCCAAGTGAAGAGAAAATCAACAGAAAGGATAGAAAAAGTGCTGAACGCGTCATTTCAATATTCGCTCTAATTTAAGGTTTGATTTTTCATTTGATATAGAATGTGAGGCTCATGATAATTTCTAACTTTGTCCTATCCTTAAAAAATTTTGAAAGCAGGCGTGTTAGATAGTGTCAATGCAATCGAAACCAAAGCAGCAAGTGTTTGGTGTCGCAAGGACGGGATCGTGATGGTTCAGTTCAAAGACGGTGTTCATGTAGAAGAGCAGGACAATATCGACATTCAAAAAGCCAGAGAGAGTCTTGTAACAGATGGGGGAAGGCAAAGGGTACTCGTTGATGCCAGGTCAATAAAATCTTCCGACTCAGGAGCCTGGACGATTTTTGAGAAGCCGGAAAACGTGGAAAACACAAAAGTGATCGCCTTTCTGTCCAAAAGGCCGGTGGAAAGACATCTTCTTACTTTTTACTTTTCCGAGGATCCCAACGCCATGTATCAGACCAGGTTGTTTACCAGTCAGCCCAAGGCTGAAGAATGGTTGCAGTTGTTCGCCAGAATAGACATCTAATTTTTTGGCGCATCTAAGCGGAACCCCAATACCAGAATATCATCCAGCTGTTCTTTCCTTCCTTTCCAATCGTTGAATTTCTTTTCCAGAAGGGCTAATTGATCGAAGCCATTTTTTTCATGCATTGATTCGAAATCTCCTTTCAACTGCCGGATCATGTATTTTTTTCCTCTTGGTCCCCCAAACTGATCCTGAAAACCATCCGAGAACAGGTAGATATAGGTGGGCTCGGATATTTTGAAGTCATGCCTTGTAAATTTTACCTCGGTCTCATGTTGAAAGCCGCCGATCGGGAATTTGTCCCCTTTGATGCTCCTCAGTCCTCCTGATCTGTTGATCATGATCATGGGGTTCTTCGCTCCAGCGAATTGGACCGTACCATTTTTGTCATCAATAACGCAAAGAGCCATGTCCATGCCGTCACGGTTTTGTGAATCCTGCTGACTGAGCGATTCACGGACTCCATTGTTCAGCAATGTCAGGATGCGGTCTGCCTCTGTGGCCTCCTGTTCAAAGATCACCTGATGAAGGAGGGTGCTTCCCAGCATGCTCATGAATGCTCCCGGGACACCATGTCCGGTGCAGTCGACTGCCGCAATGATCTTGAGCCCATTGTTTTCACCATACCAGAAGAAATCCCCGCTTACGATATCCTTAGGCCGGAAGAAAATAAAGGAATCTTTCAGCGCTTTTGAGATCTCCGTCAATTGAGGAAGCATGGCTTCCTGGATGTATTTGGCATATTGAATACTATCGGTGATATCCAGGTTTTTCTTTTCTATGATGGCGTTTTGTTCAGCGATGGATTCATTGGCTGCCTTAAGGTTTTCGGCAGTTGCCGTTATTTCCTCCTTTTGTTGTTCCAGCTCCGTGTTCTTTTGCTCGATCTGATCCTTTTGACTCCTGATTTCCCTCGTTCTCTCATTGACCACTTTTTCCAGCATTTTCTTTTGTCTCCTTAATCTGATCGCTGAAATTCTGGCAGCGATGAAAAGCGAGAGCGCAAAAAAGACAAGGTAGCCAATATAGGCGGGGATGGTCCGGTACCATGGTGGGAGTACCTCAAAGGAAAGAGAGACAGATTTCCCTTTTGCCCCATAAACATTTCTGGATTCAACAAGTAGTTCGTATTCTCCTTCGGCAAGATTGAAATAGGTCTTGGAGTTATCATCCACCCAAGGCGTCCACTCGGCATCCTTGCCAACAAGTTTGTATCGATATGTGAGTTTCTCTGCGTCCTTAAAGAATACGGAAGTGAAGTCGAAAATGGCAGAATTAAGCCTATAGGGGATCGTTTGTTTCCCTTGGGGCGGTTTGGCCAAAGTTGAAGGAAGATCCAGTTTTTCTTTGAGGAAGCGAAGTTTTTGACCGGAGGAGAACTCATCGATTATCCTGGATTCGTTTTCTACATCCAATGGCAGCCAGTTGATCGTGGTCATGAAACCACCTCCGCTTTGAAAGCCTGTTTCCTTTGAAAGGTCATATCTGACTATCCCCTCCGGAGAGCTCAGCCAATAGATGCTATCCTCCTGATGAAGATTTCTCAGAAATACCTTATGGCTTTTTTTGATGCTGGCCAGGTTATCGACCACAAGCTCTCCATTCTGGTTGATGTAGGCCCTTTTCATCTCATATTCGGAGATCTCCTCATGTCCCGAATAGGCCCATAATCCACCGTCATCGTCTGTTGCGATATTGTTCAGCCGGCCTCCCGAGATGGTGATGGCGTTGTGCAATGCAGAGTCAAAAAAGAAATGATGAGATTCCTGATCGAACTTGTAAAGACCCTCGGTGGTCCAGGCATACACGTCACATTCCCAGATCACCACCCTGGGAATGGTCAGGTTGGGCAAACCCTTGCTCGTATCATAATGTTGTATCCTGTACGCGGCGCTGTTAAAATCATGTGCCCCAATCTGATAGATGCCATGCCTTCGTGTCGAGAACCAGTGATTGGCATTGCAATCCTCAGTGTTTATTGTGATGTCTCCCACCATGCCTTCAAACCTATAGGCGGCTTCCCATTTTCCATTTTTGAATTTGAGTATCTGGTCACCGGCAAGCACATGTCCGGGATGGGCCTTCGAGGTTTCGAGGTTATAGGCAGATCTATCTGTTACCTGAATGGCCAGGTCATTTTTCCAATGGAAAATTCCGGATTCATTCGAGACCAATAAGGTGGTCTGACCCTTATGGCGCACCTTTTCCATATCCCAACACAGACCCTCAAGCCCCCTGATCGGGAGGAAACTTCCATTCTGAAATTCATAGACACCCTGTCCCGTACCGGCAAGAAGTGTCTCCCCGAGCTTGTTTACCGCAAATACCTCCCCATTCAGGTTCTCGCTTTCACCCAGATAAGTTACGGGGTCGCTCAGGTCCATTCTCGATACTCCCGCATTGGTAGCAAGCCAAACCGATCCGTCCCTATCTTCATACAAAGACTTCACATTGTCGATCTCCAGTCCGGACTCAGCGTTCATAACCCTTTGTCTTTGTCCGTTGGGGCCAAGGAAAATCACTCCGTTGATGGTGGTATTGTAGAGATATTGACCGTTTGAAAGTCGAATTCCTCCGTAGAACTTGTTGTCCATGTTGTAGGAAATGAATTCTTCATCGAGGGCAGTGATCAGAAGGCTGTCTCGAAACGCCTGGTGTTTGATCAGGAAAAAGCCCCCTTCTCTGGTTCCTGCGATCATGGCATCATCCTTCCATGGAAGCAGGGAATATATTCTCAGGTCTGCAAAAAAGGATCCGCCCTTTGGAAGGTGCAATGTGTCATGATCCATCAACAGCAGTCCAACACCATTTTCTTTGATCCAGTAAGTGTTGTTAACAAAGAAGGATTGATGGAACTGGCTCTCGGGCTTCCACATATCCATTTCTTGGCCATTCCAGCGGAAAACCTGGGTCCATGTTTGAAAATAGACACCGTCCGGTCTCAGGTAGCATTTCCATACATCCCTGAATTCCCTTTCTTCCTCCGGGATATGTACCATGAGGGAAACATATTCCCTGTGGCCAAAGGAATCCATTTGAAAATACCCGATTTCACCCTGTGATCCGGCATAGAGAACATCTTCAGAAGGATCATATGCCAAAGAACGCACGGTCGACATATTGGCCACGGGATAAAGGTTCCAATTGATCCCGTCAAAGGATACCAAACCCAGGGTATTTCCGAAGTACATCATCCCGGAAGAGTCCTGCACAATGGACCAATTCTGAGCTGCCGCTCCCATCTCTTCATAAGAATAGTGCTTCAGAAATGCCCTTCCCAATTGAGCATAGCCTGAGTTAGTAGAAAGCAATAGGAAAAAGAAGAGGAAAAGTCCTTTTGAGATAAAAGCGTTGATCGCTGGGTTGAGGCTCGTGGGTTTGGTTCTTTTCAAATCAAAATGAAACGGCATTAAAAATATCCAAAAATTGGCCCTTGGGCTAAAGGATGGAATTTTTTCTGGTTTTAAATAGAACCTGAAACAATGCTTGAATGATACCGTATTGTTAATTTGGAAGTTTAATCCTTAGAATTATGAGAAAAATTTTCCTCTTACTGCTTATGGCATCCGTGATCTGGAGCTGTAGCGATAGCAGTTCCGGTGGTGGTTCGCCATCAGTGAACATCCCAGATCCAACTGTCGACCCAGGGGATGCCAATGCGGTATCCACCGAAATGGGAACATCAAATACTTCCTGGATAGCCAAAACCGGTGATCCTGATCCTCAAACCGGCACTTTGACCATCTCATCGGTTTCAAGTGGCGACACGGTCTTTTCTACCAACGGACTTTCAGTAGCCATACCATTGAATATTGATGCCGGTGACCCTGATGCCAGCCAGGTTTTGGTTCAGGTGGATGGTGCAAATGCTCATTATGAAGCTCCTGTTGATCCTGATGGGAGATTTGGACTATTTCCAAGAAGCGAGACTCCTGGACTATTCCCAGGTATCGAAGCGGCCAAGGGATCTGCCCTGGGCTCCGGTAACCCGCAGTCGGGCGAAAACCTGTTTATTTTCAAGATGCCTGCAACGATCAAACCCGGACAGTTTTGTATCACTTTCCAGATCACAAATGGTACCGATATCAGTAATCAGGTCACTGTTTGTATCGAGGTCATACAACGAGGAGGAACGGGTACCGGAAACCTGACATCTAAAACCTGGTTGCTCAACACCAGAAAGTGGTATGATTCGGATGACAACCTGATTCTTGAGGATACCTTGTTCCAGGAGGTCAATTTTTCAATTCCGACTCAGATCCCCTGCGGTAGTAATTTTGTCAATGTAACCGTTGATATCAGTACCAGGGTTGCTTCTACCATGAAGTTCAATATTGATGGAAGTTTTCTACAAAGGACCGGGGTGACGGCTCGGATTCCTGATTCAACCAGCCAATGCACGGTTTCTTATTTTGAAATAGATTCCACCTGGGTGTTGGAAGGTGGTTGGGGTTATGACAACACCAACAATCTGCTCGGGATTTCCATTAATGCCGGCTATAATTCTTCAGGCCAGCTTCAATCCCCGGATGCAATTGGCGGTGAGTTGATCACCAATACCGCAACATTATTGGAGTTGAAAGTCACCGATGATGATGAGTTATTTCATGGTGAATACTATGTGTTCAGTTTGATACCCGAAGGAAATTAAAAGATCAACCCCGCTTCGGCGGGGTTTTTTTATGTCCGGATCCGGGGCCTAATTGCCTAGCAGCTTTTTTATCTCGTTGAGCTTTAAGAGCGCATCTACCGGCGAGATCAGATTGATGTCCAGTTTTTTCAATAGTTCCTTGACCTTGAGATAGTTCGGATCATTTGCTTCGAAGGCACTCATCTGATATCCCTTGCTCTCCATTTTCTTGAGCTGCTTTTGTGCCGACTGCAGGGGTTTGTTATCCTCCATTTGCATCAACACCTCATGGGCCCTGAGTACAACCTCATTGGGGATACCGGCCATCTGAGCCACATGGATACCAAAGCTGTGTTCGCTCCCTCCCTCTTCAAGTTTTCTCAGGAAGAGAACCTTGTTTCCGACTTCTTTGACAGAAACATTAAAGTTCCTGACCCGCTCGAACTTTGCTGCAAGCTCATTAAGCTCATGGTAATGTGTGGCGAACAGGGTTTTGGGATGGACCTTCTTCCGGTTGTGCAAAAATTCTACGATGGACCAGGCTATGGAAATGCCGTCAAAGGTACTTGTCCCCCTACCTATCTCATCCATGATCACCAATGACCTTTCACTGAGGTTATTGAGAATGCTGGCCGTCTCGCTCATTTCCACCATAAAGGTTGATTCGCCCTTGCTAAGGTTGTCCGATGCCCCCACCCTGGTAAAAACCTTATCGATGATGCCGACACGACAACTCTTTGCAGGCACCATGGAGCCCATCTGAGCCATGATGACAATGAGTGCATTTTGTCTGAGGAATGCAGATTTACCGGCCATATTGGGACCGGTGATGATGTGGATCTGACCCTCTTTTGGGTTCAGATCAAGATCATTTGGAATGTACTTTTCTCCCGGTGGCAACTGTTCCTCAATCACCGGATGCCTTCCATCTTTGATATCCAGGATAATACTCTCATCTACCTCAGGGAAGCAA
This sequence comes from Cytophagales bacterium, assembly GCA_965227315.1. Classification (GTDB taxonomy): domain Bacteria; phylum Bacteroidota; class Bacteroidia; order Cytophagales; family CCMP332; genus JANQHS01. The sequence continues at coordinate 1,960,642 of OZ245737.1, forward strand.
TAATTTTTAGAAGAACCTACCAGAGCAAGGGAAATAAGGCAATCCAACATTCCTATATTGATCGAAGAAGTTTGGATGGAAGAAACATAGGGCTGGCAATCTTCGATCAGCTCGTTGAAAAAGTTCTGTTCCAGTTCACGGATCTTCTCATCCGCATTGAGGATCTTTTCTTCAAAGCCCTTAAGCTCCTCGGTTATATATCGTTCGGCGTTGACCAGGGTTTGTTTCCTGATCCATTCGGACGGAACCTTTTCCCTATGCGCATTTGATACCTCCAGGTAGTAACCAAAAACCTTGTTGTACGAGATCTTCAGTTTTGGAATACCGGTTCTTTCCGCTTCCCTCTCCCTAATTTTTTCGAGATGCTCCTTGCCGGAGTTGGCGATCTTCCTGAACTCATCGAGGTCTGCCGAGAACTCATCGCGAATAATTCCGCCGAGATTGGATTGCATTCCGGGTTGATCGATCAATGTTTCGTTGATCCTTTTCTGAAGCTCGGTGCAGGGGTTCAGATTTGATGAATAAGCTGACAATGAAGGATTATCGAGTTGAGGATATTCCCGGATGGCCTGAATGGACTCCAGGGCAACTGATATCGCCTTCATCTCCCTGGGATTGACACGTTTTGCGGCGACCTTGGATATCAGTCTGCTCAGATCCCCGCAGTTCTTGATCAGTCGACCTATGTTCTCTGCCAGTTCTTCATCATCAAAGAAGGCCTTAACGCCGTTCTGACGCAATTGGATCTCTTGAAGATTTTTCGACGGCATTGCGAGCCATCTTCTCAGCAGTCTCCCGCCCATCGGCGAAACGCTATGATCCAAAATCCGGATCAGCGGAGTTCCATCAGCCTGGCGGGTATTGAGCAGTTCAAGATTTTCAATGGTGAACTGATCCATCCAGACATAATCCTGATCATCGATTCTGGAGATCCTGTTGATATGCTCAATGTGCCTATGCTCCGTTTCTTCCAGATAGTGCAGAACCGCACCTGCGGCTCCGATGCCGGGGCCAAAGTCCTCAACGCCAAATCCCTTCAGATTTTTGGACGAAAATTGTCTTGTCAGCTTTTCGTATCCAAAATCCCTCGTAAACACCCAATCCTCCAGATAAAAAAGGTTATGATTTGCTCCAAAGACTTTTTGAAACTCAAGCTCTTCCTTCTTTTGGATCAACACCTCAGAGGGATCAAATGCCTTAAGGTTTTTGGCTATGGAATCCTTGGGGCCTTCCGAGGCGAAAAACTCTCCCGTAGAAATATCAAGGAAGGAAATGCCCCAGGTCTCCTGTGATCTGTTGATAGCGGCCAGGTAATTATTGCTGGAGGCCTCAAGAACTTCGTCATTGTAACTGAGGCCCGGTGTCACTAACTCGGTTATTCCTCTTTTGACGACTCCCTTTGCCTGCTTCGGATCTTCAAGTTGATCACAGATGGCTACGCGGAATCCTGCCCGGACCAACTTCGGCAGATACGCTTCAAGTGCATGATGGGGAAACCCGGCCAGGTCTACCTCTGAAGCGGACCCATTGGACCTCTTGGTCAGAACGATTCCAAGCGCCTTACTGGCTCTTTTGGCGTCTTCATCAAAGGTTTCGTAGAAATCTCCTACCCTGAAAAGCAAAATAGCTCCCGGATGCTTTGCCTTGATCGCATAATATTGCTTCATCAAGGGGGTTTGCGTATTTGCTTTTTTTGAGGCCATCGCGAAATAGGAGTAAAACAAAGATGTCCATTTTGCCAGCGTTTCCCAATCCTGTAAATTGAACTTTTTCCACATGAAGAAAAAAACAATGGACGAGCTGGGGCGACTGAGTCCCAGCGCTTTCAGGGAATCCGAAAAGCTTCCGGTTTCAATTGCATTGGACAATGTTCGAAGCGCCTACAATGTCGGATCCTGTTTTAGAACGGGTGATGCGTTTAGGATCAATTCGATACTACTGGGAGGTTTTACCGCCGTCCCTCCGCATCGGGAAATTCAAAAAACCGCCTTGGGCTCAACCGAATCAGTGGATTGGCAGCACCATCAGAACCTTGCCGATGAATTGGAGAAAATCAGGAGTGACGAAACCCAGGTTGTAGCTGTGGAGCAGGTGAAAGGATCGCTCGGTCTGGATCGGTTCATTCCCGAACAAGGGACGGATTATGTTTTTGTGTTTGGGAATGAAGCTTTCGGGGTCCAGGACGAGGTATTGGAGGTTTGCGATCGTTGCATTGAAATACCCCAATTCGGTTATAAGCATTCCTTGAACATTGCGGTGAGCGTGGGCATAATTCTCTGGGATTTCTTCTCAAAAACAAGATCATGGCTGGAACTCAAATGAGCTTTCCGTCCTGAGAGGTTTGAAGAAGAGCGAATTCCTTGTTTTTTTGGGCCTTCAATCAAGAGAACCAACCCCAAATTCATGAACAAACAGATCAATGATGTCAAAGATTTTCACGATGCCTTCAGCATTCCTGTTGAGGATAGTCCTGTTATTCCATCAAAGGAAAGATGTGCTCTTCGTTATAGCCTGATCCGGGAGGAGCTCGAGGAATTCAAGCAGGCTTTTGAGGCAGGAGATCTGGTTGAAGTCGCCGATGCCCTGACAGATCTTCAATACGTGGTTTTTGGATCTGTACTTGAATTCGGTCTTCATCACAAGTTTGCCGAGCTATTTGCCGAGGTTCAAAGGAGTAATATGAGTAAGCTGGACAAGGACGGGCAGCCTATCTATAGAGAGGATGGAAAGGTTTTAAAAAGCGATCTTTTTACGCCTCCGGACCTGAAAACCATCATTGAATCATGAGGCTTGTCTTTTTTCTTGTTCTGTTGGGCATGTTTTCCTGTCAGCCGCCAAAAGAACAGGTGAAAGAAGCATTCAGCTTTGATGTGGATTCTGAAGAGCCAAACATCAAATCCATCTTTGATGAAGTTCTTAGCAATGGGGAGGCATACGAAAATCTGAGATATCTCTGTAAGGAGATTGGTCCCAGGCTTTCCGGTTCTCCGCAGGCGGAAATGGCAGTGGAATTTACAGCTGACCTCATGAGAAATTATGGCTTCGATACGGTCTATCTCCAGGAAGTTATGGTCCCAAAGTGGGTTAGGCGCAAACCTGCAGTAGCCTATGCGATGGTCCAAGGAGAAAAGGTTCCCTTGAATCTTTGTGCGCTGGGAAATTCGGTGAGTACCAACGGCATGATCCGGGCACAGGTGATCGAAGTTCAATCCTTTGAGGAGCTCGAAGCTTTGGGAAAGGAAAAGATCAAAGGAAAGATTGTCTTCTACAACAAACCTATGGATCCCACATTTATCAGGACCGGAAAGGCATATGGTTCTGCCGGTTTTCAAAGATGGTCGGGGCCTTCAGAAGCGGCGAAATATGGTGCTGTGGCATCTATCAATCGAAGTTTAGGCTCGGCGATTGATGATTTCCCTCATACCGGTAGTACAGGCTACAAGCTGAACCTTCCTAAAATTCCCGGCTCCGCGATCAGTACCAGGGACGCCAATAAGCTGAGTGAGCTTCTCAGGAATGACCCGGAACTGGAGATCGGTCTTGAAATGGATTGCGGAATGGAAGGCGAGGTGCTTTCGCATAATGTCATCGGGGAGATCCGGGGAATTGAAGATCCCGAGAAGATCATCGCTGTTGGGGGACATTTGGATTCCTGGGACCTCGGAGAAGGTGCCAGCGACGATGGAACCGGTTGCATGCAGGCGATCGAAGTACTCAGGATTTTCAAAGCACTTGATATCCGTCCGAAAAACACGATCAGGGCTGTTATGTTCATGAACGAAGAAAACGGGCTAAGAGGTGGGAAAAAATATGCTGAGATAGCTGCCGAGAAGGGCGAGGTGCATGTTGCCGCTCTGGAGAGTGACGGTGGCGGGTTTACCCCTTACGGTTTTGGCTATACCTTGCCCGATACCACTATGGAGGAGATGATCCTTTCCTGGAAGCCTCTTTTTGAAAGAAGAGAAATGCATGTGTTGAGAAGAGGCGGAGGAGGGGCGGATATAGGGCCGCTGAGAAATCAGGACGTTCCTCTCTTTGGATTGTATGTAGACTCTCAAAGGTATTTTTACTACCATCATACAGCCGATGATACATTTGAAAAGGTCAATGACAGGGAACTGCACCTTGGTGCAGGGGCTCTGGCTTCCCTGATCTACTTGATCGATAAATATGGCTTAAAAACCTCAACCTGATTACATTCCAATCCGTTTGTGTATTAAAGTGTGCGACCAACACGCATCTATCTGCCAGCAGTATGAAAAATATTCAATTATTTCTTTTCCTTTTATTCCTACCGTTCTTCTCCTTCTCACAGAGATACCTGGAGTTGTTGCAGGAAGAGCGCATTAACTTCTTTGAGGTCCAAAGGGAGGCGGAAAAATATTTTGAAAGCAGGGATCAGGGCAGGGGTTCCGGTTATAAGCAATGGAAAAGGTGGGAATACCTGCACCGAAAAGATCTTGATGATCAGGGCTATGTGATTTCTGACCAGGCCAATTACCAGGAAATGATGGCACATCAGCAAGCCAATGCCGGAAGCCCAGAGTCTGTGGGAGGAGATTGGAGATCTTTGGGGCCTTCATCCTGGAACAGAACCTCTGGCTGGAATCCCGGTGTTGGAAGGATCGTCTGTATAGCCGTAGAACCAACCGCTCAACAATTGATCTATGTTGGAACCAATTCAACTTCAGGAAGCCTTTGGAAGTCCACCGACGGAGGAGGAAGCTGGAAGGTTCTGACCGATGATTTTCCTTCGGTCATGGTGGTCTGGAGTGTCAGCATTGATCCTCATGATACGAGTAAGGTCTATATGGGAACCACAGGCGGTGGGGTGATGCGATCCAATGATGGTGGAAATTCCTGGACCACCCTGCCCGGACCCAATGGAAATATCAGAAGGATACTTGTGAGCAGCCAGGATACAGGATTGGTTTTTGCTGGGTCGAATACAGGAATATGGAGAAGCACCAACTCCGGGAACACCTGGACAAAAACACATTTCTCCGCTGTGGAGGACATGGAATTCAAACCCGGCAATGAGAATGTGATCCATGCTACAGGGACTTTCTACTATCGCTCAAACAACAATGGATTGTCATTCTCGAACATCCCGGTCAATGGGACCAATAATCAGAGAATGAAACTCGCCGTAACCCCTGCGGACACCAACTATGTGTACATAATCCAGAGATCAGGTAGCATCTTCGGATCCTTGTTTAAATCGGTGAATGGGGGGAATACATTCGATACCACCATAACTTATCGGGGTCCAAATACGGGGACCAATTTCCTGGGATATTCGACCACTGGAAACGATCAAAGCGGGCAGGCCTGGAGGGACATGGCCATTTGTGTTAATCCGGTTAATAAGAATGAAGTGCACATCGCCGGGATAGCCTGTTGGAAATCTCTCAATGGCGGCACGAGTTTCACAGTGGAGACCGCATGGTTCTTACCAAATTCGATCGGCTATAATCACGCCGATGTTGAAGTTCTTCAGTTTTTGGGTGGTACCATATACGCAGGAACCGATGGGGGCATTTATAAAAGCATTGACTTTGGGGATAATTGGATCGATCTGACCACGGGAATCGAGAACAGGCAGTTTTATAGGATCGGCTGCTCTCAGTTGGATTCAAACGTTGTCACGGGAGGCTCCCAAGACAATGGTACCTCTGTGATGAGAACAACGAACAGAAGCTGGGATGATTGGCTGGGTGCGGATGGTATGGAGACCTTTGCCGACCATAGCAATGTGCTGACACTATATGGAACCAGTCAATTTGGATCGATGTATAAATCCACCAACCAGGGAGGATCCAGAACCAGTATCAGCAAGCCGAGCGGTGTGGGCAACGGATCGTGGGTAACCCCTTTTGAGCAGGACCCCGGCGTTTCCAGCACCATCTATGTGGGATTTGATGAGATATACAAAAACACCACCGGTGGATCCGGGGGGCCTTCGGGCTGGACCGCGATTTCGAATTTGAATTTTAGTAACCTCGATGAAATCGCCTTAGCTCCTTCCGATAATCAAACCATTTACGTTGCCGATGGAGCTAGCGTGTATAGAACCACCAATGGAGGGACCTCCTGGACAAACGTGAGTTCCGGAGTGACCGGATTTGTCAATTATATCAGTGTTGATCCAAACGACCCTCAGAGAGTTGCTCTGGCAGTATCCGGTTCTGCAAAAGTCTTATTGTCTACGAATGGAGGAACCAACTGGACCGGAATAGGCTCTTCCATTCCATCCTCCGTTTATTGTGTACTCATCGATCACACCGCTGACAACGGGATTTACGCCGGGAACAATGGCGGGGTTTATTACCGCAACGATGCCAATACAACCTGGGCACCCTTTATGAGTGGACTTCCTACGGTAAGGGTCTATGAATTGGAAATTCAACTGCAGTCTCAAAAGATCAGAGCCGCGACTTACGGCCGTGGCTTGTGGGAATCTCCCATTTACAATGCCGGGAACTCGGCCCCGTTTGTCAATTTCAATGGAGACAAGACGGACGCTGTTGTTGGAGATACTGTCTTTTTTACCGATGTATCAGCAGGCTCACCGACCTCCTGGAACTGGGATTTCCAAGGAGGGAACCCGGCCACATCAACTCAGCAAAACCCATATGTGATCTATTCGGCCGCCGGTACTTATGATGTGAAGCTCACCGCGACCAATGCTTTTGGAGCGGATAGCGCGATCAAATCGGGTTACATTACCGTCCGGCCCTATTGTTTATCGGAAGCCAATACCTCCATAGATAGTTATATCAACAATTTCAGCCTGTCCAACGTAAACAACACGACTACCAGCTGTGCAACCTATGAGGACCATACGAATTTGGTGGCCAATGTATTCAGGGATTCCACCTATACCGTTTCGGTGACAACAGCAGATTGTGACGGTGGCAATACCTACCCTAAGGGATTCAATGTTTATATCGATTGGGATGCCAACAACGAGTTCGATGAGATCACGGAAAGGGTATTTTCCTCTCCGATCCAGGGTTCGGGAACCTTTACTGGCAATATCACTGTGCCTCAATCAGCCATTTTGGGTATTACCGGTTTGAGGATCGTATGTTCTGAAACGGCACCGATCTCTGCCTGCGGGACTTATGATTGGGGAGAAACGGAGGACTATAGGATACAGGTCAAGGACACCACACCTGCCTGTCCTACGGTTAGCATTGACCCGCAGACCAAAGACTATGTCTCTTGCGACGCTGATTCGATTATTTCATTAACCGGTGGAAGCCCCATCGGTGGAGTGTATACCGGATCCCATGTAACGGCGGGGAATTTCGATATGCAATTAGCCGGTGTTGGAGTGCACAAATATTATTACACCTTTGATGATGGGCAGGGTTGTGCTGGAATTGATTCCGGGACTGTGACCATCAGTGAATACCCTGTTTTTTCTATTTCTGCGGATGGAGTGAATCCTAACGGCTCTGATTCCTTGTTTGCTTGTCCGGCTAATCCTGCTAATCCAGTGGTAAACCTGTTTTATCTGTTGAATAACGCCGGTAATCTGACTTCTCCGATCCAAGGAACCTGGACGCCTCGATCCGGAGGAACAATAATCGGATCAGGGAGTCCGGTTACTTATGCCCCGGTTCCCGACTCCGCAATATCAAGGGTTTCGCTGAATGTAATGGATGGAAACGGTTGTAGCTCTACCAGGGATTTCTGGATTATCACGGATCAGTATCCTGATGTGACCCCGGATTTTGATAAGTCGCAGGCATGTTTGGGAGAAACCGTGACACTAAAATTGGAGAACCTTCCAAACCGGACGTTTTCGAACTCAATTTTCAGAATTAGCCCAACACCCGGGGTGGTTTATATTTCCAGCGGACCGGAAATTCTCGATTCAGTTTCGTTTGCCGTTGGCAACAGCATGACCAATCCCATTCCTTCCATTTCGAACCCAACATGGTTTGTCTACGAATGGTCTTTCTCCGAAGGAGGATGCGCAAGTTTAAGAAGGGATAGTGTTTTGGTGAATTCTACGCCAACGGTGACCTTTGCGCCGCTCAATGATATTTGTATCAACGATGCCCCAAGCACTATTTCAGGAGGGCAGCCGAATTTTGGGGTTTACAGTGGTCCGGGTGTGTCAAATGGCATTTTCGATCCAGGTACTGCTGGCCTAGGAACCCATACAATCACCTATACTTTTGGTTCAGCCAACTGCCAGGATTTCGATACTTCAAGCATTACGGTATATGATGCTCCTGATATTTCCCTGTCGGCCGATGGGGTGAATCCGGTAGGCTCGGATTCGCTTTTTGCCTGTTTGTCAAACCCTCAAAACCCCTTGGTGGACCTCCATTACCTTGTACATAATCCAGGCAACCTGGCGGCTCCGATACAAGCGATCTGGACTCCGTTATCAGGAGGATCCATAGTCGGTACTTCTAATCCGGTAACCTTTATTCCTCATCCGGACTCAACAGTTTCCCGGGTATCCTTGTCGGTCAATGATGGAAACTCCTGTTTGACTCAAAAGGTGTTTTGGATTATCACCGATCGGTACCCCACGGCCAGCCCTGATTTTAATATGACTCAGGCTTGCTTGGGAGAAACGGTCACTATGGAATTGTCTAACCGTCCAAATACGGCGTTTACCAACTCCATAGTTAGGAAAAGCCCGACCCAGGGTTTGGTGTATTCTTCTTCAGGACCGGAAATTAGAGATACGGTCTCGTTTGTTCCGGGAAGCAGCATTACGAATCCCATTTCATCCCTTTCAACGCCAACCTGGTTCGTTTATGAATGGACTTTCACGGATGCAGGAAATTGTGCCACGATTAGGGTTGACAGCATTTTGGTCACCCCAACCCCCACGGTTACCCTTGCTTCGTTCAATGACATTTGTATCAACGAGTCTCCCCAATTATTGGTTGGAGGTCAGCCAAATTCTGGAGTTTACTCCGGATCAGGTGTGATCAACGGAAGTTTTGACCCGGCTGTAGCCGGCCTGGGGACACATACCATCACCTATACATTCGGCCCACCGAATTGTCAGGATTTTGCGACCTCTACCATTACAGTCAACCCTGCACCGGTCGTGATTCATCCGGATCTTCCCGGGCTTTGCGAAGGAGATGATCCGATTATTCTTAGCGGTGGAAGCCCTGTGGGAGGGACTTATTCCGGTCCCGGGATCGCAGGTAACCAATTTGATCCGGTAACCGTTGGTGTGGGTCTTCATGTGATCACCTATGCTTATTCCGACTCCAACAACTGTTCGGAGAGCGTTGATTTCAATATTCCGGTATTCCAGGGTTCGAAAGCCGGGTTTTCCTTTTCAAGCTCGAATCTGACCGTGAGTTTCACCGATACCAGTCAGAATGCCATGTCATGGTCCTGGGATTTTGGTGATGGCTCCATAAGCACGGGCCAAAACCCTTTTCATACTTATGCCGTCGAAGGCACCTATAGGGTATGCCAGGAAGTTCAAAGCTTTGAGGGCTGTCCGGACAGCATTTGTCAGGATGTCGATGTGAGAATTCTCGATCTTGGTGATGAGTTCGGTGACGGAACAATTGCCGTGTATCCCAATCCTTTTGGCGATGAGCTTGTTATAAGCCCAGATTTTGATCACCGGGGAATTGAATGCAAGGTTTTTGATGCCTTGGGCAAAATGGTTCTGGAGTTCTCCGTTTCTGAGGGGCAACGGGAAGTACATGTGCCAACTACTCAATTGGCGGCAGGAACTTACTTCCTAAGGATGGATTCTGAAGGTGAAAGAGTGAGCATCCCGATCCAGAAAAACTAGATCAACTGTTGATCTCCACAAATTTGCTGACGTCCTGATGTTTTCCCAATAGGATCAGGACATCCGTGTCGGTAAGAACGGTTTCCCCACGCGGCACCCCGACGATGTGTTGGACATTTTGGAATTGGCCATTGATCTTTTCCTCAAAGGTCCTTTTGATGGTGATGAGATTGAGGTTGTAATTTTCTCGCAGGCCAACCTCTTTGAGCGTTTTATTTCGGGTTTTTGGAGGATTGTTGATCTCCACGATCTCAAAATTATCGGGCAAAGGCAGAAAGGTTTTCATGTTGGGGTGAACCAGCATTTCTGCCACAGTTCTTCCGACCTCACCCTCGGGAGATAGGATCTCCTTCACGCCCATTTTTTCCAGGATCTTATATTGTTGCAGACTTGCGGCTCGGGCGATCACCCGTTTTACTTTTAGTTCAAGTAAGAGAACCGTGGTCATGAGCAACCCCTCAAAATTCTCACCGATCGCGACCACCACTGCGTCCATATCGGGGACATTATGTGCCAAAAGAGCCTTGATATCAGTGGAATCCATGGAGACGGCATATGCAACCTCATCTTTCAGTGCTTCTACCTTGTCGAGATCCCAATCCACGGCAAGAACCTCCGCACCTCTGGAAGCGAGGTTTCGTGCAATGGAGGTTCCGAAAATCCCTAATCCAATAACCGCGAAACGCTGAGCCATGCTATATCCTTGATTTGATGTGCGAAGTTACCAAGGAAAGGTCCTTTTCAAAAGAACTCTCATTATGAACCACAAGATCCGCCCTGACCTGCATGGGTTTGATGAATTTGAGGAATGCCGGCTCGACATGATGCCCATATCTGTACTGTACGTCATCAACATCATATCCTCTTTCCTCAGCATCTCTTTTAATCCGCCTTTGTATCCGTGTTTCCCTGGAAGCCTCCACGAATAACTTATAGTCGTATAATGACAACAATTCCTCCGAATTAAAAGCAAAAATCCCTTCTGCCAGAATAATTGGAGCGGGTTTAAAGGTCAGGATTGCAGGTTCAATGTCTCGGAAATTATAATTGTATTCTTCCTTATGAACTGCCTTGCCCGAAATCAGGGTTTTGAGATCAGCGACAAATCCCTTTGTATCAATAGACCCGGGAGTGTCGAAATTTTCAATTCCGTTTGCATCTTTTGGTTGCTTTTCGATGGGCAGATAATAATGATCCTGAGAGAGAAGTGTGACTTCCTCCTTCTGAAAATTTTCGTAAAGCTTATGGATAAAATAGGTCTTTCCGGAACCGCTTGCCCCTGTAATACCTACCACAAAAGGTTTTTCAGCCATTTTGCTCAAGGTATTCTTTTAAGCGCGACAATGCCCGGGCTCTGTGGCTGATCCGGTTTTTCTCATCTGTATCCAACTGGGCGAATGAGTTTTGGTAGCCAGCGGGGATAAATACGGGATCATATCCAAAGCCTTTTCGGCCTTTGGGCTCATGGGCGATGGTACCATTGACTATTCCCTCAAAAAAGTGCTCACCCCGGCCGTCGTTTAGACAGATCAGCGTCCTGAATCGCGCCTTTCGATTCTCCATGCCATTCATCTCGTCCAACAGTTTTGTGATGTTTCTGCTGGCGTCAGGCGGAATGCCGGCGTATCGGGCAGAATAGACCCCTGGCCGACCATCCAGGGCTTCGACTTCTAGTCCGGTATCATCGGCGATACAGGGTTTGGAGAACTTCTGAGCAATGGTTCGGGCTTTGATCGCGGCATTTTCTTCCAATGTATCGCCATCCTCGATGATTTCCTCTTTGTATCCAAGCTCAAAAAGGTTGTGGATTATTAATTCTGGGGGCATTATGCTTCTGATCTCTTCGATCTTATTTTTGTTATGAGAAGCAAGGATGAATTCCATTCAGGTTAAGGCTTGAAATTGAGGCTTTTAAAAAAGTTGAATTACCTTCGGCAAATTAAAACCTTATTGTATTCATTTGGTTAATAACTTGAAATATTCAGTTAATGGCTAGTTATTCAATCAAGGATCTGGAAAAGCTATCAGGAATCAAGGCCCATACCTTGAGGATCTGGGAGAAGCGTCATGGCCTGTTGGAGCCGAAAAGAACGGATACCAATATCCGGTCCTATGATGATGATCAGCTCAAAAAGATCCTGACTGTATCCATACTGAATGAGCAGGGCCTCAAGATCTCCAAGATCGCCTCGATGAGTCGACAGGAGCTGGAGGACAATGTAAGGGATATCTCTTCCCATTCCAGGAGCACCAAGTACTATGTCGAGCAGCTCATCATGTCTATGGTTGATCTGGATGAGGGAAAATTCCAGAATATCATTCATGAGGTATCCATGAAGCTGGGATTTGAAGATCTGGTCACGCAGGTTCTTTACGCTTTTCTAGACCAGATCGGGGTATTGTGGCTAACTGGAAACATTATCCCTTCTCAGGAGCACTTTGTGTCCAATTTAATACGCCAAAAAATCAGCGTAGCCATAGACAACCTGCCACAGGTATCCGATCCCAAGGCGGAATCCATGGTGCTCTTCCTGCCAGAAAAGGAACTTCACGAGATCGGTCTGCTGCTTTATTATTATCTGGCCAAGAAATCCGGCTATAAGGTGATCTACCTGGGTCAATGTGTTCCTGCTGCCGACATGATACAAACATTGGATGATATTAGCCCTGATTATCTTGTCAGTTCAATCACTACTCCGCAGTTCAAAGATGGGGGCGTGAGATTCTTTACGGAGTGCAGCGAACATCCCGCGGTCAAAAAGATCATTGTTTCCGGCCCGGGTATTGGTTCAAAGGTGACGGCCATACCCAAGGTTTTGTCTTTCAAAAAGGCCGATGAGTTCAAGCAGATCCTGCTTGGGCTACCAAAATCTGTTTAATTTATTTCAATTTTTCTTAAACAATTAGTTTTCTGATCCTCAGAGAGTTATATTCTCTGTATGCCCATAGAGGTTATTTTGTTCAATCTTTTTTGCAAAAAAGTTGAACAATTTCTTGGATGTTTGTTTAACATTATGATACATTTGTTAAACAAAATAATTTGTTATGACTGCTATAGAGTTCAATACAAGAGTCGGATCGATGTACAGTAGCTTGGAACTTTTCACGCGCAAATTCACCAAGGATCCGGATGAAGCCGCCGACCTGGTTCAGGAAACTTTGATGAAGGCATTCAGATATAGGGAAAAGTTCAGGCATGACACGAACCTTAAGGCCTGGCTCTTCACTATCATGAAAAATACGTTCATCAACAATTACAGGAAGCTTTCCAGAATCAATTTCCAGGCCGACACACATGAAGGTGGTTATCCTCTTCAGGTGAAGGATAATTCGATCGAAGGTGCTCCTGAGAATATGGTGCAATATGACGAGCTTTTGAAGGTCGTGAGGAATATCAAACCTGAGTTCAGGATTCCTTTTGAGATGCATTATAACGGATATAAGTACCATGAGATCTCAGAAAAGCTTAATATTCCGCTTGGTACAGTGAAAACAAGGATCTTTTACGCAAGAAAAGAGCTTCAGGCTGTACTGACGCCTAAAAACTAATGGATAAAAGGGTCACCGTCATAGGAGGAGGGTTTTCCGGACTCTCCGCTGCCTGCTATCTGGCCAAGGAAGGATATCGTGTTGATCTCCTTGAAAAGAATGAGCAGTTGGGCGGAAGGGCCAGGGTTTTGGCAGAGGATGGGTTTAAATTTGACATGGGCCCTTCCTGGTATTGGATGCCGGAGGTATTTGAGAATTTTTTCTCGGATTTCTCGACCAGCGTTTCCGATTACTACAATCTTGTAAGGCTTGATCCGTCTTACCGGGTTTTTTATTCCAACGACGAGATTATTGACATTCCGGCGGACTGGGAAGAGTTGAAAGCACTCTTCAACAGTATCGAAAGCGGATCGGGAGCTAAACTGGAGGCTTTCATGAAGGAAGCTGAGCGGAAATATAAATTGGGCGTAGGCAAGCTTGTCTATAATTCAGGATCCTCCTATACCGATTATATCTCTGCCGAATTGATCCTTGGACTTTTTCAGAATGAGGTATTTTCCTCCATCTCTAAGCATGTCAGAAAATTTGTTAAAGACCCGAGGTTGGTCAGAATTCTGGAGTTCCCGGTTCTTTTTCTGGGCGCTAAACCTGAAAACACCCCGGCTCTTTACAGCCTGATGAATTATGCGGATCTAAAGCTCGGCACATGGTATCCCATGGGCGGCATGGGAAAGGTTGTGGAAGCGATGAGGGATCTTTTCATTCAACTTGGTGGTCAGATCCATACAGGTGAAGAAGTAGTCCGGTTTGATTTCGGAACCAAAAAGATCAATACCGTACAATCTGCAAAGGACTTTTACAAAACCAGAGCGGTTGTTGGCGGAGCTGATTACCATTTTATTGAAAATAAACTTCTACCTGACAGCTTCAGAAATTATTCCGAATCCTATTGGGATTCAAGAGTACTCGCACCTTCGGCCCTCCTCTTTTACCTGGGAGTGAACAAGAGAATCGATGGCATTCAACATCATAATCTGTTTTTCGATGCCGACTTTTCGGAGCATGCAAAGCTCATCTACGACACCCCTTCCTGGCCGGAGAATCCCTTGTTCTATGTAAGCGCACCATCCAAAACCGATCCGGATGTTGCTCCTGAGGGATATGAGAACCTGACAATACTTGTCCCTTTGGCTCCGGGGCTGGAAGACAATGAATCACTGAGGGAAAAGTGTTTTGAAACGATTCTCAATCGTTTTGAAGATATTACAGGCCAAAGCATTAGAAACAGCATTGTTTATAGGAAGAGCTTTGGGCATCGTGAGTTTATCAATGATTATAATTCTTTCAAAGGCAATGCCTATGGCCTGGCCAATACCCTAAAGCAAACAGGTCCGTTAAAACCTAGGCTGAGAAACAAAAAGATCCGAAACCTGTTCTATACCGGCCAGCTTACGGTTCCCGGACCCGGAGTTCCACCATCTCTGATTTCTGGAAAACTGGCTGCCGATGAAGTGAATCAATTTTTAAAGAATTGAAATGAAAGCACTCTACGACAAGATCTCTCATGAGGCATCAAGGAATATTACCCATTCCTACAGTACTTCTTTTTCTTTGGGCATCAGGTTGCTGAACAAGAACATTCGGGGACCCATTTATGACATTTATGGGTTTGTCAGGTTGGCTGATGAGATTGTGGATTCCTTTCATGATCATGACAAGGAATCCCTTTTGAACGAATTCTGGGAGGAAACCCATGCCGCTATCGAGAGGGGTATCAGCACCAATCCTGTACTGAATTCCTTTCAACATACGGTGAGGGAATATGAGATCGACCTGAAACTTGTCGATCAGTTCCTCAAGAGTATGTCAATGGATCTAAGAATGGAGGAACATGACCAGCGAAGTTATGAAGAGTACATCCTTGGTTCAGCCCAGGTCGTCGGTCTGATGTGTCTGAAAGTATTTGTCGATGGTGATATGAAAGAATATGAAAGGCTTACGCCATATGCCATGGCATTGGGCTCTGCTTTTCAAAAGGTGAATTTTCTCAGGGATTTGAAGGATGATTCTCTGGAACTGGGTCGAACCTACTTCCCTCAGTTGAGGGCTGGAATATTTTCCGAGGAGGTCAAACAGCAGATCGAGGAAGACATTCAACAGGATTTTGATGGAGCCTTGGTTGGCATCAAACAACTACCGTCCCGAGCAAAATTCGGGGTATACCTGGCATATATCTATTACCTCTCACTTTTTGACAAGATCAAAAGGACCACTCCCGCAGAGGTAAAACAAAAGCGTATTCGCATTCCCAACAACCGGAAATTTGTCCTGCTTGCAGAAAGCTATTTTAAGGACCAGCTTGGATTGATCTGAAATGGAAAGAGTCATACTTGTAGACGAAAAGGACCGCGAGATCGGTCAGGCAGAAAAACTTGAAGCCCATAGGGTGGGTCTGTTGCATAGGGCTTTTTCACTCTTGCTCTATAATGAAAAAGGAGAAATGCTCATCCAGAAAAGAGCCGATGGTAAGTACCATGGAGCCGGGCTTTGGTCCAATGCATGTTGTTCACATCCCAGGCCCGGAGAGTTGATCAAGGATGCGGTTCAAAGGCGGGCGAAAGAAGAACTTGGTCTTGAAACGGAAAATCACTATTTGTTCAAGGTGAAATACGAATTCGACATGGGTAACGGGTTGATCGAACATGAAATGGACCATGTATTTGTTGGACGATGTCATGAAGACCCAAAGCCTGATCCTGAGGAGATCTCGGATTGGAAATATGTGGATCCGACCGAGCTGGAGGAGATGATGGAGGAAAACCCTGAGCGATTTTCTCCCTGGTTTCAGTTGATCAGATCCAGGATCGATTTTTCAAAAATTCCATTGAATTGAAAATATTCAAAAAATCATACTCCCAGGACCTTCCGATATCATTGGAAAAGGCCTGGGATTTTTTTTCTAACCCGGGCAACCTTTCGAAGATCACTCCTCCGGATATGGGCTTCCAGGTCAAATCAAATTTCAACGGATCGGAGATCTATCCCGGGCAATTGATCTACTACACTGTGAAACCGGTTTTTGGGATCAAAATGTCCTGGGTCACGGAGATCACGGCTGTGGAAAAGGAAAAATACTTTATCGATTATCAATGTGCAGGGCCCTACAGGCTATGGCATCATGAGCACCGGTTTTTAGCCACTGAAGGTGGTGTCAGGGTAGAGGATACCATACACTATGCTATCCCTTTGGGTTTTATCGGCAGCATCATGAATTCGATTATGGTATCCGGTAGAATTGATCAAATCTTTAACTTTAGAAAAGGGGTTTTGGATTCCCTTTTTGGAAAATGAGTTTGGGTATAGGGATAATCATCAGTTTGGGCGTCTTCCTGATTATGGAAGGCATCACCTGGCTTACGCATAAATACATCATGCATGGTCTGCTATGGAGTTGGCATGAGGACCATCATCAACCCGGATATGGCATCTTCGAAAAGAACGACAGGTTCTTTCTGGTCTTCGCAATTCCGAGTTCCCTGCTGATCTTTTTCGGTTCCCTTCAGGGTATAGATATCCGGTTTTTTATCGGTGTCGGCATAGCTTTGTATGGTCTGGCCTACTTCTTTGTCCACGACATTTTCATTCACCAGAGGTTCAAGATCTTCACCAGAACGCAGAATCCGTATTTCCGGGCCTTAAGAAAAGCGCATAAGGTTCATCATAAGCACCTTGGAAAGGAAGAGGGAGAATGCTTCGGAATGCTATGGGTTCCGCTCAGGTATTTCCGGGAAAGCTTCGATTCCAAACACTGAGTCTGTTGCCAGAGCATTACCTGTACCTTATTCTAAATGCGCTCATCATCTCTTTTCCTCTGTTGAGAAGTTTTGAGCCGAGAATATCATACTATAAAAAATGGAAGGCCCTTTTCGCGGGCATATTTCTGACAGGCGTACTGTTTATCGTCTGGGACATCATATTTACAGCCCAGGGTGTCTGGGGATTTAATGAAAGGTATTTAAGTGGGCTTGAAGCATTCGGTCTGCCACTTGGAGAGTGGTTGTTTTTTGTCACTGTCCCCTTCTCCTGCGTGTTCATTTACGAGGCCTTGCTCCTTTACAAGGTCAAAGGACCGGGTCCTGCCTGGACGATGAGGATCAGCAATTTCCTCATCGCATTATTCCTGATCGGGGGTATTGTTTTCTATTCCCATCTCTACACTTCGGTCACATTTTTACTGGCCTTTGTTTTCGTCATACTGGCTCAGTATGTATTCGTTTTCCCCTTTCTAGGAAGGATATACCTGAGTTATATATTTGTTTTGTTGCCCTTTTTTCTTTTCAATGGCATTCTGACAGGTTCCTTTATCGAGGAAGAAGTGGTTTGGTACAATGACAGGGAGAATATCGGCCTACGCCTTGGCACCATTCCTTTTGAAGACATGTTTTATGGATTCCTGTTGATCGCCATGAACATCAGTTTTTACCTGAAATTCCAGAACAGAGCTATCTGATCAGGGTAAAGGAGCCATTGTAGGTTTTGGTTTCCCTCATCCGGACTCTTAATTGATAGAAATAGGTCCCTGCGCTGATCATAGGATCATTCCCCCATTCATTTCTATAATCATTCTTTCTGAAGATCTCTTCTCCCCATCGGTTGAAGATGACCAGATCGATGGTCACGATATCCGCTGTTCTCAGGATCTCGAGGTAGTCATTTTTGCCATCTCCATTTGGCGTGATCATATTTGGAACTAGAAAAAAGTCAGAATATTCGGGGCAGTGAGAGAAACTGGAATCCGAGATGTCAATGTGGAGATCCTTCAAAGGGCAACCCATTGCGCTTTCCAAGGGGACTTTGATAAACTGGTTCGTCCTTGGCCAGTGCCAGAGGACCTCAACTCTGGCACCATCCCGATTGAGTATCTCTCCCTGATGAACCCCCCATTCTCCTGCATACCCATAAAAAGGATCAAGAAAATATTCTGTTGTTACGGCCTGCGGACAGAACAGGCTGTCTCCAACTATGTCTCCTTTTATTTCTGGTTCCAGAAATAACTCCATGGAAAAATGCTCCGAACATTCGATTTCATTGGTCACCTGGCTTTGGAATTCCGTAATCAATGGCTGTGGATCAGATATGGAATTATAGACACCAAAATTTAAGCCGCTGTGATTCAAGGTATCCAGATCGAAATAGCTGGTGAAATTCGATTGGCTTTGATAAGCATAGTTTGCCGTGTCCGCATCCAGCAAGATCAATAAGGTATCACCAAAACAAATGCTATCCCTATCCCATATTGGATTTGGGATCTTAGGATATACCGAAACCAATACCGTATCTGCAGAAGTGCATTCCCCTGAGTTATTGGAGACCGCGGCAATGAGTTGGTACTGTAAAATGCTATCCGAGGAATTTGAACCTTGGAAAAGAAAGGAATTTTGGCCTTGCTGAACTATGTTGTCCCAGGAATTGAAATCCAATATCAATCCGCTATCCAGAGCATAACTGAAGGTCAGGAATGACTCATTGCAGATCATGGTGTCGGTGCCAAGATCAAAGCTTTCTATATGGAATGAGGAGATGTGATATTCCTTTTTATGAAAGCAACCTTCCTGATCACGAGCATAAAGCGTGAAAATATCTGTACCTGTCGAGGATAAATCTGCTTCGATATCCTGGGATTTAATGATCGTATCCCCAAGATCCCATCGATACACCTGATAACCGGGAGGTCCATTAAGTTGGATTGTGGAGCCACAGGTGGAATCCTTTTCCAAAGGCAGGGCAAGGAGGCTATCCCCGTTATAGAGGTACTGGATCTCGCAGTCGCTCAAAGCCCTTGAGTAGATCCTTACATCATCCAGGGCTCCATGAAAGTGACGGTCGTCCAATCTTGTATGTCCAAGGGCAGCTGTGGAATTCCCACTCGATGAGTGGAGAAAGCCGACTGGCATCGTGGCGCCCAAAACACCATTGAGGTAGCATTTGGCTACTTGCGGCCCAAGAGTGAATGTGAGCATGTACCAATTATTTTCCAGTATGCCGTTGATATCTGCTATTCCGGCACCGGTTCTGAATTCGGCTCTTTTTATGCCATTATTGCTTCTCACACCCAGTCCTGTTTTCCCCCACTGTATTGTGGCATGGTCAGAATCGTAGAATGTCTTTTTTAGCGAGTTTATGGTTGCCGCATTGAACCAAATATTCACGGTTCTGAACCGGTAATCAAAGTCGGTTTGCAGTTCGATCTCATCATCAACACCATCAAAAAAATAGGCAGAATTTGGATTTCCATTGCGACCAATGGTAGGAGCCGGACCGGAAATGATTCCATGGAAACTATTTCCGGCAACATTCATTGCATTTCCATCCAAAGGATAATAGGCCTCGAGTAGTGAATCCAAACTGATCTGTCCCAGGGAAAGGAATGGGGCCAGAAAGGTGACAATCGATAGGATGCAATATCGTAAGGTCAATGTCATGTTTGCTTGGCAAAACTAGACTTTTCGCTACCTACTTCAAATTTTCCCTTTCCAATGGGGCCCGGCGGTCGAATGCTCATTACTCTCTTGGAGGAGAGTGGACTTCTGTTAAATTGTGATCTCTCCTTTCAGGTAGGTAATTGCTTTTCCACTGATCAAGACCCTGTCTCCCCTGAGCTCGCAATTGAACCTGCCCCCTCGCTTAGACAATTGCAGGGATTGGAAATCCTGTTTGTTAAGGCGGTTGCTCCAATAAGGTGCAAGCATACTCTGGGCGGAACCCGTGGCCGGATCTTCCGGTATTCCCATTTTGGGTGCAAAAAACCGGTAAACATAATCGACTTCATCGCCGGGAGCAGTTGCCAATACGCCCTTGGCCGGCGATTTCACCATGGTCTCAAATTCCGGAGCCATATCCCTGATCTGTGCTTCGGTTTCATAAACCAGGAAGTAATAATCCGTCTGATAGATCTCATTGGGCAAAGCTTTCAAGGAGGCGATCAGATGTTCATCAAGCTCGACATGCCTGATCTCTTCCGTGGGAAAATCAAGGGTCAGTTCTTCGCCGGTTCTTAATACCCTGAGCGGTCCGGATAAGGAAGAGAAGCTGATCTCATCGCCTGACTTTTCCAGGTGAGAGAACAGCACATGCGCTGTGGCCAGCGTTGCATGTCCGCAAAGTCGAACCTCAACTGTAGGTGTGAACCAACGAAGATGAAAGCCACCTTCTTCTGGCACGAAAAAGGCGGTTTCCGGAACATTGTTTTCCGCAGCAATCTGTTGAAGGAGTTCATCACCAAGCCATTCGTCCAGCGGGCAGACGCATGCAGGATTACCCGAGAAAAGTCCATCTCCAAAAGCATCTACCTGGTAAAGAGGTATTTTCATAAGCTACTTCTTGGCCTGAAGTTTTTCGAGCACATCCTCATCAAAATACCTGGGCTCTTCGGCCTTACGGTAATCATATACCTGCTTTCCTTCACGATCCCATTCCCTCAGAACAATAGGTTGGTGGTCATAATCATATGGATTTTCCGCATATTGGATTTCCATATGTCGCTTCTGAATGTTGGCATGATAGAGCCGCCATTTTCCCACCTTGATATCATTGGCGTATTTTCCTGTGATCCTCAAGGAACCATTTTCGTTGAAGTAAACATAGTCTCCTGACTTATCTCCCCATTTGACCGGAACCACTTCTTTCACCTGGGTCTGTTCCAGATCATAATAGCTGATCTCTGACTCTTGCGGCCAGCCTTTATAATATAACTGTTTGTCGACCATAGCGGAATCCAGGTTGAACATTTCCCAGCGTCCATGCCTTGCGCCGAGGTAGAAGATCCCGGTTTCTACGGCTGCCTTATTTACATATCGATTGTAGGGTCCATGCAGGACCCTCATCACCTTGGGGTCATTGACGATCTTGCTTGCCCTTGCGGTTTTGATCTTTTTCCTGGCTACGTCGTAGTAATAGATCTCCTTGACATATGGATCGGGCTGCTCAAAGTGCTTCAGTACATAGAAAGTCTCAAGAATTGTTTTCCTGCCCCTGGTGATCGGTGGGGTAAAAGCCTTTTTGGTTTTGTAGCCGTAAAAGGTCTTCTTCTTACGCTTTTTCTTTTTTCGATCTTCCTCTTCTTCCTCCTCTTCTTCCGGATTCAGATCCAGGGTAGGCTTGGCATCCTCGGAAATGAAGATCTTATTCTTCTTGTCCTGTGCGTTGCCGACCAAGAACAGAAAGAGAAATCCTATGGCTACAAAGGCTATGCGCATATCCTTTTACTCACCATGAAAAACGATAAAAGGTTTGCCTTATTTCAAAAGGAGGTACGGATCAGGTATGTTGCTGCAAATGCCATGATCGCATAAAGCTCAGGAAATACAGCAAGGATCAGCGTCTGCCCAAAAACATCATTCCCATTTCCAATACTATCGATACCATTGGCACAAACCCGACCCTGGTAGATCCCGGAAAAGAGTCCGGCAATTCCCAGTGCCAATCCGGCTCCAAGAACAGCTGCCCCCTGAAGGAAGCTCATATCAGCCACCAGCAGATCCTGCATGATAAAGAATCCGGCAAAGCCATAAAGACCCTGGGTGCCCGGAAGTGCGGAGAGAACGATATAGGAGCCAAAGGCTTTTTTGTTTTTTCTTAATGCTCCCACCGTTGTCATGGCTCCGAGGGCTGTACCAATTGCACTTCCCGTTCCGGTCAGAGAGACCATTAGTCCGATGCCAATGTATGCGATAAGAATTGCAGGTTCCATTTTTTCTTAATTTTTAAAAGGTTCGTATTCCGTTCCGCCACCTTCAAATTGGGCGTTGTTATAAAACTCGACAAATGTAAGCCTTAATGGATGAATCATTGACCCAAGTAAGGCGATTACAAAATTCAAACTATGACCGATGATCAGGAAGATCACTCCACCTCCAATGGACAGGACTGAACCTTCGAACATCGGTGCTGCGATCTGGTTTACCACCAGTCCCAGAATTGATGAGGATACCCCAAGCGCAAACAATCTGATATAGGAGAGGATATCTCCTAGCAGTCCTGTGAAAACAAAAAACACTCCGAGTGATCCATTGCCAATTCTCTGGGCTAAAGGTATGTTCAGGTCATAAAAGATGATCATGGTCAGGATGCCTATCCCAAGTATCCACCCCAGGGGAGACATCATGCCATTGAATGGGGCCATATCCTGGTTTCCGCCAAGGAATAATCCCACGGCTGCAACGATGATCAGGAGTTTCCCTACCTGTGGCAGGGCCATTCCGAATGACATGAATTTCGTTCTTCTGAAAATGGAGATCACCACTCCAAGGAGTATTTGGAAGAGCCCGACCATCAGGCTCACATTGAATGCATTGAACATGAAATCCTGATCATCCGTGATAAAAACAAATCGTTCGAAATAACCCAGTATGGGGATGTCCCCGGCCTCAAGCAGCGGTATTCCGAAAAATGTTCCGGATTTCACTGTTCCGATAAACATGGTGACAAGCCCAAGCACCAGTCCCAGATAGCCGGCGGGTTTGTAGTCTTTGAAAATGGTTCTCAAACCAACGAAGCTGACTATGGTCAATACGATCCCGTATCCCGCATCCCCGAGGCAGTATGCGAAAAAGATCGGATAAAAGAATCCGATAAAGGGGGTTAGATCAAACTCCCGGTAATTGGGAAGCTGATACAGCTTTGTGATATCTTCAAACCAGGAATTGTACTTGCTGTTCTTGAGCATGATCGGTACGTTGTCGCCGATTTCCGGGTCCGTGATCCGATAGGTGAATCCTCCCTTGTCAAGCTTCTTTCTGACTTTTTCCTCTTTGCCGGCAGGGAACCAGCCGTTCAGGGTTTGGATGGCTTCAATTTCCCCAACCTGTTCCATTTTATCCGCAGCAATATTGTACTGAGCCTGCCTCATCAGACTTGCTCTCTTTCTGCCCAGATCTTTGAGAAAGATCTCCATCCCGGCCAGGGTTTTCCAACCTTCGGAGATCGCTTCCTCGCAATCCTCAAATTCCTTCTGTATGATGGTCAGGGATTTTTTCGGCAGATGCACCTCATCGGCGGCCACCTGGATCTGCTCACCGTTTTCAAACACCACAAAATAGACCAG
Organism: Cytophagales bacterium; assembly: GCA_965227315.1. Classification (GTDB taxonomy): domain Bacteria; phylum Bacteroidota; class Bacteroidia; order Cytophagales; family CCMP332; genus JANQHS01. Next base: position 1,984,029 of record OZ245737.1, read on the forward strand.
ACCTTTATCCTTATTGATCACATATACATGACCCTTGGGTGGTCTGAGCTGCTTGAACTCCTTTTCCGGAAGGGTAAAGAATCTCGCGGTTACTCCAAAGCGCTCAAGTATACCGAGCTTCAACCAGTGAATGTTTCCCCAGGGCTCCAGATTGGCCTCATGCCTTTTCAGATCTTCTTTTTTGTCGGATAGCTCCTCAATGGTTTTCTCGATATCGTCAATCCTCTTCTTGAACAGCTCCGGGTTGAAGGAAACATCAAGGCTGGTATCCTTGGTTTGGTGACCAACGATGTTCAGGGCTTTTCCAATGGCCTCTTCAATATGGTCGAGGGTTTCCAATTCTTTGGAAAGATCCTCTCTGATCGGGTATTCTTCTTTTGGCCCTTCGATATGAACAGAACGGAATTTTCCCAGCTTGTCGAGAATCTGTTCTTTCTCAGCGGAAGTGCAGAGCAGGGTCAATTTTTTCATGTTCGACTTCATACCGCCATTTTCGCTGTTCTTTCCTTCACAATCTTTTGCGCAGCCTTGGAGATATTCTCCTTGTCTTCCAGAAATCGCTTGATCTTACCGATTCCGCTCTCAAACTCCGGGATCTGGACCTTTTCATAAAGGTTTACCTTTTGTGTGGTCTTCCTCCTTTCCCGGTGAAGGATCTCAAACTGTCTTTGAAATACCTTCAGCTCCATTTCCAATTCGACCTCCTTTTTCAATTGTTCAATAGCGAGGTCGGACCATGCCGGTAATTCAAAGAACGAGCTATCGCTGATCTCAAATTCAAGTCCTTCGAAAATCGGAATTTTGGTACCGGCCGTGTTCTTCAGATCGATGATCGCCTCCTTTATCCTGAGTATATCGGGAAACTTGTTCCAAAGTTTGTTGGTGGAATAATTCTCCTTTCTCAGGTTATTCAATTCCTCCTGTTTCTCCTTGATCAGTACCTGAACCTTTTTTACCTCGATCCTAAGGGCGGTCTCCTTACTTTTTAAGGTAGGAAGCACCTTTACCCTGACGGCCAACTGTTTCCTGAGGCTGTGCAGAAAAGTTTTATTGTACTGGATCTTCAGAGCCATTCTAGTTCTTTTTCCAGTATTTTTCCATCAACTCTTCCTTGATGCCCACCTCATGGGCCTCAAAATATTTGGACATCATCTCCCAGCCGCGATCAAGCATTTTTTCAACGGGGATATTGATATCAACAGCCAATAGCCTTTCGGAATAGTCTTTTGCAAACTCCAGCGTGCGCTGATCATAATCGGTGAGATCAAATCCATTTTCGCGCTTGGTTCTGGCAGACATGGCATCTGCATATAGTCGGACCAGCGAGTTCATCACCTGTGGATGGTCTTCTCTGGTTGTTTTTCCAATTACATTTTGCTTCAGCCTCGACAAACTTCGAAAAGGATCGATGATGGTCTTTCCGATCTCCGTATCTCTTCTCAGGAAAAGCTGCCCCTCGGTGATATACCCGGTATTATCCGGAATTGCATGAGTGATGTCCCCTTCATTCAGTGTCGTTACCGCGATGATCGTCAAAGAACCACCATGATCAAATTGGACCGCCTTTTCATAGATTCTCGCAAGGTCACTGTAGAGAGAGCCTGGCATGGAATCCTTGGATGGGATCTGATCCATCTTGTTTGCCACAATTGAAAGGGCATCGGCGAAAAGGGTCATATCTGTGAGGAGCACCAATACTTTCTGCTGCAGGTCATTGGCGAAAAACTCGCCCGCCGTGCAGGCCATATCCGGGATCAACAGCCTTTCAACCGGTGGATCCTCAGCGGTATTGATAAACGAAATGATCTTCTCGAGCTCTCCTGCATTGGTGAAGGTATCCCTGAAATATAGATAATCGTCATTGCTAAGGCCCATACCTCCAAGGATGATCTTATCAGCGTTTGCCCTCAAGGCCACAGAGGCAAGAACCTGGTTATAGGGCTCATTGGGATCGGCGAAGAATGGAATTTTTTGACCTGTGACCAGTGTATTGTTGAGGTCGATTCCGGCGATTCCCGTAGCCAACAACTGAGATGGTTTTTTTCTTCTGACAGGGTTCACCGAGGGTCCGCCGATCTCACGCTCTTCTCCTTCAACTTCCGGCCCTCCATCAATTGGTTCTCCATAGGCATTGAAGAACCTGCCGCCCATGCCCTTACTCACTTTGATGGTGGGGGGTTTGCCGGTGAAAACCACTTCCGAATCCGTACCGATTCCTTCTGTCCCCTTGAAGATCTGAAGGGTCACTTCGTCACCGATCAGTTTTACGACCTGGGCCGGCCTTCCGTCGACAAAGGCCAGTTCCTGATAACCCACACCATCTGCTTTTAGAGTGCAGGTAGCCTTGGTGATCTTGGTGAGGTTTGTATAAATCTTACTGAACGCCTTCCCTTTCATGTGCTGTTCTTTGCTCGTCAACAAATTGTTCAAGGGTTTCCTTGTGCTCATTGAATTCCTTGGAATTGAATTCAGCGTAATTCATTTGTCTCAGATAGTTGATCATTTTTTTGTAGAAGTCCGTCACCTCAGAGAAGGTTTCGAACTCAAAATCTTCAGTGCAGAGATCCATGACCATATTGAACATGAATTTTTGTCTGTCCATCGGACAGTTCATGTCCTGATCGTCGAATGAATCCTGCTGCAGGTAGGCAAAGTCGATCACCTCACTCCTCCAGAAGTCCCGATGGTATTCGACCGGGACCGCATCATCACCCAGGATATTGATCTGCGTCCTGGCTTCGGCTCCCTTAATCAAAAGGTCTTTGGCCTTTTTGACCAGTTTAACCCAGCCTTCCTGGGTATGCTCATCCATGAATTTTTCAAATTCCGGATAGTCCAGGTATTTGGAATAAGAATCGACTGTTTCAATAGCCGGATATCTCTTTGAGTCCGCTCTGCCCTGGTTCAGGGCATAGAAACAACGCGCTACTTTAGCTGTTGACTCCGTTACGGGTTCTTTCAGGTTTCCGCCGGCAGGGGATACGGTTCCGATAAAGGTAACGGAGCCCATTTCACCACTGTTGAGTTCGACTATACCGGCCCTTGCGTAAAAATTTGCAATAATGGCCGGAAGGTCCATAGGGAAAGCGTCGGGCCCTGGAAGTTCTTCGAGCCTATTGGACATCTCCCTTAGGGCCTGTGCCCAGCGTGAAGTTGAATCCGCTAGCAGAAGTACTTTCAAGCCCATTGCCCTATAATATTCGGCAATCGTCATTCCCACATATACCGAAGCCTCTCTGGAGGAAACAGGCATGCTGGAGGTGTTACATACAATGCATGTTCTTTCCTGCAGGGTTCTTCCCGTTCTCGGGTCGATCAGTTCCGGGAATTCCGTAAAGATCTCCACAACTTCATTGGCTCTTTCCCCACAGGCGGTGACGATGATGATATCTGCATCCCCATTTTTAGCAATGGCGTGTTGAAGTACCGTCTTACCTGTTCCAAAGGGTCCGGGGATGAATCCGGTTCCACCTTCAGTTATCGGATTAAGGGTATCGATCACTCTAAGCCCTGTCTGAAGGATGTTAAATGGTCTGGGCTTATCCTTATAGGCCCTCACCGGAATTTTAACCGGCCATTTCTGGACCATGTTGAAGGATTGTGCTCTTCCCTTATTATCCTCACCGGCTGCAACCTCATCCTTAATGGTCATTTCTCCTTGGGCTGCCACAGAAGTCAAAGTGGCCTCACCCTCGAAGCTAAAGGGGACCATGATCTTATGAGAGATGTTGTTCTCTGTTACCTCTCCGAGCCAATCTCCCGCCTTGACAACCTGGCCTTTTTTGGCAATTGGCCTGAATTCATATTTCTTGTCTGCGTCCAGGGCGGGAGCGATCTTGCCCGGTTCGAGGAAAGTTTCTTCCAGCCCGTCCAGATTGTTCTGAAGTCCATCAAAGTTTTGAGAAAGTATGCCAGGACCAAGCTCGATCTCGAGCATGGCCCCGGAAAACTCGACAGGATCGCCGACTTTGAGTCCTGTGGTGATCTCAAACACCTGGGCAAAAGCCGTGTCGCCTTCTACCTTGATCACCTCTGAACGCAATTTGTTCCTGGAGGTGATGACATAGCAGATCTCATTCTGGGAGATCGGCCCATCCACCTTGACGGTGATCAGGTTGGCTATGATATTTGTTATTGTTCCTTTTGTCATAGAATCGTCAGACCGGGAGCTCATAGGCATCGGTCATTTTCTGAATCATCTTAATCTTTCTTTTTTCCCCTTCTTCATCATTAAGCCTTACCCATTTGGAGCCTATCAGCAGACGATAGGTATAGGCCGTGATCGAATTGAACCTGAATCTGTTGATGGGGATAATATTGTTGGCTGCCTTGATGATCAATTCATCGGCACGTTTTTCCAGGTTCAACATGTTTTGAGATCCTGAAAACAGTTCTCTGAGGAAGCCCAGGTATTCCTGGTTTGGTTCTTCACGTTCATAGAAGAAGGAGGCTTCTATTCTCTGATCATTGAAGCCCTTTCTTTTGGTCAGGTAATCATGTAAGGAAGAAAACAGGAAAAGCTCCAGGCTGAGGACCTTTTTCAGGTACTTGTTGGCACGGAGAATTGCGCTTTCATAATAATTGATCCAAATCCTCGATTGGAAAATGTTGAATTCGTTCAGGGATTTGCACTCCCTGTATTCCAGAAACCTCTCCATGAAATCCGGAAGAATATCGGAGGAGATCACAGGGTTATCCCAATACTCCTCATCAAATAGGCTTGGGGTCATGAAGGGAAGGGCAAATTCATCAAAACCCCAGTTTCTTGCCTTATATGAAAGGAAGTTCCGCACGTCGTTTCGAAAAACAAGATACTTGATCTCCCTGACTTCCTGCTCATCAATGTTATCGACGATGAATCGATATAATTCCTCATAGTCGATCTTGGGGTCTCCGGACAGCGGATCAAATTCGGGAAGGGATGATAGGAGATAGTAGTGGGCCATTGTTGCCTTAATCAAACAGGAGTTTCCTGGTTCTCTCTTTTAGCTGTGATTGGAAAAACTCGACGAAGTCTTCCTCAGAAAAGGAGATCTCGAAATTCTTGCCCTTTTCACCGATCCGGAAACTCTTTGATCCAAGCCTTGTGTCGATTTCGAAATTCACATCCTTCAGGGTCTTCCCAACTTCTGCCTCAAGTCTTTTCGCCATTTCCTTATCCAAATCGCCAGAGATCTTTACCACAAAGCCTTTTCCCGCATCAAGGTTCTTGGCCATTTCCATAAACAGGCCTGCCAGAAATTTTGGATCCGAAAAAAGCTCTCCGGTTGGTTTGTTCAATGCCTGAAAGATGATCAGTTCCCTGACCTTGTGCTTTAGCTCTTCGAGTGTATGCTGAACGGAGAGCCTGACCTCTGACTGCAGGATCTTTTCATGGTTTTCAGCTTCGGATTTTCCCCTCTCTATAATTTCGGCGGCCTCCTTCTTCGCTTTTTCAATGATCTCTACTGCCTCTCTTTGACTTTTGTTGATGAGTTCTTCCGCTTCTATCTGGGCTTTTTGAATTCCCTCCTGGTATATTTTCTCGGCAAGAACGTTGATGTTTTCCATATTTCAGACTAAAAAATAGATGGCGAATTTACTATAATTATCAGGCATTCAATGGCTTTAAAGCTTTCTATTCTCATAATTCTCGGCCAGTGTCAAAATGGGGATTTTCGCTGTTCCAGCCATTTTTTCGCTGAGGCTATCATGAAAGATATCGATCAACGGATTCCTATGCAGTGGGATCAATCCGAGCATATCGATATCAAAGGTTTTGATGAATTTTCGGATGCCATCCTCCACGTGCCTGTCTACCTGAGTGTCGAAAACCACCTGAATGTCATCACAACCCAATTGGCATAATTTATCCTTGAATTTCTCCTGCTCTTTTTGCCTTGGATGATTGTACTCCTGAACTTCAAAAACGTACAACTTAGCTCCCAGGATCCTTACCATTTCAAGTATGGGCTCCACAGCGGCCATTTTGAACTTCGAACTGAAATCAATGGCCAGTGCTATTTTTTTGACCGTGCGGATCTTTGATCCGTCGGGTATCACAAGGATGGGGCCTTTCAATTTGTGGATCAATTTCTGTGTACGACTTCCAAGGACCATTTCAATCCCCTCGGCTCCATGCGTTGCACTGACGATCAGATCTATCTTCTCATCGTGGATCACACGGGTGATATTATCTTTTGATATCCCCGGCTGGATCTGGATGCTATGATCGAGATTTTTGAATTCTCTGATTCTTTGGGTGATGTTTTGGTATTTCTTGTTGAGCTCGCTGAGTTTATGATCAAGCAATCCCTTGTTGTGAAATGCCGTGGACCCAGGCCCTGCATTCGGTCTCCGAATGGCATGAAAGGCGAACAATTTTGATCCCGTTTGTTGTGCCAGAAACCCGGCCTCTTTCAGTGCCGAGATGGATCGATCCGAAAAATCGATCGGGACGAGTATTTCTTCCAGTTTATACATCTTTGTCGTGATAAATGAAGCCGATTTTTTCGTTTAGAAATCTGACATAAATTCCATTCTGCAATGATAATAATCAAGTGCTTCAGCTACTTTTAAAACAATATTTGAAACGCTGTGGCCGCGATATTTGAAAACGTACTTGTAGTTCTGAATAATCACCCGGATGATGAGGTGGTTTTTGAGGGCTTGTCCGAATTTTTAAAAGAAGATCCGGAGCATAGAAAGCTTCTTTTTGTTCATGTTCCAGAAGATCTTGACCTCCCTCATATTAAATTCACCAAGGCGGGATTCTCCGAAAAAAAGGTGCTCTCGGCATTGGAAAATTCCCTGAACAACAAGATCTCATCTGAGTTTGGGGAGTTGAACTTTGACCTGATCGTTATGGAAGGGCATCCGGTGCATGACCTTGTAGAGATCGTCAGGAAGGAGAATATCGATCTGGTGATCGTTTCTTCACATGATGACAATGAGGGTGGATTGAACAACGGCAGGTTTGTGCGTCACAGCCCTTGCTCGGTGTTGATCTTAAATCGGGCATCCAAATTGAAATTCGATAGGATATTGGTGCCTGTGGATTGCTCGGATCATAGTGACTTCGTCCTGGAAAAGATCCTGCTTTCCGATCCTTTAAAAAGAGGGTCCGAAGTACATTTCCTGAATGTTTATCCTAGGCCAACGGCATTTTATGAGACCGGGATGAACTTCGAGGATTTTGCCCGGATCGCTGAGCAGAATGCCAGGGAAGAGGTGAACGCATTTCTGCAAAGCGGGGATCTTCAAGTCTTGAATTATAAGGCTGAGGTGGTTATGGATCAAGGTCATAATGTAGCAAAGACGATTTTGGATTCGGCACATAAGCAGGGCAGCGATCTGGTGATCATCGGATCGAAGGGCAAGACAGGAGTGGCCACCTTGTTGCTTGGAAGTGTGACGGAAAAGCTGCTTGATCTAAGTGAAGATGTTCCAATCCTGGTGATCAAGGACCCTGCTCAGGAGATAAAATTCCTGGACGCCATCAAAAAGGTATGATCAGAAATCCAGAATATAGCTCAATACCGGGACCAAACCGGACATCGGATCAAAAACGATCTCGTTTTGCCAGGGGTCGTAGAACGGTCTTTTCGGATTTGTACGGTTGGTGATATTCTGAATATCGAGTGATAATCTCCAGGAGTATTTTTCCCTGTTCTTGCGAAATGCCGCGCGGAAATCGATCCGAAAATAATCCGGGTTTTGCTCTGTGAACTGCCTGCTCTGATCAAGAACTTCCCATCCCAGGGTCTCCGAAGCCTGCTCATCAATTGGTGTGTATCTCAAACCCCCGCCCCAAATAAATCTTCCACCCAGCTCAAAGGAGCGATTTCGCTTCATGGCCCATTCCTTTCCACCGGTCAGGTTGATGTTATAATTGCTGGCAAAGGCTGTGTTGAAGGTGACATCCTGACCGAGATAGGAGGTCGTATACTCGCTTTGATAGATCGAGCTGGTAAAAATGAAGAATACCTGGTTGGCGAAGCTTTTTTCCATTGTAAACTCAACGCCATAGTTCTGTCCCACTCCTGAGTTGTCCATTTTCTCCGTATAGAAATCATCATTCTGGTTTATCAAGGAATAGGAGCTCCAGTAGTCTACCGCCACCGGCACATTGAACAGGAATTGGTAATAGGGCTCTATGCGGATATGGAATGATCGAGTAGGAAAGAAATCATAGGAAAACGCCGCATGCCAGGATTGAAATAATCCAAGATCTTCATTTGGTTTCGAATTGAACGGAATGTCAGGATCGCAAGTGTTGCATGGCCGGGAAATGGTATTGTAAGCTGTGAACGGAAGGATCTGGCTGTGAAGCCCGGAGCCAAACCCGAGCTGGTTTTTTTCATTGATAAAATACCTGGCTCCCACTCTCGGCTCGGTAACGTACTCTCGCGTCTTGGAAAAATAGAGCCAGTGTACCCCATAATTAAATACCCATCGGGTTCCTACCCTTTGGTTTGCCTGGATATATGGTTGTACCGATATCGGTGTTCCGTCTCCGTCGATCCGAATAAACTCGGTATCTACTTGGGTTCCATCACTTAGTTGAAATCGGTCACCCAATTTTGAAAACACATCATAGAAATGTGTGCTGAACTGAACCCCGGTCTTAATCGCTATCCTTGGGTTGGGTTTATAATTGTAGGAGGTCATGACATTCAGTCTGCCATTGAGAAAATACTCATCCTTCATTCGGTAGTAATTGCCATCGGAACTAAGCGTATCCTCCTTCCATTTGACCTCATTGGCCCCCATGGTAACCACTGAATAAAGGAAGGATCTCTTGTTGATCAACCAGGTATGGGTCAGACCTATCAAACCGAAGTTGGTTTTGAAATCATAAACGCGGGTATCGTTGAAACTTTCCCATTCCGTTGGGTCCTCCACGGCGGTTTTTTGTTCATCGCTCAATGCTCCTAAGCCGAAGAGCGTAAGCTTATGCTTCTTTGAAATCGGAAAACTCAGGTTAAAAGAAAGGTCCTGAAATTGATTGGTGACATTGGGCCCTACGACTCTTACTCCAAGGGCATTCAGGATTCCAAGGGTGGAGTAGCGATAGTTAAAAACATAGCTTGACCCTTTTTTCTTTCTCGAAAAGGGCCCTTCCGTGGCAAAATCCAGTCCGAGCATGCCTGCCTGGATCCTGTACTCTCTTTTTTCGTTGTTTCCTGTTCTGAACCTGAGATCCATGACCCCGGCGAAGGCGTTTCCATATTCTGCAGGAAAGGCTGAGGTCAGAAAGTCCGAATGCCCAAGGACGTATATATTCAAGGAACTTAATCCGCCACCACTGGAAGCCCTGTCAGCAAAATGATTCGGATTGGGGATCTCAACACCTTCAAGTTTCCAGCTCATCCCAATGGCGGTATTTCCACGAACGACAATCGTATTTTCATTATCCTGCCCGCTCAGCTGGACACCTGGCAGACTCATGGCCATTCTTCCGGGATCATTGATGGACCCGGCGTATCGCTGTGTCTCTTCCACATTGAAGGATCTCGCACTGATGGTGCTGAATTCGTTGTCGGCAAAGTAATCCGGCCGATGCCCTTCAATGATCACCTCTTCACCTTCATAGACCGACTCAGACATCTCGATGTTGATGATGAGCTGTTTTCCGGAGGTCAATTCCTGGAAATCCGATTCCCAATCCAAGAACCCCATAAACTGGCATCGGATATTGTACCGGCCTGGTTCCAGGTTGTCGATCAGGAACTTTCCATCAAGGTCGCTGATGCCTCCGCTGATCAGGCTGTCACCCTTTAAAACGGATACGGCTGCTCCCGGAAGGGCCTGCTGCGTTGCTTTTTCGATCACGAATCCCCGAATACTTTGTGAAGGCTGGGCGGCCAGATCCGGACTAAATGCGGGGACCAGAATTAGAAGGAGAACAAGATTAATGAGGGTGTTTCTCATTTTGGTGAGATCAGAAAAATCGGCTTAATCTGAATTGGTAGTTCCTGTTTTTTTAAATTGGACTTACATCCTTATGGATTTCACCAGCCAAACCAAACTAATCAAATTAATTCTATTTGGAATTTTTTTGACCTTCTGCAGCTGTTCCGGACCGGAAGAAAGTACCGAGGAGAATGGTATCACCGACTTTTCCGAAACACTCCCTGATCCGGTAGAATTTGACCTTGACAGGATCAAGGAAAGGGGCACGCTCATCGCGTTGATCGACAACAATTCCTTCAGTTATTTTCTATATCAGGGAAAGCCCCTGGGATTTGAGTATGAGTTGTTGGCGACCATGGCCGCCAAGATCGGTGTGAAACTGCAGATCGAGGTTGAAAAGGATCTCAACAAGTTGTTTGAAAGACTTTTGAACGGTGAGGGAGATGTCATTGCCCATAACCTGACAGTGACCAAGGAACGAAAGGAGTATGTAGCTTTCACAGATCCCTTTATATATACAAAACAGGTACTGATCCAGAGAAAGCCGGCCAACTGGCAGACCAAAAAATCGCATGAGATTGAAAAGGAGATGATCAGGAATGCGGTTGACCTGATCGGAAAAGAAGTCACAGTCAGAGCGAGGTCATCTTTTTATAAGCGTCTTGAAAACCTATCGGAAGAGATCGGCGGGGATATTGTCATTGTGGAAGCTTCATCCGGCGTGGAAACCGAGGAATTGATCGATCGGGTAGCTTCAGGAGAGATCAGTTATACCATAGCCGATAAGAATATCGCCAATATGACGGCGGCTTTTTATCGGGAGATCGATGATAAAACCGAGCTTACGACGGACCAACAGATCGCCTGGGCGGTGCGGCCCAATTCCACGGAACTTTTGAAATCGCTCAATTCCAATTTGAGGATCCTGAAACGAGGCCCCATCTTCAATGTCCTGTACAAGAAGTACTTTAATCCGGGCAACCTTCGCTTATTCAGGCAGGAGAATTTTAAGGACTCCATCAAAAGCATTTCGCCATATGATGACCTGATCAAATCCTACTCGGAAAATATTCAATGGGATTGGAAGCTCCTGACGGCACAGATCTATAGAGAATCTCGTTTCAACCCATCAGCGATGTCTTCAAGGGGAGCCATAGGTTTGATGCAGGTCATGCCTCAGACGGGCCAGCAATTTGGAGTCCAACCCAATGAGCTGACCACTCCTGAGAAAAATATTCTCGCCGGAACGAAGTTTATCGATTATCTGGAGAGCATCTGGCATGATAAGGTGGAGGATTCTGTCGAACGGATAAAATTCGTTTTGGCTTCCTATAATGTCGGACAAGGTCATGTGCTGGATGCCAGAAGATTGGCAAAAAAATACGGAGACAACCCTGAGATCTGGGATAACCATGTGGCAGAGTGGATCAAGAAGAAATCCTACCGGAAATACTATACCGACCCGGTAGTTCAGTTTGGCTATTGCCGGGGAATAGAGCCCTATCTATATGTCCAGGATATCGAGGATCTTTACAAGGCCTATACCCAACTGGTCGAACCGGCTAAATGGTAAAAAATCCCCCGAAGAAATTTCCGGGGGATCTGTATTTGATCAGGCTCCTACCGGAACCGGTTTCGGATTCGTCTTGGCCGCAGTAGCCTCCTTGGCCAGATCCTTTTTACTTGTTTCAAGTACAACGGGTGTTGCGATGAAGATCGATGAATAAGTACCGATCAGCACTCCGATGAACAGAGCAAAGGAAAATCCTCTCAACGCCTCTCCACCGAAGATCAGCAATACCAGGATCACAAGCAATGTGGTGAAAGAGGTGATCACCGTACGATTCAGCGTGGAGTTGATCGAGTTGTTCAAAGTCACTGCAACTTCAGGGTTGTAATGTTCCCTGAGGTACTCCCGTACACGGTCAAATACAACCACGGTATCGTTGATGGAATAACCGATGATGGTCAGAAGTGCGGCAATGAATACCTGGTCGATTTCAAATGCAATTCCCAATGCCCTCGCAATGGCGATCGCGGAAAAGACGATCAGGACATCATGAAGAAGCGCAACCACTGCACCAAGTCCAAACTGCCATCTACGGAAACGGATCAGGATGTACAGGAAGATCACAGCCAGGGAGAAGAAGATCGATTCTCTTGCCGTATTCTTTATATCGTCGGCGATGGTCGCTCCCACCTTTGCCGAACTGAGGATCTCAGGATCAAGATCCTGAAATGAACTCAGACCTGTTTGAAGTGCTTCGAGAACCAGACCGTCGGCTTCCTCGGATTCGTCATTGACGAGATAACCCGTCGTGATCTTCAAGGTATTGTTTGACCCATAGGTCTTCACCTCTACCGCTTTATCCTCGAAAGAATTCGACAATTCGGATCGCACATCGTTCAGAGAAACCGGTTGTTCGAATTGAACCACATATGATCGACCACCGGTGAAATCAACACCCAGGTTAAGTCCACCCTGTGCAAAGATCAGAGACATGCCCACTACGATCACGATAGAAGAAAGGATATATGCGATCTTCCTTCTGCCGATAATATTGAAATCCGGATGTGCAAGGAATCCTTTTGACAAGGCTGTCACGAAGCTGATTCCGCTTTCCTTGTTCTTTTTGATCATTCTCTCAACGATCACCCTGGTGATAAATACAGCTGAAAAGAAAGAACACGCAATACCGATCATCAGGGTTACCGCAAATCCTTTTACCGGACCCGATCCAAACGAATAGAGGATCACACCGGTCAGGAATGTGGTTACATTGGAGTCAATGATCGAGCTGAATGCCTTGTCGTAACCCATCTTGATGGCGTTGATGAGGCTTCTTCCTCCGCGCAGTTCCTCCCGGATCCTTTCGAAGATCAGCACGTTGGCATCTATCGACATACCGATGGTCAATACAATTCCAGCAATACCGGGTAGGGTAAGGGCCGCGTTTAGCTGCGCAAGGATCCCCAGGATAAAGAAGATGTTGATCATCAGAGCAAGGTCAGCGATCGCACCGCCTCGATTGTAATAGACCATCATGAAAAGGACTACGAAGATCAATCCCGAAAGGATCGAAACGATTCCCTGTCTGATGGATTCCTCACCCAATGACGAACCGACAACAGCCTCCTCAACTATCCTTGCGGGGGCAGGGAGTGCTCCGGCCTTCAATACGTTTGCAAGGTCCTTGGATTCTTCAAATGTGAAGCTTCCTGAAATCGAGCTTCTTCCTCCCGGGATCTCACCCTGCACGGTTGGTGCCGAATAAACCCTGTTGTCCAGAACGATGGCGATCTTACGGTCGATATTTTCTCTTGTCAGCCTTCTCCATGTTTTAGCTCCGTTGGCATTCATGTTCATGCTGATCTCATAGCCACGTCCATCTGAGGAGATATCCTGCCTCGCATCCGTGATCACGTCTCCTTCAAGCGGTGCCTTGCCTTTGCGCTCTGTTTTAATAGGATAGAGCTCATAGATATCCTGAACCTGATCGGTTCCGATGGCCTTTACCGACCAAAGAAAAGTCAGGTTCTTTGGAAACAGGGCCTTGATCTTGGGATCCCTCAGGTACTTGTTGATCTGCATGGTATCCGAGCCGCGATAGATCAACTGCCCATCCGGAGTCACTCCTCTGAGCAACAGCGAATATTCTGTCGGAGCAGCTGCGGAATCAGAGCTTGAGGTATCCGAGGCAGCAAGGCCCTCATCGCCGGAATCCAGCCCGGGAGCAAGATCGTCAGTGGGTGTCAGGTCATCGCTTGTTCCATCTTCCAGGCTCAGGTCCTCCGACATCAGATCTTCGGAACCAAGATCCTGATCCAAAGACATATCTTCTACAGGTTCAAGGGCAAGATTTTCCAAACCCTGATCCGAAGCTCCGGTGTCGATGCCCGAAGCGAGTTTCTTTTCGGCCTTTTCTTTTTCAAGGATATAATCGTTGGCCGCGAGCATAGAGTTGAAATACTCATTTGGCTCGAAGACCTCGAAGAACTCAAGTTTTGCAACGCTCTGAAGATAATTTCTAACCCTGCTGGGGTTTTCAACCCCCGGAAGCTCAACCTGTATCCTTCCTGTTCCTTCCAGCTTCTGAATGTTGGGCTGGGTTACCCCGAACTTGTCGATCCTTGTTCTCAGGATGGTATAGGTTCTGTCCACCGCATCATTGATCTCAGACCTCAATACGTCCAATACCTGATCATCGGTACTTTGGAAATCGATCCTGTCCTTATTGGCGGTGTTGGTGAAGATCTCTGCCAACCTTCCTTCAGGCTTGCTGGTCTTATAGGATGCATAGAACAGATCCAGAAATTCTTCCTGGCTTGTCCTTTGCTCCTTTTTGGCGGCGTCGATGGCATCCAGGAACTCGGGTTCCAGATTGTTGCCGGCCATGGCCTTCAGGATCTCAATGGGTGATACTTCCAATACCACATGCATTCCACCCTGAAGATCAAGTCCAAAGGCAAGCTCCGTTTGCTTCACTTCCTTCAGGGTATATTCAACCCCAAAAAGATTGTACGCCGGTTCGGTCCACAGAGAGTCCAGATAGCGTTGTTTTTTTTGGAAATCCTGGTTTCCCTGAACGTCGGTGGCATAGGCTGTGGCTTCTTTGGCCACATTTCTTGAAACAAATGTGAATGATAAATAATAAACACAGAGTAATGTGACCACTATGGTGAGGGCCACTACAAATCCTTTATTCTTCATGATATTTTTTTAAGCTGATGATTGAAAAACCCTAAAAGGGATGGGGTCCACCTGTTTGATTTTTTGGTGGAGGGCTGGAATGGTTATTCCCTATGGGGCGTTTCGGGATATGATCTGCCGGAACAATGTCGAACTCCTGGGGACAAGAAAATCCCGGATCAGGAATTCAACGGCAGCCTCCTGGTAGACTTCCACAGGGGTGAAAGCCAGGATCTTGGTCTCCCATGACTTGGAAACAAAATGGAAAACCTGAAAGACGGCTTCATAGCTCAGCGAAACCCGAACTTCGGTATCATCTCCATTTTCTTCCTGCTTGTCGGGAAGATTTACTTCCTGCAATGGCTCATTCAGGTATCCATCCGCATAGGTATGTGCGGAAGACAGCCCGAAAAGTAGAACTGCAAAAAAACCGATGTAAAGTCTTGAAAGCATGAATAATACAACCGCCTTTGGCGGTCCCATAAAACGGGATCGCAAAGCTAAAAAAATATGTTTACGAAAAAATGCCTAGATATTGATGAGGGCTTCGAGGAATTTCATCACCCGTCCCTTGTGTTTGTCTACCAGGACCGGGATGCTATAATCCCTTTGTACAAGCTTTTCGGCAAGGCTTCCAAGAAAAAAGGCTGCCGGATCACTTCTGCCCTTCGACCCCAGAGCTATGAGGTCAACCTCCTTTTCCTCTGCCGATTGCATGATCTCGTCAGAGGGATCATTTCCCTTATCCAATCGGTAGATCACCTTATCGGCCAGGCGTTCCATTCCGATCTTTTGAAGAAAATCATTCATATGCCCCTCGGCATTTTTCCGCATGATCGCCGCGAATTCTTCAAATGATTTTCCCGTCTTTGTGTATCCGACCGGCACATAGTACACATGCTCCAGAATGACTTCTGCGCCCATTCTTTCAGCGGGCTCCATGATTCGCTTCAAGCACATTTCGGATTCATCGGAAAAATCCACCGCCACCAGGATCTTTTTTATCGGAAGCCTGGAGCGCTGCGGAACAACCAATACGGAGCTGCGTGCCGCTCGTCCCACTTTGCTGGGCACCACTCCGGCGCCCTTTTCGTTTCGCTTTTTTCCAAGGATCAACAGGTCGGCATCCTTGATCCGCACCCATTTGAGTAATTCAACCTCGGGATGCCCCTCTTCCACCTTGAACTCAATTTCGGCATTGCTGTCCTGAAACTTGCCATTGATCTCATCGATCATCTGCTTCTCGAAGGTTTCATCAAGCGGAGCCATAATGTCCGGGTAGTCTTTCAGGATATCCTCCGGGAGTTCGAGTGATTTCTCAATATGGATGAATGTGATTCGATTGAAGGAAAATATCTTGTCCAGATAGACTGTAAAATCTACCAGTTCCTTGTCCAGATCGCTGAGATCCAGTCCAACCAAAATTCTGCTGAATTGATCCATGGCTTTAACGGGGTCAAATTATTCATTCGGCCTATTATTTCATAGGACTGGATGGATTAAGTCATAATGAAAGGAAAAAACTGACAGCATGTCACAAAATCCCATAGATATCGTATTGGAACAGGGTTTGTTCAAGCCCTGAAAAACTGTTTTTGAAATGAAGGAGAAAGGAACCATAAGCATACATACTGAGAACATCTTTCCTATCATCAAGAAATTCCTCTACTCGGATCATGAGATATTCTTGAGGGAATTGGTCAGCAATGCGCAGGATGCTACTCAGAAGATCAAGAGGCTAGCTTCTCTTGGTGAATACAAGGAGGAAACCGGAGATCTCACAATCGATGTGAGTGTCGACAAGAAGAAGAAAACATTGACGATCTCGGACAATGGTATAGGAATGACCGCTGAGGAGATCAAAAAATACATCAACCAGATCGCCTTTTCAGGTGCGGAAGAATTTGTCGAAAAATTCAAGGACGCGAAGGATGCCCAGGAGATCATCGGAAAGTTCGGGCTTGGGTTCTATTCCGCCTTTATGGTTGCTGATAGGGTGGAGATCGATTCCCTCAGTTACCTGGAGGGCTCAAAGCCGGCTCATTGGATCTGCGAAGGGGAGACCGAATTCGAGATCAAGGACGGGAAGAGGAAGGATAGGGGAACGACGATAACGCTTCACCTGAATGAGGATTCAGAGGAGTTTCTCGAAGATCAGCGGATCCAGGGAATATTGGATAAGTATGGAAAATTTCTACCCATCCTGATTAGATTCGGAACTAAGGAAGAAAGCCAGGAAGATGGAAAGGACAAAGACGGCAATCCCAAATACAAAAGCGTTCAGGTCGATAACCTGATCAATGATTCCAATCCGATCTGGACCAAGGCGCCGAGCGAATTAAAAGATGAGGACTATCTTAATTTTTACAAGGAACTCTACCCCTTCTCACCTGATCCTCTCTTCTGGATCCATTTGAATGTGGATTACCCTTTCAATCTTACCGGTGTGCTCTATTTTCCCAAGGTGAAAAATGAGCTTGAACTTCAACGAAATAAGATCCAGCTCTACAGCAGGCAGGTATTTATCACCGATGAAGTGAAGGACGTCGTACCGGAGTTCCTCCTGTTGTTACACGGGGTGATCGATAGTCCGGATATTCCTTTGAACGTGAGCAGAAGTTACCTGCAGAGTGATGCAAGCGTGAAGAAGATCAATTCCTATATCACAAAAAAGGTCGCGGACCGCTTGAATGAGATGTTCAAGGAGGATCGCAAGAACTTTGAAGATAAATTCAGGGATATTGAGGTTTTCGTAAAGTACGGTTTGATCTCGGAGGAGAAATTCGATGAGAAGGTCAGGGACATCACCCTGGTGAAAAACACGGCTTCTGAATGGTCTACCCTGAAAGAATACGGTGAAAAGCTGAAAGCTGTACAGGAGGATAAGAACAGCGATGTGGTTTGGCTATACACCTCAGATCAGGAAGCACAACATGGATATATCGAAAGCGCCAAAAGGAAGGGTTATGACGTCCTTGTCCTGGACGGAATGCTCGACAACCATTTTGTTCAGCATATTGAGGCCAAGCTCGAAAAAACAAGCGTCAAAAGGGTTGACAGCGATGCCATCGATAAATTGATCGAAAAGGAGGAGAAGATGGAGAGCTCACTCAATGAGGCCGATAGCAACAAATTGAAGGAGATCTACGAGGGCATTATCAATAATAAGACCTACACCGTGCAGGTGGAAAGCCTGAGCCCTGATGAATTGCCCGTCAGCATCACCCAGAACGAGTTCATGCGAAGGATGAAGGAGATGCAGAAAATGGGAGGCGGTGGTATGATGGCCTTCGGTGCTGATATGCCGGAGAGCTTTAATGTCGTTGTCAATGCTAACCATCCAATTAGTGGCCTGGTCTTGAAGGGAGATACCAGAGGCAAGGATCTTGGTAAGCAATCTTTTGACCTGGCTTTGCTGGGAGTCGGATTACTGAGAGGAGCGGGCCTGACAGGCTTTATCCAAAGGAGCCTGGAGATCATGCAGGGGAAGAAAAAGGCTGAAAAGCCGGCATCAAAACCCAAGGCCTCGGGTTCAACTGGTAAGAAGACCGCAGCAAAAAAGAAAGAATCGACGGCTAAAAAGTAGTTACAAAAAACAAGCCGCCAACCCGGGAGTAATATGCTTCCGGGTTTTTTTGTGCCTAAGCCTCGGCGTTTATCAATTCAGAACAGGAATTCATTTCGAAATATCCGGGGTTCATATATGATCATTATTCTTTTTGAAGCTAAGGACCTCTTTTGATGCAGGCTTGACCCAGCGCCTTATGCTCACAGAACTAGGCCAGAAATTAATCGACTCCTTGATCGCTCCGGAGAAGCGGGCAAAGAGGGACTGGTCCTTTGTTGTTTACCCCAATCCTGTGAAGGATCATTTGGTCGTAGACATGAAATTCAAAAAAGGAGCTCCACGCTCGGGACTGTTTAAAATCTACAATACTGTCGATCTGAAGCAATATCAGACAACCATCGGCGAGGGCAAGAGACAGATCGATGTGGCCTGGTTGAAACCCGGGATATACATAGCCAAGATCGAAATGCTGGAGGGTGATGAACACACCCAACGGTTTATAAAACATTAGGGGCAGCTCTTGCTTTGATAGCCCCTAACATGCATGGTCACCCAACCTTTCCCGTTTCGGGAAAGCGTTGGGTTTTTTAGTTCTATATACTCATAACCTGTGTTTACATAAAATTGCTGGTATTTCATGGAGTGTTGATGAAATGGCATTGTCAGATTTCCTAATTCTGAAGGGTAAACTAAAATGCTACTCTTATGAAATCTTTTAACCTTTACTACTTGTTGATCTCATTGTTCCTTTCAACCATCTCTTATGGTCAAACCGCTGATTGGAATAATGCAGCTGGGAATGACTATTCCGAAGAACACCTGGGGTTGAATATCGACGATATTAGTACGATTAACCCTGCTACGATTGAATTGCCCCTTACTATTTTCGGCACCTCCATACTTGGTTCAAGTCCGGTGATAGATCTTCCGGGAATACGCTTCAATTCGTTTTTATCTGATGATGAATTGTTCGAAGAATCAAATCTTCTAATCGATATTCTTGGCGGTCGGGATTTGAGCATTATAAGTCAGGTAGACAACAACAACCCCGTGGATATGTTAGGCATAAGCCCATCGGGAATCGTGACTACTTACAATCGTATTGAAGACGGCAATGGCCCCGGAAGATTCGGAATCGGGACGAATGGAAACTTTGAAATTTTTATGGGAAGTCTGAACTCAAGTTTTGTGGCAAAGCCGAATGGAGAATTTCTTTTTGGAAATCATGCATATCATCCTGCACCTTCTATTGTAAAAGTTTATGGGGAATTGCGGGTTGCGCACAAAATATATGCTAATGAGATCGAAGTTCTCGATCCCGTTCCAATGGCTGATTATGTATTTGAAAGTGATTATGACTTAAAAACCATCGAAGAGGTAAGCGCTTATATAGACAAGAATAAGCATCTACCTGGGATTCCTACAGCAAAAGAATTTGCTGAAAATGGGTATAGCGTCAGCGATATGGATAGAATGCTCTTGGAGAAGATAGAGGAGTTGACCCTTTATGTCATTGAGTTGGAAGCAAAAATAAGCGAGTAGAATGGGACGGCTTTTTATACTAGTTCTTGCATTGCTAGGACTTAATCGACTATACGCGCAGGAGGGAGGCAGCACTGACTCTGAAAGAAGGGTGGAAAACCAGGCATTGTATGACAACCATTGGTTGTTAAATAGGATTCCGGAAGAAGAGCGTAATTACGATGTTAGGACCAAATTTCTGGAACGTGAGATTTACTTTGCGGATTCTTATTTCAGAAGAGATCTGGATGAAGAGGCTGAGAAAGATGATCAGGACAAGATCCGGAATGAGTATTTAAGACTGATCAATCAGGTTCAAACATCAAATTCGACTGAATCTACATCAGATCATTGGAATCAACTCGGGCCATTCTACCCGTATACGGGATCATCCAGAAATGGATATGCAATAGGAATCATTACTGCAATCTGGGTTGATCCTGGAGACCAAAATCATTTGATGATAGGAACAGGAAACTCGGGTCTATGGGAATCAAGTGATGCAGGAGATTCCTGGGAATGCCTTACAACGCTGGTGCAATCATTTGGGATCTATGCAATTAGTGTTCATCCAAGCAACCACGATGAAATAGTTATTGCCACCGGAATTAGAGCCGGAGGTTATCACAAATGGCAGCACTATTCTTTGGGAATACTGAAATCCACAGATGGAGGTGCTTCCTGGACGAATACTACCCCTACCATTTGGGATTACACCAACGTTTATTTGATGGAGCGTGATCCTAACGATGAGAACAATTTACTGGCATACTATGATTTGGGATCCGATATCACGAACCCTGGTAGTCAATTGGGTGGATATGTGATCAAATCAACCGATGGCGGGGATAGTTGGAACTGGAAAACAACTTTTAGCAATAACCAGGTGGAAGGATTAAAGTACAGCAAAACCACAAATGACCTTGTTTACCTTACAGGTGAAAATCTATATCAGGTATCCACGGATGGAGGAGAGACCTGGTCTGATGAGTTTGGTGATCTGGATATTGATAGTAAAATAGATTGGGTATTAACCTGTGATCTGGTTGAATATGATAACGATGAATACTTTTATATTTATGCTCATCGCGCAAACTACAATCAAACATATTACAATTTGTTTCTTCGAAAAGTCAATTCTGACCCTTTTGATGTTATCGAAGGTCAATCGATTAATGTGTCTGGAGGGATTGGTTATTCGGGAAGCGAGTTTGTTAAGATATCTCCTGATAACCCGAATCGCTTGTATTATGGAAAAACCTATGCCGTAACCGGTGAACTTGATGCAAATCTGGATTGGATATCGAGTTCAAAAAGCTCATATGCCTCTCAAATGCACGATGATATGAGAGCCTTTTTTGCACTTGATGCTGACAATCTTTATGCCGGTACCGATGGAGGTATCATGATCTCAAATGATGCAGGTGATACCTGGAGTTATGCTATGGGTGACCCGGGAAATCATTTTGAAAACAAACTTGGAATTACACAGTTCTACGAGTTTGATGTTTACAATGATGAAGGGGAGGTTTTGATTGTTGCCGGTTGTCAGGATAATGGAACGATTTTTTTCCAGAATGGCACCTGGCAACATGCCGCTGGGGGTGATGGTGGGATGTCAAAGTTCTTGGCAGAGGATAACGACTATATATATTTTACTGTTGACATAAATAGCTGGTTATATACGAAACAGTTAACAAAATCCAGCGGACATATTGGCTCAAGTTCTTATTTCGGTGATGCTTCGCATTTATATAGTCGGGGGATTGAAAAGGACATTTTTGGTAATAATGCTCTTTTTAGCTTAGAACATGGTAGCTGTACTTTTAAAAACCATTTGTATTATTTGCCCGATGTCCCATCTAATAGAGGATCGGTTCCTGCAAATGCTGTAGAATTGCACGGTGGAATATCAATTTGTTCCGTCCAGTACGCGGGCACTACAACGGGTATCGCTCAATGCAGAGCCGATGAAGATGTGATGGCCCATGCGATAACCTCCTGGGTGACAAATGGATTTAATCTTTATCTTACTACAGATGGCGGAACAAATTGGACGGATGTTTCGAGCTCAATATTGAGTCAGATCCCTGAAATTGACGAAGATTATCAGCATATTACCAAGGTTGTATATCATCCTTTGAACCCTGATATCATATGGGTTTCATTTAGCCATTTTGTTGAGGAAGCCAAGGTTATTCAAACGACGGATGGCGGATTGAACTGGACTAACCTCTCCTCTTCATCATACAATATTTTCGACGGGTATAATTTTCCTTGCAATGATCTTGCCTATGACTTGGAGCATGATATTCTTTACGCGGCTTCTGAAATAGGGGTTTTTTATTTGGATCTAAATGATCCTAATCAAACCTGGGAACGATTGTGGGATAATCTTCCATTTGTGAAGGTTACTGAAATGAAGATTATGAATGATTTTGGGAAATTGTACGTAGCGACTTATGGCAGAGGAATTTGGGAGGCTCCGCTGTATTGTTCGAATTCCAATTGGTCCGATGATCCATTGGTCGGGACAATTCCCAGTGAAAATTATTTTGATGCGAATACGCTTTCCAGTACCGGGCTTGTTCCCTCAACTAATGATGTTCATATGTACTCTTCATCAGCGGTTTTACTGGAATATGATCCCACTACCCAAAACGGATTCACAGTTCATAAGGAAGGGTATTTTCTGGCAAAAATTTTGGAATGCCCCGAAATTGAAGGGTTTGGTGCGGGAGAGAGTTCATTGAGAAGATCTGAAGACATTAGATATGATGAAAGGGTGAGCATAGAACCTCCCATTGATATTGATGTCTTTCCAAATCCTGCGAATGGCTTTTTTAATGTGAGGATTTGTTGTGACAGTGATATTCAGACTTCTGAATTATTTGATTTCAATGGAAGAAAGGTCGATATGACTTTGATCAATTCAAACTCCGGGAAGGAATCCGAATATATGTACAAGGTAAACAATTTTGATCCAGGGATATATTTATTGAGGGTGAGCCATGAAAATGGACAGTATTCACAAAAACTCTTAATCAGATAAAGCTTTCCTGCCTAAAAAATGCCCCGAACAATTTGTTCGGGGTTTTTTATTTTGGATGATTGAGAAACTCTTTCTCCATGAAATATCTACCGTTTGTTTTTGCGCTGCTGATCCTCTTCGAAGCAGAAGGCCAAAGATCACAGCTGATCAATGTAGAGGTGGGCAAGCAGATCGGCATCAGCGGGGAGGCCGGGACACCAAGGGATCTGGCTAATCTGGCCTATTTTCCCGGATTTAATCTAAGCCCTCATGCAAATGAATTGGATGCCTTCTTGAGAAATGAGTACTTGCCTCTGATGGATATTGAAATGGTATCTAAGCAGGATCTCATGGAACAGCAGGGTTTTCAGGAATTCAAAAGCCCTTACTTCAAGGATAAAAACTCCGGACAGGATGCCTCGGGACAGCATAGATCCAATGCCCTGACCGGTGCCTATAATTGGGCGGATGGCTATGTCCCCTGGACCTACAAAACCCCATTGACGGATGGCTATGATGATTTTCCCAGGATCAGGGAGTTTTTTCCAGAGACTGAACTGTTTATCACGGCAGAGCTGGGGTTCTCCTACATTATCGATTCAGATCCGAGCATTTCTCCTGTCCTGATCATTGAATATAGGAAGGCAGAGTCGGGTGCGCATAAAAAGCTGTACTATACCACCTTTGTGGAGATCCCACCCGACAGAAGGGATGCGGTGCTCAAAGCCCCAACCGATGCAAACATTACCATGGAGGAGCTTGAAAAGACCCTCAGGCCTTTGTTTGATGAAATGCTCGAAGGTATAGAAAAGGAGAAGCACAAGATCCGGAAGTTTTTGGAATCCCATTAGGTTTCAGGTGGGCGTTTCTTCCAGATTCAATGTCTTCAGGTCAATTTTTTCCGTTTTTCCCCGTAGTTCTATGTCGCCAAGTTCGATGACCTCGTAGGGAAGGGGCTCGTCCAGGAGGTTCAGCGTTTGATCGGAAACCAGTAGCTCTACTCTATAGGCATTGCATTGCTCCTGGATCCTTGAGGTGGTATTCAAAACATCTCCGGAGTACACAATGTCCTTCTTGATCGTTCCGATCTCACCGGCTGTGACCTTACCATAGTGCAAGCCGGCCTTGAATTCCGGAATGATCTCATAGACATTCTCATAGTAGGCGCTGACTTCTTTGAGGTGTTTTTTGATCTCCAGAAAGCATCGAAAGCAATTGGCATTTTTGATCCCGTTTTTAAGGCTCCAGGAGATCACGATCTCGTCGCCCACATATTGATAGATCTCACCGGCCGAAGCCAGGATCGGGTCCGTCACATCCGTAAACAGTTCCTGGAGCAGGTGAAAATATTTGGTGTTGCCCAGCTTCTCCGCGATGGTCGTAGAGGATTTCAGGTCCAGAAACATGAAGATCCGCGTCTCTTCCCTGGGTTGGTTGTATTGACCGGCGATAAACTTCAAAAACATGCCCGTGCCGAACTTATCGGACATCTGTAGCAGGAATAGGGTAAAGACGGATACCATCCCCCAGATCGTATAAAAAACCCAGAATAGCTTGCTTTTCCAATAAATCGAGGCTCTTGCGATGATCTCCGCGAATGGTGCATCAACGCCTACTACGATCAGGGCGCCAAGGGTGGACATCAGCAGAGAAATGATCAAATAGGCCAGTGTATAGTACAGAAAGGTGACAATCAGGGCATGTCCATATGATCTCTTTCGGAAGATCTTGTCGTTTACGTAGATCAACGTGCTTCCGCCCAAAAGACCGGCAAAGATCCCTGTGAGTGTATTGGCCCATAGGTTCATCCCCAGATCATAAAAATCAGAGCGACCAAGGCTGAACTCCGAGGTCAGCATGACATGATTGTAAAAGGTAAAGAACCAATTGATCAATACATAAAAAGAGGTGATGAGCAGGATCTTATTGATATTGCTGCGCAATGAGGGAGAGATTTTCATATCCGATCGTTTGCCGGACATAAATGTAGTCATATTATCTTCCTGTTTATTTGGTCAAATATTGCATTGATAGAGGCAGTGACAGACGCAAAAACTCTGCAAAATCCATCATTTACCGTTACTTATTTTTTGTGATCATTTATATGAGGTTGGTCGACTTCTCTTAAATAATCCACCTCCTGACCCAACCTCGGCCTGTTTTTTTTCGTGTTTGTTCTAAAAAAACGAACAATGAACAAAACGATCTACTCAACTCTAACTATCCTTTTCCTCTTTTTTTCCTTTTCCACCTTTAGTCAGGTTGTTCCACAGGTAGTCACCGGTACCTGTACCGATAGCGCCGGTAGTCCTATCGCAAATAATCCCGTTCATATTTCTTCAGATACCGACCCAGTGGGGGTTTGGACCTCCACGGATGTCAATGGGGTTTTTATGGACTCGCTTGGGGTAACTCAGGGCGACACGGTCACTGTAATGGCCCTGGACTGCGACAGTGTGGGCTGGTATTTTAACTATCATGGAGCATCAGGATTGGCCTGGGATACCATCGTTTCCAACTTTTTTAATTGTGGTGTCACTTCGGTAATCTGTAATGGTTCATATACCGCTAATGTCAATGGTGCTGTTGTCACCTTTACGGCTCAAAGCAATATTCCGGGAGCAACTTATTTGTGGGATTTCGGTGACGGAAACACCGGCATGGGAAGCACCGTTGTGCATACCTATGCTTCATCCGGGTACTACTGGGCCTGTGTCACAGGATCAAACATGAGCTGTACTTTCCATTACTGCGATACCATGGTCATCAGTAATCCCAGTCCTCAGTATAGTCTGGGAGGACAGGTCAGCAAAAATGGTAACATCGATCCGGGAATACAGGGAACCGCATTTCTACTTGTACCGGACTCTTCAGGAATGGGTCCATGGACAGCTTTGGACGCCACCAGCCTTGATTCCGGCTTCTATCTTTTCACCGGAGTGGCCCCTGGCGATTACCATGTCTTGGCGCTTCTTGATCCAACTGATGTGGATTATGGAAACTATTTCCCAACATACCACTTCAATAGCACAACATGGTCTGCATCAAACACCATTATGTTGAGTGCGAATTCATACCAAAACGCTATTGATCTGCAACCGACGACCGGACCATCTTCAGGACCTTCCAATATCGGCGGTACAGTGAAGGACGTAGGACTTGTCGCGCCAGGAACAGCAATAGAAGATGCACAAGTACAATTATTTGATCAGAATGGAAACGAATTGATATTCTTTATGACCGATGCGCAAGGCGCATTCGATTTCCCGGATCTTGCGTATGGCAGCTATCTACTTCGCGTGGAAATTGCAGGTGTTCCGAGCATTGCCTACAGCGTTACCACTTCTGCGAGTGCAAACTCTGTGAATCTGCTCTTCAACGTTTCTGCCAATGGCGTGCTGCTCAATATGGACGATATCATCCGCCTTGATCAGGTGAAGGTTTATCCCAACCCTGTGAAAGATATCATGCAGATAGAACTGCCTGTTGATGCTAGCTCTGAAGTATCATACCAGCTTACGACATCTCATGGTCAGCTGCTTGAGCACGCTAGGATGAATGTTTCTCGATTAGGTTTGGATTTATCTGGTTATCCATCCGGTATATATTATTTGGAGGTCATGCAAAATGGTAATTCGATGACCTTTAAAATAATTAGGGAATAAACTAGAGTGTTTTCAGTAAGGGAGCTGCCGTTGGCGGCTCCTTTTCTTTACTTTTTCAGAAGTCTATGATAAGAGCGATATACCTGTTCTTAATTTTTTTGTTTTTGGGGGTCGCAGCCAAGGCTCAGGTCAATGTACTGCTCAATGGGACTGTGTTGGATACCCTGACACTTCAACCCATAGCCAATAAGCCTGTAGAGATTTTTTTGCCTTCGGACTTCTTGACGATTAACGTCACGACAGATCAGAATGGTGAATTCAATACACAACTAGATAGTATAACGCCAGGTGGAGGATTGATCGTAAGCATATTTAACTGCCAGGGTAGTAAGATCACTTTTTTGGATACGGTTCCCATGCAGTCGGGCACTATTTTCGGTACTTATTTGGTCTGCGATACGGTTTTTCAATGCAATGTTAGTTTTGGTTACCAGGCCACGGGGCTCCAGGTCCAGTTTCAAAGCATTGTAAGTCCGCCCAATAACCCCGGATCCTTATATGATTGGCAATTTGGGGATGGGAGTTTTTCCCAGACACCGAATCCCTTGCATCAGTATGCTGCCCCTGGGGATTATTTTGTTTGCCTATTCTACCAGGACAGCTTTGGTTGTAGTCTCACATTTTGTGATACTGTCAATCTCCACCCAGATAGTACCGGGCTTAAGATCTCAGGAACGGCATTGCTAAATGGACAGACTCAACCCAATATGGAGGTTCGTCTTTATCGGCAAACAGCCGGAGGTGCATTTTTAGAGGAGCAGCTAATTCCGGCAGCTTCCGGTTCCTACACATTCTACGGTTTACAACCGGGGAACTACCTTGTACAGGGGTTTTTGCCAAGCTCGGTCCAAAACCCTCCCACCTATTGGCAGAATGGCTTCTACTGGGATGATGGTTCCACTCTTTTTCTCACCCAAAACCAGGACCAGGTGAATATAGATCTACTACAACCCGCAGGAACAGCCCCTGGCCCTGCAAGGATCCTTGGGAGCGTCATGGATCAAAACAATCTTCCACTTCCAAACGCTCTTGTTGGATTGGAAGACAGCCTTGGAGAACTGGTTGAGTTTGTTGAACCCGATCAGAATGGAGCATTTGAATTTAACTCTTTACCATATGGTCTGTATTGGCTCGGTGTGGATTATCCTGGAATTCCAACTGTAAGAAAGGCGGTTCGTCTTAATACCTCCAAAGAAGCCGATACTGCAAATTTTAAGATAGATCAGGGCTGGCTGATCTCGGCCCTTGAAGACCTTGAAATGATCAGGGTTTATCCTAACCCTGCCGTTTCGGAATTGATCATCGAAGGGTGGCAGCTCAGCCCAGAAAGGGAGATAAGGCTGTACGATGCCCTTGGAAAGATTTGGGAGTTCGAAAGTGCAAGAACCCGTGATGGGACCCTGGTCCGTTTTCCAACCCAGATCCCACCGGGTTCTTATTTCCTCTCCTTAAAGGAAAAGGATAGATCGAGGGTCTTGAAGATCCTGATCCTTGATCAGCCTTAGAAAACCGGTCGGATGACGGTAGATCAAAAACTAATCGAGGAATGCATAAAGAAAAACAGGAAAGCTCAATCAGAGCTTTATAAGAATTGCTATGGTTATGTCATTTCGATTTGCCGTAGATACTATAAGAACGAAGACGATGCAGAATCAATTTTGAATCAGGCGTTTTTGAAGGTTTTCAACAACATTAAAAAATACAAAAAAGAGACTCCTTTTAAGTCCTGGCTTAGGAAGATCACGGTGAATACCATCATCGATGAGTTCAGGAAGAGCAAAATTGAAAAAAATGCAATGTCAGATCCGGCAAATCAGGAAACCGAAATGCAAGATCATCTGGTCACCCTGAATGAAGGAGATCTTAGAATGGATGCTGAAGATATTTTTCTTCTGCTGGACAGATTACCTGATGTAAGTCGCAAGGTATTTTGTCTGTATGCAATTGATGGCTTTCCTCATAAGGAGATAGCCGAGCAATTGAAAATAACCGTAGGAACATCAAAATGGCATGTAAACAATGCCAGGATCAAAATGATGCAGTTGATCAAGGAAGAACGAATGGAATATACAAAAGCAGTATAAAATGAACACAGGACAATATGATTCCATCTTAAGGGACGCTCTCGAACAACATGAGGGAAGCTATAGAGCCGGTTCCTGGGAGAAGATGGAAAAGATACTTGTGCGAAGAAGACGAAGAAGGGGTTTTGCAATAATTCTTGCATTAGGCCTGTTGTTCGTCGGAGTTGGAAACGCAATACGCGAATCCGATAATACTGCACTGGAACATGCCCGGAAAAAAGAAAATCCCGGAAGAACTGTACCGGCGGCATCAATTCCTTCAATGCCCGCGGAGCAGCAAGATCCTGATAGAAATTCCAGTGACCCAACCCGGCAACCTGCATCATCTCCCAATGCGGCTCCGGAAGATATCGCCGATTCCAGATCACCGCTCTCCTCCGAACGGGAAGAAGACAACCAACCTGATATTGCGTTTTTGCCTGTGGCATTGACCGCATCCCCTGAAGTAACAGATGCAAATGCCGAAGAGCCGATGGATGACGGCGCAATTGATGATGGTGCTATGGTTATGGAGCAATCGACCCTGCTGACCGCTCCTGATCTCCTTATTCCAATTGAGCAGATAGAGGGCTTGCCGGTTGAAGAGTTTCCAATGGACCTGGAGCAAGATCTGAGCGATCAAATGGAGGTCGAGGGAGATGGATTCAAGCAAATCGGACTGAATGTGTATGCCGGAATTCCGATCTCTTCCTCTACCGGATTTGAAAGCGAGCAACCAAACCTGTTTCCATTCTATGCCGGGGCAGAAGTGATTTATCAGTTTCACAGAAGATGGGAGGCGACCATAGGGCTTCAGTATGAACTTCTGACCCTAAGTGAGGAAACCAGGGTGGTGGATCAGAATACCTACTTGTACGGTTATTCGCGACAATCCTATGAGCTTACCCCAAGGAATGTCAGCTATCTATCCTTGCCTGTCATGGCGCATTATAGGCTATCACCAAGGGGAATGATCCTCCTAGGTGTGCAATACAGCGCCCTGATGCAGGTCTATACCCATCAGAACCTGATGAGTAGCGAGCAGGATGTAGCCGAGGTTCAGAGCAATGAAAGCCTGGAGAAGGGGTACAGGACCGGATTTCATGAAGGGCAGTTTTCTTTATTGACAGGTGTCGGTTTCAACCTTCAAAGCAGAATTCGGCTGGACCTTCAGGCCAGGATCGGTCTGACTCCGATTCGTGAATCTGATGGCTCAGGCGATCAGGTTTTTCTTCGACTGGGCCTAACCTATTACTTATGGAGAAAATGAAGAAATATGGCATTATCCTTTTGATCATGCTGGCTTTCTTTGCTTGCCAGCAGCAGGAAGAACCACAGCCTCTCGATGGCCCTTTGAGCTTCGTGGTAACGGGAAGCTTCCTAGGAAGGGATTTTGTATTGGAGGCCGGAAAGAACGACTATTTCATGAGCACAGCCTCCAATTCCGACCCCTATATGCAGCGATGGTTTGAGGGCAGGATGGAAAACCTGGAGTATCCCGAGGATTCCATTTCCCTTACTTTTAGATTCCGTGATCAAAATCCGGCCTCTGTCCCGGAGGATCCGATGAGCTCCCTAATGCCGGGAGAAATTCTCTCCTCCACGCTTGATACCTTTGAATTCTATTCTGTACAGTTTGCAGCTCAACCCTGGTCAATAAACAGGCCTGCGGATAGTGTGGTTTGGGATTTTGGAGATGGTAGCCGTGGCTCAGGTCTGAATGTAGAGCATGTATACCCCCTTGTAGACCAGTACTATACCGTGAATGCTGAATTCCATTTTCAGGGATCTTGCGTTTCGACACAGCAATATGATATTAATCCTTCCTTGCCCGGAAACATTTCAATTGAACTGTCTCGACTTCCCACAGGGTTATATCAGGCTTCTGCCATAGTAGAAGGATTTACCGCTGTATCCTATCGCTGGGATTTTGAAACCGGGATCAGCGGATCAACGTCAAATATTGCGTTTCAACCATTCGATCCGGGAGGGATTGAGAATATCTGCTTGGAAGTGACCGATGCATTGCAAAGAACCTATTATACCTGTCTCAATGTTGCTTATGACTCGCTTTCAGGGTGCATTGGAAATTTTGGGCATCAATCCAGTAAGAAAACAACTATTTCAAATGGTCCGCTTGATGCGCGCCTTTTGGAATTTGAGCTCTGGTACCAGAACAGGTTTTGGAAAGGCATTAACGGTTCCGGCTCCTTGTTCATTTTGAATTCAAGGGAATTCGGCACCAATCGAGATGGTTTTATTACCTGGGAAGTTGAAATTCAGGGTAGCATGGATCTATACGATGATGAGGGCAACCGGCAGAATCTTATTATTGAGCAATCCAATATTGCGGTGGGCACCTCATCAAATTAACCCGAACAACGCAATATTCTTTTATTCATCTTTAAGAACATCGACTGGGTTTAATCTTGCGGATTGCACTACCTTGTAACTTACGGTGAGCATGGTGAAAAGCGCTACAATCACGCCGGCATAGAGGAAGAGAAAGGGTGAGATCTCCTGCTTGTACATGAAAGCCTCTGTCCATTGGTTTGCAAAAATATATCCTAGCGGAGCCGCAACAATAAATGCAATAAGGATCTGCTTTCCGTATGTTTTGTAGAGCAGCAGGATCAATTGCACAACGGTTGACCCCAGGACCTTCCTGACGCCGATCTCTTTCTTCCTTCTGTCCATCATATAGCTTGTAATTCCAAAAAGTCCGAAACCTCCGATGGCCAGCATAATAATGGCCCCGATGCCAAAAAGATCACCAAGCCTTTTTTCGTTTTGATAGAAATTGTTGATCTGACGATCAAGAAAATGGTATTCGATCGGTGTTGATTGGTCGAATTGATCGTGGACCGCTGTGATCTCCTCAAGGGTTTCGTCAAAATCGTTGGTTTCCAACCTTAGAGAGAAATAGTCCATTCCCTGGACTCCGTTCTTCCATGGACCCATAACCAGTGGTCTGATCTCGCTATGCAATGATTGAAAGTGAAAATCCTTTACCACGCCGATGATCTGAAAACCGCCACGGTTTCTGCTGAAGTAGATCTTCTGGCCTACGGGATTTTCAAGGCCCAGTGCTTCTGCAGCTGCTTCGTTGATCAGGATTTTGGTACTGTCGACGAGGGCATTTCCTCCGAAATTCTCACCGTCGACGAGCTCAAAACCATAGGTCTCCATCATGTCTTCATCGAACCCCATAAAATAGGAGGTGGTCGAATCCATGGAGGCCTGGGTTTTTTTCAGGTCGATCTCTCTGATGTTTTTCCATTCTCCCGGCACTCTCGATGATGATGCCACGCTGGTGACGCCTGGCACCTGCGCAAAGAGGTTTTTCATGGTCTGAAAGTTTTCCCTCGCATTGCGATTGTTGATATCGACGATCAGCAGGTTGTCCTGATTGAATCCCAGGGGCTTGTTTGCGATAAAATCCATTTGCCTGTAGATGACCATGGCACCTACCAGCATGACAATGCCAATGGCGAATTGAACGATTAGCAATGCGCTTCTGATCTTGAATGTATTGGCCCGGAATTCACCTTTCAGGTTTTCAACAGGCTTCAATCTGGATAGAACTATGGATGGATAAACGCCGGAACTGATGCCAAGAATGAGGGTTATTCCAAGGATGGTCGCCAAGCCGGGAAGCAGATCCTCGCCCAGGATATTGAAATTCTTTTGTGCAACCTCGTTGAAATATGGAAGCAGGGTTTCGATCAAGAACAAGGAGACAAAAAAGGCCATCAAGGAAAGCAGGGTAGCCTCCATCAGAAATTGAATCATCAATTGGGTCTTATTTGCTCCGCTGACCTTTCTCAGCCCGATCTCCTTAGCACGATGCATTGACTTTGCTGTGGAAAGATTCACATAGTTAATGCTGACGACCACCAATAAGAAGATGGCAATTCCAATAAACATGTTCACGTAGAAGAGATTACCGTATTCTTCCTGGATCCCATATTGGACATCTGCAGAATGGAAGTAAATGTCACCAAGAGCCTGTAGATGAAACTGTCTTTCCTCCTTGTCCTCAGGGAAATACTTGTCAGCGATCTGAGGGAAAAAGGCTTCTACCTGTTCAGCTTTAATATCCTCCTGTAGCAGGAAGTAGGTATAGGCTCCGTAATTCTCCCATGAGGCCAGATATTCATCCCAGCCCTCGTATTCAGTATTCAGAGCGAAGATGACGTTGTACTGCATATGTGAGTTTTCTGGTACATCCCCGATCACGGCGGAAACCTTGGTGCTTTGGAAATTCTCCCATTTCATGGTTTGTCCGACCGGGTTTTCATCACCGAAAAATTTCCTGGAGGTGCTTTCTGTTAAAACGATTGTGTTTCTCTCTTTCAAGGCCGTTTTGGGATCTCCATAAATGAACTCATGATCGAAAACCTCGAAGAAATTCTCCTCGCTCATGATATAGCTTCTTTCATGGATCTTCTTTCCATCCCAGGTGATATCGATATGTCCTCCCGGTTTGAAAACCCTGATCTGTTTTTCAACTCCCGGAACCTCATTTGCTATTGTGGTGGCAAAAGCCGGCGAAGTCTGCCCATAATATTCGATTGCCTCCGGATCGGAATGATCTCTTTCGATGACCCTGTAGATCCGGTCCCCCTTGCTATGAAACCGATCGTAACCGAGTTCATGATCGACGAAAAAATAAATGAGTGTCACAAAGGTGATCCCCAGGGACAGACCGAATATATTGATCAGGGCATAGACCTTGTTCTTGGTCAGGGTACGTAGGGCGATCGTGAGATAATTCTTGAGCATTCCAAAAAAGTTTTGAGCACAACTGCTCAAAAAGCGAGCCCTTCAATACAACCAAAAGATTTTCAGGTTGTTATGCTTAATACCGCCTTTTTGAAGATGTTCAACATCGGGCAATTGCTTGTTCGAAAAGATTATTTCCGGAAATGGGTCTGCTCTTTGGCTTGGCTAATTCCCTTGGAAATGATAAAAATATCATGGCAATATGAGTGGAGCATTGACCAGCTGTTGAGCTTTGGCCGATCCTTTGATAACCGGTTTGGCACCGACATAGTCCTTTTCTATTTTCATGGCAGAATTTGAAATACACTACTATGAAGCTCATGGGCCTCCTATTATCCCGTCATTCCTTTTATTTCACTCTCACTGTCACGCTCGCTCTGATTTCCACTCTCTCTTTCTCCCAGGGCTTCCAGGGTTATTACCGCTTTCCAAACGTCAATGGTGAAACGGTGATCTTCACTGCCGAAGGAGACCTTTGGACGGTTCCACTTGGTGGAGGACTTGCCAGAAGACTGACCACTCATGCCGAAACGGAACGGGATGCCGCCATTTCACCGGACGGGAAGACCATAGCATTCTCAGCTGCATATGAGGGGCCTGTAGAGGTCTATACCATGCCGATCGACGGAGGGTTACCAAAGCGTTGGACTTACCAGGAGGAATCAGCGCTGGTGGAAACATGGACAGCCCAGGGCAAATTGGTCTATAGCACCTATGCCTATTCTACTTTACCCGACAAACAACTGGTGATGTTGGATCCGGAAAACGGGAAGAGGGAGCTTGTCCCTCTCGCACAGGCCACGGAGGCCGCATTTGATGCTTCGGGAGAAACGGTCTATTTCGTGAGGCCTCAATATCATCGCAATGTGACCAAAAGATACAAAGGTGGCTATGCGAGGCAGATCTGGAAATTCACCAATGGAACAGAGGAAGCCATAAAGCTGACTACCAGCCATCCCGGTGAAGCTCATCATCCCATGTGGTATGAAGGCCGCGTCTATTTTATCACCGACATAGACGGCACCATGAACATTTGGTCCATGAATGAGGATGGCGGTGATCAGAAGCAGCATACAAACCATAAGGGATGGGATGTCCGGGACGCTGGCTGCTCCCAGGGCAATATCGTATACCAACTTGGTGCGGATCTTTGGAATTTCAACGTCACCACCGGAGAAACCAGGAAGATCGATATCCGCATCAGCTCGGACATGGATCAGCTTAGGGAGAAATGGGTTGAAAAGCCCAGCCAGTATATCAGCTCAGTCAATCTGGATCAGGAAGGCAATAGGATCGTCATCACAGCAAGGGGAAGGGCCTTTGTTGCCCCGGTAAAGGACGGAAGGATCGTCTCCTTCACCGAACGTTCTGGAGTCAGGTATCGAGACGCGGTTTTTGCCCCTAATGGCAAGGATCTTTTCGTGCTTTCTGACGAAACCGGAGAATTTGAATTTGCTTCTATGCCTTCGGATGGTTTGGGAGAAACCAAGGTCATAAGCAATAATGGGAAGATCCTTCGCTATGCTGGTCTGCCCTCTCCCGATGGCAGGTATATCGCCTACGATGACCTGAGTGGTGATATGTGGGTGCTCGATGTTAAAACTGGTGCAAGCAAGAAGATCAATACGCTGAACGAGGGGATCTATGATTTTTCATGGTCTCCTGATAGCAAATGGCTCGCCTTTGTGCAGAACGATCTCAATTCCATGTCGCGGATCATGATCTACCATGTTGAAGACGGCAGTTTATTTCCGGTGACCACCGATCGAGCCAACAGCTTCAACCCCGCATGGAGCCCTGACGGGAAATTCCTGTATTTCCTATCAGACAGAA
Organism: Cytophagales bacterium; assembly: GCA_965227315.1. GTDB lineage: Bacteria > Bacteroidota > Bacteroidia > Cytophagales > CCMP332 > JANQHS01. The sequence goes on from OZ245737.1 coordinate 2,019,079, forward strand.
ACTTTCAAAGTTTGGTTGGGGCTCCATGGGGCTCCAGACAACCGGAACCCTATTTCGAAGCACAGGAGAAGGTCTACCATATCGCATTGCAAAAGGGAAATCGGTCCCCTTTCAGGCCCGCAGACGAGCTCCTTTCTCCTGAAGAACCCGAGAAAGACGATGCCAAATCCGGGAAGGGAAAGGAAGATAACGAAAGCGTAGCCGTGAAGATTGACAGGGATGGGATCATGGAAAGAATAGCAGAGGTACCCGTAAAACCCGGTAACTACGGGAGTCTCAAGGTCAATGCCAGTGCGATCTACCTTGTCAGTACGGGATCCGGATTAAGTCCGGCAAGAGATTTGGCGGTTATCAAGATCAGCAATGAAAATCCTGAGTTGACGACCGCGCTTGAGGGAATTTCCTGGTTCAAGCTAAGTGGCGATGGAAAGAAAATGCTGATCAACAAAGGGGGCTCTTATTTCATGACCGATGCAGGAACCGGAAAACTGGGTGATCTGAGTAAAAATAAGATTGATCTCAGCGGTTGGAAGTTTTCAATTATTCCTCAAGAAGAATGGAGGCAGATGTACAGGGATGCCTGGAGAATGGAAAGAGATTATTTCTATGATCCCGGAATGCATGGGGTGAACTGGGAAGCGATGTACGAAAAATATTTGCCCTTGGTAGATAGGGTCACCTCAAGGGAGGAGCTTTCGGATCTGATCGGGCGGTATGTCGGAGAGCTTTCGGCCCTGCATACCAGTGTTCGGGGGGGTGATATGCGAGAAGATCAGAATGATATCGAGATCCCCACCTTGGGGGCAAAACTGAGTCGCGATGAAGCTAGCGGCGGATTCAAGATTGATCATATCTACAAATCAGATCCGGACTACCCTGATAGCAAGTCTCCTCTTGATGACCCATACCTCAACGTTAAAGAGGGTGATGTCGTGCTGGAGGTCAATGGAAAGAAGGCCTCTGAAGCTACCGAGATCGGAGAGTTATTGAGAAACAGTAAGGGAAAACAGGTCAGACTGAGACTCCAAAGCGGTGGAAGCGAGAGAGATATCATCGTGGTTCCCGGCGCTAATGAGTATGATCTGAGGTATCGGGACTGGGAGTATTCAAGAAGAATGAGAACCGAGGAATTGGGAGCAGGGGATATCGGCTATGTACACCTTACAGCTATGGGCAGCAAAAATGTGAGCCAATGGTACAGAGAATTTTACCCTGTGTTTAATCGCCGGGGCTTGATCATCGATGTACGGCATAATAACGGTGGTAATATCGACAGTTTTATTCTGGAAAAATTGCTTCGAAAAGCATGGATGTATTGGAGTAACGGGAAGGGAGAGCCTTATTGGAACATGCAGTATGCCTTTCGTGGCCATCTGGTTGTGCTTGTAGACCAAAAGACCGCTTCAGATGGAGAGGCCTTCGCTGACGGCTTCAAAAGCCTTGGACTGGGAAAAACCATTGGGATGCGAACCTGGGGTGGAGAGATCTGGCTTTCCTCCTCCAATCGCCTGAGTGATGGAGGCTGGGCCAGGGCGCCCCAGTGGGGAGTTTATGGAGCCGATGGCAAATGGCGGATCGAAGGGCATGGATTTGTACCCGATATTGAGGTTGATAACCTTCCGCATTCTACGTTCAAAGGCAAAGATGCGCAGCTGGAAGCAGCAATCAGGCATTTACAGGAATTGATTGAGGAAGATCCAAGGGATGTGCCTCCGGTTCCCGATTATCCGGATAAATCATTCGATAACAAGTAAGGAGATCCACAGGGTTTGAAAGTGTGTTTCACCCGGATCCGGCGGAAAGTTCATTATCGTTTTGCTGTTTGGTTTTTCAGCCGAGGATAGGATTCATTTGGTGGATGAAACTGAAAACCGGTGTTGTAATCTCCTTAGTTGAATAAAAAGGCACAATGGTCTTTTCATTACTCTTTGATGATCAGGTTTAATTCGATCAATCATTGACCATTAATCCTTAACCCTCAATTATCACAGTTATTCATTAAGCTTTTTCCCAAGTCCTTTAGGCCCCATGGATTCATCCTGAAGTATGATGCTGTTGACCACCTTACGAAGCCATATCCGGGCATTATTGAGATCTTCTCCCTTGCGGATCGCCCTATTCAGGGTCAAAATCCGGTTAAAACAAATGGTACTGATAAAAGCATGGCCCAGTGTTACCTCATCACCCGGGGTGGCGAAACTCCATTCGATCGCGATGCGCTGACGCATCAATTTCCGCATCCTGACCTTGGGAGCACCAAGCTGAGGTCCCTGATTGAAGACCTCCATCCTTCCCTTAACGTATTTGTTCAGCAAGTTGGCCGAAGTGATTGAATCCAGAGGGGTCACCGGAATCTCGGGATCCGGATTGAACAAATAGACCCTAAAGATCTTTTTTCCGATCAGAAATACATTGGGATTCGAAGTCGCAGATACTTTGTCTTTGTAAACCACAAAATAGAAGGAGCGCTCGGGGCTGTTGTAAAGCCAGGCTACACCCTGGTTGAATTCTACCTGGTGAGGTGTGTATTCAAGGTCAAAAGCCGGCCTTACCGAAGAATCCTGGGCTTGAACATTTTCGTTTGTCGCAAGGGCAAGTATCATCCAGATTGAAAAAAACCAAAACCCGGCAATTGGGTAATGGGTTGATCTAGAATGATTTATCTTCTGTGATTGCAAACAAGGGTGCTTTATTGCTGAAAAAATACGCAAAACAAATTTTTTCCTTTTCAGTTCAGGTGCTAGACCTTTATCACTCGAATCATGCTACATCCAAACCGACATAAAGAATTCAATCCCGGCATTCATGTCCAAACTACTCCTGATCGTTGGCACCTTTCTATTCGCGTTTTCAATCCAGGCCCAAACCGTCAGCACCCTGGTTCCTGGCCCTTCAACATTCAATGACGGTCTTGCAGTAGATCGTTACGGAAACATCTTTGCCGCCAGATACTTTGGCACAACCATTACCAAGATTACACCCGATGGACAGACCAGCATTTTTGCGGATGGGATGAGTTCACCCAACGGGATCATTTTTGATCCTTCCGGCAACCTGTTGGTTCCCCAGGCTTTAGGCAATATGATCAACTCCATTGATACGGCCGGGAACTTCGATACCATCATGCTTATCGATGACCCTGGAGCTTTGGCATTGGATCCGGATGGGAATTTGATCATCGCCAGATACAATATCAATGACATCCTGATCATGGACTCATTGGGAGATACCTCTTCCTATTGGAACCACGGAGGACTGAACGGGCCGATAGGCCTCCTATTTGATGAAGACGACAATTTCTATGTGGGAAACTTCACGGATGGAAGGATCTTTAAAAGAACCCCGGATGATTCTGTGACCCAGATCGCGGATCTGCCGGGAACCCTTGGTTTCATGACCTTGGCAGGTGGACATATCTATGCGACCGCCTTAGCCTCCAATAGAATTTACAAGGTTCCTCTTGACGGAAGTGGTGAGGAGATCTTTGCAGGAAGCTCAGGTGGTGGATATACAGATGGTCACGTTTCCGTGGCCAGGTTTTCAGGTCCCAATGGGATCACATCCACCCCCACCGGTGATACCATTTATATTTCAGAATACAATCCGAGGAGATTGAGAATGATCACCGGAGTGTTAAATCCAACCGTAGGGCTTGAAGGGAAAAAGAAACATGAAATTGATGTATATGTTTTTCCAAATCCCTTCTCGGATCAGGCAAGCTTAAGTTTTGAATTGGAGGAGCCTGAGGACCTGCGGTTGGATATTTTCTCGAACGAAGGAAAACGGGTCTTCACAAAGGCTATCTCAGGAAAAAGCGGCCCCCAGGATCTGCAGATCCATAAGGACGGAAGCCTGGGTCCGGGAGCATACCATTTCCGGATCAGCGGAGTCAGGACTCTTGCAAACGGAAAGCTGATCGTTCGCTAGGGGAAGTAAGGGATCGAAAAGTTGCCATTTAGTTCGTAACCATTCCCGCGCCTGGCGAAAAGGTCTAGTCGCCCATTGATCGAAGTTCCTATGGAAAGAATTTCCACCCTGCCGACAAGATCTGTCTGAGCAATTACCCCTGAATAATCCTCATTGACAAAGGCAAGGGTTGCTCCTGAAGAATTTTTGATTTGATACTCGCCCTCTGAAATGTTATCTCCCTGAAACGTAATGACCAATCTGGGATATACTTCCTTGTTGAATGAGGGATCCTGAACAACGACTTGTTGGCCAAATAGAAAGATGCCTTTTCCCGGATTCGGATCTGTGGGTCCTATTGCGCCACCACTCATCAATTCCCAGCTCAGGCCGTCCACTATTCCTCCAACGTTTTGATCCAGGTATTCCGGTTTGCGAATGTCCCGGCAAAGGCTGGTTTCAAATGCACCCTCAAACCTGTCCGAAGGACTCCCCTGGGCACTGTTCCGATATTTGACTCGCCCCCTTACATAACCTATTCCGGTTGTGTCAAGCTCGTCGATGACCACCTCAGCATAGATGGTATACTGATAATGAACATTTTGAAGAAAAACACCCGTGGTGAGGGTGCCAACGCCAATTTCTCTCCGGCCTTCTTTGGGCAAAATGGTGAGGTTGATGAATGGACCCAATGAGGTGTCCAAAAAACCATAGCAATAATTGTGATCGGGGACCTTGAAAAAGTATAGAGAGATCGTCTCAACGGTATTTCCATTTCCACCATCCGAGAAACCATATCTTCCTCCGGCTGTGGCAATGCTCCAGCTTTCTCGATTGATATTTCCACTGATCGGATCTCCTGAAATCGCTTCAACTCCAGGCTCATCCTCCGAACATGAAATCAACAAAAAGGAGATCAGAAAGCTTAGGTAGAGAATTCTCATGATAAGGCTTTTTGATTGATCAAAAAAAAAGCCCGATGGTAACCACCGGGCTTCAGATCCAGTTGCATAGACTCAGATGCTGTATTCAGCAAATATTTCGTCAAGTCCCTCTTTGTCAGAAGGACGCGGTGCCATGGCATCAATGATATTGCCCTCGGTATCCAGAAGTATGAACCTTGGAATACTGTAGATGGCGTAGGATTTCACCCATTCCGAACTCCAGTCGCTATCAGCAAAAACCTGAGTTCCTACGAGTTCTTTTTCCGCTACGAAGTTCATCCACTTTTCTTTGTCGGCCAGATCATCTATAGAAACACCTACAAAGGCGATATTGCGATCCCTATATTCTTCTTCCAGTGATTTGAGGTGTGGGATCTCCCTCACACAAGGTCCGCACCAGGTAGCCCAAACATCCAGGTAAACATATTTTCCCTTGAAATCTTCCAGGCTCACGGTTTCTCCGTTGATATCTTCATAGGAGAACTGGGGCGATGGCGCACCCGGTATCAGGTTTTCAAGTGCCCTGGCTTTGTCATTCACTCTTCCTTTTAGCTTGTCGTCGTCCGATAATTCCATAATAACGGCCGCAATGTCATCATTGTACTCCCCGCCCGGAGTCATTTGGTAGTTCAAGGAACGAACCATGTTGGATCGCAGGCCAGGATTGCTGATCCCTCTGATATAGCCGATCTTTTCAGGGATCTCCATGTCTTCCATGGTTCGGTCATGGAACTCTGATACCAGATTTCTGTAAGTTCCAAGGTTTAGGTAATCACCATCCAAGGTATAATCGAGGGCATCAATAGAGGCCATGAATTCTTCTGATGGCTCATATCCGGGAACCTCTTTCCCATGATAGTACTCATAGAGTATCTTATTCCACTCAACACTGTAAGTGATGTTCCTTTTTTCCATCTCCAGAAATGCAGCACTCAACCCTTTCTGTTTTGCAAGAAGTTCATTGACCTTAAGAGATAGCTCATCGATGTATCCCTGAGCCTCGGTTTCGTCCATCTTGTAAAAGGAGCCTGGATCTCCGCTGCCCTCGATGAGGAGGTATTTTGCGGCCAGGTAATTATTGGTTTCTGAGCCCGGGCCTTCATAACGGATCGACTCGTCGAACTCATCCGTATTCAGCGTCATGTAAAGATTATATCCCGGAGCCAGGTAGATCTCACTGGATTCATTGGTGTCATCAAAACGGTAATACCCTGCTTCGACCCTCAGGGTATCCGACCAGGTACCATCTTCATTTAAAGGAAAATCCTGGCTAAATCCTGTTCTGGATATCGTGACCTTGTCACCGGAAGGATTCTCTACCTTACCCGAGAAAACAACATAATCCACTTTGGGAGCCATGTTGCAGCTGAAAAACAAAAAGCCTAGTCCTAGAATCAGTAATTTATTCATGTTCAATTTGATTATTCCAACTCCGAAACTAGGCAATTCCAGATAGGAATAGAAACAGGATGATCTGAAGGGTTATTTTAAATCCCCAAACGGGATGTACTTGTATTCGGGTGAACAATTAAAGAGCTGATCAAGAATGGAAATATGTCCGTTTCCAAATATTACCAAAATCCTGTCCTCCGGTCCTTCAGTGACCATTTGGATCTTCCGAAATGTTCTGAGATTGCGGTTGTACCAATAGGCGGATAAGGCATCCACACCCTGAAAATCGGGAAGTTTAAAATCACCGATCAGGTATGAACCGTAATTAAAATTCCAGGATTCCTTAGAGTTCAATCGTTTGAAAAAATCCAACAATGTCATTTGGTGCAGCATTTTATCCCGGTAGTCGAGGTATTCGTAAAACTTGTCTTCCATGGGATCGTCACTCTGCCAGTCATAATCTGCAAATACAGTTTCAAGGGCAGGGCAAAGGCTGTCATATTGATGGGCAAAGGAATTTGCGTCGAGGCAATACAGACTGTCGATCTTAAATCTTCGAGCGAGGTAAAATCCCAGCTGATATCTTTCATCTCTTATGGCCTCCATATCACCTGCAAGGAATTCCCGGTATTTTTGATTCATTCGGACCGGATCGCTGGATTCTATGACAATTTTGTTGGGATTAAAGGCTGCAATATAATCCCTCAATTCCTGCATCTCTTTCTGTCTTTTGGGACTAAGTACATCGACTCGCTCGTTGCTGTCGGTTTTATGGACGTCTTTGTCAGGATAGGCAAAATGGAAAGTTCCAACAAGAGTGACCGTAGGTATTTTTGCACCGTCGGGATAGACAAATTCCATAGGGGAAAGTAGCGGTGATTCGCTGTCAGGGACCTTTGGGGTTTTGGTGCTACAGGAATACATGATTCCAATCAAAGGCAAAATACAACAGAGCTTTCTCATAGGGGTTTTTGCCTAAGAGATTCTCCTTAAAGCTTCAGGGTTGCATTTTTTGCAAACTTTTTTTCAATGGGGAAGCTTATCTCTCAACAGGCCGTAAACGAAGGTTCCGAGCATAGCGCTCGCCAGAAACACGATAAATACGGTATAACCGCTTCCCATCAGCACGAACATGGGGCCAGGGCATACGCCGGCAAGTGCCCAACCCAGGCCAAATATGGTACCACCTACGATATATCGGGTGTATGTTGGGTTTTTGTCATGGATTTCAAGTTCTTTTCCTTCCAGATTTTTCCAATGGAATCTTTTGATGATCTGTATTCCGATGATCCCGAGACCAACGGCCGAGAATATGATCCCATACATGTGAAAGGATTGAAAATGGAACATTTCGAAGATCCTGAACCAGGAAACCGCCTCGGCTTTATAGAGTGTGAAACCAAAAACGATTCCGACTAAAATGTATTTAAAGTATCTCATGATCCCGGATTAGAATAGTAATGGAAAAACAACATAGGTCATGACCAATCCCCCGATAAAGAAACCGATCACCGCCACCAGGCTTGGGACCTGAAGTTCAGACAATCCGCTGATGGCGTGGCCGGAGGTACAACCACCGGCATACCTGGCACCAAATCCGATCAGGAAGCCTCCGCCAACGATGATCAGAAGCCCACGGGCGGTAAAAAGTGATTCCCAGGAATAGAAATCCGGAACCAGGGGCACCGCCTGATAGGCTACATTTTCTACACCCAGTTGTTGAAGCGATTCGATCGTGCTTTGCGAAACATGGGCGAGATTACCGTCCGGGCCAGAGAAATAATGCGATGCAATATAACCGCCAAACATAGCTCCGAGAACGATCATCAGATTCCAGCCCTCCTTTTGCCAATCATAATTGAAAAAGTCAGCAAATCTTCCGGCACCATCTGCGGCACACATCGCCCTGAGATTTCCCGAAATACCAAACTCCTTCCCCAGGAACAGAAGGGTGAAAACGATCAGGGAGATCATTGGTCCTGCAACATACCAGGGCCATGGCTGGCTCAAAAACTCCTGGATACGAATCAAAAATTCAGGCATGGCTTTTTTGTTTCGAAAGAGGATATAAATGTTTTGTGGAATTATGATGACGGACTTGCGGAAAGCTGATTTTCGTCAAGTGCTTGACAGCCTGGGTAATTGAAAACCGGAGACTCTTTTTTTGTGTTATTTTTGATAACCCCAAAGGAATGATCATGAGAAAACGAATGAATGTAGCCGGCCTGCTCTTGGCTGCCTTAGTGTTTTTCCCCCAGTTTTTATCAGCAGCGAATTCCGCCAAGGTCAAGGATATCATCCGGTTCTCTGAAACGGACAAATTGGATGAATCAGCGGCTCTGGAAATGCTAGCGGAAAAATTCCAGCTTGAAATCGGAACCGAACTGGTCTTAAAAAAAGTACAGGATGATGAACTTGGAATGCATCATGTTCAATACAGGCAGTTTCACGAGGGAATTGAAATCCTGGGAGCGGGTCTTGGGTTGCATTCCAGAAACGGGAAGTTGAGTTTTGCCAATTATCATCTCTATTCCGGTCTTGACATTTCGGCTATTCCATCCATCTCAGATCAGGACGCCGTTCGTATTGCCATAGAAAATCTTGGCCTGGAAAATCCACTTTGGGAGAACAATCATATGGAAAGCTGGCTTCAGGATCATGAAAATGATCCGAATGCCACTTGGAAGCCAATCCCGGAGCTCATTTTATCGATTTCTCCTTCATCAGGAAATAGGGAGACCATTCATCTGATCTGGAAAATGGACCTTCATTCCGAAGATCTTCTGGATGGTAAAGTGGTATATGTGGATGCCCATTCCGGTCAGGTTCTTGACGTTTTTGAAACCTGCCATACAACTGCGGTGCAAGGAACCGCAGTGACAAGATATTCAGGCACCCAGGTCTTCACGACGGATTCTGCGGCCCCCAATCTCTTCACCCTGAACGATGAATCCAGGGGTGCCGGTATTTCCACGCTTAATCTCAGGAAATTCACAGCAAACAACCTGGATTCGGCTGTCGATTTCGTCGACACGGATAATTTCTGGGATAATGCCAATGCGGCCAAGGATGATGCAGCTACCGATTGCCATTGGGGGGTTCAAAACTCTTACGACTACTTTTTGGATATCCATGGAAGGAATAGTTACGATGGAGCCGGCGGATCAATCACTTCTTATGTACATTATGATAACAATGTGTTCAATGCCTTTTGGTTTGGAGGCATTCAGTCCATGTTTTTCGGTGATGGAAGCGGTGGCAGCAATCCACTGACATCCATAGATGTTGCCGGGCATGAATTATCCCATGGAGTAACTCAATTTTCTCCTCAGGGAGGTCTTCTGTACTATGGTGAATCCGGAGCCCTTAACGAGGCCTATTCTGATATTTTCGGAACGGCTATCGAATTTTATTCCGGTGATCCCAATGCCTCCTGGATCATGGGAAGAGCCAATTTTGCACTGAGAGATATATCCAATCCAAGAGCTTTTGGTGATCCGGATACATATCAGGATGACAATTGGGTCAACATCATCGGGCAAGACAACGGTGGAGTACATACCAATAGTGGCGTGTTCAATTACTGGTATTACCTTCTGGCCATGGGTGGTTCGGGCGTGAATTTCTTTGGAACGTCGTACGATGTTCATGGTCTCGGTTTGGATACGGCTGCTCATATTGCATACCGCGCTTATCAAACCCTGGGTTATCTGGATTTTCTGGATGGGTATCTGGATGCTTATCATTTCACCATGCAATCGGCCATCGATCTCTATGGCTGTGGATCAAATGAAGTTCAGCAAACCCTGAACGCCTGGAAAGCGGTTGGGATCGGTGGAGATTCACTGACCCATGATATGGAAATGGTTGCCCTGAATTCTCCCATACTCAGCGGATGTGAACTGGGAAACGCCGAGGAGGTCGAGATCCGGTTCAAGTATAACCAGCAATTCTGTGGAAATGGAATCCCTCCCGGGAGTCAGATCCCAGTGGGTGCCAGGATACGGGGCGGGAGCCAGGAGATCAACGAGTTTTATACCGTTCCTCCAGGTGGTCTGAATGACGGTGATATCGTCACCTACACCTTCAACCAGAAATTTGATCTGTCAACCCCAGGTCGATACAGGATCGAATCTTGGGTGGGATGGCCACATGATGCTCTTGCCTACAACGACACCCTGAAAAATCAGGGAGCCTGGCAAAGGAACGCCACTCAAGTCATCAAACCTCTGGAATTTGATAATGACTTCTATACCGGCTTTGAAATGGGGCAGCTCAATTTGGACACATTTGTCGTGCTGAACGAAGCTTTCGGTCATTCATACAGGCAATTCCAGGCAGGCAATGGTAGTTTCTTTGCCATGCGCCAGACGGCTCAATTCGAACCCGATACCGGTGGTTTGGTTTCAATACTGGATACGTCACTGAATTTTTCAACCAATTCACAGTTGAATACCCAGGTCTGCTTCTGCATAGATGCTACTCTGGCGGAGAGGATAGATTTTTGGTTTGATCTGAGGCAAACCTATTCACCTGAGCATATTGATACCATCAACCAGTTGAATTTTAAGGACACCAGAAGCTCCATGAGGGTATTGGTCAATGGAAATCAGGTTGGACCTCAATACCATCCGAACACGCCGGAAGACGATCCCTATGTGACCATTAAAAGGAAGTTGGATGCTTATGCAGGGACCAGCTTTTCTCTTTGTTTCCAGGGCAACCATTGGGTTCCAAAAAGCAAGGATTCGTATTTCATCGGGGACAATACCGATATCGACAATATCAGGATAAATATGTTTGGATCTGCCCTTGGCAATGAGTCTCTGAGTACTAACCAACGGGAAGTGAAGATCTTCCCCAACCCCAATACAGGGAATTTCAAACTCGAATTCCGTAATGGCCAAAGCGGTAATTATTTGATCGACGTGTTCGACCTGATGGGAAGAAAGGTTGAAACCAGATCTTTGGAGATTTCTTCAGAAAACGGATCTGCCTTATTGGATCTGCAGGGATTAAGTCCCGGGATTTACTCGGTCGTGGTCAATGCTCCGGATAAACAGTATCTGGAGAAGGTTGTCGTAGAATAGGGCTAGCGCAATTCGCGAACCGTCCTGCGCGTATTGGCAAAAAAGGCCTGGAGACCATCCGGACCTTCACCGTCATGTCCTGCCCAGGTAATTTTATGACTCCTTTCTTGCTTGTAGACAATAATATACTGAGTGATATCCCCTGGTTTGTTAAGATCAATTTCCCAGGGCTTTAAGGCATCCAGGTCTAAGAAAATGCTTTGTCCTTCGGCCAGGTAAAGGTTGCCGATGTGCTGGAATGTGCCATCCTCAAAGTTTTTTTGCTCCACCTTTCCGTGCTTATGGAGTCTGAACTCTTCATACTGGCCGGTGAATCCTCCACCCCAACCCATGTCGAAATAGTCAAAAGAAAATTCCAGTTCGGTGGTTTGTCCTTGCTTGCCGGATTTACAGGCTACCAGAATGCAGGTGATCAGAAATACCGATAGGTACCTTTTCATTTTTCCTGGATGCTCATAGCCATTTTATCGATATCAAGCGGTCCGAGGATCTTCTTCAGGTTGCCTCCTGCAACTCTTAAAAACTCTTTTTCCTCTTCTATGTCCTGGCTCTTTTTCACCGCAATGCTGATGTTGAGAATGGCATCAAAACACAAGACGCTGAGGTTGGTTTTGGATACGATCTCATTTTCGCTGTTGGAGATCTGGTACCACCATTCCATAAAACGATATCGGCCAATGTCCTTGAATTTGTACTGCACATCAGGAATTTCCAGATTTTGATGGTTCTTATAATACTTCAATTCATGAAACATATACTCCAGCAGGATCTCTTCGGTCTGTTCTGTTGTCGGCATGGTTTCAGGTATTCCTTCCTCTGCCATAACCACCGTGGATTCAAAGATCTTATCCTTCACCAGAAAGAGGGTTTCGGCCCCTGTAGCAAAAATGCTATCTGAGTCGATGTGATAATAAAAAGCGGTTTCTTCTCCGGCATAGACCCAGTAGGCTCCGTCTTCACTCCCCAACAAAGCGAATTTGTAATCACTATTATGGCTTGCCTGCGGCTGAGCGGCCAAAATCAATGGAAAAGCGACCAGGATTAGTTTGGTGAGATAGATGGTCCTTAATGTGTTCAAAGCAAGCCTATTAAAAAAACAGGGCTCTAAAAATGTGAAAAATCTTTCAATTGAAATTTTGGGAGATAAAGGAACGCGGAATTCTTAGTTGAAATTCCGTGGGATCAAGTCCTTCGGAATGGTCTTTGAGAAAAAGCCTGATCGAGGTCCTTTACCCAACTTCCTCGGAAAGAAGGTCGTATTTCGATTTAAGCGGTTAATAATCGATTTTATTAGCAAAATGATTACATTTAACAATTGACAAAACAGTACTACTATGACAAACGCTACTCTTTTAAGAGGTTGGCGTAGCACCGGGAGTTTCCTGATTGCGCTAGCCTTGACCTTCATGATCTGGACCACATCCTTTGGTCAGGTCTATCAATCTGAAAATTTTGATTCCTACACATCCGGAGATATCATCGGAGTTGTTGGTGGTGCAAACTGGAATACCTGGAGCTCTGCTCCCGGAGGTCCTGAGGATGCCGAGGTTTCCGATGTGCAATCCTTTTCCCCGAGCAATTCATTGCTAACCGAAAGTCAGTCAACGGATCTGCTATACCTGTTGGGCGATTCCACTTCGGGAATCTATCACCTTCAAATGAAAATATTTATACCTGAAGGAAACGGAAACTACTACAATCTTCAAAAAGCCGAGGCCCCGGGTACGGAATGGGCTGTTCAGATCACATTCTTCCATAATGACTCAGCAGAGATCAATTATGATGGAGGGGTCTTCCCTTTTAGATATACTCAGGACGAATGGTTGGTGTTGGACCATTATATCGACATCGATAATGACACCGCTCAGTTCTGGATGGACGGAGGGTTCATTGCAGGCTGGAGATGGAGTCAATCCAATCAGGGACTTGCGGGTCTGGCGCAGCTAGGAGCAATCGATTTCTTTCCGGCGGCTGTAGCGCCACCTTCGGCTATGTATGTTGACGATATCGTTTTTGAAAACGGTGCGGGAATGTTCCCGACAAGCATTTCGTCTTATAATATCGAATACTGGGACGGTGGCGATTTTATGGGTTCAAATGATGCTTCATGGACGACCTGGAGCGGAACTACCGGTGGTACTGAAGATGTGCAGGTCACGGACACCATTGCCCACAGCGGTTTCAACAGCGTTGCTATCGAAGGTTCAACTACGGACGTAATATTCCTCTTGGATGACAGGACCTCAGGGACATATAAGGTTGGATATGATGTTTATGTCGCTTCAGGAAACAGCGCTTATTACAATATTCAGGAAACCATGGTACCCGCTACCACCTGGATACTTGACGGATGGCTTGACGATGGAGGTATGGGTAGATTGAACAGGGGCACAAACAACGTTGCCAATTTTTCCTATCCCCAGGACAAATGGTTTTCGATATGGCATTATGTAGATCTCGATAATGATTCCATCCAGGTATTTGTTGATAACAGATTTGTGTATGCTGGTGCTTATACAGCCAATGGCGGCACTACAACCCTCGGGTCCTTGAATTTCTATCCGGATGCCGGAGCAGGACCGGGCAAGGTGTATTTTGTTGATGACATGGTTTTCAAGCCATCTCAATTGAGGTCTGATGTTACGGACTACAGCATTGAGGCTTGGACTGCGGGTGATCATATCGCTCAGGTTGATGCCAGTTGGGCGACTTGGTCCGGCACAACCGGTGGGTCTGAAGATGCATTGGTTTCAACGAATCAGGCTCAGAGCGGAACCAACTCCGTGGCATTTGATGATGCTGCCATAGATAATGTTTTCCTTTTAGGAAACCTGACCTCAGATGTCTGGGAAGTAGGTTTCAGCATGTACATCGAATCCGGAAGCAGCGGATACTACAATATCCAGGAAGACGAAACTCCTGGGGTCGGCTGGATGATGGAAAGCTACTTCGATGATAATGGAACGGGGTATGTCGAAGTCGGTGGTGTTCAAACCGCGTTTACATATCCTCAGGACGTCTGGTTTGACGTAACGCATTTTGTCGATCTGGACAATGACTCTATCCAGGTTTTGATCGATGGCATGCCTGCTTATGCAGCTTCCTACACACCGGCAGGTAGCAGTACCCAGCTGGGATCCTTTAACTTCTATCCTGATGGGGGCAACGGAACCACCAAGATCTACTACATCGATGATATGGTGAGAGAGCCCGGAGCTCTGATCGTCTGGCCTGTAGGACTGAGAGACCAGAAAAAAGCTAATGTAGATTTTGCATTATATCCGAACCCCGCAAACAATAACCTGACCATCGCTAATCCTTTCAAGGGTGAAATCAATGTATCCATTAAGGATGCTATGGGAAGGCAAATGCTTTCTCATGTTTCATCCATTGGTTCTGTTCGACTTGATATTTCCGGACTCGAGCCCGGTGTTTACTTAGTGGAGGTAACACACCAGGATCAAAGAGGAGTCAAGAAATTGATAGTGGAATAACCGTTTAAGTTTCTTATTAAGCCCTTGCGGAATTATTTTTTCTGCAGGGGCTTTTTTTTGTTTTTTGCTTCATGCTTGCGGCCTTTTTGAAAGTCAGATCATCTCAATTCTTAAGAGCTTTTTTGGGGCTTGGCAGGTTCTACATGCTACTGACCTCTTCGGGGATGCTCTTCCTACTCTATGTTGTCTTTGACCTTTTGGGTGATCCCCAAAAGGCGTTCTACTTTTTTTTGGGATTGCTTTTTTTGGTACTTGTTTTTCACTTCAACAGAAAGGATATGGTATTCCTGAAGGGACTATTTTCATATCCTTCCATTCCTGTTTTTGTTGAGTACTTGATCTTCACTTCACCGTTTTGGATGATTTTTCTGTTCACCGCTTCCGGATATTTGGCTCCTGTTTTCCTGCTATGCCTGGGCTTGATCTCGCTGACCAATCCGGCCATCAGATCATTAAGCCCTCAGACTGGCTTGGCAAGAGTATTCCCCATTCAGCAGTTTGAGTGGAGAGCCTTTTCAAGGCCTAATGCGGTTTTCCTGATCGCCTGGATCCTTTTGGGCTTGGTGTCATTTTTTGTTCCATACCTGGTTCTGGCTTACAATTTTGTATTCATCCTTTTTTGTGCCAGTGCCTATCAGCAGTGCGAGTCCCTGGAAGTTCTTCAAGCTCCCAGGATTGGCCCTCGCAAGCTTCTTTGGAAAAAACTCCGTTTCCTTTTCCTGTTTTTTCTTGTTGCTGTCTTACCGGTGAATTTAGGAGCGTTCATTTTATTGACTTTGAATCCGCTTTTGATTCTGGGCTCTTTGATCATTACCCTGGTCTATGGGGTGTACTTTGTGCTAACAAAATATGCCTTCTACGAGCCAAATGAGGACCTGTCTTCTCAGTCTGTGACCTCCTCACTTGTCCTCCTGGGCATGATCATTCCCATCTTTGCAATTCTTGGTCTGGTCCTGACCATCAGGAATTTGTTTGTCGCATCTCGCAATTTAAACCTGCTTCTGCATGATTACGATCAATGATCTGAGCTTTGCCTATGGGAACCATTCTGTATTCAAGGGATTAAGCCAATCTTTCGTACGGGGGAAGGTTCATGGCATTCTCGGGGTAAATGGTGCCGGGAAATCCACCTTTTTCAGGCTTTTGGGCGGAAGACTCAAGAAGGCTAAGGGAGAGGTAATGATCGATCAAAACGGACTGAGTAAGAAGAATACATTCCTACTGGAAACCCAGAACTACTTCTATCCGAATATCACCGGTGAAGAATATCTAAGCCTTTTCGCGGAAAGTGGCCAGGGGTTTTCCCAGAACCTGATGAACGATCTTTTCCGTTTGCCTCTCAAGGATATGGTGGATTCCTATTCCACCGGTATGAAGAAGAAGCTGGCGATCATGGCGATGTTGAAAGGGGAGGAAGATGTCTTGTTGATGGATGAACCGTTCAACGGCCTGGATCTGGAATCCAGTAGGGTGCTGGTTCATGTTCTGGATAAGCTCAGGCAGAAGGGACGGACCGTCCTGATCTCTTCACATATATTGGAAACCCTGACCGGGAGTTGTGATGAGATCCACATTCTTGAAAAGGGAAATTTTGAAAGAACGGTGAAAAAGAATGATTTCGACTTGCTTGAAAAGGAGTTTTTTCAGGAATTGGATCAACAGATCTCCACCCGCCTGGATTCCTGAGAGATCATGGGCGGGTCATGCTTACCTTGTCTAGTCCTTTGGCCCAACCGTCCTTCTCCGTTGATTTGATCTTAAATCCCATCTTTTCGTAAAATCGGGCGGTGAGCTGTGAGGTTCTAACCACCTGTAGGTACCCTTTTCCAATATTCTCCATCTGACCTATCCTATAGTTGGTCAATAGGGTGCCCAAACCCATTCCGTGACAGTTTGAATGGATCATCCCCCAGGCAAGTCCGATCTCTTTTTGCTCTTCATCCAAATAGATTCCCCCACAACCCAGGATCTCGCCCTCCGACTCCAGCACGCTGAAATATTTGCTCTGTTCTCCCTCAAGCCATTTGGAGAATTCTTCATATTCATAATCAGCGAAATATTTAGGCTGATTGCTTTTGAATATCTCAAGGCAAGGAGATCTGTCTTCAGGAGTATAGTTGCGAATGCTGATCTGCATTTGAATCTTATTGAATTTGGTTTCAAATTTAATCCGCCATGAGTCAAACGGAATTTCTCATACTCATCCCGGGGATTTTGATTGCCCTTTCCCTTGCCGAAATGATCATCTATGTAGGCAAGACCATACGATACAAGGTGAAGGTCTATTGGGAATTGGGGCTGCTGCTTTTTCTTTCGCTGGACCTGTTATTCGGAAACTGGTATGCTTTTTATCAAAGAATCCAGTTCATACATGAGAGCTACGGGATCTTTCTCCTCGTGAATCTCGTTCCGATCGTCTTTTTCATTTATTCTGCAGTCCTGGTTCCTGAAAATATATTGGATACCAATATCTCCGATGGCAAGGATCATTATTTGAGAAACAGAAAGATGATCTGGGCCCTGCTTACGGCCTATGTTTTTTCCAATTACCTCACCGTGGATCTGCTTCTGGCCCAGGACAACATGCTGCAGATCGCCCGAGCGGTCTTTATCCCCTTGGTGGGAGCGAATATTTTCATCAACAGCAAATACCTGCGGACAGGAGTAATTCTAGCGGCCTTTATAGTCCGCTATGGGATGATGTTGACGCCGGGAACTTAGTGCGGGGATTAAAGGATCAAAATGATCAGAAGGGTAATGCCAACGAGGATAATATTGATCAGATTTTTCATTCTTTAATGTCGAGCTACAAACTTGGGTACGAAGATACCCAAAGAGAACACATCCGGTCGAGATCCGGGCCTTGATTACTCAACAAGTTTTCCACATTTCCACAGCGAAATGGTTTGGACCGTCAAATGGAGCCTGCTACCTGATCCCCGGGCTTTTGATGACCATCAATTTTTCCCGCAACATATCATGCATTGAATATGCGATTCCGCCCATATTCAGACCGCTTTCCTCCTTGCCTCCGAAGGGCATCCAGTCCACGCGGAAGGCAGTATGTTCATTGACCATGACCGCCATGGCTTTCAGTCTTTGGACTCCCTGAAGCGCGGTGTTGATATTGTTTGTGAAAATCGCAGCCTGGAAATCAAAAGGAAGACTATTAGCTTTCTCTATCGCAGTATCAAAGTCAGAATAGGAATAGATGCAAACGACCGGTCCGAAGATCTCGGAACAGGAAACATTGATGTCATCCGGAGGATTCAGGATCACAGTTGGGGCATAGGTGGTTTCTCCCAGTTTTTCGCCTCCGCAGATAATCTCAGCACCTTTGGCCCTGGCTTCTTCCACCCATTCATGAACGCGGTCAACTTCTCCGGGCCGGATCAATGGCCCGACCTCAGTTTTCGGATCCATGGGATCACCGACGATCTGTTTTTCGGCCAAACTCTTTATGCCCTGAGCTACCTGCTCAAAGACCTTCTCATGGGCGTACACCCTTTGAACCGAGACACAAACCTGACCGGCATGATAAAAAGCTCCTTTTGCCAGGGGGGCGAGGGCAGCATCAATATCCGCATCCGGTTCCACGATCACCGGAGCAGCACCACCATGTTCCAATGCACATCTGACCCCGGGGGCAAGTTTGCTTCTCAGCATCCAACCTACCCGGGAGGATCCGATAAAGGTGAAGAAATTGATCCTTGGGTCTGTATATAACGGATCAGCATCTTTAACATCACAGACAATGCATTGGGCATAATCTTCAGGCAGCCCGGCCTCATAGAGGATCTCCACCAGCCTGAATGCGGATAAAGGAGTCGCCTCAGCTGGCTTTACGACCACGGGGCATCCGGCAGCGATGGCAGGGATCACCTGGTGGATGATCAGGTTCAAGGGATGGTTAAAAGCCGATATCGCGGTGACCACTCCTCCAGGTTCCTTCATGGTGTAGGCGATCTTTCCATCGGAAGCAGCGTTAAGACCCATGGGGATCTCTTCCCCGCCGATCTTTCCGATCTCTTCAATGGCCACATGAATTCCGTTGATAGCTCGAAGGACTTCGGCCTTTGAATCGACATAGGGTTTCCCACCCTCACTGGTGGCGAGTTTGGTAAGTTCTTCGATTTGGCCGGACATGATCTCTGCCGTTTTCCGGAGGATTGCTGAGATCTCAAACTTTTTAAGCCATCTGCTTCTGTCTTTGAACAGGGCATGAGCCTTGTCGATTGCGGATATGACTTCTTCTCTCGACGATAGTGTGATCTCTTTGATCGGGGAACGATCGAAAGGATTGTAGACGGTCAATGTGCTCATAACTGCTGGGATTAACGCCGCGAAATAATCAATTTTTTGTCTTCTTCACTTCTTCTTTGAGCAAAACATTTAAGATGGGATGATTCAGAGAATAGTCCACGGCCAGATCGATTACATGAACCCCGGAGTTTTCCACACAATGGTTCAAAACATCCTGAAATTCCTTGTCATTGCCAGGGCGATGTCCATGGGCTCCATAGCTCTCGGCATACTTCATAAAATCAGGGTTCTTGTAGTCCAATCCCCAATTCTCAAAACCCATATCCTCCTGTTTCCATTTGATCATGCCGTATGCGCTGTCATTGAGGATGATCACGATCAGGTCAAGCCCCATCCTGACCGCAGTCTCAAGCTCCTGGGAATTCATCATAAATCCGCCATCGCCCACTATGGCGATAACAGGCGCTTCAGGGTTCAATAACTTGGCTGCCATGGCGCTCGGCAATCCGGCACCCATGGTCGCCAGGGCATTGTCGAGTAGCACCGTGTTGGCCTCATAGGCTTTGTAGTTCCTTGCAAACCAAATTTTGTAAACCCCATTGTCCAGCGCAAGGATTCCTTCTGAAGGAAGTCTTTCCCTGAGCAGATGAACAAGTCTCTGCGGCAGCATGGGAAATCTGTCATCATGGAAATGCTTGCTGATCCTTTGGTCGATATTCTTTTTTGCATCGAACATTTCTGAGCAATCCCAATTTCCGGCGTTCTTGACCTCTTCCTTGATCCTCCATATTGCGTTGGCGATATCGCCGACTACATTGAGTTGAGGGAAGTAAACCTCATCAACTTCGGCAGGAAAGAAGTTCACATGGATGACCTTGGCTCCCTTATTCTCCATGAAAAATGGAGGTTTTTCAATGACATCATGCCCTACATTGATGATCAGATCCGCTTTTTCAATAGCGCTGTGAATAAAGTCTTTAGAGGAAAGAGCGGCTGTTCCGAGAAAGTTCGGATGTCTTTCGTCAATCACACCCTTGCCCATCTGAGTATTGAAAAATGGGATATTGAGTTCTTCAATAAATTCCTTGAGCATTTTTCCCGTCCTCTTTCTGTTCGCCGCTGCTCCGATCAACACAAGGGGATATTTTGATTCATCAATCATTTGGGCAGCCGCAATTATAGCCTTGTCGTCAGGTACCGGGCGCCGGCTTCCGACCACTTCAAAGACTTTGGGATTTTTAACCTCCTCTTCTGCGATGTCCTCTGGGAGCTCTATATGGACCGCTCCCGGCCTCTCCTCCATGCTGATTCTGAAAGCCTCACGAACTGTGGCCCCGATACGACTTCCGTCCACAACAGCATGGGTGTATTTGGTGATGGGTCGCATCATATCGACTACATCCAGAATTTGAAACCTTCCCTGTTTGCTCGATTTGATGGGTTTTTGACCTGTGATCATCATCATTGGCATGGCGCCGAGCTGGGCATAAGCCGCAGCGGTCACAAAATTGGTCGCCCCAGGGCCCAAGGTTGAAAGACAGACTCCCGGTTTGCCTGTGAGTCGACCATAGGTTGCCGCCATGAATCCCGCAGCCTGCTCATGGCGGGTGATGATCAATTCTATTTTCGATTTCCGGAGCGACTCCAGAAAATCCAGGTTTTCTTCACCGGGTATTCCAAAGATATATTCGACGCCCTCATTTTCGAGGGCCTTGATAAACAGGTCGGATGCCTTCATAGCTTTCTGTTTGGGATTAAAGCTACTTAATTGTCCAATATCCTGAGGAGGATTATGCTATTGTATCAATACTTTGTGAATCGAATAATCCTGGCCGACATATAGTTTCAAAAAATATACTCCGGGATGCAGGTCTGATGTCTCGAGGGTTTTTCCCTTTCCCGACCTGATCGTTTTCAGATTTGCATTCATCAGGGACCAGTTCAGATCCTCCTTGTCGGCTTTCAGGTTAATGATTCCGGTAGAAGAAGGATTGGGGTAAACCGAAACTTCAGATCCTTTTTGGCGATCTTCGAGGTCGGTGATGATCAGATCCAGGAAGGCAATTCTGGGTAGTATTTGAGGAGCAGGTATCACCGCATTGTTGAAAAAACCGCCCGCCAGCGGGCCGGTACCATACCAGATAAATGCTTCTACATCATTGTTCAACCCACCGTAAAAGATTGACAAGGCTGTATCCATAGGATGCGGGCTGGGTGTGTCAAAGGGTGTTGGGGTAAAAATACTTCCAGCGGGAATACTGGATCCATCTGAGAAGACGACTTCATCGAAGCCTCCGGCAAACACCAAAAAATCATAACTATCTCCATCGGTTTCTATGGAATGCACGAAACCAAATCGTTGGGTATTGTTCATTTTAAAACCATATCCTGGATTGATCCACTGGCTTCCATCCCATTTAGCGGCCATCAGCAGGGTGTCGTTACCGGATCTGTCAAAGGCACCTCCGGCATACAATTCGCTTTCGTAAAAGTTCATTGCATAAACGGTATTATTGAATCCCTGCCCCATGGGATGCCACATGTTCCCATCCCACCTGGCGATTCCATTGACCAGGGTATCACCGGCATGGGTGAAATTTCCGCAGACATAAAGATCTCCGTTCCATTCCAGAAGCTGGTGAGGATTGATCACCTGTCCAAACATGGGACCTGACAGGCCGGAACCAAGTCTTGTCCACTTGCTTCCATCCCAAGCAGCGATGCCATATATGGTATCCGATCCGTTTTGGTCAAATTCTCCGCAGACGACGATTTGGTCATTCCACTCGATGATGTCGAAAAGATTACAGGTATAGAATTGTCCCGGATCACTGCCCGATAGGTAGAAGCCCTTGCCGAGTTTCGTCCAGTTTCCATTGTCGAGGAAATACACCCAGTTGGAATCGGTTCCAAATTCATAACCGACAATGTATAGTGTATCATTGATTTTTTCCAGAGCATGGCCTGCGTCGTTTAGACCTCCGCCCAGCTCTGACCAGGTCATTGAGTTTGGGTTTAGTCGTGCAACATAATTTGAGCTATAGCCTTCGATAGTGGTAAAAAAGCCGGTAGCGATCACGCTTCCCTCTTCACCGGAAAGGGTAGAATCAGCATAAAAATCAACAACTGTCCCGTTGGTATTTCCGATGGTATTACTGGCAGGAAAGCTTTGCCAGGATTGAGCAGAGGCAGGAAAGATCAGGATGGAAAGTACTAGGCTGAAGCAGAATTTCATATCAAGGAGATTAGAGATCAAAGAAACCGCTGATCTCTCCCTTTCTCAATAATTTGTTTTTAGCATTTTTTAGTAGATCCAGAACCCGATATTGATGCCTGTACGCCAGGATTTGGCTTGGTCGGTAGATCCTATATTGACACTCAATGGCCCAAACGGAGACATATAGGCCAGTTCAAAACCCCATCCGAGGACTTCTGTTTTGGAATTAAAGTCCACGTCCTCAGCACTGGGATCCACCCATTGGGCAGGGTATTTTGAGCTTAGATAATTGACCCTTCCTGTCAAATAAAGGTTTGAAATGAACCGGGCTCTCAATGCCATGCCTGCCATTCCATAATAAGGGCTGATGTATTCAAACAGCTCCCCGCCCCAGAACATTTGTGTCCTTTCATAATTCTGGTAAAAACCTCCAAGCCCGATTTCATTGTTGATGCCGATATTCCTTGCACTTGAGTATAGCGACGAAAGGAAAAAATTGGCATTCAATATCCTTCCGATGGGAAAATATCCTGAATAATCCAGCTTGAAGGATTGGTAATCTCCTACCTGGAAAAGGGCCTCTCCCGCAGCCTGTTCTACAGAATCATCGGGGTTGAAGATCACAGAGGAGTTGTTTTCAAATATGTATTTATAGCTCAGGCTTAAATTCGCTCCGCGAGTAGGAAAGAAAGGTTTGTCAAGCGTATTAAAGCCCATAAACGCACCGGCATAATACGTTTCAAAATTGACCCGTTCTATGAAGGATAGGAAATCGGAAACCTTGGGGGTCAGATAGGAGAAATCGGCGCCGGCGATGATCCCGAATGACCTCGTCGATTGAACGGTTGTGAACAAGGTGATGTAAGGTGAAAGCAGGTTGTTGTTGAGCGTCGAGATCCTGTTTCCATCTGAGAAGAGCGGTACTTCATAGAGTTCGACATCGGCTCCCAACTGGCTTGCTGCATTTTGCTTTCTTCCCAGATACTTGAGATAATTCAGATCTATCCTGGGGTTCTCGGCAAAATCGATCTCCAGAAGGGCTCGGGAGCTTTTGAGCAAAATATTCCTCAGTGTCAGATTTGCGTTGATCCCGGCACGAATTTCATTATTGTAATGAAGCGCTATTTTAAGCCTGGCGCGCTCGGATTCCCGCACCTTGATCTTCAAATTGTACTGATCGTCTCCCTCCGGGATCAGGTCATAGGCGATCTTTTGGAAATAGCCTGTTCCATAGACCTCCCTGATCCGCTTTGAGATAACCCCGGTATCCACAGTGTCATTTTCCCGCACCCTGAGTTTGGCCTTGATCAGGTCTGATGGGATCTCCTTATTCCCTACTACTGTGATATGCGCAATGGGATATTTTGATCTCTCAGGAAGCTTCTTTGCTTTCTCCAGCTTGACTCCGGCAGCCTTGATCTTGTTTGCGATCTTAAGGATCCGGGGTTTTAGAGAATCGCCCATTTCCACTCCCCTCTCAATGATCTCTTTGCCGGAGCCGAAACTGTAGGTTCCGTAACCTGTCAGATCGGGCTCGATGTACAGGTCACATAGCTTGGTCTGCTCTCTGGTGTCCAGTGCACTCATGATAAAGGCCGATTGGCCAAGGATGTCCACCAGGCTTTTGAGCTCTTCGGGCTGGCTGAGATCCGAGCTGACAAAAACCCCGATCACAATATCGGCGCCCATGTCAATGACCTCTTGAACGGGGAAATTCCTAACCAGCCCTCCATCGACCAAAAGTTTCCCATCTATACTCTCAGTGGTGAAAATGGAAGGAATAGCCATACTGGCACGCATCGCTTCGGATAGGGACCCATGATCAAGAACGACGATATCGCCACTTGCAATATCGGTGGCCACACAGCGAAACGGAATTGGGAAGTCATCGAAATGCTCCACTCCATGGACTGATCTTGTAAGTGTCGAAAGGTATGCGGAGAGGTTCTGACCCTCGATCAATCCACTGGGAAGGCCTGGCCTAAGATTCCTGATCGGCAGGTCCAGCACATATCTCCCGTAATATTTCTTCTCTTCATAGGCCACCTCCTTTAAGGAGATTTGATTGCTCAGAAGACGGTCCCAATCCGCTTCCTGCGTGATCTGCTCCAGTTCCTCCGGTGAGTAGCCAATTGCATACAGGCCTCCGATGATGCTGCCCATGCTGGTGCCCGTGACATAGTCTGGCACGATGCCTGCTTCCTCGAGGACCTTCAAAACACCAATATGCGCCATGCCTTTTGCTCCACCTCCGCTCAATGCCAGACCTATTTTGGGTCTTTGGCTATTCTGTGGATAAGAGATTGCGGGCAGGAGCAAAATCAGAAAAAAAACGACGGCGATTTGGCTCTTTTTCATCCTTGTCCTCAAAGAGAACCAATTTTAATGAAATCCAAAAAATTAATATATCTGTGGATAATTTGTACTTTTCAAGTTAATCGGGAATATTTCATTTTAGGTTAATAAATGGATATTTTTAGGTTGGGAAGGTAGCCTTCAGTCCTATGAGGAAAAAGGGAAACATCCATGCGCTAATCCATTCACTGACCAAGACCGAGAAGAGATACGTCAAGGTTTTCGCCAAGCTACACGGTGACAGTCCCAATTATATCAAACTCCTGGAGGCCATTGAAGAACAGGTCCAGTACGATGAGCAGGCCATCAAAAGTAGATTCGAAGGAGAGGCTTTTACAAAGCAGCTTCATGTCACCAAGAACTACCTTCAGAATCTCATTCTGAAGGCGCTCAGAAATTTTTATCATCATCCTCTATCGAGAGCCGAACTGCTGGACATGCTCCGAAATATTGAGATCCTCTTCGAGAAAGGGCTCAAGGATCATGTTGAATTCTACCTGCTGAAGGGAATCAAATGGTCAAGGGAGATCGAGGTGTTCGACCTGCAGTTTTCTTTCCTGGACTGGCAAAAAAAATGGCTTCAAAGCTTTTGGAGCGATTCTTTCCGCGAGCACAGCAAGTATATGGATCGTGATTTCCAGGCCTGCCTGAAGAGCATGATGAACTTGGATGAGTACCGTCATCTGTATGACAACATGGACAAGCTTCTTTCGTCTTCAAGGGTTGCGGCTGGCTATTACACCGATGAAGTGATCGGAAGTCCATTGATGGAATCCACCAAGAGTGCCTTCTCTGTACGCGCGAAGATGATCTACTATAAGATCCTGTTCAGGTACTATTATATTCATAAGCAAAACCTCAAAAGGGGAATCAAGGAAGGCAAAAAACTCCTTCAGCTTGGAAGGGAAAACACCCAGCTTGTGGTTCATCATCTGGAGGATTTTCTTGAGGGTATGTGGTTTATGGTCAGAGCCCTTTTCCAAAACCGGGAAGCTGATCTGTTGCAGGAATTCCTTTCTGAACTATCGGAGATCTTCAAATCACTTGAAAAAGGGCAGTCCTTTTCAAATATTCATATCAACCAATTGGAGGTGCTCTCATGGCAATTGAGAATACTTGAAATAGCCCCTGAAAAATTCAGGCAGGCGCAATGGGAAAGGACCTTTGAAAAAGAAATTGAAAAGAACAGATCCAGATCTTTTGCCAAACCCTTCGCGAAAACCCTGTTGATCAGGACATGGCTTGCCTTCTACTCGCATGATCATGACCGTGCCAAAGAGTATGCAAACCAAATTCTTGCGGAATTCAACTATCCGACCTATATGCCTTATCGTGACGCTGCATTGATGTTTCTCAACCTGATCGCGCTACATTCAAATAGGATTCCAAGTATCAAGATGAACTTCAACAACTCCAGGAAAATATGGGTGGCAGCAAATAAGGGTTCCCTGGAGGAGCGGAGAAAAGTATTTGGTGCACTTACAAACTCAAAAAAGGAGGATTGGAAGGGTTTGCTTGGAAAAGCATTGCAAAACGAAAGAAAAAGGGCAGACAAAAAATTTCTTTCCTCGGTGAATGAAAAGGAGGTATTCCTTTTCTTTGGCCAACAATACCTCGATCATGCTTAAGGCCGCTGTCGCCCTAAATGTGTTTGCCTTTTTTCTTTTTGTTGCCAATGGGATCATCCTTGTCCAAAAGAATTCGGAACAATATAAATTCGCTTTTGCCATGGCGGGCCTTTTTCTGCTGCTTTCCTTTTTTTACGGACGAAAACTGAGAAACAGAAAGTGATCAGGTCGATTTTAATTCCGCTTCTCATTCTACTGTTGAACTTGCCGGCCCTGGCTGATCATAAGCCGGCCCTGATGCCTATGCCTGCCAAGGTTGAGTTCCTCCCGGGTAAATACAAGGTCCCCAAAGGTTTTAAGGTCAGTTATACCGGAAACGTTGAGAACACAAGGGTCAAGCACCATGTGCAGCTTTTTTTGGAATACATAAGATCTGAGGCCAACCGCTTTGTCCTGAAGCATTCCAAGGAAATTGCCGCAAATGGAAACCTGACCTTCACCGTTCAAAGAAGGGGGAATCTTTTGCCATCGGAAGATGAAAGTTATTCTTTGAGGATAGACCTTCGGGGGGTTGTCATCGAAGCGGAAACCGATCTGGGGGTCATTAATGCCCTCCAAACGCTTCGGCAATTGCTCTGCAAGGATAAGGACGGCTATTATTTCCCCTATGTTAATATTCGGGATGAGCCAAGGTTTCCCTGGAGAGGACTGCTGATGGATGTTTGCCGCCATTTTATGCCGGTGGATGTGATCAAGAGGAATATCCGCGCAATGAATTTTGTAAAGCTGAACGTGTTTCACTGGCATCTCACGGAGGACCAGGGCTTTCGTGTGGAAAGCAAGAAATTTCCCAAGCTGCATGAGATGGGCTCCGAGGGCAAATATTATACTCAGGAGCAGATCAGAGAAGTCATTCAATACGCGGATTCATTTGGTATCCGCGTTGTTCCGGAATTTGATATGCCGGGTCATAGCACCAGTTGGTTTGTGGGTTATCCTGAACTGGCGGCCAGGAAAGGCAGCTATCAGGTGTCCACCACATTTGGAGTACAGAACGCAGCAATGGATCCTACAAGAAAGGAAGTCTATACATTTCTAGACACCTTCCTCACAGAGATGGCAAGGCTGTTTCCCGATCCCTATATGCACATCGGAGGGGATGAAGTGAACCCAAAGGTTTGGGACTCCGAACCGCACATCGTGGAATACAAGGCCCTCAATGGATTCCATAGCAATGAGGCCCTTCAGGCTTATTTCAATCGAGAGATCTATACCATCCTGACAAGAAATAAGAAGAAGATGGTGGGTTGGGATGAGATACTCCAGCCTCAACTCGGAGGCGGACATATCCTGATACAAAGCTGGAGAGGCAAGGAAGCCATGTACGAAGCTGCGAACAGTGGCTACCAGAGTATTTTGTCTCAAGGCTACTATATCGACCTGGCCCAGCCGAGCAGTTTTCACTATCTGAATGATCCTATTCCGCCGGAATCCGAGATATCCAAAGATGTGCTAAAAAATATCCTGGGAGGCGAGGCGACCATGTGGGCGGAGTTGGTTGATGAAAGAACCGTAGATAGCCGCATCTGGCCGAGGACCGCTGCCATAGCCGAAAGGCTCTGGTCTCCGGTCGAGATCCGCGATGTTGAAAATATGTACACACGCCTGGAAGAGATCAGCTGGGAGTTGGAGTATTATGGTTTGAGGCATCATCAGGCCCAGAACGAGATCCTTGATGAAATGGTCAACCATGATGATCCCATCAGCATCAAGCACATGATCGATTTCATTGAGCCGATACAGGGATATGCAAGGCACAGATCACATCCGTACACGACCAAAACGCCCCTTAACCGGATCCCGGATGCAGCTGTGCCGGACCCCCTCCATGCCAGAGACTTTTACTACCATGTGCAAAAGGTGCTCAGCAATCGGGATTCAGGTGACGTGAACCTGTTAGAGGCCAAGGCTATTTTGGATACCATTGTCCTCTCCTATGACCAATTCCTGCATTTGGAATCCCACGGAGAGAGCTGGCAGGAGGATAAGATGATCTTTGGAAATCTCGTTGAAGCCGCAAAAATCGGTTTGGAAGCTCTGGGCAAGCACAGGAAAAAAATGACCGTTGAACAGGAGTGGAAGGAAGAGCAATTGATCATTCTTGATGCCCTTAATCAACCCACTGCAGAGTGCGAATTGGCCATTCACGATGGGCTTGTTGAGTTGGTCAGCAAGCTTCCGGTTCAACGATAGTCATTGAGTGAAGAGACATTGATAAGCAGGTCAGTATCTTCATCGGGTTCCAGAGGTATGAAGCGAATGACCCTGGGCTGATTAGGAATAAGATCAAAATGGTTTCTTTCAAAATCGCCAGGGATGTTTCCGGATTCCAGCCAGACATCTTTCACAAGGAAATCAGAGCTTAGCTCGATGAAATAGGCATTTTCTTTTCGTGAGATCTTTTGGGTCACATTAGCCTGTTTCAACCATAGGGAGCGGGGCTTGGCCATATAGTGGATGTCCTCATGGATTTCCTCTTCGCCTTCCAGGATCCTGGTTTGAAAAAGCGTCCACCTTCCCAGGCCCGAATCAAGGTAATTGCCTATGTATTTTTCCGTGAGCATCATGGCTTGCCCGGGGTTCAGAGAGATATCAACGGTATCCGTGTTAAGACGGGTACCAAAGAAATTTAACCTTGAGATCAACGCTTTTGCCTTCAGCTGAGCATTGCGACCATTGAGCAGCGAGATCTTCATTCTTCTGTTTTCTTGCTCGGAATACACCATGACGGGGTCAAATGCCTTTTTGATCCTATGGTAGGCGGGTTTTGGGTTTAACTCGTAATCAATGACAGACCAGGATATTCCGGGCCAGCAATCGTTGTTTTGCCAGATGAGAGCACCCATGCAATGCGGTTGGGACATTCTCATGAATTCCGCCGCTTCTCCTATCGCCATGGCCTGGTGGATCTGGCTCAGGTAAATTCGATGTTCGGGGCTTCTTGGAGAGCGGTATTGCTTGAGAAGGTATGAATCCAACCTTTCGTTGCCATCGGAAGCCAGCTGTCTTGAGGAAATGAAATCGCTTGTGAGGCCTGCCGAATCATGGCTGTACTTTTGCAAAAGCGAGGTCGAGGAGATGCTTTGCATCCCGAATTCCGCATTGAACCTTGGAGCCCTTTGGGTCCAGATATCAATGGGGGAGCCACCGTGCCAAACGGCCCAGTCATGAATGGTCCCGGAATTAAAACCTTGCTCCGGTACAAAGTTTGAAACAGGCGTAGAACTCAAATAGGCAGCGCCTGAATCGTACTGTTGCAAAATACCCGGGATCAGGGAATCAAATTGGTATTGGTACCTGGAATAGATCATGGCAGAATCCTCAGGGCTCAGGCCCATGCTTTTTTGCCATCCCCAGTTCTTCCAGGCGATATCGATTTCGTTGTTACCACACCAGAGTACTATGGATGGATGATCTGCCAATCGTATGACCTGGTGTTTCACCTCATTTTCAACCTGTTCCAGAAATTCATCCCAGGGGTTCAGGGTGTTGGCAAACATGAAATCCTGCCATACCATGATCCCATGACGATCACAGAGCTCATAGAATTCGTCTGTTTGATACCTTCCACCCCCCCAGACTCTGATCATGTTGAAATTGGCTTCCGTCAATAGTTGAACGTATCGACGCATATTGTCCTCGGGGATTCGATCGATAAAAACATCCAGGGGAACCATATTTCCTCCTTTGGCAAAAACTCTTTTCCCATTGATCTCCAGAGTAAACGAGCTGCCAAGAGAATCCCTTTCCCTGAGCACTTTGGCTGAACGAAATGCAAAACTCTTCTTTCCCTGGTCTACTTTCCGCATGTTGCTGCTCAGAACGACCCGGGCATTATAAAGCTTTTGAGATCCAAGACCATCAGGGTACCAACGCTCATGTCCCGGAACAGAGAAATCGAGTTGGACCTCGTTCATCCCCTTTTCCAGTTTGAACTTTTTTGACACTGATTGAAGCTCTTCTCCCATGATCCGGACACCGTATTTGCCGGCCCTTGCCGCCTTAACAAATACTGTAGATCTCACTGTCCCGGTTTCGGCGTTGGGTTTGAAACTGATATTTTCGATCAAGGCTTCCGAAAAGCCACTGATATATACCTGGTCAGTAATCCCCCCCGGAATGATACGTGGTGCAAAATCCCATCCGAAATGATATCCTGGTTTCCGGACAAAAGAACTGGCTTTCCAGGAGCCCTTGTCATTTCCTGCCGGGAAGCGAAACGGCCAATTGGAATACTCTTCCCGACTTGCTTCGTAGGGGTCCCGGATGACTACCCTGAGTATGTTTTCACCCGGCTGTAAATGGGCGTTGATCACCACGCATGTAGGGGCATGGGCATTTTTAGATCTTCCGATGAGAGAATCATTCAGAAAAATGTCGGCATAGGTATCCAGCCCCGGAAAATTCACTTCTATCCGATCGTATTCAGACCAGGATTGAGGAAGAGAAAACCTCTTGGTGAATACCCAGTTCTGGTCCCAGATCCATTGCAGAGAGTCAAAATTTTGATCTCCATAAGGGTCCGGGATAATTCCCTGAGAAAAAAGGCTTTGTTGAATGGTCGCAGGGAGGTTGACCTTTATTCCGGGTTGAATTTCTGAGCTCAGCTCCCAGCCTTCATTTAAAGCGATCAATGCCTTTTCAGTGGGCTTGTGAAAACAGGAGTTCAGTACAAATATTCCAACAAAGAGTATCCAAAAGCGGGGCATGGGATCAAATTAAGGCTTTCTGTACGTAAGTCCTCATTTCGGGAACAAGCTCCTTCTCAAACCAGGGATTCTTCTTTAGCCAACCGTAATTTCTGGGAGAAGGGTGAACCAGAGGGATGAAATCGGGAAGATATTCCCTGAATGATCTTACCGTTTCGGTGAGGGTTTTCTTTTTTCTTTTTCCCAGGAAATAGTCCAGCGCATACTGCCCGATCAACAGCGTGATCCGGATGTTTGGCATCAATGGAAGCAGTTTTGGGTGCCAGGTATCAGAACACTCCTTGCGGGGGGGAAGATCTCCACTTTTCCCTTTGCCGGGATAACAAAACCCCATGGGCACGATGGCGATCTTTCTTTCATCATAGAATTCCTCTGGCTCCATTTGCAGCCATGATCTCAGGCGTTCGCCTGATGGATCATTCCAGGGAATTCCGGTATTGTGCACCCTGGTTCCAGGTGCCTGACCAACCAGCAACAGGCGGGATTCAGTACTTGCCCTCAATACCGGATTCGGCCCCAGGGGCAAATGCTCCGTGCAGATCGTGCAGGCCCTGACGTCCTCCAGCAGAGTGTGGAGCTTTTCTTGATTCGGTACCATTGGCTCTAAATTGAATTTCCAAACCCTAAAATCCTATTAATTGCTAAATTGTAACTCCTACCAATCCATTACTACTATGAAATTCAATATTCAACATCAAACTGAATATTCCAGGATCGAATTGATCCTCAGATCCTTCTTTGGATTCTTGTACATCGTGCTTCCCCATGCCTTTCTGCTGTTATTCGTGGGACTATGGGGAGCCATTCTGACCTTCATCTCTTTTTGGTCCATCCTTTTTACAGGAAGGTATCCACAGAGTTTCTTTGAATTCCAGGTCGGCTTGATCCGCTGGAATACCAGGGTGAACGCAAGGATCTGGAACCTGGCTGATGATTATCCGGCTTTCGGGATCAATGCCGATGATCCCAAGGTGGAGATCGACATTCCCTATCCTACAAATCTTAGTCGGGGGCTGCAGATCATCAAACTCTTGTTCGGTGGATTCTATGTCGGTATTCCTCATGGGTTCATACTCATGTTTAGGTACCTCTGGGCTTATATATTGGCCTTTGTCGCGTTTTGGGTAGTCCTTTTCACTGGTAAATATCCCGAGGCCTGGCATGAATTCATTGTCGGTACTATGAGATGGGGAACAAGAGTGACCTTGTATCTCTACTATATGTCGGATGATTATCCTCCCTTCTCTGCAAGACCGGATGATGATGCGCCTTCGGCAGCTACGGACATACCTCCTGCCAATCCAACTCCTGCACCGGAGCCAACTCCAGAACCTCCCGCTGATGGTGGTGGGGAAGATGCCAATGCCGAATCAACCGGTGCTGAAGAAAACAAGGAATAGCATTGGCGGAATATCATCCCTTACCACAACCCGAAGAGATCCCGATCAGGGAAAAGGAAGATGCTATGGGGGCGTACTTTATGATGTTCGCCTCCGTAGCTGTCGGGTTTCCCCTTCCGATCGTTAACCTGATCGCTGCGATAGTCTATTATTTTTTGAATAAGGGAAAAAGTCTGTTCGTCAGGTTTCATTCTCTGCAGTCCCTGCTTTCCCAATTGCCGACAACGGTGATCAACTGGGGAGTGATCTATATTGCGATCAGGGTATTGTTCTTTGATGAGGAATTCGGACAATACTATATCGGCTATGTGGGCATGGCCCTGGTGGCAAATTTGCTCTACTTCATTTTCAGTATTGTCGCTGCCGTGCAGGCCAGGAAGGGAAGGTTCTACTACTTTTTGTTTTTCGGAAGTTTCTCCTACCATCAGGTATTTAAGGTCAGGGATGTGGCCGGGGATACTCCTGTTCAAAACGTTCCTCCGCGGATTTAATGGCGCGACAACTGCTTATCGGCGCTCTGGCCATCATTGGGTTTTTTGGGCTGGTTTGGCTGTTGATCGGTTTATGGAATCCCAAAATTGATGTCAACACCTTGGACGGAATTTCCGTGGAGACCGAGGATGTCCTTGGTGAATTGATCTTTGAAATCATCCTTGAAGACCCTGGGATGGATATCCTTGAAGACCAAAAAACCGATTCTTTATTGAGGCTCATCGTCCAGCCCGTGCTGGAGAACAGCCCGCCCGGTGAATTTGATTTTAAATTCTACATTCTGGATGATCCCATGGTGAATGCCTTTGCTATCCCCGGTGGCAGGATCTTCATTGGTGCGGGTTTGATTACCCTTGTCGAATCGCAGGAGGAATTTCTTGCTGTTGTAGGCCATGAAATGGGTCATGTGAATGAAAGGCACGTGATGGAAAAACTTGCCAGGGAGTTTGGGATCAAGGTATTGATCAGCATGTCTACAGGCACCGATGCCATTCTTTTAAGCGATATCGGCAGCTCTTTGGTCAGTCTTGGTTTTGACCGCCAGGCTGAAAGGGAAGCTGATGAATTTGCTCTTGAATTGTTGGTCAATTGCGGCATTCACCCGCATCACATGGCGACATTCTTTCGGAGACTCAACAGAGAGAATCTGAGCTATGCCGAAAGCCTGGAATTCATGATGTCTCATCCGCACAACAATGCCAGGATCAAATCAGCACTGGAATATCCGGTTCCCGAGGAATTCGAAGCCGTGGAATATGGCGATTCCTGGGATTCGTTTAAATCCCAATTCCGGGAATTGGCCGGTTAGAGACTCCTCATCATTTCATTATTTGTCCCAACTTTGTGCTTGTATGGATCGACTGCGGCCCTTAAAGTACTTTTCCGTGATCAGCTTACCCCTCCTGACGGCTCTCGGGTTTGCGCTCAAGGGGATCTGGGTTTTCCTTCCCCTGGCTGAAGCTTTTGTTCTGGTCCCCGCCTTTGAACTCCTTTTCAGACCTGATCATCGCAATCTTGAAGATGAACAGGAACAGGCCTTCTTGAAAAATCCCTGGTTCGATTATGTCCTTTATCTGTTTGTACCCCTGCACTTTGTGGTTCTTATCTGGTTTCTCTTTGAAATGTCTATTTTCAACGGATATTCCTGGGAGCGACTGGGAATGGTCTTTTCGATGGGTTTAATGTGTGGGGTTTTTGGGATCAACCTGGCTCATGAATTGGGGCATAGATCGGAGAGAGGCGAAAAAGTACTGGCCAAGAGCCTCTTGCTGACATCCCTGTACATGCATTTCAATATTGAGCATAACCGGGGTCATCACAAGAATGTGGGTACTCCTGAGGATCCCTCTTCGGCCCGAAAAGGTGAAGCACTTTATATGTTTTGGTTCAGGTCGGTTTTTGGCACCTGGATCTCCTCATGGAGGATCGAAGCTCAGCGTCTAAAGAAGCTTGGCGGATCGGTTTTTTCCTGGAGAAATGAAATGCTTCGGATGCAGATCATGCAGGTTTTGTTGCTTCTGGCAATTTGGTGGGTCTTTGGCATCACGGCGCTCTTGTATTTTGTCCTTGCGGCTGTCATCGGTTTTTTGTTGTTGGAAACAGTGAATTATATTGAGCATTACGGATTGACGAGGAAAATGCTTGAATCCGGGCGCTATGAACGCGTCCTGCCCGCACATTCATGGAATTCGGATCATATACTGGGAAGGATACTTCTATTCGAGTTGTCCAGGCATTCCGATCATCATTTTAAGGCAAGCCGGAAGTATCAGATCCTCCGACATCATGAGCGTTCGCCCCAAATGCCTACGGGTTATCCCGGAATGATGATCTTGGCACTATTTCCGCCATTGTGGTTCAGTATTATGAACCCCCTGATCCCTAGCGATAACTGAAATGAAGCTTGGCGCATATCTGAATATCCTGGCCGGGATACTTGTGCTTTTCGCCGCCGCATGGAGAGGAAATGTTCAGCTGAATTTTTTTGTCCTTTTCCCGATCGGCATCTTTTTCCTTGCTATGGGCTTGCTATACCTCTGGCGGCTCAACAAAGGCAAATAGCACTGCTCGGTTTTCCGGGTAAGAAATAAGGCATTATTGACAGAATATTGAGTGTGTCGACCCCTAGTTTTACTTTTCCAAGTTGAATTCATATTAAGACGCCGAACTCATGAAATTGTATCCAACCAAAGTTCTTCTAGTACTTTCCCTATTGGTCCTCGTCAGTGTGGGGAGATCATTCTCTCAGCCGATACAGGTATTGTCGGTCAGTGCACCGCCAAGTACTTTGCAATGCGTGTCCACAAGTGTTATGATGACGGTACAGTTGGGTTGCCTGAATTTCCAGTTCGACAGTACTTCATTTACGATCTCGGGCAATACCATTGATGTGGGAGCCTATTACTCGGATCCCGGGATATGTCTTCCGGCTATCGGGACAGCCTCACACACCATAGTCCTGGGAAACGTACCGGCCGGCACCTATACCATCACGGCATCTTCTTATTTGGATCTCGTTCTTGGAAACTCGCAGATAACCACCATGACCTCCATCTCATGTTGCGGAGCCGTGCCTGCGATCAATGCAAGTGCCACCTCCATTTGTCCGGGAGATACCGTCACGTTTACCAATGGATCTACAGGAGATAGTGTAAGGTCATGGTATGTGGACAATGTCTTTGTCAGCAATGCAAATAGCTTTGATCATGTATTTCCCAATGTGGGTTCCAGCGCTGTCAAACTGGTGGTCACGGGTAGCGGGGGCTGTCAGGATTCAAGCATCCAGAACATCACCGTCAATGCCTTGCCAAATGTAGATCTTGGGCCCGATATAGCCTATTGTACAGGGACCAGTGCGACCTTGGATGCCGGCCCCGGATGGGTCTCCCAACTTTGGTCGACAGGGGCGACCACCCAGACCATATCCGTTTCCATTCCCGGCCCTTATTCTGTGCAGGTGGTCGATGCTAATGGATGCAGCAACGGCGATAGCATCAATGTCACGGAAACACCCGTTCCTGTCGTGGATCTGGGAGGGAACGTGGTTACCTGTCCTGGCACGGTCACTCTGGATGCCGGAAACCCCGGGGCTAGCTACCAATGGAATACCGGAGATACCCTGCAATCGATTGTTGTTACCCAATCAGGTGGCTATGCCGTTACCGTTACCGCTGCGGGAGGATGTTCGGCCTATGATTCGGTTTTTGTGCTATTTCAATTGGCACCGAACGTTGATTTGGGATCCGATACCCTTATATGTGCCGGAAGTTCCATCACCCTGGATGCTACCGTCGCGGGAGCGACTGCATATCTGTGGTCGGACGGTTCGACCAATCCTACTTTGACCATTTCCCCCAACAACCCTTCCGCTTATCATGTGACTGTGACCGGTAGTAATGGATGTGTAGGTTATGATACTATAATGATTGATCTTGCCATCTGCGATGGTTTGGAGAGAGGTATTGAAGACAAACTTTCGATTCATCCCAACCCGGCGAAGGATCATGTGGTTCTGGAATTTGAAGATGGAACCAATGGCGCATGGCAATTCGTTATTGTTGGGAATAATGGAAAAACCCTGAAAATGGGTACATTTGAAGTTGAAAAGAAGAAAACTGTGATCGATCTGGAGGGATTCTCTTCCGGAATTTATCTGATCAGACTCTTCAACGAAACAGAAACGGTGACCAGGAAACTGGTGATCGATTAAGATTTTAATTTGACCTCCAATTGAAAGGCCCTTGTCGTTTTCGACGGGGTCTTTCTAGTTATAACCCCTCTAGTAATCAAACCCCCTTTTTTTCGGATGAAACCGCGTTTTGAGTTTATGAACAAACCTCACAAAATGGGCTTTGGCGGTATGAATAGGTAAATTTGTACTAGCAGCTGCAAAAACACGTGACTCGTCTCAACCTTTATCTGATCTCAATTTTCCTTTCATCGAACTGTCTCGCACAGGAGATGCATTTATTCTCCGGAACCTCTTTTGAAGGGGCTACCGTCGCAGATATGGATATCGATGCGAACCAAAACATTTACGTGGCAGGTGAGTATTACTTCACCGGCGATTTTGATCCAGGACCTGGGGTGCACACATTAACGTGGAATGCACTTGCAGGCTCTCCGGGTTGGCGGCATGCCAATTACTATGTTTCCAAATTTGATTCTCTCGGATCATTTGTATGGGCATATGGTATCCAAAATTCCGATACAACGATTGGAGACATCCTCGTCGAAGCAAGTGATGCCGGATATGCAATTATTGCCGGTGGCTTTGGAAGTCATAGTGCTGTTGATTTTGATCCGGGGCCAGGGCAAATACTTTTAACATCACATGGCGGTGCCGAGGACATATTCATTACAAGGGCAAATGATAATGGATCCGTTGAGTGGGCTTACGAAGTTGGAAGGAATCAATCGATGGATCCCTTTGGTGGGCAAAGAGAAATATTGGATTTGGACTTAGACGCTAAAGGAAATATTTATATCACGGGTCTTTTTCTGGATTCTATGGATTTTGATCCGGATCCGGTAGGGAGCAAAATTGTTGTTAGTAATGCAGGCTCATTGTTCATTCTAAAGCTAACTCCCGATGCCGAATATGATACCCTATTGGAATTTCCTATCAATAACTTTCTATTATTCAGCTATTTCCATGTAAAAAGGCATCACTTTGGATTAGATATCAATGACTCCGGAGAAATATTCATCTATGGTTCAATTCAACCTGGAAATGGGATAGATACCGACCCCGGGCCAGGAACAAACATCGTTAGCGGGAACTCCAGCATGGGCTTTGTTCAGAAACTGGATACCAACCTTTCGGTTGTTTGGAACAAAACACTTGATTATGCACCATTGGCAATTGGTCATGCCATTTCTGAGATCAGTGAAATTCAACTCGATGGAGATAGCATGTTATATCTTGCGGGCCAATTCAAGGGACATGTGGATTTTGACCCGGGAACCGGATCTCATGTGGCTATTTCTACTGTCCCTGATCCTTACTTTCTAAAATGGACTCAAAACGGTGATTTTGAATGGGTTTATATCCTTGATAATGGAGGCAGCACCTCCGAACGTTCCAATCAAGGAAGTCTTATCTGTCCAGGGCCTGATAATTTAATTGTTGCCTCAGGCTGGGTAACAAATACTTTGGACTTCGATCCGGGACCAGGTATGGTATTGGAAGGTCCTGATACCAAACCTCAGGCTCAATTCACATTGTTAATGGACCGGCAAGGGAATTTCGTAGACGTCGATGTTATGGATAATGACTACTTCTGGTTCAATCAATATTTGGGTGGACTGAAATTTTTGGAAGATGGATCAATTTTAAAAGCAGGTCATTTCAGAGACTCTATTGATGTTGATCCTGATACATCCACTTATTATCTGCACTCAAATGCTCCTCCCTCATACTTTCGATTCAATTGCTTTTTCCAACAATTGTCTTTGGATAGCTGTAATAAAATTCTTGTAGAAACCGATAGCCTGGTGGAGGTCGGATGCAATTCCGCTGGAAATCTTTATGCTCAAGCGTTCAGGGGAAATGCTCCCTATACTTATTCGTGGAATACAAACCCGGTTCAAAATGGCCCCTCGGCAAGTTTTTCAAGCCTGGGGACCTATACCTTAACCGTTGGTGATTCAACAGGTTGCTCGATAGATCGATATTATTTTATTCCTGGCCCTGAAAACCCGAATGACTTTGATTTAAAGACAAATTTGACCCTTGGAGTGCTCAGACCGGGATTCCCTGCTTCGATTTCATTGAATGCTTT
The DNA here is from genome assembly GCA_965227315.1 of Cytophagales bacterium. Classification (GTDB taxonomy): domain Bacteria; phylum Bacteroidota; class Bacteroidia; order Cytophagales; family CCMP332; genus JANQHS01. The sequence goes on from OZ245737.1 coordinate 2,057,752, forward strand.
TAATGATGGTTGCACTATGGTAAGCGGGGATCTATGCCTCGTTCTTGATTCAGTTCTTCAATTTGATAGCGCAAGCATCCAGCCTTCAAGTTTTAGTGGGGATACTCTTTGCTGGACTTTTTCTGACCTGAATTTTGATAGTGCTTACTTGAATCCAATAGTATACGTGACAGTATCTCCCGCGTCCATTCCAGGAAATCAGGTTTGCCTGGAAACCTATATTACTCCTTTTCTACTCGATGTGGATTCCACGAACAACCGGAAACTCTATTGCATCCCGATCATTGGTAGTTATGATCCGAACGATAAGCAGGTCTATCCACAAGGAGAATGCGCTTCAAACTATATACTTCCGGACTCTAGCTTCACCTACACCATTCGTTTCCAAAATACAGGCAATGCTCCAGCTATAAACATCAAGATCCTGGACGAGATTGATCAATCCCTTGATTTGAATAGCTTTTCAGTGGTCGGGTCAAGTCATGAATATCCGGGCGTTGAAATTCTAACGGGGAATGTAGTTCAATTCAGCTACGACAGCATAATGCTGCCTGATAGTGTTCATAATGAACCCATGAGTCATGGCTATGTGATGTTTGAGATCAAGCCTAAACCAGGCTTGCCGGACGGTACGCGGATCGAGAATACCGCTGACATCTATTTCGATTTCAACTCCCCAATCCAGACCAATACCGTCTTTTCCACTATGGTTAATTCCATTCCATATGTCGATGCTTCGGTCAGCGTTAACAATAAGACACTCGTGGCCAACATGCCCGGTGTTCAATACCAGTGGGTTACCTGTGATTCCGGATCCGTTGACCCAGGAGATACGCTCAGAACGTTTACTCCGACCCTAGCTGGGACTTATGCATGCATCATCACATATCAGGGTTGTTCGAAAACCTCCGATTGTATCCACGTAAATCCCTTGGGAATTGAGCAAGGAGCTACGGATAAAATTCGGATCTTCCCAAATCCTAGTTCTGGGTCATTCAGCATCAATCTGGACCATGGTTCTTCAACAGGCAATTCGCTCCTGATTATCCGGGATATAGGAGGAAAACAGGTTTACACTAAAAAGATTGGCAACGAAAGAGTATCCACACTGGACCTTGATCTTTCTTCCGGAATGTACATACTAACAATACGGCGAGAAGATAATGAGCAAAGAATTAAGCTCATTATCGAGTAAATATTTTACTCAATCTCCTTATGATGCCACTCCAGATCGGAAGGCTCAAAGCCAAACTGAGCGTAGAGTTCCTTGGCTGAATGGTTTTTCTTTTCCACTTCCAGATGGATCCCTGAAAGCCCTAGTTTTTTCGCTTCCCCTATGATGAATTCCATGACCTTCTTTCCATGTCCCTTTCCCCTGAATTCCTTTTTAAAGTACAATTCATCCAGCAGGGCATCTTTTCCACCATATCCAAATGAAAATCCAAAGCTTAGCACGGCATAGCCTATAATATTCTCACCGTCACGGATCAGCCATAAGCGACCAAGCCCGGGATCCGAGATGAATTCATGAATGTTCTTCAATGCCTTTTCCCGATCAAAGGGATAATTGAACATCTCATAGAAATCGGCCATCATATCTGCGATGTCCTGCCTGAAGGAATGAATGGCCGGGATCATGTTGAATCCTTTGTCAGGAAGTGTGTCTGGAATGAAAGCCTTCAGAACGGATAGGTTTGATTCGGTATCTCAAAGGTATTCAGGAATTGCTTTCTTTTTCATGCGGGTCTAAAATCCTGTATCCAAGCTCTTTGGTGAGGTTCTGGTCAAGTGCCGAATTGATGATCGCAATCTGATCAGGTGAGAGATCCTCCTGCCATTTTTCCGTGAGATAGTACTGCCGATAGTAATCAAAATCTTTGCCCTTATCCTCCTTGGTGGACCTTTGCACATTCTTAAAATCCTGCAGATCCTGTCCGATTCTTTTAGAAACTTTTTGCAGCGCTTCCCATGGTTCGCTGATCAGATCCTCATAGCGCAACAGCATGGAATGCCCTTTATTCCTGTTGGTAAACCCGAGGTAGGATTGTGTTTTCCGGTTCCATAATTCAACCGGGTTTTCGAATCGATCCCTCGACCAGTTTTCCCTTCCGGTTGTTCGCCAATCGGTTTTAAGGAACTCTTCCAGGCTATCTTTTTTCTCTCCGATGTATTGGTACGGTCGTTTGTAGAGGGATAGGATAAAGCTATATGGGTTTTTGACCATGAAAATGATCAGCAGCCGGTCCAGATAAGGAAATTGATCCACGAGCTTCTGATCCGGGGCCATGGAGTGTTTCCAGCCCAGGTTTGACTGCCTTGTAAAACGAAAATAGAGGTCATGGCTTAGCTCAAAGCGCTTTAACGGAACCCTTCGATGAGGACTTCCCCGAAGGAGTTTGCAGTCGAAGTTCAATGCCAGAAGCTGATCCAGGTAATTGGTCCCGCAATTCCTTTCTCCCATAACCTTGATGTGCGGAAGCTGACTCAATTTCTTACCTGTTTTTGATCGACCCTGATATATGGTATCTCCCGGAGATCCCAGTCGATCACCATGCCTTTGGCGATTTCATCGGCGACCTTCTTTCCATAAAGATGCTCGACGAGGTACAAACTGGCTTCAAATGACTTTGCTCCACCGGCAGAGCTGATGAATCGGCCATCATGTACAAAGAGTACCGAATCATGAACAATAAGGTCGGGGTATCTTTCTCTATAAAGCTCGATATCAGCCGGAAAGGTGGTCGATTCCTTTCCCTCCAATACACCGGCTTCCGCTAGCACAAAGGCTCCATCGCAATGCGACATGATAAATTCTGCAGAAGTTGAGATCTGCCTGACGAAGTTGAGCATTTGCCGGTCTTCAAGGTCGGAATTCAGATGATGTTCTGCACTGGGTACCACCAAAATATCGATCCGGGTTAGAGTATCTTCCAGATAATTCAGATCCGGAATAAGCCGTATCCCTTCAAATGTCGTGATGGGCTCGCTGGTCTTTGCAACCGTAAAAACGTTCATGGCCCTGATATTATCCCGAAATCGGGTATGATGGAAAATGTCGAATGGTGCGGTCAGCTCCGTATTGTAGACCCCATCCATAATCAGGAAGGCCACATTGTAATACTCAGTATTGAGATTGACGATTTGAGGACTTTCTCCTTCTGGCTCACCCATGGGTGCATCGCAGGACGAAACCATGAACAGGAGAATGAGGATCAATCCCCCCAGGCCGTGAGTACCAGCTTTCTGCTGCCCGCGTGGTCGCGATGTTCGCAAAGGTAAATTCCCTGCCATGTGCCCAAATTAAGCCTTCCATTGGAAACTGGGATCAAAACAGAACTTCCCAAAAGCGAGGCCTTGATATGTGCGGGCATATCATCCGATCCTTCGAAAGTGTGGCGATAATACGGGGCATTTTCAGGAACCATTTTGTTGAAATGGCTTTCAAAATCCTGCCTTACGGTGGGATCGGCATTTTCGTTAATGCTCAGGGAAGCGGAAGTATGCTTGATGAAGACCTGGAGCATTCCGATGCCCAGATCCCTGATCTCCGGTATTGAGGATTCAACTTCCCCGGTGATGAGGTGAAAACCTCGTGAAAAGGGACCAACCGAAATTTCTACCTGGGCTGTCATCCATCCTGCCTTTCATACGCTCCCATATCGGGCAATCCGTCATTCCTGGGCTCCCCGTTCAGATCAAAGGGGGGGAAACTGGTGTTGGGATTTCCAACGTTCTGTGCAGGAGAAAGGGTATCAAGCCTGTAGTCATACTCTTCGGGATCAACAAACTGCAGTGTATCCGTGCTTGAGGAAACCGTATTTCCCAATAATTCCATGAGTTCGGCCTGATCCTTATCGCTGATCTTCAGAAAATTGAATCCTGCGAGCATACTGCTCGACGGATCAAGGAAAGAGGAAATGTATTCATCCGGGATATTTCCCCAGCTGATGCTGTTTTCCATTTCAAAATCCATCCTGTTGATCTCATTGTTTCCCGGGATGCCTGTCGAGTCGGGGAACCAGTCCGTCACAAACATTCCCGGATCATCCTGCCGGCTGAAGTCAAACCCATAGGTAGCCACGGTCACATGTTTTAGCCTCCATGTTCCTCCGAGGAAGGCACCGATGCCATAGCGCCCGCAATTGGTGATCAACGTATTTTCAGCAATGCAGGCACCCCCATAGGACACAATTCCATCCAGGGTCATATTCTTGATGATGGTGTTTGTAACCGTAACGTCGGGCCGGTTGACATCATAGACATTGCCGACCTGTATTCCTGAGATCCCGTTTTTGATAATGGCCCAGTCGATCTCATTGTTCTTCGAAGGGTCCAGCAACCAAATTCCAGCCTGAAATATCGTATTTCCCCATTGACCCGGTTGGTTTTCGTATTCTTCCTCCAGCCGGGTTCCGCAAAAGGTGACGGGTTCATCAATGGTACCATTCACATCGATCGTCCCCCACACAAAGAAGGTGGAATTGTTATCCAGATAAACCCTTGTTCCCGGTTCTATGGTCAGAGCGCAATTGGTGTCAACCCCCACTGAATTGATGATGACTATGGGTAGATCCTTGGTCCAGGTAATATCACAACCCAAGAGGGAATCCTCATAATAAATAGCATCCTGACCCCAGGACCTGAGGTATACCCTTTGTCTGTTCCCATTGGTGAAGAACAGGATGGAGTCCTCAACCAGGAATGGCGTGTTCTGACCTCCGGCATCAACCTGAACGGTGATGAGGACATAAATACTATCTCCACCCCTGATCTCCACTTCCTTGGCATGATCCGTTTCGTCTCCATTCACGATAATGGTGTATGGTGAACCTGATCCTCCTGCCAGCAACACATCGGAGATAATGACAGCATTGGATGAAGGGTTAAACACTCTCAACCTTTTGGTGATGTTCCTGATCTCCGAGAAGACGGTGTCGAAAATGATCGAGTCCGTAGAAAAGCGAAGACTTGCCGATGGATCCGTGGTGACCACCTCATTTTGCGGGGTGCATCGCCATACCAATAGCAGGCCAAGAACGAATCCAATGAAGTATTTCATGATCAGGACGAGATCTCTTCTCCCTCTTTCAGCCTTTCGGCATTTTCAGCGAGCTGCAGCTCCTGGATAAACTCATCGAGGTCGCCATTCACTATGGCCGGAAGATTATAGACTGTCTTATTGATCCTGTGATCGGTAACCCTGCCTTGGGGATAATTGTAAGTTCTGATCTTATCAGAGCGGTCACCGGAGCCAACCATGGATTTCCTTTGTGCTCCGATCTCTTTTTGTTGCTTTTCAATTTCGATCGCCATGATCCTGGACATCAGCTCTTTCTTGGCTTTCTCCAGGTTTTTGATCTGGGATTTTTCATCCTGGCATTGGACCACGATCCCGGTGGGCTCATGGGTAAGACGTACCGCCGAATAAGTGGTGTTCACGGACTGTCCGCCTGGCCCCGAAGAGCAAAATCGATCCACCCTCACATCATTCATGTCCAGATCCACTTCCACATCATCGACTTCAGGCAATACGGCTACCGAGGAAGCCGATGTATGCACTCTTCCCTGACTTTCGGTGACGGGAACCCTTTGTACCCGGTGTACGCCCGATTCAAATTTTAACTTGCCATAGGCACCGGGTCCGCTTACATTGGCGACGATCTTGGAGTATCCTCCTGCATCGCCTTCATTGAAATCCGTGATGCTGATGCGCCAGTTTTGTTTTTGGGCGAATCGCTCATACATCCTGAAGAGGTCACCGGCAAAAATTGCGCTTTCATCTCCGCCAGAACCAGCCCTGATCTCGAGAATTGCACTTTTATCGTCATTTGGATCTTTGGGGATCAGAAGAAATTTGATCTCCTCCTCCATGGTTTCCTTTTTTGGCGTAAGCTCTTCAAGTTCTTCCTTGGCCATGGCTCTCAGCTCATCGTCCTTCTCCTTTTCGAGGATCTCCCTTGATTCCTCGATTCCTTCAACCACGCGCTTGTACTCTTCATAGACCTGCACCATTTTTTCCAGATCCTTGTACTCCTTGGTGAGCTTCATATAACGATTCTGATCGCCGATCACTTCAGGGTCGGTAATCAATTCGCTGACCTCAACAAACCTATGTTTTATGGATTCTAATTTCTCGATCATTGCAATCTGCTTGATGCAAATTTATGAAATGGGGAACTTAGGCTTTTCTACGGAATGTTGATTTTCTAACGAAAGGAAGTACGAGATTATTAGAAATGGTAACTATGATATCCAGATATGGTTTTTTGATATTGTTCATCCTAATTGGCATGTGGTCCTGCCGGACTGAAAAGAGCGATGAAAAACAGGAGGGAATATCCGAGGAATTAAGTGACGAAATGGATGGCAGAAAACTCAAGAGGGTCAAAGAGGGTGAAATATTGGGACTGGCATCGGAACTGGGTGCCGAGATCGCTGAAAAATCTCAAAAGGTTTTGGGCGGCAATCTAAAAAAAGCCATCAGTGAAAACGGAACGGCTTATGCCGTGGAATTCTGTAATGCCAATGCCTATGCTATCCTGGACTCAGTGAGAGATCAGTACGAGGTGGAGATCAAAAGAGCCAGCCTCAAGGTTCGAAATCCTGATGACGATCCAACGGATCTTGAAAGGCAGATCCTTGAAGCCTACCAATACAATATCGAGAATGGGATCGAGTTGCAGGACAATATTCAAAGAGTCGGGACAGATCAATTGCTCTTTTCGAGGCCTATAGTGATCAAGGATGGTATCTGCCTTTCCTGCCATGGCAATCCTGAATCAGAGATCAACCCGGCTACCCTTCAGAGGATCAGGGAACTCTATCCGGCCGATGACGCAACAGGCCACGAATTTGGTCAGCTCAGAGGTATGTGGAGCATTACATTCGACAAAGGCGAACTGGTGAAAATGTTGTAGCTAGAGAATATTCTGTATCTGTTCGCGGATCTTTTCCAACTCCTCTTTCATGTCTACAACGGACTTCTGGATCTCGGCATGATTGGCTTTGGCACCCATGGTATTGATCTCACGGCCCATTTCCTGTGAAATGAAGTTCAGCCTTTTGCCATTGGAGTCCTGTTCCATCACTTCCTTGAAATGATGCAAGTGGCTTTTGAGCCTGACCACTTCCTCTTCGATATCGAGTTTCTCCAGATAATAGATCAGTTCTTGTTCAAAGCGATTTTTGTCAACATTTTTCTCTACCAGTTCCTCCAGGGCACTGCCGATCCTTTCTCTGATCAAGCCTTCTCTTTCCTTCGCTAATTCCTTCACCTTGACCAGTGTTTCAGAGATCTTGTTCAGACTGTCGTCGATGGCATCTGCCAATTTTCCACCCTCATTCGACCTGAAGTCGTGCACCCCGACAAGTGATTTTTCAATGGCAGCCTTGGTCAACTCCCATTTGAGGTCGATGGCCTCATCTTCAGGCGTTTCTATCACATCGGGCATTCCAAGGGCAATTTTGAAGAGATCCGAGGAATCGGCATTCAGATCTTCCCTGGCCTTGGTAAGTTCATCGTAGTACTCCTTTAGCAGATCACGGTTGATCGAAACCTTAGATCGGCCGCTGACCACCTCTCTCCAATCCACGACGAGATTCACCTTTCCACGAACCAGTTTCTTCTGGATCATTTCTCTGATCTCGGGTTCAAATTGATTGAGAACCTTTGGGATCCTCAGATTCAGATCCAGGAATTTTGAGTTCAAACATCTGATCTCCACTTCTGTTGTAAATCCGTTTTCGGAAAGATTTGCCGATCCAAATCCTGTCATCGAAAGCACCATAAAATCCTTAGTTTTGCCGCTTAATGTTCCAAAGGAAATGAAATTTGGTGTCATAGTATATCCCGGGTCCAATTGCGATGACGATATGTTGTACTTGTTGGGTACCGATCTTGGCCAACCGGTTGAAAGACTGTGGCATAAGGATCCTGATCTGAAGGGATGTGATATGGTCGTGCTTCCGGGTGGTTTCGCCTATGGGGACTATTTGAGGGCGGGAGCTATCGCCAGATTTTCACCGGTTATGGAGTCTGTTATTGCTCATGCCAATGCCGGAGGATATGTCTTTGGGATCTGCAATGGTTTTCAGGTACTCACAGAAAGTCATCTTCTTCCCGGTGCATTGCTCAAAAATGATCACCGAAAGTACACCTGCAAAAATGTGTTTCTGAAACCCGAGACCACTGATTCCCTGCTTACCAGGGGGATGGATACCTCCAAGCCCTATCAAATTCCCATTGCTCACGGGGAGGGTCGCTTTTTTGCTGACGAGGATACCTTGAAGAAGCTCAATGACAATGATCAGATCCTTTTCAGGTACTGCGATGAAAATGGCAACATTGATCAGGGATCAAATCCCAATGGATCCCTTGAGAACATAGCCGGGATCTGCAATGAGCGTAGAAATGTTTTTGGTATGATGCCCCATCCCGAAAGATCTGCCAGCCTTGATCTGGGTTGCACTGACGGCCTTGCGGTTTTTCATTCCATCCTTGAGAAAGAACTGGTCTAGAAGTCGTAACCCAGGGTGAAGTAATAAATGGGGTCTTCAGCCGTCTGGTAGTTCTCAATACCCCAACCCACATCGAATTTCACATAGTAACCGAACATCGTGGACCTGAATCCAAAGCCATATCCCACGAGATAGGGGTTGGTGTAATTCCTGGTCTTGATCAGAAATCCGGTGGCATCAATTGTTTCGGTGTTGAAGGAATTTTCGTTGCTCAAAGGGCTTCTGCCTGTCCATGCCGATCCGATATCCGTAAACCCGGCCAGCTGCATATTTCTGAAGAAGCTGCTTGCGATCGGTTTATTGGAAATCACCTGGAAGATAGGGAAGCGCAATTCGAGATTCAGAAGACCAAAGTTTTCTCCAAAGGCCTGATTTAAGGGGAAACCCCGCAATGCGGTCGCGAACTCTGTAAAGAGCAGGTCATCATTATTGTCAAGAGCCCCATCCAGGCCTTGGTCTTCCAATGGGCCCTGGGCAGTACGATCGGAGGTGATAAACCAGTTGTCCATTCCTCCCAGGAGGAAATTCTTTGGAGCTCTTCCGAAGAATTTTCCAAATGAGAACCTTGTCGCCAGAACAAGTTCCTTGTAAATGGGAAAGTAATTCCTCAGGTCTACAAAGAAATTTCCAAAGTTTTTGTGTTGGGCATTGATTCCCTTGTACTCCTTCACCCCGAACTTGATTTTTGTTCCCCGGCTCATGTTGATTCCCGTTTCCGAGGAATTGTCAATCACCACTTCGACCTTGTAACCCAGATAACTGGTCGTAAAATCCGATACCGGCATCAAGCTGACATTCTGATATTTGGTATGTGCATAGAAGGGAGAAACACTGACCCTAAATGCTTCGGTGATCGGTAGGGAAGCGGTAAACTCTCCTTGGTTGAGCAGATAATTATGAAAGATAGATGAGGATTCGCTGATGGGATAGAAGATCTTCTTGCGGTAATATTTGAATCCATAATCGACTCTCCCCTTCAGGTAGCGATACTCCGTATAGAAATCCGAGCTTTTGAGATCGAAAAAGATCGTGGCCCCCAGCTTGAACTTATGATTGCCGAACATATCGGAAAGTCCGTATTCCACGACACCTCCCAGACCTCGCAGGTTATCACAGACCAGGGCGGTAATAATATTTTCTGCCCTGAGCTTATCCTGGCCTTCATAAGGTCCGTAAATATCTATGCTTGACTCCTCGTTTCTTTCAAGCTTCTGGAGGATATCGGTTTCGGTATCCTTGTTGACGACATCTGCCAGGGACTTTTCCTTTTTTTCACTTTCAAAGATCAGGTCATCGAAATCGATATCCTCGGTGTCAATGGCCTCGGGTTCTCTTTCCATGACCTTATTCAACTGGATGAGATTGTTTTGAATATCATCTTCATCGCTGAGCCCGAACTTCATTCCTTCCACGATCCAGGTATTTCTGAAGGTCTCATGCTCGGCAATCGAGTTATCCAGGTCAGGGATACTCTGTAAATAGATCAACTCTGATCCTCCGTTATTCATCCTGAAAGCCCATTTATTGGTGGCCTTATTGGCGTCGAAATAGAGTACGTTCTGTTGATAGTCCGTGATCTGCCTTTGCACTTTTTCCTCCCTGTCCAGTACATAAAGGTTCAGTATTCCATTCAGGTCAGAAAGGAAAAGGATCCGGTTATCATCAAGAGGGTATGGCAGGTAATTCTGGAAGTAGTTGTTTGTCAGCTTTTCTACAGTTCTTGTTGAGACCTCAGGGTCGAAGAGGTAGAGATTGAAATTGTCGGAAAGCTTGAGCTTATCGTCGGTCTTGATCCTAAGCGAATCGGTCTTGCGGTTTGATGAAAAAACGATCTTGTTGGTTCCTGGAATAAAGCGAGGGTGAATATCATCGTATTCGTCATTCGTCACCCTCTTGATGTTGCCCGACCTTACGGTCATGGAGTAAATATCTACCCTGCCAAAGTTTTCGGCGCTGATCGCGATCCTGGTTCCGTTATCGTTGAATGAGATGTCGTGGATATTGGTGAACCTGAAAGCCCTGCTTTTTCTGAGTTTCTTGGTAGATATCTGGTATGAGATCCTTCTGAAACGGTTATTCTGTACGTCGATGATGTTCAGGTTATCATTGTTTTGCCAGTCCAGTATCGGCAGGGAGTAGTCAACCTTTCTTTCGTTGAAGATATAACCCGAGTTGTAGATGTTCTTTTTCTTGCCCGAAATCAGATCCTGCAGGATCACGGAGACCTTGCCCGAATTGTTCTCCGAGTAGGCGATATAGTTGCCATCAGGAGAAAATTTGACATGGTTGTAGCGATAGCCGGATTTGTTCTTTTTGACAAGTCTGGATTCGTCCGCCGGCATATCTGAGTTTTCAAGAACCCCTGCGGTCATGGAATAGTAATACTCCTGCCACTCACGATAGAATGCCTGAAATGGAATTCCAAGGGTATTTGTAATGCTGTTCTCAGGATTTCTCAGTATTCGGGTCAGGTTCAGTATACTCCCGATGTTGTTTTTTCCGTACTGGACGGCAATGTAGTTCCAAAGGCTCTGGCCCAGGAAACGCGCATCACGACCGGTCAGGCCTCTGAGTGTTCTTACCTTACCCGAAGCAAACAGATCCCTGACATGATCGTCCATTTCAATGCTCCATCCTCTCGCGGAATACTCCGCGGCTCCTTCCACGAACCAATCGGGAAGCGAGAGCAGATAGGAACTCTGGATCACATCCTTGAAGCTTCCGCCATACATCATTTCATTGATCAGTGTTTTTGAGACCCCGTATTTGATCTCCTGAATGAATTCTTCATTGGTGCCTGGAAAAGGGATCTCTACCGAATGGGTGACAAAATTGGTCTCACCTCCCGCCCGGTAGTACTGTATCTTGAAATCAATATTGCTTTGTCGCAGATCTGATCTCGAATTGTAGATGAATAATCTTATCCTCGTATAGGGCGTAAAACCGATCAGATCCGAAATGTCATCGAAATGTGATTCAGCCAATTCGGTAGCAAACCTTGCGTGTTTTTGACCGCCTTCATAATAGTAGATCTCGAAATTGTCGGAAATGAAGACATCCCAGTCAATATTCTTGGTCTGAACTCGGTTTTTCCCATAGATCTCATTTGCATGCTGGGCATTGGCCCAAAATGGTATTAGTGCGAATAGCAGAAAGTAGCCGTATCGTAAAATTTTTTCCAGCCTATGATTGGGATCAACCTTCAAAAAACGTAAAAAACCGTGTTATATTAACCTCTTCAGGGATTAGTTTGCCCTCAGATAAATGGTCGGATAAAATTTGCGCAATAAACGGGCCAAGGGATACCCCTTTCGAACCTAAACCATTCAAAATCAGGATTTGTTCATGTTTGGGATGCTTTCCAACTATGGGCCGACGATCTGATACCGTGGGCCTGATCCCAACACGATGCTGTTTAATACTATAGTTCTCCTTGAAAAATAGCTTGAATCGATCTTCAAGATAATCCCTGGCCCTAGGGGTTTTTCGTAATTCAAGATCCTCTCGGTCATATGTTGCTCCGAGCAGGGCGGTCCTTTTACCTACGGGGAACATGAATACCCTTTTTGTTACGATGACCGGCTCTAGATCAAACCCGGTTTCTATTTCCAATAACTCACCCTTGGTGAGGCTAAAGGGTAGCCATTGAAAAAGGGGATTTTGCCTTACCTGTGGCCCCTCACAGAACACTATCCTTCTTGAGGCAATATCCTTCCACTTAACGGAGTTCTTTTCCAAAACGAGGTCCTTGGGGTCAAGGACTTCCTCTTCTAGGACATGATCTTTCCCGATCAGTTGTCTTCCGGCTTGGAGAAAGGAGATGGTGTTCAGATATCCTCCTTTTTCAACGTTTATGCCCCCGCATCCTTCATCAAAATACGAAGGCAATTCATATGGATCATCGGAGATAAACGGGTTGGGTATGGAAGAATCCCAATCGTTGCAGGCCTTTGCATTTGGAAAAAGGCGAACAAGCGGAAGGGTATGGAAAAAGCTTCTTCCCAGCTTTTTTTCGATTCGAGGATAGAAGTCATGCAGGGTTTCAAAAACCTCAGCAGCCCTCCAGGTTGTGACAAACTTCCTTCCGGTAATAGGATTAAAAAGGCCGGAGGCAACGGTTGAAGAATGGTTTTGACCCAAGGAGTCAACCAGGAGTATTTTCATTCCCTTTTTTTGGGCTTCAATTGCCAGGCAGGTGCCGGCAATCCCCCCACCAACAATTATCAGGTCTTTGGTTTGCAAAGTGGCCAATTCAATATTTTTGAGCTACAAAGAACTAAGGAATTGCTAAAAGTCCATTCATTTACTTTCAACCCTTTTCAGGAGAATACATATATCGTTTCCAGGGAAAACGGGGATTCTATTATTATTGATCCGGGTAACTATTTTCCCCAGGAGGACAAGGAAATCGTATCCCATATCGAGGAGAAAAATCTCAAGCCCATTGCGATCTACAATACCCACGCCCATATCGATCATGTTTTGGGGATCAATTACCTGAAGGATAAATATCGTATACCCCTGTATATTCATGAAAAGGATCTTGAATGGCTCAGAGCCGTGAAGGCCTATGCCTCAAACTATGGATTTGAGGATTTTGGGGAGGTTGAGCATGATGGATTTTACGATGAGCAGGACAAAATTTTCGATGGAGAGGATGAATTGGAGGTCTTGTTCCTACCCGGTCATTCCCCCGGCCATACGGCATTGGTAAATCATAAGGGCAGGTTCGTCATTTCCGGAGATGTCCTTTTTGATGGTAGCATTGGCAGAACGGATCTGCCGGGTGGAGATCAGGACACCCTGATCTCGTCGATTCAGAACGTGCTTTTCAAGCTTCCCGGAGACTTTGTAGTCCATTGTGGCCATGGACCAGACACCAGCATCGAAAAAGAAAAGGAAAGCAATCCCTTTGTAGCTATAAAATGACCACATGAAAAAGCAGATACCAAATCTTTTCACCCTTGGAAATTTGCTTTCCGGTTGTCTCGGAATTTGGATGGCCATACAGGGAAACATTGATCTGGCGGCTTACGCGATGTTGGCGGGAATGGGATTTGATTTTGTTGATGGTTTTCTGGCTCGTAAACTCGGAGTAAGTGGGGAATTCGGAAAACAGCTTGACTCCCTTGCCGATCTGGTGACTTTTGGAGTTTTACCGGCCTTTCTTGCCATGTGGACTTTGGAGAACGGTTCATCATTTGGAATTCTTGCAGCAGGGCATGATAGCGGCCTTGCGCTGTTCGGATTAATACTCGCTCCGGCTGCCGCTTTCAGGTTGGCCAAATTCAATGTGACCGAGCAGGAATCGGGTTATTTCTTTGGCCTAGCCACACCGATTACCGCTTTATTCTTTGCTTCGCTCGCCTGGATTTTGTTTAACAATATTGACGGCTTCCTTTTTTTAACCTTCAATGAGTCTATGGCTGTAATGGTTCTTCTTGCATCTTATCTGATGAACTCAAATATCAGACTCCTCGCTTTGAAGTTTGACGGGTATGGGCTCAAGGAAAACTGGCCAAAATACTTGTTGCTTGTCCTGGCTCTTGTGCTTTTCGTTTTTCTTAATTTTGCAGCGTTTCCCATAATAATGGTTACCTATTTCGTGATTTCATTAATCAATAATACCATATGAAGTTTTTTGCAGAGGTTGAAGTAATGCCACACAAGGAGATCCTGGATCCTCAGGGAAAGGCGGTGAAGCTTGGTCTTCAGAATCTGGGAATCGAAGAAGTGGATGATGTCAGGGTCGGTAAGCAGATCAATCTTACCTTAAATGCTGAAAACGAGGATGAAGCGAAAGAAAAAGTTGAAAAAGCTTGTAAAAAGTTACTTGCAAACGTCATTATGGAGTCATATAGCTATAAAATCAGTCAATCCTAGAAACTTTTTGCAATAAAATCCGATTATACCTGTTAAGTATCTAATCCCCAAGGCCTATATAAGGAAACTACGAGTTTAATTGGTCCTACATGCGGAATATCCTATTAAAGGCTATTACAGGCTTTTCATTTGTTTATTTATTGGCGCTAACAACAGCTCATGCCAAAACGGGCGAAGTCCATATTCATTGGTCATCGCAATCCGGCGAGGTGTATCTGGATGGTGAGGCCAGATCTGTAATTGAGTTTGAGGGATCAAAAGTCGAGGATAGTAAAAGTCTTCTTCCGCTATATAGAACACAATTTGAAAATGAGATCGTAGCCTGGTATGGTATAACAGATCCGGTCTTCACTCCGCTGAACGATTGGGAGGCGGCGTATGTCAACAAAAACGACCTCGGCGCGGAGATTCGCCCCAAAGTAGAGGTTCAATACTCCAGAGGACAGCCGATTTCTTTCGTCTCGTTTGTTCCGTTAATGGTCAATCCCGTCACAAACAGGGTTGAGAAGCTGGTTTCTTTCAAATACACCTACATCCCAGGTCAGAGCCATAGTTCAGGGATCAATGCCCATCTTTATAATTATGCCCCGAATTCGGTTCTTGCTCAGGGAGACTGGATCAAAATGGGTGTCAGTAAGGATGGCGTACATAGAGTAACCTATGACCAATTGGTTCAGAGAGATGGGGATTATGCGGGAATTCCGGTCGGTGAGATCAGGGTATTTGGAAATGGCGGCGGAATGCTTCCTCAAAAGAATGATGACCCCAGGGTTGATGATCTCAAAGAGAATCCGATCATGGTCAAGGATATAAATGGCAACGGTGCCTTTGATCAGGGAGACTATATCGTTTTTTATGCCGGTGGACCACATGAATGGATTCTTCAGGAAAAGGGTCATTACCTCCAACAACAAAACATCTATTCCGATACGAGTTTTTACTTCATCACGCATACACCACAGGTCCAGGGATTGCGGATTCAAAGTCAGACCGCTCCTACAGGAAATGCACAGTCCGATTTTCATTATTTCGATAATCGCATTCAGCATGAACAGGATCTGAACAACCTGATCCAATCCGGAAGAGAATGGTACGGGGAAATATTTGATTTCACATTAAATCGGAATTACCAGTTCGATCTTGGCGAAGTTGATCTTTCTTCTATGATCTGGCTGCGTGTTGATTTTGCTCATATCTCCGTAAGCGGACGCACCGAATTTACCATTACGGTCAATGGTTCGAACTTCGGATCCAAAGTGCTGGACAGGACTGCAGTTCCCTATGGTGATTATGCGAAATCAGGTCGGGTAGAAGGTTTCATAGATCCGAGCACTCTCACAAATGGAATGTTGAACGTTAGGGTGAGCTTTAACAAGAATGGAAACGGTGCTGCGGAGGGCTATCTCAATAGGATCAGGGTGCATTCCGTGTCTAAAACCAAGGTTCCTGAACGCCAGATGAGCTTTAGAAGGATCGAAAGCCAAACAGGCGGAGTATTCGAATACCATGTGCAGCAGGCCAACCAAAATATGGTGGTTTGGGAAGTGACCAATCCTGTGGCGCCATTGTCTCAATCCACCAGCTTCAATGCAGGCGAATTGACTTTCAAACACCAAAATGCAAACGGCGTAGTTCCTGAATTTGTGGTTTTTGACCCCGCCTTTGCTTATGCCCCTGTGAGCATGAAGCGGATTGCCAACCAGAATCTTCACCAGCACCAGCCGGTCGATATGGTGATCTTTTCGCCCAATCGTTTCAGGGAAGAGGCACAAAGGCTGGCGGATTTCCGCTGGCAAAATGATGGAATTCAATCGATAGTCGTGAACCCAAGGCTGGTCTACAATGAATTCTCTTCCGGAGCTCAGGATCTCTCTGCGCTTCGGAACTATCTCAAAATGCTCTACGACCGTGACCAATCAGGTGTACTGAAATATGTGATGCTTTTTGGAGACTGTTCCTATGATTACAAGGACAGGGTCTTTGGAAATACAAATTTTGTTCCCTGTTATCAGTCGTATCAAAGTCATAACAATATTGATTCGTATAGTTCGGATGATTATTTCGCATTCTTGGAGGACGGTAAAGGTGAATGGAAGGAGAACAATACGGTGACCATCATGGACATCGGGGTCGGCAGGTTGCCCGTAAGTACCATCGAAGAAGCTTCCGTCATGGTGGATAAGATCATCCATTATTCCGATCAGGGAAAAACAATTGGTGATTGGAGAACCTGGATAAGCTTTGTAGCAGATGATGGAGATGGAAACACTCATCAGGCGGATGCTGACGGGCTGGCCAAAAAGGTAGCCAATGAGCATCCGGAATACAATATCAACAAGATCTATTTGGGATCTTATGATCAGGTTCCAAGCCCGGCAGGGGCGGTCTCACCGGCTGCCAAGGAGGCGGTAAGCAGGGCGGTCGAAGAGGGCTCTCTGATCCTGAATTATTCTGGTCATGGAGGTCCGATAGGCTGGACCGAAGAACAGATCCTCCGAACGGAGCAGATCGAGGATTGGACCAATATAGATCAGCTCTCTTTCTTTTTTACAGCCACCTGTGAATTCGGACGCTACGATGATCCGGAAGAAGTTGCGGGAGGCGAGCTTAGCCTTTTAAACCCGAATGGCGGGGCAATTGGATTGATGACCACAACAAGGCCAGTATGGTCTTTCAGTAATTATAATCTCAACGTAGAGTTTTACAACCGGGCCTTTAAGAAGGAGAATAATGATTACCTCAGGCTTGGGGAGATCATCAGGAGGACGAAAAATGCATATGGGATCAACAATACAAGGAATTTTGCTCTCCTTGGAGACCCTTCCATGAAATTGAATTATCCTCAGGAGAGGATCAAGATCACCCATGTGAATAAAAAACCTGTTAGTGCAGGTTCTGATACGCTCAATGCCCTTTGTCTGGTTTCTGTTGACGGAGAGATCCAAGGTGGGGATTCTATGCTGCTGGCCTCGTTTGACGGTATGGCCGACGGGAAGTTTTTTGACAAGCCTTTGCAGATACAGACCCTTGAAGATAACGGCCGCATATTCTCTTACGAACTCTACAGGAATTACATTTATAAGGGTTTTGCAAGTGTTAAGGATGGCAGATTCTCTTTTGAATTTATCGTTCCCAAGGACATCGATTATGAGATCGGAAAAGGAAGAGTCAATATCTATGCTTCATCCTCTGACAATAGTTTAGATGCTTCGGGTTCATTTGAGGATGTCTATGTTGGTGGTAGTTGTGACAATGTTGTTTTGGATGAGGAGCCACCAAAGATCCGGCTATTCCTTGATGATACTTCCTTTGTCAATGGCGCCATGGTAAGTCAGGATCCGCTTTTGATCGCCTTTCTTGAAGATGAAAGCGGGATCAATATTACCGGAACCGGAATTGGCCGGGGATTGAGCTCTGAAACCTCAGCTCTTCCAGGCGAAAAGATCCCGATGAATGATTATTATCAGGGCTACCCTGATACCTATAAAAGAGGCGAGGTGAATTACCCATTCTATGGATTCCGGGAAGGGAATCATACCTTGACCTTCAAGGCCTGGGATACACATAACAATTCTTCAACCGAGACAATAAGCTTTGTTGTGGCCGGAGATGAGAAGATCGCGTTGTCCTATCTTTATAATTATCCCAACCCATTCATTGAAAGAACCTTTATTGGTTTTGATCATAACCGGGCTGGAGATGACCTTGACATAGAATTGGAGATCATGGGGTCAAATGGTCAATTGATTCAAAAAAGAAAACTTACAATTCAGGAAAGTCCCTCTATTGTTTCAGGAGAAGCATATCCGGACTTGACATGGGCTCCTTCTGAGGGAGCAAACAGACCTGTTTCCGGAGGCGTATTCTTTTTCCGGCTGAAGGTCATATCGAGGGAGGATGGCACTGAGTTTAAGGATGTTAAGCGGATGGTTTTCATTCAGTAATCCGCTGGAAAAGATTTATATTTGTGAACTTATTTGAAGAAATGAAAGGTTTTTTGAGGATTTCTACTTTGATTTTTGTCCTTTTTCAAGGAGTGAATTCCTACGTTTTCGCGCAAGGTGGTGGAAGCCAGATCAACAATCAGATCAAGTATTCTACTGCTGTCCCATTTTTGACCATCGCTCCGGATGCCAGATCCGCAGGTATGGGGGATGTGGGTACGGCTACAAGTCCCGATGCTGCTTCCTTGTATTGGAACCCTGCGAAGCTTGCTTTTATCGAGCATGACTTCGGCGGATCGATCTCCTATACTCCCTGGTTAAGAGAACTTGTTAACGATATGTCGCTTTCATATCTGTCCATGTTTTCTCATATCCGGGAAGAGGATGCCGTGGGACTTTCTTTAAGGTATTTTGATCTCGGGGATATTCAGTTTACCGATGAGCAGGGAAACAATCTCCAGCTTTTTAACCCCAGGGAATTTTCGATCAATGGAGTTTATTCCAGGGTGTTATCCCAGAAGATCAGTGTTGCTCTCGGATTGAGGTATATTCATTCGAATCTGACAGGAGATTTCAATTCCACAAACGGAAATGCTTCCAAGCCCGGAAATACAGCTGCTGCGGATTTGGGCTTTTATTACAAAAACCAGTATAGCATCAGCGGAATGCCGAGCAGATTTGCATTTGGTGCCGTACTACAGAACCTGGGTCCAAAGATCTCGTACTCCAACAACAACCAATCGTACTTCATTCCGACAACATTGAGAATTGGAGGGTCGCTCGCAAGTGATCTGGACGTTTATAATTCTCTTGGAATCAACCTTGACATTTCCAAGCTTCTGGTTCCGCCATTCTCCGATCCTTCTGAAGACATTTCCGTTCTTGAGGGTATTGGACAATCTTTTTCGGAAGGCACCATTCAAGACCTGATGATCGGGGGAGGTCTGGAGTATAATTATAACGACCTGTTTTTTGCCCGTGGAGGTTACTATTATGAAAGTCCGGAAAACGGTGCCAGGCAGTATCTGACCGTAGGTGTTGGTATTGCTTATCAGGTCTTTGGCCTGGAGATAGCCTATTTGATCCCTACAACCGGTGCTCAGAACCACCCACTGAACAACACCCTGAGGTTTACCCTGGCCTTGAACTTCGAGAGGTCCAAGGATGTAGATTCGGTCAAGGAATAATCAGGATTCTCCTTCCGTAGCTAATTTCTCTTTTGAGGGAAAGAATTTCTTCTGAAAAATGAGGATCAATGCAACTCCGCAGAATATGGAGGCATCCGCAATATTGAAGATCGGCCATAACGAATAATACTGCCCACCCAACATAGGGATCCAGTTTGGCAATACACCTTCCCAAATGTCGATATAGAACATATCCACCACCTGTCCGTGAAACCAGGGGTAGGGAGAGCCATAAGGCGCGTTGTCCAGAAACACTCCATAAAAAGTAGAATCAAGGACATTCCCGATGGCACCGCCAAGTATCAATGCCATGCTCCACAGGAGGCCGGGGTGCACATTTCTATCGTACAGGTATTTGAGATAATAGGCGATGGCAAATACGGCTCCTATTCTGAACAGTGTCAGGAAAAGCTTGCCGTTGTCCGAGCCCAACTCCAACCCGAAAGCCATTCCGGGATTCAGTGTGTAGTGGATCTTGAACCACTCACCAAAAACCTTGATTTGGCCGGCCAATCCCAAATCCATGTTGTAGTGGACCATGAGTTTGACCAGTTGATCCAATATGATGACCCCAACGGTCAGGATAAAATACTTGCCTACACCTTTCATGAACCTGAAACTTTCTCCAATCCCAATTTTAGTTTGATATGGTCGATCTCCATTTCTTCCCCTCCCTGACCATCTGATCCTTTGCTGATCTCCACAGCCTGGATCTCCCTGGCAATATAGGATCCGAAAGAATCAAAGGTAGACCTGAGCAATTCATCCCCACCATCCCAAAACAATATGATCTTATCCTGTACACCAAGGCCTGAAGACTTCCGCAGGTTTTGAACGCGGTTTACTATGTCTCTGGCAAGACCCTCCTTTTTCAGATCTTCATCGATCTCTATATCCAGGGCCACCGTGATACCGGAATCACTTGCCACCGACCACCCGGGGATATCATGGTTTTCGATAATGATATCCTCAGCAGAGAGTTTGATATCCGCACCTTCCACGTTTACCATCAATTCGCCCTCCTTTTCAAATTCCACTATCGCCTTTTCATCCAACTGACTGATCAATGCGGAAAGAGGTTTCATCAGCGGGCCATAGGTCTTGCCAAGCGATCTGAAATTGGCTTTGGCCCGTTTTGAGATGATCCCAGAGCCTTCCTCCATAATCTCAATATGTTTGACATTCACCTCGGTCTTGATCAGATCCTCAATATCCTGAATGTATTTTTTGAGGTCAGGATCAAAAGGTGGGACCAAGAGTTTTAGAAGTGGCTGGCGAACTTTGATCTTTTCCTTTTTTCTTATGGAATGAACCAGAGAGGAGATCCTTTGCGCCCAATCCATTTTCTTTTCCAGCCCCTGATCGATGAGTTCGGGTCTTTCTATGGGAAAAGCGGCTAGATGCACGGAGTTCTCTTTCTCCTTCTTGCTTACTTCATTGAGCGCCCTGAAAAATCGCTCCGTTAAGAATGGCGCTACGGGTGCTGTGAGCTTGATCACCTCCATCAAGGCCGTGTACAGGGTCTGATAAGCGGCTTTTTTGTCTTCAGTGAATTCACCAACCCAGAACCTCTTTCGGCTCAGACGTACATACCAGTTGCTCAGGTCATTGATGGTAAACTCCTGGATCGCTCTTGCAGCCTTGGTGGGCTCATAGTCCTCGTATGCAGTGGTGACCGATCTGATAAGGCTATTGAGTTTGGAAAGGAGCCATCGGTCAAGTTCCGAGCACTTTTCCATAGGGATATCTTCTCCTGAATAGTCAAACCCATCGATGTTTGCATAAAGTGCAAAAAACTGGTAGGTATTGACCAACGTCCCGAAAAACTTCCTTTGAACTTCCTGGATGCCTGATTCATCAAATTTCAGGTTTTCCCAGGGCGGGGCATTTTCGATCATATACCATCTGGTAGCATCGGCACCGTAGTTCTCGATGGTCTTGAAGGGGTCGACCGCGTTTCCAAGCCTTTTGGACATTTTATTTCCATCCTTATCCAGGACCAGTCCATTGGCGATCACATTTTTGAAGGCTACACTATCGTAGACCAGCGTCGCAATGGCATGAAGGGTAAAAAACCAACCCCGTGTTTGATCAACCCCTTCCGCAATAAAGTCGGCAGGGTAATTAGCCCTGAAGATGACTTCATTTTCAAAGGGATAATGCCATTGGGCGTAGGGCATGGCCCCGGAGTCAAACCAAACATCCACTAGGTCTGATTCGCGATACATGGGTTTTCCTGATTCTGATACCAGGGTAATCTTGTCCACATATGGGCGATGAAGGTCAATGTCTTCCTCAACCGCCTTGTCCATCAGTCCGGCCTTGACTGCTTTTTTTGATTCCTCGATCAGTTCTGCAACTGAACCGATACATTTTAATTCCTCTCCGTCCTCAGTTTTCCATACCGGGAGCGGGGTTCCCCAATATCTTGATCGTGAGAGATTCCAGTCAACCAGGTTTTCCAACCAGTTGCCGAACCGACCTTCACCGGTTGATGCGGGTTTCCAGTTTATGGTTTTGTTTAATTCCACCAGCCTGTCTTTCAGGGCTGTGGTTTTGATGAACCATGAGTCCAATGGATAATAAAGGACTGGCTTGTCGGTCCTCCAGCAATGTGGATAGGAGTGCTCGTATTTCTCGACCTTAAAGGCCTTGTTTTCCTTTTTTAGTTTGATCGAGATCAGCACATCAGTGCTTTTATAATCGGGATCCTTCAGAGTTTCAGAATCTTCATATTCTGCTCGGACATAGCGGCCCGCAAAGTCGGTTACCTCCGGTAGAAACTTTCCTTTCTTGTTTACCAATGGTGTTTGTTTACCATCCTCTCCTTCCACCAAAACAGCCGGTACACCATTCTTCTGAGCAACGCGAAAGTCATCAGCTCCAAATACGGAGGCTGTGTGTACGATTCCGGTTCCCTCGTCTGTGGCTACAAAGTCGCCAATGATCACCCTGAAGGCATTTTTCTCCAGATTGTCATTGGTGACATAGGGCAACAGTTGTTCATATCTGGCTCCCTCAAGTTCCCTGCCTTCAAACTTGTGCACCTCAATCCATGGAATGATCTTATCCCCCGGCTCATAATCCTCCAGGATGGCTTCGGCTCCCTTTTCGCCAAAATACTTTGATACAAGTTCACTAGCCAGGATCACAGATACGGGCTGATGTGTATAGGGATTATAGGTTTTAACCTTCGAATAGGAGATTTTCTCTCCCACTGCCAGGGCGCAGTTCGAAGGAAGCGTCCATGGAGTGGTCGTCCAGGCCAGGAAGAAGACCTCCTCGTTTTCATCCTCATAGAACTTTTCGCCTATACCCTCTCGCTTGGCCTTGAATTGGGCAACAATACTGGTGTCCTTGACCATTTTGTAGGTCCCGGGCATATTCAGCTCATGCGAGCTTAGACCGGTCCCGGCAGCAGGCGAGTAGGGTTGAACCGTATATCCCTGATAAAGCAATTCCTTTTCAAAAAGGATCTTCAGGTATGCCCAAAGGCTTTCGACATAGTTTCGATCAAAAGTGATATAGGGATCATCCATATCGACCCAATACCCCATAATTCGGGTAAGATCCTCCCATTCACCCTTGAATTTCATCACCGCCTTCTTGCAGCGCTCATTATATTCCTCGACAGAAATACTCTTGCCGATATCCTCCTTGGTGATCCCAAGTTCTTTTTCGACCTGAAGTTCTACCGGTAAACCATGGGTATCCCAGCCTCCTTTTCTTTTGACCTGGAAACCTTTTTGGGTTTTATAACGGCAAAAAATGTCCTTGACGGTCCTGGCCATGACATGGTGGATCCCGGGGGTCCCGTTTGCGCTCGGGGGTCCCTCGAAAAAAGTGAAAGTTTCTTTTCCTTCCCTTTCCTCTACCGACCGTTCAAAGGTCTTTTCTTTTTCCCACCATCCCAGGACTTCCTGTTCCAATTGGAAAAAGTTGATGTTGGTGTATTCTGGGTATTTCAATCCTTTGATACCTTGAATTTTAAGCCTGCAAAACTAATAATTCTATGCGGAGCTAATCTTCAGTTTCCGGGGAGATCTGCGATTTCCCAACCTCGATCTGCTGAAGATCAATTTCTTCATCTTCCTGCTCAAAATAGAACTCATCATAGTTCTCAATGAGGGGGTGGACGGTTGTTGATTTGATGCCTTTATCGAAGGTCAAAAGAAGTGTTGGCAGGAAGATCAGATTGATCAGGAGTGCATTGAGCAATGTTAGTGAAGTCAGAATACCCAGAGCTACTGTACCGCCAAAATCGGAAAAGCTAAAAATGATAAATCCGGCGAACAGCACTATGGATGTGTAGAACATACTAGACCCTGTTTCTCTCAAACTGATGGTAACGGCTCTGGAAATGAAGTTGTCATGCGTAAGCAATTCCTGCCTGTATTTGGCCAAAAAGTGAATGGAGTCGTCGACACTGATTCCAAAAGCGATGCTAAAGATCAATGCGGTGCTGGGCTTCAGGGGGATCTGAAAGAATCCCATGATACCTGCGGTGATGATCAGTGGTATGAAATTGGGTATGACCGAGATCAGGATCATCCTGACCGATTGAAAAAGCATGGCCATGATCAGGGCGATCAGGAAAAAGGCGATCACCATGGTTTGCATCAGATTTCTGATCAGATAACTATTTCCCTTGATGAACAGCAGTGTGGTTCCGGTGATCACCGCGCTCATATCGGTACCATCGAAGATCTCGTCGATTTTCGGCATGATGATATGCTGGACCAGATTGTCCATTTTTTGTGAGCCGAGATCCGCTACACGCAGAGAGATCCTCATTTTTTGTTGCGCGGTGTCGGAAAATGCATTCAATAATTCTTCTCCCTCTCCTGTGTTTTTTAGGTATTTTCTGAGAAATAGCGCATCTCTTCTGGAAGGAAGTACAAAGGTTCCGGGGGTCTCCTTGTAGTAAGCGAAATTTACAGCCTTGGTGAATTGGGTCAGCGACACCGGACTCGAAACCCCGGGAAGCGTGACAAGAAACTCTTCAAGCTGATCGGTTTTTTCCAGATTTTTTACATTCTGAACACCTTTTCTTTTTCCCGTGTCAACCACGATTTCCAGGGGCATGATCCCGGCGAATCGGGATTCAAAAAATTCGAGATCCTGAATGATGGAGCTGTTGTTTGGCAGATCATCAACCATAAAGGAGATCGCCTGGATCTTGGTCATTCCATAAATAGAGATCAGCACCGTGATCAGTGTCAGAATATATACACTTTTCCTGTATTTATGTACCAGTATATCGCAGATCTCAAGAAAGCCATTGATGAATTTGAACCCGAGATGTTTCAGGTGCTTCGGTTTGGGTTTGGGAAGAAGGGAAAAGATCCCGGGGATCAGAATGATCGATACGATAAAGGTTGCCAGAATGTTGATTCCCGCGACCAGGCCGAATTCCTGAAGGATACGGATATTGGTAAAAGCCAGAACTACGAATCCGATGGCTGTTGTGAAATTCGTGATCAGGGTGACGATACCGATCTTCCTGATGATCCTTTCCAAGGCGAGGAATTTTTGTCCATGCCGACTGAATTCCTGGTGAAACTTATTGATCAGGTAAATGGAATTCGGAATCCCAATCACCACAATGATGGGTGGGAGCAGCGCCGTAAGAAGGGTCATTTTATAACCCAAGAGCACGATCGTGCCCATAGTCCAGACAACCACGACACCAATGATGATCAGCGGAACGGCTACTGCCGTCAGAGACCGGAAGAACAACCAAAGGATCAGAGCGCAGACAAGCAACGAAATAGAAAGGAAGAGAACGAATTCCTCCTTGACCCGGTTGGCCACCTCGGAACGAACGTATGGTATGCCTGCAAAATGAAGTTCGATCCCGGTGACTTCGGCGAATTGATTAGAGGTTTCCGTGATGTCGTGGATCAACCTGTCCCGGTCGCTGGTATGAATGATCTCAGTATCCAGGGTCATGATCAATAAAATGGCGCCATCCTCGCTAAAAAGCTGTCCTTTATACATTTCAAGGCCTTCAAGAACCTTGAAAAGACTGTCCAATTGCTCTTGATCATTGATGTCCGCCGGGAACAGGACCTGGCGATCAAACTTCTTTTCCGAAGTGTTTTTGATAAAACGTTCTACATTGGCGATGGAGATCAGGCCATTGACGCCGTGGATCTTCTGAAGCTCGTTAGAGTAGTACTGAAACCTTTGAAAGGTCTTCAATTCATGGATCTTGTCATCCTCAAAACCTATCGCAACCACATTCCCGTCCTCACCGAAGATATCCTTGAATTCCGTAAAGTAGATCATCTCCGGATCATCTTCGGGAACCACCTGCGAAAAGTCATAGGTCATCTCGAGATCCCTCGCATGGTAGCCCATGAATGCCGTGATCAGGGCAAGGAACAGGATCAGGATGACCCTGTATCTAAGGATAAAATGAGACAGCTCTTTCCACATAAAGGCTGCAAAAATAAGTGCTTTTCTATGATTGAATGATGGATTACTTTCAACTCCTCACTTGGTCTGTGATCATCCATGGATGATTCCATTTTTTTTGTTGAGTTCAAGGTGTAATTTTCTGCAATGAATTGACCTGTCTATGGGAGATCTGAACGTAAAACTCGTCTCGAACCAAAAAGAACTCAATGATTTCACCAAGTACCTGTTGAAGGACCTTCAGGCCCTGGAGTACATGCTTGAAAACGATTGGTTCGAAAAAAGTCCGATACATTTTGGGGCAGAGCAGGAAATGTGCATCATCGATGAACACTATAAGCCTGCTCCTGTCGCAATGGACCTGCTCAAAAACCTCGACGATGATCTTTTTACCACTGAGCTGGCCAGGTTTAATATTGAGGCCAATATTCCACCGCTGGAATTAAAGGGAGGAAATTTTGACAAACTTGAAGAGATCCTCTATGATCTTCTCGATACGGCGCGAGCAGAAGCAAATAAGATCAATTCGGATATCGTTCTTTCAGGGATCCTCCCAACGATTAGAAAATTTGATCTGGATCTTGAGAACCTCACCCCGCTTGACCGCTATCATGCCCTGGTCAAGGCTATTAACAAACTGCGGGGAAAGATCTATGAATTGAGAATATCAGGCGTTGATGAATTGAATATCAAGCATGATTCGGCCATGCTGGAAGCCTGCAATACCAGCTTTCAGGTTCACCTTCAGGTGGCGCCAAGTGAATTTGTCAAACTCTATAACATCTCGCAGGTCCTCACAGCACCAGTGATGGCCATAGCATCCAATTCTCCTCTTTTATTCGGAAAAAGGCTTTGGACAGAGACCAGGGTTGCCCTCTTTCAGCAGTCGGTCGATACTCGTATCACCTCCGAACATCTTCGTGATAGAAGCCCCAGAGTAACTTTCGGCGACAAGTGGCTTGAGAAATCGATTGTCGAATTATACAAGGAAGACATCGTGAGATTCAAGGTCATGTTGATGACCAAGGTAGACGAGGATGTTTTCGATTTGATCAAAAAATCGACCACGCCAAGGCTAAGGGCATTGATGATCCATAATTCGACGGTCTATCGCTGGAACAGGCCATGTTATGGGATCTCTCCTTCAGGTAAGCCGCACCTGAGGATTGAGAATCGTGCATTGCCTGCGGGCCCCTCCATTCTGGATGAGGTGGCCAATTCAGCTTTTTGGATCGGACTGATGGTAGCATTCGGGGATAAATACCGTGACATAACAAGTCATATTGAATTCGATGAAGCGAAGTCAAACTTTGTCAATGTGGCAAGGGTGGGTATGGATGCCAAACTCACCTGGTTGAATGGAAAAAAGATCGTCCCACAGGATTTGATCCTGAAGGATCTACTTCCAATGGCCAGGGAAGGGTTAAGCAAAAAGAAAGTCAAAAAGGAATCTATCGACAGGCTTATGACGGTCATAGAAGAAAGGGCAATGGTGAGAAAGACCGGGTCTTCCTGGTTGGTGTCTTCCTATGCCAATCTTCTCAAAGCCTCATCCAGAGAAGAAGCTTCCATCGCTTTGACGGCATCTCTTGTCGAGAGACAGAAAAGCAAATTGCCTGTCCACCAATGGGAGGCGGCGAAGATCAGCGATATCAAGACCTGGCAGCATACGTCCCTAATCGCCGAGGAGTTTATGACAACCGACCTGTTTACCATAGTGAATGATGACATTCCGGAAATGGTTGCAGAGATCATGGATTGGAAGAAGATCAGATATATGCCTGTCGAAGATGAAAAAGGAAAACTGATCGGGCTCATATCTTCGAGAATGTTACTTCGGTATTTTTGCACAGTTCATCAAAATAAGGACAAGGGCAAATCCAAAAGCGTGAAGGACCTGATGATCAGGGATCCATTATTTGTGCCTCCCGAAACTCCGGTTTTGGAAGTCATGGAGATCATGAAAAAAAATAAAATCGGATGTTTGCCCGTTGTTAAAAATTCAAAGTTGGTGGGGATTATCACTGAAGAAAACTTTTTGAATCTTACTGCCAGCTTGCTAACCCGTTTAGGTCAAAGCAACAAGAAGAATTGAATCCTGATCGATTAATTGGAAAAGTAGAAGGAGAGTACCCGGGGCCGCTGGTGATCGTCATTGGTGGACTGCATGGGAATGAGAATTCGGGAGTGGAGGCATTGCTCCAGGTTTTTGAGGTCATTGAAAAGGACCGAATCCCGATCATGGGCAAATTCGTAGGGCTCAGAGGGAATATTGCGGCCCTTGAGGATAACCTTAGGTTTGTCGATTATGACATGAACCGATGTTGGTATGACCACCATATTCATGCCCTCAAATTTGGTCAGGCGGGTAGAAGAAGTTCAGAAGATGAAGAAGTACTGGACCTTCTTGAATGGATCCAGGAGGAGTCTGTTGGTCAATACACGCAGAAAGTGATGATGGATCTTCATGCTACATCCTCCGAAAACGGGGTTTTTTTAGTCATACCCCAGGAAGAAAAGAACCTCAGTATCCCCAAATCGATGAAGATCCCGATCATCTTTGGCCTCGAGAAGAAAATTGGCGGTACCCTATTGAACTATTTCCCGAATGAAGATTTTGTTTCATTCGCCTTTGAAGGGGGAGTCATTGGTTCGGATATCGCCGTGAAACTTCATAGGACGGGTATTTGGGATGTATTATATGCCAGCGGAAGCATTCAGGTAGAGCGGGAGGAAAGGCACCATGATGTGATGGAATACATCAGGAATGATCATATGCCACACCCCGGAAGGGTTTCTGTCCTCTATCGCCATGCTATCAACCGGCAGGATAATTTCAAGATGCTGCCCGGGTTTTCCAATTTTCAGAAGGTCAAGGCAGGAGAAGTGCTCGCTCAGGATAATTCCGGTGAGATCACGAGTCCGTTTGACGGGTTGCTGATCATGCCCTTGTACCAGGATTCGGGAAACGACGGCTTCTTTATTGCAGAGGAGATCCTCGATTAGCTCGTTTTCAGGCCCATTTCCAATATTTCCCGATTCAGACAGGTTTTTTCCCGTTTCGTCGGAATCTCATTGTCCGCTTGATCAGTTCATGCCACCTTTGGATCATTGGAGGTCAAATTAAACTAGAATGAAAGTCCTTTTACGCACAAGCTTTTTCCTTTCCCTTGCAACTTTTCTACCCCTTTCACAGTCATTCAGTCAGAATGACGAGGGGTTTATCTACGGAGAAGTGACAACAGTAGACGATCAGAAATTTAAGGGAGCCCTTAGGTGGGGGTCCGAAGAAACCTTCTGGACGGATATTTTCAATTCGCGGAAGGTGGAGAACCCTTATGCTCCCTTATGTAAGTCGGCGGTTTGGCATGACCATGCTATGGCCGAAGAACAGGAAAAGCAGAAGGATAAGGATTATGATTTCATGTATGTCTGGAAGGACAAGGACAAGAACAAGTACGGCTATTATTTCCCTGCAAATATCCACCAGTTTGCGATTCAATTTGGAGATATGAACAGCCTTGAAATGGTGGATCGCTCCACTGTCAAAATTATTTTTAAGGATAACTCCGACCTGGAGGTCGTCGGAGGGTCCAATGACATTGGAGCGAAAATTATTGTGTTGGATGAGGAGCTTGGAGAGGTGGGAATCCGTTGGGACAGGATCGCGAAGGTGGATTTTATGGAAACCCCCAAGAGCCTGGATTCGAAACCCGGGGACCCGCTTTATGGAAGCGTGAAAACAATAAGAGGGGATTTTAAGGGTTTTATTCAATGGGATCATGAGGAATGTCTCAGCGTCGATAAACTCGATGGCAGCAATCAGAATGGTAAGATGAGCATCGAAATGGGTAAGATCAAAAGCATTGAACGCTATGCGCGAGGGGTGAAGGTCACCTTGAATTCAGGCCGGGAAGTAACTCTTGAAAACTCTAACGATGTGAACTCTTCCAACCGCGGTGTCGTGGTCAAGAATGACGAGATCGGCAAGGTGCTCATTGAATGGAGTGAATTCGAATCTGCCACATTCGAACCCGCACCGAATTCCGGCCCCGGCTACTCAAGTTTTACCAAGCCGGCACGGCTTCAGGGAACGGTAAGGACCTTTGATGACAGGGACTTCACCGGCATCCTGATCTACGATGTCGATGAGGCCTATGACTATGAGTTATTGGAAGGCAAAGACTACAATATTGAGTACAATATCCCATTCAGGAAGATCGATAAAATAGTGCCAAAGAACTATAACTATTCCTTAATCTATCTGAAAAGTGGAGGTGATCTGCTCTTGGGTGATTTGCAGGACGTAAGTGATAGAAATGATGGAATACTGGTTTTAAAATCCCCTGAAGATGAAGAGCCAGTATACATTCCTTGGAAAAAAATCAAGGAAGTGGACTTCAAGTAGCAGGGTTTCCAACCCTCGCTATTTGATGTTTCTGCTGCTATGACGAATTGGATATACAATACCCCGAACTACATGAAGGCCGAGAGGTCCCGTGTCGGGGTATGGCTTATTGTGGGGGTGGTTTGTGTTGGTCTGTTTATGGCTGTGGGCTCGTTTCTTGTTGCCGAGAACAAGATCGAGCCCATATACCTTACCGTCTTTTTCTGGATCATCAATGTGATCATCCTTATTTGGTTTGGCAACCGCTGGATATCCAAGTGGCTTGATGTCAAATACCCTTGGGGAGAGTATGTATCCAAAAGGTTCTTCTCCCAGCTGGCTTTCAGCGGAATCTATTCGCTGGTCATTATTAACCTGACCTATTATTTGTACAGGCTGTTCTTTACCAAGGGGAGTCCTGATTTTGACCAGTACGCCGTAATGAATATTTACGGATTGCTATTTGTTCTTCCCGCCATTTCCATCTCCTTTGGTATCTATTTCATGCAGCAATGGAAGAAGAGCAAACTCCGTGAAGAGCAACTGGAAAGGGAAAGGATCTCTACACAGTTGGAATCCCTGAAAAGCCATCTCGATCCCCATTTTCTGTTTAACAACCTCAATATCCTTTCAGGACTGATCGGCAGGGATGAGAAAACCGCCAGGTCGTTCCTTGAAAGTTTCTCCGAGGTCTATCGCTATGTTTTACAGTTCAAAAAGGAAGAAATCGTCCCCTTGGAGGATGAGTTGAGTTTTCTAGACTCCTATCTAAACCTGCTGAATGTTCGTTTTAAAGATTCGCTGATCGTGCAGAAGGATATAAGTGGTGCTGAAGACTACCATATTTTGCCCCAGGCCCTTCAGATACTCATAGAAAATGTGATCAAGCATAATTCCCTTTCTCCCGAAGAACCTCTTCAACTTGAGATCTTAAAAGAAGATGACTACATCATTATCCGAAACAATATCCAAAGAAAAACGAGCGATGTTCGCTCTTTGGGCACCGGGCTTGAAAATGTGAGAAAAAGGTTACAGTATTTGACGGATAAAGAACTGGAGGTCATGGATATCGAATCTCACTTTATTGTTAAATTACCCCTGGTCAATCTTGAAAAGATATGAGGATTCTCCTTCTGGAGGACGAAGAAATCGCTGCCAACCACCTTCTTTCCATTCTTAAGAAAGCGCGCCCCGATTGGGAGTTTCTGGGGGTGATCCCCTCGGTGAAGGAAGGTGTCAGGTGGTTTGCGGAAAACCCCGAACCAGATCTTGTATTCTCGGATATCCAGCTTCAGGATGGCCTGAGCTTCGATGTTTTCAAGGAAGCCGATCTCAAAAGCCCTATCATTTTCACCACCGCTTATGACCAATACGCGATCCGGGCATTTGAGGTCACCAGCGTCGACTATCTGCTTAAACCCATTCGGGAAACAAAGGTATTGGAGGCTTTAAGCAAGATTGAAAGTCTTGGAGAGCTGGCTAATAAGGAGGGAGGCAAATTTGATGTGAGCCAGTTGGTGAATCTGATCAATGACCGTACGGATCATTATAAGTCGAGGTTTTTGGTCAAGGGACCGAACAAGATCGTATCGATCAAAACATCTCAGATCGCTTATTTTCATTCCAAGAACAAACTGACCTATCTGGTGACCCATGATGATGGAAAATTCCCGGTTGACTACTCTCTCGACGACCTGGATTCAATACTGGATCCCAAGGACTTTTTTCGTGTCAACAGGGCATATATCATTCGCCTGGATGCAGCATCTGAAATCAAGCCGTATTTCAAGGGAAGGTTGAGGATACATCTGGACCCTGATCCCGGAGAAGAGGTGATCGTGAGCACTGAGAGAAGCGCACAGTTCAAGTCTTGGCTTGATCAATGATCAAAAAGGCTCATCAGGGCCTTGGTTCGGGGGGAGGGATAGAAAAAATCAGCTTTTGAAAGATCAGAGTAGGAATCTTCCATTTCTCCGGTAAGCATTGAAGTTATCCCCCGATTGAGGTACTGTAGTCCGTTTAACTCCAAAAAATTGATACGGCGCTTAAAGCTGGAGGAAGCGTCTTGTTTCTCGTTGCGGATGTTGCCGATTTTTGCATGTTCTATGCCCCAGTTCCCGTCAAACTGAGAATACAGAGATTCCAGCTCGGCCATCCTTGATTTGGAAGTGATAAACCCGAAATCAGGGTCTGTGGTCTCGATCATGATCCTTTCCCCGCTATGGTTCAAAAAACTCAGATATACGTGGAACGGTGTTTCCCAGATCTCAGGCTGATAGCCCATTTTGACCAGTAAGTAGGAGTAGTAGGCGGTTCCGGAAACGCAATTATAGATCCCATGCTCGAAAACATCACCCAACGGGGTATAGAGTTCGTATTCGAGAAATACCTCTTTATGGATTTTGCGAAAAAGTTTTTTAAGCGCCTTGGTTTCCTTACCCGATTCATCTCTCTCCTTATAGAACCATAGAGATAGATCCGCTATCTGCTTTTCGGCTTCCATGAATGTTTCCATGTCTGAATTTTCATCGGCTGCCAAAAGGAGCAGGAGGGGGTGAACCGTTTTGTTATCCATGAAGGCCTCTATGGATTGCTGCTCAAGTGGCGAGTGGTAAAAGGAGTTGTTGTTCTTTCCGCCCGCGACTGCCTTCAAGGGAAGTATGATGGTGATCAATATCGTAACCCAGCGCCTCATTGTTAACATTAAGATAACAAAGGTAATAATAAATGACAATAAAATTCATTATATGGTACATATCAAATACTAAAATGTACTTTATTAAGTATTTAGTAATCTTACGTAACATTTAAGTAAAAATGGACTGTTCTGTATGTGTTCAGCGGAAATGCGCTGGTACGGATTCTGTTGTTATTTTGACTCCATGAGATCTGTATGCATTTTTTTCCTTTCCGTTCTTATCCTCTCTTGCGCGGGCAATGATAAGTCAACGTCAAAGGATTCGGGATTGGTTGAAGTAGGTCCAAACAAAAATGGGATCAAGGCCACTTCAAGGTTGAGCTATAAATTGGGTGAGATCGTGATCGTCGTACTCGAGAACACCACTGATTCCACAGCTTATCTTTTTCAACCAAACCATGCTGCAATACAAAAGCAACGGGATACCACTTGGATAGATCTCAGAATTATTCCTTCTCCCTGCGGCGCCCCGGGAGCACCTCCGAGCTACCAACCACTTGAATCATATCAGGAAATCGACATTCACTGGGATCAGCGCGAATCCTGGTGTGATGGCAGCGTAGCCGATCCCTTGAATCAGCTCAGGACGGAGGAAGTCAAATCCGGCAAATACAGATGGGTGATCAGAACAAATGACAGCCCGGAAAGAAACCAGGTGGATGATGAAGTCATTTACCTCGAGTTCAGCATACAATGATCAACGGAAGTTGGAATCCAGTTCTCTGAAGATCTTCTGACCGGCAGCTTCATCCGCTTTCTTGCGTTCAAGAAGCTCTTTCTTGGCTACTTCCATAGGATCGGAAGCTTCACCCGTTCGACCCTTGGGTTTTATTGAAAGTAGATGAACACTGGGGTTTTTGTTTTCTCCGAAAACCTTGAAGTCAACCTCAAGGGGGTTGTCAGGATCATAATTTCCCCCCATCAATGCTCCGATTGCCAGATTGGCCATGGTTCCAAGGGATGCGGGTTTGAACTCCGTGGCTACCAAATAATCCATATTTCCCTCAAGGCCATAGCTGCCAAAAAAGGTGAATGGATGACCATCCAACTCTACCCTGAACTCATCAAAGTATATCCTACCGTTTAGGAATTCTCCACGAGTGGTAAAATCGCTTAATCGGTATTCATCTCTTACCCAATTCGAAAGCCCCGGAATTCTTACTGTTCTTACCATCTCTCTGATCAGGTCAAAATTCCTGATTGAAGCATTGTTAAAACTGATCGAACCACCACCTCTCAGACTATTCTCGATGGGACTTCCATCCGAATTCAGGAAAC
Organism: Cytophagales bacterium; assembly: GCA_965227315.1. Taxonomy (GTDB): domain Bacteria; phylum Bacteroidota; class Bacteroidia; order Cytophagales; family CCMP332; genus JANQHS01. The sequence goes on from OZ245737.1 coordinate 2,092,066, forward strand.
CATGGATCAGAAATTTGGAATCAGCTGTTCCGCTCATATTCTGTCCAGCCGGGATGTTGGAAAGCGGGGAACCCATGGCCATAAAAAGCTCATGGATATCAATATTGTCCAGGTCGAGATCCAGGGAGAATTTCCTTTGCTCTGCCCGGCCTTTTTCCATCGTCATATTTCCCTTTATCTGTCCTTGGAGAGCATTGCAAAAAATATTGGAAATTCTATTCCTGCCCTTTTCATGCTCGAGTTTCGCCCGGAATCCATTCAAGGGGATACCGTTGAACAGGACTTTGTTGGCATTCCCTGAAACCTGGAAGATCAGGTTTCCGCTTTTTACCTCCTCCTGGCTAGGGGTTGAAGGTTCGTAATTTTGGGTTTGTTTGGTCCTTATGGTTTTGAATTCGTCCAGATCGAGGTATTGCGAATTGGCGGTCAAATCTCCTATGAGGTCTTTTCCCTCAAACAAATAGCCCAAAAAGCCCCTGAGGTTTCCGCCGATCAGAAAATCCGATTTTCCAATCGAACCCTTAATCGAATTGAGCTTTAATATTCCCGGTTGTATCGAAATATTTCCGGACTGCAGCTCCAATGATTTCTCAAGCTTTGAACTCTTAAACTCGATATTGCTAAGGTCGATTTTGCCGGACAAGGAAACCTTTTGATATTCCTCATTTTTAATATCTTCATATTCCCCCTTTCCGTTGATGCGGGTGCTGATCAATCCGGAGATCTCATTTTCCTGGTGCGGTACGAGTTGGTTCAATGTGCCCAGGTCTATTTCACCGACGATGTTCAGATCAAAGATCAACCTGTCATAATCGATCAGGTTACCACTGAGCTCAAGGGATTCTCCACCATGTGTGAATCCGAAGTTTGGTAATTCAAAATGAAAACTCGAAGGTTGATCATCCTGTGATCTGAGCCTGGAAACCATATTTATCTTTTCGATCCCTCCCTGTATTTCGGAGGAATTTGCATACCCATCCTTCATTTCAACCTTCACATCCATTTCGGGAATCCGTCCCTGGGAAAATTGCCCTTTTGCAAAGCCTGTGATGATAAGCTCACCATCAATATCAACACCTTCAACAGGGTAAAAACTTTTGAATTGAGAAATATGGAAGCGGGAATCAATGGATATATCCAGGTGTAGGATCGAATCTGATTCTATGAGCCCTTTGAAATCAATAGGGTCATCTCCGGCCAACATGTGGAACTCCCGGGAATTGATCCGCAGTTTATCCCCGGATCTATCGATCTCAAGATCGATGTCGATCTCCGAAATCGGGGACTCGAGTTCAGGCGCATCGATTTGCCCGTCCTCAATTTTAATTCTGGCTGACCATTTCGGATCTAGGCCTTGTTTAATTGAACCATTGAATTTCCCGTACAAGCTTGCCAGCCCACTGCACTCGGATTCTCCTTTGGAGATCATTGGAAGTATGGAAACCATCTCTCCCAATGCCAATTCCTCGTTACCAAATTCAAACTCAACATTCCCTTCCTTCATTTTTCCCTTGATGTCAACTTTCAATTCGTCAATTTGAGCACTCCCTTCTTCGATCAAGAACCCTTGGGCATAGGAAAAACCCACTTCAGGAATGTAAAGACTCAACGCTGACCTGTTGACCCATGTGCGTCCGTTTTTCTGAAAGCTTATGTCGGCAATGTCGATAGTCCAGCTTTGCTCATTGATGCTGCCCTTGATCCTGGCATCGGCACCTCTGATCCGGAGTTCTGTTCTCCCGGGTTCATCGATCATATCGATACTGCCGTTTTCCATTTCCAATTCGGTGAAAAACGGTTCATCAGTGTCATCGTTTGCTGCTTTTCCAGGTTGTTTTGCCACTTCTCCCTTGTTGGACAGGATATCCCAGTTCGGAGGCATATCCTTCCTCTGTCGCAAATGCAAGCGCGGAGAGCTGAGCATGATCTTTTTTACCGGCGGGGTTTCTCCGGAGATCAACTTCCATGTAGAAAGAACAACCCTCGCTGAATTCGCATAGAGGATGGTGTCGTTGCTTTGCTGTCCTTTTCCCTTCAGCAGAATTTTCCCAAAACCCGTTGAGAGATTGGGAAAATTCCTCAGCGCTGAGACATCAAAAGATTCCCGGTCAAAAGACCATTCGCTTGCCAGAGATACGTCCAGTTCGTCCTCTACCATTTCCAGGATCTTTTCCTGCAGCATCATGGGGACCAACAGCAGGCATAGGAAAAAGAGAAATACAATTGCCCCTGTGGCAATCAGAAGTTTTTTCATTTGGATCGCTTAGGAAGAAAGACCTGTTCAATTCCTTTGCCAATTTAAAAAATGCAGGTTTTTTTGTCTTCAGCAAATTTTGGATCATGTACGATTTCAAACTGATAGACTTTGAGCATCTCAGTCCTGAGCAAATGCTTGAACGATCCAGAGCGGTTCTGGATGAAAGCAAAAAAAGGAGAAGTGTCAGGGATTTTTCACCGGAAAAATTTCCCCGTGAAATTCTTGAGAACATTATCATGACGGCTTCCTCTGCCCCTTCAGGTGCCAACAAGCAACCCTGGACTTTTTGCATAGTAGAGGATCCCAAGATCAAGTCTGAGATCAGGAAATCCGCAGAAAAAGAAGAGTATGAGAATTACCACGGAAGAATGTCGGATACCTGGCTCAGGGACCTTGCTCCTCTGGGCACCGACGAACATAAGCCCTTTCTTGAGATCGCCCCTTATCTGGTTGTGATCTTCAAAAGGGTTTATGAGGATGTGGAAGGGGAGAAGCATAATAACTACTATGTCAATGAATCTGTCGGGATCGCAAGCGGTATGTTCATTATGGCACTGCATCAAGCTGGGTTGGCTACCCTAACCCATACACCGAGTCCGATGAACTTCCTCCAAAAGATCCTGAAAAGACCTGAGAACGAAAGGGCCTTTTTACTGCTTCCGGTTGGTTATCCGGCAGAAGGCGCGGAAGTGCCTGTGATCAGTAAAAAGGAAAAGGGAGAGGTTATTGAGCTGTTTTGAGGCTTAGCTCCACACAAATATTTCTTGGCGGCATTCTGCTGATATGCCTGATCGCCTTTGGGATGACCATGGCAAGGTATGTCATGAATACCGACAATGGAGAGTTGCTGATCGTATCCATCACCTGGGGGACAGCACATCCGACGGGTTACCCACTGTTTACCTTCCTTGGTTTCCTGTTTTCAAAAATTCCCACAGGTCTAAGGCCCTTGCTGCAATTGAATTTCCTTTCGGTGATCTATTGCGCATCGGCCATCGGTGTTTTTTTTCTTTCTATTCAAAACTTCCTGATTGCCTTGGACTCCGGCAAGGGTGAAAACCGGGACCTGACCTCTGCCCTTGTGGGTTCACTTGCGCTGGCCTTCTCCATTACTTTTTGGACGCAATCCAGCTCTTATGAGGTTTATTCCCTGCACTGTCTTTTCCTTTCTCTTATCCTTTGGAGGATCTCGGTGATCTATGTGGAGGATCAGGGCGTAAAGGATATCAATTGGCTGTTCCTGGCGCTCGCGCTGGGGTTTTCATTTACCAATCATCTCTCTACCATCGTTTTTTTACCTGGACTCCTGGTGCTCTTTTTTCAGTTCAAGAGAATTGATAAAAGCGGTATTCTTCTGTTGTCGAAAATGGCAGGTGTTTTTATCCTTCCCATTCTGGCTTTTTATGGATTGCTTTGGATAAGAGCAGCACAGGACCCCTTGTTCAATTGGGGTGATCCCTCAAGTCTTCATTCCCTATTCAGGCATATGAGCGGGGCCCAATATCAGGTCTGGATGTTCGAATCCTCTGAGATCTCAATTTCCAACCTGAAAGATTTTCTCAGCGCCTGGCCGGAAGAGTTTTCCTATCTCTCTTGGACAGTTGCCTTGACAGGTGGCTATTTTCTTTGGAACAACAATCGTAGGATCCTGTGGTTGACTTTATCTCTTTTTCTTGGCAATGTTCTTTATGTGATCAATTATTCGATTCATGACCTGGAGCCCTATTTTCTGCTGGCGTATTTTGTTTCCGCGTTGTGGGTTGGAATAGGATTCTATTCCATTGCGAAAAGGTTGGATAAGAGCTGGTCCATGAAAGCGGGTTTTGGTCTGTTAATCCTGGCTCCGCAGATCCTGCTCGGATACGGGAAGGTAGACAGGAGTGACTATGACCTGATCGAAAACTATTCCAGAAAGGCCTTAAACAGTCTCCCTGAAAATTCGATCCTTATCTCCAAGCAATGGGATATTTTCAACAGTCCGTGCTATTACCTTCAGTACGCCGAAAATGTCAGGCCCGATGTTCAGATCTTCGGTAAGGAGCTGTTGAGAAGGTCATGGTACTTTGATCAACTCAATGCGATGTACCCTGAAACCATGAAGCCGCTTGACCCTACGGTTGCGGAATTCCTGAAGGCACTGAAGCCTTTCGAACATGATGAGAATTTTGATGCCGCACTACTCTCAAGGCTTTATCAGAAGATCTTTGCTGAAATTATCGATCATAATCTTAACTCCGTACCGATCTACATCGGACCGGAAATATTCATTGAGGATATACGCTCAACCAGAGAATGGGCCGTTCCTGAAAATATAAATCTGTATCCCGAGCAATATTTCATACGGATGAGCAGCTCAGGACCCGGACTCACACAATTCAACCAGGATTATGGATACGCGTACAATGATTATACCGATGTTTATTCAACCATGATCAAGGAAAAGGTCAGTCGAGTGCGTATTTTTCAGGCTTTGTTCCTTCTTTCAACAGGCAAAGAAGACGAAGCCAGAATGATCGCCAGGGATATTGCAAAAAATCACAGGGAAATGGCCCTTCCTCAATCACTGATGCAGATCCTATGAAAAGAAGCGATCTGAAAGAAGGTCTGAGGTTTGCAAGGGTGATGACAACTCGGAAGGTAGGGAACCTGTTTCGGTCTTATTCTACGTATAGATCTAAATCGGCAAGGCTTTCAGGCATAAATCAGGCAAGGCCCATAAGCCTGTCGATCGAGCCCACTACCTCATGTAACCTTCGATGTCCCGAGTGCCCGAGCGGATTGCGTGCCTTTTCGAGAAATACCGGAATGCTTGAACCGGAATTGCTGTCCGACATCCTCGAGCAGGTCAAAAAGGATCTCGTGTATCTCAACCTGTATTTTCAGGGAGAGCCTATGCTGAATCCGCATTTTTTCGAGCTGGTCAAGATCGCGAGGAGCAAGGGCATATTCACCAATACTTCTACCAATGCACATTTTCTCACCGAAGAGAAATCAGCGAGTCTTGTGGCCTCAGGTTTGGATCGCCTGATCATTTCGATCGATGGAACAGAACAGGAAACCTACGCTAACTACCGGGTCGGGGGCAAATTGGAAAAAGTACTGGATGGCACCAGAAATCTGGTCAAGGCAAAGAAAAGATCAGGTGGAAAAGGCCCGTTGATGTTTTTTCAGTTCCTGGTCTCCAGACAGAATGAACATCAGATCCCTGAGGTCAAGAGGTTGAGCAGGGAAATTGGGGTTGACGGGGTATTATATAAATCCATGCAGATCATGGATCTCTCGAAGCCTTCGGAGTTTCTTCCCAAAAACCCTAAGTATTCCAGATACAATGTGAACAAAGACGGAAGTCTTTCACTCAGGGGCAGGTTTGAGGACGAATGCTGGCGAATGTGGTCCGGAGCAGTGATCACATGGGACGGGCTTGTGGTTCCCTGTTGCTTCGATAAAGATGCCGAACATAGGATGGGTGATCTGAAGAAGCAAAGTTTCGAACAGATTTGGAATGGGGAGAATTACAGAAGGTTTCGGAAAAACCTTTTAAATCACCGAAGCAAGATAGAGATGTGCAAGAATTGCAGCGAGGGAGCCAAGATCTGGCTTGCACCTACCTGATCACCTCAAACCATCCCTGCCAATGGATTTGGGGTCCTCCTGTGGCGAGATAATAATATATCCCCGGATCGTATTCCGAATAATCGATGAATTGAGGATCTCCCCGGAAGCGTTGTAGCTCTACCCCGTTTCTGTTATAAATGATCCATTCCAGATCCTGGGGATCAAAATTGGCCTTCAGTTTTAACCCGTCATTCTTTCCGTCGAAATTTGGTGTGATCACATTGGCAACAAGCAGATTCGCCTTATCTCCGATGCAGACCTCGTTAGAGCCGGTTTCCAGTGAATCATAAATACCAACGATCCTGTAACATTCCTTTTCCAGCGGTCCCGGGGTCCCTTCGATTTTTTCCCCTATTTCTATAGTGCCCAGGTTTTCAGCCATAGGAGAGGTTCTTATGACCGCGTAGTCTGCATGAGGCCAGCCTTCATATTGCTCCCACCTGATGCCAGGCTGAAATGGCATTGATTCTTCCTCCAGGTGGATGGTTTTATGTTCAGGACTTTGGCCCGGAACATTGCAATGATCAAGATACACCAATCGAAACCGTATGCCCTCTGATGGTGATTCCGACACTTGCATACCATAGTCCTTTGAAGCTGAGAATGGAGAAGCCTTTTCCCAGAATCCTGATATTTCCCATTCGATCTCGGAATTGTTGATCTCGAATTCACTACCGTTGTTCACAAGGCAAAGCAAGGAATCGCCGGACCAGCTCACCCGGCTGATTAAAGGAGGTGCCTTAAGGACCGAATCAACAAGCACATTCTTTTTGATTTCGGTTTTGCATCGAGCAACAGAGAATGTCTCCATGAGTATTTCTCCATCTTTCCCCCAATCCACAGAGAAGCGGTTTCCGATCAGAGAGGTCAATTGACCGCCTGTTATGCGGAGGGCCGTACTGTCGATCAATGCTCCGGACCAGGAATAATTCGAACCCTGGTCAGGACCGGGGCAGACAACTCCCGGACCACGGAGATCGACGCTTGGATATTTTCCGATCGAGATCGTATCTGAGGCGAAACAAGGACCTTCAAAAAGGAATGTGTCCTGTCCATAGGATTGGGTAAGGAAGTTCAAAGGGATCTGATATGGAAGGTGGCGGGTAATGGAATAGTTATTGACCAGGCTTGTGCCATAGCCGGGTATCCTCATAAAGATGGTTGGACTGAGGTAATTCAGGCTTAGATCCAATATCAATGTATCACCTTCACAAAGCGGGTCAGGGCTCATGATGTATTCAACAGAATCCCTGCAAGGCACATAACATGCAAATCCGTGCTTTTGGTGCTCCCTTATCCATTGAGGAGCGATCTGAGAACTGGCGATGAGACTTTGCTTCGTTTGAAATGGGGTGATATCGACCAGGGGAATGTTCATCACATAGTCTGGATAGACAATATGACCTGAGCAGAAAAAAAGCGAATCCGAAAGATCAGCTCTGCCGAAGAAGAGATCGGATCCATATTGCAGCTGACCACCTGAGCCAAGGAAATAGACCAGCGTATCTCTAATGGCAGCGGAGTGGATCTCACCCCTGAAGCCACCGACATACCGCGGATTGATGTTGAGGTCTTTGATAAGCTGGAGATGTCGAAAGCTTAGGGCTCTGTTAAAGCTTGCGGCCATTGGTTTTGTAATCCCGTTGTTCGGGTATTCGGAGCTTCCAAATATGTAGAAGAGGGAATCATGAACCATCAGGAGATCATTGACGGTTTCGAAATGGGCTTTTCCGAAATACTTTCCCTGGATGGAAGGAGATGATTCATCGAGAAAACCGATGAAAGCATCTTGTTTGTTGGTGGTGTTGGTGTAAAAATCTCCTGCCAGCACCAGTTGATTGGATATATGGTCAAAAACCCCGGCGCTTAGGGTAAATCCATTATAGGTTTGTGATTGAAAATGAAATTCCAGGGAGTCAGGACCAAAGTATTTCGAGACAAAGCCGCTCTGTGTCCAACCCTGGTCTTCGTATATCTGGCCTAAGAGGTAATAAGTGTTGGGGTCCCTGAAAACGATCTCCCTTGGCCACAGCCCTGAATAGGAATGCAGATCCGTTTCTCCATTGGTCTTTTGATGCAGCAGAAATCCGTTTTCAACCCCGTTGACATTTTCAGAGAGGCCTACCGAATAGATCTCGCCTTCTAAAAAGTATGCTTTTTCGATCCTTAGTTCAAGGTCCGTGACATATTGATACAGATCTTCCAAGCCTGATTCGCTTTCTCCAATGATCCAAACATGATTGTTTGCCTGGCCAATGGTTTGCCCGATATACAATGTGGTGTCCTTGTCATCAAGGTTTTCGACCAGGGTCAGGCTTTGAAGATCAGGGCGTTGAAAGAATACCGCCCCGTTTTCACCCAATTGATGGATCCCCCCTGAGTAGGTAGACGATTCCAGGTTCGAAAACCCGGTAAATCTCAGAGAATCCTTAAAGAAGCCCAGTTTTACCTCGCTCGGATTGTCTTTAAATCGGCCTTCCATCGCCGATATGTATTTGATACGAGATTCCTGCCCTTTGGAAGGATTCCAAAGAAAAGCAGCGCTTAGGAGTAGAAATATGGCTGCTGAATTGGGCATGTATGTTCCTCGGTCAAAAAACATTCCAAAGGAGTACCTCATTCATTGCTCCAATCTAAATTAGTGAAAACAGTCACCATACGATCCTGCTTTGGCAGATTCAGCTCCGAGCACTCCGATCCCTTGAAGAATAGAACAGATAAATGCTGATTTAGGTGTGCAATAGAATCACTTGGTTATTTTTGCATATTCTTTTCGCTATGAGATATTTTTTTCTGGCCTTTCTGTGTTCGTTGAGTGTAGCGACATTGGCCCAACCTATTACTAATTTTCCATACTTCGAAGACTTTGAAAATGGCCAGGGAGGGTGGAGTTCCGGCGGTTCAGGTACATGGGCTTTCGGGAATCCAGCCAAGCCGACCATTCAGGGCGCTGCCTCCGGTACAAGAGCATGGGTCACAGGTGGCTTAACAGGCCAGTACAACAACAATGAGAACTCGCAGGTGACCAGTCCTGTTTTTGATTTTTCCGGCCTTCAGCAGCCGGTCATTCAATTAAGCATTTGGTGGGATGCCGAATACACATACGACGGAGCTGTACTACAGGCTTCAACAAATGGTGGCTCTTCATGGGTCAATATTGGCTCGGTTGGAAATCCCAATAACTGGTTCAATTACGGATCAATATCCGGACAACCGGGTGGATCATCACAGGGTTGGTCAGGTACAACAGGAAACAACGGCAGTGGCGGATGGGTAACTGCCAAACATGGATTGAACAACCTGATCGGTGCTTCTTCGGTAAGATTCAGGGTTGCCTTTGGCTCGGATTTTACGGTCCAGGATGATGGTTTCGCATTTGACGACATCCTGATCTTCGATCGGAAAGCCAACGACGTGGGCATTTTGAGCATAGAATCTCCCGTTCAGGATTGCAATTTCGGAGGAACCTACGATGTTGAGTTGAGGTGCAGGAATTTCGGATTTGCTCCTGCGGATTCATTTTCTCTGGCCTATCAGATCAACAATGATCCTCCGGTCATAGAGGCCTTTCAGGGGTCGGTAAATTCCGATCAAAACTTCGTCTATACATTTAACCAACAGGCTGTTCTTAATCAGGAGAATAATTATCGGATCAGCACATGGGTGATCTGGCCCAAGGATGAAGAGAATTCAAATGACTCGGTTTTAGACCAGGGCTTAAAGAATGTTATGCCTTTTGGCCCGATAAGCTTTGAAGGCTTTGCCGGAAATGAATTGAAGAATGTATTACCTGGTTGGAATGAGGCAACAGGTAATGCTGCCAACATCGGCCCATCAGACTGGACCGAATGCGATTCTACACAAAACCATCTTTTTGGCTTTTCTACAGCCCGGGTGAATATCAAAGGGAATGGTGTGAACGAATGGGTTTTGACCCCACCGTTCAAAGTAGGTCAGGCAAGCCGTATGTTTTATTCCATTGCAGTAACCGGCCATGATGATACGCTTAACGCGACCATGGGCTCGGATGATGAAATACTCGTCAGGTTATCCAGCGATTGCGGTGCAACATGGACAGATCTCAAAACCTATAATGCATCAAGCAATCTGAACAAGGTCCTTTCCCAGGACTTCCTGATCCTGGACTCCTATATCAATCAGGAGATCATCATTGGTTTCCAGGCCAGATCCAATGGTAATGATCCGGAAGATTATGACTTTCACATTGGGCTTCATGAATCCAGGTTTGTCTGGCCCAATGATGTCGGGATCTCCGAATTCAGGCTTGAGGATCATCCAAATCTTGTGATGCAAGCCGGAACGGGCGATTATTTCTACTACACCATCAAGAATTTTGGGTCCAACTCCGTTGGAAACATCCCGGTCATAGCTCGCATCGGTAATTCCACGTACCAGCATGTTCAGTATCAGAACATCAATCAGAATATGGAAGAAGAGATCTTCGGTGGCGGATATTGGGCCTATACCAATGGCCCGGCCTGGGTTCCGGTGAATATTTATACCATGCTGACCAATGACACCATCAATGTCAATGATACATTCAGTACTTACATTCAGGTGCTTGGTGTGACCGGAAATTCTTCGTTCCAGCTTCCTGCAGAAACGAAACTCTATCCCAATCCATCCGATGGGAAATTCCAGATTGATTTTGGCAGCGATCGGTTTTTTGAACAGGTTGAAATATTTGACCTTTCTGGAAAGATCCTTTGGAGCCATGTTCTGCAAAATAATCTGGACGGAATTTCCGTTGATCTTTCCGGAATGGAACTTGTTCAGGGGACCTATCTGGTGAGACTTTCGGGAAAAGCCACTGAAACCAGGGTTCTCGAACTCCTGATCAAGTAGAATAATCCACAAAGGTGATGGTTGCAGCCCTATCAGCGGGCTGTTTTTTTATTTTTGCACGTTCATTTGAAATGAGGCTTTTTCAATTTTTCTTCATTTTTCTTTTTGGTTCGTCGATCATGGCCCAGTCGCTGATCGATACCTACCCCTATTTTGAGGACTTCAATGACGATGAAGGTGGCTGGTCCTCATCGAATACTGCGGTGATTCAATACGGCACTCCTGCTGGAAATATCCTCAACGGAGGTTATAACGGGAGCAATGCCTGGGCTACAGGTTTGAGTTCGAACTACTTTCCCAACCAATATGGATGGATAGAATCACCTGTCTTCGACTTTTCAACTCTTGTCAATCAGGTTCCCTGGATACGGTTGAAACTGAACTATATTACCGAAAGCTGCTGCGATAATCTCAGAGTTGAATACAGCCTGGATGCCGGAAGCTCATTTCAATTGCTCCCGAACTCCGATTTCGGGCAGAATTGGTATAATGGCAATGGCCAGAATTTTTGGAGCGGCGACTCGGAAGGATGGATCATCGCCTCCATCAGGGATTCGGTATTACTCAATGAGGAGGATGTAAAACTCAGGATCACCTTCTTTTCGGATTTCAATAATGAAAATGAGGGATTTGTCATTGACGATGTTGAGGTCAATGCCGGATTCGACGATATTGAGGCTACCTCGATCCTGTCCTTGGAATCCTCTTGTAGTTTCTCGAGCCAGGAGACCATCAAAGCGCAATTCACCAATTTAGGCCAAGGGACTCTCAATAACGTTTCTGTTTTCTATTCTATTAATAACGGTCCTTCGGTCTCGGGTGGAACATTGAGTTTCAATTCCGGTGAATCCAAGATCCATGATTTTTCGACTCCCGCAGATCTAAGCCAAAACGGATCTTATCTTATCAAAGTCTGGGCATCCAATGCTGTAGATATGACCGATGTCAATGATACCGCATATCTGACCGTTGAGAATTTTTCGGAGTTGAGCAGTTTTCCATACACCGAAGATTTTGAGTCAGGAGACGGAGGCTGGGAAAGCTCGGGAACCAATTCTTCCTGGGCGCTTGGGAAGCCAATGAAGCGGGTGATCAGTGCAAACGACCGTAGCGGGGATCAATCCTGGGTCACAGGCGGTTTGGAGTTCGGCGAATACAATAACGACGATACTTCCATGGTTCAGTCGCCCTGTTTTGACCTGACCGGCATTTCGGACCCCGTGATGCAGCTTGATGTATGGTGGAATTCAGAGGCCGATTACGATGGAGCGGTTTTACAGATCAACCGCAATGATGGCATGGGCTGGAGCACGGTAGGTGAAAGTGGGCAAGGCACAAATTGGTACAACAATCAGGATGTTGAAGCATTATATGACTATGATTCGGCAGGTTGGTCCGGGAGGAACAGTTCAGGAGATGGGAGTCGTGATTGGGTTCAGGCACAGGGAAAAGTAGAAAGGGCTTCTGCTGATACAAGTGTGAGGTTCAGGGTTCTATTCGCTTCTGATATTTCGGTAAGGGATGATGGTTTTGCCTTTGACAATATCTTTATCTACAACCGGGTTGCCCAGGATGTTGCTGTCGATCGTTTGTTGTTGGAGGGTGGTAGTTTCGTATGCATGGGCGATACAAGCAGGATCTCCGTTGTCATCAGGAACAACGGCTCTTCTGCACTGAGCGGCTTCGCGATCCAATACGATTACGGATCTCAATCCGGTTCTGTGAACTATCCGGGAAGCCTTGCGGTCGGTGCTGTCGATACCCTTGCGTTACCGGATCTCATTTCATCTTCCTCGGATACGGTGTCGGTCCTGGCCTTTTCAAATTTGGGAGCCGACCCCTATCAGTTCAACGATTCCGTAAGGGGTTTCATCGAAACATTTCCGCTCACGGCAGATTATGGTTCTACACCCTCTACCAGCACTTGTGACAGTTCATCAGCTCTGCTGACCGTTATTGTGGATTCCACTCAGGAGGTGAACTGGTATTCCGATGCGGGATTTCAGAATCGGATCGGACAGGGAGATCAATGGCAAACGCCTGTAGTAGAATCCGACCAGACCTTTTATTTTCAAATCCATGAGGCCGGTTTGGATACACTGGGACCCGGGAACCACAATTTTGGAACGGGTTCGTTTTCCTCGGTGAGAGGAACTATCTTCATCGAGGCAGAGCGACCGATCATCCTTCAAAATGCATGGATAGATGCACAAGGTTTCGGCACATTGAAGAACTTTCTAAAGGATAGAGAAGGAAATATTCTCGATACAACTAGAGCGGTTTTCGGACCTGGATGGAACAGGATATTCATCGGGTTCAGGATGGATCCCGGCAGCTATGTGATCGAGATCGATGAGATCAGCACGAGCCCGCTTTACCGCATCGATTCCGGAGCCAAGTACTCTGGCTATGAAATACCGGGGGTTGTTCGCCTGACCGGCAATGAGATCAGCCCTGAATTTTACTATTACCTGTATAATATGGAAGTCAGCCTGCTCGAATCATGTCCTGGCTCGGGCTCTTATAACGTTACAGTGGGGAATGTTGCGCCTACTGCCGCTTTTACCTATGAGCAAAGAAAAAACCGTGTGGAATTCATAAATCTGTCGACTTCGGCATCGGAATTCGTCTGGAATTTTGGGGATGGGGCCGGAACAAACTTTCGAAATCCCTATCATGAATTTGACTCCGGGACACATATCGTGAAGCTTACCGCGGAAAGCAAATGCGGTTCTGATGAGGTACAGGATACCATTGAGGTCTCCGAGATCACCGCTATAGAAAAAGCCCAGGGATCAAGACCCTTGGTAAATATTTATCCCAATCCCGGAAGAGAGAATTTTCAAATTCAGGTCGAAGGGATTGTTGGCGATGATACGGAACTAAGGATATTTGATCTCGCAGGAGAGGAAAAGAGATCGTTGAAGATCGCCAACGGTCAATCCCTTGTTGAGGTCGGTGAGCTCCTGCCCGGAACATATATATTGTGGATCAGGATCGGAGATCAGATAGAGGTCAGGCGCTGGGTTAAATTATGACTTCGTTCTCCTCCTTCTGAAGAAGGACCTGGCCAGTTCAGCTGATCCGGGGTAAGGCACACCTCTTTTTCGATTCGCCCTGGAGATCTTGTAGATCAAGCTCCAGTTTTTAAGCAGATCTCCATAAGCTTTGACGAGACCATAATCCGGATCATAAATATGCGTGGGTTCTGAGTTCACCCCGTTTAATTCGATGATCTTTATGCCCTGGCCGCTGATCAGGGAATCAAGGTCCTTGGCTTTGAGGTCAAAGCGACCAAAGTAGAATTCAGGGATCTGCCTGGCAATTTCGTTGAAGGTATCTTCGAGTTTGTTGTTGATCAGGTGGTTTGCATTTCTGAAGATGGTGCCCCGATTGTGATTTCCTATCGGTTCCAGCCTGATCCTTTCACCCTTGCCCGGGATAAAATCCATTTTTTCAGGATACTGTTTTTTCAGAGAAACAATGTGGCGATGATATCTCTGATGATCGAGGATCAGGCGCTCGCAATTCCTGTTTCCGTCCCCTACAATCTCAAGAAACTCGCGGACCATAAAAGAGCTGATCTTCCCCCTTTTTTCTCCCGGCATGCGCCAGAAAAGTAGGCCTGCCTCGATGGACAGATCAATGAACTCCTGGACAATCTGGTCCTCATTTTTCAAATCTGCCCATTGCTTTCTGAGCTCTGAAGTTTCCCGGAACAGTTTCACCCCCCTGCCGCGCTCCCCCTTGTCCGGCTTGATGATCAGGGGGAACGAGATGTCCTCGTTTTCGATGCTCTTTTCCAGTTCTGCCAAGGAGCTGCCCGCCCTGACAAGTGATGTCTTGATATTGTATTGTTCAGGTATCCATTGTTGTACCTGGTATTTTGAATAATCCCAAAGCCCGCCAAGGTAAATATTGGGATTTACCGCTCCGATATAGGAAAAATTACCGGATCGCAGACTGTCAATAAAGTACCTGATATAGACAGGAATATAGAAAAGCGCCCAGGGCCAATACTCAAAAAGGCTATTTGATCTTTTGCTTGGTGCTAGTTGAATTTGACCCATACCAACGATAAACCGGTGTTTTCGATTTTAAATTCCTTGTTTGAATTGGATTTGCCTTCTTAAAGGTTGTAAGTTGTGTAAAAATTCGACTTGGCTCTAATCTCAGCTTGAACCTATGGAAATAATCCCGGCGATCAGTATGTATAAAGGCAACGTTGTTAAAGTTGCGCAGGGGAATTTTTCCAAGGTCAAGGTTTATGAGGAACAGCCCCTGGACATCGCTTTGCGAATTGAAGATGCCGGCTTCAAAAGAGTACTGCTGATCGATCTTGATGGTGTTAAGAAAGGGGTCATCGTGAATTATACCACCATAGAAATGATCTCACGATATACTCAGCTGATGATCGATTTTTCCGGTGGGGTCACCAACGATGGTGATATTCAACTTGCATTTGGTTCCGGTGCCACGCGGATCGCTGCAGGAAGGATCGCTCTCGATCAGCCTGATCTGCTCAACCAATGGATCATCACCTTTGGAAGGAGCAAGATCATTCTCAGTGCCGATAGCAAGGAAGGCCAGATCATCACCGGTGAATGGAAAAAATCGCTGGAAATAAAAACCGAAGACTTCATCCGAAGATTTGTCGATCGGGGTATCCATCTGGTTAAATGTACCGACTACTACAGCCATGGCCAGGCCAAAGGACCTGCATTTCCACTCTATCGGGAGCTGAAAGAAGAGATTCCCGAAATGTCACTGATCGCCAGTGGTGGAGTCAGAAATATCAAGGATATCGAAGAGCTGGAAAAAATTGGGGCCAACTCCGTGATCATAGGAAAGGCCCTGCATGAGGATCTCATCCCCATGAAGGACCTTCAGGCTTTCCTGACTACTTAAAGTCTATTAACTCGATCTCAAAAGCAAGGACCGCATCCGGGCCGATGATCGGCGGTGAGCCCTGCGGGCCATAGGCAAGATATGAAGGGATCACGAAGAGGGCCTTTTCTCCCTTCTTCATCAGGGCTACGCCTTCCTGCCATCCTGCGATAACACCTCCTAAGGGGAAGGTCACCGGATCTCCGGAAACCATTTTCCCTGGCATTTTACCAGGTACCGAGCTATCGAAGACCTGACCATTCAGAAGGAATCCTGTATAATGCACCGTCACCTGATTGTTTACGGTCGGACTTTCATTTCCCGAGCCGGGTTCGGTCACAATATGATAAAGCCCTGAAGCCGTGGGTTCCGCGCTAAGCTCCCTGGCTTCGAGGAAGGCCAAAATTTCTTTTTCCTGTTCCATTCTTAATTCTTTGTTTTTTTCAAATTGTTCCGCCTGGATCTCTTCCTCGGTTTGTACATTGACCATTCTGATCCTGTACTGGAGGTATTTTGATCCTCTCAGATTGGGGGGTATCAGCTCTGTTCGCCCTTTGTAGATCGAATCGATCAAAACGAAGAAAATGGCAGAATCATCCTTTGCCATCATGGCCAATCCGTCTTCCAGTCCGCCCTTGAAAGTAGGTTCAGGCAATGGTGTTATGATGGGAATCGCCCCTCCCTGGTAGGTAGAAGAGAGTAGCGAATCGGTTTCATTGTAAATTCCCAGATGAAAGGAGATGATATCCTGAGGGCCGGGCTTATTGTTTTCGGTTTGTTCGACAAACTTGTATTTCAGTCCGTCTTCATTGATCGAAAATCCGTCTTTGGTATCCTGCGAACAGCTTTCGAAGAATACGGCAAAGCAGCAGACCAGAATTAATACTTGAGTTCTGTAATTCATATTTTGTTTTCTATGGCATTGACCCTGTTGAGTTCGTGCTTGTATTTTGGCAACAGGCCAACAAATTTTTCTATTGTTTCATTCAATGGAAGTGAACTTCTCCCGCCGGCAGCGTTCTTATGTCCCCCGCCTTCAAAATTCTCCTTTGCAAATTCGTTCACGTTAAAATCTCCCACCGATCTGAAGGACAACCTTCTTTCGCCCTCCCTGTCATTGACAAAGGCGGCGAAAACCACGCCGTCAATCGAGAGTGCATAGTTAACGAATCCTTCCGTATCTCCGGTTTGAAATTTGAATTCTTCAAGCTCCTCGGAGGATAAGGCGATATAGGCGGTGTTGTATTCCGGAAGAACGACCAGTTTTTTGTAAAGAACATATCCCAGCAACTGAAGTTTTGCCTTGCGGTTATGATCATAGATCAGTCTATGGATCTTGGAATGGTTGATTCCCAGGTCCATTAATTCACCGGCCATGTGATGAACCTTTTTGGAGGTGCTTGGAAACCGGAAAGATCCTGTATCGGTCATGACTCCGGCATATAAGGCTTCGGCCAGGGAGGTGTCCAGGAGATCCGCTTTTCCCAGGCTTTTGATAAAATCATAGGTCAGTTCGGCCGTCGACGAGGCATCGGTTGACCAGAACTCGAAATCCGCGAAGTCCTCTTTTCCGATGTGGTGATCGATCAGTACTTTTTTGGCTTTGGATTCGGCGACCATTTTCCCAAGGCTGTTGATCCGATCCAGGGATGAAAAGTCCAGGCAAAAGATCAGGTCTGCTTCCCGGATCGCATTTTGGCATTTTCCATCCTTGTCTTTTTGATAATCCCAGACCTCAACCTCACCAGGCATCCAGCAAAGGAATTTGGGATAATCGGTTGGAGAGATCACGCGAACCTTATGCCCCATTTGTTTCAGGACCCCACCCAGACCCAGGGAAGACCCAAGAGCATCGGCGTCGGGTTTCTGATGAGTTGTGATCACAACATTGCAGGGACTGTCGAGCAAGGACTTTAGAGAAGCTGGTATTTCCATATTATCCCTCGAGGGGAAAATGATAAGGGGGCAAAAATGTCAAACTTTATGGTATTTACCATTCGAAAAATCAGATTACTTGTGCATGAATAATGGCCGGAGTCAGGCTTTATTCATCGGGTATTGGTACTTTTGCGGCTCATTTTCAGAAAACCATGAGCAACATTACATTTTCAATGATCAAGCCTGATGCCGTAGGAGCGGGAAACTCGGGCGCCATACTCAAGATGATCGAAGAAGCGGGCTTCAGGATCGTCGCAATGAAGAAATTGAGGCTTAGCCGGGAAAGGGCAGGTCAATTCTATGAAGTGCATAAGGAGAGGCCCTTCTACGGAGAACTTTGTGAATACATGTCTTCAGGACCGATCATCGCTTTCGTTGTGGAAAAGAGCAATGCGGTTGAAGACTTCAGGACATTGATCGGAGCCACCAACCCACAGGAAGCTGCCGAAGGAACGATCAGGAAGCTTTTTGCAACGGATATCTCCGCGAATGCCATTCATGGCTCCGATTCGGACGAGAACGCCAATATCGAAGCCAACTTTTTCTTCTCCCAACTGGAAAGGGTCTAGGACATCAGCGCAGGAGAATCTTCCTGCTCGTGATCCCCTTACCTGTTTGGATCATGAGGAAATATATCCCTGAGGGGCAGTCCTTCTGTTCTCAGGGATTTTTTTTGACCCTTTATATCCGCGGCGTTCTTTTTCCTTCAGCACGATGGCACGCTCGCTCATTTGCTGTGCCTTTATGTTGCATTGGGTCAATAGCAAAATGAAGAAGCTCAGATACAGGAGAAATACAAAGGCCTTCAGTATGGGATTATGGGCTCTCATGGCACAAGACTATTTGGACATTATTGATCCAAATGCTGTGCCAATAACCTAGAGAAGATATTGATCCAATGACTTGAGCCTTTCAGCAATCTCCGGTTTGCAGATCAAAAAGTTATAATAATCGCTTTTACCAAGATGCTCGACTTTCCTGATGCTGCCCTGCTCATCGATGTTGTAGTATTCATATCCCATCCCGGAGATCAGTTCTTCAATTCCGCTCGCCACATTTTTATTCAGGATCTCGATCAGCATGGTCGGCTGAGATCTTTGCAGAGCTTCGCCCATTCCCTCCAGCACCTGAACCTCATGGGTTTCCACATCGATCTTCATCAGGTCAATGTTTTTGATCGCATTGCTCCCGATGAAAGAGTCAAGACGTTGGGTTTCGATTTCCACAGGGATGGAGTCCGACTGATCCTCGCTGAGATCCTCACCGACAGTCACCGATAGGGTATGCTCGGTGTCCTTGTCATAGATCAAAGCGGTGCCGTCCTGATTTGAAGCTGCCTTTTTGATGCAGTGAATATCGAATCCGTTCAGCGCATTGTTGGCTTCCAGCTTTTGATGAACCCTTTCTACCGGTTCGAATGCATAGATCTCGGCCTTTGGATTCGAGGCCCTGGACAACAGACTGTAAACACCTGTGTTCGCACCTATGTCCAAAATGGTCGTTGCCTGCTGACTCAACTCATGCCATAGGCTCAGGGAAACCTTTTCCCAGCCCCGGAATATGCCTTCCCAGAAGATCTCATTCTCGATCTGGTAGCCGTAATGCCGTACCTTGAAAGAAGTGTTGCCGGTCACCGGGACAATGAAGTCCCCCTTGAAATGGAGATGTTGATAGATGCTTCTTCGCGGCCTGATGTTCTTTCGAAGAAATTCAAAAGCCTGCTGCTTAAAGGGCAGTGCATCAAACAAATATTTTAGGAATCTTTTCAAGTTGGCATACAGGAGTTCTTAGTTGACAACCCCGAATTTCATTGGCAGAGATTAAAAAGCCCTGATCGCTCTTACCCGGAAAGTCGAGTTCTTAAAATCGAAATCGGAACTTCCCCTTCCGAAATTATAATGCCAGGCAGAGCTACCATTGTATTCCGTGGATGACCAATAACTTCCGTTGGTCGGTGCGTTGTACTCCTTGCCAAAATTGGTAATGACAAAATCCTGCTCGGCCAAAAGCCTTAGCTCTCTATCTGAGGGCAGGTACCAATCGTTAAACCCTCCTCCGGAATAGGCATCGCACATGGTCGCTGCGTAACCGGCCGTTGAATTGTTCGCGACGATGGCCGCAGTGTTGGTAGAACCATTGCTCATGTTCCTGGCTGTTGGAACCGATCCGCTGGTATTGGCACTCCAGGCCACCCCGCTTCCGCCGTCCAGATCGGCAGGACTGGCGATGAGCCCATGCTGACCATCGGGGCTAACCCAAAAAACGATCCCGCCCGCAAACATTTCTCCGATATAATGTCCTCCACCTCCGCTGGAGATGCTTTCCGCGGTTTTGGCATGAAGGGCATAGGGCACGCTGAGCAACTGCGTGGTGCCAGTGATCGAATAGACCGTCCCACCACTGGGGTCTATATCGGTTTTTACGAAATACGGCCCATCGCTCCAGTCAATGGAAGAGAAGCTTCCGGCCACCACCGTGCCAGCGCCGATCCTGATGGAAACCAATCCGTTTGCATTGCTGATGGGAACCAGAGTTTCGATATAGACTGCGGAACCTGAGGAAGAGCCTTGCAATATGCTGATCTGCATTCCGATATTGGAATTGGTGACCAGGTTATTGTTGGCATTCCTGATTACCGCCTGATAACTGATGAGCTCCGGTGCCTGGGAAAAGGCGGGAATCGAAATGCAAAACGCGAGAAGGATAAGGTAGGGTTTCACGGATGTTGGTTTTGGTTAAAATTCAATGAGTTCTTTGACAAAAATCAGTTTTTGACAATTCTATATGACCATATTTCTTCATCTCCATCATAGATCATGAGATGATAAAGCCTCGGAGTCAGTTCCTGCAGATCCAGAAAGAAGTTTTCTTCCTCAAGAGAGAATTCCATGATCGTTTGCCCGTCTATATCGTAGATCTTGCCCCTGAGCTTAGAATAGGCCTGCCCATTCCATTCAAAAAACAGTTTTTCGGAAACCGGGTTTGGGTAAACGTTCAGAGATGAATAGGGCATCAATCCTGAAATCGGCGTCAGGGATATTTCCCGGGGTTGTTGTGTACCGGGAACAACTGAGCCACTGGTGCCGATCAGGGATTCGTAGAATACCTGCCCGATGGTAAAACTTGCGCTTCCCGTTCCTGTGGCATCGCCTCCGGCTGTGACCACCAGGGATTGTCCAAGGGAGACATTGGAGATCATTATCAGCCCAAAAAGAACAATTGCAGGAAGGGATCTCATAGTCGGTAGAACTTTTGCTTCGCTACGAAATATAGTTAATACTTTGCTAGTGTACCGAGAGAAAGGGCTTCATAAAAGGAACCAACCTATTTCGCCTTGCTCCTCAATTGACTTGCTTCTGTGATGCCCTTCTTGTCCGGATTTCTCAGGGCATGGCGGATCACCCATTTCCTTTCCTTTGAAGCGCCTTCCAGCCAATTCTCGCAAAGCTGCAGTGCAAGCTCCAGATGGTCCTTGGCAATATCTCCGACATGATTAGCGACACTTCTTCTGACATATAGATCCGCATCATCCTTGAGCTCTTCGAGTATTCTCAGAGATGGTTGGGGGTCTTTGACCAGGGCATCGATCTTTTGCGCCCAGGGGAGACGTGGCCTGCTTCCCTCCGAACATAATCTTCGCACATGGGGATCAGGATCTTTCATCCATGTATAAAGCACCTCAAAGGTCCTTACAGGTTGATCTATGATGAATGGCCTGATCGAAAACTCGGAGGTAAACCTTTTTGTCAATTCATATTGGGCGGTCATAGAAACATCAAACGGATCCTTTCCATCATTATAGTCCAGATCCAATCCGTTCTTTTCGATATAGCTGGTATGCGGCATGTAGAACATCACCGCCATTCCCAGGTCGGTAGTCTCTTTTCGGGCCGGGGTAAGCGAAGCCAGGATCACCTGAATTGCCTTTGAATAAGGCCTTGGAAGGAAAGCCTTCATCGCTTCTGCAATATGAGCTGCCCTTTCCTTGATCGAAAGGGGTTCCAGCCCCTCGCAAGACATTTTAATAAACCCATCGGCTTTGAAATCAGCATCACCGATGGACAGGTTGGCAGCTAGCTGTTCTATCGCGGGCCTTTCAAGCACAGACGTTAAAGGAATTCCTTTCTGAATTGAATTAGGGGCCGGTGGAAGGAGAGGAGTCTTCATGAAGTGAATATCAGTTTTCAAATAAAAAAAGGGAAGCCCGCGCCTCCCTTTTTTGAATGATTGCTCCTCATTGCCTACATCTTCGTATGGAACCAGCGCGAAGCTTCCGCCACGGATTCGTTCACCTCTGCATCCTGATCATAATAACTGAATTGATGATAAGGAGACTCCAGATCTGTTTCCATCCAGTGGAGTTTCTTGTCCTCGGAGGCGATCATTTCGAAGTAGTTCCTGGTGTATTGAGGAAGTACTGCGCCGTCAGAATGGATCATCAATGTTGGTTTGTCCAAGGCCGACGCTGTGGGCATGGGGTCGGTCGTCAACCAGTCTTCCCAGGACATGACCGCAAACTTATCCGCGCTCCATTGCGGAATGGCGCCTCTTTCCGGATTTAGATAATAGTCATAAGGCCCGTACATGGCTGCCGAAGGATCCTCGGTGGAGATGGTAGGGATGTACTCAACCTCTCCGCTTTCGGCATAGACTTTCTTTGCTTCTCGCGCAGCATCCACTTTGCTCTGCACTCCTTCTTCTCCTCCGTAGAAGAGCTTCACGGCTTCGGCATCATGCAACCAGGAGGCCGTGGTGACCACCGATCTGATCCTGTCATCTTCTGAGGCCGCCATCAGCGTATACATGGCCCCGGCGCAGACGCCAAAGGCTCCGAGTTTTTCGGTATCCACTTCGGGGACGGTCTCCAGAAATGAAACCGCATTTCGGACGTCTTCCTTCTTTAATTGCGGGCTCTCATAGAACCTTGGCTCACCTTCGCTTTCTCCAAAATTTCTGAAATCAAAGGCCAGGGTGATGAATCCCTCATCGGCAAGCTTCCTTGCGTAGAGACCCGCCATTTGCTCTTTTACCGTTGTCCAACTTCCGGAAACCACCAGGGCCGGATATTTTTTTGAAGGATCGAAATCCTTGGGAAGGAAGAGGTTGCCTACCAGCTCCGCTCCTTCGCTGTTGAATCTCACTTTTTTCATTTCCATTTGTTTTTGTTCTGCTTCGTTTGAATTGTTTGGCTTGCATGCTGACAGCAAGGTCAGCGCTGCGAGCACCATGATGATCTTTTTCATATCTGCTTATTTAATTTGATCGAGAAGCCCAAAGCCACGCGCAGCGACTATGGGATTAAATATTTCCACATACTCCAGGATCAGTCCGTCGCCGTCGAAACGGAAGGTGGAGTAATAATCATTTTCATAAAAACCGGCATTGTCCTTCAGCCTGATCCTGCCTTTGTACTTGACAAAAACCATGTTGGGATCCTCCGTAGCGAGGAGCTCCTCAATGGTGAATTGCATTCCGTCGAAATTCGGGAACACAGGTGTCCAATACTCTCTGATGCCCTTCCTCCCCCTGGCTCCCTCCGGGAATATTCCCGAGGCATAGGGGTTGATGTGTACTGCTTCTTCGGAAAACAGCGACACGATCCGGTCGACATCCTCATTCTCCAGTGATCGGAAGAATACTTTAACAGACTCTTTATTCTTATGGGCGATTTGTTTTTCCATTTTTTCCTGATTTTGATTCCCGGCACACCCCGGCAGAAGTACAAGAAGGAATAATGTCCATATCGGATTTTTCATGACCACTTCTACTTTAGTTTTTCGATCGCTTTCTGTGGCAGTGTGGTATTACCATCCTGGAATTTGAAGTTGAATTTCATGGCATTGATCTTCCAGCTTTCCTTTTCGACCCTGGTAAGGTCAAAATCATAGGAACCGACGACCACCCAAAGGTCTCCCTGCTCATCCTTGAGAAAATGGCTTGCTGTGCCATAGCAAAAGACATGGGCCTGATCACCGTTCCCGGTCACCATAATATTTCCGAGTTGATGGTGTGTAAATTCAAAGCCGGGTAAGATCCCTTTCCAGGAATCAACGATCTGCGTTGGGGATAAAACCTGAGCCGGATTCCCGCTCATAGATGAATAGTCCAGGTTCACCTCATCGGCAAATACTTTCATGACCGCTTCCCAATCATGCTGATCGGTTGCTACAAAAAGGCTCACCACAGCTTCACCGGGTGTGGCATTTGTACCGGCAAGAAGCCCGAAGGGAATGATGCTCAGAATACTGAATATGACTTTCTTCATCGCTTTGTTCTTTTGTTGATACAAAGCTGGGCATGGGAAAGCCGTCTTAATTCAGCATTTCAAAGAGGGGAGTATAAATTTCAAAGATTGGCCTGTTGCCGATATTCCAGGGGTGTTTTTTCCGTGTTTCTCTTGAAAAACGAGCTGAAGTTATTCGGACTTTCAAAGTGCAGGGTATAGGCAATCTCCTTGACGGAAAGTTCTGTCTGGGCCAGGTAGGTCTTTGATAACGAAAGGATATGTTTATGGATATGCCCCAGGGCGGTGATGCCGGTTACCGATTTTACCACAGCGTTGAGATGGTTTGGATGAACGCTGAGTTTCTCGGCATAGTGGGCCGGGGAATGGAGCTTGGATGCGGGCTCCGGAATGGCATCGGGATAAAAACTTGTCTGGATCTGGGATTGGTATCTGGAAAGTAATTTCAGATCTGCGGCCCTCATGCTTTTCTCCGCGACTTTTTGATCCACCTGTTTCTCAAACAGGCGCTTCACATAGCTGAGTAGTAGGAAAACCCTGGCTTCGATCATTTGGAATTTGTCATCCTCTTCACCCCTGTACTCCTTCCAGATCTGCTCATAGATCGCAAGAATTCCGGGAAGTTCCTTCTTGGGAATGGTAAAGGGTATCGACGTGTCGATCTTCAAAAAGGGAAAGAGGTTCAACAGATCGGATAGTACCTTGGACTGCGCGATGAAATCCTGGCTGAACATGAGATAATAGCCGCGCCAATCCGGAACTATATCCCAGGAAAGAACCTGGAACGGAGTATTGAAGAAGATCGTCGTACCCTCGGGAAAATCGTTAAACTCACCGCTGGAGACCTTCCCCCCGCCATCGGCTTTGATGGCGATCGCGTAGAATTCATGCCTGAAAGGGGACATCTTCTTCTCGACGGTTTTCATGTTTTCCTCAAAACTTCGGATATCGAAATGAGGGTGTCGGGGAGAGGGAATGTTAATGCCCCGGCAATAGTCGGCTATGTTCTTAAAGTGTTTCAGGGGAATGAATTTAAGGATTCGCCCAGGATAGTCTCAGGAATGCTGCCTAAAGATCTCGGCGATACCGGGAAAATGGTCTTTCACGGCATCGGGGTGGGTGAGCATATCGATATGTCCGTAATCATGCAGATTGCCATGTCTTTTTCCCAGCATGGTCATGGAATCCGGAACTCCGCATTCTTCGGCAAGTCTTTGGACATCCTGAGGATGACCGAGGTATGGGTCCTTTACGCCGGCAAAGAAGAAAATCGGCGGGAGTTGAATATTGCGGATGGCTTTGGCATAGTCAAATCCGGTTTCGGGATCGATCCATTCCTTTTGATAAACCCATGTTCTGACCTGGCGGTTGAAAACCCTGGGTTCATTGTCGGCTCCGGCCCCGTAGATCTTTGCCGGAAAGTACCCATGGATTGCGGTAAGGATTGGGCCGAGTATGGACCATCCCAGATCGATATTGAAAAATCTGTTCAGGTTGAAGATGCCGATATGGCGTTTTGAGCCCAGGAATACCATGCTCCTGACATTCATTTCTTCATGAAAAAGAGCATAGCTGGCCAGCAGCATCACCCCTCCCCATGAATGAGCTCCCAAATGGATCGCTGATGAGCCGGAGAGCTCCTGTACCTTGTTGATGATCGCGGGCAATTCTTCGCTTATAGTGTCGGTCTGTGAGGCCTTGCTTTTTCCGGATACCGGCGGCTTTGATCCTCCCCTTCCCCTCAGGTCGGCTACGAAAACATCGAATCCTTCTATTGCCAGATATGGGGCCAATCCCTTGCCGGAACCGCTGTAAAAGATCCGCCCGTTTTCAATGCTTCCATGGATCAACAGAATGGGTGTTGTCCCGGTTTGTTGACGGGCAAAACGGTGAATAGCGATGCGCTCTCCTTTAAATGGTAGTTCGATGGTCGATTTTTTGAATGGCATGTTTTCCATAGAAACCGGATCCAAAAACGCCGTTCTCTTCGCTCTTCAGGAGTTCTGAGAGTCGGAGTTCTTTCTCAGCTCTTCGAATTTCTCCATCATCTCGGCTTCAAGACGGTTGGGCATGCGGCGATTGGCTTCGAAGCTGTCATCGGCAAGGGATTCCAGACTTGCCTCTCCTGATTCGATCTTCCCGATGGCTTCCACCATCATTTCGATCTCCTTTTCATAGACCCTGTAGGCGAGGCTATGGAAGGTGTCTTCCCGGTATATGGGCACGAGTTGCTTATCGATCAGCTCTCCCTCGTCCGCCTTTTCCGAGATATAATGCGTAGTTACCCCGATGGGCTGAGCATTGTAGATCGCCCATTTGAAAGCATCCAGTCCTTTCATATTTGGCAGAAAACCCGGATGGGAATTGATGACCTTATGATTTTTGGCCAGATCTTCGGGAAGTATGCCTGCACCGGCGATCATGATATGATCAAAGGGGTGCTCAGTGAAGTAGCGATCGAGTTCATCGATCTCGACCCTCTCGAAGCCGATGCTCAGTCTTTCGCAGAGTTCTTCGGTTGTGAGATCCACCCGGGCTGATGGTCTATGCCTGTAGATCGGTTGAAAGTTCTTCCTGGAAACCCAGGGGATCACTACAAGCCTGATCTCCGGATACCCATTGAGGATGAGTTTTGTGAGCAGATCCTGGGTTTTGCGGTGTGGGGCGTCGTAGGTGATGAGGGCTATCATGAAATTCTGCTTATGCTAAACTTGAACCTGATCAATGGGCTTTGATTTCCTTATTTTCTGAGGATGGATTCCATCTTCTTCCCTCTGGCCAACTCATCGATCAGCTTATCCATGTAACGGATCTTCTGCATGAGGGGGTCTTCGACCTCTTCCACCCTCACGCCGCAGACCACCCCGGTGATCTTGGAAGCATTGGGGTTGAGTTTAGGTGCCGTGCCGAAGAAGGTCGTCAGATCGCTTTGATCATCGATCTGTTTCTGAAGGCCCTGTTCATCATAACCTGTCAGCCAGCAAATGAGCAGATCTACCTCTTCCTTGGTTTTACCTTTTTTCTCCGCCTTGGTGATGTAATGAGGGTAAATGCTGGCGAAGGTCATCGCGAAAACTCTTGAATAATCCATGGTTCCGAACAGGGCGTTTGAAAGCATGAATTTCGCAAACTTTAGGGGAATAATATTCCTGTCTGCTGATTTTGGCGGTCAAGAGGTCAATAGACGCCATTGTTGTTGCGGATCGCACCTCCGGTCATCCAGTTGTAAAACCTCATGAATGCATCCATGGGCTGTAGGGAATCCCAATGCTCAACGATATTCCCGTTTTCGATCTTCCAGATGTCGATGATGTTGAGTCCCTTTTTCTCATTTCCCCTATGCCTGGCATTGATGGTGACATGGGAATGAAAAATGACCGAATCGCCATCAACGTGTATGTGCTTCACGTCGTAGGCATAATCCGGGAATCTCTTGGTGAATGCCCTGACATATTCGAGCAATGCATCCATGCCATCCGGAATGGCCCGGTTATGCTGTCGATAATCGGGATTTCCGAAATTCTTTCTCACCGAATCGAAATCATGATCGTTCATCAGTTGCTGAACGAAGCTTACGAGGAGCCTGGCGTTTTCGGTTTCCTGCGCTGTCCAGTGCTCTTTTTTCAGAGAGTCGAAATTGATCTGAATGGTACCCATGATTTGATCCGGTTTATTAACTTGCAATTTGAAAGTAAGCAAAGATAAATATTCACTTGCAAAAAACAAGTAATAAGAAAAATATTATGCGATCGGATTGCCCCATCAGTTATGGATTGGATTTTTTTGGCGATAAGTGGACTCTCTTGATCATCCGTGATCTGGCCTTTGAGGGCAAGAGCTTCTACAATGATTTCCTCCATTCCAAGGAGGGTATCGCCACCAATATACTTTCGGATCGCCTCAAGAAACTGGAGTTGAATGGGATCATCGCATCCAGGGTTTATGAAAAGCTCAGGACCAAGAAAGAGTATTTTCTGACCGATAAGGGAAAGGAGTTGATCCCGGTGTTGTTGGAAATGATCATCTGGTCCACCACTCAGCAGGATGGACTGGCCGTGCCGGCGGATTTCCTGGAAGGAGCCAAGAATGATCGCGAAGAATTGATCAAGAGGGTTCTGGCCAGTCTGGACTAGAAAAACCGCTCAACTGCCGATGGTATTTCATTACTTGAACTTGAGATTGAGGGAATTCAAACAGGGGCTGACATCGAAATATAGACCTTCGATACCATAGGAATTCGGGGCGACTTTGAGATAATCATAATGCTCTATCAGGCTTTGTTCTCCTCCAAATTCGAAATCCAGAACATTGAGGAGGTCATATTCATGAGATGTATAGATCACGTAGAAGGCGGTCTTCTTTGATCTGCCATCTCCGGAGCTGAATAAGGCATCGAAAATAATGCGCATTTGATTGAGTTTCTTGTCAAAACTGTCGGTGTTGCCGAGTTTCTCGTAAGCGACTAGCTGTGCATTGATCACACGGTTGTTAAAGGGATTGTACAATAGAGCGGAATCCGCGAAACGGATCATTTTCTCGTATTCCTGTTCGTTCGGACTGCCTTTCTCCAGAATTGAGTTGAGACTGTCCTCATAATCCGAATGTCCATAAGGTGCATAGCCCGGCTGGAAGGAAAATCCATAATACAAATGCCTTTTTTCTTCCGGGCTCATACCGGTATCAGAATCCAAAAATCTTTGCATGAGTTTAGGATAATACAATTCCGATTGGTCCTTTTTTATGGCCTTTTCGATTTTGGAATAATTGGGTTTTTCAAGTTTTAGATTTTGTCCGAATAGGTGGGAACAGCTAAATAGTACGATTAGGGCAAGATGGAAGCTTTGTCTGAGATTGATCATGAGTACGAGGATTGTAAGGTGAATATCTAAAGATGAGACTACTAATGCGCTCTAACGAGGTCCTGATTTCGCCATGAAAGCTAAAATAATTCTTGCTAACAGAAGGCTCTTGAAAGCTGGCTATCGCCTTCTCAGCGAGCCATCCCCTTGTGCTGAAGGAAACGCCAGAGAAAGAATCCGAACAGGAACATCAGGGCTGTGATGATCCACCATTTGAAGGGTGCTGTATTTCCGATGCTGTTCATGACCAAGCCTGTGGATGAGGCGGCCAGCAATCCGATTAGGGCTTGTCGGCCTTTTTTCATGGTTTTCAGCTGTTTTGTGTTCCATTCATCAGGGATCTTGCCGATCAATTCATCGCTTCCGCCATGCCTTTTGACCATGCTCTTTGCCTTCTCCGGATCGAATTCATTGAGCTTTTGAAAGGAGATAAAGGAATATCCGGCAACGCTACCTGGAGTCGCATATTCCCGGATGAAATTCCATAGGTCGTTTCGCTCCTTTAGACTGTCGATGTGTTGGGCGTTGATCTCTTGGAGCGCTGCCCCGTTTGAATTACTGAAACCCGAACTGTCTTGTAATAATATCGCTGTGCTTTCCAGGCCGGCCAATGCTGCGGCATCCTTGTGGATCCGTTCCGATAGTTTCCCATCCTCAATATCAAGGCCTTCCGGTTCTGTCCGAACGTAAAGGACATAGACGGCTATGCTTGCAATCAGGCAGGAAATAGAGATGTAGAGGTTTTTCATGGGTGTGACCCTATTCTAGACAGGGTTAATGGTCTGCATGTGGTACCTTCTCTGCCTGGAGGACGACCACAATATGTTGGTTGTTAGGAAATGACATTCTCGGTTTTATACACTTAGCTGCAGCTCAATTTCTGGCATTTGATCGTAAGTTTTTCCATTTAAAATCCTTCCGTTTTTTTTCTTGTTTTTTCCACCCCATTGTTTGAAGAAAAATGCAACCTCATTTTTTTTGCATTGTTCTTGAATGTCAATTACCCAATCTGCTTTCATTGGTCTTGGATTGTGCCCACTTTCTCCACCAACAATTACCCAATCAATTTTGTTAAGATTCAAGTCCGGGAGTGGGCCAATTAATGGCTCAAGTGATAGGAATTTGGTTCTAGCATTTGTTTTGCTTAATTGGTCGATTCGTTCTGTCACCTTCTTGTCTTCAACAGATACGCCCATCCAGATGTTATGACTCCATTTTAGTTCTTTGTCAAGTTCGAGAAGTCTATCCGCCCTTTTTGTCAATACTTGAAAAACATGCTGCGGATTATCTCGCATCACGTTAAAAACTTTTTGGATAAACTCCAATGAAATGTCCTTGTGAAATAGGTCACTCATAGAGTTAACAAAAACGATTTTTGATTTCTTCCAAGTATAAGGTACAGATAAAGCACTTTCATGTGTGCGGACCTTGAAGCTGTCTTTGTATTTTTCAACGCCCATTGCTTTAAGTCTCTTGGACATAATCTCAGCATAGCAGAATTTGCAACCTTGAGATATTTTAGTGCAGCCCGTGGTTGGGTTCCATGTCATTTCCGTCCATTCAATACTCGATAGTGCCATTTCTAATTATTGGTTTTTTTTCACGATTTCATTTGCAATTTTCACGGCAGTTTCATTCTTGGAAGTTAAGAATAAATGGTACATCACCGAATTACTGGAATTTCTCAATTCAAACGGTTTTGAAACATGATCGAATACTTCCTTCAACCTGTTACCATACAATTCAGCTGATTTTTGGATTGCCCTATCTTCTTTTTGAATATGAGTAAAATCTTCAAAAAGGGTTGAACTTTTGGTATAGAATAAATTGGTAATCTCCAATTCAGATATTCCCAGGAATTTCTCTAACCTAGTTAGCCAAGCTGGGGAAATCTCTCCATTCTTTGTTAGAAGTCGATTAACCCCTAAACCTGTTGGTACGAGTATCCACATATCGATATTTAAACCCTTTAATGACTCAATAGAACGCCACTCGACTTGCATTCCACATGGGTCAATATATGCTAAGGTCCTAACTAATTTGTTCTTTGGGTCATTTAGGTATTCTGAAAGATCTATAAGTTTCTGATTGCAATCTTTGTTTTCGAGGAATATTTTCTTCTGCGGAAATAAGTCCTTAGTAACTTCTTTTAGGGATTCTATATTCTTTTCGTCTTTCTCAACAAAGTAATATTGGTCGAAAGAACGAGGCTCATCAATTTCAACGATTCTTTTAGCAGCACCGACCGTGATATCAATATTCACCTTGTTGTCTTTGATAATTGAACCAGAACCAGCGAAGCCATCAAAGTATAGAAGCGTGAAGAAGTCTTTGTCCTTCATAATCTGTAAATAGGCTTTTGCATAATCGACAAGAATCTCAATTTTGATTTTTGTCCAATCACCTCCGAACTCATTCATGGTTGTGGATATTAAATATTTAGAGTCAATCCTTTTGGACGCTCTTTTTGAATTTAGTTAATCCAAGAAAAATATTGATGAAAACCAATAATCGGTTTGATTCCGGCAGGATATTAGCGGCAAACGAACCCGATCACCAAGATTTTGGTGATGCAGTTTCCAATAATTATTGCTTAAAACAATACAATGCGAATTAACCTTCCCCTTAGGTAAGTATCAGATTCGCATTTGACTTATTTCAATGAGGCCTTCCAGGATCTGATCAATTCCTCTTCGGTGATATTGAGTTTGTCGAGTATATCCTGCACATCATTGAACTCCATGAGTTCGGAAAGCACTTCCCTTCCGTATTGCTGATTGATATAGGCGACCATGGAGCCGGCCAGGCCGTATTTGTTTTGACCTTTCCAGAACTCCGACAACGCAGCAGGACCTCCGGTCCTGTCCACGAAGCTCTTCATGCGTGATAGCCTGTCCTCATCCAGCTGCCCGGAAATATAGGTGGCCAGGCCCTCCACAAACCAGTCGATATTGTTGATGTCATCAAAGGCCGGAGAACGGTTATAATCGCTATGTAGCACATGGACCAGCTCATGATAGACCAGCAGCCTAATGCCCCTATGATCATTTGCATCATGTTCGCAGGCCTGCTCTTCCCATATCGAGGGGGATAGGAGGTCGAGGCGATGTTGAACCCCGCTGCCCACCATCCAGCACTGTGATTGAAAGGAGGGCATGCCCCAGGCCTGCTGCCATTGTTGATCGAGGTATTTGCGGTCGGGAAAAACATAGACATCTACTCTTTCCTTGAAGTTCCGTTTGAGTGCTGCGCTGACCTTTTTTATGCCGGTCTCAACATATTCCAGAATTGCAGACGCAGTGGCATCCTTCTCGGAATAGAATAGGCGATAATCCGGGGTTTCGATCTTGATGTTCAGGGAATCCGAGGCCTGGGCCGAGGAAACAAAAAGGATGAGGAGGGTAAAGACGAAAACTTCTTTCATGATCTTGCTTTTCCCGCAAGTACAGAAAGTTGTTCATCTCCAATGCCTTGAATAGGCTCGGAGCTTTGACCGATCTATGATCCGGTCATTGTTTTGTACTGTCTCGGGGTTTTTCCGGTGACTTTCTTGAAATTCTTGTTGAAGGCAGTGGTGGAATTGAAGCCGGCCATTCGCGATATCCCTTCCAGGGTGTATTTATGATTTTCTTTCACCTGCATCAGCCTGATCACCTCCTGCACACGGTGGTGGTTGATCAGGTCATTGAAGCCTATACTCAGGCCCGAGTTGATTGCCCTGGAAACCTCGTTTTGCGAATGTCCCAAATGACTGGCCAGCATGCCGAGATTCAGATCCGGCCTTAGGTAGAGTTTTCCGCCTTCAAGAGCCTCCCGAACGCCTTCGAGAAGGTCGGAATCATAAGCCTCGTCTCGGGCATTGGATCCGAAGATGGGCAATGGGAGAAGCAAGAAGCAGACGGAGCCAAGATCAAAAAGAGGAATGAAATCATTCCGGATCAGCCCGGTGACTTGAAGTATGATAAATCCGATAATCGCGGTCAACAGAACCCGTGAAAGCCTCTTGTCCGTTTGCGCTTTGCCTGAGCTTTGTCGAAAAAACCGGATCAGGAAGAATGTGTTGGAGAGCAGCAGCGCCCAGCTCAGGAAGCCAATGAAAGTGACGTAACCCTGGCTGAGGCTTAGTTTTTCCCCTCCATCCAGAGAATAAACCGGAAGCAATATCAGGAAGCTGATGAGGGCTGGAAAAGCATGGCTCGTTCTTGCTGTACGATGCAGCCCTGTTGGGACGGCCATCAGAACAAGCAGGGGAACGATTAGGAACTTGAAAGGAAGGCTCAGGAAGCGAAAATGTGGAAGTGCATTGATCGTTCCCGTAAGCTGAAGCGAGGCTTCAAATGCGATCATGAAAATGGAGACCAGAAGGTACCATTGCAGGCCCCTGATGCCCCGGCTTGGGATCTTGAGCAGATTCCTCAGCAGGTAATCGCCGATGAGCAGGAGGAGCAGGATGATCAGGAATGTGATGTTCATGATGTTCGGAATTTGACCTGTCCATCAATTTAGCGTTTTATGCTTTCATGATCATCATCTAAGTGCCGGGGGTTGGGATCCAGGTCTTAGCGGTAATCCCGGATCAATGAACGCTGTTGGATTATCTGAAATCAATCTCCGAATTATAGGCCCTGGTCAGCAATACGGATTCCTGACTGAACCTTTCCTTGTAGAGCGCGATGAGCTTATCGATCTCTTCGAATTCCTGCTCCGAATTCCCATGAACGATCCTGACCACCGATGTATTTTCGCTTAAAATGGCGCCATCATCCATGGTCCAATAGCCGGAAGCGCTCAATTCGGTAAACCCGCTAAAACTCTTGGAGATGACGGAATCCTTGAAATACTGCCAATCCGACTCCGAAACGCTGCCCGAGGGCGTGCTTTTTCCAAAATACAGGTCGGTGATGACGGCTTGATCATCTTCATAATGACCATAGGCCA
This sequence comes from Cytophagales bacterium, assembly GCA_965227315.1. GTDB lineage: Bacteria > Bacteroidota > Bacteroidia > Cytophagales > CCMP332 > JANQHS01. The sequence continues at coordinate 2,125,670 of OZ245737.1, forward strand.
CCAGCAGGGGAGAGAGTCTGTCCAGCTCATAATGACATCCCTGCTCATCGCAGAAGGTGAAGATATAGGCGTATTCCTTTTTCGCAGTTCTCCAATTGATCCAGAGGGTGATCTCGGGCAGGTCTTGCATGAAGTCGATGAGATCGATGCCGAACACCGGTATCTCGTAGGGGGTAATGCTCTGTTTGGGGATGACGGGCTTTCTGTTGAATCGATCCAGGTAGAGCCTGGAGCTGTCCTCTTGGTTGAAAAAATAGACCTCCTGGATAAAGGCATCTTCATCGGATTCATTATGCAGGAGCAGGGTGATGGAGGTATTGCCGGCAAAGAGCCAACTGAAGTGGACCTTCTCCTCTGAGATCGGCGTATGCGAACTTCTGAGTATTGGAATGAGAACTGTGGTGACACTGATCAAGGCAATGAGCAGGGCCAGCACATTTTGCGGAAGTTGGAGATATCTTCTGTAATTCTGGTATTCATTGCAGTGGATGCATTTGGTTGCACCATCGTTGATCTCGTTTTCACAGACTATGCATTTTTTCATGGTTTATGGCGGTCGTTTATTCATATAGTTCTTTTATTAATTCTTGATATTTCTTTTTGAAATTGGCTTCGGCCTTGTCGGGAAATCTAAACCCACTTGGGCCTGCCCAAATGAACTTTTGATCCAGATTAGGTTTTTCGGAATTGCTATGCTTGTGAAACTCTTCAAGCCATACATCATAGTATTCTATTAGTTGATTTGCATCCTCCATCAGCTCCCCTGGTATTAAATATGCTTTTTCCAAAAGTAGGTTCCTTATCCTCTCATTACCATCTTTTAAAGCCATAGCTTCCAGATACCCATTGTTAGTATTATATCTTTGGAACGCTCTCTTAGTTCTATCGAACTGTATATTGATCTGGCGCAATTCTGAAACGGCCCTCTCTTTCCATTGATAGTTAGATTTAAAAATGGTCAAATTCTGCTCAAGTTGTTTTTTGACATCGGCAGCAATGATCTCGTTTCTTTTTTTGAAGATAAGTCCTAGCACAATACCCACGATGCTGCTGCTTATTAATGCGGACATCAAGAGATTCAATAATTGTTCCATAGCATTATGGTTTGGTCATTCTTTAGTTTGCCTGACATCCAACTGCTTTCTGAAAGGTTGACTCTTAAATTTCCGTAGATTTTCCGAGTCTGTCAGCCTGGGCAAATGACCTGTTGATCATATTTGTGATGTCATTCCTGGCTGATTTATATTCTACATTGCCAAATCTTCTTTAGCAGCGAAACAGATTACACTGACCTTAAACAAAAAACCATGATCAGGATATGGAGGCGGTTCCTTTTCTATAAAGTCATTGTTAAGCAAGAGACCTTGATCGAAAGCATATTCAGGCGTGATCTGCATGAAAATGTAGAACCGTATTTTTTCCCATTCATTAATTCTTTCAACGGCCGAAGGATAATATAAGATATCTTCAGAAAGAGAGTTTTTCAAACGAAGAAAGTAGGTTTTGCTCAAGCTGTTTATATAATTGTCAATAGAATTGTCCAAACTCGAATTTGTAGGCTTGATCAATAGTGTATCGCCGTTGGACATTCCTGATATTGTTCCTGACTCAATGGAATAGACTTCTGATAATTTTCTTTCCAGGGGTACATTCATAATTTCATAGCTCTCTTCGTACTGTAAGTAGAAGTAGGGAGAATCTATACCCACTAAACGATAGTAGCTGCTGCAAATGGTTGGATCCAAACCAAAACTATTGGCCATTTCATAAAGGTCATCATATATGTCAGATCTATTATACCTGTAATCCATGGCTAACAATTGCAAGCTGTCAATGTACTCGAATGAATATATTTCAACAATACTGTTCTCAATATCACTTTGGGCATCAAGGTATTTCTCCATTACATAATCCCTGGCGGATCCTTCGATTGCACCCTCTAAGCCTTGCCGGGGTATCGAGGCCACTTTTGTAATCGCTAACTTAACATGATCGGGTAGGTCATCGTATTTGAGTTTAATTGTAGGATCTATATCTACTTTTTTTCCAATCTTGTTTGCCTTCTTCGAAATCGATTCGGAAATCTCTCTGGACAATTTAGCTCCTAGCTTCCCGGCAATTTTTCCACAGCTGGTTCCAATAAGCATTGTGAATGTCCATATAATTACCATCCTGATCATCATTTTAATTGGTTTAGATCATCTGAACACAAGAGTGCTTTGTTTCTTACCGCTCCTTGCATGAAGTAATTAGACAACCACCTGGGCAAGCGGTAGGCAGCTTTGATCAATTACGTTTTATTATATCAGCTCTATCGGTTTACCTGGTCTTCTGTATGACCAACTTATTCCCCTTTCTCAAGGCTCTCAACTTCTTTGCTTGGGGAACCTTTTTCCAAACTTCCACAGTTACCCCGCCCGCCTGTTGACCTCCGGTGAACTGTCCGATATGTATGGCTCCGGTTCTGCCTTTGAGAGCGGGTTTTTTGAATTGAAGATGAATGGGCATTTTGGCGCCTTCCTTTACGGTCATCTCCGGAATGTGTAGGCGTTGTTCGGGATCTTTGATGATGCTGACCAATCCGTTATTGATGTGCAAAACCCTAGCGCCTGTAATTCCGGTATACAATTCGATTTGCTTCTGCTTTAGCGTTTTTTTCACATTCCTTAAAGGATCTTTCTTGCAGTCCTCTCCGAATGGCACCCTATTCCCGATCTTATTGATCAATGCTCCGTCCCTGAATTTCAATCCCTCAATCGGAAATTTCAGCATGATCTCAGCATTGAGGTTTTCCGTATCCAACCACAACGTATCGGTATCATCGGTTCCGGTAAAGAAGAAATCGGAGTCACCATCATCGCTCAATTCGATAATATGAGTGTTCTTGAGTGCGATGTTGTTGGACTCACGGATGACATCCCATCCTCCCGTTCCGATATTGCTTGGATCGATTTCCGTTTCCAATCGTACCAATAAACAGAAATGATCATCTCCGCGAACATTTGATCCGGGTGCAGGTGGTGCCCAGCCGAATTCAACCTGCTGGGTTGCCCCGGCTGCCAGTTGAGGAACGACCACCATATTGCTCTGATTCACAAAATTTGGTGCGTTGCCGGTGTAGATCCCAATCGTCTGCCATTCAGACGGATAGGGCAAATTCGTTCCCGGGTCGGCCCAATGCAGGAAGACCTGGACGTTGTTGGCTGTCTGGGAGCCTCTGTTCCGTACGGTTACCCTGACCCTATTGCTGATATAGGAAGTCGGATCATGCGTCGGATTTGCAACAGGGTTTCCGGCAAGATCGAGTACTTCAATATCCGGACTCAACCAAGCCACCGCGCCGGTAAAGGGCTCCACTCCGGTATCGGATGTATGATCCCTTAACCAGACATCGACATCCGGTGTGGGATCAGTGCATGGTGTTCCCATCTGGAGAAATCCGAAACCAAATTTGTTATCCGGAACACCGACAGTCGGTATTCCTGCGGAATTCCACAGAAGTTGCTTGACATTAGCCCAGGTGAGTCCTGCGCCCAGGCATTCAAAGAGACAGGCTACGGCACCGGCTGCGATCGGTGCGGCCATACTCGTTCCGGATTTGGAAACAGTAAGAGCTCCCGGAGTCGTGCTGTTCTTATCCTCTGATCTAGCGGCGACAACGGAAAGCCCATTTGCTGATATATCCGGTTTGATCCTTCCGTCACGGGTCGGTCCTGCACTTGAGGATGAAGCGGGATTAGGACTGCCGGCAGTCGTATCATGAGATCCTACAGCAATACAGCGCAGGGATGTCCCCGGAGAAGCGATGGTCATATTTCCGGTTACGACATTGGCCCAGGTTCGAAATCCTCTGTTATTTCTTTCTATCCATCCTGCGATGAATCCGTTGATGATGTTGGTGCCGGTCAGGGCAATGGCATAATTACCTGCTTGCAGAGCGCTTGCAGTTCCGGTACTCAGGAAAATGGTAATTACATTATCTGAGTTTCGCGGATCCGAAGCTCCGTGAATGATCTGCATGGTCGTATTATCCGTCAGTGTTGTTACCGGAGAATTGGAGCCGGGTGGAAGGGGACCAACTGCGGTTCCATCCGGGGCTGTTACTGTAACGGAGATCGTATCATGACCGTCATACCAAAGCTCAATTTGATCCGAGTTGGGCGGAAACAAGTCCAATGTGCCATCTCCATCGGTATCGAATCCCTGATAGGTCACGGTCAGGTTGGTGGTAGCGCCGGTGGTAACAGTATTTTGAGTGTGGGAGCTTTTATTATCCGTATTTCCTGCCGCAAAGATTGATACCCGGCTAGGCACCAACAGGAGGTTGTCCAGGAACTGTTCTCCCAAAGTTGTGCCGTCATGAGGGCCCATATTATCACTGCCACTGCGATTGACCACACAGGGCTGTCCCAGGGCAGCTGCTCTTGCATAGATATAGCTATACGCATCTGCCAGACTTGCGGAATCCGAGCCAATATAGTTGTTCGTGTTGCTGAGTTGAACATGAATGATATTGGCGTTGGGAGCCGCACCGTTATTCCCGGATCGACCGTTGCCTACAGCACAGCCGGCAACGTGGGTTCCATGGGAAGATCGAAGGCTGCCCGTACTTGTATAGCCGTGACGTATTGTTTGATAGGCCGCCTGGGGTGTGGGTGCCGTGGGTGGAGCATAGTTATTCAACTCTGTGTTGATATTGGCCTGGCTGTATTCCACACCATACGATGACCCTCCGCTGAAATTAAAACCAGGAAGAGCAGGTGCTACCGGGGGACCGGATTCCGTTCCCTGTGGTGTTAGCCACTGATGCCAAAGAAACAGGATCCGTGTACTTCCCAGTCCATCGCCTCCTGCTCCATCATTGTTTCTGAAATCAACATGATAAACATCCATGTGAGTATCTACTATGCCCACGATCACACCATTGCCTGTGATGGCAGGTGTTGCATTATGCAGTGTATCCAGTTGAGCATAAGGAATGCCTTGACCCAGATCCGGAAAATTGGGACGGCCCAGTTCGATGTACTCGATCATTGGCATCTTTACCAATCTCTTCAGGGATTTATAGGGCACGTTGGCAGTAAAAATGTCGCCCGCCTGATTTCTCACCTCTATGCCTACTTTTTTCAGGTCTCTGATATTGGCTTGACTTTTTACAAGACAAGAAATGAAGGGCTCTCTTAATTTGGTGAAGTGCGATACTTCCTTCCTCGAATGCTTCGGAAAGTATAAGCCGAAAGTAAAGGGCACGGTAAACTGAGCTGCAATTTCATCATATTTCACTTCCAGCTTTTCTTTTTTCTCCTTGGGTTTGGTATTTATGATCTGCAGGCGCAATTTTTCCGCCCTTTCCATTTGTAATACGAACTGCTTATGCTCTTTGCGCTTTAAGCTCTCCAGTTGCTTTAATGGATAATGAGTCATCGCATATAGTCTCGGATCAAGCTTATGCGTGTACATTTTTCTGAATTCAGTTCTGTTCTCTTTCATTTTGGCTAGGTTTAAATGCTAATGAGCGCTCAGCTTTTTTGGGTCATATGCAAGGTTGGGTTCGTGTTAGCGACTCCATTCTCACATTGCAATAAGAGGCTTGAAAAAAGCATTCTTGAGCTTTTTGACTTCATAGCGGCTGTTGAAATGGTAAACTTTTCAAATTGAATTTACCCAATTTTAAAGTCGAATAATACAAAATCGAATATGGATTTGAATCCGGTAGAAATCCATTTGAAAACGGAGGAAGGCAAGAAGAATTCGGTGTGCAATAAAGACTGGAGAATGCCGAACAATAGACCATGGCAACTGTTGATCATGTTCTGTGGCCGTAGTCTGATAGCCGGTTTCCAGCGAATAAGGTATGGCGGTAGTGGAATAAAAAACGAGGCGGGAATTCCGCCTCGTGGATCTGAAGGGTCTTTACTTGATCTGCGTCGTTGTGCCTTTAGTTCTTCACCAATTTGATGATCTCTCCTGCATTGGTGTGTAGAAAATATACGCCTTGCTCATATTCACTCAGATCAACAACAGGTGACGAAGTCCAATCCGAGACCACGGCCCCTGTTGAATTGACAATGCGGTAGGAATGCTCGACTAATACCCGAAAAACGCCTTGGGAAGGGTTGGGATAGGCCAGCAGTATGGAATTCTGTTTTGGATCAATACCGGTGACTCCATCATTGTTGATCCGTGCAATATGATCCCTTTGGGTTCCGTCGTACATGGTGAAATTCCCGCCGATCAAAACCTTGCCATCGCTTTGAATGGCCAAGGCTTCACCCGTGTTGTTGCAGCCAAACCCCGGATCAAAATCGCTATCCAGAGAACCATCGGCATTGATGCGTGCAATTGAGTTTCGGGATGAGCCGTCATAACTATAAAAGCTGCCCACCAGGATAATGTCATAGTTCGGTAGGATCTCGATCTTGTGAATAGAATTGAGGTCCGCTCCGCTACCGGGATCAAAAGAATTATCAAGGCTGCCGTCAGCGTTTAGCCTGGCGATCTTTCCCCTGGTCGTTCCATCGAATGAATCGAAATATCCCGAGGCGATGACCTTTCCGTCATTTTGCACCCTGACCGATCTTACCGAGGGAAAGACACCTCCGCTGCCGGCTCCGGGATCGAAGCTGTTATCGAGGGAACCATCGGCATTCAACCTGGCGACCCCGTTTCGATCATTGCCGTCATAGCTGGTGAAGTCCCCGCCGATCAGGATCTTGCCATCGGCCTGAACATGCAGGGAATTGATGGCTGAGCTGGCACCTGTTCCGGGCGTGAAGCCATTATCCTTGGTGCCATCGGGATTGATCCTGGCGATATAGGGTGAATTAGAGGTATTGTAATAACGGGTGAAGCTTCCTCCGATCAGAATGTCCCCATCTGGCAGTATGGCAATGGTCCGGACCTCGCTATCCGCCCCGTCGTTAGGGTCGAAGGAAATATCGATACTGCCATCGCTGTTCAAACGCACGATGCGATCCCTGGGTGTATTGTCATAGTTATGAAAGGCACCCACCAGAATGATCTTTCCGTCGCTTTGAACTGCTATATCATAGACATGGTATTGCTGACCTGTGACAAATCCCATGACGCCATCCCCGGGATCAAACGAAGTATCGAGACTACCATCGATATTTAGGCGGGCGATCCCGTTGATCGAGGTCCCATCATATGAGTTAAAAGGACCACCGATAAGGATCTTACCATCGGCTTGAATTGCAATGGATTCTACCAGGGTATTGGTCCCGTCCCCCGGATCGAATGAAAGATCCAGTGAACCTGGGCTTTGTGCGGAAAGTCTCAGGCTTAGGCCTATGAGCAGTATGGGGAGTAGCTTGATTTTCATAACATTCTTTTTTTTGAGTTAACCGGTCATCTGGATATGACCAAGCGACCGGCTCAAAAGTCATGAAAGCCACCTTTTAGGTGACTACCCTTTCGGGTAGTTTGGAAAAAATCGGGACGAAGGAAGCTCAGTTGCGCTCCCAGATGTTCAGAACATTGGCCTTGGTGATGGCCTCGGTTCGGTTCTTGACATCGAGTTTGAGGTAGATATTCTTTAGGTGGAATTTCACAGTGTTCTCTGAAACAAATGTGGTTTCCGCAACCTCCTTATTGGTCTTTCCACCGGCGATCTCTGTGAGTATTTCGATCTCGCGCTCCGACAGCGGATCGATGAGATATTGATTGATCTCATCCCTCGAGATCTCAACCTCGATCTTTTTTGGAGCCTTGTCCAGATGGGATCGGATGCTGAGGCGGAGCTTCTCGATTTCCTCCCGGTATGTTTGCATGCGTTGTTCTGAGTATGCCAGTTTGCGCCTTTGACGCTCCCGGAGTTGACGGAAGGCGATCAGTGATAACAATCCCACAACAAGTATTCCGCCGACCAGGAGCAGGATGGCTATGGTCTTTCTTCTGGCTTCGGAATTGGATCGCTCCAGTTCCAGGCTTTTTAAGGCCAGTTCCTTTTCTTTTTTCTCGGATTCGTATTTCTCTCGGACCTCAAGTATTGCTTTCTGATGTTCGATGACATAAATGCTGTCCCTGAAGCGATTGCTTTGCTCAAGATGCGCATATGCAAGTTCGGGATCGTTGAGCCCCAGGTATGCCTGTGCAAGATTGCCGTGGATCTCATAGAGCAATACATCACTGATATGTTCTCCGGGGATCTTGATCGCCTCGTTCAGATGCTCTATGGCCATTGCGTATTCTTGCTGTTCGTAGTAATAGGTCCCCAGGTTTTGATGAACATCGCTCATATAGCCGGGATTCTCAAGCTGGGAAGCAAAGAAGTAGGCCGAATCCATATACAGAAGAAACAGATCAAAGCGGCCTTTCTTCCTGTAGATGTTTCCAAGGTTGAGGTGGTTGATGTAATGCTGATTGTAATTATCCGCCCTCCGGTTGTATTGCATACTTTCCCGGATGATGGCAATGGCTTCGTCCAGCTCTCTCTTGTTTTTCACGATGACGGAAATGTTGGATAGTATCCGCGAGATGCCCAGACTATCGTGCAGGCTTCTCTTCAATTCCAGACTCCTTGTATAATAGTCCATGGCTTTTTCCGGTTCTCCCAGCAGGTCCCAGATCAGGCCTATGTTGAGCAGAGTGGCGGAAGTGGATCGATCCGAGGCAGTGATCTTCTCCTTGAGTTCCAGGGCTGTGTAAAGCACTTCGACGGCATCCTTGAATTTTCCTATGGCCTTTAATTCCAGCCCCAGATTATTCATAAATGATGCGCGCAGGGTGTCATTGCCATCTGCGATCTCTATGGCTTCTTTGTAGAGTTCTATGGCTTCTTCATGCCGGCCCTGTTCGCTCACAAGATTCCCAAAGAGGTTTGTCGCCAATGCCCGGGTTTTTCTGTCCTCGCATTTTTCAGCCAGGGGAATGCAACTCAGGAGTTGAGCCTCACACAAGGAATCCTCATAGGTGTTGTAATAATGCTTGGCCAGTGCATAGGCGGTTTTTGCCCTGTCGCATTCCATGGCTACGCCCTGTTGAAGCGCAAGACGCTGCAACAGACTATCCCCAATACCTTGCGCCCGTATTCCCGGGGAAATTGCACAAAGCAACAGCAGAAGAATAAATAACCGCACGATGAAATATATGACAATTAGCTCTGGAAAGGCAGAGCGCTGTCAACTTGTGTTCCTGCGGAACTAGGAATAGATGCGCCTGAGATGATAGATGTGCATGCCCATAAAGATGGTGGCGCCGATCATGATGGGCATGGCGTCAATGACTATGCCATAGGCCAGATACAGGCCGGAGGCCAGGAGGTGGAACCACCTGAAGGGTTTCATGCTCGTCATGTTCATCGACAAGATGCTGGCACCAAGTGCCGCATAACCCAGCCATTCCCACATTATAAGAAGACCTCCATTTGAATGTTGCTTCTTTGGTACGGACTGTCATGGTATTCCTTCATCTCTTTAAAGCCGTTCTTTCTATACAGATTGATAGCCGGCACCATGATGGTATTGGATTCCAGGTAGATCCTGTCCAGGCCTTTTTCTCTGCCGAAATCGAGGCAGGCATCCAGTAATTTTTGTCCGATCTTGAGGCCTTGGAAATTGGGTGTAACAGCCATTTTGGCCAATTCATAGCCTTTTTCTCCGCGATTGATCATGGCCACGGTTCCGACGATTTGTTCGTTGATCCTTGCACAGAAGATCTGACCGCCCTTGTCGATGATCCTTTCTCTGGCCTGGCCCATAAGCTCACGGTCTTCGTCTTCGACGACAAAATAATGATCAAGCCATTCGACATTCAGACCTACGAAATCCTTCAGATAACGGTCCTCAAAAGGGATGATCTCCACGTTTATTGACTCCATTGTTCTCATCGTTTTTGAATTTTCAGTTGCTCTTTTGTTCTGTCTCTGAACCCCTTCTCCGCGAAGATCCTTTCCCATTGGTCCAGTTGGTTTAATGCATCAAGCCCGTCGAGGGCGATCTTTACACCTATTACGGCTGCATCCCAGAATTTCTCGTACTCCGGAAGCATCTTGACGGCCCGGTCGCTGAGGTCCAAAACCCGCTTTCGGGAATCCTTCTTATCTTTTTCTGAGACCAGATAACCGTTGTCCATCATCTTGTTGGTGATGCCGATCACGGAAGGGTGGGACATCTGGATCTCTTCGGCGATCTCGGTTACGCTCTTCGGCCCCTGGGTTTTCAGCAGCTCGAAAACCACATACCAGTTGGGTTCGATGTCGAAATCCAATTCGTTGTACAGCCTCTTGCCGTCATGCATCATGGCATCACTGAGCCGCTTGAGCCTGGTGGCGAATCCTATGTATCCCAGAGATGAAAGAAAGTCCTTTGCCATATTTATGTAGTTGACTACGCAAATATATGTAGGAGCCTACATAAATGACAAATTTTTTTTAGTAAAACTTCTCAACCCCTCCATAACCCCTGATCAGCTCGTTTTTTCGAGTTTTTTCCAGAAAATTATTCAGGCGTTTTTCAAATTCCTCCGGACGTTTACGGGCATAATCGATATAGGCTACCCGGATCCTTTGATAGCCTGGGCTCAGTTTTTGGAAATTTTTCCAGACCTGCGGATCCTCCCGGAAGATGTCCATCAGGTCCTTGGGAAACAGAAAGGGTCTGTCGATGACATCCCTGAGTTCTTCCCGGATATCGGGATGGATCAGTTTACGTTCATCCAGCCATTTCAATCGCTCGATATTGGGCTGGGACCAGGAACTTCCCTTTCGGCGAGGGGTAAATCGCTGCATGCTGCTGTTTTCGTCGTAGGTCTTCCTGATGCTGTCAATCCATCCGAAGCATATAGCCTCTTCCACGGAGTCGTTGTAGGGCAGTGAGGGTTTTCCCGAGGCTTTCTTGGGAAGGATCAGCCAAACCTCTTCCCGTTTTTGAAAATTCTCTTCCAACCAAGATCTCCATTCCTCGCGCCTGGAGATGTACACCGGGGAAAAACCGCTCTTTGGATCCATATTCAAAAAAAGGCCGGATCAAACCCGGCCTTTCATGTTCAGAATTTATAAGCCTTCACCACCCGGGATTCGTCGCGGTAAAAGACATAGCCTGTCACGCCATCCATGGCATAAGAGGGCTCCTTGTCCTTGCCTAGCCCGATCGTCCCTTCGGTCTTCCCGGTATCCTTGTTCATTTTTAACAACAAGACCTCTTTCTCCGGTCTTGTCATGATCGCAACATAGTCGTCTCCTTCCTTGGTAGCCTTAAACCTTGCCTGTGCCTGTTTGAAAGATTCCACTGCAAAATCCGTTGCTGCATCGCCCAGCTCCCCATAGGCCTGTCCTATTCCTTCTGCCATAGCCCCGGCCACGGGATCGTCTTCTTTGACATCTTCAGCGGCGGCGGTATAGGCGGCCGATCCCATATAGGAGGCTGCGCCGATGTATGCAGCCCTTACTGCCTGGGCATAACGCAGTGCTCGAATAATTCCGGCTTCCCTTGGGGCTTCATGATAATTCTGATAAACAATAGATCCGGAGCGATCCACCAGGGCAAAGTTCTGTGAGGCGCCCAGCAGCAGCCCGCTCTCCCTTAGCACCAGGGAGTTTGGATCTTCCTTGCCGTCAAATTCGATTTCAGGGGAAACTGTTTTTACTTCTCCGGATGATTTTTCGATGGACTTGATCATATTGGCCTTGACATCGAAAGCGTACAGAACATCCTTATCCTGGGCTGTCAGGGAAGGTCTTGTGGGGATGGATTTTGGAAGAAGCAAAGTTCCCTGGCTTTGGTCAAGAATATTGACCTCCTCCGTTGTGGCATAAAGCAGTCCCTTTGGAGTCACTTCGCTAAAGACAAGGTTGCCATCGATCTTAACCGGTTTGTCAAAGGTCAACAGACCGGATTCAAGGTCCAGATAGGATATGTAGTTCTTTCCGCTGGGATTTCTGGATACAAGGATCAACCCCTTGCCCACTTTGGTGTAGCTGTAAATTCCCCCTTTAACTTTGATCCCCTTTCCTTTTTTACCCCATTTGCCTTCCTGGGAATTATAGTCATACAGGTTTATTTTGGTGCTTGAGCCATTATCCGGGAGTATGGCCATGCCCTGATCATCGAAATATACAGGTCCTATGGTTCCCTTCACAACCAGGGGCTCTTTCCAGAGCCTGCTCCCGTCATCCATACTGAAGGCCGTATAGGAAGTCTCATAGCTTGGAGGTGGAGGATTACCGCTGGATGAGCTTGTGCTCATGCTGGACTGCACCTCTTGCTCGGAGGCGATATAGAAAACCCTGCCGTCGGGTTTTTGATAGAACTCCACTTCGAACTCCATGTCCTGGGCCATATTTGATACCGCGGTTTTCATCAATCCTCCGATGGCTCCAAGACTTGACATTTGCTTGTTGGCCTCGGAAACATCATTTTTCCAGATCACCTTACCACTTTGAGGATTCACCTTATAGTTATGGAACAGGGTGACGATCAGCAATTCTTCGGCGCTGATCTCATTGGCCGTGATCATTCTTCCGTAATCCTCCTGGATCTTCCACACGACATCCCCGGTGTTGAGAGATGACATCAACAGGATATCCTTGTTTGCCGCATCCCTGCCAGATACAAGAATACCGTTTGCCTTGTAGAGGACGACCTGGTCCCGAATACTTTCGACTCCGGCGGCCTTTGAATTGAATTTGGTTTTTCCCGTAAACGGATCGACCATGTGGATTTCGGTGCCAATATTGACCGAAATGAGCGGGGAATTGCCTACCTGCTTTACCTGTTCCTCCGATACCGGGCCCAGTTCGTTTTTTGTCCAGATGACATCACCTGTCTCAGGTTTGACTCCCATGATGCCCTTGGAGGTGCCTATAACATAATGGCCCAGGGCACTCACTTTTTGCCATACGATGGCATCATCAAACGATTTTGTCCAGAGCTCCTGCACCTGGGAAAATGCGGATACCGAAACGAATGCGAATAGGATTGGTAGTAACTTTTTCATGTTCTATTGTTTGTTGTGACGGTCTTTGACCAATTTCCATGCCGAAGACGCGGAATGACCATCAAGTTAATCAAATGTCTGTTTTTCGGGTTGGCAAACGGCGGGGTTTTAAGGATCCCGCTCAATTCAGGATCTTCTCAACGCTTTGGTCAAGCTGATGAATATCCTCGACGGTTTTCAAATAGGGATCGACCCGATGATCTCCCATATCCTGGACTCTGTATCCATGAAGTACATCCCCAAACAGTAGGATCACGATTTTGTCGACTATCCTTTCCTTCATGGCATGGGGTACCTGATATTTTCCAATGATGGATTCTTCAATGCCGATGTGGACGATCTCATGAATAAGCGTGTAGGCGGGATCATCGTAACTCTTGAAGGTCCCATGTGCAGTTGTATAGAGCAGGATCGACCCCTGTTCGGCGTCATAGCTCCCTCCGGGACCGTATAAGGTGAGCTTTACCTTGTATTCGGGGAAGATCTTGAAGCCCCATGAATAATCCTCATCATCGATCAGCCTGATGATGGATTCCAGATCCTCGACCCTGTCCTCAACCTTTTTCATCCCGGCCAGATAATCTGAAGGGGTATAAACCTTCTTTTTCATATGCTTCTTCAGGTCGGTTTTGCTGGATTCATGGAGTATGCCTAGGCGAGCATCTACCTGCAGGTCATGGATCAGTTCTCCAGGCGGCATGGCCAACTCATAACCATGATCATCAAAAAACCTGGTCTGCTCTATGCAATTCCAAACATAATCGGTTTCCATTTCCAGGCTCGGCATCATGGGCACAATGGACGCTTCCTGAGCCCGAAGGAGAAAGATCAGTGACAGTATGGAGGCAGAGAGCTTCAAATCCGATCTTAAATGTCAGAATTTTATTCTGATCCCGGAAAGGGGTCTCTCGATCAACAGGAAGCTGATCGAGGAAACGAGGATTGACAAAAGGAAGAAGGCATGGACCTGTAGATTGGGCGGGATCCCTAATTCCTCGATCCGGACCAGGTAGAGGATCTGAAGATGAAAGAGGTACATTGAAAAGCTGATGGTCCCTATAAAGCGCAGAAAGCTGAGCTCCATGAACCGGCGTATAATACCATGACCGTATTTGGCGGATAGGAGAATGATCCCCCAGAGGCCGGCATAGGGCAGGTAAAATATAGGATCATGGAAGAAAAGGCCGAACCCGAAGATCTTTTTAAAATAGAAGGGTATGCTGATGAGGATCAGGAGAGCTGCAAGAGCACCGATCAGATCAAAATTCCTGCCGGATAGAAACTTTCTGAAATGTTCCTGTCTGATCAACTCAAAGATCGAAATGACGGTCCCCACAAGGAAGATGGGCAGGAAGCGGAAGGTAGAGATCAGTGGAAGGTCGGTGATGTATTCGACCAGTACTGAAGCCATTGTGAGCACAAGGAAAAGGGTCAGAACAGACGTAGTCCTCCATTTCAGCACCCAATGACAGAACCACATGATCAGGGGAGAAAGGAAATAGTATTTGAACTCCACCGGGATCGACCAGAAAATGCTTTCCCCTTTCATGAGCATCATATGCATTGGGATGTCCAGGGGCTCATCAACCATCCTGTGAAGCCCCAGAGAGAAAAGTATGCTGGTCAGGATCACGGAGATCAGGAATAGGGGATAGATCCTGAGAAATCTCCGGAGGAAATAGTTTAGCCAGAATTTTTTTGAAGACCTCTGATTGATAAAAGCCAGGGCGATCTGACGATCGAGGAGATAGGCGGAAAGCACGAAAAACAGATAGACCCCGATCTTGCCCATCCCGCTGAAATTCAGAAATGGCAGGAGCATCAGCCCCATGTTGCTGGAGTGGGAAAGCAAGACCAACAGAACTGCTATTCCGCGAAGGCCATCGAGGGATTTGAAATGATCGGGCTTGCTGTCATGCGGAAAGAACCAGCTATGGAAACGGTTGCTCATAATTTGCCCTAAATAAAGGACTTATATCAGGATTTGGCTTGCTCGTATGCGGACTCCAGCGCAGCGAAAACAACTTCCTCGGAAGTTTTGGTTAACTCAAAGGTTGTCCAGCCCTGAGCGCCCCATTTGTTGTCAACAGCAAAGATCCCTTCGTAATGCTGAATGAATTCCCCCTGCATTTCGGGTGTGAGTCTAATGTTCGCTGAATTTGAGGCTTCATGAAGGGTGGCAAATATTCTTTTACCACTGATCTTAAAGGCCCTGCGGTCATGGTGTGGGTTCTCCTCTGTATGAGGGAATGAAAGCGCCATTGCGCCGAAATCCTCAACCGGATCTTTCATGGCTCAAATAAATGAAAAATCTGCAACGGCCGCTCTTTAATGATGAATGAGCTGGTAAGCATTCCATACGCCGGACCGAAATACATGATGAATTATGGCTGTTTATTATCTGCAGTAGTTAAACGATCGACCAGGATAATATTGTTAAACGAATAACCCTCCGTGAGAGAGGAGCAGCGAACCTGATCCAAGCGCTTAAGCTTCTCCATTGTATCAGACCTATTGCTTGTGAATACGAATACCTTCCCGCTTTCGTAAGCTGCGAGTCTAATATCATTCAATGAATTGTCAAAAGAATGGCTTATACCGTTTATCGAGAGATACAATCTTGTGGATGGATGATCCAGTTGATCAAAAACAAATACATGGTCGTTGTTTGATATTTCTGCCAATTTTTCGCTAAGACACTTCGGATCATAAAAATCTGACAAATAATAATTCCGGTAGATATTTTGTTCAAGGGTCTTATTGTCCACCAGTTGGTATGCTACTTCCGAATTGTTATTTTTCTCTTCCAGGAGAAATACGGTAATGCAATATCCCAAAACAAGATAAAAGAGAATTCCCGATAGCCCAGGCCTTTTTATATGCTGAAGAAAGTATAAGGTCAGAAGGCTCAAAAGGATAAAAAAAACAGGCGCAAGAGAAATGAAGACTCTCTCGAACGGATGTTTTTGATGCAGGAAGGAAATCAAAAAAGGAAGCACAAGAACCAGAAGCAAGTACAGCAAGTACTCCTTTTCCATTTTTTTGCCCCGGCGCAACAACACCTGGAGACCGATGATAACAGGTATGAACAGAAGGTATCTTTCGGAAACAAAAGCAAGTAAGATTCTGGGCAATAGCTCAATAGAGTAAAAAAGACTCTCGACTTCTTTGGAAGAGAACTCATTGTTGATCAGGTCATTAAATATCGGAAGATAAAGAAGCGTTGCAAGGCCAAGGCCGACCCCGATCAGGATAGCGCATTTGAAGTATGATATGCCCCTCTGCTTATCCTTTCTCCAATACCGGATTCCAATTATAGAAGACGCCATTCCAACAGGAATAAGCATATAAACATTAGAGGGAATAGTGTATATCAACAACATGCCTGAAATGCTGATCATAGCCGCATGATTTGTTTTTTGACTTTCCAAATAGCTCCATGAATGGTATATGGTCATCAAAAGAAAAAGAGAGCTAAGATTATATCCCCTGAGTTGCAGGGAAAAGTTCATGAACGGAATCGTTGTAAAGAGAATAAGCATCGCAATTTCACTCTTTTCAAGATTGAAAAACCTCTTAAGCAATTTCACACTGTAAACGCCCGTGCATACTGTGATCAGGCCCTGAATGGCGCGAAGTATGTAAACATTTTCAGCGAAAGACCGCACTTCCCTTAGATCGGCAAGCCTCGTGATCAGTTGAGGAAAAAGATTAAAAAAGATGTGATTGTTCGGAACGTGATAGTCGGTCAGGGTTTTGCTGAAATCTACAAGAACAAAGTGCTCCATCGAATAAACTTCATCATACCAAAGGTCAATATTGACAAACCTGTATAGCCAATAAATGAACGGTAGAAAGCCAAGTCCATAAATTACTATTGAGTTTGCCTCAATATTTGAAAATATCTTAGCGAGATTTAGGGATTTGATCATGTCGCCCCTGATCTTGTTAGGGATTTCTGTTTAAGGTTAGTCTTTTAGACTTTGCTCAATATCGAAATATTTTATCTAGGATCAAATCACCGCTTTTGAAACCTCTTGTACATCCCCTGCCCCTCCTCAGGCCTTCTTTGATATCCGAATTGCTCGTAGAAAGGCATGACACCTTCTGCGGACATCAATCCAATGAAGGCATTCTCCGGAGCATTATCACTTAAATATTTTTCAACCTCCTCCATGATCTTGCGTCCGATGCCCTTTTCCTGATGATCCGGATGCACAATGATATCCTGAACATAGAAATAGATCCCGCCATCCCCGATGACCCTGCCGATCCCGATCAAAGTCTCACCGTCCATGATACAGACGCTGAATTCCGAATTCGCCAGACTGCGTTCTACTGCCTGATCGTCAAGCATGTCCCAACCGGTAGTTCTCCTGATCTCCTGATATTCCGATACCGAAGGATTTCTATGTTCAATGATAGGATTCATTCACAGGCAAACTGATTATTCATATTTAGAACGGGAGATCTTGTTTTCGATGCTTGTATAGGCAATGCCCAGATCTTCCAATTCCGCTAGTATGGGTTCATAAACCTCCTTTGCCCATGGGAACAGTACGCCCCGGGTTTTTATATCCCCATTCAGGATGAGTTTTGCTCCGATGGCTGCCGGCAAGCCAACCGTTCTGGAGATGGCGGTATGCCAATGGTCCAGTCCCTTGGTGACCAGGTAGGAGATATGCTCGAATATTTCTCCATTCAGCCGGTATTCGATGCGCTCATAAAATACCAACATATCCGTATCTCCGTCCTTGAATTGGAGTTTGTCCAGCAGTAGATCAAGCAGGATCTCTGCAGGATTTCCATTGACTTTTTTGATCGGCCTGTCGGATAGAAGTCCTGTCCAGAGCAGCTTGTTGTGAAGTTCGCCTCCGGGTTCGATCCTCAGGGTTTGGGCCAGGGAGGTTTCAAGGTCCTTGCCCTGGCCGGTGAGATAAGAAGCAACCCATTGGCGATAGGTCATTTGCTCACTTCCTTGGATATGGTAATTGTTGGCTGTCAGACCTAATCGGATCAAGGTATCCCAGGCCTCAATAAAACCCGGGTAACGCAATGTGGCCCTGATGATGGTCGGAATGCCATCAAGACCATATTTCTTTCTATAGACAACCGAGTCCCGGTTCTCGTAAGCCTCCAGGGGGCCGAGGCCTGGTATATCTATGGTTTCCGGATCGGTAAAGAGGCGATGATATGGGGTGCATCGAAGCTCTCCCTTTTCATAAAAACATGCTCCCGCACTTCCGGCCAGGATCACATTCATGGGGCTCCAGGTAAACTTATAGCCCCAGGGATTGTCGTTGCTTTCGGGAGCGATGAGACTTCCACAATAGGATGCGAAGGAGAGTAGCTCTCCTCCCTTATCACGGATATGGTCAATGGAGCGCATGCCATTCATATGATCTATACCGGGATCCGCGCCGAGTTCGTTAAGGAAGGTCAGTCCTTCTTTCCGGGCTTCCTCGCTCATATCGATCATTTCCGGGCTCGCATAGGAGGCTGTGACCACATGGGCCCGATGTCGCAAGGCGATCTTTGCTGCGGCTGCGTGCATGCCGGGAGGAAGCAGGGAAATGACGATGTCCGCATCCCTGATATACCTCTCCATGAGGTCGTTGTCGTAGCAATCAAAATAGACGGCCTTACCTCGGTTATGATCGCCTATCTTCTTCTCCGCTGTTTCAACGGAAATATCTCCGACAATGACTTCCCAGTCATATTCTTCGGCATGTTCCAGCATATAGGCGATCAGATCGGTGGCGGACATTCCAGCACCGCAGATGAGTACTTTTTTCATAGAAGAGCTGATGATGAAGCGGGTCGAATTAGGTGAATATGATCAGAATAAACAAGGCGCCCGCTCAGTAAAAAGCCTGCATTTCTGCAGAAGGCTTGAAGCGCTTATGACCCATATTCTGGATTCAGGCATAGGCCTTTTTCAAATTCAAAAAGGGTTTTTCGATCAGCAGATAGGAGAAAGAGGCACATGCGAAAACCATGATGATATTCACAGGATAAATGCTGAGGAATTTGTAATCCGTCCAGAGGCCTGTACTTCCCAGAAAGAGCTGTTGCCAGATGTACAAACTGTATGAGAGCTTGCCGACGATCCTTAATGGTTTGGTTTCGAAGAGAACCCCCAGCCTGGAATTCGGGAACAATAAGAAGAACAAGAGTATATAGAGATTGGAAAAGAGAATAAGGTTTCCAAACGCGAGTATATGCAGTACGGAATAATATTCCACCCTTGAAGAAATGACCAGAATTGCCAACGCCAGGGACAGTCCCCAATATCTGTAGGGATAGATCCTTTTGCGCAGGGTATCCTTAAGTGCTGTGAAATTCAAGGCCAATAGCCCTCCGTAAAAGAGAAAATCAAAATGCATGAAAAACACTCCCCCTGTGATCCTTGAGATATCGGGAAAGGAATAATTCAACACTCTGAAAAAGGAGCAGGACAGGGTCAAAACGATCATGGTTTTGAGAAGGTTGTTTTGTTGTATCCACTTCAGCTTTTTGAGAATGAAAGGGTACAATATATAGAACTGCTCCTCAACGGAAAGAGACCAGGAATGTTTTAAGAACCAGGAGGTCGGGAAGATCTGTACGTTCTGATAGACCACTAAATTCTGGATATAGAGAAATCCAAAAAGGATCGCCTCGTTTTGGACTTTGATGATGGAAAGATGGGAAAGCACCAATAAGACGAGAAGGTAGAAATAGAAAGCCGGGAAGATCCTCAAGAGCCTTCGCATGAAGAACTTCCTGAAATCGATCTTTCCTTTCTTCTCCAGCTCCCTGTTGAGAATGGTGGTGATCAGAAAACCACTGATCAGAAAGAACAATCGGACACCGACCGCGCCTGCATGCCAGAAATCAAAAAGGAATTTGAACCATGGGGGATTCCCGGTGATGATCAAATGCGAGAAGATCACCAGTAGTATGGCAAAGGCCCTGAGGCCATCAAGGCAGGGTATGTATCTGATATTCAAAGGCTATGGTTTTCCGGGTTCCTCATTTGAGGCTTTTCGGGATCATGGTGAGATTTGCTTCTGGCTTACCTCCGGATCTTCCTGGAAAAAACCGGCAATTAAAGGCTTTAATTGGGTAATTGATTCCAATTCAGGCACAATATGGATCTTTAATCAATTAATAATATTTATGTATTTATTAAAAATATTAAATATTTATTTATGACCTTTTCTGCCCATTTTTGCCCCCGTCAAAGGAAACGAAAAGTTTATGAGCACAAAAGTATTGAGCGAGCACCTTGCCAAGAGGGATAACCACATACCGGTTAAAATAGCGGTCGCCAAAGGTGACGGCATCGGTCCCGAGATCATGGGAGCAACCTTGCGGATACTCAAGGCCGCAGGCGCCAATATTGAACCCGAGTTCATTGACCTGGGAGAAAAGGTCTATCTCTCTGGCAATACCTCGGGCATAGACTCCGAAGCATGGGATATGATCAGCAACAATAAGGTCATTCTCAAAGCCCCTATTACCACACCACAGGGAAAGGGCTATAAAAGTCTGAATGTCACCTTGAGAAAATCACTTGGACTATTTGCCAATGTGAGACCGGTCGAAGCACTCAGTCCCTATGTCCCCAGCCATTTTCCAAAAATGGATGTGGTGATCATTCGTGAAAATGAAGAAGATCTTTATGCAGGTATTGAGCATCGTCAAACACAGGATGTATATCAATGTTTGAAACTCATTACCCGCCCGGGCTGCGAGCGCATAGTTCGTTATGCCTTTGAGTATGCCAAGGCCTACGGAAGAAAGAAAGTAACCTGTATGGTCAAGGATAACATCATGAAGGTCACCGATGGCCTTTTTCATCAGGTATTTGATGAGATCGCTTTATCGTATCCGGAAATCGAAAATGAAACGCAGATCATCGACATAGGTTCGGCACGCCTAGCCAACAATCCGGAAAACTATGATGTGATCGTCACGGCAAATCTCTATGGCGACATCATCTCCGACATCGCCGCAGAGATCGGCGGATCCGTCGGAATGTGTGGTTCGGCGAATATCGGAAAGAATGTGGCCATGTTTGAAGCGATCCATGGTTCCGCTCCGGATATTGCCGGCAAGGGAATTGCCAATCCTTCAGGCCTGATCAATGCTGCTGTCTCTATGCTCGCCCATATAGGACAGGCTGATATAGGTGATAAGGTCAAGAATGCATGGTTAGCAACGATAGAACAGGGTTATCATACCAGCGACATTTATAAGAAGGGTTCCAGTCTGCAAAAAGTGGGAACTCAAGATTTTGCCGATCGGGTTATTTGGAATCTTGGTCAGGAACCAAACAGACTGCCTAAGAGCAATCTGTCACTGGGTAAAGGAACTATTCAAATTCCGGATTATGTACGGAAGCCGGAGCAAAAAGAACTGGTTGGGGTAGATGTTTTTCTCGAATGGTGGCGCAATGATCCCGTCGAATTAGGGGATGCGCTTTCCAAACTTGATGTCTATCGACTCAAGTTGAAAATGATCACCAACCGCGGGGTAAAGGTTTATCCTGAAGGATTAAAAGAAACCTATTGCACCGACCATTGGCGATGTCGATTCGTCGGGGTGGATGCGAATATCGTTTCCGAAGAACCGAATTATGCACCTGTGGACTATGAGCAGGTGGTTGCATTACTGTCCAAATTATCTCATCTGGGTTTCGACGTCATCAAAACAGAGAACCTTTATGAGTTTGACGGGAAGCGAGGCTTTTCCCTTGGACAGGGTGAATAGAAGAGTAGTAACAGCAGAGTAGTTTTCCAGAAAGCGCATTGGCCTTTGGTCGGTGCGTTTTCTTCACATCATTTTTTTCATAGCTAAGGTTTAAATGCCCCTGGTCTTCCGGGGGCCTTTTTGATTCTCTTTAATGCAATGCTGTAGACAGGATCTTAGGAAATGCCAGAATGGGCATCTTGCATCTTGTACAAGAATTAGTGGATTTGGGATAGATATTCTTTGTACTTCAGTCCCTACACCTTTCGAGTCCGTTTCTCCTCTCCAATTCCTTTTCGTAATCGATATCATTAAATGGAGTGACCTGCTCCGGGCTGAGGTCGTTTTTCATTCCCAAATAGATTATTCCATCGGTTTGCTCAGCTAGCCTTATATCCTTTATAAAGGGTGAGCCTGCATTCAGATTCCCAAGCCATGGATCTTTAGTGGTGATCACTGTTCCCGTAGCGACATCGTTCAATTTTTCATTTGGGAATGAAGATGATGATAGAATATTCAAAAGGTATAATTCTATGTTGTTTTCTTGGTTCAATGCTGTTATAGGATTCTGCAGGTTTCTTTCCTTCATTGAAGCGGTTCTTTGCTTATTAAAGTGAGAGTTGCCCATAATGATCAATCCCTTTTTTGAGTCGCTCAGAACATACTTTCTTACAATATCCGTGTAATACTCATCTCTGCTTCCCAGGTACTTGTAAAACTCCTCCAGGCAATTCACCTTGCTCCAGTCAATATCAGGATCCGCGGCGATCGCCCTGATCTTATGATCTGAAACCAGATTTTGGTTCCTTATCGCTTCCAGTAATCTGATCATGCCCGTATTTTCGCTTCCATTGAGCATGCAGCTGGTATGGTCTCTCCAGAGTTTGTAAAGTGTTTCCTTTTCCACCTCTTTTCCTTCGATGTAGTCATCAAGTACAGGTTGGAAAAGGTGATTACCCATTTCCAGCACAATGACGTCCACTTTTTTTCTGAACCCCTTGTTTCCAAGCAGTTCAATATAGAAATCCGTTACCTCAACCTTGTCATGGGTTTCGCCTATGGCAACAATGTTGTGCGAGTCGAACTGGCTCGTAATATGTTCAACGGCATCATGGAGGTGATCCGGATTTGGTTGAGCTGTTGCCTGGAGTGACAGGCATAGCGGGATCATAAATATTGCATTCTTCATATTACTCGTCTTTGTCCCATTCATTTCTGTTGATCAACAGCAGTTTTTTATCCGGATCGATAATGACCTTTTCCACGGGACTATTGGTGTTGACACTGATTTCCTGGATCTTCTCGGATCCGTTTATTTTGAATCGTTTTCTTTCACCACCTTCATCAATCACCGCAAGCTCCAGGAAAGAAATATCTGCGGAGCCGAGCTTTTCGACAATGATCTTGTTTTCATAAATGTTACCCTTGAGGTTGGTAAGAACAGTATCTATCTGATATTCCAGATATCGATTGGAATAAAACCATGTTTGAAAGAAGTCTTCCAGGTTCTTTCCGCTTATGGTCTCGCAATCCTTTTGAAACATTTCCAGCGTTACATTTATTCCCTTGTAGCTATTAAGGCAGTATTTGAATATTTCGAAGAACACTTCTTCTCCGATCTCATGGGCGAGCATTTGCAGGACAAAGAAGGACTTATCATGCTTGAGCGAATTGTTCCAGTCAAAACCCTGCTTGTTCAAAGTGTCTACGGTTTGCATGATCGTCGTATTGTAACCCTTACTCATTGCGCGTAGATATGAATTGCTGAATGATTCGTTATGATCAAAATCCGGGATGTTTTTCAACGCATACAATCGATCGGTGTGAATTCCCATCCCGATTCCAAACCATTGGGGATAGTCGGTTGGCTCCAATACGTAATTGTAACCCCAATACTGATGACCGATCTCATGTGACATGATCCAATGACCATGGGTTTCGGCCTCCTCTTTCATCTCATTGATTCCTCTGTGGATACCAACAACATTCGGACATACAGGCCAGCCCCCATATGGTTTGGGATACCCGGGTATTATTGTAAGAACCGGTTGAGGGTAAAAACCTAAGGTGTCGACATAGAAATCCACTATTCTTTTTGAGTAATCCAGCAGTTTTTCACCCCACTCTTTGTCGTTCTCAAAATAGAAGGACCGGATCAGGATACCACTCGACGAGTACCCCTCCTTGAGTATCACATCCCTGATCAGGATAAAACCATAGGAAGGAACAGAGTTGATTTCCGTAGCAATTTTTTGCTGTTTGTTCAGTATGTCCGCTTTTTTGATCTTTCCGGTGCAGGCCAGATTGAATTCCTTTGGTATCGTCACCTCTACTTTATAGTCCGAATGAACCTGGTAATAGGGTCGGAACTTTCCATTTTCAAAGTGCTGAACATTCGGAAGATCCTCGGAATAGAAAAGCATTCTTTCCCTGAAGAGATCATTGGCCGAGGTTTTAAATGCAATATTCAGATCGATCTTTTCCCGGGATCCGACCGGCTCCGATAGCCTTATCACGAATCCTTCGAAACCATGGGTTTCCTTGGATGAATAGCGGAAGTCTTGAGTTCTTCCTCTGCTGGAAATGCTCTTGATCAGAGTTTGCGCGCTGTCGAGTTTGAAATTGAATGGGATCTCTGATATGGTGGAATCCGAAGTATTATGCCATTCAAGCTGCATTAAGCAGCTCAACGAGTAGTCTGTTGTATCAAGTATTGCGCTTATATGATAAACCGAAAGCCTGTTTTGTTCTTGCGGCTCATCGGGTCGGAACAAAAAGATGAATAAGATGATCAGGCCGGACAATATTGCCACAAGTCCCAATAGTCTCCCCATATTTATTTTCATGTTGACCTTTTTTGCCTATGAAATACTTTGTTTGATCCTAATTTCATCGGATCATGAATTCCATGCCCGATATCCATAAAGCGTTAACCGCTAAGCTTATTGCATGGTTGAATTATTATTGGACTGCTGAAATATTTTGTCCAGCATTTTTGTTGCATTTGTATTTCCCGGATCAAGTTCCAGAGACTTTTCGTAATACTTGATCGCGTTTTCGTTATCACCCAAAAGCATGTATCCTTCAGCCAGACTATCCCAGACATTTGCGCTTGAGGGATACAATTCCGTATTGATCCTGAAGAATATCAATGCGATATCAGGCTTTTGGTCGTTGATCTGCGCATAACCATTGTTATTGATGCTTGACTCCTTGACGATATAGCTTCCGGGAATCTTGTCCTTCAATTCCTGATAAGCGATCAACGCTTCTTCGTATTTCTTTTCGAGTACCAGTTCATGCGGCAATTTTCCGGTGATCTTTTCAAACATGATCTCTGAGGAAGCCTGACTTCCCTTTGAGTATTCGATCTTGATGCTGCCCTCTGTTTCTATAAACGTCAGCTTACCGGATATTTCATCCAATATGAATGAATTCGAACCTACATAGATGAGCTTGTTCTTGCGCCCTTCAAAGAACTTAGGAATATACAGCTTTCCATTTTTCTCCTTGATCTCGAAAACCTCACCAAAGGTGAGGTCCTGATAACGACCCAGAAATTTTTCGATCAACGATTGGGGAAGCTCACTTTTATCCGCGGTGTCAAGTGATAATTTCCAATCATGTGCTATAAGAATGCTCTCCCTCACTTGATCAATGATTGGAATGCGAATAGAATTCGGCCCGTTCCCAAAAAATACCACTCCTTTTCCGTCTTCCATGGTAGCATATATATGCCCTCCAATTCCCGTATTTGCTCCTCCATGAGAAAACCAGTCGAGGTTGCCATATGCATATCTTCGTTCCCAGCCCAAACTCCATCCTCGCATGATCTTAAGTGTTACTATGTCCGTTATCCTTTTTGCAACCTTTTCTGATATGACTTTTGACTCTTTCCCGTTTAGGGCTTTTTGAATATCGATCAGGAGAATCGCCATATCAGTCGGAGTGGACCAAAGGCCCGAAGCGGAAACCTGGGGAGTGATCGGGATTCCTGTCTGAATGATGTTGCCATTTTGGTCATGGGCTTTTGCAACATTTTCAAGAAACCCTTCTTCATTTGGCTGCTTCATGGTTGTGTTTTGCAAGCCCAGCGGTGTAAAGAGGTATTCTTGGGCCAGGTCTGCCAGCGGTTTTTGCAGATGATCTTCCAGGGCCATCATGGCTATGGTATAACCTCCTCCACTATAACGCCAATCGGACCCGGGCTTGAACATGATTTTGATTTCTTCATTGTTGTAGGAAGGCAACTTTCCCTGAACGGATTCCAGGATGCTTGGAATTCTATCACCCTCATAGAAATCCGTAAATCCATGTTGGGTTGTTCCCGCTGTATGGCTTAAGAGATGCTCCAAAGTGACCTCCTGATCTTTGGTATATGGGCTCTCCGGAATTTTCCATCTTTTGAGATAGTCGTTGACCGGAACGGTGAGGTCGATCAGGCCCTTCTCTTCCAGTATAGCAAACAGGGTAGCCGTAATCGGTTTGGCGATGGAGGCAGTGGAGAATGCCGTGTTAACATCAAGGGGTATGCTATCGCTTTTGACGCCCCATGTTTCGGACCAGATAATCTCATAATTCTCGAAAACCGCAACACTCAGGCCTTTAAGGCCTTTTCTCTCCATGAGATCCTGAATGCTAATAAAACCACCGTCTTCAATAGGTATTCTGGATATGGAATTGAGTTTTTTTAAGGAATAGTCCTGGTTTTCATCGCCACTGCAGGCAATACCCAGCGCAAGGTAGATAAGCAGTACTCCAATTCTGTTTGCCATCTGCGGATTATTTTGTTTTGTATTTAAGCGAATTGAAGGTAGATGGCATTCCTGGTATTGGGAAGTCTATTTATGTAAGTGGTTGGTTCCTAACAGAGTCTGGGTTCAGGCATGATTTTTACCTCTTTTCAAACGAATGATTCACCCCAAATATATTGCGCTAGTGTATTTGGAATCGAATGGTAATTGGTAGGGAGGGAGTGCGCAGTTGTCAGGCAATGAAGAGAGGGAGGGGATGGAAGGAAGCCTCCTCAAAGAGGAGGCCTTCCCTGATTGAAGCAACATAAACAGTACTACTCCTTGATTAATCTAATTGTTGCATCATCAATCCCTAAGAAATATAAAGCGTTTGGCAAGTCAGAAATATCTATTGACATTTGATTTTGCCCATCTTCAAATGAGTAGCTTCTCAAAAGTTTACCCCTGGTATCTGTTAATCTGATTTCCCCATTGGCTGTTTGATCCCTTTCGATCATCACCAGATCAGAGGTGGGGTTAGGCCAAACTTTTACCATGCTGCTTTGATCGACGGTCAAGGACAGTGGTGCTACAGCACCGGGGGTGATCGTGCGAAAAGCTGCGGTAAAAGTGAACGCTGGAAAACGCACACCCAGGCCTACATATGCCGTGGTATCCAGTACAAAAGCCGAAGACCAGGAGGTGTACCCTGTGGGAAAGGGCTCAATGGGCGACCATGAGTCGGTTGCCGGATCGTATTCGCGGAAGTCTTGGTAGCCAATCGTGTAGCCGCTCATTCCGCCTCCGATGTATCCTTTTCCGTTTATCGCAAAGCCTACGGCTGCCTGCCTTGCAGGACCTGGAACATTCGTCTTTTTTGACCAATTCTTTGTAGCTCCGTCAAATTCCCAAAAAGCCTTCGATTCTCCGGAGCCGGGGCTACCGGTACCGACATAGCCCTTGTCGCCTATGGTAAAGGCAACGGGAAATATTACAGCGCCAAAAGGTAGAAATGGCATTGATGTCCAGGTATCGGCAACCGGATCGTATTCCCAGAAGTCGCCTTTGACGCTGCTGCCATTAAAGCCTGCACCTACATATCCTTTACCGTTCAGGGTGAATGCAAATCCACCATCTGAACGACCCCCTCCATAAGGGGATTTTTCGGTCCAGGTATCTGTAGTAGGGTCATACATTTGCACCCTGTCCGTCACGTCAAAACCGCCGGTGGTATCACCTCCGACGATATAGGCTTTGTCATCGATTACAAAGCCAAAAGCCCAAGCCAGAACTCCGTTCACCGGGATGCTTTCCTTTTCTATCCAATTGTCATTGGCCTGATCATATTCCCATACCTCCTTGGTGTTTACACCTCCAAAAATGTATGCTTTTCCATCCACAACTAAGGCGGTGGAACCATCCGTGGCGCCTCCGTTATAGCTGCCAATCGAGTTCCATGACTGGGAAAGTGAAGTGAAAGGTAGAAGTCCTAAAGCCAAAATCAGGCAAAAGGAGCATGTAGTTCTATGCATTTGGAAAACGAGAAATTTGGTTTGTACACAAATCTATCCCTAAGCATTCCTGTTCCTGGCTAAAACTTTCTTAAAAAACCTTAAAAAAAACTTAAAATTTGGTGTGGATTGATGAGCGGTTATAAGGTGTCTGGGATTATTATTTACCTTTTGATTTGGATTGTGTCGTCTTTTTAAACTAGAACTGTATAGTATGAACAAAAGGAATTCCCAACTGCTTGGAATGGCCGTTTTTGTATTGATCTCAATCAATAATCTGATCGCTCAGATCAATGTTGAACGGGTGGAAAAGGGCATAGCTGAATATACCTCTCATGCGGATTTCAATGGAAGGATCGTGCTCTTTGAATCCGACTCAATTGTACTGGATTATATGCATGGTTTGGCATCGTTCGAGAGGAATGAATTCATCGACCCGGCAACCACATTTAATATCGCCTCGGTTTCGAAAATGATCACCGCTCTGGGGATACTGGATCTGATCGATAAAGAGAAATTATCCTTGTCTACCTCGATCGCAGAATTCTATCCGGGTCTGCCTGGCAATGTCAGCATAGAAAACCTGTTGAATCATACTTCGGGACTTCAAAAACGAACATTTGTGATCGGTCATAACTGGTCAAAACTCTCCGGTCCTATCACTTCCAAAGAGTTCATCGAGTACCTGGCCGAAGAGCCAATGCGGTTTGAACCCAATGAGAAGCATGAGTATAACAACGTGAATTATATTTTGCTTTACGACATATTTCAGAAGGTATCCGGGGAAACAATAGAAGAAGAATTCCAGGATCAGGGACTATTCCCCGGTATGTTGGATGATGATTCCAGGTCGCAAAAATATGCCTATAACGAGGCTAATGGCCAGTGGATCTATGATAACTTAATGTTAGGAAATTTTCTAGCGGACCATGAATACAATCTTTTCGGTCCCGGGCATTATTATATTAATCCGGGGGACGCCATAGACATCGTCAAAGGTTGGGAAGGTCTTTCTCCGGAACTGCTGAATAAAGCAACCAATCCCGGAAAGATGGGGGTCGCAGATGATGGCCGGAGTTATGGATATGGTATTGCCCTGAAGCAGGATCATAAGAAAAGGCCTATTTGGTTTCATATGGGCAAAAACTATGGCTCGAGAGCTTATTTTGCCCATTATCCGGAGCAAGATGTATCCCTGATGATGGTGACCAATGTCAATGACCCGAACTTCAATAATCTTTGGCCTAAGCTGGAATCGTTGATCACCGGCGAATCTGACTTTGAGATGCCAGAGCTGTCCATCGTCTATGAGCTGGGCAAGAAGATCCATTTGATGGAGAGTCAAAAGATCAATTCGTTGTTCTACTCACTCAAAGATCAGGACAGCTATTATACCAGCAGAATAGAATTGAACGACATGGCATATCACCTTTGGGAGCAGGATCAAAAGACAAAAGGAATTGAGGTTCTAAGAATCAATTCGGAGATGTTTCCGGAGAATTACTCCGTCAGGTATTATTACGCTGAGGGCCTGGAGGAACTGGGCGATTTTACGAAGGCGCTTGCCGAATACAAAAGCACAAGGGACATCATCGGAGATCAATTGGACGCGGAAAGCAGTTGGTTTGAGAAGGTGGATGGTCGGATTGCGGCATGCGAAAGCCAGGTTACCCCTGAAGAAATAGAAAAAGAGTCAGGCCTTGCGGAGCTTGAAAGGCAAAATGAGATGCTTCAGCAGCACTCCATATACCTGAACAAAATGTTAAGCGCTTTAAAGAATTAGGGCCGCATTGTTGCGCATAATAACTGTTTTCCGATTCTTCAATTTTGAAAAGCCTACTACCCAAATATGGCTTACTTGACCCTCTGCTTCTGTTGGAATAATATGAAACTAAAGAATATAATATTGCACTTTTTCCTTATTGCCTTCACGGGAATTTGTGCCCTGGCACAGGTCCCGGAATACCCTCCTCCCGGAGAGTTGGTGGATAATGGTGGTTACAAAATGCATCTCATTATTCAGGGGAAGGATAAACCGGGTCCTAATGTCATATTCTTTCATGGAGCCGGAGATATCGCGTTGAATTGGAATCTTGTTTTACCGGAGGTAGGGAAATTTGCCACCGCGGTAGCGATAGATCAAAACGGGGAAGGGTGGAGTGAGCATGGTCATGGTGCATCACTATATCAGCAGGTTTATGATAGCTATCAGGTGCTGAAAAAGGCAAACATTGACCCACCCTATATTTTGGTTGGACATTCTCTCGGTGGCATTATTGCCAATCTGTTCGCTGTTGAATATCCCAATGAGACCGCAGGAGTTGTTATGGTGGATGCCACCCATCCTGATGTTGTGCTGAAGATCTTCAATCGTGATACCAAGGAAATGGAATGGAAGAAATTGAGATTTATGGCGAATGAATCCATTCCTCCTGTTAACACCGAACCCTTGTCTTCTCCAAAGGAGGTATCATCATTTCAAGCTCAAAAGGATTTTGGGAATATGCTTGACAAGT
The DNA here is from genome assembly GCA_965227315.1 of Cytophagales bacterium. Classification (GTDB taxonomy): domain Bacteria; phylum Bacteroidota; class Bacteroidia; order Cytophagales; family CCMP332; genus JANQHS01. The sequence goes on from OZ245737.1 coordinate 2,156,120, forward strand.
TTTCCGAGGAGGACCGGGAACTTTTTAACTGGATCTATAATGTGCGCCCCTGGACTTATGTTAAAGGGCAGGGAAATGCCTACGAAGCCGAAATATTTCAAAAAATGTATGATGATTATGATCAATACGGATTCGGGAACCGACCCTTGATCGTATTGACAGGCGGCAACAAGGAGGTTCCCGAAGGAGATGATAACTGGACCGGTCAGCAACTTCGGAAGCATTCGGATTCACTCCAAAAGGAAATGTTGACTCTATCGTCAAACAGCAGGCAGGTTATGGCAGATAAAAGCGGCCATCATATTCACATCGATCAACCTGAATTGGTGGTTTCCTCAATCGAGGAAATGGTTAAGGAAATCAATGCCATCAGCGAAAAATGAGACGATTTGAAATATCCATTATCCTGACCGATGATCAAGAATTGCCGCCGCAATGATGTTGGCTCGGTACAAAATATATCTGCTCTTATTTTTTGCTACCGTTGTTTGCCTTCTTCTGGTACAGTATTACTGGATGAAAAAGGCACTGGACCTTCAGCGTGAGGGTTTGGAAAGGGAATTGCAGGAAATAACCAATGAAGTAGCACAGCAACTTGAGGAACAGAGTTCTTGCTTCGAACTCTTTGCCAGCATCCGTATTGACAAAGGGGAGGGCCTGCGACTTCTGAAATCGATCAGCGATGAGGGAAAGCCGGGAGCTGATACCATCGAAACCTATTATTGGAACAGGCAGGGAAGGGATACATTATGGTCCTTTAAGCAATTGGACTTCGGTACTCCGGCGGACCTCGAGGTGGAGCTTCGTTTTGAATATCTTTATCCTCCGGGTTCTACCGCACCTGCATCATTGAGTTCACCTCAGGTCTCAGAGGATCAGGACCTGAATACCATCCATGATTTCAGACAAAACTTCAAATCGGATTATTCATTTTTTGATTATGTGGATACGGCATTGGCGCGTGATCTGTTTCTGGAAAAGCTTCAGCTCGCGGGCCTGAATGATGATCATCAATTTGCTTTCTGGGTAGACGAAGGGAGCGTTCCACGATTATTATATGCTTCAGTAGAAGATCCTGATTTCCTGGAAAAGGGTTTTAAGGCGACTTTGTTCTCAGAAAGCTACTTTATCAATCCGGTGCGGCTTACCCTGTTTATTCCTGCCCTGAGCAACCTGGGTTTTCAATTTCCATGGATAACCATTTTGAGTACAGCGGGAATAAGTCTGCTGATATTCATCATTGTATGGCTGTTTGTGAGATTGGCAAATCGCCAGGGAAGACTTGCGAAATGGCGCACGGATTTTATAGACAACATGGTTCATGAGTTCAAAACCCCTATCACCAATGTGGGTTTGGCTGTGGATACCATATCAAAATACCATGATAACCTCAATGAGAATCAGGAGAACCTATTGACCATCATAAAGGAGGAGAACAAGAGACAAAGAGAGAATATCGACAATATCCTCCATAGCCTCACATATGAGGACCTTAGCCCGGCCCTGCATATCGAAGAGGTTGATCTGAATAGATTGGTCAGAAAGGTCATACGTCCTTATGAATTGGAAGTGGAATCATTGAAAGGAGATCTGAATGTTGAGCTCAGCGATGGTCTTCCGCTTTTGCATACCGATGAGGTGCATCTGACCAATATCCTTGATAATCTGCTTGATAATGCGGTCAAATATTCAATTTCCCGCCCATGTATTTTTGTTTCCACTGTTAAGGAAGATCGCTTTAATTTGATTGTGGTAGAAGATAAAGGGTTAGGAATGAGCAGAGATCAGCAAAGTCATGTATTCGAAAAATTCTACCGGGCTCAACAGGGTAACTTACATAATGTGAAGGGTTTTGGGTTGGGGTTGAGTTATGTAAAATGGGCTCTTGAACAACTAAATGGAAAAATTGAAATTTTTAGCAAACTCAAACAAGGAACGAAAATCAATGTAAGAATTCCGAATAACCTTGCTTAATAGTGAGTGCAAAAGTTTTAATTGTAGAAGATGACCTTAATTTAGGCTATCTTATAAAAGAGAATTTGAAGTTAGCCGGTTTCACGCCTGAGCTTTCTCCAAACGGCAAAGATGCCTGGGATGTTACAGGTCAAAAAAATTATGACCTCTATCTCCTGGACATTATGATGCCCGAGAAGGATGGATTTGAGCTGGCAAGCAAGATCAGAGAGAAGGATCCTGAAACACCAATAATCTTTTTAACGGCAAAATCGCTGCCGGAAGACAAGGTGAAGGGATTTAAGCTGGGTTGTGATGATTATATCTGCAAGCCATTTGATGTTGAGGAGTTGCTTTGGCGCTTAAAGGCAATTCTAAAACGCACCCACAATGGCAAGGAAAACAAGGAGGTTCTCAAAGTCGGGAACATAACTCTATTCCCTGTTGAACGCCAACTTATCATTAATGACAGTTCCCATAGTTTGTCGGCCAAGGAAGCCAAGTTGCTCCATATATTTTGTACCTGGGAAGGACAGGTCGTGACCCGTAAGCACTTGCTGGAAAGCGTTTGGGAGCGTGATGACTTTTTCACCGGCAAAAGTCTGGACATCTATATACATCGTTTAAGGAAGATCTTCAAGGATGTGCCCTCCATCAACCTCCTCAATGTATATGGACTTGGTTACAAACTTATCTGTTCTTCCTAGAATTATTGTTGACAACAATGGTTAACGCATAAGTGATCTTTTGTGATCTCTTTATTCGGATATTTCTATTCTGTCACCCCTGGTTGTAGGCTGAGAGATTACAAGGAATTCAAGATCCTCGGATCGTTCGTTGCTGATCCTGTGTTTTGCCCCTGGAGGAATCAGAATTCCTTCCCCGCTTTCAAGTTCTATGCTTTCGTTTTCGATCTCAAAGCATGCCTTTCCCTTGAGAACTCTGAAAAACTGCTGAGCCTGGCTGTGGTAATGCATTTTCTCACTCGTATTCGGAGGCATCAATTCTTCAATAATGCTCAGCTCCGGTGATTTGACCAGATGCCAACCGCTGCAATTGTCTCCCCAATGATAGTGCTCCGAATTCTCCTTGGTTAATTTCATGATGACTTCATTTTCCCTTCTTGATCAACTTCAGGGCCCAGTCATAATGACTCGAAGTAGCCGAGATCAGGTAAGCGCCAAGTGAAGTGGTTCCCGTCCATTTATACCTTTTCTTCTCGAAAAGTTCTTCATTGCTATGCTTTTTGATCAGTCTGCTAATCTCTTCATGAGAGGATTGCAGCATCTCCCGAATCTTGTTTAGGCCTGTGTCGGAATATTTCTCCCTGATCCTTTCGTTCAGGGCTGAAGTGGTTTTCCATGTATATCCTTTTGCCGGGATATCGGGTTTTTCTCCGCTCATTCCCACCTCATACCAGTTTCGCATCATCAGGTGCCAATGGTGCAGGTGGGCCAGCACATCACGGATATTCCTGTTCATGGTTCCGGGGCGAAATTCGGCGAGCTGCTCTTCTTCTGAAAATCCTTCAACGAAATCATTGAGCTTTTCATAGTTCTTCTGGCTCAAAGTCAGTAGTTCCTCTTTGCTTGTTGGTCGTGGCATAATTGCAGGTTTGACAATATGAATTTCGAAGATAGATCCGGATGGACATGAGCTTTCATGCTTTTCGTCAATCGTGGAGCTACTTTATGTCAGTACTTTTCCTTCGAGTACAAGCAGATTCCTTTCCCTATTGAAGCTGTATTCCTTTACCTTTTTGCTCAACAGTATTTAAATTCAACCTTGCTTTCTTATAAACCCTCGAGAGCTTATTTCAGCTATATATGAACGGTTGGTTCAATTGAGTTTTGATCATGTAGAGAGATCTATTTTGCTCTTGTTTTTTTGAATTCGCAAATCAATTCTGGAAAATTTTCATCCCTCCTGAGTCCATGATTCATATAGCCATTTTTTTCAGCAACCCTGATAGAGGCTTTGTTGCTTTTGGTTATCGGTGCGATGATCGTATGGAAGCCTGTTTTGGTTAGAACATATTCTGTCAGACTTGCCAGGATCTCCGTGGCCAAACCCTGTCCCCAATATCTTGGGAGAAGAGCATATGAAACCTCCACTTCACCTTTTTCCATGGGGTTAAATCCGGATATTCCGATCAAATCATCCTTGTCTTTTTCGGTAACTGCAAAGGATAATAATGGTGTATCCTTACCATAGGCTCTGATCGTCATGTCAAGGAGATTGGAAGCGCCCTCTTTTGTTAGAAGCTGCTGAGGAAAGGACATGTGCATGCTAACAGACCTATCGCATAATAGCTCTATTAGCCTGTTCTTATCCTTAGATTTCAGTTTTCGAATTGTAGTTCTGGATGTTTCTAATGACTGAAACAAATTCATTTTCAATTGCCGAATTGAGGACATTGTTCACTAGGCTCAAACGCAAATATCCCTCATTTTCATAATGAAATAGCCGCTTTTTTAGAAAAGGAGTGCCTGCCTTGCCGGCAAGGGTCTTATTGGTCATATGAATCAATACCCCTTCCAATTTCCCTCCTCATTATACGTCCAGGCTTTGGGTACGGATTCCAATAGGAACAAATGAATATAGGCGGACTCATAAACCGGTTTTGCTTCCTCGGGTACTGTAATATTGCTGAGCATGTAATTATATTTTTGAACGTCCTGATTGCTACTGCTTTGCAATCTCATCGACCCTTCTACGGGGTTCATGATGAAAACACGTTCGTACTTCTTGAGATCATTGGTATTGAACGAGGTGATAAGAGTGGATTTGGTATTAAGAAACCAGTTTGCAACATGCTCAGCACCATTTCTTGTGATGATCAGATCTTCTTCACCAAAACCCATCTTGTCTTTCATTATGAGCAAGTCGGCATAGCTTCCTTCCTTATTCCTGTTATGGAGCTTCAGGCTTGTAATCTCTCCGGTCACCATTGTAATCGGTCCCAGTATTGCAAATGCCACCAGGACTCTTTTCCATAAAACACTACGTATTGTATGTTGCAGGGTGTAGGCAACGATGAAGATCATCGGCAGGCTTAGGAAATTCACGAATCTTGCCAGAAGCAAGGGCTCGTATATCGGAAGTAGCAAGAAGTAGGAAAACAAGATATTGCCGAACCAAAACACACTGTTTTCCGATGTGATCCAGGTCTTTGATCTCCAATAGCCATAATAAAGCAAGGCGACAAATCCCAAGGGAACAATGAGCATAAATACAGTACTGAATTTGTCAGGGTCATCCGCCGAAAAAAGCAGACCCAAACTTGAGTTGCTCATGATCCGGCTCATATAACTGCTTATTCTTATGAACCTTTGATAGTCGAGGGTATAAAATGCCCAGACCGAGACAGCGAATCCAACCAAAAGTCCAAGGATCAGCCACAGGGCTCCTGTTTTTCTATTATGCAACCAAAGGGATATCAGAAATGCCAGGATATATAGCAAAGCCACGGCCGCACTTCCATAATGTGTCAGTAGTATCAGGATAAAAGTAAAAGCTAGGGATAGCATCACCTTCAAATTGAGACCTTCAAGAGCGGTTTTTGATTGTAGGATGAAGACCGCCAGCAGAAATAAGCCCAAGGTGTTTTTTTGAAGGAATTCGGGTAGATGTACCAATGTCAGCGGGTAAAAAGCACTGGCAAAAAGCAGGGCCCAGATCCATTTTGGAAAGCTTTCTTCCTTATACATGCTTTTGAAAACCAGGTATACCGGAATCGGGATAAGTGAGGGGATCAGGCACATCCAAAACCTTGTAGAGTGAACGATTGCAATTTTGGTTTCTACCCCAAACCAGCCGATCAGTCTTGCGGTATTTGCATAAAGGTGGAAGAGCAGGGGCATGTCAGGGAAGGGTAGTTTTCCATTGCTCATCAGCCCGAGGGTTTCTACATAATAATAGTAGGTATGGTTAAACCAACCCACGAACTCGGGTCGTCCTATCCAGATCAGGAAAACCCGAGCGAAGAATGCACTGGAAACCAGTAGCAGGAGTTTGGAAGTGCCGGAGTTCATACTAACTAATATTTGGCCTTATGCGTGGGGCTGGATTTGAAAACTGATGTGTAATTTCGACTGGCTTCTTGGAGATATTCATTAACAATCCGTCGATTGTCCGGGACAATATTGTGTTGTACTCCATTCATTTCCTCATCATATCAATTGTAGGGCCTTGCTTTGACTCCGGTGACTGTTTATCCCGGTCTTCTTCAGATACTATTTAAGAGAAAAATGCGAACTTTCTTAAGAGTATTTTGCAGGGCTTGGAGAATGTTATGCGAACGGATCATATCTGTGATTGTACCATGTTCAGAGTAATCCGGAATACTCGGTTGGGACTCCCTTCTTATGTGGTGATGATCATGTAGATATGTTCTGCTTGCCAGATCAGTTGCTATAACCTGTACATCAAGCTGTCGATCCTTCCGTCTTCCATAATCAGTTTCATTACCAATTCACCGGATGTTGTTTGGATAAAAAGGCGCAGGCTATTTTCTTCCGGATGATGTACATTATTCAGTTGAGCATTCAGGTCCTGATTCCAAACTTGCCTAAATCTAGTTAGAGAGGACAGTACTCTTTCTTGTCCTTCGGCTGTCAGGTAATCTGACAAATACTCTTGATCAATGCTTTTGGAATTTAATTGAGAAAGCAATTCCCTGATGACCCGATCTTCATTCTGCTGCTCATCGGCGACCGAGCTCTCAGGCTTGTGGTTTTTCAGATAGTTAATAGCAACGGTTTTCGCTTCATCATAATGGGCATAGAGGTCAGGACTGATGCCTATGCCTTCAATGTCTTTCTGCTGTAATGCATCGACAGAACGTTCATAAGGCCATTGCAACATAAACAGATCATTCATGAGATATGTAGCACTTCTGTGGAGGGCTCCGGGCGTTTTCTCGCCGATGACGAAAGCTCTTTGTCGAAATTGAAGTCTTTGGGTGAATGCCTCGGCCGCAGAGAAGCTGGCCTGGCTTATAAGAATGATAAGCCTGGTTTTTGCCAAAGAACTTGAAGTGCTCTTAGGTGTTGCCCAAATGTCATGTGGATCTTGTCCCCATTGATAGCTGGTGGCCAGCTTGGTCTTTTCATCGAAGAAATACCCGGCCAGGTGATTGACGGTTTGGTCCGAACCTCCGCCGTTATCCCTGAGATCAATGATGATCGCTTTGGCCTGAACGAATGAAGACATCATTTCTTCTATTTCCACTTCAAGGGCTTCATTCAATCTTGGAAACATGTCGAATTTTAAATAGTAGATCCCTTTGCCAATATCCTCCCTTGTAAAAATGGATCGAGGTTTCTCGGTAGGAACAGCTGAGTTGTCGTCTTCCTCTGAGGGCTTCGGCCATACGGTAAGATGTCGGTCTCCCGAGAGCAAGAAAAGATCCCGGCTAAATGTGGCCGTAAACAGTTCGGCATCATTGATTTTGGCGTAATCCCCTTTTTCGATTTTTGCCCTGAGTTTGTTTGCGATCACTTTTCCTTCTTCTTCCCATAGAAACTCTGTTTCAAAACTTGTCACCATATCATTCAAGAATTCGTCCCGCTGTTCATTGGTCAATGAATGTTGTGCGAGCAGGTTTATAGAAACGATAACAATTATGGCGAGTGGCGATAGAATTTTGAGCATGATCTACACTTTAAATCGCCAAAGAAAGCCATCCGAAAGCGAAAAAATAGAATGAGATTAGCCCTCTTGTCAGGAAGATCCAAAATGTTTCAGAGCCCTGGGGTTGAAGCCGACATAGGCTTTGAAAAGACGATACATATGACTTTGATCTGAAAAGCCGCAGGCATGTGCAATATGGGACAGGGAAAGAGAGGAATTCAGGATCATAAAAACCGCATGCTTGATCTTTAGGGAGCGCATGTAATCCGCGAGAGTGTACCCCGTATGTTTCGCAAAACCCTTAGAGATTGAGACCCGATGCAAACCCAGTTCCCTGGAGATCTCTTCCAAGGTTATAAACTCTGCCCAACGGTCATTCAAAAGCGTTTTTACCTCCTGGATCCAATCCGGACTTCTTTTGGACCTGCTTTTGGAAAAAAGTGATTCGATGATCTGCTGTACAGACCCTTCGGTGCAGGAGTCATTGATCTGCAGTTCATGATAAACCTTGAGTAGGGAGAGGTAGGATGAATGGTCGCAGTTGAGATTGGAAAAGTGAAGATCATCTTTAAAGAAATCGGTGAAAAGCTCAATGTTCAGGTTTACTGATGGATGGGCCGTGTTGCGGTTGCGGTGGATCTCTCCTTCCCCATAGCTCATGATCTTCCCGGGCACGGCCGCGATATCAAGATTCTTTCTTGATTCTCTGTTTCCGCCAACCAACACGGATGATAAATGGATATTCTCATGATAATGCCAGTCTTCAGATACTTTTTCAGAATAATGTACGACGGAAACCGAGAAAGACTTATGTCTAAACCGGCCCGAGGTATTTCCCAGAAAATCTGAAACCTTATTTGCTTTCATAGATCATCACGGCTTGAGCCTGGCGAGTGATGCAAGGCAACCTTGCGTTACTATTCTTGGCGAACCGCTTTTTCAAGTTGACCAAAGGCACCTTTCCAGGCATTGATAAAGTATTGTCTGGCCTCTTCCCATTCCTGGTCATCTCTCCAGCCGGTATGAATCAGGGTCACCTGAGTTTGCTCTCCTTCTGCCGTAAAAACAACGGTCACATTGCTCAGGGGGCGCACATTGTTCATGAAATGTTTATACTGCTTAGGCCCTTTCCATTCGAAGTTTATGGAGTTGGGTTTATCAATCGCGAGGATCTTGCAACCCAAGGTGCTGTTGTTCTCAGGATCATCCGGCTCCCAGAACAACTCATATTTTCCACCGACCTGAGGTTCGACATCAGCCTTGACTGTCAACCAACTTTCCAGACCCTGATTGGATGTAAACATCTCGAATGCTTTCGCGGTTGAGCAGTGCAACTTGGCTTTCTCTACTATGATTTTATCCATGGTGTTTTTTCCCTTTGATCGCTTTTTCCAAAGGCTCAATTGACCAGGCCTTTACTTCTAAAAGAAAAATATCGATTCCTGAATTAAAGACCGCAGCCTTTGGCAAATGTTACGTGAACGGTATGCTTGTGGCCAACATTGGCTTTAATCCAGCGCAATGCTCATTGTATCGCTTGAGTCCTTTTTAGCCAATATGACCTCTTTGATCTTTGGACGCTGGCTTTGATCCCTCACTTCTTCGATGATGATCCGTCCTGTATTGGTTGCGAATACCGCTCCTTGCGGATCCTTACTTTCATAAGGAAGCCCAAGATTTCTCAGGAGTGCAATGAGCCTCTGACCGGCTTCGATCTTTACGCTATTGATATGATGAAATCCGTTGGCATGGCTGGTATATTCTTCCGATGAAGGAAGATCTTGATGATAGATGATGAAAAAAATATGCGCCATCTCCGAGTCCTCCTGAAATGAAATATAGCTCCAAAGCTTGCCGACGGAAACCTGATATTCAATATTCAGTGCTTCTAATTCAGGCACGATGCTGTCAATGGGTAATCCGGTCAGCGCAACGTAGGCGGCTTTGATGTTCTGATCCAGAAGAGATCCATAGGTCTTTGAAACATCATCATTCGGGACACTTACGATAGACATCAATTCAATAGAACTGGAGTTTTCAAATTTTATGTGGGCATTGATCAGTCCATTTTCATGAAGCCTGCCCTTTTTGATGCTGAAGCCTTGCTCTTCATAGTGGGCGATCGATTCCGGTAAGTTTGAACTCAGCAGGATAATATGATCGATCCGAAGTTCCTGAGATTGAGATCCGGAGGGGATCAATACGGACAGCAGGGCAATGAAAAGTATTTCTCCGAACCTGGTTTTGTTGATCATTCCGGAGCACGTCCACGCAAGAGAAAAGTCTGGCAGATTCATATTAATTATCGGGCAATCTCTTCGAAGATATACATGCGGTATTCCGGTATTCATCGATTTTGGCCCAGTGCCTTTTTGATTTCTTTTTCTTTGATGATTTCATTCGCAATATCCTTTGCCCAGGTCTGATAGGTTAATTTTGAAGGATGAACACCATCGCTAAAGAAATCTTCTCGCTTTGCATCAAGGCTAAACTTATGTGCCCATCCCTGTAAAGTAATTTTTTCTTTTGTGTAGAATACATCCGGATAGTCGCCTACTATTTTCTCCAGTTCCTCGCCCAAGATCTCGACAAGGTTTCCAACAGTGAACTTTATAAGTGGTGTAAAAGCAGGAAATTCCTTGATCGGTGGCATATTGCAGAAGACCATGATCGCCCCTGGAAATCTTGATCTAAGAGATTCAATTAGTTGCTGTATTTGGACCTTCCATTTGCCCGGGCGGTTCAATGTGAAAGCATCATTACCACCCAGGCCGATAATGATAAGATCAGCCTCTTTCTCGGTGATGCTTGGAACTATATGAGTTTTCACTCTTTTTGCTGTATATCCGCTCCGGGCATATACTTTCCAATCCATGTTCAGACCAAGTAATCTTGATATTTCCCTGGCAAAGGTTCCCGTGAACCCCTCTTCATGTGTCGAAACACCGATTCCCGCAATGGTACTCTCACCCAGGGCGATAAGCTTCAGAGCTCTTTCGGATTTTGCATATGATCGGGATTTTCCTTCGACACCATCTGCTTCGGGAAGTTCGGGTACACTTTTTCTGATCCGCTTTCCTTGATAATACATTAGGGGAAGAAGAGGAGTGGAAATCAGAGCTCCCAGTAAATACCTTGCGTTCATTGTTCCGTTTCGCAGTTTTAGGATTTGGTTATGAACTGCTATACCGTCCGGTGCCTGTTAGTTCGGTTGTCCGCATAACCTTGATCCCATGTCTTTTTTGAGTCGATCTTCAAATGCAATTTCCAGGTTATCGTCTTCATTCGAGGATGGTCATCGGTTTTCGCTCAGCTCCCTTACTTTGGCCAGCCAATTGTTCCAAACCACCTTTTGTGCTTCGAAATCAGAGGTATAAGGTCCCGCATAAATCGATAGTATGGAAATCGGACCGTCTGATTCGATGCTGTACCGTTCCATGTATTCAAAACCGTCAAAATCATAGTCGACCTGAATGAGCTCATTTTCGATCAATTTACCTATGGTTCCGGTACTCACTATCTTATCCGGTTCATACACGAAATGAACATCGGAACCGAGCTTCCAATCCGATTGGACGAAAGCATTCCTGTCAAACACATTTCCCAATTCTTTCGCATAAGTCTTGCTGGTGATTATATCCCAAACCTTTGAAGGCTCTGCTTCTATTCTTATTGAACTGGAAACAATATTTGATTCCTGTGAGTCGCTTGTATCCTGACAACTTTCCATAAGTATTGATAGGATCATTAGAATTATAACTGAGTGCTTCATGAATATCTGTTTTTTATTGTAACCACGCACATCGTATTAGACGCATCAACTATTTTTTTCAGGGTTTAATTCTGTCGCCATTTTATAAGCCAGCAGCGTTTCTGAAATGGGTTCAATACTCGCCGACAATACCCCATATGTCCCTTCTTCAATTAATTCTCTTGAAACTTTTTTGGTCAATGCCAGGGTGGATTTCATCATGGAGGAGCCCAGGCTTACTCTTGCAACACCCATTTCCTCTAATTCGCTTATTGAAGGAGGAAATCCTGTTCCGTTGGTTGGATTTGAAAGAATATTGATAGGGGCATTAATTTCTTCTACCAAGGTTTTTATCTTCTCCTTTTGCCATACGTCGGGCACGAATATACAATCCGCACCTGCTTCACGGTATTTATTGCCACGCACAATTGATTCATCCAAGCGATTGCTCTCGGAACCGGAGGAAGTAATAAAAACATCGGTTCTTGTATTAATGACCAAGTGTATTTTCAAGGAATCTGCCATTTCTCTAATTGCTGTTATTCGCTCACAAAATTCATTGAGGTCGACCAGCTTTGGGCTCAGGTTATAGCTATCTTCAATGTTGATCCCAACGATTCCCGTTAGGAGAATACTCTTCGTTGATTCGACGATTTCGTCTATACTCTCTCCATATCCACCTTCAATGTCTGCCGTTACTGGTATATTCACTTTGTCCACTATCCTTTTAATGGCTTCCACCATTTCCGCAAAAGGAATGGCCTGACAGTCCGGATAACCAAGAGAGGCGGATACTCCCATGCTCGTTGTTCCAATCGCCTTGAATCCACATGCTTCAATTAACCGTGAACTTCCTGGATCCCAAGAATTCAGCAGGACTAGTACTTCCTGATCAGTATGAAATCTTAGAAACTCCGAAGCTTTGTCTATTTGATTTTGAGAGATCATTTTTCTAGCTCAGTTTTCGATTTTTTCCATTGTCTTGACATAGGTGCTGACCCAATATTTTCATTTGGAAATTGTCTGAAGGTGGCCGAAATGAGCCATGCGATGGATTCATTTTTAGGATCCGGCCAAAAAACCTCATATTCCAAACGAAATGATTTTCGATCCGCCTTCCCTTTCCTAAGAAAGCTAAAAAGAATCCTGGCTTCATGAAAGCGGACCGGACTGTGGCTACCTAAGTCCCTTGAGTAATACTCTTAGACGAAGCTTCCCGTGATATAGATATCCCCAACAATGCTGTTTTCGGTCAATTGACATTCCTGAAGGAACCGGGACTTATGCCTGTTTTGACCTTGAACAACTTGGAGAAATGCTGGGAATACTCGAAACCCAATCCGTAGGCGATCTCACTGACGGAATCCGAGGAATTCAACAGTTGATTCTTGGCCTTGTTGATCAGGAAATCGTCGATGTGGTTTTTAGCGCTTTTGCCCGTCTCTTTTTTTAGCAGATCGCTGAGATACTTGGGGGACATACTCAATTCTCTGCCGCAATAGCTCACATTGGGCAATCCCAATTCCAGCTGGTTTTCATTGGAATAGTACTCCTTCAAGAGGGATTCAAATTTGGCGAGTACATCCTTGTTGATATTTGTGCGGGTATAGAATTGGCGGTCATAGTAGCGTGTGCAATAATCCAGCATCAATTCGATATTGGATACGATCAACTTTTGACTGTGCCGGTCAATGTTTTGTTGGTACTCCGTCTCAATTTTTTCCAGGATCTCACGAAGGGCGCCCTTTTCCTCATCGGAAATATGCAGAGCCTCCGAAATATCGTAAGAGAAGAATGAATACTCATCGATGGACTTCCCCAGCTCCGATCTTCTGATCAGGTCGGGATGGAAAAGCAATGCCCAGCCCGGATCTTCAGCGCTTGACCGATGGCCGTCATAACTCAGCACCTGGCCCGGCTTGATGAACAGCATTGACCCTTCCTGAAAATCATATGAGCTGCGACCGTAGCGCATACTTCCTTCTGTCTCATTCTTATGAGTGATGCAATACATGCCAAATGAGCATCGGAGGTTATGAAATTCCGGTTCGATCTCCGCACCCTTGAAATTGATGATCGAGACAAGTGGGTGTTTGGGCTTGGGAAGCCCGAAAACCTTGTGCATGTCCGAAATGCTCTCTATATGGTAGATCTCCGGCATTTTTCTACGACCGTCAGGAATAAACATAATGAGAATACATTACACTTTGAAATGCATGTACGGCTAATCGAATGACTGTCCGGTCATTTCCTCGGAAAGCTTCCAGAGCCGGGAGGCTACATCTTCCCGTGTGGAATAATCGCTTCGCTTGGCCATACCAACGCGGCCCTTAAACTCATTAAAACCCTGCGGTCCGAAGTATTCCCCACCCCGAACCTCCGGACTCAATGCCCCAAAAATACTGGGCCGGGCGGCGGATGCGGGTGAATTGAGAATAAAAGGTGATAAGATCTTGAAGAAATAGTATTTCAATCTTGACATCTCATCAAATAAGCCCGAGTCCGAACCTCCGGGATGAACGGCCAGTGCTTTGATCTTCTTGCCTGAGGCCTTCAACCTCCGGTCCAGTTCATCGGCGAACATGAGGTTGGCCAATTTGGACTGGCCATATGCGGCATCCGGGTCGTCGTCTTTTTCACAGTTGAGATCATCAAAATGGATCTTTGCCCCTTTATGTGCCAGGCTACTCAAAGCGACAATACGCGATGCATGGTCATCGGGGATCAATTCGATCAGCAGGCTGGTCAACAAAAAATGGCCGAGGTGATTGGTAGCGAATTGCAATTCAGCACCGGTATTGCTCTTTTTCCCGCTGTATACCAGGATGCCTGCATTGTTGATGAGCACATCGAGCTTTGTGTATTTTTCCTTGAATTCTTTTGCAAAGGACCTTACGCTCTCCAGATCACTCAAATCGAGGCTCAGTACATCGAGATCAGCATTGGGAACCTGTTGCAATATTTCGGTTTTTGCTTTTTCGGCTTTGGACATATTTCGACAGGCCATAATGACCTTGAAGCCATAGTTCGCCATGGCCAATGTGGTTTCAAACCCAATACCGTTGTTCGCGCCTGTTACGATGGCGATCCGTCCTTTTTGTGAAGGAATATTTTTCAGATTGAAGTCCATTTCTTTTAGTTTTTGAATCTGCGTTCTACTTCTGTCTTGAGATTTTGGTTGAATGCGCTATAACCCCTGGCATAGATCTTTGATAGATTACCACCCATCAGCCAGGTGATGCCTTGCATGATCTCATCCGATTGGATGAATCTTGTTTTTCCGTCCTCGGCCTGCATGACCTTAAAGTGATGGTTATCCCTGATGCCGCCGGGACCCTTTTCCGCCCAGTAGAACTCCGAGTTCTCGACTACCGATATGGTATGATCGATAGTTGTGAGCTTTTCTTTCTTTGGGTTGATCTTGAAAACAATCGTAATTTTCTCACCCTGCCGGATCTTGCCCTGGATGTCGATCATGAAAGTCGACCAACTCTTGTAGGATCCGGTGTCGGTCAAAACCGACCATACCTGTTCGGGAGTTGCATCGATGAGAATATCCGTGTATATCTTTCTATGAGAAGCCTTGATCTTCTCAACCCTTACATTTTCTAAAGTTGCCATAAGTTCTGTTTATTCGTTAAAAATCAATGATGGCTAAAAGTGGATATCACCTCCGCCATCGACTTTGATCAGCTGTCCTGTGATATACCTTGAATCCTCGGAGGCCATAAATACCATGACCGGCGCTATATCCTCTTCAGCATCGCCGATGTACCCCAGGGGAACAATGTCCTTGACCACATTCTCGCCGTATTCATCGAATAATTTGTTGGAGAGATCGCTGTAGAATATAGGAACGATACTGTTGCAGGTGATCCTGTCGAGACCCCACTCCCGAGCTGCTACCATTGTGATTCCGTGCACCGCAGCCTTCACACCTGCGTAGACTCCGAATTTAGGTGCACCGATCAACCCGGCACCGGATGAAACATTGATGATCCGTCCTCCCTTCTCTTTCATATGTGGATAGCAAAGACGCATCAGGATCCATACGGCTTCAAAACCACTGGTGACGGTATTGTTCCAGATCTCATCCGTATGGTCCATGATGGAAACTCCCTGCTTTGTAGAAATTGCGTTATTGACAAGTATGTCCACACGACCGAATTTGGAGATGGTCTGTTCAACCAGGTTCTCCAGGTCTTCCTTTTGCATGACATCACACTTGACAGGTAATGTGTTGACCCCCTGTTCTTCACAGATCTTTGCCACCTCTTCAAGTTTCTCCAATCGCCGAGCGCAGATGACAACATCGGCTCCGGCTTTTGCATATGCGATGGCGGTAGCTCTTCCCAAGCCGCCGCTTGCGCCAGTTATAATGGCAACCTTGTTTTCCAGTTTTTTCATTATGCTTTTTTTGTTGTTAAACAGTTCAATGCTTGTCTAAAATTTCCATTGGTAAATGTATTGCGCCTGTGTTGTGATGAAGTATACATTTGTCCGAACCTTGTATACATTTTGCTGTCAATGATTGAATGGCTACTGATAGACCTTCGCGCAAGTTTTCTAGGCATGTTCCAGAATGTCCCGATTTTCCAATACCTCGGTCTTTGCTCCTTCCATTGCCACGCGAAACATGGCGGTTGCCAGCTCTGTAGATTTGATACTGCTGTTCGATCCCATGAGTTTTATCAGGGGATAAAACATCCTTGTAATCCTGTAGATCAGATTTGGTTCTTTACGGACAGTCACAGGGTAGATGTATCCCGGCCTGAATGCATAAAAGCTTAGACCCATGTCAGAGATCCGGTTTTCGGCCATGCCCTTGTATTTTGCAAATGAAGTGCTGCTTTTTTCCGAGCGATCTGCTCCGGCTCCGCTCAATAAGCATAGGGATGCCGCCGGGCTATTTGTTTTGATCGCGCTGGCAAATTCAATCGCATAATCCACTGTGATCCTTTTGAATTGATCATCCGGTACCTGCCCTGTGTAAACCCCGATGCAGAAAAAGCTTAGATCAATGTTTTTGAACTGATCTGTATGTGTTGAGTAGTCAGAAAAATCTTTCACGACCACCTCCTTCAGCTTTGGGTGCAATGTATTGGTTCTTTTCCTGACCAGGGATATCACTTCTGAAACCCGGGTGGATGCAAGGCAATTCTCCAGAACCAGACTGCCCACCATGCCTGAGGCTCCTGCAATGATCACCCTTTTCATTTGCTCGCAAGGTTAAATCCGAAACGCGATTTTGAGACCGGCGATAAGAGCAGGAAGAAGGAATGGATCACATACATTACCATTTCCGTGAAATACTGAGAGTATCCCCATTGCTCGGACATGAAATCAAAGGTTTGGATCGTGCATAGTACAGCCAGATTGGAATACACCAGGATCATGGCTATTGGGGTCCATTTCCACCTGGCGATGTAACCTGCTATGAATACAACACCTGAAATGGTGATGAGTAGCCAATGAACAAATTGAACACCGCTTGGATAGGCTGCGTTTTGTAAGCCGATCAGCGGAACTATTCCGGTAAAGTATTCAAAGAATCCGGCAAGCCCCCAGATCAGCATTGCAATTGCTGCGATGAGCAAAAGCCCCATGTATATTTTCGATAAGAGTCTCATGTGAATTAGATCTTGAATGATTTACATTACAAGCTTACAATGGCCTGGGGCAGGCTTTGTATATAATTTTCCGAAGCTTGTATATATTTTTCGGATGAGGTCATCCGAAGGCCTGATCAGGCCTTAAACAGGGGCAGAATTCAGGATATGATCGCGGAGAGAACGAAGAAGATCCGTATAGGCCTGGTCAAGCCAATTTACATCATAGAACAGTACTCCGATCCCCCTGAAATCTTCATGAATGATCACCTTTGTGTGCTCCCCTTCGGCCTCCAGCATATACCTGTGGTCAAAGGTGAAGAGACCCGGAACTCCACCGTATTGGTTCAGCAGTTTGGAGTGTGTCGATCTCAATACCTTCAGTTTGATCTCCAGAGCTTGTCCTCCGGGTTGAATCAACCGATAAGGCAATACATGACCCTCTTCGATAGAGCCTGATACGGGTAACAAAACCCGGTTCCAATCCTGATATCCTTTTACGTTCATCAGGACCTTCCATACTTCTTGAGGACCGGTTTCGATCACCAGTTCGCTATGGATCGACTTCCTGCCTGATAAATACATGATGATCAGCAGGGTGATCAGGGCAGCAATTACAACGATCCATTTGAAGATCATATTCCGGTTGTTTTTAATAGGAGGTGGTCTCGGTTATTGGATATTCAGTCTTTAGAAAGATAATAAGAATCCCTAATCAATTCGAAACAGGGTCGAAGTTTCGATAGTTGTGTCCGATTGGCCTGTGGCTTGCATTTTTTCAAGCAGTGTAAAAGGAACATATTCTATAAACTCATTCAAATTGGTGAAGTACTCATTGCCATACTTTTGACTGCCTTTATAAAATACCTGATTCACGATGAGGTATTTGCCTTTAAAATTACTGGTTAAAGCTGTGAAGATCTTTTCCAGATCAGGCAATATGTACCAAATGATCTCGGCGAACATAACACAGTCAACTTCTTTGTATTTGGAAATATCTACGGATATATCGGCCCTTTCAAAATCCAGATTTGGAAATAATGTTTTGGCTTTGCTGATCGCGGTATCTGAGATGTCCACACTTTTGGGAACAATACCGGTTTGTTTGTTGATCCAGTTAGCGTAGTATCCCAAACCGCAACCGCATTCCAGCAAGGTCCTTATTTCATGCTTTTTTATGTGAATAATGCCTGCACTCCTGGCATATTTATTTGGTTGCTCTGATTGCATCCAGGGGTCTTCACAACTGGCATACATTTCTTCAAATCTGCCTATGAATTTTCCATCTTTGATCACATAATCATGATAGTTGTTCATACCCGTATTTTTTAGATCCCTGTTCGCTTCTCACTTTGCTGATCAAGGAAGTTGATTCGATGTCAGTTTTTGTTCTACAATTATTTCATCAATCAGCTGAATACAGTTAGGATAAAAGGCATAAAAAACAATACAAACCACTCAATATTCAGCCTGATCCCGACTTTCGAAAACCCGAGGGAGTCGTAGCCGTGTGTTTTTTGAAAAAACGCACGAAGTAGGAGACATCCGAGAAACCCAAATAATTGGCAATCTCACTAACGGTATCTTGTGATTCCATGAGCTGAATTTTGGCTTCAAGGATCATTGTCTTGTTTACAAAATGACTTGGAGGAAATCCTGTAACCGATTTAATGGACTTGGTCAGGTGCTTCGGTGAAATGCAAAGCTCATCAGCATAATCGGAGATCTGCATTTTGCGTAGGGAGTGTTTATTCAAAAGGGCGAGGAAACTCTTAGTGATCCTCTGAGCAGAAGAGTTCTGAACGGCTGACATGGATTCTCCGTCAAATAGCTCCTCGCATTCCATCAGAAAGGCGGTTAGGTAGGTTGCAATGATTCGATCATTTTCATGACTTTTTGGTTTGCCGAGAAGTTTGATCAGATGATCGAGTATCGTAACAAATTGCTTTAGCGTTTTGGTATTGAGTTGTATTAGAGGATATGTGTCTTTAGAAAAAAAGGGCAGGTGGGTTAATTGATTTTCGCGGTTAGCAACACGCATGAATTCCTCATCAAACAGAATATAATACCCTTCTACCTCTTCTGAGATCTCTTTCACGAATGAGGTGGATCCAGGTGAAGAAAATCGAATTTGTTTCGGCCTTTGCACTATTGGTTGGAGATTGTATTCTACAGTGCAACGGCCTTTTGTGATCAGAAAGACTTCATAATAATTCGATTTTATGCCTTTCTTGGGGATGTTGATGGCCGGAACATTATGTTCCATTTTGTTGATCATGAATACGGAACTCTCCGATAAGGGGATCTGCTTTAGTAGTCTTTCCCCGATTTGGTTTTCCTTGAAATATTTCCTGGCAAATTCTTTTATGGAATATTGGTCAACCATTTCCTATGATTCCTCTGCACAGCTTTTTGTCTGGAATACTTGCTGTTGTTGGTGTCTGCTGATCATATTTTCAACAATCACCGTTAATTATTGTTCATCATCAGCTTGTCCGGTGTGTTTCCCATACTTATACTATTCAATTCTTGCTTCGTTGACCTGAGGAACAAGTTCCAGGAGTGTGATCTCGCTTTGAGTCCCTATCCGCATGGGCGTGAACATAGTGCCGATCCCTTCGGAGACATAGATGGCCAGGTTTTCGTACTGAAAAAGTCCCCTGTTGTAAGGGAAAATTGAATTTGCGATATAGGTCAACGGCCATATCTGACCGCCGTGCGTATGTCCGGCGAGCATCAGATCGGCCCCGCGTTTCTCCGCATATTGAAAACCCATCGGGGAGTGGTGCAGTACGATGGTCGGTTTATTTTCATCGATTGGCAGCCTGGCCAGCACATCTGCGATGGTTTCTTTTTCTGCGGAGGCATGAATATCGAAGCTTGCTGTATCGGCGAGCATGTATTTGAGCCCTACGATCTGAAGCCCTCGAAAAACTGAGATCTCATTTTCAAGAATGGTGACGTTCTGCTCCCTTGCAAGATCGAATACTTCTTGTAGTCCCACCTCGATATCATGGTTTCCTTCAACAAAGAAATGTGGTGCATCTATGCTTCCCAGGGAGGCGAGGGTGTTCTGGTTCATCGGGGCCTTCGCGTCAAAAAGATCACCTGTATGAAAGATCACCTGGGGTTTTAGCTCCCTGGTTTTTTGAACCACCCTGTCCAGAAATCTTCTGCCTCTGAAATTGCCCAGATGAATGTCGGTGAGGTGTACGGCTCTGATCTTCTCTGTCAGGCCCGAAACGGGTATAGTCACTTTTTTTACCATCGGTCTTGAAGCATTCCAGATCCCGTAGCTACACATGAGTATCGCAAAGGATAGGCTGATCATGCCTCTGAATTTTGGCGATATGCTAAAGGCAAGATGCAATGCTTCCACTACCAGAACCCCGATCAAAAAGAAGAGTACCAATCCTACGCTCAGGGAGGAAAACATAAAGATGGCTCTGCCAATCAGCTGGGGAGTGGTGGTAAAGGCGATCATGGAGATGAGGCTGCCGAAGACCAGTCCGTAGATCAACAGACGCCATTGATTCAGGCTTAGGATGGCGAAATAGAGGTTTAGCCTGGAGGCCAGAAACAAACCTGCCAGGATCACAAGGATCAACAGAGATATAGGGGCTATGATGGCTAATGATGGATTCATCTTACTGGTTTTGTAATTCCGGGATAGGTATGGTCATGACCGAATTGAAATCTAGCTCATTTGTCGGAGTCATTATGCTTATCACATGATGTATCCTCCCAAAGCAGGCCAATGATCGCAGGTGATTTTGCTTCGGTCATGGGACCTCACCTCGAAATTGTTTCAGGCAAAGCTCAAAACGGATGACTCGACGCTTGTATAGATTTTACTGAAACTTGTATGAAAAACACGGAAGAGGGCCGCTTCAAGGCGACCGGGTTTTGATCCGAATCGCTCATTCCGGATTGATGTTTCAGCAATAGCATCGGAGACGCCGGTGGCTTCTTTTTTCCGAGCTGTGAAAAATGAACAGATCTACCAGTTAGGGATTTTTATTCATTGTCCTGCCTAAAGTATTTAAGTAAACTATTTAGGAGTAGCTGCGCACCCTCCATTCTGTCATGGTTGCTTAATATAATGATCTGCAAGCCTAAGGATTCAAAAAAGTATATTTCACAACTCCATCCCGGGGTCGTACCGCCATGACCTATGGCCCGGTATTTCCCCACTTCTCTGATTGTCAGCCCGGCTCCATATGCTTTGGCATTTCCATATTGATACGTATCGAAATAGTTATAAAGGGTCTTCATGCTCTCGTTTAGTGAGGGCGTGGTTACGATTGTTTCTTTTCTGAGCGCTTCCAGGATCTTTAATAGATCCTCTTGCGTTGAATAATGTCCCCCGGCCGGTGTTGAAAAACCATAGTCAAATTTGCTATACCGGTCCCAACCTGAATTGATATCCCTGTCATATTCGATAAGGCCATCTTTAACCTCTCCGGTTATTTTGGTATATCCGGTCGCCGCATTGGATATTAGTTGTGGGTATGCTTTTTCATGAGTATCGTTCATTTCCAATTTATCAAAGATGTTCTCTCTGATGAATTCGTCATATGACATCCCGCTTGCGTTTTCTATGATCTTTCCAAGGAGTAGATATCCTGAGTTTGAGTAGTGAAATGATTTGTATTCATGAGGCGATCCCACTTCATAGATCAGGGGCAGTAGATCATCATAGCTATTGAAATGCCATTTTGAAGTTAATTGAGCTTTGTCTGAAAATAGTATGTCCGACAGACCGGATTCATGTTTTAACAGATCCAATATTGTCACCTCAGGATTGATCTTTGTTTTTTCCAACTCGGGAATATGGTGAGAGATTTTGTCATCTAAATTCAGTTTCTGATCCTCAGCGAGTTTAAGAACGGCCAGGCTTGTAAAGACTTTGGAAACTGAGCCTATCAGGAATTTGGTCTCCTTTTTATTGCTTACCTGTAATTCCTTGTTTGCATAGCCAATACTCTCCTGGAGTAAGATTTCATCATTTTGTTTGATCAGAATATTCCCGGAAAACTTGTCTTTTATCTTCGGATCGTCGAGTGTTTCCGATACGAACGCCTTAAAGGATTCGGTATCAAATGTCAGATAATTATCTATCGTAGTATATGAGTATCCGGCAATCCTCAGGCTTCCTTCCTCTTCCCGGGTCGCCATTATGAATCCCACATTGCCGATTTGCGTCTTGACCGTGATCGCGATTTTCCTACTTGATTCGAAATCCTTTTTTACATACTCTATGGTCCCTAATTCTTCATGTATTTGCTGAAAGAGCTTGTCCGGAGAGAATTGAAGCAGGTTGGCAGATACATGGTTGTCAATAAACTCCTTGTATTCCTTTTCATTGTTATCGTTAAGCGTTTTGATAAATTTTTGGAAGAGCTCTTGTTGGTTTTGTGCGTGTGTATAGGAGACAACAAAGGAGGTAAGGATGATTACCAGATTTATTGATTTCATCGTCTTTACATTTTTAAGCTTTTGGCGTCGTGGTTTTTATTTTGTGATATAACGTCGTATTCAGTTTTCTTTTTGGCTCCCAGGTATTCCGAATAGCTGACTTAGGCCTCGGAAGAAAAGTATTGATAATTGGAGCAAATACCCCCGGATTCGACAAGTGTTATGTAAACGGTGTTTTTCATGTTTGGAGTGATCGCAACGGATTTCTAAAAAATGGATTTGGGCGGCCATATCTTGTTTTTCTGAATTGCTGTTCTTCATTCCGGCAATCCACAGGATGTTTTGAGCTCATTAAATGAAAAAAGCGGCCAGGTTTTCACCTGAACCGCTCATTCGGGTTCGATCAACGGATCGTAAGAATGTGCTCTTTAGATATCGAATCTATCCAGCATCATCACCTTATTCCATGCCCTAATGAAGTCCTGAATGAATTTTTCATTGGCATCATCACTGGCATATACCTCTGCAAGTGCTCTCAGTTCGGAGTTTGATCCAAAAATCAGATCCGTCCTGGTTGCGGTCCATTTTACTTCATCACTGCCGCGAACATATCCGTTAAAGATCTCCTGTTGTTCATCCTGAGATTTCCATTGGTATTCCATGCTCAGGAGATTTTTGAAGTAATCATTGTTTAGGGTTCCTGGATCTTCCGTAAGCAGGCCATGGGAAGAGCCATCATAGTTTGTGTTGAGAACCCTCATACCTCCGTACAATGCCGTCATTTCCGGAGCGGTCAGACTCAATAGCTGTGCTCTGTCGATCAGCAGTTGCTCGCTGCTCAGGGTATAGTCGGATTTCTTATAATTTCTGAATCCATCAGCTATGGGCTCCAGCACTGCAAAACCCTCAACATCCGTTTGTTCCTGTGTGGCATCTGTTCGACCGGGTTGGAAGGGTACTTCCACATCGAACCCGGCCTTTTTGGCCGCATCCTCAATGGCTGTGTTTCCTCCGAGAACGATCAGGTCGGCTATTGAAACTCTCTTTCCCGATTTTTCGAATTCCGATTTCAGGCTTTCATAAGTGGTCAGTACCTTCCTGAGGCGGGTGGGATTGTTAGACTCCCAATTGACTTGAGGTTCCAACCTGATCCTTGCACCATTGGCACCACCACGCCTGTCGGAATCCCTATAGGTCGAGGCGGATGCCCATGCTGTAGAGACCAGCTCTTCTGACGAAAGTCCCGATCCGCGTATCAGGCTTTTCAATTCCTGAATATCCCGATCATTGATGACCTCATGATCCAGGGCGGGAATTGGATCCTGCCAGATAAATTCCTCATCGGGGATCTCAGGGCCCAAGTAGGATGTCCTTGGTCCCATATCCCTATGGGTGAGCTTGAACCATGCTTTGGCAAAAGCCAGTTCGAATTCTTCAGGATTTTCGTAGAACCTCCTGGAGATCTTCTCATAGACCGGGTCCTCTCTCAGCGAGAGATCGGTCACCAGCATGGTGGGTTTATGCTTTTTGTCGGGATCAAATGCGTCAGGGTAAAGCTTTTCAGGGTCAACCGCTACAAATTGATGTGCACCTCCGGGGCTTTTGGTCAGCTCCCATTCATTTTCAAACAGGCTCTTAAAAAATCCATGACTCCATTGGGCCGGAGTTTCTGTCCAGATCACCTCGAGTCCGGAGGTGATGGCATCTGCGCCCTTTCCTGACTTATAATCGCTTTCCCATCCAAAGCCCTGCTGCTCGATCTTGGCTCCTTCCGGGTCTGCACTAAGGTGCTCCCCGCTGGCAGCTCCATGGGTTTTTCCCAGGGTATGGCCTCCGGCAATGAGCGCCACGGTCTCCTCATCGTTCATACCCATCCTTCCGAAGGTTTCCCGAATATCAATTGCTGCCAATTTGGGATCAGGATTCCCGTTTGGACCTTCTGGATTCACATAGATGAGCCCCATCTGGACCGCTGCAAGTGGTTTTTCCAATTCACGTTCATCGGTATATCTCTCATCACCGAGCCATTCGCGCTCCGAGCCCCAGTACACATTGGCCTCGGGCTCCCAAACGTCTTCCCTGCCGCCTGCAAAACCTATGGTTTGAAATCCCATCGATTCGAGCGCGACATTTCCTGCCAGGATCATCAGATCCGCCCAGGAGATCTTCTTGCCATACTTCTGCTTGATCGGCCAGAGGAGCCTGCGGGCCTTATCAAGGTTTGCATTGTCCGGCCAACTGTTCAGAGGAGCAAAACGCTGTTGTCCCGCTCTGGAACCCCCTCTTCCATCACCGGTTCTGTAGGTGCCGGCACTATGCCAGGCCATCCTGATGAATAACCCTCCATAATGACCAAAGTCCGCCGGCCACCAATCCTGAGAACTGGTCATGAGATCGGTCAGATCCTTTTTGAGCGCCTGGTAGTCCAGATTTTCAAATTCTTTCTCATAGTCGAAATCCGGATCCATAGGATTGGACAGGGATGAGTTTTGGTGAAGTATGCTGAGATCCAGTTGGTTTGGCCACCATTCCTTGTTGGTGTTTCCTTCACCTTTGATCACCTCGCCACTTGACTTCAGTTTGTCAAAGCCAAAAGGGCAGCCTTTTTTTTCATTTTCCATATTTTCTTGATTTGATGATTCGATCCCTGATTCCTGACAGGATGCCAGGGCGAATGCCATTGTGAATGTCAAAATTTTAAGCCTCATGTAAAAGTCGTTTGAGGCAACAAAAGTGTGGCAGGATTATTATTGATAAAAACGAAATACTAGATGTTAATATTGATGTTGTAGATATTGGCCGTAGTTTGGAGCAACATGAATATTCAGCAATTTCAATACGTACTTGCCGTAGTGGATTCGAAGAACTTTGAGCTGGCCGCGGAAAAATGCTTTGTGACTCAATCCACGTTGAGTACCATGATCAACAAGTTCGAGGATGAGATCGGGATCAGACTTTTCAACCGGAAGACAAAGCCCGTCACCATCACCGATGAGGGGGAGAAGATCATTGAGAGGCTTAGAATAATCGTTAATGAGATCGACCAGATGAACAATGTGGTTCAGGAAATGAAGGGGGAAATGGTTGGGGAAATAAGGATAGGTATCATTCCTACAATTGCTCCTTACCTCCTGCCGAAATTCATTAACCAATACGCTGCGCGATTTCAAAAGGTGGATATTCTGATCAAGGAAATGACCACGGAACAAATACAACGAGGCATTCTGTCAAGAGATCTTGATCTGGGTATTTTGGCTCTTCCACTGAATCATAAGGAAATCGAGGAGGTCAGTTTGTACAATGAACCCTTCCTGATCTACGATTGCACGGGAAAGGAAAAAGGAGATACGGTTTCACCTGCTGACCTGGATTATTCAAAGATCTGCCTGCTGGAAGAGGGACATTGCCTGAGGACACAGGTATATGATATATGTAAGCTGAGCAGGAAGTATTTTGACAGCAACGTCAATTATAAGTTCGAATCCGGTTCAATGGAAAGTCTGATCCGTATTACCCAATCGCGTCAGGGGATTACCATTTTACCCTATTTGAGCTATGATTCATTGTCGGATGATGCCAAGGAAAATGTTATTCAGTTTCGCCCACCGGTCCCTGTACGCGAAATAGGCATAGTTACGCATCGCTTCTTTGTTAAAAAGGCCTTGCTGAAGGGGCTTGAGGATATCATCAAGGAATCCTTAGGAAACCTGATTCCACGGAGCGATTCCATAAAGATCATAAACCCAATATGAACCATGACCAGGCCCGCTCCCCCATCGAGGGTGTCCCCCTGAACAGCTACGCATGGAAAGAGGATGCGACTAATCCGTCCGGACATCGATCGAAACATTGATCGATCCTTCATTATCCGTAAACCCTGGACCGTATTCCTGATTCAGGTCGTCATTAATGCATAAGAACAGATTCCCTGAACTGCTGATCGGAATTTCCTTTGCATCGCCAATGAGAAAGACTTCCCCGTCTGTGCCTATTCGGCCGCATAATGCTCCTTCGTTGGTCCCGGGCAGGGTATAACCGGGCTTTGCCGTCAATCCGGGATTTCCGTTTGCATCAACAAATCCGGTTGCGGGATTGGCGGTCCATTTCCCTCCTGTATAAAGAACTGTCGCTGTGTCTCCCTGGTTAAGGGCGACTCCGCTGTCCTGCCATTTGATATTGGCTTGCACCTGAAAGGATATGGAGCTGCCTAGCAGTTCCTTCAAATTGAATTGTACATAGCCACCATATTCGGCTGGAAAATCATTGATGGCCAACCAAAAATCTCCGGTCTCCGGATAAGCGATCAGGCTCCACATATTGGCTATATGGGCCTGGAATTGTCCGAGCGGCGGATTGGCCGTAAAAGTATCATCGGGATACAGGGCGCAAATGGTGCAGAGAATATTGTTGGATACGGAAGGTTGCCATTTTTCACGCGTTTTCTGAGTATAGGGATCGTAGCGGTCGCTCATCATTTCCTGAGCCACTTCTACGGTGATGTTTCCGTAATGCTGTTTTAGCAACTCTCCGTATCGTTCTACCCGGCTGGGCGCTTGCACATATTTGTTTTCAGGATCTCGCAGACTGCTTTGCCAGGCCTCAATGGTGGAAACATCGGTCAGCTCATTGACAAGCTTTTGATCCTCGACCATGTTGTATCCTTCGTATCCCATCCAGCCCGGATAACAATTGGAATTATTGGCCTGATATAGGAAGTCTTGTCCCGGCACAGGATATCGAACAGCGACTTGAGTAGCGGAAGTTTCGACGACTGCGGCCTTCTTGTTGATCGAGTCGGCAACATGATATGCGATACCGGCACATCTCGGATATTTGTTGAAGACCTCTATAGCTCCTTCTACAGTATTCACATGCGTGAGCAGCAGTCTTGTAAATATGGCGATCCCACAGCCTTTCATCGTTTCATCCTTCATACTGTTCAGCTGTGTCATCATTTCAAATCCGGCCTCATTGAAGCCACCGTCCAGGCCGATCATTCCGGGATAAGACATGAACATATGCCCGTATCCTTCATCGGGATCAGCAACGAACATCATCCGATTCTCCAATTGTCCGGGCATATTGAAGTTATCTTCGTCTTTGCAGAAGATCATTTTTCCATCGCCTCCCGTCGCATTGTCCCAGGCGCTAAAACTGCTGCACCCGCCGGCCCCCTGGAAAACATAGGCCAGCGGCCTATTGCCAGCACCTTCTTCAGGGTGCCAATAATGTGGATGGGCGTAAATGCACCATTGATCATAATTGGTATTCCACAGGAGTATTTGCTGCAATGTGACCGATACCCCGGCATCATTGCATCCGTCACAAATTCCCTTCATTTCGGTCATAAATTCATCCGGCAAGAAGGGTTCTGCATCCGCTTGGCCTATATTGAACCATTCTTCAGAGGTTTTCAGATCATTGCCGGTTGCTAAAGAGATATAAGCGATCGTTGCCTGTATTGTGGTGTTGATCATGGTTGCGATCCTGTCGGCAAGCAGGTAACCGTGCTGATAGCCCATTTCATAAGGGCTCCCTTTCATTTTTAAGATGTTCACTTGATCTTGCTGCGTAAAGGATGCTTTGGCTAGGATGTTTTGGTTTTTCATTGCTGTTTCTTTTATGGGTGAAGTGCTCTTGTCCTAATAGATGGCTCTTTACTCCTCGAGCCGGGCATATGATGACCAAGCGACTCTATTTCGCAGATCTTCATATAAAAGAAAAATAAGAATTTTTTGGATTAATTGCTAAAATTCTCCTTGATATTGATCATATACGATGTTTCTGCTGCTGAGGTCTGCAGGAGCAGTTCAGGCATCGCATCTGAGATCTCGCACCTGTTTTTTCAGCCTATAACCGATTTCCTGTAGCCTGAGCCAATTCTGATAGTACAGCGGCAGGTTGATCACGTTTTCGATGTATTGGAAAGCATACATGACCAGAGAAAACAAAGCGCCATATTGTAGAGCACCGCTTTCAAGGGGAAGTAGAATGGAAAGAACCAGGAATCCGGTCAACAGTATCCAGGAGAAAGAGAAGTTCATGGCTTCAAGATCGGACAACCTGATGTTCCATGTTGTCAGATTCTGAAGATGTGATCTTAGGCTTGAATCATCGTTTTTGGCAATCTCTTCCACTTGTTTTTCCACTTCATCGTTGTATGATTTGTTGATCTTTATTGTTTGCGCGCTGGTCAGGACATAAATGATGGTGATCATGAAGGTGACGATAATGCAGGCGATGAAGACGCTGACATTCAAAGTCGCCAGGATCACAATTACCCCCACCAGCCCGATACTGCTGTTGATCAATTCGGGCATGTGGTTTTCCATAAACTCGATAAACTCCTTGATCATGCCAAGTCTTGCGGTTTTTATGGATGGATTCTTATCCTCAATGCTGTTAAGAATATTCAGGCCTTTCTCCATGAATATTTTGGCGTAGAATCTGGAATCAAAAACCCGCCTCCCAACACCAACGATCAATGCGGATAAGCCGAGCAGGCCTAAGTCAATTGATGCAGCGCGCTCTCCGTTCAGCGCACCGTCAACAGCATTACCGATGAAAAGAGGAAACAGAAGCGTGAGAAATGCTTCGGCCATGATCAACATCATGGTGAATGCAAATTTCAGTTTATGGCTTTTAAAAAGCATTATAAGCTGCATGGATCATTGTGGGTTTTTCGGTGCCCAGCCAGGATGTTTAACCAGGTAATTCCATGCTTCCCGCAGGTTTCTGGATCTGAATATATCCTTGAGGATGTTGTAGTACTCGATGAAATGTACCTTGACAGGGTTTATGGTATTGATAGGCTTGGTCAGCCCATAGGTAGGGGTATGCTTTTCTTCCTGAAAAGTGCCGAAGATGCGATCCCAGATGGAGAACAATGCACCGAAATTTTTGTCGAGATATATCTTGTCTGACCCATGATGCACACGGTGCTGGGAGGGAGTCATGAAAACTTTTTCAAACCAGCCCAGCTTACCGATGATCTCCGTATGGAGCCAAAACTGGTACATCAACACCAGAGTGAAGCAAAGCAATACGATGTAAGGGTTAAAGCCCATAATGATCAAGGGGAGATAGAATACCCAGGTGATCAGGCTGTCGATGAATGACACCCTCATGGCCGTGGTGTAATTGTAAATCGGAGAGCTATGATGAATACTATGGTATGACCACAGTATCCTGACCTTATGCTCGATCACATGCTCCCAATAGTAGACGAAATCCAATAATACCAGACATAAGAGGGTAGTCCAGATATTGACCGGGATTTGCCAGGGGATCCAATTTCCAACCAATAAAAATGCACCGGCGAATATCAGGGTGCTGGTTTTTTCCATAAGCTGAGCTACAAGAAAAACCGAAACGCTGGCCCACATTTCACCCAGTCTGCGTAGGTTGATCTTCTTTTTATACAACTCATAGAAGAATTCTACGGTCGCTAGCGCGATTGAGAACCCAAGGATCACGTATATGATCAGCTCAATATTTTCTTCAATGTTCTTAACTATGGCATCCATCTCAGTCCTGTGTTCGGGATATCCCGATTGGTATTGATGCCAAAACTAGAAGCCGGGGATATGACTGATGTGTCCTTTTTGGACAACTTAGCTTACGGGAATGTAGATATCCGTCACTCGTTCGCTTTCCGGAAGTTTTTCGTCAAAGTTTGGGTATAACTCGAGTGTGGGCAGATCGGCCAGCTCCAGATCCACATCCAGCATCCAAAAGGCATAGATCCGATTATAGAGATCAAAGCGGCTCTGGTCCGAACCCTTGTGGGAGAATTTGGCGTACTTCTGTCTGAGATGTTTTTTGGTGCGAAACAGTGATTCGGGTTCAATCTCCAGCGGTTTTTCCAGAACGAGCGCTTGATTATAACGGGAGTGGATATCGTCGCTGATCTCAGCATCGTCGATGATCTCTGTCATGAAAACCGAACGATCGGTGAGAAGTTCTTTTTCTCCGGCATATTCGAGAAGCGACTCCCATGCCTTTTCAATGGCAGCAGTGTTTTCGTAATCTCCACGATATTCAAGAAAGAGATAATCGAAATTGGGCAAATACTGAATTTCAAATTCCAATTTCCGCCTTTCCTGATCTTCGTGCGATAGCAGGGTTTGAAGCTGTTGTTCAAGGATCGAGGCGCTGTCTTCTCTGAAGGCCAGGGGTGAAAGATGATATTTGGATTTGAAAGCCTTGCTGAAAGCAGAGCGATCTTCGAACCCTACTTCATAGGCTATTTGCGATACACCAAGATCGGAGTATTTAAGATATTGGGCGGCTTTTTCCAGGCGGAGGCGCTTGATATATTTCCCGATGGTCTCCTGGTGGATGGCCTCAAATATGCGGTTGATGTTTCGGTAGGAATAATGACATATTTCCTCCACCTTCTCAATATTGATCTCTTCGCTTAAATGATCTTCAATATAGGAGAGAAGTGCCTTGTATCGCAGCAGTTGAGGATTTTGCTTCATTCTATCCGGACCTTGTATTGCGCTGAAGATTAGGATTTGTTCCTGCTAAACGAAGGTAAATTTGGGTATTACTTTTGATCCGTTACATTTTGCTGTTCCTGGTCAGGATTATTTGAGTTTTCGGGGCAAGCATATATAAAAAACCAACCCACTGTCTTGAGAGGGATACTTGACAGCCTTATCAGCGGGTCGCTTCCGGAATAAATGAGTCCTGGAATGGAGTGATTGGAGTCAATATTCTCCGATATAAGGACTTGTTGCTATTCTTCTAGAAACACCACTTCTCCGCTGGACATATCATATATGGCGCCGACAATGCTCACCTCACCGTTCTCCTCCATTTCTTTGAGGATGGGACTATTGATCCGGATATTGTTTATGGTATTCCTGACGTTGCTCTCGCATACCTCATGAACATATTCGGCGTTTTCTGAACTCTTTTCTCCCTCAAAATCATGTATAAGATCCATGGCGGGTTTTATGTTGGAGAGCATGGCCGTAATATTTCCCAATTCAACACCATCGATCGCCGACTTCACTGCTCCACAGTGCTCATGTCCCATGACCAATATCAACTTTGCACCGGCTACTTTGCACCCAAACTCTATGCTTCCCAAGAGGTCTTCGTTTACAAAGTTCCCTGCTACTCTTCCTACAAAAATATCTCCTATGCCCCGGTCAAATACATCTTCAACCGGAACGCGGCTATCCAAACATGAAAGGATGACGGCTTTGGGATATTGCGCAAAAGTGCTGTTCCTGACCTGGGCCGAGTGGTCACGTGCAGTGAGGGTTCCGTTCATAAATCTCTGGTTCCCATCCCTGAGCAATTCCAGTACCTTATCCGGTGTAAGGGCCTCTTGCTCTTCTGCCGTCAGGACCTTCTCCACCAAGGGTTCCAGATCCGGACTCTGTTCATGATGATGTTGTTGGGATTGATCTGTTGAGTTTTCACAGGAATACAAAGCCGACAAAAGGCTGATAACCAGAATGAAATTGAATGTTTTTTTCATGGTATTGAGCGATAGGTTCAAGGACCAAATCCATACCTGAAAAGAAGAACTTTGCGGTTTTTGTTAGTCGCTGTTCTTGGTATTTCCTTGTTCCGATATCAAAGTTAGCCGGCTTGGAAATTTTTGCTTAGACAGGGGTGTCGAAACCATTGCCTGACTGAATTAATGTGTCAACTTCTTTTTGTCAATGGGGAGATTGAACTCCATACATCTAAGGACAACTCACATAGAGAATCCACCGAATAGTCATCAAAATTCAGTCTCGAAAACCATGCATCGGTAAGGGTGAACCATAACTTTCTCACTTCGTCCTTTGGCAGATCGATCTTGAAAAAAGACTGGAATTTTGGTGTTATGAGATCAGCCGAAAGCGCTATTCCTTTTCTATAGGCCTCATCGTACAATGGAGATTCCCTGTTCTTGAACAGTTGTTTGGTGAACTGCATTCCTTGCTTAAAATCAAATATTACCGAATAGAGATCGGGTATAAATACCCGGACCCGTTTGGTTACCTCTAGATTGAATTGTTCCGTGGTAGTCTGAAAGTGCAGTTCGAAGATCTTCTCTATGATCTCATCTCTGTTCTCAAAGTAGTAATAGAAATTTGTTCTGGGCAGGCCACAACGCTGGGATAGTTCTTTGATGGTGAAATTCTCGGGCCCGTCTTCAGCAAACATGATATATGCTGTTTGAAGCCATGTATTATATGATTCGGATTCACTCATACTTTCTTTCGAGAAGCAACATCATTTCTTGACCAGTTGGAACCTCTCATCTGTTTGTTCGACCAGCCATTCAGGATCCAGTTCCAGTTGCCAACCATCTCCTTTGACAACATTGTCCGATATCTCAATTGGTGCAGAAACCGTCACCTTGCTCCAGTTGGCTGCTAAAAGCGCTCCGTTCTCGACCGTCAGGACTCCCCAAACATCGCTTACCCTAAGATTGGGATAGACCGTACCCAGGTCCTCAAGCGGTGTGATGTTTCTTGGATCGAAGGAGATCTTCATGTTTTGAAACGGAAGCTCCAAAGTGGGCTCCGAGGTGAATTTGGTTTTGAGTCGGGCGATCTTCTCAATTCTTTGCCTTTCTCTTTCGGCTTCTTCCTTTTCTATTTGCTCGTAGCCATAGTCATTTTGTTCGATCGAAATATCCTGGTCGGGATCAATTTCGAAAGCTTCATAAAAGTATTGGGTCAGACTTGTATTCCCGTCGATCTCTCTATGCCAGGTCGGGTCGCTTGAAGACAGCAGGTAGCCATAGATCGGGATGGTTTGATAGGCGAAGGATCTGACGAATGTGGGATTGGAATAAAAATCGTTCTTGCTTTCCACCAGATGAGATATCATCTCTGCATCATCTCTTCCGCTGTGCATAATGCCGGTATATTCGGCCAGTCCTTCGTTGAGTTCCAGGGAATTCTCAGCTGTTTCTATTTCGGGGCTTTTATGTCTTTTTTTTCTGAGGTAGAGCGCATTTTTGATGTGCTGTAATCTTGTATTTTCATCATCGCTTTTCAGGGCCTTCTCCAGAGCCTGCAATTCCAGCCTGAGCAGTAAACGACCTTCATAGCTGTCCAGGTGTGCATTGTTCAGTTCCTTCAGGTTATCAAATCCCAAGCTGGGCTGATGAAGATGAAACAACTCATGGACGATCAAATTGTTGCGGGCTGTCTTTTCCTGGGGCAGGGGCAACATCACCATTGACCATCTTTTATCATCCCAATCGATTGCGGTGTTGGCAATGTTCATGTCCAAGGGAAGGGTGTCGGTGTAAATCGCCCCGAGGGGTAAGAAGTCATTGGTTGAATTGTTTTCGTTTGAATAGAAAACCCTGGATTCGGGATCAACCAGGATCAGGGGTCCATAGAGCTTTTTATTCCAGAATTTGCCATCATCGGTTGACAACAGGCTCTCCACTTCCTCAAAGGTCTGCAAGATCCCGTTTTCCAGATCTGTCAAACCTGTTTCCGCCTGGTCGGATCTGTTGTTTTGGCAGGAAGTAAAAATGAGGATTGGAATAATGTATAAAGCTTTCTTCATGTGTTAGCCGTTCGATATTTCATAAACTTGGGTCTTTCAACCAAAATTGAAAACAGCTAAACAATCAGTCTGCCTGAGCAGCACGTCATTATTGACCTAGCTGATCGGTTTTACTTTGACCCCTCTCGTCCAAAATAAAGGAATTTTTCCCCTGATCGATCATCAGGCCCCAGCGTTCCAGTATTGGTGCTTCCAGTTTTAGTTCTCTGTATTCATCTGGCGACATGATGGGAATGCCATAGATGATGGGATAATAGCGGTCACAGGTTGGGCAGATCAGCAACCCTTCCAAGATGTTATCTTCTTCCTCGGTAAAGATCCTGACGTTCAAGTCGCTTTTGTCGAATGGACAGCATAGCTTTTCCAGGAGTTTCTTTTGCATTTTATGTTTCCCTTTTATCTATTCAGTTCGGATATGTAGGCTTCCACAGCCTTGCTTGGGTCACTGGCATCCAGTATACCGGATATAACCGCAACTCCATCAAAGTCCAATCCACGTAATTGCGATAGGTTTTCCGGTTTTATACCCCCGGATAAAAAGATACTCATATCCGTGATCTCCTTTGCGGCTCTGATGCTTTCGGGCCTTACAATCTCACAATTTTCCACGGAGCTGGTCGGGAAAACCGCACAAAAACTGATATAGCCGATCCTCTGTTCATCAGCCCATTTGATCCGGGCGGGATCATTTCCCACCGTCAGTCCTATGATCCGGTTTTTCAATGTAACCCTTACTGCATCAAAATCGGAGGG
Organism: Cytophagales bacterium; assembly: GCA_965227315.1. GTDB lineage: Bacteria > Bacteroidota > Bacteroidia > Cytophagales > CCMP332 > JANQHS01. Next base: position 2,190,776 of record OZ245737.1, read on the forward strand.
GATTTCATCAAAATGAACACCATCGAGCCCGGCTTGAATACCCAGTTGCCAGTCTTCATGCATGATCAGCTTCACCTTGAATTGGAAACAAAGGCCTTTCAATTCTTTCAGGAAATCCAGTTTTTCATTCTCAGAAACACCTTCTTTCCAGTGGTTCCAGATCTGGACAATATTCAGTCCTCCCTTTAATGCCAGATCCAATTGTCTGAGCAGTACTTCCCGGTTTCTTGTGGGATCAATGACCAAATAGACTCCGCCCAATCTGCTCATGTCCACTCTGAAGTTAAAGCCTTGAAAAATGCGGCCCAATAAGGATCGTTGCCATCAAAAAAGAATTCCTTGGTAGTGCCATTTCTCGCGATCAGCTTCTTGGAAGGAGGGATAAAACTCCCGATCGCTTTTGCAGGAATACCTGCGGATTCGAATGATGCCAGCAACTGGTTTTCAGCTTGGGCGCTCACAGCCATGATCATGCTTCCTGCACCAACGGAGAATAGGGGATCGATCTCAAACAGATCTGCAATTTTCTGTGCTTCGTCTTTAACAGGGATGAGATCTGCGTTGATCTCAAAACCCAAGCCCGAGGCTTCCGCCATTTCGTCAAGCGCCCCAAGTACGCCACCCTCTGTAACGTCATGCATGGCATGCAGATCCACATTTGCCTGAAGGCTGCCGACAGCTATTCGACTCTCTTCCAGAACTGATATCTTCCAAAAGTTTTCAGAAGCCATCCGTTGTATTTGTTCCCCCAGTTTTTCCTTCACCGTTTCGGGGAAGGCCAGAGCGAGCAAGGAGGTGGAAGAGAGGGCAGCTGATTTTGTCATGATGATGCTATCTCCGACCCTCGCACCATTGCTCGTAAGGATCTCCTCCTTGGGAGCTGTAAGAAACATGGTGCCACCCCCGGATATTGTGGATTCCTGACCCTGAATCTGCCCTGTATGCCCGCCGGTAATGGCGATATCATGTGTTTTACAAAGCCGATCGATATGCTTCCAGTAGGCATTGAAATCCTCTCTGGATAAGTCAGTTGGTAAATTCAGCACAAATTGAGCGTACTGAGGCGGGAATCCCGTGGTGCACATATCGTTGGCCAGCAGATGAACCGATAGCCATGCTGATATCTCCATACCCAGGGAAGGGATCAGCGAAAGCGGGTCGCTGGAAACAGCCAGGGCAAGCCCATGTCCCAGATCGATCACGCTCGTGTCCACACCAAATGAAGGCCCCTGTATCACCTCGGGCCTTGAAGAACCACAGTTATTCAGGAGATCTTCTTTGAAAATCTTCGCACCCAGCTTTCCGGAGTTATTTTCAAAAGCCCCCATTAAACATCATGGAGTTTAACATGAAAGCCGAAAAAATCACCGTACGGAATTTTCCATTGTTTTTTGGGAAACCACTTGGGCAATCCTGTGGCATTCCATTTTATGGAATACTTACGATCCGGTAGCGCCTCTTCTACAAGGTTCTTCAATGATCCGGGTGTATAGAATTTGGCGGTGACATAGTAATTGTTCCTGCCGAAGGCCTGCTGGACTTTTCGTCTGATCAGCTTAGGGGTGTTTCGGTTCATCATGCCGAAAATGATCCCATATTTTCCAACCCTCACCGCTTCTCGAATGACCTGAACCGGATCTTTGTAATACTCAAAGGTTGTCACGAAGGCAAGCGCATCAAAGCTGTGGTCCTTGAATGGCATGTGGTGGGAATCCGCCAGTACCAGATCTCCACCAAAAAGCTTGCGTCCCTGTGCCAGCATAAATGGTGAGATGTCGCCACCAGTCGCCTCAATGCCGATCTCATCCCACCAACGGGTAAAACGTGTTGTTCCGCAACCAAACTCCAGCAATGTTTTTACCCTGCTGTCCTTTTTGATGAGTTCTTCCAGGGTTCTTTTTTGCCAGATCTCCTGATCCTTGTACGGCCCTTCATAATATTGTTCGTATCGATCGGTATCATCTCTGTTAAAGAACCATTCCTTTCTGCCCTGCCAATTGCGCAGCTCGCCTTCTTTAGCCAGCTCAAATCCTTTTCGAGTTATTATCTTGCCCATGTGGTTTCTATTACAAAACTGAAATCAGCTTGCAAATATGTTTTCCTGATCCGAGCTGCCAAACTCGATCTCCTTTCCTTTTTCATCCTCGAAGAAAACCCCGTCATCATATACCAGATTCCCATTTACAAATGTCTGTTTGACCCTGGTTTGGAACCGAGTTCCTTCCAGCGGCGACCAGGCACATTTGTATAGGAGATTATCCTTGCTAACCGTCCAGGGGCTGTTCAGGTCAACAAGGGTCAGGTCGGCGAAGAAACCTTCCCTGATAAATCCCCTGCCTTTCATACCATAGAGCAGGGCTGGATTATGGCACATTTTTTCAACTATTTTCTCCAGTGTGATACTGCCCCGTTTATAGAACTCCAGCATACAGTTGAGCGAATGCTGAACCATGGGTGCACCGGACATCGATTCGAAATAGGGCTTTTGCTTTTCTTCTAAGGCATGAGGTGCGTGATCTGTGGTGATGATATCTATCCTGTCATCGAGAAGGGCTTGGAGCAGGCCTTGTTGATCTTTTTTCGTTTTGATGGCCGGATTCCATTTGATTAGTACTCCGAGTCTTTCATAATCTTCTTCGGAAAACCACAGATGATGTACCGAGACTTCCGTTGTTATCTTTTTCTCTTGGAGAGGAATATCATTTTGAAACAGATGTGTTTCCGCTTCTGTGGTCAAATGCAGAATATGCAAGCGGGCCTGGTGTTTTTTGGCAAGGTCAATTGCACGCTTGGTAGCTTCGTAGCAGGCCTCTGTACTTCTGATAACAGGATGAAACCTGACAGGCACATCGGTCCCGTATTTTTCCCTGAAAGCTGCTTCATTTGCTTCTACGATCTCTTCTTTTTCGGAATGGATTGCAATGATGGATCTGCAGTTGGCAAATAGCTTCTCCATGGTTTCCGCATTATCGGCGAGCAGGTTCCCCTTTTTGGTAAAATATAATCCATCATCGGAAACACCGATAAATCTGGTGGTGTCCGTACTTGTGATATCATCGATATTGTCTCCGTTGACACCCAGGAAGAACGCATAGTTGGCCAGAGACTTTTTTGATGCGAGCGTATACTTCTCTCTCAGACTCTCGACAGTCAGTGTATTAGGGCGCGTATTAGGCATATCGATAAAGGAGGTGACCCCGCCGGCTACAGCGGCCCGGCTTTCCGTGTACAGATCGCCTTTATGGGTTAATCCCGGATCTCTAAAATGTACCTGTGCATCGATGATACCCGGGATGAGGTACTTACCTGTTCCATCAATCACTTTTTGATTTGTCTCGGGTTCAACATTGCCGATCTTGTGGATACGCCGATCCGATAAGAGCACATCGGCTACAAATGATCTGCCCTCGTTGACAATGGTCGAATTCCTGATGAGTATATCCTGATGCATTTACTGTTTTCTCTATTCTTTTGATCTTGCCATCGCTGCTAAGCATGAATGATGGCATGTTTTGGTGTACCGCAAAAACACTATGTCGCTGTTGATCCGGGGCACTTCGTACTATTATTTGGTCTTTTTGGGATTCCTGTAGCTCAAATAGGTAATACCTGCACTGGCGGTTGAACCGCAGATCCCGATAACCCAATCTCCCTGAACTATCAAAAAAATACCGGCGAAGATTCCCATAATCCCGATTATACCCAGAAAACTTATTCCCTGTTTTTCCATGATCTTATAATTCAATGGTTTCATTCATAACTTCTGAAGTAGGTCCTGGTTTGATCCGGTTATGGTCAAGTGTTTAGTTTTCCAGGATCTCATACTCACCTTCCTTTAATTCCGGTAGTCCTATCCTTATCCTGGCCTCATTCGTTTCGTCGATATTTTTTATAAGTGCTGGCCCTATCGACATGGTTTCGGTATTGAAGGATTTGTTGGTGCCATATAACTGAGGTTGGCCCAAGACCTTCCATTGAATATTGTCGTAGAACCTGGCATAACTAATCGGTTCAAGATTTTTCTTGAATACCTCCGGCTCCAAAAGATCTACCATCTCCGCCAGATACTCTTCGGCTTGTACCCTGGATGGAGGATGCAAGAGAATGGGAAATAATTTGTCGGCCGGTGTATTCAAAAACTCCTTGGACGGATAGCCGTATTCTAGGATCAGGGACTTTATATCCTGATAATTTTCAAAGTCCAAGGAGTCCTGAAGGTCTCTTAATGAATCCTCTACAGCAGCGGGCAGTTTTGATTGCACATTGGTCGACCATTCCAGGTAAGCCGGTACCGACATCTCATTTTGATTTCTTGCATCGACTTCAAGCAAGGAATCGCTCAATGTGCCCAAGGCAATATACCTTCTGAAGTATTGATCTTTTTTGGCGAGAACTTCAATTTTTTCGATCACTTCATTCTTTTCCTCTGGGGTCATTTCTGACTGACTCACTCTTCCTTCTTTGTTTTCGCAAGATGTTATCAGGAATGTCAGAAAGACAATTATTGAGAGTCTCAGGTGATTATTCATCTTCTGCTTTTGTTTCAAAATCGATCAAATATGGCAATAGGGGCACATTATTCTGGGTCCTGAAATTACTCGTGATCCAGAATTTATAGTGCTGGTCCGGATCCAGTTCTACCTTCATAGTCCAAGACAATGAATCCGCTGACCAGGAACGGGATTCTATTTTGGGAAAATACCCTTCTCCCAGATCACTGTAGTCCACCCCGGTATTGTAAGCGTTGAGTTGCTCCGAAAACTCAATGGTGATCCGATCGATATTCGGACCTACATCGGTGGCCATATTCCGGAATTCCCGGATCTGAAGAACAGCAGGTCGGCGGCTCATATCTTCTTCCCTGATCTCAGCGATGTTCTTCGAAAAATATCCAGTTTGATCGATGAAGACATCGAGTTCCTGGGGCTTGCTGTAGTCCAATTCGATCAATTCCTTGATCGCTTCCTGCTTATCGGTTGCCTTTTCATAATGCTCTTCGGCAATAGCATAACCCACATAATAACCCAGATCCCTGATCCCAAATTCGTTGGGAGAATTACTCCAAAGCCAATCGTAAGTCCTTTCATAGAACATTTCTCTTTCAAATTTTTCCCTCACCGCCGGGTTATTCTTCCCAAACTCGATTGCCGGTGTTGCGGAAGGCAGGCCCATGGCCTGTACCGATACAAACTCCGCAACTCCTTCATAGAGCACTTTGTAGAGCAACTCCTCCGGTATTGGATTTTGTTGGGTATGCACATATTCATGCACGGTCAGCAGGACCAGGTCCTCGATCGGGTCGGTGCCAAAAAATGTTTCCAGCCATTCTTTGCTAAGACCTTCAAATTCTGAGATGTCTGTTTCGCTATCGGCCATGGCCAATTCACTGCCAACGAGCACCAGACTATCTCTTGTTGTTCCATTTGTTTGCATACAGCCCATGGTAAAATAGATCTTGGCAGGTTGGAGATGGGGATAGATGGCTGCCAATCCTTCTATTCCACGGTTTAATTCTTTGGCGATACTTTTGGATCTCAATGTATTTGGTCGGATCGACTGTAAAAACTTTGGGTAATTGTTGATCATCTCCACATACTGGCTCGCGTTGTAATTGCGAACTTCCATGATGGCCTTCAGACCTGCAGATCCTTTTTCGATGTACTCGGAATTGATAAATTCGATCTGTTTCAAACTGTCCTTCTCCTCAACGATCGAGTCGTAGGCTGTCCAGAAATTGTCGATGTCCGTGCTGACCACATTGCCTTGATCGGCGTGCTGCATTTGGCAGGAAAATGTCGAAAGCCAGAGGGTCAGGATTAGGATCCTGCTCAGCTGATCTTCATTTTTCCATGTACTTCTTCCAGGATCGGTAATTCTTTTCAATGTTCAACTCCTTTAGTTTCTTCCACTCCTCTATGGCGCGGGTTCTGGAGGCTCCTTGCTCATTAGCAAGGAACTCCGAAAGAAAGTTTATATATCTGCCGACCTCAGCCTTTTTGAATTTCCCCTCTGTCCGATTGAGTCTGATGAACTCATTGATCAGATCCCCATAGTTTATTCCCTTTCCTTTGGTGACCTGTTCATCGCGCCAGCGGTTTAAACGATACCATACCCCGGACTTTATCTTCAGGTCATTTACCAGTTTGTTTGCTTCCGAGATAATAAAACCCTTGGTCTCCTTGTTGCTGGTATAATGGACCACAGGCAGTGTTCTGGTCAATCCCAATTCCAGGTCTTTTCTTCCGGTCTTAACGATGTTTTTTCTCGCGGCTTGCCTGAGCTTGCCGGTTTTGAGAAAATACCTGATCAGTTCTTCCAGTTCATCTTTTCTAAGCTTGCCGCTGTTGGTGATCCCAATCTCTCCTGCAAATGCCTTGATCTCATCGGCATACCAATATCCATGGTCAAACTCCTGTACGGTCAAATTTTTTGAAAGCTTTGATGTACTTGACATGGTTCCTTCAGAATTGGACAAAACGGCAAATCATCAGTTGCCGATGATTAAAGATAAATGCACAATCCACCATTTTTGATCCCAGGTAAAAGGCCACTTGAGCTGATATTGCCGCCTTTTTATGCCTCTTTGATAGCTCAAAGGGCAGCCATGGGATCAGATTTTGGCCTAAGTGTAACGGATTATTTTGTTCAAGGTTACGGTTTTCCGGAGTATCAACACTATAATAATAGTTTATATAAAACATTAAAAGTATTAATTTTCGTTAATGGAACGATATACTCTTTTTTGCGTCAAAATATTTTGTGATGCAAGATACTCTGCTCTTTTTGATCCCGACGGCGGCACCGGCCGTCCTCTTTCTGTACTGTCTGCTGGTTGCCCTCAGGCGAGACAGAAAATCGTTCAAATCTTTTCCAGCCCTTGAATACCTTGCCGGTTTGGGAATTCTGGTTTCCCTGCTGAGCGCGGCGATCGTTTATCAGTACGGGACCCAACAATCGATGACCCTTGGTTGGGAGGGTATAGGATTTGCCCTGAGGTTGGATTCACTGAGCACAACCATGTTGGTGATGATCGCCATCATGGGTTATACCGTCATCAGGTTCAGTAAAAACTACCTGGATGGTGATCCTAACAAAAATGTTTTCATGGCCAGGATGGCCACCACCATAGCATCGGTCGAATTGCTGGTGCTGTCCGGTAACCTCGGGCAATTGTTGTTTTTCTGGATCCTGACCAGCGTTTGCCTGCATTACCTCTTGGTTTTCTATCGCGCCAGGCCGCAGGCTGTTGTGGCTGCCAGGAAAAAATTCATTTCCGCCAGGTTGGGCGACCTGAGTTTGTCTCTTGCCTGTTTGCTGATCTACCTCCAATTCGGAACAGGAGATTTTGAGGTGATATTTTCCGGATTGCAGGAGATGAGTTCGGTGAGCGGACTTCTGGTTGCCGGATCGGTTTTCATGGTGATCGCTGCCGGATTGAAATCGGCTCAGTTCCCCATGCATGGCTGGCTGATCGAGGTTGTCGAAACACCTACTCCGGTTTCTGCACTGCTGCATGCTGGGCTTCTGAATGCCGGGCCCTTTCTGATGGTGAGGATGAGTTATTTAATGACCCAGTCAACGACGGCTTCTCTCTTGCTGATCGCCATAGGTGGTTTCACCGCAATGTACGCTTCGGTTGTCTATATGACGCAGCCGACGATCAAGGTTTCCCTGGGTTATTCCAGTATCGCCCACATGGGATTTTCACTCCTCCTTTGTGGCTTCGGGGTGTATGGTGCGGCCTTATTGCATGTGGTTGCGCACTCTTTTTACAAGGCCCATGCCTTCCTGTCCTCCGGTAGTGTTATTGACTCGGTGAGAGCAAGAAAAGTGATGCTGCCAGGGAAAATGGGAAATTTCGGATGGATCATGTTAAGTCTGGCAACCTCCTTCGGGATCTTTGCCTTCGTATGTTATTTATGGGGAATACATCCGACCGAGGACTTTAACCTCATGGCTACTGGCGCCATCATCGTGATGGGTCTCAGCCAGGTTATTTCTTCTACGCTTGATGCCAAGGGATCATTCAAAGCCATAGTGCAGACCGCTGGCTTGGCTGTTTTTGTGTCTATGTCCTTTTTCTCTCTTGAATTTGCTTCCACGACAATACTTGGAACTCAGATCCCTGCGGAGCATGAGCCGCCACTGATCATTGAGATCGGAGCCGGTATAGCTCTCTTCATCTTCTCATTGGTGGTAATGGCCCAGCTCTTTGCCCCAAAGATCCAAAAGATGTTCCCGGGCTATAAACTGGGCATCCATATCCGGAATGGTTTGTATGTCAACATGGTATTTGACAGAATGATCGGTTCCCTGAAGAATGAAAAATTCAAATGGGCCAACCTCGCCATCCGGGAAGAAAAAACCAACAAGTTCTTCCATACACCCGAGATGCTCGAAGAACTGAAAACTAAGCTTGAGTCCAAGGTTCTCCAAAAAACGAATTAAAAAAATGCTTGAAAATCAAACTCAGATTTCGAAGTCGGAAGTCAAAGACATTCTGACCAATGTAACCAAGCGTATGGCTCCGCTTTGGTCGCTGGAAAATTTTGTAGCCGTGAATCCGTACCTGGGATTTGCAGATATGGAATTTGGTGAGGCCATGGATTTCCTGAGCAAGGACGCACAGATCGAACCGACTCTTCCGGCTACTTTTTACCTCGATGCTCTAAAGCGAGGTAAAATGAGCAAGGAAGATATCAACGAATCGCTGGCCGAAAATTCTTATGGTCTTGATGAAGATGCCGACAGCCTGATCTCCGGAATTCTGGAAGGAAAGAAGGGGGGCAGGACCTATTTGATCAAGACGCTATCCGATGTCGCAAGCGAGATCAATGGTAAGATATGGAAACGATTCATGGTGGACAGGATCTCCTTTTGGGCCTCTGCGCATTTCGATATTAAGCAGGCCATTTGGGATACTTCCGACCATAAGAACTCGCTTTTCTCGGGCTGGAAGAAAGAAGCTGAGGTGGACCTCAGTCCCGAGGCTATGGGACTCAAGGGATTCAGGGAGTTGATCAGATCATTGCCCGAGGATCATCTCGAAGCAGCATCACTTGCCCTGGAAGAATTGAACGTCTCTGACGCTTCCATGGAACTCTATCTCAGCAGCCTGCTGATGAAGATGAACGGATGGGCGGGATATGCTGCCAGGATCGATTGGGATGCCCGTCTTGCAGGGAAAGAGAGCGAGGCGGTCAATGAGTTTCTGTCTATTATGCTGGTATGGGAACTGGCCTTCAAGAAGCTGCTCAGCTATGAGGATCTGGATAAGAAGTGGAATGAGGCCAAACAGATCAATGATGTGATGGTTTCGGTCGAAGGATTCGACAAGAAACTCGCGCAGAAGCTGGTTCTCCAGCGCGCGTTTGATATGGCCAACCAGCGCAGGATCATTGAAAAATTAAACTCAGGAGGTTCTCCCAGGCCGAAACCAACGACAGCCAAGGCCCAGGCGATTTTTTGTATTGATGTTCGCTCGGAATTATTCAGAAGGAATCTTGAGGCTGCAGATGACGGGATCGAAACCCTGGGTTTTGCAGGATTCTTTGCATTTCCAATCAAATATGTTCCGGTGGCGCATCAAAAGGGTACGGACCAATGCCCGGTGCTGTTGACAACCTCTCATACCGTTCATGAAAGCATAGGGAATGAGGGTGATGAGAAAAAAGCCCTGAGGCGACGCACCATCAAGGAGGAGATGCTCAGAGCATGGAAATCATTTAAGCAGGGGGCGATCAGCTGCTTTAGTTTTGTGAGTCCACTTGGGATCTACTTTTTGCCAAAGCTGTTATCTGATTCCTTCGGATATACCCGCCCGCTTCCACACCCCGATAAGGCCGGACTTTCCAAAAAAGAGATCGAATCCAAGGGCGTGCACTTGCAGAGCGAAGTGGATGGAATACCCCTGGAAGACAGGAAAAACATGGCTGTTAACGCACTAAGCGCCATGTCTCTGACAGAGAATTTTGCCAGAGTGGTGATGATCGTCGGACATGGTTCTTCTACGGTCAATAACCCTCATGGAACCGGACTCGATTGCGGTGCCTGTGGAGGGCATACCGGTGAGGCCAATGCAAAAGTGGCATGTGCGGTACTGAATGATCCTGAAGTTCGAGCTCATGTGAAGGCTTCGGGCATCGATCTGCCGGACAGTACGGTGTTTGTTCCGGCATTGCATGATACGACCACTGACGAGGTGAGTCTCTTTCTGAGTCAGGGTATCCCGTCCACCCATGAGAAGGAAATTGAAGAGTTGAAGTATACCCTGAAGGTAGCCGGAGAAAGTGCAAGACTGGAAAGGGCTGAAAGGATGAATATCAGCGGTGGAGACATCGGCAAGCAGGTTATCCACAGAAGCAGGGACTGGTCTCAGGTCAGGCCGGAATGGGGATTGGCAGGCTGTTCTTCATTCATCGTCGCTCCTCGAGAAAGGACCGCTCATCTGAATTTTGGTGCCAAGGCTTTCATGCATAACTATGCCTGGAGAAAGGATAAGGGTTTTGGAGTGTTGGAGTTGATCATGACCGCTCCTATGGTGGTGACCAGCTGGATCAACCTTCAGTACTACGCTTCGTCTGTTGACAATAGAAAATTTGGAGCCGGTAACAAGGCCTTGCATAATGTAGTCGGAGGATCAGGTGTGCTGGAGGGATTTGCCGGAGATCTCAGAACAGGGCTTCCCTGGCAATCGGTGCATGATGGAGAGAAATTCCAACATGAGCCCCAAAGACTCAATGTGATCATCGAAGCTCCTGTGGATGAGATGAGCAAGATCCTGGAAAAGCATGAGTCGGTTAGGAATCTATGCGATCATCAGTGGATATTCCTTTATGCCATGAACGATGAGGGCAAGGTAGCCTATAGATATATTGGCGACCTTCAGTGGGAGGTGGTTTGATGGTTTGGAGCCTGACCGCTCCCTGACCGTGCAATAAGATTTCCGTTCCGCCGAGTTTAGGGATGATCATTTATCCATTGAATGGTCATTCCTATAAACTCCCATGGTAAGTGATGCCCCGATTCATAGAACTCAATTTTTTTGTCGGCCAGTGTGATTTCATCATAAAATGCATTGGCCTCTTCTTCGCTGTAGTAAGGATCAGATTTACCCATGAGCAAGCAAACCGGCGATAGCTGGGTTTTTGCATAGTTATGAGGCGATATATGTTCTAGGGATTTCGCTGCATTTTCATCATTCCATCCGAGTATATCGGTACATACTTTTGGAACGTCCAAGGGCGCAACGCAAGCTACAACGGAGTTGAGCCTTTTATCAGCTGAATTAAGCATGAGGGCCAGCATTCCACCCATGCTGTATCCAACCACCCGAAAAGAAGGATCAAGGCTGGTCGTTGATTCCACATGGTCCATGATCAACCTGAGATCCTTAACAGTGGTGATCCACATGTCATCAATTATGTCAAGATTGGAAGGTGTCAGTAATGCTAAAGGAGGTGTAAAGTTTGCTTCGTAACTCCTTTCACCATGATATTTTGCATCCGGAATGATCACGCTGAACCCTAAGCTCAATAGCGAGTCTTTGAGCAAAATGTACCTTCTGGATAGGTCGGAAAGTGGATAAATCCATCCATCCTTGCTACTCCCAAGACCATGGAGAAGGATCACAAAACGACCAGTTGGTTCGTTCGGGTGAATTAGGAAAAAGGGAACTTTCGAATCCCAACCGTCAATGATGATCTTATGAGAGATATATTCATCAGCATAGTTTCTGCTTTGAACAGTATCTGCATTGTATTCCTTTCTAGGTTCATAGTTAAGATCAGCCGTTTGTACCTGGGCGTAGACAAGAGATTGAAGCAGGAGGAAAAGGAAGATCGATTTCAATCTCAGGAGCTCATGCATAGTAGTTTGCCAAGGGCGGATTTTGCGATTTAGTCAAATATATGGTCTTCATATTCCTTCCACCATTGTTCGATATCGACTTTGGTTTCGGTCCTCAACTTCTCAAACAGTGATCATATTCATTGAAGTGTCGGCTCCATTCTAACATTGATGACATGTACATATTTAACCTCTTTTTCCAGGTCAGCCCAGGCAACTCTCAACAGATAATAGATGCCCTTGTGTTTAATAAAATGTATGATCCTGTTGTCAACCGAAATAAGATCCTTGTCGCTGTTTCTGCTGTCAAAGAGATACTCGTTCTGTTCATTCTTGATCCGATAATAGGTGCCTTCGGCATAGTCGGCTATTTCCAATTCAAGCGGTCCGATAAAAGAACCTTTTTTCTTCCATGAACCATCCGGGCCCTTGCTCCATTTAACATAGGCGTAGTTTTCCGTAGAGGTGATCTCACCCTTGGCGGTTTTGAAGGAATTGAATAGCCCGTTTCGCTCCAGGTCCGCATCTTTAATATAGCCCAGACGTACTTCGTCTCCGTTCATGATTCCCAGGCCTGCTTCATCCATTTCTCCCGTCAGGCCGCGCAATTCGGTCAACGTTTGCTTTCCCAGTTGTTTGAGGATGGTGGTATCTTCTGTTTCAATAATGATCTCCGGCTTGATCACCGCGCCGTTCTCATTCAAAGCGATCCAGTCATTGTTCGCTAATGTTATCTCAGGAATCCCTGTTGCATTGCCTGATGTAAATTCTTGCTTGGAATAGATCAGGATTACTCCGATCACCTCCAGTATCAGCGCTATGAATATCCTTTTTCGGTACCATTCGGGGATCTTGATCCAATCCGGAATGCTGGCGATCCCGATCACCGCTGTCGAAAAGAAGATCACCAAAAAGCCATATTTTAATATTTCGAAGAACATGGTTTATGAATTGATGTCAATGGTCTAGCTGTGTGTAGTATCACCCAATCTAGCTTTCTCAAAACTTCAGTAGAGTAAAAAGATCGCTACTGTAAATGAGTTTTGCTGGCAAATTTTTATTCATTCCAGAGGAATCCGTATAAAACCTTTGGCTATTCAAATCGATACTGATCAAAATATACCACTTTTCTTTTCTCCTCGCCATACCAAACATAGAACATGGTTAATACACCTTGATCAAATGGTGTAAGAGTAGAGTCTGGGTTATCGTATGATGGTCCACTACCGATTCTTTCAAACAACACTTTTTCTCCGTTAGGCCCAGAAAGATGCTTAAGGTAGGAGTAAACATTATACGGAATCATTCCACCTCCAACTTTAATGGGGAGTTTTTCATTTAATCCATATTTTTTCTTGCGTGCTGGTGTTGGAACGGATTGTTCTTGGCTGAAAAGAATCAATGGGTTCAGTAACATTAATGTAACTATCCAAGCTTTCATGTCATAGTGTTTCGATAGTGATAGCGAATATGATATGTTCCAAGTAGGGGAATTTTTCTGCACAATGTTGTATCACCTTTTAACTTAGTTTTTTGTTTTCGATCCGGTTAAATTTATGCTTATCAGTGGGACGAAGATTGGTGAGTTCGAAACGCGAAGAGTCCAAACTTGTGGCATCAACTGCTTTCAGGTAAAGATCTACGGCACTTCTGTCTATTTTGACTTTTCCAGAAACATGCTTGCGCCTGTCGTTACCGTCTTTCTTAATGCCGGATATCCAGTACTCTTCGCCTGTCTCAATGTCCATGAAGTTTCCAGCTATTCCTGAACCACCTATGCTTTGAAAAGCATGTCCATTGAAATAGACAGTCCGACCAGATTTTGAAAACTGGGCAAGTCCTATCCAGGCGGGCCCGTTATCTGAATAACCTGTTTTCAGTTCCACATATCTTAATTCACTTCTTATGTTCATATTAACTATAAAGTCATTCCTAAAAATTGTTGCTGCCTTCCTTTGATTCATTCTCCTTTTCGATCAGGGATTTCGAATAGGCCATGATGATCTGGTATTTGGGAAACAGATGCTCATCAATCCTCGATTGAAGTGCTTTTTCATCCTTCTTGTTATGATAGAAGACGGCTTCACTCCTGATCTCGCGGAGTTCAACAAGCATCAGTCTATAGGTGTTCTTTTTTGTTTCGACCTGAAACAGGGTGTCAAGTGCGGTGATGGCAGTTGTCAGGGCTCCAAGTACCAATAACAGGTTGAATATCCAGCTCGAAACAGGATCAGGGTCAGGTTTCCATCCTGAAGCAATGGTAATAGCACTCGCTATAATAATGAGTCCAATCCTGATCGTGTAAAAGGCATTTCTATACTTATCCGACTTCTTTTCTACCCGGTCTATATCTCTTTGAATTTGCAGGTAAAAGGGGTGGTTGATCGATTTGTCTTTCATTTGAGCTGGTTTTAATTCCCTTTATGCATTGCTGGCATTAGTTTCCTTGTCTTTCCCTCATACAGGATCTTTCCATCGTGCAACTCTGTGATAATTCTTCTAGCAGTTTGTTCAGATATCTCCCTTGACGCATGATCGGGTTTTCATTTATTATTAATAAAACCCAGAAGCATTTCATTAAACTCCTTTGGCCTCTCCCAAAACATGGCATGGCTTGAAATGGCATTCACCCTGGCCTTTGGAGCATTGGTTTTAAGCCAGGCTTTTGCATAATCATACCAGGATTCTCTGATCATAAACAGAGAAGGAACCTTTAGTTTTCTTACTTCTTCATTATAATCACTTGCCATCCCATCTATGTACAGACTCAATGCAACATGAGGCGGGGTCATCAACATCTCTTCCTGCATCCATGACCTGGTTTCACTGTCAATGGAGTCATTGAGCATCCAATCGATAATACCGTTCGGGTCTGTAGGCTTAGAGATCATTTCTTTGAGACTATTTCGGTAATCGTCAAAGGTCCCATACACCCATTCTTTCTCTGTGTCACCAATCCACTTAGGTGGTTCGTCAATGAAGACCAGCTTATTTACGCGGTCCGGTCCGTAAGCCCTGAGGTATTCATATATGGTCAGGCAGCCACTGGACCAACCTATGAGCACAATGTCTTCCAAGTCTTTTTGCAATATCAATTCTCTCAGATCGGCTGCATGATGCTTGTATGTGTTTTTGCGCTCACTCTTATCCGTTCTGCCCTGTCCCCTGGGATCATAGGTTATAACATGGTAGTTCTTGTCAAAATAGTCCTTTTGTTTTTCGAAGAAACGCTGTGTCATAGTCCAACCGGGAATGAAAAGGAGAGTTTGCCCCTTACCTGTTTCTTCTACGTAGAGCCTGACCCCATCCTCCAGCATGAAGAAATTCCCTTGGCCGACAACGGGAAGGGCAAGGCAACAAAGGATCAAGAGATTAAAAAGTCTCATAGATCCTCTTGGGGATGGATTCCTTATAATTGATTTGCAGATAATTATGCCCCTCCACGAGTTCAGCAAAACCCTCCGGAGTAATTTGCGACTTTTCGGGTCCGATCAGGGTAGCGACATCGCCAACTTTGACAGTGGTATTTGCTCCGAGAGAAATATTGGCATGACTTGCATTCACATTGACCACGCGATGTAGCTTGTCTCCGAGTAAAACAAATGCCCCGTTTTCCGCTCCGCTATTGTAACCGTCTGCCCATCCGACAGGAAGTGTGGCGATCCATTCATCCTTCTCGACCTTATAGAATCTGGAAAAACCGATGGTATCACCTGCCTTTAGTTTCTCAACCCGGATGACCGGAGCTTTCAATCGATAGGTCACCTCCAGGGGAAATTGACTGGAAGCTTCCATTTTGGCCATGGGAAAAGAACCGTGCAGTAAGATCCCGGGACGTATGGCTTCCTGATGTGATCTTGGCAGATCCAAAAGCGAATATGATGGAGCCAAATGCCTCAGTCCTGTTGGAATTCCTTTTTCCTTTAATTCAGTGGTAATATTCTCAAAACGCTGAATTTGCAGTTCAGCGAAGTCTTTTGGGGTTGTAAGTGTGGAGAAGGTATGAGCGATGCTCAGCTTGCTAGTTTTTGCGATTTCTTCTGCGATGCTGGCGGCCTCTTGGTATGGAATGCCCATTCTTCCCAAGCCCGTATCGATATAAATGGCGACTTCTATCCGCTTACTTGTTTCCTTGGTAAGCGCTACCACCTTTTGGAGTGAAGCCCGGGAAAAAACGCTTAAGGTAATCCCTTTATCAACCAGCGTATTCGCAAGTGCACTATCAAAATCCCCCATGAGCAAAATGGGTTTGGACACCCCTTCATTTCTCATGGCGATCGCCCGATTGTCTTTCACAACCGCGATACCCGCAATGTGAGGCGAACTATCCAGGATCTTTGAAACCTGAATATCTCCCAATCCATAAGCATTATTTTTCAGCACAGCTACGACCGGCTTTCCTCCAGCCATTTTGCTGATCTGCGAAGCATTGTTCAGATAAGCGGTCCTGGATAATTCTATCCAGGGTTTGCTGTAGTAGGATTCGGTTTTCGAAAATAGGCTCTGACCAAATAAATGAGGACTGATCGTGATTGCTGCCAATCCGGTGAAAGATCTGTATATGAATTGCCTTCTATCCTGTCTCATAATATAGTGTCCTTGCCTTGGGTTAGTTATCTCCTTCTAGTTCATTTTCTTGGCAACCAGATACAAGTCCCCGGATACCGATCGGAAGATCAAGGTGTCATTTCTAACAGACAGATCCCATTGACTGTCTCCTGATTCTCCTTCGCCATCGATAAGCAATCTTTTTCCCTCAGCATGGTATTTCCAATTACCATGCTCCAGCCTTTTTAAGTCTCCATCATAGCTTTCGAAGCTTCCATTGCTCTTTAAATGCATCCAGTTTTCATTCAGGTCAAAGGAGTTATTGCCTTCAACCACACTTAGAATTTGCCATTTTCCGATGAAGAACTCCGTGGGTTGACCGCATGAATAAAGGAGAATAAAGGTCGAAAATATGGTAGTGACAACTCTGAATTTCATATTGGTTGCGGCAGACAGCTATTTCCCTCAGCTTGTAGGCCAGGCCCGAATCCCAATTTCGGGAGTTCCTTTAGAAGAAAACTAGGAATTTTTGGCATTAAATACCAAGTAGCCTGGCCTTTACCATAGCGCTGGTTAGCGGGCTGTTGCTTTTTTATTCAATGATGATCTTTCCTGTAGCTGCGGTTTGATTTGAGGTCTGCAACTGGAAAAAGTAGATACCATTGGCAAGCCCGTTTCTTTCAATCCTGACCTGATTGCCCCTTATGTTGTCAATTGTCCTGACAAGTCTTCCCCACTGATCCGCTAAAGTCAGTGCATAGGTGCGGCCTTGAGCGTTGTTAAACTCCATGATGGCAAAGTCCTTTATGGGGTTTGGATAAAGCTTTAGATCGATGTCTACATGCTCATCTATACTTGTGTAGAGCCGGAAGATCTCATCGGGACTCAGTTCACAACTATACACTTTGATATCATCGATTTTGCCACTGAAAAATCTGTCTTGCCTATTTCTCCATGCTCCAATGACCATTTCCGGATTGGGAAATGTTACGCTTCCGCTTCCCGTAGGGGTGCCTGTGTAGACCAGACTGCCATTGACGTAGATCATGGCAGATATGGCATTTCGAACCAAGACAATATGATACCACTGGTTGAGATTTGGGGAGGTTTGTAACAATACTCCCCCATGTCCGCCGGCGTTCCCGTACAGGTGGCCATCTCGGAAAACCACCGAAAACGCTCCGTAGTTTAAGGCAATGTCATCCTGGTCAAGCACCTTGCGATCCGATGTGGTGTCATACACCATGCACCAAACGGAAACCGTCCTTTCCTGATAGTCGAAGGAGGTTTTTGTGTCGATGAAGTCATCAAGTCCGTCAAACTCATAGGCTGAATTGGGGTTGCCGAAACGGTCTGTGGTCATGGTTGCACCGTTGACGATGGCGTGATGCCCATTTCCACTGGAATCCCGGGCATTACCGGTAAAAGGATAGTAGGCCTCAAGGCATTGGGCATTCAGTAAGTTGCTCAGGAGGAAAGCTGTCAAAAAGGTAAGTAATGATTTCATGAGCGGTGGTAGTTATGTTTTGGCGTTTAATACATTGGACAGTCTGATCATGTTACAGCTCGTAGACCGTGGTCTCAACCGGATAGATCTGGGATATCCACTATTAGAAAACTAGCAATTTTTTAGATCAAATGCCATTGCTAGCTGCCGGCGAATACTGTCCCGAAGATCCCGACGGCGAGCTCAGCCCAGATGATGCAGAGAACCAGGAATAACACAATGACGAGTGTAATTCTAATTCCCTTGGTTTTTACCTTTCTCAAAATGAATTCCAGGATCATCCCTGTTCCACCCAGCAAGATGCCTGCCACCAGAAAATCCAGTACCTTCCAGTTCACTTCATCTGTGAAGTTCATGGCAATAAGAGGGATGAGCAGCAGGGCGCTCACAGTGGCTGCGATGGTGGCAAGTCTTTTGTTTTGCTTCCTAATGATATTCGGTTCCATATGAGTTAGTTGATAAATGTTTCCAATGAGTGCAGGACGAAAGAGCAATATGACGTCCTTGATAAAGAGTCGGTTTGCCTTGGAAGGTCCGTACTTCTGCGAATGTGCATGAAAACGCTCCATAAGATCGCCTTCAATCTCTTCCCGGAATTCAGGATGGCAATACCAATGAAAGAATGCCCAGGCCAGTCGCGACGGTTTGTTTCCTTCCTTTTCCATCTAGGACAGTTTGAATGACAACTTGGGTATGGCTTCCCAAAGAGAATTTCTTTGAGCTCTTGTTTGCTCGAGAAGCCGCTGACCACTTGCAGTGATCTCATAGAGGCGTTTTCGCTTCCCGCCCCTGGCTTTGGTGGTATCACCAAAATCAGACCTTAAAAGTCCTTTTTCTTCAAGCCTTTTTAGGACGGTCTGAACTGCCCCCAGGCTGATATCCCGGCCAATCCGTTCTCCAATCTCCTCTATGATGCTGACACTGTATGCTTTACCGTTCAGAATGGCGACGATCAGAAGGACAATTTCTTCAAGCTCTCCAATGGATTTTTGACTCATATCCAGATATTTACTACAAATGTAGTTAAAATTATTTAAAAACTACTTTGTAGTTATAACCTAGGATCATTTAAGGTAATTTGACCAATACCTTGTATGATCTGTGATCGGAAAAATCCAGTCCTCCCGGCAAGCTATATTGATAGTCTTGGATCATGAATGTTTCGGAAACATAGATTCGGTCGATGACATCCTCACCAATAGGTAGGCAGTCTATCAATGGGATCAATGGATCGATACTGCGTGAGGCATTGAAATCCCCGCCCATGATCTTGTCCATGGATGACTCGTTTAGAAAATCAACGGTTTTATGGATCTGTGAATTAAATTCTTGCTGTGAATTAACGCCGCTTAAATAGTGCAGGCAATAGGTGTCTACTTCATAGGATTCACTGAGTTGAATGCGGGTTCTCAGTACGCTTCTCCTTGACCATTTGTCATTAAGGTTAATAACCTCCCTATTTTCTATTTCCGTGATTTTATATTTGGACAGCGTAGCGTTACCCCATTGCGCCCGGGTGGGATAGGTGCCATTCGAATTAAATCCATGACCACCAAAAGCATAATTATAACCCATGCGGTGTGCTATTGAATCCAGCACTTTTTTGATAATGGTGTTTTCTCTGTCCAAAGGAACTTCCTGAAGAAAAACGATATCCGGGTCTGCGGCCAGTAAATGGCTTACCAGTGAATCGATGTGTTCGGGAGTACCGCCCATATCATCACTCCAGGGATCCAGCCCTTCGGGAAATGCCAGTTTGATATTCCATGTGACTATGGCCAGAGTGCTATCTCCAAGAAATCCCTCATTGCTGATATTGTTAAAATATTCAACCCTTGATTCATAGTCGTCATAGTCAAACTCATCCTTTTTGCATGAAGTTTGAACCAATACCATGATCATCAGGAAGAGGCTTGCTTGCTTCATCTAAGCTCTTTTTTTCTATGTTGAGAACGCGCGAACAGGCGCTGTGGTATGATAGTCCAAGTCTTAGTGGCAGGCTGTCTCTCCGTTTCTAAGTATTTAAATCTCCTGAAAAATGTTAGTACCGATCTCCCTTGAGTCTTCGGTATCCATCCTGAATCTCTCTTCCAGTCTGACCTTGCCTGTAGATTCTTCTATCGAAACAATGCATTCGGATTCTCCATGGTCTAATTCCCCGGTTACTCTTTGTTGACAATAGGTAAATCTCAGGGTGTCATCGTTCAATTGGCCGATCAGATATCCGAATCTTATTCTACCCCCCGAATAATGTGCTTTTACGGTATTCGGATCTTGCTTAAAATGAAATATGGTTTCCTCATTGACTATCCCATTCTTGGCCGTTTGAATAACATTCATTTTTAGATTATTCAGCATAATGTCATCGCTTGTGAGTATTGATTTGTTGGTATGGATCGTATGGAGAATAAAGCGTTATGATAACCATGGTCGGCAGCACCTGTTCAGTCTTCTATTTCAGCCAGTCTTTTCTCGATCCACCTGACCATGGGTGAGTTTTTTGATTTGGCAATTTCCAGGGATCTGTTATATGTCAACCTTGCGTTTTCCAGATCTCCGCTTTTTTCATAGGCTTCTCCCAGGAAATTAAGAACCATGATATCATCCGGATGATATGTTCTGAGATAACTCAGGATCTCGATGGATTCCGAATACTTCCCTTCATTGGTCAGATTTCTGGCCATGGGAGCAATGGCCCTGACCTTGGGTGGAATTGTGGTATTGTATAAGATGCTCAGCTCTTCGATTTTTTCCTTTATATCGGCAAAATTCTGTTCTGCATAGAGTACCTCCAGCATGGCATATTCCCTGAATACATATTTTGCTCCATGAAAAATTGATGGGGCCAGGGTGCTGATGTGGTTTTCCTCCGGAAACTTCTCGAACATGGTTTGATCACTCTCGATCAACGCGCAAAGCTTATCGAATAGATCGATATTCTCCTGCTCATTTCCCGAGCGGGATAAATAGATGTTCATCTCACTGAAGCCGGTTTGATCCTTCTTAAGGGTTTCGATCAATTCAGCATCATTCCACCAAATGCTGGGGTCAACCAGAATAGCTGAAGAGAAGCTTTTAGGATGTTCATTGATCATGTTTAATCCGAAGCTGCCCCCAAAGGAATGACCGATAAGGACCTTGTAATCGCTGCTGGTTTTGGAAGCCGAGATATACGGAAAAAGCTCCTCGATCATAAATCTTTGAAAATCCGAGGCTCCACCGGTTTCAAAATAGATGTCTTCCGAGTTGGCCGGAGTGGATAGATCATATTCGCGATCATAGTCATAGTTGTTAATGCCAACAAGATTCAGGTTCGGCAACAACTCGGCACGGACCAAATTTGATATCAATCCGGAAACCAGCAGGAAATTCTCCTTGCCATCAAGCAGGTATAGGGTTGGAAAATCGTTTTGCCGGTCCGGCTCACCCTCTGTGGAGAAAATGAGAATTTCCCTTTCCTGATCAAGAATTTTGGAATGAATGGAGCTCTTTTTGATCCCATTGGTCAGCGACTCCTGTGCGGATAAATTCCCGACACTGATGAGTATGAAGAAAAGCAGAAGGTAAGAATTGGTCTTTGTATTCATGGCCTTGTTGTATGCCGTATATTCTTTAGGTATTCTTTCCCATAATTTCAAGGTCTCTGGATTTTGAGAACATTCCTTGGTTTTTGATGTCCGGGTTATTCTGAATGCTACCCATCTCTAATCCCTTGGCCGTAAACGTTCAATACTAAGGCCTGAGAGACTCATTGAATATATCCTGTTAAAGTTAAGGCTTCAATGAAAATCGATCATGGCTCTACTGGTTCTTTGAGCTTATTATTCATGAGGTTTAGTTATTCTCAAAGACATTCTTCAGCAGCTCAAAGAAGCTCTTTTGCTTTTTGTGGGCAATCAGATAATAATCCCTTTCAGGGTAGTTGCCGGACTGCCATATGAGTTTAAGAGTTCCCATCTCAAGAAATTTTCTGGCATTTTCCAGCAAGGTGACACAGACCCCTTCGGTTCCGGTCAGTTCCTGAAGCATGAAATATTCATTGGGGATGGTGAAGTTGGTAAAAACCTTAGGCCTTCTTTTATTGAAGCTATGAAGCCAGAATAGCTTTATGAAGGGGTTGGTGGACATATGCGAGAACCAGACCTGCTGTTCTAACCAATGCTGAATTTTGTGTAGATCAGAATTCTTGATGTGTTGGTCAAGTTCAGTGGTATCCAAACCAGGATGACCAACAATGACCAATGGAGAGCTTAGGATCTTGTAGGAAAGGATATCAAAAGTTTCTACCTCCTGATGGATGATCGCCGCGTCGATCTCTTGCTGATTCACCAGCTCAAAAAGCTCCTCTTTTTTTTCTTCAAATCGAATGCTTAAATGCTTGAAGCCACTGAGTTTGTCGGAAAGGAAGCTCTTGTACAAATGTTCGCTGATCCCCAGGACCAGCAGTTTTTCTTCCTTCTTAACACTTCGGCTATACATCGATTCTACTTCTTCCAGAGTGTCAAGGGATTCAATGATCAGATTGTTCAAAAATTTTGCATTCTCGGTAGCTTCGACGCCTTTTGATTTTCTGATGAATAGTTTATGACCAACGTATGCCTCAAGCATACTCATTTGATTGCTAATTGCCGGTTGGCTCATGAATAGTTCTTTCGCCGCTTTCGAGTAGTTTCTGTGCTTGTAAACGGCTTTGAAAG
This sequence comes from Cytophagales bacterium, assembly GCA_965227315.1. GTDB lineage: Bacteria > Bacteroidota > Bacteroidia > Cytophagales > CCMP332 > JANQHS01. Next base: position 2,213,375 of record OZ245737.1, read on the forward strand.
TTCTATACCATTCCAGATTGATCATAGATATAAAAATACTTATATCATGAGGCAAAACAAACTATTTCATTTGATATCACTTTTGTTCTACTCTTGCTTGTGAACAAAAAATTGTAGTCAAATGAACAGAATAGCATTAGTTACAGGAGCAAATAAAGGACTGGGCTTTGAAACTGCCCGACAATTGGCCACCGAGGGCGTTAAGGTTTTGATGGCCTCCAGAAACAAGGAGAGAGGCGCGGAAGCGGTTCAAAAGCTGAAAGATGATGGATTGGATGTGGAGTTTGTGCAACTGGAGGTAACAAGCGAAGCGGAAGTGGATTCCCTGGTCCGGCATATTGACAGAGCATATGGTAAACTGGATGTACTGGTCAATAATGCGGGTATCATGCATAGTGGAGAGCCAACAGGCGTGAATACCGCGGAAGTCGTGAAAGCAGAAGTACTTAGGGAGACATTTGATGTGAACTTCTTTAGCCTGGTAAGCCTGACGCAAAAGTTGTTGCCGCTACTTAAGAAAAGCGAATCAGGTAGGATCATCAATGTTTCGAGCATTTTGGGGTCCAATACAGTGCAGAGCGACGAATCCTCACCCTGGAGTGGCATTAAGCCATTCGCTTACAATGCCTCCAAGTCTGCACTTAATTCCTTTACGGTGCATTTGGCAGCAGCCCTAAAGGATACGAATATCAAAGTGAATTCGGCACATCCCGGCTGGGTAAAAACGGATCTGGGAGGCAAAAATGCTCCTTTGGAAGCGCCAGAGGGTGCCAGGACATCGGTGAGTTTGTCATCGGCAGACTTCACCGGCAAGTTCGTTCATGAAGGAGAAGAAATCGCCTGGTAACATTTTTCAGGGCCTCCGAAGTCAATGGGCTTGGAGGCCTTGCTTCACCGAAGTACAGGAATCCGATTAGATGGCGTTTATGGGTCTGGCTTTATCGGCCAATGTTTTTTAATCCAATATACCCGACCGTTTTAGCAATTCTTCACGATTGAGGGTGTAAACGTCCTTCCAGGAATCAGGACTATTGTTGTTGACATAGCGCTCTATGATCCTATAGCCGATCAGGTATCCGATCGCTCCCGGGAGATCTTCTTTCAGCCTGGCGTTGCGCGAGCCAAACATGTTCCTGACGCTTTGATCCTCGGACAAATAGTTTGCCTTAAAGTAGGTGAGGATAAAATCCCATTCTTCTTCGGCAGAAAGCAATTCTTCCTCCGTATAACTCAAGCTCATCGCTTCGGAATAATCCGGTTTTCCTCCGATGTTGTTCCAATATAGCTTGTTCAAATAAACCGCAAACCCCTCGTTTATGCATACTTCCAATGCATTGTTTATGCTGTCCTGATTGAGATTGCCATAGATCTGATGATTCAATTCATGAGGAAACCAGTCTATTAAGGATGCAAGATCTTTGTTCTCAGGAAAACCAAAGTCGATGAACATGATGTCGTTTCCAACTCCACCCAGATTGGCAACCGAAGGCCCATAAAGCAAATACCATCGCCCTTTTGCCGAATGACCGGTCAACTCGATCATGCCATCCCTTACCTCAAAAAAGGCCTCAAGCAATGCTTTATCATTGTTGTCAGAATAAAACAAACCGTTCTTTTCATCGAGCTTATCGATGATCCTGATTCCATAATGCTCACAGACCGCATCAAATGTCTCGATACTGCCCAGGTATCCATCCCAGACTTCCTGATAGGGGTAGTAGAGGGAATCTCTGAAGATCCGGACACGTGTTGATGAATCGGTATTGACATGCTGATTGTAGAGTGCCAATTGCTTCTGAGAAATGTCAATTATTTGAAGATCATCCATGATGTCTTCCCTGGAAATCCCTTCTGCTGATCTTGTATTCTTGTTTGGATCTTCCCCACATCCGGTCAGTACAACTATAAGCATTAACAGAAAAATTTTCAGTTTTAGCTCAGTTTTCATATTCGCTTTCTCCTTGTCTTCCAATGGATTGTCTTTGTTTTGAGGCTCCATCTTGGACATAAGATAATATGTGTGCGAAAATCCAATTGGCTCTTTTATGCGAATGGTGCATGATTCCTCTACAGGGATCGATTCTTCATGTCCCTCCCTTTTGGCATAGTGTAAATATGACATTGTCCCCGTTCCACAGATCACTTTCAGGCAGAATATCTTCCCTGAAGACAATGTTTGTGAATTTATGCGGTTGCAACATTTTGATCAGGTCTGCAGGAGAGAATAGATGGGTCCAGAATCGATAGGTTTCTATATTTTCCTCTTCGTCCAACACGGTATGCTGATACAATATGACCTTTTCCTGTTGGTATAGGAACGATTCCGACAATGCCAGGTATGGCGCATCTTTCCAAAACCCGGCCTTGCTGGCTTCCCAGCTCTTGGGTGTCAATTTTTCATCCAGATTATTGTCTTTCAAAACGTCAAAGATGAAAACACCATCATCTTTTAATGCGCCGTGGATAGATGATAAAAGGCTTTTTCTTTCTGAGGGCAGTATGACTCCCAGGTCGGTATAGATCAGAACAATCAGATCGTATTTTTCAAGACCCAGCTCAGCGTCCAGATAGCTGATATTCCGATAGTCAATATTGAGTCCCTTTTCTTTTGCCGATCGGACAGCATGATCGATTGAGTTCCCGGAGATATCAATTCCCGTTACACTATGTCCCGCATGAGCAAAGATCTCGGTGTAGAGCCCGGGACCGCAGCCCAGATCGAGGATATTGAGTTTGCTCTTTGCTTGTTGGCTTTCCAGGATCCACTGAGCTGTTTTTTCAATCGTCGATCTTTTCCGACTGGCAAGGTCGACGTCCGGATCAAGGTGGACCTGGAGCAATTGCTTGGATATATGCGGGTCGGTCCACATGAAGGAAGAGCCTTTTTCATAAAGAGCTGGCTTTTCAATCCTGGTTGGTAATTCACGTATTTTCATTTTTGCGTAAACAGAAGAGAATACAAGCGGCACGAGCAAGAACTCAAACTTTCATTTTTGCGCTCAAAGTTATGTTCACTGCCGGTTTGATTTTTTTAAATTCTTAAAGTGTTTGACAATTTTTCCAAAATCTTTTTCCTTTTTGCGTTTTTCTGCAATTGTTGCTTCGTAATGTTCCCTTTCCCGCTCCATTTTCAAGAAATTATCAAAAGATGATTTTTCTATTTCTCCCATCTCAATTGCAGATTTGACCGCACAATGTTTTTCAGTTGTGTGGGTGCAATCCGAGAATTTGCAATGCTGCGCCAGCTTGTAGATTGTTTCAAAGGTACTGTTCAGACCATCTGAACTATCCGCGATCCCTACTTCACGCATTCCCGGATTGTCAATAAGAATTGCACCATTTACCATGGGGACCAGCTCGCGGTGTGTTGTAACATGTCGGCCTCTATCGACACTACTACTAATGGCTGCGGTTTTCATTCGCTTTTCTCCATTCAAGTTGTTGATCAATGTTGATTTCCCAACTCCTGATGATCCCAAAAGGCAATATGTTTTTCCTTCATGAATAAGCTTTCTTAAATCTTCCATCCCGGCTTTTGTTTTATTGCTCAGATAGACGATAGAAACACTGGTAATCCTGCTATTTACTTCACGCATTAGTTCATTCAACTCCTCTGCGTTTATTAAATCGGTTTTGGTAATGACGATTATGGGTTGAATATTGGAATCATTGCAAATCGTTAAATACCGCTCTAATCTGTTGATATTGAAATCTCTGTTTACGGACTGAACAATGAGTCCATAGTCAATGTTGCAGGCTATGATTTGCTTGTCGGCGGACTTGCCTGCCGCCTTTCGACTTAAGACAGAGTAGCGAGGTAAAATTGCATGGATCAAAGCTTTTCCTTCATCATATTCTGAAATTGATACCCAATCACCAACCGCCGGTAGTTCACTCATCGATGTTGCCGTGTACCTTAGGTTTCCGATGAGTTCACAATCCAATTCACCGGTTTCAGCATACACTTTGTATCGATCTTTGTGCTCTTGTATGACTCTTCCGACTCCCAGGGAGCCAAGGTTTTGCTCTTGCCGGTATTTTTCTAACCAGGAGTTATAGCCTAAGTCTTTGATATCCATTTTTTCGGAGCTCATGCTACTGCATTTTGATTACATTGATGGTTTTATTGACCAAGGCTTCAAATCGCTCCAATTTCGTTTTTTTCTCAATTTCGTAATGCATGGGGATAGCAATTTTTGGTTGGACTTCATTGATAATTTTGGCTGCTTCTTCTTCATTCATCGTCAGGTTATCGCCCCCAATAGGCACTAAGGCGATATTTATATCATAGAGTTGCTTCATTTCCGGAATGTAGTCAGTGTCTCCTGCATGATACACTTTGGTTCCATTCTTAAGCGAAATCACATAACCTAAATTCTCTTTTGATCTTGGATGAGCCTGAATCCATAAAAAAACAAATCTTGTGTTGTATGCCGAGATGGCTTGAATATTCAATCCTTCGAATTCTAAGGTCTCTGTTGGTCTTAATATCTGTATTTCGTTTGTGATATTCTTGAGTTTTCTAAACGCTCCTTTCGAGCAAATAATCCTTGTATCATCTTTAATAAGGCTCTTAATATCCTTCAGGGATAAGTGATCCGGATGCGCATGCGTGATCAGAATAAGATCTGCTGGTTCTGCATCGCCAACTTCTACGGGATCAATATAAATAACCTTGCCATCGGCCTTTAACTGAAAGCTGGAAGGGAAAAAGTGAGATTTGTTGACTCTTATAGCTCCCCAAGTTGTAAGCCTGGTATTGTCGTCAATAACTACCTGTTGTGGAATTGGATTTCTCTTTTCACTCGCTGTTATTTTTACCATGGTGCAGCTTTGATTGACCAACAATACCAAATAGAACGATAAAAAAAGTAATTGGCCGCTTCTCATCTCTACCTGATCTTTTTTGCAAAATTAGATGCCTGAAGATCAGATTTTAGACGGCGCCGTCTACTTTGATGAGTTTCTGGATTGCTTAAAGAGAAGAACCATTTGTCTGATATTCGCAAAGTAATCAATCAGCCACTTCTCGTTGAGTGTTTCCACGGTAATTTGGAGATAAAAATTCTCCAGGCTTAGGTGTAGGACCATCTGTGCTAAAACACCATTCTCTGGTAATGAGATGATGTTTTTCCATACCGGAAGTAATCCCTGGGCCGAGAATTGCATTATATGATCCAGGCATTCCTTAAACTCCGGGTTGTTTCTATGAATTCTCAGTTGGCGATTAAATAACAGGTCGGTTTTGTGTTGAAGGATAATTGATATTAATTCCTTCTCATTTTTTGCTGCGGATTCTTTATTTGAAATGGTTTTTGCCCGACTTAGGTGCAACTCCAATAGTCTTTCGGTAAAGATTTCTAAGTCAGCAAACAGATGGTAAAATGAAGATTTATTCTTTCCTAATTCTTTCGACATACGTTCGATCCTGAGAGCCTTGGAGCCTTCATAAGCAAAAGAGCGGTAGCCAACTTCTAACCAGGGTTTCTCAATTTCTTTCATTGTCGCAAGGAACGGATTCTCGAATCTAAAATTAGTCTATTGTTGTAAATAGCCTGGTTAACTCATACAAGTGACTTGAATACCCTGTCTAAACTCGATTTATATAATTCCGGATCTAAATCCTTTTGCTCGGTTTTTATTGATAACCGGAGAACTTATGCAAGGAAATCTTCCAGAAAGGAAAGGGTATCCATGATCCCATGAGCGAGAATGACTGGCCAAAGATTTTTGCCAAATCTTAAATAAAGAAATCCGATCACCAATCCCGCGATAAGGATCATTAGGCCACCAATAATTCCGCGATTGTAGAAGTGAACCAAGCCGAACAGAAATGCCTGGGAGAAAACCGCAATGAAGAATTTGGACCTTGAACCTTCAAATATTTTAAGAACATGATGGAGTATGAATCCTCTAAAGATCATTTCTTCCATAAATCCACCGACGATCCAACCATAGGCCACCCACATCAAGAACATCGGAACGTTTCCGGCCATACCCTCGAATCTTGATTGTTGAACCGGAGCCGGGATCTCAATAAGCAATGAAAGTAACTGGTTCGTTATAGCTAGGGCAGCAATACTTGATACCAATACCAATGGCACCTGCCAGAAAAGTTTTGATGGATTCTCAGGTCTTCTAAGCCCTAGGTCCGTCCACTTTCGATGATTCCTCCGAAGTAGAATTGTACATAATACCACCGTAAGAGTCGCGGTGATCGGTCCGGAGTAGTCCGGATAAAACTGGTATGAGACCCAATTTACCAGTGCGGCAAATATGACGACAGTGGCTAGGTTTAGTATTGCTCTGCTTTTATCACTTGTCATTATTCTCGGGTTCAGCTATCCAATTAAGGAAAAGCTGGAGAATTTGCGCTTTAACTTCCACAAGCTGCGGTATATGTTATTCAGGTGGTATCGGGAAGAAATGCCAGGGTGGTTCGCTACGAAACTCTTGGGATCGGTCTGAATTCTTGATCAATAACTGGCTTAGGGTCATTCCTGGTAAGGATGAATGGAGCAACGGACTCTGCTTCTGGTCGGCTATGGCTTCAACCTATAAAGTGTTTCAACCATTTCTTCATTGAAATTAAACTCTAATTCTTGGGTCTTCTCTTTTGGGGTAGGCGCAAACGTGATCTTTAATGGGATCACCTTGGCGTGAAAAGTATTTTCATTGGATGGGTATAAGTATACGGGTTTGTCACCATGGGAGGTGAGTGTATATTTTCCATCAACTATTTTGATCTCAACTGTGGTTTTTTCACTTGGAAAATCATAGATACCCAAGTGCTTCTCCATTGATTTGTCAACAGGGATTGTTTCAGGTGCCGGATCCGGAAGCTCATATTCTTTGGCGAGCAAAATTCTTCGAATGGTAGAGCCCAAAACGCTGCGTTCACTATATCGACTATTGCACAAGGCGATGATCAAGATATCATCGTTTTCATAATAGCGCATCATCGATTTATAGCCATAGATCCTTCCGGCAAAAGCAATGATCAGAAAAGGACGTTCTTCGTTTGAGTAATCATAGATTTCCCAACCATAGCTATGATAGAGGCTCGAGTTTTTGTTTTCGTATTTCACCGGCCATTTTAACTTCATCATCCTTACGGTATTGTAGGAAACCAGCTTCCCATTCTCCAATGCGTTAAAAAAGGCCCACATGTCGTCCACAGTAGAGTATAGTGAACCGCCACCGCCAAAGGAATAACTATCAAAATATACCGCAGGCCCTATGTCGTTTACATCATTTTTATCCGGGGCCATGCCAATTCCGATCGAGAGCCCTTCGACCTCCTGGCTTTTGGATTTCTTCACGCCGGTATTTGCCATTTGGCATGGCTCGAAAATGTGTTTCTCAAAGTATTGATCAAAGGTCATTTCACTGACCGTTTCAAGTATATAGGTCAGGGCATAAAAACCAACGCTGGAGTAGGATTCCTTATCTCCAGGAGCAAACTCAAGGGTGTCATTCTTGATGGAGAATAAGCGCTCTTTATAGCTGACTTCTGCATCATAGTCCTGATGAGAATCCCTTCTCAATCCTGATTGATGGGTTAGTAAATGATGAATACTGATCTGATCTGCCCCATTGATCTCGGGTAACCACTTCGAAAGCTTATCGCTTAGGGAGATCTTTTTTTGCTCGATCAGTTGAAGAATGGCAACCGAAGTAAATAGCTTGGTGACCGATCCAATAAAGTATTTTGAATCGACGCTGTTGCTTTTCTCTGTTTCCGGATCTGCCAAACCAAAAGCTCCTTTGTAGATGACCTCTCCCTTTTGGGCTACTAAAATTGAACCGCTATAAGGCGTTTTGCTGTTCACATTGGCTTCCAGTAATTCCTCGATCTTTTCCAGATGATCCTGGGCCGAAACTTTATACGCGGAGCTAATCGCTAAAACAACAAAAAGGGCTTTTATGAACGTTTTTTGCATAATACTCTATTGACCTGACAATGAATTTGGTCACAATGAAAAGAGAAAATATGCCTTGAGATCGACTCACTTTATGTTTTGAAACCACTTATTTGCCTTTTTTCCAAATATTCTGCCGGAGAGCTATGGCAGAACTTTTTGAAAGCCCTGTTGAATGAGGCTTTTGAATTGAAGCCGGCATCCAAAGCCATTCCCAGAATTGTTTTGGATTTCGCATCGACGGTACTTGCCAGGGTTTTGAATTCTTCAATTCGATAGGAGTTCACAAAATCGCGAAATGAATAATCCATCATGACATTGATCACTGCAGAGCTTTTGTTGGGATGAATGTCCAGCCTTTCGCTAAAACTTTGAAGACTCAGGTTGGGGTCCAGGTAGTACTTTTCCTTTTCCATTTTGCTTGTAAAGATCTCTGCGAGCTTTTTCATTTCAGAGGTCTTCTCCGGCTTTCTTCCGCTGGTAATCTGTTTGCTGAGCTGAAACCCGATGAAGCCGATAGCATAGGTTAATGCGGTAAGCAAAATGTAGAAGGGATAGAATTCGGATACCGGGAAGTTGAAATCGAAGATCATGGCATCGACTATGGTGTAAGGCATCCAGATGAACCACAACAGAGTGAAGCAGATCAGTATATATCCGATTCTCTTGTTTTCTCCTGTTTTGATTTCCTTTCTATACAAGAGCATACTGAGTATTAGGTAAATAGCGATCGATAGTAGACCTATATAATGCTCTATCTCAAATACATTCAATGCCAAAAGGGCTTCGAAACCGTTAAAGTTGTTTGGATCCCAGTTGTTGATGTAGAATAGAGCAGTGATGGAATTGAAGAACAGCTGTTCTACAAGCAATGGGACGAAATGCCTTTTTAACGACCGGGTGGGAATCGGTTTTCGAAAATAGAATCGCAAATAGGCATAAAAAGCCGGTCCTATTCCCCAAAGAAAAAGTAATGGAAGGAATCTCATTTGTGGGAAATAAGCCTGAATCCCGAAGCTGGCCTTGAGTACCCAAACAAGATAAAAGGCCAGGAACAATACGCATATCCCCAGGTATTTTGTGGCTTCCCTGAAATTGCTCTTTGCAACAAGAAGGAATCCGAAGATCAGGGCTTGCAATGTCCCGAATAGGATTAGGAGGTTATAGACGTCAATATTGAGCTCCAACAGATTTTCTTTGAGATTATAGCCAACAAACTGGCTGTTGATCCCGCTGATCGCCCTTTCGCTAACGGGCTTGAGATATCCAAATAAGGAAAAGCGGTAGAATATCTATGTTAACTTCCATGAGCTGCCGCATATGCTATCCCGATGGTATCGATGCCTGGGAATTTTTCGGTGTTGGCAGCAAAGTTTGGCAGTGGTTTGGATACCAAGTCTGGCCCTGAGGTGTCGGGGCTGGCGATGGTTTTTTGAAATTCAAAGCTCCATAAGCTGCTCTTCAAACCAGGGAACCATGGGAGATTGCTTCGAGATTGCGATTTCTAGTCCTTTGCTGAAGTACAATTTGGCCTTATTCGGTTCGCCATTCTTTACATATGCCTGGGCTATATATCCGTTTAGCATGAGGCCTTCATCATAGCTCTCCAAGCCAAATTCATAGATCTCAATTGCCTTTTTGTATTCTTGTTGGTCGTAATAATAACGCCCCATATTCACTAATTGCCTATAATCCGGAGCAACACTAAAATTATATATCTCGGATAGATCTTTTAGTGACTTTTGAAGATCGGAAAAATTGTGAGCGCTGTAATGATGATCCAGATTCCAGTTTTGAAATAGGAACTTAAAACCATGGTGCAGAGCTGGAGTGACAGTCGAAAGGTGATCTTCCTCAAATAAGTCGAGGTAAGCTATTTTAAAATTAGGACGATCCTTAACATCTGTTTTGAACTGAAGGTATTGATCATGCATGATCTTACCATCATCACCGAGTTTTTCTTCATCCGCCATGGTGACAAAAGCCAGTTTACTTTCTTTTAATGTCAATGCTTGTAGACGATCTTTCCAATCATTGGCTAATGATTGCTTGTCCCACCAAAGGCTTGGACTTATGGACAAATAGTTACTAAAAACGTCATTATTGTCTTCTACAAGTGAATATAGGGCGAACATTGCTCCAATTGAATGTCCCACCAGCGTATTATGGTTAGAGGAGGGATATTGTTCATTTATATATGGGATTAGCTCATTCGATAAAAAGGTGAGGAAGTTCGGACCTCCCCCTGTTTTCATATAATCAACCTTGATATCGCTGGGAGAATAGTCATATTCTCTATTCGAACCGCTTATACCCACGACAATTACATTTGGCATTAAACCTGCCCTGGCAAGGGCCTGAGAGTTGCCAACAGCATTGAGAAAATTATGTTCTCCATCCAGAACGTAGATGGTGGGGAAAATGGATTGTGGATTGTCTAGGCTCTTTTCTTCTATCTCGGGAACGTGCACCCAAATCTGGCGATTACCGGATAAAACTTCTGATTCAAACACCAAGGATTCATGGACTTGATCTATTCTCTGTTGACCATGGATGTTCTGTATAAATGCAAGGAGTAGTATCGAATGAAGTAGGCTTCGCATCATGTTTTTCGCAAAAATATCCTTTAGGGTGTTCAGGGTCTTGTAAAAAAACGAAATCAGAATTTACTCAAAATCAGATTCTCGTTCCAATTAAATTGGGAAGGGCTTTGAAGCGTAGCTTTCTTGAATTCTCTGTTGAAATGTGCCTGATCATAATATCCCGAATCAAGAGCGGCATTCATAAACCTCTTACCCTTTTTGATTTCTTCACTTACCTTTCTTAAACGCACCGTTCTTTGGTATTCCTTAGGGCTTATTCCTATATTTTTTTGAAATTGATTTTCAAGTGTTCTGAGTGATCTATTATAGAAGGAGAGCAGTTCTGATAGTTTAAGGCCAGGGTGCTTTTTTATAGCTAGAGTGATCTTGATTAAGTGCTCTTGATCCAGACACCGATCCAATAGTTTATTTGCCAATAGATCGCACAACTCTTCTTCGATTTGATCTAATGAACCATGGAAACTATTCGTTCCCAAGAGTTGATCAATATATCCTATCAGATTTTTTGAAAAAACAAGATGGCCGGGAACAACACGATCTACGATTGTAGACCTATCTGAAATTGTAATTGGTCCGAGCACCCATGGCTGGAATTTTATGCCAAACATTTTATAGGGCCGGGCGCATGCTATGTGTCCTGAAAATCTGATCTGACCCCAAAATAGGCTAGTTTCATGCTCAATGGTTGATTTTGATCCGGAACGAACCGATACAGGAAAATTCGTTGCCATTAACTCCGGATAACCATCCGGCAAGAAAAATTGGCAACGCTTAATTTTATCACAATCAAGCCAATAGAAGCTCTTTAGAATGAGGTTATTGGGAGATGATACCCTATGTTCAAAATACTTCATTGAAGTATGGTATGGGATTCTATTGGTTTCTCAACTGAAATAGAATATCCATGATCTCGATATTGGGTGCTTCTATGATCTCATAGGCCTCAGGAATACTCTTGGCCAGATCAGACGCACGAAAAGCCTGAAGGGACTCAGCGGAATCCCAAACGTAGATTCCACCGTACTGCCCTGGCTGCCCGATTTTCACATAATATTTTTGAAGAAGTCCCGGAACCGCTTTAAACCTCGATTCCCTTTCTCTTGCCCTCTTTAGGAGTTCTTCTTCGGGAAGATCGGATTTTAATTTGATAATCTGTAGGATCATAGTTTTTTATTTTATACACGAATTTAGCTAAGATATTCGTCTCAGTATTTGTTTTTTGGCAACCCATTCGAGGGCAAAGTCGTTAACTCGATGGGGCTGATTGATCCATTCTTTTTCGCCTAATTCACTAGTCCTTATCTCCATGAAAAGAAGGCCGCAGTGGTTTTTCTTTAGCTGTTTCTTCCAATTTTTAAGGTATTCTTGCGCTGCGATTTTAGTTGTCTTTCGTCTTGACTTCTCTAACTCCGGCTTTTGTAATAATAATATGAATGGTTTCTCCTTTTTGGTTCTGTACAAATTCGATAGTTCTATTATTATTGTCAATACGAAAAAATTTGGTTTCGGATTCAGGGATTAGTTCGATATCATAGTCAGAATAGAATAGCTTGCCTTTTTTTTGATGAATTCTTACACCTTCGTACTCTCCTACATATTGATCATAAATTGTGGGATCGACTGCTACCTCAACGTGATGATAAGGCAGTTCTACTGGTATTCCGAAAGCGATTGCGGCTAGCCCATAGGTTAACAAATAGGAGGGGGATTCGTTGTTCGAGAGCACGACTACGAAAACATTATCATTTGTAAATCTGTTCAAAGATGTTTGAGTTCCAAACCATCCGCCATCATGACCAATTAGATCTCTTCCATGGTTGTAAAATGGATTGACAAGTACTCCATAGCCAAAGTCATGATCGTTATGCGATGTGAACATTTTAGATTTTGATTCTTCTGATAAAAGCAGAGTATCATCGAAAAGGTGTTTATTCCATTGATATAGATCATCTATGGTAGAGTACACTCCATCGAGTCCAATGTTATATTCCCAGTTTATGTATGGATTCTTGATTAACTCACCTTCTTTGTGATAGTAGGATTTGGCCATTTTCGGAATAATGGACTCATTGCTGCTGATACCGGAGTTGGTCATTTTTGCTTTTTCAAATAGGTTTTCATTTAAATAGTCAGCAAAAGTCTGCCTGGAAGCTTTTTCGATGATAGTGGTCAAGATATAGTACGCCGTGTTGCTGTAATATGTCTGCGTTCCTGGCTCAAATAGAAGAGGCTTGCTCATAATGTACCTTACGATTGAATCTGATTGGAAGAATGTATTTGATGAAAAGAGCTCATCTACATCATTGCCGATTCCAGAGTTATGGGTTAACAGCATATGTATGTTAATCTTATCTCCTTCAGGAAACTCTGGGTAGTATTTTGTTAATTTGTCGTCAATGGATAGAAGTCCCTTTTCTTCGAGTTGCAAAATGGCAACCGCAGTAAATTGCTTGGAAACAGAAGCGAGACTAAATTTTGTGTCGATTGTATTGTCAATGTTCCATTCCAAATCGGCGAATCCATATGGCTTCTTAATTAGGACAGTATCATTTCTGGTTACTAGTACGGTGCCTGAAAAATTGTTGACACTGAACTGCGCATCCATGTATTCTTCAAGTTTTTTATTTAACACAATTTGCGCATAACTTGAAGTTAAAAGGAGACATCCTACTGTTATACTTATGTATATTTTAATCATTTTCTTTTGGTTAGTTGGCATTATACTTTGTGTGATTTCTTTTAACTGTAATCAATCGATTCTACTTACATCCAATAATATGGTTTCTAACTCTTCTGAAAACCTCACTTGTGTATTGATGACCATGGAAAATGCTATGCGCGTACTAGGAAAATATGTCACAAAGGCTTGCCCTCCTTGAGTCAATCCTGAATGAAAATACATGTTTTGATTGTTGAATTTGACCAATTCGATTCCCATTCCATAGCCGTATTCTTTCCAGTTGGCTGAAAGTTGCGGAGAGGTAAAATAGGGAGCTGTATTGGCTTTTTCTCCGTTAGACAGAATTCCGTAAGAGGTCATTTTATTGAAACTATCGTCGGAGAGAATTTTGCCTGAATTCAGGGCATTCATAAACGTCAGCAGGTCCTTGGCATTTGAGAAAAGTGAACCGGCTCCATATACAGCATCGATTTTTACTTTTGTTAATGCCTTAGTTTCATATTTATATCCAGTAACTTTTTGCTGTTCTTTTGGCGCTGGAGCGTTGAATGATTTGCTTAATTCTAACGGAGTAAAAATGATTTCTTCCAGGTAGGTTTGGAGTGATTTCCCTGAAGTGATTTCTATGATCTCTGCTAGGAGTACAAAATTGGAATTGGAATAATTGTAGTACTCTCCTGGTTCGAAATCTTTACCTGGATTCATTTGTTCAAGATATTTATGTGGAGAAGGGCAATTAGGAAAGTTTTCTGGAGTATCTGAAGGCATTTCACTATATAACCAGGCTTTAATACCTGAGGTATTGGTTAAGAGATGATAGATGGTAATGTTTTTGCCGTTTGGGTAGTTTGGAAAAAAGGAATCAATCGTGGTATCAATTGCCAGCTTACTCTCCTCGCTTAGTTTTAGGATGGCAGTACTCACAAACAGTTTAGTTAGTGAAGCGATGGGGAAAATGTGAGTATCATTTACTCTTTTTTTGTCGTCCACATCTGCAAAACCTATATATCTTATTTTTGGAGTTCGGTTATTTCTTTGAATCCCGAAACTGAATCCGGCGACCTTTTTCTGATTGACTAAGTCATTCACGATGGTGTTGATTTTTGAAATCGCTTCATCGATAGTGACTTTGTTTTGAGTTTCTAGGAGCTTGCTTTGAGGGTCGTTTCTGGGTATGATTTTCCACTCTTTCGTTTTGCTGGTGGAATATGAATTCAGATCAGAAGTAAAGGTTTTGGTGATTCTAGCGGGTTCTCCATTTGCTGCACCTTCTATGTTATCCATCAATACTGCTTTGAATTGGACTTCTTCGGATTGTGAGGAAATGGTTTGACAATAGCTAAGACATGCGAGGAGCGTTACCAGTGGTTTCATTTGGTTTAAGAATTCTGATCTCCTACAAATGAATGGTATGACGATAAAGGTGGCGTCCGTCTAAATTATTCGAACGCTTTTTTGAAGTCCAATTAGTAGGAAAGACTCCATGAATAGGTTATGTGTATCTTTTCCTATAAGCCGACGGCGTTAGACCTGTACTCTTCTTAAAGGACTGATTAAAAGATGATTTGGAGTTATACCCCACACTGTATAGTATTTCTAAGACGGTGAGATGCTTTTTTGATTGATCTCGAAGTATCAATTTGGCTTTTTCAATTCTATAATGGCTCATTAAATTATAGAAATTTTGCCCTATACTTTTATTGATGAGCAATGACAATTCCTTACTGTCCATTTTCATCTCTTCCGCTAGCATTGAAATGGTCAGATTCGGGTTTAGATATGGTTCGTGCCGAGTAAGATATGATTCTAAAGCTTCTATTCCTTCTTTGATTTCAGGGTTTGATTTTTTGTTTGAATCTGTTTTGATCAACGATAATGACGAATCAATGCCTCTGAATATCTTTGGATAATACAGTGCTTTGATAACCAGCCAGCTAATAAAAAACAACATTACCAGCACCGTTAGAATGCGCATTGGTGTGAGATACGCGTAGAGCCCATATATTTTTATGATGTTTTTGGAAAGTGCAACCAAAAACAGCAGAAAAGAAATATGGTTGACAACAAGTAACCATCGGTTATTGTATGGTTTTGTACTTGAATAGTTTTGATGATACAGTTTTTGATAACGACTAATTAGCCAGTACGTTGCAAGGATGTAGGCAAGGATTTGTAGAGTTGCAAGAATATACGTGAATCTGATTTCAAAGGAGTAATCAATGGTTTTTGGACTATTTGATAACCCCAAGAGGGGTAAGTAAAAATTTGGCATCCAAACGATGATACTTAATGCTAAAGGAATTAGATGGTATAGGTGCTTTTTTTGCAGTTTGAAGTCAGAATATATAACGGAAACTACAAATAGGAATAACAAAGGTGCTTGCAAAAAGCCGCAAACATCATGACGTAATTGATCTAAAATTGGAGGAACATTAAATCGTTGAAAGAAAATGGATCCAGCGTCAATGGCCCTTATGATCAAAAATGCTGCTAATATTCTGTTGCTGAGCCTATTACTTGAAGGTACACTTAGCAAGAAAAGTGAAAAAAGTAGCGACAGAAAAAGGAGTATGGTTGTTAGTGTTTCGTGTGTGGTCAAACCAGTTGAATTATGCTAAATGTTACTTACGATTTGGTGTATACCGCCTGCCAAAAATTTGCTATGATTTTAAACGATAACCCCAAAAAACCAATTTCCTTCTCAAATTTAAACTGCACTTCTCGCGATATTCTTCATTCAACGGATAGTACTTCCTGCCCGGGGGTGCTATTCTGATACTGTGAACAAAAGGCGTGTAGGGTTTGCTGATCAGCACAATATGATAATCGTTGCTTATCGGTCTGAAATCAAGTGTGGTGCTGGTCGAATATCTCCCATCGGGTTTTAGATAATACAAGGGGAAGTTCTTGGATCCTTCCAGATAGACAATTAGAGGTTTATGTTCGTTGATCTTGTTCTTGTAAACATGGCACTGAACATTGCCCTGATTGTTGTCATTGACGCTTATGGTTTTCCAATTATCGATGATCTTCTCATGTTGCCCAAAGCTGGTTTTTGAGAGGACCAGGGCTAGAAGAAGAAAACAAAGAGTTCTTTTCATGGATTTCGTTCAGCTTATATTCAGTGTTCTGAGCGTTGGGCATTCCGAAGGGTATTGACCGTGCACTTCAATTTGGAACAGCTAATAGCCAAAGTACTTAAGTTCTTCCATGATCTCGTCTGTATCACTGTTTCCGGGAGAGATTTCCAGGACCTTATCTATCCACTCTTTTGATTTTTCAAATTCACCGGAGCTGAGGTAGCCATATGACAGACAGGTCATCACGGATGGATTGTTGGGAAAGAGCTCATTTGAAACCAGGAACAGATCTATGGATGCTGTTGGCTCCCCTGCTCTTATGTTATGAAATGCCAGTTCGATCAATTGATTGATGGCTATTTCAACATCCTGCTTATCGGCTTCATAAAGTTGGGTCAGGAATTCTATCGCGCTTTCGGTACCCTTATTGTTGAGCATTTCAATGACTTGTTGGGCAATAGAGTTTTCGGGAAGAGTGACCTCATGATCATAAAGCAATTGGAGTATGTTCCCGGCGATTTCCCTTCTAAGGCAATAGTCAAGATTTGATAATATGAAAATGGAAAAGTCTCCATTGACTTCGGTCAACCACTGTGTTCTGAATCCTGTCGGACTTGCCCCTCTGGCCATTGCATATTTGTAAGCTGTTTTGGGATATCCATCGATGGAGTCGAAAACCTGCCATTGCATTGCAAATGATGTGTTGTCAAAGGTTTTTTCGAACATCGACTCATAAGAATCCTTGGAGATGAGCTTTCCTGTCTTCAGAGCCCTGTCAAAAACAAACAGATCCCGTACGGTTGAGTAAATGCCCCCGTTTCCGCGGATCGAGGATACCCCTACAGGCTTAGGGTTCACATATGTTCCTAAGCGTAGACGGTAGCCCGTTGCCAGATCTGCGATGACTTCCTGTTCGGAGCTCTCATATCCGGAATTCTCCATGCCTAAGGGCGCGAAGATTCTTTCCTGTAGCACATCCCGATAATGCTTTTTTGTAACGGCTTCGATCAATCCGGCGAGCAATACGTATCCCGCATTACTGTATGCCAAGGAATCGCCGGGATTAAAAAGTAATCGAGTATTCTCGCTTACCGCTTTCACCAGATCCAGGGTGCTAAACTCCGTTCCCGGAAGTGGGTCAGTTTTGAGGTATTCGCGTTCCAGGCCGCTGCTGTGATTTAGCAGGTGAGCAATTTTGACCTGTTCTCCCAGCTCCGGGTTTAGATTTGGCAAATATTCTCCGATGGCGTCATTGTAGTCAACCTGCCCTTCTTCGATGAGTTGAAGGACCAGGGTCGCGGTAAAGATTTTGGTTATGGAGGCGATCCGAAATTTGGTTTTGGGATCGTTGGGTATGTCATATTCTATGCTGGCATAGCCAAATCCTCCTTCATAAATGATACTGTCTCCTTTTGAGACTAGTATGGTCCCATCGAACAGGTTGTTTTCATGATAGGTTTTTAACAGTTCATCGATCTTTAGAGTATTCTGAGCCCTGAGGGTTTGAGATGCAAGAAAGAATACTGTGGCTAATAATGTGATGAATTTCATTTCAGCAAATGTTAGGCACTTCGTTGTGTCGGGCTTTTCAAATGAGCCATGGCTGACAGCAGACCCTGTGACGACTATTCACCGTAGGGTTCATGTTATCCAATTAAGGAAAAGCCTTAGAATTCTTAATGCTAACTTCCATAAACTGCAGTATAGCTTATCCCGATGGTCGCAGGAGGATGTGTCAGGGAGGAGTTATGGAGTGGGTTGGTTCCGCACTAACCCCTGGAGTCGAAAATCCATCGAATGCGGCACTGAAGTAGTATGGGCTGTGGCGGCATGTTATATGGGTAGCAGCGAATTTCTATGTGGTTAGTTTATGCTGATGATTACTTGTCTACGAAATGATCCCAAGTCGCTTTGGAAATATCAGATATTATTTTCTCGTTGGTTTCAAAGTTCTCCATCGACTCGGTGATGAAGATGCTTATCGTAAAATATTCTCCATTGGGTAGAAAAACAATTCCGATGTTGTTTACCGCAGCTGTTATGCCTGTTTCTTGATGTTTCCCTGACCATCCCGTTTTGTGCGCGACCACGGTCCCTTCAGGTAGCTGTCCCTTTAGCCTTTTCTTTCCTGTTTTGGTTCCTTTCATTATGCTCCAAATAAAATCATAACTCTCTTCGGAAAGCAAACCATCTTTATTCTCATAAAATGCTGCCAATATCCTGTTAGATTCCTTTGGTGTCGTCCAATTCAGGAATTGTAGGTCCCAGTTATTTTGCATGGTTTCTTCATTTATCTTAACCGCAAAATCCTTAAAGCCCAGATTTGAAAAATAGTCTTCAACAACCTGTGGTCCACCCAGAAGTTTGAGCAAAACATCACAGCCAACATTGTCACTTAAAGCCACAGTATATTCTATGATCTCGGCTATACTAAGTGTGCCACCTTTGGGATATTCTTTTCTTATGGGACTCCATAATCCGGGTAACAACTCACTTTTCTGAATATCGATTTTTTGGTCCGGAGAGAGGTTGCCCTTATCTATTTCGGATAGAACTGTCAATGCGATTGGAAATTTGAAGACACTTTGCATTGGAAAGTGTTTTTGACCATTGATGCTCAATGTGTCCTTGACCTCTATTCCATTAATGGCCACTCCAACAGTTGCCTTTTTGGAACCAATAATATCCTCGATCTTCTGTTTTAATGTTTCAATTCCATGAGCATATCCTTGGATGAATAATATGAGAATGATGAAGAGTGTAAGAGGTGCTTTTTTCACTATGGGTCTTTTTTTGCCTGAGGATAGTGCCCGATTATGCTCGATGAGCATTGGCTTTCGAGTTGTTGTTGAAGTTACTGTTTCATACTGCCCTTTATTGATCATTCATCGGCCTGTGGATTTTGAGTTTATGTTGACGGGTCATACTTAAATAACGGTAGCTGTTCCCCAATAGTTAAAGCTGGCGGGCTTCCATCCGGGTATGTACATTGTTTCTACCTGACTTATTTTGAAGCCATTGCTATTGATCAGATCAGGGATATCCCTGTTCAGATTACAACCGCCACCAAACCGTTTCCATAGGGGATTGATCAGATTTTGCCATCGTTCAACAGCCTTATCAGGTGCTTTGCCATGCTCACAAAAGACAAGTACTCCATTGGGTTTGATCACTCTTCTCAACTCTTCAAACGCAGGGGAAAGATCCGGAATTGTACACAAGCTATAGGTCACGACTGCTGAGTCAAAGCTATTGCTATCGACGGGGATATTCTCCGCAAATGCCTTTAGGAAAGTGAATTCAAAGGATAACTCTTCATGATCAACATTGTTTTCTTTCCAGGTCTCCTCGGATGGATCTATTCCCAGGACACTCTTCACTTCGGTTTTATGATAAAAGGGGAGGTTTAGTCCGGAGCCAATTCCAATTTCGAGCACATTCCCAAATGCCATAGGGACAATTTTCTCCCTCTGTTTCATGTTAGGCTTTTGTCTACAGGTTCGGTCAATGACCTTCGGGAGTATGTATTTGCTGTATAGTCCTATGATATCTCCTTGCTAATGGTTTCGGCAATGCACAGTGAGCGATTCCAAGGCGCTTCACTATCCGCTTGCGATAAGTTTGTTCAATCTAATTGCTTTCAATCAAAACTTCAAATTCATTGCTTGTAGCCTTTTTTGTTTGCTGGCTATTCTTCGGACGGTTAAATTTTTAGTTAGTCTTTAAAAAGGCCGTTAATTCGGAAGGTTCGGCTCTGTTTCTGTAATCTGCATCTAAAAAGGCATAGACAATTATACCTTCCTGGTTGATTATATATGTTGCTGCCAATGGAAGCTCGTTTGATTCATCGCCGTTATATTCATTTAGGCCGAATGATTGGTTGTATATATCTGCAACTTCTTCGGTTAATTGAAATACAATTCCATATTCTCTTGCTACCTGATTTCCAATATCGCTTAGCACTTCAAATTCTAATTCATGTTTTTCGGAAGTACTGATCGATTCATCCGGCAATTCAGGTGTCAATGCTATTAGGTTAGCACCATTTGCCTTGAAGTTTGGTAATTCTTGTTGTAATGCCTGAAGTGTCAAATTGCAATAAGGGCACCATCCACCTCGATACCAGGTCAAAACAACATCGCCTTTTTTGAGATATTCTGATAGTGATACAGGATTACCTACGGCATTGTTTAGAGAGAAATCCGGAGCTTTGTCTCCTATTTGTTTTGCTGTATTGACAATTCCACTTTCCTCAACGGACTCAAGTCCCTCTTTATATATCCTCTTTTTCTTTTCATCAGCCTTGAGTTCGAAATTTGATTTTCTCTCTTCCAATCTGGATTTTAATGAAGTCTTGTCTTCCGTATTCATATCAACTTCTTTTTGATGATCTTCCTTCCTCTCATCGTGATTTCCGCTATTGCATGAAATCAGACAACTGAGAACAATTGCGGATAGACATATGGTTTTCATATTTGGTTTGTTTTTTTCTCCAGGTATTTATGCACATATGATATGACCACGGATCCTTCACCGACAGCTGATGCTACCCTTTTGACTGAGCCACTCCTTATATCTCCAACGGCAAAGATCCCGGGCCAGGAAGTCTCATAGGGATAGGCATCTTGATTTACATCGCTCCCGGTGATAATGAATCCCTTGTCATCGAGTCGTATGGTTTTTTCCAACCAATCTGTATTCGGTACGGCCCCAATGAGGATGAATAGGGAAGAAGTGTCAATTGTTCGTGTTGATCCATCCCGATCATTGATCAATTCCACTGAAGACAAACTGTTTTCGCCGCTTAGGCTTTTTATTTGAGTGTTTGTGATAATATCTATTCTTGGGTCTTCTTCGATTCGCTCTGATAGGTAGGAAGACATTGTGGCACCTAGTCCATCTTTTCTCACTACGATATAGGTTTTCTTTGCATATCTGGAAAGATACATAGCCGCCTGGCCTGCCGAATTACCCCCTCCAACAATGACGGCGTTTGTTCCAAGGCAAAATCTGGCTTCCAGTTCCGTGGCGGCATAGTAAATTCCATTCCCTTCAAATTTGACCAATTGATCGATACCAAGTCTTCTGTATTGGACGCCATTTGCGAGGATCACCGATTTGGCTACGACGCACTTTTGATCATCGAGTTCAATCCTATATTTCCCGTTTTCCCGGGCTAAACCCACAGCTCTTCTTGGGACCGTAAACTTTGCTCCGAATTTGAATGCTTGAATTTCGGCCCTGTATGATAATTCAGCTCCTGATATTCCTGTTGGGAACCCCAAGTAATTTTCAATTCTCGATGAAGTTCCGGCTTGCCCTCCGATTGTTGTGTCTTCAATCGTCAATACGCTTAATCCTTCCGAGCTGGCATAAATAGAAGCGGCCAGTCCGGATGGGCCTGCCCCTACAACTACCAGGTCAAACTCGTCTTCAGTACTCAAAACCAGGTCTAAACCAAGAAAAGAGGCAATAGACATTGGACTCGGATCGGGTATTACTTCAGAATTACCGACCACGGCAAAGCTTTCTGTTTCAGGCAAAACACAGTTCTCCGAGATCTTGTCCAGTTCTTTTTGATCATCTCTGTCGACCAGCCGGAAAGGGATCCGGCTTCTGTTTAAGAACTCAAGAACCCTATTGAGACCTGGGTCTTTATCCTTTCCAACTAATATGACTCCACCTTCTCCCCATTCGATCAACAAATGTCTACGTGCAATAAATGCGCTAACCAATACATCCCCTAATTCGGGAACGGCGCCAATGAGTTCAATGATTTTCTTATGTGTAACCCTGATGATGTGGGTATCACAATCAGCAACACCGGCAAGAAAGGTTTTCTGTCCCATTAATAGCCCTAACTCGCCGACAAATTGCCCCTGTTTGATGCTCACCACATCTCGATTCTTGAGGCGATCTACGATGTTCAGGGCTCCCTCAATGATATAGGCAAAATCGTATGAATCCTGGCCAACTTCAAAAAACACGCTGCCTTCCGGTAAAAACTCCTTTTTCCCGTTTTCTTCCAGGATATTGAATAGGTCTGCTGACAATTCCGGCCATGCAACGTCTGCATTGGGGTAAAAGTCCCCCGATGTTCTTGTTTCCTGAGAATTTTCTGATTTCATTTTTGGGATCGTGATTTCATCGTTCTGTAAATGGGGTATCACCCGATCTTCTTCCTCTTTATAACTGGTTCAATGAGGTTTGGTTTGTTGAACTGTCTCGTGTATGGGTCATGGAGGATTTCGACTCGCTGACTTTTTGGTTTCAACTAGCCTCAATTATAATGATACTTTCTTGATCACCTTAACTGCCATTATTTATGCATCGAGTTGTACCTGCTTTACTTTTCCACCTGATTGTCAATCCAGGTCATGAGTTTGTCTTTGTCAATTGCATTCCAGGTTGACTGGGTGTTCTTTTTCTGTGATTGATTGTCTTCCGGTTGTAATACAATTAGCTCGGTATTCTTGTTACCTGCCAGTTCCAATTCGGCTAAAAAGCCAACCATATCTGTCGAATTGTTTTCATACAAAGTCCTGAGTTGATTTCTGAGCTTGTACTTTATTGCGGGTTCTATATACGCGAGAATAGCATAGTCCTTATAAATATTGATATTTCTATTTTTTGGATCAAAGTAGCTGTAAGATGAGAAATCATAATAACTCTCAGGATTTGTTTGTGGTGTGCCTTTCAAATAGGTCTCCAGCATATAGTTGATAAATTTCGGTTCCCAGAGGTCGATTCGATTGATCCTTATATCTCGTTCGTGTTGATGCCATTTTCTTATAAAGTCTAAGGTAAAGTTGCAAATAACAATGCCCTTGATGTTGAGTTGAAAATCGAGATCACTCTCTTTTATCAACTTGATATATCGCATCGCTCTATGTCCTGTGAGACTTGCACCTAAGAAGAAAACATTGTTATTCGGCAGATCATGTTTGTCAAAGACTTCTTGGATGAGATTGTGTGTAGAGATCACAGAGGCTTTGGAGAAGTAAAAATCTAGGGGAGTTTCGGTCGAAACCGACAATACTGCAAAGCCTTTCTCAGATGCCTGAGTATATAGCTGCCTTGAGCTGGCATTCTTCTTATCATACTTTGAATCTTCAAGGAAAATAAGGACACCCTTGATGTCTCTATTTTCGGGAAGCATGAGGGTATAACCTTTTTGAATGAAGGGTAAGAAGTCATTCTCTTCAGTTCCGATTCTAATGCTATCCTTTTTTGCCGGTTCATAATCTTCAACGATTCTCTGCGAAAAGGACTTTGTGCTGAAGATGATCGGAAAGAATAGAAAGAATAGCTTGAAAGGTGTTCTCATTGTTGGTCGTTTTGAATCACCTACGAAGGTTTGTGTATGAAGCGTATGCCCGATACGCCCTGTTAGGCATGGCTTGATCAATGATTGAATAAAGGTAATTACTTATTGGCCAAACTCTAAAATGGAAGAAGATCGACATGAAAATAATTTCCATGTAAAATAAATTTGACTATATTTGCGCCTAAGGTATGAGACATGGCCAGGATTGACGAAGAGATAAAAACAGATTTCACGAGCGATAAGCAAAGGTTCATGCCCAATTTGATCTATACTTCAAATTGCTTCCGGAACCTGTTTGTCGATTTGTTAGAACCCTATGGTATATCTCCTCAACAGTTCAATGTTCTGAGAATATTGAGAGGAGCAGGTACTGAGGTGGCCATGAGCTCGATCAAAGACTTAATGGTAGATAAATCTCCCAACCTAACAAGACTCTCTGATAAGCTGATGAATAAGGGATTGATTGATAGAAGAAGATCAGCCAACGATAGAAGGGTGGTGTATTTGGTGGTTTCGGAACCTGGTTTAAAGCTTTTACAGAGGATAGATGATGATGATCTTTTCTCAAAGATGGACTATATGAGCTTAATTACTGAGAAGGAAGCAAAATCGATTAATGGCATATTGGACAGAATAAGGCCATAAAAAATTTTCTCATAATATTTTACATGAGAAATAATAACATGAAGAATAAATTGACAATTAAGACAGTTGAAAAATGAGTGTAATAGAATCATTGAAATGGAGATCGGCGATCAAAAAATTTGATCCAAATAAGAAAGTCAGCAATGCTGATGTCGAACAATTAATAGAAGCAGCTAATCTCGCTGCTACATCCGGAGGGTTACAACCTTTTAGGATGGTAGTTGTAGCCGAGGGCGAATTGAAATCACAGCTTGCTCAACATGCCTTTGGACAGCAACAGGTAAAGGATGCATCACATGTACTGGTTTTTTCAGTCGAGACCGATATAAGCGCAAACACCGTAGACGCGTACATTAAGCGTGCGGCTGAAGTAAGGGGGCAGGGAAAAGAATCGTTGATCGCTTATTCGGACTCCATGAAGACCTATATCTCTTCAATGGATACTGACACAAGAATAGCCTGGGGTAAAAACCAGGCATACATAGCCTTAGGAACTGTACTTACGGTTGCAGCTGAAATGAAAATAGATACCTGTCCTATGGAGGGGTTTGATGCCATTCAGTTTCAGCAGATCCTTGGGTTGAAACCTAAAGATCTAATGCCTGTATTAATTCTTCCGATCGGATATAGATCGGAGAAGGATGTGCATTCGAAAGAGGCAAAGATCAGAAAAAGGAGAGAAGAATTCATACTGGAACTTAAATAAGAAAAACAATGAAAAAGAGAGATTTAATTATTTACAGAACAATTACAGCACTATTCTCGGTACTGGTGCTGATGGGGGCAAGTCAATATTTCTTTAACTATGAGGTGGTAAAGGAAATGTTTGAAGGCATACAATTCCCTACTTATCTTATTTATCCAATGGGAGTAGCCAAATTTTTAGGCCTCATTGCAATATGGTCAAATAGATCCAAGACAATGAAGGAATGGGCCTATGCAGGTTATGTCTTCAACTTTATTTTGGCGATTTCCGCGCACCTCAATGTAAGTGACGGTGAATTTATACCGGCAACAATTGCTTTGGTGTTTGTAGTGGCCTCCTATATATATGATAGAAGAGTGTATGTAAGGAATTAGGAATTAAATGAGGGCTTTAGCGATAAAACTCTCTTTTTTTATCCTCTCCAAGCTTTCTTCCCATAGGAGACGGGATGTACCCTGAACCATTCGCTTCTTTGGTTGGAGCAATTCCAAATGTTTTCTTGATCATATTCCCATTTCTTTTTTGCAATACAAAAGTCCTTGGAGTAAAAGAAAATGGCTAAATGATTTCGAGGAAAGACTAAATGAAATTACGGTATTAATTACAACCTTGGAATTGACGTTGGTTGTGTCTAACGATCAGCTAAAATCCGTAGGCTGGCCGATTGTTTATTTCTTTAAAAGTATCTGATTGAAATGCTCTTTGCAAGTAGCTCATTAGCCTATTTATTTTTAGCGCTTGTTACCAGCTTTTTAGTCTTTGAAGTCATAATAGAATTGATAAATTCCTTGTGATCTAATGAGCCTAAAAGAAATACTTTCGAACTCCCACTTTCTTCCTTGCCATTCTTCCTGTTCCAGTTCAGGTTGTTTAATGTCTCCCGATTGATCTATGTCATCACCAAGCGCTTGATATAGTTTAGGAGAGAGCTTTTCTATTTCAAAATAGTAAGTGATTTTTTTGTTGCTGGGAGCTATTTGACTGAGAACGAGCATCTCAATTTTTCCTTCGTTGTTTGCCACAGCAAGCATCTTGTTAAAGAAATCAAATAGAAAGTGTGGAATATGATACGTTCTTAGGATTCGTGATTCTAGCTTTTCCTCAGTATAGTTATGGAACTTCAAATACTCAAAAGGAATTTGCAAATCAAGTTTGTAAGACCTTGGCTGTAAGTATGAATTGTAGTACTCAACAAATTCTTGTGGTTTGAAAAGCAAAGTATCCGACTTAAATTTTTCATAGACTTTACTTGTCTTCTTAAATGCTCTTTTGTCATTGACTATGTAGAAGTTACAGGTTGAGCCGAAACCTGCATGGAAAGCATCTTCAGTGGTATTAGAAAATGTTTCTTTTCTTCCTTTCTTAATATTTACGCGATCCTCCTGATAACCATGCATATCTAACATGATATAGTCATTAGAAATCTCATTAAACCATTTTGGGGCGTTTTTATCGGTTTGTTGGTATTGAGAAAAATCATCAACGCCTAACTTATCATATACTTTGTTTATGCTTTCATATGGATTGGCGATATCAAATAATTTGTCTCGGTTGATTTTTAAACCGGATTGAACCATCTCTCTCAGATTTTTATAGTCTTCATTTAGGTTCATATTGGTTAGCATCTTACCAAAGCTCGAAAAGAAACCTTCCATTGTCGAATTTTCCTTAAGTCCAGGAAACATTTTGTTTAATTGATCCGGGCTTTGAGGATTAGATAATGCATCCTGGAATGCCTTATCAAGAGGTATTGATTTTATCAGTTTAACAAAGGTTTTGCCAAGAGATGATGTTAAGGGATCACCTTCAAAGATTTCTTGTAACTTATCTAGACTAAAGTTTTCAAATAAATTCTTGTCTTCTACTCTTTGATCAAATAGTCTCTTTGGGTCATCATAGCTCAGCCTGATTTTTTTTCCATCATTCGAAAGGCAGCAATTATTTGTTAAGAAGGTGATAAATTCCAGATCTTCTTCAATAGTTTTTAGTTGCCCTGGATCTTCCTTATAGCTTGAAAGTATATCTCCAATATGTGAAGTTGAGAAGAGAGTCACAATTCTTTGGGGTTGACGCAGAAGTTCCTTTAGCTGTTCATGATAACCAGCCTTCATTTGAGAGATTACGTTCCAATCTAGGTAAATGAAGATCATTTTTTAGCCGTTTGATTGAGCAACATGAGGAATCGAACCTCAATCGCCCCTTGGGCAAGAAATTCAAATTTTCCTTCTCCCAGGGGGTATTCTACCTTTGAACTATACTGCTTTTTAGTAAATCAATTTGATCATTATTGACCTTAAGTGAATATTCCGTTTGACAATACTTTTTAAATTTAGATACCATTCTATCGGTTTTAATCCCATTTATTTTCTCCCTTTGCTCATCTTTAAATTTAGGGATTATTAAGCCATCAATGATCGATTCTAATGTTAATTTTTCGATGACCAATCGATCTATTTCGTTTGATATTCCTCTGAACATATTGATCACATCAATAATGATACTGAAGGATAATTCATTTGCATTGTCCTTATTCTTGAAATCAATTCCTTGCAATTCACTAGGTAATCTGGAGTTCCAATATTTATTTAATTTTTTCCCATTAGTCTTGATTAAGTCATTAAGTGACTTACTAATGTTGTCTGCATTGCTATGAATGAGGCGGTTTCTTTTAAGTCTTATATAATCTAAAGTGAGCTCTAATTCTGATTGAAGTTGGTCTTTATTCACTTCAATTCTGTTAAGGACCTTGTCAATAAGCATAAAGTCATCTTCTGAATCTTCAATTTTTGACTCCAAAGGCTCAATCTTCGGATCTACTGATTTGGCAAATTGTAATAGTTCTTTTAGATAGCCTTCAAAATGTGTGTAGATTAGAAGGAATATGCCTTTGACAAGAGATTCATGAGTTTTTGAATGCTCACTAGATAGCTCTCCAAACCTAATATTGTGCTTTCGTTTATATGGATTTGTATCGAAGTAATCCTTTGTGAGTCTTTCAGGCTTTTCTTTGAGAATCTTTTCGTAATCGATACTGAATTGATTCCATACAAATGAATAATGTGTAAAACTGTTGTTTAACTCTGATATTGATTTGTGAAAGGTTCTCAGTTCTACAGTTTTCATGTATTGCTGGTAACGTCTAGCTAAAGTGCGTATTCCAACACTTTACTAGTAGCACTAAACTAGTTGATCTGCGCGACACCTACAAAGGTCTAAGAAGGCTACAGCGCTTAGAAATCGAAAATCCAGACCCACAAAACTTACGGAAGGAAAAGTGGCTTGCAGAAGGCGCAGATTGACGGTCGGATTGTACTGAAATAGGCGAGACGCACTTTGCATATGCAACTTTGGCGAATGTTATACACCTCTATTTCAGTAGTTCAAGCAGTTTTGATGCAGTTAGCTCGTGATCTTCAATTTGAGTTGAAAGACCCATGTTGACGTTCGCATGTTGATGAAGCAATCTGGTCAATTTAAATTGGTCTGCCCGTTCGTTCAATAATTTGACTATAGAAGGAACATAACCTCGATACTCATCAGTTGGTCCGTTGTAATCGTTTACACCGATAGGATCCCAGTCTTTCCAGAGGATTTTGTCAACTTGTTCAAATAGTTGTTTCTGGGTCATCGCATATGATATAGATAAATAGCAAAGTTGAGAATTCTTCCCATGTCGGACTTAGTAACTCGTTCGTACTTCTTAGTGTAATCCATAAGCATATATTCAAAATCGAAGTCTTCTAAATCAGCGAAGTTGCTTTTGGACTTTTGAAAGTATTTTGATTTTGATTGCGAGCTGATTTCCGAGTAGAGTTCGTCCTTGAGTTGCCTTATATAGTCGACACGTTCTTGATCGTATTTTCCAAGCTTGTAGTACTTCAGTCTTTGTTTGATTTTTCGTTCAGCTTCCTTCTTTTCGGAGAAATCAAACTCGTATGCAAGGTCACTGAAACAGACAAATTCGTATGTGTTTTCTTGTTCTTCTGCCATTTGCTCGAAGGGAAGTAGTGTATAACGGTTTGAACAAAGTGTGGTTCAATGTGCTTTATTTTTTGCTATAGCACGTTTTCTTTTTCAAGATTTTGTTTTGACTTTCCTTTAATAATTGAGGTGTCCAATAAATTCAATTTTTCAGCTCTTATTGCAAAATCAGTTGTAAGATGCTCGAGGAATGTAGAACATTTCCAATTCAGCTGGTTAACTGCCAATCTTGCATCTCCCAGTTTTGATTTGTTGCCTTTTGCTCCCATAACAATTCGATGGGTGAACACAAATTTGTAGTGCAGGCTTTTCGGTTTTTGGGGATTACGATCATCGGCATAGTCGAGAAAGTAATTTGCCATTTCATCACTTACTAAAAGCCTTACTTTGTTTCTATTCATATAATATTCAGAATTCCAGGAATGCACTACTGCAAAATAGTCTTTCTCTACTTTTTCGATTCGCTCCTGATTTTCATCTTCTATAGCCCAAAGTAATTTTTGCAGTAAGAAGAACCTTGTTCCAATCAGCTTTGACAATTCATCTAAAAACTTAGTACCGTTGTCATATTTCTTCTGATACAAATCAATCTTTGTCTGCCTTTCCCATGACTTTCTTTGAAGAAATGTCGTTAGATACTTTCCTACAATAGTAGTCAAGACAAATCCTCCGATTAATAGTGAAAATTTAGAGTTTAGTATTTCCCAGACAGTCATGATTTAGTTTCAATGTGGTATAGCGGTTTGGCTAAACGCAGTTAAATGCTCTCTAATTTTTGCACTACCGTTTTAATGGAACAAATGCGAATTGCTTCCCCACCAAAAAACACGCTTTGCCCGGAGGCACTGAGGGCAATGGGTGTTTCTATACAGTCGTTCATTAGAAGCTCGGATTTAATTGCGATTAGGTTTTGTTATGCACTGGCTTTTATTTTGTTTTTTGTAAGTTGATGAATCGCAGCTCTTAAAACTTGCCAGCTTATTTGAGCTGTATGTTTGTCAGGGTTAAACTGCGAGCTTACTTGTTCATAGGGATGTATATAATTTCGAAAGTTCCTTAATGAATGACTGAATTTCTTGACATCCTCCTTAAGCAGTCCCAATTCATGGCTTGTGTTGATCAAGTTATTTAAGGTCCATGTTGGGAATTGCTTGACTTTTCCTTCTTTGTCTTTTGGCGCGGATGCCGCTTGGTTGAATTCTTTGGGATGCTTTAGAGCAATACCTAATAGAATTCCTTCCAAGGTACTTCCAGAAAGAAAAATAACCGCCAATGGTGAGGCTGCAGCAAGACATTTCTTGATCTCCTCGAATCTGAGTTTTATCACATCCGTGATAATTCCATCCAATTCGAGCTTTTCAATTGAAAGTTCTTTGAATTCGCGGTTTAGAAATTCGTCTTCCTTTAATTCTCCATTGACCTTTTCGTCAAAGTTAATTTTACCAGCTTTCTTAAAGGTTATGATGTCATTGTTTCGGACAACTTGCCATTTGTCAAATGCAAGGAACTGATTAAAGTCACTGATGAATTTGTCTAATTCACCAAATCTTCCAATGAAATTGACCGGCGCAAAAAGTGTCTTGATGCATTTATCTAATTCGGGAGTTCCATTTAGCTTTTGCAACTTTTCATCTGTGTATTTCCATCTTGAGGGGAAACCTTGACCATAGATGTCTTTGAACCCCAAATTGTTGAAAAATTCAACCAGCTTGGGACCGGATCTATATTCAGTCTCTTCATTTATAAGCTCTCTCAGTTTTTCCAATGTCTTTTGCTGCAATATCATCTTAATTGTCAGTTTCCAGCTTGTGCATAACGTTTTGGCTATGCGTAGTGAGGGATTTCAAGGCACTGACCTTTCAGCTTACACAGACTGTAGCCAAAGCTGTTTCTTTGGGTTTAAATTTACTCATTAAACGCTAAAGCGCAGCTTTGGCGGGCTATGAAACACCTACCTTTCCTGTACCACCAACCCCCTCATTACGTATAGCTTTTGTTGGGCGCAGTTATTCTTCTTTTTCTTTGTGAAGTGTTATCGTCAGCTTGTTGTGCTGCTGTTTGATTTGGACTTGTTCCCCTTCCTTAAATCCTAATTCTTCCAACCACCTTCCTTCAAGCCGAATTTCAGGAACAGTTGTATTGTCCCACCTGCGGTAGCGGAACTTACTGTGTATTTTCAATTTCCTGGTTTGACTCATGTCTGTGTGTTCGTTATTGTGAACACAAGGTAGTGAAGAAAACTCTATGTTCGGTATAGTGAACAAGAAAGAAGAGAAATATTTTCAAAAACTCGGAGCTAGGATCAAGCAGCTAAGAGAAGAGAGAGGACTAGACCAGAAAGCTTTTGCCTTTGATTGTGAGATTGGAAGAACCCAACTTTATATGATTGAAAATGGCAAAACAAATCCAAGGTTGCTAACCCTGATGAAGATTGCTGAAGGTCTAGGTATAACCATAGATGATCTTGTGAAGAGTTCATAGGCTTTACACTGATGAATCTATTGAATCTGTTTTTCTATTTCACTTACATTTTCTTCCTGATTTAAGGCTGTTTCATATAGCCTGTCATAGTCTAAGCGGCCAAGATAATCAGGGCCCTTCCTCGTTTCATGACAGGCTTTCCATATTTCCAGAGCTGCTTCAACGGTTAACCTAGAGAACACTTCTGCTTTCTCCACCCAGTCATGAGGCTTTAGCCAAATACTCTTTTTACTAGGTGAAAAGTGGACGGATGCATTCCTTAGTTCTTCATATTCTGAGAAAAGAGCTTTGAAAGGGTTTTTGATTTGCTTTTCGTCAGACAAAACAATTTTGGACGATTTATCTGATCTTACTATTTTCTGAAACTCTTCTATTTTGTATTTAAGGTTTAGAAATCTTCCTTTTTTACTACCCTGTAAAATCTCGGTGGTATCGCTGTCCAAAAAGCCTTTGTTGCGGTAGTAGAAGTCGAAACCTATACTGTTGATGAAACTTTCTAAAAATGAGTAGAATGAAACCACTGTCATTCTACTATAAAATGAAACTTCATACTTGATGTTATTTAGGGAATCTAAGGTTTCTTTGTCGAAGGAGGTTTTGTTTTCATTCTTAAATCTATGCTTTTTGAATTCTCCAAATTTGTTGAGTGTGTTTAATCGATTTTTAGCTTTCACCAAGCACGTGAATGAATCTTTCAGTAGAAAGTGTTCTTCAATTTCTCCACGTCCTTTATGAATTGCGAGTCCAACCTTAAAGTGATATGGGTAATAATCGTAGCGATAATATGATGTTAAATCTACTTGCTCATCAAGCCAGCCTATTTGAACACCGCTACTAAGAAACTCCTTGTTAATCTTGAAGTGTTCGTTCCAACTTAAAGCGATTTGATCATAAGTTCTCTTTAAAGGGTATTTATCTTCTAAATCTTTGGCTATTGAGATCAGTTGCTTCTCATATTCTGGCAATTTTGACTTAATGTCCTCGGCATTTCGTTGCTCAATCATCTCATGGAAGTCAAGCATTACTTTTCTGTATTCATCAAAATCTAAATCATCAGAGAAAGCAGCCATCATCTGTAAGTAAACCGCAATGTTCCAAACCCTATTTACTTCAGATTCAAGTTCGTTCATGTCAACGTGGGTACTTTTTTAGGTTGTTAGCCTTCTATATTCGACCGAATACTTCGTTGCTTGTTTTGGGTCATTTTCAACAGTAACGTTTTCATCATTTCTAAATTCGGCATTATCCGACCAGTTGTAAGAGCCTGTAATTACGACTTGGTTATCAACTACGCAGAATTTATTGTGCATCAATCCACCTTTTTGCCCCCTTTTTATCCTTTTGTGAGGAAGTTGAGTTATATCTACTCCGTGCTTTTTATTTATTCCGTCATCATAAATTGCAAGTTTCACATCAAGTCCTTGTTTGTACTTTTCGACCAACTTCTGAAATAGGGTATCATTGGTAAACCAAGCCATTGCAACTATTATTGAAACCTCCGCTCCATCAAGAGCCTTTAAAATTCTGTTTTGAATATCTTGGAAATGAGCCTCATTAATAATTGGATCGGCTTTATGTACAATGCCACCCTGGACCTTAAGCCTTCCTCCAATATCCTCCACCCCAAAGCCTTCAGGATTCAGAATGTCTGTGATATTTTTGGCTATTTCGGGATTGTCATTTACTACATTATTTAGTAGTTCTCTTAGATTGTTTGTCTCATTTAAGTCCGACAATCTCTTTTTTACATATTCAGTTTTTGAAGGTCTTTGCCCATTTCTTTTTCCGATATCTGGAAGTCCCAATTCATCGTAGATATCCCTTATTCCATAGTGATTGAAAAGGTTTATAATCTCTTTTCCCTTTAAACTACCTGCGATGAAAGGTGCCATTTTTTCAATGGCATAAGGTGATACTTTCATGGATTGATTCGGTTTTCGTATTGTGCCTAACGGTTAGTGTATGATGCGTATCCCGAAGGGTATGCATTATACACCATGTTATCTGCTTTAACTATGTATATTAATTGGTCTCCCTCCTGCAATTAAAACTTTCCTGGCTACGAATTCTACTAAATCAATATCATGTTGTAATTGACTTACCTCAGGAGAAAAGGGTAGTAATAATTCCTTATCGCCTTCATCTTTAGTATGTACAATTCTGCACCGGATATCATATATTCTATTTGCTACCTCAGTCCTTATATCATGTTCGGTATTTGAAAATGATATTTTTTGTTTCACTAAACCTTTTTGCTTTTTCTGAACATCAAAGAAATTTTTTCTTGATTCAGATTCTTCGAAATAAGTCCTTAAAGAGGTATTGTCTATGCAATGATTTATAGTTGCTTTTATTTGATCTCTTTCATCTCCAAACGATTTTCCTTTTGAAGTTACTTTCACAATATTCAATATTTGAGCAATGTCTCCATCTTTGTTTGGGTCAAAAACAGGGTCCTTGATTACATTTTTTATTCTTTGCTGAGCTTCTCGATAAGAATATTGAGGAAAGTAATATTCAATTACTTGATAAAAAGCTAGAAATTGTAATAGGGGCATATTGGTAGCAGTTCTTGCATACCAATAAAGTGACATTGCTTCATTGTCATATTCATAGTTCGGAGATTTAAAAGTCTGTTCTTTATTTACTGTCTTCCTTCGGCTAATTCGCATATCCCTCATCAGCTCCCTGTCCGAAGCTAAATGAACTGGAAGGTTAGTAACTAGGTCAATCTGGAATAATATTGTATTTCCAATTCTTAATAGAAAGTCGCGAACATCATTGTGATTTTTTAGTTTTACACCTTCAAATCTAATTGTAGGTCTATGTCTTATTCTACCTCTAAAAAACATTTCTCTTTGAAAGCTTCTGAGTATCGAGTGCTCTGTTGAACCCATTCCAATTATTACTTTTAATCCTTCCTTCGGAGATGGAAATTCAAATGATGTTATCTCTTTTTTGCCTTTATTATCATCTGTTGTAAAGTATTTACTCAGTCTTCTGATAATAAATGTTGGCGGTCTCAGAAGCTCTTCAGATTGAAGTTCACATTCAATTACACCTAATTCGTAAGACCAAACAGCTTCGTAGCCCTTAATGAATTTAAATTTGTGAAACTTACTCTTTACTACTTCTTTTAGCTCTTCAGTATCTGTTAGAATTATATTTTTAAAATCACGTTCCTCCGGTATTTGAATAATTAATCCTTCTCTAATAGTAGGTTCGTCCTCATCAATAAACTCAATTTCTTTCTTATACTCTTTTATTGTAAGACCTTCCTTTTCACAACGCTTTTTTATTTTCTGAATCAGTTCTTTCATGAGTTCTTTTTATTGCGTGTAGCGGTCTGTGTATGGTATGTATTCCGCAGGGTATGGCTTATATACATTGTTGTGCTTTCGTGTTTTATATTTTCTCACTTCTTGTTAGGTCAATGAAAGTATAGATACTAAGGTTGTTTTCATTTAGGAATCTATCTATACGATTATCTATTTCTGCTCCTATTTCGATTGGAATCGGAATG
This sequence comes from Cytophagales bacterium, assembly GCA_965227315.1. Classification (GTDB taxonomy): domain Bacteria; phylum Bacteroidota; class Bacteroidia; order Cytophagales; family CCMP332; genus JANQHS01. The sequence goes on from OZ245737.1 coordinate 2,248,323, forward strand.
TTTAATGAAACATTATCATTAAATTCGCTAAATATCCTTGAAGTGTTAGTCTTTTCGTCAATCTTATAGATTTTACCTGCTTTGCAACTTATAATATCGTAGATGATTGTATAGAAATTCACTCCACTGACATTCAAGAGATCTTTCAGTTTTTTTGTAATCCAAGGTTTAAAAATTAGACTTTCAGTATGCATGAATTGATATGCATTCTCGTGCCAAACACAGGAACTCCCGAAAGCATCATAAGGTGGACTTTCAAAACCGTTTGCACCTTCATTAAAGAACATTTCCCATAAAGCAATCTGATTATTCCAAGTTCTCTGTTTTTGGATTTGTTCCGAGAAGTGCGATACATTCTGAGGACTCAAATAATCCCAGCCATTATTTTTTTGTGTTACTTGAGGTCTCTTCGCTTCAAAAAGTCCAACCTTAATGTCGTTACCAAAACGGAATACTATAATTCCATCAACGCCATATTTACTTTCTGCGGTTCGATTTGTTGTTTGGGCATGACAGTTAAGTCTTAAGCTTCTTGATATTTCCCGTCTTATTCGCGTAGTAAGAGCTGAGACATAATCACGCTCAGAAACTAAAATTCCGTTGCGCAGTTCTTCTCTACATTCCGTATCGGCTAAGGCACAATAAAATGCTACTATATCTGCTACTCTGAAATTTCCAAACATTTCTTTCTGTTATTCTGCATGAGGCACAACGTCAGAGTATGGTCATTGACTTTATATTTCTATGTGTTAATGTTTCATTCTCGCCAAATAGGGGCCATTGGATGTGATGAGGAGTATTATTTGAACTGGCTAAAAACATGACTTTATTCCCGATTGTTGAATGGGTTTTTTACCCGATCAATAATGCTTACTTTATAGGGAAAAGATAACTCTATCAACTGTAGGTCTTTTGCGTTTATCTCTTTTGCTTCGGTTTTGATGATTCCTTAAGAAATCTATAAAAAATCTTGATTGAATCAAATACTTGATGGAGTGGTATTTCTTTTTGAGAGTGGAGAGTGGAGAGTGGAGAGTGGAGAGTGGAGAGTGGAGAGTGGAGAGTGGAGAGCGGAGAGTGGAGAGCGAGAAGCGCGAAGAAGTGTCCTGGTCGTCGTTGGCCGGTGATGTTCTTGGAATGGAGCTGGTTTAGTGCTTAGTGAGAAGTACGTGGGTTTTTAGTCTTCCGGGTTTTCATAACCATCGATCAGCTGGTCCAGGTAGGCGACGAATCGAGGCTTTTGATCTTCTTCGGGCCTGGCCAGCAGCATTTCCCGGGCTTCCTTGAAATAGGGAATGGCCTTATCCATCTGATCGGTTTCCATATAGCCTTCGCCCAGGGTATAGATCGCATTGACAGATCCGGGAAACAAGTCCACATTGATCTCCAGGAAATCAAATCCTTGATCATACATTTCATTGGTCCAGAAAACCCCGGCGATGCTGTTGATCTCCCTTTCGCTCAGATAATAATGGCTGGTATCATCCCTGAACACAGTGATCACATCCATGATGCTGTCCTTTCCGGATCCGGCCACCTTGATCAATTCATCGGCAATGGACTTCTTCGGAATATCATATGGCCGACCGGCCATTATTGCCAGAGCCGCTTCCCTGATAGGTCGGATATAGTCGACATGAGCGTTTGCGTACATGATCATGGTCAGCTCAAGGTCGGGATAGTAATAAAAGCGTGCTTTTAATCCCGGCTCCCCGCCATTGTGGTAGATCAGCCTTCCGTATGTTTCCAGGCTGTCCATCTGGAAGCCCATGCCATAATCAAAATTGGGATGGCGTTTTTCTTCCGGTATATGCCCGTTGCTCTGTGTAAAGGCAAGCCTTGAATTCTCCTCTCCCAAAAAATTGTCTTTGAACAGGGCCCTGTTCCATTTCCACAGATCGTCCAGGGTGGTCGCCACCTTATCATCACCGACCTTCCCATGCAGATAATAAACGGCATCGTGATAACCGCTTTTGATGGGGTTGATGTTCTTTCCTGATGAGAGTGGATTGGATATATGCTCTTCGGCGAAATTCTCGATTCGATGCTCGCTCAAAAGTGTATAGACCGATGTATTGTTCATTCCCGCTGGCATGAAGATGTTCTGCTTCATGTACTCGTCGAAATCCATCCCGCTGAGCTGTTCAACGATGGAGGCCAGAAAGACATAGGCGACATTGGAATAGCCGAACTCCTCACCAGGGGCAAAGAAGGTTTCGGGCTGTTCCTGTTCATACATCTCGATGATATCCTTGTTGGTGACGATCTTCGAATGATCCCAGTTTTTCGCCAGCATTGGATTGTAGGGATACAGGCCCGAGGTATGGCAGAGCATGTGATAGATGCTGATATTGGGATAGTTGAGCTCGGGGAAGAAGTCGATCAGTTTATCATCCAGAGAGATCTTTCCTTCATCCATCAGCTTGAAGATGGCTGCCGCGGTAAAGGTCTTTGAGATCGAAGCACATTGAAATACGGTGTTTTCCGTCAGCTCTTCACGGGCTTCAAAATCGGCATAACCATAGGCTTTTTTGAGCAGGACCTCATCCTTGAGGGCGATCAGAATTCCTCCGTTGAATTGTTCGTTTTGCTGGAGTTGCCTGAGCAACTCATCTACCTTTTCCGCCCTCTTGGCGAATTCCCTGTTTTCGCCGTTGCAGGAGGCCAGGAGTATGGGAAGAAGTAGTAATAAGTATATTTTATTGACCATAACGAATCCAATTGACTCTATAAGCTTAGTCCTTATTTATCGGCGCTGAAATGATGAATTGGTCGGGAAGTGTTAATCAATGTTTAATGGTTGATTATTAATGATCAATGGTTAATGATTAATTGGGGGGTGTTTGGCTTTTGGGAATTCATGGTTTGTGCTTAATATTTTACTGGGAAAATAAATAGTTTTTCTAGGTTTGCATTCATCATCTGACTTCATGGGAAAGATCGATTCGGAAATAAAGTCCAAGCTCATCAACGAGCGTCATCGCTTCGTGACCAACCTGGTTTTTACGGCCAATTGGGTGCAAAACGCCTTTGTGGAAGATCTCAGGCCCTTTGGAATATCCCCGCAGCAGTACAATATTCTGCGCATTCTGAACGCAGTGGGAGACTGGACGACCATGTCGGATGTCAGGGATGGTCTTATGGAAAGATCACCGAACGCTACCCGTCTTGCCGATAAGCTTCTCAGTAAGGGCCTGATCGAACGCAAGGCTAGCGAGACCGACCGAAGGGTGGTCCATGTGAGAATTTCAAAAGCCGGTAAGAAACTGTTTGATGAAATCAACAAACAGGAGAGTATGATACAGAAGGCCCTTGATGGAAACATTTCAGACAAGGAGGCCAGGCAGGTGAGTGATATCCTGGACCGGTTTAGGGGTTAAAAAAATTTGTTTTAAAATTTTGCAAGGTGAATATTTACATGAAAAATAAAATTTAGATTAATACAACCATGAAAAAGAGAGACATACTTATTTACAGAGCGGTGACCGGTTTATTCTCAGCCTTTATGCTGTTCCAGGTCTTCGCCTATTTCCTGATGTTCGACATGACCAGCGAAATGTTCGAAAGTCTGGGCGTTCCGACAGCCATGGTCTATCCCCTGGCCATCGCCAAATTCCTTGGCCTGGTGGCGATCTGGACCAATAGATCCAGGTTACTTAAAGAACTGGCCTACCTGGGTTATGCGATCGATTTCATTTTGGCGAGTTACCTGCACATGATGGCAAATGATGGTGGGGCTGCAGCTCCGGCGGTAGCGCTTTTGATCCTGCTCGTATCCTATGTTTTCAACAGGAGATTGTATGGTCGCAAAGCCGATTCAGCAGAACAGGGATGATCACGGGGGGGGCAGGGATTCAGCCATGAATACTATTGAGCATCCAGAAGATCGTCGAGGTCGTAGTTCAGATCTTCCAGGCGCTTTTCTATTGTTCTTTTTGAATCGATGACACCCTTGTTGTAGATCTCCGATCCCACATATTCCAGGAAAAAATCCAGCAACTGACCGGCGGCAATGACACCGATCTTTTCATCGCGTTCCTTTTCAAAGAAGTAGATCAGATCATCTATAGCCGCTTTTCGCTTCTCATCGCTTAATCTGTTCCATTTTCGATTGCTCATGGCTTAAAATCAATGTATTCTGCTCGGCCAAATATGACCTGAAAATCGGCTTCATCAAAAAAAACCACTATATCAATTTGTAATATATCAAAACTTGATGTATAGTTGTGCTATGTATTCAAAAGAACTGCTCAAGGGAACCCTGGAAGTGATCGTTTTAAAGCTCCTTTCCGAACATGGAAAGATGTATGGATATGAGCTTTCCCAAATGGTCAAGGAGCAAACCGATGGGAAGATCTATTTGAAGGATGGCTCATTGTATCCTGCACTGCACAAGCTGACGGGCAAGGGCATTTTGACCACCGAAGAGGTAAGGATCGGGAAGCGTGTCCGGAAGTATTACCAGATCACCAAAAAGGGCCAGGCACAAAAGGATTCTCTCGTCGCAGAAATGCGGGATTTTATCCACACCATGGAGAAAGTGATCTTCAATGACTTCAAGCCTCTGACTGCATGATCTCCGAAGAATTTGAAGAAAGGATCATTGAGGAGATCGAGTCCAGCGGTATTCGGAGCCAGGCATTAAAGGATGACCTGATCGATCACTTCTGTTGCCTCGTGGAGATGTTCATGGCCAAGGGAAATGACTTCGAAAGATCCCTGGCATTGGCCTATGAGCAAACAGCTCCTAATGGTCTGGATGAAATTCAGAAGGAAACCATTTTTTTACTTAACTATTCCAAAATCATGTTTACCAAACGATTAATCTATGTTTCAGGCTACCTGTTTTCCATTTTATGGATCACCGGGGCCTTGTTTAAGATCCTTCATCTTCAGGGAGCTGGCTTTTTGCTGGGTGTAGGAGGAATCGGTCTCGCCTTGATCTTCTTTCCGCTACTTTTTTTGAGCAGGTATAAGTTCTGGGTGAGGGAGGTTTTGTCCGAAAGGTTGAAATGGATCATTGGAAGCATTTCGATCATGCTTCTGGTCATTGCCATTTCAATGAAGATGCTTCAGCTCATGGGTGCCGCCTTCATGCTAGGAGCCAGTTTCCTGGTATTTGGATTTGGCTTTTTGCCATTCCTGTTTTTCAAGATGTATCATAGATCCCTGAATGAGGTTTAGGATCTGAGATCTGATCGAAGGGCCGCTTGATCAAGTGGCCCTTTGTTTGGATCTAACAAGTCCAGGGATCTATCCGATGATCCTGTTCAATGTTTCGCTGGGCCTCATGGCCTTGCTGCCCAGGTCATCATTTGGATGATAATAACCTCCGATGTCCATAGGCTGTCCCTGAACGGAATTCAATTCTTCAAGGATCCTGGTTTCATTTTCGGCCATGGCCTCGGCCATACTGCCAAACGCCTCTTTTAATTCGGCATCCTCGTTTTGTGCGGCCAGGGCCTCTGCCCAATACATGGCCAAATAGAAATGACTGCCGCGGTTGTCCAACTCATTGACCTTGCGGCTTGGGCTCTTGCCGTTCAATAAAAGCTTGCCGGTAGCTTCATCCAGGGTTTTACCCAGGAGCAATGCCTTGGGGTTGTCGAATTTATTTCCCAAATGCTCCAGGGAAACGGCCAGGGCCAGAAATTCACCCAGGGAATCCCAGCGCAAATGATTTTCCGCTTCAAACTGCTGTACATGCTTAGGCGCCGAACCTCCTGCGCCGGTCTCAAATAATCCGCCCCCATTCATCAGGGGTACTATGCTCAGCATCTTGGCACTGGTGCCAACCTCCAGTATGGGGAACAGGTCCGTGAGATAGTCGCGGAGCACATTTCCGGTCACGGAGATGGTGTCCAGGCCTTCGCGGATGCGCTTGATCGAGAAGATGGTAGCATCGACCGGTTTCATAATGTGGATCTCAAGCCCTTCTGTATCAAGCTCCGGCAGATAGGTGTTGACTTTCCTGATGATCTCGGCATCGTGAGCACGGTTTTCATCCAACCAGAACACCGCAGGATCAGCAGTTGCCCTTGCGCGGTTCACGGCCAGCTTCACCCAGTCCCTGATCGGGACATCCTTGGTTTGGCAGGCACGGAAAATATCGCCTTCCTGAACCTTATGCTCCATCAGCGTTTCGCCATTGGCCACAACCCTGATACTGCCATTGGAATTCATTTCAAATGTTTTGTCATGGCTGCCGTATTCTTCGGCCTTTTGGGCCATCAGTCCTACATTGCTCACGCTTCCCATGCTGACGGGATCATAGGCGCCCTTGGCCTTGCAATCCTCGATGACAGCCTGGTATACACCGGCATAACAACGATCCGGAATAATGGCCTTGGTATCCTGTTGCTCCCCGGCCTTGTTCCACATCTGACCCGATGTGCGGATCATGGCGGGCATGGATGCATCGATGATCACATCGCTGGGCACATGCAGATTGGTGATGCCCTTATCGCTGTTGACCATGGCCATGTCCGGCCCGTTTTCCAGGGCCGCATCAATGGCATCGAGTATCTCGGTCTTCCTGGCGGGCTCCAGATCTTCAATGGCTTTGAGCACATGTCCCAGGCCATTGTTGGGATTTGCTTCCACCGACTCGAGATCGGCTCCGTATTTCTCAAATACATCGGCGAAATAGGCCTTCACGGCATGACCAAAAAGTATGGGATCGCTCACCTTCATCATGGTGGCTTTGAGGTGGACGGAGAATAGAACACCAAGCGCTTTTGCATCGGCCACCTGCTCTTTCAAAAAAGCACTCAGCTCTTTCCTGCTCATTACGGAAGAATCCAGGACCTCTCCGGCGAGCAGGGAAATGCCCTCCTTCAAGACGGTTTCCTCGCCGCTTTCATTCGTGAAAATGATGCTCGCTTCTGTTGCGGCGGGTAAAGTGACCGATTGCTCGCTTTCATAAAAATCCCCCTTGCTCATGCTGGATACATGGCTTTTGGAGTCCGCTGTCCAGGCTCCCATACGGTGGGGATTTTTTCTTGCGTATTCTTTTACAGCCTTGGGGGCTCTTCGATCGGAGTTTCCTTCCCTCAGAACGGGATTGACCGCGCTTCCCTTGATCCTGTCATAGCGGGATTTCGCATCGGCTTCCTTTTCGTTGGTGGGTTCGTCTACATACTCAGGCACGGCAAAACCATGGTCCTGCAATTCCGCAATGGCCGCCTTGAGCTGGGGCATGGATGCGCTGATGTTGGGAAGTTTGATGATGTTGGCCTCGGGTTTTTTGGCCAATTCCCCAAGCTCTTCCAGGGCATCTCCTATGCGTTGCTCTTCATTGAGGTAGTCGGGAAAATTCGCCAGAATACGTCCGGCCAATGAGATGTCCCGGGTTTCAATATCGACATCGGCCTTTCCCAAAAATGTTTTGATGATGGGCAGGAAGGAGTAAGTGGCCAGGGCAGGAGCCTCGTCGGTTTTGGTGTATATGATCTTGGATGAAGCCATCTGATGCAGAGTTTGTTTGATCGGCGGAATGCCGTGAAAATCGAGCGCAAAAATAGGCCATAGGGATTAAGAATCCTGAACCTGGCCAGGATGATTTTTGAATTCCCGGCAAAGAGATGCTTCCCCGCTCCTCACATGCCAACAGCTTTTTACCCTGACGGCAGGCAAGCCGAAAAGCAGGAAATTGGTATGACTGCCTTTCTGTTCAACCGTGCAGAAGGTCTTGATTGCGGGAAGTCGGAGGGTGATGCGGTTGTGAATTGTTAATTCTCATTCACTCTTAACCAGGAATCCCTTAGAGCTTGTTGTTCAGGGCTTGGTTCGGTCTGCCATTTTAGATAGTGTTCGTAGTTCACCTTGACCTTCTTGACTTTTGAAACCAGCTCTCGCTCCTTATACCCCTCTTCCGTTTTTCGGGCTACCCTGACCTTTAGCTTGTCAAGGTTTTTGAGCGAATCTCGCTCCGCAGTAATGAAGGGTCTTTTGGAATGGACGTCTTCAGGGATGGGACGGTCATTAATGGTCAGGATAATGTCTCCTTGCTTGAACCCAAGAAGCCTTCCCATTTCGTTGAAAGTGGAGTCCTTGAGCCCTATGAAGGAAGTTCCCTTATAGTCTGCAAGCTCAATTCCTCCCAGACCCAGGGAGTATGCTTCGTCTTCAAAATGAGCCTTGTAGCTTAGCCCGATCAAATCAAATATTTCTTCAGCCGGGAGCGGCTCTGATCCGTCAATGTAGTTGTCAATGAACTCCCGAATTTCCGGATTGGTCAGTTTTTCAATGTCGCTGAACAATTCATCATCTTCAAAGGGCCTTTTCTTTCCATATTTTTTTGAAAGGTCGTTCATCAGATCAATGAGGCCTTTTTCTCCATTTGAGGTTTCGCGGATCTTGATATCCAATGCCATACAAATAATCGCTCCATGATGGTAGACGTTCAGATAATAGGAACCCTTGCCCCTGAGAACATTTTTACTCATGTCGGTCATTGAAAGCCCGTGCGGCCAATCATCGGCAATCGTGAATTTGAAATGGAGCAGCCTTCGGAAATAATCCCTGTCGATGATTCCCCCTGTAAGTCTTGCATGACATGCAAAGTATTCCGTAACGCTTTCATAAAGCCATAGATGTTTTGACATTTTGGGATCGTTAAAATCAAAATCTTCGATCTCTCTGGAATGAATTGTCAAGGGGGTAAGAATATGGAAGAATTCATGCGCTGCTGTTGCGGTGATGGCGTTTTCCAATTTGCTCATTTCAAGATCCTGCATGAAGTAGATCGATGAGTACGAATGCTCCAAAGCCCCGGTGATCTGGGTTGCTTCCCTGTTAAAATAGAAGATGAATGCGTATTTGTCTACCGGTAATACCCCGCCCAGATAATTTGCCTGCGCAAGCAAAAGATCTTCTATGGCTGAGCCTATTTCCGAGGCATTGATCTTCCCGAAGGGAGAATACACACCGACCAAAACATCCGTGTTCTTTATGCTCAGCCAGGATGTGTCCGCCTTGCAATACATAATCGGAGAATCGACCAGGTAATCATAATCATCGGCAAAATATTCATCCCATTCCCGGTCTGCACTGATGTTCACCATTCCGGTAATCCCATAATGCCCGGGTAGGCTCTTTATTCTTAATCGTATGGCGTCCTTCTTCTTACCCTCGAAGTACCCAATGTATCCCTGAGCATTGAGTACGAAGTTGTCCTTTTCAAAATTTGTACCTGCAGGTTGGAATACCACCGGATCGCCATCATGATCATAGCTGTCAATTACTTTGTATTGTATTCTATGCAGTTTGCCCTTGCTGTAGATCTTCCATGAGTTCATATCCAGTCGTTTTACCTTCAACTTTGAACCCACCTGATCAAAGGCTTTTAAATCGCTAACGAACCTTCCATAATTGGCCTTTGAGTATACCCCGGGTATAATGGATGGCAGGAGGAAGATTTCTTGTTTGGAGTTCGAGGAGGGGATCATGGCTTCAACAAAAAGACTGTCGTTTTTGACCTTTCTCAGATCGACAGAGTACAGGATCTCTGATTGACCAAATCCCAGATGAGAGATCAGTATTGAAATGATGGTCATGTATTTCATAAGAAGAATTTTCGGCTCAAAATCGAGACAAATCCTTCTGTGCGGGTTCTAAAACAGTTGATAGAACCTTTTTCTACTGATTCTATGAGTCTGGCTTTGGGATGGGGATTTTTTTAAGCTATCCCTGCCCTGGATCTTTTGAATTCCTTGGGGGTGACTCCCGTATGTTTTTTGAAAAGGGTATTGAAGGTCGATTTTGAGTTAAATCCTACCTCGTACATTATTTCGTTCACGCGTAGATCGTAAAACTCTTCCTTGATCAACATTTCTTTAGCCGATCTGATCCTCCAAAGGTTGATGAACTCCTTGAAGTTCATATCCAGGTATTGATTTATTGACTGTGAAATATCCTTTGATGTTTTGCCAACTGTTAAGGATACATTTTCCAGGGTCAGGTTGGGATCCTTGTACAGCTCCCTGTTTTTCATTTCCCGGTCGAGCATCTCAATAATTCGCCTGGCTTCTTCGGATGTCAGATCTGAGTACTTGTATTTTAGATCAGGAAAATTTGACAATCTGGACTTGATGGAATCTACATTGCTGATCAATTCAGGTGAGATCATGGCGGAGTAAATGATGCCGGTAAGGAAGACCAGCGTAAGAAGAAAGTGAATGTTTGCAAAGTAAATGGCCTTTGTCTTGTCGAGTTCCATGAAGACCACGGTAGTGTAGTACGTGATGTTCAACAGTATCAGGTACAGGATCATATTCATGATCCAATTGATCTTGGTCTTCTTCCAGGTTGAGGCTTGTTCCCGGGTATGGGTATTCTTATAAAGGGTCAGGTAGGTAAGGATCAGCAATGCGGAGTTGAATAAGTACACCGCAAGATTTATTCTATGCAGGGCATTGATGTTGGAAGAATATGCCCCGATAAACCCGGCTACAATGATGAAGGGAACGATGAGCAGCGCGGCTTTTTGGGTGGTACTGGTCTTGGGTTTTTCGGAGTAGGATGTACAGAACAAGAAGAGCAGGGGAGAGAAGAATACCGTGCTTAAACCATTTAGAATAAGGGCAATCTGTATTTGGGTTTTGAAAATGAGTGGGATAGAGAAACTGAATGCTCCAACCAGTAAGAACCATGCCAGGTACTTTATTCCTTTTTCAGATCGGTAACTCTTGATCAGGAAGATTGTCCCGACAGATAAACATTGGAAAAGGCAAGCTCCCCTAAGTATTTCCAATAGATCGCTTCCGTTCATGAATAATCGTTTGTCTCTAAGCCCTATGAACGATGAGTATATAAAAAGGAGCCACTTAAGTCAATCAGAAATATTCCAGTGGTTTTCCTTTCGCCTTGAATTTGGTTCTAAAATGTATTCCAGAACCATTTCCCTGGAATAGTTCTATAGGTTGCTGAACAATTTCACCAAAAAGCATTTTCATGAACAAATACCGCTATATCGTTTCCTTCAGTTTTCCGGATATCACCAAGGCTCCCAGGAGGGCCCAGGGTTTTCCCGAATGGAAAGCCTTGGTGATCCGTCAAAAGAAGACAGACGGTTCCCCTTATTCCTTGAAGGCTTTGTTTCCGGTTTCTCTTTCTCTGCTTTTCATCTGCTGTATTCTTATGCCGGCAAGGGCTCAGACGGTAAGCACCCTTGTTCCAAATGGCTCAGGGATTGACGAAGCACTCTTAAGACATAGCAACGGAGATCTGTATGGCTCGGGATACGCAAACGGATCCTTCAATCATTTTTATGCAGGCGGGTCTTTGGAAATAGTTGACACGCTGGTCAATCCATCTGAAATGTCCGAGATGTCTGACGGGAAGATCGCCATTGCAGAGAGCCAGGGTCAGAGAGTAAGCTTGTATGACCCCGCAACCGGGACCTTCGAGATTTTAACCAGGGATATCCCGCAGCCTGCGGGCATGGTCAAAATGCCAAATTCCGATACGCTCTTGATCTCCTGCGTTTCATCACATAAGATCTATTCGGTCGCTCCTAATGGCGATACATCCACCTACCTGGAAAGCAGCTTTTTCAATGCTCCCGTTTCTCTTGTTTGGGATGATTCCGGCAATCTCTTTATTGCCAATTACAACAATGGAGTGATCATAAAAAGAGACACGGATGGAACAGTATCTCAGTTTTCGAATATTCCCAGCTCCAGTCTGGGGCACATCATAATCATCGGGGATCATATTTATGCAACGGCTGTCTTTGACCACAAGATCTTTAGGGTTGATCTGGCAGATGGCACTCATTCCATCTTCGCCGGGTCGACCTCGGGTTCGGTCAATGGCGATTTGAGCAATGCTACATTTAACACGCCAAATGGAATAGTGGCCAGCAGTACCAATGATTCACTTTTTATCTCCGAATACAATACACAATCGATCCGCCTGATCTCCGGTGTACTTTCTTACACGGGCATTGATCCTGATTTACGTTCAATGAATGCCTCGGTAGAGGTATTTCCCAACCCGTCTCGGGGAGAGATCTTTTTGAATTTAGGCCCGGCGGTTTGGGCAGAGAGCCTGGAGTTGTTTGATCTTCATGGAGCTAAAGTCCCCATTTTAATCTCCGAAGTTCCTTCCTCTTCGGGATCTGTATCTCTGAAATCGATGAGTCCTCTGGAACCGGGAGTTTACCTCTTGAGGGTCATGACCGGAACGGGAATCGTGAACAAGAAGATCCTTATCGAAAATCCGTAACCTTCTTCCTCCGGCATTTCCGGCTCATATTTGAGATAGTCGTACTTCCGATCCGGGTTGATCCTGTGGTTGGGAGTATCTGATTTATCCGGTCAGTTATTGTGCTTCCAGTAGCTCTGCTCTTTGTTTGCCATAGTTCTCTATGACCTTGCTGAAGATCCTTTCTTTGTTGTTTTTATTCTTTTCCAATTCCTGATGCACGGTCAAACCGGGATTAAACTCCTGAATATTGTCCTTGCTCCAATAGGTAAGCTCTATCAATACCGGGGTAAGTGCCAATCCTTTGGAAGTCAGCACATAGATGTTGGTTTTCTTGTTGCCCGGCAGTTGGTGTTTTTCGACAATGCCAAACTCTTCCAACATTTTCAATCTGCTCGAGAGGATGTTGGTTGCTATGGATTCGGTACTGTCGGTAAAATCCTTGAAGGTGGTTTTGCCTTCAAATAACATCTGCTTGATCAACACCAGGGACCATTTGTCGCCTACAATATCCAAAGCCGATGTGATCGGGCATTTGCATCGAAAAGTGTTTTTCATAAAAATGAGATTATCGCTTGCAAAACAAAAGTAATATTTTATTTTTGCTTTCAAAATGCAAGTAAAAAAAATGAAAAAAGTTCTGTTAACCGGTATTTCCGGATATGTGGGATTGCATTGCGCAGTTGAGTTGTTGAAAAGCGGCTATGCCGTAAGGGGTTCCTTGAGAAGTCTGTCGAAAGCGGATGCCGTCAGGGAAAACATCAAAAAGCATGTGGATCCAAAGGAAAATCTCGAATTCTGTGAACTGGATCTGCTCAGCGATGATGGCTGGGATGCGGCCGTGGAAGGCTGTGATCTGTTGATGCATGTGGCTTCACCATTTGTTTCCAAGGTGCCCGAGGATGAAAACGAATTGATCAAACCTGCGGTAGAGGGTACATTGAGAGCCTTAGGCGCGGCTGAAAAAGCAGGCCTGAAGCGTGTTGTCCTCACCTCTTCCATGGTGGCCATGCTCGGAGATCTGAAGGGAGATGATCATATTGATAAAAACAGCTGGACCAATGTGAACGCCAGGAATATTACAGCATATCTGAAGAGTAAAACCCTCGCGGAAAAAAGCGCCTGGGACTATGTAAAAGATAAGGACCTTGAATTGGTCACCGTACACCCGGGTCCAGTCTATGGCCCTTCGCTTTCCGATAATCTATCCGGTGAATCCATGTCATTGTTTAAGCGCATGATCACGGGAGAATTACCCAGAATGATTAAAACAGGCATCAATATGTCAGATGTGAGGGATGTGGCAAAGATCCATGTATTGGCCTTGGAAAACGAAGAGGCAGGGGGTCAGAGATTTATCGTTGCCACTGAGAAGGCCCATGATTATCAAGAGATCAGCAAACTACTGAATACCAATGGGTATGATAAGGTAGGAACAGGAGTAGTGCCAAACTTTCTTGTAAAGCTCCTTGCAAAATTCAACAGCGAAATGAGGGGGATGATGCCCTACCTTGGCAACAAATATGAGGGAGATATCAGCGAGACCAAACGTGTTTTCAACTGGAAACCCATACCCTTTGATCAAATGGTTTTGGATACTGCAAGATCTGTTCAAACCATCTTAAAAGGCTGAGTACATTCCGTGGTTTTCTTTGCCAACTGTTACATCTCAATGATGTGTCAGTCTGGCTATGATCTCCTCATGTTTGGGAAAAAGCGCGACCAGTTCTGCTCTGCTTTTGAGTTCAAAATCTTCAAAACTAAAGCCGGGGGACACGGTGCAACCCACGAGGGAATAGGAATCGGGATCGATCACCTCCGAGGCAAACCAGGAGCCTCCGGGGACGACCAATTGCGGTTTTTGCCCATGATCCATATCCCGGCCGATGACATGATCGGTATGAATTCCTTCTTCCGAAATAGCATGAAGCCGGATCGGGGATCCATCGTAGAAATGCCAGATCTCATCCTGCTTGATTCGATGAAAGGCCGAGAAGCTATCGGATGTCAGCAGAAAATAGATACAGGTTGAAAAATTCCTTTTCCCCTGATAAGCCGATCCAAGGCTTTCCTCATTGATATGGCCCATGCTCCGATATGTTTCCTTGAAATATCCGCCTTCCGGATGCGGTTCCAGGTTGAGTAGACGGATGATGTTTTCAACTGTGTCTTTCATTTATGCTGCGATGTAATTCGATGAGAATTGTTCTAACCCCGGATCAACTGAGCTTTCTTTCCTTCATGAGTTCATCGATCTCCATTCTTCTTTTTCTGTTCTTCGCGGCTATGGGCAGATAGACCAGGGGTAGAAAGCTGAGCAATCCAAGGCCGTTCTTCACAGTACTATAAATGGCAACACCGATCAAAAAACCGAAGATCACCGCATCATAGATCTTATAGGACTTGTTCTTCCTTGCCTGCTCTGACAACTCTTCGTCTGTTAGCTCTGCCAGCTTTTTCTGCTCCATTTTTTACCTGTCGATTGGATCCCGAGGGACTTTCATTTCTGATAATTCAAAGAAAAGCTTTTCAAGAATTATCGGACAGGCTCTCTTCAATTTTCATGATCTTTTCCTTGGTGGCCGTTAAGGTAGAATCCATGGCCAGCGCCTTTTTGAAATTTATAAGAGAATTGGCTGTATCTCCATTGGCAAGCAGTGCGTCTCCAAAGCTATCATATGTGTTGGGCGACTCGGGGAACTCTTCGGTATTGAGCCGTAGTACTACAAGGGCATCATCAACGCGATCCAACTCCAATAGCTGATAACCAAGCTGGTTCAACTGACGTTCCCTGAAATCATATGAGTCGGACTCATTGAGTTTGAGATTGTTGTATTGCTCAATTGCCGCGTCTATGCCCTTATCGAATATGATCTTGCCCATGACCTCTGCTATTGAGAGTTTGGGCAGTTCATAGGGCTGTCGATGAAGGATGTTTTCCAACGGGCCGACAATTGACCAGAAATATCGCGTGGAGTTATTGGTGAGAAGGATGATGCAATTGTTCTCCTCTGTTTCCCGGTAGATATAGGAGCTGAAGCCAACCCAGCCACCTGAATGCCAAACCGCCCTTTTCCCGCTTGCCGGTGATTTGCCCACACGCCATCCGAACCCGTAATTAACGGTGTCACCGTTGTTGAGAATGGTAGGAGTATAGGCTTCTTCGAGTGTGCTTTTTGAAACCAGCTTTTCGCTGCACAATATCCTATCCCATTTCAGCAGGTCTTCAAGTGTCGAGTATATACCGCCATCACCCGAAACGCCATTGAGAAAATGATAGTCCATTGATACGCGATCAATACCATTGACTTCGGTACTGAAACCGTAAACTCTCAATGGCATTTTGGAATCCTTTCCGGGGATGTATTTATACACTGAAGTGTTGTTCATTTGGGCCGGGTCAAAAATGTGTTGCTTGAGGAATTCCGCAAAGGACATTCCTGAAGCCCGGCTGACAATTGAAGCCAGCAATACATATCCGGTATTGCTGTATTCCCATTTTTCTCCCGGAGAAAAATATATTTCCGGATTTGTCCTGACGAACATATCGATCAGGTCTGAGTTACCGGAGACCAATTTATTTGGATCGTCACTGGCCAATTCTGGTTTCCAGTTCTTGCGCATCATATTCATATAGTCCGGCAGGCCGGAAACATGATTGAGCAGGTGCTGTATCGTCACTCCCTCATAGGGAAGTTCTGGAATGAAATCCCGGATATCCTGGTCATAACTGAGCTTTCCCTGTTCTTTCAGGATCATGATCCCCATGGCCGTGAATTGTTTGCTCACTGATCCGATCCTGAAAATCGAATTCAAACTCAATGAATCGACGGGATCTATATTTCCTATTCCAAAGGAGCCCTGATATGCGATCTCTCCATTTTCAAGGATCAGGGCATTGCCATTGAATTGTCCCTTTGAATAAGCCTCGGAAAGAAGCTTTTCATATTCATTGACCTCATCTTTTTTGCCTTGGCATGCTGTCGAGAGAAATATGATCAGCAGCCCCAGTCTTAGTACGTGTTTTTGCAGATCCGATTTGAATGACTTTGTATACCTATCTTTTAACTTGCCCATGCCTTCTATTATGGCTAGGTCTGACGGCATCTCAGGGATCAATTTGCCAACAGCACCCAATCCTTTTTGAGAAAACTATTGATTATTGGATTAAATGCCATGTGGCCTGGCAAATGTTATATGAACGGTATTCGGGCTATGCCAGCATATCGACCAAACAGAAAATATTGAGGGCGCTGAGAATGAATTCCGCAAAGCTGCCCTGCACAAGATCTTTGTTGGGTTTGCCATCCAAACTCATACTGAAGGGCCTTCCAATTACGAATCCAAGGAAGAAGATGACTGCTACAACAAATGATGTAAGCCTTAGGTCGGGTATTATTGTTCCAAGCAAGATGACAACTCCGCTGAATATAGTGACCGTAGCGATCCTCTCATTTCGTTGAATATATCCGTATCGCTTTCCAGCATGTTATCGGAATTTGCCTGGTTATTCCCGGCTTAGTTTGTCCCGATATTTCCTGACCAGCTTTTGGCAATAATCCTCCCTGCTTTCCTTGATATGTTCCAACTCCTTATAGTCGCCGATGGTCGGGTTGAGGGCTCTTAAGTTCTTATGACTCCAAAGAGCCAGGTCTACGATAACCGGAGCCAGATCAAGCCCCTCTTCCGTAAGGTGGTAATAGTTGGTCTTGTTGTTATCCGGTTTTCTGGTTTTTGTGATCAAGCCGATTTCTTCCAGCCATTTAAGCCTCCTGGTGAGTACATTGGTGGCGATGGCCTCGGGCCTTTCGAGAAAATCCTTGAAGGTCTCGACATTTTCCATGAGCATTTGCTTGATGATCACCAATATCCAGCGATCACCCAAAATATCAAGTGAAGAGGTTATGGCACAGCTACACCGGAAGTCCATGGGGTGCTCATTCGGGGTCAGCATGTTGTTTCAGTTTCATGAAAAGGGAATTTTTACTTGCTCTGAGAAAGTAATTTTGTATTATTGCTTGCTCAGCGAAAGTAATAATTAAAAAAGAATCCAAGTACACTATGAAAAAAGCGATTTACCTAACCTTCTTACTGTTGGGAGTACTCCTTCATGTAAATGCTCAAAATCAAAATGATATGTACAATTCAGAACAATCATTCAGAGAATATCAGGCCATAGAGAATGCACTCAGATCCTATATGGAATCCGCAAAAACAGGTGATGCAAGCGGATACGCTGAAGATTGGTACGAACATACCCGTGTTGTGGGCAGCCTTGACGGGCAGTTTTACAATATCAGCAGAGATGAGACGATAGCATTTGCCGAACAGCTGGGCGGCTCACCAGAGGTGGAAAGCCGCATTGCCTGGATCGATTATCAGGGCAATGCAGCGGTAGTCAGATTGGAGTCCTTGAACTGGGGAGGGGTTCGTTACACGGATTTCTTCATCCTGAGCAAGGCGGAAGGAAAATGGAAGGTGAGCGGGAAAGTTTTTGATGCCCATGACAGGAATTGATAGCGGTTTGGATCGGAGTTCTCCTTTGGGTAGAATTTGAGTGCTGTTAATTAACTATTCCCAATGATTTACATATGCCGCAGAGCTTTTCAGAAGCTCTTTGAAGTTTTCAAACTTCTTCCGGAAGTCGGCCTACAACATCTTCAAGTTCGAACACCTGGATGATGATATTCATCATGGGTAATTTCTTACCGATCTTTTCCGGATTTCTTATCGATAATGTCATACGAACTTAGGCATATAGAATTACCAAGAGAGTTCTTCCAGTGTGTACTCATTCTATTTCATCCTCTGTTTTGATGTTTAGGCAATTCTGGATTAAACGGCGTAGCTAACCATTACTGACTATGACCGTTATTACTTTTTTGTGCGATTTTTTCATGAATGAAATACGGAGGAAAACTGCTCTTTGTCTGTTTGATTCGTGGCTTCTATAGTGATTTCATAGTTCCCCAAATTCAAGCTCTCGGGCAATTTTCCAATTGAGAGGGATTTAGTCATGTCAGTAGGATTGAATCCAATTTTTACAACCCGCTCTTTGTTATCAAGAAGTGTTTTCAAGGAACTCCTTTCAAACTTCGCTAGATCGATCAATATTTTGTCTTCAGAGTCTAATGATTCGATAATATATGTTCCAAACTCTATTCCATTATCTGTTGCAAACAACAGGGGTTTAGATTCTTGCCAGAAATCCTTAAAAATACCATTTAAATATTCCAGCCCATATCTGAGCATCAGGTATCTGCAAGTAAGCTTCATTGAACTTACTAGCAATGAGCTTTTAAATTTCTTTACTAACCCTTGAATAATCGGAATCCCCTTATCCTTTGACAATTCTATTCCAAGTATTCCTTTTGTAAACTCATTGGTATTTTCTATCGCTAAGCTGCCAAGTGTTTTTTCCCAATCTTCAACTTTTGGTATAAACTTAACTAGTGCATCATTTTTAGCTATTGGAGTAGCAGGTAGATCCTTTTTTTTCTTCGCCCCTCTTTTATCCCAAATAGACTTCATTCTTTCTAACTGCTTCCTTATATCACCTTCGGAAACATAATTCAAATAATCAGGCAGCATTTCAAATATAATCGCTTTTAAGTTCGGTAATGTCATCACTATCTTTTCAACAATCGAGAAAACCTCGTCATTTGAAATGCCGGAATGGGCATCGAGATAATAACCTTGATAATTAAAGCCACCTGCTAAATGAATCTGAATTATCCTTTCCGGGTTAACCTGGTTTATGAATTCTTGAACGGATTGTCTTCCGTTTATTTGATTTGCATAAAGGTTATGAATATCTAATAAGATGTGGCTGTCAGAATTTTCAGCTATCGTATTGATGAAGATCCCATCATCTAATTCAAAATTACGCTGTTGCAAATAGTTGACTCCAGTTTCAAAGGCAAATGGAACATTGAAATTGGAGCAATATTTTTTAATGTTCTCAGTTGCTATTCTAATTCCTTCTGCTGTCTGTAACGGGGGTAATAAGAAGTTGGTATTGTAGATGTCTCCTTGCAGCTTTATATTATTGAAACTCAGGTGTTCACTTAGCCACATGGGATGCAACCGTGACATCATATCCTTAAGGTAAGGGATGTGATCCGTATTTATGGGCAAAGAACTTGCTACGGGATAACCTACCCCATGAAATAGTTTAGGTTTATTAATGGACTGCAAATAGTCTATTTCCTTTTTATCAAAAATGAAAGAGTCTAATTTCGTTCTGTTCTTTAACCAAAATGTTTGCGGCTCAATTTCGATTAAATCAATTAGGTTGAAATTAGACTCAATCACATTCTTAAATCCGGAAAAATAGATTATTCCTATCCCGAGTTCAGGAATGTTGGTCATAGTTCTCGATACGATCTAGAATCTATTAATCATATTTATTTTTTCGTTGAAAATAAATTCGCGTTCAAAATCGAATCTTAAATCGTGACCTGAATGGCAGGCAGGACAACCCAATTCGGCTAATACTAGCCCAGTAACTTTATTCATTTTTTTCAAATCAAAAGCTACGCTCGCCGGCACTTTAATTCTGATAACCTTGTCCTCAATCTTTGAGACATTCTCAGTAAAATTTCGATATTTCATAAATTGCATATTTGATATGATAAATTAGAGCTTATTTTGACGTAAAGCTCTTTAACGTTTTCTTTTGGGTTCACTAGGTCTGGATAAACGCATTGGAGTTAGTGATCTTGTTTAAGAACTTGATGAAGAAAAGTAGTTGGTATTGCATTCAATTTCAATCCTCATTTATGGGGATTTTTGGAGCGCGAATTTTCACAGGAGGCTGTGATCCATTGGCTTGGGTTTTTGACTCCAACTAATTATGAAGCCTTCTTATAGATCGAATGGAATTCATGGGTTGGTGGTAGGATCTGGAGCCTATGGGAAATTATTGGTTGAAAAGACCACTATTTCCATTGATGTGGCTGTCCCGGATCTTCCCAACCACAGCGTGCATTCAGCAGAACTATTGATCACGGGACTTTGCCAAGACTTTAGCGCTTAATTGGCCAAAGGGGGGAATGTTTTCAACTTTCACCTTCAACCTCTTCGTTTTTATCTTACAGTCTAAAATTTCTCAATATGGATCTTATCAAATTGATTTTAACCTCGGTTTTTGTTTCTCTATGCCTCCAGACTCATGCTCAGGGAATACCCCCCGTAGCGGTGGTTCAAGGGCAGCTTGACGCCTACAATGCCCAGGATGTTGATGCTTTCGCCGACCTGTTCGCCGAAGATGCCGAGATCTTCAGAAACATTGGGGATGAAGAGCCCTATTTGGAAGGCCGAAGGAAAATACGAAAGCAGTACAAGGAGCTGTTTAAGGATAACCCTCAGAATAAAAGCACTCTGATCGGACGTATTGTACAAGGCAATTATGTGATCGATCATGAATGGATCACCGGCAGGGCTGAAGAGTTGAAGATCGTGGCGATCTATGAGGTGCAAAACGGATTGATCCGGCGCGCCTGGTTTGTGAGGTAGCTGGTAAATCCATTCAGAATTAACTTCAGTTCCGTTGCAGTTGTCAACTTTTGTCGGATGACTTCTATTGAAGAATCAACTTTGCTGGCGGAGAGAGATATGTAAATCGTGCTTGTTCTGCTTCAGCGGATGGATACATCGATGAAGTCAATGAATACTTGCAAAAGGCACTTGACCAGTTCCTTGAAGCCAAAAACAAACTCAGTATGCTCATGAATCGAGGGATGAACTGGACGACCCCGCTTAATTAGATTAAATATTCACATCGGGAGCTGGTGAAGCCTATCAGAAAATCCGACCGTTTATAAACTTAGGAATAAAAGAAGAGTAGAACTGCTTTCTCTTTATGTTCAATGAGTGTCCTTAGTCGAGTTTTGTTCTACTTCCCAACAATTCTCTGATTCGTCCCGAAAAGGACCCTGAACGTCCCAAATCATTTTTTATCTGGACATCATGATCTTATTTGGATCTAGAGAAAAACCCTTACCATGATGAATGGAAATGCCATTTTGAGATTTCTGCTATCCATATGTATGATCCTCGCTCTGTCTTCTCCAAGTCAGGCGCAATTGAATTTGCTGGGCACGACACCTGGTTCGGCAGAAAATAATGTAGCGCTGAATACTAACATTGTGCTGAATTTTGACGTACCTGTTGACGCTACAAGTGTTAATTATTCCACAATTCGGGTTAACGGTGAACAAAGCGGTTTGCGAACGGGTGTATTTTCAGGTGGTGGAACGTCTACAATTACTTTCGATCCAACAGATGATTTTTTTCCCGGAGAGGTAATTTTCGTTACAATTACTCAGGGTTTATCCGGTGCAACAGCTGGCGCTTTGACAAATGAACATACTTTAATCTTTAGAGCATCATCAGTTTCTGCGACACCTGGTCTAATAATCGAACATTCAATCACAACATCAGCAATTGGTGCAAATACTGTTCATTGCGCGGATATGGATCAGGATGGTGATTTGGATGTGTTTTCATGTTCTTATTCCGATGATAAAGTTGCATGGTATGAAAATGATGGTAACCAGAATTTTACTACTCATGTTATGGATATCCTAGCAGATGGTGTTAGTGATGGGAAAGTAGCAGATATAGATGGCGATGGTGATCTGGATGCCGTATCCGCTTCGGTTCTTAATAATCAGATAGCGTGGTACGAAAACAATGGCTCACAAAGCTTTACCAAATTATTGATAGACACCATAAACTCACCAAGAACAATTGAAGTGATGGACGTAGATGGAGATGGTGATATGGATTTTGCGTCGAGCACCTTTTCGCCAACTTCCGTTATTTTCTATGAGAATGATGGAAGCGAGAACTTCACAAAGACGACTGTGGCAACTGATTACAATTCATTCCAAATTCACCTGGAGGATATGGATTTGGATGGAGATGTCGATATCTTATCAGCACATTATAGCAATAGAATACTGTGGTATGAGAATGATGGCTCACAGAACTTTACCAGTCATACCCTGACATCTTCCGCGAGTAATCCTACAGGCATTCAGGCAATGGATGTGGATAATGATGGAGATGTGGACGTGATCTGTGCTGAAGAGGGAGGAAACAGGGTGGTTCTATATGAAAATGATGGGCTACAGAATTTCACTCAGAATATCGTGGCTACCTCTCTATCTCTTGTTAGAGATGTTTATGGCGCTGATATGGATGGTGATGGAGATATTGATATTGTATCCGCGATTCGTTTGGGAGATCAGGTTGTTTGGCATGAGAATGATGGCAGTCAAAATTTTACTACACATATCATTGATCCCTTGGCCGACAATGCATCGGATGTTTATGTTGCAGATATTGATAGTGACGGGGATTTAGATGTACTGGCTGCGGTAGGGAACACGCGTCAGGTGATTTGGTACGAATTTGTTTCCTTCACAGATAGTTTATTCATCAACACGACTGTATGTAGTGGCGACAGCTACACTTTTCCTGATGGGTCAACTCAAAACAATATTACATCACAGGTCATACAGGTAAGTACTCTTTCCGGACCCCCGCCCCTTGATAGCGTTATTGTAACAACTGTGGATGTCCTTCCCATTTACTTTGATACAATGAGTACAACAATTTGTCAGGGCGATAGCATACTGATCTTTGGGACTTATCAAACAACCGCAGGTATTTATACCGATTCGCTTTCAACAGCTAATGGCTGTGACTCAATTGAAACTATGATCCTGGCCGTCAATCCACCGTACAGTGGTAGTCTACCCGGAATACGCCTTTGTCCGGGTGACAGTACTTTGATCTTTGGTAAATACGAGTCGGTATTGGGTACTTATTACGACACATTACAAACCGGTATTGGGTGTGATTCAGTTGTTTCCGTACAACTTGTGGATATGATTTCAGATCAAACGGTTAATGCGGCACAGATCATAATTTGCTCCGGAGATTCAACAACAATTGACCTGGGATCTTCCGAACCCGGAATTAACTATTACCTGAGAGATGATGTCAGTAATGCTATTGTGGACGGACCGATCATGGGAACCGGATCAGGAATATCGTTCAACACCGGAGCACTCGATACCACAACCACTTACAATGTGTATGGAGATTTTGCTCCGGATGCGGCAATTGATTTGCCAACAGCAAATGATTATGTAAGAATCAATTCTCCGTTTTATTCTTATGGAAATGAAATAACTATAGAAGCATGGGTGAATTATCAGGGAGGAGCTCTGCCCTGGGCTGGACAATCAACTGCAGGCGTCAACAGTATGGCAAGCAGCGTTTGGATCTGGCATGATAGTATCTGGTACGTAAATGATGCAGGAACGTGGAGATCTGCTACTATGCCCTCGCTGCCATTAGGATGGACGCATGTCGCAACCGTAGCAGATTCTGTGAGTACACGTGTTTATTTCAATGGTGTGTTACAGGTGACAGGGCCTGGAATTTCTACAGGAATAGTGAACAACTCGTCTTCCATCATCGATTTGGGACATGATTCCCGTTATCCTGCCGGAACAGCTGGAAGGAATAGTAATGTTCAGTTCGACAGATTCCGTGTTTGGAGTACCGCGAGAACTGAAAATGAGATCATTGCATCTATGAATGCATGCCTTACAGGAAGCGAACCCAATCTTGAACAATTGACATGGTTCAATGAAGGTATGGGTACATCCATCTATTCCCTGAAAGGATCCAATGCGGAACTCATGAACCCTAGCTCTAACTGGGTGGCAGGCGAAGGGTCATGTGGGTATTCCTGTGATATTGAAATGGCAACTTTGTTGACTGTAGCGGTTGACAAGGGAACGTACGACTCTCTTACAGTATCAATATGCCAGGGTGATAGCACATTGATCTTTGGAAACTACGAAACGATGGCAGGAACCTATACCAATAACATGACCAACACAAATGGTTGTGATTCTGTAGAGGTTATCACCCTGACGGTTAACCCGATTTCTAACGGAACGGATACAGCTACCATCTGTGATGGCGATAGCTATGTATTTGGTACTCAGACATTGACTACGCCGGGTACCTATGTAGAGACCTTCCAGAATGTGAGCGGTTGTGATTCTACAGTGACATTAACGTTGAGTGTCAATTCGACCAACAACATAACAGACTCAGCGGCGATTTGTGACGGCGATAGCTATGTATTCGGCACTCAGACATTGACTACGGCAGGCTCTTATGTAGAGACCTTCCAGAATGTCAGTGGTTGTGATTCAACCGTGACCCTAACATTGAGTGTCAACTCAACCAACAACATAACAGACTCAGTGGCGATTTGTGACGGAGATAGCTATGTATTTGGTACTCAGACATTGACTACGGCAGGCACTTATGTAGAGACCTTCCAGAATGTGAGCGGTTGTGATTCTACCGTGACATTAACGTTGAGTGTCAATTCGACCAACAACATAACAGACTCAGCGGCGATTTGTAACGGCGATAGCTATGTATTTGGTACTCAGACATTGACTACGGCAGGCACTTATGTAGAGACCTTCCAGAATGTGAGCGGTTGTGATTCTACAGTGATATTGGCCTTGAGCGTGAATTTGGTTGATACCGCTGTGTCTTTATCGGGTATTATCCTAACCGCCAATGCCTCAGCTGCCACTTATCAATGGATCGATTGCAACAACGGTAACGCACCCATTGCTGGAGAAACCAGTCAAAATTTCACTCCGACATCCAATGGATCATATGCGGTGATCATAACGCAAGATGCTTGCTCTGATACTTCAGCTTGTATAAACGTGACCGGTGTTGGTATGGATGAAATTTTGGCCATGACCATGAAAATTTACCCGAATCCAAGTATGGGAGAATTCACACTTGACCTCAAGAGTACTTCCACAGACAAGGTCTTCATCAGGGTACGAAATATGCTGGGACAGGAGGTGATGACCAGGCAAGTAGCTCCGGGTAGGCACCTGATCGACCTGGAACATATTGAAAAAGGTATCTTCCTACTGAGTGTGGAGGTATCAGGTCAGACATGGAATAGACGAATCATGATAGAGTAGTTTGTATTCGGAGTTTAGCAATCAGCGCTTGGACAAATTCTCAGGTTGTCTAATTAAGCTCTGTATCGAACTGTGGTCTATTTGTGGGTTTTTACATAAAAACCAGACAAAAAACTATCCCGTGATTCTGAAATTGTTTCAGATCCTTGATTCACAAAAACCGAATAACAAATTCATGCTGATGATCCTGAGCGGCAGATGCCATCATTCCGTGTATAGAACAATACTTTGTTCTAATTTCCCAGCATTCAGTTGTTTCATCCTGGTATACTTCGAGTTCTCCACTTTTTCTTTGCTCAGCGAAAAGGATCATTTAGATGGGGAAGTGATAACAGCATCTAATTTCAGGTCTATTGCTTACCTTTTCCTATAAAGACTGGCGAGAAGTGAAAGGCATACTTCATGGTATTATGATCCTGAGTTCAACCCTGATGGGATTTGGACAAAGCAATCCCTATGCAGATAGCGTGATAGCCGTTTTTGAGTCCTTATCCGGGGGAGAGCGGGCTAAAGCAGTCGCGGAATTCACTCGGAACACCAATTTTCATGCGTTTGATCACAGGCCATACGAGAAGTACATTCAACAGGCGTATTTGTGGGAGCAAACAAACCCCGACACCCAACTGCTGAATACTATCTGGCAAGGGCATGCCAACTTTTTAATTGCAAATGGACAAAATGCTGAGGCGGTAAGGCAATTACTCAAAGTGCTGCATTCTGGAGAAGCTGTTTCTACCAGAGATAGTGTTTCGATTTATTCATTTCTTGAGACACTATACACCGAGGTTGAGGCCTATCCGGAGGCCTGGGAAGCACTCCGAATGCGAGCAGGAATTTTATCTCAACTCCCTCCTGATCATCCTCTATCAGTTGAATTCAAACATGAGGAGGTGCAAGGTTCGGCACTGATCTACTATAATACAGGTGATTACAGAAAAGCTGCTTCAGGGTTCGAAAAGTTGATTCCGCTAACATCTCGCGAAAAAGATTTCCACCGATTAGCGGGAGCCCACAATAATTTGGGACTCAGCTATATCGAATTGAATCAACCGGATTCTGCCATCAATCATTTCAATAGATCCATTGAAGCCTGGATTTCAAAACTGGAAAGCAACGGGTCTTTGGATACATCATTTATCAGCTTGGTCAAGGGGAATATTGCAAAAGCCTATGTTCAAAAAGGAATGTGTACAGAAGCCCAACCCTTATTGCTTGAAAAAGTGAAGGCAGGAGTGATGGAAGGAAACCTGAACTGGCAGATCAACGGGTTGAACTTATTGGGGTATACATACTTATGTTTGGGTAAGGCAGAAACCGCATTGCAGTTGTTGGACAGTGCAAGAGCGCTTCTGGATCAGTATTTCTTTATAAGCGGGTACCGGAACAATACCGTCTGGAGGGTTGAAGTATTGGAGGCAATGGGTCATACGAAAGATGCCTTTGATCGATACAAGGAATTGGTACACTTCAATGATTCGATTTCAGCAATTCAGGATAGAGCGAGATCGGATATGATGCAAGTGATCTACGAAGTGGAGCAGAAAAACAGAGAGATCAAACTTCAACGAGCAAGAGCTTTTGAGGCGGAAGAAGATGCGAAACGTCAAAAAGAACGGCAGCAGTTTATGGTGATCGGCTTTATTTTATTGGCCGTGATCATACTCATTCTTGGATGGGTCATTATCCAAAGGCGCAAACGAGCTCATCAGCTGGCGGATAAGAACCAACGGATCGAACAACAGAACAAGATCATTGAGGAATCATTGGCTGAGAAAGAAATATTGATCAAGGAGATCCATCATCGGGTTAAGAACAATCTCCAGCTTATCTCCGGGATCCTGGAGCTGCAAGCGGTAAAGTTTGATGATAACAATGTGCGCGAAATGTTGCGAGAAGGACAGAGCCGGGTACGTTCTATGGCATTGATCCATCAGCAGCTTTACCAGAGAGAAAACCTGGGAGCAATCGATTTTCAAGATTATGTGGTGAAGTTGGCCAATGATATTGTGGTTGCTTTTAATGATGAGGGTTGTAAAATCGATATCCATATTAAAGCTGAGCACTTTTCTTTTGATGTCAATACTGTAGTTCCGCTGGGTCTTATCATCAATGAATTGATAACCAACACGATTAAACATGCATTTAAGGGAAGAGGAAGTGGAAATATTCATATCGATATCCAACAGGATGGAGAGGAATTCTACAAATTGACGATCAAGGATGATGGCTTGGGACTTCCTTCTGACTTTGATCCCGATAATTCTTCCTCTTTGGGACTCCGGCTTGTGAAAGGATTGAGCAGGCAATTGGGTGGTGACTACCGATTTGAGAATTGTGATGGATCCAAGTTTATCATCCGATTTAAAGACAATCACTTTTCATAAATGAACATGAAAGAAGATGCCATAAGGATACTATTAGTCGAGGACGAGTATATCACCTTGGAAACGCTGTCAGCTGTATTAACCGAAATGAACTATGTCATCTCCGGGGATGCAATGAGCGCTGAAGAAGCTATTTCAGAGCTTGAAAAAGGAGAAACCGACCTGGCTATTCTTGACATCAACATCAAGGGGATCAAGGATGGTGTGTGGTTGGCCAAAGAGATCAGGGAAAAATATAAGATCCCATTTATTTTCCTGACCGCATTTGGAGACCAATCAACAGTAAAGAGAGCCATTGATACCGAACCATATGGATATTTGGTGAAGCCTTTTAGTAACGCAGATATCTATGCGGCAATTGAGATGGCTCTAAAGAACTTTGCCAAGCAGGAAGGCAGCAGAGTCCAAGAAAAAGAGGAGGAAGAGACCAATATTGTAGCGGGTGACAGCATTTTCATACGGGATGACTACATGTTTGTAAAACTAAAGATCAAGGATATCCGCTTTATTAAGTCAGACAAGAATTATCTGGAGATCCATACGCCTGAAAAGAGGCATTTGGTGCGTGGAAAACTGAAGGATTTCATTAGAAGCCTACCCGGGGAGACTTTTATGCAGGTTCATCGATCGTATGTTGTGAACATTGATGCCATCCATAGTTTTGGTGCCGGCTTTCTTAAAATTGCAGGGCAGGAAGTTCCTCTCGGGACTGCTTATCGTGAGGAGCTTAAAAGCCGATTAAGGCTATTTTAGTTTCGTTCCCAAGGATCCGGATGGCGCAATTATAAATCTTTTGGGTTGCGGTTAACGTCCGACTGTAATCCGTAAGCTGGACGGTTCAAATATCTATAAACGTTTTGGATAAGGCGCGTTTCAATGCACTTTATTCTTTGACGGGCACAGTTTTTAGTTCAAACATTTTATTGTTTTCAACAATGAATTCTCCGTTGGTTAGGTCAAGCCATTTTTCTGCAATCAGTATGAACTCTCTAATTTTAAGTGAATATGGTTCAATCAAATCGGGATTCATTTTGTATTTATTTGTCAGCCCTTCAATTTTATCTTTCTCTACAAAATTCCCAAAGTCTTGGACCATACTGTGCTTCTCATCGATTTTTTTTAAAAGCATAAACCTGTCTGGGAATTCAGTATTCTTTGGATTAATAGAAAGTCCGTTTACAGCATTATAATCGCCCGTACGAGTAGTTGACTGGAGGAATAGATTTGGGTTTGTTCTTGACTGGTTGAATTTGTCGAAACTTCCTGTCCATCTCATAAGTTCGATAATCACACTAGCTAATTCTCTTCCATGATAGTTGGAGGAGATTGCTTTATCTACTAATTCTTGAAGTTTAGTTTCATTGACCGCCCACTTCTTAAATATTTGAAAACCTAAGAATTCATTATTCTCAAGCATCTCTTGAATTTCATAGTCAGATATATTCATGAAAGTTGAAACTTCTTTGAGAGATTTTTCTTGAGAATATCCAAAAAGGATTTTGTTCAGATGGTTAATAAATGTCAAGATTTCCGTATCTACTTGGACTTTGAAATAGTCACTAATGATATCGAACAAAGACCCAGATTGATGTAATAGAAAAACCGATTGAGATATTGATTTCGCAATTCCGTCTCTAACTTCACTTTTTGACTTTTCTCTAAGGCTATAAGTAAGCGGTCTTCTTTGTCTTAGATCGAAAGGTAAATCATCAATTGCCCCATAATCTAAATTATAAACGCAGATTACTTTATCCCACCCAAGTGCCTTTGCAGCATAACCCAATTCAATCAGAACATTTGGATTCGGAGTTTTTCTGCCCTTAGCTTCTGCATTTATGATTGATATGTCAGCAATAAAAACCTTTGATTTTTGAATTTTGTTGAAGATTGACTCAGTAATATCTGGTGTCCCAGACTCACCTTTAGTATCTCGATCAATTGCTAACTCAATAGAAAATGGTCCAAGCTTGTCAAGTTCTTTCAATGACTTTTTTAAACATGACTCAAGGAACCCACGATTGGTATTATTGGGTAAATCTGATTGCCAAGAATAAAAGATTGAATTTTTCACTTCTCATTAATTGTGTCCAAAATGTGGGATAGCATCAGTCTTTACAAATAGCTCAGTAAGATCATAAATGATAGTGTTTGTTATGAGCATCATATATCCTTCACCGTATAATATGCTGCCTTTGTAAAGGGATTCTTGCCAGCCTTATCTATTCGATTAAATATGATTTCATAGGCAAATCCGTTAATTTTAAATTCCGCTTGTTTCTTCTCATATATTTGTATTTCAATTGGATTTTGATGGTCGCTTCTTATTTTGAATGTCGCTTGTTTTGACTTATTGTCTAACTTAATTAATGAAATGCGAAAACCATCCTTATGAATTCTATAGTATCCTTCTTTGACCCAACTATCACTAACAATTTGCTTGTTCATTTCTTCAATAATATTCTTTGCTAGGGAATCTAATTTTGAAATTGGCTCATCGGATTTAAGTGCCAATCCGAATTTTACCATAGCTGACTCAACTCTTTGATTTTCATATTTGATCATATCACCCCAGTATAAATCCCAAAATTGTGTCACATATAATTGTCGATTTCCATGAAGGATTGGATTAGTTAAGCTATCTAAAACACTTCTATTTCTAGTAAAAGTTATTATTCTACTGTTGAGCTCTTCATTTGTTTCCTGATCAGCAGATTCAACTTGACTTTCAAGTTCTTTTCGTTTTTCCAAATTCAATTTGTTATTATCGGATTCAAGTTCTGTAACAATCGATTCTATGACCTGGTCCTTCTCTATTTTTTGCTCGATAGACTTCTTTATCGCTATCGTTCGAATTTGATTTTGCTGTCTGTTTTTTATTTTGAGCTTGTTCGCCAGTCTCCCGAATTTCGCTGAATACTCTGCCTCAAGAAAAATATCAATCAATTCTATTGCTACATCAATTTTTGTCGAATCTTTAGAGGTCAGATCATCATAAATAACCGTTATGTAATTGAGTTCTAAGTTTTTCTGTGATTCTTTTTCAGACCTTAAATTTTCGGCTTTAGTTTCTTCCTGGGCAGCCTTTGCTAATTCATTTTGAGCAATATCTAAAGACTCAGTTAGACGCAATGATTGATAACTAAGAACAATAACGGCAATGGGTAGAATTACTTTTTCTGCGATCTTAAAAAAGGTATCAATAGGTTTTGGCTGATGTAGTTTATCTACCTTATTAGTCAGTTCTTTTATTGAGTCTTCAAGATTTGCCATAGGTATTGATTTAGTATTTACTCATAACGGTAAATTGTATGAGTAGTGGCAGACTGCGTGGCACTTCCTGTTAAACCTCAAAGTGGTTTGAGCGGGATGCAAACCTTGAGATTCATTACATTACCTGCCATTACTTATACAAAATGTTGTAACCCGTAATTATTCTTACTTACATAATTTCTTTTCGTCATTTAGAATAATCTTTAGTTTGTTTAAATCATTAAGTGCTTTTATTATAATCTTTCTTGAGTTATTAAACTCATTAGACCATAGATTAATTTCATCAGCTGTAGCATTTTGATAGTCGTTCGTTAAACAGCGTTTCCAAGTCCCTATACCATTTTCTAGGTCATCAATATATCTCAAAGCAAGTGTCTTTCCAACTTCATCTAGTGTTGTATCAATTTGCGTTTTTAAAATACTAAACTCACTCTCAATTAACTTTCTACAATCATTAAATGTAGAATATTGCTCATCAATAAGGTTTTTATAATTAGTTCTGAGGGTTTGTAGATTTTCACCTTTTAATTGCTGTATAACAGACTTTGATTCACTTACACAATGGTTACATAAACTATATTTATCAATTATATCTTGATAAAATTTGATCTTCTGATTTAATTCAGCAGGAATATTAACATTTTTTCGACTATAAAGTGTTTTTTCATAACGTTCTCTCAGATCAGAACTTCTAGAATAACTATCATTTGATATCTGAACATTTGAACCTATATTATTTATGAACTCATCAATGTGGTTTAATTTAGCAATTTCACCATAAAGAATATTTAGTGTAGCAACATTGTCATCTTTTTCATTTAGTACAGTTGAAATAAGTTTGTCAGCCTTTTGTAAGTTTATACTGTTTGTAGCGCCTTGGTACAATTCATTAAGCTTAATGTCAACCTTCTTATATCTTGAGTCAATTATATCAAATCTGCTTTTGAAATCAGCATCATATTCATCGCTTTGATATTTTTCCTGTTCTGCAAACACTTTTTGTTTAAATTGGTAGGTGAAGTCTATAGCATTAATAAGTGAGTGCCAATCAATTTTTTGAGAATTAATTGTGCTATTAAAACTGTTGATGTATTTATAAGATTGATAAGCAATATTGAAGTTATCTCTGTAGGCTCTAAACATAGACCATTCATTTCTAGGGAATTTTTCAAATTCATTCATTAGATTGTTTTTGTAATCATCCGTAAACTTTGGGTCTCCTAAAACTGGTTTAGTACGGGTCCTTGTTTCTATTATAAGCACCAATGGCAAAGAATCGTTTGCAATGGTATTCTCAAACTGGGATGGTTTTGGGGATAATGTCTCATCAAACGTAAAATAATTAGGGTTTGTAAGTGTCGATTGAGATGCCCAATGAATTTGATAAAGCCTAGCCGAAGTGACAATCTCATCAAATTTATCACTTTCTTCAATATTAACTAGGTCGATAAAAAAACTATGTTCCTCTTCTCTAGAGCCATCACTCAAATTATTCAAAGATTTTAAACCTTCATCTAAGTATTTATTTAGTTTGCCAGTTAGATCCGTCATTCCAGAAGGATTTCCAAGCGCTATCGAGGTTGCGGACTTCCCAAAATCAGCAGATATCTTAGCAACTTCTTTCCAAAATTTAACGCTGGCATTGCTAATCATGGCATTTACCTTGATTTCCCCCATAATATTAGAATTGACTTCATTGGCCATAATATTATCGAGGATTTTGCCATTATAGTTCAAAAACGTCTTTTGAGCTTCTTTTTCTCTATAATCTAGCATGAAAAGTGGCAATGAAATAGGATTTCCGTTAGCTATTAGTTTATGATTTATACTCAGTGACATTTGAAGAAAGTCAGGTTTATCATGTTTCTTAATGCCTAATTCTTTTCTTTCCTCCCTAGAATACTTTATACCTTTAAATAAATTTAGATAGTCATCCTGATTTAAAATGTATAAGTATGTCGAAATCCGATTATATTTTTCGGATACACTAATTACTCCTTTTTTTGGCCAATAATCTATTTTTTTACTAGTCAAATACTTTTGTGAAAATCCGACACTTGTTATTAGTAATCCTGTTAGAAGTAGTACCAAATGTTTCATATTTTAATATTTAGAGCTTGTAGATTTGCTTTTTTTATGGGTTACAACGTCGGGCTAAACACATTGAATTTGGTTAATCTTAGTATGATTGCCCTTGTGCATGATTCCTGCCCGTTTATCCTTCGAAGAAGGTTTATTCATGTAGTCTAAATAGTTGCGTTTATCCACTTATTTCAATGTGGGTGTAAATACCTATTGCGGTCAAGCTTTGAAAGCTTTGCAAAATATTTGCTTTTCCGGTCAACTTCAATCCCTATTTATAAGGATTTTTAATGAAGTCTATGCTGGATCTCGTAATTCTTGTACTGGAATTTTCTGCGCTGTTAATCAATAATCCAGCTGCTGTTTTGGATCGGGCATGTAGCAAATGGCTTCTACCTTTTCCCGGTCAGAACGGATTGTTCCGGCGCGCCGGGGTTTGTGAGATAGCCAGGGGTTAAGTCTAAGCTCATTCGGAATCCAAGGCGAATTTGTTTAATGCAGGTTTACCAGGTTCTCATCAATAAACCTGGGCAAATCGAATTCTTGAAAAATATGATGCCCAGCATTGCTCACCTTGATCAGGTGACTGTTTTCAGAAATAGGAAGTAATGAGCTTTGGCAGTCTTTCCATTTTTGATCCAACACCGCACTGTTGTAACCTTCCGGCCAATTGTGACCTGTTCCATAAATAACATAGACCGGCATCTTCATTTGAGGTTGCTGGTCCAAAAAATTCCGATTCAGTTCAGCAGCTTTGTATTCCTGCCTTTCAATCAGTGAAAGCTGAGAACGATTTATCTTCAAAAGAGAATCTCTTTCCTTGTTTTGATCTTCTGATAAACTCGACCTCAGCATATCTTCCCAATCCGTACAGAGAGATTCTATTAAAATCAATGCATGAATTTTTTCACCATGTCGCTGTGAAAAAGCTCTTCCGTGAAATCCGCCTGCGGAATGGCATACCAGAATAATTCTTTGATCCACCTTCAAAGAGTCCAAAAGCTCATTTAACTCATTTGAGATCTGAACGGATGAGCGAATGCTGTCTTTTGGAGCCAGACTTCTGCCCAAGCCTGCACG
Source organism: Cytophagales bacterium (assembly GCA_965227315.1). GTDB lineage: Bacteria > Bacteroidota > Bacteroidia > Cytophagales > CCMP332 > JANQHS01. The sequence continues at coordinate 2,282,395 of OZ245737.1, forward strand.
GTCATATCTTATTGTATTGGCAAAGTTTGCAATGGGATCAATTACAGGGTCCCAGTAGGCAGAATGGGACAATGCTCCTGATTCAAACACAATGGTCGGATATTCGTCCGTTTCACTATGCGTTCTAGCCTCGAACCGAATTGTGCCACCTGATATTCTTTGAAGCCCCGACCTAACTTCCGGGCCTTGGGCCTTCGCACTGAATATCACAATCATTAGCTTGACCAGTATTAATATGGTTCGATGAATAGTCATTCAGGAATTTAGTTCTCCGGTTTGATCAAATCTTGTTGAAGAAATGAACTTAGATCTTTTGAAGAGTTTCCTTTTTCACTTTCAGCTTCTTGATCCTTACCAGCGGCCCGGGGCAGAGTTCCTTATGGCAATTGATGCAGTTATTGACCATATTATCGTAAAGGCTAAGCATTCTGGAAGTGTCAGCATCCTCTAGCAATTGCATGCTTTGAATATGGGATTCCGCGAAAGCCTCATAAACAGGACTGGCTTTTTTCTCGGGTTCGGTGGCGGTAGCAGTCAGGATCTCATGATAATCAACCCGGACTTCGGGTCTTTCTCCTTTTTCAATTTGGATTTTGATCGATTCGGCTTCATCGGCCATTTCTCTCATCAAAATAGCCAGTTCGCTATCACCGTTTGGATTGACCGGCTGTTCCTTTTTGGCTTCTTTTCCTTCCTTTTTTTGCTGTGTATCACAGGCTGGGATAACGCTAAGTACCGAAGCAGATATAAGGACAACTTTTATGGCATATCTCATGGTTCTGATGCTCTTGGTAGTCTTGAGTTCCACCCTTTGGTGGCCAATAACTTTGCAAATATCCATTTTCATGGAACCTCAAGCAACCATTGCCAAAAACGCTATTCGAGTTCCATCCTTCTTTCAGTAATAAACCGCATGATTTTTTTGATCGATTCATCTGAGTCCTGTCCAATCCAAAAAAGGTGACCCCATTCGTTTTCCAATCCAATGATTGTTGAGTTACTTATGCATTTATGAGAATGAACCGCATGCTCATAAGGAACACTATTGTCATTCTTGCTATGGATTATGAGGCTTGGCGCCTTTATCCTTTTGAGAGATTCCTCGTTGATGGTTTGGTCAATATCGTTTAAGAAGCCATTTTTTGAACCATACTTTTTTAATGCCAAAACAAGTTCTTCAATATCTGCCTTTTTCAGCTTGTGTTTTGGATATTTTGAGAATTGGGGATAAAAGCTATTCGTGATCATTCTTGGAAAAATACTGGAAAAGAATTTGACCATGGCCCAGGTGACTCCTCCAATTTTGGGATGAAACATTATTTGAGCCATCTTATAGGTTTTGTCTTCTGGATCAAGCCATTTTTTTGAAACCGCTGAAGCAAGTATCAGTTGATCAACTTTGTTCGGATACTTACCAGCAAACTCTATAGCCGTAAGGCCACCCGCTGAAATACCGTAGATAATGGCTTTTTCGATCGATAAACGAACCAGCAGTTCGCAGATGAGGTCGGCAGCTTTTCCTGGAGTATAATTATCGGCTAATGGGGTTTTTCCATAACCCGGTCTGGATGGCGTGATTAGCCGATATTTTGTTAGGTCGAATCCTTTGTGGCCAAGTGTTTCATGACAATTGGAGTGTCCACCGTGAATAAAAACGATCGGGGTGCCATCTCCGATCGAACTGAATTCAATTTCTCCAAGATCCGTATTGATTACCGAGCTGTTCATTTATTGTTTTCTCGGCCTGGCCGTAAGTGCTCTTTGTTTTGCCCGAAGCTGACTTTTACTCATCACTAGCCCCGTTTATTGGCAAATTTCATACTCCTGCAAACCGGGCTTCTTGGAGAGCACCTATTGCAGATTCAGCTTAACGATGATAGGATTATGGTCTGAGATATTCTCATCATTGGTTTCCAGAATGCTGGTTTTGATGCCGGACTCGGTGGTTAATCCCTGGGAAACCAGGATATGATCAATTTGCTCCTGTTGGCCCAGATAGTTGTAAGTCCACCTGACATCATAGTTTTCGAAATAATCGCTGTTTCCCGTTTGGATCAACTCCTCGTATATATCGTCAAAACCCCGGATACGGTACAGGGTAGGACTTCCTCTCTCGGAATTCAGATCTCCTGTAACAATTACTCTTTTTCCCTGATTGAGCTGCCGGACGATCGACCTCCTGGCGATACTAGCCTGAGCTATTCTTTTGGCATCGCTGTCAAATCCGCCCCGCTCGCTTTTCAGGTGTAGAACGAAAATATCAATGTCTTTTTCGTTGACCGTGACTGTGACCTTCATGCCCTTGCTGATTCCGGTTTCGTCCTCAACATCTCCATCCAATTCTTCCAAATAGATTGACCTGCCAGGGATTTCCGGCCAGCTGTCCTTGATCGGATATCTGGAGAACACCGCAACATGCTGATCTGTGAAATTATCCTTGCAATCACATACTTCCCAGTGCGCATACTCAAGGTCGATCTTCTTGAGTTCTTCCAATAAAACTTCCAGATCCTCCGCTCCACCTACCTCCGTAAGGGTAAGAATATCGGCATCAATGCTTTTGATCATCTGAGCCACATTGGCGGAAGCTTCCTGCAATTTTGCTGCGCGGTTTTCTTCCTTTTCCCAGTACTTCTGAACCTTTTTGGGTTCGCGGGTTATGTCAAATTGCAATCCGTACTTGATGTGGACCCTGGACAGGTTCAGGAATTCTGCATTGAAGGTTGCAACGGTTATTTCCTGTGAAAAAACCGGTATGAAGCAAAAAAAGCAGAACAGATAGAAGAGGAGTCGTTTCATTGTAGTGTTTGTTAATAGCTTGTTGGGCTTAAGGTTCAATCTTCATTACAAAAATACCCTTTCCACAAACCAAAATAACCCAACCAGAGCGATCATTAGGGAGACGGGAATTTGTACTCGCTGTCGGTACCAACTTTTGTTTCGGATAAACCATACCAATGCTGCTGCGGCAAATAACACCATCAACTGACCAAGCTCTACGCCGATATTAAATGCCAATAAGGACGGCACCAGGTTGCCTTTGGGTAATCCATATTCACTCAAAACCGTTGCAAAACCTAAGCCGTGTAGGAGGCCGAATCCGAAAACAATAAAAGGTCGCCATTTGCTTGCTTGCTTGAACAGGCAGTTCTCAACAGCCACCCAGACAATAGATAATGCGATCATGGGTTCGACTATGCTAACCGGAGCCTGTACAAAACCCAATGCGGCCAGTGCCAGGGTGATTGTGTGGGCCAGTGTAAAAGCGCTTACCTGCCAAAGCAGGGGTCTGAATACCAGGCCGGAAAAGAACAAACCCAATACAAATAGGATGTGATCCAGCCCCTTTGGAATGATGTGCTCTATGCCTGCCTTGGTAAAGATCCAGAATTTCTCTTGCCAGGACATGGCCTCTAACAGCCGCATTCGCTGACGCTTTAATGCTGCGGCATATTCTTCACTTACCTGTTGATCCTGGATGTTGAGTTCCCCTTGTTCTATATCCACAATGACAAGTTCATCCTGGGGGTGAGAAAGAACTGCAGTGCTTGAACAAATGAAGATCAGGATTGCAAAAGTCTTGAGAAGCTTCATCGGGTTAGGATTACTCCAAACTAAAACCGGCCCGGTTTCCCGAGCCGATCTTTCAAATTTTGTCGATGATTTTAATCCGGTGAACCATCCAATCCTCGCACCTTCAGCAGGGCATCGATCTCAGGTTGGCGTCCGCGGAAATTGACGTAAAGATCCATGGCTTGCTCAGTAGAGCCTTTTTCGTATACGCTGGTTCTAAGCTTTGCCGCAAGTTCAGGATTGAATACATCCCCTGATTCTTTAAATGCTTCGAAGCCGTCGGAGTCGAGCACAGCAGAGTATACATAGCTATAGTATCCAGCAGAGTAACCACCGGCGAAAATATGCGCAAAGTAGGTGCTGCGATAGCGAGGAGCGATTTCTTCGATCAAGCCGATCCTTTTCAGGGTAGCCTCTTCAAAGAGATCTGTATCCTTGAGCTCTTCATCTGCTCTTAGGGTATGCCAGTCCATATCCAAAATCGATGCCGCCAGATATTCGGTATTCGCAAAACCCTGATTGAATTTGGATGCTTTCAATAATTTATCGATCAGCTCGTCGGGAATCACTTCACCGGTTTGATAATGAGTGGCGAAGGATTTAAGGATCTCAGGTTCGCTGGCCCAGTGTTCCAATATTTGTGCAGGGAACTCAGTAAAATCACGAGGTCCGGATGTGCCCGACATGCTGCCATAGGTTACATTGGTCAGGATACCGTGCATGCCATGACCAAATTCATGGAACAGTGTAGTCACGTTCTCAAAACTGAGCAATGAAGGATCATCCCCTACGGGAGCCGGAAAATTGCACACGTTAACCACCACAGGACGTTCTCTGCCATCAAGATTCGATTGTCCTTTAAAACTGCTCATCCATGCACCGCCGCGTTTGTTTGAACGCGTGAAATAATCTCCCATGAAAATTCCAAGGTGTGTACCATCCTTGTCTTTCACTTCCCAAACACGTACATCAGGGTGATAGACCTTGATATCGTATAACTCGGTAAAGGTCAATCCCCATAATTTGTTTACGGTCTCAAACACGCCGTTGAGTACATTGTCCAATGACAGGTACGGTTTTAATGCAGCCTCATCCAGATCATATTTTTCTTTCCTGACCTTTTCCGAATACTGCCACCAGTCCCAGGCCGCGATTTTGAAGTCCTTACCTTCGGCATCCACCACAGCCTGCATATCAACGACTTCGGCTTTGGCTCTATCAAGAGCGGCCCACCATAATTGCATTAAGAGATCATTAACCTCTGCGGGCGTTTTGAGCATGCGCTCTTCCAGCACGAAATCCGCATGAGTGTTATAACCCATCAATTGAGCGCGTTCGGCACGTAGCTTTGCGATTTGAGCCGCGATCACCTTATTATCTGTCTCGTTGTCATTATCGCCCCTCTGCACATAAGCTTTATATAACTGCTCTCGTAGGTCCCGGCGGTCAGACTCGGTCAGGAATGGGTACATGCTGCTGCGATGCGGGGTAAAGACATATTTGTCTTTGTATTTTGCCTTATCCTCCTCTGTTTCTGCATTCTCCATTTTTTGAGCCGCTGCTTCGGCTGCTGCTGCGATAACGCCTTCAGATAGGCCGTCCAGGTCATCTTCATCTAAGACCAGTTCGAAGCCATTCGTTTCAGCCAAGAGATTCTGACCAAATGTTGTCAATAGCTCGGAGATCCTGGAATTGATCTCTGTTATTTGAGCCTTTTCTTCTTCGCTCAGCAAAGCACCACTGCGAACAAATGACTTTCGTGTGTCTTCCAAAAGCTTGCGTTGCTCATCGCTGAGATCAAGGTCCTCGCGTGCCTGCCAAATCGTTTCCACACGCTGAAAAAGACCCTCATTCAAGGATATCTTGTCGTTATGAGCTGATAGCATTGGACTTAGTTCACGCTGTAGCTCTTGCATAGTCGGATTGGTATTTGAACTGACCAGGTTGCTGAAAACCCGCCCCACCTTAGAGAGCAGCTTTCCGGATCTTTCCAACTCTTCGAGCGTATTGGCAAATGTGGGCTCGTCAGGGTTATTGACGATGGCATCGATTTCGGCGAGGTTTTCTTCCATGCCTTTCTCAAAGGCTGGCATATAGTGTTCATCTTTGATCCGGTCAAAAGGAGGAACACCAAAGGGGGTATCCCATTCTTCAAAAAACGGGTTGTCCGATACCTGGGTTTCCGTTTGCTCTGTTTGGGTTTGACAGGCAGCCAATAGCCCTATTCCTGCAATGAGTAGTAGTTTTTTCATTCCTGATTTTATTTTCGGATGGGTAAAGGTAGTTGTTCCGGGTATTCGAACCCCGAATACCTCATAGCTTAGGTTTAAAACTTATTTAATTGGTATATCTCCTTGTTGATGAGGTTCCTGTCGTTCTGAAAACTTAGAATCAAAGAATAAGGTCGCTCCTTCGAATCTGTCCTCCCAAGTGAGCCGTGTACAGAATAACCAGGGTGTTGATGATCAGCAACACAAGCAGTACATGGGCTATGAATCGGGGAGGCTTCTCTTCTTGCAAGATACTCGCCCAACCCATGATCCCCAGCAAACCTGTAATGACCTGGATCACAAAAGCTGCTCTTCCCCAAAGCGCATGATCTTCGACCAGGTCCTGAGGAAAAGAAACCAAAATGCCCTTGGTCCAATTTGCCGCTTCCGGCCCGGTAAAATAGGCGACTGCCGTGATCATGGCCAGAATGATCAATCCCCTAAAGTTGCCTTTCCATGGTTTGGCGTCCAAGGGGCTTTGCCTGTGGATCAAGGCTCTGTAGGCCAGCCATGGAGTTCCAATTACAGGGATGTGAACTAAAACGATATGGATCCAATTGGCTAGCACCTTATTGCAAGGATGGAATTATCGTTGTAGCCTTTGCTATTTTTCAGCTCCTGTTTTGATCGCTTCTTTTGGATCAATACCCTGATCCACTTTGTCATAATCCAGAGTAGATCCTCCCATACTATGCGGGATCAAATAGACAACGGTCATGACCACCGCTGCTGCCAGGACTGCCGCCCTGCTTATGTTCTCCTTCTTTTTGGGTTTGAACCCGATGATGGCAAGAGCCAATGCCCAGGCGACCCACATGATGAGCATTTTATTATCCGTAAAATCCCCGCCAAAGGGAAAGCCGGTCCAATATTCACCAAAGGCGCTCTTTTGTACCAAAGGTCCCAATATCATTCCGCCAATTGTCATAGCCGTGAAGGCTGTTACGGTCCAGCGACGCATAGAATCATGATCAAAGACCGCGCTTAGCCCGGCCCGGATACCGAAGATGATCACAATGATCATCATGACCACATGAGGCACCAGGATAAAGTCCGAAACAGGATCCTTATACCTTAAAACGATATTCTCCTCTCCCTTTTCGGGAATATTGAACTCTTGTCCATCGATGCTTCCGGTAATGAAATACTCCATCTTACCGGCGGCCGGTTGCACGGGCAGTTGGGCTGTGAATTTTTGGTTTTCATCCAGACTGAAGTCCAGCTTTGTAACCGCATCCTTGGTCCGGTAGCGTTTATAATGCAATGTAGCATTGTAATCGGCATCATCGATGTGCGGCAATTCAATCTTTGCCCCCTGGGTGGTTTCCTGAGAACGGAGCAGTTCATACTTATGGCTATTTCCATTGGACTCCAAATACCCCTTGAATTCATAGGTAGGTCCCGTACTCCTTTGATAGATCATAGCGGCCGCAGCCAAAAGGACTGCTGAAGCCCATAAAAGTATTTTCTTAATCATTTGGCCTTACGTTAAAATGGATCAACGGATTTATTGAATGAACTTGGTTGGTTTTACTTATCACGACGATGATTAGCGCTATAGATTGACGCGAAATTAGGCAAAGAGATAACTCCTGATCCCAAACCATTGTTCTCAAATTCCAAGCATGAGCCTCGAAGGATCTTCCAATAACTCTTTTACCCGAACCAGGAATGTCACCGACTCTTTCCCGTCGATGATCCTGTGATCATAGCTCATGGCTACATACATGATCGGAAGTATTTGCACTTCACCGTTCACCGCCATCGGTCTTTCGACGATGTTGTGCATCCCAAGGATTGCTGATTGGGGTGCGTTAATGATCGGAGTGCTCAGCATGGAACCAAAGATCCCTCCGTTGGTGATGGTGAATGTTCCGCCGGTCATCTCTTCAATGGTCAGCTTCCCATCCCTTGCCTTGGTCGCCAGGTTGACGATCTCCTTCTCAATGCCATCAAAACTCATTTGTTCGGCGTTTCGGATCACGGGCACAACCAGTCCACGATCTGTGGAAACCGCAATGGAGATATCGCAGAAGTTGTTGTAGACGATCTCATCACCATCGATCTGAGCATTCACCGCAGGAATTTCCAATAATGCCTGGCAACAGGCCTTGGTGAAAAAGGACATGAAGCCAAGTCCTACGCCATATTTCTCCTTGAAGCCATCCTTGTATTTTTTTCTCAGGTCCATGATAGGCTTCATGTTCACCTCATTGAAGGTGGTCAGCATGGCCGTCTCGTTCTTCACCGAAACCAACCTTTTTGCGATCGTCTTCCGCAAATTGGTCATCCGCTTCCGCTCTTGGTTTCTTTCACCCGACGGAAGGGCAGGTTGCGCTCCTCCGCTCTCCGCTCCTCCGCTCCCCGCTCCTCCGCTCCCCGCTCTCCCGCTCTCCGCTCTCCGCTCTCCAGACTGATCCTGAGCCTCTTGCGGCGAAGCCTTCATTGCATCCTCCTTCGTGATCTTTCCGCCCGGTCCTGTTCCCACCACCTGCGAAGGATCAATTCCCTTATCTGCCAGGATATTTGCTGCCAGGGGAGAAACCGCTGAGACTGAAGCGGGCTGCGGAGCGGCTGCCTTGGCCTCTTCGACCTGAGCCTCAGGAGTCGGTTCTTCTTTTTTCACCGGCGATCCCTCCGTGACATGGATCTTGCAGATCAGCTCGCCGATCTTGAGTACATCACCTTCCTTGGCCACCTGTTCCAATATGCCGTTTGCCTCGGCGGGCAGTTCAAATGTTGCCTTGTCCGATTCGATCTCGCAGATGATCTCGTCCAATTCTACAAATTCACCATCCTCCTTGATCCAGGAGCCGATCGTGACCTCGGTTATGGATTCCCCCACGGAGGTAACAAGCATCTCTTTTATCTCACCGGTTTTCGATGCACCAGCTTCACCCTCACTCTGACTCTCGCTCTCGCTCTCAGTCCCGCTCTCACTCTTCGCTCTTCCTTCCTGATTGGATTCGTCTATTTCACAAATCGCGTCGCCCACCTTCAAGGTGTCTCCTTCTTTCGCTAGGATCTTGATCTTTCCCGCTGCTTCAGCATTGAGTTCAAATGTGGCTTTGTCTGATTCCAGTTCGCAGATCACCTGATCCAATTCGACGATATCCCCGTCGTTGACACTGAATTCGCCTACGATCACCTCGGTGATCGATTCACCTACTGCCGGAATTTTTACTACTATACTCATTGGAATTATCTTTTAAAGGCCTCGGTCATGAGGTCCTCATGTTCTTTTTGATGCGCTTTCGCAAACCCTGTTGCAGGCGATGCGCTGGCCTTTCTGGAAACGCGTTCTATATCGGTTTTTCTCCAGTATCTCATCAGGAAATTCCATGCGCCCATATTGGCGGGTTCTTCCTGTACCCATTTGAACTTGGCTCCTTTGTATTTTTTGAAGATCCCCTCTAGCTGCTCTTGGGGAAAGGGAAACAACTGCTCCAACCTGACCACTGCGGTGTTCTTGTTTTTTCTTTTTGCTCTTTCCTCGATCAGTTCATAATAGATCTTTCCGGTGCAGATCAAGACCTTGGAAGGCTTTGCCGGGCCATCCGGATCATCGATCACTTCCTGAAAGCCGCCCTTTTCGAAATCCTCAAGCGGTGATATGCACTTTGGATGCCTGAGTAAGGATTTGGGGCTCATGTTGATCATGGGTTTTCTGAATGGCCAGTTCAGTTGCCTTCTCAAGGCATGGAAAAAATTGGCCGGGGTGGAGATATTGGTTACAACCAGATTGTATTCCCCGCACAATGTCAAAAACCTTTCTAGTCTTGCCGATGAGTGTTCCGGGCCCTGTCCTTCATAACCATGCGGAAGGAGCATGACCAGTCCGCTCATCCTGTTCCATTTGGTCTCGGATGCAGCCACGAACTGATCGATCATGACCTGGGCTCCGTTGGCAAAATCCCCGAACTGGGCTTCCCAGATCACAAGGCTGTTGGGGTTGGCAATGGAATATCCGTATTCAAAGCCGAGAACGGCAAACTCTGACAAGAGTGAGTTGTAGATCTTGAGTTTTTCCTGCTTTTCGTTGATATGATTCAGGTTGCTATAGGGTTCGTTGGTCTCTGCATCGAACAGGATGGAGTGACGGTGCGAGAATGTTCCCCTGATGACGTCCTGGCCTGAGATCCTGACAATATGGTCCTGGAGCAGCAGAGATCCGTAGGCCAATAGCTCACCGCAGGCCCAATTCAGTTTCCCCTCATCAAAGAACATTTTCTTCCTTTCCTGGAGCAGCTTGTCCACCTGCTTGAGGGGCTTGAAGCCATCGGGGACTTCCGTTAAAGCTTTGCCGATCTCCTTGATCCTGGCCTTGCTGATCCCGGTATCAGGTGATTTTTTAAAATCTTCGGGTTTTGAGCGCCGGATCTTTTCCCAACCATGTTCAAGGGGCTGGAACTTATATTCAAGGGGTTTTTGCTTGACCATATTCAGGCGGTCCTGTAGCATACTCCTGAATTCCTTGTCCATCTTTTTGGCCAGTTCGGCCTCGCTTTCTCCTCTTTCCGCCAGGGCCTTCAGATAGACTTCCCTCGGATTGGGGTGTTTGGCGATGATATTGTAGAGCTTTGGTTGGGTGAACTTGGGCTCGTCGCTTTCATTATGGCCATGGCGCCGGTAGCAGACCATGTCCACATAAATATCCTGGGCGAATTTTTGCCTGAATTCCACCGCAACGTTGGAGGCAAAAACCACGGCTTCAGGGTCATCCCCGTTGACATGGATCACAGGGCAATCGATGATATCCGCGATGTCCGTGCTGTAGGTCGAGCTTCTGGCATCTTGGAAGTCCGTAGTAAATCCAAGCTGATTGTTGATCACAAAATGAATGGTACCACCCGTGAAATAACCCTTGAGCTTGGACATCTGAGCCACTTCGTATACTATACCCTGCCCGGCAACCGCCGCATCGCCATGGATCAGCACGGGGAGCATTTTGGAGAAATCCGATTCGAAGAGATCATCGGACTTGGATCTGCAATAACCTTCCACAACGGGGTTTACTGCCTCAAGATGTGAAGGGTTCGGGGTCAGCGTAACCTTGACCCTGGCACCGTTATCGGTAACGATCTCGCTGGAAAATCCGAGATGGTACTTCACATCTCCGTCGCCCATGGTCGTTTCAGCAGGAGCATTGCCTTCGAATTCGTTGAAGATCTCCTCATAGGTTTTCTCCATTACATTGGCCAGCACATTGAGTCTTCCCCTATGTGCCATGCCGATCACAATACCTTTTACACCTAGATCTCCGGCCTTCTGAATGATGGTGTCGAGGGCTGGAATTGTACTTTCTCCTCCTTCAAGGGAGAACCTTTTTTGCCCTATATACTTTGTGTGCAGGAAATTTTCGAAAACCACCGCTTCATTGAGTTCCTTTAGCAATTGCTGCGTTTCCTCCTTGCTCGGCTTGTAGTTGAGCCAATCCTCTTCGCATTTCTTTCTGAACCATTCCCTTTGTTCGGGATCGCGCATCTCAAAATAATCGAAGCCGATCTTTCCTCCGTAGATCTTTTTCAGGCGATCGACGATATCCCTGAGCTTGGACTTACCCAGGCCGATCTCGCTTCCCGCCATAAACTCGCGATCCAGCATTTCGTCGGTCAGCCCTACATCCTCCAGCTCCACACCGGCACGCCTGTCAAGCCTTTGTCTCACGGGGTTGGTATCGGAGATCAGGTGACCGTGCTCACGGTATGCTTCGATCAGATGATAAACCTTGAATTCATCCTGATCAAGGTCGCCGGCGGAAACACCATCTTCTCCCCATTTACGGATCGCGAAATCAAATCCTTCAAAAAACTTTTGCCAGGTAGGGTCTACGGAATTAGGGGATGCCTGGTATTGATGGTAAAGATCATCGATGTATTTGCCGTCAGCATTGGCGATATACGAATATTGGTCCATGGCTGTTGGAATAAGCTGACCAAATGTATAGTCCTTTTCATATAATTAAAAATTGCTTATGCGATTATACAATTTTATAAATTCAACCACTCTTCCAAATAGGCAAAATCGGGTTGGATCTTATGACCCTTGACGATGGTAGCCCGGGTGATGATGGGCGTTTCATCCAGGGTCAGCAGATTGGGTAGTATGTGTTCGGTAAGCTCTCTTCCAAAATCCCGGGAGGCATCCCTGGGCAGTTCGTTTGGAAGGTTATCCACGGCCATCACCGTGATGTTCGCTTCGTCCGAAAGCGCCGGGTCTACCTTGTTCTCTTCAGGATTGAAGTCGTAGATGGGATCTTCAATGGTGCTGGCCATTTTGGTTGACGGAATTGAACCTTCAATATCACAGGTAATATCCGCGATAACCTTGATGTGAAATCCGTTACCGATGATCTGTTCCCTTTCGAAAAGGACAGGCGCGTTTGGGTCCCAATAGGCTCCGGCGATCATCAGGTCAGCGACATTGGCAAACTCGATGAATTTGCTCTCATATTCCGATGGGTCATTGTGGAATCCGTCTCGGCTGAACTCTTCTCCGTCTTTTCTGTAGTAGTAATCCCTGGAATTGAGCTGGCAATAAACCGGCTCATTAAAATCCCTGCTGAGAAATTCTTTTGCCGATACCTTTTTGATGCCCATGCCATTGAGGACTTCCATGGAACCTTTGGAAACTCTCCCACCGCCTGTAAGGGCGATCTTGATATTGGGAAGCTTTGCCTTGGGAAATTCTGTTTTGAGATCTTCAAGGTCTTTGCATTCATGGGCGGGCCGGAGGGAAAACAGATTATAGCGCCTCCCATAGGTCAGAATGCCGTTGTATGCCCCTACGATTCCTGCATACCTTCCAAAGGCGATCACCCTCATGCCGTTGTCATCCGTGAGCAATTCATAATCGATCAACCTGACATTGTTATCCCGGATATATCGAAGCAGGTCCTTGTTATACTCCTGCATCTTGATGGTATGTGAGAAGAACAGATAGGTCTTATTGGGAATGATATGATCGATAGGAACTTCTTTGACTCCCAGAAGAACATGACAATCATCGACATTGTCCCTGACCTCTACTCCCTGGTCGCGATATTCCTGATCCGAATAACAGCGGATCGGGCTGGACTGAGCAATGATCTGTACATGAGGGTTTTGGTCCATGAATACCCTGCACTGTTCCGGGATCATGGGCACCCTTTTATCTACCGGTACCTTACCCTCTCTGATGAGCCCTATACGAACCTTTGTCATTCGGAATTTTTCGCCAAAATTATCAAGAAAAACCGGAGGAATATTTTTTCCATCTTTTGCCTTTTTTCGTTCATCATTGGATCACTATGTTAATTTTGCATGCTTATCAAAAATTAAGGTATGTCCTGGTTTAAAAGGAAGGCCAAGGGGATTCTGACACCCACCGATCAAAAACGGGAAGCTCCCGACGGACTTTGGTACAAAACCCCCTCCGGAAAGATCCTTCACATGAAGGAACTCAAAAAGAATAACTACGTATCTCCGGAAGACAGCTTTCATGTCCGTATCGGTTCGGCCGAGTATTTCGATATCCTTTTTGACAAGCATCAATTTGAAGAACTCGATGCTGAGATGAGCAGTGCCGATCCCCTGAAATTCAAGGATACCAAACCCTACCCAAAGCGGATCCAGGATTCGCAGAAAAAATCAGGGCTCAAGGATGCGGTAAGAACCGCAAAAGGAAAGATTGGCGGGCTTGAAATCGTGATCGCCTGTATGGACTTTGCATTTATTGGCGGTTCTATGGGGTCGGTGGTTGGAGAAAAAATTGGACGGGCCATCGATCTTGCCAGGGAACAGAAGGTCCCTTTTTTAATGATCTCAAAATCCGGTGGTGCCAGAATGATGGAAGCCGGATACAGTCTGATGCAGTTGGCCAAAACCGCCGCCAAGTTGACCCAATTGGCCAAGGAAAAGGTTCCGTATATTTCTCTGCTGACGGATCCTACCACCGGAGGCGTTACCGCTTCCTATGCCATGCTGGGTGATTTTAATATTGCGGAGCCCGGTGCGCTGATCGGATTTGCGGGACCTAGGGTGATCAGGGAAACCATCGGAAAAGACCTGCCAAAAGGATTCCAGAGCTCCGAGTTCCTCCTTGACCATGGCTTTGTGGATTTTATCGTGGACCGCAGGGACCTTAAAAGGGTTCTGGTCAACCTTTTAAAACTCCTTGATAAATAAGGTTGTTAAAGGGAAAATGATTACAAGAATTCCAATCCAAATTTTAATTTTGCGAACCTTCAACGACAGTTAAAGTTATGCTCCCAATCATCTCATCAATTATAGCTTTTACAATTGTCATCCTATTCCTGGTTATGATCCTGCTATATGCTCAATCGAAGCTGGTGCAATCAGGGGATGTCTCCATCGTGATCAACAATGATGCAGATGCTGCGATTTCGGTTCCGGCCGGAACCACGCTGCTTTCTACATTGTCTGCTCAAAAGATCTTTCTTCCCTCTGCCTGCGGTGGAGGTGGAACCTGCGCCATGTGCAAGTGCGTGATCGAAGAAGGAGGAGGAGAAGTTCTTCCTACGGAAGAAGGCCATCTGACTCGTCAGGAAAAGGAAGAGGGAGTTCGACTTTCCTGCCAGGTAAAGGTCAAAAATGATCTCAAGATCAGGGTACCGGATGAAATATTCGGAATCAAGAAATGGGAATGTGAGGTGGTTTCCAACTACAACGTAGCCACCTTCATCAAAGAATTTGTGGTGAAGCTACCGGAAGGAGAAACACTGGACTTCAAATCAGGAGGATATATACAGATCGATGTACCCGAAATCGATATAGAGTTCAAAGGCATGGATATCAAGCCCCATCCCGATGATCCGGACGGTGCCGAAAAATTCAAACCTGAATGGGATAACTTCAAGCTTTGGAATCTGAAGATGAAGAATGATGAACCCATTTTCAGAGCCTATTCCATGGCCAATCATCCTGCAGAAGGAAATATTGTGATGCTGAACATCCGTATCGCCACACCACCATGGGACAGGGCCAAAAACCAGTTCATGGATGTGAACCCCGGGATTTGTTCCTCATATGTCTTTAGCAGGGAGCCAGGTGACAAGGTGACGATCTCAGGTCCTTATGGAGAATTCTTTATCAAGGACACCGACAAGGAGATGATCTACGTAGGTGGTGGTGCAGGAATGGCCCCTCTGCGTTCGCATATTTTCCATTTGTTCCATACGCTTAAAACCAATCGAAAGGTGAGCTATTGGTATGGTGGAAGGAGCCGAAGAGAATTGTTCTACACCGAGCATTTCAGAAAGATCGAAAAGGAGTTCCCGAATTTCTCCTATAACATAGCGCTTTCGGAACCACTCCCTGAGGATAATTGGACCGTGAAAAAGGATCTTAACGATAAGGAAGGTGAAGGATTTGTCGGATTCATTCATCAGGTTCTTATCGACAATTACCTGAAAGAACATCCCGAGCCCGAAGAGATTGAGTTCTACTTCTGCGGCCCGCCGATGATGAATGCGGCGGTCATTAAAATGGTGGATGACTACGGGGTGCCGCCCGAAAACGTTTCCTTCGACGACTTCGGAGGATAGTCGCTCAAAACATTCAGATCATTGTGATTGACCCCGTAAAATATCCAGCTTTTTTACGGGGTTCCTTTTTGTTTTATTTGCTTCCATATGGGCTTCAGCATTTTTTTTGATCCGGTCGAAGAAAGACTAATCCAATCACTTGAAAATGAAGACACTCTTGGTGGCCAGATTTGGGTCAATACCAAGGGGCTTGATAAATGGAAGGAAGCGGATATTGCCATTTTTGGAATCGATGAATATCGGGGTAATGGTGGCTTTAACTCGACCAATTCCGGCCTTACAGAGCTGCGCAAGTCATTATATAGCCTTTCAAGACTTTCCAGGGATATTCAGGTTTATGATCTTGGGAATATCAAGGCCGGGCAGGATCTTGAGGAGAGCTACAACAGGGTTTCCGAGGTGACCAATCTTCTCATGGAGAACAATGTGATCCCGGTACTGATCGGAGGAAGCCATGATCTGGATATCGGTTTTATCTCCGGACTGGCTAATCACAAACGGGATTCCCGGGTAGGGATTATCGACAGCAAGATCGATCTGAAGTCTATCTCCGGAGGGAACCTTCCGGTGGATAGCCATCTGAGCAAGATCTTTATGAACGATTCCCTCAGTGTAGCCGGGTTTTCCATTATGGGCTACCAAAGCTATCTGCAGGATTCCTCCTCGGTAGGTCTGATGGAGAAGCTATGCTTTGAGCATTACCGGCTTGGGCAGATGCGCGATAATTTTGAGGCTATGGAGCCCGTGATCAGGGATCTGGATCTCTTGTCCATGGATCTGAATGCGATCAGGATGCAGGATTTTCCCTCAGGAGTCAGACCCTTTCCTTTTGGTCTGAGCGGTGAAGAATTTGTGCGCCTCTGCTGGTATGCTGGCAACAATGGTTTTAGAAAAGGCATTGGATTCTTCGGCTATGATCAGAGTCGGGATCAAATGGATCAGGGAACAAACCTGTTGGCCGTGTCGATCTGGTATTATTTGGAAGGAGTGGCTTCAGGGAAAGATGGCCACCATCCTGCAATAGATCCTGACAATTTCAATCAATTCAAGGTTACCCTCGATGGCAAGGGCGGAGTGATCGAATTCTATAAAAGCAACTATCAGGATAAATGGTGGGTAAGGATACCGGTTTCCGCACAGCAGAAAGAGAATAACCCCAAGGGCATTTTTATTTCCTGCCTTCAGAAGGACTACCAAATGGCTCTGAATGGAGAGCTTCCTGAGCGTTGGGTTCAGGCGCAAACCTGGTTCTGAATTGAAACTATTCCTTTTGATTCCTAATTTTAATTGGGGATGAAAAGGATCGCTATTGTATTTCTCACCTTTCTATCACTTCATTATACCGCCTTTGGTCAGGAGTTCGATTTCCCTCCTGATTGCTTTGGAGGTCCGGGGGAGTTCAAAAGGATCATACGCCAGGAAATGGTCTATCCTGAACAGGATCTCCGGGAAAATCGGGGTGGCAAGGTTCTGGTCGCCTTCATAGTTTACAGTGACGGTAGGATTGATTCGTTGAAGATCCTTGAAAGTGTAAGCCCGGAGATCGATCAGGAAGCCCGGAGATTGATCCATATGTGTGAGTGGGTTCCCGGAGTGCTCGATGGAGAATTTGTGAGTAGCTATTGTTTGAAAAAGATTCCCTTCAAACCGGCTAGCTATCAGAAATTGCTGAAAGAGAGAAAATATACCGCCTCTGATGAATGGCCAGGTGAGATCATGCCGCTTGAAGCCGCGAATCCCGGACCTGTATTCAATTCCGGAGGCAGCTTTGAGAACTATCTGAGCCGCAACCTCGAATATCCCCAGATGGCTTTTAGCAGCGGCGTGGAAGGAATTGTTGAAGTTTCCCTGGTGGTTGAACCAACCGGGCGGGTGACCAACGTTGGTGTGGTTCATGGAATTGGAGGAGGTTGCGATGAGGAAGCCTTAAGGGTCATGAGAAATACCCTATGGAAACCGGGATATATAGATGGAAAACCAGGCCGGATCCGATACCGATTTCCGATACAATTCAGGATCAACAACATCGAATCGGCCAAATCGTTTTTTGAATAATAGCTTATGAAACCCTTAGTCGCATACATACTGATCCTGATTCCCTTTCTGGCTTTTTCCCAGGAGAAGGACTCGGATCCGATCAATTATGGAGGTAATAAGGAATTCAAGAGGATCTTCCTACAGGAATTGAATTACCCACAGACATCCATCAACAAGACCATAGGAGGCAGGGTGATGATCGATGTACATGTGGACTCCGCAGGTAATGTCACCAAAACCGAGATCACGGAAGGTGTAGGGAAAGATGTTGATGCGGAGGCGCTGCGTATTGCCGCGCTGCTGCTCTGGGATCCGGCGATCAAGAAAGGCAGGAAGGTTGCGGGGGTCGGAGAACTGAAGTTCAAGTTCAATCCCTATAAGTTTGCGGCGATCACCAATGAGAGGGGGTATCAGGATGCAGAATACCCCAAGCTTTCGACCAATATCGTATGGAAGCCCGTGGAATTGCATCAGGAGCCATCATTCGATGGAAGATATGATTCATTCGATGATTATGTAAAGGAAGAACTGGTCTTTCCTGAGGAAGCGAAGGTCAAAATGATCAATGGCTATGTGAAGGTCTTTTTCGTGATCGAACCAAACGGAAGAGTTACCAATATTAAACTGTTGGAACCACTGGAAGGAAACTGCGATGTGGTCGCCATGGACATGATCGAAAGAAGCAGGTGGAAACCCGGCCAATTAAGTGGCTTACCGGTAAGGTCTTCCCGAGTTGAGCAATTGGGATTTTTTACGATCAAGCGGAAAAGCCAGTTCTACCACTCGGGAGAACAGACACCAAACCGCTAAAATCTTACATACCTTTTTTGGGTTTATTTCACTTGGAGGGATTGGGTGCTAAACTATCTTTGCACGGGTAAGATCATCGCGGTCCAAAGGAAAGGTTTTCGATCGCGTAAATCTTCATCAGTAGAATATTTAAAGATTTAGTTTCTTGGTTTAGTGCGTAGTTTAAGGCTGGCTTGGTTTCCGAGTCAGTCTTCTTTTTTTATACGCATATTGGTTTTTATGGAAATATGGCAAATTGAGTCCCTGGGAGTTATTTTTAGCCTTCTTTTTGTTTTTTTCAACGCCCGGGAGCATATCGTATGCTGGCTTTTCGGATTTCTTTCTTCAGCGGTTTACATCTATATTTTCTTCGTTTCCAAACTTTATGGCGATTCGCTTCTTCAGATTTATTACCTGGTCATCGCTATTTATGGTTGGTACTCATGGGCTAAAAAGCCTCAGGAAATAGTCGATCAGGGGGTGAAATCCCTGCCCTTTTCTACCCTAAGAAATTGGTTGATTATTGGAGCACTTCTTACACCGGTTTTTGGTTACTATTTGGATAACCTTACCGATTCTGATGTTCCGTACATGGATGGTTCCACCACGGTCTTCAGCTTCATCGCCACCTGGATGATGACCAGGAAGATCATCCAAAACTGGCTGATCTGGATCGTTGTTGATCTTGTATCAACAGGACTCTATGTCTACAAGGAGCTTTATCAGACCTCCCTTTTGTTTCTTTTGTACACTATAATGGCCATTTATGGCTTTATGACCTGGAGAAGAAAATTAGCATGGGCGGAAAAGTAGGAGTCGTGATCGGTCCCGAATGCAGCGGAAAGACGACCCTTGTTGAATCAGTGCACCGGGAATTTGGCCTTCCTTTTTCTGAGGAATATGCCAGGGAGTATGTGTTGAATTTGGGGAGAGAGCTGGTCTTTCCGGATGTAGAACTGATCGTCAAGGGGCAGTTGGAGAATGAACAACGGCTTAAGGCAGATAACCCGGATGCAGACCTGGTCCTCATGGATACGAATCTATTGTCATCACTCATTTACAGTGAATGGTATTTTGGTCAAGTGCCCAAGGGATTGAGAGAACTGATCGAAAAACAGCGGTATGACCGTTATTTTTTGTGCAGGCCGGAATTCGACTGGGTGCCTGATCCGTCGAGAGGCCCTAATACCTCAGAAAGCATGTTCTCATTTTTTCGACAAAAACTGGAAGGCCTGAATGTGCCCTACCTTATGATCGAAGGAGATTCAAAACAGAGGGCTGAACTTCTGATCAAGGAGGTGAGGAGGCTCACTTCCATTACTTCTACGGATTGATTCGCTAAGCCATATCCCGGATCTTAATCATTATCTTTAGATCAAATACTTTCAGGCCAAACCATACCGATATTCAGATGATCAACCATAGCAACATCGAAACCTGGACAAAAAACTATTTTTCGGTATATCTCTACCTCTGCGCTATTCAGGCCGATTTCAAGGTCACCGAAAGCGAACTTGAAGAATTTCTCGATCAATATGATATCCTAAAAGTGGATGATTCGGATTATAGTGGGATCATTCAATCTGTACTCATAGAATATAAAAATCATAGTCTCGATGACAGAATGGAATTCATCAAGACCTATGTTCCAAAGGTTTATGGTGATTCTTCTGATGCCAAGGCCATGATGGACGGGATCTTTGAAATTACCTTTTCCGATGGTAGGGTCGATCCTTATGAAAGCGATCTGATCCGGACCATTCAAAAAGTGATTTCCTGAACTCAATTATTTTATAAATTTGGTCCACCGGAAATCAGGGGTGCCTTAAAACAACGGGCTGAGATCACACCCTTATTACCTGAAGCTGGTAGTGCAGCCGTAGGAATTCCGGAGAGATAAATTTGAATCCCATGCAGAAACTCATTCTAATTTGTGCATTGAGCATGCACATTGGCCTGTGCTATGGCCAGATTTCCCTACAAGGAAAAGTAATTGATTCGGAATCCCAAAATGCTCTTCAAAGTGCCAACGTGATATTGAATCAAACCTTTCTTGCGACCACAACCAATGAAAACGGAGAATTTGCCTTTTCGGATCTGGATCAAGGTCAATACATTATCCAGGTATCATTTGTGGGTTATCTTCCCTTCTCCGACACCATTGATCTAACATCCGATTCCGATCAAGATATTCAGTTAGTCCGCTCAAATCAGTGGACCGATGAGGTCATCGTATCGGCTACACGGGCGGATGACAGAACCCCGATGACCTATCAAGAAGTATCCGGAGAATATCTTGAAAAGAACAATTTTGGTCAGGATGTCCCATATCTGCTTCAATGGACTCCCAGCTTGGTGACGACCTCGGATGCTGGAAATGGAGTGGGCTATACCGGTATGAGAATTAGGGGTAGCGATCAAACCAGGATCAATGTCACGATCAACGGTATCCCGTACAATGACGCGGAATCTCAGGGAGTCTTCTGGGTGGATATTCCTGACATTGCAGCTTCCACTCAAAACCTGCAGATCCAAAGAGGGGTGGGCACGTCCACAAACGGTGCCGGAGCTTTTGGGGGGACAGTGAACATGCAGACACTGAATTCCGAAAATCAAGCCTATGGCCAACTCGAAGGATCTTATGGCTCCTTCAATACCAAGAAGTTTTCCGCCCAGGCGGGAAGCGGTTTGATCAACGATCATTGGAACTTTGAGGGGCGGTTCTCTGCTATCAACTCGGACGGATATGTGGATCGGGCCAGTTCAGAGCTGCGTTCTTATTACGGTTCAGCGGCTTACATCAACAAAAGGACCATCATTAAGTTTATTGCCTTCGGTGGGAGGGAAAGAACCTATCAAAGCTGGTATGGAATCGACTCAGCCACTTTGGCTAACAATCGAACCCAGAACAATGCCGGGCTGGTGACCAACCCCGATGGCAGCACAAGATTTTATTATGACAGTCAGGTAGATAACTATTCCCAGGACCATTTTCAGCTTCATCTTTCGCAGGACCTTTCAAAAGAACTCGGAGAGGGTTGGAAGGGAAATATGGCTGTTCACTATACCTATGGGCGGGGATATTTTGAAGAATACATGGATGTGAATCAGGGATATCAGACCAATCTGGATTTTTATGGTCTTAACCCCGTGATCGTCGGAGATGATACCATAACGGATACCGATCTGATCAGAAGAAAATGGCTGGATAACGATTTTTACGGAGTCACAGCCAATATCGAAAGGAACAAGGGCAGAAGTAACCTGGTCATTGGATTGGCCGCAAGCCAGTATGATGGTCGTCATTTTGGTGAGGTGATCTGGGCCAGGTATGCGTCGAATTCGGAGATCAGACATCAGTATTACAACAATACCGGAGACAAAACCGATTTTACCGGTTATGCCAAATGGTCATATTCTTTTATGCCCAAATGGTCGCTTTTTGCTGATCTGCAATACCGGGGTGTCCAGTACAAGGTCAATGGCATAGCCGAAGGGGACTTGCTACTTGATTTTAGCGATGAATTCCATTTTTTCAACCCCAAGGCAGGATTGACCTACTCCATCAATCAACTTGCTAACCTGTATTTCTCTATGGCGGTGGGGAACCGGGAGCCAAACAGAGCCGACTATCTGGGCAATCTTGATCAGGAAATGCCCAGAGCTGAGACATTGTATGACTTTGAGTTGGGTTATCGAAGAAGGGGGATCAACGCCGCTTATGAGGTAGTAGGTTATCTGATGTATTATCAAAATCAATTGGTGCTTTCGGGAGAATTAAATGATGTAGGTGCTCCGATCCGTGAAAATGTCGGGCAGAGTTACAGGGCCGGGATCGAGCTTGTCGGGCAATTCAATTTTCACCCCAAGTTCAGGTGGGTACCCAATTTAACCCTGAGTACAAACCAGAATATCGATTATACTTTTGAAACTGCCTCAGGGGAGTTGAGAACGGAAACCACACCGATTGCCTTTTCTCCACAGGCCATAGCCGCCAGTGAACTGTCTTGGTTGGCCTTCAGGGGATTTGAACTAAGCCTGCTTTCAAAGTATGTTGGAGAGCAGCATCTGTCCAATACCAACAATGATCGCCTGACCCTTGACCCTTATTTCCTCAACGATATCCGGATCAGGTATAATGTTTACCCGAAAGGTATCCGGGAATTGGGATTCACCCTTTTGATCAACAATGTCTTTGATACCGAGTATGTTTCAAATGGTTATGTATCAGGCGGCACTCCGTTCTATTTTCCCCAGGCCGGAACGAATTTTCTTTTTGGGGTGAGAGCCAAGTTTTAGGTCCGGCCTAAAACCAACGCAGCTATTTGATTTGGCGAATTCTCCATATTTTGGGTAGTTGTGATTGAACTAGCTGCTATTCTCGTTCTCGGGATATTTTCCCAATGGTTTGCCTGGAAGGCCAAAATTCCTTCCATAGTTCCATTGATCCTGACGGGATTGATTGCGGGACCGATCTGGGAGCTCATATCTCCGGATAATCAGAAATTTATCGATGGGGACCAGCTGTTCCAGGGTGGTTATCTATTCGATTTCATCTCTCTTTCGGTTGGTTTGATCCTTTTCGAGGGCGGGCTCACGCTCAAAATAGGAGAAGTACGAAACCTTACCCGGGTTATCAGAAACCTGATCATCATTGGTGGAATGGTCTCGATTTTAGGAGCCGGGGCTGCCGCGGTAATGCTGACCGGTTTCTCGTGGAAGCTGGGAATACTGTTTGGGGCCATCATTATGGTAACCGGTCCGACGGTGATCGGTCCGATACTTAGAAATGTCAGGGCCAAGAGCAATGTGGCCGCAATCCTCAAATGGGAGGGAATCCTGATCGACCCCATTGGAGCCATCACTGCGATTCTGATCTTCGAGTATATTGTTGCCCTCGCAGACGGAGAATCCTATCTCAATATTTTCTTGGCCTTCGGTCTCAAGGTGCTCACAGGGGTCATCGTGGGTTATGGTTTTGCCCAGTTCATTTCGGTCCTCATTAAAAGGAATTTAATCCCGGATTATCTGAAAAACGTGGTGATCCTTTCGATCGTCATTCTTGCATTTACCATTTCAGATGTTTTCCAAAGTGAATCAGGTCTGTTGGCCGTAACCCTGATGGGCATAATTCTGGCAAACAAGAAGATCCGGTACATTGAGGAGATCCTGAGCTTCAAGGCTGATGTGGTGACCATTTTGGTATCCATACTTTTCATCATTCTTTCCTCCAGGATCGATCTGGTGGATATCCGATCGCTGGGTTGGGGCGGTCTTGGAGTTTTACTGATCATTATCCTGGTGGTCAGACCAATCGGCGTATTTATCTCTGCGGGCAGGCAGCTCTCATTGAATGAAAAACTATTCGTGTCATGGATCGGCCCTCGCGGGATCGTCGCTGCCGGTGTGGCTTCGGTTTTTTCTCTGAGACTGGAAGGTCTGGATATGGAATTCTTTGATGCCGAGGTAGTGAGAAAGATCCTGCCCCTGACATTCTCGGTTATCTTGGGCACGGTGATCATCGAAGGATTCTCGGCCAGATGGGTGGCAAAGGTTCTGGGGGTCCACCATCCCAAGGCTTATGGGATCATTTTTCTGGGTGCCAATGAGGCTACCAGGAAATTGGCCAAATTGATCCAGGGGCTCGGGGTAAGCGTGATCCTCTCGGACATCAACAAAAAGAGCCTTGAGGAGGCTACCAAAATGGGCCTGCCGGTCTATTATCCAAATATTCTGAGTGAATTCGGGTTGGATGAATTCGACTTTGGGAAATTCGGGCAGCTTTGGGCGATAACGCCGAATACCGAGGTGAATTTGCACGCCTGTAAGGTCTTGGAAGAGGAATTTGGAGAGAACAAGACCTTCAGAATACGCTCGAGGTTAGAATCAAGAGTTTCCGAGGAGGAACTTCCCGAAACACTGTTGTTCAATGGTATGGTAGATTTTTATTCACTGGTGGATCTGGTTCGGAAAAATGATGAGATCAAGGAGATCAAGATCGATAGCAAGGACCATTTCAAGATGCTGCTTGAGGATAAGGAGTATTCCAGGGTGCCCCTGTTTCTTTTGAACGAAGAGAAGAAGGTATGGCCCGTTTCCAGCTCACTGAAAAGAGTGGAAAAGGGTGATCGTCTTTTTTATTTGGTCAGATAGGGAGCATCGAGGATCTCACTGCCTTCATCATCTGTAACTACATACTGAAATCCTTTTTTCAGCGCATAGGCACCTACGCTTCCGTCCTTTCTTAAGGCGATAAAGCATGCCTGAAGACTTTCTTTATTCCATTTTGAGTGCTTCCTGCTGATCCGTGTGACGGCTTCCTTACAAGCATCATGAGGGCTCATTCCCTGACGCATTAATTCAACCACCAAATGGCAACCGGCCACCTGGATGATGGATTCTCCGAGGCCCGATGCCGTAGCAGCTCCGGCCTCCTCATCTACAAACAAGCCCGCACCGATAATAGGCGAATCCCCGAGTCTTCCCGGCATTTTGTAGGCCCATCCCGAGGTAGTGCATGCCCCTGCCATTTTTCCGTTTTCATCCATTCCGATCAGGCCGATGGTGTCATGGTTTTCGTGATTTACAGGTGGAAGTTTGAGTTCTTCCTGCTTTTTCCAGTTCTCATAGTCCCTTCTGGTTTCCGGGACCAACAATTCCTTGTTTGGGAAGCCTTGATCCAGAGCAAATTTCCTTGCGCCATCTCCCACGAGCATCACATGCTGTGTTTTTTCCATCACCGCCCTGGCGACGGAAATCGGGTGCTCAATATTATGCAAGGCGCCTACCGAACCCGAGGCCCCATCGCCTCGCATGATGCATGCATCGAGCGTGACCCTGCCGGAATTATCGGGTAGACCACCCAGGCCTACGGATCTTCCATCAGGGTCGGATTCTACAATTCTCACACCCTCTTCCACTGAGCTCAGCAGCTCAGATTTTTCATTCAGCACAGCCATAGCCCTTTCATTGGCAATTTTGCCATGTGACCAGGTAGATACAAACCTCTTTGCTTTTTTCTGTTGTGGTAGAGGACCTCCCGTGGATAGGTAGGGAAGACCAAGAGCGGCCATGGTGCCCAGGCCGGAATTTTTCAAAAATCTTCTCCTGCTGTTCATTTCAATGAAAAATTGGTCTTAATATTAATTAAGAATAACAAGAAAACCGGCAATGGACATCCAAAACAGAATGAGTGCCCAGCTTGGGATCATCGCCAGGATACTGACATATTTTTTTGCCTTTACCATCATTTATCTCATGTGGTTACTCAAATCACTGTTGATCCCTTTTGTGCTGGCCATCTTCTTCGCATTGTTGCTCTTGCCCATGACCCGCTGGTTGATCAGTAGAAAGATCCCGAAACTGCTTGCCACCGTCTTTTCGGCAACGTTGCTGTTTCTTGCTATTTTCCTGGTGATATTCACTATTGGAGCGAGTGCTGGAAGGCTGGTGAACAATTATGCGGTTTTGGAGGCCGGCATCGATGCCCAGATCGATGATATACTTCTGAGCATTCGGGAATCTCTCAACATTGACCTGGAACGGACTCATATTATCGAGAACATGTTTGGAGGAGATTTCCTTGGTTTTCTGTTCAAATCGACAACGGATTTTGCCGGCAAGCTGACCAACTTCGGTGCAAGCTTTGTGATCATGATGATCTACCTCTTTGCGATTCTTGCCGGTTTAACCAACTATGAAAAGTACTTTGAATATCTCGAAAATGGACGCGACAGGCGAGGCGAAGATGACTCCCATCATGTGCTGTTGAATGCCTTTGAGGAGATCCACGGGTCCTTGTTCACCTACATGAAGATCAAGTTCATCGCCAGCTTTGCCACCGGTTTGGGATATGGGCTCATTGCCTACTTCTTTGGATTGAAATTTTACTTGTTGATCGGATTTATCGCGTTCGCTTTGAATTTTATTCCGACCATAGGTTCGATCATCGCAACCATACCACCCGCCCTTCTGGGCCTTTTCTTTCTGGATTCTGCCGTTCCCTATTTTATTATGCTTGGCTTGATGCTCGGAGTTCAGATGACGGTTGGGAACATTATTGAGCCTAGGTTTCAGGGAGAAAATCTGGGTATCAATTTCATGACGGTCATACTTGGGCTGGTCTTTTTCGGGTTTTTATGGGGAGTGATCGGGATGCTCCTTTCGGTACCCATGCTTGTATTGGCTAGGGTTGTTTTGAAGACCACCAAAGGGGCGGACTGGATCGTAAGGTTGATGGCACCCTATCATGAAGTCCAGGAAGAAACCTCCTGAATCAATGATGGAAGGTTGATTTCTCTCCCGCTTCCACTTTAAAATCAAGAATATTCTGGGCGGGGGGGAATGCGCAGGTTGCATAATCCGTGAATTCGCATGGAGGGCTGTATGCCCTGTTGAAATCGATTTCTACTTCTCCGGAACCCCTTCGCGGGATATCCAGATAGAGATATCTTCCTCCTCCATATGTTTCATCGCCATTGGTGTTGTCAGCAAATATCAAAAACCCCCTTTCCGGACTTCCCTCAAATAAAACCAGCTTCTGAGCCTGGTCATTGTGAAAGAATTCCAGCTCTCCGATGACTTTCATTTTGGTGGTTCTGCCCAAAACATTAGGTACCTCTACCAATTGGGTGGGGTTGTAAGGAGTAAATGTTCCTTCTTTCTTCCATTCTAATGAGGCATCGTAGTATTTGAGCTTTGGAAGTTCATCCAATTTTGGATGATCCAGGTCTCGAACCCGAATGGCATGAAAACCGTCGCGTTCGATAAAGAACCAACGAAAATTCTTGTACGAAAAGACCTTATGTTCATCGCTGAACACTTTTCCGCCTGAAACCAATGCTGTATCCAGAAATATCTCCAGACCCTCGGGGATCATATAATCGATGGTGGAGTCATTGATGGTCCTGGCGATCAAAATTGTTTCAGGCCCTTCTCCGTATTGCAATTCGAAATCGGAGTCAGGACCAAAACCCATGGTTCTCCACGTGGAATCGAGCCAAAACAAACCGGCAAGATTTATCCATCCTGTTTCGCTGATCAGTCGTTCATACCTTTCTTCTTGCCAGTCTTCGAGTTCCGCCGTGAAGGAGCGTAGTTCATCCGCAGATTCAACTTTTTCTTCGCATGAACTTAACAAACATATCAGCAGAGGGATCAGAAAAAAGCCTCTGTAAAGTTGAGAAACGATGCTACTCATCGAGATCCTTTCGGTCTTTTAGTTTTTTGTCCTTGACATTTTTGTTCAGGAATTTGTTGATCTCCTCGACACTCTTTGTGCTTGTGATCTCACCAAATGAGTTGATCTGAAATTCAAATCCTTTCAGGTCTTCATGCACCTTGGGATCCTTTTTTTCGTTTTTTTTCTTCTTGCTCATAACTAATAAACGTCAAATTATCCTAAAGTTCCATGACTTCCAATCTTTTGAAAGCAGCACCGAGTCTTGCGATGACTTCATCGGGTCCGAGGATCTCGATGGTTTTCATGAGGTCGGCTCCCGCAGCCTGACCGGTTAGGCATACCCTCAGTAATTGCATTACCGATCCTACTGAAGATCCCTGCGCGGAAGCACAGCTTTCCAGGGTTTCTTTGATGATGTCGGATTGCCATGATCCAAGACCGGATAGTTTCTCGGTAAAATCGCCTAGTATGGCAGCGCTTTTTTCATTCCATTTTTTCCGGATCACTTTTTCGTCATAGTATTCTGGCCTCTGGAAAAAGAAAATGCCATCGCTAAGGAAGTCTCTTGTGAAAACGGCCCTTTCCTTAAGCAGATCAACGATATCCCCCAGCTTTTCCTGATCATAGGAAAATCCTCCTTCGTCAAGGTCGCTTTTTAATGCCTGGATCAGGTTTTCATCAGGCTGTTCTCGTAGGTAATGTTGGTTAAACCATTTTGCCTTTTCGAAGTCAAATTTGGTTCCGGCTTTCCCCACGCGTTCGATGGTGAAGACGCGTATCAGGTCATCCATCGAGAATATCTCATCGTTGTTTCCCGGACTCCAGCCCAGCAAAGCGAGGAAATTCACCACGGCCTCGGGAAAGAAACCTCTTTCCCTGAAGCCGGAACTCAATTCTCCGGTTTTTGGATCTTTCCAATCCAGCGGAAACACGGGAAAACCAAGTTTGTCACCATCCCTTTTGCTGAGTTTGCCGTTTCCGTCCGGCTTAAGAAGCAGGGGTAAATGTGCAAATCTTGGTGAGGTATCGGCCCAGCCCAGAAATTCATAGAGAAGCACATGAAGTGGAGCTGAAGGCAGCCACTCTTCACCCCTGATCACGTGGGTGATCCCCATAAGGTGATCATCAACCACATTGGCAAGATGGTAGGTGGGCATACCATCGGATTTGAGGAGGATCTTGTCATCAAGTGTTTCGGAATGGACCATGACCCATCCGCGAACCATATCCTCCAGCCTGATCTCTTCTTTCCTCGGTATCTTAATACGTATAACATATGGTTCACCGGATTCCAGCAATTCCTTTACCTCGTTTTCTGGTAATGTAAGGGAGTTTCTCATGGTCTCCCGGGTCACGGAATTGTATTGAGGGTTCGGGATCCGTGCGGCTTTCAACCTCTCTCTCATTTTTTCCAATTCCTCGGGAGTATCAAAAGCATAATATGCTTTGCCCGACTCGATGAGCTGATCGGCATACTGACGGTACATGTCTTTTCTTTCCGACTGGCGGTAGGGTGCATTGTCCCCGGGATTATCCGGCCCTTCGTCGATCTCTATCCCGCACCACTGAAGCGATTCCTTAATGTAATCCTCAGCTCCCTGAACATACCTCGTCTGATCCGTGTCCTCTATCCGGAGGATCATTTTTCCACCTTGACTTCTCGCAAAAAGGTAGTTGAAAAGTGCTGTTCTTACACCGCCAATATGAAGCGGACCTGTTGGACTGGGAGCAAATCTTACCCTGACCTCCCCGTTTGAATTTGCCATGGCGCAAAATTACATAAGCTTATTTCAAAACCCGATTCAGCGCGCTGCAATACATGATATTTCCACATTCACATCTTTCGGAAGGGTCTTGACGGCAACGGTCTCTCTTGCGGGAGGATCGTTCGGAAAATATTTCCCGTAGATCTCGTTCACTTCAGCAAAAAGGCTCATGTCAGATAAAAATATGCTGCACTTCAATACATTGGAATAATCCATGTTTGCCTGTTGAAGGATCGCTCCCAGATTTTTCATGACCAGCTCGGTCTCCTCTACAAGTCCTCCGGACCACAGTTGCCCTGTTTGAGGATCTATGGCAATTTGACCCGAGACGAAAAGCATTCCTGATTTTTCCACTGCCTGACTGTAGGGGCCAATTGGCTCGGGTGCATTTTTGGTGAATACTATATTTTTGCTCATCTGAATTTTTTCCCGAAAATAGTGCAAAATGAAGATCGGAATATTTGGTAGCCAGGGTGCAAAAGCGGATTTGGAATCCATAGAGGGATTCAAGGGCCAGGTCACTGAATATTTGGATCCGGAAACCCTGATAAAGGATCTTCCGTCCCTGGATCTGTTGTTCGTTTTCAACCCATTGCCCTATTCAGGACTCGAGTTGGACAGCTTAAGCAAATTTAAGGGTATGATCGGTTTGAATTCGATCCATGGCTCGGCCCTTTCGCAGATGCTGGAATGGGGAAGGCTTCCTTTTCCAACCTTTTCATTTGTTGGTCTTAACGGTTTTTTGAATAGGCATGAATGGGAGCTGGGTTTGCCATTCGAGGAGGAAGGAGAAATGATCCTGAAAGCTTTTCAAAAGGCGGGGATCTCGGCAAATCCGGTCAAGGACAGGGCAGGTCTCGCCTCCGCACGTGTGGTCGGGATGATCATCAACGAAGCTTTTTTTACGGTTATGGAAGGTACTTCGGAAAAGGAGGATATCGACACGGCCATGAAACTAGGAACCAACTATCCCTTTGGACCATTTGAAATGGTCGAGAAAGCCGGTGTTCAAAACATCCTTGCCCTGATGGAAAACCTCTACGAAGAAAACAAGGATGACAGGTACAAACCCTGTCCCCTTCTGAGGGAAGAAGCACTCAAGGCTTCCATATCCTGATCATTCTACAGTGACCGATTTGGCCAGATTCCTCGGCTGATCAACATTGGTTCCTCTCAGTACTGCAATATGATAGCTCAAAAGTTGTAGCGGGACAACGGAGACTATTGGCATCAACGCTTCATGTACATGTGGAACCTCAATGGTATGATCCGCGATCTTTTTGATCTCCTGATCTCCTTCCGTCACTATTGCGATGACAATACCCTTTCTAGCCTTTACTTCCTGAATATTACTCAGGATCTTTTCATAGGAAGAGTCCCTCGTAGCGATGAAGACCACCGGCATTTCCTCATCGATCAATGCGATCGGTCCATGTTTCATCTCCGCAGCGGGATACCCTTCGGCATGGATGTACGAGATCTCTTTCAGTTTCAATGCACCCTCGAGTGCAACGGGGAAATTGTATCCTCTTCCGAGATAAAGGAAGTTCCGGGAATCCTTGAATTGCGCCGCGAGTTTTTGGATATAACCATCATTTTCAAGGACCCTGGTGATCTTCCCGGGGATGGACTCCAGATCCGCCAGGATCTCCTGGAAGGTTCTTTGCTTTACAGTTCCCTTGGCTTTGGCCACCATCATGGCCATAAGCGTAAGCACGGTGATCTGTGTGGTAAATGCCTTGGTACTGGCCACTCCTATTTCAGGTCCGGCATGTGTGTAAGCTCCTTCATGGGTAAGCCTTGCGATGGAGGAACCTACCACATTGCAAACCCCGAAGATGATCGCTCCCTTTTGCTTCGCGAGCTCCATGGCAGCAAGCGTATCTGCGGTTTCGCCCGATTGTGAAATGGCAATGACCACATCTCCCTCCTTGATCACGGGATTCCTATATCTGAACTCGGAAGCATATTCTACTTCAACCGGGATCCTTGCAAATTCTTCAAAAAGGTATTCCGCCACAAGACCCGCATGCCAGGAGGTACCACAGCCCAGAATGATGATCCGGTCGGCCTGAACAAACTTGTTAAAGTACTCTCTGATGCCGCCCAGAGCCACAGTACCGGTATCGAGTTTTAATCTTCCCCTCAGGCTGTCCCTGATCGATTTTGGCTGCTCGAAGATCTCTTTGAGCATGAAATGATCGAATCCGCCCTTTTCGATGGATTCAAGGGCCATTTCAATCTCATGAATCGTGGGGTTTTTTTCTACATCCTCGGCGTTTTTGATGTTGAGCTTTCCATCCTTGATGCTGGCTATCTCAAAATCGTTCATATAGACCACTCTGTTGGTATATTCCACTATGGGTGTCGCATCTGAGGCGAAGAAGAATTCTTCGTCACCCACCCCGATCACCAGGGGACTACCTTTTCTGGCGGCGATCATTTGATTCGGAAACTCCCTACTGATCACCACGATGGCATATGCGCCAACCACCTCGTTCAGGGCCAGGCGAACGGCTTCCTCCAGAGGACAGGCATTGGCCTCCTGTATGTATTCGATAAAGGTGATGAAAACCTCGGAGTCGGTTTCGGATTTGAATTCGTAACCCTTTGATTCCAGTTCGGTTTTCAGAGATGCATAATTTTCGATGATCCCATTATGGATGATCGCATGCTTGTTGGTGGATGAAAAATGAGGATGGGCATTGATATCATTGGGCTCTCCATGCGTGGCCCATCTGGTATGGCCCATGCCCATCGTTCCTTTGAGTTCCTTGTCCTGCAGGAAATCCTCAAGTTCCTTTACCTTGCCCTTTTTCTTATAGACGTCCAGATCGCCATTGAGAATGGCGACTCCGGCACTGTCATAACCTCTGTATTCGAGCCTTTGAAGGCCTTTAATGATTATTGGATAAGCTTCTTTCTTCCCGATATATGCTACAATTCCACACATTGTTCAATCGCTAGTTAACTGGTATATAATATACAAGGAGTCTCATTGGTGTAGTGGAGGCGTTTGGTCCGTTAAAAATCAGCTGGTTCACTGATGATGCATTCACCGGAGGCACAAAAATGTAACCGCTTTTTTCAACTCTTCCTTCGATCAAAGACTGAAAATATCCTGTAATATCGATCAGGTAATCATTTTCATTTTTAATTGCTATGCCTATCTCATTGAAGGCTCCTGCCCCCCAGTCCAAAATATTCTGGTTTGAGTCGGCTCTGAACATAAAAAGTGTCTCCGGAGGATCATAGTATGGGATATCATTGTCAATACTGGTAATGATGATCTCCGCACGGTTGACAATGATATTTTCGTACTGGTCCTGGAAATCATCGATATTGGGAATTTCCAGATAGGTCAGCAGCCCGCTTCCGGCCTGTACATAGCCCTGTTCCATGGTTGTCTCATTTGGAACCCGCACATCTCCTTCTTTCAGGAAGGATAGCTCCATCGGTCTTTCGGAAATGATCTCATTGAATCCGGCCCCATCCTGATTGATACCAAAACGATAACTGTCGAGTATGGTGTCAGGGTCCTGACCTGAGTCGGAAGAGTCTATAAAATGATAATAGTAGTATAGTCCTGTTTGGCTTGAATTGCTTCCAATCACTGGTGAGAAGCCTGCAACAGAATTCTCAGCAAAATTGGTGATCAGGGCCAGACCTTTGAAATATTCGACGAATTGTTCGTCGGCTGTAAAAAAGGTCGAAGAAAAATCCTGGTCGTTCTGTACCTTATCTGTAAACTCCAGGCCAAGTTCATTCAGATGTATCCGCAGTCTTTTTTTGCGCAGGTCATCGGCAGTATAGGTAACAGTGGCCAATGGTTCCTTATAGTAATCGGCATTGTCAAAGGAGTAATAGGTTGAATCGACGCTGAGTGTTTGTTTCAGACGGTGAACGCCCATCGATATGATCCCGTCTTCCGCTCCGTAATGGTAGAAGGCATCGAGTACGAGAACCATCGAATCGTAGTTAGCATCGGCCCCTGGTGCAAAGAGGTTGTTCAGGACCACCTGGAAAAAACTGTTGCAACTCACCCTTCCGTAGGCATTATTCTGAAAATCCCCGACCAGGTAATTGACAGGGAAAGAACTGTTTACAGAATCCCTCAAAAAAGTAGAAGAACTGATCTCAAAGGAGTCGGTGAAAACAACCGTATAGTCGTCATTCCTGTCCAGGGTGGACGAACTGATATTATCTCCTCTTCCCTGACAGGAATAAAGAAAAATGGCTGGCAACACAATTGCAGCCAGCCTATTCAGAATATTAAACGTACTTCCGGTTTTAGCCGGCCAATTCATTGTATAATTCGAGGTGGGAGTCGATGAGATCATCCCCTGATTCAATTGTCTGGACCTTTTTATCATTTTCAAGATCTTCCATGATCTTTTTCATTCCTGCTTCATCCAGATCCTCTAATTGAACGACCTTGTCGGCATAGTTTGCGGCAACCTTGATGAATCCACTGAAGTCCACTGATTTCAAGGGGCTCAGCAGGGTTTCATCAATGTCCATCATCTTGGCTTTTTCGAGCAGGTCTTCTCCGAATTTATGGTCGAAGAAACTGTCGTAAACCGAAAAGATGGTTTTGGCATTTTTGAAGATCGGGTCGTTCTTATATGTTGTTTTCATATAAAGAGGAATCAACGCTGTCATCCAATCATGGCAATGAACGATGTCCGGAGCCCATCCGAGCTTTTTCACTGTTTCCAGTACTCCTTTGCAAAAGAATACCGCCCTGTCGCCATTATCTGGATAAAAATTGTTGTCCTGGTCATAGAAAACGCTCTTCCTGTGAAAATAGTCTTCGTTGTCAATGAAATAGACCTGCATTTTAGCATTTGGAATGGAAGCAACCTTGATCACCAAAGGTTTCTCTTCATTTCCGATTGGAATATTGATCCCGGAAAGCCTTACAACCTCATGCAATCTGTTTTTCCTCTCGTTGATCAAACCGAACCTTGGTACCAAGATCCTGATTTCCATACCTCTCTCCTGCATTCCCTGCGGAAGTTTCCTTACGAAATCTGCTACTTTGGAAGTCTGAAGAAATGGATTGATCTCTGAAGAAGCGTATAATATCCTTAACCTTTGATTTGCCATATGATATGGGAGTTAAATTTGGAAATGGCGTACAAAATTACGGATTTATTTCCTTTTTCTCAATATTTGGGCCAATATCCATTAACCCGTTTCCGTATCCGTGGAGTTGATTAAGGACCCAAATTCAATGTTCCAAAGCAGCCTCAATTACAAGGCTGACAATAAGTCGATTGGGTTTGTGCCCACCATGGGTGCTTTGCATAAGGGCCACCTTTCACTTGTCAGGAAGGCTATGGACGAAAATGATATTGTGGTGACGAGCATATTCGTCAACCCCATCCAGTTCAATGATCCCGGAGATTACGAAAACTACCCGAATACCATGGAGAGGGATTTGGCACTTTTGGAAGATCTGGGCTGTGATATGGTATTCAGCCCTACGCGGGAATCTTTTTATCAGGAACAACCCAAATCAAGTTTTGCATTCGGAAACCTTGACCAAGTAATGGAGGGGGCGAACAGGCCAGGACATTTCAACGGGGTGGCCATTGTTGTATCCAAGCTCTTTCATACGGTTCTTCCCAATCGGGCATACTTTGGTCTAAAGGATCTCCAGCAGTTTTTGGTGGTGGAAAGACTGAATAGAGACCTGGGCTTCGGGATCGAGATCATCGGATGTCCTACCATCAGGGAAGAGTCGGGCCTGGCTTTTTCATCCAGAAACCTGAGGCTGAGCAAAAAAGGACTCGAAAATGGGCTGATCCTTTCAAGAGCCATAAGTCTGGTTGTTCAGGAGATTCTTGAAGGAAAGAGTGTTAAAGAAGCATTGACCCATGCGAGAGAACTGGTAGCACAGAACAATGATGTCAGCTTGGAATATCTTGAAATAGGTGATATGGTAGATCTTTCTCCTGTTTCGCAGTTCAAGAATGCGAGCCGATATGCTGTTTGCGGTGCCATTTGGGTGGAAGATGTAAGGTTGATCGATAATCAGATCTTTGAGTTGCCCTAAACGCTTTTTGAGATTAAAGCGTTATTTGCCTAAAGCCATGTAAAGGTTTTATAATTTTGCAGGCTTTAAGCCTTTTCGGCCATGCATATCGAAGTACTAAAATCCAAAATCCACAGAGTGAAGGTCACCAATGCTGAACTGCATTATGTGGGCAGCATTTCCCTGGATCCGCTTTTGATGGAAGCCGCGGACATCTACGAAAATGAAAAGGTCCAGGTGGTAAATCTGAACAACGGCGAGAGGCTGGAAACCTATGTGATCACAGGAGAAAGAGGTACGGGTGAGGTTTCTCTGAATGGCCCGGCTGCC
Source organism: Cytophagales bacterium (assembly GCA_965227315.1). Taxonomy (GTDB): domain Bacteria; phylum Bacteroidota; class Bacteroidia; order Cytophagales; family CCMP332; genus JANQHS01. The sequence goes on from OZ245737.1 coordinate 2,317,925, forward strand.
AGGAAGGTCCAGGTTGGAGATATTGTGATCGTCATTTCCTATTGCGCTATTGATAAGTCAGAAGTACAGCAGCACAAGCCCATTTTGGTATTTCCCGATCCTGACAATAAAGTGAGCTAGTACGCTTGGTCCAGGTAAAAAAGATACTAAAGATCGGGATTCCCTTACTGGCATCCGCTGTCCTGGTTTGGCTGGTTTTCCGGAACCAGGATCTCGGCAAAATTTTCGAGGACATCAAGGGGGCGGATTATCGGTGGATCATCCTCAGCTATATTGTCTCTATGGTCAGTCATACTGCCCGAGCTTCCAGATGGAGACAACTGTATCTTCCGATCGGTTATAAACCCCCGACTTTCAGAGTTCTACTCGCGATTATGTTCGGGTATTTCATGAACATACTGATCCCGAGGGCGGGGGAGATATCGCGGGCCGGATTGTTGAAAAGAACAGATGATATCCCTTTTGAAGTGTCCATCGGAACGGTGATTGCCGAGCGGGCCTTTGATGTTCTGACCATCCTTTTTCTCATCCTCACAGCCATGTTGGTGAATTACGATCTCTTCTCCGATATATACGATGCTGCTCTGGCACAGGTTCCGGAGGATGAGGCAGCCAAATCGGGTGGAATTCCGACCATCTGGATCGTATTTGGAGTTTTGATTACCGCGATACTTGGAACTGTCATCTGGGTGCGGCTTCAGGGAGTGAGATTTCTGGTTAAGCTAAGGGCAGTATTTCGAAACGTTTGGAAGGGAGTGAAGAGCATAAGGTATGTCCACAACAAGGCCTTGTTCGGGCTGAACACCCTGATCATTTGGAGCATGTATTTCTTCATGACATACTTTGTTTTCTTTTCTATCCCACCGACTTCCGAATTGGGATTATCAGCCGGCATGGCGGTATTGGTCATGAGCGGTATCGCAATGCTGGTCCCTGTGCAGGGCGGTATAGGTGCCTTTCACCTTTTTATCGCAACAACACTGATATTCTACGGGATCAGCAATGAAGACGGCCTGGTATATGCGACGCTGATGCATGCTTCTCAACTGGTACTTTATTTTATAGCTGGAGGGTTGTCTTTCCTTGTCGCGGTATTTATGTCAAGAAAAAAGGTTGCTGCCCCGGCATGAGAAATGAAGAAAAGATCATGACCCTGGAAGAATTCCTTCCGCTGAGAGCATCTCTGAGGGCAGAGGGAAAGAAGGTGGTTTTTTCCAATGGTTGTTTTGATATTCTCCACGCCGGGCATGTTGATTATCTCGAAAAGGCGAGGGGTTTGGGAGATTTCCTCGTACTAGGACTTAATTCGGATGATTCTGTCCAGAGGTTGAAAGGACCTGAACGGCCGCTTCAGGATGAATTCTCGAGAAAAAAAGTAATGTCCGGGTTAAACTTTATTGACGCGGTCATATTATTTAATGAAGACACTCCTTTTGACCTGATATCTGCCATTTTGCCAGATATTTTGGTAAAAGGGGACGATTATTCTGTTGAAAATATCGTTGGTTCGGATGTTGTTATGGAAAATGGCGGTAAGGTGGAAACCATACCGTTGGTAGAGGGATATTCCACCACCAATATTGTCAACAAGATTAAAAAGACTTTAAAATGATATTCATAATCATCATATTCTTCGGCATTCTCAGTTTTGCCGTGTCAAGCAGGCTGAAAAGCAAATTCAGAAAGTATTCACAGACTCCTATTTCGAGTAATCTGTCGGGAAAAGAGATCGCAGAGCAGATGCTCCGCGATAACGGGATCTACGATGTCAATGTGGTTTCCGTTCCCGGAAAACTCAGCGACCATTATAATCCGGCGAATAAAACCGTCAATCTTAGCCCGGAAGTGTACAACGGAAGAAACGCGGCTGCAGCTGCCGTGGCTTCTCATGAATGTGGTCATGCCGTTCAGCATGCCCAGGCTTATGCCATGTTGGAATTCCGATCGGCTTTGGTCCCTATCCAGGCCGTGAGTGCCAAGATCATCAACTTTATATTCCTTGCCAGCTTGTTCGGCGGATTTATGTTTTATTCGGCATTTCCGACTGACCTCGTCTTGATGGTGATCATCGGGGCATATACGGTTTTCACCCTGTTCTCTTTTGTGACTTTACCGGTTGAATTCGATGCCAGCAAACGGGCTCTGGCTTGGATAGATCAGAATGGAATCGTCACTTCCAGCGAACACGATCAGGCTAAAGATGCACTAAAATGGGCGGCGATGACTTATGTAGTGGCGGCGATTGGGTCACTGGTAACTTTGTTATATTACATCTCGCTTTTTTTAGGAAATAGAGACTAAATAGGTACTACGTATGAATTTCGAACTTTCTGAAGAGCAGATCGCTGTCCGGGATGCGGCTAGGGATTTTGCCAATGTTGAATTGCTTCCAGGCATAATAGAAAGAGACAATGCCCAGCAAGGGGATATAAATCTTGTCAAAAAAATGGGGGAGATGGGGTTCCTCGGAATGATGACCGATCCCAAATACAATGGCGGAGGAATGGATACCATCTCCTATGTCCTTGCCATGGAAGAGATCTCCAAGATCGATGCTTCATCCTCGGTTATCATGTCTGTGAATAACTCCCTTGTTTGCTGGGGTCTTGAGAAGTTTGGAAATGACGCGCAAAAGGAAAAATACCTGACCAAGCTGACCACCGGCGAGAACATTGGCGCTTTTTGCCTCTCGGAACCGGAAGCGGGATCGGATGCGACATCTCAAAGAACCACCGCTGAAGATAAAGGTGATTATTATCTCCTGAACGGAACTAAGAACTGGATTACGAATGGCGGCATTTCGGACGTCTGTCTTGTGATCGCTCAAACCGATCCCGAAAAGAGGCATAAGGGGATCAATGCCCTGATCGTAGAAAAGGGTTTGGAAGGGTTTGATGTTGGCAAAAAGGAAGATAAGCTCGGTATAAGGAGTTCGGATACCCACTCACTCATGTTCAACGATGTGAAGGTGCCAAAAGAGAACAGGATCGGTGAAGATGGATTCGGTTTCAACTTTGCCATGAATACCCTGAACGGTGGAAGAATAGGAATTGCTTCTCAGGCTTTGGGCATCGCTTCCGGTGCTTTTGAGCTGGCCCTCAAGTATTCGAAAGAAAGAAGTGCCTTTGGAAAACCGATCTCCCAGCACCAGGCCATCCAATTTAAGTTGGCCGAAATGGCGACAAAGATCGAAGCCGCCAGAAATATGATCTACAAGGCTGCCTGGCTCAAGGATCAAAAACAGCCATTTGCCAAGGAAGCCGCAATGGCCAAGCTTTATGCTTCGGAAGTGGCTATGGAGTCAACGATCGAGGCAGTGCAGATCCATGGAGGGTATGGTTATGTGAAAGAATACCATGTTGAAAGATTGATGAGGGACGCCAAGATCACACAGATATACGAAGGGACTTCTGAGATTCAGAAGATTGTGATCGCCAGGGAGTTTCTAAAATAATTATACCTTTTATTGAAAACCTAACATCTTTTCTGAGATGCGGGCTAGGGATAGTTGGATTTTTTTCTTAACTAGCCGTTGATTTAAATAGGTCTATTATGGGAAACTACACCGGAATCCTTGATTCTCTTACTATCAAGTTCACGGAAGCCCACAATTTTATCGTCAAACGGCCACATGTTCTAAAAGACTACAGGCCGATTGGAGATGCACTTGTACTCCTGAACACTTCAAACATTCAATCTCCCAACTTCGATGAAAAGCTTAAAGAGGGAGACATCATTTTTGTTCCATCGGGCCGAAAGCTCACATTGGTTTTTGGTAGCGGTAAGGTCGATACCTTGCCGATGATCAACAACGAAGCCTTTCGGACCAACCCTGAAGCATATGCCGAAAAGGTTGTTTCGGACGAACCGATAAAATCCCCGTTTGGGTCTTTCACATTGGCCGAGGTTGAGACCAAGGCCTTCCGTTCGATCAATTTTTACACTTCGCTGGATCTTCCATCTTTTATTATCAAGGATGCCTCACGCATCAAGAACCTGATCGTCAATCTTGCAAGGGAAGCGAATCATGATTTCCTGGGAAATGCGAAAGTATTGAGGGCTTATTCCGAGGCTTGTTCCGTTGAGGTGTTCAGGTATCTTGTGGACAATCATATGTTTACCGAGAAGATCGCGACCAAGCTGAACTACTTCAAGGATCCCAGATTGATCGAGATCCTGAATTTTGTGCGGAGCAATATTTCGGGCGACCTGTCAAACAGCATTCTGGCCAATGTGGCAAGCATTTCGGAGGATTATGTGGGGCAATACTTCAAGGCGCATACCGGGATCAATCCTCAGGATTACGTTGAATACCAGAGAATGCAGAGGGCATTGGAATTGTTGAAAACAACCAAGAAATCCATCAGAGAAGTCGGCGCCGAGGTTGGTTTCAGAGATACTGCCTATTTCTGTAGGAGATTTAAGATGATGTTCGGGATCTCAGCCGGAAAAATGAGGAAGAAGGACACGGTGGCCTCCTCCTGATCAGCGACGGGCTACTTTAAATTCTATACCCATACCATTTACCGTATCAAGGCTTTTGATCAGGCCCAGGCCGGCCAGACTGTCTCTGGTGACGAAAGAGATAACCTGATCGACCTGTACCTGTCTGATGGTTCCCAATGAATTGTTTTTCAAAGTTTCGAAGACGATTCCATCGGTGCTGGCAGCATTAAAATCCGAAGGGGATAGATCCGTTTCATAAAGATCAAGCTCATTCCTGACTGGCCAGGTGGAAACCTCCGGAACAAGTACCTCCCCGTAAAAGCTGTCAGCCGGTGAACCGATAAACCATTTTTGGTCATTGTAAGCAACACCCAGATCTATCCTTTCTGAGAAATTTTCCGATCCCTCATAGGTAAACGTACCATAGGAAGATAGCTCGATAAAGGTGGGAAGGTATCGGTCCTGAATTCCGGTTTCGGTACCGGGAGCGAAAAGTGAGGTCGAATAAAACTCAACCGGCAGGGAGATTACATAATTGATTCGTTTGGATCCCGTGCGGTCCAGCTGGTCAGAAACCAGCATTTCATATTGGAGTGTGTCTCTGAGTGAATAATCGGAAGTGGAAAAGCTGAAGGTAGAATCCAGAATGGTTGCCGAAGGAAAGTCGGTCTCTCGAAACTCTACCAATACGCCCGCAGCGATCTCCTGAATTCTGAAAAATTTGAAACCATCCAAGGCGGTGATCTGCACTTTAAATTTCAGGATTTCATCTTCGAGAATGTATGGAGGAACAGGTATCTCCGTAGAGATGATCCTGGGATTCAGATCGATTTCGGTTGGTCTTTGGCAAGCTGATCCCAATAATGCCAAAAAGCCTAAAATGAGCCCTGAAATCCTGATGATCAACGGAGATGGTCCAAACATTGTCGAAAAATACTAGCGAGCTTGATCGCCTTGGTTATTTTTGCCAAAAATATACTGAATGAAGGTAGCAGCTGCTTTTTTGCTGATTTGTTTTTGTATCCCGCTTCATGGTCAGAACAGCCTTGACCTCGATGATATCTGGACCAAGGAGACTTTCACCCCGAGGAAGCTGGAATCCATTCAATGGATGCAAAATTCAGATTTTTTTCTGGCGCTGAATGGGAACAGGATCATGAAATTCGAGGTGGAGGGTGCCGGCCGTGGACAAATAATTCTGGATGGCAACGAGATCAATCTGCAGATCTCGGAGTTCAGCATAAATCAGGAGGAAACTAAAATTCTGCTTTTAACGAATAAGGAAGCGGTTTGGAGACGTTCCTATAAGGGAAATTATTTCCTGTACGATCTTGATGATGGCACATTGAAACCTCTGAGCGAAAAGGGGAGGCAATCCTTTGCGACTTTTTCACCCGATAGCAAAATGGTGGCCTTTGTCCGGGACTATGATCTATATGTGAAGGATATCGACAAGAATGAAGAGATCAGGATCACCAATGATGGCAGGGAGAATGAGATCCTGAACGGCTGGGCAGACTGGCTGTATGAAGAGGAATTCTACATGACAAGAGCCTTTGAGTGGTCTCCCAACAGTGATAAGCTTGCCTACATGAAATTTGATCAAACCGATGTGCCCTTGTATCCCCTGCAAAACTGGACCGGACTCTATACGGATGTAGAGAAGATCAGGTACTCCAAGCCGGGAGAAAAGGTTTCCCGGGTTTCAGTGAAGATCTATCATATCGAAACCGACAAAGAGGTTGAGGTCAACCTGGGGGAAGAAACGGACTTCTATGTCCCGAAATTTCAATGGACAAAGAACAATGATCTTCTTTCGGTTATGAGGCTCAGTCGGTTCCAAAACAAGCTCGATATCATGCACGTCGGAGCGCATTCCGGAATGGCACAGATCGTTCTGATCGATGCCTCAAGAACCTATGTGGATTTTAATTTTATCAATGAGCTTTTTTATCTCGATGACGGAAATTCCTTTGTCTATCCCTCAGAGAAAACGGGCTACAAGCATTATTTCCATTTCGAAATGTCAGGGAAATTGATTCGCCAGATCACAACCGGCGATTTTGAGGTAGCCAAGTTGATCATGGCGGATTCTAAATCCGGGAATCTGTACTATACCTCTACCGAAGAAGGATCAACCCAAAGACATTTTTACGAGATATCGCTCAAGGGCAAAAGAAAAAGAAGGCTCTCCATTGAACCCGGCTGGCATGAGCCCACCATGAGCCCCGACGCAAAATATTTCGTCGACCATTTTTCAAACCTATCAACGCCTCCAAGCTATAAGGTCTATTCGATAAGCAATGGAAAGCTGTTGAGCACGCTCGAGGAAAACACAGAGCTGGATGAGAAGAGAAAAGCCTTTGGCCTTGTGGTTCCGGAACTGATCAATTTTGAAACCGTCGACTCCACCTTCCTGAATGGTTACTCCATCCTGCCTCCTAACATTGAGCAGGGTAAGAAGATACCAGCCCTGATTTATGTTTATGGAGGGCCGAATAGTCAGAAGGTGAAGAATAAATGGCAATTCACAGGTAGGGAATTGTGGCATCAGTACATGGTGCAAAAAGGTTATGCCGTTTACTGCTTCGACAATCGTGGTACCGCGGCCAAAGGGGTGATCTTTAAAAAACAGATCTATCGCAACCTGGGAAAGATGGAGACCGAGGATCAGATCCTCATCGCCAAGGATCTGGCAAAGGCTGATTTCATTGACGAAAACCGGATCGGCATCTGGGGATGGAGTTATGGTGGCTATATGTCAGCATTGTGCAAATTTCTTGAACCCGAACTTTACAAGACGGCCATTTCTGTTGCTCCTGTAACTCATTGGAAATATTATGACGCCGCATATACCGAGAGATACATGCAGTTGCCAAACGATAATGAAGCCGGCTATGAGGCATTTTCTCCCATTAATCTGGCAGGAGATCTTGAGGGGGATTTTCTCCTGATCCATGCTGCTGGTGACGATAATGTCCATATTCAGAATTCCATGGAATTGGCAAAAGAACTGATCCAACAGGGAAAAGAGTTTGAGTACTTTGTCTACCCCGAGGGAGCACATTCAATTAATGTGGGTGAAAGCAGAAAGCACGTTTATAACAAGATCGCAGAATACCTTTTAAAGAATCTCTAAAATGAAAATTGCAAGCATGGTCCTGATGACAGGATTGTTTTTATTCTCCTGCACAGGGTCGGATACCCTTGAGCAAAATGTTGGTGAATTGAAGGATTCCCTTCAGGCCGAGATCATGCGTGTGCATGATGATGTAATGCCCAAGCACCTTGAGCTCCAGAAGCTCAAAAAGGAGGTCGATGCCAGAGCCGAAGAGCTCAAAAATGATACGCTTCTGGCGAACAACCTGAGCCAGGTATCCATTCTGCTGGACAGCGCATATCGCTCTATGAATACTTGGATGTATGAGTACGAACCCATGAGCAAGGACATGACCAGGGAGGAGATCATGGACTATTATCGGGTTGAGAGAGAGAAGATCGATGCTGTGAGAGATCTGATGCTTGAAAGCCTGGACAGGGCTATTGAAATTCTTCAGGAGTGATGCATACTTTAAAGCTTAAGGGCTGGGCGATTTTTCCGCTACTGGCCTTGGCCCTTTCCTGCGGAAACCCGAAGAAACTCCCGGTCATGGGGCCAAAAACAGTCCTCGAATCGGATACTTTATACCATACCATTCCCGATTTTGAGCTGAAAAACCAGTATGGACAGATCGTATCTGTCAGGGATATGAAGGGCAAGATCTTCGTGACCGATTTCTTTTTTACCACCTGCCCTTCGATCTGTCCCATCATGAAAACGCAGATGCTTAGGGTCAATGAGAAGTTTGGCTCGGTACAGGATTTCAGGATTTACTCGATCTCGATCGATCCCAGACACGATACGGTTGAGGTGTTGAAAGAATATTCTGAACGCCTGGGTATCGAAAATGAGAGCTGGCAATTTCTCACAGGAGATCTTGACAGTATTCTTGACCTTGCTCAAAAAGGATTCCTGGTCTCCGCCGCAGAGGATAGTACTGCTCCGGGAGGATATATTCACAGCGGTGCATTCATTTTGGTTGATAAGGAACTGCGGATCCGGGGATACTATGATGGTACCAAGGAGCTCAAGGTTGATGAACTGATGAAGGATATTGCAATTCTTCAAAAAGAATATGAAGGGGTTTAGACCGGTTCTTTTCTCAATATCCGCTTTTATTCTTTTTCAATGTACCGATGCTAAAAAATTGAAAAAAGACCGTTCGGTCTCTCATGGCCTTGCCTTGTACACCCAGCTTTGTGTTCAATGTCATGGTGAGGACGGGAAAGGTCTAGGAACCCTGTACCCTCCCTTGGCCGGATCGGATTACATCAGCAAAAACCCTGATTCTCTGGCCTGTATCATCAAATATGGAAAAGATGGCCCCCTGGAAGTCAACGGGGTTCTTTATAACCAACCCATGCCCGGAAACCCCTTGTTGCTGGATGATGAAGTGGCGCACCTCGTCAATTATATTCAAAATGCATGGGGAAACAAGGGGGAGTATATACCCATTGATAGCATTTCTGCTTCTATTCAGAACTGCCGCTAGCTTATCTTCCGCGACTCTTCAGAAGTCCGTTGTTTCTGATAAAGGCGCTGATAGGGCCCTTCTTCTTTGACAAGTTCGTCATGACTCCCGCTCTGAACGATTTCACCATCATCAATGACGAAGATCCTGTCGGCCAGCTTCACCGATGAGATACGGTGAGAAATGATCAGGGTAGTGATCTTTTCGGAGTATTCCTGAAGCCGGTTCAGAATAGCATTCTCCGTTTCTGTATCTACTGCAGAAAGGCTGTCATCCAGGATCAGCAACTTGGGTTTTCGGATCAGGGCCCTGGCGATCGAGGTTCTTTGTTTTTGTCCTCCGGAAAGGGTAATTCCTCTTTCACCGATTTTGGTATCAAAGCCATCAGGGAATTCTTTCACGTTATCATACAGGTCCGCAACCTTGGCTGCACTTTCCACCTTTTCCTTATCCATTTCCATGTCACCAAAGGATACGTTATTGCCTATGGAATCCGAAAAGAGAAAAACATCCTGCGGTACATATCCCACCTGACTCCGGTATTTGGTGATGTTCAGATCTCGCAGATCGGTCCCATCGATCATAACCCTTCCTTTAACCGGATCATAAAGCCTTAAAAGCAGGTTAGCGATTGTACTTTTTCCGGACCCGGTAGGCCCTACGATGGCTACGGTCTGACCGGATTGAATACTCAGGTTGACCTTCTTCAGAGCCTCGATTCCTGAATCGGGATAAACAAAATCCACGTCCTGGAACTCAACCTGGCCTTGCAGCCTGGTTTCCTTGTTTTCGCCAGGAAGAATATCTGTTTTTTGTTTGAGAAAATCATTGAGCCTCTTTTGACTTGCCGCTGCCCTCTGGATGATACTGCTGACCCAACCAAGGGCTGTAACGGGCCATACCAGATAATTGACGTACATCACGAACTCGCCGATATTGCCCACTGTTATCGCACCTCTTCCGACCTCCAATCCACCAACATAAATGGTGAGGATGGTACTCAGGCCGATCAGGGCCATAATGGTGGGGAAGAAGAATGCATTAACCCTGGCCAGCTGGAGTGTTTTGAATCGGTAATTGTTACTCTCCCTTGTAAAATCTTCAGCCGATGCATCCTCTCTGACGAATGATTTCAATACCCTGATCCCTGAGAAGGCCTCCTGAACAAAGGTCGATAACCCTGAAAGGCTTTTTTGGATGGCCTCAGATCTCTTATTGATCATATTGTTCACGAAATAGATCGAGACGGACAGAATGGGAAGCGGGGCAAGAACAAAAAAGGTCAGCCTGCTATTGATGCTGAACATGACAGGGATGCAGATGGCAAAAAGCGATATCATATTCAGACTGTACATGATCGCTGGCCCCAGATACATCCTGACCCTGCTAACGTCCTCGGAGATCCTCGCCATCAGATCCCCGGTATTGTTCCTTCGATAAAAGGCCAGGGGAAGGGTCTGGTAATGTTGGTATATCTCGTTTTTCAGGTCATACTCGATATGACGAGAAACTTTGATGATGGTCTGACGGGTCAGGAATAAAAATATTCCCCTGAGTACTACCATCAACAGGATTATGGACCCATACAAAAATGCACTGGAGATGAACAATTCAGCCAACTTCGACCTTTCTTCAAAGCCGTGCAGGAGGCTGTATTCCTGGTATGTTTCTTCCATCAGGTCAAAGGAATGCCTGACCAGTGAAGCAGGCATGATCTGAAACACATTGGAAACGCATATAAATACCACCCCGACCAAAATCCGAAAGCGGTATTTGTAGAGATATTTATTGAGGTATTTAAGTTCTTTCAATGCTAACTATAACCTCCGATGAATGGCTTAGGTTCAATTGCTGAAGGACTAAAAAATGTTAATTTTGCGGTCCAAACGGCTATGGCCCAAGGGGCCGCCCTTCGGGTTTTCAATAGGACGCAAATTTAAACTTAATATACTTCCACATGTCAGAAGAATTGTTGGCAACTACAGGCTCCTCTGTAGAACTTTTTGAGGAGGTCGGAAAAATGGGACACGAACAGGTTGTCTTTTGTTCCGATCCGGATACGGGATTGAAGGCAATCATTGGTATTCACAATACTGTTTTAGGACCAGCCTTGGGCGGAACCAGAATGTGGCCATACAATGACGAAAAGGAAGCCCTGATCGATGTGCTGAGACTTTCCAGAGGCATGACCTTCAAGGCCGCCATATCCGGCTTGAACCTTGGTGGAGGAAAAGCGGTGATCATCGGAGACCCGAAATCACTCAAAAACGAGGCATTGCTGAGAAGATTTGGAAAATTCGTGGACAGCCTGGGCGGCAGATATATCACCGCGGAAGACGTTGGAATGAGCGAAAAAGATATGGAATATCTGGCCATGGAGACAGAGCATGTAACCGGTCTTCCTGAGAAATTGGGAGGTGCAGGTGATCCTTCTCCGGTTACCGCATACGGTACGTATATGGGCATGAAGGCAAGTGCCAAAAAGGTATATGGAAACGATTCGCTTGAGGGAAAGGTTGTTGCCGTGCAGGGAGTGGGGCATGTCGGCGCGAATCTCGTGGATCTGCTCATAAAGGAAAATGCGACAGTATTGGTTTCCGATATATTCAAGGAAAAGATTGATCCGGTCGTGGCAAAGTATAAGGTGGATGTGATCTCTCCTGAGGAGATCATGGAATATCCCATGGACATTTATGCTCCCTGTGCTTTGGGTGCTACCCTTGACAGCGATTCAATTCCAAAACTGAAAGCCAAGATCGTTGCAGGAGCGGCGAACAACCAGCTTGCCGATGAGGATATCCACGGGCCCATGTGTCGGGAGCACGGTATCCTATATGCCCCTGATTTTTTGATCAACGCAGGTGGATTGATGAATGTATATGGAGAATTGATGGGCTATGACAACGAGATCATCTTTTCCAAGGCTGAGAACATTTACGATACTACCCTATCCATTTTTGATCTTGCAGAAAAGGAGGGTGTTACAACGCAGTTGGCGGCCATGAAACTCGCTCAAAAAAGGATAGAGTCTGTTGGGAAGATCAAACTTCCACTTTAAGCATCTCCACTGGGCATGCTAAATCGAAGCCTCCTTCGCGCCAGGGTATTTCATCGCCTCTACGGTCTGAAAGTGGTTTTGGATGGAACACTCTCATCCTACTTTGACAGGATAAAAGAGGAGTTTGTGTTTGATCCGGAATCCGGGGAAAAACTTGAGGCCGAAATTCACAAGGAGCTAAGTCAGGAGCAGATCGAGAAATTCCTCCAGATGGTCAAACTTGACTCTGCCGGTAACAGCAAAGAGGATTCAGATTTTATCAAAGGCCTTTTTCAGGAATACAAGGGCCAACTTGGGGAGGAGTTACCGAGGTCAAGGAAGGCACTGCTTGAATCTGCCGAAAACGTTGGCCTTGCTTATCTCTCCGTGCTTGATTTTTTGATCGCCTTGGGCGATATGGCTTCCAAGCTTGAACTTGAGAAAGAAAGGAACCTTCCGAAAGGCTTAAGAAACCGCAATCCTTATAAGAACATTAAGGAGAATCCGCTGTTGGATGTGTTCAGGAAAATGGGGCCTTTTTCCGGCAAAAAGGGAATCCAATGGAAAAGGGAAGAGGATTGTATCAGGATGGTATTTCTTGACGCACTGAAGAATGACGAAGATTTTAAAGCCTACCTCACTCAAGAGAACCCGTCAATTGATCAGCATAGGGATATCCTTTTGCATTTGATCTCAGAGAAGGTCTTCTCGCACCAGGGTTTTAATTCGATTTTCGAGGATCGCTTTATCACCTGGTTTCAGGACAAAAAGATCGTAAGGAACATGGTCCGAAAATTTACCAAGGATCTTGACATTCAATCCGACGAAAATGAACACACTCCGCTTTCCGGGAATTGGGAAGAGGATAAAGGCTTTTTTCTGGAATTATGGGATCATACACTTGAGGATTGGCCGGAAAATGAGAAATTTTTGGCCGAACAGGCAAAAAATTGGGACCCGGAACGAATCGCTTTGGCCGATAAAGTGTTGATCATTATGGGAATGGCAGAGTTTGTCCATTTCCCCAGTATCCCGGTCAAGGTTACAATAAATGAGTATATTGAACTTTCGAAAAAATACAGTACTCCCAATAGCAAAACCTTCGTTAACGGGGTATTGGACAAGGTTTCGGCAAAATGGTTAAAGTCCGGAAAGATCAAGAAGTCCGGACGAGGTTTGATCGATAACAAATAAGATTATGTCTAGCAGAGGAAATGGTTTTCTAGCCTTTTTATTCGGAGCCGGAATAGGTGCGGCTGCCGGTCTTTTATTTGCTCCTGATAAGGGTTCACACACCCGTGATCGCTTGAGTTTCCTGTTGGATAAATACAGGGAAAGGATCATGGATGTTCTGGGTGAATATCTGGAAGAAGCAGAGGAAATGGATTCGGAAGCCAGAGAAGCGGCAAATGAGGTGGTTAATGAAACCCGTGATAAGGCTGAACAACTCCTGGGAGACGTAGATGATCTGATAAATAAAATTAAATCCAAGAGTAAATAATCATGTTAGTTTTTAGTAAAAATGCCCTTGCGGCCTTTGTTTTTATTATCTCAGGTTTTATGATCGCTTCCTGCGACAGTAAATCAGGGCAATTGGATAATGGAGAGCTTTCCGCCAATAAGCTGATCGAAGTTCCGGCAACGGCCAATGCAACATTGGAAGAGGTGGGCCCGCTTCCTGTCATGTCTTTTGACGAAGCGATCTTCGATTTTGGGCAGATAGATCCCGGACAGGTCGTTGAACATACCTATGCTTTTAAAAATACCGGCGAAGGTCCATTGGTGATCACCAATGCCACAGCCTCCTGCGGCTGTACGGTGCCTTCCTGGCCAAAAGAGCCCATCGAGCCCAATGGAACCGGAGAGATCAAGGTTAGATTCGATTCCAAAGGAAAGTCCGGAAATCAAAATAAGACCATTACCATCATGGCGAATACACAGCCGAGCAAAACCATTTTGACGCTGAAAGGATTGGTCAACTCACCGGTGAAGGAGGAAGTGAATTCATGAGTTTGATGGGATTTGTTTTGCTCCAGTCCAATGGTGGCGGAGGGATGATGCAGCTACTTTTCTTTGGAGCGATCATTCTTGTTTTTTATTTCTTCATGATCAGGCCTCAACAAAAGCGCCAAAAGGATGCCAAAAACTTCCAAAGCGAGGTGAAGAAGGGTGATCTGGTGGTGACCGTAGGAGGAGTTCATGGAAAGGTCTTTGAGTTATTGGAAAACGAGATCATCATCGATGTTGACCGGGGTACCAAACTCAAAGTAGATCGCTCTGCTCTGTCCATGGAATCCACGAAAAGGGCTAACACAAAGCAGGAAAAGTAGCAAGGATGGAAAGTCAGGAAAAACAGAATTCCTGGGTTTCATTGATTAGGTCCTGGGGCAAAAGCAAAAACCTCAGGGTCTTCATGCTTTGCTTTGTTGCAGCTCTGGTTTTCTGGGGGCTGAACTCCCTGAATAAGGATTACCAAACTAACATCAACATGCCAATGGAGGTTGTCTATAATGACACCTTTTTGATTCCCTTGGATCCTCCTCCAAATGAGATCCCCTTGAGGGTCTCCGGATATGGTTGGGATCTGATCCGTTGGACTTTTGGTTGGCAGATCGATCCGATCCGTCTGGAGCCCGAAGGGCTTCCGGAAGTCGATGTGATCACCTTCAATAACTTTTCGGAGCGGATCACGGCGAGGCTGGAAGATCTGAAGTTGGTCAATTATCTTGACGCACAGGCTCCGTTGAATTTTGATTTCAGAGAAAGCAAAAAAGTCCCCATCACCTTTGATACTGCCTTGATCCCCTTTGATGAAGGGTTTTACCTGAAGCGAGGTACGAATATCGTTCCGGATTCATTGGTGTTTTCGGGCCCCAAATCATTGCTTGACAATCTACAGGATCATTATACCCTGGTCCTTCCCGTGGAGAAGATCAGTAAGGATTACAACAGCTCTATTTCTGTTCAGTATCCTCATTCTGATCTCGTTACGGTTGTGCCCGAGGAGATCAATATCAGCTTCCCGGTGGGCCAATGGATTGAGCTTGAAAAAGAGTACCCACTTCAATTGCTGAGCAAGGGTGAAGAGAACCAGGATTATTTTTCCAATACCTCTTCCGTTAAAGTTCGGTACAGGCTTCCCGAGGATTATGAGATCACGGAAAAATTTGACTCGGTACAGGCCTTTGCTGATTTACAGGTCCTGAAAAAGAATGATAGTTTGCTGCCGGTACTTCTTGAAGGCTTGCCCGAGAATATCAAGCCGTTCAGGGTTTCACCTGATACCGTAATTGTGAAAAAGAATGGATCCTCTTGATCCAAAACCTTTTCTCGTCGGTATTACTGGGGGCATAGGAGCAGGCAAATCAACTGTTTCCAAAGTTTTCGAAGTTCTTGGTGTGCCGGTTTATGATGCCGATTCCAGGGCCAGGTGGCTGATGGAAAATCATGATTCCATCATTTCAGAACTCAAATCCGTTTTCGGGGAGGAAGCATATGAGGGAAACAGGCTGAATACCGAATTCTTTCGTCAAAAGGCCTTCAATGATTCTGACCGGAGGAAGGAGTTGAATCGGATCGTACATCCACGGGTCAGCGAGGATTTCAAATCCTGGGTGACATCCAATCATCAATCCCCTTATCTTGTTAAGGAGGCCGCGTTGATGATTGAATCCGGTTCATATAAGGATCTCGATCTGCTGATCGGGGTTTTTGCACCAAAGGATGAAAGAAAGAAACGGATCATGAAGCGGGATCCATTCAGGAATGGGGAACAGATCGATAAGATCATGGAGGCGCAGTTACCCGAGGAAGAAATGAGGAATTATTGTCAGTTGCAGATTGAAAATAATGGAAAAGAAGCCGTTCTTGAAGAAATATTGAATTTTGACGTTTCCCTAAGAGACCATCTTTCTCAAAAGTGAGCATTACCGAATCCAATTCACTCTATGACTCCTTGGAAAACAAGGATGTATCGACCATCCTCAGGGAAATGAACCATGAGGATGCCAGCGTAGCCGGAGCAGTAGAACAGGAGATAGACAATATAGAAAAGCTTGTTTTGGCTATTCTGGAAAGGATGAAGAAAGGAGGGAGACTCTTTTATATCGGGGCTGGTACCAGCGGCAGGCTCGGCATCCTGGATGCATCCGAATGTCCGCCAACATTTGGTGTAGACCATGGTATGGTGGTCGGGTTGATTGCCGGTGGCGATCGGGCTATTCGCAAGGCCGTTGAGTTTGCGGAGGACGACCCTGGCCAGGCCTGGAAGGATCTGCTGGAGCATGGAATCTCTTCATCTGATTTTCTAGTAGGATTGGCAGCCTCGGGTAAAACACCCTATGTCGTTGGAGGGCTTAAGGATGCACAGGAAAACGGTGTCGGTACCGGTTTGGTAACCTGTAATCCCGGTTCTCTTGCCTCGAAACATGCTGATTTCCCGGTGGAGATCAATGTTGGCCCCGAATACCTGACCGGGAGTACCAGAATGAAATCAGGCACTGCACAAAAACTTGTCCTGAATATGATCACCACTTCGGTGATGATCAGGCTTGGGCGGGTGAAGGGAAACAAAATGGTCGATATGCAGTTAGCCAATCATAAGCTTCTGGATAGAGGTACAAGATTCATTATGGAAGAAAGGGGCCTGGATGAAAAAAGAGCCAAGGCGCTGTTAATGAAAGCCGGAAGTGTCAGGAAGGCATTAGAAATGGATATCGATGCATAATCTTCAACCACATGATCGCTGGCTGACGGTGTATGACCCTGCCCTGGATCCGGATTCTCCATTCTATGGAAAGCAATACAACTATGACCTGTATACCGACAATATATACGGTTACTACATCGATCCGGCCTGGGATTATATGGGCTCTGAAACCACCTATGTTAAGCTTCTGGCTGTAGACGAGGATGATGGATTTGCCATCCTTCAGTTCATCGGGGAATGGAATGATGCCATCAACAACGACATTATGCATTTCAAGAGGAATGTGGTCGACCTGCTGATCCGAAGAGGTATTCACAAATTCATTCTGATCGGTGATTATGTCTTCAACTTCCATGGCTCGGATGACTGCTATTATGAAGAGTGGCAGGACGAACTTGGGTCGGAAGGCTGGATTGTGGCTATCAACTTTCGTGATGCCGTGGTTCAGGAATGGAACAGATACGGACTTGGACTTCATATGATCTATGGAGAAGGCTGGGATCTGGATGCATGGAGGACCATGAGCCCTATCGGGCTATTCGGCATCATTGAAAATAGGCTTAAGAAGGCTTTAACCTAACTCAACCCTGACAGAAAAGGGGAAATAATACTTCCTCCCTGATTCGGTCTCCTTGCATAGGGATCTGGTTCTGATCCTTTGCAGTACCTTGAAATTCCTACCCTCATAATGAAATTCGGTTCCCTCTGCGATCGCCTCGACCAGTTGTTCATTGTCCTTCAGGCCGGGAAGAAAGGCCCTGTAGATCGAAGCTTTCGAGGATAAGGATGCCGGAGGATTGGATTGAATTTTCCGGATTCCGGCTTTTTGTTGCGGACTAAAAAGAGGATGGTCTTTGATCAGGTCTAAAAGGTCGGCGAATTCCTTTTTCCATTCTTTCCCATGGGGATCAACACGGCGCCCGTATTTCTTGCTTACAAGCAAATGAGCATACTCATGAAGAAATGTCAAACAGAACATCGGGGCTTCCAAATTCTCGTTCAGCGTGATCTGGAACTTACCTGTGGCCGGATCCCGTCGGAAATCCCCCAATTTGGTTTTTCTGGCTTTTCTCAGCTTTAGTGTGAAGGGGTTTGCCTCCCAGAGTGAGCGAAAGGTATCCCGCAGATCGGGAGGAAGTATGGCCTTTATTTTTGCTTTGGACATAAAAAAACCGCGAGGCAAAAGTACCACGCGGTTTGAAATTTTTCGCGATTCAAATGCTAATTCCCTCCGGCTGATTCAGAGTGTGCATCCGTCTCAGCATTGGAATCACCTGACTCGGAATTCGGGTCGGCTTCTGCTTTCGTCCTGGCATTAGGATTTGATTCGGAGTTAGGATCCGCCTCGGCATTAGGATCTGCTTCGGAGTTCGGATCGGCCTCTTCCATCATTTCCTCAGCTTCCTCTTCCATCATTTCTTCTTCCTCCTCCATTTCCTCCATCTCGGCTTCTTCCTGCATTTCCACTTCTTCTGCTTCTACTTCACCGGTAGATGCTCCTTCATCTCCGCCACATGCAACGAAAATCGTCATTGCAAGAGCAATTAATAAAAACGGTAATTTTCTCATGGTTTTTCCTTTTTTGGTAAACCAAAGATAAATAATGCCCAAAGGAAACCTAAAAAATGCACTATTTTTTCCTAAAATACAGTGATATCGGAACTCCCTGAAAACCAAATGCTTGTCTTAATTGATTTTCCAAATACTTCTTGTAGGGGGATTTTATGGCCTTTGGAAAATTGCAGAAAAACGCGAAGGCAGGAGTGGCTGACGGCAATTGGGTGATGTACTTGATCTTGATCTGTTTCCCCCTTTCCAGGCCAGGTGGCCGCTGTTCAACCTTCTTGAGAAGCACATCATTCAGCTTGGAAGTCGATACCTTTTTCAATCTTTCCTTGTAAATATTCTGAATGCTCTCGAGGGCCTTATGTACCCGTTGTTTCTCCTTCACGGAAACAAAAAGGATGGGGATATACTGAAGTGCTCCCAGCCTTTCCCGCATGGCCTTTTCATATTCCTTGGCCGTGTTCTGATCCTTCTCTACAAGATCCCATTTGTTGATCAGGATAAGGATCCCTTTTTTTCTTTGAACCGCCAGGTGCAGGATATTCATATCCTGTCCTTCGAGTCCGTTTTGTGCATCGATCATCAGGACACATACATCCGAATCCTCAATGGCCCTCACCGATCTGAGAACCGAATAGAATTCCAGATCATCCCTGACCTTGGCCTTTTTTCGCAACCCTGCCGTATCCAGCAACTCGAATTCCTGCCCAAATCCCTTCATCACGGCATTCACCGGATCCCTGGTTGTTCCTGCTTTCGGGGTTACAATACTTCTTTCATAGCCTAGCAGCATATTGGTCAGGGAGGATTTACCGACATTTGGTCTTCCGACTATAGCGATCCTGGGGAGCTTGGAGTCTTCTTTTTCCGCTTCTTCAGGAAGTCTTTCAATGATGGCATCCAGAAGATCACCTGTGCCTGTTCCGGTTTCCGAAGATACATTGTGAACTTCGTCAAATCCTAAGCTGTAGAATTCCCCTCCCTGATGAAGTTTATCGGGTGTATCGGATTTATTGACAATCAATAGCGTAGGTTTCTGAGTTTTCCTGATCAGATCTGCCACTTCCTGATCCAGACCGGTTAAACCTGTTTGAAGGTCAACCATGAACAGGATAAGATCTGCTCTTTCGAGACCCTGAAAAACCTGCTTTCTGATGGCTTCCTCGAAAACGTCCTCCGAACCCTGAACAAGTCCGCCGGTGTCCATCAAGGTGAAGTTGCGGTCCTTCCAATCCACGGATCCATACTTATTGTCCCTGGTGACGCCGCTGACATTGTCGATGATCGCATCCTTGCGCCCGATCATCCTGTTGAAGAAGGTCGACTTTCCCACATTGGGACGTCCTACTATACATACCAGGTTACCCATTATTTAAATCCCAGTTTTTTGAGTTTGTTCTCTGTTTTTCTCCAATCCTTTTCGACCTTCACATGGCTTTCAAGAAAGATCTTTTTTCCGAAGAATTTCTCCAGTTCCTTTCTGGCCCTGATCCCGACCTCCTTGAGCATTGAACCTTTTTTACCGATGATGATCCCTTTTTGTGTATCCCTTTCCACTATGATGACAGCACCCATTCTAAGGATATCCGGCTCATCATGAAAATATTCAATTTCCACCTGCACCGAGTACGGGACTTCCTGCTTGAAGAGTTCGAAGATCTGCTTGCGGATCATTTCAGAAGCAACAAATCTCTCGGTTTTATCGGTGAGCTGGTCCTGATCGTAAAAGGGCGGATGTACGGGGAGGTTGTTGATGATCTTGCTCAGCAGTTTTTTCGTCCTGGATCCTTTTAGCGCTGAGATGCGAATGATCTCCTTCCATTCTTTTTCCCTGAGCGCATCGGGGATCTCGATTTCTCCCTCGGCGAGATCAGCCTTGTTGACTACCAGGAATTTTGGGCATTTGGCCCCTTTGAGCAATTCCATTTCGGGATAGGATTTTGGGAAAGGATAGGGGACGATGTACAGGATAATATCCGCGTCCTCCAATGCGCTTTTGGCTTCCTTCATCATCCATTCCTGAAGTGCATAGGAAGGATCGATCAGTCCGGGGGTATCCGAAAAGACGATCTGGAAATCTTCCCCGTTTAGAATTCCCATGATCCTGTCCCGGGTGGTCTGCGCTTTGGGTGTGGTGATGGCCAGGGATTCACCGACAAGCCTGTTGAGCAGGGTTGATTTGCCTACGTTGGGCTTTCCCAGGATATTGACGAATCCCGCCCTGAATTGCTTTTCCTGATCCTCTTTGCTCATTCGAGCTGCAAAAATCAGAAAGTTTTTTCTTAGTTTTGTATTCACATCGCGGGGTAGAGCAGTTGGTAGCTCGTCGGGCTCATAACCCGAAGGTCGCAGGTTCAAGTCCTGTCCCCGCTACAAGTTTTAGCCCAACACATAGTGTTGGGCTTTTTTGTTCCTAATTGAATTTTGGGTTCTTAAAGAAATAAACGACTATTTGGACAGGGCTACTGAATTTGAATTGCTTATTAAACGTATTCAAGCTGAGTCCTTGCTCTGCTGTGACATTTCTAAAAACCAAAATTCAGGCATAAAAAAAGCCCATCCGGGCTTGAAATAATGCTGGGAATAACTCATTCAATTCTCAGCTTTCCTTTTTGGATCATAACGATCGATGTCATCACGGTTAAACCCAAGGTCTTTTAATACTTTATCTCTTACGTCTACAGCGGCAACCAGGAGAACCATGTCGACATCCGTACCACTATTGAATGCGGCGTTTTCCAAATCATTGGTATAGGATTCTAACCCTTTTAACCCGGACACTTCTTGAATCAATATTTCCTGCGCTTGATACGCATTCAATGGATTTCTATTCTTTACCTTTTCCAATATTCTGGGGTAGTTTTTTTCGGTGAAAGCTCCAATGTTTGATTCGCGTAAAACCTTTTGCCCGAAGTCATTTAGCTTAATCGGAGATCCGGGTTCGGTGGCTCGGAGTCGCCAGAGCTCACTCACTCTATCTTCAATGACAGGAAGAGGCTTAATTGCCTCTTGGATTCCCTCGATATTCTTCCCCATATGCTCAATGTTGGTGACTATTTTTCCCGATCGGAAAATGAGCATAATACATCCGCTGATCACGGCTATTCCCACAGTAGCAACGATAGCAATGATTGCTATCCAGTTACTGGCTGACATTCCACCTCCTGAACCAACCTGTACCGGTTCATGACTGAATAATATGATGTCTAATAGTTCCAATAGTGCTTGCCGGGACCTAGATAACACGCGGAGATGCAAATCTAGTTCCTTTCATAGCAACGGTAAATACCTTACCTAAATTATGAAAATTTCGGCAAGAAAAATGCACCCATGGCCGTGAAGACAGCGAAGATCAACAGGAATTTGAACAAAAAATGCCCCGAAAGCTCTTTGGGAATAATGCTCAGATCCAAACTCTTGGGCATGAAAAAAGCCTGACCATTGCCAGGCTTTTGATCTTTCCGGATTTTGGTTCAGCCTTCGGAAGAGTCCGGACCCGAATCCGGCTCTGCCGGTTTTTCATGAGCATCTTGGTGACAGTCATGGTGATATCCATGATGCCAATGATGTCTTCGACCAAAATGATCCGTTCCTACTGTCGCTGCGAGAATTGAAAACGTAAACGCAGCTGATAAGATCGCAACTATAAATCTGTTTCTCCTCTTCATGATTCCTGGGTTTTGGGTTCTACATTTTCAGCATGACGGTAGCTGCAGCCAGCTCTGTAGTCCTGCTTGAAATTTGCGTACTCTTCATCGCTCATGCCTCGGATCCTGTCAGCGAACGCCCAGCCCCTGGGGCCATAGCCCCGACCCCGGAAGATCCTGAAAAAGAAACCGAATATGAGAAGGAATAAGAAGACCTTCAGGATGAAGAAGGGAGCCCAAAAAAGTGCCAGACCGACTAGGGCTCCGAAAAGTATTGTTCTTAATAATTGATAATTCATTTTCCTAGATATTGTTTGTTATCCAGGAAGACGGGGCTGGCGATATTTTACTTTAAAAAAATTAACTTTTTTCATTTTCTTCCTTTCCGTGCTTCCAGTGGCGTTTCCACCGCTCCTTAAAATGGGCTTTTTCCTCAGGGCTCATGTTTCGCCACCTGGACATCTTTGATCTCATTCCCCCGGGAGGACCTCCGAAAGGCCTGAAACCAAACAGGATCTTGCTCAGGATGAAGATCCCGACAGCCTGCCAATAATTTACCGGATTTATTTCCAAAACAGGGACCAACACATGATTCCAAAGCATCATCACCAGATAGGATAAAACCCCTATGGCAACCAGAATGATCAGGGGAATAAATATGGGCTTTCGGTGTCTCATATTGTCAATGAAGTTATCAAATTTCAAATACTATTAAACTCATCATAGAGCCGTTGTAATCTTTGCCTTAAGTGCTGGACCGCGTACCTTTTTCTGGATATGATGGTCTTCAGATTTTCTCCTGACTCATCGGCGATCTCCTGTAGGGTTCGATCTTCAAGTTCGTTTTTCACGAAAACGACTCTTTGTTTTTCAGGCAACTCATCGAGAGCGGAAAACAGCTCATCCCAGAATAACTCTTTGAACATTTCGTCATCAGGAAGGTCTTCATGGATGAGCAGGTCAAGATCTTCTAATTCTTCCGTCGCCCGAGAAGCGCTTTTTCTGTAGTTGTCCGTGATCTTATTCCTGGCAACCCTATGCAGCCAGGCATTGATGTTTTCGATCTCATCGAGATTGATAATGCGGCTCAGCTGGAACCAGACCTCCTGAAGAATATCCTCCGCATCCTCTTCCGAGTCCACACGATTCCGGATGAATCCAAATAGATTCTTTCCATAATTGGATATGGTTTTTATCAAACTGGTTTTGGAGTCCGCCAATCGGGAGTCTTTGTAAATCCGGACTCAAGATAATTCATTGGAGGATGAATAGGTAAGCCCGGTTTGAATGGCCTGTTTGAAGCTCAGACATTCTGCTGGAAACTGCTTGTGGAATGGGGGGCTTAGGTGATTCGACCCTTCCTTATTTTTTTACCTCCGTATATCAGGGTTTTTGCGAACAACAGGAACCAGGGAAAACCATGGAGAAGGAAATCGAACCAATCAATGGCACCCATACCTACGGCCCCTCCCATGATCCAGCGGATCTTTCCGACAATATGGGGCTCGGGTGTAAAAGGGGCCAGACCAAGGCTAAGGCACATCAGTATTAAAACAGGAAATGAGAAATACTTGCTCATGGGATAAAAATAAATACACCCCTCATCTTTCCGAGAGCTTGAGGAGCCATCGGAAAGCGGGGGTGTTAACCACTACCTGGCCAAAGATGCTTATTATACTTTCGAGATCTTCTTTGTTCTCCAGCCAAAGATCCCATAGATCGGGCAATAGCTGATAAAACTTGTGGCGAGAAAAATAACTGATATCGCCACGAGCACAATTCCCAGTATCCCGGGGATTACTCCCGTGAAATATAGGGTGGTCAACAATACGGCGATAATGGCTCTGATGATCCGGTCCGGGTTACTCATATTTGCTTTCATGATCAATTGCTTTAGGAATGGGTCAAAGAAAGCAATGGCCGGAGGTCCGGTCAGTGACTTATGTCACAAAAGCTCAATTTTATTTCTTCCTAGCCTGATTTTGCCCTTTTTCTCCAATTCCTTCATGAGCCTTGAAATAACCTCTCTCGAAGTGTTCAGGTCATAGGCGATTTTCTGATGGGTGGAAACAATTTCCTTCCCGTCAAATATCGAGGCTTTCTTTTCCAGGTAATCCAATAACCTCTTGTCCAGGTTGTTAAACACCACGCTGTCGAGGGTGGCCATTAATTCAGAGAATCTTTGGGTATAGGTCTGAAGTACAAAATTGTTCCAGGCCTGAAATTTTGCTTTCCAGTCATCCATTTTTGAAGCTGGGATCAACAGCAGTTTGACTTTGTCTTCAGTTACCGCCTTGATCTGGCTTGGCGCATGGGCCATGCAGCATTGGAAAGTCACGGCGCAACTTTGTCCCGGATACAGGAAATAGATGAACATTTCGTTCCCTTCCTCGTCTTTTCGAAGAACCTTCAAGGCACCTTCCAGCACAAAGGGCAGCATTTTTATGGACGAGCCGAAATCCATGACGACCTGATCGGACGGGATCTCGGCAATTTGCCCTGCCTCAGTGATCTCCCTGAGCAACTCCGGGTCTGAAAAATCAGGAAATACTTCTTTGATCTGCGCAATATCCATCAACAAAAAACCCGGCTCTCGCCGGGCTTTAATTCAAAGCTTATGATTTGGTTAAAGTGCCTCCTGGTACCTTTTCTCCACCTCAGACCAGTTGATCACATTGAAAAAGGCATTGATATAATCAGGCCTTCTGTTTTGGTAGTTCAGGTAATAGGCATGTTCCCAAACGTCCAGCCCAAGTATGGGAGTGCCTGAGCAACCCGAATCCGGCATCAATGGATTGTCCTGATTCGCAGTTGAGCAAACCTTCAGGGCATTGCCTTCAACACAAAGCCATGCCCAGCCCGAGCCAAATCTCGTCGCTGCGGCTTTTGAGAATTCTGCCTTGAACTCGTCAAAGGAGCCGAAAGTTGCATCTATGGCGTCGGCGAGCACACCGGAAGGCCCTCCACCATTTGGACTCATAATTGTCCAAAAAAGACTGTGGTTAAAATGCCCTCCTCCGTTGTTTCTGACGGCCGCGATATCGCTGTGGTTTCGACAAAGTTCTTCAAGGGATTTATCCCCGAGTCCATTCGCTTCAACCGCTGCGTTGAGATTGTTTACATATGCTGCATGGTGTTTTCCATGGTGGATTTCCATGGTAGCTGTATCGATATTTGGTTCCAAAGCATTGTGAGCATAAGGAAGATCCGGTAGTGTAAATGCCATTTTATTCTTGTTTATTGAATCCTTAAATTATTAAAAAAATCTTTCAACAAAGTCTCGCTTTCATTTCTTAACAAACCGGTAAAAACATTGGTTTTGGGATGCAGAATATTCTTTCCCAAAAGGCTATATCCACACTTGGGATCGGGAGCCGAAATGTACAGGTTTCTCACCCTGGACCAGTAGAGTGCGCCGGCACACATGTTACAGGGTTCTAGGGTCACATAGAGGTCACAATCTTCCAGAAACTTGCTCTGTAGTTCATAACTGGCGGCGGTTAAAGCCTGTAATTCTGCATGCGCTGTGGCATCATTCAAGATCTCGCATTGGTTGTGGGCTTTTGCAAGGATCTTCCCAGCGGATACGACAACCGCTCCAACCGGGACTTCACCTTCATCGAATGCCTTTTGGGCTTCCTGGAGCGCGACTTTCATAAAATGGTCCGGGGAATGAATGGAAAGCAATCAGAAAGGGTTACTCTTGATTTTGATCGAATTCATGATCTGCCAGGCGGCATCCTGATATTTTTCCCGATCGAATTTCGGGCAACTGAAGTTGAATACCAGGATCCGGTTTTGGATGATCATATACTGGACTATGGTGTACTTCCTCTCGTAAGAGTTCGAATATCTTGTAGCAGAGGTGAATTCAAAGTAATAGACCTTATGCTTGTGCACCTCCCTGACTCCCTGTTTTTCAATTTCCAATTTGTCATAGAGATAGTTCAGGTTGGATTGTTGAAATTCTCCGAGAAGCTCCAGGTCGCTCCCTTCCCAAAAATTATCCGAGATGGATAATCCGAATTCGGTCAATCTGTCTTCCGATGAATACATGGCCAAAGGCATTTTATAGGTCAGATATCGCTCATTGATATCCTGCTCGGTCATTCTGTAAAAGGCAGCTGGCACCTTGGCATCGATACCATCGATCAAACGCACCTTTTGCATTTTGATCCCGGCTGCCATCGTCATGACGCCAAGCAGGAGAATGAATGGCATTGCATGTCTTCTAGCGCATCCTATCCGCATCTCTGACAGTTTTTTCGTCCCTTTTGATAAAGCGATTTGCGACCACATTACTGAACATGGCAACGGCCGGCAGATAAAACCCGGCATGAAACACACCGGCGACCATGGGCATGATCTCTTTGTCGAATTGGGTAATGAAATAAATTGAAAGGCCAAGGGTAATTCCCATGACGACGGAGTTCAGTGCTCCGATCTTGATCTGGGTCAGCCTGTTCCGAAATTGGAAGATCTCGAAGAAGGCGATTCCCGCTGATATCATTGCCAAAATGGATATGGCAATGTACGGACTGTATTCCATGGTTCTCTCCCCGGTCTCCATTTGAACAATATAGACACCCATTGAAGAGAAAACAAAGCTCTCGCTTCCGGTGGTATTGGTTTTCGACCAAAGGGGAAAAAACACCATCACGATCATGCAAATACCGGTGATGGCGAGGAATAAACTTTGGACCCTTTGAAGCATAGTAATTAACCCTAATTTTGGGCAAAACTATTGAAATATTAAAGCAAAGCAGATATGGGTAATGCCTTTATTGTCGACGCGGTCAGAA
Source organism: Cytophagales bacterium (assembly GCA_965227315.1). GTDB lineage: Bacteria > Bacteroidota > Bacteroidia > Cytophagales > CCMP332 > JANQHS01. The sequence goes on from OZ245737.1 coordinate 2,344,702, forward strand.
CGCCTATAGGCAGGTATGGGGGGGCATTGAGCTCGGTGCGCCCTGATGATCTTGCCGCTCATGCTATTACCGCTCTGGTCGAAAGAAACCCAAACATCAATGTGGAAGATATCGAGGATGTGGTTTTTGGAGCTGCCAATCAAAGCGGGGAGGATAACAGGGATGTCGCCAGAATGGCGCTTTTGCTCGCAGGCCTGCCCATAACCACTGGCGGCGTTACCGTAAACCGTCTTTGTGCTTCTGGGCTGCAGGCTATCATGGATGCCTCCAGAGCCGTGATGTTGGGTGAATCCGATGTTTATATCGCCGGAGGGGTTGAGAGCATGTCCAGAGCACCCTTTGTGATGGCTAAAGCCTATTCTGGCTTTTCGAGGAAACAGGAGATCTATGATACCACAATTGGCTGGCGTTTCATCAATAAGAAACTCAAGGAGATGCACTATCCGTATTCGATGGGAGAAACGGCTGAAAATGTGGCGGAAAAGTATGCGGTAAGCAGGGAGGAGCAGGATGCCTTCGCAAAACAAAGTCAGGATAGGTACGAAGCGGCTGCGAATGCAGGCCGGTTCAACGAAGAGATCTCTCCGGTTTCTGTTCCGCAGAGAAAAGGAGATCCCATCATTGTAGACAAGGATGAACATCCGAGGCCGGGAACAACTGTTGAAAAGCTTGCAACGTTGAAACCCGCCTTCAGAGAAGGAGGTTCGGTAACGGCAGGGAATGCCAGCGGGATCAATGACGGCTCGGCTGCCTTGTTTGTGGTTGGTGAGGATTACGTTGAAAAGAACAGTCTGGAGCCTCTCGCCAGGGTTGTTTCCATGGCGATTGCAGGGGTAGATCCATCGGTTATGGGAATCGGGCCTATACCTGCTAGTCGTAAGGCGTTGAAAAGAGCTGGTTTGAGTGTTTCAGATCTTGGACTTGTGGAACTAAATGAAGCCTTTGCTTCTCAAAGCCTGGTCTGCATGAAAGAATTGGGGCTTGATCCTGAAATTGTAAATGTCAATGGTGGGGCAATCGCTCTGGGGCATCCCCTGGGATGCAGCGGTGCCAGAATTTCCACGACTTTGATCCATGAAATGCAAAAGAGGGATGTTCGTTACGGGCTTGCAACCATGTGTATTGGCGTAGGTCAGGGAGCGGCAGTCATTTACGAAAAGGCCTGATCATTTGGGTGGGCCAAGAATTTTGGGCATAAAAAAAATGGCATAGGACTTACGCCATTTTTTCAAATATCTTCAAGACCTCCTAACTATTCTCTACAGGAGTCTTAGACGTTCTTGTCTGCATTCTCTTTTTGGACTGGTGCTTTTTTAGCGTATGTGGGGCAGGTATGATATCCACAAGAAGTCAAGAAACCAACCAAAAATACAAGTGCGATTACTTTTTTCATAACAACGGACTTTTAGCCATACAAATGTAATAATTTTTTGCCGATAAGAGATGATGTTTCTGTTATCTGCAAATCATACGAATTTTCGCATGCTTTGGTTCATTATACCACAATATTTATTCCAATCTTTTGTTTAAGGAAACTGGATTTCTCTTTTTTAGTAATCTGAGGTTCAAAATTTCAACCATAAGGGAGAAAAACACAGCAAAGTAGATATAGCCTTTGGGGATATGATAGTGAAATGCTTCGACTGAGAGCATAAAACCGATGAGAATCAAAAAAGAAAGGGCTAAGACCTGCAAGGTCGGATGTTCTTTGAGAAATCCACTGATGCCATTTGCCGAGAGCAACATGATGACCATACCCAACACGATCGCGACTACCATGATGATCAGTTGGTCTGTCAATCCCACAGCTGTCAGGATGGAATCAAAGGAGAATATCAGGTCCAAAACGATGATTTGAAAAATAACGCCCGTAAAAGTATTGTTTGCGAATTCTGTCCCTGATTGTGTCTCACCCTCCAGATGATGATGGATCTCCGTGGTACTCTTGAAGATCAGGAACAGGCCTCCTCCCAGGAGAACGAGATCGCGAAAGCTGAAGTCAAATTGCCAAATGGATATCAATGGATCTGTCAGTTTAACCAGCCATGAGATCCCGAGCAGTAACATCAATCTAAAAAGTAGGGCCAGGCCCAGGCCGATGAATCTGGCGCGAGGCTGTTGGGCGGTGGGAAGTTTATTGGTAACAATAGAGACAAATATGACATTGTCAATTCCAAGAACAACCTCCAGAAAGGTCAGGGTCAGCAAGGCGATCCAGGCTTCGGTGGTGAGAAAAATTTCCACAGCGGTAGTTTGTTGATTTGAATTCCAAAATGGGAAATATTCAATATATCCCGGAAAAAAACGTTTGATTTAATCCCTTTGGCTCCATTTTTGGGCGATTTGCATTGTAAACCAAGGGTAGGGGTTAAATTTGCGGCCCCTTAAGAATTCGATATGAAGTTTATTCTCATTTTTCTTTCTTCATTCCTGCTGTTTTCGAGTGTTGAGAAGTCTGTGGTTGATTATTATGCCGATCAACTTAAGGTGGATCGTCAAAGGATCGAAGATGCGATTATCGCGGTGGCACGTGAGGAAGGCCTGGTCCAGGGGACAAGGGCCCTGGCGACTGTAAGCCGGGATTCATTTGACACTATCATCAAGGATCTTACTCCGAGACAACAGCATGGTATGTATGAATTGATGAGAAGACCTGATCTCCTAAAGTCTTACTCTATTCCCAATCTTACCGATGAGGAGATCAGATTTGTTTTCAGAAACTACCCTCAGGAGATCGGGGACAATGCGATTGTCTTTCATAAAGAGCACCTGGATATCCTGATCCAACTCACCCTTTTAAACCAGTATGTGAAGCAGGAGTTTGGAAAGGTTCTCTTTGGTTACCCACCTGAAGCACAGGAGGCGATGCAATTTCTGGTTGATTTCCCCCAGATCCTGGAATTGTTAACCAGGGAAACAGCGACCAACAGAAAACTGAGAAAGACCTATCAAGAAAGGCCGGACCTGTTTGTGGCCACTGTGGACTCTATCGCAACCAAAATTTCGGATGAATACAATGGTTCGATTGACGATTGGGCGGAAAGCATCAAGTCGAACCCAGAGGCCCTCAAGGCTTTCGAAGAAGCTGCAGGGGTTTATGAATCCCATCAACAGGCGAAACAGGAGACCCATAATCAAACCATGATGGCCAAAAACCAGCAGAGCTATGAGGTTTCCGGAACCCAGCAGCAATATTTTCAGCAATACGGAACTCACCGTGATCCAAAGAAGGGTTCCAATGTTCATGTAAGTGTCTGGGTGGGTGCCGGCTATGGCTTTGGTTACGGAAGGCCCTACTGGTATGGAAGTCCCTACATGGGTGGTGCGGGATCGGTTTATGGCGGGGCCTATTATAATCCGTATCATAACCCTTACTGGTTCTAAGTCGTGAGAAACCCGGGTTTAAGATTTTCCACTTTTTTGATTGTGGCGGGGATTTTTGTCCTCGGATGTCAGGAATCGGAAGTTCCGGAAAACCAGGGTTTGGGCCTTCAGGAAGAACTTGATCTCGGCGCTATATTAAAACAGGAGATGGACACGGCTTCAGGTAAATATGGCGAGCGTCTAAGGAGAGCAGATTATCAATCCCTGTATGATTATTTGTACGCAGTCCAGGATTCTGTATTAAGATCCGAACTGATCCTAAGAGAATCGGATATACCCTTTGAGCCGATTATCCTATTGGATGACAACAAGTATCAGGCCTTCTCTTTGCCCGGGGGAGTCCATTATTACTATACAGGCTTGCTTAAGTACCTTGAAGACGAAAGTCAACTTGCCGCCCTGATGTCCAAGGAAATCAGCCATAATGATCGGGCTGAGCCATTTACAAGGCTTGAGCTGAGGTATGGACAGGATATAATAGTCGATGTGATACAGGGTGGGCAATCAAATCTCAGACAGGATATGATCGATCTTCTACTCGAGATCGGTTATGATTCCGTAACCGAGCTAAGCGCCGACCATAGTTCTGTCGATTATCTCTGTGGAAGCTCATATCTTCCGGCCGGACTGGCAAGGCTCTATGACCGTGCCATGCAGGATTCGATACAGATGGATACCACCATGATTCTGAACCCAGAGGGAATTCTTAGGCAGTATTTTACTTTCTACTCTCTGAGTAACATCAGGTCGGATGCGATCAGATCAAGGGTGGACAGCACTACCTGCACCGGTGACTCCTTGTACTCGGATCGCTACCAGAATTTCGTAGATCTACTCAATGCCATATGATATTATCAGGAAAAGAAATTTTAGCCAGATTAGGTGAAGACATCATCATCGAGCCATTCGATGAAAAACAGGTTAATTCAAATAGCTATAATCTAAAGCTTCATAACGAGCTTCTCATCTACAAGGACCATGAGCTCGACATGAAAAAGGATAATGAAATTGAACGGATCCTGATCGGGGAAAAGGGTCTCTTGCTTGAGCCAGGAAAGATCTATCTGGCAAGAACTTTGGAGCGTCTGGAGACCCATAATTTGGTTCCGTTTCTGGAAGGAAGGTCTTCCATTGGAAGATTGGGACTTCATGTGCACATCACCGCCGGACTGGGACAGGTAGGGTCAAAGGGCTATTGGACCCTGGAGCTACAAGCGATCCAACCCCTCAGGATCTACCCCGGTATTGAGATCTGCCAGATCTATTTTTCTGAGATCAAGGGAGACTTCTCCTCCTATTCCAATAAATACTTCAACAGCAAAGACATTCAATCCAGCCTCTTGTTCAAGGAGTTTGAGTAGGCCTCCTTTCTCTGGCAGGATTAGTTTTTTACCTGATTTCTATCAGTGATTCTTTTTTTCCCGACAGCTACTATTGGGCAAATTGAAGAGTCATGGAAGCCCATAAATTTCAGATCCTGGTTCTTGGCGGTGGAACCGGTGGAGTTATTGCAGCTGCTCAGTTGAAAAGAAAGGATCCCAGGTTGGATATAGGGATCATTGAACCAAATGAAAAACACTACTACCAACCTGCCTGGACCCTGGTAGGAGCAGGCACCTTTGACCTTGAGAAGACCATCAGAAATGAAAAGGACGTCATACCCAAGGGCGTAAAGTGGATTAAGGGAAGGGTGGCTGAGGTCATTCCTGCTGACAACATGGTCAAGCTGGAGGACGGAAGATTTTTCAGCTATGAAGAGCTTATCGTGGCGGTGGGAATTCAGATTAACTACGATGCTATCCCGGGACTGAAGGAGGGAATCGGAAACAACGGGATTACCACCAATTATGACCCGGCTTATGCCGAATACACTTTTGAATGCCTTAAGAAGATCAAAAAGGGCAATGCCTTGTTTACACAGGCCCCAACTCCTATAAAATGCGGAGGTGCTCCTCAAAAGATCACATACCTGGGAGATCATTATTTCCGGAAAAAGGGAAAGAGAGATGAAATCAATGTGATTCTGGCACTTCCGGGGACCAAGATCTTTGGAGTTCCGAAGTTTGAGAAGCTCTTAGACAAGATCGTCAGAACCAGGGACATTCATGCACGGTTCTTCCATGAACTGGTGGAGATCAGGCCGGACAAGAAGGAAGCGGTCTACGTGATCGGGCAGGAAAATACCAATCCGGATTATCTCAAGGAAGACCCCAACATGAACATCAGGATCGAAGATGGTTTCAAGGTGGTCATTCCCTTTGAGATCATGCACCTGGCGCCCCCTCAAAGTGCCCCTGATTTTATCAAGAGCAGTCCTTTGGCCGTACATGATAGCCCGTGGGGATGGGTAGATGTGGATCAATACACCCTACAACATAACCGCTTTAAAAATGTATGGTCGTTGGGTGATGTTGCCAGTACGCCAAATGCCAAAACAGGGGCTTCGATCAGAAAACAGGCTCCGGTTCTTGTCAAGAACCTGCTTACAAAGATCAATGGAGGAGATATTCAGAGGGATTATGCCACCTACAATGGCTATGCGAGTTGTCCTATTGTGACCAGATACGGTAAAATGGTGTTGGCGGAATTTGATTATGACAATAATCCTACACCATCCTTTCCTATCAATTTGGCCAAGGAAAGGTACTCGATGTGGGTGCTCAAAAAATACGGGCTGCCCTGGCTCTATTGGAACAAAATGTTGAAAGGAGACGATTTCTAAACGGGCATCTCCGGGAATGTTAGGGTAAATGTGGCCCCCTTGCCCGGATTGCCTTCAGCCTCGATCTGACCCTGGTGTTCGCCGATGATCTTTTTGACGATCGCGAGGCCCATCCCCGTTCCGCCTGTTTTTTCATTAGAAGTGAAAAATGGCTCAAAGATCCTCTCCTTGTCGGATGGATGAAAGCCCTTTCCGGAGTCAGATATCGATACCTTAATTGTGCCATTATGGGAGTCTTCTGTTTTGACCCTGAGAATGCCCGAACTTCCCATGGCGGTGATAGCATTTCGGAACAGATTGATGAACATTTGCTTCAATTGTGAGGCTGCAGCATTGATAATGCGGTCTGACTGAAGATCTGTTTCGATCACAATTCCTTCTTCAATGGACTGAGCCATTAGCTTGAGGGAGGACTCGATGATCTCATTCAGATTTGAAGGTCTTCTTTCCCGGTTGCCTTCCTTTCCAAATTCACCGATCTCCGCGATGATCTCTCCGGCATGAGTGGACCCCTGCTCAAGATTTTCGATCAGCTCCTGAGCTTCTATTCTCACCTCATCCAATTCCTTCTTTTCCTCTTCGCTTAAAGATTTTCCAGGCAGTTCCATCAAAAACCGGATATCTCGTTTTAAGGGAGGAATACTGGCTTTCAGATAGTTCAACATGTTGTTCACCTCATGATTCACTACTGCTGAGATCTGTCCAATGGCTGATAATTTCTCTGCCTGCACCAGCTGTGACTGGGTTTCTTTCAGGTCGCCCAACGCCTTATCCAATGATTCGGATTTGGATTTTAGATTGATGTTGGCCTGAATCAGTTTGTTCTCCGCCGATTTTCGGGATCTGATCTCTTTTTGTAGGCTTTGATTCCAAAATATCACGAAGATGATCACCACACCAAGGCCTATCAGGCCAATCGAGAAGAATCGGATATACTTCCTTTTGATCCCTGATTGCAGACTCACCTCAAAGAATTCCCTTCTCATCTCTGCTTTTTCGATCGGGCTGAGTGAGCGTAGTCCTTTGTTGATGATGCCGATGAGCAGATCGTATTCCGGCAACGCCGCCATATGTATTTCGATTTCCTCGAATACGGATGGGATCACCTTGAGGTCGCTGTAATTCCCCTTTTCGATGAAATACATGGCAACAGTAAAATCCATCACCATGGCGTCGATCTCCCCATGATCCATAGACTCAAATCCTTGGGGAATTGTGGGAACATCCACATAATCAAATCTTCGAAAACGCTTTTGGAGCTGGTCCGTGATCCAATAGCCCTTGACCACACCGATTTTCAATCCTGCCAGATCATTTTCGTCGAAAATTCTTTTCGAATGATCGGAAGTGACGATCACAAATTCTCCGGAGAGGTAAGGATCTGTAAATACCAACAACCTTTCCCTGGTCTTATTTTTTGCAATAGAACTAACCAGAATGGTTTTCCCTTCCTGAAAAAGTGTTCTCAGTCCTGTCCAGGAATCCGAAGGGATATATGTGAATTTTAGTCCGGTGATTTCGGATAACCTGTCAAGGTAATTTTTTGAAATCCCCTTATGTACTCCGCCTTCTGAAAAATCATAAGGCGCCCAATCCGGATCACCGGAATAAAACACCTCCGGGTTGTTACGGATCCATTCCAGTTCCTCTTGGCTGAACTCCACATCTTGTGAAGCCCGAACATTTTCCACAGATACAATTAGGCCAAGAATACAGCCGAGGATCGCAAGAAGGTATTTCGAAAAAGGCATCGGGAGTTTGCCTTATTTAATATATCGAAGTTTCAATAGCTGAAATTTATCTCCTGAGGATATGCGTGCATAATAGACACCCGAGCGCAAATTGATCTCTGCCGGGTCCCAACTGACTTCATGATTGCCTGCTGGAAACACCTTAACGATCGGCTCGGCGATCATGAATCCCATTTGATTGTAGATCTTCAGGCTGACCTCTGATGTTTTGTAGGTTTCAACGGAGAAAGTGGTCTCTCCATAAAAGGGATTTGGGTCGCAATTGGCATGAAATCCAGTACTGAGATCATCATAAGAATCAAAATGATGAGAGTGCTCTTCACTGTCTTGTGCAGAACAGTCCAAAGCAGGCAAAACCAACACCAATGTCATCAGGAGTAGCAATTTTGAAACCCTGAAATGGTCTGGGGATATCGCTTTTTCTAAATAGATTTGAATAGGAATTGCTTTAATTTGGTTTAAAAATAGCCAAGGGGCTTGTCAATGAAAAAAATCTTTCTCCTAGTTTTCCTTTCTGCGCTCTTTGTCACTCAGGCTTATGCCCAGGATGAAGTCAGCGGGAACCAGACCCAGAAAAGGGATATGCCTCCTCCACCGGAGGAACCAAAAGAACCTAAACAAGGCCCGAGCTTTAAGGATAGAGTTTCATTCGGAGGTTCTATCGGGCTACAGTTCGGAAGTTATACCTTCATCGATGTCTCTCCGTTGATGGCGTATAGATTCTCACCTAAGCTTATCGGAGGGGTGGGAATCACCTATCGCTATGTGAGTTACGATTATCGCACCTCGCTCGGAACCCAGACATTTGAGGACCACCAATACGGCTGGAGGGTCTTCGGGAGGTATTTTGTTATTCCTCAGTTATTTGCACATATCGAGTATGAGTCATTGAACCTGACCTCGCAGATCAGGCTCCAACCCGATGGGAGTGGGGGGTTCAGCGAAGAGAGGTCCAGATCCTGGGTAAACTCGGCTTTTGTCGGTGCCGGATACTTTCAGGGAGCTGGAAAAAATGCCGGAGTATTTGTGATGGTTCTCTACAACCTGATCGATTGCACGGAATTCTATTGCCCCTATCCGGACCGCTGGTTGATCCGTGTCGGGGTTATGGCCGGATTCTAGGCCTTGAGTAAAATTCTCTGATAAGCTGATGAAGCTTTGTATTGCCTGCGAAGGTTGTCCAGACTTCCTTCTTGCCTTCCATGGTCTCCACCATGAACATATATCGCCCTCTCCAACCATGAACGATAAGGGCGAGCCCCAGTACCAAATACAGGATCATTTCCCTTCCCGGTAGCTTTAGTTTGAAATACGCCACCATAGAAAGTGGCGCAATGATGCCTCCGAGAACCAGCGAAGCCAACCTCCGGTTAAAACGGTAATCCAGCTTTTTTATGGAAGAGATATTGAACCTGCGGGATTTATCCTTGTAGTTGATGATGAGCTCGTGTTCAAGTAATTGAACATGATTGGTCTCAGGGTCCAGTTCTTTAAGTGGAGCTTCCAGTGTGTTCTAGGCTTGGGTTTCCTCCTTCGAAGCTTCGACCCTTTCCGGGGGCAGGATCCAGAAATTGTTGGAGCCGATACCAACCCTCAGGCCGATCAGACTTTGTTGAGCCATTTCAAGTATGGCCAGAAAATTGAAAATGACAGCGATTCTTTCAGTATTGGTTTTGATCACATCGACGAAGGACAATTCCTTCTTGCCCTTTAACATGTCCAGAACAAACTGCTTTTGTTCGGAGATGGTATAAGAGTATTGAACAACCGTATGCTTGGGTTTCTGTTTTTCCAGATCATACCGTTCCATGACCTTGTTAAAGGTGTTGAGGATCTTGAAAAGGTCAATGTTTTGCAATTCGGCTTCAACATTGTTCTTCTCGTACATTTTCACAAGCTCCTTCTGGAGGTTGCCACGTGCTTCTCTTTTGAGCCTCGTGTCTTCCATCTCTGTTAAAGGCTCAACAACCTCTTTGAATCTCTTGTACTCCAAAAGATGCTTCACCAATTCCTCTCGCGGATCTATCTCTTCACCTTGTTCATCCAATTCCGGACGTGGGAGAAGCATTTTGGATTTGATCCTCATGAGAGTGGCAGCGACCAATATGAATTCGCTGGCTACATCCATATTCAAGGATTCCAGGTGCTTCAGGTACTCCAGAAAATCCTCGGTGATCTTGGAAATGGGGATATCATAGATATCCAGTTCATCGCGTTCAATGAAAAACAGGAGAAGGTCGAAAGGACCCTCGAAAAGCGGAAGTTTTACTTCAAAGCTCAATACTGTCGGTCTTGGGGTTACAAAAAAGCACTTAAATTCAAATAATATTTAGCTTTGCTGGTTATTAATTCTAAAAAGTTTAAACCATTTCAGAGACGCTCTGTTTAAATCACCATGGACGTTATTCAGCCAGGTAAACTACTGTCCAGAATCGATTCCCCGTCTGATCTTAGGAAGCTAGAAAAATCTCAACTTCCCGATTTGGTGAACGAATTACGTCAGTACATCATCGACGTGGTTTCGGTCTATGGAGGACATTTTGGAGCGAGTCTGGGCGTAACTGAAATGACCGTCGCCCTTCATTACGTGTTCAATACCCCGGATGATCAATTGGTCTGGGATGTTGGGCATCAGGCTTATGGCCATAAGATATTAACCGGCCGAAGGGATAATTTTTCAACCAACAGGACCTACAAAGGACTCTCAGGTTTTCCCAAAAGGAGCGAAAGTGAGTATGACACTTTTGGAGTAGGTCATTCCTCAACATCCATCTCTGCTGCACTGGGCATGGCCGCAGGTTCGAAGATCAAGAATGACGATTCCCGGCAACATATTGCCGTCATCGGGGATGGAGCCATGACCGGTGGAATGGCATTTGAGGCCATGAACAATGCGGGTGTTTCCAATTCCAATCTGCTGATCGTTTTGAATGACAACTGTATGTCCATCGATCCGAATGTTGGAGCGCTCAAAGAATATTTAACGGACATTACCACGTCACATACCTACAATAAGCTTCGTGATGAGGTGTGGAAAATGTTGGGCAAGATCAGCAAATTCGGCCCCAATGCTCAAGAGATCGCTTCCAAGATCGAAAACGGCTTGAAATCAGCTATTTTGAAGCAGAGTAATCTGTTTGAATCGCTAAACCTTAGGTACTTCGGGCCAATAGACGGCCATGATATTCATCATATGGTTGAGGTGTTGAATGATCTCAAGGACATTCCCGGTCCTAAGATCCTTCACTGTCTTACGGTGAAGGGAAAAGGTTATGCTCTTGCAGAAAAAGACCAGACGCGCTGGCATGCACCTGGGAAATTCGACAAGATCACGGGAGAGATCCATAAGGTTATCCATGATGAGCCTCAGGCTCCAAAATATCAGGATGTTTTCGGCAACACACTTGTCGAACTTGCGGACAACGATGAAAAGATTGTTGGCATAACCCCGGCAATGCCCTCGGGTTCATCGATGAATATCATGATGAAAGCCTACCCGGAAAGATCTTTTGATGTTGGGATAGCAGAACAACATGCTGTGACGTTTTCGGCAGGCTTGGCTACCAGAGGATTGACCCCGTTTTGCAATATATACTCAAGCTTTATGCAAAGGGCTTATGACCAGGTGGTTCATGATGTGGCCATTCAAAAACTTCCTGTGGTCTTTTGCCTGGATCGTGCGGGCATAGCAGGAGCCGATGGTCCAACTCATCATGGAGCATATGACATTCCATACATGCGATGCCTGCCCAATATGGTCGTCAGTGCACCGATGAACGAAGAGGAATTGAGGAATCTGATGTTCACGGCAAGCGAATGGAAGGAAGGTCCTTTCACTATAAGATATCCAAGAGGCCAGGGAGTCATGCCCGAATGGAAGACCAAAATGAGAAAGGTGGAGGTCGGAAAAGGCAGGAAAGTAAGGGAAGGTTCCGACCTCGCCATACTGAGTATAGGGCATATCGGAAACCATGCCTTGAAAGCGGCAAAAATTCTTGAATCAAAGGATATTCAGGCAGCACATTATGACATGAGGTTTGTAAAACCGCTGGATGAGGAGTTGCTTCATGAGGTTTTCAGCAACCATAGACTGGTTGTGACGGTGGAAGATGGCACAGTCGTAGGTGGATTTGGTTCCGCAATCCTTGAGTTCATGGCGGCGAACAATTACTCCTCCAGAGTGAAATTACTTGGAATCCCGGACAAGGTCGTTGAGCATGGGACCCAGGATCAGCTCTATTCCGAATGTGGATATAACGCCGAAGATATTGCTAGGGAGGCAGAAAGTGTCCTTGCATTGAGCATTTAATCTTCTCAAGAGATTTCCTTCTGAATTTCATTTCTTATTCTCTGTATTTTTTGTAGATTCTGCAACCGAATTTTTTGATGGCATGAAGAATCTCTTATTAATCTGCATTTCCCTTTGTTGTATTCAGACCGTGTCAGCCAGAGAAGAAACCTCAAAGCATTTTCTCTCTGGCTTGAACTATGGTTGGTGTCCAGTAGATAAAGACATCTCTATGTCCTCAGTGGAGATAATGGATCAGTTAAGGTTCCATTTTGAATTAGGGATTGAAAATGAATTTGTCCTGTTGAATGCATGGGTTGACGAGTTGGGAAATAGTCACAAAAAGTACCAACAAACCCACGAGGGAAACAAAGTTCATGGTGCAGTTATCTTAACCCATGAGGAGAATGGACGCGTTTACTTAATAAATGGAAGCTTTGGCAAAAACTTTCAAAGTGTAGATGCTCAATTGCTCACTGAGAATAGCTTGATTGATTTTGCCAAAGAATATGCATCATGTGATGATTATGTCTTTGACAATCTTGATGAATTAGACAGTAAAATTGCCGAGAAACTTAAACTTCAGCCTAAAACGGAGCTAGTCTTTTTTCCATTGGACACCCAAATGAAGCAAGGAAATGTAGTCAGAGAGTACAAACTTTTGGCAAGGGTTAAGATTAGATGTCAAAGTTTGGATAAGAGTGAAGAAGTATTTTTAGACCCTATTTCAGGGAAAATTGAAAAAGCATTTCCTCTCTCTTTGTCATGTAACTCCACTCAGGGTGAATTCTTTTCTTTCTTCAATGGAGGAAATCAACACATAAATAACCTTTGGGATCCTTATATCTCAAAGTACAAACTAATTGATGATTGTCGTGGTCTAGGAATAAGGACTCTAACTGGGAATGGGGCTTATTCTAGTGATATTATAGGATTGACAGATTATTGGAATCACTTTCCTGATGAGTATCGTGGTGCACATATTCATTGGGCAACGACAACTTTTTATGATTATTTGCTCTCTACTTTTTCATGGGATAGTTACGATGATGAAAGCTCAGAAATGAGAGCCTATCTGGACTATTCGCATGCTGCTAGATATGATAAGTATTTTGAATCCATATTTATTGGACCTTCTAGTGAAGCCAATGATATTTTAATGACTCTTGATATTGTTGGACATGAGTGGGGGCATGCCGTAGTTCATCAAACCGCAGATCTATCTCTTTATGCTGAATCCAATGGGCTAAACGAATCATTTGCCGACATTTTTGGTACCCTTAACGAGTTTTACGCAGAGAATCTGTATGATCCCAATAAGAATGGCGATTGGCTGCTTGGTGAGGATGTTTGGATTCTGGATGGAAAATTGAGGGATATGGAAGATCCCCATTCTAAAGATGATCCAGACACTTATGAAGGAACATACTGGAATGTTTCTAGTATACATGGAATGGGCGGAGTACAAAATCATTGGTTCTACCTTTTGTCTGAAGGTGGAATGGATCAAAATGATCATCCTACTTTCCAATATCAATATGATGTTCAAGGAATCGGGATGGATCAGGCTGCATCAATTATGTTCAGGGCTTTGACTACTTATCTTACCTCCTCTTCGCAATTTTTAGATTCTCGGTTCGCTTCTATCCAAGCTGCCAACGATATTTTTGGGGATTGTTCTTTTGAAACAAAAATGGTAATTGAGGCATGGAACGCAGTTGGGGTCTACGTTCCTGACGATTATGAGGGAGAGGTAGTCATTTGTCCGGACTTGAGACATGGTAAGTATAGTTTTCATGAGGATCGGGAAATTGAAATATACCCGAACCCAACGACCTTTGAATTTTCCATCAAATGCCACCCAAATGATACAATTCATGGCTTTAGTTTAAGGGACTTTCACGGAAGTGAACACCCGTTGAGAGCACAGCAAACTGGGAATTCCTTGAAGTTTTATCCGGAAAGGCGTATCACCCCAGGAGTGTACTTTCTTGAACTAGAATTGGATGGAAGAGTTCTGGTTAAGAAAGTAGTTTTCAACTAGGTCACTTCATTTCAAGAGCCATAGAGATCCATCCTTCTTGCAGGAGAATTACCATTTTTCTGATAGCATCAGGCAATAAAGTGTTGTTGCATTCTCGAGAGGGTAGCATTCTGATTTAGTGAATGTCTTCCAATATTGGGATTAAAGGGATCAGAATCCTGTTTTCTTTTTTCCTAATTTTAAAACCAGCCAAAAATCCAGTTTTATGAATCGAGCAATCACCCTATCCCTGCTATTGCTGTTTTGTATTCCCGCAATTTCCAAAAGCGGAAAAAAACTTCTTCTCAGATCGGGAGAAATAACACCCGACGAAAACTTTGAATCTCGATATCTTGGAACCGAAAGCAAGAAGGAAGCATACTTTATCATACAATTTTCTGAATTGCCCGATCAGGAAAGGAAGCAGGCCATCACCGCTACCGGGATCGCGATACTTGATTACTTGCCACAAGATGCATTCCTTGTTAGGATTCCGGCGAGCTATTCTTTTTCGTCGCTTGATGGAATGGCGGTAAGCTCCGTCCTTCCCTATCTTCCGGAATACAAGGCTTCCGATTACTACCTTCTCGATGTACCGGACTACTGCGCTGAAGGCGAAGATGACATCAGGTTGAATGTGAATGTCTTTGATCGCTTTTCCGAGCCGAGTTTTTATCAGACCATCGCCGATCTCAAAGGCAAGGTCAATTGGAAGGCGGCCTCTGGTAATTATTATGAGGTTGTGGTCCCTGTTAAGAGAAGAGCAGATCTTCTAAAAGTTTCTGGAGTAAAGTGGGTTGAGTTCGGAGAGGCGGAACCCGTTCATGATGACATGCATGCAAGGACTTTGCACAGAGTTCATAACCTGCAAAACGGGATCGGGGGTAGAAATTATGATGGTACTGGTGTGAATGTTTCTTTGATGGATGATGGGCCTATTGCGAATCATATTGATGTAAAAGGTAGAATCACTGATGTTGGCACCGGAAGTTCTAATGGTAATCATGGAGATGGGACGGTTCCAATTGTGATGGGCGCTGGAAATCTTGACCCCATACGGGGAGCCGGCATGGCTACTCATGTGACCATGAGGTATTATGATTATCTCAATCAAAATAATTACCCGCATATCGCTGCGGCGGTCACTAACTACAACAATTTTGGAACGATTGCCACATCCAGTTCTTACAGTGAACCCAACGGTTTTGGAGGTCTATATATTCAATCTTCACATGATGTAGATGAGCAGGTTCGATTAAATCCTTCTATCCAGCATGTTTTTTCTGCCGGAAATTCCTCCGGATCAAATTCTCCGACCTATAATTCCGGGGTTGGTGGTATTAATTGGGGAACGATCACGGGTGGAAGGAAGGCCGCCAAGAGTGTTATTGCTGTAGCGGCCCTAGACTATGCCGATGATTTGGCTGGATATAGTTCCAGAGGCCCAACAGAAGATGGTCGGATCAAGCCGGATATTTCTTCTTACGGGGATGGGCAGATTTCTCTTGGGAATACTGCAAATAATTACCGAACCTTTGGAGGTACTTCCGCTGCCTGCCCGGGAATAACGGGTACCGTGGCAGTGATGTACCAGGCCTATCGCGAGCATAATGCCGGGGTCGACCCTGAAGCTGCCTTGATCAAGGCCATGCTATTGAATTCGGCTGATGACCTTGGAAATCCGGGACCGGATTTTTATTTCGGCTGGGGAAGGGTGAACGCCCTGCGTGCTGTGAGGATACTGGAAAACAACCAGTATATGTCCAGTACCATTTCTCTAGGGAACACCAATACGCATACCATTCCTGTCCCAGCGGGGGTTCAGGAGCTCAAGGTCATGGTTTACTGGAACGACTACGAAGGATCTGTCATTGCAAGTCAGGCTCTTGTCAACGATCTGGATATGGAATTGGAAACTCCGAGTTCCGCGATTTTTCTTCCCTGGACTCTTGATCACAGAGATCTGGTTAGCGCCCTATCCGCCAATGCGGTCAGAGGAATCGATACTGTGAACAATGTGGAGCAAGTCACTTTATCGGCTCCTGCAAGCGGGAACTATACTTTGCGAATAAATGGCACAACTGTTCCTCAGGGACCACAAAAATATTTTGTCGTTTATGAATATCGCTATGCCAGGCCAGAAATAACCTATCCAACCGGAGGTGAATCATTCGTCCCAGGCGAGGTGGAATCGATCAGATGGAATGCCACACCAACAGGAGGAACGTTTGACCTTTCATACAGCATCGATAACGGATCAACCTGGTATAGTATCATCACGGGATTGCAAAACTCTCTACGCTCTTTCGATTGGCTTGTTCCCGATTCCGTATCAGGGGATGCACTCGTCAGAATTGAAAATCAGGGCTTGGTTGATACATCAGATGCGAGTTTTTCGATCATTCAGGTTCCTGCTAACCTCAATGTTGCCTGGGCATGTACGGATTCGATAAGGTTGTCCTGGGATAGTGTGGAAGGAGCAACTTCATATCAGATTTACAGGTTGGGAGCTACACATATGGATTCTGTGAGCACTGCCTATGGGACGACCAGCCTTGTGTTGAACGGCATCTCCTCAACCGGTACGGAATGGTTCTCGGTGCGCGCCCAGGATATTGGAAACATGGTCGGTCGCAGGGCGGTTGCGATTGAAAAGACTCCAGGAACATTTGGGTGCCCGGTGGCCATCGATGGGGCGATCACGAATATAATCTCCCCTGCCGGAGGTTCGGTTCCTGACTGTCACACCTTTGATTCAATTCGGGTGAAAGTGGAGGTGTCAAATACCGGAGTCAATCCCATTTCAAATTTCCAGCTAAGCTACCAGTTGAACGGTCTTCCGGTTGTGACGGAAACCTATTCCGGATCCATAAGTTCGTTTCAGTCTGTTGAATACGAGTTTTCCTCGATCATCAGTCTTCCCGGAATTTCTTCGGATACCTTGAAGGCCTGGATTTCCGTACCCGGAGATCTTCAGCCCTTCAATGATCAGTTCACTAACGTGATTAGCCAGTACTCTTCTACGGTGATCACTCTCGGAACCCCATGGGTGGAAACATTTGACCAGATGTCGACTTGTCCCACCACCAACAATTGCGGATTGACCAATTGTGTGCTATCCGGAGGCTGGAGAAATACACCAAATGGCTTTGGTGATGACATCGACTTTAGGGTCGATGCAGGGACCACTCCTTCCAACGGCACCGGGCCATTCGGCGACCATACCTCCGGAAATGGAAATTTTATCTACACAGAGGCTTCCTTTTGCTTTAATCAGGACGTATTGCTTGCATCTCCTTGTCTGGATCTTGGAGGAACTGTGGCACCGGAACTAAGATTTTGGTACAATATGAGGGGGGCTGATATGGGGGATCTGCACGTGGACCTTATTGTTGACGGCGATCTCGTGAGCGACGTAACTCCCATGATCTCCGGAAATCAGGGAACGGCTTGGCTTGAAAGAATAGTTGATCTTACCCCATATGCCGGGAGTATGATCACCATTTTATTCCGTGGTACAACCGGACCTGATTTTACCTCTGATATCGCTCTTGACGATATTTCAGTTCGTGAAACGTTCGTGTTTTCTCAGGATGTAACCATCCCTCAACTGACTTCCCCGTTTCTCAACATATTGGAAACCTGCATTATCCAGGATTCGATCGCGGTTGAGTTGGTCGTAGAAAATTTCGGGACCCTTCCTGTGGCCAACTTTAACGTTTATTATCAACTCGATAATCAGACTCCTACTTCAGAACCATATTTGTTTGTTCTGCCCGCTGGTAGTTCGGACACCATCCGGTTCAATAAAAGATTTGCGGTGCCTGCTTTGGGCTCGTATAATTTGAAGGTTTGGCACGATTATTCGCTCGATCAGAATCTTGGCAATGATACCCTTAACCATCCGTTTACGGTAAACGCGAGTACGCCGGTATCCACGCCCACCTTGTTTACCGTTGATGCCATAGCCAATTGTCCAACCACTTTTAACTGTGGAGCAACCGTTTGCGGCTTGGGTAATAGCGGTTTTGTCAACGTGACCAATGGTGTAGGCGATGATCATGACTGGAGGGTAAACCAGGGGGCAACGCCTTCAAACGGTACCGGTCCGGCAGGAGATCATACCAGCCCTTCCGGGAATGGTAAATACCTATATCTTGAAGCCTCAAATGGCTGCAATTTTACAACCGCCATTTTGGAAAGCCCTTGTTATGATCTGACGACTCTTGCTGATCCGAAACTTCTCATCTGGTATCATATGTTGGGTGTTGATATGGGTGAACTTCATTTGGATGTCGGCTTTGGTGGTGTATGGGTTGAGGACTTTGTTCCTCCTTTGGTAGGTCCACAGGGAAATTCATGGCAGCCATGGGTGATTGATCTTTCATTTTTCTCCGGAGCCATCGTGAAATTTAGGATCAGAGGTATCACCGGACCGGATTTTGCCTCGGATATGGCTATTGATGATATAGAGGTCTATTCAGGACAGGGTGCTCCTTCGGCAGGGTTTGGCATGCCTTTGACGACATGCCAAAACACCCCGGTTGTGATCGCGGATAGTGCTTCAGGACAAAATCTTAGCTATCTCTGGGATTTCGGCCCTGGCTCATCGCCGGCTACCGCTACTACTCCGGGTCCGCATTTTGTAACCTTTTCTCAAACAGGAAATATTACTGTAACCCAGATCGTCACTAACGCGGCCGGTTCCGATACGCTGTTTCAGTCGATCTATGTTGATTCCATACCCACTGCTGATTTTACCTTTTCGGTATCGGCGGACACAGTCTACTTCACGAATGCCTCTTTGAATTTCGATAACCTCTTCTGGGATTTTGGAGATGGAAATACGAGCATGATGCCTGATCCGGTTCATGTGTATAATAGTATGGGAAATTATCTGGTCGAGCTCACTGCGGAAAACCAATGTGGGAATGACTTGGAGTCCACTTCAGTTCTCGTTCTTAGTACTTTGCCATCTCATGGCGGACTGGCGGGAAAAGTCAATCTCTATCCAAACCCTGTCCATCAAAACATTGTTATGGAATGGTCCGGTAACAAATCGGGTAATGGTTCCTTGGATATCCTGGACATCACTGGTAAGAACGTTGGTTATCACAGGTTCATTTTTTCCACCGGTCAAAATGAGCAAGAATTTGACCTATCACAATTACCGGCAGGAACATATTTCCTTAGGGTGAATCTGGGAGAAGAACAGGGGACATTCAAGATCGAAAAACGGTAAGCAGAGTTGAAGAAAGGATTAAAAGAACTGTTTGAAACATATAAAGCAAAGGCTGATGCCTTGCTTCAACAAAAACAAATTGTTCTTGACCACCTCAACAATGCACTTCAAAAGCTGGCTGAGAAAAGCCCCAGAGCCAAGAATTTTTTTGATGATCTGAAGGATTTTATTCAGATGATCACTTTCTGGGTGGAGGGAAAATATGAAGAACTGCCATATAAATCCGCTGTACTGGTCTTTGGTGCTATTCTTTACTTCCTGAATCCATTTGACCTCATTCCGGATGTGATCCCCGGACTTGGCTTTACTGATGATGCTGCTGTAATAGGCTTCGTAGTGAAGTCTGTTTCCGATGACCTGCAGAAATTCAGATTGTGGAAAAGGCAAATGGGACTGATCTGAATGGAAAACTTCAACAATCTCAAAGCAATGCTCGAAGAGGAGAAGGATTGGCCTCTTGAATATCTTTTCAAGTTCATTCTGAAATCCGGAAGAAAAGATGACCTTCTGAAGATCAGAGGTTTTTTCAAGAACAATGTTCATCTTTCTTTCCGGGAATCCTCAAAGGGGAATTATCAATCCGTGTCGATCAAGGCCATGATGGATAATCCGGACGAGATTATAACAGTATACCAAAAGGCTTCCGAGATCGAAGGCCTTATGGTCATTTGATCTTATGGATCCCATTCATCCGAATGGTGAATGGATCATCCTTGACAAACCTCATGAGTCAGGGCTTGCCGCCCTGGGAGGCGATTTTTCCGTTGATTCTCTCTATTGGGCTTATTCCAAAGGATTCTTTCCCTGGTACAGGTCCGGAGGTTTTATTCATTGGTTCAGCCCCGATCCTAGGTTTATCATTACGGCCGGTTCGTTTAAGATCCCAAGAAGTTTGAGATCCCTTCTCAGGAAAGATCCCTTTAACTACCAGACTAATTCTCACTTTGAGGAGGTAATGCAGGAGTGCAGGAAGGCCAAAAGGCCTGATCAGGAATCCACATGGATACTTGAGGATATGATCCCCGGTTACCTGGGCTTGGCAAACATGGGCTATGCCGAATCAGCCGAAACCTACCAGAACGGCGAACTTGTCGGAGGGCTTTATGGAGTAAGGATCAACAAAGCTTTTTCGGGAGAATCGATGTTTGCCAAGGTCAATGATTCCTCCAAGATCGCCTTTGCCAAATTTGCCCTGGAGTTCTTCAATGCCGGTGGTCTCATCATTGATTGCCAAATGAAGTCCGACCTTTTCGAACGATTTGGAGGCCATATGGTTCCCCGGGAGAAATTCGAAACCTTATGGTCCGGCGCCTTGGATGAGCAATGACATTTGCTCGAATCCTGAGATACCACTTTTCCCGTCATGGCGGGTGGGTGATAACTTTTTGCTGTTCCCTGGCCGGATGTTTTCCTTCTCCTTCCTTTTTGGCTGTTGGGGATTTTGCGTCATTTGCATGCTCAAATGTTATTTCAAAGGACATTAAGTGAAAAGGAACTCCAAAGGGAGAAGCTCAAGGATTATCGCAGAGTCGTCATGGTTCAGATGGTGATTGTTGTCCTTGGAATGATCATGGCTGCCCTCTTTGACCCCTCTGAAAAAACCCTTGGTGGCTTATCGGCAAATCTGCTTTTTAGTTCTTTTGGCGTTGTCTATTCCTTCTTGCTTTGGGATCTCCTCAGAAATTTTACGAGAAGTCAACTATTGGTTAATCTGATTTTCTTCACACTGATCCTGATAGTGCTTGTGGGCCTGGTTGTTGAAAACCCCTTTGTTCAGTTGGTTGCCCCAAGCCTTAGAAGACCGTTCCTTCTCGGTATCCATGGCTTGCTTTTTCCAATAGAGATCATCGTGATATCCTATACCGTGATCGATGTATTTGGTGGCAAATTCATGAGCTCGGAGAAACTTTGGGGTGCTGCTTGTGTTTTTCTGATGATTGGGATCAGCTTTGCAAGCTTGTATGATTTGATCAACATAGTCCGACCCGGAAGTCTGGGTGAAGATATTCCACTGGGGTTGTTGAGCTATACCGAGTGTATTTATTATAGTTTCAATGTCCTTGGCGGTCTTGATACGGCATACCCGAACCCGACCAAACTGGTGAGGAATCTTGGCGTGATCGAGGCGGTTTGGGGAAATCTTTTTACCGTCTTGATCATCGGTAAACTTCTTACTCTTCCCTCCAGATCGGAAGAATAATCAACAATTAGTGAGCATAGAGACAATCATTCAAAAGTACAGGGAAGACCCTTTGGTCAGGAGTTTTATCGAAAAGGTCAAAAACGGTGAGTCGATCAAGCTTTCGAATCTGGCAGGAAGCCTTCCCTCGGTAATGGCACTAGCCGCTTCACTGGAAAACGGAAGTGACCAAATGGTGATCCTCAATGATACCGAGGAAGCGGGCTATTTTTTCGATGATATCAAACATTTGGGGGCCGATATGATCCAGGTATTGTATTTCCCGGCTTCGTACAAGCGTATATATGAGTTTGAAGAAACCGAGAATGCCAATGTGGTTTCAAGAGCAGAAGTCCTCACCTCTCTAAGGTCGGAAACCAAGGTTCCAAGGATAATCATCAGCTGCCCGGAAGCGATCACAGAGAAGGTGATCAACAAAAAGAACCTGATAGAAAACTCCGTTGAGATCAGGGTAGGGTCGGATTTGGATCAGGGCTTCCTGATGGAGTTCCTGATCGAATATGGGTTTGAAAAAACGGATTTCGTGGTTGAGCCAGGACAATTTTCCATTCGGGGTGGCATTATCGATATTTTCTCCTATTCAAGTGAGAAGCCCTATAGGATTGAGTTTTTTGGGGATACCATCGAATCGATCCGTGACTTTAGCCCAGTGGATCAACTTTCGCAGGGCAATCTGGATGTGATCAGTGTACTTCCAAACATCGGTACCGGTGATTTTATTGAAGAGAGGGTATCGATCTTTGAATTTCTCAGCAGGGATACATGCATCTGGATCAAGGACCTGGATCTTGTCGTTTCAACTGCAGATAACCTGCTGTCCAAGGCGGAAGAAGTCTATGGCGAATTTGAGAAGGCAAACCTTGGGGACCCCATTGTATTTGAACCTGGAGAGCTATTCAGTAACGGAGAGGAACTGACCGAACTTTTTGATCCTTTTGGAAAGGTCTTTTTTGGTTTCTCCGCTTCTTCACGCTCAGCGACTGAAATCAAATACCCTTCCAAACCCCAACCCTCGTTCAATAAGAATTTTGAATTGATCAAGGAGGACCTTCAAAAATCCCAAGCGGAAGGATTTGACTTATTCATCGCCACCGACCAATTGGGCTCTATAGAAAGGCTCAATGAGATCTTTACCGAACTCGATCCAAACCTGGAAGTCAAAACCCTGCTTCTGGGATTGAAGGAAGGGTTTATAGATCAGAACATCAACATTCTTTGTTACACGGAACACCAGCTTTTTGAAAGGTTCTACAGGATGCGCGGGAAAACCAGATTTTCCAAATCCAAGGCTATTTCCGTGAATCAGCTACGTGAACTCGAGATTGGAGATTTTGTGACGCACATCGACTATGGGGTAGGGAGGTTCGTCGGTTTGGAAAAAAGGGAGGTTAATGGAAAGATCCAGGAGTCTATCCGCCTGATCTACAAAGACAATGATATCCTTCTTGTCGGCATTCACGCACTTCACAAGATCTCAAAGTACTCCGGGAAGGACGGAGAGCCTCCATCTATCAGCAAGCTTGGATCTCCCGAATGGGAAAACAAGAAGAAACGGGCAAAGAGGAAAGTCAAGGATATTGCAAAGGACCTGATCGAACTTTACGCCAAGAGAAAAAAGAGCTTTGGATTCCAATTCTCCACCGACTCCTACCTTCAGGCTGAGTTGGAAACGTCTTTCTTATACGAGGACACACCTGACCAGGCTTCCGCTACCCTTGCCGTCAAGGAGGACATGGAAAACCCTCATCCCATGGATCGCCTGATCTGTGGTGACGTGGGCTTTGGAAAAACCGAAGTGGCCATCAGATCGGCTTTTAAGGCTGTGACCGATGGGAAACAGGTCGCTGTTCTGGTACCGACAACCGTGCTTGCTCTTCAGCACTACAAGACCTTTCGGGACAGACTCAAGGATTTCCCTGTCGAAGTGGAATACTTAAATCGCTTCAGAAGTGCTGCCCAGACCAAAAGGATCGTAACGAACCTGGGAGAGGGGAAAACCGATATCATCATCGGAACGCATAGATTGGTTGGAAAGGATGTGAAGTTCAAGGATCTGGGACTTCTCATCATTGATGAAGAACAAAAATTCGGAGTCTCCACAAAGGAGAAGCTCAAGCACTTGAGGGTCAATGTTGATGTTTTGACACTTACCGCAACCCCGATACCTAGGACATTACAGTTTTCCCTAATGGGGGCGAAGGATTTTTCCATTATCACTACCCCTCCACCCAATAGGCAGCCGGTCCAAACCGAAGTAATGGTTTTCAACGAAAAGGTGATCCGCGATGCAATCGCTCATGAGTTGGCGAGAGGGGGGCAGGTGTTTTTTGTTCACAATCGCATCAAGGATATTGACGAAATAGCCGGTATCGTTAAAAAACTGGTTCCTGAGGCTTCTATCTCTGTTGCACACGGACAAATGGATGGGAAGATCCTCGAAAAAACCATGGTTGGATTTATCGAAGGGCAGTATGATATCCTTGTTTCCACCAACATCATTGAATCCGGACTGGATATCCCAAACGCCAATACCATCATCATCAACCAGGCTCAGAATTTTGGATTATCAGATCTCCATCAAATGCGGGGAAGGGTCGGAAGGTCAAATAAGAAGGCCTTTTGTTACTTCCTGACACCACCTTTGACCGGCCTTTCGGGTGATTCAAGAAAAAGATTGCAGACCCTTTCAGAGTATTCGGAGCTAGGCGATGGATATAAGGTGGCCATGAGAGATCTTGATATACGCGGTGCCGGGAATCTGCTTGGTGGCGAACAGAGCGGTTTCATCAATGATCTTGGGCTGGACACCTACCATAAGATCCTTGATGAAGCGGTTCAGGAACTTAAGGAGACGGAGTTTCGCGATCTTTTTATGGGTCAGAACGAAAAGGTTGATTTTGTCAAGGACTGCAGCCTTGAAACCGATTGGGAGGTGCTGATCCCCGAATCCTATGTGGCCAATATTTCAGAAAGGCTCAGGCTCTATACCAGGCTGGATAATCTCAAGGATCAGTCAGAAGTAGATGGGTTTTTAGAGGAACTGAAGGATCGCTTCGGCCCTGTACCCGGGGAGGTCGAAGTTTTGATCCGACTCCTTCAGTTAAGATGGCTTGCGATGAAAATCGGTTTTCAAAAAATATCGATCAAAAACGGTCGTATGAAGTGCTATTTTCCGGAGAATTCTCCCGATTACTTCCAGGGAGAAATGTTTGGAAGGATCCTGAATTTCGTAAAGGAGCATCCCAAGGATTCAAGCCTCAAGGAGGTTAAGAAATCACTCTTTCTGGGGCTATCGGGGATAGAGAACGTCGATCAGGCCTATCGCACACTGGAGATAATCACTACTGATTAGCCTGCTATCAGTAATATAATTTCTAACTTTAAAATCAACCAAATCAAATCTACCATGCTGAAAAAGATTCTTTACGGGTTTTTAGCCCTGATTGCCTTGATCGTTATCATCAGTCTTTTTTTACCGGGATCGGCCCATGTGGAGAGGTCAACGACTATCGATGCTCCGGTTGAAAGAGTGTTTGCCTATGTGAACGACCTCGAAAAATGGGATGACTGGTCCCCCTGGTCTGAGAAAGATCCTGATATGGAGGTTTCCTGGGGAGAGATTACAAAAGGAATGGGAGCTTCATATTGTTGGGAGGGAGATCCGGATCAAGTAGGGAAAGGATGCCTCGAGATCACCGAAGTTGTCGAAAACGAAAAGATCGTGAACAAGCTGGATTTCATGGAGCAAGGAACTGCCATGGGGAGCTATACATTCTCTGAGGCTGATGGAAAAACAACCGTTACCTGGGGATTCGATACGGATGTTTCGAGCCCACCGGTCATCGGGAAATTCTTCGGAATGATGATGGATGGGTTTGTCGGACCGGATTTTGAAAAAGGTCTTGCTAACTTAAAGGCCTTGGCAGAAGCAGCCCCTTCATATAGTATCGAAATCGGTGAATCCAACTTTGGACCTCACCACTATATCTATGTGAGACAGGTCGCTACTATGGAGAACCTTGCCCAGATGATGGCCGAATCCGCAGGAGCCATGACAGAATTCGCTGCTGCTAATGGTATAGAGTCTGTTGGTACTCCCTTTTCACAGTACTATTCTTTCGGTGAGGAGATCGATTTTGCATTTTGTATCCCTGTAGCTGAAGAAGTCACTGTTGAGGATGAGGTGGTCATGTATGCATATCTTGACGAGGGTGCCTGTATCAGGGGAGTTCACCTGGGCTCATATGATAACCTTGGAGGATCATATGATGAAATGGACCGATATATGTCTGACAACGCTTTGGAGAGTACCGGACCACCTATGGAGCATTATGTGACCGATCCGGGTGAAGAACCGGATCCTGCCAACTGGATCACACATATTTATTATCCGATAGGATCCTGATTCTATATTGCCTCTACGGCAATATTCTCATGAACGATTTCTGACAAAAGGGGCAACTGCCCCTTTTCGTATTTCTGAAGTAGGGACTTCAGCTCAAAACCATCCTCCGGCTCGGCTTTGTAGTTTTTGTAATCCTGGAAAAGTATACCACCAATCCTTTTTTTGTTCATGGCCTCCCGGAATCTTATCCCTCCTCCATCGGTTGAATAGGAATAGGCGAGAAAGTCAATTTCGAAGGAGCGGTTGTTGATCCAGTACACAAACACATCCTCAAAATCCTTACCTCCGCCCTCTTTTTGGAAGCTAACCCGGACCAGTGAGTATTCTTGATCACCCAATTTTTGAATTTCAAGGTATTCTTTATTGACAGCGGGATCATTTAGCCTGTAAGGAAGAAGGAAAAAGTAGATCACCGAATTGATGGAATTGGAGTATTTGCTCGCCCATTCCTCACTAACCGCAACCGACTCGTTGTTCACCCGGCGTTTGAAACCCTCATTGCTCAATTCATCCCTGATGACCCCAAGGGTATCAGTCCATTCCCGGGAAAACCGGTATTCTCCGCCAATTCGCTTCCTGGAATAATGCCTGTTACGAAAGTCAAATTCTATTCTGCTTTGGTCGTAGATTTTCCCTCCATGGGCCTGGATTGCTCTGTCAACCAGTTTTTGAGGGTCGGTCGGTACGTTTTCCTTGCATGCAATAAAAAGTGGAAATACGAGAATCAAAAAGGCGTATCGTTGATAACTGGGCCGGTATATTGACTGAATCATTCCTTTTAAAATTCTATTATTGCGAACCTCATTGATCAGGTTGGCATCTTTTGTCGGCCGTTTGGCACATGGATCTGTTTCACCCAACATCGTTGTCATTCTATTTGGCGGTGGCACTTTCGGTTTTTTCCGGAGTGTTTATGGTCCTTCGCGGCTACTTCGGAATTAGGGGAGGTTTTTCCCAGGTTTTGATCTACCTGCTCATCACCATAGGTTGGTTGGGCATCTCAGCCTATTCACCCAATTTTTATCAAATTGAAGGCCTCAGGGACTACCAGTTGGCCGTAGTGACCGGTCTGGGTGTTCCCCTGTTGATCATGACGATCCTGGTGTTGCTGAGCCCAAAAACCGTGAATCTTCTTCCTCAGAAGTGGCTTACATTTTTCCAGGTGTTAAGGATATTGATCGAACTTTCCTATTATGGATTGTTCATTCGCGGGTTTCTTCCCCAGAAGCTCACATTTATGGGCATGAATGCCGATCTACTGATCGCCCTATTTTCTCCTGTGATCGCCATGTACTACTACTCGAATCATTCCCTGGGAAAATTTTATGCCTATCTGTACCATGCTTCCGGTTTGATCTCCCTGATATGGATCTGCTATCTTGGTTTTTATCCTTCCGGACATGAAGAGCAGGGTGTATTTGTTCTGGCTAATCCCCTATGGTTTGAATATCCATGGATCTGGCACTGGACTTTTTTGATCCCTCTTTTTCTGATGGGCCATGCATTGTCTATTTATCTTCTGATTAAAAAACCCAGTAGTGCAAGGAACTCTTAAGGAGAGCAGGGTCCTTTTGCCATTAACCCTGTTGTTTTTCTTATGGGGTTTTATGACTGTCCTGAATGATATTCTGATCCCATTTTTGAAAGAACATTATGCTCTGGATTATTTCAGGTCCATGTTGGTTCAAACCTCTTTTTTTGGTTCCTATTTCGTCGGATCATTGATCTACTTCATCTATTCTTCCCTGTATCGGGATCCCATCAATACAATTGGGTATAAAAACGGTATCATCCTCGGGTTGATCATAAGTGGAACGGGATGCACGCTTTTTTGGCCCGCTGGGATCATGGATAGTTATACTTTCTTCCTGTTTGCTCTCATGATCCTGGGATTTGGGTTTACCCTGCTGCAGATCGCCGCGAATCCTTTTGTTTCGATCATTGGTCCGGAAGAAAGCGCTGGCTCCCGGCTAAACCTGGCACAGGGTTTTAATTCTCTTGGCACCATGCTAGGGCCGCTTATCGGGGGTGCCATTATATTCACCTACCTATCGGGAATTATGGCCATTTCCTATCCGTATCTCGTTGCAGGCATGGTATTTTTTTTGGTGGCCGTTTTGTTCCGGTTTCTCCCTATTCCGGGCTTTAAAAATGAAGAAAGGATTGAGAAGGGTCTTTCAGCATTGCAATTCCCAAACCTTAAATGGGGTATCCTGGCCATCTTCTTTTATGTGGGAGCCGAGGTTGGGATCGGCAGCCTGATCATAAACCTCTTGGGTCTGGAGAAATTTGGGAGTCTATCAGAGGAGTTGTCAAGTGACTACCTGAGCTTGTATTGGGGCGGTCTGATGATCGGAAGGTTTGGTGGAGCCTATATTCAATCAAGTGGAGATGGCAGGATCAATATGGGCAAACTTTTCGGTGTAATGGCTGTGGCCCTGGTGGGTGTGATGATCGCTAACCTTGTGAAGGGAGGTATTGGTATCGATGCTTTTCTTGGCTTTACGGTAATGGTTCTTCTCTCCCTCCTGGGATTTTACTTTGGAAAGGGCAAAAGCAGAACGACATTGATGATCTTTTCGATGGCTATTGTGGTTCTTCTACTGTTCTCGATGTTTCTAATCGGGTCTGTCGGACTTTGGTGCCTGATTGGAATTGGCTTGTTCAATTCTATTATGTGGCCAAATATCTTTACCTCTGCGATTTCCGGTTTGGGAAAGTATACGTCTCAGGGATCCTCCCTGCTCGTCATGGCCATCCTGGGTGGCGCTCTGATCCCGCCCCTGATGGGGTGGATTGCCGATGCGCAAGGCCTTGTTCTCTCCTTGGTGGTCCCGGTTTTTTGCTACCTATACATTATATGGTACTCTTCAAGGCCATATTGGGACAAAAAATAATGGAAATTGGATGTGATAAAATACGATGTTGAATTACTTTTGCACCCCTTAATGGTGGCTGTAGCTCAGCTGGTTAGAGTAGCGGTTTGTGGATCCGTTGGTCGTGGGTTCGAATCCCATCAGCCACCCATTTTCCTGCCCCTAAAAACTTGTTTTGGGCAGGAATTTTTGTTTAAACCCTGATGATTTGGGAAATAAGCTGAATAAGAAAATCGGTATCCTTGGCGGTGGACAGTTGGGGCGAATGCTTTTTGAAGCATCAATCGATCTGGATGTTGAACTGCATTTCATGGATCCGGATCCTGCGGCTCCCTGTGCAAATTTGGGGGCATCATTCAGAGTTGGGGATATCAACGATAAAAACACGGTAATCGAATTTGGCAAGGACCTGGATATAATCACCATTGAGATAGAAAGGGTTAGCAGAACCGGATTGGATATGCTTGAAAACCAAGGAAAAGAGGTTTATCCTTCTGCGAATCTGATCGGCATTGTCCAGAATAAAATTCTTCAGAAAGGCTTTTTTGAAGAACATGGCTTTCCTACCGCCCCTTTTAGGGTGGTTCAGAATTTGACCGAAATACGGGCCCTCGATCAGGATTTTCCTTTTGTGAATAAGATAGGAGAGGGCGGCTATGACGGGCGCGGGGTATCGGTCATCAAGTCCCAAAGCGACATGGATCGCTGTTTCGATGCTCCCGGTATTATTGAGGAAATGGCGGATATCCAAAAAGAAATATCCGTGATCGTTGCAAGGAATAAAGATGGGGAGGTGACTTCCTTTCCACCGGTGGAAATGGTTTTTGATCCAAGGGCTAATCTTGTCGATTTTCTGATCTCGCCAGCCAGGGTAGACAGGAAAGTCGAAATCGAAGCCGAAGCATTGGCGAATTCGTTGGCTGAAAAAATGGGTCTGGTGGGGATCATGGCCATTGAGATGTTTTTGCTGAACGATGGTAGGATCTGGATCAACGAAGTTGCACCAAGGCCTCATAATTCGGGTCATCAGAGTATAGAAGGGAACTACACATCGCAATACCAGCAGCATTTGAGAGCAATTCTGGATTTGCCTTTGGGAAATACCGATACCATTTTACCCTCGGCCATGGTCAATTTGCTTGGGGAAGAAGGTTATGAAGGGGCGCCTATTTTTGAGGGAATGGATGAAATACTTGGTTTGAAGGGCGCATATGTTCACCTTTATGGGAAGAAAAGAACCAAACCATTTCGAAAAATGGGGCATGTCACCCTGGTTGATGAGGCCGAAGATCAATTGCCCGAGAAAGTTGAGATGGTGAAGAAGATCTTAAAAGTCAAATCATGAGCAATCCGTCCGTAGGAATTATCATGGGAAGCAAATCGGACCTCGAGGTCATGAACAAGGCCGCCGAGATCCTAGATCAACTTGGTGTGGATTATGAGTTGGATATCGTTTCCGCCCATAGAACGCCCTCAAGAATGGCCGAATATGCTGAATCCGCTACTGAAAGGGGATTAAAGGTTATCATAGCAGGTGCCGGCGGGGCTGCCCATCTTCCCGGCATGGTTGCATCATATACGACTCTACCGGTGATCGGTGTTCCTGTAAAATCGAGAAACAGCATTGATGGTTGGGATTCCATGCTGTCGATTCTACAAATGCCCGCAGGTGTGCCTGTGGCGACAGTAGCACTCAACGGCTCAGAAAATGCCGGTATTTTGGCTGCCCAGATTGTTGCCTTGACGGACCGGGGCGTTTCGACTGCGCTGCTTGATTTCAAGGCCCAGCTCAGGAAAAAAGTCGAAGATTCGGCAAAAAGTTTAAAATCCGGAAATTGATTACCTTCCAGATTGGCACGGTTTTGGAAAAATGAATAATTGCTATTTTTGGTCAAACTCTGAAATATCTTAAAATGAAGAATTTTTTACTGTTCATATTCTGCTTGACACCCTTCCTCGTTTCCGCACAGGCGGAAATGACAGCCGTTGCCGAAACGGTTAAGATCCACGGACATCATGTTAAACTGGACGTTACCCTGTATGATAAGGGTGGTGCAAAATTCGTGGGAATAGATCTAAGTACAATTTATGATGTTGGTTGTGTCGCTGATACCGGCCTCATCCTTTACCTTGCCAATGGCGCCGAGGTGGATGGTATTTTGCAGGAAGGAGACAATACCTGCGGAAACATGATCGATAACAAGGAGAAATTCGGAGGAAAAGTTAACCGTCATGCGGAATATCATCTGATGTTCGCTCTTGATCCAGAGGATCTTGAAGATCTGAGAACATATCAGATCGAGGCGATCGATATCGAAGGTGAGCACATGACAATCGAAAGAAAAGCCTCGGACTTTCAGGAAATGTCGCGAGAACATTTCACGGATTATCTGATGGTAAACCTGAAAAAATAAACTGAAGCCCCGATATCGGGGCTTTTTTTATAACCTTTCTTTTGCCCGGAAGTATCCCTGCAGAAGTTCCTGAACCACATCTTCCGCTGAAAGAATTTCATTTATTTGACTGGAAACCTGGCCTATTTCCAATTCTCCTTCCGATAGGTCTCCTTCAAACATTCCTTTTTTGGCTCTTCCTTTCCCGAGAAGGTCTTTTAGCTCCTCGAGGCTGGCTCCATTTTCCTTTGCATACAGAATTTGTTGATAAAAATGGTTCTTAAGCAGCCTGACGGGGGTGATCTCTTTGAGGGTCAAGCGTGTGGAACCTTCGCCTGCCTTCACAATTTCATCCTTGAACGATGCATGGCCTGAAGACTCGACGGTAGCCGCAAAGCGACTTCCCACCTGTACGGCTTCTGCACCGAGGGCCATGGTCGCCAACATCGCTTTTCCTGATCCAATTCCTCCTGCAGCGATCACCGGAATTTCAAGGTTCTCGGCCAGAGGCGGAACCAGGCAAAGGGTGGTTGTTTCCTCAATTCCATTATGTCCGCCGGCTTCAAATCCCTCACCAACCACGGCATCTACACCGGCTTCCTGGCTTTTTAGTCCAAACTTTAATGAGGAGACCACATGACAGACTTTTACCCCGTGCTCTTTAAGCGTGGGTGTCCATGCCTTGGGGTTGCCCGCACTGGAAAAAACGATGGGCACCTTTTCTTCGATGATCACTTTGACGTGATCCTCAATTTGAGGATAGAGAAGGGGAAGGTTGACGCCAAATGGCTTATCGGTGGAAGATTTGCACTTTTGGACATGCTCTCTTAGTGTATCAGGATACATGGAGCCTGAGCCAATCAGCCCAAGACCCCCGCTGTTGCTTACCGCGCTGGCGAGTTCCCATCCGCTACACCAGATCATTCCCGCCTGAATGATCGGGTAATCAATACCAAACAATTGGCAAACGCGATTTTCCTTAAAGTAATCCTTCGGATTCATGATTATTGATCAGGCCTTAAAATAAAGGAATTGAAAATTTTATTTTTGCCGACATGATTCAGCGCCTTCACGGCAAATTTCTTTTTTGGCGATTAAAGAACTTTCCGGAGAAACAATTCATTTACATCCTCTCCGTGGTGATAGGGCTATTTTCCGGTTTGGCGGCTGTCACGCTCAAATCCACGGTTCACTCTCTTCAGCAGTTATTGACCCAGGGTTTTGATTATCAATATGCCAACTATTGGCTATTGGGCTTTCCCTTGATCGGAATTCTGCTGACTGTCTTGCTGAATGTCAAGATCTTCAAGGATGAGTCCGGTCATGGAATAACGGATATCATCTATTCCATTTCTCAGAAGGCCGGAATCATCAGTGAAAAGAAGATCTATTCCAGAATGATCACCAGTACGTTCACCGTTGGATTTGGTGGTTCTGTTGGTCTGGAAGCCCCCATTACCTTAACGGGTTCCGCCATTGGGTCAAATTTGGCTCGTTTGGCCCATTTGAATCAAAAGGTGAGGACGTTGATGATCGGTTGTGGTGCTGCCGGAGGCCTTGCTGCCATCTTTAATGCCCCTATTGCCGGGGTGATTTTTGCCCTTGAGGTCATTACTCCGAATGTGAGGATCAATTCTTTCATTCCATTGTTGATTTCATCGATTACGGCTACCCTGCTTGCGAAATTTCTGATCGGTGAGGAGATCCTTTTCTCAATACCTATTTCGGAGGTTACCGCTTTGGGTGATATTCCCTACTACCTAGGATTAGGAGTGCTTTGCGGACTTATCTCGGTTTATTTCTCGAGGACCGTGATGGAGGTAGAGACCAGGGTTAGAAATGTCAATCAAAAATTCCGGCCCCTACTGGGGGGTGTGCTGCTCGGTCTGATCATCTTTGTATTTCCCCCGATATACGGCGAGGGTTATCTGGGTATCAAGACACTAACCACCAGCCAGGCATTTGGAATTCTATATGATTCATTGTTTTTCTCCAGGATTGAAGATGAGCTGTTCATTGGGATTTTTTGTTTTTTCCTGGTTTTTCTGAAACCACTTGCTTCGGCACTTACGATTGGAGCTGGAGGAAGCGGAGGAATTTTCGCTCCTTCCATGGTGGCGGGGGGCTATCTCGGTTATGCCTTTTCAAGTATTGCGAATCAGATCTTTCCGAGCGCTAATATTTCAACCAATAATTTCCTGCTTGTAGGTATGTGCGGGGTCCTCGGGGGAGTACAGTACTCACCGTTGACAGCCATCTTCCTGATAGCTGAAATTACCGATGGCTATACTCTTTTTGTGCCTCTTATGATCGTTTCAGCCTTGTCTTATGCGACTGCCAGCTATTTTGAACCGCATTCACTTTACACAAAGAGACTGATCAATCGTGGCGAGTTGATCAAGGATGACAAGGACAGACAGGTGTTAAGCCTGATGAAAATGAGCTACTTGATTGAGAAGGATCTGTTGACCGTACATCCTGATGCCTTGTTATCCGATCTGGTAGAACTCGTGAGCAAATCCAAGAGGAATATTTTCCCGGTGGTTGATGATGACCAAAATTTATTGGGCATAGTGACACTTGATGATATTCGCAAGATCATGTTTGATCGCGATGCCCAGGAAAATGTGATCGTGCGGGATCTGATGAACAGCCCGCCTGCAGAAATTGACCCCAAGGACCCGATGGATTCGGTAATGAAAAAATTCGAGGTGACCGGGGCATGGAATTTGCCAGTCATCAGGGATGGGCAGTATCTTGGATTCCTTTCGAAATCAAGGATCTTCAATGCATACAGGACCAAAATCCGTCAAACACAGGACCTTTCCTAGGGAATTTCATGTGTTGTTGACGATGATCAGTTATTCACATGCATATTGTGGATCAATCGTTGACAAGAATTAACATCTAAAGAGTTGCGTCTGAGTTATCAACATATAAACAGCGTTTTGTGGAAAAAGCTTATTCTTCCCCGGGTAAT
The DNA here is from genome assembly GCA_965227315.1 of Cytophagales bacterium. Taxonomy (GTDB): domain Bacteria; phylum Bacteroidota; class Bacteroidia; order Cytophagales; family CCMP332; genus JANQHS01. Next base: position 2,378,966 of record OZ245737.1, read on the forward strand.
GGGATTAAGCTTGTTGGTCATGGTCTTTGGGACCGCTGAAGGGGGGATTCCTGTGATGAAGTTCGATGAGTTTCAAAGCAAGGTTCTTCAAAAGCAAAGCGATACCCTTTATGTTATCAATTTCTGGGCAACCTGGTGCAAGCCATGCATACAGGAACTTCCCTATTTTGAGGAATTGGAAAATAACTACAAGGGCAAAAAGATCAAGGTTATTCTCGTAAGCCTGGATTTTAAAACCAACCTGGAGGATAAGGTTATTCCCTTCGTGGAGAAAAGGGAGATCAAATCAGACGTCATTCTCCTTGATGACCTGGATTATAATAGCTGGATCGATCAGGTCTCAACGGATTGGTCGGGCGCAATTCCCGCCACTTTATTTTTGAATCCTGAAAAAGGAATATCTACTTTTAGGGAAGGAGAATTCGATCGCGAATCGTTAAATAAACAAATAAGTCAATACCTATGAAATCAGTTTTTCTAAGTCTGTTCTTTCTTTCATTTGTTGGGGTTTTTTCTGCTCATGCGGGTTATGATGTTGGAGATGTGGTGGGTGAGTTTGACCTTCTCAATGTGGATGGTAAAAATGTATCCCTCAGCGATTATGATCAGGAAAAGGGATTGATCGTGGTTTTTACCTGCAACCACTGTCCGTATGCAAAACTTTATGAAGAAAGGATCATCGAGTTGCACAAGACCTATGCCTCCCAGGGTTATCCTGTGGTTGCGATCAATCCAAACGATCCTGAAAAGGTCCCCGAGGACTCATATGGCAACATGAAAAAAAGGGCAAAAAGCAAGGGCTATCCCTTTCCCTACCTGTTCGATGAAACCCAGGATGTGGCCAAGAACTTTGGCGCTACCAGAACACCTCATGTGTTTTTATTGGAAAGGACCACGGTTCAATACAAGGTTGCCTATATAGGCGCAATCGATAATAATCCTCAATCGGCGGAATCGGCCGATAAGTTTTATGTATCCGATGCGATCGGCGATCTGGTCAACAGTCAGCCTGTGAAGGTTACGGAAACCAAGGCTGTGGGTTGCACCATTAAATGGAAGTGATCTAAGCGGAGAATTTTAGGATCTCATCCACGTATTCACGTGAGTTCGAAAGTCGGGGGACTTTATTCTGGCCACCCAGTTTTCCCCTGCTTTTCATCCATTTATAGAAGGTGTCTTCCGGAACTATGGAGAGCTTTGGCGGGGCCAGGGCTATATCTTTCTCCCGTTTGGCATCATAGTCCGAATTCACGGCTTTGAGAGTTTCATCCAGAATACGGATGAACTCTGAGTGATCATTGGGTTCCTTGATAAATTCGATCACCCACTCATGTCCGCCGCGTTTTCCCATATCTAAATAAACGGGAGCTGCCGTATAATTATTAATGGAGGCGCCGGTTTTTTGACAGGCCTTGGATATGGCATTTTCCGCATTCTCGATCATTAGTTCTTCACCGAAGGCATTGATAAAATGCTTTGTACGACCTGATATCACCAGGCGGTAGGGATCAGTACTGGTGAACTTCACCGTGTCTCCCAGATTGTACCTCCAAAGGCCTGAATTATTGCTGATGATCACTGCATAGTTAACTCCTATCTCGACTTCGCTCAATGGGACCGGATTTGAATTCATCCCACTTGAACCGGTTGGCAGGAACTCGTAGAAAATTCCATGGCTTAGTAGAAGAAGCATGCCCGGATCGTTTTCCTGATCCTGGATAGCGAAATATCCTTCCGAAGCATTATAATTTTCAAGGTAGTAGATGGGCGCCCCGATTAACTTTTCGAAGAGCGGCCGATAGGGCGTAAATGCAACGGCTCCGTGAGAAAAGATCTCAAGGTTGGGCCATACCTCAATGATGGATTTCTTGTTTTTCAATTCCAGAATTCGCTGGAGTAAAACAGTGGTCCAGGTCGGCACTCCGGTGATGCTCGTTACGTTTTCATCCATGGTCTCCTCTGCCATCTTCTCAATTTTTTCTTCCCAATGCTCCATTAGGGCTGTTTTGAGGCTTGGAGTCCGGACATATTGGGCCCAGAAGGGCATGTTCGCCATGAGTACCGCTGAGACATCACCATATTGTGAAGCCTGATCCAGGTGATTGATGGATCTGCTTCCTCCGATTGCAAGACCTTTGCCATAGAATGCCCTCGAGTTTGGTCGATTCTTGATATAGAAGCTGATCATGTCCTTTCCACCGCGGTAATGATTTTCCTCGAGAGCCTCGGGACTGACCGGAATATACTTGCTTCTGGAGTTGGTTGTACCGGAAGATTTGGCAAACCATGTAGTCTTTGTTGGCCAAAGAACATTTTCTTCGCCCTTCATGACCCTTTCTATCAATGGAAAAAGATCCTCATAGGTTGAAATGGGTACCCGGCGGGCAAAATCCTGGTAGGAGTCTATGGTACCATATCCAAAATCCACACCCCATTTGGTCTTTGCCGCTTTTTGGATCAACTCTTTAAATACCCTGTCCTGATTTTCAATGGGTTCAGCCGCCATTCTATCCAGGGTTTTGATCCTGGAGTCAAATGCCTTGACCATTATTCCATTAAAAAGTGCCGAGAGCATTTAGACCTTTCTTTTAAGTTCGAAATGTTTTCCCAGATAAACCCTTCTCACCTGTTCATCTGCAGCGAGTTCTTCAGCGGTTCCTGATTTCAGAATGCTGCCTTCAAAAAGCAAATAAGCCCTATCGGTAATGGACAGGGTTTCGTTCACATTGTGATCGGTAATGAGAATCCCAATATTTCTGTTTTTCAACTGGGCTACAATGGATTGGATCTCTTCCACAGCAATGGGGTCTACTCCTGCAAAGGGTTCATCCAATAAAACAAATTTGGGATCCACTGCCAATGCTCTTGCAATTTCTGTTCGTCTTCTTTCCCCACCGGAAAGCACTATCCCCTTGTTCTTCCTGACATGAGTAAGACTGAACTCCTCGAGTAGGGCCTCTACTTTTTCTCTTTGCTCCTTCTTGCTCAATCTGGTCATTTCCAGAACTGCCTTGAGGTTTTCTTCAACCGTAAGCTGGCGAAATACAGACGCTTCCTGAGACAGGTAACCCACTCCCTTTTGTGCTCTCCTGAACATTGGCAATTGGGTGATTTCCTCCTGATCGAGAAAGATCTGACCTTGATTTGGCTTGATCAGTCCCACGATCATATAGAATGTTGTGGTTTTTCCCGCTCCATTGGGCCCAAGAAGGCCCACGATTTCGCCTTGGTTTACGTGAACGCTTACGGAGTTCACGACAGTCCTGGCCCTATATTTTTTGATCAGCGATTCAGCTCTTAGCTCCATTATCGAATTTCTTCATATCCCTGATTTCCAGCTCCAATTTACGTTCACCTCTGAAATTATTTTCAATTATGGAGTATACCACATTGAAGACATCATTTTTTGAAACCAGATCATCAAGATCTTCCATTTGAAAACCAATTCCTTCAAAAACAGGGCCGTCCTTGGTTTGGGCCAAATAGGCCTTAAGATGTTTTTCCTTCAGCATTCTGTGAGGACCTCTTTTTTCTAGCCCTTTGCTGATAAAAACAGGCCTCATATTTCCCGGACCATAGGGTTCCATTTGCTCGAGAATCGAGTAGAAACCCGAATTTATGTTCTCCAGGAGGATTTCCGAATCGATTTCGATCACAGGTTTAGGCGGGGTATTGTTAAAATGCCTTTGGACCAAGTTCTCAAATCGATCTTGAAGTTTGGGGATATTCGCAATGGGCAAACTCAGACCAGCCGCATATTGGTGACCGCCCCATTGAGTGAGGAGGTCATCGCATTCTTCAAGGGTTTCATAGAGATTGAATCCCTTAATGGACCGTGCGGAACCCGTAGCCTGATCTCCCTTTTTGGAAAGAACTATCGTTGGCCGGTAAAACTTTTCTATGCAACGCGATGCTACAATACCAAGGACTCCATGGTGCCAGTTTTCGGAATATACCACCGAACTGAATTTGTGATCCCTGAGTTCGCTGATCTGATCAAGTGCCTCCCTGGTTGTTTCTTGGTCCAGGTGTTTTCTGTCCTGGTTTTGTTGCTGTATCAGTTGGCCCTTTTCCATGGCCTCCTCCAGATTCTCGGATATCATCACCTGAATAGCGGCAAAGCCATGCTTCATTCTGCCTGCGGCGTTGATCCTAGGAGCGATTCCAAATACAATATTTGAGATCGTGAGCTTATCTTTTTCGATTAATCCGGCGATCTTCAATAAAGCCCTCAATCCAATATTGGGATCCTTATTGATCTTTTCCAGCCCATAGAATGCGAGCACTCTGTTTTCGCCGGTCATTGGAACGATGTCAGCCGCAATGCTGACCATGACGAAATCAAGAAACTCTTCGGGGCGCTTTGTAAATCGATCGGATCTTTTGCTCAAAGCTTGTATCAGCTTGAAACCTATTCCACATCCGGAGAGCTCCTTAAAAGGGTATGAACAACCTTCTTGCTTGGGATTGAGAATGGCCAAAGCTTCGGGCAAATTTTCTCCCGGAATATGATGGTCGCATACGATCACATCTATCCCAAGACTGTTGGAATACGAGATCGCTTCATTGGCCTTGACGCCGCAATCCAGGGCTATGATCAATGAGCAGTCCAATTCCCTGGCTGTTTGAATTCCCTCTTTTGATAGCCCATACCCCTCGGTATATCTGTCCGGTACATAATAATGGACGCCATTGGTTCTGCTCTTGATAAATAGGTATAAAACGGAAACAGCCGTTGTCCCATCAACATCATAATCGCCGTAGATCATGATCTCTTCCCCTTTCTCCAGAGCGTCCAGTATTCTTTCTGATGCCTTGTCCATATCCTTCATCAGGAATGGATCGTGAAGGTCTTCAAGGGAGGGTCGAAAAAAAATCTTTGCTTTCTGAAAACTGTCCACGCCTCTCTGGATCAGGATACCGGCCAGGGCATTTGAGATGTTGAGTTTTTGCGCCAGATCATTTGTCAACTCTGCTCCGGGCTGCTCTTTGATCTTCCATAAATATTCCGGCATGCTACATTTTATTTAGGACTCCACTCTTGGTTGAATATTTTCAGCAAGTCCGGATGGGCCTTATTAGCTGCAAATATTTCTCCTCCAAAAAGATAATCCGTTTTACCGGAAAAATCCGTGACAATTCCTCCAGCCTCCTGAACGATCAATGAACCGGCCGCTACATCCCATGGATGCAAGCCTACCTCAAAGAAAGCTTCAAATCTTCCACAGGCCACATAGGAAAGATCTATAGCCGCCGATCCGAATCTTCGGACCCCATGAGTATCTCTTAAGAATGCCTTGATAGCATTCATGTAGTTTTCAAACTTGCTGAAGCTGTCATAGGGGAATCCGGTGACGGTCAGGGTTTCCCGCGGGTCCATTACCGAGCTGACCGCTATCCTTTCCTGATCCATGAATGCCCCCTGACCTTTGATGGCATGGAAACATTCTTTTCTGCCTACCTCATAGACTATTCCCAAACTTGCCTCCTGCTCAATGAGCAATGCTATGGAAATCGAAAAGAGCGGTATACCATGAATGAAGTTCGTGGTTCCGTCGAGAGGATCAACGATCCAATAAAGATCAGATTCAAGCCTTTGAGAATTTTCCGATGTTTCCTCTCCCAGGACTTTTGCTTCGGGCAATATGCTATTCAATCCGGCGATCAGCTGATCCTCAGCTTCCCGATCCACGAAGGAAACCAGATCTTTAAAGTTTGCCTTTGTGCCCGCCTTAGATCTGTCAAAACCCTTAAACTCCTTGTCAAGAAATCTTCCCGTCGAGTCGCAAAGGGCTCTTACTTCTTTGGCCAGTTTTTCAAGATTCATCGCTTCTTCCGGGTGATCAGTCTGGTTATAGCAGAGAATAAAAATGCCAAGGCCAGAAAGGCAGCAATCCGTCCTATGTAGTCTCCATGCTTTGCGTAAAAAGTAAGGACATCATTGAAGTAGACCTCTTGCCTCATGGCGGTCCGAACCCAATAATCTGACCTGCTGGTCACCCTTCCGTCCGTATCAATAAAGCCCGATATTCCTGTATTCGCTGAGCGAATTATTGATTTTCTCAATTCGATGGCCCGAAGACTTGCATAAGCCATATGCTGTTTATATCCCGGGGTATCACCCCACCAGGCATCGTTGGTTATAATGCCAATGGCATTTGCTCCATTACGAATATACCTGCTCATGAAATCTCCGTAAATCGACTCATAACAGATCGATGGAGCCAGGCCAAGCCCATTGGAGTGTTTCAGTACAGTGCGTTCCTTTTGGGAACCAAAGCCACCGGAAGTTCCTCCCAGGTCAATGGCAAGGCTGCCCAAAAAGAACAAATAATCCTTATAGGGCATGATCTCGACACCTGGGACCAATTTAGATTTATGATACAGCATGGGGTCTTGTCCTTCCTGATATGAGAAGGCTGTATTGAAAACATCATAATAACCGAAGCCTTCATAATACCTTGCGGAACTCGTTTTTGCTCGGTCCCCATATCTTGTGAAGGTGGTTAGTCCTGTGACCAGGAGCAGGTTGGGCTTATCCTCCAAATATTGCTGGATCTTTCTGATGTACTTGTTCGCAGCGATTTGATTTTCCTCGATCTGGTCATCAATAGCCGTTTCGGGCCAGAGCAGAAACCTGGTCTTCTCGCTTATTACGGAATCACTCAGGGCAAAAAAGGTGTTGAGCTGTTGTTCAAAGGGGATGAAGTTTTCCGAATCCTCAAATTTCTGCGTATACGGATCGATTTTCGGTTGAATGACCGCGACTTCCACCTTTTCTCCCTGCTGAGAATTTCCCAATCCGATCAGGAGTGAGATGATTATTGGAATCAAAAAAAACAGTGAGGGCCAGGTGGAGGATGCTTTTCTAAAATTGCTTTTGTAGAAGAGAAAAAAGGAAAGGTTTACCACCAATATCCATAGGGAACCGCCTAAAACCCCTGTGTATTCATACCATTGGATCAAGCCCGGGAATGTGGCAAAAACATTGCCCAGGGTGAGCCAGGGCCAGGATAACTCCCAACTCAAATGAACATATTCAAATGCGATCCAATAGCATGGAAAGGCCAGGATCGCCGTCCATTGATTTGTATACTTTTTTGTGATCCTGTATGCAATAAACGAAGTCGATTGAAGAAGGGCATTTGCCGAAAAGGCAACCAGGGCTACGGGTGTTGAATTATACACCCACCATGTCGTCAGCACGTTCCAAATAAGAATAGCCAGGTAAACAAGTAAAAAGAATCTCCAGCCACCGGAAACCCTGTCCTCTATGATCAGGAGTGGAACAAAAGCCAGGAAAATGAAAACCGGTAACCCATTTACGGGCCATGAAATCCAAAACAACATCCCCGAGATCAGAGCAAGCATCGGGGGCCGGGTAAGCATCGGGGGAATACTGATCTGTTTATTATTCAATGACCAAAATCATTTGGCCCAAAGGTATTTCAAATTATTAACCCATAGCGGTGCAAAGAGTTACCTTTTTTTGAAGTCTAGAGAAGCGGAATTGATGCAATAACGCAAGCCCGTTGGTTTAGGGCCATCATCAAAAACATGACCAAGGTGACCACCACAATTTGCACAGTGAACCTCGCTCCGTACCATCCCATAACTTCGATCCGTTTCCATGGCAACATTGTTTCCGCTTACATCATAAAAGCTGGGCCATCCGGTACCGGATTTAAACTTGGTTTCTGAATCAAAGAGTTCCGTGCCGCAACCCTTGCACATGTATATTCCATCCTCCTTGTTGTCCCAATATTTTCCGGTGAACGCCCTTTCCGTTCCCTGTTTTCTGAGAATGTCGTATTCCTGTGGAGTCAAAACCTGCTTCCAGTCATTGTCGGTCATTTCTTTGGGGTCTTTTGGAAGGGTTTTGGTTGATTGAACCGATTGGCCGCATGCCTGAATGACAAAGCTCATGGAAAGGGTGAAAAGGATTAATCTGAGTTTCATCTTGTCTTTTTCAAAAGAAAATACATTTCCCATGCCATTTTGTTCTCTTTGGTTCTATAATTGGGTTTCTGTATGGAAAAAGACAAAATTCTGTATCTGGATGATGAGCCAGCAAACCTCAAGGCCTTTAAGGCCTCATTCAGGCATGAATTTGAGATCGTTACCGCCAGTTCAGGAGAAAAAGCACTTCAACTCTGTAAGCAGGAATCCTTTAAGGTTGTGGTCAGCGATCAAAGGATGCCCGGGATGTCCGGGGCGGAGTTCTTTGGGCGGCTTCAGGAAATGGATCCCAAGGCCATCAGAATTCTGATCACTGCCTATTCCGATCCTGAGGGGTTAAAAAACGCCATTAACGACGGAAAGGTGTACTACTTCATTCAAAAACCTTTCGATCAGGATGAGATGCTCGCCCGATTGACAAAGGCTGTTGCGGATTATGATTTCAGGGAAGACCACCAGGACCTTGAGTTAAAGGCCGAAAGAATTGAAAAAGAAAAGGTCAGAGCAGTGCTTCACAATCTGCAAAATCAGGTCAATCCTCATTTTCTTTTTAATTCCTTGAACATGCTTCATGCATTGATAGGAAAGGATCGGGATCAGGCGAGGTCATATGTCCTTCAGCTCTCGGATTTTCTCAGGAAGAGCCTTGAGTATAGGGATATGGACCTGGCAAGTCTGACAGAGGAAATCGAGCTCGTAGATAAATACATTTATATCCAGAAGATCCGATTTGGCGATGCCCTTCAATTTATCAACAAGGTGCGTCCGGAAGATCTTGATGAGAGAATTCCTGTGATGGCAATTCAGATCTGTGTCGAGAATGCCATCAAACATAATCGGATGAGCAGGGATATTCCACTTGAGATCCTGATCGGATCAAATGGGAAGGAGGTGATCATTTCCAATAATTGGAATCCCCGTGAGAACTCCAGTCCTTCCACGGGCGTTGGACAGCAAAATTTACTTTCCAGATACCGCCTCTTCGGACCTGATCTTCCTAAATTCAGCCATGATGACGAAAACTATATCTGTGAGCTACCGTTTTTAAGAACGAAATCATGACAAGGGTTCTGATCATTGAGGATGAGCAAATGGCTGCTGAAAGCCTTTGGGAGGAGATCCGCAAGCTTCGTCCTGATTGGGAATTGATCGCTGTGGAGGAAAGTGTACAGGGCAGTGTGAAGGCACTGCGGAATACCTCTCCGGATCTGATCTTTATGGATGTTCATCTGTCTGATGGGATCAGCTTTGAGATATTCAAGCAACATGAACTCTCAATTCCAATCATTTTTATTACCGCCTATGACGAGTATGCCATCGATGCCTTTCGGCATAACAGCATCCATTACCTGTTAAAACCAGTGGATCCGCTTTATCTCAAGGAAGCCATAGATAAATATGAAGCAAGTGAAATATCTGTGAGTAAGGCCTTTGAGAAAATCAGCAAAATGGTAGAGCCTGATCCCTTTCAGAAGAGATTCAGTGTTCAGATCAGGGACAAGATCCACTCTATTCCTGTTGAGGATGTGGCCTTCTTTTTGGGGGAGGACAAGTATGTGTACCTTTTTACGGCCGAAGGGAAGAAATTTTTGATCGATACAACCCTGCGAGATCTGGAAAATAAACTTGACCCGAAATTGTTCTTCAGGATCAACCGAAAATTCATCGTGAGCTTTGGATCGATTCGCGAGATGATCGCCTACTCGAAAAGTCGCGTAAAGGTAATCTTGACTCCGGAGCCACCTAATCCTGTAGATGCAGTTGTCAGTGTCGAACGATCCCCGGATTTCAAGAAATGGATCAATCGGTAAATTCTCTGGCTCACTCCGTTATCCTTCCCGTTCACTCCAATCGGTTTCTGCACCAAGTCAAACCTTGGCATCTTTGAATTGTTAAAAGGGTAAAACCTTCAAAAGTTCTTAAAGTTTGGTTTGAGTTAAGTAAGATTCCCGAAGAGTTTAAATTGTATTGTCTCTGGAATAGAAGTTCTTTTGCAATACCAGGAATTGGGTAAAATTGAAACCTCCCTGAAGGTTTATTGTTTATTCAAAAAATTCAACGGAATTATATAAAAAGAAAATCTGTTATGTTAACAGATTTTCGACAAAGATTAATGGTTTGGTAGATTTTTCATAGCTAGGTTAAAAAGCCCTGGCCCTTTGGGTCAGGGTTTTTTTATTGCTGAAAATATAGTAAAAAAATCTCGAAATAAGTCTATTAAGAAATTGCTAGGCCCTTCTCCTCAAAAAGGGCATCTACAGAGTTATAGGTCACAGAATGGTAATTTGATCTTGCAATCTTATACGTTTCCAGGGCCCATTCGGTGTATTTTTCCTTTGCCACTAATTCCTCGAAGAGGGGTAGGATAAATTTCCGCCGTCCGACGGATGTCAAAAACTTGCCCAGCGGATCAAGACATTCATCATGCTCCGAACGGATCAGTTTTTTCATCCAGGCGAAGAAGATCTCACTGTTTCCGCTTTGTGAAAGTTCAAATCTTGAATCAAGGATGTTGATCTGATCTGCATTTAAAGAATCCGGAATCAGATGAAGAAACTCCAACCACTCCACCGTGGACCAGTTTTCAGCCTGGGTTTGATCAACTTCTCCGTCTGAAGAAAACCTTTCGGCCTGGATTCTGACCTGGGCAAATCTTTCAGACGAAGGCTTGAAGTCCATCGCCGGGATCCCCGGGCCAAATACCCAATCACTTGGTGATGGTGCGGAAATTGTCGACGGGATACCAAGTTCCTTGTTCAGATATTCAAGGAACATTTCCGTATCCATGGGCTTGAAAGCATAAAGCTCAAAATAGTTCCTTAGAAATTGGTCAAATTTTTCGCGTCCGACTTTTCCTTCGATTTCCCTGAGGAAGAAATAGCCCTTTTCATAAGCAATATCTGTCATACCTTCATCCGGGTCTCTGTCTTTGAGGTTTAACTGAAGATGCGTATCAGGACTTTCAGCACCGAGTTCATCCACCTGATTTTTGAGGTCATTGTAACCAAGGGCTGCAAGCATCTCAGCATAGTCGGCTCCATATAGCGCCTCCATGATCCTTCTCTCAAAATACACGGTGAACCCTTCATTGAGCCAGAAATCATTCCAATTGGAATTTGTTACTACATTTCCTGACCAGCTATGGGCGAGCTCATGAGCAACAAGCGTGGTCAGCGATCTGTCCCCGGCTACAACTGTTGGGGTGGCAAACGTGATCCTTGGGTTCTCCATTCCACCGAAAGGAAAGGAAGGCGGCAACACGATGAGATCGTAACGATCCCAGGCATAAGGGCCATATAGCTCCTCTGCTGCGATCAACATATTCTCCATATCGGCAAATTCCCAAAGGGCTTTTTCCAGCATTCCTTTTTCGGCATAGATCCCGGTTCGAGGCCCTACTTCTCCAAATTCAAAATCACCTATTGCCAGGGCCATGAGGTAGCTGGGAATAGGCTGGGGCATGTTGAAGACATATTTTCCACCAGTCATTTTCTCCATGGGATTTTCTGCACTCATAATCGCCATCAATCCGTCCGGTACTTTTACCTGAGCATTGTAGGTAAACCTTATTCCGGGAGAATCCTGACAGGGGATCCAGGATCTGGCAAGAATAGCCTGGGACTGGGTAAACAGGAAAGGAGCATTTTTTCCCAGGGTTTGCATTGGGTTCAGCCATTGCAATGCGGGGGCAGTGGCTTGAGTGGCATATTCAATGATAACCCTGGTAGTGTTTTCCTTCAGATCGATTTTTAGGTCTGATCCCATATAACCCTGATCGTCTGCAAGTGTATGGTCAAGATCATCACCATCCTGGTCGCTCACTCTTTTTATGGTCAGGAACCTGGTGTCAAAATGAATCGCCTGAGCATTGGAGGTCTTTTCTATTTCCCAATCGGCAACCCCTACGATAGTCTGATTGTCAAAATCAACAGAAACATCCCAGTTCAGGTGCTTGACCCTGGCTTCAGAGGGAATTGCATAGGAATGAAAATCTCTTGCTTCATTCATGGTCTCTTTTTTTTCTTTAGGCTCATCACATCCCAGAAGGATCATGCTGAGCAAATAAATACTTAATCCGATGTTGTACTTCATATTACCTGTTTATCTCCAATCTTAAACCACCTTTCTCAAGAATATCGCCTTTCTCATAAACCAAATTGCCCGAGGCAATGGTGGCCATGATCTTGGAACTGAATTGTATACCTTCAAACGGTGACCATTTGCATTTATAAAGCAGGTTTGAAGAATTTACGGTCCATGGATCGTTCGGATCGATCAGCACAAGATCGGCCCAATATCCTTCTCGTATATATCCTCTTTCCTTGATCTTGAATCTCTCAGCCACATTGTGCGAGGTCTTCTGAACCACTTCTTCAATGCTGAAGACGCCTTCCTTAACCATTTCCATATATGCCGGAACCGCATGCTGGACCAACGGTCCTCCGGATGGCGCTTGAAGGTATTTGTTTTGTTTTTCTTCCAGCGTATGAGGTGCGTGGTCTGTTGCCAGAATATCGATCCTGTTTTGCCTAACTGCCTTCCGAACCGCGTCACGGTCGGCTTCGGTCTTTACGGCAGGGTTCCATTTGATCAGGCTGCCTTTTTTCTCATAATCTTCATCCGAAAACCAAAGATGATGCACGCAAGCCTCAGCGGTAATTTTCTTTTTTGTGATATCCTCTTCATCTGAGAAGAGAGCAATTTCGTTTTCGGTGGAAATGTGAAGGATGTGAAGGTCGGCTCCGGTTTCCTTTGCCAGTTCAACTGCCTCAGTGCTGGAGAGCAGGCATGCTTCCCTTGATCTGATCAAGGGATGGGCCGTTATAGGCATGTCTTCCCCGTATTTTTCCTTGTATATCCGGGTATTTTCCCTGATCACTTCTTCTTTCTCACAATGTGTTGCAATAATGGTCCCTGCTTCATGAAAAACACTTTCCAGAGCCCTGTGGTCATCTACAAGCATATTGCCTGTAGAGGATCCCATGAAGATCTTAATTCCACAGGCCTGGGCGGGGTTTAGTTTTTTTACCTCTTCAATATTGTCGTTGGTAGCCCCAAAGAAGAAGGAATAATTCACCAGGGATTTTTCAGCTGCGATCTGAAATTTCTCTTCCAGTTTTTCCAGGGTGGTGGTTTGAGGGTTGGTATTTGGCATCTCCATAAATGAAGTGATGCCACCTGCAGCGGCTGCCCGGCTTTCCGTATATATCTCGGCCTTATGGGTTAAACCTGGTTCGCGAAAATGAACCTGATCATCGATCATTCCCGGAATGAGAACCAACCTCTCTCCTTCAATGATCTTTCTTGCTTCTTGATCGATCGAAGAATTGATCGATTTAATTCTTCCGTTCTTTATGCCGATGTCAGAGTGGGTTCTTTTTCCCTCATTAACGATCTCGACGTTCTTTATCAGGATATCCAGCAAGCGATTATTTGATTTGGACTTTTTCTAAAATTCTTTCGATAAGCATTTGTGTAGTTACTCCGTCAGCTTCTGCTTCGTAGTTGAGTAGAATCCGATGGTTCAGAACATCCAGTGCGATGGCTTTGATATCCTCAGGGATCACGAACTCCCTTCCTTCCAGATAGGCATTTCCCCTGGACGCAAGATGGAGGTTGATACTAGCCCTTGGCGAAGCACCAAAGTTGATGTATTGTGCGATGTCCTCCATTCCATATTCCTCGGGATTCCTTGTGGCGAATACCAGGTCAATAATGTATTTCTCAAGTGATTCGGCCAATTTGATCCGGTTGACTTCCTCCCTTATGGAGAAAATATCATCCTTTTTTAATACTGTTTTCACATCACCTTCGAAACTCAGGTTTGCCATGCGGCTCATGATCTCCTGCTCTTCGCCTTTGGTGGGATAGTCCACGAAGACTTTCATCATAAATCGGTCGACCTGAGCTTCGGGTAATGGATAGGTGCCTTCCTGTTCAACCGGATTTTGCGTAGCCAATACGAAGAAGGGCCTGTCAAGCTTAAACGTATGTTCTCCAATGGTCACCTGCTTTTCCTGCATGGATTCAAGAAGGGCGGATTGGACTTTGGCGGGAGATCTGTTGATCTCGTCGGCAAGCACCATGTTGGCAAAGATCGGCCCCTTCTTGACTTCGAACTCACTCTTTTTCTGATTGTAGATCATGGTGCCGATCAGGTCTGATGGCAAAAGATCGGGTGTGAATTGCAGCCTTTGAAAATCAAGATCCAAGACTCTTGACAGCGTACTGATCGTCAGGGTTTTTGCAAGTCCTGGGACACCTTCAAGCAGTATGTGGCCATTTGTGAACAAGCCGATCAGTAAGCGCGTGATCATCTCTTCCTGTCCGATGATCACCTTATGGACTTCACCGATGACCTGTTTTACTTTTTCCTGGTTCTGATCGGTCAATACGTCACTTTCGCTGTTACCTTCCATCTTCTCTTTTTTTGCGGCACAAATTTGACTGTTCTAAATTTGATATCAAATCCCATTGATAAAAAGGATTCCCCTTTATGAACCTAAACCTCGTTGTTCTTTCGATTCCCATTTTCTTTTTCCTGATCGGGATCGAATTGCTCTATGACAGGATCGTTCAAAGGAGACTTTATAGGCTTCATGATTCCCTGGCCAATATTTCCTGTGGCATTACGGAACAGATCTCAGGCGTTTTTGCGAAGGTCTTCACCATAGCTGCTTACGATGTGGTTTATCAAAATTTTAGGATCATGGAGATCCCGAACACCTGGTACTGGTGGATACTGGCTTTCGTCGGAGTTGACTTTTTTTATTATTGGGCGCACCGGCTTAGTCATGAGGTTAACCTTTTTTGGGCGGGTCATGTGGTTCATCATCAAAGCGAAGAGTACAATCTTTCCGTTGCACTTCGCCAGGGAGCATTTCAGAAGTTGTTTACCTTTTATTTCTATTTCCCACTCGCCTTTGTGGGTTTCAGTACGGAATTGTTTCTGTCCATCAGTGCGATCAATTTGCTTTATCAGTTTTGGATCCATACCGAGGCCATCGATCGTATGCCGGTTTTTGAGTGGGTGTTTAATACTCCTTCTCATCACAGAGTTCACCATGGCAGGGATCCTAAATACATAGACAAGAATCATGGTGGCACCTTTATCATTTGGGACAGAATATTCGGAACATTTCAGGATGAAGATGAAAAGCCTACCTATGGGATCACCAAGCCATTGAATACCTTCAACCCACTCTATGCCCAGGTCTCACATTTTTTCACCCTGGCGAGAGATTTCAAAAGAATGAAAGGGGCGGGTGAGATCTGGAGTCTGCTCTGGAATAAGCCGGGTTGGCATCCGGAAAGGTTAGGTGGAACAAGAGTTGTTGAGAGTATTGACCACAATGTTTATGAGAAGTACGAAGTAGAGATCTCAACAAGGATGAACCTGTATATTTTCGTTCAATACGTTCTCTCGCTTGGTATCACCGCAGGATTCCTTTTCACTCAGGGACAGATGGATTGGACTCAAAAGATCCTCTTTACGATATGGATATTTTTATCCGTAGGTGCTTTGGGCCTGTTGTCAGATGGGCTAAGGATGGGATCCAGAATGGAGTGGTTGAGATCGGCATTTGGATTGGGGATTGGCATCTTCTTTTTGTTGAATCCAGGAATTCCAATCTGGATCACTGCACTGATCGGCCTTTCGCTGATCCTGTTCATTTCATGGTATCCCTTTATCAAGAAAAGGGTCTTCGTAGAATCAGATCAGCATGAGTAGAAATTATTCAATTGCCTACCTCGTAGCTTCGTTATTGGTTCTGATCCTTCCCATGATCATCGCTTCTCCCTATTCGATCTATTTGACCAAACCCCTGATCGGACTGATACTTCTGGCTGCCGCATCGGAGTTGATCAAAGGAGGATCAAAAAAGAATATTCTGTTATCGGGTATCCTTTTTTCCCTGTTGGGCGATGTGCTTCTGATGTTTGAAGGAGAAACATTATTTCTGGCTGGCTTGGGGTCATTCCTTGCAGCTCAGGTGCTGTATGCCGTTTTGTTCTGGAAGATGGGATCACGACCTCATGGAACAATACAGACCAGGCTACTTTCCCTGGGGGCTTTGGTTTATCTGGGCCTTTTTATTTTCTATCTGGAACCTCTTGTGGGTGACTTCTTTATTCCGGTGGTTCTTTACGCCATTGCCATTACCACTATGATGATGTTCAGTATTGGGCTCAAAGGTGAAATAGGCAGTACCGCTGCCAACATGATTCTGCTCGGCGCGGTTTTTTTTGTTGGCTCTGATTCCATACTGGCGATCGCTAAATTCGCCAACCCGTTTGAAGGATCCAGATTGTTTGTAATGGGCACCTATATTATCGCTCAATACGGGATTGTCTTTGGGATCATCAGAGCCGAAAGAGCTTAAGCAATTAGTTTAATCACCGTCAGGGATCTGATATTGGTGACCACGATCCCGTTTTTATCTTTTCCCGATTCCTGGTGGTGAATCTCCGCCCGACCAGTCGATCTGAGATCTTCTTCGGCTTTTTTGATTTGTGCATTGGTCAGATAGAACTCATAATAAACGCTGCTCCGCGCTGGTTTTACGTAGTCGATTTCAGAATTTTTTAGCCATGCTTCGCATTGATATCCCTTTTTGCGGAGGATATTCCAAAGCTGTACTGCCGGATAAGGATCTGCTCCGGAGAACAGGGTGCCACCGAAGATCCCTCCCTGAAGGTTTTTGTTCAATATGCTTTTGATCACCTTGACCTTTACGGTTTTAAAGTCCTGGCTAATTGATTGCGTCCAAATTCGATTAAAGAACAAGGGCGGGTAAAGCCTCATTGCCCATTTCACAACAAAAGGATGATGTTTCAAAGGATCAGTTCAGTAAGTACAGCAGCACCAAAAATATGATCAATCCGGTACTTGCGATCCAATACCAGCCATAAAAGGAGATCTCCAAAATGGTGAGCTCGAATTTGTTGGTCACAAAAACCAATTTCTTGATCGGGTCCTGTGAGTTAACGCCCAATTTATAATAGCTGTAGAGTGTCATCGCTATTCCCATTAAAAACTGAAAAAAATGGATGCCCGCTATCAGGAGCAAAAAGGTTTTTCCGGGCGAGGCCTGAAGGTCTTCAAAATTTCCAACGAGGTTTCGCCATGCATCCAAAGAAACGACAAGATAAAGGCAGGCTAAAAACAAAATGAGCCGGAAGGAAAAACTCAAGGCACGGAGATTTTCTTTCTCGATATGGTTGCTCCCCTGGGAAGAAACAAAGGCGATCCCCATCAGGATCAGCACGCTGATGATCAATCCCTTAGGAAGTATCATTGATTCCAATGCCTGGAAGTTTCTGTCAAAAAACCAAAAGGAGAAAAGGAGGAACAGGATCGCAAGGGAAATTGCCATGGACCCAAGAAAAAAAAGGGTCTTGTAGGGATGGGTTTTTTCTATCCCCCAGACTTTCTTTCTTTGTTGTTCGCCCAGTTGTTTTTTTTTGGATAAACTCATCGGCTATTTCATCAAATGAAATATAGGTACTTAATACTTATTCTAACGTTCCTCCTCCTTCCTTTTGTACAGGCAATTGGACAGAAATACCTGGTTTTTGATGTGATCCCAAAATCAAAAAGGTATCGATATCAAAAGGGAGACGAATTCACATTCAGGCTGGTTGCTCAGCCCGACCTCACCACCGGGGTGATCACTGAAATCGGTGATAACTATATCGTCCTTGACCATTTGGACAATATAAGTTTGGAACAGATTTCTTATGTGAAAGTTCACAGGACAGGGCCTTGGAGCGGTGTCAGGGATGTAACCGGATATGTGGTCCCGGTTGTCGGAGTGGGATATTTTGCGATTGAGTCCATCAGCAACGCCCGGAATGGTTTTGAACCTGTGATCAGGACCGAAACCTTAACTGCGGCAGTGCTTTCGGTAGCCTATGGTATTTGGATGAGGACATTGAAATTCAAAACCTACAAGATCAACCAGAATCACAAACTCTATGTGAACGATATGGGTTCGGGAACAACGATTCCATTTGAGAATAAATAGACAAGCATGGTGAAAAAAATCTTCTTCCTAACAGGATACTTGATTCTGTTCGGAGCATCGGTTTATGCCGGAAAGACCAGAACTCCGGAACAGTCGCAAATTGATTCCATTCAGCTCAGAGAGCTCAGGTACAGGTGTATCGGGCCCTACCGTGGAGGGCGCTCGGCGGCAGTTACGGGAGTGCCCGGAAATCCCAGCCTGTATTATATGGGCTCAACCGGAGGTGGGGTATGGAGATCGACCAATGCCGGTAATTCTTGGGAGAACATCTCGGATGGATTTTTTGGAGGTTCGATTGGTTCAATAGCCGTTGCAGAATCGGACCAGAACGTGATCTATGTCGGGGGAGGTGAGGTGACCGTCAGGGGAAATGTATCGCATGGCGATGGTGTTTGGAAAAGCACGGATGCAGGGAAAACTTGGAAAAACATGGGGCTAAATGATAGTCGCCATATTCCAAGGATAAGGGTGCATCCCAAGGATCATAATCTGGTCTATGTTGCTGCCCTTGGACATTTGTTCGGGCCCAACAAGGAGCGCGGCATATTTAAGTCTGAGGATGGTGGTCAAACCTGGAAGAAGGTCCTTTTTGTTAGTGAGGATGCAGGAGCGGTGGATCTTATTCTCGATCCGAATAACCCCAGAAACATGTTCGCTTCATTTTGGAATGTACGAAGGACGCCTTTTGGTATGGAATCCGGCGGGAAGGGTTCCGGTATCTGGAAATCAACTGATGGAGGAGAAAACTGGGAAAATATCAAACAGGCCAAGGGCCTTCCAAAAGGGGTATGGGGAATTTCAGGCCTGACTATTTCCCCTCAGAATTCGGAAAGGATGTGGGCGATCATTGAAAACAAGAACGGAGGAGTATTCAGGTCCGATGACGGAGGCAAAACCTGGAAACAGGTCAACGCGGAAAGGAAGCTCAGGCAAAGAGCCTGGTACTATTCCAGAATTTTTGCTGACCCTTTAAATGAAGATCAGGTCTATGTGGTCAACGTAAGGTTTCATAGGTCGAAGGATGGTGGAAAAACCTATGAATCCATATCGACCCCGCACGGTGATCATCACGACCTCTGGATCAACCCGGATGACCCGGAGAACATGGTCATTGGCGATGACGGTGGGGCTCAGGTTACAGTCGATGGCGGGAGATCATGGACCACATACCATAATCAACCTACCGCGCAGTTTTACAGGGTGATCACGGACAATCATTTCCCTTATAGGATCTATGCCGCTCAGCAGGACAATTCTACCGTGAGAATACCGCATAGGACAAGTTCATGGAGGGGGATCACGGAAAGGGACTGGGAGCCCACGGCAGGAGGTGAGAGCGGACATATCGCCATTGATCCCGAAGATGAGGATGTTGTTTTTGGTGGTTCTTATGACGGGTATCTGTCAAGATATAACCACCGGACAGAGGAATACAACAACGTGACTGTTTGGCCTGACAATCCTATGGGTTGGGGAGCCAAGGATCTGAAGTACAGGTTTCAATGGAATTTTCCGATTTTCTTTTCCTCGAAAGAACCCTATGATCTCTATGCTGCGGGAAATGTTTTGTTCAGAAGCACCGATCATGGGCAATCCTGGACGGCGATCAGCCCTGACCTGACCAGAAATGATAGTACGAAACTTGGTCCTTCAGGCGGGCCCATTACAAAGGACAACACTTCCGTTGAATATTACTGTACCATTTTTTCTGCCTGTGAGGCGAATAATGATCCGAATGTGATCTGGACGGGGTCTGATGACGGATTGATCCATGTCACGAGAGACAAGGGAAAAACCTGGAAGAACGTTACACCACCGAGATCGATTATGCCTGAGTGGATCATGATCAACTCGATCGAACCGCATCCCAGCAATCCGGGGGGAGCATATGTGGCGGCAACCATGTACAAGTCAGATGATTTTCAACCCTATTTGTACAAAACGGAGGATTATGGTGTGACCTGGTCAAGAATAAACCAGGGTATTCCCGATGATGAGTTTACACGTGTGATCAGGGCAGATCCTGATCGACCGGGGCTGTTATTTGCAGGCACGGAGAAAGGAATCCATGTTTCATTTGATAATGGGAGTTCCTGGACTTCGTTTCAGCAAAACCTACCCCAGGTGCCGATTACCGATATGCGGATAAAAAATGGCGATCTGGTTGTTGCGACCCAGGGTCGTAGTTTATGGGTATTGGATAATCTTTCACCCCTTTCTTCTGTTGAGGGTAATAAACTCAGCAAAGAAAACAGGCTTTATCCGGTTCGGGATAACCATCTCTTATCAGGAGGAAAAGGAGGGAAAACCGCAGGAAAAAATCCTCCCTCGGGAGTGGTTTTCAGGTATGAATTGGCAGGCAAGGTGGATTCTTCCACCAAGGTTGAATTCAAGATCCTTGATAGCCAGAAGTATCTGATCTTTCGTTATTCAACATCCTTTTCAAAAGAGCAGCTCAAAGAGAATACACAATTCAGGGAATTGAAAGATCTAAAAGAGGGAATGAATGCTTTGAATTGGAATGGGAACTATCCCAGCGCCGAGGGATTTGAGAACCTGATCATGTGGTCTGGCGGCCTGGGTGGACCAAAGGCCCCTCCCGGTGAATACCGGGCACGCCTGATCGTTGGCAATGACAGTTTTGATCAGGAGTTCAAAATACTACCCGATCCGAGAAAGCGCATGAGCCAGGAGGATTATATCAGGCGCTTCCAGGCAGCCCTACAGGTCAATAAGCTGTTGTCAAGAACCAACAAAACGATCAGGGAGATCAGAGAGGTAAAGTCCCAGGTGAATGATTGGAAAAGCAAGTTGGATACCGCAGAGAATAAAGAGCTCATGGACTTTTCTTCGACCATGCTTAAAGACCTGAGTGCGATCGAAAACTCACTTTACCAGACAAAGAACCAAAGCCCACAGGATCCATTGAATTTTCCAATCCGGCTCAATGACAAACTAGCCGGGGTAGGAGGCAATATCAGTTATAACGATGGGCCTCCTACGAGGCAGTCTTTGGCGGTTTTTCAGGAATTATCGGATGAGATCGAAGAACAGATCGCATCCTGGGATAAGATCAAGGAAGAGCGTGTACCGGAGTTCAATCAAAAGATACGATCGGCCAAGATCAAGGCGATCAAGATCTCAGAATGAAATATCCTATTCCTCCTCTTCGATTTTCTCCAATTCCTGGTCTATGATCTCTTCGATGACCTTTCTTTGTCGCTCGTCGATTTTCTGATCGGTTTTTGCTTCCTTTTTTAGCCACCTGAGCATTGCGTTCTTTTTGATCTCGTATGCAATGAAAACGGTATAGTCACGGGTCTTATCATCGAAATACTTTTTTTCACCGATTTTTCTAAGGTCGGATATGCTGGTGTTCATGACCTGTCTGGTGAGGCTTTGGAATTTATCAGCGATATCCTCCGCATTTCCGTTTCCGGTTTCCGCCAGGTATTGGTCGGCAACCTGCTTCATGTTGGTGTTCACCTGTCCTGCCAGTTCTGCTTTGGCTTCGATATCCGCCTTTCCCTCTGCGATGTTGTCCTTGGAGCTGACCCCTTTCCCAACACCTCTCCAAAACCTGCCATTGCTTTGGTAAGAACTTCCTGTGAAAGGTTCCTTGACCTTTTTACCAAACATTCCTCCCTTGCAACCGGCAAGGATAAGAGGCAATACTATCAGAAGATGGGCAAACTTTTTCATAGAGCTTTTTTGATCAGAAATGGAAATATCATGCCAAAAATATGACAGAACGATCGGAACGCTCCAATGATCGCTCTTTCCTAAATTTTGGATACCTTTTTATGCTCTACCCGGCCATTCGAATAGATCGAGATAATGTAGATCCCTGAAGAAAGACCATCCAGATTGAGGACATTTTCACCTCTCATCAGGTTTCCGGTTTGAACTGTTTTCCCGATTTCATTCCGGAGCATATAATTTCCCTCCTCTGAGACTGAGATTTGAAGATCTCCCGAAAAAGGATTTGGATAAATAGCCTGAACCAACGAGGCGGAGATCAATTGATCTTCCGGGTCCATGCCCATAATGGTATTGTCTTTTGAAATGATCCAGAGCTCAGGGTCGAAATCCACGGAAGTGATGGTATAGGGAAGATTGACCTCAAACGACTCACCTGAAAAAGTATGGTCAAAGACCAAAATCGAATCTTCTCCCGGGCCACCATTGAACCGGATCGGTACCGGCATTTCATAAAAATCTACTGAAGAGTGGGATGTTGTCTGGTGGATTCTGACACTGTCGTACATGGGAGGATTGCGCATTTCGATCTGATAACTCGGATATCCCTGACCATAATACCAGTCATCAAAAAACTCATCCAGGTCTAATCCTCCCTGGGCCTCAAAATGTGCCTGAAGATCCCTTGTTTTTGCAAAATCGAATGCAAGATTCGGATCATCAAGATAACTCTGGCATGCTGCAACGAAGCCGGCATCTCCCAAGATCCATCTCAACATATGCAGGAGATAAGCCCCCTTCCGATAGCTCAATCGGCTGTCGAAGATCCTCGATACGCTGGTGGTATCATCAACCCAGACCGAGCCACCCGGTTGGCTTGTGATGGACATCAGGGTTCCTCCCTTCCAGTTTCTCCATTCTATGGGTGCCAGTAGCTCTTCCACGGCCAGACCTGTCAGATAGGTGGCAAATCCCTCATTCAGCCAGATGTCTTCCCAACTACCCAGAGTCACCTTGTCACCGAACCACTGATGGGCGAGCTCATGGGCCTGCAACCCCCAGGACCAACTGCCCATAAAGCTCATGGTCTGATGTTCCATTCCTCCTCCCCATCCGAACTCCGCATGGCCGTATTTTTCATCTGCGAATGGATACAGCCCAAAGGTGGAATTGAAAAATTCCATCATGGGGATCAGGTCTGGTGTCTGGGCCATGGCCGAGGCAAGGCCTTCGGGATATACATAGTTCAATACCTCAATGCTGTCCGCACCGGGAACAGGCACGTAATCGGAGTAATAGGCATAGTTTGTGACGGCAATTGCAACCAGGTAGGCCACAATGGGATGCCTGTGTTTCCAATGGTATGTTACCTCTGATCCCGAATAGATATCATTGACCAGAAGACCATTGGACCCGCAGCGATAAGCCGTATCGGTTTTAACAAAAACATCGATCGAATCCGGTTTATCATTCAGGCTCTGTTTGCAGGGCCACCATTCCATAGCACCATATGGCTCGGAGAGGGTCCACATGACCGGTACACCCTGATGTGTCGAAGTAGCAAAGGATCCAAATCCGGAGCCCGGAGGAGCACCCTGATAAAAGACCTCGATGCTATCCAGTGTTCCCATATTGATCGCTCCGGGAAGGGGGATCTCCAGATTGTCAGCAGCGTGGTTTGAAGAAAGCTGCGTCCCATGGTAGATGATTGAATCAACTCCCAGGGCCGTGGAGAGGTCAAAATTCAGTGTGTCGAAATTGGAAGTGGTGGGTTCGAAGTATGTCACGATCGATCCTGAGATGTAATGGACTGCCGGATCAATATTCCAGTGCATCCTGTGATATTTGATATCATAGCTATTGGTGAGCGGGTTTTGTTGAAAACCAACAACATGCCGGTGAGCATATTGCTCCATAGCCACGAGTTCATCATGATCCTTACAGGCATCATATTTCGACTGGGCGGTCACAAGATTGCTGAGAAGTATGAAGGTCAATAGTAGTAGGTTTTTGGGCATATACCGGATGCTATTTAGTTGATGTTTAGTCCTTTTTACACGCTTGAATAACGCCTGAAATAATCGAAAAATTCAAATCGGTTTATTTCGGATATCCATATTAACGAAAATAAGGAGTAGAGGAAAGAGGCTGAAACGGTCGTATCCCATTTTTATTCTTCCATTTCGTCAAACAGGGCATTTCCGCAGTAAGAGCAATATCTGGAAGTACCTGGATTTTCGGTATTGCAGTTGGGACATATTTTTTTGGGTTCGTTACTCCTTGTCAGCTCCACCGTCACGATACCCGTCGGGATCGCGATAATTGCATATCCTGTGATCATAATGACAGAGGCAATGACCTTCCCCGCCGTTGTCTGCGGGACTATATCTCCATAGCCAACAGTGGTCACCGTCACAATAGCCCAATAGATGGAAGAGGGGATAGAGGTAAACCCATAATTCTCTCCTTCAACCACATAAAGCAGGGTTCCCATAATGATCACCACGGCAAGTACCGAGGCCAGAAATACCATGATCTTATATGATGCATTTCTCAGTGCATTGAATAACACCACGGACTCCTTGGTATACCTTGTAAGCTTTAATATCCTGAAGACCCTGAGAAGCCTGAGTGTTCTGACTATTCTGAAATACTCTACACCTGAATATATGAAACCGAGATAGGTGGGAATGACGGCCAGGAAATCAATGATCCCCCAAAAACTGAAGATGTACCTTAGGGGATTCGGACTTATGAAGACCCGGAGCAGATATTCAATTGTAAAAATCGCGGTGAAGATGAGCTCAAGGACATAAAAGGCCTGCTCATATCTGCTTCCCACACTCGGGATGCTTTCGACCATAACGGTCAGCACCGAAAAGACGATCAAATACAGAAGAACGACATCAAACAACCTGCCTGTCCTGGTCCCGTGTCCAAACACAATGACAAATAGTTTTTCACGGATCTTCTTCAATTTCTCTCCGGTTTTTGCAATTCCAATATAGCAATGAATGGAGTTTGCAAGCAATTTGCCGCTTGAATAATTATTGTACCCTTACAAGGAGAATCATCTAATTTGGTTCTGGTACTGTTCCTTTCATATGATTAAAAACTTCTTCATTTCATCCCTGAGGTTTTTCCAGAAGCATAGGGCTTTCACCTTTTTGAATATCCTTGGTTTAGGAACGGGTATGGCTGCATGTCTGCTCATACTACAGTATGTCTCCTATGAAAAATCCTATGACCATTACAATGAGAAGATCGACAGGATCTACAGGGTCCGCTATGATTTTATCAGGAATGGTGAAGTTCAATTTGAATGTGCCGCAGCGACCCCGGCCGTAGGTCCGGCGATGAAGCGCGACTTTCCCGAGATCGAAGAGTTTGCCAGGCTCTTTCCTACAAGCGCGATTTTTGAATACGAAGGCACCAGCTATCAGGAACAGAAGGTCCACATTGCCGATCCCGCTACATTCCGGATCTTCTCCCTCGACATTATTCTTGGCGACAAGGTAGATCCGATCAGCGAGCCCTTTACCATGGCAATATCCAGCAGCATTGCCAAGAAATATTTCGGCGATGAGGATCCTATCGGTAAAATGATCAGGGTAGATGGTGAAGAACTTTACAAGATCACCGCGGTCTACAAGGACCTTCCGGAGAGTTCTCATATCAAAATGGACGCCTTGGGTTCCTATGCCACCTTCGGTACTTACGAGTGGTCAGAAGGGATGGAGGAAAGTTGGGGCTGGTATGACTTTAATACCTACGTCTTGGTTAAACCGGGAACCGATATTGATGCGTTGCAGGCCAAGATCCCGGAATTTATCGAAAGGCATAGAGGAGAGCATCTGAGAAAGAACAACGCGGAAGTTCGATACATCTATCAGCCTCTTGGAGATATTCA
Organism: Cytophagales bacterium; assembly: GCA_965227315.1. Lineage (GTDB taxonomy): Bacteria > Bacteroidota > Bacteroidia > Cytophagales > CCMP332 > JANQHS01. Next base: position 2,404,562 of record OZ245737.1, read on the forward strand.
TCTGTATTCAAACCTACTCCAGGAATCGGAGCCCCCCGGTGACGGACAGGCGGTTTATTTCCTGACCATCATCTCGATCTGTATACTGATCATCGCATGGGTGAATTTTGTAAACCTGAGCACGGCTCGTTCCCTCGAAAGAGCAAAGGAGGTAGGGATCCGAAAAGTTGTTGGAGCTTTCCGGTTTCAGCTTTTTGCGCAGTTCTTATCAGAGGCATTTTTGGTCAATCTCTTCTCCTTGATCTTTGCTTCATTGATCGTAATACTCTCCGCAGGCTATTTTCCCCAGCTCACTGGTAAGCCTATCGATTTCTACACTTTTTTCAATAGCAGCTATTTCCTTTGGTTTATCCTGATTTTTTTTCTTGGGACATTTCTTTCCGGCCTTTATCCGGGCTTTGTCCTCTCCACTTTTCAACCTGTCACAGTTCTTAAGGGGAACTTCGGAAGTCATTCAAGGGGAGCCTCGGTGAGGAAAGGGCTGGTCATCCTACAATTTGCGGCTTCAGTCGTGTTGATCGTTGGAACTTTTCTGGTCCAGCAGCAGATCGGTTTTATGAAAGCCTTTGATGTTGGTTTTGAGATGGATCAGACAGTCATTTTGAACGGAGCGGAAATCAGTTCTGCAGATAGTACCTACAAAACAAAATATGAGGGATTTCAAAAACGTATTACCGAGATCTCGGGAGTTGACGGCCTGACCAGTTCCAGTTCAGTTCCGGGTAGGGAGATCTTCTGGACCAGGGCTTATGAATGGGAGAAGTCGGATACCGAGGGTGGATTCATTACCTATATTATGGCTATCGATCACCATTTTATCCCCCAGTATGAAATGAACCTCCTTGCCGGGAGGAATTTCTCACCGGAATTTGGAACGGAGGAATCATCCGTGATCATCAATCAGGCAGCTTTGGGGCGTTTTGGCTTCCCTGATCCGCAAACCGCAATTGGTGAAAAGCTTGTAGGCGGAGATACCGAATTCAAGATCGTTGGAGTTCTGGACACCTATCACCAAATGGGATTGGACAAGGATCTGTACCCAATCCTGATCCGTTATGTTCCGAATGAGAATTCTTTTTATTCAATACGGCTTCAAAAGGCTGATATTCCAAAAACACTCGCAAAAATTGAAGAGGAATACAGACAGGTTTTCCCTGATGATCCCTTCAGTTTTTTCTTTCTGGACGAGTATTTCAACAGGCAATATGTTTCTTATATCCAATTCGGAAAGGTGTTTGGTTTGTTTTCCTTTTTGGGAATCATTATCGCCTGCCTGGGGATCTATGGCTTGTCTTCTTATTCCACACTTCAGAGAACCAAGGAGATCGGGATCAGGAAAGTGTTAGGCGCGAGTTCCTTTCAGATTTTCAGACTGCTGAGCTGGGATTTTCTCCTGCTGATCATTTTTGGCAATTTCATTGCCTGGCCCCTGGCTTACTTTATCATGTCGAATTGGTTGGACAGCTTCCCGGTTCGTATTGATATTGGATTTGGCCTATTTGTTATTGCCGGTTTGATCGGATTGCTGATCGCGCTTTTTACCGTCAGTATAGAATCGATCAAAGCCGGACTATCCAATCCTATTCACAGTTTGAAAACAGAATAAGAATCCCTCAAAAAATTTGAATTCTTATAAAGTTTTAATCCCTTTGTAATCTTGTTGCAAGGCAAGTGAAAGAGGAATTAAAGAAGGGGTCTGGAATGAGTCTTCCCATTATTTAAGAGCACATTACTTAGGGGTTTTTATTTGGCCCTGTTACCTTATTTATACCGTTTAGAAAATGATTGAAATGAAATTGAAAAGCGACGAACTTCTCGAAAGAAGAAAGGCAGCCGTCGCGGTTGGAGTCGGGGTTTTTAACAATGCTACAGTGTCCCATGCAAAAGGAGCCATCGTTTATGATGTGGATGGCCGTGAACTTATAGACTTTGCCTCCGGGATCGGCGTGGTAAATGCAGGGCATTGTCCGGAGCCTGTGGTGCAGGCAATACGGGAACAGGCCTCGAATTATTTGCACACATCGTTCAATGTGGTAACCTATGAACCCTATGTTGAACTCTGTGAAAAACTGGGTGAACTATTTCCACATGGTGAATCTACCAAGTCCATGTTGGTGAGCACCGGTGCTGAGGCCGTAGAAAACGCAGTTAAAATTGCAAGACAGGCAACCAAAAGGCAGGCGGTATTGTGCTTCACCGGAGCCTTTCACGGAAGGACCATGATGGCGATGACACTGACTTCTAAGGTTGGATATAAAACCAATTGCGGTCCTTTTGCACCGGAAGTTTATAGGTTACCTTTCCCAAATTTTTACAGGTATGGCGGTGGTTTGAGCGAAGAAGAGTTTGTTGATCAGGAACTCAAAAGACTCTGGGAGTCAAGTCTGAACGTTGTCGATCCCAAGAGCCTGGCGGCGATCATCATGGAGCCTGTACAGGGTGAGGGCGGATTTAATGTTGTGCCGAAAAGATATTTGCAAGGTTTACGGGAATTCTGTGACGAGCATGGCATAGTGCTCATTTTGGATGAAATACAATCCGGTTTTGGAAGGACAGGATCCTGGGCCAGCTATCAGCAGATGGGTGTGCAACCTGATATTACGACTGTGGCCAAGGCGATGGGCTCCGGTTTGCCAATTGCCGGTGTGATCGGACGGGCCGAGATCATGGATTCCGCGGCACCGGGAACGATAGGCGGAACCTATATCGGATCACCACTATCCTGTGCGGCTTCCCTGGCGACTATAAAAATGATGGAGGAAGAAAACCTGAATCAGAAAGGAATGGAGGTCGGGGCGGAAATCATGCGAAGGTTTGATGTGCTGAGATCAAAGTATGCTCAGATCGGAGACGTGCGAGGAATTGGAGCTATGGTGGCTATGGAATTTGTGCATGATCAGGATCCGAGAAAGCCTGACCATGAAACATGTGCAAGGCTTGTTTCCGCCTGTTTTGAGCGCGGTCTCATTCTGCTTACCGCCGGCACCCATAAGAATATCATCAGAGTACTCTGCCCCTTGGTCATTTCGGATGAACATTTGAATGCCGGATTGACCATTATGGAAGAAGAACTCGAAAAAATTCTGAACTAAACATTCGAAGATGAAGCCATATTCAATTGCGGGTATTCAGATGCACGTTTCGGCCAGCGAAAACAACGTAAGCCGGATGATCCACCAGATCGATGTACTTATGTCGGTCTATCCCTGGGTGCAAATGGTTGTCTGCAGCGAGTTATGCGCTTATGGTCCTTTGACCTATAACGCTCAGGAATTTCCCAATTCTACTGAAGAGGCATTCCAGAAGATTGCCAGGAAATACAATATCTGGCTTATTCCAGGAACGATGTTCCAAAAGAAGGAGGACAAGATCTACAATACTGCCACAGTGATCAATTCTAGTGGCGATATCGTTGGGCGCTACAACAAGATGTTCCCCTTCATGCCATATGAATCGGGCGTGGAAGCCGGGAACGAGTTTCTGATCTTCGATGTCCCTACGGTTGGAAGGTTTGGACTCACCATTTGCTATGATATGTGGTTTCCAGAAACCTCCAGAACCTTGGCGGTGAAAGGTGTGGAAGTCATCCTCCACCCGACCCTTACAGGCACTATCGATCGGGATATTGAACTTTCACTTGTCCAGGCAACAGCGGCTACAAATCAATGTTTCATTTTTGACATTAACGGACTTGGAGACGGGGGTACGGGTAGATCAATCGTCTGTGGTCCTGATGGCAGGGTTTTGTACCAGGCCAGCACGGGGCCTGAATTGATTCCCATAGAAGTCGATATGGAACGGGTAAAAAGGAGCCGGGAAAGAGGAATTCTCAGGTTGGGCCAACCTTTGAAGAGCTTTCGGGATCGAAAGGTGAAGTTCGATATTTATGACCCGGAAAGACCCAACCCCTATCTTGATTCTTTGGGTGAGTTGATCAAACCGACCAGATTGAACCAAATCACCGAGGTTATGCAAAACCCCTCCGTATCACCGCCGGAGAACCATGTGACACCTGACCATGATACACCATAGAGGAAAAATCTTATATTGCTAGGCTGAAAAATGGTCTTTCATTAAAGGTTTTACCTGACTGATGGGATTACATACCAATACCAAAAAAGGGACCGAGGAGATTCGGGCTAAGGATTATTTTAATCTTCCGCAATTCAGGGGAGATGTTTGGACCAATCTGAAAGAAGGCGCCAATGATCTAAAGGATCAACCCAGATCCAGAAAGGCCAGGGCCAAGGTGACCGCCGCCCTGGAAACGCTTTCCCTGATCGAAGGATACTTTGCCTTTCCGGGAACGGAATACCTTCTTTTTCTAAAAGAACTTTTTCGTTCCAAAGAATACCAGCATTTTTCAAGGGAGGTTTCCAAGACCGTCCAGACCCTGATCAGCGAACAGTTCAGAAGCGACCCGGAGGTCCTGGAACTCAATACTCCCGAGCCAGAAAAAGGAAAAAAGGAGGCCAGCGAGGAAAAGAAAAAGGACTCATTGACCAATTATTTTGAGGTCCTTTTTGTGGATCAGATCAGTGAAGAGAATGAGACGGAGCTCAAGGAGAAGCTTTCTCGCATGAGCGAGAAAAGGGATCGCTTTCTGTATAAGGTTGTCGTCGCTTCCTCGTTCCAGGATGCCCTGATCACGCTCCTTTTTAATCCCAACATTCAGGTCTGTGTCATCCGATATGGAATACCGTTCAAGAGTCAAAAGGATCTTGAGCAGCTCAAGCCATTTTTGACCGGAGTGCAAAAATTCAATCCCGCTGCTAACTCTGAAGAGGAGTTTGGAATCGCACTTGGGAAGGTGATCAAGGTTTTCAGACCGGAAATAGATCTTTACTATGTCACGGACAAATCGGTTTCGGATATCGATGATACCATGCTGGATTGCTTCAGGAGGATATTCTATCGGCGCGAGGACCTACAGGAGTTGCACCTCAGCATTATCCGAGGAATAAAGGAAAGATTCAATACTCCATTCTTCTCCGCATTGGTAGAGTATAGCAAGAAACCAACGGGCGTTTTCCATGCAATGCCGATCTCCAGGGGAAACTCCGTCTTCAAGTCGAGATGGATCCGGGACTTTGGGGATTTTTATGGCCGCAATATTTTCTTGGCGGAAACCTCAGCAACAACCGGTGGCCTCGATTCATTGCTTCAACCCACGGGAACCATGAAGCAAGCTCAGGAAATGGCAGCTAAGGCCTATGGATCTCAGCATACTTATTTTGTGACCAACGGAACCTCTACGGCCAATAAAATTGTCCTTCAGGCATTGGTTAAGCCCGGGGATCTGGTGTTGATCGATCGGGACTGTCATAAATCGCATCATTATGGCCTGGTATTAACCGGAGCGTTTCCCGTGTATCTGGACTCCTATCATATTCAGGAGTATTCCATGTATGGGGCTGTTCCCATCGATCACATCAAGGCCAAACTATTAAAGCTCAAAGATGCCGGAAGGCTTGATTCCGTTAAAATGCTATTGTTGACCAATTGCACTTTTGACGGTATGGTGTACAATGTTGAAAGGGTAATGGAGGAGGTGCTGGCGATCAAGCCGGATATGATTTTTTTATGGGATGAAGCCTGGTTTGCTTTTGCAAGATTCACCTACACCTATATGCAAAGAACCGCCATGTTCGTCGCAAAAAAACTGGCAAAAAAATATGCGTCGGAATCCTATCGAAAGCAATACGGATCCCTGAAGAAACATGAGCTGAAGCAATACCCCGATCCCGACAAAGTAAAGATCAGGGTTTATTCGACCCAATCGACCCACAAAACGCTCTCTTCGTTGAGACAGGGTTCCATGATCCATATTTTTGATCAGAATTACAGGAAGGGTGTCGAGGAGTCTTTGCATGAAGCATACATGACGCATACTTCGACCTCTCCTAACTACCAGATCCTGGGATCACTCGATGTCGGAAGAAGACAGGTTCAATTTGAAGGTTACGAACTTGTAGAAAAGAGCATTGAAATGGCCATGGTGCTCAGAGCGAAAATTCATAAGCACCCAAAACTCAGAAAGTATTTTGATGTACTTACGGTAAAGGATTTTATTCCGAGAAAGTACAGGAAGTCCGGGATTGAAGAATACTTCAGCACCAGGACGGGATGGAGCCGGATGGAAGAGGCATGGATCTCTGACGAATTTGTCCTGGACCCAACCAAGATCAACCTGCATATTGGCCGAACGGGGGTGGACGGTGATACTTTTAAGAATACCTACCTCATGGATAAGTTCGGGATCCAGATCAACAAGACCTCAAGGAATACCGTGTTATTCATGACCAACATAGGTACTACAAGGAGTTCGGTAGCATATCTTTTGGGCGTTTTGATCAAGATCGCTGACGAACTGGACGAGAAGTTTGCTTCGCTGAATCAGGAAGAAAACAAGATCATGAAATTGCGAATAAGGTCGTTGACCAAGGACAATCCCCCGCTTCCGGACTTTAGTCATTTTCATTCCTCATTTCAGGCCGTTCCCGGAATTCCGGGTGGGAACCTGAGAAAGGCATTCTTCCTGGCCTATAACGATGAAAACTGCAGATATACAACGCTGGAAGATTGCTCCAAAAAACTCAAGGAAGGAGAAGATCTGGTTTCTGCAAACTTTGTCATTCCTTACCCTCCCGGATTTCCGGTGCTCGTTCCCGGACAGGTGGTAAACAAGGACATTTTGAATTTTCTGGTGAAGATCGATGTCAAGGAGATACATGGTTTTAGACCCGAATTAGGCTTGAGACTATTTAAAAACTCGACCATGAAGGGGCAAAAGGGGAAATACACTTATTCGGAAAACGGAATCAAAACCCAAAAGAAAAAGCTTGTTAAACACAAATCATAATGCGGATGAGTAAGAAGAAAAAGGGAAAAAAGGTCCTGAAGGGGATCTCTGATATTCGAAGGTTCTTCTACAAGAATGAAACCCCCATTTACTTTATCTCGGCCACGAATTTCAACCTTCTTGGAGCTGATGAATGGGTGAAGGGATTCAAATTCATTTGTTATATCGAATGCTTTGACGGATTACATCCCAACGTCTTTTCTCCGAAAGAAGAAATGCCCCATGAAGAGTTCCAGAGCATTGAGGACATCAATAATTACCTTCTTGAGCATAAGGAGGTGGTGGAGTTTCTGGAAAGTCGTGGAAAAAAAGGGAAGGGACTCTTCCTGATGTTTGACGAGAAGACTGAAAAACTCGCCAAAATGAATGGTCTGGAGGTCTGTTTTCCATCGGCACAAATGAGGACCTCAATGGACAATAAGGTGAACACCAACCGCATCGCGGAAAAAGCCGGAGTTCCCTGTGTTCCCAATGTGCTGACTCCGATCAAAAATTATAAGCAGCTAAAAAAGGTGGCTAAAAAGCTCGGGGACGATCTGGTTATCCAGACACCCTTTGGTGATTCCGGCCATACCACCTTCTTTATTTCCTCGGAAGAAGATTTTCTGAAATATGAACAGGAGATCATTGAGGAGAAAGAGGTTAAGGTCATGAAAAGGATCGATTGCCGTGGCTCTGCTATAGAGGCATGCGTGACCAGGCACGGAACCATCGTAGCTCCATTGATGACCGAACTGGTTGGTTTCAAGGAGCTCACTCCCTATAAGGGCGGATGGTGCGGAAATGAGATCTATGCTGATGCTTTTACTCCACAGATCCGTAAAAAAGCGCGTCGGTACACAAGGCTATTTGGTGATCAATTGCGCAAGGAGGGATACAAGGGATATTTTGAACTGGACTTTCTGATTGAAGAAAAAACCAACAAGGTTTATCTGGGAGAACTCAACCCAAGGATCACGGGTGCGAGCTCCATTACCAATCATGCGGTTTTTGCACTGGCCGATGCCCCGCTCTTCATTTTCCATTTATTGGAGTGGATGAATCAGCCCTACGAGATCAGCGTGGATTCGATTAACAAGCGCTGGTTCAAAGCCGAAAACATAGATGACTGGGGCCAATTGGTGATCAAGCATACAGAGGATAATCTAAAGGTGATCCGTCAGGCACCAAGATCGGGCATCTGGGTGATGGAAGAGGATGGAAGCATTCGATTTGACAGAATGGACACGCACCGAAGAGCGGTTGAAGCCGATAATGAGGCCTTCTTTCTTCGAATCGCCAGAAAGGATGATTATCTCTACGAAGGTGCGGATATAGGAATATTGGTTATGAGAGGGAGATTGATGACCAGGGATTTCAAATTGAAGGATCGGGCCAGGAAATGGATCGATGCCATCAAAGGAGAATTCAAAGCGGTTACACCCAGGAACATCAAAACGATGGAGCAGAAAGTTGGCGAGATCGGCGGCTTCAAAATGATGTAGCTTGTTCGTTTCATTACAATTTCTGAAAGAAGAAAAACCGGGAAGCAAATGGAAATCCCAGTTTGAAAAGACCTGGCCATATTATAGGAATTGGTATACCAGGGAAGGCTCAAGGGAAAGGGCAGGTTTCCTGACATCTTCAAGGAAACTCAAGGAATATATGCCCGAGATCTATCCGATCTTCGAGCAACTGTCGCAGCTGGCAGGTGGAGGAGATCTTGCTTCGCGGTTTCTGACACTTTATAACCCTCCTGCCTTCATGACGGGCTGTACACAGGTCGCCTGGACAAAATCAGTCCCTATTCTGGTCAGGAACTATGATTATAATCCCAAGCTGTTCGAAGGGGTAATGCTGAAATCCAATTGGCTTCAGCCTGTCATTGGGGTTCTGGATTGCAATTGGGGTTTATTGGATGGGATCAACAAAAAAGGACTTGCCCTTTCGTTGACTTTTGGCGGAAGGAAATCCGTAGGAGAGGGCTTCGGTATCCCCTTGATCATGAGGTATGTGCTCGAAACATGCAATGACGTCGAGTCAGCTGTTGAGGCATTTTCAAGAATTCCCAGCCATATGGTCTATAATGTTACAATTCTGGATAAGAAGGGGTCTTTTAAAACTGTTTTCCTGGGTCCTGATAGAAAAATTGGAATCCAGAATGCGGCTCTTTGTACCAATCATCAGGAAATGATCGACTGGCCGGAATATGCAGCCCAGACCGGCACAATAGAAAGGGAGAGCGATTTGCTCAATTACCTGCATTTTGAAAATCCACAAAACCAGCAATTGATCAATAAATTCTTGCACCCACCTCTGTATACATTGCAGCCAAAGAACGCTTATGCGACTCTTTACACCGCTTCCTATTTACCAACAGAAGGGATTGCAAATATTTACTGGCCGGGTAAGTCAATTAGCCAAAGCTTCAGCAATTTTGCAGAGCAGAAAACGGTGACGCATTTGGGTCAAAGCGTTTCCGGAAAACTTACACTTTAATGAGAAGGTCAAGAAGAATTGCGCAGAAACGCGCAATCGAAATCGTCAGGTTTAATTATTCGCTCCAACAGACTCTGCCCGAAGAAGAGATGATCGAGCTGGTTGTTGCTACGATTGGTGAAAATGCTTTTGAATTCATGGTAGACCAGATCGAACTGGCGATCAAGGAATATCAGGTGTCCGATTGATCAGAAGATCCTGACCGTTCTGCCTGGATGGGAAAGCAGGTTTGAGATCATCCCTCCAACGAAACCAAGGGAGAAATTTCTTCGGTTCTGTTTTTTAGCCTTGCTGACATAGCCCAGATAATAGGATTCATCCCTTGAATTGTTGTCCCTGATCTCATTCCGGATCATGGCATCTGATTGTAAACCATTCGCAGGAATTACACCTGTTTTGGCAGAGCAGAATCCGGCTCCAAAATTTAAAAGGGCCATGCCTATCCTCCCCCTTGCCTTTTCTTCTCCTTTTTGTTTTGGAGATATGCTTCCCCTCCTGATCATCTCAATGATCTCAGCATTGGTATATTCATCGAGAAAAACCTTTTCAAGATCCCGCTCACCGAAATTGAAAAAATTACCTTCCTTGTCCTCGAAAACAAGACCTGTATTGTTCAGATCCCACACTTTTCCATGAACTACATCCCCGTTTCTCAGAACAATTTTGTCCTGTGAATTTCCGAAGAATGGAAAACTCAGGAGGCTGATCAATATTGGGATCCCGATCTTCAATTTTGAGAAAACATTATCGAACCACCCTTTGATATTTCAGGGATTTGTAATTTGAAGAATCTCCCTTAAATAAGGAGAGATTTTGTTGACCAATGGAAAAATCATAAATGTCTCCAAGGCTTCCCGCTGAAAAATCCAGAGTGGTCGAGGTTTCGTTGTTCAATACCCAACTGCCGGAACTGGGAAGGGAATCGTTGTTGCAGATCGGATTTTTCGGAAAATATCTCTGTACGCCGCTACGAACACCTTTTTCAAAGGAAATAGAATCGGAGGTCCAGCAAGAGTCAAGGCGGTTTTCTCCATTTACAAAGTATTCGACCAACTGCCATGAACTCTCCTGAGTTGATAGAAGGTAGGATTCGTTGACGTTTACATTGATCACAAAGGAATTCGCTTGATCGGCAAACACATTGATCCTGAGATCACTTTCCCAATTGCTTAAAAGATCTCCGGTTTCCTGGCTATGTGCATCCACAAAGTATATTCCCGGGTCTACGATCTGTGCGGTCCAAAGAAGTTCATTCACATCAGGAACCGCGGGAAGGATTGTTTCATAGACCGGGTTTTTGTCGATTGCCCAATCTTCCAGGCTTGAATAGAGCTTGATATCAATGGGCTGGGCAAATCCTGTGCCTTGAGAATTATTAACAATGAGCTCCAGGGTGGTGAATTTGGGATTATCATCCGTACTGCTATTACAACTCCAGAAAGCCGGGAGCATAAAAACTGACAGAACTAAAATTTCTCGTTTTAACACGCTTTTTTTATTCTATTCTGGCTGCAAAGGTAAATGAATAATGCAAGGATCAGTTTTTGGAAATAAACGCGGAAAGGGAAACAGTGATAAAAACGTTATCCCGTACAAAGGCATCTTCTCTTGGAAAAATTTGATTTGGCGAGTGTAACCACCTGGCCTCGATCCTTGCCATGATCGCATTGTATAACCAGCGATCAAGATTGATCGAAGCGCCATGAGTGTTGAATGCCTCAGGGCTAGGGTTGCTGGTAATGATGTTGTCCGGATCATTGTAATATTCCCACCTGAATGCGGTTCTCCACTTTTTCCGAAAGCTATGAGATAAAATGAACCCCGTAGAGTTCAGAACGGAATAATCATTACTTCCCGGTGTTTTCTGTTGCCATATTTGATGGTATAAGAGGATCAGCCTGAAGTTCTTTCCCAGGGGAATGCCTACGTCTATGTTTGAATAATATCTGCCCCTCCTGGCGGTGTCAGGATCATCCGAACCAAAAAAGGTAGCCCAATGGAAAGAAAACCTTTCCGGATCCTTATACGAAATATCCGTTCCCCAATAGAACAGGGAGCTCCCGGGATCCCTTTTGATCTTCTGCCATCCATTGGCCATGACAGCCATCAGCTTCCACTTCGGAGCGGGGAAAAATGTAAGCTTTGCACCCGATAGGTAATAAGGAATATTTTCCGTGATGATCAACCTCGTAGTGGTCGGATTTTTTGGCCCCAGGAGACTCTCAAAACTGAGATGTGAAAGAAATATTCCGGCATCTACCCACCACCGACTCCTTTTGTCCAGTGCGACGCCTACATAACTCTGATAGATGCTTTTCATGATCTGGTCTTCACGGGCATAATTGTCATGAGGATAGGTGCCGGCCTGCAAATCAACAAAGGCATGATAGCGAGGATGTTCAGCCGAAAACCGGGCCAGGGCCAGGTTAATATTGAATTCGTTATGCCTGTTGTGGTTTACAAAAAATGTCTGCCGGTACCCCGTCGTGGGCTCGTTGAAATCATAGCTGTAAAAAACCTCGATAAACCCACCAACCTTGAATTTAAGAGAATCGGTCAGGCCTTCTCTGGTTTGTGCCAGTGTCGAATCCTTTTGTGCCCATGTTTTTGCAGAAATGAGTAAAACCAGCAGTAGAAAGGTAGCTTTCTTCAAGTTTGTAAGGATATTTGCAGATTCAAATATAATTTCTTGATGCGTCCTCTTTTCTTTTTAGCTCTTTTTTTGATCGTTACTGGTACAGATGTGTTCTCGCAAAGCTTTAAAGGGTACAACACCTCCAAAAGAGCTGGTTTTTATGCTCTGGGGATACAGCCAACAAGGATTCTTGACATGGAGAAAAGGTGGAATATCAATGTGCTCGGTGTCAATGCCAACCTGGTTGGTGGCCTGGAAGAAGCCTCTACCAGTGCTGCTTCCGATGCTGTTTTGGGTAGAAATATTTTTCAATTGTCCAGGCTTGAAAATGCTTCGGCAGGGTTTTATGCAAACCTGGCCTTGCCCGGATTGGTTTATAAACCCACCGACAGGTTGGCGGTTGGATTTGCCCCTGGATTCCGCAGCATTGGACTTGGAAGGTACACCAGACCCAAGGTTCTCACTTTTGTGGGAAACCTGGCGAGTGGAAATACCGACGAACCGATCTCATTTGGTGGCAGCTCGGAGTTTGCCTTTATTTTCATGCACAATTGGATATCATTTGCCTTCCCGGTCTCCTATGAAATCTATAACGATAAAAAGCACCGTATTCAAATTGGTGGAAGCCTCAAATTGATTTCTGGAAGTTCATCCGGCTCTGTTGAGTTGAGAGAGCTTCAGGTACGACAGTTGGGAGGAGATACCATTATTTTGGATGGAGGACTTTCATTTATTTACAATGACGGCCTATCACAGTTTTTGGAAGGGGAGCCCCTAAAGTTTGACCTTTTTAGAAATTTTGGTCTCGGCATCGACCTTGGTGCCAGGTATTCTTATTTCAGGGATCCTGAAGATGCTGAAAGCGGAGATTACCTCTTCGACGTTGGGGTGGCGTTGACCGACCTCGGCCAGGTCAGGTATACTCCCTCAAACAACAGCACGGAGTTTGATTTTGATGATAGGACCATCGTGTGGAAGGTTCTCGGTACGATCAGCGGTATAGATCAGATCGTTGATTCCTTGCAGGCCTTTGAGCAATCGATTCCCCAGGCCGAAAACTATACCATCAATTTGCCCACCAGATTGGGGTTTCAGGCAGACGTAAAGGTCTACAAGGATTTCTATTTCAATGTTCAGGGTTCTACCGTTTTATCCAATTACGAAGAACTGGATGCCTTCAACAGCTTCTACAGTATCACATTGACACCGAGATTTGAAAACGAAAATTTCGGATTCTATTTGCCCGTCGCTGTTCGTAGAGGTATTCGAAACACGGCGGGATTTGCGTTCAGCTATAAGACCTACTTCATAGGTTCTGCCAATATTTTTTCTTCCCTTGCTGATAATAGTGATGCCAGCTATTTAAATTTCTACCTGGGGGCATCTTTTGGTATAAAATGAAAACAAACGACCTTCAAAAACTGTAAGTATCTTTGACTTGGGCTTTGAATAGAAAAATTTGAGCGTAGGGCGTTTCTTTTTCATGTTATTACTGTTGAGTTGGATTGTTCTTCCTCATGGATCAACCGCTGCAGTTACCAACTCCACCGGGCCAGGAACATGGTCAAGTGCCGGAAATTGGGATAATGGTGTCCCCGGAGCCAACGATGATGCGAACGTTTTTCACCCCTTGACAATCGATCAAAATATTGCACCAAATCAGGGAGATTATATTGTAAATGGAAGATGTATCGATGCCGCGGGAGGGCCTGCTTATACCCTCAATGTCTCTGGCTCGGGTGCGAACAATGGGTTCTTCGATGTGGATTCTTTCGCTTCCTTCGAAGGAACCGGGCTAATTCAAAATCATGGTAACCTTATTGTGCGTTCAGGGGACACCTTGATTATCGGAGCGCTGACCTTTGCCAATGGTTCTTCGGTTTTGATTGAAACCGGAGGATTTTTGATTGTCAATGGAAATCTCACGAACAACAATAACAGCACCGGTATTGTCGTCAATGGAAATATAATTGTAGATGGCAATGTAACCGGTGGGAATGGGTCATCAATAACTGGAGCCGGCGGGATAAATGCCACCGGTACGATCACCACATCAGGATCGGGCACTATGTTCGGCGGGCCGGTTAATTGCACTACCGGACCCTGTTCTTCCGGACCGGGAGCGCTACCGGTTAGACTACTTTTCTTTGAGGCTGTACAAGTCAACAGCGGAGTAGAGATTTTTTGGAAAACTCAAACTGAGGAGAATAATGAAGGTTTTAGGCTTGAAAAGTCTTCCAATGGTTTATTCTTCTCCGAATTGGCAACAATCCAGGGGGTAGGGACATCCTTTGAAGAAGTGGAATATTCTTTCTTCGATGCAAATCCATTTTCCGGGATGAATTACTACAGGTTAATTCAGGTGGACAAGAATTTAACGGAGGACGAGATCGGGTTCCTATCTGTATACGTTAATTCAGTTGATCGGGAAGTTTTTGTCTTCCCTAACCCTATAGGTCGAAATCAGTTTAGCATTGGTGGTTTAAGATCAGACGAGCAGGAAATTCGGGTAAGGCTTATGGATATTGCCGGAAGGCAAGTTGGATCATCGATTGCTTTTAGAGAGGGGTCAATTTTTAAGGTAGCGAATGAATGGGAGATTGAAAGTGGGGTTTATTTTGTCGAGCTCTCGCTTCCCGGAGACATAGTTAAAAGAATAAGGATTGTTAAAAAATAAAGCCTCGAAAGAATTCGAGGCTTCTTGTCTAATCGTTGCAGCAGCCACCACAGCAGCCACCACCGCAACATTCATCTTTTCTGTTCATAATGTTTGTTTTTGATTCGCCCTATAGACGCGCCGGTATTGAAAAGGATGCAGACTAGCAAGGGCATCCCTCAACCTCATCTTTTTGAACAATATTTCCATAAGCATCTGCTTTTGGATTACAGCATCGGACAAATAGTTTTTTCAATTCCGCCTTGGCTCTTTGAACCCTGGATTTTGCTCCGGGATAACTGATGCCGACCATATCGGCATATTCCTTCTGGCTAAAGCCCTGAAGTTCTGTTATTTCCAGAGCTTCCTTGTATATGCGTGGAAGGCAGTTTATGAATGGAACAAGGCACTCCTCAAAACCCAGAGGGTTGAGCTCTTCATCGCTTTCATTCACAAAATCCTGTTCTCCGTATTCGTGGTTGGGCTTCTTTCGGAAATGATCGTTTATGGTATTTCTGGCTATGCTAAAAACCCAGGATCCTATTTTGTCCGCATCCCTCAAGGAGTCAATTTTTTGGTGAACCTTGATAAAGGTATCCTGCAGAATGTCGTCGGAAATTTCCCGATCCTTCACCCGCTTCAGTATGAAAGGCTTGAGCTGATCTGAAAACTGATCCCAGATCTTCTCTGTATTTATCTTGCTGTTCATTTCGGGTATAGACGCATCAAATCAAAAATGGATGCAAACTTTTTTGAGTCGTATTTCTGTTCTCCATATATCATGAAGTTAATCGGCTTTAGAACAAGAGTTCTCTTGAAATTAGTTCTCTAGCCAAAGAAAAACCGGGTTACCGGGTCCACCAAAATCCTCTCCATGTCGAGATAAAGCAATGTCAGCCCTATCATGTCATAAAAGCCGTGGATGAACATGGTCTGGATCAGATTCTGCTTGTTTTTGATGAATA
This sequence comes from Cytophagales bacterium, assembly GCA_965227315.1. Lineage (GTDB taxonomy): Bacteria > Bacteroidota > Bacteroidia > Cytophagales > CCMP332 > JANQHS01. The sequence continues at coordinate 2,420,158 of OZ245737.1, forward strand.
TCAGAGCAAGTATAAAGCCGATAAGTCCTGTCGAGATCACGCCTGACCAGCCTTGGTACATATGCGCCAGACCAAAATAGACTGAGGAAATAAGAGCACCGAGTATCCAGGCATTCTTGTTATCGCCAAGAAGAAAAGCGATTTGCTTTTGAATGAATCCACGGAATGCCAGTTCCTCTCCGATCCCTGCAACCACCCACATGATCAGGGAAAAGACCAGATAGCCTTTAAGGTTACCCTTTAGCCAGGCAAAGCCAGAGAGGTCAATGACACCGAAGATCCTTTCGATAAAGGGCTGAATGAGGACATCGGCAAAGAGGAAAATACCTATGGCCCAGGGAATGGCATGCAGAATTGATCTGCTCCATTTACAGTTTCCAAGTCCGACATAGTTCCAGTTTCTTCCCGTAAGAAAGAAAAGCAGGATAGTCAATGCCAGGGTCCAGAATAAACCATAAGGCCCTTGCCAAATGATCAGTACGAGTATCCAGACCAAATTGGCTAACAGAAATGCCTTTTGAAAAGGTAGATTTTTGAAGACCTGAAGTCTAGTCGGCATTTTCAGCAAATTCCTTGAAATGTTCCAGATATTTCATGCTTTGCTTTTTGAAGGCTCCTTTCATGAAAAATCCCATGATGGCCATAAAACCCGATAACTTAAAAACGGATTCAGAGACCCACTTTGTCCTGTTTTCACCGACCTCAGTAAACCTGTTTTTCTGCAGGTTGTAAACCCCATTGGCTTCATAGCTGCCATCGAATTCATCAGGCGGGTTTCTCTTTATAATCGTTTCGATCATTTCCACCTCTCTTTTGCCCATGTTGTACAGGAGCTTGGACTTGGCTCCGGGTTGGCCAGGTTCTCCGCTCAGATGTTCGAATGAAATGAATCCCGGTTGCCAGGAACCTAGATTATCCGGGTTGTCAAATAATGCAATGACCTTTTCCCTGGGAAGGTCAATGAGGATCTCAAGAGTGTATTTCATAGCGCTTTGTTCAAGCTGAAAATTACATCGTTTTAAGTAAGAATTCGCCGGAAGGTCAGATTTAACCTGGGCTGGGCTCTATTTGATTTTGGAATGGAATGCAGGAAGAATTTTTGTGTATTTCCAGCCATGAAGATTAGCGTGCCATCCGGCTGTGGCACCGAAAACGCTTGGAATACTATTCCTTTTTTTGGTTTGAACTGAATCGCGCGATTTTCACCAAAACTGATCGAGGCTATCAGTGGATTGATCCCAAGTTCCGGTTCATTGTCGGAATGCCAGCCCATTGAATCCCGGCCGTTTCGATAGTAATTGATCAGGCATGAGTTAAATCTTACACCAAAGTCTTCTTCGATGGAATTTTTTATTGCATCTATTTTAGGAGTCCATGGTTGAGGAGATAGCTTTCTTCCAGAATAGGTGTAAAAGGCATCAGGATCTCCCTGATAAGAGACCAATCTCGGTTGAAGGATCTCTTTGCCAAACAATAAAATGCTCTTTTCCTCAAGTGAAACTTCAGATAGAATAGTCTCGAGTGTCTTAGGGTCAAATTTTTCACCAAAACCGGGAATAACGACCAATCTTAAGATCTCGTTCTCATTCATCTTCTTATTTCTATCACAGCCTGTTCTATAATGGGATCAATTCCGTTTGCCAGATCTTCCGGGGTTTGCTCAACGGAAATGTCGACGGGAATTCCGAATTCTACATTGAATCCAAGTTCCGGATAGATTTTGTCGTAACTGGCAAATACCGAATCCGGATCTTCCAGATAGCCGGTCGGCAAGCTCGATTCCGGTATATAGGTTTGGGTAACCGAAAAGCGATATACCCAGCCATTTGGTAATTCAAAATCAGCGGGTGTCCCTCCACCTCCTCCGGTTCGATCACCGATAACCAGTACATTGGGAAGCGCTCTCATGAGCGCGGTGAATGTTGTGGAAGATGAAAAACATCTCCTATTTGTGAGTAGCATTACCTTACCCTGGTAACGGAAATTATCGCTTGGTGCCACATTGAAGTCCTCCGGATTTGAGAATTGATTATGAGCAGGGCCCGTTTTGGAAATGCTCTTATATCCTAACCTCTCCCGATCTGCAAATCGGTCCGCTAGTTGATGTGCCGTTGTGAGAAATCCTCCACCGTTATCCCGGATATCCACGATCAAACCCTTGGTCGTTGCATATTTCTGAAGTATGATATCCAGTTCGGCATTGTTGAGAAAAACAGAAAAAGAGGGCAGGAAAAGGTATCCGATATCGGTCATGGTATCCTTCAGGAAATTATGGCGAATGCTCCCCGTGCCTATGCGATAATCCTTTCCCCAGTAATTCCTTTCGGCAATGTTTCTGTCAAAATTCGGAGGAAAGTTCAGATACCAATCCCAGTTTCTGTGATAATCATAAGGTGAGGAAAGGTTTACATGACCATCCTGCAGTTCGCTGATCATATCACCGAGCACGTCGGCAAGCGCCTCTTGGCTCATTGAGGAAAAGAGCCTTTTTTCATACTCGGACTTTATCGAATCCCAGTTGATCCTTTTGTATTCGAAGAAAGAATAGCGTTGATCGATGGTCGACCACATGCTTTCGAAATTTTCATGGTTGGAATCACCTGGACTTTTATCGACTACCCAGTTATTGCAGGAAGATAGAATGAGTACCAGAATGATGAGTAGATAATTCTTCATGATATTAGAATTTGAAAGCAAGTAGCAGGTTGGCTCCAAGTCCGGAGATCTTTAGCTGATGAGGTTCCTTAATGTTGGTATAAAACCAATCAAATCCAATGGCTATGAAATTTCCATTTTTTAAGAAGTAATGCAGTTCCAATTTGGTATCAAGGGAAAAGAAGTTATTCCAGACCCCAAAGGATAAACTGGTCAGCGTTTTTCCCTCCCAAAGCAGCCCGTAGTGGGGTCTGAGTGTCAATCCCAGAATTGGAATTCCCAGCATGTAGAAGATCCTGAAATTCCTTTCCTTCCACCTGAAATTGTAGTCGAACCCTCCGCTGAAACCAAGGTTAAAAAACACATCATAGGCATATGCCGAATTTGACATTTCCAGGTTTCTCCTCAGAGAACCGGTAAGTTGGCTATTTCCCCCTATCCAGGTATTGAATGATTCTCCTGAGAGCCTGGGGACATGCCTCAAATGATCATACTTGAGTTCTGGTCTGAGAACCATGATTTGAATTCCGGATTCCACCTCTCCACTTGAGAATTGTTTGTTGGCAAGACCTCCCTGAATAGAAAAATCGATCTCATTGTAGGATTTCGGACCATACTTGCGATATCCCAGATCCAATCCGGAAATATGCCCCTTATACCTCATCACCGAATTGAAGCGGTCCTTGTAGAAAATCTGATTGGAGTTGAACCCGAGCGAAAAGTACCTGAGCCGGTTTGGTTTTTTGCCGAGGCTTATGGTATCGGGTTGAAAGGCTTGGGAGTTCGCCGGGATCGACAGGGATATCATGATCAGGAGCAGGAATAAAAAGTGGATATCTTTTTTCATGAGCCGAGGGATTTCGGTAGAAAATTAGCCTTCTTAGAGGAAATAAAGGAACCTCATATGAACCAAAGATCACTTTATTCCTTATTGCTTGTCGTTTGGATTCTTTGCCCTTTTTTGGGGCATGGCCAGAACAATTTTTTCCAGGTTGGAACAGCCTCTTATTATGCCGATAAGTTTGAGGGTAGAACCACGGCAAATGGAGAGAAATACAATGGTTCCAAGATGACTGCCGCTCATCGAATGCTACCTTTTGGGACTGTTGTGAGAGTCACAAATCTGAAGAACAACCTGAGCTGCGAGGTGCGGATCAATGATCGGGGTCCCTTTGTTGAAGGCAGGCTTATTGATCTAAGTCGGGCCGCAGCCAGGAAACTTGATTTCATTCAGGAAGGTTTAGCCGAAGTTAGGATCGAAGTCATCAAAGAGAGCAGCGAAGCGATCGCCGGCGAAGCGACTCACAGAAAGGTATATGATTCTCCACAGGAAATATCCAGGGAGTATCATGAGTTGCATTCCAAAACAGTAAACCCGAAAGGTTACGGTGTTCAGATCGGAAGTTATGGGGAGTTTGCGAATATGGTCGCCGTTGTTGAGCACCTAAAGAAGTCATATCAGAAAAAGGTGATCGTTGAGGTCGCTGTCGTAAATGATCAGCGCGTGTATAAGATCATTATTTCGGGAGAAAAGAATCGCGAGAAGGCAGAAGACCTCAAGGACGCTCTAAAGGCTGATTTTCCTGAGTGCTTTGTTTATGAGTTCTAGATCAGGAAAATGATTGATACCATTTGCTCCGTTTGTTGCCCTTGCCGGCCATAACAACTCCAAAATCACTCTCCCCCCTGTATGGTCTCCCTTTCATTAATCCCTGATGGATTGGCCCCCACCACAGCAATTTGCTCTTCATAAAAAGCTTGGCATCAAAACCCTTGGATTTCAAGAACTCCATGATAACCTCATCATCTCTCCGGCCGTTGATCTCACCCATTTTCCCTGGTCTCCCCGCAATAACCGTAATGGCCAGGTTATCATTTTGATCCATGATCTTTTCCATGCCCAATAAGGTTGCAAATTCCGCTCCGTTATTGGTGATGTTGACATGACCTATCCTTCCAGGCTCAATGTTCAATCCTTCGATAATACTATCCAGGGTATCGAGTCCAACCTCGATCTTTTCATCGGTCAGATTTGAAACCTTGTCATTTTCTATGGATTCGAGAACATTCCAGGAAGCCTTCTTGGCCAAAACCAGTTTTTGGTTTGTCTTTTCCGAATAGGTTCCTTTTTGAACAAGTTTATAGTCGAAGTCCAGTTTTGAAGCATTTTCACGAATTCTGTCAAGGTTAAATGGATCCGGGTCAATTCCGATGACCATCCCGGTTTTTCCTACCCTTTCCCCCATGACAACAATATCGCTTGTCAAATTGCCGGAACTCATATCAAACCCGATCTGGACTCCTACCTCACCTTTCCTGAGATTTGGAAATTTTAGAAATCCATCAATGGCATTATGAAGTTTAACTATTGGACCGTATTTCATGCCGCAAAACTAGTTTAAAGATCGATTGTTCTGATAATCACTGCATATATAAAATTTACAGCAAGTTATGGGGTGGGATCGGTTGTGATCTTGAGAGTACAAGAACCTTTTTAATATTTTGCAAGGAATGGGGCATTGATAAGCCTCAGGTCGGCCTTCCGGTTTTTTGTCCATGTGTTCTATGAACAAAGTGAGGCATATTCTATAAGATATGCGGAGGCTTTTATACTGAAAAACTACTGGGCGAAAGCAACTTTGTTTACGGTACCCATCTCCCTGCTCAGGAGATGTACAGTGGTTTCATTTAGGTTTTGAAGGTCCAGGAACATTAACCCGTCAAGTGAATGGTTAAAATTCGGATCGATATTGAAGCCGAGGATCTCCGCGTTTTCCTTGATGTATTTCTTGAGCAGTACCGGGATCTGTTTGTTTCTAGGTTCAATATCCGAGAGCACACCTTCAAATTGATTGATGTCGCTTCCATCCATATCCTCGAGAAGCAGACCCGGGGATATGCTGATCCCTGAAGCTTTGAATTTTTTCCTGGCTTTGATGAACTGGCTCAAATGCTGATTGAAATGATAGCGTTTCAAATATTCCACGATCAGGCTTCTGCTCAATTTGGAATAGCTGTTGGAAATGCTAACCGGACCAAGAATATACCTTAGATCGGGGTTGTTCAACAGGTAAAGAAGGATTCCTTTCCAGAGTATGAATAAGGGAAAAGGTCGTTTTTGGTACTCCTTGATGACGAAAGACCTTCCGAGCTCAAGGCTTTCTTTCAGGTAGGGGTAAAACGGCTCCTTGTACTTGAATAGCTTTGAAGTATATAGTCCCCGAGGTCCGTATTTGGGAATGATGTCCGCACCATTACCAAGGCGATACGCGGCCAATATTTTTTTCTCCTCCGGAGACCAGGCAAAAAGATGGTGGTAATACTTATCAAACTTGTCCAGGTCCGATTTTTTGCCGGTTCCTTCGCCTATTTCCCTGAAGGTGAGTTCCCTTAATCTTCCAATTTCGCTTAACAGCATTGGAATTTCTGATCCCCTGACGAGATAAAGCTTTATTCCTCCCTTTTCGAGAAAGAGCCTGTTTTCCAGCCCATTCATTTCCATCTCCAGCAGAAGCGGATCTACTGGGTCCTGAATTCTTGATTCTTTCCTTGGGAGCGCAGCGCTTATCCTTTTTCTGCGGCTTTCCGGAGACATGGAATAAACCTTGTTCCGTATATAGGCTCCCAGTTTCTGAAGATCATCGTACTCGGCAATTTTTTCCGGCCTTATTTTTTGTCCCATCCTGACCGGGATCCGAAGATTTGCCTTAAGCAAAAATTCCCGCGGCAATGATGCGGTTCTGAGGCCGGGATTGATCCTTCCCAGATTATAGAATGTCCGACTGTTTTTTCCATGGAAATAGATTGGAACCACTGAAACCTCTGCTTTCCGGATCAATTTTAATATGGGAGTCTTCCATTCGGAATCGGATACGGTTTGATTCCAGGTGCCTTTTTGGTGAGCTACCTCTCCGGAAGGAAACAAACCAATGGATTCTCCATTTTTTAACGATTTCAAAGAGTCCTTCAATCCTCTCCGATTAACTGACATGTTGCCCGAGCTGAAGTTGTCTACCGGAATGATCAGGTCATCAAGTTGTGGGATCCTTTTTATCAGATAGTTCGCCATTACCTTAAATGGCTCATTCCTTTTGCCGAGGATCTGGATCATGGCCAAACCATCCAAAAGACCGAAGGGATGATTGCTTAAAAAGATGACGGGTTCATTCTTTGGCAATTGCTTCAGGTCAGCTTCCGGTAGCTCGATCCTGATATTCAGCTGTTCAAGGATCTTGGCTGCAAATTCTGCCCCCTGGAAATTCTCGCAGGCATTGTATATTTCGTTGATCCTATCCAGACCGATGAGATCAAAAATAAAATGAGCCATAAAAGGAGATTGAAAAAGCGGGTTTTTGATCTCCTTGGATAGGTTTTCTGGCTTAAAAAGCTTTTCCATAATTATGGAAGGCTATATTCGTTACTGTTTTTTATCCCCTCTTTTCCCCATTTTTAAAATTCTGTGAAGCATTTTTCTGAATCGTTAACCCCTTAACTTGTTATTTTTCCCTTCATCCCGAAATCGGTTTTAAGAATTAGTACTTGATTTCATATTCAAAAAGACCTTTATGATGGAACTGAAAATCACCAACTTGAATAAAACCTACCCCAATGGCGTCCAGGCTTTGAAGGATGTCGACCTTGAGGTGCCATTAGGGATGTTTGGTTTGTTGGGTCCAAATGGAGCAGGCAAATCCACCCTTATGCGGACCATAGCAACCCTGCAGGAGGCAGATAGCGGTCAAATTCTTCTGGGAGACATCAATGTTCTCTATGATAAAGAAGAGGTCAGGAAGCTATTGGGTTATTTGCCCCAGGAATTCGGACTTTATCCGAAGGTCACCGCTGAGGACCTGCTCAATCACATTGCTACCCTGAAGGGGATTACCTCCAAATCGGAAAGAAAGGATCTTGTGGATGCATTGCTTCAGAAGGTCAATCTCCATAGCCACAGAAAAAAGAACCTCGGCACCTTCTCCGGAGGTATGAAACAAAGGTTTGGTATAGCTCAGGCACTCCTAGGAAACCCCAAGCTGATCATCGTGGATGAACCCACTGCAGGATTGGACCCTACCGAAAGAAACAGATTTCATAATCTTTTGAGCGAAATTGGTGAGAATACCATTGTGATCCTTTCTACGCATATCGTGGAAGATGTCAGCCATCTGTGCTCCAATATGGCTATCATCAACCAGGGCCAGGTGGTTCTCAAGGGAATCCCAACTGAAATTGTGGATTCCATGACCGACAAGATCTTCAAGAAGACGATTTCCAAGGAAGAAATTGACGACTACCGATCGGAGTATCAGGTGATCTCCTCGGATCTTTTTGCTGGAAATACGGTGATCCATATTTATGCCGAAGCCAACCCGGGAAATGGATTTTCTTCCGTAGCTCCTGATCTGGAGGATGTCTACTTCAAAACCATACTCGGTGAAAAATCCGAAACACAACTGATATAGGTATGTGGAAGAATATCCTGGGATTTGAGCTTACATACAGGAAAAAAAGACCTGCGACATATCTGTATTTTTTGATCTTTTTCCTGCTATGTTTTGGGGCGGTTACCTCGGACAACATCACGATCGGTGCGACTTCGGAAAAAGTGTTTAAAAATGCGCCGACGGTCATTTTCTCATTTGTGATCCTGATGTCGGCATTTGGGATTCTGGTTTCATCCGCGGTAATGGGAGTGCCACTATACCGTGATATTGAGTATAAAACCGACAAATTCTTCTTCTCTCTCCCGATTCGGGAAAGAGACTACCTGGCCGGGAGGTTCCTTGGTTCGTTCCTGACCCTGCTGTTTATTTTCTCTTCGGTTCAGATAGCTATTTTGATCGGGTCTCAAATGCCCTGGGTGAATCAGGACAAGATCGGGCCGGTGATATGGGGCGCACATCTTCAGGCCTTTCTTTTACTCCTTATTCCCAATTTGCTTTTTTCCGCCTCCATCTTCTTCAGTCTTGTGGCGATGACCCGGAGGATCATGGCCGCCTATACGGGTTCAATTATTTTGCTCGTGGCATACCTGATCTCCTTTCAATTCACCAGTGATCTGGATCGGAAATGGGTGGCTGAGTTGCTCGATCCATTTGCATTTACCAGCGTGAATGAAATTACCAGGTATTGGTCTATCCATCAGCAAAACACCAACCTGCTGCCTGTTTCCGGAAATCTGCTGTACAATCGTTTGCTTTGGAGTTCCGTGAGTCTGGTCTTGTTGATTGTAGCTTTTAACAGGTTCAGCTTTTCAGGCTTTAAAGAGGTTTCAAAGAAGGTCAAGACTGTTTTGGATGAGGGATTATCCGCGGCTGGACCAATTCCCAAGGTGTCCGTATCCGCGATCGGATGGAAAACCCACCTTGCTCAGATGTTTAGCCTATCCTGGATGGAATTAAAAAATGCTGTCAGCAATCCATACTTTATTTCCATCCTTTTTGCCGGATCGATATTTCTGTTTTTCGATTGCTTTTTCACCGATCAGATCTATGGTGCTCCGGCATTGCCAGTCACCTATTATATGATTGAGAGCAAGAACAACAACTTTGTTCTTTTCGTGCTGATCATCCTGATCTATTACAGCGGCGAGATGATCTATAAGGAAAGATCGCTGAAGTTTGATCAGATCCTTGATTCTCTTCCCATACCAAACTGGATGTTTCTCGGTTCAAAGCTCTTGGCCATGTTTTACATCTGTTTTCTGTTGGCATCGGTAGTCATCGTGATGGGCTTGTTCGTTCAGACCGTTAAAGGGTATTTCAATTATGAATTAGGGGTGTATTTTACAGACGTTTATGTATTGACGCTGCCTTTTTACATGGTCATGGCAACTTTTGTATTCTTCATCATGATCATGGTCAACAACAAGTTTATTGGGTTTGGAGTAGTCCTTCTTTATTGGCTGACCAGGATCGGTTTGACCCTCATGGATTACAATCATAATATGCTCTATGTGGGGAACAGACCGGATTATATATACTCTGACATGAATGGCTTTGGCCATTATTTTTCTCCTCTCATGTTCTTTTCATCTTATTGGGTTTCCTTTTGCATTCTCCTGGTAGTATTGGGAAATCTATTTTGGCCGAGGGGAGTCTTACCCGGTTTTAAGGACCGAATCGAACTTGCACGTCAAAGATGGGTGGCACCCGCAAAACTTGCATTATCCCTTGGTTTTTTGATGTTCGCCGGATTCGGAGCCTGGATCTTATACAACACCAATTTTATTAACGAATATAAGATCAGCGATACCGTTGAAGATGAAAGGGCTGATTTTGAAAGGAAGTATAAAAAGTATGAAAACCTTCAGAATCCAAAGATATACTCTGTAAAGCTGGATGTAGACGTTTATCCAAGCGCAAGAAGAACGGAGATCAGGGGTTCTTTTTTGTTTACGAATGCAGGGAATAGCCCTATAGACTCTGTTATGGTGAATTTCAGGGATATTGAAAAGCTGAATTCATTTACCCTTGAAGGGGTCGATCTTCAACCAGCCTGGTCTGATCCGCTATATAATATTGCCGTTTATCGCTTTCCGAGTAGCATCAGGCCCGGTGACAGCCTGAACCTTGACTTTTCCTTGTTCGAAGAGGAAATGGGTTTTTCAAATGAAATTCCTTCAAGTCAACTCAATTATAACGGAACGTTTTTTAATACGGGTTGGCTCCCGGGCTTCGGGTATAATGAATCCCTTGAGTTGACCTCTGATGAACAACGAAAGGACCATGGTATGGAGCCGAAGGTGAGCAGCGTTCCAATTGAAGACCCGAAAAAGAAATATGAATCCTTTATCAACCCTAATGCTGATTATGTTCAATTCGAAGTAGTTGTAAGCACTGAAAATGACCAGATTGCCATTGTGCCCGGCTACCTTCAAAAGTCCTGGCAGGAAGGGGACAGGAATTTCTACCACTACAAAACAGAATCCCCGGGTTTTTATTTCTTCTCGGTATTATCAGCCCGCTATGAAGTCTTGAGGGATGCATGGACAACTCCTGAGGGAGAGGAGATCTCACTCGAGATTTATCATCATCCGGGCCACGATCTGAATCTGGACCGCCTGATGAATGGAATGAAAAAATCCCTGGAGTATTTCTCGAAGAATTTTAGTCCCTACCAGCATAGTCAGCTGAGAATCCTTGAATTCCCGCGCTACAGTCGCTTTGCACAATCCTTTGCAAATACGGTCCCGTTTTCTGAAGCCTTTGGCTTTGTAAGTGATTTTTCGGATCCTGAAGACATCGATTACGCCTTTTATGTGACCGCCCATGAGGTTGGGCACCAGTGGTGGGGACATCAGGTGATGCCAAGGGCGACCAATGGAGCCAGTACTGTCTCTGAGTCCATGGCGCAATATTCTGCCCTGATGGTAATGGAAGATGAATATGGTCCTGATAAGATCTCGAAGTTCCTGAACTATGAGCTCCGAAGTTATTTAAGAGGACGGGCTTCGGAAAACAAATACGAGCCTACACTCCTGAACAATGAAGGGCAAGCCTATGTGCACTATCGCAAGGGAAGCCTGGCTATGTATTCCATCAAGGATTATATCGGAGAGGAAAACCTCAACAGCGCCCTGAAGAAGTATGTTGATTCGGTTGCCTTCCAGCCTCCTCCGTTTACATCTTCAAAGGAACTATATGAGCATATTTTGAGTGTGACGCCCGATTCTCTTCGGTATTTCGTGACCGACCTGTTCGAAAGGAGGGTGTTATTTGAGAACCGTTCCACAAAAGCCGAATACGAGGATCTTGGCAATGGTACCTATAGGGTGACACTTGATGTGAAAGCGCAGAAGTTCTATGAAGACAGTCTTGGAAAGGAGATCGAGGGAGCACCTATGGAGGACTGGATCGATATTGGTGTTTTTGGGACAGAGACGGTGAATGGAGAAGAAATTGAAAAAACCCTATTTCTTAAGAAATATAAGATTACAGCAGGAGAGCATCAATTTGAACTAATTGTTCATGGCAAACCCGAGAAGGCCGGGATCGATCCGTATATTAAACTTATCGATCGCAATCCTGATGACAACAAAACCGTTGTAACTGAAAAAGGCAGCATAATATGAGAAAATTGATCTTCATTTTTTCACTGGGCATTTTCTTCAATGCGACCGGTCAGGGTGCTTTTCCTGAAATTTCGGGAGAGACACTTACCGGGGAATCCGTCAAAATTCCTGAGACCACCAATGGGAAAATGACCATCCTTGGGATTGCATTTTCGAAAAAAGCGGAAGAAGACCTAAGGTCATGGTTTGAGCCTGCGTATACCAAGTTTATTTCCCCGCCGAAAGTCAGTTTTATTCCCGAAGACCCCTGGGAGGGAAACCTGTACTTCATACCCATGTTGCAGGGATTGGCTAAAACCGTAAGCGGAAAGGTCGAAAAGGAGTTGAAGGAAGGTATAGACCCTAAACTTCATGAGTACATCATGATGTATAAGGGTTCGGTCAAGGAATACAAGGATGAGTTGGACATGAAGTATTCTTCTACACCTTATTTCTTCGTTCTTGATGAAGAGGGAAGTATTCTTTATCGAACCGAAGGTTCATATGCCGATTCCAAAATGGAAGAGCTAGAATCCTATCTGGAATGAGGTCGGGGTTTTTAATTCTTGGTCTATGGCTGGTACTGGCATGTAGCCCGGAGACCGAAAAGAGTCTTGATATACGGAAAAAGAGCCATGGAGCCTATGGTGAGATTGTTTTGGTTATGGATACGGCTCTCTGGGAGGGTGAACTGGGAAACACCCTTAGAGAATGTTTCCGTCAGCCCTTTCCTGGGCTACCCCAGGCCGAAGCAGAATTCACGCTCAGGGTTGTTCCCCCCGAAAGCTTTGCAGGACTTCTAAGACTGGCTTCCAATATCATGGTTGTAGCCACATTTGATTCGGAAAGCAAATCTTCACAATTGATGAAGACCTGGTTTACAGATGAGTCCATCTCAAAAGTCGGGGAAGAATCCGAGTTGTATAAGTATGTGAGAAAGGATGAATTCGCAAAAGACCAGTACTCCCTTTACCTCTTTGGAGAGAATAGCCCTGATCTGATCAAAAATCTGAATTCGAATTGTGATGAGCTAAAGGACTTTTTCAACCAGCGTGAAAGGAAAAGAATTGCCAGGGAAGTATTCTCCGCCAAGGAGCAAAAGGGGATAAGCAAAGCAATAAACGAGAAGTATGGTTTTGGCTTTCGTGTTCCCTTTGGATATGATGTGGCCGTTCAGGAGAGAGATTTTTTGTGGATGAGCCAGCTTGGTACCGATCTGTTCAGGAACCTGTTCATCGCCTGGAAGCCATATCGCTCCGAAGAACAATTTGAAATTGATTCCATCGTAAAATGGAGGGATAAAATTGGGCGAAAGTACATTTTTGGATCCGGAGAAGAAGATACCAGTTCCTACCTGATCACTGATCAAAGATATCTCGAGGTAGAGAGCAGAGCGGTCTCATTCAATCAGAATTATGCGATCGAAACAAGGGGATTATGGCGATTAAAGAATTTCCTGAGGGGAGGCCCTTTTCTCTCATTTGTGATGACCGATCCGGAGCGCGAGAGGATCTATTATATCGAAGGATTCTTATACGCACCAAACCAGATCAAAAAGGGAATGATGCGCGAGTTGGAGGCGAATCTTTATACCTTCCAACCTTAAATCTGATGCGAAAAAGGCAGTAGATTTGCCTTAGAAATTTTATACCCGATGCCGATCAATTTCAGAAAAGAGGATGCCCTGAATTATCATACTCAGGGACAGCCCGGGAAGATTGAGGTGACCCCGACAAAACCCCTTGTCACCCAATTGGATCTGGCCCTTGCATACTCTCCAGGAGTGGCCGAGCCCTGCAAGGAAATTCATAAGTCCGACGAAAAGGTTTATGACTATACCTCCAAAGGGAATCTGGTTGGGGTAATTTCCAATGGTACAGCGGTTTTGGGTTTGGGAAATATTGGCCCCTCAGCCTCAAAGCCTGTAATGGAAGGGAAAGGCGTCCTCTTTAAAAGATTTGCCGGGATCGATGTTTTCGATATCGAGATCAACGAAACGGATCCCAAAAAGTTTGTAGAGATCGTAAAATCCCTTGAGCCAACCTTTGGCGGAATAAATCTGGAAGACATTAAGGCTCCCGAGGCCTTTTATATCGAGGAAGAGCTCAGAAAGCAAATGAGCATTCCGGTGATGCACGATGATCAGCACGGCACAGCGATCATTGCATCTGCGGCCCTGGTGAATGCTCTCTCCCTTGCAGGTAAGAAATTGTCAGAAGTCAGGATAGTCATTAATGGGGCCGGAGCGGCGGCAATTTCCTGTGCAAACCTGATCCTTGAGATGGGCGCAAGGAATAAGAATTTGATCCTGCTGGACAGCAAGGGTTGCATTCGGGAAGACCGAAAAGACCTGAACGAAACAAAAAGAAGATTTGCGACATCCCTGGATATACATACCCTAAAAGAGTCCCTGGTAGGAGCGGACGTGTTTATCGGGTTGTCCATCGGAAACGTTCTTAAACCTGCTATGGTAAAATCGATGGCGGATTCCCCGATCATCTTTGCCCTGGCCAACCCCACTCCTGAAATAGACTATAACAAGGCAATAGCAACCAGACCGGATGCAATGGTGGCGACCGGAAGATCCGATCATCCCAACCAGGTCAATAATGTACTTGGGTTCCCATTTATCTTCAGGGGAGCTCTGGACGTAAGATCAACTCAGATCAATCAGGAAATGAAACTGGCAGCTGTTAAGGCTATTGCTGAGCTCGCCAAGGAGCCGGTTCCTGAAATTGTGAAAAAGGCCTATGGGGAAAAGATCCTGGAATTTGGCCCCAAATACCTGATTCCAAAGCCACTGGATCCCAGGTTGATCACAAGAATACCTCCTGCCGTTGCAAAAGCGGCGATCAAAAGCAAGGTTGCCAAAAAGAAGATTTCAGACTGGGATGCTTATGAGGAGCAATTGCTAAAAAGGCTTGGACTTGACCAAAGATTTGTTTCGAGGGTCATAAATCAGGCTAAAGAAGCTCCTAAGGTGGTGGTCTTCGCTGAGGCGGATAACCCCAGAATACTGAAGGCAGCTCGTTTGGTGCATGAGGAGGGAATCGGTATTCCTATCCTTCTTGGAAATGAAAAGTTGGTCAAGGAAAAAATGAAGGAGCATGGGGTCAGCCTCAAGTGCAAGATCATTAACCCTTCCCAAAACCCGCAGGATATGGAGCGCTATGGAAAAATGCTCTTTGAAAAGAGAAAGCGAAAGGGGATGACCTATTATGCGGCAATACGTTTGATGAGGGAAAGAAACTACTTTGCTTCGGCAATGGTAGAAATGGGTCATGCCGATCTGATGATCTCCGGAATGAACCGTGAGTATCCGAAATGTATACTTCCGCCCCTTCAGACTATTGGTCCCGACCCCAATATCGGTACCGTTGCAGGAATGTATGCCCTCATGGGACAGAAGGGATTGTTCTTTCTGGCAGATACGACCATAAATCAGGAACCAAGCTCTGAAGAACTGGTTCAGATCATCGGTCTGGTAGCTGAAACGGTCAGGTCCTTTGGAATTGAGCCAAGGATCGCATTGCTGTCTTTTTCAAATTTGGGTTCTGCAAAGGGAGAGGTACCCGAAAAAATGCAAACTGCATTGAAGAAGGCCTGGGAGATCCATCCGGATATACTGATCGATGGGGAGTTTCAGGCCCATATAGCGGTATCGGCTGAATTGCAGCAAAAATTCCATCCTTTTTCGAAGATTGCCGAAAAGGGCGCCAATACTCTCATCTTTCCGGATCTGGGTTCCGGAAATATAGCCTACAATCTTTTGGCTGAGATAGGAGGAATGGAAGGAATTGGGCCAATCCTTATGGGGATGAACAAACCCGTACAGATCCTTCAAAGAAGTTCCTCGGTAAGAGAAATAGTCAATATGGTAGCCGTTGGAGTCGTTGATGCCCAGCATAAGGAGAACAGGGAATGATAGGATATCTTAAAGGGGAACTTGCTCGCAAAACAGGTGGGTATATCTGGGTTGAGGTGAATGGTGTAGGATATGAAGTCCGAATAAGCCTCCAGACCTTTTCTGCTCTTCCCGATGAGGGTGAGGTCACCATTTACATTTACCAGCATATCCGTGAGGATGCCAACCTGTTATTTGGGTTCTTTTCCGAACAGGAAAAAGAGACCTTCGTGCACCTGATCTCTATTTCAGGAGTAGGACCAAATACCGCACTTGTCATCCTCTCATCACTCTCCCCCCAGGAGTTGAACAATGCCATTTCTCAGGGAGATGTTTCCAGGATAAAATCCGTAAAAGGTATAGGAGCAAAAACGGCCGAAAGGATCATTTTGGAATTGCGAGACAAACTCGGTTCAATAGGCAATTCTCCCAACGAAAATATTCCTTCAATTCTTAACAATACCCTACGTGATGAAGCGTTATCTGCCTTAATTACCCTTGGTTTTGCGAAATCTACCGCGGAAAAGGGTATTCATCAGGCCTTATTGGAGATGGGGCCGGAAGCTTCCCTTGAGGAGGTTATAAAATGGGTATTAAAGTCTTCTTGACTGGTATTTGAGTTTTTTGAAGAAAAGAAAACTGCTGCTACTGTTGTTTGCGGCGGGAATCGGGCTGTGTGCCGTATTCCCGGCTGGAGCGGTTTACCCCGGCCATTCTCCCAACTTCTTCCTTGAAGATTCGCTTTCCGGCGATTCCACTGTTCCAGGTGATTCTTTGAATACACCACCTCCACCTCCGCCAGAACCGGAACCCACGGGTCCCACTTCTTACGAAAAAAGCCGTGAACCGCTTTACGGCATGCAGGACATCCACGGAAGTCCTTTAATTGATCGTCTGTCAAGATCTCCGCTTTACTTAGGATTACCCAGTAACATCTCCAGGAGCGTCGAAATGGACGATAGCCTTAAGTATTACACGATCTATGAACAAATCGGGGAGGATGATTTTCGTCCTCCCACGATTTTAACCTATGAGGAGTTCAG
Source organism: Cytophagales bacterium (assembly GCA_965227315.1). Taxonomy (GTDB): domain Bacteria; phylum Bacteroidota; class Bacteroidia; order Cytophagales; family CCMP332; genus JANQHS01. The sequence goes on from OZ245737.1 coordinate 2,436,809, forward strand.
CAGGATCAGAAATGCTCAACTTGAGCAGGATTACTTCAGGCAGATTTCCGGTAATGCCGATGAATCAGACCCATTGGGTGGGGAGAGGGGATTGATTCCCATAATTCACCTGCACCCAGCATTCGACAGGATCTTCGGTGGCAACTTTGTGGACATCAGGCCTAACGGTTTCGTAACCCTGAACTTCGGGGCCAGGTGGCAGAGGGTACAGAACCCTGCGATCCCAATAACCCAACAGCGAAACGGAGGCTTTGAATTCGATCAGCAGATCTCCATGAATGTTATTGGAAAAGTTGGAGAAAAATTAAAACTGACCGCCAATTGGGATACCAAATCGAGTTTTGATTTTGAGAACAGGGTTAAGCTGGATTACCAGGGTTTTGAGGAAGACATCATACAGGATATTGAGGCAGGGAATATTGCCTTTAATCCACCCAGTACCCTGATCCAGGGTTCTCAAAACCTGATGGGTGTTAAGACCAAGCTTAAGTTTGGGAAGTTGGACGTGACTGCCGTATTCAGCCAGCAAAGGGGAAAAACGGAATCCGTTACGGTTTCTTCCGGCGGTTCCCAAAATACCAACTTTGATGTTCCCGTATCTGATTATGAGGAGGATCGACACTTTTTCCTTGCGCAGTATTTCAGAGATAATTATGAGCAATGGCTGCAACAGATCCCCAACATTAACTCGGGAGTCCAGATCACAAGGGTTGATGTTTATATTACCAACCGTCAGCAGCAGACCCAGAACCAGAGAAACATTATTGCATTTACGGATCTGGCGGAAGCTGATCCCGACAAGACCCTGATCCAGGATAATCCGGCCTGGGGTCAGGGAGCATTTCAGCGCCCTCCCTCCAGTCCCGCAGACAATGGAGCCAATACGCTCTACAATACAATGAACAATGACCCCCAGGCAAGGAATGTCTCAACGGCCACCGTGGAATACATGGAGGGAACCTACAATCTTGAAGTTGGTGTCGATTATGAATTCCTCAAAGGAGCAAGGAGGCTTTCGCCTTCGGAATACAGCTTCCATCCAAAGCTGGGTTATGTGTCCATCAATCAAAGTTTTCAGCAGGATGTGGTCATTGCCGTGGCATATGAGTACGTGGTAAACGGGGTTGCTTACCGCGTAGGGGAACTCCAGGACCCGAACATTCAGAACTCGGAAAATATGTATCTGAAATTGCTCCGTCCCGCTTCAAGCCCGTTGCTTGAGAACCCTACCTGGGATCTGATGATGAAGAACATCTATGCTATGGGGGCAAGCCAGATCTCAAGAACCAACTTCCAAATGCAGATCATTTACAGGGATGATCAGACAGGTATCGATAACCCCAGTCTTCATGAAGGACAGAGGACCAAGGATGTTCCGTTGGTGCAATTGATGGGCGCTGATAACCTGAACCCTAATGGAGATCCCGGCTCCGATGGTAACTGGGATTTTGTTGACCAATCTACCATTGAGACTTTTGAGCCCATTTTGATCGATGCTCGTCGGGGAAGGATCATCTTCCCGGTTCTTGAGCCATTCGGTTCCCATCTTGAAAGTTTCTTTGATCCAAACAATGAAGGAGCACTGATCAATAAGTATGTTTTTGATACGCTATACACCGGGCCGCGGGCCATTGCCAGACTTGATGCGGACAAGAACAAATTCCGGCTGGTAGGTGCCTATCAGGGAGAAGCCGGTTCGGAGATCAACCTTCCGGGATTTAATATATCTCCCGGATCGGTAAGGGTTTTTGCAGGATCCTCAGCTTTGGTCGAAGGTCAGGATTATACCGTTGACTACAACCTTGGACGTGTGCTGATCACAAATGACGGGGTGTTGAATTCCGGTAGCGATTTGCGAATACAGTATGAGAAGGCTGATCTTTTCAATTTCCAGTCCAGATCGCTCTTTGGTGGCCGCTTCGACTACAAACTCAATCGGGATATGAATCTCGGTGCAACGGTAATGCAGTTGAACGAACGGCCGATCATTACCCGTGTAAGTGTTGGGGATGAGCCAACCAAGAATACGATGGTCGGCGTTGATTACAGCGTGAGTAAGGAGTCTCAGCTGATTACCAAGATCATTGATAAGGTTCCCCTGCTTTCCACAAAGGTTCCCTCAACTGTGGATCTGAACGCCGAAGCAGCTGCATTGTTCCCGGGCTCTCATCAGAGACTTGGCGACGGGGGAAACAGTTTCATCGACGACTTTGAAGGAGCCGAGATCCCTTACGATTTCACTGCCGTACCTGTGTCCTGGAGGCTTGCCTCGACACCCCTTGAGATACCCGGATACAATCTACCCGACCGGGGGGCTGGGTTCAGACGCGCACGAATGGCATGGTATACGATCGACAATGTATTCTATCGAAGCGATGGAGGTGGCAAGCCGGATAACATCTCCGATGAGCAGTTGGAGAATCACTATGTACGAGCGGTTGCTTTTAACGAGGTGTTTCCAGGGCGTCAGGGCCAAGCCGTTAACTTCAATGAGCAAACCCTTGATGTGGCCTTTTATCCTGATGAAAGGGGGCCCTACAATTACAATCCAAATACCAATGAGCTGGATCCCGCGACTGGAAAATTCCTCCCGGATGAAGCCAAGGAGAATTGGGGAGGTATGACAAGGGCGATTACCTTCAACAATAACTTCGATGCTGCAAACATTCAATACCTTGAGTTCTGGTTGATGGATCCATTCATTTCCGGTGAGAACGGAAGGGTAGCTACCGGTACAAATGGACAGGAAGGAACCAATAACACCACCGGAGGAAAACTTTTCTTCAACCTCGGAGATATCTCGGAAGATGTGCTGAATGACGGGTTGTATTCTTTTGAAAATGGACTCCCTCCGGTAGGCACTACACAAACATCCGATTGGGGGGAAATTCCAACTATCTCAAATATTACCCGTGCTTTCGACAATGATCCCGGAGCCAGAAATCAGCAAGACATCGGTATGGATGGCCTGAATAATGCGGCCGAAGCATCCTTTCCCAACTATCAGCAATATCTTGTCAATCTTCAAAACGCCCTGACACCGGATGCCTTCAATTATTATGTGCAGGATCCAAGCAGCGATGATTTTATCTATTACCTGGAAGATGAATACAGGGTTCCGGATCCTTCAATTCTTGAACGCTACAAACAGTTCAACGGACTGGAGGGAAATTCTCCAGCTCAAACCAACTCTACTCAGTTCACGCCCTCAAACTCCCCTCTTCCGGATGAAGAAGACCTGAACAAGAACTTTAATGTTGACCTTCAGGACAGGTACTTCCAATATGAGATGGACCTCAGGCCTGAACAACTCAATGTGGGTTCCGGTTACATCGTAGATCAGGTCACCAATAATATAAATGGGGACAACGTCAGCTGGTACCTATTCAGAATTCCGCTTCGGGAATTGAACGGAATAACTGCAAAGCAGGTAGGGCCCGGCGGTCTTACTTTCAATTCAATACGTTGGATGAGGATGTTCATGACAGGCTGGGAGCAACCCGTGGTTTTGAGAATGGTTGACCTTCAGCTTGTTTCCGCACTTTGGAGAATAGATGAAAATGAATATTACGCGACAGACAACGGGATTGAGCTTTCCAATGATGTGCAATCAAGGATGGTTGTCTCAACGGTGAACATAGAGGAAAACGGAACCGTAACCCCGGAGGATAAGGCCGAAAAGGTACCCTACATGCTACCTCCTGGAGTGAATAGGGATTTTGACAATACCTCTCAGGTGAGCCGGCAATTAAATGAACAATCACTACAGGTCTTTGTCACGGACCTTGAACAAGGTGTGGGGAGGCCCGTATTTAAAAATGTGGTATACGACCTTCTTAACTATAAGAAGTTAAGAATGTACGTGCATGCCCACGACCCCACCGGTCAAACCGAAGATGGGGATATCTCCGCATTTATTCGTATTGGCACGGACTTCGATCAGAATTATTACGAGGTTGAAATTCCGTTGAAAATGACGCCAATGGGTCTTGATGTTCAGTATAATCCATACAATGTATGGCCTGAACAGAACAACTTTGATGTTGACCTGCGCGAACTGGCGAATGCAAAAACGCGTAGGGCGGAGTTCAATGCGCAATTTGACGGAGACCCATACCGAGATGCCAACAGCTTTGAATACCAAAGTGGAAAGTATAAGATACGGGTTGTGGGAAGGCCAGATATGAGTGATGTCCTGGTGGTCATGATGGGTGTAAGGAACCTGTTCAATGAGGGCGAAGCAAGGCAGGAGACCAAGTCGGCCTATGTCTGGTTCAATGAATTGAGGGTAGCTGAGTTTATCAAAAACGCGGGTTGGGCGGCTACTGCAAGGTTGAATTCTAAACTTGCGGATTTTGCTACCTTATCAGCTTCGGGAAAATATGTCACCGAAGGGTTTGGACAAATATCCGATAAGATCTCGGATCGCTCCAGGCAGATCGAAAGGCAATATGATATTCAGTCAAACATGAATCTGGAGAAATTCGTGGGAGAGAAGGCAGGGGTGAAAATCCCATTCTTTGTCAGATATGAGAATACCAAGATCCAACCCAAATTTGACCCTCTGGATCCTGATGTGAGATTAAAGGATAAGCTGGAGGTCATAGAAGCCACTTCCGGAAAAGAGGCGGCCGAGGAGTATGACAAAAAGGTCTCCACCCGAAGTGAGGTCAAAAGTTTTAGGTTTTCTAATGTGTCCAAGACAAAGACGAACCCCAAAGCGAAATCGCGCATCTATGATGTGGAGAACTTTTCATTGTCTGCGGGATTTTCGGAGACGAAACGATCCAGTTCAACAGTTGCCACCTACCTCAAAACCAACCATAATTTGGGTGTTGGGTATAATTTCTCAGCAAAACCTCTGAGCATTGAGCCATTTAAGAAATCAGATGCCCTTAAGAATAATTGGCTCAAGCTGATCAAAGACGTCAATCTTACCCCTGTTCCAAGTTCTTATACCGTGAGATGGGATCTGAACAGGGATTATACCAAAACCCAAAACAGGAATGAAAACCTCGAGACCACGAATATGCCTATCCTGTATCAGAAGTTTTTCAATTTCAACAGGACTTATGCGGTTCGGTGGAATCTGACGAAGAGTATTTCCCTGAACTATAATGCCAATGTACGTGCGATGATCGATGAACCGGACGGGGAACCCAATCCGGGAGCATATAGGGATGTGGTGATGTCGGAGCTTCGAAACCTTGGAAGGACTGTCAATTTTGATCAGACAGTGGCCGCGAACTACGCGCTGCCATTGGACAAGATACCTCTCCTTGATTGGACCAGCGCAGACCTGAATTATAACGTCACCTATTCCTGGCGCGCAGCTTCAAGGGAGGTGGCCAATCTTGGAAATAGCATACAGAACAATCAGAATGTCTCCCTGAACGGCAAGGTTGATTTCCGAAAGCTTTACCACAAAAGCGGATTTCTGAAAAAGGTTGAAAGTCCGAGACGAACCAGAAGAAGACCAACGGACAACAACAGAAGAAATAAGAATGACACCACCCAAAAGAAACCTCCGCCCGAATTAAAGGGATTAAAAGCCGTTTTGAAGTTGCTCATGATGGTTAAATCGGCCAATGTGAATTATTCCATCAGGCGCGGTACATTCCTGCCGGGTTATATGCCATCCGTGGATATTCTTGGATTTCAACGAGAGTATACCGACCCCATAAGCGGAATTACTTCCTTTTATGCTCCGGGAATGGATTTTATTCTGGGCAGTCAGGATCCGGGAATTCGACAGAGAGCGGCGGAGAACGGATGGCTTACCCGTGATCAAAACTTCTTCAACCAATTCTCGAGGTCACAGACAGAAGCATTTTCGTTCAGGCTGACCGCGGAGCCTGTGAGAAGTTTCAGGATACAGTTTGACGCCGATCGATCCAGAACGGATAATTATACCGAATTGTATCGGTATAATTTGGGAGGTTTGGATACCGCCACAGGAGGCTATGTGCCGCCCGGATTTAGCGATGGTGTTGGTTTACAGCCCAACAGAACCGGTTCATATTCCATAACGGTAATCGCGATCGGCACCTCGTTTAGCAGCCTTGTTCCGGGGCGTACCAATGTGACCGAGGTCTTTCAAACCTTTGAAAACAACCGGGAGCCAATGCTTGATCGTCTAAATCAATTGAATCCTAACGGTGAAGGATATCAGCTCAATTCGCAGGATGTACTCTTACCTGCGTTTATGAATGCTTACCTGGACAGGGATATTAATTCGGTGGAACCATTGCCATTTCCTACCATACCATTGCCAAATTGGAGGATTGATTTCTCCGGATTGTCTAATATACCGGCCATCAGAAAGAAGTTCACCTCTGTGAATATCAAGCATGCCTACAGCGCCAAGTATCAGATCGCTAACATGGTAACCTCCATCGATTATATCAACTCGGATATTGATTGGCTTGATTTTCAGGACAACTATCCATGGCCTTCGATCAAAAGGAGTGTTGATGATACCTCTTACTATATTCCCGTCTACAATATTTCGGCAGCTTCGCTGGCCGAGCAGTTTAGCCCGCTTATCGGTGTGGACTTTCGGACCAAATCAAAAATGTCCGGGGGCATTGAATATCGGACCAGCAGAAATGCCACTTTGAATATTGACAATGCCCAGGTAACAGAGATCAAGAACCAGGATATTGTGATCAATTTTGGATATACCAGGGCAGGAATGAAGCTCCCGTTTCGTGTTCAGGGAAGACCCGTTGTTTTGCAGAACGATGTCACCATGAGGGTACAGTTGACATTCAGGGATACCGAGACACTACAAAGAGCCTTGGAAGAAAATGGGGTTGTCACAGGAGGAAGCAATACGATACAATTTAGACCCACTATAGAGTATGTGGTCAATCAAAGGTTATCCCTGCAGGCCTATTTTGAAAGAAATGTCAATACGCCCAAAATCTCCACCTCTTTTAAAAATTCAAATACCTCTTTTGGTGTGCAGGTAAGATTTAGTTTAGCGGGTTAAATTCTGGTCAATACCTAAGAAAACATTTATTTTAACTGCAAAAAAAACTAGAAATGGATTTTCCTGAGAACCTAAGGTACACTCAAAACCATGAGTGGGTAAAATTAGAAGGCGATACTGCTACAGTGGGCGTGACCTCTTATGCTCAAGGGGAGCTTGGAGATGTTGTTTTTGTTGACATTCCGAGCGAAGGTGACGATCTGGACGAGGAGGAGATATTCGGTACAATAGAAGCGGTTAAAACGGTTGCTGATCTTTTCATGCCGGTTGCCGGCGAAGTTATTGAGATCAACCCAGCGCTTGAAGGAAACCCCGAAAAAGTCAATGAAGATCCCTATGGTGATGGCTGGATGATCAAGATCAAGGTAAGAGATGCTTCCAGTGTGGAATCACTGCTCAACCACGAAGAATACCACGCCCTGGTATCCTAGATTTGATCAAATACCATACTTTTTCCATCATCTGGGCCCTGTTCATTTTTTTCACGGCCTTGTTGCCTGGATCTACCCTGCCGGATTTTTTGTTCTTTGGATTCCTTCCAATCGACAAGCTTGTTCATTTTGTTGAATATGCAGGCCTGACCTTTTTGCTGATAGTCGGTTTCAAAAAACAATTTGGGAACAGGAGACCTCGTTTTAACCTTTACAGGCTATCTGTTTTGTTGGCCTTCGGATTTAGCTTTTTGCTGGAATCTGGTCAGTTAATGGTTCCTGGCAGGAATTTTGAGATTTGGGATATAGTGGCCAACATGGCCGGGATTTTTTTTGGTAGGATCTTTTTTTTCTTCGTCTATTCATTTAATCCACGGTAGTGTTGTAAATCATTGTTTTTGAAATAATTTTACAAAACATTAAGGATTGTCATGGGACTTCTAGTAACATTTACCTTTGTCGCCGTTTTAGTCGGTTTAATTTTCTTCTTCAAATTTCTGATTGACAGAAGAACGCAAAAGTTTGTCAGCTCCGGCGAAGCGGATAAACTGGACATGAACCTCTACAAAAAGTTCGAGGTCACGAACATCCACAAATACACATTTCTATTGACCAACATCGGGTTGGTTTTCAGTCTGGTCGTTGTGATCACTGCCTTTGAGTGGAAAGATTATGATGAGACTCAGGTGATCGATCTGGGAAGGGTGGATGATACTTTTGACGAGGTTCTGGAAATTCCACCAACAGAGCAGCCACCACCACCGCCACCAAAAGTTCAGCAGCCGGAGATCATTGAGGTACCGGATGAGGAAGAGCTTGAAGAAGAAATTGAAGTGAATCTTGATGTTGAGGTCACAGAGGAAACGGTAATTGAAGAGGTCATTGAAGAAGAGCCCGAGGAAGAAGAAGTTGATCAGGTCTTTTTGATCGTTGAAGAACAACCGACTCCCGAAGGCGGAATGCAGGCCTTTTATGATTACCTCGGCAAGAAGATCAGGTATCCTGAACAGGCACGAAGAATGGGTGTCGAAGGAAGGGTGTTTGTGGAATTCGTTGTAGGAAAAGATGGAGGCCTTACCGATGTTAAGGTTGTCAAAGGAATTGGAGCCGGCTGTGACGAGGAAGCGGTTCGAGTGGTAAAAGGTGCTCCAAAATGGAAGCCCGGAAAACAAAGAGGACGATCCGTAAGGGTAAAAATGACCGTTCCGGTCTACTTCCGACTGGGTTAGAAACTCAAAAGTCCAAGCCATAACAAATGACACCCCGATCATATTTCGGGGTGTTTTTTTTTGATTTTAATCAATCGCAACTACCCCTTTTTGTCATAATTCAGCGTCATCTGTGGATATACCTTGGGTTTCAGGAAAATCAAAGATGACAGCTCTTATAATATTATTAGTAGGGTTTTTTGCCCTTATAGCCATTCTTTCTTTTGGATTTAGTCGATTGTTGGTGGTTCTTTCCAAACGGGAAGCTGAGCACCTGCAGAACCTGGATCCAAGGGATTGGCCAAAAAAGATCCTATACGCAGACACCCATACCTATAAGCCCTTGTTCATGACGATCGGCTTGGTTTTGTCCCTGGGTTTGACCCTTATCTTGTTTGAGTGGAAGTCCTATGACGAGACAGAACTTCTCGAGCTGGCTGATGCCAAGGATACTTTCGAAGAGGTCTATGAGATCCCACCCACCCAGCAGCCTCCACCGCCAAAGCCGAAAATCCAGCATCCGGAAATTGTGGCCGTACCGGATGAAGAAGAAATAGAACAGGAAATTGAACTGGTTCTGGATGTGGAGGTAACAGAGGAGACAAGGGTAGAGGACATACAGGAATTAGATATTGAAGAACCAGCCGAAGAAGTCGATGAGATCTTTCTTGTAGTTGAGGAGCAGCCTGCACCGGTAGGAGGGATGACGGCCTTTTACAAGTTTCTGGGAGATCATATCCAATACCCTGAAACCGCCAGAAGGGTTGGTATCTCCGGAAGGGTCTTTGTTGAGTTTGTTGTGGATAAAACAGGGCATATCACAATGGCCCGTGTTGTAAAGGGAATTGGCGGAGGCTGTGATGAAGAGGCTGTGCGCGTGGTCAAGTTGGCTCCGCCCTGGAAGCCAGGAATGCAAAGGGGACGTCCGGTTAGGGTGAAAATGACCGTTCCGGTTTACTTCAAGCTCGAATGAGCATAACGTGCCTATTAAATAAAAAACCCCGACCTGGGATGAACCTGGCCGGGGAATATCAGACCTCCAATTTGTAATACCTAGTTGACCACGATCTTCTTAACGACTCCCTCGCCATTTTGACTCAGTCTCACAAGATACATCCCGGTCGATTTTTCACGGATATCGATTTTGTAATCAATACTGCCACCATGACCCGCAATTCTTTCCGATAGAACCTCGCGCCCATCCATATCGGTGATCAGCACCTCAACGGGCAGGTCCTTGTTAACTTGACCTCTTAGATTGAATTCACCGTTGTTTGGATTTGGGTAGAAAGAGATATCGCTCAGCAGACCTTTTTCCTGAATTGAAAACCCCTGCTTCATGGATTTTGGCAACTCACTTTCTTCGACTTCTTTCAATTCGAATTTCTTGATCACGACCACTACCGTTTCGGATCCTGCCTTCACTCCGTTTTCAACCTCAACCTCTATGGTTTTGTCGATCGAGAGAAAAACGTTTTCGCCGTTATCATCCATACCAAGCTCATTCATAATTTCTTCCTTGCTTGCCCCTTCGTCCACCATGGATTTGAGCTTTTCAACTTTTTCCTGATCAATTTCTCCATTCTCACCTGTCATGACTATGACTGAGGGATCTGAGTCTCCATCATGGACCCAAACGTTTCCGCTTTCTCCCCCGACCATATCGATGTGGGTTACATTCCCGTCCTCGTTGACAAAGATCATATTATGCTTTCCTTCTTCTTCGTCCACAATGACCTCAATATTGATGTCATGCTCCCCATCTGTGCCGGTATGGACCTGCTTTTTGATGATCTTGGTTTGGCCCTCTTCTCCCGCTTCAAAGTAGAATTGATGGTCATCACCCTGAGATGACATTTGCGTCTTGATCTTTTCGATCATTTCCGCATCACCTTCATATTTCCATTCGCCATTTTCAAAGGTGGCCGTAGCGCGTTTTTCCACACCATTATCTTCACTTACCAATTCAATGACTTTCTTTTTTGACTCTTGATTTTCCTGAGCAAACGATCCGATTCCTAATCCGGTCATCAGTATTATGGTGAGAAAGAGACTTAGATTGAAATGTTTTTGATTTTCCATTGTCTTCATTTTTTTTCTTCAAATGTAGATTCCGGTATTGCTTGTCATAGTTAAAGGCTCCCCAAAAAATGTTAAAAAATGTTAAAAATCGACTGCTGAGTCCTTATAGAGGTATTTTTGTAGAATGCGAAACCGCAAACTTCTCCTTGTCACGATCTTTATGGGAATTTCCATAACAGGATTGTTATCCCTTCAAACCTATTGGGCTCTCGGGATCATAGAAGAGAATGAAAGAAAGTTCAATGCCACTGTCAATCAATCCCTGGCCAATGTGGTGCGCTACCTGGAGAAGAAGGACATCGAAGGGAGGACCTATGACTTTTTTATTTCTTTGGACACAAATGAGGCTGGTGGAACAAGAGGAATGCACTGGATCTCCAACGGCGATACGGCTGTCAATACCGTGGTTACAGTATCGAGCAGCTCAAGTTTGATGGTGATTCCCGAAAATGGAGATCAGGATGTGGTCGTTGATGTCAGGGTAGAAGGTGAGAACCAGACCTATACCTATTATGAAAGTAATTCCGGCACCGATAATAGCATCATCTCCGGACAGGAGGAAAAAACCATCATTCTTAAAAAGCATATCGAGCGGGTTCAGGAGCGCGAAGAGCTGGTCAGCGAAGTATGGGAAGAACTTGTAGTCGAGGAAATAGACCTTTCTGAAAGGTTGGATTCCCTGGTGGTTGATTCATTTTTGAATCAGGAGCTACGGGAAAATGGAATTTACATTCCTTTTTTCTTTGGAATTACCCTTGATGAAGATTCACTTCTGTTTTCAAATTTTGACCCTATTGAGTTTTCCGCAGGTTATTTCCCCTATGAGACCAGGCTTTTTCCAACCGATGTATACCTCTCCAATTCCTATCTGGGTGTTCTTTTCCCCGACAAAAACAAATTCCTGTTCCGGGAATCGATTTCAGCCCTCCTGACCTCGATTATTCTCATCATCGCCATGGGAATATGTTTTTGGTATGTGGCCAGATTGTTCCTCTCCCAAAAGAAGTTGAATGAGATCAAGAATGATTTCATCGACAATATGACACATGAGCTCAAAACCCCCCTGACAAATATTTCCCTGGCTACACAATCTTTAAAGGATGACAAACTGAGTCAGAACCATGAAATGAAAAGCAAATACCTGGATATAATCGATCATGAAAGCGGGCTTCTTCTAAACCAGGTAGAAGGTGTTTTGGAATTAAAAAATGAATCATGGAAGGGCACTAAACTGGATTTGGAGGACATCGACCTGGCTGAATTGGTCGATGCGTGTTTTTCGGAGCTTGAACTGAAGGCTTTGGAGAAAAATGCAGTGATGGAAAACCTTGTGGCTTCCCAGGTTATTTTTCATTGGGACAGAGATACAATGAAAGGGATCTGTGGAAACCTGATCGATAATGCCATTAAGTTTGGGCAGGAGGGTTTGAAATTAACCGTGAGTCATGAAATGGATGATGCGTGGGTCAGGCTTATTTTTTCCGATGATGGTCCGGGAATTCCCAGGGATTATCAGGCAATGGTATTCGATAAATTTTTTAGGGTTCCTACCGGTAATATCCAGAATACCCGGGGGTCGGGCCTGGGTTTGAGTTATGTAAAGAATGCCATGGATCAAATGGGAGGCCGGATAGAACTTCATTCGGAAGAGGGTAAGGGCACCAGGATCGTATTGACCTTTCCAAAAAAGGCTTCGGTACTATGAAAAGGATCCTGCTGGTCGAAGATGATCCGAACCTGGGCTTCATGCTCAAGGAATTCCTTGAGATGAAGGGATATGATACCACGCTTGCAAGGAACGGGGAAGAAGGAAAGGAGAAATTTCAAAGCTCCAGATATGATCTGGGCATCTTTGATGTCATGATGCCTAAAAAGGATGGTTTTTGGCTCGGTGAATTGGTCAGGTCGGCTGATCCACATTTTCCGATCATTTACCTCACGGCTAAGGATAAAAAGCAGGACGCCATCAAGGGCTTTGAGATCGGGGCAGATGATTATGTGACCAAACCATTCAGTGTTGAGGAGCTTCATTTAAGAATTGTGGCCATACTGAGAAGGTCGGGTAACTCCTCGGAAAAAAGAGGGGAACCCTCCAAAACCCGAGTCTTGAAACTTGGCAAATATGCCTTTCATCTCAATGAAAGAATTCTCTTGTTGAACGGAGAACAGATCAAGCTGACCTCAAAGGAGAGCCAGCTGCTGAATCTATTGATCCGGAAAAAGAATGAGGTTCTTGAAAGATCAATTGTGCTGAATACGATCTGGGAGGATGATAGCTACTTTTCAGCTCGCAGCATGGATGTGTACATCTCCAAGCTCAGAAAAAAGCTGAAAAAGGATGAGACTCTTGAGATCCTGAATGTACATGGGCTTGGGTTTAGCCTGGTCGAAAAAAAACCCGGAGCATAAACCCCGGGTTTTCATTTTAGTACAAAAAACTTTTATCCATTCATTGAGATCAGGAACTCCTCATTACTCTGAGTACCCTTGATCCTCTCAAGGAGGAATTCCATTGCCTCGATAGAATTCATATCCGCCATGAACTTCCTCAGGATCCAAACCCTGTTCAGTTCATCCTTGTCCATGAGCAGATCTTCTCTTCTTGTTCCGGAGGCAGGAATATCAATAGCAGGATAAACCCTCTTGTTGGAAAGTTTCCTGTCAAGTTGAAGTTCCATATTACCGGTGCCCTTGAACTCTTCGAAGATGACCTCGTCCATTTTGGAACCGGTCTCGATCAAGGCGGTTGATATGATCGTCAGAGAACCTCCATTTTCAACATTCCTTGCCGCACCGAAGAATCTCTTTGGTTTATGAAGGGCATTGGCATCCACTCCCCCCGATAGGATCTTTCCGGAAGAAGGAATTACAGTGTTGTGAGCCCTGGCAAGTCTGGTAATTGAATCCAGCAGGATCACTACATCATGCCCGCATTCCACCATTCTTTTGGCTTTCTCATGAACGATGTTGGCAACCTTCACATGCCTTTCGGCTTGCTCATCAAAGGTAGACGCGATCACCTCCGCATCAACACTTCTGGCCATATCGGTGACCTCTTCAGGTCTCTCATCGATCAAAAGAATGATCAAATAGATCTCAGGATGATTTTTTGTGATGGCATTTGCCACCTGCTTCAACAGAACCGTTTTACCGGTTTTGGGCTGTGCCACGATCATTCCCCTTTGTCCCTTACCTATGGGAGCAAAAAGGTCCAGTATCCTCGTAGAATACTCTCCCGGGTCGTTGGAAAGGCTGATCTTTTCGTCCGGGAAAAGTGGGGTAAGGTGTTCAAAGGATACCCTGTCACGAATCTCTTCTGTGGTTTTGTTATTAACCGTAGCGATCCTTAATAGGGCAAAATACTTTTCTCCATCCTTAGGTGGCCTGATAAAACCCTGAATGGTATCCCCGGTCTTCAGACCGAATAGCTTTATTTGAGAGGGAGAAACATAGACATCATCAGGACTGGCCAGGTAGTTGTAATCCGTAGATCTTAAAAACCCGTAACCATCCTGCATGATCTCAAGTACTCCTTCGCTTTCGATCACACCCTCAAATTCCTTGTAATTCGGCTTGTTGCTTTTTCCTCGATTATCCCTGTCTCTGCGGTCACCTCTTTGCCCTTCGCGATCGGGTTTGTGAGATTTCTTTTCAGAGTCCTGGTTTTTTTGGTCTGAGGATTCTTCCAGGTCAGGAAGTTTGAAATCAAATTCATCTTCTAGATTAACGGAATCCTCTTTTTTGGCTTTTTCTTTGGGGGCAGGGGCTGCCTCTTTTTCCTTGACAAGTACTTCTTCGCTTTGACCGTTTTTTACTTTCTTCAGTGCATCGGGGTTTGAAGCCTGAAAGTCTAAGATCTTGTAAACCAGATCCTTTTTGGGAAGTTTCTTGTAATTGCCAAGCTTCAATTGTTCAGCAATCTCTTTCAGTTCAGAGAGGAGCTTAACATTTAATTCCTCAATAGTGTACATACAATGGGAAAGGTTATGATTATGGGTTAAAAATTAATTTTGAAATGGAAAAGGGGAAGACCAAACGATTTTGGTCTGTGGAAGACATTGCAATTATACTGCTTTATCAATTGGATATGCAAATTTTGGTCAAGTAAAATGATTCTTTGTAAGAAAATGTCAATTTTGAATTTCAATCTGAATCGCAGGAAATGCTGGAATTAAAAAGACTTAGAGAGCAAGGAAAAGAAGTGAGTGAAGCCCTGAGTAAAAGGGGTCTAAAGAATGCAGGCGAAGAGATCTCCAAGATCCTTGAAGTAGACAATGAGAGGAGGAGAATTCAACAGGAACATGATGACCTTCTTGCAAGATCCAACCAGCTGGCCAAACAGATCGGAGGCCTGATGAAAGAGGGTAAAAGCGAGGAAGCAGAAATCATCAAGGCCGAGACAGGAAAGTTAAAAGGGGATTCGAAAAGAGCAGGAGAAGAGCTCAAAAAGGCGGAGTCAATGCTCAACGATCTCTTAAGCAAAATTCCAAACGCACCTTCTGAAAAGGTCCCTGCGGGAACAAATGAAAATGACAATGAGATCCTTGAGACCAATGAGGGGCGAAAACCCGCTGTCTCCAATCCGCTTCCGCATTGGGAGATAACCTCAAAACTGGGGATCATTGATTTTGAATTGGGCAATAAAATTACCGGTGCGGGATTTCCTGTTTATATGGGTCAGGGTGCGAGGTTGCAAAGGGCGTTGATCCAGTTCTTTCTGGATCAGGGAATCGAATCAGGGTATAGGGAGGTTCTTCCACCGATACTTGTATCTCGCGACTCCGCCTTTGGAACCGGCCAGCTTCCGGATAAGGATGGGCAGATGTATACCATTCATGATGACGAACTCTTTGTGATACCCACAGCTGAGGTACCGATCACCAATATATTGAGAGGCGATATTCTGGATGAAGGCGATCTTCCAACAAAGTTTATAGGCTATACACCTTGCTTTCGAAGAGAGGCGGGCTCCTGGGGTTCACATGTCAGGGGATTGAACCGACTGCATCAATTTGACAAAGTGGAGATCGTTCAGGCTATTCAACCGGAACATTCCGCCAAAGCACTTGATGAGATGTGTGATCATGTCAAGGGATTATTGGGCGCTCTGGAACTTCCATTCCGTTTGCTCAGGCTATGTGGTGGAGACCTGGGTTTTGCGGCAGCCGAAACGATCGATTTTGAGGTCTTTTCTTCTGCGCAGGATCGTTGGCTTGAGGTCAGCTCTGTCAGTAATTTTGGGTCCTTTCAGTCTAATCGGATGAAAACAAGATACCGGGATTCAAACAAAAAGGTCAACCTTGTCCATACCTTAAACGGTAGCGCACTGGCACTTCCAAGAGTCCTGGCAGGGATACTGGAGAATTTCCAGGATGAGAGGGGAGTGGAGATCCCATCTGTGCTGAAGTCATATTTGCCTTTTGAGCGGATGGACTATCCTAGCTGATATCTTGAAGAACAGTCCTAAAGGCGGCAAATTTTCCCTCAAATAATCTGCTATGCTCTTTTTGAAGAGCTTCTGCATATTTTGCTCTGTACAACTCCAGGTCCTTTTCGGTCTTGCAGAAATATTGAATGGCAAAAGTGGGTTCGGTGCCGTGATTTCCATCGATCAGTTTCAATATTTTGAAACCAGAGAAACAACCGGTATCCATGACTTCAGGAATATGTTTTTCCTTCATCCACTGAACCCACTTTTCTTCAGTATCTGAAGAAACAGAGACCGTAACATTATAGATCAGCCCAGCCAAATTATTTTAACACTTCGATGTAGCCAACGTAATTCTCGTCGGTATCTTCAGTGGAAATAACGTAATAATAGACCCCAGCCGCAACATTTTCTCCTCCCCAGTCATTTTGATAATCAGGCGATTCAAAGATCAATGCTCCGTGCCGGTTGTAAATGCGAATCAGCCAGGTTTGAGAGCTGGGTGCTTCGATCACAAATACATCATTTTTTCCATCGCCATTAGGGGTTATGATATTTGGTCTGACCACATCTTCAAACTGAAAATCTTCCGTGTAGAAGGCCACGCAGTTCAGCACCGTATCATGTGCTTCGAGCGTAACTTCAAAAGGTTCCGGATCGAAGAACTGGTAGTTTAAACTCTCTGCAAAGATCGAATCCACAGAACTGGTTGTCAGATTTTCAACGCGCCAGAGGAATTTATACTTGAAAGGAGTGAAGGTGGTATTTTCAAAACTGATATTTTGAGGAACCTTAAGGAATTCATCAAGGGAATCATATTGATATTCAACTTCGATCTCTTCCTCCATTTCCATGGTCACCTCAGCTGCCGATTCACAAATCCCGTTGCTCACGGTTAAGAGGTATTTCGACCTGCCCTCACTAGAAGGGGATATCACTGGGCTTGAGATCTGTGGGTCGCTGATATCACCCGCTTGTCCGTTTGATGCGGGCTCCCATAGGTAGCTGTATCCGACATTTGGAAAAAAGGTCAGATCAGGAACTACCTGTGTTGAAGCATCGAAGCAAAGATTATAATCCTCCGGAAAGTCGACTTCCGGCCATGGAATTACAGTGATCAGGATCGAATCCCTAATGGAGCAACCGATCTCATTGGTTACTGTCAATGGAAAATAATGATCATCGTTTGGCCTTACCCACACAACGGAAGTATCGGTGGCATTTATATATGATGTCGAAGAATCCCACTTGAATGTCATGAAATCATAAAGAGGATCATTTTCCAATCCGCTAAAGAGCACCAAGGTGGTTCCTTCACATATCCATCCGCTACTATCTGAAACGGAAATGATATTCGGATCGGGATATTCAAAAACATTTACAGTCAGGGAGTCGCTTGCCGGGCAACCCGTGACCGAATCAAATACCCTCAAGATGTATGTCGTGGTTGTTGTGGGATTGGCCAATGGATTCGGGCATGTCGCACAACTCAATCCCGTTGTCGGAGTCCATAAGACGCTGTCTCCATCGTAGAACTCGCTGTTGAGCTCAATAATATCGCCAACGCAGATGCTGTCATCTTCGCCCGCATTGTAGATGAATTCTTCTCTGATCAACAAAACAACCGCATCACCGGTAGGAACCGAAGTTGTATCATCACATGGGTCGAAAAGTGTCAATTCGATAGTCTCAATCGGATCGCTGACGGTGTCAAAAACAGGATAAACAACGATTTCAAGAGAGTCAACGAAAGCCGGAATGGTATCCGCATTGCCCAATGGGTTACCGTTTTCATCTACATAATCAACACCATTGGTAGCGGTTCCGCCTAACTCCCATCTCAATGGAACTTCGAATGTATCCGCTATGGTTCGAATAAAAATGAATTTTCCGGCATTACAACCCTCAACCCCATATTCGAATCTTGCATATGCGGAGGAAGGAGAGATTTCGGCTCCAAAACTTCCAAGGCTTCCTTTTTCAATAAACACACCCGAGTCCAGGATCCCGTCAGAGACATCCGCAACGGCCAGTTTGAGGGTATAGGTTTCACAAGGGGTTACCGGGGTCATTGCCTGAAGGACCACTGTTCTTCCATCATATTGTAATTCCGGAGCTCCGGTAGGGTTGGTGACAAAGTAAGCAGGATTAGTAGCCGGACAAGGTGGAAAGGCTCCGGGATTGCCTTGGTTGACATTGTTGATCGAAACGGGAGTATTGGTGCCCGGAATGAGCGCAATGTTTTGTTTCCCTGTGATGCCGGGTCCTGAAATGAAGAATGCAAAAACATCATTGAAATTGCTGCATACATACTCGTCATATTCTTCGGAGCCAAAAACATAATTGAACACCAGGGTATCGGCAGAAGGAGTGACGTCAAACTGAACATAGCAGGCATCCTGAGTTGTACCGACTCCGAGAGCATTCAAATCGACATCCCCGGGTGTGAGAAGATTTTGACCTGCACCAGGATCGTTATTCGGCCCAGGAATATCCCATATCGAACCGGATGCCAGGCATAGACCTTCTTCTATTCCCAATACTCCTGTTGTGTCTTCAAAAGTTCCCCAGGCTGTGGATGCACAATTGGAGCTGATATTTGAGATCTGAACTCCCTCCGATACCAATGCCTGGATAGCTTGGGTGAGAGTAGCCGTATCGGAAACCTGTATTTGGGTGAACGCTTTGGGTGAGAGAAAAAATAGCCCTAAAAGCGCCAGTGATATGTTCCTCATTGCCGTAATCAGTAGTACCTATGCAAAATTAACTCTTTAGGAACGCAATTTTGCTCACCCAATTGATGGGAATCGTAAAAAGCGCAGCTTGTTATTCGGGTAAACCCCACTGAGGTGTTTAAAAAAAGAGTTTCATTCTCCGAGGCCTTTCAGGAATCGATTTTCAAATATTTATCTTTGGCCCGAATTTCTGAGAAATGGGCAAGGAGAGAACGATAATTGACGCAAAAAAGCCTTCCTCTACGTACAATTTAAAGGAGATCATCAGGTACAAGGACCTCTTTCTTGTACTGGCTTGGAGAGATCTGAGAGTACGCTATGCCCAGACCTTCTTGGGCTTGTTTTGGGCAGTTCTGCAGCCCTTGTTGACGTTGCTGATCTTCACTTTGATCTTTGGACAGGCTTTGAATGTAGATACCAATGGAATGCCATACCCGGTCTTTGCGCTGTCCGGCATGGCGGCCTGGGCATATTTTGCTTTTGTACTGAACCAAAGCGGAACATCGATCATAGGATCACAGGAGATGGTGAAAAAGATCTACTTCCCCAGACTGGTTATTCCCTTGTCAAAAGCGGTGGCGGGTTTTGTGGATTTTTTTGTTTCTATTTCCTTTTTGATCATTCTGATGATCTTTTTTGGTGTTCCGCTCACCAAATCCTTTTTGTTGTTCCCTTTGTATTTTCTTATGAATATCCTGACCGCTCTTGGTGTGGGGATCTGGACCAGCGCCCTGACTATTCGGTTCAGGGATATGACACATGTAATCCCATTTGTTGTCCAGTTGGGCCTTTATGCTTCGCCGATCGCATATCCTACTTCTCTGATTCCTGAAAAATATCAGCTTCTCTATTATCTCAATCCAATGGTAGGAGTTGTGGAAGGCTTTCGATATTCACTACTTGGAATTCCTCCTTCAAATGATCTCGGTTTCCTGTCCCTGGCGATCGGAGCTTTGTTGTTTTTTACCAGTATTATGTATTTCAGACGTGTTGAACGCGTAATGGCGGATATAGTATGAGTGAGATTGGGGTAAAGGTTCAGGGCCTTGGAAAAAAGTATCATGTAGGACTTGCCAAAAGCGGAGACTTTAGGGAGAACTTCCGAAGAAAATGGAAACACCTTTTAGGCAATTATGTGCCGGCTGAAGATTTCTGGGCATTGAGAGATGTTTCCTTTGATCTTGAAGAAGGCAAGGCCGTGGGGATCATTGGAAAAAATGGTGCGGGTAAAAGTACTCTGTTGAAAATCCTCTCCAAGATCACCGAGCCAACCGAGGGCAGAGTGGAAATTATTGGAAGGGTGTCCTCATTGCTTGAAGTGGGTACCGGCTTCCA
This sequence comes from Cytophagales bacterium, assembly GCA_965227315.1. GTDB lineage: Bacteria > Bacteroidota > Bacteroidia > Cytophagales > CCMP332 > JANQHS01. Next base: position 2,457,022 of record OZ245737.1, read on the forward strand.
TCCTGAGTTGACGGGGAGAGAGAACATCTATCTGAATGGGACTATCCTCGGAATGTCCAGAAATGAAGTTCGCTCCAAATTTGATGAAATCGTTGATTTCAGCGGAATAGAGGACTTTCTTGACACTCCGGTGAAGAGATATTCATCGGGGATGTCTGTAAGACTTGCGTTCAGCGTTGCAGCCCACCTTGAGCCTGAGGTGATGATCATCGATGAGGTCCTGGCAGTAGGTGATGCCGATTTTCAAAAAAAATGTATTGGCAAGATGGGCGAGGTCACAAGCTCCGGCCGTACAATCATTTTCGTCAGTCATAACATGGGAGCCGTGCAATCCCTATGTGATAGTGGAATTTTATTGGCAGATGGAAAGATCCAGGAGATGGGTTCCGTGCAGGATTGCGTGAATAAATATTTCGAGAACAATTTCCTTCATTCCAATGAAGTCCCGCTTCTAGAAAGAAAGGACCGAGAAGGGAACGGTCAGGTCAAGGTGAAAAACGTGGAGGTATATGTCAATGGAAAAAAGAATAATGCGATCAAGACCGGTGCTGAAGTTACCTTCCGCTTTGGTCTGCACCATGAACCCGGCTTTAGATTTAAGAACCTCAAATTCCACGTAGGTTTCAATGGTGGATTCAATGAAAGGCTGTCCTGGTGCTCCACTGATCTCATGGATGAGAACTATTCTTTTGAGCAGGGTGTGGATTTTGTTGATCTCAACATCAAGAAATTCCCCATGAATCAAGGGAGGTATTCGTTGACGCTTTACCTGAAAACCAATGGAGCGATTTCCGACTGGATCAAAGAAGCATTCCTTTTTGACGTCGAAGCGGGAGATTTTTACAATATGGCCAGGGTGGTTGACCCAAGGCAGGCCAAGGTGCTATTTGATTATCAAATGAAACTCGGAAAGGCCGGGGATTAGGTTCTGTTAAGCATCCTCGGCTTCTACCGTTTGAACCTCCGGGACCATTCTTTTCATCAGATTCTCAATCCCTGATTTGAGGGTCAGTGTTGAAGAGGGGCATCCCGAGCAGGATCCTTTTAGTTGAACCTTTAATGTTCCTTCATCGAAGGATTTAAAAACGATTGCTCCCCCATCCATTTCGACAGCAGGTTTTACATATTCCTCAAGAACGGACTGGATCTTTTTTTCAAGCTCGTCCTCCATGGGAATGATCTCCGAATTCATAGCTTCGGAAATGCTGACCACATTCCTGCCGGACTCGAGATAAGATTTGATATGATTCCGGATCTGGGGAGCAAGCTCCTGCCATTCCGCCTCCGGACGCTTGTTGAGGGTAATGAAATTTGAAGTAATAAAAACCCTTTCAACAGGTTCGAAGCCAAACAATTCGGTGGAAAGCGGTGACTCACTGGCTTCTTCCTTATTGGCATATTCAACGCTTGAACTCGGAGGAAGAAGCTCATAATTCACCACAAACTTCATGGAATTTGGGTTCGGATTTGATTCTGTATAGACCTCGGTGGGGCGCTTGTTTTCCATGATCTCTTAACGCTTATTATTCTGTGTTGGTTCTTTGACTGATCTCGTTTTCGGTGCTGGCAATGATCGATGCTACAGTGGCATCACCAGTTACATTGGCAACGGTCCTGCACATATCCAATAACCTGTCGACCGGAAAAATGATCGCGATCCAGGCGGGATTAAGTCCTACCGACTGAAGGACAATGATCAGCATGATCAATCCAGCACTCGGGACTGCAGCTGAGCCTATGGAGGCAAGGGTTGCTGTCAAGACGATCATCAATTGTTGGCCGATACTTAGGTCTACCATATGGATCTGAGCAAGAAATACAACGGCTATGGCCTGATAAAGTGATGTCCCATCCATGTTTACAGTGGCACCGATTGGCAAAACGAAACTTGTTACCTCCTTGGAAACTCCAAGGTTTTGATTGACACAATCCATGGTCACGGGAAGCGTAGCCGCGCTACTGCTGGAGGAAAAAGCGAGGAACTGTGCCGGAGCCATGCCTCTGACGAATTTTTTGAAATTGATGCCCCTGATCAAAGTATGAACCACTGAGGGGTAGATCACAAAGATGAGTACTCCTAATCCCAGCACCACTGTCACAATGTACCAGGCGAGGGTTTGAAAGATCTCAAATACCTTGGCAGGATTATCTCCGGCCATTTTGTTGATCTGCCCGGCCAGCAGACAAAAGACAAAGATCGGAGCGGCTTTCATTATGATGTGGACCATTTGCAGAAAAACCTCGGCCAATCCATTGATCATATTATTCAATGGTTTGACTTTCTCCTGAGGCAGACTGACCATTGTTACGCCAAAGAAGATGGCAAAAAAGATCACCTGCAGCATCAGCTTATTATCGCTGAAGGAAACAAAAATGTTGAAAGGCACAATATCCACGAGGAATTGCAGGGGACTGGAATCCTTCTGCTCTTCGACCTGTTTGATCTTTTCATCGATCTCCGCCTCGGTATTGCCGCCAAATTCTGGGGCAGCATTTCCCTCAACATGGAATCTTTGTCCATCCAGTATCTCCACCCCATCGGTTCTGGCAACCCATTTCTCGTACTCAACCCTGTTATCGATCCTTTGCTTCTCATCCATTTGACTCCCGGGCTTAATGGTATTGACGAGCAACAACCCAAGCGTCACCGCCAGTACTGTAGTTGCCAGATAAGCGAGAAGTGTTTTAGCCCCTATCCTTCCAAGCTTTTTGATATCTGTCAATCCCGAGATGCCCTGAATGATCGAAAACAAGACCAATGGAACTGCTATGAGTTTTAGGAGGCGGATGAAAATGACGCCGAAAGGTGCGATCCAATCAGATGTGAATTCAGAAAAATCCAGGTAGGCGGAAAGAATGGCCCAGGCAATTCCCAAAACCAATCCGATAACAATTTGTACGTGTAAAGGGATCTTTCTCATTCGGAAAATCTTGAAAGCTTATCGATCATTATGAAATCAGATATCACCAATGAAGCCAAGGCCTTAACAATTGGCACCGCCCGGGGAACTACGCATGGATCATGACGGCCACGGGCCTCAAGGTCTGTAGCATTTCCCTTTTTGTCGATTGTCCTTTGTTTTTTGCCTATGGTCGCCGTTGGCTTAAACGCAATTCGAAAGCAAATATCTGCTCCAGAACTTAATCCACCTAAGGTTCCTCCTGAATTATTGCTTTTAAACAGCACCTTGTCACCATCCATTCCGATCTCGTCGTTCGACTCAGACCCTCGAAGAGTTGTGCCCAGGAATCCTGCTCCGAATTCAACCCCTTTCACGGCATTCAGACTCAGCAATGAAGCTCCCAGCCTGGAGGTGATCTTATCGAAGACCGGCTCTCCCAATCCCGGAGGGACATTCTTGATTACACAGCTTATGCGGCCACCTAAGGAATCATTATTCTCTTTGGCTTCCTCAACCAACTCCTCCATCCTTTTGGCCATTGCCCTTTCAGGGCATCGGGTATCGGATGCATAGACCTCTTCTTCAGAATAGAAACCATAATTCTGCGGCAAATCAATGCTTCCTATTCCACTGACATAGCTGCTTATCTGAATTCCTTCCCGCTCAAGTATTGGCCTTACCAATGAGCCTCCCACCACCCAATTTGCAGTCTCCCTGGCCGAACTTCTCCCGCCGCCGCGATGATCCCGGATCCCATATTTCTTTTCCCAGGTATAATCTGCATGAGAAGGTCTGAAAACCTCTTTGAGATGATCATAATCCTGGCTTTTCCGATCAGCGGTCCTAATGATGAATCCCAGGGGTGTGCCCAGCGATTTCCCTTCCATAACGCCGGAAAGAATTTCAAGCTTGTCGGGCTCCTTTCGCTGTGAGGTGATCTTTGAAGTTCCCGGTTTTCTCCTGTCAAGTTCTTGCTGGATCTCTTCGATATTCACCGGCATATTGCTTGGGAGCCCGTCAAGGATTCCGCCTATGGCTGGTCCATGGGATTCTCCAAAGCTGGTCAGTCGTATGATCCTTCCTAAAGTATTTGACATTATTTTCTAAAGAAGAAAATGAGCGATACCAGCATTACTACTCCTGTCAGGATTTGGATCAAAAGCATAGGAAAAGAGCCACTGTTCAGGGCGACAAGGTTGTTATCCGCGATCTCGATACGGTCATAAAAATCTCCAAGATCGCTGGACTTTATACGTGTGTTCTTCCGGCTGCTGCCCTCCACTCTGAATGCGATATCGGAAACCAAGGTGTCATAGCTTTCCCTTTTTGGGTCGAAATAGACCCAAGTGAAGTATGGACCTAGTTCAAAATTTCCCGGCTCTTTGGGAACGGTGTAGTAAGAAAACTTCTTGGAGCCTGAAATTGTATTGTTGTTTCGATTGATGTTCTGAACGATCTCCGGAGAGAAGAAATCAAAGTATTCATCCTGGGGAGTCTCGGGTGGCTGCACCCCTGATATATTCCCGATCCCCTTAATGGAGAAATCAAAAAGGAAACTCTCGCCGGTCTTATACGGCCCGGGGCTGATCTTTTCATCAAGCTGAAAGATGCCAACAGACACGGATTCCTTCAGCGGATGAAACGGGAGTGGCTTGACCCTGACTTTCTTGGGCGCGGAGCGAAACTTTTCATTGTCTTCGATCCTGGGCCTTCCGAAGAAAGACCTTGTAGTTGCCTCTTTGTATTTGACCAAGGTCAGCGAAATAGATGGGATGTCGATATCCTCCTCGATCAATGGAAAGAATGTTGATTGATAAAGAATGTATTGGTCGTATACCTTTCCCCTGATCTTGACCTTTTTCTTTTGAATTTCCTGTATGTTGAAATTTTCTTCCCAAACCGATCCCGGCTTGATGGATTTGATCGCCTCCGATATCTGATCGGAAAGATTCCCGGGCCAGCGCATTTGTGCCCGATTGGATTCGGCAACGAAAAAACTGATGGTCGCATTAAAGCCCTCACCTCGATATACCTCCTTTTTATCCGTGGTGACGGCCAGGAAAGCATCTGCTTCTACATCCACATACTCCAGGTCCTCAGGGTTGGTCATTTCCTCAAAAGGATCCCAGGCAAAAGGATCCGGTCTTCTTTTTCTTTGGACCGGAGGGCCAATTTCAATGGTTGTACCAGAGACCTTGTAGTTTTTTCCATTGACCTCCATCGCGAAATCGCGCAGCTTGAACTTTCCTTCCTTGGTCGGGTAATAGTTTTGGGTGATCGAAGAAACAACGGTCATTTTTCCGTTTACTATGGAGGTATTTGTGGAAGAAGAGGTACCCATCTTTCTCAGACCCTTGATTTCGGGAAAATCACTGTACTTTTTCAGGTATTCATTCTCAATGGAAATGGTGATCGTAAATACCTGGTTGACTCCGATCTTGGTCTTTCCATACTTGATTTGAACATCCCCTGACTTTGCCCCTGAAAAAAGAGGTATGAGTATGCCCAGCAGCATGATCAGTATCCAGTGGAAAGAAAATTTCATGGCCCGCAAAATTATGAAAATGAAGGTTCCGGATTATTCTTGGCTTCCTCTCAGGAAATCAACGTTTTTTCTGATCCCTTGGTATCCTGCCCTTTTGATCGCGGATTTTTTGAACTCCTTTTTGAAAGAGATCTCATCAAGATCCTCCCATTCCTTTTTGCTGAACTCTTGCCATGTGCCCTTGAAATTGAAAGCCTCCTCAGAATGCGGTTTTGATTTGGAAGTCCATGGGCAAACATCCTGACATATATCACAACCGAAAACCCAGTCCTGATACATATCCTGAAATTCGGAAGGAATGGATTCCTTTAACTCGATCGTAAAATAGGATATGCATTTTGAACCATCTACCACGTAGGGCTCCGGAATGGCATCTGTCGGACAGGCATCGATGCACTTGGTGCAGGTTCCGCAGTGATCACTTACCTGGATATCCTCCTGGATATCGAGATCGGTTACCAGATGACCGATGAAAAAAAAACTGCCCCTATCCTTATTGAGCAAAAGCGAGTTTTTCCCTATCCATCCAAGTCCTGCTTTCTTGGCCCATACGCGATCCAGCATGGGGCCCGAATCGACAAATGCTCTCCAGGAAAACTCTCCGAATTCTTCCGAAAGCATCATGGCTATGTTCTTGAGTTTCCTTTTGATCACAAAATGATAATCCTCACCATAAGCATATTTTGCAACCTTGTAGCTTCCTTCTTTTTGATTTTCTTGTGGAGAGTAGTTTTGGATAAATGTGACGACGGTTTTTGCACCGGGAAGTATCCTTGAGGGGTCAAGCCTCAGATCGAACCAGTTTTCCATGTATTTCATTTTGCCGTGAAAATCGCGTTTCAGCCAGGTTTCAAGTCTGGGCGCTTCCTCTTCGAGGTATTGGGACCTTGAAACCCCGAAGTCATCAAATCCCTGTTCAGCCGATAATTGGGATATCCTAAGTTTGATCTTATCTATTTGACCCTGCTTCAAGAGTTAAACAGATCCGGGTTATTGGGAGGGACAATTCCTAAATGCTTGTAGGCTCTTTCAGTGGCCTGTCTTCCGCGCGAGGTTCTTTTGATATAGCCCTCTTTGATCAAAAAGGGTTCATAAACTTCCTCAAGGGTTTCGGCTTCTTCACTGCATGCTGTTGCGATGGTGCCGATACCTACGGGACCACCTTTGAATTTCTCGATGATCGTGCTCAGTATCCTGTTGTCCATTTCATCAAGACCATGTTGATCAACTTCAAGTGCTTCAAGGGCGGTTTGCGAGATCTTCAGATCTATCAGACCATCACCCTTGACCTGGGCAAAATCACGCGTCCTCCTCAGTAGGATGTTGGCAATCCTTGGTGTCCCACGACTCCTTCGGGCAATTTCCTGTGCGGCTTTTTTTTCGATCGAAGCGTTGAGAATATTGGCTGATCGCTCTATGATACCCGTAAGCAGGTTGGTGTCATAATAATCCAATCTTGAATTGATGCCGAATCGAGCTCTTAACGGAGAAGTAAGTAGTCCTGATCTGGTGGTCGCACCGACAAGCGTAAAGGGGTTCAAGGCTATTTGCACGGATCTTGCACTCGGACCTGAATCCAGCATGATGTCGATCTTGTAGTCCTCCATCGCGGAATAGAGATATTCTTCAACCACCGGGTTCAGGCGATGGATCTCATCAATAAAGAGAACATCTCCTTCTTCGAGGTTGGTCAGCAGTCCGGCCAGATCTCCTGGCTTGTCCAGTACGGGGCCCGAGGTGACCTTGATATTTGAATTGAGTTCTTGTGCTATAATGTATGACAGGGTGGTCTTGCCCAGTCCCGGTGGCCCATGCAATAAAACGTGGTCCAGCGGCTCTTCCCGTTCAATGGCTGCAGTGACAAACACCTTCAGGTTTTCCACGATCTTCTCCTGCCCCTTGAAATCCGAGAAACTGAAAGGTCTCAGTCTTGTATCAAGGTCCCGGTCTTCCTTACTTAAATTTTGCTTATCCGGTTGGAGATAATCCTCCCTCATGGCTCTAACTTTGTCCAAAGTTAAAACTATTGAAAGCACGATAGCGGGTCATGGAATCGAAAAGAAAAGCATGGTGGTTTTCGGTGGTCCTGGTCATAGTCCTGGGGCTTCTGTATTTCCTCAGAGAAGAAAAACCAACAACCTACGGGATCTCAGGGGAGACCATGGGAACCACATATACCATCAAATTGCTTCAAAATCCTCAACCCGAGCTGAAATCTGAGATCGACCAATTGCTTCTGGAGTTCAATTCTGCATTGTCCACCTATATTCCTGAGTCTGAAATAAGCCAGCTGAACCTAAGCGATACATTTCGGGTCCGGTCGCCTTATCTGAAATTCATGTTGGAGCAGGGAAGGAGAATTGGCCGACTCACAGGTGGAGCTTTTGACCCGACCGTAATGCCATTGGTAAACCTATGGGGTTTTGGTTTTAAGAACATTGATCGAGTCGATTCGGCTGAGGTTTTGCATGTTCTGCGAAATGTTGGAGTTGAAAAGGTCGCTTTTGATCATGATTTTGTTGTGATCAAGGATTCCGCCGTTGAATTGGATTTTAGTGCCATAGCCAAGGGATATGGTGTTGACATTGTTTCCGACTTTTTAAAAGAGAAGGGATATCAAAATTTCATGGTTGAAATAGGGGGAGAGATATACTGCAGTGGCCTTAACTCCGATGAGAGACCCTGGCAGATCGGGATCGATGATCCCCAGGGAGATCGTTCGAATCCGTATACGATTATTGGATTAGAGAATCTTGCCATTGCTACCTCCGGAAATTACCGGAATTTTTACATGCTCGAAGGAAAAAAGATCTCCCATACCATTGACCCAAAAACCGGAATGCCTTCGGCCAACGACCTTCTGAGTGCTTCGGTGTTATCCGATAAATGTTATGAGGCAGATGCCATGGCCACGGCTTTCATGGTGATGGGAAAAGATTCTGCTCTGAGCTTCGCTGATGAAAAGAATATTATGGCTGCCTTCATTTTTTCCGACAGCCTGGGAAAGGATCAACTTATGCTTTCAAAAGCATGGAAAGCAAGACCGTAGACTGCATCTTATTGATCTTTCCAGCTCAGTGTATTGATCATGTGGAGCATGTCCTCTCCGATGAAATCAATTACCGGTTCCAGAGAGTCGTTTTTGGTCGAGGTGCGAAAATAGAGCGCTCCTCTCAGGAAATGGTTTGAGGAATCTGTGGCAAAAAACTGAAACTGACTGGGCACCTCTCCCTGTAACTTAAAAATCGTGGCACTTGTAACAGAGTCCACTTTGATTTCGGCTCTTTCGATGCCGCTGGCCTTCACCTGATGTTTCGAAGCCAGTCTGAATGCATCATTGACCATACTTATAAGGTCTTTCTCTCCATTTCGGATTGGCAGGTATGTGAGTTGAATTTCCCCACCCAGATCATAGTACTTCAGATCGATCCAATTTTTCGTCGCCATCGGGGACTTATGCCTTTCCAAGGTGGCCACCTCAGAGTACTCAAATCGGTAGGGCAGGGTATCAGGGGTTGCCATATAGGAATGCTGAGGCAGATCTATGCGATTGTATCCCTTCGGTTTTGGGACATAGCTCCCCTCGCAGGAGCAAATGAACAGAACAAATAGAATGAGCTTAGCTCGATGGTCTTTCAGCATGTGCATTGTCAGAAACGAGATCAACTTTCACTTTCTTGATCCTTTTTTTATCTGCGGAGAGTATGGTGAATTTGAAGTTTTCAAAGGTGGTTTCGTCACCCTTCTTCGGAAATTTGGAGAACAACTCCAGCAAAAGCCCTCCCAGGGAATCACTTTCTCCACGGACTTCATCGAAAATCGATTCTTCTACATCGAGTGATTTGCAGAAATCATATAGAGAGATTTTCCCCTCGACCTCAAATGATCTATTGCTGACCTCCTTGATCAGGGTAGATTCGTTGTCATATTCATCGTTGAATTCCCCGACAATTTCTTCGATGACATCCTCCAGGGTCACCAGCCCTGAAGTCCCGCCATATTCGTCAACGACTATGGCCAAGTGCACGCGTTTGTTTTGAAAATTCCTGAGAAGATCGTCTATCTTCTTGCTCTCAGGTACAAAGAAGGCGGGCCGCAGAAGATTTTGCCAATAGAAATCCTTTCCCTTTTCCAGGTGAGGAATGAGGTCTTTGATGTATAAAATACCCTTGACCTGATCCATGCTTTCCTCAAAAACCGGAATTCTCGAGTATCCGCATGCCTTGATCTGATCAAGAACCACCGCGTAGTTTTCGTTAATATCAATTGCTGCAATATCGACCCGGGATTTCATGATCTGCCTTACCGATACCGATGCAAAATTCAGAATGCCTTTGAGGATCTCTTTTTCTTCCTCAGTGTCGATATCCTTGCTGGTCATGGCTAAAGCCTGCTCCAGATCTCCCTTGGTCACCCGATAACCCTTGGACTTGATCCTGTTGTCAATCACATTTGAAATGCCCAAAAGAACCCAAATTGCCGGCTTGAATATCACTTTTGAAACGCCCAGAAATCCCGATGTGATCCTGGCAAACAGCATATTGTTCTGGCTTGCATAGACCTTTGGTGTGATCTCCCCGAAGAAAACGATCAAAAATGTGATCAGCAGGGTGGAAACGGCCAGCAGAAGCTCACCGGTATGCTTGGACCCAACGAATTTCCAGAGAAAAACAGTGGAGATCATGACTATGGCCACATTGATCAGGTTATTCAGTATCAGAATGGCACCAAGCAATTCCTTGGGTTTTTCAAGTAGGTGGATAACGCTCTTGGATCTTTTATCCCCTTTCTTCCTCATCCCGTCCAGATCTTCCTTATTTAGGGAGAAGTAGGCCACTTCGGAGCCCGAGACAAGTCCGGACAAGAAAAGCAAAATGGCGATCCCTACGATGGGTAGAATGATTTCCCATGCGGTCAGGTCGGTAAAGATCAATCCGATGATGTAACTACCCGGCTCAGGTTCCGGACTCGATCCTTCTTCCAAAGTTCAAAGGTTTGGTGATATGATTAAAAAGGTAGGTCATCGATTTCTCCGGACTCCTGTGATGAGGGATTCTCTTCAGGCGTATTTACGGGAGTCTGACTTTTGGTTTGAGGCTCTGGTCTCGAAAAGCCTTCATTACTCCCCTGGCCGGCCTGACCTAGCATGGTCATGTTGGACACGCGTATTCTTGTTCTCTTTCTGGTATTGCCCTGATCATCCTCCCAGGTATCCGATTTTATTCTGCCCTCTACATAGATCTGCTTTCCTTTTTTCAGGTATTGTTCTGCTATTTTGGCCAGCCCATCCCACATTTCCAGGTCATGCCATTCGGTATTGCTCACCCTGTTTCCTGACTTATCCTTATAGTTCTCAGTGGTCGCGAGGGTAATATTTGCAACCACTGCTCCATTTTCAAGGTACCTGACCTCAGGATCCTTTCCAAGATTTCCAACCAAAATAACCTTATTGACTCCTCCCATAAAGCGAATATCTTTCTTCTAAAAAATTAGTTATTAATCGGGGAAATGGCAATTTTTTGACCTCTTGAATTGAATATTTTCCCCTTGATTCAGACTTTTCGATGCTGTCAAAATTGAACCCTTCAGGATGCAAAATTAAGAAATTGGCATGGATTATCTGGTGGGTCAAAACATGTCTTATAAAGCCTGTCTCCTCAATAAGACTTGATTTGTCAAGCCCTAATTTCTCGAGGATGTTGCCGGTTTTTTCGGGTGCCGGCATTTCCAGATTTGGAAATTCATATAGGTTTTTCCAAATGTCCTTCTTACTTCTTTTCTGGACATAAAGGTCAAGATCCGATTCGAAAACCAAGAAAGCAAAGTACCTGGCTCTTGGAGCCCTTTTTTCCTTTTTTAAAGGCAGAACATCGACTTGCTTGTTCTGCCGCGCAAAACAATAAGCCTGCAAGGGGCAAGCGGAACAATTCGGAGACCTGGGGATGCATTGCGTGGCCCCAAAGTCCATGAGAGCCTGATTGAATTCGCCCTGATCTTCAAATGCGAATTTTTGAGCTTCGATCTTTATTGATCCAAGGAACTCCCTTTGATCCCTGTAGCCTTTCAGGCCGGTTAATCGGCTGATCACTCTAATGATGTTTCCATCGATCGCCAGGTTTTTCTGATCAAAGCAGATCGAAGAGATGGCTGCGGCTGTATATGGACCGATTCCCGGTATTTGCTCAAGGTTCTTGATATCCTGAGGAAATGTTCCCCTCAATTTTTCAATGATAAATATCGCTCCCTTATGAAGGTTCCTTGCCCTGGAGTAATAGCCCATGCCTTCCCATACTTTTAAGACCTCTTCTTCTCGTGCATGAGCCAGAGAATCCAGATCCGGGAAATGGTACAGGAATCTTTCATAGTACTTCAGCCCTTGCTCCACTCTTGTTTGTTGGAGTATGACTTCAGAGATCCATATCCTATAGGGTTCCTTGGTTTTTCTCCACGGTAGATCGCGTTTATTCTCTAAATACCACTGAAGAAATTCCTTTTTTAATCCTTCAATTTCGTTCATGGCAACTGTCTAGTGTTGAACACTTTGCAAAAGAAATTTCAGAGGACAATTTTTAAATACCATTGCTAAACTTTACCTTTGCGCCTCCTTTTTTTACAGAGGGGCAGTTAAAAAGAAAGAGAAGTGACAAAAGCAGATATTATTGCCGAAATATCGGAAAAAACCGGTCTTGAAAAAGCGGACGCTCAAATTGCGGTAGAAGCTTTTTTTCAGGTTGTGAAAGACTCAATGGAGAGTGGTGAAAATATTTACGTTAGGGGATTTGGAAGTTTTGTGAATAAAAGAAGGGCGAAAAAAGTGGCAAGAAATATTTCGAAGAACACCGCCATCATCATAGATGAGCATTATGTTCCCTCGTTTAAACCTTCCAAAACCTTTATTGACAAAATCAAAAGAAGCGACAAAGTAAAAAGGGCGAATAATTGAGTTTAAGTCCCAATAGCCGGATACTGGTAATAGTTCTGGTGTCCATAGTGCTAGTCGTTTTGATTTATAGTTTGCCCAAGGTTGTGGTCAGTGACGATGAAACTGATTTGGAGGGAGAGACCACAACTGAAGAAGTTCATATTCATGGTGAGATGGAATCAGGGAGTGATATCCCTGATGAGGAGCAATTAAAGGAGCTGAAACAAAAGTTCAGGGAAGAGGATAACTCCGGGGAAAAAATGTCCTGGGGTGTTGCTCTGGCCGAGCTTTATATACGCCTGGATCAATTGGATAGCGCGTATTGGGTAGCTGGGAAATTGAGAAGTGAAGGTTATGTGGATGAATCCGGTTTTGTGAAAAGTCGGGTTTTCTACAAAAAAATGGTTCAAAGCACCGATCAGGCTGAGGCTGCAAGGTTTGCAGACAGTGCGGAATCAACCCTGTTGGTGGTTCTCGAAAAAGATGAGAATGACCTTAGCTCCAAAAACATGATGGCAGAAGTATACCTAAACAAAGGAGAGGTAATGAAGTCCGTCATGATGCTCAAAGAGATCGTTGAAACAGATCCGGATAATTCGGAAGCACAGTTTCAACTTGGAATTTTATCCGTTCAATCAGGTCAGTTGGATAAGGCCGTTGAGCGATTTAGTAAAGTTATTAGTACTGATTCCACAAATGTGAAGGCCTACTATTGGTTAGGTTATTCCTTGGTAAACTCGGATCGCGGAGATGAAGCTCTCCCTGTAATCGAGAAGGCCAGGACTTTGACCGATGATCCTGAAGTCATCACAGCGTTGGAATCTCTTGTTGAAAACATTTAAAGATTTAGAAGATGCCTTGCGGTAGAAAAAGAAAAAGACATAAGATCGCAACACACAAGAGGAAGAAAAGACTGAGAAAGAACAGACATAAGAAGAAGTAATTCTTCTAAAAGGCTGACCGGAAGCGGTCTGCCTATTTCTTTTTTAGTTTTTAACAAAATCCTTTTGCGGTGAATAACGAGCTAATCATTAATGCCAATCGTGATGGTACTAGGATTGCTCTTCTGGAAGACAAGAAGCTCGTTGAGTATCATCAGGAAGAAAAAGACAAACAATTCAATGTCGGGGATATTTACCTCGGAATTGTAAAAAAGGTCGTTCCTGGACTCAATGCTGCTTTTGTAGATGTCGGCCATGAGAAAGACGCATTCCTTCATTATCATGATTTAGGACCAAAATTCTCAACTCTTGATTCCTTCGTACAGTACTCCATTACAAGGAAACATGCCTCATCTAATCTTGGAAAGGTTAGGATCAAACCCGATATCAATAAATTCGGGAAGATCAACGAGGTACTCAAGAAGGGTCAGAAGATCATGGTTCAGATTGCCAAGGAACCCATATCAACCAAGGGTCCAAGGCTTACCTGTGAATTGTCATTTCCCGGGAGAAATGTCGTACTGGTTCCATTCTCAAATACTGTAAACGTATCCCGGAAGATCCAGAACAAGGAAGAGCGAAAGCGCCTTGCCAGATTGATGGAATCCATCAAGCCTGAGAATTTTGGAGTGATCGTCCGCACGGTGGCGGAAGACAAGGAAGTCGCTGAGCTTGACGCTGACCTCAGGGGAATTGTTGATAACTGGAAGGCTGGGTTTGAGATCCTAAGAGCCGGAAAGCCTGCTACCAAATTGATCGGTGAAGTTGACAGAACAACAACACTGCTCAGAGATGTCCTGAATGAATCCTTTGATTCCATTGTTGTGGATAATGAGGATATCTCCAAAGAGGTCAAACAGTATGTAAAGCAATTTTCTCCCGGACTGGAGAAAATTGTGAGACACTATAATGGCAAGGTCAAGATCTTTGAAAGGTTTGGTATCGAAAAACAGCTTAAAGCCTTGTTTGGAAGGTCTGTTGGGATCCTGGGTGGTGGCTATCTTATCATAGAGCATACAGAGGCGCTTCATGTGGTTGACGTCAACAGTGGGAACAAGGCCACGAGTGGTGACAATCAGGAAGAAACCGCTCTTAAGGTTAATACCGAGGCAGCCAAGGAACTGGCGCGTCAACTGAGACTCAGGGATATGGGTGGGATCATCGTGGTTGATTTCATCGATATGAAAAAGGCGGATAACCGGAAAAAGATCTTCATGACCATGAAGGCGGAGTTTAAGAAGGACAAAACCAAATCAACGGTACTCCCACTCTCCAAATTCGGTTTGATGCAGATCACTCGTCAGCGAGTGAGACCCGAGCATAACATTTCGACCAGAGAGGTTTGTCCTACCTGTGAGGGTACAGGAAAGATCCAGCCGGCGATTACCCTGACGGACCAAATTGAAGAGAGCATTCAGTACCTGTTTCAAAATCTAAATGAAAAATACCTTGGAGTCGCTGTGCATCCGTATGTCTATGCATACTATACCAAGGGAATTTTCTCCAAAGCCTATCATCTGAAAAAGGCACTGAAGAAGAAGATCGAATTTATCCAGGATAGTTCGTTGTCAATAGTTGATTATAAGTTCTTTAATCGAGAAGGCGACGAAATTGAACTCAATGGAAAAAAACAGCAGGTTGAAAGCTTGGCGGAATAAAATATTTCTCCTTGCTGCCTTCCTTTTTTTCTTATCCTGTACATCCGAGAACCCGGATGTTTCCCACCTTAAAGAGCAGGTGAGCATCAAGAGGATCGACAAAGAGGTCTTTTCCTGTCAGTCGAAAAAAGAGCTGTCTACGGTCATCCAGAACAATCAGAGACAGTTTGAGCTATTCTACAACCTTTCTGCTTTTCCCTCCGATACCATCCTTGGCAATGTGCTCTGGAAGAGGGTTCAGGATGAATCCATAGATAGTTTCTATAATTATTATCTGGGGGAGTTCGATGATCTATCATGGCTGGAGGAAGAGTCCAGCTTGTTGTTTGCTCATGTGAAATACTATTATCCTGACTTTGTAAGTCCCGGGATCTCAACCTTCTTTTCTGCTTACCTGGACCGTGACATCATGATGAATGATTTAGATGTAGCGATTTCCCTTGATTTTTTTTTGGGGCCGGAAGCAAAATATTTGCCAAGATTACCGGAGTACATGGCCAGGAGATATCAAAGGGAATATCTGGTTCCCATGTTCATAGGGTCCTCCATTTCTCAGTCTTATAATCGGGTAAACCAGGCAGATCAAAGCCTTTTGGCTGAAATGATCTATTATGGCAAGACCCATTTGTTTGTTGAGCAAATGATTCCCGGGCTTGCGGATTCACTGAATTTCGGATTCTCTCAAAAGGAACTTGACTATCTCGAAAGTAACTTCAAGGAAATATGGGGTTATTTCATCGAAAGAGATCTGCTCTATACACGTAATTACAGTGAGATCAATCGGTATGTCGGAGAACGACCAAAGACAGTTGAAATTGGTCCCGATTGTCCCGGCAGGGTTGGAAGATTTGTAGGCTATCAGATCGTAAAGTCTTATTTGAAATCTTCCGATCAGATCGATATCACAAGCGTGATGGCAAACCCTGATGCTCAGGAGATTTTCAGAGAGTCGGGATTCAATCCGTCAAAGCTTCCAGGTTAAGCATCTCTTTCCTCCAGATCTCCAGCAATCCGTTTTTATCAAACTCCCGCTTTGCCAGCCTTTTGGCATTGGCTGATAATCTTTGATAATTCGTGGAGTCCTGGATCTGACCCAGTTTCTCGAATAAAAGCTCCGGGGAATTATAAGGGATATAAAAACCACATTCAGATTTTTCAATTTTTGACTGAAACCAACCCTCCGAGTTGCAGATGACCACTTTTCCGGCAGCGAGATAGTCAAAGAGTTTATTTGGACTTCCCGTGCCCAGCAGCGAATAATTGCTGAAGGATACCAGGCCAACATCTATCTTATCAAGTTTTTCTTTGACCTTTTCTCTGTTTCCATAAGGGTAGAAAATCACGTTTTCAAAGCTTCTTACTTTTTCCTGAAATATTCCTAACTCCGAACCCTCCATCATGAAATGAAATTGAACCGGGTATTTCTTTTGGCCGGAGAGCTCGACCAATCTGGCAATGAAATCCAGCCCGTTGGCTTTTCCCGCTGCTCCAAAATATCCCAGGTGAAGCTTGCCGTTTTCAATTGTCGTTCCTGCCTCTTGAAAACCGAAAAATCCATTATCCGAGAAGTTTGGGATGGTCAGGAGCTTGCTTCCCTTGTTTTTCTTTCGAATGGATTCACTTATGTCATCAGAAAGAGAACTGATCATAACAGCATTGTTATAAGATGCTCTTTCGAGTTTAGCTGAGATCAATTTCAAGAAAGGGTTTCGTAAAATACCCATTTGAATAGGTACATCGGGCCAGAGATCCCCGACCTCAAATACAAATGGAATTCCAAGTAATCTCTTGGCATAGATTCCTACCAGTCCCACACTGAGAGGAGTGGAAATCACATAGGCCAGATTTGGTTTTGGAGATAATTTGCGAATAAATCGGATGCAACTCCAGGAGAATCCTGCGAATGATCTGATCCTGTTCCTGAAACTGAACTCCTGATCATATTCATTTCCGAGACCATGAACAGTAAAGCTTTGTGAAGGGTTGAGGATCTGCTTTTCTCCTCCTCTGAGAACGATCACATTGATCCCGGCCTTGACCAGTTCTTCGGCAAGAAAAAAAGATCGTACACCTCCACCCTCTTCCGGGGTTCGGAAGTGTTGATGAATAAAAATTACTGTTTTCACCGGAAGGGGAGACTTAGATCCCTTCCTTTTCCCCGTTCAGGGAGTCCATGATCCTTTCTGTGCATCCATCGGATGGATCTTCAAAAAGGTTGTCCAGTAAATTCTTTATGTCTAGGAATTTGTTCAACTCATTTTCGACCCATTTCTCCTTGGAGTAAGAATCGAGAATGCGTTTTTCTTCGTCTTTCCCGGTTTCGTTATAAATGAACCGGATTAATTCATTTTGGGTAGTAGTTCTCATCATAGGCAATATTCGATTGTTCCATTTTCTTTCTTAAGTTCAACAATGCATAACGCATCCTTCCCAGAGCAGTATTGATGCTTACACCGGTAGAATCCGCTATTTCTTTGAAGCTCATATTGGCAAAATGCCTCATGATCAGTACTTCCTTTTGTGCCTGCGGAAGTGTTCTGATCAGCTCTCTTAATTTCTTTTTGGTCTCCTTTTGAATATTCTCAAACTCCACCGGATTCTCCGAAAAGGAGATGGAATTTTGAATGGTGCTGTTCTCCTCGGCCGTATAAACAGGATTCCTTTTGACCTTTCTGAAATGGTCAACGGCAAGGTTATGGCTGATTCTCAACAACCACGGAAGGAACTTGCCTTCTTCGTTATATCTGTTTTCACGTAGGGTTTTGACAGCTTTGACAAATACATCCTGAGTTAAGTCCTCAGCAATGCAGCGGTCCTTGACGATTAGTAAGATGGTCGTGAAAACCCTTGACTTATGTCGCTCTACTAATTGTGCAAATGCCTCATCATCACCGTTAACATACAATGAAAGGAGCTTTGAGTCGCTCAATTGAAAATCCTTCATCTGGCAAATCACATTTTGGTAACGTAGAGCTCTATATCATATTGTCTGGGTTAGATTTAAGAGTGATAAACATACAAAAATGTTATCATTGAGGAATTAAACAAAATCAAACTCGCTTTTTTTAGTAAAAAGGACCGTCGTTGAAAGAAAAAAAGGCGATTTCAGCCAAAAAAACCGATATTCTATCATATTCAGTTGAGAGCCTTGATCCCAAGGAGTATATCCTTGTCAAGGGCGCAAGGGTAAACAATCTGAAAAATATTGATGTGGCGATCCCTCGCAACAAGCTTGTCGTGATCACGGGAGTTTCAGGTTCAGGTAAATCTTCACTTGCCTTTGATACCCTCTTCGCCGAGGGCCAGCGGATGTATGTGGAAAGCCTAAGTGCCTATGCACGCCAGTTCCTTGGCAGGATGGAAAAGCCCGCAGTGGATTTTATCAAGGGGGTTTCTCCGGCCATAGCTATTGAACAGAAAGTCACCTCCAGGAATCCAAGGTCTACGGTAGGAACAAGTACGGAGATCTACGACTATCTAAAATTGCTTTTCGCCAGGGTAGGCAGGACCTATTCACTCGTTTCAGGAAAACAGGTCAAAAGAGATTCGCCCCAGGACGTAGCTCATTTCCTGCTAGCTCAAAAGGAGGGAAGCAAGTATGTGATCAAGGCACCATTAAAGAGAAATCCCGAGAGATCTACGATCGATGAATTGAATATTCTCCTTTCAAAGGGATTCACAAGGATCATTGTCAAGCAGGGCGAAGTTGCCTTCATCGAGGATATTCTCGACCGGCTTCAGAAACATAAGGAAGAAGATATCCAGGATGAGATTGAGATCATCATCGATCGGGGCTTGGTCAAAGATGACGATTCCGATTTTTCCTTTAAGATCAATGATGCGATCCAGACGGCATTTTTTGAAGGCCACGGCAAATGCAGGGTTTGGGTAGAGGGAAAGGAAAGTGAATTCTCCGATCTGTTTGAAGCGGATGGAATCAAGTTCGAAGAACCCTCCGTGAATTTCTTCAGCTTCAATAATCCATATGGTGCCTGTCGCAAATGTGAAGGATTCGGCAAGGTTCTGGGAATAGATCCGAACCTTGTGATCCCTGACGAATCAAAATCGGTCTATGAGGGCGCCGTCGCACCTTGGAAAGGGGAGGTTATGGGTTCATGGAGAACCAAGTTCATCCAAGGCGCCGAGGCTATTGATTTTCCAATTCACAGACCGGTTAAAGAATTGGCCCCGGATGAACTGGATATTCTTTGGAATGGGGAAAAGGGAATCAAGGGCATCAATGATTTTTTTGATCATATCGAGAAGAAACTACATAAAATTCAATACAGGGTATTGTTGTCAAGGTACCGTGGCAAGAGAGAGTGTCCCGAGTGTTTGGGAACCCGACTAAGGAAGGATGCAGGGTACGTGAAGGTTGGAGATAAGAGCATCATTGAGTTGGTATTGCTCCCGATCAATAAGCTTCAGGACTTTTTTTCGAAGCTGAAGCTCGATAAGGCAGAGTTGGAGGTATCGGACAGAATACTTCAGGAACTGAATTTTAGGCTTTTGTATCTCAATGAGGTGGGGCTATCATACCTGACCTTAAACAGGCTTACTTCCACGCTGTCAGGTGGCGAATACCAAAGGATCAAGTTGGCTACAAGTTTGGGAAGCGCCCTGGTTGGATCCATGTATATTCTTGATGAGCCAAGCATTGGTCTGCATCCGCGAGATACACAGAATCTCATTTCAGTTCTCAGAAGACTTCAGGGTGCCGGAAATACAGTCATTGTGGTTGAGCATGAGGAAGAGGTGATGAGAGCGGCTGATGAGATCATAGATATCGGACCAGAGGCTGGTATTTTTGGAGGGGAGGTGGTTTTTCAGGGTATTCCCAATGGATCAAACGGAAAATCAGGATCCCATACGGTTGAGTTTCTCAAAGGAGAGCAATCGATCAGCGTTCCAGGGTTGAGGAGAAAGCCCGTACATTTTGTGGAAATGAAAGGGGCAAGGCTGCACAATTTGAAAAATGTGGATTTTGAGCTCCCGCTTCAATGTCTTACGGTTATTACCGGGGTTAGTGGATCGGGTAAATCCACCCTGGTAAGAGATCTTTTCTATCCGGCCTTGAGAAAAGTCATGGATGACATTGTTCCGAAAGGTGCATTTGACTCATTCGGAGGCTCACTTCATATGGTTGGGCAGGTGGAGTACCTGGACCAGAATCCCATCGGCAAATCGAGCAGAAGCAACCCGGTCACTTATGTGAAAGCTTATGACCCTATCAGGGAGCTTTTTTCCAACCAGGCCTTGTCAAAGACAAGAGGTTATAAATCTGCGATGTTCTCTTTCAATGTTGACGGAGGAAGATGCGACATGTGTCAGGGAGAAGGTGTGACGAAAATTGAAATGCAGTTCATGGCGGATATTGAACTGACATGCGAAAGCTGTGGTGGTAAAAGGTTCAAGGAGGATGTTCTGGAGGTCCAATACAATGGTAAGAGCATATCGGAAGTGTTGGAACTGAGCATTTCGGAAGCCATGGAATTTTTCAAGGATGAGAAGGCGATCCGAAACAGACTAAAACCTCTCGAAGAGGTTGGTTTGGGCTATGTGAAACTGGGCCAATCCTCAAGTACGTTAAGCGGAGGCGAGGCTCAAAGGGTTAAATTGGCCAGCTTTCTTGGAAAATCCGGTGGCCAAAAGAAGATCGTTTTTTTGTTTGATGAGCCTACCACAGGCTTACATCCTTTCGATATTGCCAAGCTTTTGAAATCATTGAATGCTTTGATCGAAGAGGGTCATACGGTGTTAATTATTGAGCATAATCTTGATGTTATTGCTTCAGCGGACTGGATCGTTGACCTTGGCCCTGATGGTGGAGAAAGGGGTGGCGAGATTATTTTTTCGGGAAGCCCAGAAGAACTGATAAGCTCATCCAAGGGCCATACCTCCGGATTTCTAAAAGAAAAATTGGGCAATGTATAACCTGGTTATTGATGAGGGTAATACTGTAACCAAGTTTGGGCTTTTTAAGCGCGATGATCTGATCGATCAGGGCAGAGGCTCAAGCCATGATGATCTAGAAAGATTTGTCCGGGGTAAGAGAATTGCCAGAGCTATTCTGTCTTCTGTAAAGAGTAGAGAGAACTCACTGCTTAGCTCATCAACAGAGTTCCCTTTGGAGATTCTTGATCATCAATCCAGATTCCCGATCGAGATAAATTACGATACTCCTGAGACACTGGGCATCGACAGGATCATCTCAGCAGTGGGTGCCTTGGCGGAATTCCCAAAAGGTAATTTGATCATTGTTGATATGGGTACCTGTATTACCGCAGACCTGGTTATCGATGGAGCCTTTCTTGGGGGATGGATCCTTCCAGGCATCAATATGCAAATGAAAGCCATGCACGAGGGAACCGACAATCTTCCTCTTCTCGAAATCGCAAAATCGCAAAAATTTGAGCTGATCGGAACCTCTACTGAGGGATCGATGAAATCTGGAGTCGTAAAAAGCGTTAACCTAGGGTTGGAAGGGTTTTTTACGGAAATCAGCAAAAAGTATCAGGATCTGAATATGGTTGTAACAGGAGGAGATCTAAACCAATTGGAAACCAATTTAAAAGACTCGATATTTGCCCGCCCAAATTTGAACCTTACCGGCTTAAACCGGATTTTGATGTTTCATGAGGAGGTCGGCTAAATCTTTCTTCATATTCTTCATTTTTATTTCTTCAGTCTCCTTTTCTCAGGATAATGGATTGGGTAACTCCCCCTATTCGATGTATGGCGTGGGTGATCTGATTTGGAATGGTACCACCCGAAATATGGGGATGGGCGGAACCGGGGTCGCGGCTCCTGCTGCCAATTTTGTCAATCTGTTAAATCCGGCCCTGCTGGTTTATTCCACTGCGGCTTCTTTTGAAATGGCCGCACTCGGACAATACAAAACCATCGAGACCACAGAAGAATGGCAATCGACCACCGGTGCCACGATTCATTACGGGGCATTTGGAATTCCGCTGGCCAGGCGTTGGACCTTATCCTTGGGGTTGTTGCCTTATTCGGATATATCCTACGAGCGGAGGTATACCAATGCGGTTGTGGATCAAAGCGGTGTGACTTACAGGGTCAAGGAGACCGGTACCGGAGGATTATCTAAGGCCTTTTTGGGAAATGGTTTCAGGATCAATAAGAACTTTGCCCTTGGGGCTGAGGTTGCCTATTTTTTTGGGAATAAGGAAGAGCTATCGCAGATCGCCCTGGATCTTCCCAATGCAACTACCGATGCCATACAGAGCCAGTATTACTTTCGGGCTCTCGATATCAAACTGGGAGGCTATTACTCCGGGGTGATCGATAGTGTGAAAAATATTAATGTCGGGCTCGGATTGACCTACAACCTGAATTCTGATCTGAAGACAGACCTTACCACTACCAGGGAGATCCCGACGTCAGGGAGTAACAGTTTTGCAATCGATACTTTCGCACAGTCGTCCATTGGGGTCACAATTCCCCAGGAGTTCAGGTTGGGGTTATCATTGTCCAAGCCGGGGAAATGGTCCATCACCGCGGATGCCTCCTATATTCCCTGGGAGGAATTCCAATTTGAAGGGAATGACACCGGGTTAAGAAATTCGATAAATTATCACTTTGGAGGAGAATTTGTGCCAAATCCGACCTCCGTTACGAACGTCTTTGCAAGGACCTATTACCGCCTGGGTGGGTACATCAGACAACCGCCTATTCCATACAATGGACAGTTCATAAATGATTTTGGTATAAATTTTGGTCTTTCACTTCCTATAACCAAGTTTGCATTTTTAAATTTTGCCGTGATGGCTGGGCAGAGGGGTACAACAGACTATGGTTTGATTAGAGAAATATACACCCGGTATTCACTGGGATTAGTGATAAACGATTCAAATTGGTTCAAACGACTTAAACTAGAGTAACATGCAATTGATGAAAAACATTGTCTTCGCCTTTCTGGGAGTGATCATCGCTGCTCCCCTCATGGCCCAGATCGACCTGAACTGGCCGGAGGACAAGCAAACAGCACAAAACCACTATACCAGGATGCTGGATGCCATGAGCACGGCAAATGGCAGAAAACCCACTGCTGAAGATTTTCAGACGGCGGTGAAGGACTATCGCTGGCTTGCCAAGAAAGCTCCTGACCTGGATAACAATAAGTTCTCTCTTTATAAAACAGGGATCAACATTTATAATGGTCTGGTAGATAATACCGAAGATAAAACCACCAAAATGGCCTTTCAGGATACTTGTCTGGCGATCTATGATATCCGGATAGAAAAGGGTGAGGATAAGGCCAAGGTGATGAACTACAAAGGTGCGAAGCTCTACAAATTCTATTATGTTAGAAAGGGGCAGGAGAAATACCTGATGGACCAGTTCAAGGACATCATCGAACTGAATGGAGATAAGACCTTTTATAGCAATATTCAGTATAGTATGAAGGTGTTGGCCAAGAATAAGAAAGCCGGATATATGTTGAATGATGAACAGATTCTGGAAACCTTCTACAAGCTTGAGAGTATCACCGATAACAACATCTCGGCTGGAGGTAAGAAGTTGGAAAAATGGAAACAAACTAAGGAGAAGATCAATGACGACCTCAGGGCGTTGGTTGAGATTGATTGTGAGTTCATCGCCAAGAACTATGTTCCGAAGTTTCAGGAAAATCCCGAAGACATTGAAATGGCAAAAAAGGTTTTTTCCATGATGTCTACCGCCAAGTGTTATGATGATCCTGCGTGGATGCAGGCGGCCATAGTAGTAAACAAATCTGAGCCGAGTTATGGTATGAACAAAACCCTCGGCAGAATGATGATCTCGGATGGCGACATCGACAGCGGCATCGAATACCTGAAGCAGGCTTTGGACATGGCTGAAAGCGGTACGGAAGAAGGTGATGTTTATTATCTGCTTGCACAGTCCTACTTTCAAAAAGGATCCAAATCCACGGCAAAAAGCTATGCCATCAAGGCAGCCAATGCTGATCCTACAAAGAAGGAAGCTTATGTTCTGGTGGGAGATATGTACATGAACAGCTCAAAGGAATGCCAGGGTGAAAATGTGGTTGAGACCAGGTCGATCTATATCGCCGCCTATAACTGGTATGCCAAGGGAGGTAACTCTCAGAAAATGGCAAATGCTAAAGCGCAATTTCCTTCAATTGAGGAGATCTTTACCTACGGCATGAAGGAAGGTGATGATATCACCGTGGGCTGCTGGATCAATGAGACCGTCCAGCTTCAGAGAAGGCCAAGCTAAGAAGCGATCAATTCCGGGCTTATAAATATTGAATGGGAAAAGGGGTTTTGGCTCCTTTTCCTTTTTTTGTTCTCCTGTGGTAATGAGGAGTTGAAGCCAGAGGATTTTGAGCCTTATGAAGGGCCGGTATCCATTATGCATGAACTGGATCTCACCTATAGCGATTCCGCCCGGCGTGTCATTCAACTCAGAGCCCCGCTACAAAACGAATATCTGAACAAGAACAGAGATTTTCCCGAAGGTGTTGGTATAGTATTTTACAACAGCAAGGAAGAACCTGAAACCACATTGAACGCCAATTATGCCAAGGTCAACGGAAGCACGGGGATCTACATGGTCAGGGGAAATGTGGTGATCGTAAACATCAAGGACAAGAGAAGGCTGCAGACCGAAGAGCTTTACTGGAACCCCAAGAGCAAGAAGATCTACACGGAGAAAAATGTTGTGATCGACCAATTTGGAAAGAGACTGATGGGAAAAGGACTTGAAGCGAAGGAGGATTTTTCCTCTTATCAGATCAAAAACCTGACAGGGGTTCTACCTCTTGATGAAGATGAAACGGATTTCTGATACCATACTTTTATCCCTGATGATCGCAATCTTCATGATCGGTGTTCATCAAACCTTCATCAATGGATTTACCGACTCATACTGGATATTCATGTTTCTGTTGGGGTTATTCTTTCTTTATAACTTGCGTCAAAGGGGAAGGACCCGAAAAGACAAAGAATGACACCGAGTCTTATGCTATTGATCGCCTCTCTTGGCTCCTCGGCCATGCTTTCCGGAGTGGAGATGGCATTCATTGCGTCAAACAAACTCCAAATTGAGGTCAGGGGACAAAAGGGAGGAATTGTAGGCCGCTTGCTGGGTTGGTTCAATGAACGGCCTGCTCGTTTTATCGCTACGCTTCTGGTTGGGAATACACTTTCACTTGTGGTCTTCAGTTATTTCATGGCCAAGGTCCTGGATCCCTGGTTGGCACAATTTAATATCATCGCGCATAGCGAGTTTTTGTTTTTACTCGTCTCTACCATTATCTCCACCCTGGTTGTCCTGATCGCTGCGGAGTATATTCCCAAGAGTTTTTTCATGGGCAATCCCAATCGCTTGTTGTACATATTTGCTCTGCCGGTTGCGGTTGTCTACATTATTCTGTTCCCATTGGTATTTATCATTACAGGTATTACCAAGGGTATTTTGAACGGGGTGTTCAAACTGGAATACTCAGAGCAAAAACCGGCTTTTGGACTTACAGATCTGGATGAATTTGTTAGAAAGTTGGAGGAGGTTCCTTCAGATGAAGATATCGCAGAGGTGGATCCGAAGATCTTTTCCAGAGCCTTGGAATTCAAGAATTTGAAAGTCAGGGACTGCATGATACCGAGGACAGAGCTGAGTGCGGTGGAGGAAAATGAATCAATTGAGGATCTGAAAAAGGAATTTACCGAATCCGGTCATTCCAAGATCATGGTCTATCGTGATAACATCGACAACGTAATCGGGTATTGTCATACTTCTTCTCTGTTATCGGACCCCGTGGCGATCAAAGACATCCTTACTCCCGTGACCATCCTGCCCGAATCGATGGAAGCCAGAGAGGTCATGATCCAGTTTACTTCGGAGGGAAAGAGTATTGCCCTTGTGGTAGATGAATTCGGCGGTACTGCCGGGATCGTTACCCTTGAAGATGTAATGGAGGAGATCGTAGGAGAAATTCAGGACGAACATGACCGTGAAGATCTGATTGAGGAGAAGATCAATGATTCAAATTTCATCCTGTCCGGAAGGATTGAGGTCGATTATCTGAATGAGAAATATGATTGGAAGCTGCCTGAAGGCGAGTATGACACTTTAGGAGGATTGATCTTTTCTTATTTCGAGGATATTCCCAAGGCAAATCAGGTCGTCGAAATAGACAAATTCAGGTTCCTCATACTCTCAATTGATGCCACCAGAATTGACAAAGTCAAAATGACTATCCTCTGAGGAATTCTTTAATCCCTCTGAAATTCAAACATTAAGCCCTCTACACTTTCCTTTTCTCGGCTCAAATTTTACTTTTGCGGTCCAATTTTTTAGCATAAATTAAATGGGAGTAATAAATAAGCTCAGGGACAAGATGGGCAAGTGGGTTGTTGTAGCGATCGGTGCGGCAATCCTATCCTTTGTGGCGGCAGATTTGCTGGGCCCCCAATCAGTGATTTTCGGAAGCGGCCAGCAGGTGGTCGGTGAGATCAAGGGTCAGAAGGTCACGTATCCTGAATTCATCAACGAGATCGAAAGGCTCAAGGCTGTTTTCTATGTGAATAACCAAAGAACACCGAATGCCGATGAACTGGAGACCGTCCGCCAGCAGGCCTGGGGAAATTTCTTGAGAAGGATAGGTTATGGAGCCGAGTACAGCAAACTTGGAATCGTCGTAACCGATGATGAAATGGTGGATATGGTTCAGGGAAACAATATTCATCCTGCCGTTATCAATGCATTTACCGACCCCAACACGGGTGTTTTCGACATTACAAGGTTGCAGGGTTATCTGCAGAACCTATCCAGTCTTGAACCGCTTTATCAGCAACAATGGGCAGAATTTGAGCGAAGCTTAAGGCCGGAGAGGGAAATGAATAAGCTGAATGCGCTGATGTCAAAAACGGTCTACGCCAACAAATATGACCTTGAAAGAGAGCATATTAAGACGGGGGCAAAGGTTTCCGGAACCTATTTATACGTTCCTTATTTCTCAATTGCCGATTCCACGATCGACATCACAGATGATATCATGGAAAAGATCCTGAGTGAAAGGAAAGAGGAATTCAAATTGAAGGACAACATTTTCTTCGATTATGTCTCTTTCTCTATTGCACCCTCCGCTGAGGACAGTGCCTATTACCGTGAGGAAATGGAAGAGATCCAAGAAGAATTTGCCACAGTTGAGGATGATACATCTTACATAAAGTTGAATTCCGACGAGTCAACGCTACCAACATTTTACTCGCCCAATGCTTTACCACCTTCTATTTCTGATACCATCGCCAAGATGGCCACAGGGTCAACATACGGGCCGATTGTAGAATCAGGAAACCTGGTGATCTACAAATTGATCTCCAAGGGCACCGACTCCACAGGGCAATATGTCAAGGCCAGCCATATCCTGATCAAAACAGATGATAAAGAGGATGCGGAGGCAAAAAGACAAGCCAATAATGTACTGAACCAAGCAAGGTCCGGTGCGGATTTTGCCTCATTGGCAGTTCGATTTAGCGAGGGCCCCTCAAGCAGCAATGGGGGTGATCTTGGATGGTTTGGCAAAGGCCAGATGGTGGCACCTTTCGAAGAGGCCGCATTCTCCATGGATCAGCCTGGACTTTATCCCGACCTTGTCAAGACTCAGTTTGGATACCACATCATTTATGTCTTTGAGTCCAAAAGTGAAGAGAACTACCTTGTCGGATCGATCACCAGAACCATTTCTCCAAGTGATGAAACAAGGGATATGGTTTACCGCGAAGCGGATTATTTTGCAGGAACCTCCCAAACTCCTGAAACATTTGAATCGAATGCTGCCGAGCAGGGGATGACTATCCTGAAGGCCAGAAACGTTGGAAAAAATGACCTGCAGATCAACGGAATCCAAAATATTGGCCAGGTGATCAGGTGGGGGTTCTCAGAAGCCGATCCCGGGGATGTTTCCAATGTTTTTGAATTGGATGACCAGTATATGGTGGCCGTGCTGACCGCACGCCAGGAAGAAGGGTATGCGAGTGTTGAAGATGTAGAAGAAAGGTTAAAACCTTATGCGCTGAAAAGGTTGAAAGCCCTGGATATTAAATCCAGATTGGAACAACTTCCCGAGCAAGGTGACTTGGAATCCATGAAAGATGCTTTTGGTGATGATGCCAAGATCTACAATGTGAATGAAACCTCATTTAGTACATATTCACTTACCGGGGCGGGTTTCGATCCTGCAGCCGTAGGAGTTCTCTTTGGGTTAAATGGCAATAGCTTATCGCAGGTCTTTGAAGGTGAAAATGGAGTTCTGATATTCCGTCAGGATGCTTTGACACCTGCGCCATCTTCAGATAATCTTTCTGCAAATTCTGTTCAGTTTGTTTCCAGATATGCCAATTATGCTCCTACGGGAATCTCTGAGGCGATCGCGGAAGACGCCGATATTGAGGACAACAGATATAAGTTCTTCTAGGCAGAGTAAAAAGGAAAAAGAAAAGGCCCTCATGAGGGCCTTTTTTTATTGGGTCTTGTCGAAGGATATGATCACTTTTTCGATAATGTCGCAACACTCATGAAGTTGATCCTCATTCATGACCAGGGGAGGTGCGAATCTGATAATGTTTCCATGTGTGGGTTTTGCCAGAAGACCATTTTCTTTCAGTTCAAGACAAATATTCCAGGCTGTCGAACTGTCGGGGTGATCATTGATCACCACAGCGTTTAATAAGCCTTTTCCGCGGACTTTCTCAACCAGATCGGATTTGCTCACCAATCTTTCCATCCGCTCCCGGAATATCTCTCCAAGCCTCCGCGCATTTTGCATCAGGTTCTCATCATAAACAACCTGCAGAGCTTCGATTGAAACTTTCGCCGCAATAGGGTTGCCTCCATAGGTTGAGCCATGTGTGCCCGGTGTAATCACTTCCATGACAGCATCATCGGCCAATATTCCGGAGACCGGATAGGCACCACCCGAGAGTGCTTTGCCAAGAATGAGAATATCGGGTTTGCTGTAGCTGTTTTGTCTTTCGCATTTCGATTCGCAGCTACAATCACCACATACAGCAAGGAGCGAGCCCGTACGCGCGATGCCGGTCTGGATTTCATCAGCCATGAACAAGACATTGTTCTCCTTACAGAATTTGGCGATCTCCGGAATGAAGTCCGGGTCAGGCACATTGACCCCAGCCTCACCCTGTATGGGCTCAACCAGCACGCCAATGATCTCCGGGTCGTTTTCAAGTTCCTTGAGGCTGTCGATATCGTTATAGGGGATTTTAATGAAGCCATGTGTGAAGGGACCGAAACCCTTTCGGGCAGCCGGGTCGCTCGAAAAAGAAACGATCGTGGTGGTCCTCCCATGAAAGTTTTGATCGAAGACCACAATTTTGCCCTGGTTCTGGGCGATTTTCTTTTTGTCATGCCCCCATTTCCGGCAAACCTTGATCGCGGTTTCCACAGCTTCGGCCCCGGTATTCATGGGGAGAAATTTGTCAAAGCCGAACATCTCGGTGATGAATTTCTCGAAAGGCCCCAAAGAGTCGTTGTAAAACGCCCTGGATGTCAGGGTTAATGTTTCGGCCTGTTCTTTTAATGCGTTGATGATCCTTGGATGGCAATGCCCCTGATTCACGGCACTATATGCTGAGAGGAAATCAAAGTACTTTTTTCCTTCTGTATCCCAGAGATATACTCCCTCTCCTCTGGCAAGGACGACGGGAAGGGGATGATAGTTATGCGCCCCATGTTTATCCTCTAATTTCATGAGGTCTTTTCCACTTGTGATTTCGCCGATCATTCTGCTTTTTTTTCAAAAATAGAAATCCCTCTTTGGACTATGTTGACCTTCAAAATATTAGCTGATAATTTCCTGATGGGATTTCATTTTATATCAAAAATTACGACATTTGCAGCCCTAAAATTTTTGAGGTATGTCAAGGATTTGTGAAATATCAGGAAAGAAGCCCATGGTCGGTAATAATGTTTCGCACGCGAACAACAAGACCAAGAGGCGGTTTCTACCCAATTTGCAGACAAAGAGGTTCTATATTCCTGAGGAAGACCGTTGGGTTACCTTGAAGGTTTCTTCAAAAGTGTTAAAGACGATCAACAAGAAAGGTCTGAACGAGGTTTTGAAAAAAGCCAAGACCAGGGGATTAAAAATTGTTTGATCTAAAAAGGTAGAAGAGAAATGGCCAAAAAGGGAAATAGGGTACAGGTAATACTTGAGTGCACGGAGCACAAAAACAGCGGTATGCCTGGTACTTCAAGATACATTACAACAAAGAATAGGAAGAATACTCCCGACAGACTCGAGATCAAGAAATACAATCCTATTCTTAAGAAGTATACTGTTCACAAGGAAATTAAATAACTATGGCTAAGAAGACTGTAGCGACTCTACAAAAAGGAAAAAAGGATATGGCCAAGATCATTCTGACCGAAAAGTCGGAAAAAACAGGTGCCTATACCTTCAGGGAGATCATGGTTCCTGCGGACAAAGCCAAGGAATATCTCCAATAAACCAGAAGAAAGCTGATTAACCAAAAGTCCCTATTTTCAGGGACTTTTTTTTTGAGTATGGCACTGTTTGGATTTTTAAAGAAGGAAGAAAAGGAGAAACTGGATCAGGGTATGGAAAAGACCAGATCCGGTTTCATGGGCAAGATCGGCAGAGCTCTTGTCGGGAAAAATAAGGTAGATGTCGAGTTTCTTGACGATCTGGAGGAGATCTTGATCAGTTCGGATGTTGGCCTGGATACCACAGTAAAGATTATTGATAACCTTGAAGGTCGTGTGGCGCAGGATAAATACATCAATCAGGATGAATTGAATAAGCTGCTCAAAGATGAGATCACAAAGCTGTTTAAGAGTAAGAAGGACAGCGGCGATATTGGCTCTGATCATAAGCCTCATGTTATCCTGGTTGTTGGGGTCAATGGAGTAGGAAAAACAACGACAATTGGAAAGATGGCATCCCGCCTGAAAGAGGATGGAAAGAAAATTGTTTTGGGCGCCGCAGATACCTTCAGGGCTGCGGCTGTAGAACAGCTAAAACAATGGGGCAACCGCGTGGACGTGCCGGTTATTGAACATGGAATGGGTAGCGATCCGGGCTCTGTTGCCTTCGATGCCGTTAAGAGGGGTGTGGAAGAGGATGCCGATGTAGTGATCATTGATACTGCCGGAAGGCTCCATAACAAAGTCAACCTGATGAATGAGCTGAGCAAGATCAAAAGGGTTGTTCAGAAATTTCGTGAGGATGCACCGCACGAGGTTTTGCTTGTCCTGGATGGAAGCACGGGCCAAAATGCATTGATCCAGGCAAAGGAATTTTTGAAGGCCACCGAAGTTACCGGAATTGTGATCACCAAACTGGATGGCACAGCCAAAGGTGGCGTGGTTATTGGTATTTCTGATCAATTGGAGATCCCCATTCGTTTTATAGGTGTTGGTGAAGGAATGAATGATCTCCAGCCATTTGACTCAGAATCATTTATCGAAAGTTTGTTTAAAAAATGAAAAAGACGATCTACCTGGCCATGATCATTGGCCTATTTGCATGTAAAGGGAACAAAACAACAACAGAGGAAAGCAAGGAACCGCAGGCAATATCCACTGGAAAAGCCGATCCCTGCGCAACCCAGGTTCAAACCGGGATCACCGGAAATATAGTATGGTCGGAAGGAGATTTTATGCCTTCGCCAGATGAGGAGCCAAGAGAAGGTGAGCCTACCCAGAGAGAGGTCTATATTTTTAATTCTCTTAAAAGGACCGGAGTAAAAAGTCAGGACGGGGTTTTCTTTTTTCCAGATCGGGATGAAGCCATAGCTAAACAACTTTCCTCCGAGGAAGGTTGTTATAAAATCGCCCTGAAGCCTGGGATCTATTCTGTACTGGTCATGGAAGGGGACAAAGGGTTTTTCGCCAACAGCTTTGATTCCAGGGATATGATACAAACCGTCGAGATCAAACAAGGTGAATTGACTACATTGAATATTGACATCAATTACAAAGCCGCCTATTAATTGAAAGCAAGAAACTGGAAGAAGGAAAAGATCGAGATCGTGACCCTGGGTTGTTCAAAGAACCTTGTGGACTCGGAAGTCATCCTTACCCAGTTGAATGGCCAGGGGCTAAACGCCAAACACGAATCAGGGGAGCAAAATCCGGATACTGTCATTATCAATACCTGTGGCTTTATCGAAAGTGCAAAGGAGGAATCCATTGATACAATTTTGACCTATTCCAAGGCCAAGGAGCAAGGATTGGTCAGCAGGGTCTTTGTTACCGGTTGCCTGAGTCACCGATACAAGGATGAACTCCGCGAACAAATTCCCGAAATCGACGAATGGTTTGGTACTACCGAGGTCCCGAAGCTCCTTCGAGAATTCAAGATCGACTATAAGAAAGAACTTTTGGGTGAGCGGATGGTTACCGGGACGAACCATTATGCCTACCTGAAAATTTCCGAAGGTTGCGACCGCCCTTGTTCCTTTTGCGCCATTCCGTTGATGCGAGGGAAACATCGTTCTTTCCCCTTAGAAGATCTGGTGCTTCAGGCGGAAAGTCTCGCCAGAAAGGGAACCCGGGAACTGCTTCTCATCGCTCAGGATTCCACCTACTATGGTCTTGATATTTATAAGAAGAGAAATCTTGCGGAGCTATTGAGAAAGCTATCCGATGTCAATGGTATTGATTGGATCCGTTTGCATTATGCTTTTCCACATGGATTCCCTGAGGATATATTGGAGGTTATGAAGGAAAGACCGAACATCTGCAATTATATTGACATTCCCTTGCAGCATGCCTCTACCAATGTGCTGAAAAAGATGAGAAGGGGATCTACCCTTGATTCTACCAGGGCCTTGTTGGAGAGGATCAGGACCAACGTCCCTGGGATCGGTATTAGAACCACACTCATGGTTGGGCACCCCGGAGAAGGAGAGCGGGAGTTTCAGGAGCTTTGCGAGTTTGTGAAGGAACAAAGGTTTCACCGACTTGGCGTTTTCACCTATTCCGATGAAGAGGGAACCTATGGAGGGGAAAACTTCAAAGATGAAATTCCCCAAAAAGTGAAGGATGAGAGGGCGGATACTGTTATGGGCATTCAGGAGGAGATCAGTATGGAAAGAAACGAGGCTCTTGTTGGAAAGGAGATGAGGGTTCTGGTCGACTCTTTCGAGCGGGAAAGCTATTTTGGAAGGACTGAATTTGATTCTCCCGAAGTGGATAATGAGGTGATCATCAGTGCGGGAGATAAGCACCTTAGGGTTGGAGATTTTGCCAATGTGGTAATCACGGAAGCACAACCTTTCGACCTTATGGCAAAAGTCAAGAGCTGATGAAAAAAGCCGGAGAAGTTGATTTTCTCGAAACAGGGCTGTTTCCCAAACTTTTTTGCGATTATCTAAATCAAAAGAAAGGTCTGAAGGTTTTTTTTGGACATTTCCCTGGTATTGGGAATTTCGAAAAAAAGCTCAATGAAAGATCCGGTTTTGGAATCGATCGAAAACTTCTGGTTCGGGATCTTGAGGAACAATATGATGGACTGGAATGCAGCGATGAACTAAGCGCCAACTTAAGATCGCTTTCCTCTGAAAACACGTTTACGGTCGTCACAGGGCATCAGTTGAACCTGCTCTCGGGCCCCTTGTTTTTTCACTATAAGATCCAAACCGTCATCCGGATCTGTGAGGATCTCAAGAAGAAGTACGGAGGCTACAACTTTGTTCCGGTATTCTGGATGGCAAGCGAGGATCATGATTTTGAGGAGATCGATCATACCTATATCGGTGGAGAAAAGATCCATTGGAATACAAAGCAAAAAGGACCGGTAGGGAGATTCAATACCGAGGGACTCAAGGAGTTAATTGTGGGTGCTGGATTTGATTCGGGCGTTGTCACGAGGTTTTACAAAGGAAAGACGCTGGCCGAAGCAACACGATCGTTGGTGAACCAATGGTATGGTGAAAAAGGCCTGGTGATCATCGATGGGGATAGAAAAGCCTTGAAGGAATCATTCTCTCCAATCTTAAGACATGAGCTTGAAGACTCTCTTTTATATCCTCTGATCAACAACACGAATGAAAAGCTGGAGGCACTGCACTATAAATCGCAGGTGCATGCGAGAAACATCAACCTTTTCTTTCTTGAGGACGGATACAGAGAGAGAATTGAAAGGTTTGAAAAAGATGGGTTCAAAACGGTAGACGGGAAACATAGCTGGAAAAAGGAGGAGTTGTTTAAAGTCCTTCAATCATCGCCAGAAAAATTCTCACCCAACGTAGTGCTTAGACCCCTATATCAAGAGCATCTTCTTCCCAACCTTGCTTATGTAGGTGGCCCGGCGGAGATTTCCTATTGGCTTCAGTTAAAAGATTGCTTCCAAAAGGCGGATATCTCCTTCCCGATCCTGTTCCCAAGACTATCGGCAATGCTTTTAGAGGAAAAACACCTGGAATGGTGGCACAAGGCAGACCTGAAAATCGATGATCTTTTTCTAAACAAAAGAGAGCTTGAACTCAATTGGGTAAAACACAAATACGGTGATCAATTCTCCCTGGTGTCCGAATTTCAGAAGCTCGAAGAACTGGAAGGACACTTGATGCAGCAGGCAAGAAAGGTTGACACCACCTTGATCAAATATGTCGGGGCAAGGAGTCGTGAGATGGAAAAGGAACTCGAGAGGATTTCCAAGAAGCTCAGGAAAGCATTGGAAAGAAAGAATCGGGAAAATCTCAACAGAATAGGTAAGGTGAAGGATTTTTCCTTTCCCGGTGGTTCGGTTCAGGAGAGAAAACAAAACTACCTGAACTTTTTTCCTGAAGACCTGCGAGAGCTGGAAGACTTTGGAGAGATCTGCGACCCCTGGAGCTTTACTTTTAAGCTCCTGACCCTTTAATGGCTAGGGTCATCTCTCTTTTTAATCCGTAGCCCGGTGGTGATTCGACGATAAAGCCCAACTCTTTCAGATTTCTCTTGAATGCTCCCTGGGAACAATAGGTAGATAAGATTCCACCCTCTCTCATCCAGGAATAACACTTTTGGAGGTTTTGGATGGACCAGATCCCGGGTTGTTTGGAAGGGGCAAATGCATCATAAAACACCACATCCACGGGAACCTCATACGGCTGAAGTTCAAGCCTCTCAATTGGCGTGGAAGTTTTTTTCATGAAGAAGAATTTGGAAACCTCTATGTCTTTCTCCCATTCTGCTTCATGAATTCTTTTCATCAGAAGCAGGTCATTATCCTTAAAAAAACCATTTCCGGATAATTCTTCTATCAGGCTTTCCGGATCGAGGGGAAGCACTTCGGCGCTCAGATAATGGATTTTCTTATTGTTGCTTTCCGCCCATTTTGCAGCTAGAAATGCATTGTACCCCATACCCAATCCTAATTCGAAAACGCGAATCTCCCGAATCCCTTTTGGGATCTTTTCCAGTCCATTGTCGAGATAGACATGCCTGGATTCATCCATGGCTCCGTCGAGAGAATGGTAGTGCTCATTGAGCTGAGGGTTTCTGAGTGTGAGGCTGCCATCATTGGATTCAACCGGAACGAGCCCCTTCATCATTTTTGGATCAAAGCGACAGCATAGGAAGTGATGCCATCTTCGACTCCTACAAACCCCATTTTTTCGCTGGTTGTGGCTTTGATCGAAACCTGATCCCGGTCAATGTCCAATACCTCGGCGATGGTGGTTTCCATAAGCTCTATATGAGGTGAAAGTTTGGGCCTTTCAAGGCAGACGGTTGAGTCGATGTTGGAGATCTCAAACCCCTTTTTTCGAACCAGTTCGGCGGAGCGTTTCAAGATCTCTTTGCTGTCAATTCCCTTGATGGAAGGATCGGTGTCCGGAAAATGGTAACCGATATCTCTCAATTTGGCCGCTCCAAGTAATGCATCGGAAATGGCATGCAGCAGGACGTCGGCATCGGAATGGCCAACAGCTCCTTTTTCTGCAGGGATTTTGATGCCACCAAGCCATAGCTCTTTTCCCATTTCCAATTGGTGAACGTCATAACCAAACCCGACTCTGATGATGTTTCCTTGCATAGTCTCGAAAATAAGCTCAAAAAACGATTTTTCTCGCTTTGCATGGGCTCCTTTTATAATTTTGCCGGCCGATATCATTATTCCAATCAAAACCTGATTTAATGGATTTTGACCCAAAGGGGCTTTCCAATTCCAAACTTCTTCAGCTTTATAAAGCACTGATCAAACCAAGGCTTATCGAGGATAGGATGTTGATCCTGTTGCGTCAGGGAAAGATCAGCAAATGGTTTTCAGCCTACGGGCAGGAAGCGATCTCCGTTGGCTGTGCGGAGGCGATGAAACCGGAAGAGTATATCCTGACAATGCACAGGAATCTTGGAGTATTTACCTCAAGACAGGTTCCTCTTGATAGACTTTTTGCGCAATTCCAGGGAAAGATGGAAGGCTTTTCCAAGGGAAGGGAGAGATCATTTCATTTTGGCTCCAGCGAGCATAACATCGTTGGCATGATATCCCACCTGGGACCTCAGTTGGCTGTGGCATCGGGAATTGGCCTGGGAGAGAAACTTCAAAAAAAGAAACGTGCCACCATCGTGTTCACTGGGGAGGGAGGAACCAGCGAAGGGGACTTTCATGAAGCTCTGAATGTAGCGGCTGTCTGGCAACTTCCGGTCATCTTCTTTATCGAGAACAATGGTTACGGACTTTCTACTCCGACGCATGAGCAGTTTCGATTCGATTCCTTTATGAGAAAGGGCCCGGCCTATGGAATTGAGGCTGTACAGATCGATGGAAATAATATTCTGGAGGTCTACAATACCATCAGGGATATTTCGACCGACATTCGTAAGCAGCCAAGACCTTTCATAGTAGAGGGAGTAACCTTCAGGATGAGGGGGCATGAAGAAGCTTCGGGGGTCAAATACGTACCCAAGGAACTTCTGAATGAATGGGCGGCAAAGGATCCGATCGAATGCTATGGAAATTATCTCGTAAAAAAGAAGCTTCTCACACCAAAGAAGATCGAAAAGATCCGTGAGGAATTGATGAAGGAGATCGAAACCGGATTGAAGAAGGCATTTGGATATGCCGAAGTTGAAAGCAACACCGATAGCGAATTAAGGGACATTTATGCACCCTTTGATTTCAAACCCAAAAGGCCCAAGGCAAAGACTTCAAAAAAGCGCCTTGTCGATGCGATCTCGGATGGACTTGATGAGGCCATGAAAGAACATGATAATCTGGTGCTGATGGGGCAAGATATTGCCGAATACGGTGGTGTATTCAAGGTCACGGAAGGGTTTTTGAAAAAGTATGGTAGCAATAGGGTCAGAAATACACCCCTATGCGAATCAGCAATTCTGGGAGCCGGACTTGGTTTGTCCGTCAAAGGGATGAAATCCATGGTCGAGATGCAGTTCGCGGATTTCGTGAGCTCGGGATTCAACCAGATCGTAAACAATCTCGCGAAGATCCACTGGAGATGGGGGCAAAATGCCGATGTGGTGATCAGGATGCCAACAGGTGCCGGGGTCGGTGCGGGCCCTTTTCATTCTCAATCCAATGAAGCATGGTTTTTTCATACTCCCGGACTTAAAGTGGTTTACCCTTCTACTCCGTTCTACGCCAAGGGGCTTATCATGTCAGCCGTTGAAGACCCCAATCCGGTCTTGTTCTTTGAACATAAGGGGCTCTACCGCTCCATCGAGGAAGAGGTTCCTGACGGACCATATTCCATAGAGATCGGAAAAGGCAGAACTGTTCAGCAGGGAGATGAACTGACCATTGTAACCTATGGC
The DNA here is from genome assembly GCA_965227315.1 of Cytophagales bacterium. GTDB lineage: Bacteria > Bacteroidota > Bacteroidia > Cytophagales > CCMP332 > JANQHS01. The sequence continues at coordinate 2,494,764 of OZ245737.1, forward strand.
GCGGGCGTTCATTGGGCCTTGGATCTGGCTCATGAGTTGAAAGACAGATCCATCGAGATCATAGATTTGGTCACACTTTTACCCTGGGACCGAGATATCGTCAGAGAGAGTGTAGAAAAAAACGGTAAGGTGATCGTTCTCCACGAGGACACGCTTACGGGAGGAATCGGAGCGGAGATCGCATCATGGATCGGTGAGAACTGCTTTGAAAGCCTCGATGCACCTGTTTCCAGGGTTGCTTCGCTGGACACTCCTGTACCTTTTGCTTTGAGCCTGGAACGCAACTTTTTGCCTGTCAGTCGTTTAAAAAGTAAATTAGAGGAGCTTCTGGCTTACTGATCGTGAAGAAAACTGATCTTTTCAAATGGATTTTGCCGTCGATCATCGGCCTGTCCCTGGCTTCCTGTTCATGGGGAAGGTATCCCTGTCCTCCGGGTGTCAGCGTACAGAATACTGAAAAAGATGGTTCGGGCATTGACCTTGTAGAGGTAAAAAAGGATCACAGAGGCTTGATCAGAAAAAAGAATCCCAAAAGGATCAAGAAGAAGTAATCGCTGTTGATGTACAAGCTTTCCGGCATATTGATTTTGTTAATGCTTTTCGGAGCACAGTTGAGTTTCGCCCAGGTAGAGGGGTTGAATGAACGGAGGGGTGGAAACAAAAAGCAGGAACCCCAGAACGACTATGATACGGAATACATCCGCAAGCAAAACCGCAAGAAGCAAAACAAGTATAGGGGAAAGTTAGACCTGAATAAGATCGACAAAAGACAGGCCAAGATCGATAAGAAGAACTCAAAAAATAAGGTTGCTTTGCGGCCGGGTTCAAAGGAGCGGGCCAGAAGAATGTCAAGAATGAAGGCCAGCAAGACCGGAGGTTACCAAACGGGTATTGATGTAGTGGAAAGGGACAAAAGACTTGCCGAGGTAGACAAATCAAACCAGAAAAAGATGCGGGGTGGTAAACGGGTCAACCCAAGGAAGGCGACGGAAGAGAAACATAGAAAAGCAGAGACCACCGCTGCTTTCTCCCAAGGTGTGGACCTTTCAAAAAAGGATAAGAAACTTGCGGGAATCGATAAGAAAAACAAGAAATCACAGAAAGGAGGCAAGCGTGTTAACCCCAACAAAATTCGCGAGGATAAACATCGGAAGTCCGAGGTTATGGCGGGTTTTGGGACGGGAATAGACGTGGGTGAAAGGGACAAGAAACTAGCGGAGATCGATAAGAAGAACAAGAGATCCCAAAGGGGTGGAAAAAAGGTAAACCCAAACAAGGCGCGTGAAGATCAACATCGGAAGTCCGAGGTTATGGCCGGTTTTGGAACTGGAATAGACTTAGGTGAAAGAGATAAGAAGTTAGCAGAGATCGATAAGAGGAATAAGAGATCCCAAAGGGGTGGAAAAAGGGTAAACCCAAACAAGGCGCGTGAAGATCAACATAGGAAGTCTGAGATCATGGCCGGATTTGTAACCGGAATTGACGTCACCGAGAGGGACAAGAAACTGGCGGAGATCGATAAGGCAAATAGGAAATCTCAAAAGGGAGGTAAAAGAGTAAATCCAAGGAAAGCCCGGGAGGAACAACATCGGAAATCAGAGGTTATGGCAGGGTTTATCACGGGAATTGATGTCACGGAAAGGGACAAACGACTTGCGGAGATTGACAAGTCAAACGCAAAGAAGATGCGTGGTGGAAAAAGGGTGAGCTATAGAAAGGCCCAGGAAGAGGCACATAGAAAATCTGAGGTAATGGCTGATTTCCAATTTGGGATAGATTTGGGAGCAAGGGATAAGCGTCTGATGGAGATTGAGAAAATGAATCGGAAGAAGCTTGAACCCGGCAGGCCAATGACCAAAAACCAATATGAGAAAGGCAAATTGGAGAAAGCCGAACCTTTGGCAAATTTTTCGGGGAATTTTGACCTTTCCGAATGGGATAAGCACCTGAAAGAAATTGACAAGGTCAATAGAAAGAAGATGAAAGGAGCGGAAAGAACCACCGAGGCAAAAGAGTTGGCCAGGATACGTGAGACCCAAACCAAGATGGCCTACTTCTCCGGGCATTGGGATCAGAATGCATGGGATAAGCACCTTCAGGAAATCGATCAGATGAATCGGAAAAAAATGGGCAAGGGAAAACCCATGACCGAGAGGAAAGCGAGAAAAGAGCACCTGGCAAAGCAGGTGGCGGTGGCAAGTTTTAATCCGGAAACCATCGATCTGAGAGCAAGGGAAAAGCAATTGAAAGAATCCTCGAAGGCAATGGCCGACCTGAGAGGTGACTATATCGATCTGAACAAACGAAGAAGAGAGTTAAGGTCCAGCATGCGGGAACAGGCTGACTTCAGAGGAGATATTACGGCCTTCAAGGTGAAGAAGGAGATGCATCCCAGCGTTTATTGGCGGATTGGTAAGCAAAGACGAACCTGGCGTGCAAAGGAAAGGTACAGAAAGTACCAATCGGCTTGGTTAAGATTTTGGAAGCGCGATCAATTACCCAGCCAAAAGTATAAACCCTATAAGCCCAAGTATTCCGATGAGGAGGCAGAACATTGGAATAGTTTGGACGGAACTGCCGAATGGTATGATTAAGGAGATTTCGGAACAATTTTTGGTCTATTTTAGTTAGTTCGTAAATCCTAAGCAACACTGGTGCATCGATCTTCAATACTTCTTCTGATCTTTTTTACGCTCGTTTCATTCGAGTCAAGGGGACAGTTTGACCAGCTGTACTATAAGAAGGAGATTACCTATGGATTGAATTTCAATACGAATTCCGGATTCATAGGAGGATTTGATTTCCGGTATTCAAAGCACCTGAGGTCCAATCTTTTTCAAAGCTTTCAAGTTGAGATCGTCAATGTAAAGCATCCCAAGGAGCTAAAGTATATCACCAGATATTCGGGCTCGTTTATCAGAGATAAGCAGGTTTATCTCTTTCCCTTGAGGCTGAGTTATGGACGGGAGGTCCTTTTATTCAGAAAATCAGCCGAGGAAGGGATGCAAATGCATGCCCATTTTAGTATGGGGCCTACCATGGGATTTATAAAACCATACTATATCGTTTATGATTATGGTGACGGAGTGGTAGCCAATGAACCTTACGACCCTGATAAGCACACAGATCCGAACAATATCCAGGACAGAGGAGGATTTCTGAGAGGATTCGATGAGATGACGGTTGAACCCGGATTCCACATGAGAAGTGGATTTGGTTTTGAATTTGGCAAAATGGCTGCTCATGTAGCCGGGATTGAAATTGGGGCATTGTTTGAGGCTTATGCAAGGCCCATCATTATCGTTCCCACGGCACCAAACCGAAGCGTCTTTGCCTCCGGTTACCTGATTCTTTATTACGGAAAAAGAAAGTAGAATTGCACGATGATTGAACTTCCTGTCGTAGAGCCGAAAAAAGACCTGAAAAACGGTAAGCCACCTTGGTTAAAGGTGAAGCTTCCTGTAGGGGAGAAGTTTAGGAATGTCAGAGAACTTGTTGATAAGCATAAGCTTCATACCATCTGCGAAAGTGGGAACTGTCCAAATATGGGAGAGTGCTGGGGTGCGGGTACCGCGACTTTCATGATCCTGGGAAATGTTTGTACCAGGTCCTGCTCCTTCTGCGCTGTGAAGACCGGCCGGCCGCCTGAATATGATGAAGGCGAACCGGAAAGAGTGGCGGAAGCGATCCTTAAAATGAAAGTGAAACATGCGGTCCTGACTTCGGTGAACAGGGACGAACTCAAGGATAGAGGTGCAGAGATTTGGAGAAGAACCGTTGAGCAGATCAAGAAATTGAGCCCCGAAACCACGATTGAAACACTGATCCCTGATGTAAAGGGGAATTGGGAAGCTCTGGAGGAAATGATCTCTGCAGGCCAGGAAGTGGTTTCTCATAACATGGAAACCGTTGAAGAGCTTTACAGAAAAGTTCGCCCTCAGGCCAAATATGACCGTAGCCTTGAGCAATTGAAAAGGATCAAAGAGCATGGTAAAAGATCCAAATCTGGAATCATGGTTGGACTGGGAGAAACCGATGCTCAGGTTCTCAAGACCATGGATGATCTTGTTGAGGTTGGACTGGACATACTGACTATAGGCCAATATCTCCAGCCTACCAGGCTGCATCTTGAAGTAGCCGAATTCATTACCCCGGAGAAGTTCGAATGGTATAAAGAGATCGGCGAGACAAAGGGTCTTAAGTATGTTGAGTCTGGTCCTCTGGTAAGATCCTCCTATCATGCCGAAAGACATGTGAATGTCTAAGGCTTCAAGTTCCGGAAACGAGCTATACCTATTTCCTGTTCCTATATCCGAGGGTGATCCAAAATCCGTCCTGGCGCCATATTCCATTTCCATCTTAGAAAGAGCAGATGTTCTTTTTGTTGAAAAGCCAAAGGTCGCAAGATCATTGCTCGGTAGGCTCGGGTTGAAAGCTGTCATAGAAAAGGCGGAATTTGTTGAAATCGGAAAAACCGCTTTGGATGATGAGATCAACTCGGCCTTGATGAGTCTGGCTTCCGGAGCTATGGGCCTGCTGATGTCGGATAGCGGCATGCCCTGTATTGGAGACCCCGGATGGGAGGTGGTTGCTCAGGCGCATCAATTGGGAATAAGCATCAAACCCATTCCAGGTCCGAATTCATTTATGCAGGCGCTTATGGCATCCGGGTTTTCGGGACAGAAATTCGTATTTCATGGTTATCTGGCCATTGACAAGGCAAAAAGAAAAAAGGAACTGCAGAGATTATCCAGGGACCTGACGAATACGGGTTATACTCAGATCTTCATGGAGACTCCTTATCGAAACCATGAATTGTTCCGGTCGATCCTTTCTGTCGTTGATCAGAATATTGGACTTTCCATTTCCACCGATATCAATGGTGAAAACGAATCCATAGAGACGGCGAGGGTTTTTGAATGGAAGAGGATGGATTACAAATTGCCCAAATCTCCGACCGTATTTGTATTAGGGGATTTTAGTTAATTCTCGTATAGGCGGTTCTTTTATATTTGCAGCTCTAATTTTTTTAACATGCCGTATTTATTCACCTCCGAATCAGTTTCGGAGGGACATCCTGATAAGATTTCTGACCAGATTTCCGATGCGCTTTTGGATCATTTCCTTGCGTTTGACCCGGAATCCAAAGTAGCCTGTGAAACTCTTGTAACCACGGGTCAGGTGGTTCTTGCTGGCGAAGTAAAAAGCGAAACTTACCTCGACGTCCAAACCATTGCCAGAGAGGTTATCAACGATATTGGATACACCTCCAGCGAGTACAAATTTGAAGGAGATTCCTGTGGGGTCTTTTCAGCAATTCACGAACAATCTCCGGACATCAATCAGGGGGTTGAAAGAGGAGCTCTTGAGGACCAGGGTGCCGGTGATCAGGGAATGATGTTTGGGTATGCCACCAATGAAACGGAGAACTTCATGCCACTGGCATTGGAGCTTTCACACCTGATACTAAGGGAACTCGCAGAGTTGAGAAGGGAAAACAATGAGATCACCTACCTTAGGCCTGACTCAAAAGCTCAGGTTACCATCGAGTATGGTGATGATAACAGACCTCAGCGCATCGATACCATTGTCATTTCGACCCAGCACGATGACTTTATGAAGGCAGATCCTTCTCATGGTCTGGATCAGAAAAAGATCGATGACGAGATGCTTTCTCAGATCCACAACGATATGGTGAATATCCTGATGCCAAGGGTCAAGAAACTACTCCCGGAGAATATACAGAGTCTTTTTAATGATCAGACAAGATACCTGATCAATCCTACGGGAAAATTTGTCATCGGAGGTCCTCATGGGGACACCGGGCTGACAGGTAGAAAAATTATTGTGGATACCTACGGAGGTAAGGGAGCACATGGTGGTGGTGCATTTTCGGGAAAAGATCCGAGTAAGGTGGATCGGTCAGCGGCCTATGCCTCTCGTCATATGGCCAAAAATCTTGTTGCGGCAGGCGTTGCAGACCAGGTATTGGTGCAGGTGTCCTATGCTATTGGAGTTGCTGAGCCCACATCGGTAATGGTCGAGACCTATGGATCTTCAAAGTTGGGATTAAGTGATCCTGAGATCTCGGAGAAGGCTGCCAAAGTTTTTGATATGCGGCCGGGCATGATCGAAAAAAGGCTACAGCTAAGAAACCCGATCTATCGGGAAACGGCGGCTTATGGTCATATGGGAAGAAATCCGGAGCAGAAAATGAAAACCTTTCTTTCCGGAGACGGCAAGGAGAAGAAGGTGAATGTCGATCTGTTCACATGGGAGAAGCTGGACATGATCGATGATGTGAAGAAAGAATTTGGGATATAAAAAAAGGGCCGCAAGGCCCTTTTCTTTTAGTGGTGAATGAAGTTCTTTTCCTTATATCGCTGAAGTTGTTTCTTTAGCGCCTCCATTGCCTCATCGGCTGCAGCTTCGAAAGAAGAAGCTTCCTGCTTTGAGAATAGGGTTTGACCCGGAATATTCAGCTTTACTTCGACGATTTTTTTATGACCTTTTTCATCGCCTTTGTCTAGCCTTAGAAACACGTCCCCGTCGATGATGCGATCGTAAAAGGTTTCAAGCTTATCAACCTTCTTTTGAATGAATTCAAGAAGTTTTGGATCGGCATCAAAGTGAACGGATTGCATTTGAAGTTTCATAGTTGATAAAATTTAAAATCAAACATATCAGGCCTTTGGATGGGCCTGATTAAAAATTCTTTTCAGCTTCTCAACTGAATTATGTGTATAAACCTGTGTTGCGGCCAGGCTCTCATGACCCAAAAGGTCCTTGATCGCGTTAAGATCTGCTCCGTTATTCAAAAGTGATGTAGCAAAGCTATGCCTAAGCAAGTGTGGGCTTATGTTTTCTGCTGTTGTGATTAGGTTCAAATATTTTTTGACTATCCTCTGGATAAACATAGGGTAAGCTTTTTTACCCCTGTTTGTTAAAATTAAGAAACCCTCGCTTTTATCAAAATGCATTTGATCTCTTTCGGTTTGATACTTATCAATGGCGTTGAGAAGGTTATAGTTCAACGGGACAACTCTTTGCTTATTTCCCTTGCCGGTAATTTTGAGAAGTTTTTTTTTCGGATCCAGATCCTGGTCTTTAATTCCGATCAGCTCTGACAACCTGATACCGGTGCCATACAGTAATTCCAGGATCAGGTAATCCCTGAATCCGGGAAAACCATCCTGGAAAATGTCCTCCTCAAAAAGCTTCTCCATTTTTTCATCAGGGATGAATTCAGGAAGTTTTTTTTGAAATTTCGGGGCGCTGATCCCGAGCATAGGATCCTTGAGTTTCACCCCGTTTTTTTTGAGGAATTTGAAGAAGCTCTTGATGGTGGCTGTCTTCCTCGAAAGACTTCTGTGGCTGATACCAGCTTCCGCCAATGATGCCAGCCAACTTCGCACGATTCCGGGGTTGATCTGGTTGATCGAGATCTCTCCGTAATTTGATTTGAGGAAAATCCCGAATTGGGTAAGATCATTCCTATACGAGGTCAAGGTATTCTCACTGTACCTTTTCTCATACCCCAGGAATTCGAGAAATGAATTTGCTTCCTTTTCGATCGGCATTACCGATCAAAAAATACAAAATGAAGGGCTAATTAAGAATTTTCGGCGGTACGAATCTGCTGGATGTACGCAGCTTTGATCTTGGTGTTTCTAAGCTTTACGGACTTCTTGGTATAATAAGAGCGATCCCTTACTTCCCTGATAACACCGGCTTTCTCAAACTTCTTCTTGAACCTTTTGAGTGCGCGATCTATTGATTCGTTTTCCTTAACTGTGACAGTGATCATTGAATTCTCCTTTAAAAAGGGCCGCAAAGTTAATCCTTTGTGGAAATAAATCAAAAAGGATCAGAAGTAATAGTAATCCTTGGATCTCTTTTTTCTGATCGGAAAATACCAGGACAGGCGGAATATCCATGAATTATCCATTCTCAGTGTTTCGTCCTTTTCCATGTCGTTATGGTTCCAATCCCTCCTGTTTTTTGTCCATGCCATTCTATATTCCACCGAAAGCAGGAAATTGACATATTTTTTCCTATCATAATAGGCATAGCCGATGGACGGGCTAAGTGAAAATCCATTGCTCAGTTTATCATAACCCTTGAGATAATCTTTCGTAAGTCCGGGAACCGACCCGGATTGATCCACGATCCTGATCTTATGTTGTAGCAATCCAAACCCGATCATGCCAACAATACCGGAATGGATATTCCCATTGATCAGACCGGATTGAAGCAGGAGCTTTCCAACTTTTAGAAAATTGAGATTATATCCTCTTTGTGATATGGTGATTTCGGCCGCTTGCCCATTTCCGCCGATCACATAACCTGAAGAAGTCAAGAGGTTAGAGATCACTCCGGTCTCCTTGATATTGTCAGCAAAATAAGCGGTGAAATCGGCACCGAGATAGATATCGTTTTTCGATTTCCAATAGAATCCCAAGCCTATTCCCGGATGAGGATTGAAGCGTTCGGCATAATCCAGTTGTGGCCAATTGAATTCTACAATACCGGTAATCAGGAATTCGTTTAATCTGGGGTTTTCTGGTTTTTTCAGATCCAGGGAGTCCGTTGTTTCCTGTGCTTGGGCACAGAAAAAGGCGATAAGTAAAAGAAAAGTGAGAAACGTTCCCTTCATCTAAATTTTAATCGGAGGCAAATTTTAGAATAAATTTTCAAGTGGTTAGATTTGCGCTCGTTTATTCTGAACCATCTTCCGGATATATTCAAAGAGTTTGCACCCTTTGAAGAACCGCTAAAAAGAAAGAAAATTGCTTGAAAGTCTAAGAATTAAGGAAAACCAGATTGGGGTTGTGGGCTTGGGTTATGTCGGTCTTCCGATCGCTCTTGAATTCGCAAAGAAATTCAAGGTGGTTGGTTTTGATATCAATTCTGACCGGGTCGATCTTATGAAGAATGGCATCGACCCTTCCAATGAGTTGGAAAAAGGAGAATTTGAAGAAAAGGATATCACCTTTACCGATGATCCGGAGGTTCTGGAACAATGTTCATTTATTGTGGTCGCTGTTCCAACACCAATCGATAAGCACTATCAACCAAACCTGAGCCCTCTGCTGAAGGCTTCTCAAACCGTAGGTTCGATTCTAAAGAAAGGAGATATTGTCGTTTATGAATCCACTGTATACCCTGGCTGCACCGAAGAAGATTGCCTACCCATATTAGAAAGTCTGTCAGGCTTGGATGCCGGAGTGGATTTCAAGATCGGATATTCACCGGAGAGAATTAATCCGGGAGACAGGGAGCATACGCTAACGAAGATTACCAAGGTGACTTCCGGAATGGATCAGGATTCTTCGGATATCATCGCATCGGTTTACGGGGAAATTATTGAGGCCGGGATCTACCAGGCTTCCTCAATCAGGGTTGCAGAAGCAGCAAAGGTGATCGAAAACACTCAACGGGATCTCAACATTGCCTTGATGAATGAACTTTCCATGATCTTTGACAAGCTTGATATCAACACCTATGAAGTACTGGAAGCAGCTGGCACGAAATGGAACTTTTTGAAGTTCAAACCCGGACTGGTTGGAGGTCATTGCATAGGTGTTGATCCCTACTATTTGACATACAAAGCTCAGGAAGAAGGCATGGTTCCCAAGGTAATTCTCAGCGGCCGGAACACCAATGATGGAATGGGAGCATACGTTGCGAAAAGGACCATACAAAAGTTGGTAGGCAATGGGGTGGATATCTCGAAATCAAGAATTCTTGTTCTTGGCACCACCTTTAAGGAGAATGTCTCCGACATTCGAAATTCCAAAGTTGTGGATGTCATTAATGAGCTCAAGGATTTTTCCATCGGGGTTGAGGTCCTGGATCCCTATGCAGATTCTGACGAAGTGAATGGAGAGTATGGGTATGAATTGGTTGAGGAACCATCGGGAGAATATGACGCGATTATCTTAGCCGTTATCCATGACGAATTCCTAAATTCAGGCCTTGAAAACTATTTAAAATTCCTTTCTGAAAACGGATTCCTGATTGATCTTAAGGGGGCGTTTAAAGAAAAGCAATCTGAACTGAATTATTGGAGCCTCTAAAAGTTCATAAGCAAAAACGGAAAATCCTCGTGACCGGTGGGGCCGGATATATTGGCTCTCATACCATCGTAGAATTGGCCAAGTCGGGTTTTGAGCCTATCATCGTTGATGATTTTTCAAATTCGCACCCATATGTTCTTCAGGGGATCGAAAAGATCATCGGTTATGAGCCCATTACCTACCGTGTGAACTGCAGGAATCTGGACGATCTTGATCAAATTGCTGAAGAACACAAAGACATCAAGGGGCTGATCCATTTTGCTGCCTATAAATTGGTTGGGGAATCCGTCAAGGAACCCATTAAGTATTATGAAAACAATCTTGATTCCAATATCAGTATAACTAAGTTTTGTCTGAAAAATGGGATCAGATCCGTTGTTTTCTCCTCTTCCTGTACCGTGTATGGACTTCCTGATAAACTTCCGGTCTCTGAAACAGCGCCACTAAAAGAGGCTGAATCCCCATATGGAAGGACCAAACAGATAGGAGAATATTTTTTTGAGGATTGCATCAAGGCTATGCATCCCCTGAATGTCATTTCCTTAAGATACTTTAATCCTATAGGAGCCGATCCTTCTTCTGAGATTGGAGAGCTTCCTATCGGGATCCCAAACAACCTCGTGCCGTATATAACTCAGACGGGCGCTGGCCTAAGGGACCTTTTGACTGTTTTTGGTGATGATTATTCCACACCCGATGGTACTTGTGTAAGAGACTATATTCATGTTTCGGATCTTGCCCAAGCACATATTGCTGCGATCAGCAAATTGTTGGAAGACCAAAGCACCGAACCAAAAATTGAATACTTTAATATTGGAACAGGCCGTGGCTATTCCGTTCTCGAAATTATCCGTGCCTTTGAAAAGGTCTCCGGAAAGAGCCTACCACATGTTATAGGCGCAAGAAGAAAGGGAGATGTTCCGATGATTTATGCTGATCCATCCAAGGCCTTGAAGAATCTGGGATGGAGAGCGGAATACAATATCGAAGAGGCTCTATCCCATGCCTGGAAATGGGAACAACGCTTGCCTGAGCTTAATTTAAAACAAACCGGATGAAAAAGATCCTGATCACAGGTGGTGCGGGCTTCATCGGATCGCATGTGGTTCGACTATTTGTAAATTCCTACCCTGAGTACAAAATCTACAATCTTGACAAGCTGACTTATGCCGGGAATCTCAGGAATCTTGAAGATGTTCAAGGCGCTGCGAACTATGAATTCATAAGGGCGGATATTGCTGACAGAGATCAGATCACCGGGCTTTTCAAAACCCATGGTTTTGATTCTGTGATACACCTTGCCGCCGAATCCCATGTAGACAGGTCGATCAGCAATCCACTCGAGTTCCTGAGAACCAATATTGTCGGGACGGTCAATCTTCTTAACGCCTGTATTGAAACCTGGGCTGATGATTTTGATGGTCATCTCTTTTATCATGTTTCTACCGACGAGGTTTATGGCTCTTTACATGATGACGGTTTTTTTCTCGAGAGCACTTCATACGATCCTCAATCTCCCTATTCCGCCTCCAAGGCTGGATCCGATCATTTTGTAAGAGCTTATGGTAATACCTACGGACTTCCTTATGTACTGACCAATTGCTCCAATAATTATGGCCCCAATCAATTTCCTGAAAAGCTGATCCCCCTTTTCATCAACAATATCCGGAATCGGAAGAAGCTGCCCGTTTATGGAAAGGGAGAGAATATCAGGGATTGGCTGTACGTGGTGGATCATGCTCGCGCAATCGATCTTGTATTCCATAAATCTCAAGTGGGTAAAACCTATAATATTGGTGGGTTTAACGAATGGAAAAACCTGGACCTCATCCGCGTCCTTTGTGACGTAATGGACGATAAGCTTGGGAATACTCCCGGTACCTCAAGAGAGCTTATCGAATTTGTGACGGATAGGAAAGGCCATGACTTCCGGTATGCGATTGACGCTAATCTGATCAAAGAAGAACTCGGTTGGGAACCTTCGCTTCAGTTTGAGGAGGGCCTTTCAAAAACCGTTGATTGGTACCTTCAAAATCAGGATTGGCTCACCGAAGTAACGAGCGGCGATTATTTAAAATATTACGAAACCCATTACGGTTCGCATTAAAGCATGGCTTCCTACATCTCAAGTGAATTATATGAAACCAATCGCTTCCTGGTCACAGGAGGTGCCGGATTCATCGGATCGAATATTGTTCAACATCTTTTGGAGAACAATGCCGGATTCATCAGGGTTTTGGATAATTTCTCCACAGGTTTTTCCCGGAATCTTGCCCCTTTTGAGGACCGCGAAAACCTGCAGATCATCAATGGGGATATCCGTGATCTCAACACCTGTGCAAAAGCCGTTGAAGGAATAGACGTTGTTTTGCATCAGGCTGCCCTGGGCTCGGTTCCCCGAAGCATCAATGATCCTTTGACAAGCCATGATGTCAACGTAAACGGGTTTTTGAATATGCTTCATTCGTCGAAGGAAGAGGGGATCGAAAAATTCGTTTATGCGAGTTCCTCTTCAGTTTATGGTGATCATCCCTCACTTCCAAAAACGGAGGATAGGGTTGGAAAACCTCTTTCCCCATATGCGCTGACCAAGTCGATCGACGAACAATATGCAGATGTATATTTCAAATCCTATGGGTTTTCAACTGCCGGGTTAAGGTATTTCAATGTTTTTGGACCAAGACAATCACCGGAGGGGCCTTATGCTGCCGTTATACCCTTGTTCATCAAGGCTTTGGACGAACATAAACCGCCCCTGATCAATGGCGATGGAGAACAAACCAGAGATTTCACATTTGTAGAGAATGCAATTGAGGCAAATGTCAAAGCTGCCTTTGGAGAGCTGAAGGGAGCCAGAACCTACAATGTGGCATGCGGAGAAAATTGCAGTATCAATGATCTGTTCAGAGCTTTGGCAAGCCTTGCCGCTTCTGAGTTGAAGCCTGATTACGGACCTGAAAGACCGGGTGATGTACGGGATAGCCTCGCGGATATTTCCAATGCGATGAATGACTTTGGTTATACGGGAAATGTGAAATTTGAGGAGGGTTTAAAGAAAACCTGGGAAGCCATCATGAAGCAAAACATATGAAAGGAATAATCTTGGCAGGAGGGTCGGGGACAAGACTCCACCCGCTTACGCTCACCATGAGCAAACAGTTGATGCCGGTTTACGATAAGCCGATGATCTATTACCCCCTTTCTACTCTTCTGATGGCGGGCATCCGGGAAATTTTGATCATTTCCACACCCAAGGACCTTCCGCATTTTAGAGCATTGCTGGGGTCCGGGGAAGAAATAGGTTGCAGGTTTGAATATGCCGTGCAAGAGAAACCCAACGGTTTGGCGCAGGCTTTCGTTATCGGAGCTGATTTTGTTGGAGATTCTAAGGTTGCACTTATCCTTGGTGATAATATTTTCTATGGTACGGGGCTAAGAAAACTCATCCAGGGAAACAATGATCCCAACGGCGGAATAGTGTTCGCCTATCATGTCAATGACCCTGAGCGGTATGGTGTCGTTGATTTTGATGAAAACCTAAATGCCATCAGCATCGAGGAAAAGCCTTCAAAACCGAAGTCAAATTATGCTGTTCCCGGACTGTACTTTTATGATAACTCGGTGTTGGAAATCGCCGGTGGACTTCAGCCCAGCGCCAGGGGCGAATATGAAATTACCGATGTGAACAGAGAATACCTGAGGCAGGGAGATCTGAAGGTTGCTATTCTTGACAGGGGAATTGCCTGGCTTGATACGGGCACATTTAATTCCCTGATGCAGGCGAGTCAGTTTGTTCAGGTAATTGAAGAGCGTCAGGGTTTAAAGATCGGATGCATTGAAGAGGTGGCCTATCGCATGGGATATATAGGTAAGGAAGAGTTGGAAAGGGTTGCTCAAAAATTGCTAAAGAGTGGTTATGGAAAATACCTGCTCGATATTATCGATTCAGATGTAGGCATGTGGAGGAACTAAACCGAACCATCGAACTGACAAACCTTAAACCGGATCTCGAGGATGCAGATCTGGAATCCTTGATTCGGAAGGCAATTGATTTCAACTTTCTGGGTGTTTGTGTTCCTCCTTTCTGGGTAAAAAAGGCTCGAAGAGATATAGGCGATTCCCGTCTCCTGTTGGTCACTGTTGCCGGCTTTCCTCTGGGTTATCAAAAGACTGAAGAGAAGCTTGCTGGAATCGAAAATGCTATAGAAGATGGGGCGGATGAAATTGACCTTGTCTGGAACAATTCTGCTTTCAAGTCCGGAATGAACTGGTCGAAGATCGAAGTGGCCAAGGCTTCGGGACTATGTCATGAAAATGGCAAGATCCTCAAGGTGATCATTGAAACCTGTTTGCTTAATGATAAGGAGATCATGGAGGTTTCCGGGATCTGTGCAGATGCAGGTGCTGATTTTGTAAAGACAAGTACGGGCATGCTGGGGGCGGGGGCGAAAGTGGAGCACATCAAGCTTATCAGGAATTCGATTCCGGAGATAGTTGGGATAAAGGCATCGGGGGGAATAAATGATGCTGAGTTTGCCACGGATCTTATTCGTGCCGGCGCTACCAGAATTGGATCCTCCTCAGCCGATCAATGGATCAACTCCTGAGCTTGTGAATCTTTCATCTCTCCGTGAGGTTTTGATCCTGATCAATCCCCTGGAGTGAAATAGGGCCAGTTGTCGTACCAAATAGTTTCTGTTCAATTTTAATGAGGATTGTATGGATTTCAGTGTCGCTTCACCTTTTTCGATTTCCCTGATCACGGCCAACTCTTTACTGCGAAGCTTCAGCTTTCCCTTTTTTGACACACCTGAAAGGCTTAGCGATGTCCTTTCCACCGGCCCAAGTTCCCGGGATTCATCCAAGATCCTTTTATAGACCCTTGGCCATTTCCTGCCCTTGATATTTACCCCGTAAGGCTTGTTAGATCCTGAGGATACAGAAACTGCAATGACCGCTCTTTCTTTGGACAAGGGAATCATTTCAATATGATAATCCGGTATGGGACTGATCTCGGTTTCAATTTTACCTATCAGGTATTCCTTTTCCCCCTCATAGTTGGGAAGTCCAATGATCTTTCCGGAATCCTTGACGCCTACAAAAAGTTCTCCTCCATCGGCATTTAAAAAGGCGACCAACTCCACGAGGAGTTGAGTGATATTTGTTGTTTTCTCCTTGAACTCAATTCGCTGTCCTTCCCCATGCCCAACCTTCTTTTCCAACTTAGCGTGTAACATTATGTGAGCGGTTTTCTGGATTTTTCAGAATTGTTTCAATTTGTGAAAAGATCTTCAATTGCTGACCGAAAACTTCTTTATCCAATTTTTCTTAAATTTTCACAAAAAATAACTCGTTTATGATGACACGTTACTCTACTTTGTTTACCTTCCTTTTGGCAATTGTGATTTGTTTGCCGGCTTTTTCCGGAAACAATCATGCGAAATTGCAAACCAAAAGGGGCACCGTCGAAATTGATATTATCAAAAAGGACCCCCCGAACAAATCAATTAATCTGATGGTTACTCGTGGTGCGAATTATGACACCCTGTTTCATGAAGATTTTGATGGCGACACCGTGATCCCGGACCAAAACAACGGCGGGATTATGATCAATCTTGATGAAGATGGATTGACGGCAGCTAACGGTCGTCCAAATGATTGGTATTGGGATGAGGAATCCAAGAACGATAGTCTTGGCTGTACGGACTCTGTTGCTGGTATGGCTTGGTCTACTTCTTGGCTAGATGGTTTTGCTCCCGGAAACAGGAACTCACTGACCTTTCCGGTTAGTGTAACCAAAGCCGGTACCATGTTGAGCTTCTCCATAGCCTCATACCAATTTCCTCTTTATGTAGATGGGATCACGATAATGATCTCTCCTGATGGAACCTCGAGCAGTCCGGACAATGATACTTTGATCCAGTATGGTCAGTATTTATCTGGTGGAGGTAGCTGGTTTGCACCGACGACCCCTTATACTTTTGGTCCCGGTGACCCGCTGATGTCATATTTTGGAACCGATGGTTGCCAAGCAGGTGTCCTTGATCCTACGGTTGATTCATCCAGAGGTAAGGCGCTTTTTTATGAAGTGGCCTTTGACTTATCTGCTTATGTAGGTTCAACTGTATATCCGTTCTTCTGGCATGATTCCGATGATGACAACATCATCTTGCTTGATGATATCCTGGTTGTTGAGCCTCAGGGAGTAGGACTTGCTGATCAGAATTCAAAGATCTACCTCAATGCTTTCCCTAATCCTGCAAGTCAGAATCTGACTGTGGAGTACGGAGCCGTTGAAGGAAAGGACGTTGAAATTCAAATCTTGGCAAGCTCTGGAGAGGTTGTTCTTGAGAGGTCAATAGTAAATGCGAACTTCGGAAAAGAAAGGGCGGACTTTAATGTAAGCGATCTTTCTTCAGGAGTTTATATGGTGAGAATCCAAACAGCCGAAGGTGTAAATACCACCAAGGTTGTGATCAACTAATTATATTCAAATTCCAAAGGCCCGCTCCCGGAAACGAGAGCGGGTTTTTTTATGCCTTGGTCTTATAAGGCATAATATGAATACCTATTTTTGCCGCCGTGAATATCAGGGAGGTCAAGACCAATGATGATGTAAGGAAATTTCTTGAATTTCCACTTGGTATCTATGAGGATGATCCGAATTGGATCAGGCCGCTGGATAGCGATATTGAGAAGGTTTTTGATCCTAAGCAAAATAAGCTGTTTCGAAACGGAGAGGCATCAAGATTTTTAGTGGAAGAGTCGGGACAGGTCCTTGGGAGAATCGCCGTTTTCATTGATGAAAAGGCTTCCAAGAAGGAAAAGCAACCCACAGGTGGACTCGGTTTTTTCGAATGCATTGAAAACGAGGATGTGGCTTTTTTGCTCTTTGATACATCTGTTGAATGGCTGAAGAAAAGGGGTATTGAGGCGGTGGATGGCCCGATCAATTTTGGAGAGAGAAATAACTGGTGGGGTCTTTTGATTGACGGATTTACGCCACCAAACTATTGCTGCAACTATAATCCTCCCTATTACCAGGCTTTTTTCGAAAACTATGGCTTCCGGCTTTATTTCAACCAGTATACTTATTACAGGGAGGTTGAGGAAGAGTTGTCGGATAAGATCAAGGCAAAGACCGACAGGATCTTTGCCAATCCCGATTATACGTTCGATCATTTCCGTAAGAGGAAAATGGAGAAGTATGCTGATGACTTCCTGACTATTTACAATAAGGCCTGGGTAAAGCACGGGGTAAACAAATTGAAAAAGGCCCAGGCCATGGCGGTGTTCAAACAGATGAAGCCTGTGGTTGATGAAAGGATCGTATTATTCTCGTATTACAAGGGAGAACCAGTTGCTTTTTTCATCATGTTGCCGGAATTGAATCAGCTTTTCAGGTATGTTAACGGGAAGCTTGACTGGATCGGGAAAATCAAATTCCTATATCATAAATTGACCGGCTCATGCACCAAAATGTTCGGTGTTGTATTCGGTGTAGTTCCTGAACACCAGGGCAAGGGCCTTGAAGGAGCGATAGTGGGATATAGTTCCCAAATGGTGCAGGGCGGTAAGACCAATTATGTTGATTTTGAGATGAACTGGATTGGCGATTTTAACCCGAAAATGATGAAGCTTTGCGAAAATGTCGGTGGTAGGATCTGTAAAACCCATCATACCTACCGGTACCTTTTTGACAGAAATAAGCCTTTTGAGAGGCATCCTATAATAGAATAAAAATGAAAAGAACGAACGATGTTTTGGTCATAGGTTCAGTGGCCTTCGATGCAATTGAAACTCCCTTTGGGAAAACGGATAAGATCATAGGTGGGGCGGCCACCTATATTTCATTAGCCGCTTCCTACCTGAATCAGGCTGGAAAAACCCACCTCGTTGGCATTGTGGGAGAGGATTTTCCTCAATCCGGACTGGATATGTTTGCCAAAAAAGGGATTGATACCAAGGGGTTGGAGGTCAAGGAAGGTGGAAAAACATTTTTCTGGTCGGGCAAATACCACAATGACATGAACAGCCGAGACACCCTCGTCACGGAGCTCAATGTGCTGGCGGAGTTTGATCCTGTCCTCCCTGAGGAGTACCGTAGTATCCCCTATCTGATGCTTGGAAATCTTGAACCCAGGATACAGAAATCGGTAATCGAACAAATGAATACCCGCCCGGAATTGATCGTGATGGATACCATGGATTTTTGGATCGACAGCTTCAGGGATGATCTTTTGGAAACGCTGAAACTTGTAGATGTCGTTTCCATCAATGATGAGGAGGCGAGACAACTGTCCGGTGAGTATTCACTTGTCAAAGCCTCCAGAAAAATTCTGGCCATGGGTCCAAAAGTGGTGGTGATCAAGAAGGGGGAACATGGAGCCTTGTTGTTCAATGATCGTCAGGTCTATTTTGCACCGGCATTGCCATTGGAAGATGTATTTGATCCTACGGGTGCCGGAGATACTTTCGCTGGAGGGTTTATCGGGCATTTGGCCAATGTGGGAGGGACGGAATTTGATGAAATGAAACGTGCTATCCTTTTTGGTTCGGCCCTGGCTTCTTTCTGTGTTGAGAAGTTTGGACTTGAAAGATTGGAGAACCTTTCCGGTGAAGAGATCTCCGGTCGGTTAAGGGAATTCATCGACCTGGTTCAGATTGACATGGAATTTGTTTAGACGCATATTGTCTTTGAAACTTATTCTAACTACTTTTGCAGGCCAATTTTATTGAGAGATGAAAAGGACATTTCAACCTTCGGTAAGGAAGAGAAAAAATAAGCACGGATTCAGGGAGAGAATGGCTTCTAAGTCAGGCCGTGCGGTTTTGGCCAATCGCAGAGCCAAAGGCAGGAAGAAGTTATCTATTTCTGACGAGGATCACGGCAGAAAATAATCCTATGGCGGAGAGTGGTCTTCCGCTGCCAATATCCTTATGAGAGCCAGGTTTCCAAAGAGGGAAAGGCTGTCAGGAAAAACTGAAATCTCGGAGCTTTTTAACAAAGGCTCCTTTTTTTATTTAAGACCCTTCAAGGTTTTTTTTCTTCTTGGGGATCATGATATGTCGGAGCCTCCTCAACTCCTGGTGTCCGTACCCAAATCGAAATTCTCTCATGCCACTGACAGAAATCTCCTGAAAAGAAGGATTCGCGAAGCCTATCGAAACTCAAAAGCAGACATATTGGACCGATTATCGGGGTCAGGAATCAATTTGAAAAAGATCGGGTTAGTTTATGTGGAAGATGAATTATTTTCGTTCGTTAATATAAAGGCCCAGATCATGAAGATTCCAGGGCTGTTAAAGAAAGGATCAAAGAAATAATGTGGTATAAGAAGCCAATCCTGTATCTAGGACTTTTTGTTGTGCTGATCGGCGGGTTATCCCTTGATGAAAAATATAGTCAGCAGTATTTCGATGTGGCAAAGAACCTCGACATTTTTGCTACGATTTACCGTGAGGTCAACACCTATTATGTAGATGAGATCGACCCCACCCCCTTTGTGCGTACGGGCATTGATGCCATGCTACAATCCCTGGATCCTTACACCAATTACATCTCCGAAGATGAGATTGAGGATTTCAGGACCATGACCACCGGTGAGTATGGTGGTATTGGTGCCATTATCGGCCAACGGGATGGAGAGATCATCGTGATTATGCCCTACGAAGGGGATCCGGCGGATCAGGCAGGCCTCAAAGCCGGAGATAAGATCCTAAGTGTGAATGGAATTGATGTTTCGGGAAAGACTTCAGGGGAGGTCAGCAAACTCCTTAAGGGGCAATCCAACTCGGCAATCAATTTGAAAGTCGAACGGGTGTTGACCGAGGAAACTTTTGAGTTTGAGATCACCCGCAAAAAGATCAAGCTTGCCAATGTGCCCTTTTATGGAATGGTCGATGAGGAAGTCGGATATATCAGGCTGACCGATTTTTCTATCGGCGCATATAGTGAAGTGAGAAAGGGAATTGAGGAACTGCAAAAGCAGGGAGTCAAAAAACTGATCTTCGATCTCCGAGAGAACCCTGGAGGATCATTGGACGAGGCCATCAAGATATGCTCTATCTTCCTTCCCGTAGGCACCAAGGTTGTTGAAACGAAGGGGAGGTATGAGCAATACAACAAGACCTATAACACCCTCATACCCCCTCTGGATACAGCCGGTATGCCCTTGGTGATTCTTACGAGTGAAGCTTCGGCCTCAGCTTCGGAGATTGTAGGTGGCGTCATCCAGGATTATGATCGGGGAATATTGGTTGGCCAACAAACATTTGGAAAGGGCTTGGTTCAGATGACAAGGCCATTGGTTTACAATAGTCAGCTTAAGGTTACGACCTCCAGGTATTATATCCCAAGCGGAAGATGTATCCAGGCAATAGATTACAGTAAAAGGAATTCGAATGGGGAGGCCACCAAGGTTCCCGATTCTTTGCTGGCGGAGTACACCACAAAAAATGGAAGAAAAGTGATCGATGGTCGCGGAGTCCACCCTGATATCGATATAGAGATCGAGGATTATGCGCCGATCACGGTTACCCTTCTTAGAAAGAATTATATTTTCAATTACGCAACCTTGTTTTATTATGGTCATGAGTCTATTCCTTCTCCAAGGGAATTTTCTCTTAGTGATGAGGATTATAATGAATTTGTGAATTGGCTCTCCGACAAGGATGTGGAATATACCACTCAGGTTGAGAAAACGCTTGCCAAACTGGACGAGCTTTCCAAAAAGGAAAAATACCATGATGCCATTGGTCCCGAATTGGAATCACTGAAAGAAAAGGTTTCGCATAGTAAGAATTCCGACCTCTATAATTTCAAGGAAGAGATCAAGGAAGTATTGGAAGAAGAGATCATAGGAAGGTATTATTATCAAAAGGGCATCGTGGAATCTTCTTTTGATTCTGACCCCGATATCGAAGCTGCACTTAAAATTCTAAAGAACACAAATGATTACGAGGCGATGCTGACCGTCCGTAATGATGAATGATTTATTTTCTGCTCATTATTTCCGGGCTTTTTGGAGGCTTTCTTGCCGGACTTTTTGGAGTGGGAGGAGGAATCATCTATGTGATTGTTCTTCCCTATGCGCTGTCGGGTTTTGGCGTTGGGTCTGATGATCTTGCTCATTTCACCATAGCGAATTCACTCCTGGCAGTGATCTTCACGTCCCTTTCCGCTCTTTATCGGCATTATCGCCTGAATAACCTTTACCCCAAACAGTCCATAATTCTCGGCTTTAGCGGTGGGATAACGGCAATTTTGATGACGGTAGTTTTTGTGGAAACAGTGGTTTTTTCGATGGAGTTGTTCAACTGGATTTTATTGCTTCTGCTCACATACATGCTTTTGGATCTTTTCCTTGGAATCAGGAAAAACTCCCGGGGCGAAAAAAGGGAAAAGAATTGGCTCTATGTTCCCATAGGATTTGCCGGAGGGGTGGTGGCGGCAGTATCCGGATTGGGAGGCGGAGTAGCCGTAATTCCCATGATCGCAAAATTCCAGCGTGAAGACTTCCGACAAATTACATCCATTTCCATGGGGTTTATCGCCATAAGTGCTTTGTTGGTTTCCATTTACAATGCTATGGGGAGCCCACAAAATTCAGAAGTAGAGAATTCCTTGGGGTTTTTGGTTTTTCCGGTTACGATGACCCTGGTTACTGGGGTTGTCATAGGTGCCCAATTCGGAGTGAGGTTTGGTCAGAGGGTGGGGTCAAAGTACATTCGGTATGGTTTTATGATTTTGCTCGGCACACTGATCATCTACAAAGGATTTGAGATCTACCTTTATGCCTAATTTATTATGCATAGAGACCTCCGGGGATATCTGTTCGGTAGCTCTTTTTAAGGGTAATGAGCTGCTTTGGGAATCCATTGAGGAAAAGGAAAGATCTCACGCTCAAAAACTACCGCTGATGATCCGGGACGGATTGGCTTTTTTGAGATCAAATGAGTGGGAACCCGATGCGATCGGCTTATCCGCAGGCCCCGGTTCTTACACCGGATTGAGGATAGGCTGTTCTCTTGCCAAAGGCTTATGTCTGGGGCTGGGCATTCCCCTGGTTTCGGTGTCCGCATTAAAGATCATGTGGAATGTGCTCATGAGTAATGGAAAACAGGAATCCGAATTTTTTATCCCCATGATCGATGCCCGTAGAATGGATGTTTATTATTCTGTTTTTGATCAGCAAGGTCAGGTCTTAGAGCAGGATAGCGCCCTTATTTTAGATGGAACTTCATTTGAGAGTCTTAGAAAAAAGGGCTCCTGTATTTTTTTCGGATCGGGGAGTAAAAAGTTTGAAGGGGTTGTTGATGTTTCCGGGAAGGAGAGGTTTGATGAGCAAATCGGGCCGGTTGCAAATGTTATGGGGGATGATGTTTTAGAGAAATACCTTGCCGGGGACGTAGAGGATTTGGCATATTTTGAACCAAAATATGTCAAGGATGTTTTTGTAACTGATCCGAAACCTATTTTCAAAGGATAGTGGAAGGAATAGAAAACAGAGTTGCAAAGAGTTCGTTGGTCACCCTTGATTTGGACGAGGTTTTACCGAGACCGGTCGTTGAGGAATTCGACATGGCTGATTATTTGTTCCAGGGTCTTGTTTTGAAGGAAAAGGATTTCAGATCGGCTTTGAAGGAATTGGATCTG
>OZ245737.1:2522500-3235000 GCA_965227315.1 Cytophagales bacterium
GGGGCTGGAGAAGGTCCCAAGGGTTGGGCTGTTCGCCCATTAAAGTGGCACGCGAGCTGGGTTCAGAACGTCGTGAGACAGTTCGGTCCCTATCTGTTGCGGGCGTAAGAAGCTTGAGAGGATCTGACCCTAGTACGAGAGGACCGGGTTGGACAAGCCTCTGGTGTATCAGTTGTGCCGCCAGGTGCACCGCTGAGTAGCTACGCTTGGCCGGGATAAGCGCTGAAAGCATCTAAGCGCGAAACCCACCTCAAGATGAGGCTTCTGTTAAGGGTCGTTGTAGAACACGACGTTGATAGGCTGCAGGTGTAAAGGCAGAGATGTCATAGCCGAGCAGTACTAATTACCCGTCACTTCGCACAGTGCATTTTTCCTTGTTGTTTGCCTATTATTTTCTCCATCAATGTTGTCAAAAGATACTGTTGCCCTAAAGGCAACAAACCTTTTTGCGGTGGTTATGGCGGAGGGGATCCACCTCTTTCCATTCCGAACAGAGAAGTTAAGCCCTCCAGCGCCGATGGTACTGGTCTAAAGCCGGGAGAGTAGGTCGCCGCCGCTAAATATTTACAACCCCAGGTTGCATCGCAGCTTGGGGTTTTTTTATGCTACGGATTCAGCGAATCATTGATTTTTAACTTGACCTCACCGCTTTGGTCGATGATCGAACAGTACTTTCCGGGTTCTGGCATTAAATCTGAAAATGGTTCCCCTCCCCTGGATGGCATAGCCTTGACGAGAATTGCAGGCCATTGCTTCGCAATAAAAAAGCCACACCTTTCAGTGCGGCTTTCTGTCTCGTCTCCTGTGTAGCCTCGACAAGCATTCTCGGCATCCGCCGGGACTGGCTTCGATTCATTTTTTCTACGAAAAAACCCCGCTTGCGCGGGGTCTGTCTCACCGTAGCCTCGACAAGAATCGAACTTGTATCTAGAGTTTAGGAAACTCCTATTCTATCCATTGAACTACGAGGCCTTCTTCGTTTCACTTCGGAGGCCAAAGGCCGCCGTTGTTACTTCAAAAGAGAACGCAAAAATAGTTGTTTAAGCCCCTGAAGGCAAATAGTTGGGGAAAATTGAATAATGAAAATCCTTGACCTCATCCAGGAGTACGGATCTTAATTCTTCGATATTGATCTTCTGAGTAGCGCTAATGAAAACAGCCATGCTTCCGTTCAAATAGGATTTTTTCAGATCTTCCAAAGACATTGGAGAGCCTTCATCAAAGGGATTATCCTCAAGATCAGGATTGTAGGCATCCACCTTGTTGAACACTCGGATCACCTTCTTGTCACCCGCTCCGATCTCCATCAGAGTCTTATCAACTGTCTCCATTTGCTCCTCGTAATTCGGGTTCGAGAGATCTATGACATGAAGAAGGACATCGGATTCTCTCACCTCGTTCAGCGTTGACTTAAAGGATTCTATCAAGGTGGTCGGAAGTTTCCTGATAAATCCTACGGTATCCGTCAGCAGGAATGGAAAACCCTCGTACACGATTTTCCTGACCGTGGAATCAACCGTGGCGAACAGCTTATTCTCCGCAAGGACCTTTTCTTTAGACAGCAAACGCATGATCGTGGACTTGCCGACATTGGTATAACCCACCAAGGCAACACGGACCATTCGATCGCGATTCTTCCTTTGGGTCAGGTTCTGCTTTTCAATCTTCTCGAGTTTTTTCTTCAGCAAGGAGATCTTGTCTCTTACGATCCTTCGGTCGGTTTCCAGTTCGGTCTCTCCCGGACCCCGCATTCCGATCCCTCCCTTCTGTTTGGAAAGGTGAGTCCACA
This sequence comes from Cytophagales bacterium, assembly GCA_965227315.1. Classification (GTDB taxonomy): domain Bacteria; phylum Bacteroidota; class Bacteroidia; order Cytophagales; family CCMP332; genus JANQHS01. The sequence continues at coordinate 2,524,290 of OZ245737.1, forward strand.
TCCTTGTGAGCCTGGGTAGCAGATACTCATATTGAGCCAGTTCAACCTGGGTCTTTGCCTGGGCCGTCTTGGCCCTCATGGAGAAAATATTCAGGATCAAAAGACTGCGATCGAGGATCTTGCATTTCAATCCCTGTTCGAGATTCCTTACCTGGGCCGGACTGAGATCATCATTGAAGATCACCGTGTCTATTTTGTTTTCCTCAACAAATTGCTTGATATCCTGATACTTACCGCTTCCAACATAGGTCCTATGGTCCGGAACATTTTGCTTTTGGGTAAAGACCTTTACCGAATCCGCACCTGAGGTCCTGGCTAATTCCTTTAACTCCTCAATATGCTCATTTACCTCGTGATCGCCCTGATTTCGATAGATCAGGGCAACAAGAACTGCCGATTCTTTTTTTGTTGGGTGATGTGGTTTTATTTCAATCAAGACTCTTCCCGATCAGGCCTGCAAAATTACTAATTTTAGGCCCCAAGAATAGGACTATGGCCAGAATCAACACTGCTGCTGGAAATTGGAAAATGAATCTTTTACCGGAGGAGGCTTTCAGACTTTGCTCGGAAGTCGAACACATGGTGAAGGATGAAGTCAATTCTCAAGTAAGGACAATAATTTGCCCTCCCCTTATTTATATCAATGCCTTGAAGCGCATGTTGGATCCGGAAGGTCCTGTTTCAATAGGAGCTCAGAATTGCCATTTCGAAACCAAGGGTGCTTTTACCGGTGAAGTCTCCCCAACTATGCTGAAAGAATTGGGTGTTGAATATGTGATCGCTGGCCACAGTGAAAGGAGAACTCTTTTCGGAGAGGATGACGAACTGGTACGCCGGAAAGTCGATGCCATCCTTGAGGACGGTATGACTCCGATTTTTTGTTGTGGGGAACCGCTTGAGATTCGCGATTCCGGTGAATACCTTGCCTTTGTATCGGATCAAATCCAAAAGGGTTTAATGCACCTTTCCGATGAACAACTCAAACAGACACTGATCGCATACGAGCCGATCTGGGCCATTGGAACCGGTAGAACGGCCAGTCCGGAACAGGCGCAGGAAGTACATGCCTTCATTCGGAGCATGATCGCCACGGAACGAGGCGATGATGTGTCTTCAAACATCAGCATTTTGTACGGTGGTAGTTGCAATGCTGAAAATGCTTCGGAGCTGTTTTCCTGTGCTGATGTTGATGGTGGCTTGATTGGTGGCGCCTCATTGAAATCAAGGTCATTTGTCGATATAGCCAAATCATTTTGAGGTCACTCTTGTCAATATCGGCGCTGATCCTGTTGAGCCAATTTTCCTTTGCTCAGTCAGATCTTCATTGCAGGATCATGGGCAATGTCTATATCACCCAGGAAAAAAGCCAGGCTCAATTCTCCTTTTATGTAGAAGAATCCGAGGCATTTGCCGATCTTCTCGTTTTTTGGGAGGATAGCAGGGTTTTTGCCGACAGGCCAGGGCTGTGGCATAGAGTTGAAAGCCCGGCTCTTGCGGACTTTATCCTTTTTGAAGAAAAGGAAAGAGGATATGCTCATTTCAGGTTGCATTTTACCGACCTTGAATCCATTGCCGGCTGTCAATAGTTCCTTTGGCGTTCCTGGAAATTAAACTTCGAATTCCTGATTTTCTTTCTGAGACTATCATAGCGGAATTATCGGGTCGGGATTTCGACAGCTTTTGGGAAAATGGTGATGAAATATGGGCTTACGTTGAGCAGGGCCAGTTCTCTCGAGACCTCCTGCTAGCCCTCCTTCAGAAACATGGGCTTTCTGAGAACGCCATCCTCAGCATCGGATCTCAGGAGGAGAAAAACTGGAATGAGATCTGGGAATCAAATTTCGATCCGGTATCTATTGCGGATAAGCTGATCATACGTGCCTCATTCCACCAAAAGCCTCAAAATATTCCTTACGACATCATCATTTCACCAAAAATGTCCTTTGGAACCGGGCATCATGAGACCACCCACCTATGTCTTGAGGAGATCCTCAACTGGGATTTGGAAGGAGCTAATTTTCTGGATATGGGTTGCGGTACCGGTGTGATCGGCATTCTTGCCAAAAAAATGGGGGCAAAGATGGTCCTCGGCATTGATATTGATAGAAATGCGGTAGAAAACTCAACAGAAAATACCGCTTTGAATAAAATCAATGGAATTTCGATAAGATTAGGCGACTCAAAGGCATTAAAGGCTGAAAATCAAACGTTTGATTTCATAGTGGCAAACATCACAAAGAACGCCTTGCTAGCCGATATTCCTGTATATTTGAATTATTTAAGGCAAAATGGCCTTTTGCTCATAAGCGGATTTTTGGAAAGCGATATTCCGGAAATGGTTTCTTATCTCAATGATCTTGGCTTAAGCCTTGTAAATCAGAAGATAAGGAACCAATGGGCCTGCTTGTCGTTTAATAGAACCTAGGTGTTCCGGAGGTCGATCATAGCGTCACTTTTGATGGCATTTTTTGCCATTCCTACATTTTCGCAGGGATTTGGCGATTCCTTGCAAACCGAGGAGTTGGACTATCCGGACTATGCTGATGATCTTCTGATCAAAAACGGCGCCATTGACTCCAGCGGCTTTGACCTTTCCGCTTCCTGGTTTGATCTGACAACTGATCAACAAAAGACCGCCGAGGAAATCGTGGAGACGATGAACCGTCGAAGGATGGATGTTAAGGTTTTCCTGGCATCTTTTACAAAAGCGCTCTATTGGGTCAATAACAGTGATCATACTTCTCCTGATCGCGTTACGGAGTTTCTCGGGGCCGCGGATCAGATTGTAAAGAATTCCTCTTCCTCAGCTCATGTTCTTCAATATTTCAAGACATGCACCAACCTCTTTAAGTACAATGCACTGTACTATGGAAAGAATTCCAAGGTTTACCTTGACGAGGGAAGTGTTTCCATAAGCTATGAGGAGGATATGTCCGATTATGCTCCTGATATGCTATTGGGCCAATATGAGGAGGAAATTGTTGAGGAGGATACCACATTCGAGGAGGATTACGATGATGGGGATTACTGGGGTGATGATGAAGACTACGAGACCGATGATTTCTGGGATGACTACGATGACAATGAAAACCTCGACAACTATGATGAAGAGGATGTAAATATTCTCGATTTCGGATCGGAGGACGTTGAGGCTGTTTCTTACAAAGGCCCTAAAGTCATTATTGAAGGTGGAAGCTTTACCATCGAAACTCCCTACGACACCACTGTACTGGAGGGAACAGACGGAGAATTGGGGATATTTCAGAGAAGGTATTCAGGGTCAGGAGGAACAATGGACTGGGAAAAACATGGATTTGGACCTGAGGTATATGCTGAGTTGGGGTCATACGAGTTTTCAATCACCAGGCCGGGTTTTTCTTCGGAAAACTCGAAAATTCATTTCGGAGACTTTTTTGATGAACCCATCGAAGGGGTGTTCACTTTTAAGTCGATGTCAAAAAGGAAAGGTGGAAATCGATACCCGAAATTCCACTCTTATGGCAGCAACTACAAATACAACACCATCAGAGATGAGATAGAGTTCAGGGGTGGATTCAACCTGGTGGGTAAGACCATTCACTCGGCAGCCATGAATGGAATGGAAAGCGTGATGAGGGTGAAGTACAACAATGAGCTCATTATGAAGACTTCCGCCAAGAGATATTACTTGGAGGATTCCATTGTTCAGGCAAGGAAGACAAAGGTCACATTCTACCTCTATGAGGATTCCCTGACTCATCCTGAGATGCTTTTGAAATACGGATTAGATGATCTGACAATAAAGCTTTATTGGGAAAACGGATCGAATAAGTATTTACCGATGCTTGATTCGTACCATAGGGTTGAGATCATCGGCGACAAGTTATGGTATACGCTCGGTGATAACCAGATCAATTTCGGCATCATGCAGGGAAGGTCGGAGGCCCCGTTGAAGATCCGATCCGATGAAAATTTTGATGAGCAGGAGTATGACAGAATGAAAAGCCTTTATGGTTTTAATCCGGTCAACATGGTCTATGATTATCATAGAAAGACCGACCAAAACACATTCAATTATCGAGATGTAGCCTCCAGATACAAAAGGGATCCCAAGATCTTCTACGGTGCGATGAAGGGAATTGCCGGAAAGGGATACATTGATTTCGATGCCTTTACCGGCGAAATAGGTGTCAACAGGAAGACCATCCACACGATGAGGTCCAAAAGGCAAAAGGGCGATTATGACAATATGGAGATCTTCAGCGTAGTGCCAACAGGTCGGAATGCGCATATTGATCTGGATTCGGGGATCTTCTATATCAATGGCGTCCATCGAGAGATCGTCAGCAAGGGACTGGGTGTGTTTTTCATGCCGGACAGCGGTTTGGTGAAACTTTATGAAAACCGGGACTTTCGATTTGACGGCAAGGTGTTCGCCGGAAACTACGAGATTGTCGGGAAGGATTTTGAATTCAGCTACAGCAGCTTTCTGTTTGCGATCAATCATCTTGATTCGATCAACTTTACGATCTCTGATGATTCTACAGGCCAGACTTCATCTCAGCAGATCCTTGGGGGATCGATCAAGAACACTGCCGGAACACTTTACCTCAATGAAGTTGATAACAAATCCGGGTTAAAAAGCCTTCCTCAGTATCCTATTCTTGATATTTCGTCTCCGACCTATGTCTATTTTGACAGCAAGAATGTTCTTGACGGAGCCTATAATAAGGAGGTATATTTTGAGATTCCGAGCTTCCGAATCGATTCCGTTGAAAGTGATAATCCGAATGTAGTACATCTTGATGGAGTGTTTCACTCAGGTGGCATGATCCCGGAAATAGAAACTCAACTGGTCGTAATGCCGGACCTTTCCCTGGGTTTTGACTACACAATTCCCGATGATGGTTTCAAAATATATGAAAGCGAATCCGCCACCATATATGAAGATATCTCACTGGATCGTGGCGGGCTTCAGGCTACAGGTTTTATGACCTTCATGGCTGCAATGGTCGAGAGTGACACATTTGTTTTCTATCAGGATTCGCTCTGGATCAATAACGGAGAGTTTGAGACAGCCCAGGGGGATTTTGATGGTGTTTCCTTCCCTCATGCAAAAACCACCAGCGCCTTTACAGCAAGTTTTCATTCTGAAGATCAGGAGCTTTTTGTCAGGACCAAGGACAATAAGGAATTGGAATTCTATGAGGGCATTGCCATGTTGGAGGGTACGGCCATAGTCACACCTGGTGGCCTCCGGGGCTATGGTATCGTGGAAACCGGCGCTACCAAAACCTTTTCTAAGAACTATCTCTTCCACGAGACCGAATTTACGGGCCGCCATTCCAAGTTTAAGATTGAAACCGACTATAGCAGGATGCCAGGGCTTATGGCGGTTGACGTTAAGATGAACTTCGACTTCCTGATGAATGAGGTGACTGTTGAGCCCGAGGTGGCCGGTAACGCAAGTATGGAGATGCCGATCATCCAAATGAAAACATCACTTCCCAAAGGGGTTTGGGATCTTGATTATCACACCTTCACCATGACCAAACCCGATGAGATCGATATCAAGGACTCCTATTTCTATTCCACCAATCCCGAGCTTGATTCACTTGCTTTCAGCGCGGATTCGGCGATCTATGATGTGGAGTCAGGGCAATTGCTCGCCGGTGGAGTTCCGGAGATCTATGTTGCCGATGCCAGGATCATACCGGGCGACGGCAGTCTGGAGATCAGTGAGGATGGTATCATTGAACCCCTTGAGAATGCGGCCATCGTGATGGATTATGATTGGGATTACCATTATCTGGAAGAAGCCAGTGTAGAGATCTTCTCGGCCAAGGAATTCGATGCGGATGCGATTTATAAATATGATAATGGTTCCGGTGATACCATGGATATCATTTTTGAGGGTTTGCATCAGGAACAGGTTGGCTTGAAGCTGAAAGAAATCGATACGGTCACCATGGGCTTAAGTTCCATTTATTCGGAAGATCAATTTTATATAGCTCCAAAGATCCTTTTCCAGGGGGATGTCGATGTTTATGCGAATGAAAAGTACCTGAGATTTGATGGGGAGATACGTCTTGACCTCAGGCATTCGGATGAATTCAATGATTGGCTACCGTTTGTCTATTCCGGATCACCGGGGGCGATCACAATTGAGATTGAGGAACCCAAGGACGAGGAAGAGGAATTGTACCTGACCACGGGTATACATTATGATCCTGGTGAGGAAGAACTCTATTACACCTTTTTGTCTGCCAAAAGGTTCGATGAAGACGATGATGTTTTCAAATCGGTGGGCTTGTTGGGAGTACAACCCGAAAGGAACCGGTTTATCATGGGGGACAGGAAAAAGATCGAAGAGGGGACCATAGAAGGCAATTTGTTTACCTATAATGACTCCGCGTCCAATATTTCTTTTGAAGGTGAATTCACTTTTGCAGGCGTGGATGATTATTTGTCCATGGAGTCCTATGGGCTTGGAAGAGCCAATATCGACAGCGCAAATTACACCTTCCAGACAATGACAATTCTGGATATGCCAATCCCGAATTCAGCGACCAATGAAATGGGCCGGGATCTTTCGGAATCGATCGAGTATGTAGGTTATGTCATCGAGGCTCAGGGAGATAAGGGTGTCCAGTACAATCGCATTGCACAATTTATGGGTGAACAGGGCGCTGAGAATTTTGAGGAAGCGCAATACCTCGAATATCTGCCACTGTATATGGCCAGCCCTAAATTGTCCAAGGCAATATTGTTTGCGGATCTCAAGCTTGCCTGGCACAAGGACGAAAGTGCCTTCTATAACTACGATACCATCGGTCTGGCCTCAGTGATGAAGAACGATATTAATTCGAGGATCAACACCTATTTGGAGATTCGGAAAGGCTACAACGGCTCAACTACAAACTTCTATGCGGAGGTATCCGATGACAGCTGGTATTTCTTCTCTTATGCCGATGGTATTATGAGAACCTTTTCCTCCAATTATGTCTACAACGATATTATTACCGGGAAGCAGACGGATGGGCAGGTCAAGGAAGGTGATGTTGAGCTGGCTCTGGCTTCACAATACGAGGTACTGGAATATATCACCCACTTCAATAACACCTATCTGAACAATCCGATCACCGAGGATGATCTTGATCTAAAGGTTAAGCAGCCCGAACTCGAGTCAGGTATAATGGCCGAAGAAAAGCGCAGGAAATCTGATGATGAGTACGGAGACGATTACTATGATGACGATTGGGGTGGTGAGGACGAATGGGATGATGGAGGGGACGGCTGGGGTGCCGACGAGGATGATGACGGCTGGGGTGCCGATGAAAATGAAGACTCGGATGATGATGGAGGTGCGGCAATAATCGGTGGTGCCGCTGGAGCAGCAGGAGCGGCTGGAGCCGCCGGTCAAAGTGGAGCCCAATCCGGTCAGGGAGACGCGCAACCCGAAGTTCAGCAAGAAGATGATGGCTGGGGTGCCGATGATGAAGACGACTGGGGTGCTGACGAAGAAGACGATGGCTGGGGCGCCGATGAAGGAGGATATGAAGATGACTACTATGGGGCTCCACCACCCAAAAAGGAAAAGAAGAAGAAGGAAAAAAAGGAAAAGGCTCCAAGAGAGAAAAAGGAGAAGCAATCCAAAAAAGCCATATACTACGATGTTGAAGAAGAAGAGGATGACTGGGGAGGTGATGATTGGGGTGAAGAAGATGAAGACCAGCCGGTAATTATTAATAACAACGCTCAGGAAGAGGAAGAGGATGACGGTTTCTGGGATGATGGAGAGGAAGATGATACTCCCGTGATCATTTCAAATCAAAAAGAGGAAGCGAAGGAAGAGGATGAGATAGAGGATCCTTTCAGTTTTGGCGATGAAGAGGAGGATGAGAAACCTGTCATTATCACCAAACCAAAGGAGGAAGAAAGGGTTGAGGATGAAGTGGAAGATCCGTTTAGCTATGATGAGGATGATGAAGAAAAGCCTGTGATCATCACCAAGCCCAAGGAAGAGGAATCCGAGGAGAGCAAGCCGATCATCGTCGAAGATGATGAAGAGGATGACTGGGGAGATGATTGGTCTGACGATGAAGAGGACGAGGCTCCAGTTATCATTTCGAAACCAAAAGAAGAGCCTGAGCCAGAACCAGAGAAGAAGAAATCTCTTTATGAGGACGTTCAGAGCGAATTAGAAGAGGAAGAGAATGCCAAAGAAGATGCCGTTGATGAAGATCAGCCTGAATTCTTTGATAGCGGTGACGACGAGAAAGAAGCTAAACCTATAATAGTTGATGATGAAGCTGAAGATGATTGGGGAGGTGATGACTGGGGTGAGGAAGATGAAGGTGAAAAGCCGGTGATCATTTCGAAGCCGAAACAGGAAGAGAAGAAAGCCGAGCCGGCGGAAGTGCCAAAGGAAGAGCCCATAGACAATGATGAGACAGTTGAGAAAGATGATTTCTTTGAAGAGAAGAAGGAAAAAGAAGAAAAGAAGAAACCGATCATAGTGGAAGATGAAGCCGAAGATGATTGGGGTGGCGACGACTGGGGCGAAGAAGATGAAGAGAAGCCGGTGATCATTTCCAAACCAAAGGAGGAAGAGAAGGAAGAGAAGAAGCCCATTATTGTCGAGGATGAAGAGGATGACTGGGGTGATGATTGGGGAGACGAAGGATCAGGTTATGAGGAAGAAAAGAAGAAGACGAAGAAGGAGGACGAGAAAGAGGATAACAAGGAGGCCGGTAAAGAAGAAGATCCCAAGAAGGACAAAAAGGAAGACCCTAAGAAGGACAAGAAGGCCAAAGACAAAAAACCGGTACCGCCTGTCGAAGAGGAAGATGACGATTGGGAAGACGATGATGACGATGGTTTTGAGCCCTAAATCGTCAAAAGGCTAAATTTCTTAGTTTTGCACCCCAGGAAACCCGAATAGTTGGAGACTCTTGCTTTCATAGCCTTAGGTTGCCTTGTGGCATACCTTTTCGGATCTATCCCCAGTGCGGTATGGGTAGGACAGGCATTTTTTGGTATTGACATACGTGATTATGGCTCCGGAAATGCTGGTGCGACCAATACTTTCAGGGTATTAGGCAAAAAATGGGGAGTGCTGGTAATGCTCATGGATCTGGTCAAAGGATACACCGCGGCCACACTTCCCTGGATCATGGTTTCGATGAACGTGATACCTTATGATGATGTGATCCTGTATCAATTGTTGTTTGGAATGTTTTCGGTTGTCGGTCACGTCTTTCCTGTATTCTCACAGTTTCGGGGCGGCAAAGGAATAGCTACTCTGTTCGGAATGGTATTGGCCATCCACCCGATAGTAGCCTTGCTCTGTTTGCTGATCTTTCTTGTTGTGCTTTTGACTTCGAGATTCGTATCCCTCGGCTCAATGATAGGCACGTTATGCTTTCCGATTCTGCTTCTGCTTCCTAGGTTCAATCCCGAAGAACCTGCGCTGATCGTTTTTGGTTTTCTTATGTTCGGCGTTGTCATCTTCACCCATCAAAAAAATATTAGAAGACTGCTGAAAGGCCAGGAAAGCAAGGCTAACATTCGCATTCGACGAAGAAATCCTTAATTCTCATCATTCTTGAGCAATCCTGATGGGCCTTAAATTGAGCATGAAAAAGGATTGGTATTATGTTCTGTTAATTCTAGGCCTGGGCTTCGAGATCGCTTATTTCGGAAACGCCGTCATCCACAATGACCTTAACTGGTGGGCATCCGATGCGCCTACCTACCTGGAACAGGCCGAATATATGATGGAGGGCAGGCTGGGAGAATTTTACGAGATCAACAAGTTCGCGATGGACCATTCCACTTTTCCCGTTGGTCCATATTTGTACCCCCTGGGATATCCGGCCTCAATGATTCCCGCACTAAAGATATGGGGGCATCGCTTCGACATGTTGAAATGGTATAACCTTTTATTCTTTTTTGGCTTCCTTGCCTTTCTTGTTTTTTGGATGAAAGAGCGATTTCCAAATTGGCGAATTCCTGCCCTTTTGGTCTCTGCTACTCTTTGCTCGCACTTTTTCTACCAGATGTTCTTCGATCATCTTCTTTCCGATCTGTGTTTTCTGTTCTTTGCTTTTCTGTCTATATGGGTCTTTCAAAACCGACCCTCAAAATATTGGGCTTTTGTTTTGGGCCTGATTGCTTTTCTCGCTTATCAGGTAAGGGATTTTGGGATCTTTCTTTTGCTGGGATTTGTACTTCAGCTCTTGTTCGAGAAAAATGCCAGGAAGCAGATCATCCAAATATGTGTTCCGTTTGTCGGGCTTTTCCTGATTTCAAAGTTTTTCTCATTTGGGAGTAATGAGGTTCACATGAAGAAATTGCTTGAATTCAATGCTCAGTTGGTGCTGGACAATTTTGTTTATATCGTAAATACAGCGGCAAACTTTTTTCTTGATCAGAAAAATGGTTTCGGGCATCGGGAACAACACCCTTATACGGTGGTCATCTTCATCCTTCTTGCAGGCTTTGTTCTGTTTGGAATGATCAGGAATTGGAAGCAGGACTTACACTTGAGCGTGTTTTTTCTTGCTCAGCTGGCTGTTATTCTGATTTGGCCGAACTCGGTTCATCAGGGGTCAAGATTTTTCCTCCCCATCTATCCTTTGATATTAATATTTATTGCAAAGTCATTTTTTGAGATCAACTCCGGTTGGTTCAGGTTGCTCGGTTTTGTCGCGGCCACTGTTTTTTTGGTGAGTATTTTTCAGGAGTCAGAACGCATTGCAGTGGAATTTGGAAGAATGCATTGGTGGCAGGGAAATGCGGAAGAATCTCATGAAATGTACAGGACGATTGCAAGGGAAGTCCCCGAGGATGAGATCATTGTTTCAGGATCACCAAGAACCATACGGTTTTTTACCGGTAGGAATGGGGTGATGATCCCGGCAAAGAATGAGATCCTTGGGTCCGACTTTAAGTATTTGTTGAATATTAACGGTGTTCATGCTAGCTACTCCCCACAAAAGAGCGATAGTCTTGACTTTGAATTGGTAGAGCAAGGAACTGTTTTTCGTTTGTATAGAATCAATTAGGAACTCTTCTTCATTGTATTTGACTGTCCCGATTAGCGGCTTTCCGGATGTTTTATACGAAAACCGTAGAACAAGCGCTTAAATGGCCGTTTGCATCAAGATTGTTTGGAATTGATTTGAATATGCGAAATTTTATTCCCTATATTTAGCTGTTAAATCAAGCAGTTTTCTTCTAGTTTAATTTGACCTCCAATTGACAAAACCGCACTGGGTTTCCGGCGCGGTTTTTTTATTTTTGGCTTCCAACTCACGTTTATGAATTCCTATATAGAGCAAAACAAAGACAGGTTTCTTGAAGAGCTTTTTGAGATCCTGAGGATACCATCCGTTTCAACCGATGCATCGTTTTCAGCTGATATCAAGAAGACCGCAGAATTTGTAAAGGCTAAGCTTGAGGCAGCAGGCGCCGAAAATGTTGAAGTAGTTGACACTCCGGGCAACCCAATTGTTTACGGCGAAAAAATTGTGGGAGATGATAAGCCCACTGTACTTGTTTACGGGCATTATGACGTTCAGCCCGCCGATCCAATAGAATTATGGGAATCTCCGCCTTTTGAACCTGAAATTAGGGATGGGAGAATTTATGCCAGGGGAGCCTGTGATGACAAAGGGCAAATGTACATGCATGTCAAGGCGCTTGAGGTCATGAGCAACGAAGGTGAGGTCCCTTGTAATATTAAATTCATGATCGAGGGTGAAGAGGAGATCGGTTCAAACAACCTGGGTTGGTTTGTGGACAATTACAAAGAGAGACTCGATGCAGATGTCATTTTGATTTCTGATACAGATATGCTTGGGTTGGATACACCATCCATTTGTACTGGTCTGAGAGGATTAAGCTATGTTGAAGTGGAATTAACCGGTCCTTCCAGAGATCTGCATTCAGGACTATATGGTGGTTCTGTTACCAACCCCATCAATGCACTGTGCGAGATGATCGAATCTCTGAGAGATGAATCAAATAGGATCACGATTCCGGGGTTTTATGATGACGTTGAAGTCGTTACCGAGGCCGAAAGGGCAAAGATGGGACTGGCACCCAATAAGGATGAGCAAACCAAGAAGGAGTTGGAAGTCGATGAACTTGATGGTGAGGAAGGCTATACCAGCCTGGAAAGAACCAGCATCAGGCCTACGTTGGATGTAAACGGAATTTGGGGTGGCTATACCCAGGAAGGCGCAAAAACGGTGATCCCTTCGAAGGCTTATGCGAAAATTTCAATGAGGTTGGTTCCGAATCAAAGTTCAGATGCCATCACGGAACTCTTTACAAAACATTTCAAAAGCATTGCACCAAAGGGTATTCAGGTCAAGATTACTCCGCATCATGGTGGCGAACCTGCCGTGACCCCGATTGATTCCAATGGCTTCAAGGCAGCAGAGCTTGCCATGAAAGACACGCTTGGTAAGGATCCCATACCGGTACGGAGCGGGGGAAGTATTCCAATTGTTGCGATGTTCAAGGAAAAATTAGGATTGGATTCTGTTTTATTCGGTTTTGGCCTGAGTATTGATGCTATTCATTCACCTAATGAGAGCTACGGGGTTGAGAACTTCCTGAAGGGAATCGAGGCCATTACACGCTTTCATTATCATTTTTCTAAAGTCTGAGCACGATAATAGCTTAGTCTTTGCCCATTAAATTATTGGATCAGCTAATGAGAAGCTCAATTTTCACAATTGTATTTTTTATAAGCACGGTATTTGGATATGCCCAGATACTTGAACCATCAAGCTGGTCCTATGATGTATCGAAAAAGGATCCATCGGTCGGCGAAGAGGTGGAGTTGATCTTCAATGTGAAGATCGATAAGGACTGGTATCTGTATTCATCCGATTTTGATCCAAATCTCGGGCCTCAGGTAACAGAGTTCTTTTGGACAGAAAACGGATCCTATGAATTGCTTGGAGATATTGTTCCGGTCGATCCAAAGAAGAAGTACGATGATATTTGGGAGGGGGACTACACCTACTTTACCAAAACAGCTCAGTTCCGGCAGAAGATCAAGATCCTTTCTGCTTCTCCGGTTATTCCGGTAGAATACAGCTTTCAGGTTTGTACGGAGGTGGACGGACGTTGTATTCCTTTTGATGATGAGTTTGATTTCGGCTCCCTTTTTTCAGTTCAGGAAACAGGCTCTGCTCAGGAGAGTTCCGAAGAGGAGAAGGAACCAATAGCGGAGATTCCGGCAACTAAGGAAGAATCCGATGAGGATGTTTCTTCGACAGCAGAGATCACAGAAACCGAGAATGAGGAGCGTGCAGAAGTGACCCAGGAGACTGCCGATAAGGAGAATGAACTGGAGCAAGCGGATGAGTCAGATACAATTGCCGATGAGTCTCAGGCGGATGTGCAGGTCAAGAAGGAATCAATGTATTCCTCATTATGGCTGTTCTTTTTCGTTGCCTTTGGTTCCGGATTGGTTGCGCTTCTGACCCCCTGTGTTTTTCCGATGATACCCATGACTGTTTCGTTCTTCTCCCATACATCTCAGGGAAGAACCGATACCGTATCCAAAGCCATTGTTTATGGTCTCAGCATCATCGCGATCTACATTGTTTTGGGCTTTGCCACCAGTCTGATTTTCGGTCCGGAGGTAGCGAATTTTGTAAGTACCCATTGGATCCCGAATATTTTCTTCTTTCTGATCTTTTTGGTGTTTGCCATCTCTTTCTTCGGAGCTTTTGACATCGTTCTCCCCACTTCATTTGTTAATAAAATGGATGAAAAGGCTGATAAGGGCGGCTATGTTGGAGTGTTTTTTATGGCCTTTACCTTGGCGCTGGTTTCTTTTTCCTGTACCGGCCCCATTGTGGGATCGATCCTTGTAGCATCTGCAGGAGGAGAGGTGATCAAGCCCCTGGTCGGCATGGCAGGTTTCTCGCTGGCATTTGCTATTCCCTTTACACTTTTTGCAGCTTTTCCGTCTTGGTTGAACAGCCTTCCCAAGTCCGGTGGCTGGCTTAATTCGGTAAAGGTTGTCCTCGGGTTCCTTGAACTGGCATTTGCCTTTAAGTTTTTAAGCGTTGCTGATCAGACTTATCATTGGGGAATCCTTGACAGAGATGTTTATCTCGCCATTTGGATCGTGATCTTTTCACTGATGGGATTTTACCTGCTTGGGAAGCTACAGCTTCCGCATGACAGCCCGCTGCAGAAGATCTCGGTGACAAGGTTGCTGTTTGCGGTTGTCACTTTCTCTTTCGTGATCTATTTGATTCCCGGAATGTTTGGAGCACCCTTAAAGGCTCTATCAGGCTATTTGCCGCCTCAGACAACCCATGATTTTGATATTCATGAGCTGGTTCGAAACACGGGTGGAGCAAAAGTCCAGACCACATCGAATATTTGTGAGTCTCCTAAGTATGCTGACATGCTTCATTTGCCACATGGGCTTCAAGGATATTTTGATTTTGAACAGGCTGCCCAATGCAGCAAGGAACTCGGCAAACCGATTTTCATCGACTTCACCGGGCATGGCTGTGTGAATTGTCGTGAAATGGAAGCGAATGTTTGGTCAGATCCGGTGGTGCTTGAAAAGCTTCAGAATGAATTTGTGATCGTGGCTCTATATGTCGATGATAAGTTTGTGCTTCCTGAGGATCAATGGTACGTATCTGAATATGATAGCAAGGTGAAAAAATCCATCGGCAAGCAAAATGCTGATTTTCAGATCCGGAAATTCAATAATAATGCCCAACCATACTATTGCCTTGTGGATGAAAACGGCGATATCCTGGTCGAGCCCAAAGCTTATGACCTCAAGGTGGAGAACTTTGTAGAGTTTCTCGATTCCGGTATTGAAAGCTACCGCAGTCGAGGAAGTGGTTTGGCGATTAAGTAGTTTATCCTACCATTCTCCAGTTAAAATCCGAACCCCGGAAATTTTTGAGTCCTTGACCAAGGCTGGAATACTCTCTTGATATCAGGTCGGGGTCCTGATCAAGAATTTGCTTGGCCCATTTTCTGGCCTCCATTAAAATAGGACCGTCCGTTGATAGGTTTGCGATTTTGAGAACCAAGGCCCCGCTTTGTTGTGTGCCTGCCAGATCTCCGGGCCCCCTCAATTTTAGGTCCACCTCAGCGATCTTGAAGCCGTCATTTGTATCTACCATGGTTTTGATCCGTGTTTTGGCCTCTTCTGAGATTTTGTCTTTTGACATCAGTATGCAATAGGACTGTTCTGCACCTCTTCCTACCCTTCCTCTTAACTGATGTAGTTGAGCCAGACCGAACTTTTCTGAATTCTCGATCACCATTGTCGTCGCATTTGGTACATCGACACCAACCTCGATCACCGTGGTAGAAACCATGATCTTGGTTTCACCTTTTGCAAACCTGGCCATCTCAAATGCTTTGGCGTCGGGTTTCATCTGTCCGTGAAGAATGCTCAGTGGGACCTCCGAGAAGGCTCTGCTGATGCTTTCATAGCCATCCATGAGGTCTTTGAGGTCCAATTTTTTTGATTCTTCAATCAATGGGTAGACAACATAGATCTGGCCGCCATTCCGGATCTGATTCCTCATAAATGAAAAAACCGTAAGCCGATCCCGATCCGTTCCATGTTTGGTGATAATGGGTTTTCTGCCCGCCGGCAATTCGTTTATGACCGATATATCCAGGTCGCCATAAAGGGTTAGGGCCAGGGTTCGTGGAATGGGTGTTGCGGTCATAACCAGGATATGGGGAAACTCTCCCTTGGTCTTCTGCCAAAGTTTTGCTCTTTGAGCAACACCAAACCGATGCTGTTCGTCGATGATGCATAAGCTCAGGTCCTTGAACTTCACAGGATCTTCGATAAGTGCATGTGTCCCGATCAGGAGATCGATATCTCCCCTTTTCAGTTCTTCGAAAATTTCCTTTCTTGCCGATGTGGGTGTGGAGCCGGTTAGTTTTTGAACCTTTAATCCGATTTCCTTTCCGAAGGAATTTAGCTTTTGATAATGCTGGTTTGCCAAAATCTCTGTTGGCGCCATCAGGCAAGACTGACTTCCCTGATCCTTGGCAAGCAAAGAGGTCAAAAAGGCGATGATCGTCTTTCCGCTTCCCACATCACCCTGAACAAGCCGATTCATTTGGGATCCGGATTTGAGATCCTCAAAGATCTCATGCATAACCCTTTTTTGCGCATCTGTCAGGGAGAAGGGAAGATGGGATTTATAAAACTCCCCCAGGGTTGTTGTTCTTGAAAAAACCTTGCCCGGTGATTTACTCTGCGACTTTACTTTCGATTGTACCAGTTTGAGTTGCAGAAGAAACAATTCTTCGAATTTCAATCTCCTGTTTGCCTGCCTTGCTTCCTCATGGTTTTGCGGAAAGTGGATCTTCTTTAATGCATCCCTTTTGGGGATGAGTTTTAAAGCTGTTCTGATCTTTCCCGGAATAGGGTCGGATATCTGATCGGGTAACTTCTCAATGATCCTCCCTACCAGTGTTCCGATCGATTTACCATCTAAATATGATCTTCTCAGGGTTTCCGTAGTTGAGTATATGGGCAGGTATTTTTTTGCCTTGATCTGCCCTTCACCAACCAATTCAATTTCGGGATGAGATACCGAGATCGATCCTTTGTACAGGGATGGTTTGCCATAAAAAAGATACTTCTCCCCACTTCGGATCTTTTTTTGGATCCAATCCGTACCGGAAAACCAATTCACATTGATCGTTCCGGTTTCATCTGAGAAAAACCCTTCCAGTCTTTTCCTTCTCCCATAACCTTCTGTTTTTAGTTCCGAAAACCACCCTTTGAGTTGAATAGAGTCCTCGAATCCGTTGACTTCATTGATTTTGAGGATTTTACTTCTATCCTCATATCGAAAAGGAAAATGAAAGAGCAGATCTCCGAAAGTGGATATATCAAGCTCTTTTTGGAGCAATAGAGCCCTTTTTGGGCCAACTCCCTTTAAAAATTCGATTTTTGAATCAAAAAACTCTTTCAATCGTATAAGTGAGAAGCGGTATTTACCGTTAAATTTGAGCTTTGAAAAATAAAGAAGTTCGCCGTTTCGTTGAAGTATTTACCTTGCTTAAAATTGGGCGAAGGCATATATTAGCGGTTGATTTCGTTATTCTGAAATTTGAATAGGGTATGAAAAAATTGATTCAGGTTGGTTTACCAATCGTTGTATTAGCTATGATAATCCAAGCCTGCGGGGGTGGAGGAGGTATGAGAAGTGCATCGAACCCCGGAGGAGCCAGCTCAGTAACCGGCCTGGCCTTTAACGATGAAGGCGGCTTTCAGGTAAATGATTATGCTGGTCAGCCTGAAGCTCCAAATATGGTCTTCATCGAAGGAGGAAGAGCGACTCTTGGTTCTTCGGAAGAGGATATTCTCAACCGCCATGACAACATTGAAAGGACCGTTACGGTTGCATCTTTTTTCATGGATATGACCGAGATCGGTAATATTCACTGGTTGGAATACATGTTCTATGTAAAAAGAGATTCCACTGAAGATGTGTACATACGGACGCTTCCCGATACACTTGTTTGGAAGTCTGAATTGGCATTTAACGATCCATATGTTGATCATTACCTGAGATATCCTGGTTTCAGATATTATCCGGTAGTGGGTGTTTCCTGGTTGCAAGCGCAGGATTATTGTGATTGGAGAACCAAGGTTGTTAACGAGCAACTGGCGAGAGACAATGGCATGGAGCCCGAAGATTATCAGGGCAGAATTCCCTTGGAGTCTGGAATTGTGGTGCCTGCATTCAGGCTTCCTACCGAAGCTGAATGGGAATATGCTTCAATGGCTTTGGTTGGAACCCAATATTTGGATGAGAACCAATCACATAAGAGAATTTACCCTTGGGATGGCCATGCGGTAAGGAATCCTTATGGTGCAGAAATGGGACAGTTTCTTGCCAATTTCAAAAGAGGAAAAGGTGACTATGCCGGTATTGCCGGAAGGTTGAATGATGGCGCGATGATCACCGATCATATCTATGCCTACCCTCCTAATGATTATGGCCTTTACAATATGGCTGGAAACGTGAGCGAGTGGGTTTGGGATGTTTATCGTCCAATGTCTTTCCGCGATGTTGATGACCTTAACCCGATCAGAAGGGATGGCTTTCTTGATAACGAGGAAAAATATGATGAAGCGAATACTCTTGTTTCAAATGAGACCAGGGTTTATAAAGGCGGTTCATGGAAAGATCCAGCTTATTTCATGTCCCCAGGTACAAGAAGATATTTGCCTCAGGATACCTGCCTGGCTACACTTGGGTTCAGGTGCGCCATGATCTCTGCGGGTAGAAATAACTAAAACAACAAGACTTGAATAAGAGCCTCGGTTCCAAATACATTGGGATCGGGGCTTTTTCATTATGAGGGTAGTTGGAGCAATGTCCGGGAGTTCACTCGACGGATTGGATCTGGCCCAGGTCAGATTTGAATTTACACATGACCACGAGGTAGTCTGGGACCTTGAGAACTTTGAGACCGTTCCCCTACCTGAGGCGATCAGAAACATGCTTCTGGATCCTGAAAGTCTTGCATCACAAGAAGTTGCTCATCTTGACCTCCGGTTTGGCGAATTTGTGGGAAATGAGATCAGGAGATGGATAGGGAAGGCTGAGGTCGATCTGATTTCATCTCATGGTCACACGGTTTTTCATCAACCCGATAAACAATTGACCGTACAGATAGGGTCCGGAAGGCTTATTCATCATCTCACCGGAATACCTACGGTATGCGATTTCAGAAAAGGGGATGTTCTTTTGGGAGGTCAGGGTGCTCCGCTGGTTCCTGTAGGGGAAAGGGACCTTTTTGAGGGGTATGATGCATATATCAACTTGGGAGGAATTGCCAATGTTTCAATTTTCGATAAAGGTGAACTTCGATCCGCCTTCGACATTGCCCCCTTTAACCAGGTGGCTAATCATTTTGCGGAAAAATTGGGAAGCGCGATGGATGAAAATGGTTCAATGGCTGAGCGTGGTAAGATCATTGAGACCCAACTGGAGAAATGGAATCGCCTGAGTTTTTACACTCAAAAGCCTCCGAGATCGCTTGGCCGAGAGTGGGTCATCTCAAACTTTCTCAAGAAAAACATTGAGTTTCCGGTTGAGGATCTGCTTGCCACATTTTATGAGCATGTTAAACTTCAGGTTGAAGCGGCATTTGACCCTGGAAATAGGGTTAAAAAGGTGATGTTGTCCGGTGGAGGAGCAAAGAATTCTTATTTCGTGAAGCGCTTAGAGAAGATACCCGGGTTAAAGATTCATATACCGGATCCTGAGATCATTGATTTTAAAGAGGCCATCGTATTTGCCTACCTTGGGCTATTGAGAGTCCGGGGAGAAAAAAATATTTTTGCTGCCGCTACGGGTGCCTCAAGAGACAGTATTGGTGGCGATTTATTTGGAAAAATTAGCAGAAATGAGTGAAATGGAAACCCTTTTAAAAAAGTTTGAAGAAAAGGCACCTGAGGTGGTGTTTGAATGGTCTGATTCCGAAACGGAAGCGAAGGGATGGGTCGTTATCAATAGCTTAAGGAATGGAGCCGCCGGGGGCGGAACCCGTATGCGAAAGGGTTTGGATAAGAAGGAAGTTGAGTCCCTGGCGAAAACCATGGAGATCAAATTCACGGTTTCGGGCCCCGCCATTGGGGGTGCAAAATCGGGGATCAATTTTGATCCGTTTGACCCTAGGAAACAAGGGGTTTTGGAGCGTTGGTACAGGGCCGTAATTCCGCTTCTTAAAAACTATTATGGAACAGGTGGAGACCTGAATGTAGATGAGATCAATGAAGTGATTCCCATGACTGAAGCTCTGGGATTATGGCATCCGCAGGAAGGTGTTGTTCAAGGTCATTTTAAGCCATCAGGCCCTGAAAAGATCCGGCTCATCGGCCAGCTAAGACAGGGTGTTTCCAAGGTCATCGAAGACCCGATCTATTCCCCGGATATTTCAAAGAAATACAAGGTAGCTGATATGATCACTGGATATGGGGTGGCTTCGAGCATCAAGCATTTTTACCAGACCTGGAAGGACGGACTTGAGGGAAAAACCGCCATTATCCAGGGTTTTGGTAATGTAGGAGGAGCATGTGCGCTGTTTCTGACCCAAATGGGAGTGAGGATACGGGGAATCGTGGACAGAACTGGTGGGCTGCTCTCTGAGGACGGATTTGATTACGATTTTGTCAAAAAGCTCTTCCTAGAAAAAAAGGAAAACGCCTTGCACAACGAAGAATTGATCCCCTTTGATGAGATCAACAAGTCCATTTGGAGTTATGGGGCGGATATTTTTGTTCCTGCAGCTGGCTCCAGGCTGGTGTCAATGGATCAATTGAATGCAATGCTGGACAGTGGAATGGAATGTATCTCTTCAGGCGCCAATGTGCCTTTCGCTGATCCTGAGATCTTCCTTGGCCCCATCGGCAAATATGCCGATGAGAATTGTTCTTTGATCCCTGATTTTATTGCCAACTGCGGAATGGCCAGAGCGTTCGCCTATCTTATGAATCCCAGTGCCGAAGTAAGTGATCAGGCGATATTCGAAGATTGCGACGAAACCATGAAAACAGCGCTACAAAACGTCTATACAGAGCATAAAAACCCTTTGGGAATTACGTCCAAGGCCTTCGAAATCTCCCTTAGGGAATTATTATAAATATATTTTTTAAAGGCCTTGAAAAGGGGGGGTAAGGGCTTAATTTAGTGGCCCCTTTTTTCATTTCCTGCTCAATGAAGATCTATCAAATATTGGAAGGGCTTGCAAATAGCCTTTTTGAGGGCTCCTTATCACAAGGAATTCTTCAAATTGGCAATGGCATGACCTCCTTGTTTGTGCTTCTTCTCTCTGAGGAGGTTGGCGAAGTCGTTCATGCGCCTCATCACATGGATGCCGCTGGTTGGTCGGTTACGCCCTTTGTCCTGCTGCTTGTTCTTATCGCTTCAGGTCCCTTGCTTTTCGAACAATTTTGGCACCACCATTACCCAAAGGTTGCGGTATTCCTTTCCAGTATTGTGATCCTGTACTATCTCGTCGGTTTGCATAATTATCATGCTCCTGTGCATGCATTCTTCGAATACTTCCAATTTATCAGTCTGATAGCAGCATTGTTTATTGCCTCGGGTGGAATTCTGATTGAAATTGACCGGGAGGGTAAGCCTCTGCTGAACGCAGCTATACTTTTGATGGGAGCGATCATTGCTAACCTCATCGGGACCACCGGTGCATCTATGCTTTTGATCAGACCCTTTTTGCGCCTGAACAGAAAAAGGGTGAAACCGTACCATGTGGTCTTTTTCATATTTATCGTCAGCAATGTAGGTGGCTGCCTGACTCCAATAGGTGATCCTCCGCTGTTCCTGGGTTTTCTAAAGGGCGTTCCTTTCTTCTGGACCCTGGAGCATAACTGGCCGGCATGGCTGATCGGTGTGATCTTGCTATGCATCGTCTTTTTTCTCTTCGATCGCCGGAATAAATCCGATTATTTCCCCGATGAGATCATAGGGACGACCAAAGAATTCAAGATCAGCGGAAAACTCAATTTCCTTTGGCTGGCTATCATCATTGGAGCAGTATTCATTGACCCGAATCTGCCCGGATTTGAAGATTGGGTTCCTTACATCGAATATGAAGACACCAAGTTCTCCTTCCTGCGGGAGTTGATCATGCTATCGGTAGGCTTACTTGCCTACTTGACCACCAAGAAGGAAGTACTGAAAAAGAATGATTTCAACATGGAGCCGATCAGGGAGGTGGCTTTCATTTTTATCGGGATCTTCGGAACCATGATGCCTGCCCTGGAACTGGTAGGAAAATTTGCCAAAAGCCCTGCGGGGATCAAATTGTTGACGATCAATACGCTGTATTGGGGTACCGGAGGGCTCTCGGGTTTCCTTGATAATGCCCCGACCTATTTGAATTTTCTCGCTGCTGCACTATCATCGGTAGGAGGGGATATCAATTCTTATCCACATGTTCATGGGTTTGCAATGGGATCGTTTCCAAATTCCGTTTGGTACCTGATGGCCATTTCCATTGCAGCTGTATTTTTTGGTGCCTTCACCTATATCGGAAACGGGCCTAACTTTATGGTGAAATCCATTGCCGAACAGGTCGGTATTAAAATGCCTTCCTTCTTTGGTTATATCATCCGGTTTTCGATACCGATTTTGTTACCTCTCCTTTTTCTTGTTTGGCTGATCTTTTTCTAGAGGGTTGAAGTACGACCTCCATCGACCGGCAGGTTGACACCATTGATGTAACCCGCTTCCCTTGAGGCAAGAAATAGAATCGCGTTCGCAATTTCCTGGGCGGAACCAAACCTTCTTGCGGGTATACCTGATTTCATTGTTTCTTCAACCTCTTCGACAGATTTTCCCTCTTTTTTCGCTTTGGACATCACAAGAGATTCCAACCTGGCGGTTTCAGTAGCACCGGGCAAAACATTGTTGACAGTAATGCCTTCCGGGCCTAATTCTCCGGCGATTGTCTTTGACCAGTTTGCAACAGCCCCGCGTATCGTATTGGAGACTCCCAGTCCGGGAATCGGTTGTTTTACCGAGGTGGAAATAATATTGATGACCCTGCCAAATTTATCCCTGACCATCTTGGGCATGGCAAACTTCAACATGATCTGATTACAGATAAGATGGGCATTAAAGGCTATCCTGAATTCTTCGAGATCTGCTTGATTTGCCGGCCCTCCCTTTGGTCCACCTGTGTTGTTGACCAAAATATTTGACCAATCACCATCGTGAGGAAGCTTTTCCAGTTTTTCCGAAAGTAGATGGGGTTCGGAAAAATCTGCATCCAGGTATTCATGCCGTAGATGCTGGTTTGGTAGCTGATGGACCAAACCCTCAAGTTTTTCCTTATTTCTTGCGATAAGCATAATTCTAGCCCCGCTATTGGCCATCATTTCCGCTGTGGCCCAACCTATTCCCTGGGTACTTCCGCATACGATAGAAGTGAGCCCCTGCAAATCTATTTCCATTGTACCTTCTCCTATTTAGATGCTATATTTAAGAAAATCTTTTCAAATCTAATCCAATGATCAAGCGCCCATTTAATTTATTTCAATGGATAGAGGAAAACAGGGATATTCTAAAACCTCCTGTTGGCAATAAAAATCTTTATGTAGAAGCAGGTGATTATATCGTTATGATCGTCGGAGGTCCCAATGCCCGAAAGGATTATCATTTCAACGAAACAGAGGAGCTTTTTTTCCAGCTTGAAGGTGATGTAGAGGTGAAGATCCAGGAGGGAGGCAAGGCTGTTACGATTCCAATAAAGCAAGGGGAAATGTTCTTGTTACCCGCAAATGTTCCGCATTCCCCAATCAGACCCGCGAATACCGTCGGCTTGGTAATTGAAAGGGTCCGTGAACCCCAAATGAAGGACGGATTGTTGTGGTTTTGTGATAATTGTAACAACAAGTTACATGAGACCTATTTCCATCTTACCAATATTGAGAAGGACTTCCTTCCACGCTTTAAGGAATTCTATGGATCCGAGGAACTTAGAACCTGTTCGAATTGCGGAACGGTAATGGATACTGACCCAAGATTTGTGTAGTGGGCAGCTTTGTCCTGGACCTCCCCCCGCTAAACCTGGTCGTTGAAGAGAGCGAAAAAGGCATTTGCGAGGTGCGATTTGATCATGTTCCTGCCCTTGGCAAAGACCAATCTGGAACACGGCTTTTTCAAAAGGCTAGAGACCAACTCTCCGAGTATCTGGCAGGGAGCAGAAAGATCTTTGATATCGAGCTGGACCTCCGGTGTTCCGAATTTCAACTGAATGTATTGGGACTTATCAATAATATTCCTTTTGGAGAGGTAAAAACATATTCTGATCTGGCTTTGGAAATGGGCGGATTAAACCAGATCCGAGCAGTTGCAAGAGCCATTGCCACCAACCCCATTCCCATATTTATCCCATGTCACAGGGTCATTGGAAAAAAGAGAGATCTGCGGGGATATCTGGGAGGTGAAGAGTTGAAATTTTGGTTATTGAACCATGAGGGCATTATTTTGCCAGGTTTTCAAAAAGAATTTTTTAATGGGAGTGAAACCCAGCTTGGAGCAAGCTAGAGAGCTTGACAAAAACGACACTCTTTCCTCTTTTCGTGAGGAATTTATAATCCCAAGGAAATTACCTCAACCCTGCATATACTTCACCGGGAACTCGCTAGGGCTTCAGCCCAAACAAACCAAGGCTTATCTGGAAACGGAACTGGAAGCCTGGGCGGATTACGGAGTCGAGGGACATTTTGAAGGACCAAATCCCTGGTTTCATTTTCATAAACTATTTCCCCAAAAGATCACTCCTCTGTTGGGTGCAAAAGAGGATGAGGTTGTCATCATGAACACTCTTACCGCCAACCTGCATTTCTTGTTGGTTTCCTTCTACAGACCTCAGGGGAGGCGATACAAAATTCTTACGGAAGCCGGGAATTTTCCCTCGGACTACTATGCGCTGGAAACCCAGGTAAAGTTTCATGGTTACGAATTTGAAGATGCTGTGGTTGAGATATCACCAAGGGAGGGTGAAGATCACCTGAGGACGGAAGATATCCTGAATACGATAGAGGATTTGGGTGAAACACTGGCATTGGTGATGATGAGTGGTGTCAATTATTACACTGGTCAACGATTTGATATGGAATCCATCAGCAAGGCCGCTCATCAACAGGGAGCAATTGCAGGCTACGATCTGGCCCATGCGATTGGCAACGTTCCAATGCAGCTTCATCAATGGGGTGTTGACTTTGCCGCATGGTGTTCGTACAAATATCTGAATTCGGGGCCCGGCGGCCCTGGAGGACTGTTTGTTCATGAGAAACACGCAAGTGACTCCCAACTACCAAGGTTTGGTGGATGGTGGGGTCACAATGAATCGGAGAGATTCAAAATGAAAAAGGGGTTCATTCCAATGAAAGGAGCCCCCGGTTGGCAATTAAGCAATGCTCAGGTGTTGGGAATGGCAGCCCTTCTGGCATCCTTGGATGTATTTGAAAAGGCGGGTTTTGGCAATCTGATTGAGAAGAGTGAAAAAATGGTCAGCTTCCTCCTGGAACTTCTGCATGAGGTTAACAATGAGGTCAATAACAATTCTTTCAAGATACTGACCCCCAGAAATTTTGACGATCGCGGATGTCAGTTTTCCCTTGTGATCGAGAGGGGCGGGAAACAGGTCTTTGAAGAATTAAGCCAAAATGGAGTCGTAGCCGATTGGCGTGAGCCAGACGTGATCAGGGTTGCGCCGGTACCTTTATATAATACCTTTGAAGATCTTTATTCCTTTTCTGATTTATTGAAAAAAGCATTACAAAATGTCAAGTGAAGTTAAAGAAGTGACAATTGTCGGGGCGGGTTTGGTTGGATCCCTTTGGAGTGTTTTTCTTGCCCAGAGAGGACATAAGGTCAAACTTTTTGAGAAACGATCCGATCTCAGATCAGGCAAGGCCGATGCGGGAAGATCCATCAATCTGGCTTTAAGTGATCGTGGTTGGAAAGCTCTTGAAATGGTGGGTCTGGACCAAAAGATCAGGGATATATCACTTCCGATGAAAGGAAGGATGATGCATGATACCGATGGGAAGAAAACGTTTCAGCCTTATGGAAGAGAAGGGCAAGCCATCTATTCGGTTTCAAGGGCTCAGCTGAATATTGAAATGCTCAACGCCGCTGAAGAAGCAGGGGTGGAAATGACCTTTGATATTAAGTGCCATAATGTTGACTCTGAAAATTCTACGACCACATTTGAAAGGGAAAATGGAGAGCGGTTCGATGTAAAGTCGGATTACATTTTTGGAACGGACGGGGCTTTCTCTGCGGTAAGGAATTCATTTTACCGTAAAGATCGATTCGACTATCAGCAAATGTATCTTTCCCATGGTTATAAGGAGCTTGAGATCACACCGGGAGAGGGGGGTGGCTTTAAGATAGAGCCAGAATACCTTCACATTTGGCCACGACATGAATTCATGCTGATCGCTCTCCCGAATAATGACGGCAGCTTTACCTGCACCTTGTTCTTTCCATTCGAGGGAGAGCCATCATTTGAGTCCATCGAAAGAACCGGGGTCAGAAAATTCTTTGAAGAGACCTTTCCCGATGCGACTCAACTCATGCCGGAGCTTGAAGATGTTTATGAGAAAAACCCTACTTCATCATTGGTTACGGTTAGATGTTACCCATGGGTTTTTGACAAGAGGGTTTGCCTGATAGGAGATGCGGCACATGCCATTGTGCCATTTTACGGACAGGGGATGAATTGTGGTTTTGAGGATTGCAGTATTCTGATTGAATTTCTTGATAAAAGCGGTGGCGATTGGGATCAAGCGCTGCAGGATTTCCAGGAGGAAAGGAAAAAGGATGCGGATGCCATTTCCCAGCTTGCTCTGAACAACTTCATCGAGATGAGGGATAAGGTGGCGGATCCGAATTTTCTATTACAGAAAAAAGTCGAAGCCAGGATTCAGGAGATCTATCCTGACCAATGGGTTCCGCTTTATTCAAGAGTGACTTTCAGCGATAAGCCATATTCTGAAGCCTTAAAGATCGGCAACGATCAGCAGGAGTTGGTCGATAAGATCATGTCTGTGAGGGATATCGAAAATATCTACCTGAAAGAGGAGTTCAAGGACCTCCTCAAGTTTTACCTCCAGGGTTAAACATTCGTTACTGACAAAGGGTTGATACCCCGATGGAAAAACAATTCAAAAAGATCCTGATCGCCGGTGGCTCGGGCTATGTGGGATCCTCGCTTTCCTCCTTTCTCGAAAATACCGGATATGATGTTGCCATACTCTCCAGAAGTAAGCCCCGGGTAAGCAAGGCTAAAACCTTTTCCTGGAACCCGGGAGAAAATGAAATCGATGAGGAAGCCTTGACCTGGCCGGATGTGATCATCAATCTTTCCGGACAAAATGTGGGAGCAAAAAGATGGACCATATCGCGGAAAGAAGAGCTTTTGAAATCAAGACTTATTCCTACCTCATTCCTTGTCGAAAGAATTAATCGTGGAGATTTTCCAAATGTTGGACTGTTCGTGAACGCTTCTGCTGTCGGTTTTTATCCTGGAGGGTTTCATCCGCTAACTGAAGATTCTAAGCCGGGAAACAGTTTTCTGGCAGGTCTCGTTGATAAATGGGAAACGGAGGCAAGGAGGTTGAGCAAAGCGGGAGTTAGATTGGTTATTCCTCGAATTGGGGTGGTTCTATCCAGGAATAGTGAAACCCTGAAGAAAATGGCACTTCCGATCAAGATGGGTGTGGGGAGCCCACTCGGTTCGGGTAGGCAGTTGGTCCCCTGGATACACCTGACCGATCTTTGCCGGGCTTTCCGCTTCGTCATCGATAATGGTAATGTTTCAGGTCCGATCAATTTTGCTCATCCTCAGCTGCTTTCCAACCGTGAATTGACCAAGGCTATCGCCCGGAATTTAAGGAGGCCGATCTTTCTTCCCAATGTCCCGGCCTTTGTTCTAAGAACGGTTCTTGGAGAGATGGCCACCATTGTGCTGGCATCTATTGCTACCTCCTCTCAAAAAATATTGGATTTGGGGTATTCGTTTGAATTTCCTGACATAGATTCGGCTTTGGCTGATCAAAACTGAGTTGGACAGAATAAAGTTTTTGCAAAAACAACCTATCCTTTGGGCTCTGGGACTCCTGTTGGTAGGATTTGCCATAGGCTTTTTGATCAGTTCCCAAACGAGCCAAAGAGGGGTTTCGACCAGAGACCTCAATCTTGGGATCAGACACCACGTTTCTGCGCCATATATTCCTAATCACTTGGATTTTGCCGGTGAACCTGTTCCTCTACATATCCCTGATGTCAGGGAAAGACTTGAAAGGGAATTGCTCATCAATGCTTATTGGGAGTCAAATACCATGCGCATGATGAAACTTGCCAACAGATGGTTTCCATTGATTGATTCTCTTCTGAAGGAAAATCAGGTGCCCAGCGATTTTAAATATCTACCTATTGTGGAGAGCCGCTTTTCCAATGAGATTTCCGCTAGAGGGGCGGCAGGATTCTGGCATCTTATGCCTGCCACAGCACGTGAATTAGGGCTTACGGTCAATGATGAAATGGATGAAAGATATCACCCGATTTTATCCACGCTGGCCGCGATCAAGTTTCTAAAAAAAGCCAAGGAGATGTTTGGCTCTTGGACAATGGCCGCCGGAGCATATAACCGCGGAATGAATGGACTGAGAAGAGCGGTAAACCACCAGAAACAAAACAACTACCATGACATAAAGCTCAATGACGAAAGTGCCAGGTATCTGTCTCGCATCCTGGCCTTTAAGGTCATTTTCACGGAACCCAAAAAACAGGGTTTTTATCTGAAGTCTTCAGATCTCTATAGACTGCCCGGAATGAAAGAGGAATTTGTGGACCGTCCTACGGATTGGGTCAGGTTTTCGGAGAGCCATGGCCTGAGCTATAAGCACCTCAGGATATGGAACCCATGGATCCAGGACAAAAGGTTCCGGGATATCTCGGGAAAAGGAATAACCGTATGGGTCCTGACTGAACCACAGTTTTCCGATAGCTCAAAACCCTGGGATTCCGTTACTTCGCCAGTCGATACCTTGGGGATTGAATTTTGGGATCCCTGGAGTGATTCCTTGTATATTGATCGCGTCGAGTGAGTGCCAAAAACAACCATAACGGTTATGATGAGACCGGATATCAGCACATTGAAGTGTTTGGTGCTCGCGAGCATAACCTAAAGAATATTGATGTTCTTATTCCAAGGAATAAGCTAGTTGTCATAACCGGCGTAAGCGGGAGCGGAAAATCCTCCCTGGCCTTCGATACACTGTATGCAGAAGGGCAACGAAGATATCTGGAAAGCTTTTCGGCATATGCCAGGTCATTCATTGGAGACCTTGAAAGACCCGATGTTGACAAGATAAACGGACTCAGTCCGGTGATCTCCATTGAACAAAAGACAACATCAAGAAACCCAAGATCGACCGTTGGTACATTAACAGAGATCTACGATTTTTTGAGGCTTTTTTATGCCCGGGCCGGGGAAGCCTTTTCTTATGTCTCCGGTAAGAAGATGGTCCGCCAGTCAGAGGATCAGATCAAGGAAGCTATCCTTTCCCAATACGATGGAGAAATGATCGCATTGTTGGCTCAGGTGGTAAAAGGGAGAAAGGGGCATTACAAAGAGCTTTTTAAATCCCTGGCAAAAGCTGGATTCTCCAAGGTTAGGGTGAATGGAGAGCTCCAGGATATCCAGCCCAGGATGCAGCTTGATCGTTATAAGACCCACGATATTGAGGTCGTCATAGACAGAATCAAGATTTCTCGAGACCAAAAACTGAGACTCGCACAGTCTATTGAGCTCGGGATCAAGTGGGGAAAGGGAGGTGTCATGGTTTTGGACAGCAAAGAGAATCCAAAGCACTTTAGCAGATCCCTTATGGACCCTGAATCGGGGATTTCCTATGATGATCCTGCTCCCAATACATTTTCCTTTAATTCGCCTTACGGAGCATGTCCTACCTGTAACGGGCTTGGGTTTATTGAGGAATACTCAAAGGAAACACTTATTCCGGATGAAAATCTGAGTATTGCTTCAGGTGGTATCGCACCCCTGGGTGAATACAGGGATATCTGGATATTCAAGCTGATCGAATCGGTTCTGAAAAAGGAAAAACTCAACCTGTCCACACAGATTAAAAAGATCCCTGAGGAAGTTCTGGAAGTAATCCTGAACGGGTCAAGTAAAAAGATCCCGGTGCCATCGGTGAAATACCCCGGAACATTTTGGAATGCCAAGTTTCGAGGTGTGGTTCAATACATTCAGGATTACAGGGGCTTTGAAGCTTCAAATGACGAAAAGGTTCAGGAGGAGGATTTCAAGAGAGAATGCCCTGAATGCCATGGAGCCAGGTTAAAAAAGGAGGCCCTGCATTTCTTCATCGATAAAAAGAATATTGCTGAGATCTCGGCCTTCGATATTTCAAATCTCAAGATTTGGTTTGAGGATATCGAAAGTCGCCTGACCGAAAAGCAAAATCTGATCGCCACGGAGCTTCTCAAGGAGATCAGAAAAAGAATTGGTTTTCTCAACGATCTCGGATTGGGTTATCTGACGCTGGATAGAACGCTAAAAACCCTGTCGGGAGGAGAATCGCAAAGAATTCGTCTTGCCACTCAGATCGGAACCCAGTTGGTCGGCGTCCTCTATATACTTGACGAGCCCAGCATTGGCCTACACCAAAGGGATAATAACAAACTGATCGATTCCCTGAAAAAGCTCAGGGACCTTGGAAATACGGTGATCGTTGTGGAGCATGACAAGGACACCATGCTGCTCTCGGATTACATCATCGACATAGGCCCCGGTGCGGGGAGGCATGGAGGAGAGATCGTTGCACATGGAAGTCCGGAAAGCCTGAGTGCAGGACAAAGCGAAACCTCAAATTATTTGCTCGGGGAGAGGGCAATTGCCGTACCGGTGGAAAGAAGAAAAGGCAAGGGAAGCTCGTTGGTGTTGAAGGGTGCTTCCGGGCATAATCTTAAAGGCGTTGACCTCAGTATTCCCCTAGGAACGCTGACATTGATCACAGGAGTATCGGGTAGTGGAAAGTCCACTCTGATCCACGAGACGCTATTTCCAATTCTCCAGAATAACTTTTACAAGAGCAAAAGGAGACCCTTACCTTACAAAAAGGTTGAAGGCCTTGAGCAACTGGATAAGGTTATCGAGGTTGATCAAAGCCCGATTGGAAGAACTCCCAGATCAAATCCTGCGACTTATACGGGTGTTTTCTCGGATATCAGGAGTCTTTTCAGTCAACTTCCCGAGGCCAAGATCAGAGGTTATAAGCCCGGAAGGTTTAGTTTCAATGTCAAGGGGGGAAGGTGCGAGGAATGCCAGGGAGGTGGTATGAAACTGATCCAAATGGATTTTCTACCCAGCGTGTTGGTTCATTGTGAAACCTGCAAGGGCAAGAGGTATAATAGGGAAACGCTCGAGGTCAGGTTTAAGGGCAAATCCATCAGCGATGTTCTGGATATGACCGTAAACCAGGCGGTTAAGTTTTTTGAGAATCATCCAAGGATCCTCCGTAAGATCCAAACTCTTCAGGATGTTGGATTAGGCTATATCACATTGGGTCAGCATGCTACGACCCTATCGGGAGGTGAGGCCCAAAGGGTTAAGCTTGCTTCCGAACTTTCCAAAAAGGATACGGGGAAAACGCTTTATATTTTGGATGAGCCGACTACCGGACTTCATTTTTCCGATATCCAGATGCTCATGGATGTCTTGACCAAATTGGTCGAAAGAGGGAATACTGTTTTGATCATTGAACACAATTTGGATGTGATCAAGATGGCAGATCATATTGTCGACCTTGGTCCCGAAGGAGGATCGGAAGGAGGCAAGATCATTGCACAAGGAACTCCCGAAAAAATCCGGAAAATCAAGAACAGTCATACTGGCAGGTTTTTACAGAGGGAGTTAAAAAAGAAAAGCCGAACCTAAAAGGTCCAGCTTTTAACTAAAATTGATGTATATGTTGAGAAAACTACTACTATGCTTATTTGTGTAACGAATTACTTTTTTAAAATGTTTTGTGAATTGGACCTTTTTAGCCGGCTGGTAAAAAAGTCTAATTCGACCTCCGCTTACAATTAAGCAATACCCGTGCCAAAAAATATTTCTGCTTTAAAAAGCTTGGTTTTAAAATTGAATTTTCTGATCTGGCAGAATTTGTTCGAAAAGAATAGATGCGTGTTCGTATTCGAACAGTTACTGAAAAACTCCCTGTATAGATTCTCTAATGAGTGGTTCCCAAAGAGCATATTCCTGAGCCGAGGGGTGTAAACCATCTTTCGCAATCAGCTCCGCTCTGCCCTTCATTCCCTTGGTGATCGGATTGATGTCCACGTATGCCAGACCCAAAGAATTAGCCTTGAGCTTCAGGATACTGTTAAAATCATCTATCCCTTTCGAAATGTCCCTTCCCTTTGAATACTTCGGCCCTTCGGGTGTAACACCGAAATCTGGGATATTGATGATCACGAGCTTAGAAGGGTCGGGAAGCCCTTTTCTCACATGATCAATAATGATGTCCAGATTTTTGGAATATTTTTCGGCAGGCACCTCCTGTACCCAGTCATTTACTCCGATAAGCAAGCTGACCAGTGTAGCATTGGATCGGTCAAAAACCGGCAGTTCTTTTTCGATCAGGTCTTCCGTAGTCCAGCCTGTGACCGAAGGATTCGCAACCAGTTCTATATCCCAGCCCTTATCTTTTAGATTTCTTACCATCAAAGAAGGCCATGATTCCTCGACACTGGCACCCTCCCCAATGGTATAAGAATCGCCTAAGGCGATGTATCGGATCTTATTCAATTTTTCTTTTAAAACTAGCCCAATTTAAAGCTTATTGGCAAAGTCATTTTAACCGGAACAGCTCTGCCTCTTTGAAGGCCGGGATTCCAATTTGGCGCCTTTTTCAAAACCCTCACTGCTTCTTCATCACAGCCGGACCCTATTCCCTTTACAACTTTGAAATTGCTAAGCTTTCCGTTCTTATCGATGATGAATTCCACGAATACCCTTCCTTCAACTCCCATCCTTCTGGCCTTCTCGGGGTATTTGATATTCTTGGACAAATACCTCATGAAGCCAGCTAATCCATCCTTTGGCTCTGGCATAACCTCGGGAACAAGAATAAACGGGACCTCTATTTGTTCAGGCTCATCATCGATATCGATGATCTCGACATCTGGGGTTCTTAGATCATCGTCCGGATCCATTCTAATATCAATATCTTCGGTGATTTGCTCCTGGTCCGGAACTTCCACAATCTTTGGACGTACTTTTTTTGGTTTCGGAGGAAGCTTATGAATTGTTCTTGGAGGTGTTGGCGGGTCCTCAAAAATTCCCGTTTTATCATTCAGATCGATCGCTTTATTTGGTCCATTGGTCTTCCATTCAAAACCGCTGAAAACCAGAAGAAGTGTAATTGAAACCGCAATATTCCAGATCAAAAGAGCTCTGGTTCGTTGAAACCTCCGTTGATGAATTCTTGGCTGGTCCCGTAGAGAGAGTTTTTTTAATTCCTTGTTTGATAATTTTCTCAACAGGAAAATGGAAAAGAATAGAAAGGTCAGTGCTAGGATGATCAATACATACATGGCAGTCGGTTTCTTTCAAAACGAAAACCCAACTGTCCAAATTGTTTGTTTGCTAATTCTAGATCCTGGCAGCTACCTCGGAGAAATACTGGATATGATCGTCCTCAATGCCCAAATAGGTAACAAAACGTATCCACTCATCACCCATTCCGGCGACCAGTATGCCTTTGTCCTTAAGCTTTTGGATCAATTCAGATGAGCCGATATTTGACTTGAAAAGGACGATATTGGTTTCGACCTCTTTGATATTTTCACAGAATCCCTGCTTGGAAATGATCTTGCCTATCTCTTTGGCACGTCGATGATCCTCTTCCAGGCGATCTATGTTGTTCTCAAGAGCAAATAAACCGGCTGCTGCAAGATATCCCGCTTGGCGCATACCTCCTCCAAAAGCCTTTCTCACCCTTTTCGCGAAAAATAGTTGCTCCCTGTCTTTGAACAACAGCACCGTCCCAACCGGACACCCTAATCCTTTTGAAAGACATATGGATAGGCTATCACATATTCCACCGATTTCAAGAGGAGAATAACCCTGTGAGGTCGTAGCGTTAAAGATCCGGGCTCCGTCGATATGAATAGCGAGATCCTTTTGATGACTGATTTCCCGAATCTCCCTGAGGTCTTCAGAGGAATATGAATAGCCTCCTCCCTTATTGCATGTGTTCTCCAGTACCACAAGCCTTGAGGGAGGAAAGTGTACATCAACGGGATTCATGGCTTTTGCAATATCATTGGCAGAAAGGATCCCTTTTTCTGTTTTAACCAGTTTTAAGGAAACCTGGGAGTTAGATGCAGGACCACCTGCTTCATAATGGTTGATGTGAGAGTAATAATCGCAGATGACCTCATCTTGTTGCCGAGTGTGAATTCTTATGGCGATCTGGTTGGCCATCGTTCCGGAAGGACAGAACAACCCCGCTTCCATACCAAACATGGCAGCCATTTGCTCTTCCAGTTCGATGACCGTTGGATCTTCTTCCCATACATCATCACCGACCCTGGCGGCCATCATGCTATTGAGCATTTCCCGGGTTGGGATGGTCAGGGTATCGCTGCGAAAATCAGCGATCATTATTTGATCCTCTCGAGTTTGGCTTTGATCAGTTCCTTGGCCTGCTTAAGCTTTTCGATCTCTTCAAGAGACTCTGTTTGGTCGATCTTATTCTGACCGATCAAATTTGAAATATTGACGGAGTCGATCCGGTTTTGAACCAGCCTCTCTTCGAGTTTCAGTTTTTGAAGATGGTTCTTTTCAAATTCCTCGGAGAAATTTTCTCCTGATTTAACCAGGGATTCGTAATTCTTGACCTCAACCTGAATCGCTCTTTCCGCATCGGAGATCTCCTTATTCACCTCATTGACATAGACATCAACCCCAAATTGATGCAGGGCTTCCTTTGCTGCGGCCATTTTGGAAGGGTGGTGATCAGGGCCGACAAAAGCCTCCCCGAATTCGATTCCCCACCACACCTGGGTCCCACCTTCGGTCAGCAGAATTCTGGAAAAAGTTCTTGCAGGAGAATTCATTGAGATCTTCGGAATCGTCGCTTCGCTTACAACGAACATGCCATCTCTTTCATTGACCCTTCCATAGGATTTAAACTGGTTCATCCAAAGCTTCTGAACTTCCCTGGCATCATTGACCTCAAGGGTGGCAGATATGCCAGGAACCTCCTGGCCCTCAACCCTTGCGGTTTCTTCTTTTACGATTACAGTTTGTGCCTGGGTGAAAAGCGGCCAAATGAATAAGAGTACAATGAGGTAGATCGCTTTCATATCTCCTTTTCTGTAAAAATAATCATTCCGATTACTCGATTAATGGCTGGATAAATAAATCCTCTTGACCCTTGGGCCTACCTGCGTTAAAACCTCATAGGGAATTGTGTTCTGCCAGGAGGAAAACTCTTCCAGACTGATCTCCCGCCCGAAGATCTCCACAGGACTTCCTGATGGATAATTCTCTTCTCCCAGGTACACCATGATCATATCCATACATACGTTGCCGATGACAGGGTAGGGTTTCTCATGTATGAAGACATTCGCTTTACCATTTCCCAGTGATCGGGGGAATCCATCGGCGTAACCAATTGGAAGGGTAGCGATAAAACCATCTTGAGGCATCCTGCCCTTCTGGCCATATCCGACAGGGTCTCCCTTTTGAAGCCGTTTTGTTTGGGAGATCTCTGTTTTGAGGGCAACACAGGGTTCAAGCCTGTTGCTGATCTTGCTACTTGGGTCTATTCCGTACAACCCGATGCCAAGCCTGACCATGTCGAGGTGGGCTTTGGGAAAATTGATGATCCCTGTAGTATTGCAGATATGGAGAAGTGGGTCTAGCCCGGAGATCTCCTTGAATTTCTCGGATTCCTTGATGAAGGTCTCGATCTGAGTTTTGCTGAATTCTTCCTGATCTTGATCATCTGAACTGGATAAATGACTAAAGACCGATTTGACTTCCAAATGGTTCTCCCTGACATATTCAGCTACTCTTTCTACATCACCAGGATCAAATCCAAGCCTGTGCATGCCCGTATCAATATTCAAATGGATGCCAAAGCCTTTCCCGATCTGCTGCTGAAGGATTTGTATCCTTTCCAAACCATCCCAGCTAAAGATCTCCGGTTCGAGGTTCTTCTCCATCATCAACTCAAAAGATTCCAGAGTTGGATTAAGGACCATGATCGGCAGCCCAATCCCTGCTTTTCTCAATTCCACCCCTTCGTCTACATAGGCCACGCCCAAATAATCTATCCTAGAACGCTCCAGAAATTCGGCAAGTTCTACCATGCCGGCACCATAGCCTGAACCTTTGACCATCACCATTGTCCTTTTGCTTGAGGACATTTGCCGGAAAACTTCGAGGTTATGGCCGATTCCATCCAGATCGATCTCCATTTTGGTTCCATGGATACGCTCTTCCAGAAATGGAACCAATTTTTCCAATTTGAATTTTCTTGCCCCCGTTATCAGAATTGTTTCATCCTTGAAGTGCTCAAAGCCGATTTCTTTTTTGAAACTATCCAGATCGGGAATAAAGTATGTGGAGCCGGCCCTGATATCCGTTTTCCTTTTCTCCAGCTCACTTCCAATGCCAATAAACTTCTTGAGTTCGGCTTTGTTGATGATGCGCACTACCTCCTCATAATCCTCTTCTTTGAGCTTGCCGGGGAAGTCAGTCAGTATCAGTGTTCTGGATTGTGCCTTTGATTGATTCATCAGTGAATCCAATCCCGATCTGAAGCCATTCAGATCCAGATTGTAGGCGTCATTGATGATCTTACAACCGGAAATCCCCTTTTTGATATCCAGTCGTAGTTCCACGGGAGAGATCTCCTTTAATGACTCCCGAATCGAATCAGGAGATAGTCCGAGGCTGAGGCTTGCGACAATGGCATGGGCAATATTTTCAAGACTCCCCTGATCATTAAGTCCAAATTCAAAATCCCCAACACCCTGAATTTCTATAGTGGTAGATCCATTTTTCTGCTTGAAATCAACCATATAGGTCTGATCTTCCGATTTGCCCCAGGTAATCAGATTTTTGCCGGATAGTTCTTTTGTCAGTTGGCCGGAATAGGATTGATCGCCCCTGTAGATCACCGTATCCGAATCTTTGAAGAGCATCAGTTTTTCGCCGACCTTTGATTCGGTGGATTCAAATCCCTCGTCATGAGCTGGCCCTATATTGGTGAAAATTCCAATGTCCGGCTGGATGATCGATGCCAGTTTTTCCATTTCAGCAGGCCGGGAGATCCCTGCTTCGAAAATTCCAAGCTCAACCTGCTGATCCAAACCAAGCATGGAGATCGGAACTCCGATTTGCGAATTATAACTCTTTGGGCTTTTATATACATTCCATTTGGAAACCAGTATGTTCCAAAGCCATTCTTTGACGATGGTTTTACCATTGCTTCCGGTGATACCAAAGATGTGCTCTCCTTTGAAACCCTGGCGATTGTTTTTTGCCAAATTCTGAAGCGCCTCCACAGAATGAACAACCTGATAAAAGTTGGCATCGGAATATTCACCTGAGTATCGATCAATTTCGGATTCCAGGATAAAGGACCTTACACCCTTGGCATAGGCATCAGGAATGTATATATGTCCGTCGGAATTTCCATTCAATGCAACAAAGAGGCCTCCACTTCCCCTGGCGATCTTGCGCGTATCGAAAAAAATACCTTCGATCAGTTCATCCTTGCCCAAATGAGAATTTTGAACTTCAATTATTTTGGGTATTTCGGCGGAATTCAACTTTTTTAACAAACCCTGTGGATTAGAGGTGAAAGATAGCACTCAGGAAAAATACTGGAAAAAAATCTGCTCTTATTGTGCCTTTCGTGAGCGAAGCACCAAGGAGGTCTATGACAAACTCAGGTCCTATGAATTGTCGGAACAGGACATTCAATTCTTTATTCGGAAACTGGAAAAGGAGAGTTTTCTTGACGAGAAGAGGTTTGCGGAAGTCTATGCCCGGGGAAAGTTTAACTCAAGATCATGGGGGAAATTGAAAATCGGGTTTGCACTGAAGCAAAAAGGTGTGGAGCAGAACGAAATTGCAAATGCCCTGAGCAAGATCGAAAACCAGGAATATGCTGATAAGGCACTTCATTTGGCCGAGATGAGATCCGAAAAATTGGATATTCGCAAAAAGCCGGATCAGAAAAGGCTGATATCATATATGGCCTCTAAGGGTTATGAGTATGATATGATCTTTAAGGTGCTAGGGCTAATTCAAAAATGAAAACCCCTGCCTTCCCTGAAGTCCTCCGGTATGCAAAATCATGATCTGTCTTTTTCTTAGCTCAGGGTTTTCCCGAATCAATTGCCTGAATGCAAAAAGCATTTTCACCGTATATACCGGATCTAAACGCGGATCATTTAAGCGCTCAAATTCGAGAAGGAAATGTTCAAGTTCAGGGTTCAATTTCCCGAATTTCCCGATCTGACCTGATCTGAGAACATGGATATTTGGGATCTTTTCCTCGGCCAGGACAGCCTCCAAGTCGAGAAGATCTTGTTCCATTCGCCCGATCACACTGAAACCATATAACTCGACATTGCTGCTTTTGCTTTTGGCTAGCCCCTTAAAGGTATTGCCTGTGCCGATCGGACAGATGATTGCTTCATGAGGAGATTGAACGCAGGAAAGAATTTCTGTTGTGCCCTTTAGTCCTAGCAGGTCATTTGCTCCAATTGGCAAAAGAAAGTCCTCTTCAAATATTGCGTTCTCTTTTTCAGCCTGAGCACAGAGTTGATTGTATTCCTCCCTGCTCACAAATCTGATCTCCATTCCGGCCTTTTCGCATTCCCTGAGTGTTGGAGTGAGCGATCTTGGCTTGGGGCCACGAAGAATGCCCTTAGTAGGTATTTCAAACATTTGACCACCCCTTGCCAAAGAATAGAGCAAATTGGAATAGGGCCCTCCTATACCGGCAAGACCCTTTTTTTCCTTTTTCGCTCTCAGAAAATGATATTTGAGCTTCCAGTATTTATTTCCGGACAAAATCGGATCTACCTGATCAAGCCTGAGCATCTTATATGTTCCTGGGAGATCGGGGATCTTTATGTCAGAAACAAGCAACTTTGGGGTTCTGGAGTAATACTTTTGCACATCTGAGATGGCCGAGGAAGAAAACATAGGGATCAATATCGAGGAAGAAGATCTATTTGAAAAATTTCGAATCGTTGCTGATCAAAATCAATCTCTTATTCGAATTGACAAATTCCTTATGGACAGACTTAGGGATGTCAGCCGCAATCGAATTCAGAACGCCATTAAGGCAGGACTGATCAAGGTTAACCTGCAATCAACCAAATCGAACTATAAGATCAAACCCGGAGATGAGGTCTCTGTCCTCTTACCAAAACAGGAGGAGGTGAGAGAGCTGCTTCCTCAAAAGATGGATCTTAACATTGTTTTCGAGGATGAAG
The DNA here is from genome assembly GCA_965227315.1 of Cytophagales bacterium. Classification (GTDB taxonomy): domain Bacteria; phylum Bacteroidota; class Bacteroidia; order Cytophagales; family CCMP332; genus JANQHS01. The sequence goes on from OZ245737.1 coordinate 2,563,415, forward strand.
AACTTGTGATCGTCAATAAACCTGCAGGCCTTGTGGTTCATCCTGCGGTTGGAAATTGGGACGGAACCCTTGTCAATGGCCTGCTCTATCATTTCAATGAACTCTCCGAGGGCGGAGAGCAGGGACAGCGGCCAGGGCTTGTTCACCGGATAGATAAAAACACTTCGGGTTTATTGGTGGTGGCCAAAAATGAACTGACTCATGCGCTCCTGGCTAAGCAGTTTTTTGATCATACTATTCAGAGAAATTATTGGGCCCTTGTATGGGGAGATCCGGGAGAGGGGGGAACGATAAATGCCAATTTGGATCGAAGCCCACGTGATAGAAAACTTCGGACCGTCGTGGAAGAAGGAAAGGGAAAAGACGCCATCACCCATTATAAAAGACTCATATCCTATGGCCCGGTGAGCCTTGTGGAATGCAGCCTTGAAACCGGAAGAACGCACCAGATCAGGGCTCATTTCCAGCATATAGGTTGTCCGCTTTTCGGAGATCCCGAATACGGGGGCAGGAAGATCATCAGAGGGCCCAGATTTACAAAGTACAAGACCTTCGTAGAGGGTCTGCTAAAGGAATTTGGACGTCAGGCCTTGCATGCAAAGACCCTGGGTTTTACGAAGCCGGGAAACAATGAAGCGATTTTTCAGGATTCTGAGCTTCCACAGGATTTTCAGGATCTACTTGAAAGCTGGGAAGAATATGCTGATTCCGGATTTGATTAGTCTTCAAGGATACCGACAACTTCAAATTTTTGAAACACTTCGGAAGTATGTGGGGCGTCTTTCAATTCATGAGTCAGATCCTGACCCGCCCAATGTTCATAGTGCTTTCCGCTTTGCCATAATCGCGATGAACCTACATCATAGATCTTTCCCTTGTAGGCACACCATATTTGTGGTTGATCGATACCGTTCCTGAGTGCCAATTGAAATTTTGAAAATTTAGGGAGCCTGCTCAACCTATTCTCAGAACCTGACCGGGTTTGATCCTGCTGGTTTTCAGGTTGTTCAGGGATTTGATCTTTTCGATGGATAGTCCTTGGTACATCTTTGAAATGTCCCAAAGAGTGTCTCCATATTTGACAACATGGACCTTTGATCCCGGAACGGGTTTTGGAGCCTGCCTAACCTGGGTGTTCGAAGCCGTTGCATTGTATCCGGGAGCCTTCCAGATAGCAAGTCTTTGTCCAACCCTGATCATACTGCCCCGGATATTGTTCCATTTTCGTATGTCGGAAACCCGGACATGATATCGTTCAGCTATTCTTCCCAGTACATCTCCTGATTTCACCTTGTAAACATGCTTTTCTTTTCCATAGGTGCTGGTGCGATCATAGGTTGCAACGATATGCTTTTTCTGCTCGTCCAATTCTGAGGATCTGGCCAGAATGACCTCCTTATTTTCTTCATACAGATCATAGCATTCGATCGGGATCCGTACCTGGAGATCTTTTCTTTGGATAGGGATCAATCCTCTTTTGATCTGCGGGTTTAACAAGGCGATATCTTCATAGCAGGTGTTCAGACTTTCGGAAAACGTCTCAACATCAAGATTCTGATTTACCGTGATGGTCTTAAACTCCGGAAGGTATTCACCGGACTCATCATAAAAACCAAGCTCGGCTCTGTAATTCATGATATAAACGAATGCCAAAAATTGAGGAACATAATTCCTTGTCTCCCTGGGAAGCCAAGGGTAAACCTCCCAGAAGGATTTTTTATAACCGGACCTCCTAATTGCCCTTCTTACTTTTCCCGGACCACAGTTGTAGGCCGCCAATGCGAGCTCCCAATCCCCGAATTGCCTGTAAAGGGATTCAAGATACTTTGCAGCGGCCACAGTGCTGAGGTAGGGGTCCAACCTGTCATCGATCAGATAATCCACTTTAAGTCCGTACATTTTCCCTGTTGAAGGCATGAATTGCCATAGCCCTCCGGCTCCGGCCCTTGAAATCGCCTTGGGATTCAATCCTGACTCCACAATGGAGAGATATTTCAATTCATCGGGGAGACCCCTTTTACTGAATTCCTCTTCGAATATTGGAAAATAAGCGTAGCTCCGGTGAATTACCCTTTGGGTATACGCCCGATCTCTATTGACGAAATAATCAATAAAGCCGTAAATGCGTGGATTATAGGTCAGGGGAACGCCTCTTTCTATGCAGCCAAAAAGGTCGCTGATCAATTCCTGATCAAGGTATTCCTGCTCTACACAGGCTGTAAGTACATCCTGGTTTTGGACGGAATTCTCTCCGGCAATGACCCGCAGGTTAAGGGCAAGAAAACAGGCCAAAAGGATGATTTTGATCCTCATTTCAGGAAATATCTTCAAGATTTTTCGAAAAATCCAGCAATTCTTTCTCTTTAAACGAATCAGCCATAATATGGATGCCTAACGGCAATCCTTCATGATTATTTCCATATGGTATGGAAAGAGCGGGAAATCCCCCGATCGGAGCCTGCACCGTGAAAATATCGGCCAGATAAAGATCAAGCAGATTTTTTGTTTTTTCCCCGATTTCAAACGCAGGACTAGGAGTGGTGGGATTCAAAATAAAATCCACTTCCTTGAATTTTTCTTTGAGGTCGTTTTTGATCAGTCTTCTTACCCTTTGAGCCTTGGTAAAATATGCATCATAATAACTTGCGCTCAAGACAAAGGTTCCCAGCATGATCCTGCGCTTCACCTCAGCTCCGAAACCTTCCGATCTCGTCTTTTCATACATCTCCATGAGGGTAGTCCCGTCATTTGATCTGGTTCCATATCGAACTCCATCAAAACGTGAGAGATTTGTGCTCGCCTCGGCAGTGGTCAGAATATAGTAAACTGGGAGTGCTTCGTGTAAATAGGGTGTATGGATCTTCTTGATCGTATGTCCCCGGTCTTCAAGTTTTTGAATGAAATCTTCCGTGTTTTTAACCACCTCCGGATCTATTCCCTCCATGGTCAGGGTTTCTTCCACGATCCCGATGGTCTTCTTAGGTTCATCCGTTCCAAATGTTGAATAAGCAGGAACGGGTTCTGAGGATGAAGTGGCATCAAAAGGATCGTTTCCGGCCATCACCTCCAATATGATCGCGATGTCGTAGGTATTTCGCGAAAAAACACCTATGCAATCGAAAGAGCTTCCATAGGCGATCAATCCATATCTTGAAACCCTGGAGTAAGTGGGCTTGATGCCGTATACACCGCAAAAAGACGCTGGCTGACGCACGGATCCACCGGTATCGGTACCGAGAGAGACACGGCACATTTCCATTTGAACTCCAACAGCAGATCCTCCTGATGACCCTCCTGGGACCCTGTTTTGGCCAATTCCGTTTACAGCAGGACCATAGGAAGAGTTTTCATTGGAAGATCCCATGGCGAATTCATCGCAGTTCTGCCTTCCTATGATGATGGCATCTTCACGAACCAATCGATCAACAGCTGTTCCGGTATATGGTGATTCGAATCCTTTCAGGATCTGACTCCCGGCGGTGGAAGAATGCCCTTTGTAAACGAGTACATCCTTAATGCCAACGACCATTCCGGCAAGTTTTCCGGCCTGACCGGATCTTATTTTTTCATCTATACGGTCAGCATTTTCTAGGGCTTCCTGCTCGAATACCTCCAGAAAAGCATTGAGCCTCCCGTTATGCTCGGAAATTTTGGATAAGTGGAATTCTACAACCTGGCGGCATGTGGTCTCTCCGCTCCTCAGGGCTGCGCTAAGGTCTGAAAAAGAAGAGAAGTGCTTCAAGGATCAGTCCTCTGGCTTAGCTTTTTCAGTAGCTTGGTTTATTTCATCTTTTACTTCCTTGGTGGCATCCTTGAACTCACGAATACCTTTCCCCAGGCCTTTTGCCAGTTCAGGGATCTTCTTGGCTCCGAAAAGAAGCAAAATGACAAACAGAATCAGGATTATTTCCGGTCCCCCAATACTGAATAAAAACAACGTCAGTAAATCCATTTTAAATGATTTTGCTGTTCAAAAATAGTGAAAATTGGACTGCCTATCTGTTAAACAACCAATTTTCAGGATCGAGTTTGGTAAATCCCTTCCAAATCTGAAATTGAAATGTTGATACACCATTTTTATCCGTATATACCTCTCCGAGATGGTCTTTGGTGTTTACCTTTTGGCCTTTTTGTACGGTGACATTCTTGATCCCGGCATAAACAGAAATATAATCCCCGTGTCTGACCATTACGGCGTTGTTATTACCCGGAATGACGGCAACGGTGAGCACTGTGCCTTCGAAGACGGACCTGACCTTCTCCAATTGATTGGTTTGAATATCCACGCCGTCGTTTTCGGTATAGACCCCGCGTAAAACCGGATGCGGATTTTTGCCAAACTTTTGGCTCACAAAACCAGAATTCACCGGCCAGGGTAGTTTGCTCTTGTTTCTTTCAAATGAGGCCGCCAGTTCCGCAGCCTCAGGTGTGAGCGGGATGGTTGATTTTCCTTTGACGACTTCTTTGGCGATCAGATCCTTGATCATTTTAGCCAGTTTTTGGTCATCCTTTTTCCTCTTGGCCAATTCCTTTTTTAGCTCCCTTTCTTTTTTACTCAGGTCGGTGATCAGGGAATTTTGCTTCTTTTTCAGCCTCTTGATCTCCTCCTGCTCAAGTTTTTCGGTATCGACCAGATCTTCCTTTTCCCTCTTGGAAGCAAGGAGAATCTGGGTTTGGGCATGAATTTCCGATTGGACATATTCGATCTCCTTGACCTGGGCTTTTCGAGCATCCGTATATTGTTCCATATACTTGATCCTTCTTCGAAACTGGTTAAAGTCTTTTGCCGAAAAGATGTACATCAGTTTATTGAAATGATTTGCTGACTTTGATGCGGCATAAACCATTCGAGCGTATTCTTCCTTGAGTTCTTCCAGGTCTTTTTTCAGGGATTGGGATATGAGCTCGTTTTCTTCGATCTCCGCATCCAGGAACTTGATCTCCAGATTTAAAGTCGAGATCAGAGCATCCTGCCTTTTGATCTGCTCTCCATAGACCGATAGCTGCCCGAGAGAACTGGTTTTTTTCGTTGATACTTCCTTGAGGATCTTCCTGGTTTCCTGGATTTTTCTTTGGTTCCGAGTTCTTTCCTTTTCAAGTTCCTGCTTGGTTTTTTGTCCAAAAGCAGGGGAAATTGAGATTAGCGTAAAGACGAATAGCAGTAGAAGGTTACAGCTTCTCATATTTGGAGGGTATCCGGAAAGTGAAACTCATTTCATCCTCTGAGGCGAAATTAAACTTATCATAGCTAAGATCTGCCTTGATCCTTCCATTCCTATTTCCCTTTGAATAAACGGCGTCGGAACTAAACCCTTCGGCCAAGGCTCCTCCGTCAAATCCCAGAATACCGTTGTATAGAACGGTGATTTTATTGGCGCCCTGAATTTCCCGGATACTCAGACTTTGGAGCATTTTCTTTTCGGTATCCACGCTGTATTCCATGAGCCAGTTGTCTCTTTTTTCGATCCCGATGGTTTCGTCTCCGGCTTTTTTCCAGTCCACATTTGATTCCGGGGCTCTTGAGGTGAGGATATTTTGGATCAGGTCAAAATCAAGATCAAAATTGAAAAAGCTACCCATGGAGTCAATGGAATTCGAATAATAGGATTTGTTCAATCGATCCATGAACTTGATGGAATCCTGAGTTACAAGGATCCTTGCGGCTTCGACCTTATTGATGATCGAAATCCAAATGATCTCATCCTTTTTTAGTCTTAAATGCAGGTTGGCTTTTTGAGAACCCTTTTCCGTCTCGATGACGATCTTGGCTTTGCCCTTGTAGAATTCATGTTTTGCAAGCGGGTCTTCATAGCTGAGATCCGCTACGGGTTTTGCTGATTTACACGAGATCAAATACGCGGAAAGAAGAAAAAGGATTTGTAGGGAAATCCTATTCATACCATCGCCCGTTTTCCAGCTTTTTCTCCAGCTGATCCCCGGCCCCACCGAGTTCCTGTGCCTGCTTCCAGGCCTCAATAGCTTCTTCCTCACGACCTAGTTTGAAGAGGATATCCCCGTGGTGCTCATGAATTACACCGCTATCCGATTTCCCGGCCGCTTTTTCAATGAAGGGAAGTGCCTCTTCATACTTTTCCAGTTGAAAAAGGACCCAGGCATGAGTATCCAGATAGGTGGGATTGTCGGGATACTTTGCAACAAGCCTGGTGGACATTTTTTCCGCGTCATTCAGCCTTTCGTTTCTAAGCGAAAGGAAATAACTGTAATTGTTCAGAACATGATCATTGTCCGGATTTTCTGCCAAAACCCAGTCATAGGATTTGTCCATCTCCTCATATTCTCCAAGGTTATAATAACAGTCTCCGAGTGTAGCTTCGATATCGGCTAAGAGTGATTGCTCATTGGAAACCCATTTCTTGGCGGTTTCCAGAGAGAACCTGGCCTTGGCATAGTTCTCCAAGGAGTAATACCCCAGTCCCTGCAGAAACCAAACTCTTGCGTTGTTTGGAAAAACCTCAACCATTTTCTCCGAATAGAAGACCAGGGAATCGTTACGACCTTCTTCGAAATTGAGAATCAGGATATTCATCCAGACATTAAATGCGTTCGGGTTGATCTCTACGGATTTCTTGTAATAGATCAGGGCATCTTCCTTTTTCTCTCTTGACAGGTAAAAATCTCCGATCAGCGAGTTGGCCAGATCACTCTCGGGATGTGCTTCAAGCATGGTCAGACCCAGTTCCAGCGCCTTTTCCTTCTCCTCATCGGTTTTCGCAAATCTTTCATAACCTGAGAGCAGACCGACTTTTTTACTGATATCAAGGGTAGGATCTGCAAATGCCGTTTTTAATTGTTCAAATGCATCTTCATCCTTGCCCTGATCACGGTAGATCTCAAACAGGACCAATCTGGCCGGGCTGAAATCCGGGTAAGTCATGAGCAGGGAGTCCAAAAGCATGATGGCTTCTTCCTGCTTGTTGTTTGAGTTCAGCAATACTGCGAGATTGATCACATATTCGGGTTCTTCAGGATAGGCATTGATCAACCGTCTTCCTTCTCTGACCGCATCATCCAGTCGATTCAGTTTCAGATAGATCTTTTGTTTCTGAGCGGAGATCTCGGGATTGGGACCATAGTATTCCAGAATGGCCTCATAGGAAGCCAGGGCTCCTTCCCAATCCCCGCTCATCACCTGCAGCATGGCCAGATCATAATAATTTGATTGCGCGTTTTCAACATTCGCCACCAGATCCCGGTAGGTGTTGATCGCATTGGGAAAATCTCCCATGAATTCGTAAACCCTGGCCAGCAGGATGTAGTAATACTCGTTGGATTTCTCGAGCTCGACCGCCCTTTGGGCATGAACAAGTGCATCTTCCATTTCGTTGATACTGGAATAGGTTTCTCCCAGTTTGAAATGGACGGCGGAATTATCAGGCATAATGGATAAGGCCTTCTCATAATATTTGATCGCCTTATCATATTCCTCCTTCAGGCCATATCTCAAACCCTCTGAGTAGAAATAATAAGCCTCTATCTCGTCCTTCTCGGTAATCTCCTTTTGCTGAGCTGATTTCTTGGATTTCTTTTTCTTCTTCTGTGCATGCAGGTCACCTGATGACATGCTGAGCCCAATGATCAGTAGAAAAAGGCTCCAAAATGATATTTGGGAAAGTCTTTTAATCCTCTATCGTATTATAATCTCCAATGCTGACGTCCTTGGCCCTTCCGTTCATGGTTACATGACTGCCGATCATTGAGTTGTCCAAATATACTCCCGAAATACTGCTTGCACTCCCTATAATGGAATTGGAGACATTCGAACGGTTCAAATGGGTACCCTCTGAAACCGAAACATTTGGACCTAGAACTGAATTCTCGACAACAACGCCTTCTCCAAGATAAACCGGCTCGATCAATATGGAGTTGATCAATTTGGCCGAAGGAGAGACCAGGTTCTCATTTCTTTCCATCAAAAACGACAGGTACCTGGAATTAGTTTTCACAGTGATGTTTTTGTTGCCACAGTCCAACCACTCGTCCACTTTGCCAGGAAGGATTTTGTTGCCCTTCAACATCATGTTTTTAAGCGCATCCGTCAACTGGTATTCGCCCTTGTCTCGAATGTCATTGTCGAGCAGATATTTGATCTCTTCCCGGATCTTTTGCGCTTCCTTGAAATAATAGATGCCGATGATAGCCAAGTCCGAAACAAACTGCTCGGGCTTTTCAACGAATTCATTGATCACCCCGGCGTCGTCCATTTTGACTACACCAAACTGTCGCGGGTCTTCAACTTTTTGAACCCAGACCACACCATCGGCATTTTGATCCAGATCCATATCAGCTTTGAAAAGAGTATCCGCAAAGGCGACTATGACCTTTTCCTCTAACAACTCCTCAGCACAAAAAACCGCATGGGCGGTACCAAGAGCTTCCTCCTGATAATATATTTTGCCCTTTGCATTGACCGAATTTGCAATGTCCATCAATTGCTGCTCAACCGACTTTCCGAAATTCCCGATGACAAAACCGATCTCAGTGATCTCTTCATTGCAGATTTCGGCGATGTCCATCACCAGCCTTTGAACGATGGGCTTTCCGGCAATGGGTAATAATGGTTTTGGAACCGTTAGGGTATGGGGTCTCATTCTTTTGCCCATCCCTGCCATAGGAATAATGATCCTCATTGTATTCTAGTTTTTTCCGGTGCTACCGAAGCCACCATCTGATCTCATCGATTCCTCCAATGAATCGGAAACATCCCATTCGATGGTTTCGTGTTTGGCAATTACAAGTTGTGCAATCCTATCTCCGGATTCTATTTTGAATGTTTCTTTCGAGTGATTGATTAAAATAACTCCCACCTCGCCACGATAATCGGCGTCTATGGTTCCGGGAGTGTTCAGTACGGTAATTCCGTGTTTCAAAGCCAATCCGCTTCTTGGTCTCACCTGTCCTTCAAAACCCCCCGGGATCTCCAAAAACAACCCAGTGGGGATCAGTTTGCGTTCTCCCGGTCCAAGGTTGACGGATTCCTCAAGATTAGCTCTGAGGTCCATCCCTGCCGAATCGGCTGTTTTAGCCTCAGGAAGCGGGTGGGAAGAAAGGTTTTTGACTTTGATTTTCACGGGCGCAAAAATAATCTTTCTTGGTCTGAAAAAAGCCAGAAAAGAAAAATGAAGAAGCTTTTATTTGCCGTCGAATCGGGCTTCCCTTTTTTCCAAAAAGGCGCTGACTCCTTCTTTGAAATCCTCTGTTTTGCAGCAGGCAGCAAATGAGTTGGCTTCGGTTTGGTATCCGTTCTCTTCATTGCTGAAGGCAGCATTAACGGTATCGACGATCATGGATATCGCAAGTGGAGCCTTTTTCTGAATCTGCTTTGCCAGTGACCTGCAGTATTCGATGAGATCCTCTTCCTCTCCGATGACATGATTGATCAGTCCAATGGATTGAGCTTCCGGCGCATTGACCATATTGCCCGTCATCATGATCTCGAATGCTTTTCCCTTACCCACCAATTGGCTCAGTCTTTGGGTTCCGCCATAACCCGGGATGATCCCGAGATTTACCTCTGGCTGACCAAATCGAGCTTTCGGAGTCGCAACCCTCATATGGCAGGCCATGGCGAGCTCACAGCCCCCACCAAGGGCGAAACCATTTACCGCAGCGATGACAGGCTTTGGACATTGCTCGATCGAAGAAAAGATCTCCTGACCATTTTCAGCAAATTTTCTTCCATTCATTTCATTCAATTCCTGGAGTTCTGAGATATCTGCTCCGGCTACAAATGCCTTTTCGCCCTCCCCCGTGATGATCACCGCGGAGACCTCTTCCATGTCATAGGCGTAACGTATGCCTTCTCCCAATTCCGAAAGTACCTCTTGGTTGAGGGCGTTCATTTTATCCGGCCTGTTGATCTTGATCATGAGTATCCCTTCATCCAGGGAAACATGAATGGTATTGAAATGATCCATAAGATGAAATTATAATGTGCTCTTAGTTTTTTTCCTTTCCAAAATTGAAAAGCATTTCCTTTTCCTCTTTACTCAGGCTTTCGTAACCTTTTGCAGCGATCTTATCCAAAATCGCATCGATTTGGTCCTGTGTTGGAATAGAGGATCCGGGACTGGCTTTTTTGTCAGATGTGAATTTTGGTGTTTTATAGGTCACCTTCATTTTTTTCGAAGGATTGATCAAACCTCTGAAAAAATCCAAAAATCCTTGAATGGGCCTTCCAAGATCAAGGCCGTTTTGCAATTGCCTGATGTAGACATATCCGATCAATGCTCCTCCAAGATGGGCAATATTTCCTCCTGCATTGGCCCCAACGCTACCCATGAATGAGATGAAGATGTAAAATGCAGCAATGTATTTGATCTTGACAGGTCCAAGAAAGATGAGGTGAAAAGAATAGTTTGGCAATAACGTGGCAGCAGCGATCATGACGGCATAAACCGCCGCTGAAGCTCCCACCATTCCGGAGACCATATCCGCTCTCTCCATGAAAAAAGGAATAAGATTGTAAAAGATCAGGTATAGCATTCCTCCAGAAAGTCCTCCAAGAACATACAGGTTGATCAGCTTTTGGCTTCCCAGATATTCAACAACCAACCTTCCGAACCAGAAAAGGAACAGCAGATTAAAAAGGATATGAAAGATATCGTTGAGACTGTGTGCAAAGGCATAGGTCACCAGCGTCCAGGGTTTGGTCAGAAAATCTGAGAAAACCGGAGGTATGGAAAATTGCGAGTATACGATCGCAAACAGGTCCCTTATACCCAGGAGGGTAGAGAATACATTCAGGATCACCAGAACCGCAAAGATGATCAGGTTGATGGCGATCAACTGGTTCAGCGCATTATCATTTCGCTGGAAAGTGCGTTTGATTTCGTCTATTATCGCTGCCATATTAAAACGGGCTTCCAGCCCTTTTCCATCCCTTAACAAAGAAATAGGCAAAAATCATTCCCCCAATATGTGCCAGATGGGCCACGTTATCTCCCGGTGCTTGTTGAAACAGCGCATAAAGCTCGTAAAGGCCATAGAAGGTGACCAGGTACTTAGCCTTTATCGGAATAGGCGGAAACAACAGAAAGATCTCCACATTGGGAAAAAGCATTCCAAAGGCAAGGAGGATCCCAAAAACGGCACCCGAAGCACCGAGCATAGGAATGTTGGAAAAACTATCATAGATCCCGTTCAGGTAAATGGTGGCTTGTTTGATGAGACTTGGATTGGTGGGGTCAGCATCAAAAAGATCGAGGAAATCGTAATAGCGATCGTAGAAAAACGGTGCATTGTCGCTGATGAAAGCGGCGAATAACGAGGGGCTGGGATCAGCAACAAATGCATTCAATTCGCTGAGCATCATCTGCATCTCCACGAATTGTACCAGGCCATATAGCAATCCGGCTCCCACTCCGGTCACCATGTAGAAAATAAAGAAACGTTTCGAGCCCCATGTCTGCTCGAGCCATGGTCCGAAAAAGAACAAAGCAAGCATGTTCCCAAAAAGATGACCAATCCCGCCATGAAGGAACATATATGTGATGAACTGGTAGGGTTGGAAAAACTCGGAACCTACATAGTAAAGGGAGAATTGAGATGACAGCGTCCCATTCAATATCAGCGAGTCCAAAGCAAGGACTAGGATATTGATGATCAGCAGATTCTTAACAACCGGAGTAAGACGAAACATTATTCAGAAAAGGCGGAAAAAAGGTAATTATAGTCCATTTTGATCAAAGTGGGCAAGCCTTCAGGAGTGAACTGCGGGATCTTGCAGGCGAACAATTGATCCACAAGATTTCCCATTTCTTCCCGCTCGAGATTTTTTCCATGCGGAACACTTGTCTTTTTGGCCAGGGCCCTAATGAGATTTTCCTCTCTGGAAATATTCAATGATTTGGAGTTGTTTTTAAACAGTTCAAGCAAACCCTCAAAAAGCTCTTTTGAGTTTTCGGAGCTGGTCCCTTCGGGAATGCCATTGATAACGATGCTGTCGGCTCCGAAGTATTCAAAATCAAATCCAACTTTTTTTAGTTCCTTTTCCATGCCCATCAGCATATGAATATCGGCTTTCCCAAGCAATACTTTTTCAGGAAAGAGGCATTGTTGAGAGTTGACCTTGTTGGTCTCATAGCGTCCTGCGAACTTTTCATACAATATCCGCTCATGCGCCCTTGACTGGTCAATGACCATGACCCCTGATACGATGGGTGACATGATATAGGCCTTGGCTACCTGGATCATCGATCGTGTGGGACTCTGATCATTGCTGTCTTCAAATGCACGGGTCAGATCTCTTGTTCCCCCCTCGATTTCATCCCAATTTGCCGGGTTTCCGGTTTGGGGTTTATCAAAGAATCCTTTTGAAGAAAAGCCCTCGAATTCCCTGTTTCTATCCGGGTTGGCATCAATCCTTGGAGGGAAGGTACCTGTGTCTTTTCTGGATCCGAACTGAAAGGAAGATGAGAAGTCGCTTTCATTTTGATTAAAATCCCCCACGCTTACTTTTTTGGAAAAGTCGATTGATGGACTGAGGGGCTGGGAGCCAAGGGACCTTTTGACCGCGGCATTGACAAGGCCATAGATGCTTCTTTCGTCGTCGAATTTTACCTCGTGTTTTGAAGGGTGCACATTGACATCGATATGGTTCGCATCGATTTCAAGATTGATCACAAAAAATGGAAAGGAATCCTCCGGGATCAACCCTTGATATGCGGTTTTCACCGCATGGGCCAAATAGTTGCTTCTTATAAATCTCTGGTTGACAAAAAGGTATTGTTCGCCCCTGGTTTTTCTAGCGGTTTCCGGGGTGCCCACAAAGCCTGATATTCTCAGGTAATCTGTTTGCTCCTGACAACCCAGGAGTTTTTTCTGGTATGTTTTTCCCAGAAGGTGAATAATTCTTTTTTGAAGCGATTCGGCCTTCAAAGAATGGACTTGAAGGTCTCCGTTGAACAGGGAAAACCCAATATTCGGAAAAGCAAGTGCGATCCTGTTGAACTCCTCAAGGATGTGTTTTAATTCAACCGGATCCGATTTAAGAAATTTCCTCCTTGCCGGTATATTGTAGAACAGGTTCTTGACCTGGATTGAGGTTCCCGTGTCTATGGGATCGGGTTCCTGGCCCTTGAATTCGGCCCCTTCGACTACAACTTTGGTTCCAATCTCACCGCCCTTTTCCCTGGTATTCAGTTCAACCATGGAAACCGCTGCGATCGACGCGAGCGCTTCGCCTCTAAATCCCATGGTCCTGATCGCAAAGAGGTCTTCCGCTTCTGATATCTTCGAGGTAGCATGTCTCTCGAAGCAAAACCTAGCATCCGACAGCGACATCCCCTTGCCATCATCAACGATCCGGATCAAGGACTTTCCCGATTCCCGAATGATCAGACTGATGTTTTGAGCACCGGCATCAATGGCATTTTCCAGTAATTCCTTGACAACCGATGAGGGACGTTGAACAACCTCACCAGCTGCAATTTTGTTGGCCACGGAGTCAGGGAGTTGTTTGATCAGGTCTCCCATCTATCGTTTTGAAGACCCTCTTATCTTTCTAAGGATCCAATATCCCATTGCGGGAATAAAGATAAACAGCACACCCTGATTTCCCCAATACCAATAGAACAATGCGGTGGTCACGAGAATGGCCAGGATGAGAAACTGATTGATCGATGTGGTTTTGTTTTGGTTTTGTCTGCGCCGAAATGCAGCCGAGATCATCGAATTGCGTTCTTGTTGCTCAGAATTTTGCTCTTTTTTTATCATTTTGACCCTTTCCTCGATTTCCTCCTTTATGGGATCATAATATCTTGGCTGAAAATTGAATTCCCGATGCCTTGGAAGATGGAAGAATGAAAAGAATCTCATTGAGAAAAAATGTGTTTACAAAATTAGAATTTGTTTGTCGGTGAAAAAACGCATTCCGTTCTTTTGGATTTTTTTGGTTTTTCTTGGCTTGACCCTTTTTGGTGCATCTCGTTCGTTTGGAGGATCAGGTTTGGGGCCAAGTGCAAGGTCGATGGAGCCTGATCAGGCAATTGGACAATTGTTTTTTGTGGAGATCAACCCTGAAACCAGCCCCAGGGATCTTGAAGAGATCAAGAAGAGGGCCTTAAATGCAGAGCTTAGGGGTGTGATTTTTGTAGACATTCCTGTTTCCAAGGTCAAGGAAACCATGCCTTTTTTTCGAAAGGAAGAGATCCAACCGCATCTATTCTGTGGGATCGACTTTAGTCGGGGTTTTCCTGATTCCCTGTTCGGAGCCCATCCGGTTCCGAGTCCGGCATCCCTGGGATGCATATCCGATGAAAGATCGGTGAAGGCGGTGGGATATGAAATTGGGGTCAGGATGGAGTCTCTGGGGTTGGATTTTGTAATTCTTCCGTGGCTGTCGCAGTTTGAAGGAAACGGAAATTTTAAAAATTATATTGGCTCTGAGGCCAGTGACATCGCCAGGGTACTATCCAACCTTTCCTCCGGCATGCACCTGGCCAAGATCCTTCCGGTCGTCGATTTAGATTTTTTGGGAATTGCCTATTCTCCAAGGACAGAAAGTCTCTTCAATTCAGGCTATACACTTCAGGCATTGCAGGACCTCTTTGGCAAAGACAGATTCCTTGCCATTGGTAACCTGGGAGAAAGTGCAATCCTTCGGGATGAACTTGGGTTTGAGGGCCTTGTCATGAGCCGGGCATTCAATGAAAAGGACAAGCAGGTTTTTTCCGAGAAGAATCTGTCTGCGGAGCACCTTTTCCATAACGGGATCAGTCTGTTTCGATTCTCAAAACCACCAAAAAAGGAATACAAGACCCTCAGAAAGGTCGTAGAGAAAAATGGCCTCGATGAAGACTTCTACGCCAAGACAAATGCGATATTGAATATTGATCCTTATGGCAATCGACAGAGCTCTGTTGATTTGCATGAATTAGCTGAAATATCCGGGTTTGGCCTGGGAGAATTACTCGAAGAATGCAGGAAAAGCGCTCTGGTCACCGTGGATCCACATCATCTGCTGCCGATCATAGATCTGGAAGAAAGCCGAATAGCATTACTGGAAATTCGGGATCCTGATCAGGCAGACGTATCCATTCGAGATCAGGTTGAAAGGTATCGAAAAGTTTCCTGGCTTGGCGTTGGAACGGGAAGCTCGGTTGACTCATCGGATTTTCGAACCATTGAAAAATGGATAAGCGGTTTTTCAAAAAAGGATTATTTGATCATCAATTATTCCGGAGCTGAAGGTGGTCAAAAAACGGTTGATCTCATCTCAGGGATGGGTTCAAAACTTGGGCTTAAACCGATACATATCTATAATGGGGTAATCCCCCAAGGCGCGCGAAACCAGACTTTTGTTTTTTGCCCTGACCAGGGTAGGGATGTGGATATGGCCGTAGCGGAGATTCTTTTCGGTGGAGGGTATAGCACGGGTAGAATGGCCTTCAGCTCTTCAAAAATGGGCATTCCAAGCGGCACGGGATTTTTCCTTCACAAAATTGACCGTCTTGGTCAGGGGCTTCCTCAGGAGCTGTCCATGGATCAGGATATTCTTGTCAGGATTGACGATGTTATCGAAGAAGCATTGACTGATTCTGCTACGCCAGGTGGTCAGGTAATGGTGGTTAGGGATGGAAATATCATATATGAAAGCAGCTTTGGAAATCATGACTATGAAGACCAGAAGCCTGTCATGGAAGAGAATATTTATGATATCGCCTCTGTGACCAAGGTTGCCGGAACCTTGCAGGCTATCATGAAACTCTATGAATGGGGTGTTTTGGATCTGGATTCCAAGGCCAGCGAATATCTTCCGGAGTTAAAAGGCACAAACAAGGAAGACCTGATCGTCCGGGATGTCCTTGTCCATCAGGCAGGGCTCAAGCCATATATCCCATTTTGGGCGCATATTATGAAGCGAGAGGATCAGGTAGATTTTTTTTATTGTCAGCACAAAGGAAATTGGTTCTCTGTTCCGGTCACAGACAGTCTTTATACCATGGCTTCGATCCATGATAGCCTTTGGCATTGGACCATAGATTCTGAATTGCTCCAGGAGGAAGAGGAGGGAGGCTATAAGTACCGCTACAGCGACTTGAGCTTCTATATTCTTTTGGAGATCGCTGAAAGGTTGCTTAATCAGCCCATTGAGCATTTTTTGGAACAAAACCAATGGGACCCTATTGGGATCTCCAGAATGAGCTACAATCCCCTAAAGAGGTTTGATAGGGCGCAGATCATACCTACTGAGGTTGATCATTATTTCAGAAATCAGCGGATTCAGGGGACAGTTCATGATCAGGGAGCAGCTTTGTTGGGAGGTGTCGGCGGGCATGCAGGACTTTTCTCAAATTCCCTTGAACTTGCCAAATTATTCCAGATGAATATGAATTCGGGGAACTACGGTGCCAGGAAATATTTTCGGGATGGAACAGTTGAATTGTTTACATCACAAGATAGAGAGAAGAACCGGAGGGGCTTGGGTTGGGATAAGCCAAATCCCTTTGGAGAAGGACCGACCTCCGAGCTTTGTTCTTACAATACCTTTGGGCATTCCGGATTTACCGGTACCATGGCTTGGGCTGATCCTGATTTTGATCTCGTGTATGTATTTCTTTCCAACAGAACTTTTCCCGATGCCTCGAATCGAAAACTGATCGATCAGAACATCAGGACCAGGATACAGGATCTAATTTATGACTCCATTTTTAAAGAGGAGTTAGAGGAAGCTTCGAGGTTGAAAGGACCTTTGAATGAAATGTTGTACCCTTCAGAAATAAAGGAAGAATGAATATTGGAATTGTATGTTACCCCACTTTCGGAGGATCAGGAGTCGTAGCCACTGAGTTGGGAATTGGATTGGCCAAGAAAGGTCATAAGGTTCATTTTATCACCTATTCTCAACCCAGCCGGTTGGATTTCTTCAACGAGAACATCTTTTATCATGAGGTCTCGATCCCGGCATACCCCTTATTTCAATACCCTCCGTATGAATTGGCCTTGTCCGGAACTATGGTTTCTACGGCCCAGTACGCCGAGCTAGACCTTTTCCATGTTCATTATGCCATTCCTCATGCTTCGGCGGCATACCTTGCGCAAAAGATCATGGAGGACTCAGGAGTAGGAATTCCTTTTGTGACGACGCTGCATGGAACCGATATAACCCTGGTTGGAAAGGATGCCGGTTTTTCTCCTGTGGTTGAGTTTAGTATCAACCATTCCGACATGGTCACTTGTGTATCGGAAGATCTGAAAAGGGAAACCAATGAGTTTTTCAATGTTCGGAAGGACATCAAGGTGATCCCGAATTTTATCGACCCGCAAAAATTCCAAAAACAGAAAAAGGATCATTTCAAGAAGGCCATTTGCCCTAATGGTGAAAAGCTTCTGGTTCATACCTCCAATTTTCGAAAGGTGAAGAGGGTGGAAGACGTGGTTATGTTATTTGAGAAGATCAGGGAGAGGATTCCGGCGAAACTGCTGCTCGCTGGTGACGGCCCCGAAAGACAAAATATTGAAAGCAAATGCCGCGAGCTAAAATCCTGTGAGGATATCAGGTTTCTTGGCAAAATGGAGGCCATTGAAGAGATCTTATCCGTGTCAGATCTTTTTATCCTTCCTTCGGAAAAAGAAAGCTTTGGTCTTGCAGCTCTCGAAGCTATGGCTTGTGAGGTACCGGTGATCTCTTCAAATGCCGGGGGTATCCCTGAGTTAAATGTCAACGGTGTAACCGGATTCTTAAGTGACGTAGGAGATATCGATGACATGCTGAAAAACTCGCTCATTATTCTCGACGATGAGAACCTGGAAGGTTTTAAAAAAAGGGCCAAAGAAAGGGCGTTGGAGTTTGATATTGAACGGGTCCTCCCTCGTTATGAACAGGCTTATTTTGAGGTAATAGAATCATACAAAAAGAATCAATAACATTTCGTTTCAAGCTTCTTTTTGAATTGATTTTTGAGTTATTTTTGCTGAAAACTTTGAGATGGGGTCTAGTTCTAAAGCTCAAAAAATCACAGACGAGAATAGGGTTAAGATATTTAATAACCCGGTTTTGGATATGCTCACCAAAACCCACATTGCTTTTCCCTTGACGATTTTCCCAATTTTTTCAGGGGTGGTTCTCTACCTGGGTGCGGCAAGGTATGGCTTGGGAATTGGCGAACTGTTCGGGATCTTCCTTTTTGGGTTTTTACTGTTTACCCTAGTGGAATATCTGGTTCACAGAAATATATTTCATCTTGCACCAACGACCGAATTCAGGGAAAAAATTGCTTATAATTTCCATGGGATCCACCATGAGCAACCAAAGGATAAAAAGAGGCTGGCAATGCCAATTGTGGTAAGTACTATTCTTGCATTCGCCTTCTTGGGTGCCTTCTATCTCGTTGTCGGAAAATATTCATTTGCATTCACTCCCGGATTTGTGATGGGATACGCTACCTACATTGGCGTTCATTACAGTGTACATGCCTTTAAGGCACCAAAGAATTTCCTTAAGATACTTTGGGTCAATCATGCGATCCATCATTTTAAAGATGACACCGTGGCCTATGGGGTTTCCTCTCCGCTTTGGGATGTTATCTTTGGGACACTTCCTCCAAAAAAGGCAGCCTAACGTTATTGAGCCCCACTCTTGGGGCTTTTTTTTTGTCATCAAAATCCGTATTATCAATGATGGACTATTCCCTCAATACGATCAGCAATTGGCAGGAAAAGATCCTTAAATGCAAAACGATCTCTGATCTTGGGGAAGAGCTTTATGGTATTCTATTCGATGATCCCCCTGTTCTTTTTTTTCTTGAAATACGGTTTTCAGGTGTGCTGCCCTGGTTGGGTTCGACCCATGTTCTGATCCAAAGGAAAGGAAGTTCCTACAGGATCAGCGAACAGTCTTATCAGGTCTTCAGAAAGAAGACCGAAAAGGTTCCGATCGATGTTTCCGAGATCAGCCTGAAATTGCCATCCTGGGATCCTGGTGTGTTGTTTCTGGCTTATCAATGCGAGGAGAAGATGCCGGAAAGCAAAAGAAGATTGAAGGTTTTAAGGCCCTCTCTTAGTCTTCTTCTGCCAAATTTAGCCCTTGGAGAAGCCAGGTTGCCTTTTAAGTCCGGCTCGAAAGACTTCTTTCAAGCCCTTCTTGAAAACTCTTCCGATTTTGTCGTTTTCATGCAAGGGGACAAGGCAAGTTTTGTAAGCTCCAATTGTAAAAAAATGCTCGGTTACAGTCCCGCAGAATTGATCGAGCTGATCAATGACAATATGGCTTTGGTTCATCCGGATGATTTGCCCTTGTTGGCGGAGAAAATTCAGCAGGAACAGCAGACAAGAAATCCAATTGGTAAGCATCAATATAGGATCAGGAAGAAGGACGGGGAGTATGTATGGTTTGAGTGGTTGGTCAACCGTTTTTTTGATGAGGAAGGGAACTTCACTCATTCGATTCTGAATTGCCGTGACGTCACACAAAAGATATCAGCCGAACGGGAAGTCGTTCGGCAAAAAAATCTTCTTGATGAGATCCTCGACCTACTTCCCGTTGATGTTTTCATCAAGGATGAAGAAGGAAAGTACCTGTGGGTCAATGAATCTGTTTGCAAAAGTCTGGAAATAAGCAAGGAAGACCTTATTGGAAAAAAGGATGATCAGATATTTGATAGTGAGATGGCCGAGGCTTTTTTGGAGGGTGACAGGCATGTTTGGAACGGGGGATCCTTCTATAACATTGAGGAAAGGACTTTTATCCAAGGGTCGGAAAGGATATATCTTACCAACAAATCTCTTGTGAGTCTTGGAGAGCGAGGTAGAAAGGTACTTCTGGGTACTTCGCTTGATGTGACAGATCGTATCCATTCCGAACAAAAGGCCAGGGAGAATACCGACCTTGTTAACAACATAGCTCAATTGATACCTGAGAGTCTTTTTGTATTCGATCTTGACAATTGGTCTTACATCTATTCCAATTTCAGACTGTTCAAAAAACTCGGTTATCGGGAAAAGGATTTTGATGAAAAGGGAATCCATGGGAAGCTGGATATGGAATTCTTGAGTATGATCTTTCAACCGGGGGAATTTAAAAGGTATAAGATCGAACTAAAGGGAATAAGGCAGGGCGATAAAGAATTATATGAAGCCGAATACCTCCTCAAAAGCAAGTCTGGAGAGGATGTTTTCATCCTCTCAAGAAAACTTCCCTTCAAGAGAAACGAAAAGGGCGAGGTAACACAGTTCGTGGGTTTGACCATTGATATCACAGATCAGAAAAGGAGAGAACAAGAGCTGCAAAAGGCAAAAGACCTTACTGAGAAAGCCTTGAAAGTCAAGGACGAGTTTCTCTCTGTAATGAGCCATGAAATCAGAACTCCGCTCAACGCCATCAGCGGGATATCCAACCTCATGAAAGAGAATCCTGACTTTCATCTTTCTGAGAGGGTCAGGTCTCTTAAGTTTTCTGCTGATAAGCTGCTTCTGCTTGTAAATGATATCCTTGATTTTTCGAAGGTTCAATCCGGAAAACTTGCGATCAGAAAGACTCCATTCGATTTTGAAAATCTCATCGAGAGTGTCTATCAGACCTTCCTGCTTAATGCTGCCGAAAAGGGAATCGCATTTCGCCTTGAAAGTGATCATAGTTTGGATTATTTGATCTTAGGAGACGAAGGAAGAATAAGTCAGGTCCTTTTTAATCTGCTCTCAAATGCCGTAAAATTTACCGATTCCGGTGAGGTGGTACTCCTTGTAAAAGAGGTAGAAAAGAACAAGGATCAGTCAACGATACTCATGGAAGTTAGGGATACGGGTATTGGCATAGATCCGGAGAGCGTTGAAAAAATATTTGACCCCTTTTTCCAGCTTGATCAAAAAACAAACCGTGCTCATGGAGGAACCGGTTTGGGCCTGGCAATTTCACGTAAGATCACACAGGAACATGGAGGCAGGATCGA
Source organism: Cytophagales bacterium (assembly GCA_965227315.1). Taxonomy (GTDB): domain Bacteria; phylum Bacteroidota; class Bacteroidia; order Cytophagales; family CCMP332; genus JANQHS01. The sequence goes on from OZ245737.1 coordinate 2,584,321, forward strand.
AGTAAAAAGCAGGGTAGGGTCCGGCTCTTCCTTCAGGGTTTTGATCCCGTTTGAGGTCAGGCCAAAGGGATCCATGCCAAGCGGAAACAAGAGTCTACAAATTCCTCCCTCAGGATTGAAAAGCCCCAAAGTACTCTACATTGAGGACGTGCAATCAAATAGGGAGTTGATGCTCGGGTTTTCAGATCTCTGGAAGTTCAGACTGCAAAATGCAGCCTCCGGCAAAGAAGGACTCCGATATCTGGAAAAAGAAGAATTTGACCTTGTACTATTGGATATTCAGATGCCCGAAATGGACGGTTTTGAAGTATTGAAGCGGATTGGAAAAATGAGAAAGCCTATGCCACCTGTCATTGCCATCACGGCGGATGCCTCTGACAAAACGGTCAAAATGTTGAAAAAAGAAGGGATCAATGGCTTCTTGCCAAAACCCTTTGATCTGGAGGAGTTGAAAGAAACAATTTTTTTTAGTTCAGTGCCGGATAGGGAGAATGGCAGTGAGCCCGGTAAAGATTCTGATTTTTCGTATTTCTCCAAGGTATTCAAAAGGGACAGGAGAAAGTTTTCTGAATTTCTGGAGAGTTTGAAAACCGAGATCTTGGAAGAGGTGGGAATAATCAAAGATGCGGATCTTAAAAAGGGCGGAAAAAAGGTGAAGTCTTCAATTCACAAACTGAAAGGAGCCATAGGAAAATCGGCACCGCATGATCTCTATAAGCTTTTCGAAGATATCAAGAGGACTTCCGCTTCACATATTTCAGCCGATCAGCGGAACACTGTTCTTGATGGATTGGGCCGATACCTGCACTCCCTTGAAGAGGAGATCAGGTTAAGTTCAGAATCCAAAAGTCAAATCCATTAAACTGATCATGGGATAATCCCGGATCTGATTTGAACAAAGCAAAGTAGCTTGAACCGGAGCCTGACATGGAAACATATTCGGCTCCATGGCTTTCGAGTCGCCTCCTGATTTCTACGAGCTCGGGATATTCTTTCTCTGCCCAATGCTGGAAATCATTTCGCATGGAACCAAAGTCCGGTTTTGAACCAATCGAGATCTGATCGGATATTTCATTGCCTCCGACATGCCTGTATGCTTCGCCTGTTGGTATATGTATTCCAGGATAGACCAAGATCAGTATCCACCCTTTGAGGTCGATTTCGATCGGTGCAAGGATATCTCCTCTTCCCTGTACATGGCAAGGTTTGTTTTCGATGAAAAACGGACAATCGCTGCCCAATTCGCTCGAGAAGGTTTGGAGTTCACTATTGGAATAGCCCAGTTCGAAAAGTTCATTCAATGCGATCAATACCGAACTGGCATCGGAAGATCCTCCACCAAGCCCTGCACCCATGGGTATGATCTTATGCAGGTGGATCTTTACCGGAGGAAGATGCCTTTCCCTGCTTAGGAGCTGATAAGCCCTCAGGCATAGATTATCACCAGGGCTTCCCGGGATCCTCAAGCCGGAATTATGAAAAACCAATTTCTCCGATGGGGTTATCTCCAGAATATCATGAAGCGGAATGGGATAAAAAATGCTGGAGATCTCATGGAAACCATCACTTCTTTTTTTTCCAACCCTCAGACTTAAATTTACCTTTGCATTCGGAAACCGGATCATTCTTGGTACCCTAGTAATTATGTATCGGGCAATATTAAAACCTTCCATTGATTATTTGGTGATTCTCGTCACTTTGCCCCTGTGGTTATTGGTTTTGCTATTTCTGGGTATCGTTATATTTGTTTTTTATGAGGGCAAGGTGTTTTTCGTCCAAAACAGACCCGGACTTAGGGAGTCTGAATTCAGGATCTACAAATTCAGGACGCTTGATGTAAATGGGGATCCGGCCTCCGGGTTCCATTCATTTTTAAGAAGATCCGGCCTTGATGAACTGCCACAGGTGATCAACATCCTTAAAAGAGAAATGAGCCTTGTGGGGCCAAGACCGCTTCTTGTGGAATATCTCGATAAGTACAATCCGGAGCAACGAAGAAGGCATGATGTGTTGCCCGGAATTACCGGGCTTGCCCAGATCAATGCAGATAAGATCTCAAACTGGGACGATCTTTTTGGTTTTGATCTTCTTTACATTCGAAAGCAGGGTTTCCTGCTCGATCTTGAGATCCTGATGTCAACGATCATCATCAAAACAAAAGCCCTTTTCCAAAGAGAAAAAGGGCCTTCTTCGCTACCTGCCTGGGTATAGTTTATTTCCCAAAGTTATCCATTACCTCAGCAGAGATCCCGGTTGAGCTAAAACCTCCATCATGAAAGAGGTTCTGCATGGTGACCTTTTTGGTGTAATCGGAAAAAAGGCTGATGCAGTAATTGGCACAATCCTCGGCACTGGCATTTCCCAGAGGGGACATTTGATCCGCATAGGATAAGAAGGCATCAAAACCTCCGACTCCGGTGCCGGCGGTAGTAGGTGTAGGGGATTGGGAAATGGTGTTCACCCTTACCTTTTTGGATTTGCCCAATCGATAGCCATAGCTTCTTGCAATGGACTCGAGCAATGCCTTTGCCTGAGCCATATCGGAATAATCCGGAAAGACCTTTTGAGCTGCGATATAGGAAAGAGCCAGCACGCTTGCTTCCTCATTCAGCCCATCCTGTTTTTCGAGCGTCTGCATAACCTTGTGAAAGGATAAGGCGGAAACATCTAGGGTCTTTTGAAACCAGTCATAATTCAGATCTCCATAATCCCTTCCCTTTCTCACATTGGGACTCATACCGATGGAATGAAGAACGAAATCCAATTTTCCGGAAAAGGTCTCCATGGACTTGCTGAACAGATTCTCCAGATCCTCCACGGAGGTTGCATCTGCGGGGATTATTTCAGCATTGATCTGCTCACCAAGTTTTTGGATCTCTCCCATTCTCATCGCGATAGGTGCATTCGACAGTACGATCTCTGCCCCCTCATCATGAGCCTGTAAGGCGACTTTCCATGCAATTGAATTTGGATCCAGGGCTCCGAAGATCACTCCCTTTTTTCCTTTCAATAAATCTTTTCCCATTGTTAGCTTTTTTTGTTTAATAACTCTTTTGCGCTGTTTAAAATATGATCGGATCGATCTTTTCCTCCGATCATCTCCGCAATTTCCTCAATACGATCCATTTCGGGAAGCTCCAGTATGGATGTTATCGTTCTTGTCTCATCTTCCCTTTTCAGAACTTTAAAATGCTTTTCTCCTTTAGCGGCCACCTGTGGCAGGTGGGTAATACAGATGATCTGATGACGATTTGAAATTTCGGAGATCATCTTACCCATTTGCAATGCGATCTCTCCGCTCACACCAACATCGATTTCATCGAAGATCATGGTTGGGAATTGCGATTTTCCTCCGACCAAATACTTAAATACCAACATCAGCCTTGACATTTCGCCACCGGAGGCGATCTCTTTGACGGGCTGAGGCTCTTGCCCCTTGTTTGCGGAAAACAGAAATGTAATGCTGTCTGAGCCATAAGGGTTTAGTTCAGTCGTTTGAATTTTGACCATAAGTACTCCGGATGGCATTCCCAAAGCTGCCAGAAAGGGTTTTAGATCAACTTCGAGATCCCTGGCAGCTTCTTTTCTTCCCTGAGATATGGCTGAAGCTATTTCGACGCAATCGTTTTCCTGCTCTTGAATTCTCTTCTCAAGCTCAAGTATTTCCTCGTCCCCCGTTTCCCGGATGCCCGCTTTTTTGGCAAGCAATGATTCTATTTGAAGCAATTCTTCACTGTTGTCGACCTTATGCTTTTTCATCAGTCTCTGCAATTCGTCAAACCTCTGCCTTAGCTCGTGTAGCTTTTGAGGATCTGTTTCCAGATTTTCATTTTCTCCTTCCAGAGAACCCTCAATATCTTTCAATTCGATCAGGATAGAATTGAGCCTTTCAGATATGTTTTTGAAGTTCTGAGAATATTCTGATGAGACTTCAATTGAAGATTTTAGTTCATAAAGCAGGTCGTATATCGAGACCTCGGGGTTTTGAAAAAACTGAATTGCCCGGGAAAGGGAATTTTTGACCGACTCAATATTTTCTGCCTTTTTTAAAGAGCTCTCCAATTCATCCTCCTCACCGGATCTGATCTCGAGGCTCTTTAATTCGTCGAGTTGGAATTTGTTATAATCATATTCTGATTCGGCCCTGGAGAGTTCCTCTTTGAGCCTGTTCAGCTTGGATTTTAGTTCGCCCAACTTGTAGTATCCGTCACGGTATGTCTCGAGGGCGTCATTATTCTTGCTTAGAATATCCAGGATCCCGATCTGAAAATCCTCTTCATTGACCCTCAGGATATCATGTTGGGAGTGAATATCGACAAGGTTTTGCCCCAGGGATTTTAGAAGATCCAGTGTCACGGGGGTATCATTGATGAACGCCCTGGATTTTCCGGAAGGTAGGATCTCCCTTCTGATGATGCACTCCCTGTCATAATCGAGGTCTTTTTCAAGAAAGAAGACTTCGAATTTCTTTCCGGGCAGATCAAAAATTGCTTCTATGGTACACTTTCGATCATGATCAAAAAGTGTTTTAGCGTCGGCCCTTTTTCCCAATACCAGTCCGAGTGCTCCCAGAAGCATTGATTTTCCTGTTCCCGTTTCTCCGGAGATTACGGTGAGCTTTTCATCTGGAATGAACTCCAGATTTTCAATTAAAATGTAGTTGTTGATTGTGAGGGACCGAAGCATAGATATTGCCCGGTAAAAATAGAAAAGCTTAGGAGCCTTTGATAATTTTTTGGTATTCGTCCGTTTTTGTTGGATCGATCTCTATCAGGATATCATGAGCCTGTTTTTGAACTTCGGGCTGACCCTCCTGGTAGATGTCGATAATTTCGGACCTCTTTCCATCAAGATAGAAGTTGATGAGTGAAGAGAGGGGAACCTGCTTGACGACCCCCTGGATCAGGGTAAGGCTATTGGCGATATTCTGCCTTGCCTGATCCGGTTGCTCCACCATGATATCCAATCCGTTTCGGTGGTATTGATAGATGCTGGTTCTGAAAGGTTCAAAAACCTGGTTTGTTAGGTTTTCCTGAATCCAAAAACGGCTTTTTGGACTCCCAAAGCTTTGCCATCCAGGATTTCCAACGGGCTGTGCGTTAATAAGTACGTTTTGTGCCCTTTGGTAATATGGCTTTCCGGAAAGGTTGCCAAAGGAATCGAAATCCAGGCCAATGACAATAAAACAAAAAAAGGCCAGCAGGGAGGTTAGCTCATTATCGTAGCGATTTTCGGAAAAAACCAATGGTTGTGAAGGAGCATAGCTGAACAGCCACTCCTCGTCCAAATAATTGAACAGCAAGGATTCGTAGCTGGCCCCGTACACCGGTCTCGCCGTGGTTATTTGGGTTTTTGCCCTGAAGTTGTTCAAGGAGGGCATTTCCGTTATGGTGATGAATATATTCACCTTGATCCGCTCTTCAGGGCCAAAGACTTCGCTTGTCCATTTTGTATTGTCGACGAACTCTTTGATCGCCACCTGCATTTCAGTGAATATGGTTTTATCGCTAAGTTCCACTCCATCCGCGTTGATCACGACCCTCGAATTCAGATCCTGCGAAAACAGGGGAGAGGAGAGAGTTGAGATCAGCAATATTTGAACTATCCTTTTCACTTCAGGGAATTTATTTGCGCTACGATGTCCTCGGCGACTTCTTTTTTTGATTTTAAGTCAAATATGAGGGGTTTTGAATTGCCGGGTTTCAAAATCGTGATCTTGTTGGTGTCCGATTGAAAGCCAGCTCCTTTATCGTTCAGGGAATTCAATACGATCATATCAAATCCCTTTCTGTTCATTTTTGACCTGGCGTTTTTGAGCTCATTCTCTGTCTCCAATGCAAATCCAACGACAAACTGCCTTGGAGATTTTATTTTTTTCAGGGAAAGGGCAATGTCGGCTGTCTGTATCAATTTAAGATCAAGGTTTTCCCTGTTTGCCTTTTTTCTCTTTTGGGCCAGAACTTTTTCGGGTTTGAAATCCGCGACCGCCGCTGAAAGCACGGCTCCGGAGCATTTTTTAAAGCTTTTAAGAGCTTCTTTTTCCATTTGATCCGAGGATTCTACGCGAATCACTTCAATGCTGGGATTTGAAGTTTCCTGATTGGTTGGGCCGGTGACCAGATCAACCAGATAGCCATTTTCTGCTAGCGATTCCGCTATGGCAAATCCCATTTTTCCGGAGGAACGATTTCCTATGAATCGAACGGGATCGATGGGTTCAAAAGTCGGTCCGGCGGTTACCAGAACCCTTTTCTCATCCTTTTTTTTTTTGGATCCCGGTTTACTTTTTTTAAGCAGATCCAGGCATACCTTGAAGATCCTTTCCGGCTCGGGAAGCCTTCCCTGACCTTTTAGTCCGCTAGCCAGTTCCCCGGATTCAGGCATAAGAATATGATCACCGGTTTTTTCAAGAGTTTTAATATTCAGCTGAGTACTCCTATGCCTGTACATATCAAGGTCCATTGCAGGAGCCCAGAGCACGGGGCAGGTGGCGGATAAATAGGAAGTCAACAGAAGATTATCGGCCTGACCATGGGCGGCCTTGGCTAAGGTATTGGCCGTGGCAGGAGCGATCACGAAGAGATCCGCCCATTTGCCAAGATCAATATGATTTGTCCATTCTCCCGTCTGCGGATTGAACATTTCGGAGTATACCGGATTCTTCGATAGGGTAGAAAAGGTCAGGGGTCCAACAAAATCCTTAGCGGATTCCGTCATGATCACTTTGACATCAAAGCCACTTTTTACGAACTCCCTGACGAGATAAGCGGACTTATATGCTGCAATTCCTCCGCAAACCCCGAGAAGTATATTATTGCCGGTTCTGTCAGATGAGGAGCTCATTTTCCTCCATGTCCTCCTCTGTAGGATATCTGAACATGACCTTTCCTTCTTTAAACTCTTCTATGGCCTTGGCCGAAGGTTTTGGCATCCTTTCGTAATACCTTGAAATCTCGATCTGCTCTTTGTTTTCGAAGACCTCTTCGAGGGAATCAACAGTGGTGGCAAATTCAGCAAGTTTGGAATTCAATTCCTCCTTTTCCTTGATTGCGATCTGCTTCGCCCTTCTTGTAACGATCACAATTGATTCATAAATGTTTCCTGTCTCCTTGATCAGGTCGACCATATCTCTTGTGACAATTGATGTTGGTGTGTTGCTCATCCTTTTGAATTTTTTAATGAACTAATTCTGTTAATGCAGTTGTCGTAAATGTTTTCCGCATCCTTCAGGAACGCAGAGTTTGGATACCGATCAACAAAGTTCCGGTAATATTCCAAAGCTTCATAAAATCTTTTCAACTGTTTGTTTTTTACGCTCCTTCGGGCGTATTCGTACTGTGATTTGAATTTCATAAACGTAGCCTCCTCAAGGTGAGGAGAGTCCGGATAATCCTTTCTATAGTTTTCCAGTGCTACTACCGCTGATTTATACCGCCGCAGCTTGAAGTAGAGTTCGGCGTTGTTATAATTCTTAATATCGATCTTCTCGTTCAGCCCGGCTGCGTAGGCATTAATCTGATCAATGTACTGGGAGCTGGGATATCTTCTCAGGAAGGTTTGGATAGATTCCAAGGCTTCTACGGAATTGGACTGGTCAAGGCGATCGGGGGGAGCCAATTCAAATAGAGATCGACATTCCATGTACATGGATTCTTCCGCGAACTGACTTCTTGGATAGGTTGTATAGAATTTTCTGAAATAATAGGCCGATAGCAATAGTTGCCTTTGATAGTACTGGCAATAGGCATAATAGAATTCAGCTTGTTCTGCCTCAGCCTTGCCCCTCAATAGAGGGATCAGTTCTTCCAGCAGCAATCCCGCCCGATAAAAGTCACCATCGGTGTAATACTTTACAGCTCCATCATACTTTTCCACCAAGCTGTTTGATTTCTGAAGCCTTTGGAATTTGCTACAGGAGACAAAAGCGATCAACAATATGGGCAATATGAAAATGCCTGATTTTGACATTGGGCGTGCAAAAATACACCTTTGACAGCTGCTTTCAAATAGCAGCTGCTATGCTAAAACGAATAGAAGAGCGGGACTATTTCCTTACGGAAAACTTTTTGGTCACGACGGGCAAACCATCCACTTCCAGTGTGTACAGGTAAACTCCGTTAGGAATATCGTTCAGGTCCAGCTGAACAAAATTTCCCTCCAGAGCTACTTCTTTTGAAAGTACCCTTGATCCGAGCATATTTCTGATGATCACTTTTCCTTGAGCGCCATTGAGATTCTCGAAAACAAGGTTTAGATGGCTTGAAGCCGGATTTGGATAGACATAAATGTCCGAGCCGTTGACATTGGTATGCGACAGGGAAGTTTGGTCTCCAGCGACATACACGATCACTTTTTCAAACTTGTCGGAAGTATCTGCGATATTGAAGATGCGGTAACGGATCGTGCTCACTCCATCGTGGCCGATCAATTGCGAATCATAAGGCTGAAGGTACCCGATAAAAGTCGAATCTACTTGTCCGGGGTTCAGGTCAACGGTGTCTGTTGCCAGAAACACTGAGGTCGGATAACAATCCACACCCCAGCAGAAATATGAGGAATGTCCTGAGGCCAGGCTCAGATCTTCTTTTTCTGCGAGATACCCTTCAGCTCCCGCTGCACTGTTCTCAAAATGGATATAGCTGGTAATATCGTTCCAGTTTGGTCCGGTAACGGTATCACCGGATTGGTATACAACATTGATGCTTTGTGCTGAAACAAATGCACTTGAAAAAAGTCCGAAAAGTGATACGAGTAATATTTTCTTCATTTGACTTCCAAATAAAATCCTAAACTGCCCTATTTTGGCAGTTTCAATGTTCAAAATTACGGATACTGTCGTGAAAAACAATTCATTTTTCCTTTCCTTTCTTACGTTCCTATTGATTTTCGGTTTCAATTCCGGTTTTTCTCAGGATCAATCCAATTGGAAACTTCCGGATGTGGAATTAAGGGACCTAAAGAATAATCCGGTTTTCGGCTCTGAAGTGGCAAATACCGAGGGTCCTACAATCATTTCTTTTTGGGCTACCTGGTGCAAACCCTGCATTCAGGAGCTGAACAATATCAACGATGTTTATTTTGACTGGCAGGATGAGACCGGTGTGAAGTTGGTGGCGATTTCCATCGATGATTCCCGGAATGTTCCCAAGGTCGCCCCATTGGTGAACGGAAAAGGATGGGAATATGATGTTTACATTGACGCCAATTCTGACTTCAGAAGAGCATTGAATGTTCAGACCGTACCCCATACTTTCCTGTTGGACAATGGTGGCAATATCGTTTGGCAACACAATGGATATACACCAGGTGAAGAGGAAGACTTGTTCGAGGCGGTGAAAAAGGTTGCAAACGGAGAATCGGTTAAATAAGACCCAGCATTTAATTTGAGAAAACTACTCTTTCTGCTTTTACCCTTTCTCGGGTCAGGCCCTGCTATGGCCCAGGAAAAGAAAACGCTTGAGATCCATGGCGATTTCCTGATCGATGCTCAAACATATCAGGAGGACACTGCAATAGGCGCCACGGACATTCCCGAACAGATGGCCATGAACGCCTATGGTAATTTCAATTTCACCTACGGGAATTTTTATGGCGGACTAAGATTTGAAGCCTTCATGCCCCCGATCCTGGGTTATGACCCGCGATGGGAAGGATTCGGGATCCCCTATAGATATTTTGGATACAATAATGACGGTCTGGATATCACTGTAGGGAGCTTTTATGAGCAGTACGGATCAGGAATGGTCAACCGCTCTTATTGGGAATGGTACCTGGGCTATGACACGTTCTATGAGGGAGTCCGGGTCCGTTACAAACCTGTCAGAGGATTGATGTTCAAGGCCATGGTCGGAAAGCAAAGGTTTTACTGGGATTTTGGTGAGGGACTTGTCCGCGGGATCGATGCTGAGATCGATATGGCTGAGTTCTTTCCGGGGCTAAGGCAAAGCGGAACAGGCCTGAACTTTGGAGCTTCCTTTGTGAGCAAGTTCCAGGAAGACCAGAACCCTTTCCTTGTTTATCCTGAAAACGTCGGAAACGGTGCCTTTAGAGGAACTTTCAGCAAGAATGGATTTCTTCTCAATGCGGAATATGCATATAAGGTCAACGATCCCTCAGCGATCAATGGAAACAACTATAGGCCAGGTCAGGGGCTGCTTGTCAATGCGGGCTATTCAAAGCGCGGACTTGGCTTCAACGCCGGCTTTAAGCGCTGGGATAACATGGATTACAGAAGTGAAAGGTCGGCTACCGGCTTCGATCTGTTGATCAATTATAACCCCGCCATGGCCAAGCAGCATACCTACAGATTAGCCACCATGTATGCCTATGCCACCAATCCCAATGGAGAAATGGCCTGGCAAGCCGATCTTTATTACAACTTCAAACGGGGGACGGCTCTGGGTGGCAAATACGGGACCCTGATCACCATTAATTGGTCTCAGACCTACGACATTGTCAGGGATTCTATCCAGCCGCCGGATTTCGATACCAGGAAGTTCTACACTTCGCCTTTTATGCAGTTCGGGACCCCCAAGTGGTTTGAAGATTTCAATATCGAGATCAACAAGAAGATCTCCAGGAAAACAAGGATCTTTTTGAACTATCTCTATCAGGAGAGAAACAATGAGGTCCAGCCCGTCACCTTCAATGGAACGACGGAAACGGTTTATACCAATATTGGAATTGTTGAGGTCGAATATAAGTTTACATCCAAGAAGGTTTTGAGGACGGAATTTCAATATCTACAGACCGAACAGGACTTCGGGGACTGGTGTGCCATCCTCTCCGAATATACCCTGGCACCGCATTGGTATTTCAGCGGACTCTGGGAGTATAACCTTGGAAATCCGGACACCAACAACAGAGACCATTACTTTTCCGTTTATACAGGATATAGGAGAGGGCCCACCAATATCAGGTTGGGATACGGACGGCAACGCCAGGGGATACTTTGTGTAGGTGGAGTTTGTAGGCCGGTGCCAGCGTCCAACGGGCTTATTCTATCTATTCAAAGTAGTTTTTAAATTTGCAGTATGATCAAAAGAGCATTCTTAGGGCTTTCCTTTCTCGTTTTCCTCTATTCCTGTGATGTAGTCGATGGCAATGTGGTAACCGCACCCATTGGTCCTGAAGATTCTACGGGAAACTCTTTTTCAAAATCGGTCTTACTCATCGAGTTCACCGGACATAAATGTGGAAACTGTCCTGCAGGTGGAGAAACGGGTGAACAGCTTAAAGATGCCTATGGTTCCGGGATTGTGATCATCGCTGCTCATGTTGGAACCCTTGCAAATCCACAGCCACCTGCCTCAGGGAAATACACTGTCGATTTCAGGACCCCGACCGGAGATGAACTGGATGAAGAATTCGGAGCCTCGGTTTCGGGAATTCCGAAAGGAGTGATCAATTATATTGAATACTCAGGGACTTCACTTGTCCTGCCGGAGGCATGGCCAGAAAAGGTTGATCAGCTCCTTCAGGAAGAAACGGTCCCTTATGGGCTTACAGCAGATATGTCTGTAAGCGGGGATGTTTTAAGCCTGACCGCTACATGTGAATTTGGAGAAAGCCTCAATGGAAATTTCAGTATGGGTGCCTTCCTTACCGAAGACAGCATTATTGCCTGGCAGAAAGATTACAGGCTTTCGGGCAATCAGGATATTGAATTCTTCGAGCACAAGCATGTATTGAGAGGAAATTTCTATCTGCCTGGAAACCCGCAGGTGCTTCCCTGGGGTCTGCCGATCAGCAATACAAGTTTTGTTCAGGGAGACAAGGAGGTCATGGATCTGGATATCCGGCTTGACCCAAGCTGGAGACGACACCACCTGAATGCCGTTGTCTACCTCTACGATCAGGATACCGAGACAATCTTGCAGGTCAAGGATTTCCATCTTTCGGATTTTTAGTTTAGTCTATCACAACCTTTTCGATGCATGATCTGAAGAAACGAGGATCTTTTTTATTCCTGATTGGCCTATGGCTTTTTCTAGGCTTCACGTCTTGCGAGAAAAAGAGAACGGGAATAGCACCTGTGGATGATCCTTCTGATACGGTTGGAAGGGTAGGAGCGAGTTTTAGTAAGGCTATTTTGCTAGTTGAATTCAAGGGTCATAAATGTGGAAATTGTCCCGCCGGCACCGAAATTGGGCAGCAAATAAAGAGTACATATGGATCAAGAGTAGTTGTTGTTTCTGCGCATGTGGGTACTTTGGCCCAGCCCCAGCCTGCCGCTACAGGAAAGTACATCTACGATTTTAGAACCGCATTGACTGACGAATGGGATGATAAATTTGGAGCATCTGTTTCAGGTATTCCGAAGGGTGCGATCAATTTTGAGAATTTTGGAGGAAGCATCCTTTTATTGCCACAGAATTGGGGAGGGAAGGTTTCAGAACTCTTGCAGCAAGATTCGATCCCATTTGGCCTAAAAGCCAGTTTAGAGCAGGTCGATAGCTTGATCAAGCTGACACCTGCGGTTCAGTTCGGTGACAGTATTGCGGGCAAGTTTAATCTGGGGGCACTTTTGACAGAAGACAGTATTGTTCAATGGCAAAAAGACTACAGGTTATCTTCAAATCAAGATATTGAGTTTTACCAACATGATAATGTTATAAGAGGGAATTTCCACATGCCTGGAAATCCTGCAATACTTCCCTGGGGAGTGGAATTGGCCGATAGCGCCTTTTCTGAAGGTGACATAGAATCATTGGACATGGAGATCGTTCTAAAAGAGGATTGGAAACCGGATCATTTGAAGGTCATCGTTTTCCTTTTTAATCGCAGCAAGGAAACGATCACCCAAATAAGGGAGATTCCCTTTTCAGAATTTAATTAGTTTCCTTTTCTTTTTAATCCATGGATAGGCGATCAGGTTGATCAGTATAAAAAGGGTTCCCAGGTAAAATCCCCAGGACATTTTTTCCTGCTCACCGAAAATGATCAGGGCCAGAATGATTCCGTAAACGGGTTCAAGATTTAGGGTCAGATTTACCATAAATGGTGCCATTCTTTTCATCAATTCCACAGATTCGCTGAAGGCATAAACGGTACATACCCCAGCCAGGATCAACATATAAACCCAATCCATGAGTTGTGAAACTATTTCAAGTTGTAAGCTTCCATTCATGAACAAGCCATAAAGAGCTATGGTGATGAGGGTACAGATCGTGGCCACGAGCATTTCCACATAGGTGATCTTATATTCATTCACCTTTTGAATGAAAAGGGCGTTGAGAATTGAAAAAAGTGCAGCGAGGAAGGCTGAAATAATCGCCAAAAGCAGGCCCAGGGCATGATCAAACTCGAATCTGAAGATCACCCATAAGCCGAGAAAAACCGACAATCCGAATCCGAAGTCCAAAAATGAAAACCGACGTTTGAAAAATATCGGTTCCAGTATGGCAGTCCATAGCGCAGTAGTTGCCATGCCTGCCAGACAAATGGAAGCTGTACTTACCCTGGCACTCAGGAAAAAGAAGATCCAATGTCCGGAAATGGTTAGGCCGGTGAGTATAAGACCACGATAAATTCTACCGGAGATCTTTAAGGGAAAGATCTTCTTGCGGAAAAATATGGCCAGGAGGACCGTAGCCAGAAGGGTGCGGTAGAACACCAACTCCAGGGCTGGAAGACTAATGAGCAATCCCAGGATTGCGGTAAACCCAAAGATCAGCACCAGGAAGTGCAGCAGAAAGTAATCCTTCGAGGTAGCCTTCACCTATTTGGGGGTACTCTTGTAGAGAAATATGGATACGACTGAAAAGATCATCGTGGGAAGCAGGGCGCTCAATAACGGATGGAAACCCCCTGCCTGGGCGAGGCTTCTGCTCATCATCACAAAGAAGATGTAGACGAAGGCCAAGACAAAGCCCAGTGCGATCTGAAATCCTGTTCCTCTTCTGGATTTTCTTGAGGCCGTGAAGAAACCCATCAATGTGAGGATTACAATGGCGAATGGATAGGTATAGCGTTCGTAGCGTTCAACAAGATATGGCTGAACACTTTCGGATCCTCTCGCCTGAAGATCCTGGATGAAATGAGTAAGCTCCGTAAGTGTGAGTGTCTCATAGAGTCTTTCCCGGTTTTCAAAATCATCCGGGAATAGATTCAGGGTTGTATCCAGGTTTCTGCCTTCTCTGTAGGTTTCTCCCGAATCCAAAAAATTATGTAGGGTATAATTCTTTAGTCGCCATTTCTGTGTCGAGTCAACCCATTGAATTCTGGGTGAAGCGAGCTTCGATCTCAGCCTTGTGCCGTTGAACTGTTCCAGGGTGAATTTAAATCCTACCTCATCATGGTTGTTGTAGCTTTCCAGGTAGGCGAATACCTCAGGCGCCAATTTGAAGTGGATGTTCCGATCATTGAAATAGTAGGGATTCTTCAGATAGGCAAATTCGAATTCCAACCTTTCCTTGTTGGCTTTAGGAATGACCCATCCTATGGCTCCGAAGATCAGCGCTCCGATAATGATCGCCGCCATAAGGTAGGGAACCGTCAAACGACGATAACTTACCCCGCTACTTAGCATTGCGATGATCTCTGTATGACTTGCCAGCCTTGCCGAAACGAACACCGAAGCGATGAAGGCCATCAGGGGACTCAGAATATTTGCCCAATATGGGATGAGGTTCAAAAAATAGTCAAGGAAGATCTGGCCTGCTGTGGCTTCGGATCTGATAAAGTCCTCATTCTTCTCGCTCCAGTCGATCACACAGATCACCGCTACGATGATCAGGACCACAAAAACAAAAGTCTTGAGCAGTTTCTGAAGAATATACCAGTCTAACTTTTTCACTTAAAGCCTTACCCTTAGTTTGTCCACCACTGTATTTTTCCAGGATGCAAAGCTGCCATCCTCGATCCTTTTTCTGGATTCCCTCATCAGACTCAAATAAAAGGCCAAATTATGCGCAGAGGCGATTTGAAGTCCCAAAATCTCATTGGCGGTGAACAAATGTCTTAGATAGGCCTTGCTATAAACCTCGTCATGGCTGCAATAGGTGTTATAATCCAAAGGGGAAAAGTCCTGTTCCCATTTTTTGTTCTTGATGTTGATCACGCCATCCATGGTAAAGATCAATCCATGACGGGCATTTCTGGTCGGAAGCACACAATCAAAAAGATCTACTCCGAGGGAAATGCACTCCAGAAGGTTCCAAGGGTTTCCGACACCCATGAGGTATCTGGGCTTGTCCTCGGGTAAATTCTGGCAGCATAGATCCGTTTGCTCATACATGATGTCTTCCGGCTCTCCCACGCTCAGGCCGCCGATGGCATTACCCTCAAGGTTTTTGGAAGCGACAAATTCACAGGATTCCTTTCTCAGGTCATCATAGGTTCCACCCTGTACTATGGGGAATAGAAACTGCTTGTATCTCCTGGATTCCTCGGTTTTTTCGAATTGGGCTATGCATCTATTCAGCCAATCGTTGGTCAGCCTTAGAGAATCCTTTGCATAATCGTATTCACAGGGATAGGGGGGACATTCGTCAAAGGCCATCATGATATCCGGTCCGATATTTCTTTGAATATCAATGACGGACTCAGGAGT
Source organism: Cytophagales bacterium (assembly GCA_965227315.1). Lineage (GTDB taxonomy): Bacteria > Bacteroidota > Bacteroidia > Cytophagales > CCMP332 > JANQHS01. The sequence continues at coordinate 2,599,874 of OZ245737.1, forward strand.
GAATTTATGCTTGGATCCATCGATGTGGGATTGAAATTCAACGCCATCCTGACTGATCTTTCTTCTATGTGCTAGGGAGTATACCTGGTATCCACCGCTGTCGGTGAGTACGGGGCCTTTCCATCCACCGAATTCCTGGATTCCACCGGTTTTGGAGAAAGTATCCATTCCCGGTCGCAGATAAAGATGATAGGTATTCGAGAGAATGATCTCTGCCTTGATCTCATTCCGGAGTTCATGAACGCCTAAGGCCTTGACCGCTCCAATGGTTCCGACTGGCATGAACATCGGGGTGTTAAAAGCGCCATGCTCGGTTTCAAATTTTCCCGACCTGGCACCTGATCTCGGGTCTTTATTTTGAAGGGTGAATCCCATGGATTTGGAAGCCGCAAAAATAAGGATTCACTCATTCTCACCCCTGTTTTTATTTTTGGGAACATCTTGGAACCGGGCCATTTTTTCTTCGTGATTTTTCTCGTGGTAGCAATGCTGAATACCATTTGGTGGTTTCTTCTGGGGATCAGCATCATCATGCATAAACAGGATGGCGATGAAGAGGATTCTGAAGAACCCTGTACGCTGATCATCGTGTTCAGAAATGAGCTGAAAAACCTTGAGGAACTTCTTCCCAGCTTGGAAGAACAGCAGTTCAGGGGTGATGCCCAATTGCTGCTTGTGGATGATCGCTCAACTGACGGAAGTGCCGGGTTTGTTCGTGGCTTTTCCTTCAAGAACTTTGTTGATAACCAATTGATCAGCATTACAGAGGTTCCGGTTGATATTTCTCCGAAAAAATTCGGACTTCAGAAGGCAATTGAAATTGCCCAATTTGAAAACCTTGTTTTCACCGATGCTGATTGCCTTCCAATCTCCGAGCGATGGATACAGGAACTAAAAAATGGTCTTTCACGCTCAGCGATTTTCATCGGTTTGGGCGAATATCAGAAGGAGCCCGGGTTTCTTAATCGCCTGATTCAATATGATACTTTTCTGACTGCTTTTCAGTTTTCAGGCTGGGCACTTATGGGATCTCCTTACATGGCACTTGGTCGAAATTGGGGATATAAGAAATGGCTTTTTGAAGAGAAAAATGGATTTGAAGAGATCGCAGAAAAGCTTGGGGGTGATGATGACCTGCTTTTTCAAAGAATTTCAAAGAACAATGAAATTGAGATCTCTTTTAGCCGGGATTCCAGAACCATTTCCAAACCGGAAACCAAGTTCTTCGATTGGTTCCGTCAGAAACAAAGGCATCTTTCGGTGGCGCCTTCATACTCTGCACGTGCCAAGATGCTGACGATCAGCTCCGTATTCAACCCGATTTTTATTTTCCTAATGATCGGTTTCCTAATAGTCGACCGGGAGTATTTATTGTTAACCTGGTCGATGATCTTGTTCCGGTATGTCATGGTTTACTGGATGAGCATTGGAACAGGAAAAAAGTTGGGTTACAAATCAGGATTATTTGTACTGCCCCTGACCGAACTGGTTTATTGGTTATACCAGCTATCCGCTTTTTTTGCTTCTTTGTTCAACAAGAATCCTGAATGGAAAAAGGAAGAGAATTTTCAAGCAAGGCGTTAGAGGACTTTACCCTGGTGGAAAGTGCAAAACAGGGAGACGAAAAGGCCTTTGCGGAACTTCTTGACCGATATCATAAGTCGGTATACCACATGATACTCAAGATGGTCAGAAATGTAGATGATGCCGAAGATCTCACCATAGAAGCATTCGGGAAAGCCTTTAAGAACATCACTAAGTTTAAACCCGACTTCTCATTCAGCACCTGGTTATTCAGGATCGCTACCAATAACAGCATCGATTTTATTCGGAAAAAGAAATTGGAGACCCTGAGCATTCATTCTCAATTCAAGAGCTCTGATGGAGGGGAGATCGAACTGGATATCAAGGATAAAAACCTTGACCCTCAAGAGGAAGCGATCAAAGGACAAAAGATCGAGTACATTCAGAAGGTAGTCACCAAACTTCCGCCTAAATACCAGCACTTGGTACGACTCAGATACTTCAAGGAGTTTTCCTATGAAGAGATCGCCAAGGAGATGGAATCCCCGTTGGGTACGGTGAAAGCACAGCTGCACCGGGCCAGGGAATTGTTGTTTGAATTGATCAAGGACAAAAAACATTCGATCTGATTGTCGGGGGTTCTAAAGAAGTACTTTCCTGAGATCAGCGGAGTTCAGGAGGATCAATTCGCTTTACACCAGGAAGAGTTTTCCAAGTGGAACGAGCTGATCAATTGTGTTTCCAGAAAGGACATCCCTTTCCTTGAGGAGCGACATGTTTTGCATTCCCTGACCATACATCGATATATTCGGTTTCCAAAAGGTTCAAGGATCCTTGATATAGGTACGGGTGGTGGTTTTCCTGGTATTCCTTTGGCCATCACGAACCCGGATTGCCAATTCCTGCTGGTCGATTCTATTGGCAAGAAAATTAGGGTAGTCAATGACCTGATCGAAAAATTGAAATTAACCAACGTCATGGCTAAACCTATCAGATTGGAGGACGTACAAGGAACATATGACTTCATTGTATCCCGGGCGGTTGCAAGGACAGGCAAGCTTCTGGGCTGGATTATGAACAATAGCGATCTGATATTAAATCCCGGTGCAAGAATGATTCTCCTTAAAGGAGGAGACCTGACTGAGGAGCTTCGGGAAGCCGGGAAAAAATATAGGCTCATTTCACTGGAGGATCTGATCAATATTGATTTTTTTGCAGGAAAATACATCGTGGATCTAAAGCTGAATTGATGAGAGTATTGGTGACAGGTGCGGCAGGGTTTATTGGCTCACACTTATGTGAACGACTTCTCCAACTTGGAGAAAACCAGGTGATCGGGCTTGACAACTTTGATCCCTTTTATTCAAGAACCCAAAAGGAAGATAATCTGGTGTTCTTGAAAGAGAATCCCAATTTCAGTTTGATTGAAGCATCCCTGGACCAGATCAATGACCTTGAGGAACTTCAATCCGAGAAGCCGGATCTCGTGATCCATTTGGCGGCTAAAGCCGGTGTGCTTCCATCGATCAAGGATCCAAACGGTTATATCCATACCAATATCAACGGCACCCTATCCCTCCTTGATTGGATGAAAGAAAAGGGAATAGGCAACCTGATTTTTGGATCTTCTTCTTCGATCTATGGGAATTATCCTGTGACTCCTTTTCGCGAGGATATGAAGGTTTCCCAGCCCATTTCTCCTTACGCCCTCACCAAGGCCAGCGGAGAAATGATGACCTATAATTATTACCACCTCTATGATATCAACTGTATCAACCTGAGGTTTTTTACCGTAATCGGTCCAAGACAGCGACCTGATCTTGCGATCCATAAATTCTTTAACCTGATTCAAAAGGGTGAGCCGATCAAGCTGTACGGCGATGGAAGTTCCGCCCGTGATTATACCTATGTCGATGACATAGTTTCAGGGGTGATGGCATCCATCGATCTTTTGACAAGCTCTGCCAGCATTTATGAGGTCATCAATCTTGGAAACCACAAACCCGTGACCCTTGGAGAGATGGTTGAGGTAATTGAAAGCATATCCGATGTTCCTGTGAAAAAGGATCATGTCCCTTTCCAACCCGGAGATGTGGATGTGACCTATGCAGATATCGCCAAGGCGAGAACCCTTCTGGGTTACGAACCCTCTACTTCTTTTGAGGATGGGGTAAAGGCCTTTTATGAGTGGTTCAAGGAGTCGAGACTGGTAAGCTAGCCCAGCACCACCTTTTCTAAAATATTCCCTACAAAATAGGCAATGGTTGCCGCCAAACCACCAAGCAACAAGGTTTCCAGCAATCCTCGGATGGGATTGGTGTTGTTGACAAAGGCTTTCAAAATTCCGATCCCGATAAAAGCGAGGCCAGTCAGGATTGAGGAGGTGAGGAATAGGTTGATATCCAGTGGTGAAACAAAATCTATGAGATAAACCAGCAGGGGAATAGCACCGACGAGTATAAAGGAAATAAATGTAACCAGGCCCATGGAAAAGGGCGTTTTATCTGTTTTGATCATCTCCAATTCTTCCTTCATCATGGTGTCGATCCATACCTCTCTGTTGCTCGTGATTTTCTCCACGACCTTTTCCAGAAGTTCACCCTCAAATCCTTTGGCTTCATAGATCTCCCGGATCTCCTGAACTTCCTTCTCTCGAAGGTTGTCGATCTCCCAATTTTCAATGTTTACGTGCTTCTCAAAATTGTCGTTATCAGACTTTGCACTGAGATAAGCTCCCACCGACATCGCAAAGCCATCGGCCAAAAGGTTTGCCAGCCCAAGAATGATGATCACGGAGCTGTCAAGATTGGCTCCAAAGGCTCCTGATACCACCGCAAAGGTGGTCACGCTGCCATCGATACCTCCATAAACGAATTCGCCCAGGTAGGACTGGAATCTTGCCGTCAAGCTGGAGGAGTTGTGAATTTGGCCTTCTGAATCCGACATATTCGACGCCTAAATTAAATTTTTTATTCCGCTGAATAATCTGGCAAATTTTACTCTCTTTCGCAGAAAATTTGATCGGGTGGCACTCATTTCCATACAAGGCGTATCTAAAAACTATGGAGAAACCCTTGCCTTAAAGGATTTTTCCCTGGATATCCCTGCCGGAGGGATCATGGGATTGCTGGGCCCCAACGGAGCGGGAAAATCAACACTGATCAGAATTCTTACCCAGATCATTGATCGGGATGGCGGAGAGATCCTTTTCGACGGAGTTCCGCTGACCCAAAGACATAGCGCCGAATTTGGCTATTTGCCTGAAGAAAGAGGGCTTTATAAAAAAATGAAGGTTGGGGAGGAGTTGATCTACCTCTCCAGGCTAAAGGGGCTCTCCAAAAGTGATGCAAGCGAAAAGGCCAAGTCATGGGTTCGTAAAATGGGCCTTGGGGAATGGTGGGGTCATAAGGTGATCGATCTTTCCAAAGGTATGCAGCAAAAGATCCAGTTCATTGCTACAGTGATGCACGAGCCGCGCATGCTGATCCTTGATGAACCTTTTTCCGGTTTTGACCCGCTGAATGCCGGCCTTGTAAGAGACCTGATCCTGGAATTAAGGGACCGGGGTGTAACCATATTGCTGAGTACGCACAGGATGGAGTCCGTAGAAGAATTATGTGATCGCATCGTACTGATCAATAAGGCTCATAAAGTCCTTGAGGGAGAGAAAAAGGACCTGAAAGAGAAGCATAAGAAAAACAGGTTCCGGATCCAGGTCAAAGGAAGCCTTTCCTCGGAAGCCTCCAAAATGGTGGTTCGGCAAACAGAGACAGAGAATGGTGTTAGTGAATATCTGATCCAACCGGAAGGCGATGTGTCGGTATCGGAATTGCTTTCCGGGCTTGCTGCGTCCAATGAGCTTATTGGATTCCATGAGGTTTTGCCGACGATCGATGAAATTTTTAAGCATGTAGTCAAGGAGGGGAGCCATGAATAATATCATGTTGGTGACATCCAGGGAGTATCTGACCCGTGTTCGTAAGAGAACTTTCGTGGTGATGACAATTCTGACTCCCGTGCTGATGATCGGACTGATCGCCGGCACCTTTTGGTTCTCAACTCAGAAGGGCGAGAAAAAGGTTATCCTTGTTAAGGAGGAAGGGAACCGGCTTAGCAGATACTTCAAGGATTCTGAGAACCTCAACTACCATTTCGGACAAAACACGGAGCCGGAGACTACCGGGGAATTCTATGGCATACTGTTGATCCCGGAATTTGACCTGCATGATCCCAGGGGTTTTGAATTCTCTTCTGAGCAAAATCCTTCCCTGGATCTGGTGAAAGAGCTGGAGCGGCAGATCGAGGGTGGGATCAAGGATCTGAGATTGAAAGAATCCGGTCTGACCAGAGGGTTTCTGGACAGCCTCGAAGCCAATATTCAACTTCGAACCTTCAATATATCTGGGAACAAGGAAAAGGAGAGCCATGCAGGAGTGTCTTTTGGGATCGGCTATATGGCCGCCTTTCTGATCTATCTGTTCATTTTCATCTATAGCGCACAGGTCATGCGAGGGATTATCGAAGAAAAAACCAGCAGGGTGGTTGAGGTTATTATTTCTTCGGTGAAGCCCTTTGATCTGATGATGGGAAAAGTTCTGGGTATTGCCGGTGTGGGGTTCACCCAACTGTTGATCTGGATTGGACTCGGGATCCTGTTCTTTACTCTCGGATTTTCATTTACTGTTGGAGATCTTCCCTCTGAAAATATGACCACGGGACAACCGAGTATGACTGAAATGAAGGATCTTCCCTGGTTAAGTGCACTCTTGGATTTTCCGGTTTTTACCTTTTTGTTCAGCTTTCTGTTCTTTTTCCTCGGTGGGTATCTGCTTTATTCCGCCTTGTTTGCGGCCATCGGCTCGGCTACCGATGCTGAGACAGATACCCAACAGTTCATGTTCCCCTTAACCGTTCCCCTGATCCTGGGAATCGTGGCTCTGGCTCCGGTTTTGAATAACCCACAGGGACCATTGGCATTTTGGCTTTCGGTGATTCCCCTGACCTCACCGATCATCATGGTTGCCAGAATTCCTTTTGGTGTAGAGTGGTGGGAACTTGCTCTTTCCATGGCCCTTCTGATCATGGGTTTCGTATTTACCATTTGGGTCGGTTCGAGAATATACAGAATCGGAATTTTGATGCACGGGGCCAAGGTAAACTACCGGGTCCTGGCGAGATGGCTTTTTAAATCCTATTAGAGATGTTCAATTTCAAAGAGATCATATCGGTAACGTTGATCCTGTTTTCGGTAATCGACATCATTGGTGTCATTCCCATCATTGTAGACCTCCGGAAAAAGGCGGGAAAGATCTATTCGGGAAAAGCGACTATCGTGGCAGGGGTGATCATGATCGCATTTCTTTTCCTGGGCGAATATCTTTTGAACCTTTTCGGGATTGATGTTGAATCCTTTGCGATCACAGGTGCCTTTATTATGTTCTTATTGGGTATTGAAATGGTGCTTGGTATCACGCTGTTCAAGCATAATCCGGATGCTTCCGATTCGGCCAGTGTGGTGCCATTGGCTTTCCCCTTAATAGCAGGCGCAGGAACTTTAACGACTTTGATCTCTCTGAAGGCGGAATTTCAAACACCCAACATTTTTATAGGCATACTACTGAATTTGGCCTGGGTTTATATTGTACTCAAGTCGGCCAAATGGCTTGAGAAAAAACTGGGCAATGGTGGCTTCAACATCATTCGAAAGGTCTTTGGAATTATCCTTCTAGCTATTTCGATCAAGTTGTTCAAAACTTCGATGATCCAAATAATTAAGGTAATTTCGGAATCATCATGATCCAAAAAATTGCAGTATTCTGTCTTCTGACCCTGGTATTTACCAGCTGCGATGACAGCGATCTCAGTCCTTTTGCACCTCAGGGTCCCCCTGTTAAATTGCAGCGTCCGGACTGCAAGGTCATGAGTGTAGAAAACAGACACTTTTCCCGCTATGATAGCTCCTTTGTGTATTCATCATTTAACCATTTTCAATATGAAGGGAGTTTCATGGTCAGAACTCAATTTGATCCGCTCAGCAGCACCGACAGCGCAGGTGTCTGGTATCATTTCGATGAGGATGGCTATCCCGACTATTCTTTTCGGAAAAACGATTCTCTTTTTCAAAGAAACATCATTGCCGAGTTTGAATACAGCAATGGAAAGCTCAAAACCTATATTATTCCCGGAGGGCCTGCTTCGGATCGGTCTGAATGGAACTTTAAATACGAAAATGGCCACCTTTCACGGATCTTCTCAACCTGGAATTTTGGGTCCTCGAATTCTGAGGTAAGAACGGATAGGTTTGGAAATCCTGTTTCATTTACCGGAACCAGAACTGATGATGTTTATCCAAATTCGGTTGAAAGCTATCGTTATCAATACACGATTGGCTTGAACCCTTTTTATGGGCATCCTCCCTCATTATATGATATCATCTCCTTTTTCCAGCAAAATGTCGTCGAAGTATATTCTTATGCTTCGGGCTCGGAGTTTTATACTCAGGCCAGGCATGAATACGAATACCATGAAAATAAGCTTCCGGCAAAAAGAACAAGCTATTATGCTGATGAATTCGTGGTCACCACATATATCTATGATTGTATTCGGTAGGGCCTGAATTCTCTGCTGTTGCAATTGATCAGTTCACCGGCACTGGGCAGTCGGTTATGCGCATTCGTTTATCATAGTACACCTGGGGCTCTATGTAGTTGAAGCTAACGGATTTCATTGCCATCAGTGAATCGGGATTTGCGATCAGGAAGCGCTTAGCTTCATCGTAGTAGGGATGGTTCTTGGCATTGCTGTAGTTCAAGGCGAAAGCCTGATAATGCTCTTTCGATTTTTCCAGATCCCCAAGACCAAGGTAAGCCCTGGCCATACCAAGTTGCGAAGGGCTTCGGTTTGGAGTTCTCTGCAGTTGAATGGAAAAATTGTCCAGAGCTCCTTCGTAGTCTCCAAGCTCCAGCAGCAATTCTCCATAAAGCTCGTGAATAGGCTTGACCATATCGGGTGGACCCGTGGGGGCATTCAATGATTCCTCCACTTGTATGCCTTTGGTGAATGATAAGTGGAAACCTTCAATATTGCCTTCAGAATATGCTTTCAACCCCTCTAGTGCATGTCGGTGTTCCTGCACCAGGCTGATCATGAAGGATCTTTCCTCGAGGCCGTATTCTTCTTCGAGTTCATCAAATGCCTGAATAGAACTTTGATACCCGGATTCATCCTTTTTCCTGATCGCATCCCAACCATTGACAAACTGCCATGAAATACGTCCACCTCTTTTCACATCTTCAAAGGTCAGTTTTAGTTCAAGACTATCGGTATTTGAAGCTTCCGCCCAAAGCCTGCAAAGCATGGAGAGCTCGTATCTTTTTGAGAACCCTGTTGCTGTGTCCCGATTGTTTTCCTGGATAATGCGAAGGTTTTCAAAAGCCTTTTCGAACTGCCCGGTTTGTTCATATCCATAGGTCATCCAAGCCAAGCTATGATCGTCATAACTTGTGACCCCCAGGTTTTTACTGTCCGCCCATTTGCGGGAGGCATCCCATGCGCTGATATTCGATGAGATCACCTTATTCCACATTCCCAACTGGACATAAATATGGGAGGGCATATGTCTGGCATGATGCGCTTCCGGAGCCACGACAGAATAACGATCCGCCGCCTTCAGGGCTATTCGGGCATGCAAGGGATCATCCATGGAGTGGATCAGGTAATGTAGTGCTCCCGGATGATCAGGGTTTTCATCCAGAATCTCCTGGCACAGGGCACCGGCTTCCATCCTGATCTTTTCATTTCCCTGGTTGTCTCTCAGAATGCCCAGTAGGGAAAGGACATAAAAGGCCTTGACTTCATGGTTGTCGGGAAATTCCTGATTGAAGGCCTTCATATAATTCATGTACTCCTTGTCCCTGATCAATTTGTCAGGTTCTTCCGAATAAAGAATTCCGAGTGATTCCAGATATTTTTTCTCAACTGGATCTTGGGTCCTTTCTGCCCACTCCTCCGGGTTATCGCCGAGAAGATTCAGTATTTCAAGTGCATTATCCTTGTCCTGAATTTGCCAGAAAGTCTTGTTGTTGCTCATGGCCTCACCCCAATAGGCCATCACAAAATCGGGGTCCATTTCCCGGGCCAATTGGAAAGCCTCTTCGGCCTCAGGATAAAAGAAGCTGTGCAAAGCAAGGACACCACGGTAAAATTCCTTTTGGGCTACTTCGGATCCGGTATTGGGGAAATTGATCGATCCGAGACCGTCATTGTCGCTTTCTGTTTTTTCTGTGGATTGGCAGGAAAGAATGAACAATCCGAAAAAGAATAACAAGTACTGTCTCATCCCACAAAGTAAAGAGAAAAGAATTCTGAAATTTGGACTATGCTTTCAAAACTTGGAAAGAAGGATCTGCTTGAAGCCAGGGTCAGGATCAAGGATATGGTTCATCAAACCCCGGTTGTTTTCTCCAGTTCGGTGAACGATCTGATAGGCTGTCGGATACTGTTCAAATGCGAGAATTTTCAAAAGGCAGGGGCCTTTAAGATCAGAGGCGCTTCTAATGCCATACTTTCTCTTTCGAGGGATGAGCTTTCAAAAGGAATTGCTACCCATTCCTCCGGAAACCACGCACAGGCCGTTGCATTGGCTGCCTCCTGCAGGAATGCAAAGGCGTATATAGTGATGCCCAAGAACAGTTCCAACGTGAAAGTTGAGGCCGTGAAAGGATACGGTGGGGAGATCACCTGGAGTGATCCGGACCTTTGCTCTCGCGAGGATACCCTGGACCTCGTTAAAAATCAGACCGGAGCAACCTTCGTTCATCCCTATGATGATGACAGGATCATAGCCGGACAATCCACCTGTATGCAGGAATTCCTGGAACAAACCAATAATGAACTGGATGCGGTTTTTGCTCCTATTGGTGGTGGTGGCCTGATGTCAGGCACTGCACTTGCTGTGAAGCATTTTTCACCGGAGGTCGAAGTCTATGGAGCTGAACCCCGGCTGGCGGGAGATGCCCATGAGGCTGTCAAACTTGGCAAATGGGTACCGGCCAAACCGCCAACAACGGTTGCTGATGGTTTAAGGACTGCTTTGGGGAGGAGAAATTTTGAGATCATTCGCGAGGAGGTGAGTGAGATCTTTCTTGTGGAAGAGGAAGAGATCCTTGATGCAATGAGGCTGATCTGGGAAAGAATGAAGATCATCATCGAACCAAGCTGCGCCGTTCCTGTGGCAGCCCTGATCAGAAACAAAGAAAAATTCGTAGGGAGGACAGTCGGGATTATTCTCTCCGGAGGAAATGTTGATCTGGGCAAGTTAGGTCAATACTTTAGGGATTAAGCACCTTCAAGTATCGCTCTGGCGTAATTATCCCAGGTCATTTCCCTGGAAGTGGCTGCCACATTTTCTCTGCGTATGGGCTTGTCAAGAAAACTCTCCATCGCATTTGCCATGGAGTCCGTGTCTTCTGCTTCAGCTAGATATCCGTTATAGCCATCCTTTATGGTTTCCGGAAAATGACCAACCTTAGTCGCCAGTACTGGCAACTTAAAATTATAGCTCAACGATTCCACTCCTGAGGGTGTGGCGTACTCATAAAAAAGCAGGACGGCATCGCTGACCTGGAAATATTTATGAACGTCTTCATTGGGGACGAATTCATTGTTGACCATGACCTTATCTCCAATTCCGAACTCATCGATCCTTCCGATCGGGTTATAATTTCTTTCATCGTCGGATTTGTTGAGCAGGACCTTCTTGGCAGTACCAAAGAGTGCATTTTTCAAACGGGTGGACAGTTTGTTCTGATCAAGTGTATTCCAGAAACTCTCCCCGCAAACAATGAGCGAAACATCATCCCTGCGGTCAGATAGTTTCTTGAATGCTTCAATGGCAAAGTGAAGTCCCTTATACTTCCTGATAAATCCGAAGAACAGAAAGACATTCTTTTTGAGGCCATGCTCCTTTTTGAACCCTTCTATATCAAAGCCGGGATCGGGTTTGAAGATGTCATAGATGGGATGGTACAGGCGGGTTACCGGAATTCCTTCTCCGGCCGGCTTTCCCTTTTCCCTCAGATAAAATTTCCTTTTTGGATATAGTTCTTGTAGCTCATCGAGGGTTTTGATGGTATGGACAATGTATCCATTGGCCTTGGATATGCCATATCTGGTGGCCCTCATGTCGATCTTGCTGCGCTCCTTTTGAATCACAAAATGCAGATCCATAAGGACCTGGGTGCTTGCGTCTTTGGATAACCTGTTGACGATCCAGCCCAATGGGAAGCCCTGAATGGCAATTGCCCATTGGAAGATCACGTAGTCTGGTTTCAGGCTTCTGATCAATTTCAGGGTGGAAGACCAGGAGGCGGGATTGTTATAATTCAGTGTGTAGTGAACCTTTATGCTGGTTCCTTCGAGCAGATCTCCCTTGGATGTCTTGTCAACAAACTCTCTCGGAATAATTGCCGGGTACTGTTGAGTCCAGGATACAATGTGCGTCTCCACATGGGGGATTTTGTCAAAAGCCTTGGCCAGAGAGGTATTGTAATTAGATATTCCTCCTTTGAATTTCGGCCCCGGACCGAAACAGACCACCCGAATCTTCCCTTCCTCCACTAATCCTTGTTTACATATTTCTCAACCGCGGCATCATAGACCCTTCTCATGCCTTCTCTGATTGAGATCTTTGGTTCCCAGCCCAGGCGTTCTTTAACATAGTCCATATTGCAATATCTGGAATGAACCCCAACAGGTTTGTCGAGCAGGGGTTTGATCGTAGGCTTATAACCGGCGAATTCCGTAAAGAGGTCGATGATCTCCAGAAAGCTGGTGAGTCTTCCCTGTCCTATATTGATCGCGGATCCATCAGTGATCTTCTCCATGGCGAGCAATGTGCAATCAAGTACATCCTCTATATGCACAAAGTCTCTCCCTTGCTTCCCGGATCCCCAAACTTCGAATGGATCTTCTTTTTTCGCGGCTCGGGCGGCAATGGCTGGCACAGGATAGCTCAGGTCCTGATCCTCTCCATATCCTGAAAACGGGCGAATGCAGACGATCTTAACACCATAATGTTCGGCAATGATCTTGGCAAGAAACTCTCCGGTGAGTTTGGTCCAGCCATAGGTCATGTCCGGCTGACCCATTTTGGAGAAGTTGATATCGGTTTCGCTCAATGCGATTGCATCGGTGTCGGTTTGAAGGTCGATAGGGTAGGCAGCAGAGGAACTGGGGTAAAGAACATTCTCCGGCTTGTTGCGACTGATCCAATAGAAGAATTCGGAATCAATAGCCAGGTCAAGCGCCACCTTGATCGGGTCCCCGTCGATCATGGCTCTTCCACCCACTATGGCGGCGAAATGGAAGAACTTGTCCAATTTTTGGAGTTCTTGTCCGGTAAGATGACTGAAATATTCAACCGGCTTTTCCATTGACGCTCTGAGGACATTTCGGATATCATCCTGTATAAAGACCAGGCGGTTGTCCGTACCGTAAAATGAAAGCTCTCCTTCCGACCTTTGAAGCGATTCGTCCAACCATTTCTCAGGATCCCAGCCAACACTCAGGTCATCAACGAAAATGATCACATCTTCAGTGGTTTGGAATAGTCTTTTGACCATGTTCCGTCCTACAAATCCACAGCCTCCGGTTACAATATGAAAGTTCATGTTCCTTGCATAAATTTTGAGCCGCAAAGGTATAAAAGGCCCTCAGAAATGGGTTGATCTATATCAGATTAGCGATGTGCTCTCCGATGGAAAGAGAAGAGGTCGCTGCAGGGGAGGGTGCATTGAGAACATGAATGCTGTTTTCCGTTCTTTGAATATTAAAATCATCGAGCAAACCCCCTGTTCGATCACAGGCCTGAGCCCTTACGCCGGATCCTCCCGGAACTAGGTCTTCTTGCTCAATCTCCGGGATCAATTCCTGTAGCGCCCTGGTGAAGGCGGATTTGGAGTAGGATCTCCAAAACTCTCCCAGGCCGGTTTTCCAATATTTTTTAGCCACCTTTTGAAATCCTGGCCATGCGAGGGTTTCCATGAATTCCCCAAGGTTGATGTCACTCTTTTTGTAACCTTCTCTTGCGTAGGCCAACACCGCATTTGGTCCTGCTTCGATCCCTCCATTGATCATTCTTGTGAAATGAACCCCGAGAAAAGGGAAATTAGGGTCAGGTACAGGATAGATCAGGTTTTTGACCAGATGCTGGCGTTCCTTTTTGATCTTGTAGTACTCTCCTCTGAATGGGACGATCTTCACATCGGTTTTGATCCCCGCTTCCCGGCAGACCTTGTCTGAATACAGTCCCGAGCAGTTGATGAACAGATCGGCACGGATTTTTTCCTCGCCTGCGGAGATCTTGGCTTCTTCTTTCCCCCAAATTCTTTTGACCGGGCTGTTGAATAAAAACCGTCCCCCGGATGTTTCGATTTCATCCTTCAGTGCGACCATCATTTCCGGATAGTCAACGATCCCGGTCTGGGGAACCCATAGTGCCTTTACAGCTCTTACATGAGGTTCTTTTTCTTTTAGCGGCTCCTGGTTTAAATATTGCAGTCCTTTCAATCCATTGGCCTCGCCCCTCTGCCTGATCTTTTCGAGGCCTTCCAATTCTGATTCTCTGGTGGCGACGATCACCTTGCCGCAGATCTCATGTTTTACACTCTTGGCTTTACAGAACTCGAGTAGAAGTTCATATCCCCTGAGACAGTTCTTTGCCTTCAAGCTTCCCGGAGGGTAATAGATACCCGAGTGAATTACACCACTATTATGCCCGCTTTGATGCTGACCGATTAATCCTTCCTTTTCAATCAGCAGGATGGATTTAGAAGGATGTTTCTTCAATATCTGATAGGCGGTGCTCAGACCGATGATCCCTGCACCTGAGATGGCGATATCAAATCGTTCCGGTTTCATCCGCCGCACCCCAGGAATTTTTTGAGGTCCTTGATTTGAATGGATGGCGATTCATGCTCTTCCTCGAAGTAGTAATGAACTCCTTGTTTTCCGTTGGTGAAAACGATCTTTGTTCCATGAGAATCCATCAAAGCATTGAATTTTTCCAGATCGGAGATATTTTGTGGAAATGTTGTTTCCGGATAGGCCTTCAGGTAGTTTCTCTCGATCTCCGGAAGGGCCCTAATATCGAGGTAATCGCGGCCTTGATCAGGCCCTGATCTTTTCAATTTCTCCCTTTAATTGATCGATGATCTCTTCCTCCATTTCATCCTCTCCCTGAAAGGCGTCGGCGACCTTTTGAATCACATTCAGGAAGATCTTCTCCATGTTGCCATCAAAATGTGACTTTCTGTGGTGGATGATCTGGATTGCTTTGTCGTAAGCTGATTTTAGTGTAGGAGAGATGGCACTATTGAGGATCTCAAATCTGGATTCTGCGATCCATGCATCTTCTTTGAGCTCCTGCCGAATGATCGAGCGGAATTTTCTTTTTTCTTCAGGCTGAATTTTGCCATCGGCCATTGCGATGGCATAAGACAACTCCGCTAAGGCTTCATAAAGCTCGGTAGTTTCCTTATTCACGTCTGAAATATAAAAACAGGGCGATTAAAAAAAAATTTAACCGCCCTGCTTCATGGGAAAATATCCCCAGATGTTTCTCCTATGCCTCAGTTACCTGAGCATCAAGTTTTTCGGTCAGCACGCTTTTATGAACGGCTCCGATCTGCTTGTCGACGACCTGTCCATCCTTGAAGAATAAAAGAGTTGGAATGCTCCTGATCCCGTACTGAGCAGAGACTCCGGGGTTGAAGTCCACATTTACTTTTCCAACCACGGCTTTACCATCATACTCGTCAGCCAACTCTTCAACAATAGGTCCTATCATTTTACAGGGACCACACCATTCTGCCCAAAAGTCCACCAAAACAGGTTTTCCTGAATTCAGGATCTCCTGAAAATTCCCATCAGATATTTCTACTGGTTTTGCCATTTTCTTATTGTGATTTTATACGTTGCAAATTTAAAGACTAAGGACCTTATAACAGTAATTTGAACGACAGTCCTTCCGTTTCATCCAGTTGAGCCAGAAAGGAGGCATCGAGGTTTACCTTGGCCTTACGACTAAGTAAATGGATATCCCAATTGTTTGGTTCATATTTCAATTGGAATTTCACAGGAAACTTTCCGGTATTCTTTTTCAGTAGCTCATCCACCTCACTAACAAGATATTTGTCCACTTCCGTGGCATTCATGACGATTTGAATTCCCTTGGTAAGTTTTTGCTTTATCTCCGAGAGTGCATGAAAGGTACCCGGTTTAAACTCCCAATCCGATTCAAGGATCGGAGCATTTGGAGTATTTCTTAGCTCCATCTCTTTTCTCCAGTTCAGCCCCATTTTTCCCTTGATAAAAAGGAATTCACCTACCCTGAAATATCCGGCGTTTTTCAGATAGTCATCACCTGATTGAAAAAGATCTGTGCTTCCGGTTTTGTCTTCCAGAGTCAGAACCCCATAGGGAAGTCCTTTTTTGGTCTGGCCGGATCTGACATTTGATACCATACCTCCGATCGATATCTCCCCCGTTTTTTCCGTTGGTAGCTTATTCAGTTCATGGGTACAGAATTGTTGCAACTCCAAGTCAAATTGATCCAGCGGATGACCCGAAATGTAGAATCCAACAACATCCTTTTCGATTTTTAACTTCTCAATTTGCCCGAACGGTTCCTGGTTTTTGACCGTGGGAAGTGCTATCCCATTTTTCTGTCCTCCACCGAAAAGCGAAGCCTGGGAGGAGTCGGCTTCGGCCTGTTCTTTCTGTCCGTACTTGATGGAAAGGTCGATCAGGTTTGGCTGTCCTTCAACGCCTTCGAGATACTGTTTTCTGTGATAGTTGCCGAAGCAGTCAAAGGCTCCTGCCATAGCGAGAACCTCGAAGGTTTTTTTGTTCACTGACCTGAGATTAACCCTGGTAGAGAATTCAAAAATATTCTTGAAAGGGCCATGCTCATTTCTCTCTTCGATGATACTGCTGACTGCGGCATCGCCAGAACCTTTGATCGCTCCAAGTCCGAATCGCACTTCACCTTTTTCATTGACATCAAAATTGATCGAGCTTTCGTTGATGTGGGGACCCAATACAGGAACTTCAAGGTTGCGGCATTCATCCATAAAAAAGGTAACCTTCTTGATGTCGTTCATGTTATGCGTAAGCACGGCGGCCATGTATTCTGCAGGGTAATGCGCTTTCAAATAGGCCGTATGGAAAGCGATAACCGAATAGCATGTCGAATGACTTTTGTTAAACGCATAGGCCGCAAAAGCTTCCCAGTCCTTCCAGACTTTTTCAGCTATTTCCTGGGAATGTCCTCTTTCCGCACATCCATCCAGAAACTTGGGTTTTAGTTCATCGATGATCTCCTTTTTCTTCTTGCCCATCGCTTTCCGTAAGAGATCTGCCTCACCCTTGGTGAAGCCCGCCAGCTTCTGTGCAAGCAACATGACCTGCTCCTGATAGACCGTGATCCCATAGGTTTCCGAAAGGTATTCTTCCATTTCCGGAAGGTCGTAGGAGATATCCTCCTCGCCATGTTTTCTACGAATGAAGTTTGGGATGTATTCCATTGGGCCCGGACGATAAAGGGCATTCATTGCGATCAGATCCTCGAACTTATCGGGTTTCAATCCTTTGAGGTAGCGCTGCATTCCCGGACTTTCAAACTGAAAAGTCCCATTGGTCATCCCCTTCTGATAAAGCTTGTAGGTTTTTTCATCGTCGAGCGGGATCTCGTCCGGGTCGATCTTTACACCATGCTTTTCGTCGATGATCCTGATGGCCTCATTGATGATGGTCAGGGTTTTCAGTCCCAGGAAATCCATTTTCAACATCCCGGCGGATTCCACAACAGAGTTGTCGAACTGGGTGACCAGAAGATCCGAATCCTTTGAGGTGGAGGCCGGGATCAGATTGGTGATATCCTCCGGAGTGATGATCACTCCGCAGGCATGTGTACCGGTATTACGGATCGAACCCTCAAGTTTTGCTGCTTGCTGAAGGGTGGTGGCCTGAAGATCTTCCCCCTTGAACGTTTTGAGGAGTTGTTCAGCCCTGGGCAATTGCGATCCTCCAAGCTTTCCCTTAAGGTCCCCGTTTTTGGAACTGAAAAGTTCTTTTAGCGAAATGTCCGGAACCAGTTTTGCGAGTCGATCCGCCTCGGAAAGCGGCAGATCAAGCACTCTGGCCGTATCTCTGATTGATGATTTTGCAGCCATTGTACCATAGGTAATGATCTGGGCGACCTGGTTGAAGCCATATTTCTCAACTACATAGTCCAATACTTTACCGCGGCCTTCATCATCGAAATCGATATCTATATCCGGCAGAGAGATCCGGTCGGGGTTCAGAAATCTCTCAAACAGCAGATCATACTTGATTGGGTCGACATTGGTGATGCCCGTACAATAGGCCACTGCCGAGCCGGCCGCCGATCCCCGACCCGGACCCACGGCGACGCCTAGCTCTCTTGCCTTTCTTGTAAAATCCTGGACGATCAGGAAATAACCCGGATAGCCGGTCTTCTTGATCGTTTTCAGTTCGAAATCCAGCCTTTCACGCACTTCGGCGGTAATCTCGCCATAGCGTTCCTCAGCGCCTTCAAAGGTCAGTTTTCTGAGATATTCGTTCTCACCTTCTTTCTCATCTCCATTCTTCAGGAACTCTACCGGGATATCAAATTTTGGAAGAACCACATCCCTTTCGAGTTCATAGGATTCGATCTTGTCTGCCAGGGTTGCAGTTTCGGCTAGTGTCTCCGGAATATCGGAGAAGATCTCGCTCATTTCCTCCGGGCTTTTCAGATAGAACTGATCGGCCTCAAAACCCGGTCTGAATCCTCTTCCTTTTCCGATCGGCGTGCTTTTAAGCTCTCCCTCCTTTACACAGAGCAGGATATCATGAAATTCTGCATCCTCCTTGGTGGGGTAAAATGATTCACAGGTTCCTATGGTTTTGATCCCATACTTTTTGGACCATTCCAAAAGGACTTCGTTCACCCTTTCTTCCTCCTCAAGCCCGTGTCGGTTTATTTCCAGGTAGAAGTCTTCTCCAAAAAGCTCATGCCACCATTTTAGCCTTTTCTCAGCGACTTCCTTACCAACATTCAGAATCAGGTAGGGAAGTTCTCCGTTCAGCCCACCGGAGAAAGCGATGAGATTATCCTTGTACTCCTCGATAAGAGCCAGGTCGATCCTGGGCAATCCGGCATAGAGACCTTCTATGTAACCGAGAGAGCTCAGCTTTGTGAGGTTTTTATACCCCTCATGATTTTTGGCGATCAGCAATTGACGGAACCTCTTGTCCGGGTTTTCCCGAGTGAATTGCTTCTTCTTCCTCTCTTCCGCTACATAGAGATCACAGCCTATGATGGGTTTTATACCGGCTCTGCGGCAGTCCCTGACAAATTGGAAGGAGCCGAACATATTTCCGAGATCCGTCATGGCGATGGCCGGCATTTCAAATTCCTTTGCCTTTTGGATCAGGTCTCCCACCGAGGAGGTGGCCTGCAGTATCGAAAACTGGCTATGGTTATGCAGGTGCACGCAGTTGATCAGCTCAACGGAAGGTGACTTCTTTTCGGAGTTTTCTTTTTGACCCTTTTCCTCGAGTTCCTTGGAAAAGTTGGTTTTTCCCAGCTCAGGGCCTTCGTATTTGATCGGATTGTCTTTAGCCGAAATGGGTGGTATAAGATCTTTTTCTACCAAGCCAAAAAAGCATCGCGCGGTCGCGTCAACGTCATAGGCCGCATCATGAGCAGCATCAAAGGCTTCTCCAAACAACTTTGTGTGGAGTTCGGTGAGCGTTGGCCACTTGTAGCCTCCACCTTTACCCCCGGGTATGGCGCAGAATTCTGTGGAAAGATCCTTGGTGTCAAGGACATCCTTTTCAAATAAGGCGCTATGGGTTTCCTTGCGGTAGAATTCCGAACCAACGACCTTGACATCGAAATCGATGTTATGCCCGGCAAGATAGTCCGCCTGTTGAACATCGCGTTCAAATTCTTTGAGCACCTCTAGAAGATCCTTTCCCTCTTTTTCGGCCTTTTCCGTTGATATTCCATGGATCTTCTCCGAATTAAATGGTATTGAATAACCTTCCGGTTTGACAATGTGGTTTCCCGTGGAAATCAGTTTGCCACTTCTGTCATGAAGTTGCCAGGCCAATTGGACCATTCTAGGCCAATTGTCCGTATCGCTGACGGGAGCGTTAAAATTTCGGGGCAAGCCCGTGGTTTCCGTATCAAAAATGAGGATCATGTG
The DNA here is from genome assembly GCA_965227315.1 of Cytophagales bacterium. Classification (GTDB taxonomy): domain Bacteria; phylum Bacteroidota; class Bacteroidia; order Cytophagales; family CCMP332; genus JANQHS01. The sequence goes on from OZ245737.1 coordinate 2,619,673, forward strand.
CCGCTTTCCTACCTCTTTTTATAAACCTAAATCAGAAAGAATAATTCATGCAATTTCCGATTCACTCCTGAGATATTCCCGTTCCTCCGGAATTTTTTATCCACCGAAACTTCATTTCAAATATTCACGTAAAAAAATAGGCGATGGCACTTCTTGTTGGATTTATTTGTACCGGAATTTTCATCGGAGGCTTTTACTGGCTTTGGGATAAAAAATATTCTAGAAAAGCTTCTAAAGGCAAAAGAGCAAGGGTTTAGTTGATTTAGTCAGGATTTGACCTCATCGGGAATTCAAGGAAACTACTGCTATTCCTGATAGACCCCGGGCCTGTACATGGTTTGGGGTTTTTCTTTTCTTTCTTATTTTTCTCCCGTAACCAAGAAACACTGTATTACATGATCAACAGAACAGTACTGTTCAGCCTTTTTACCCTGGCCCATTTTCAGGTGCTGCTGTTTGAGGCTCAGGGACAGTCCCCCACGGTTTCCTGGCTTTCGACATTTGGTTCGGATCAACGCGATTTTTGTGGCAAGAGCGATGTCGATGCATTTGGAAATGTCTATTCTGTTGGCGCCTTTAAAAAAACGGTTGATTTTGATCCCAGTTCCACTACAAGTAATCTTATCTCTAATGGCGGTTCGGACTGTTTCCTAACAAAATCCGATCCTGCGGGAAATCTTGTTTGGGCTCTTGGTTTTGGAGCATCATCAGAAGATTTTGGGCATTCCGTTCATGTTACAAGGGATGGTTTTCTAATTGTTCTGGGGACCTATACCGGTACCGTGGACTTCGACCCCGGACCGGGCAACTTCAGTCTTTCCTCAGGGGTGTTTGGGAGTGCATTTATTCTCAAGCTGGACCTGGAGGGTGATTTTATTTGGGCGAAGAGCATAGGTCAGTTTGACATCGTGACTCCATGGGCGGCCGGTACGGATATGAATGGGAATGTCTATGTCGCCGGGGACTTTTGGGGGTTTACCGATTTTGATCCGGGACCGGCAGCTGAATTCAGGGATCCAGTAGGGGAATCGGATGTCTTTGTGGTCAAGCTGCATGGAAATGGTGATTTCAGGTGGTCCGCCCAAGTTGGGAGCAAGGATTTTGACTGGTGTTTCGACCTTGCAGTGACTGAAGATGGAAATGTCTGCTTTGGTGGGATCTATGATAGTGCTGCGACCTTTTTTTCCGTACCCCAGGTGATTCTTAATTCCAATGGCGATGGAGATGGATTTCTGGTTGAGCTGGATTCCTCGGGAAATTTGTATTGGATCAGCACCGTTGGAGGTGTTATGTACGATGCGGTTCTCGGCCTTCATTTGGACGAGCTTGAGAACCTCTATGTAACCGGGGGTTTCGGTGGTACTGTGGATTTTGACCCTGGTCCGGGGGACTATTTGCTTTCAAGCAATGGGTCCTCCGACGTATTCACCTTGAAATTTGACCAGATAAGAGAATTGGTTTGGGCTCAGAGCCTTGGGGGTGAGGGTACTGACATTGGCTATGAAGTTTTTGGCACTCAAAACGGTCAGGTCTTTTCTACCGGTTTTTTTGAGGACTCCATGCTAATCGATAACAATATGATAAGTTCCGTTGGTGGCGACGATATTTTTATAGCCAGATCTTCTCCACAGGGAGAGTTCCAATGGGTCAATGGATTCGGAGGACCTCAAGATGACAGGTCTCTGAGTCTGATGATTTCGCCAAACGGCGACCTTATTATATCGGGACATTTTTATGGTTCGGTGGATTTTAGCCCATGGTCTACTCCTACTATCAGGAATTCACAGGGGGACAGGGATGGCTTTACCTATGCTTATGGAAACCTCGTTGGACTTGAGGATGGTTTTGAGATAGAAAGAGATCTCATCTTCCCGAATCCGGCCTCAAATGAATTGTATCTGGACCTTCAAGGTAAACAGCAACCGTATCAGGTTTGGATATTTGACCAATATGGTGAAATGGTCGACTACTTCTTCCATGAACAAGGCACATGGATAAGCACTGAAAATCTTGTTCCGGGTTTATATCTGATCAGGGCTGAATATTTGGGACAGACGGTTTTGGATCAAAAATTCGTTAAGAACTAAGACCAGAGAATAGCCTTGTCGGCGGTCAGAAATGGAATAATATTCATAGATTTATTTAGGATTATCGATTTTCTCGATGAAAAGACTACTGCTTTTAGCTTTACTTATCTGTCCTTTTGTTTTAAAGTCTCAAGTGCCGGGAGAGAATGCTCATCAACCCATAAAAAGACTGAAGCTGAGTACTGCTGAGTTTGGCTTGGGCATAGGATGTGATTATTATGAGAACATGTCCCTAGAAGATCTCAAGGCACTGAGTTTTAATCCGTCGCAACTCAACAGAGATCTTACGGGCTTTGATGAAGAAGTCAATGCCATGGCAAGCGGAGCCAGTATCCTGGTGGGGTTTGTTTTTTCACCCGGTGATTTTTCCAAGGCGGTGTATCGCCAGGATAGAGAGATCCGGGTTGAGGTTGGAATACATAGCCCTAAGGAAGCCATGGTCAGCTATAAGAATGAGGATCTTGATACTTCCATAGTTTATTGTGGACTCCAAAGCGAGATCAGTCTCGGTTCATCATATTTATTCAAGGGTAGGTGGGGCAAAAAATTCATTTACCGTTATGGATTTGGCGGAACTCTTGGTACCACACTCCAAAACCAGGTGATCGTTATTTCGGGTAAGTACTTCGGTCCTGAAGAGCACCCTAGCGAACAGGAAAGTGAAGAGCAGAATAAAGAGGTTTATGGGGCCAGGAACCTTATGTTTTTCAGGGCGTTCGTATTGGCAGGACTCGCTTATGAGTTTGGCAAGCCCAATGTGATCGAAAACAAATGGTCTTTGGGAATTGAGTTCAGATTGGGCACCGGTCTTCAGAAGATCCAGGGAGGGAATACTGTTCCGATCAATCAGACGAGCAACTTTATTTATTACCTGAGATATAGATTTGGGTAAAGAGGAAAAAAGAAAACACAACCCATCTAAGAATACTGGCCCTTGGACTTCCCGGCTTTCGCCGGGACGGACTCCCTGAACGTATCAGAGACAAGTTCTTGCCCAAGTTTTTGTAAACAAAAAACCCGATTCTGAAAAACAGAACCGGGTTAGGTGTCGCTTCGCTCCCCCTCTTGGACTCGAACCAAGGACCTATTGATTAACAGTCAACCGCTCTAACCAACTGAGCTAAGGGGGAAAATCGAGGCGCAAAATTATTTTGTCGGATTGGATTTACCAAAAAGCCTGAGAAAAAAATATTCCTTCTCTTGGTAAATAGTCGTCGGGAAACTTAGCTGTGTAATCAGGAGTTCTAATTTTGCAGCCCAAATCAATTCCGAATCATGGACATTCAAGCAATACTCAAGGATCTTGGCATCGAGAACAACAATGCCGGAGTGTGGACCGGCCACAATTCCTGGATGGGGAATGGAGAAACTTTGGAATCAAACTCTCCTGTTGATGGAAAGTTGATCTCAAAAACCGGTTCCGCCGATAAGGATGATTATGAAAAGGTCATTCTTGAGGCCCAAAAGGGTTTTGAGAAGTGGAGGAAGGTGCCTGCGCCCAAAAGGGGAGAGGTGGTCCGCCAGATCGGTGAAGCCCTAAGAAAGAAAAAGGATTCGCTTGGAGCCTTGGTGTCCTATGAAATGGGTAAATCCCTGCAGGAAGGATTGGGAGAGGTTCAGGAAATGATCGACATTGCTGACTTCGCGGTGGGACTCTCACGCCAGCTTCATGGTTTGACCATGCATTCGGAAAGGGCCAACCATCGTATGTACGAGCAATACCATCCTTTGGGTGTTGTTGGAATCATCTCTGCATTTAATTTTCCCGTTGCCGTATGGTCCTGGAATAGCTTTATCGCCTGGGTTTGTGGCGATGCCTGTGTTTGGAAACCCTCTGAAAAGGTACCGCTTTGCTCCATTGCCTGTCAAAAGATCGTCAATGAGGTTTTTGAATCAAATGATGTTCCGGAGGGAGTCTGCTGTGTGGTGAACGGTAAGATCCCGGTGGGAGAACTGATGACCAATGATACAAGGGTTCCTTTGGTTTCCGCCACCGGAAGTATTCGCATGGGTAAGGAAGTTGGAAAGGCCGTTGCCGCCAGACTAGGGAAAGCCCTTCTGGAATTGGGTGGAAACAATGCCATTATCATTTCAGAAAAAGCGGATCTCGAAATGGCGATCATGGGTGCCGTATTTGGTGCCGTTGGCACTGCGGGGCAGCGCTGTACCTCCACAAGGAGATTGATCATTCACGATAGCGTGTTTGACGAGGTGGCCTCGAAACTGACTTCAGCCTATGGTCAGCTAAAGATCGGATCTCCTCTAGATGAGCATAACCATGTGGGGCCCCTGATCGACACCCTTGCAGTGGACAATTATTTGAAGGCCCTTGAGGAAGTCAAAAAGGAAGGCGGGGAGTTTCTTGTCGAAGGTGGAGTTTTGGAAGGCCCAGGTTTTGAATCGGGTTGTTATGTGAAACCATGTATTGCTGTGGTGGACAATGCCTTCCCGATCGTGCAGGAAGAGACCTTCGCACCAATTCTTTACCTGATCAAATACTCAGGGGAAGTTGAAAACGCGATTGCCATTCAAAACGGAGTGAAACAAGGGCTATCCTCTGCAATTATCTCCGCTGATCTGAGGGAGGCTGAAACATTCCTTTCCGCTTGGGGATCCGATTGTGGAATTGCCAATGTGAATATCGGTACATCCGGTGCGGAAATAGGCGGAGCTTTTGGAGGAGAAAAAGAGACCGGAGGAGGAAGAGAGTCCGGTTCCGACGCATGGAAGATTTATATGAGAAGGCAAACCAATACCATTAATTATGGACGGGATCTTCCTCTGGCTCAGGGAATAAAGTTTGATATTTAAATATCATTCGAAGTCTTATATTTGGATCAACAACATTGTGCTAAAGGCGAATGCTCTCGAATCGATACAAGGCCGTTCTTTTAGTCGATGATAACGAAATCGACAACCTGATCAACCAAAAAATGATCGAAGCGTCGGGGATCGCGGAAAAAATATTCGTGAATACCAGTGCCAAAAGCGCTCTGGAGTTTCTGAATAATCTGACCGTGCTCGATACCAATGGATCAGAACTTCTTCCGGAGCTTCTTTTTCTAGACATTGATATGCCCCTTATGGATGGATATCAATTTCTGGATGAGTTTGGCAAGCTGAAGAATGATATCAAGGACAAGGTGAGTATTATCATGCTAACCTCTTCTATCAACCCTCATGATGAGCGGACCGCTAAGAGCTATCCTTATGTGAAGAAATTTCTTCACAAACCCCTTACAAAAGAGATGCTCCAGAACCTGGAGATTTAGGCGGGGTCAACCATCAATTTTTCAAAGTATCCGGTCCGCGAGAGAACCTCGAGTGGGCTGAAGTATTCCGGGAAGTTTTGCTTCACCAACTGATAGAAATCCTGAAGTTTCTGGTCTTTGTTTTTTTTCTGATTAGCAAAATAGGTTTTGAGAAGTTTGATGAGATAAACCGCATGCATACAGCTCTCTTTGCCTAGAATACGAATTTGTCTTTGAATGGAATGAGCTAACTGGCTGAACAGTTCGAAGTCATCCATCAGCCCATAAAACACCGACAACAATAACTTGACCTCCATATGGGTTTTAGGATGTCCCTTGAAACTGATCTCGTTCAGGAGATTATTGAGAAATAGTGCGCCTTCTTCAAGATCATTGTTCATCAGCGAACAAATGGATCTGTATGAATAATAACATGCAAATCCGGGGATATTATTCTGATCCGGCTCGAAGTCATTGAAGTTTTCCAGGTTCCACCGCGCGAGCTCCTGTTCTTCACCGAGGAAAACCTTGTACTGGATATATGAGAACAGAAAAATGGAAGGAAAGGTGAATGACTGATAGTTCTGGATCAATCTTGGAAGAACCGATTCCACTTCAGCAGCATATTTTGCGGTTTCTTCAAGATCACCCTGGCGCAATTGGACTTCGAACTTGAATGCCTCAAGTAGCGACTTCAGGTGATAATAGGTGGAATCGAGATAATAGGTTTCGAAAATCACTTCAAGCTTTTCAAACTTTTCCTGTAGGGATTCGAAGTCAGTATCCTCTTTCATGAAGAGCTCATAGAAGATCTCCTGGCAGGTTTTATACACGTACAGCCGGTGTGATTTATACAAGGCCTTGGTGTTTTCAAGCTTTTGGGAGATCAGATCAAGTTCAATTTCCGTTGCTTCCAGTTTACTCAGGTAGTATTCCCCGTATTTCCTGAAGTACTCTCCGATATCGTCCTCCTGTTGGTCGATGGCAAGGTTAAAGGCGACCTGCTGGTTGTAGAGTTGCCTGTAGTTGAAGTGGTCTTCTGAAAAAATGTGCAGCTTCTTCAGGTATTTGTAGACTATGGTCAGCTCGTTTGAAAGGTCATAATCCAACAATTCCTTTTCGAGCTTCTTCAAAGTGGCTATGGCGATCGCCTTTTTCTGAGTGAATATGATCTCATGGATATTGGCTACCTTTTTGAGCAGGTCCGCTCTTGGGCTTTCCATTTTTTGGAGCAGATATTCTTCGATCCGCTGATTTAACCTTGACCGCAAGGTGTAGTAGGCGTTGGCATTGACCTGAAGGTCTAGCATGATCTCGTTATCTTTGAGTCTGCCCTCTTTAAGATGTTTAAAAAGATAGGCGGATTTCTCAGCGCTTCCTTCCATCAAAGCTTTGAAGATGTTCTCGAAATCTTCCTCGCTCAGATCCTGGATTATTTGGTTTAGTTTTGCCATTAGTAATAGTAAATATTACATACAGAATTTTACCCTTAATGAGTAGTAAACAGTGAATATATAAAAAAATTGGACATTTGGTTCTTTTTTTGATTTACAAAGTGAAAAATACTTACACGTTGAATAAGGTTAAAAATGATGTATGGGATGTGTTTGAGTTTCCCGGAATTATCTGCTGTGGATTATTGTTTTTATAGTGCTTAACTTAGGAGGCTCAAACCTAAAAAAAATTTGCTTGGATAGAATTGGTTATGATACCGTCAAAACATGGTTGGAAGGAATTACTTCTTCCAAGTATGTCTGGAGTAAAAACTCCCAGGATGATATAAGGTTCGATGATCTTGAGGGGCTTTCAGTACCGGAAAAACCCGCAATGAAGATCAATCCTGAGCGGATGATAACCCCGGTAGCATCCCATGCTAAGGTTATTCAGTTCAGTCATACACTTCCGTTTTACAGGAGGCCATTTGCTATCGCAGCTTCCGTTGCCCTGGTGATGATCGCCTTGTTTTACGGAATTCAGACCGAGAGCGTAAAGCCTATATCAGCCGGGCCGGGCCAAATGCTTCAATTTGACCTTCCCGATGGTTCCCTGGCAACCTTGAATTCCGGTTCCAGAATTGAGTTTGATGAAGATGGATTCAGGGAAGGTGACCGCAGGCTGGATCTTGAAGGCGAGGCATGGTTCAAGGTAAAGAAGGGAAGTTCTTTCTCTGTGAATACTCCCAATGGCGTGGTGAAGGTGCTTGGAACTCAATTTAACGTGTATAGCCGCCAGGATGGTTTTGAGGTGATTTGTGATGAGGGAAAGGTTAAAGTCTCAAATCATTCAGGATCGGTGGAGATTGGGGCAAATGAGGGCGTAAGGTATGATGCAGAGCTTGGTGAATTTGTTTCAAGCAAAAATCTGAATAGGTCATCTTGGAGAGAAGGAAGTTTTTACTTCGAAAATGAAGATCTATCAGTGGTGCTTGATGAGCTTCAGCGCCAGTATAATATTGGTATTGATTTCCAGGGTGAGGAGAATCAGTTCTATACTGGGGTATTCAAATCCGGAAATCTTGAAAATTCTCTTAATCTTGTTTGTAAACCTCTTGGTTTGAAATATTCCATCATTGATCCTGATGGGGATGCCAGGGTGGTCATCAAATAATTTGTGCAATTATCAGCACCGTTTAAAGCCTACTTTTTTTTTCTTGCTTGCCTTTGTCTGGGCGCCTATGGCGGTTATGGTCAATCTTACAGTGTAAGTTGGCAGGATCAACCATTGCGGAAATGTCTGAAAGATCTAAGAAAGCAATACAAACTTGATTTCGCCTATAACCCTAAGGAGTTCTCTTCTTTTAGGATCACTCTAAGCACTGAGGCAAATTCCATAGATCTTATTCTCAATCAATTGACGGAAATGATCTCTGCCAAATGGGAAGAGGTGGATGGGGTCATTATCCTGCTGCCAGGTGAAGAGACTAAACTCGTCACGGTTTATTCAGTATCAGGAGTTGTTCGCGAGGGAAAAAAAGGTGAACGACTACCGGGAGCACTCGTATTTTTTGAACCGAGTAAAAGATCTGTTACCACGAATAATGACGGTCAATTTTATCTTGAAGGAGCTCAACCCGGTGATCAATTCCTTGTTGCTAGGTTCCTGGGCTACAAAACAAAGAAAGTTCCCCTGGAAGAACTACGCGGAAAGAGGAACATCGATATTCTCCTGGAAGCCGAGCCCAATCTTTTGGAGGAAGTCACCATCAATGAAAACCCTGAGAATACCTTATTTAAATCTCAGGAAATATCCACTGTTTCATTTAACCAGGCCAAAATGAACAATTTCCCTGCCATGGGAGAGGTAGACCCCTTCAGGTCCGTTCAACTTCTTCCCGGCATAGGAAGTACCGACGAAAACTTATCGGGAATTAGTATTCGAGGTGGTTCTGGAGACCAAAGTCTGATCCTATATGATGGTTTCAAAATATTTCATCTGGATCATTTTTTTGGTTTTATCAGTGCGTTCAATGCCGAAGCCATGAAGAAGATCAACATTTATAAAGGAGCCTATCCCTCGAATTATGGTGGTGGTGCTTCTGGAATCGTTGAAATGAATGGGAAGATCGGGGATCCTGAAAAGGCCCACGGAAGCATTGGCCTGAATATGTTAAGTGCGCAGGCCTCATTGGAAATCCCAGTTTCGAAAAAGATCGGGGTTTTCCTGGCAGGAAGGAGGAGCTATACGGATATTCTGGCTACCCCGTCTTATAAGAAGATGATGGAAAATGTTCTTAATAATGACGAACGGGCGGATCTTTCCGACGAGAAAAGATCCTATGAAGAATATAATCCGGATTTTTTCTACTATGACATCAATGGAAAGGTGTCTTTTCGACCCGGAGAAAAGGATTTTTTCACGTTGACCATTTTTAACAGCCAGGATAACTTCAAGATCAACAACTCGGAGCAGTTACCGGAACTGACTTTTGAGACAGAAAACAGGACCTCCTGGGGAGTCAACGGTGCTGGATTGTCCTGGTTTAGAAACTGGAATAAATCCTGGTTTTCGCAAACCAACATTGGTTTTTCGAACTATTTCTCAGTGGTCGATTATGGCGCGCTTTTAAGCAATACCTCTACAAATCAGGAATTTGAAGAAACCATCTTTTTCAGTCAGCAAAACGATGTGGTGGACCTTTCGGTTTCATGGGACAATCAGGTGACGATCAATCCAAAAAACCAACTCAAGTTTGGACTGCAGTATCAATACAATTTCCTGGGATTCGAAGTCCAGCAGGATTCTCTGATTACCGAGGAGGTCAGAGAAGACGCCAGCCAACCTACCATATATATTGAAGATGTTTACCAGGTGTTTCAAAGGCTTTTGATCAAGGGTGGAGCGAGAGCATTTCATTACTCTTTGACAAATACCTATTTCGTTGAGCCAAGATTTTCGCTGAACTACTCCCTCACCCCGACAGTTTCCCTGAAGGGAGCATTTGGAGTTTTTCATCAGAACATATCTAGGGTGATCCGTCGAGATGTGTTCGCAAGCAATCCGGCCTTTTGGGTATTGTCCGATGGTGAGAACATACCGACGATTCGATCAATACATTATATACTGGGAACCACGCTGAACTTTGGAAAACATTTCAAGGCCGATGTAGAGGCTTATTTCAAAGACAATGAAGGCCTGGTGGAATATTTTCCGGCCGATGGAATATTCGCCATAAATCAGTCGAATTTTGACCCATATTATTCCGGAGATGGTTTCGTGCTGGGTATGGATATTCTGCTTCAGGCTCAGGCCAAAAATCACTCAGCCTGGACAGGTATAACCATTGCATCTCAGCAGGAAAAATATCAAGGGTTAAATGGCGGAGAGTATTTCCCTTCCTCAAATGACCAAAGAGTTGAACTGAAAATTGGCTACCTGTACCAATGGAAAAATTGGGAGTTTTCAGCTGTGTGGATCTTCGGTTCCGGAAAACCATATACTGCGCCGTTGGGGACTGTACAGGGAGAGACCCCTTCTGGGGACACGGTGGAGGTGTTGATCGTAAGCGGGATCAATTCGGAAAGGCTTCCCGATTATAATCGTCTTGATCTGTCCGGGAAATACACTGTGGAAATTGGCAAGACAAGGGTGCAACTGGGACTTTCCCTTTTTAATGCTTATAACAGGACCAATATCAAGGGGATTCGATTCTTAAAGGTGCCTGAAAACCCCAATGATGATTTTCCGGGTGGATACCGTCCGATCGAAGTGGAGCAATTGGGCATACTCCCGGGCGTTTCCTTAAAAGTGGACTTTTAAAGATGGTGAGATCGACGATCATATGGATTTCATTGTTGCTTGCTGCCTGTAGCATCATAGAGCCGGACAGTCAAAGTAATATTGTTAGTCGCGCCCTGATCAGTCCCGGGGCCCTGGATAGTGCGGAATTTAGATTCACATTTTTTAATGAAGGCAATGGACAGGAGTTTCCCGTGGAGGAGTTTGCCGGCAGCGTGAAGATCATTGGTACGGGAAATCGGGAGTTTCGATTGAATTACAAAGGAGGAGACCTATTTGAGGTTCGCGGATCTGATTATAATTTAAGGGTAGGTGACATAGTATTTCTTAAAGGAGAATGGGGAGGCTTCGAAATTTCCGCCCAAGCTACGATTCCAAGTTCTCCCGAAGCATTAGCCTTTAGCACTAAGGATCTGGTTATCAGTCCCCAGGAAGAGGATACAAATATTGAGATCAGTTGGGAACCGAAAGACGATCTTTTTCTATTGGTCCGCATCATACCATCCGATTCCATAGTGCCGTTTCCTGAAGCCTATGTGGAGGCATTGCCTGAGGATAGAGTGTTTTTGATCAACTTGGATCCTTCCGGGTCGGGTAGCATAACTCTTAATCCTTGGGATTTTGATGGAACAGGGCTTCATGAGGTTCAGGTTTTTTGGTTCAATGAAGGGGTATCCAACTTGTATCAGGACCCGATCCAAAGCGGGATTTTTCCTAAGGGAAATGGGATACTGGAAGGGCTCGGGTATTTTGAGGGTTTCGATGCTGACACTTTTCTGGTTGACATTTCGTTTTAAGTATCCGGAGGTTGAAAATGTTTGGTTATTTTCGTAGCCCTATTTTCTGAAATGCATATAAAATCTAAAAGAAAGGAATCGCTCAGGTCTCTATACGCTGCCCTTCAAAAAATGGGCAAGGGTGTTGAGAAGGTGAGCGCTGTTCTCAAAAAAGGAAAGGTTAATCCTCAGGGGACAAATTAGGATATCCCTTGTATGATCAGAATTCCTGTTCTTTCTGGTCAGGGCGACTGCTGTGCTCTCTTGATCTGATCAGCAGTACTCATTGTACCGCATTTGTGGAGGATAACGGATTCGAACCGATGACCTCTTCGCTGCCAGCGAAGCGCTCTAGCCAACTGAGCTAATCCCCCATTTACGGATTAGCCACATAAGCTGAGCAAATTGATTCTTCAAAATACCATTGCTCTAGCCTCCCGATAGCTTCCATCGGGATGAGCTAATCCCCCTTAAGCATTAGCCAATACTATCGGCTAAGCCCGTTAAAAAGGAAGCCGCAAATTTATGATAGAAACTAAAATGGCCTAACGGCTTTGACGAATATTTTTTGATAGTAATTGGAGAAAAGGTTGTTTTCCACCACCCCCAGGGAACTTGATGCATGAACAAATAGCACATTCTCTTTTGAGTTGACCCGGGTGACCAATCCCACGTGTGTGATCTTCTTTCTTTTCTTGCCGGCAGCAAAAAATACCCAATCACCTTCTCGCAGTTTCTTCTTGGAGACTTTCTTTCCAACTCTACTTTGGTCAGAGGATACCCTCGGGATCTTTATCCCATTGCTTTGATATGAAACATAAAGGAGGCCGGAGCAATCCATACCCGACCTTGTAGTTCCACCCCATTTGTAAGGAGTACCCATATAACCTTTGGAAGTTTGGATCACTGAGGCAATTCTTCTTTTTTTTTCCTTCCGTTTTAGATCTTCCGCATCGGTGATCGTTATCCTTGAACCTCCGCAGGAGGACAGAATGCAAATCCAGAATATCAGAGCTTTGTGGGTACTAATCCCGGATCTTATAAATGGCGGATAGATTACGACCTTTTTCGTTGTAATCCATTCCATAACCAACAAGAAACCTGTTTTCAACTTCAAATCCGACATACTTGATCGGGAACCTGCCCTTAAATACTTCTGGTTTCAGCAAAAATGCTGCAAATTCTATAGATGCGGGATTAAATTTTAAGAATTGGGATTTCAGGTACTCGCAGGTAAGTCCCGTATCCACAATATCATCGAGAACAATAATGTGTCTATTTTCCAGGTCGGTGTCCAACCGGATCTTTTCTTCGACCTTTCCCGTGCTTTTCGTGCCCTGATATGAAGAAACCTGATAAAAGGATACTTCCGGTTCTCCACTCATGGATTTCATCAGGTCGGAGGTGAAAATGAACGCCCCCTTTAGAATAGAAACAAATAGTGGGTCTTTGTTTAGATAATCCTCGGAGATCTTTTCTCCAAGTTGCTGAACCCTGGATGCGATTTTTTCCTCCGGAATATAGAGATCAAAATATTTGTCAAGGATCCTCATAAAAAAGCCCGGAGTTTTATGCTCCGGGCCATTTAATCTATTCTGCGGGATTTGCTTCGACCGAAATGGAGACAGTCACATCATCTCCGACCATTTTAGGCATGGTCCGCATTTCATAATCGAATCGATTCAGTATGAAATCGCCCTCAAAGGAGATTACCGATCCACCGTCTTCAAAATCGGTTCTTCCCAGATATGTGAATGGAAGTGCGATGGGTTGGGTGACACCGTGCATTGTCAATTCACCATTGGCTACGTAACCGCTTTTTGTTCTTTCGATATTCGTAGAAGAAAACCTGATTTCAGGATAGTTGGCAACATCGAAGAATCGATCACTTCTGAGGTCCTCGTCTCGCTTGTCTATCTTGGTATCGATCGAAGAAGCGTTGATCAGAATATCAATGCTTGATTCTTCCATATTTTCAGAGATATTGATATTTCCTGAAACATCCTCGAAACTTCCCCTGGAGTTGGCGAGTATATGCCTGATCTGGAATTCAACAAAAGTATGTGCCTTGTCCAATTGCCAGTTTCCGACAGCATCGGTCATCTCCAAAACAACCGGCCCTTCTTCAACTACATCATCAATGACAACTACGGACGCCGATTCAGCCATATCATCATCACCGGAACTCACAATGGCAATAGAAGGTGCGATCACCAATGCCACAACCGACATAAGCTTCAGCAGAATGTTCAGGGAAGGCCCGGAGGTATCCTTGAACGGATCACCAACGGTGTCTCCAACAACTGCGGCCTTGTGAGGATCTGATCCTTTGCCAAACTTTTTCCCATTAATCTCAAACCCTTCTTCGATCATCTTCTTGGCGTTATCCCAGGCTCCTCCGGCGTTTGATTGGAAGATCGCCATCAATACACCCGCTGAAGTTACTCCTGCGAGAAGGCCACCGAGCATTTCCGGGCCCGCAACAAAACCGATGAGCACGGGAACCAAAACAGCCATTAAGCCGGGAAGGACCATTTCCTTGATTGAGGCCTTGGTCGAGATCTCGACGCATTTATCATATTCGGCAACTCCATCAGCAGCTTCAAAAGTGTCCTTATCAGCCTGAGACCATTCACTTTGATCTTTTCCTTCATTTCTTTTCATGATTTCCAATGCAGCTCCAAGTGCCGGGATCTGCTTGAATTGCCTTCTTACTTCTTCGATCATGGCCATTGCGGCTCTTCCAACTGCGTTCATACTCATGGAGGAAAACACAAATGGCAACATGGCTCCTACAAGCAGACCCGCCATTACCTTGGGGTCGGCAATATTGATCGTGGTCAGATTTGCCTGTTGCATGAATGCAGCAAAAAGGGCCAAAGCAGTCAGAGCGGCTGACCCAATCGCGAAACCTTTTCCAATTGCGGCAGTGGTATTTCCAACTGCATCAAGCTTGTCGGTTCTTTCCCTTACCTCTTTGGGAAGTTCGGCCATCTCGGCGATACCACCGGCATTATCAGAAATCGGTCCATAGGCATCAACCGCCAACTGAATACCTGTGTTGGCAAGCATTCCAACAGCGGCAATTGCGATACCGAATAGCCCGGCGAATTGAAAGGAGATCAGAATGGCTGCTGCGATCAAGAGTACCGGAATAGCGGTACTCATCATTCCTACTCCAAGTCCGGCAATGATATTGGTAGCTGAACCGGTTACGGATTGTCTTACGATAGAAGTGACGGGCTTGGTGCCGGTACCGGTATAGTATTCGGTGATCTTCCCGATTGCTAATCCGGCAATCAGTCCTGCAAGCGTGGCAAAGAATACACCGTTGGAGGTATATTCCCTCCCATTGACAGACCATGATTCCGGAAGGAAATAATTAATGATGAAGAATGAGGCGATCACCATCACAATGGCAGATCCGAACTCCCCAATATTCAATGCTTTATGTGGGCTTCCTCCTTCTTTTACTCTCACGAAAAATGTTCCGAAGATCGATACGAGGATTCCGACGGCTGCAAGGGCCAATGGTAATACAACTGCGCCGAGACCATCCAGGGGAAAATCGGTGACGGTTACAAAAGCGGCACCCAGCACCATGGTACCAATGATCGAACCTACATAAGATTCAAAAAGATCGGCGCCCATTCCTGCAACATCACCAACATTGTCGCCAACATTATCCGCTATGGTTGCCGGGTTCAACGGGTGATCCTCCGGAATACCGGCTTCAACTTTTCCAACAAGGTCAGCTCCCACATCTGCTGCCTTGGTATAAATACCACCGCCTACTCTGGCAAAAAGTGCAATGGATGAGGCGCCAAGTGAAAACCCTGCCAGGACATTCAGGACAGTTGTAACACTATCAGTATCTCCTAATCCAAACATTTGGGAATAGAGTATGAAAAGCAGACTTAGCCCCAATACTCCCAGGCCGACAACACCCATTCCCATAACGGATCCACCGCCGAAGGCGACTTCAAGCGCCTTACCGAGGGAGTCCCTGGCTGCGTTGGTGGTTCTCACATTTGCTTTTGTGGCTACCCTCATTCCCAGGAAGCCGGCCAAGGCGGAACAGATCGCTCCTACCACGAAAGAAAGTGCCACCAAGGCACTGGAATTATTTTCATTCGCTCCTTTGAAGGCAAGCAAAGCTGCGACCGCAACGACAAAAACGGCAAGGACTTTGTATTCTGCTTTTAAGAACGCCATAGCACCTTCTGAAATGTGCTTGGCAATATTTTTCATTTTATCGTTTCCTACTTCCTGTGCGCCTACCCACCTGGATTTCCAGACTACATAAAGAAGTGCTGCTAACCCGCTCAAAGGCAGGAAAAACATCAATTTTTCCATATTTGTTTAGTTATTGATTATTGGGGGAAAAAATTCAGACCGCAAAACTAAAATTTTCTAGGTAATCAGATCATATCAAGTCAATTCATGGACGGAAAAACCAATTTGAATCTAGAGTACATCTTACGATCACGGAGTCGCGGATTGTTGATTGCGGTGTACTTGGTTCTCTTTGGTTGCCAGGGTTTTGTCCAGGCGCAGGATCCGTATGGCGATATTCTGTTGAACAATCCTGCGATCAGGATTCAGGCAACCGAGGCTGTTAACATGATGTATAACTTCGATTTCGAGGAGGCCAATAAGCGATTCCGCTGGATAAAAAATGATTACCCGGATCATCCTATGGGTTATTTCCTTCTTGGTTTGAGCGAATGGTGGAGGATCATACCGGATGTCGAAAATCATGATTATGATGATGCTTTTTTGGCTTATATGGATACTGCCATAACCAAGGCTGAAAATCTGGGAGATAAAAAGGAAGAAAACGTAGAGAAGGTTTTTTTTCTTGCTGCGGCATGGGCTTTCAAGGCGAGGCTGAATTCTGAGCGCGAGAATTATCGCAAGGCCAGTTGGTCGGGAAAGAAAGCCCTGAACTATTTGCAGGAAAGCCGGCAGTACCTTGACTGGAGTCCGGAATTCTCCTTTGGTGAAGGACTCTATAATTATTATCGGGAATGGATTCCCGAGAACTATAAATACCTGAAGCCCATCATGCTTTTTTTTCCAAAAGGAGATAAGGAAACGGGAGTGCAACTTTTGGAAAAGAATGTAAAGGAGTCGTTTTATACCAAGACCGAAGCTCAGTATTGGTTAATGAAGATCTATGATGAAGAGGCTGACTATGTCAATTCTCTTAGACTTGCTGACTACCTTCATAACACCTTTCCCAACAATCCCTATTTTCATCGCTATTATACCAGGCTTGAGTTCTGGAAGGGAAACCTTTTGGAGGTGGAGGTACAATCAAGAGAGATCTTGCAAAGAATTGAAGACCGCTGGCCAGGGTACGAATCGAACTCGGGGAGATATGCTTCTTTCTTTTTGGGTTATATCTACCAATTCAGGGATGGAAATATGGAATTGGCGAGTTACCATTACAATCGTGCCATTGAATTCTCATTGTCGAATAATTCTGAAGACACAGGCTATTATTTATGGTCTCAGACCTACCTTGCAAGGATGGATAGCCAGAAAGGGGATGTCGATTCCGCTCGGAGAAGATATGAGATCGTAAAAGAAAATTCTGATAAGAATTCGGAGATCTATCAGGAAGCAAAGAAGTATTTGAAGGAAACCAAACCCAAGGGAGGATTTCTCTTCTTTGGCTAAGGGATAGGGTGGGAATTGGTCTTTTTCAGGGTATTTAACACGACAAGACTTTCCATTCTATCAATTTCATCAAATTCCGTGAGCTTACCGATTATAAGATTTTGATAACTCGAGATGCTCTGGGTGATCACCTTGAGCAAAACATCCGATTGACCGGTAAGGTGGTAGCATTCAACTATTTCATCGACCTGATTAATATGGTCAATGAATTTTTTTACCGTCTGTTTCTTGTTGTCTTTCAGGGATATCTGGATGAATGAAATGACGTCGAGGCCCAGCATGTCTTTGTCAAGCTCAACGGTAAATCCTTGTATGACTCCTGAATTTTCCAACTTCTTCACACGCTCAAGGGTGGGGGCAGGAGAAAGTCCTATTTCCTTGGAAAGCCTTGCGTTGGTGATCCTTGCATTTTCCTGAAGAATCCTGAGAATTTTTTTATCGATTTGATCCAAGACATTTGGGTTTTGAGGTGATCGACGATGCTTCAAAAATATCCAAAATACCCTTCCTTCGGGATTTCTCGGGAATTAAGATTACCTCTATTGGAATTCAAATAAATTTGCCTTCGTTCCATGGAGCTCAAGGATATCATTATTACGCCCATCTTTTTGGCGGTACTCTTTCCATTCTTTTTGGGATTCAGATCTGCGCAAAAGGACCCTTTTGATCGACAATTGGTCAGCATAGGTTTGACGATAAAATTCCTGGGGGCCTTGGCGATCGGATTGATCTATCAGTTTTACTACGGGGGAGGAGATACCTTCAATTTCTATAAGCAATCAAAGATCGTTTGGGAAGCAACCCTTGAAAACCCCATGAACTATCTGAAGTTCGCCTTCAGTTCGGGAAATTTTATTGCGGGATTAGGCCAATATATTTCCAAGCTTTATTGGTATTCGGACCCCTCTTCATTCTTTGTGATCAAAGTTGCTTCCTTTTTTGGACTGTTCACGCTCAATGCATATCTGCCCATCTCATTTTGCTTTGCCCTGATGTCTTTTTCAGGCTCATGGACCCTTTATTCGGTATTTAAGGATCGATATCCAAACCTAAAGAAAGAAGCAGCGATAGCGGCCTTTCTTGTTCCCAGTTGTGTTATTTGGGGCTCCGGTCTGTTTAAGGATACACTCACTTTTGCAGCCATTGGGTGGGTGGTCTACGCGTTTTATTGGATACTGATTCGCAAGACCCTAATGAAATCGGCGATCATCGGTGGAGTAATAGCGATCTATGTATTGGTCATCGTCAAAGTCTATATACTGCTTTCTCTGGTACCATGCCTCCTGGGTTGGCTCGTGCTTGAAAACCTACAAAGCATTGGATCACCGGTGGTACGTTTTATAGTCTCCCCCTTGTTCTTTGCCCTCGGCGGGGTGATGGCATTTCTCACGCTGGACCAACTGGCGGAAAACAATGCCAAATACGATCTTGAGAACATCGCATTGACCTCCAGGACAACAGCATATGATATTGCATACTGGACCGGAAAGGGTGCAGGTTCAACGTATATACTAGGGGATCATGACGGCACCTTTACCGGGATCCTTTCGCTTGCTCCTCAGGCTGTTGTTGTGACACTTTTCAGACCCTGGCTTTGGGAGGCCAACAATGTACTGATGCTGATCCTTGCTCTTGAAAGTGTTTTGATCTTGTTGTTGACCATGTATATTCTTCTCAAGGGGCGAGCCATAATCAAAACATTCCTCCAGATCCGGTCGGACCCATTTTTGGTATTCTGCTTCGTATTCTCAGTAGTGTTTGCCGTTGGGGTAGGGGTAAGCAGTTTTAATTTCGGTTCGCTGGCCAGGTACAAGATCCCCCTGTTGCCTTTTTACGTTTTCGGACTCCTGGTTCTAAATGCCTATTTGACAAGACGTGATACGGATCGGATCTAGTTGAACAGATCCCGGAACAGTTTTTCGTACCGTTCCTTGTTCGCTTTCTTTGAAAAATTGGCTTCGATAAATTCCCGACCTTTCAACCCCATTTCCTCTCTTTTGCTTTTATCCTCAAGCAGGGTAACAATGCCTGTTTCCCAGTCTTTCAAGTTGGTTGCTTGCATCCCCCGGACTCCATCACCAAGGATTTCCTTGTTGACCCCAACCGGAGAGCCGACTGAAGGCTTTGACAAGGCCATATACTGGATCAGTTTGAATCCGCATTTTCCTTTTGCCCATTCTGTATCGGGTAAGGGCATTAATCCCACATCAATTTGATCGAGGTCTTCTATTTCAGTCCTCAGGGAAAACCTTTTGAACTCATAATCCAATTGTTCAAAATTTGGATCCTTATCAGCTATAATGAGAAACTTGGTATTGTATAGTTTCTGAATCGACCTTATCACAGGTAAGATTGGGGTCAAATATTTCAGGGTAGAATGGGTTCCTGTCCAACCAATGGTAAGGTCCTGGTTTTTCCGAATCGTAGGCCTGTGGAGATCGGTGTCTACCGTGGTCGGAATTATTTCACAACGCTCATTAAAAGAACTGGCGTAATTCCTGATCCAATTGTTTCCGGCTGAAATGATGCTGCTCCATGCGATTATTTTTCCAACCTTGTTATGCCATTTGATCCCCGAGATCAACCTATTCTCTTTCGAAGTGTTGCTGATCCAAATGGCATCATCAAAATCATAAATCCCCTTTTTTCTGAAAATCTTTAGAGCAATATATTCCCAAACCGGAGGTCCGAGCGGAGCTGCTTCACGGTGAATGAAAACCGCATCGAATCTGTGAAGTTCAAAAAGGAGAAAAAACCTCCTCAATATCCCGGAAAAGAAAGCAAACAGCTTTTGAACAAAATTGCCTTTTGAGTATAGGACCTTAAATCCCGCCTCATTCCAGAAGGGCCGCAGATCATATTCTATTTTCCAGCCAGGAAACAGGTCGAGGTATTGTTCGAACCGGAATCGCTGTGAGGCGACCTGACCTTTCGGGTATGGACATATGATCAGGAGTCTTTTAATCCTTGATCGATTTATAAACTCTTGAGTATGATTCGATTCCCATTCGCAAAGAGAACTCCCTGATTGCAAGGTCCCGGATCTTTTCACCAGAAGCTGATTCAATCCAGGATCTTAGTTCGTTCTGACCTTTGGTATCACCATTTTCCAGCCAGAAGGCCCAAGGATATTTGGAATGATAGTGTTCCATATCGCCCCAGCCCGGGTTGGAGATCACCGGAAGGCCCATAGATATGAATTCACCGGTTTTTGTCGCGGATGAAGCTTTTTTCGAAAACTTGCCTGAAATAAAAAAAAGTCCCGCATCCGCAGCTAAAAGATCTTGAGGCATTCTATCATAACTGGAGGATCTGATCCTGATCTTGTCCATGACAGAAGCTATGCTTCCATGCTGCGGATTTCTCTCCAATATGAGTTCAACCCTCTTTCGAATATTGCCTTTAGGCTCCTTGGTAAGGATCAACCAGCTGGAGTTTGGGTCATGGGCGCTGTAGCGCATGAAGAAATCAAACATTTCCTCAAAGAGGTACCAGGTCCCAAAGGATCCCTGGTAGCAAAAAACCAGATGATCATTAGGTAGATCAAACTCCTGTCTTTTTTTTGCTTTGAGAGCAGCGGGATATTTTTCGGGATTGAAGTGATCCGTATCTACGCAGGTTGGGATGACATGTATTTTTTCTTTGATGCCTTCGGTCCTATTGGAGCTTTTTATTTTAAAACTCTGCAGCGAACCTCTCTGTGAGCCGGTTTCAAACCAGGTCCCGATCTCATTTCTTGCGTTTTCCGTAAGGGATATGATCGAATCGGCATGA
Source organism: Cytophagales bacterium (assembly GCA_965227315.1). Lineage (GTDB taxonomy): Bacteria > Bacteroidota > Bacteroidia > Cytophagales > CCMP332 > JANQHS01. The sequence goes on from OZ245737.1 coordinate 2,640,481, forward strand.
CTTACCAGGTATTGCTCCTTGTTCTTAAATGACCTGTAGGCGGTAAAGAAAAGCGGGTTTTTAATGTTCCAGATTTTTCCATCGACTCTTTCATCCGGCCAGAACCCACGCATGTCGAATAGAACTCTTGATTCCGATGGTAGCAGGCTTTTGATGGCCTCATATGGAACCAGACTCCTGGTATGAATAAGATCGAAAGAGATCCTTACCGCCAACCTTTTGTAGATCCTCCGCATCCGGGATTTGTTTTTCAGGAAGGAAAGTCCTTTTGGATTTTTTGCATATAGGTCAAAGGAATACTTGATACCCGAAGCTTCGATTTTTTCTTTTTCCTTCCTGCCAACTTCCTTTTTTTCGAGGGTTATCAGGTGAATTTCGTAACCGGCGTTTGCCAATCCTTTCAGGTAAGGCAGAATCTGGGATTGCCCCAAGGGATCGAGTATTCCATCAAAACTCAGATAAAGGATCTTCATGAGCTTAGTGATATGTTTCTTTTGGCGGCCCATGATAGCAATACAACGAGATGCCATACCCGGTTGTATTCTGATTCCTTTCCGCTCTTATATGCGGCAATGTTCTTCCCGACAATGGTATGATCCAGCAAGGAGTGCTGTCGGATCGAATCGGGATGACATATATCGGAAAATCGGGAATCGAGATTGGCTTTGAGCCATTTCGAAAGTGGAATCGAAAAGCCCCACTTCCGGCGATAGATCAGATTCTTGGGAAGATAACTTTCGAGGATCTCTTTGAGAATGAGCTTTCCCTGACCCCTGTCATATTTATATGAGTCCGGAAGTCTTTTTGAAAAATCCACAATTCTTTGATCGAGAATAGGAACCCTGCATTCCAGTGAAGATCTCATCGAAGAACGATCAACCTTTTCAAGCAGATCATCCGGCAAATAGTATTTAAGATCAAACAGGGATTGTTTTTGCATCGCAGAGACCTCTTTGCCAAAGTGATCTTCTTGAAGATCCATCGCCGGAGATCTGCCATTCAGGACCGCTATGGTTTCATCCTGGGAAAAAAGGGATTGTTCTATGGAAAATACATGGCTCTGCGGGTTTCCGGAATTGTTCGCTGACATTTTTGATGCCTTGGCGATCTTATGATTTGATGAGTCCTTGCCAAGTATCGATAACCCCTGGATCCCGGTCCGGTAAATCGGGTGGTTCAACCATCGAGCCCAATTATAGGCTCCATATCCAAAGAACAATTCATCCCCTCCGTCACCGGTTAGGATCACCTTCACTTCTTTTCTGGCAAGTTGCGAAATCAGCATGACCGGAATTGCAGATGTATCGCCGAACGGCTGATCAAATGTGTTCAGCATTTCGGGGATCATTGCCGAAGCTTCATCTTCTTCCAAAACGTATTCATTATGGTCCGATCCTATGCGATCCGCGACCTTTCTGGCATAAGAGGATTCATCGTATTGATCATCCTTAAACCCGATATTGAAGGTTTTGATCGGTGCCTTTAGAGCTTTTGAAGCTATGGCGCTCACCAGGCTCGAGTCGGTTCCTCCGCTCAAAAATGTACCGAGAGGGACATCGGAAACCATTTGTTTCTCCACGGAATCAATGAGCAGGGAATGCAATTGCTCTCGGAGTTCTCCGGAATTGAAATGACTTATTTCCTTTTCTTCTCTCCAAAACTTATGATGTTCAACCCTGTGATCATCCCGGATAAGGCAATAGTGCCCCTTTGGAACCTTTTCAATCTCGTTGAAAATGGTCAGGGGTTCCGGTATAAACCCCAGATGCAGGAAATAATGTATTGCGTCCTTGTTAACCGAAAGCCTGGAGCTGATCTTCTTGTTTCCCAGAAAAGATTTCAATTCTGATGAAAACGCGATGTTGGTAGAATCTCTATAGAGGTAGAGCGGTTTGATACCTACACGATCCCGGACCAACAACAACTCCTTTTTTTCCTGATCAAATATTGCAAAGGCAAACATGCCGTTGAGATCGGAAAGCCCTTCGTTCCCCTTGAGATCCAGGTATTCCAGTACGATCTCCGAGTCCGAGCTTGACTTCAATCGTTCATTGGGAATCTCAGCCTTGAGATCCCGGAAGTTATAGGTCTCTCCATTATAGACCAGTATCTTCTTGCCCGTGCTCGAAACCATGGGTTGGTTAGCCCTTTCGGAAAGATCAATGATGGAAAGCCGGGTATGTCCCAGATGGACTGTTTCATCGGTCGAAGACCACTGATTTTGAAAATCAGGACCCCTATGGGCCAGAGAATCTGTCATTTGGGTTATGTCCTCTTTTCCGAGTGACTTATCCAGGGACCAAATACCGGTAATTCCGCACATGGTTTAATTGGATCGGATTGTCGGTTTATAGAACATCAATACCTCTTTTGTATTCTTCTTAGGAAGACTCCCGGTGAGTCAACCAGAGACCTAAATAAATACAAAAATGCCCTGATCGGATCTTTTTCATCTCCGGCAAAAGAGGCCGCAATGGTGAAATTCAGGTTTGAATTCAATCTGCGGTATTCTTCGGCACTTGAAAAAGCTCCCCTTTTCCTTGCCTGGCGAAACGCATATCTCATATCCGAGGCCATGCGTTTTACATTCAAATGCATTTGACCGTCATGAAGATTATACGCAACCAGTGCTTCGGGAATGAGGCCAAATTCCCCGATCTCCGAAAGTCTTAACCACATATCCCAATCGGCCGAGGTTGACAGGTTTAGATCAAAGCCTCCCGCTTTTTCTATTGCTTCCTTTCTTACCATCACGGATGAAGGACTATGTATCACGGTTTCCTTTAGGTTCAACAGATCGCCTTTTACACTACCGGATTTCCCGTTGGATATATTGACAAGACTTCCATCCTGTCCAACGATCTTTTCAAGGCTATGCACCAACACGATTTCAGCGTGTTGATCCAGAAATCCTTTTTTTTCTTGAAGGTTTCCGGGGAGGAATTCATCATCCGCATCCAAAAAGGCTATGTACTGGCCCCTTGAATTTTCAATTCCTACATTCCTTGCCTTGCTGACGCCCTGGTTCTTTTGGTCGATAATGATAATTCCCTCGAAGCTTTGGGCGATCTGCTTTGAACGATCTGTGGAGCCATCGTTGATCAATAGAACCTCCGCCTCCACTCCTTTCTGATCAAAAACTGATTTTAGGGTTCTTTCCAAAAATGCTTCGGCGTTGTAACATGGAATTACAACGGAAACCTCCGGTCCTATTTTTTGTTGATTTCCGATCTAATAGGGATTTTGGTAAAGTTGCTCCAGCCTTTTCATCATGAGGTCAAATGAGAATTTCTCCATGGCATCCTTTCTGCCCTTTTCAACCATCTCATTCGAAAACTCTCTGTTTTTCACCCGTTGCAATGCATCGGCAATGGCTCCTGAATTCCGAAAGGGGACAGTCAGTGCATTCACGTTGTTTTGAACAAACTCATTTGCAATTCCCGAAAGTGAGAAAATGCTTGGAATGCCTGCGAGCAATGCTTCTACATATGTTTGCCCAAAGGCTTCTGAATGATCATCGATAGGAGTATGCACATACACATCCATGATATTATAGAGTGCAGGAGAGTCAGGTTCAAAAGCGATCAATGTATAGCTGTTTTCAGGAATGTCCCGAAGCATTGATCGAATCTGGTCTTCATAAGGTCCATGAGCATTTGCAAGAACGAGATGCGCCCCGGGACAGCCCTTCAAAAATTCCCGGAAGGCCGGGATGATGTACTGAATGCCTTTCCATTCATCGAATCTGGCAATTACGCCAACTATGTAGGCATCCTTTGGAAACCCGTATTTCTCCTTCAGCTTGTCAACTCTAGAGGATTCGACATCCTGGAAATCCCCGGGAATAAACCCATGTGGGATCAAGGCCACCTTCTCCTTGGCCACCTTCTCTTTTTCAAGTAGCACCTGATTTACATTTTGAGAAATCGCAATGATCCTGGAACTTATATTGTTTAAAAACAGATCCAGACGTACGGCTTTTGGGTGGTATTCATGGTGGTAGGTAGAGAAATGCCTGGTATAGATCCTGCCTCTAACCCCGGCTAGCTTTGCCGAAAGCAGCCCAATGATATTTGCAATACGCAAATGACAATGAACAACATCGACCTTCTCCCTTTTCAAAAGGCCTATCGCTTTCCAGATACTTTTTGCAATGTCAAGTTTCGAGTTTCCCCCCAGCCGGTAAACATGATGTCCTCCCACTTGTAGGTGTTCTTCCAACTCTGTTTTTCTGTCGTTGATCAGAAAATAGACCTGCCGAAACTTTTTTTTATCCAGCGCCCTGGAGATCCACTCAAAATTCCTTGCCTTCTCGACATCTGAAATAAAAATTCCTATGGTTTTCATCTCAGTCCTCCAATTGGGCCGTTATGACCATATCGTAAATTTTGAAACGAAGTTTCTTTGGAAAAACTATGAAAAGGTTGAACCTGTCCATAAGAAAGGGGAAAGTTCCGCCTCTGAAAATTTTCCTTAATGATCTTTTCGATCGTGAGCCTGACAAGGATTTGGGAATTACCTTATTCTTCTTCTCCATTTTTTTGAGTTCTGTCTGGTATTCCTGCTGCCTTTTGATGTATTTTCTAAAGGTCAGTTCATCCTGATGATAACCAAGTATGCCGGGATCAAATCTCACCTCCAACCCCTGGTCCAGGGCGCGATAACCAAGGTCTTTATCCTCACAATCGCTCAGGCTATCATCAAATCCACCCAAAGCCTCAAAGTTTTTTCTTCTGATCGAGAATATCGCTCCTGTGAGAAAAAGCGTTTCCCTGTCCATTGGCTCAAGAGTAATTTGTGAAAGCCATTTCCTGCTGAGGTGGGATTTAAATTTTTCCACCTCGGTTTTCATTTCCTTTTCATTTTCCATTTGGGCTCCTACAAGAATGAGCTTTTCATTCTTCAGATGTTCCTGACCAAATCTTGAGATTACATCAGGCATGGGCTCCATATCATCATCGAGGAAAATCAAGAGCTCACCCTTGGATTGTCTGACTCCATAATTTCTATTTCCACCCCGGCCCAGATTTTTTCCTGAGCAGACAATCTTGATACCCTGGAGGTTCAGGTTTTGCTTTTCAAGCTCCAATTTGATCTGCTCACCGTTCCCATCGATGCTAAGGATGGTTTCAAAGTCCTGAACGGTTTGATTCTCGAGATGCTTCAAGACTTTCTTTGCCTTTGTGGCAGATCTATAGGTGGGAATGATCACACTGATATCCATGATCTCAGAATGCCATTTTGAGCCATCTTCGCGCGAGCTTGAGATTTGATCTGCTGGGATGCGAGATGAAATTCAATGCACGAACTAAATACAGAAAAAATGAATAAATACTTCCCCTGGTCACCAGAAGGAAGCTTTTCTCATTTTCTACCATCAGGTTCTTTTTGGATTCTGATCCAAGACTTGTATCTGATGAGACGGAATGATGGTGTACGACCGAAAACTCAGGAAAATACAGGACCTTCTTTCCGATTGAGCGAAACTGGTATCCCCAAACCACATCCTCGAAGTACATAAAGAAGCGTTCGTCCAATTTTTTTCCAGGTAGAAGATCAAGGTTTTCCCTCTTAGTCAAAACGAAAGTGCCCCAGATCCAATCACAATATGCCGACTTTTCCTGATTGTGGTAGGAACCCAAAAGCCAGTCACCGCGCGGATTGAGTTTTTGAAGCCGAAAAAGTTCGATCAATTCCTTCTGAATGCTTGGGAATCGGTTGGCTACCGGCTGCGCTTTTCCACTTGGATAGTTCAGGCGACATGAAAGGGCTCCCAGCTGTTGATCTCTATGGAATTTTTCGATGCACTTGCTCAGTCCTGGCTCCACGAATTCGACGTCATTATTCATGATCAGAATGAAAGGCTTAGTCGATTTCCCGATCCCATGATTTGCGGCTTTGGCATATCCCGAGTTGCGATCTAAGCGAAGAATTGAAATGTCATGGGAATGCCAGGATTCTTTTGGTGTAAACCGAGTATCTGAGCCGTTGTCTACAATGAGGATCTCTGTGCTACTGGTGTCATTGAAATTTAATATGCTTTCGACACAGCGGTTGGTCAGACTGTCTTGGTTATAATGGATGATGATGATCGATAAACCCAAATTATATGAGATTACCGGTGAGTTGTTTGATTTTGGAGATCAACCTACTGTTGTACAAGGCTCTCTGGAAATCGTTGATGGGAAGTTTTTCGCCTTGCATTTTCCCGATCAGGTCCCTGATCGAGTCCGCTTCAACAGCCTTGAGCCTTGGCCAGTTGGGCGGATGAACGGGATGAAAGTTCTTGATACTGGAATAGTTGGAATCGTTGAGCTCTTTCCACATATCCAGATACCTGGACCTCTTTTCTTCGGTATCCAATTCTTCTGAAGCATGTCCCCAGTTTGCGAGTTTGAACCGCAATTCCTCCTCTCCCCGGGCCCAGGTCTCATGCAGGGCGAAGAAGGGACTTAGGTGGTTGAAGTAGCCGTTTCTTTTAGCCCTTTCATAAAGCGGTTTAGTGGTGGCAAAAGGGGAGGATTCGGGAATTTCCTTACCGAAATCCACCAGGTAATACTTCCCAGCGATATTTTTAAAAATCGGTATAAAGCTTACCAGAACGTTGTAGGGCTTTTCTTTTCCCGTAGGGTAGGGATTTAACTGCAACAGGTATTTTCTAAATCCTTCGAAGTCGATCATGTATTCGTCAGCGTCGATTTGAATGTGCCATCCTCCGGGCTTCATGGCCGTGGCCATTTCCGTGCGCTGCAGATTACAGTTTTGCCTTGAGTTCAATTTGGTTGAGGAATAATTTCCCTCGATAACCAGGATCTTGTTATCCCGATCTGTTTGGCGAACGAATTCAAAGAATGAGGCATTATCAAATTCATATGGCCTCCCTCCCCAGGATTTTCTTCCTTCATCAAGGCTTAGGCAAATGACATCCGAATGATCATAGACCAGCGGAAGAGAGACCTTCAATAGCTCCCAGTCATAGGCCACGCAAAATCCAACCTTGACAATATCCTTCTTCAAATCCCGAGGCAATTATTTTCCCGATAAAAGATCGAGGTGTTTTTCAATTTGAAGTCACCCAGCGAGATCCCCCAAAGGTCCAGTTTTTTGAAACCCCGATCTGTTAAAAACTCCAGTCCTTCGGAATATCGATCCCTTTCAGAGTCATCAAAGATGATGACGCCCTCAGCGCTCAGACAATCAGCCGAGGCTTTAGCGCATGCTACCCTTTCTCTTCCATCGATTAAGATCAGATCATAAACCTGGCTCTTGGATCTTGGGAAATCGGGGTAGGAACCGCTTTCCAGGGGGCAGAAGAAAATCTCGGTATTACTGTATGGCTTTGGATCGGACCTATCAAACCATTCCTTGTCGTGCTCCACAGAATGAAGCAATCCGACCCTCTGGCCCAGAAAAAGCGTCGAATTTCCACTTCCAAACTCAAAGACCTTCATGTTTTTTTTCAAACGCTCCTCCAGGAGACAATTGGCAGGAAAGCTCAGCCATGGACGGGGCTCATTGTTTGGGCTGACCGGTTTGCCTTCCTGCCAGGATCGCGTCCAACCTGACTTTGGAAAAAAACCCTCCTTTTGAAAATTCAAAAAGGTTTTTTCCTGGTCAGAGAGTAGCAAATTCTTCGTGGATTCCCTTCCAAAGGGGAACGAATAAACACCCCTCAATATCGCCTTGATCAGTTCTTTCATCCTATGGTTTTCCCGGCATGGTCACGGGAGGCAGTGGTCTCTCAATAAATAGGTTAAAAGGTTATTTGGTGACCTTTTCTTCCCTGCTTAAAAACTCATGCAAACTTATCAAAGCCCAGGCTTTCTCTGCAGAATTATCCCCCCTTTTGTTGGTTATGTCTTCTTTTAATTTGTTGAGTTCATCCATATTCACGAATTCTTCAAGGGGGTTATTCTTTTCGGCGAGCCACTTTTCCCGAACTGGTTCAAGTAATTCGTCTGAGAGCCAGGAATTGATCGGGATCTCGAATCCTTTTTTGGGACGACCGAAGACCTCCTTTGGCAAGTCATTTTTGAAAGCCTCTCGGAGTAATAATTTATTTTTTTCAAGGCTTGCTTTCATATTTCCTGGGATACGGGAAACATATTCTACCAAGTGATGATCAAGGAATGGGACCCTCACTTCAAGAGAATTGATCATGGAAGAGAGATCCACCTTGTGCAGCATATCATCGGGCAATACCAGGTCGAGATCATTTTGGAGAACTTGATTTAAATTTTGGGGTGATGAATTTGGTATCAGACTGCTCAAGATTTTGCCATGATCATCAGCATTGGATCGTTTGAGGATCTGATCGGGCCAATTCATTCCGACGGGGCTGGACCATTGCCAATATCGCTGGTCATTCGGTAGCCTTGCTGCTCTAGCATATTTGTTGATCCTTCGAATCAAATTCCCAAGCATTCCTTCCCGGTTCCCCTTGAAAAGCGAAGTGATGGGGAAGGCGGAGTTCACCAGTTTTTCTTTTATTCCGGGGCTAAAGGAGCGCATAAAAGCCTGATATTTATAGTAGCCTGCAAACACTTCATCAGCCCCATCGCCACTTAATGCCACAGTGATGTGTTCCCTGGCTTTTCGACTGATCGCCTGTACCGCAATTGCTGAGGAGTCGGCAAAAGGTTCATTTGATCTCACAAAGATCCTATCCATGGATTCCTTGAAAAATTCAGCGTTCAATTTCAAAGGAATATGCTCGGTTTTCAGAAAGTTGGCCATGAACTCGGCTTCTCTGGATTCATCGAGATAGCTTCCATTGTCAAGACTAACCGAAAATGTTTTAAAACCCGGAGAGATGGAATTTGCGATAAATGAAATGATGGCGGAATCAATTCCTCCGCTGAGGAAACCGCCCAGGGGAACATCGGAAACCAGTCGCATTTCGACGGATTCAAACAGGAGTTCCCGGATCCTTTTTGTCTTTTTCTGCAACTCTTCAGAGGGGTGAGGTTCTCCTTCAGCCGGGAGCGGTTTGTACCATTTTCTAATATCGAAATGTTTGTTCTTGATCTCGATATAATGACCGGGCTCCAGCTTCTTTACCCCTGAATAGATCGAATAGGGTGCGGGGATATAGTTCAGCAGAAAATAGAGATAAAGCGCATCCTGATCGAGTTTCTTTGGAAGTCCGTATTTCGTCAGTGAGTGTAGTTCCGATGAAAAAACCACCTTATCGGAATCAGCAAAATACAGGAGCGGCTTGATTCCAAACCTATCCCTGGCCAGGATCAGTCTTTCTTCGTGAATGTCATAGAATGCCAGGGAGAAAAAACCGTTGAGTTCGTTCAACCCTTCCGGGCCTCGATGTATTAGTTGATATAGTAGTACTTCCGTATCCGAATTGCTTTTGAATGAAACTCCAGCGGATTTCAGTCTGGTTTGAATTTCTCTGAAATTATAGATCTCCCCGTTGAATGAAAGGATGTAGCGCCCCGATCCGTCTTTCATGGGCTGGTCGGCATCGCTGGAAAGGTCGATGATGGATAATCGGGTATGACCGAAGTTGGCGGTTTTTGTCAACTCGGAACCCTGCGAATCCGGCCCACGATGCGTCAGGGCTTCAATGGAGCTTTGGAGGTTTATGGAATGGAATTTTCCAACCTCATTAAAGGGATAGATCCCTGTTATACCACACATCTTCTCTCGGTGCCCATATCTGCAGGTCAAAGTAAACCAAAAAGCTATTCATGGTCTCTGCCCTGAATCGCTTTGCTTGGGGAGTTTCCCTTGGATTTCGCTTCTTTTTGAACTTTCCAACTATCCGGTAGTGCCGGTTGACCTGCCTGAACCCAACAGGTGTACCATATCGACCCAATGATTTTGATCGCTACCTTCATCTGTCTCTGAACCATTCCATCCAGTTGTTCATAATAGACTTTGACAAAACTTTCGTTATAGGAAGAAACCGTTCTTCCGGATCGTGTTTTCGATCCGTATTTTCTTCCCAGACAAATGGAATCAGCCCTCGCTTCCATTTCTAATACCGTATCCACAAGAGAATTGGTGTTGATGATCATGTTCCTTATGGCCTGATTGGGATCTTCGAGATAGGATGCGGGACCGGTTGTCAGAAACCAATGCTCGAAATATGTTTCAGGAATGCTCGTCTCCCACAGGCCATGTATCCCATATTGATTGGTGAATTGGCCGTTATAGTTTGAGGTGGTGTGCAAGGGGACAGTGGCATCGGCCAGGTAATGGCCCAATTCGGCTGAGATTCTCAGTACCCTGCTCCAGTCCCGATGATAGAATGCCCAATAAAGTCTGTCCGTTTCTTGCATCAGACTCCATGGCAAAATGCCGAAGGAGCTTATTTCCTCATCGGAATACCACTTTTTTACAGTGTCAAGGCGCAAAGGAAATGTTGATGAGCCGAAAAGCTGATATGAATCCAGGTCAATATAATGCCGGGGACCTTCTGAAGGGATCAGGTATCTCCTCTTGTCCGGAGCCACGGACTGTTCGATGAGGTATTGGACGTGGTCTTTGTAGAACCCGCACAGCGGCGGTGGAAGAGTGTAGATCGCTAATTGGTTGATCTTTTTATGCGCAAAGAATCCCCATGCGGAGCAGTAAGAATTCGAAAAAAGCAGAAAAACGAGGTTAAGGAGGCAAAAGGGGACTATGTGCCCGGAATCGATCTTCATGAAAAAGGTTTAAAAGGACTATTCTAAAATTAGAAAAGAAGTTTTAACTTTGCGCTCCAATTTTTCAAAAAGAGTTTTTTCATGGCTAATCATAAGTCAGCAATTAAGAGGATCAGGTCCAACCAGGCCAAAAGGTTAAGGAACAGGTATCAGTTGAAAACCACCAGAACCTTCATCAAAAGACTGAAAGAGACCAAAGACAAGAAAACCGCTGAAGAACTTTTCAGGAAGGTCAGTGGTATGATCGATAAACTTGCGAAGAATAATATCATCCATAAAAACAACGCAAGCAACAAGAAGTCTAAACTTGCCCGTTTCGTTTCAGGCTTATAAAGAAATTTGACCTTTGGGTCCGAAAGCCTTGCAGTTCTCTGCGAGGCTTTTTTATTTTATAGTACCTTGAACATGAGATATCCTTCCCAGGGACATATCAGTATAAAGCAATGGGCTGAAGAAGATCGCCCTAGAGAAAAACTCCTTCTGAAAGGGAGGTCGGCTCTTTCGAATGTCGAGTTATTGGCCATTCTACTTGGGACAGGCTCCCGTTCTCAATCAGCGCTGGATCTGGCTAAAGAGCTCATGAATAGTGCGGGAAACAATCTGAATGAACTTGCCAAGTATAAGATGGCTGATTTTATCAAGATCAAGGGGATCGGACAAGCCAAGGCGATATCAATCCTTGCCGCAATGGAACTACTGAGAAGAAGGAGTTCGGAAGCAATTAGAAGAAATCCCAGGATATCCTCTTCTCTTGATGTTTATGATCAAATGAAAGAACACCTGCTGGATCTTGAGCATGAGGAGTTTTGGATCCTGATCCTCAACAGGGCCAATTTGATTGTTCGTAAGGAAAGGGTTTCGGTCGGCGGGCTTTCCGGAACGGTTGCAGATCCAAAAGTTATCTTCTCCAGAGCTCTCGAAAATCAAGGTTCTTCCCTGGTTATGGTTCACAACCATCCTTCAGGTAATTCAAAACCCTCTCAGGCCGACAGATCGCTGACCAGAAAGATGGTCCAGGCTGGGAAATCACTTGATCTGCCTATTCTGGATCACCTGATCTTCACAGATCTGGGATACTATAGTTTTGCGGATGAGGGGCTGATCTGAACTTGCTTTTTTTTGTCATAAAAGAGCCTGCAAACCCTAAATCATTAATTTCGCGGTTTAATTTTTTGAAATGAAAATATCCCTCAACTGGCTGAAAGATTACATTGAACTTGAGGAAAAACCCGAGGATCTTGGCAACATTTTGACAGATGTTGGACTTGAAGTAGAAGGTATACTCAAGGTGGGCGTAAACGGGGAGCAACTTGCGGGCCTTTTGGTAGGTGAGGTATTGGCTTGTGATAAACATCCGAACGCGGATAAACTGAAGATCTGCAAGGTCAAAGTCGGAGATGATCTTCATGATATTGTATGTGGCGCTCCAAATGTGGAGCAGGGACAAAAGGTTGTAGTGGCACTGCCCGGCACTACGCTTTATCCTACAGGGCATGAACCCATCAAAATCAAAAAGGCCAAGATCAGAGGTTCGGAATCCAACGGGATGATTTGTTCCGAAGCGGAAATAGGGATTAGCGATAATCATGACGGGATCCTAGTTCTAAGGGATGAAGCAAATTCCGGTGCGGAGGTCAAGGACATATTGGATGATTATCAGGATACGGTTTTTGAGATCGGTCTTACACCAAATCGTGGAGATGCCACATCGCATTTCGGTGTAGCAAGAGACCTCAAGGCCTTTTTCAAAAGGGATCTTAAAGCGCCGCAATCTTCTGTGCATCCAGGAGCGGTAAAAACCGATTTTAAGGTCTCGGTTGAAGATCCCGAGAAATGCCCAAGATATGCCGGGGTAATACTCAAGAACCTGAAAAACCGGCTCTCGCCTCAGTGGATGCAAAATCGTTTGAGGGCTTTGGGGCTCTCACCCATAAACGCCGTCGTCGATATCACAAATTATGTGATGCATGATCTGGGTCAGCCCTTACATGCTTTTGATCTGGCGAAAATACAGGGTGGTGAGATCGTTGTCAGGGTGGCAAAAAAGGGTGAAAAACTTGTTACCCTCGATGAGGTGGAAAGGGATCTGCTTGAGGAGGACCTGATGATCTGCGATTCCAAAAAGCCCATGTGCATAGGCGGTGTTTTCGGAGGGATTGATTCGGGAGTCAGCGATTCCACGACGGAAATTTTTCTTGAAAGTGCCTGTTTTAGCCCGGTTTCTATCAGGAGATCTTCCATGGCCCACCAATTGAAAACAGATGCCGCATATCGTTTTGAAAGGGGTACTGATCCCGAAGGTGTCATTCCGGCACTGATTAGGGCGATTGAATTGTTCGAAGAAATCCTTGATGCAGATGTTGACTCGGAAATTATCGATATTTATCCTGATCAGATCCTGCCAAGGAGAATTGAGGTCAATAAGGAGAAGTTCTGGACTAATATCGGTCACAGAGTAGAGGAAGCAAAAGTTGTCGAAATTCTTGAAAGCCTGGATTTCTCCCTCCTCAGTAATTCGGAAGGATCCTGGACTTATGAGGTTCCTTCATACCGCACTGAAGTTGTCGAGGATGCTGATATTTATGAAGAATTCCTAAGGATCTTCGGGTTCAATAATATTCCCTTGGGAGAAGAGATTGGGAGTACCTATTTTGCCCATTTCCCGGAGCTCACGATCGATGAGTTCAATAAGGATGCCATTGGTTTTTTTACTGCACGCGGATTTTGGGAAGCGATCAACAATTCGATATCCAATCCCAGAGATCAGGGACATGTCGACCCTGATTTTGATCGGGATTCGGTTGGTTTGTTGAACCCCCTCAGCATGGATCTAAGTCATATGAGGACTTCCATGCTTCCTGGCTTAATGGAAAACCTCAACCGCAATACGAATAGGAAATCAGAGAACAATAGCCTGGTTGAGAAAGGGAAAGTATATCGAAGAGCCAAGGAAGGGTTTGTCGAATTGGACTATCTGGCATTTGTGCGGGAAGGCAAACTGAATTTTGACACCTGGAGTGACCCCGAAAGGAAGCTGAGGCTTGATGATATCGTTCAACCGCTTTCCGATTATCTCCTTTCCATAGGCATTCGAGATCTGGATATTACCGAAGGCAAGAATCCCGGCCTGGAGGCAGGGGGGTATGACCTTATTTCCTCAGGCATACATGTTGGAATATTTGGTGAAGTTCAAGGTTCCGTAAAAAAGGCCTGGAGTATTGACACCCCGGTTTTCTATGGGGAACTAAAACTCGAATCGTTGTTCGGGATCTTCTCCGAAAACAGATCAGAATTCAGGGAACTCTCAAAATTCCCAATTGTGAAAAGGGATCTTTCCTTGGTGATCGATGAGGGAACCACTTACAAGGAGATCGGTGATATAGTAAAAAAGCGCACCGGCAGTTACCTGAAAAAGCTGGATTGTTTTAGTATTTTTAGAGGTAAACCGTTGGAGGAAGGAAAGAAATCCTATGCGATAAGCTTTTACCTTGAAAGAAATGACAGGACTTTCAACGATGAAGAGTTGGATACTATTTTAGAGGGCTTGATCGGAGATTTTGAGAAGAACCTAAATGCTGTGATTAGAAGATGAACCTTGATGATCTGAACAAGAAGTTCGAAAAGTTTAAAAGAGAGTTCATAGAGCTTAAGAAAAAAAGCGACGGATTGACCTCTGTAAATGAAAACCTGAGGCAGGAGGTCACCAGATTAAAGGCCGAAATTCATGACAATCAGGCAACCTTGAAAGGGTTTCAAAATCAGACGAAAATTGATAAAATTGTGAACGAGTTGGAGAGTGAGGAGGGAAAAAAAATTGAGTTGAAACGCCTTTTGGATCAATATATAGAGGAGATAGATGGGTGCATTGAAATCTTGAAAAACGCTTGATGGAAACCCTGTCGATCAAAATAAAGATCTCCGATCGCGAATACCCGCTGAAGATTGAGGCAAGTGAGGAAGAAGGCATTCGCAAAACCGCAAAACTGATCAATGAGAAACTTAAGGCCTTTAAAGACCAATTTGGTATAGAAGATAAACAAGACCTCTTGGCAATGGTGCTCTTTGAAACCATGGTCGATGTTGAGAAATATGAAACCAGCCTAGGGAATATTGAGTCTTTTCTTGATGAGCAAATCGGTGCTCAGGAAAGTTCTTGACTCTTCCCATATACCATTCCCCTTCTCTTTCTCTTTTAAATAGATCAGTATGGAAGCTATGAATCCGGTCGTCGTTGGGATAGTAGGGCTTGTCGCAGGTATAGTCCTTGGAAGGTTTCTGTTGACCTTCCTCTGGAAATCACAGGAAAAAAGGGCCGAAGTAAGAGGTCAGCAAATCATTTCCGAAGCGGAAATCAAGGCTGAGGGTATCAAACAAAAGAAGATCCATGAGGCTCGTGAGAAGTTTCATAAAATGAAACAGGATGTGGACAGGGACCTTAACAAAAGAAAGGAATCACTTCGCGAGTCCGAGAGCAAGGTCAAATCAAAGGAATCACAGATAGCACAGAAGATTTCGGAGAACTCAAGGAAAGAAGCGGAGTTGGAAAGCCAAAAAGAAAATGTTGCGGCTCAATTGGAGATCCTGAAAAAAAGAAAATCGGACCTGGGGAGGATCAGAGTTGAGCAGGTCAATAAGCTTGAAAGCATATCTCATCTCACCGCAGATGAAGCCAGGGAACAGTTGGTCAAAACGCTTCGTGATGAAGCCCAGACAAAGGCCTCAGCTTATATCAAGGATATTGTTGATGAATCCAAGTTGAAGGCTGCCAAAGAATCAAAGCGTATCATTTTAAGCACAATCCAAAGGGTCGCTGCCGAAGTTACCATCGAGAATTGTGTTTCCGTATTTAATCTTGATAGCGATGATGTCAAGGGAAAGATAATCGGCAGAGAGGGAAGAAATATCCGAACGCTTGAATCAGCTACCGGGGTGGAGATCATTGTTGATGATACACCCGAGGCCATCATCATTTCAGGGTTTGACCCGGTGAGAAGAGAGATTGCGAGGTTATCGATGCACAGATTGGTTGCAGATGGGCGCATCCATCCGGCGAGGATCGAGGAAGTGGTGAGTAAAACCCGAAAGGATATAGAAAATGAGATCATAGAGATCGGAGAAAGAACAGTGATCGACCTTGGTATCCATGGTTTGCATCCCGAACTGATCAAGTATGTTGGACGCATGAGGTTTCGTTCTTCTTATGGACAGAATCTGCTTCAGCATTCGCGAGAGGTTGCAAACCTTTGTGCTACTATGGCCAGTGAGCTGGGCTTGAATCCAAAGCTCGCAAAAAGAGCAGGGCTATTGCATGATATTGGAAAAGTCCATCCCGATGAAGAGGAGCTCCCCCACGCCCTGGTGGGAATGAAACTTGCGGAAAAGTACAAGGAGAAACCACAGGTCTGCAATGCGATCGGGGCCCATCACGATGAAATTGAGATGACTTCATTGCTTTCTCCCATCATTCAGATCTGTGATTCCATCTCTGGCTCAAGGCCGGGAGCGCGTAGGGAGATACTCGATTCATACATCAAAAGGTTGAAGGATCTGGAGGAGACAGCACTGGCTTTCGATGGGGTTGAGCAATGCTATGCGATCCAGGCCGGTAGGGAATTGCGGGTAATCGTGGACTCCGAGTCAGTGCCTGATCAAAAGGCGGAGGAACTCTCGATTGATATTTCCGAAAAGATCCAAAACGAAATGCAATATCCCGGTCAGATCAAAGTGACCGTGATCAGGGAGAAAAGAGCAATATCTTTTGCAAAATAGCCCTATGCCTTTCCCAAGGCCTTGAGTAGGGTTGATCCGATCTCGGCGGGTGATTCAACCACATGGATCCCGCATTCTCTCATGACCTTCATTTTGGCCTCTGCAGTGTCATCAGCTCCACCGATGATTGCCCCTGCATGTCCCATCCTTCTTCCCGGAGGTGCAGTCTGGCCTGCAATAAAGCCTACAACAGGTTTGTTTCCATTTTCCTTGATCCACTTGGCTGCATTGGATTCCATATTTCCCCCGATCTCACCGATCATGATGATCGCTTCGGTTCCCGGATCATTCATCAATAGTTCCACCGCATCCTTTGTTGTTGTGCCGATAATCGGGTCTCCGCCGATGCCGATGCAGGTGCTCTGGCCCAGGCCTGCTTTGGTGACCTGATCTACGGCCTCATAAGTCAATGTGCCTGATCTTGATACTATTCCGATCTTTCCGGGATTGTGAATAAAACCAGGCATGATCCCAACCTTTGCCTCCCCGGGTGTAATGACGCCAGGGCAATTGGGACCGACCATTCTTACGTCACGACTTTTCAAAAATTCTTTGACCATCACCATGTCCTTGGTAGGTATGCCTTCTGTAATGGTCACGATGACCTTGATCCCGGCATTGGCAGCCTCCATGATGGCATCACCTGCAAAAGGAGGCGGAACAAATATGACTGAGACGTCCGCACCGGTCTGTTCAACGGCTTCTTTTACCGTATTGAATACAGGTTTCTCAAGGTGTGTTTGACCTCCTTTTCCCGGCGTAACTCCACCGACAACATTCGTTCCATATTCAATCATTTGGCCGGCATGGAAGGTGCCCTCAGAGCCTGTAAAACCCTGAACAATTACCTTGGAATCTTTATTGACCAGTACACTCATTTCGCTCGATTTTTGAAGGCCACAAAAATATGTGAAAATGGTCCTCCGGCAAAAGGGAATTCCAGAAGAATCAATTACTCAAACGGTACTCATAAAAGCAGTTGAATCTTAATATTGCAGTTCTATTCAGCATTGAATGAAGGATAAGAAGATCACGATCGCCATAGATGGTCCTTCCGGGAGTGGTAAGTCTACAACTGCCAAAATTGTTGCTCAAAAGCTGGGATACAGATATATCGATTCCGGAGCCATGTACAGAGCGGTTACATGGCATTTTTTGAGTTCAGCTTTAAACTGGAAATCAGCAGACCAGCTTGACAAGGGCCTGAGTGAAATAGATATAGATATCAGGCTTGGGCAAAATGATGAACCCATGACCTATTTGAACGGTGTGCTTGTAGAAAGACAGATCAGGTCCATGCCGGTTTCGGACAATGTTTCAGAAGTGAGTTCTCTTCCGGAGGTTCGAAAAGCAATGGTCGATCAACAAAGAAAAATGGGCCGGGAGAAAGGGGTCGTGATGGATGGCAGAGATATCGGTACCAATGTATTTCCGGATGCGGAGTTGAAAATATACCTTGTAGCGGATACCGAGGTGCGGACGAAAAGAAGGCTAAAGGAACTTCGGGAGAAGGGTGTCCAAGCAAGTCTTGATGAAATTCGAAGGAATATTGAGATGAGGGATAAGGAAGACTCAAGTCGCGTTCTGAATCCCTTAAGGAAGGCTGCCGATGCAATAGATCTTGACTCTTCAAACCTTTCCATTCAAGATCAGGTTAACTTTGTAGTAGAAAAAGCTCAGGATACCATTCATAGGAAATAATGGAAGTTACTATTGATTCTAAATCGGGTTATTGTTTCGGAGTGGAATATGCCATTCAAATGGCTGAAGATGAACTGAATTCTTCAGGGAATTTGTACTGCTTGGGAGATATCGTACACAACGATAAGGAAGTCGAGAGGTTGGAAAATCTGGGTTTGAAGGTGATAGATAGGGAAGATCTTCAGGACTTACATGATGCCAAGGTGCTGATCAGAGCCCATGGTGAACCCCCTGAAACATACAAACTGGCCCTGGACAATAATATCGAGTTGATCGATGCATCTTGTCCTGTGGTGTTGAAGCTTCAAAATCGGGTCAGGAATTCCTTCGATAAGGCGGTAGATAAGGAAGGTCAGCTTGTTATATTCGGTAAGCCGGGTCATGCTGAAGTCATCGGGCTGTCAGGGCAGACCAATCAGGAAGCAATTGTGGTTTTTCAGGATGAAGATCTGGAAAAGATCGACTTTGAAAAACCGGTGACACTATATAGCCAGACCACTAAAAGCACCAAGGCTTTCTATGAGATGGGTGAGAAGATCAAGAATGAGATCGAGAAAAGAAATCCTGGTGCCGATCTGGAGGAACACTTCGAGCTGAACGACAGCATTTGTCGACAGGTTTCGAACAGGGAGCCACAGCTTAAGGTTTTTTCAAAGGATCAGGATGTGATCGTGTTTGTTGCCGGTCAGAAAAGTTCCAATGGCAAAGCACTGTATTCTGTCTGTAAAGCAGAAAACGAGAGAAGTTACTATATCCAGGGGCCGGAAGATGTAGATCCGGGTTGGTTTCAGCCTGATGATAAGGTAGGCATTTGTGGAGCAACATCAACCCCAATGTGGTTGATGGAGGATGTATTGAAAGCCATTGAGAGGCTCTGAACATCTTTTTTAGGCCTGTTTTTATTTTTTTATTCTCCCGAAACACTTAAAGCAGAGTTATTATTTTTTCTAAATTTGCCCCTGTTTTTTTTCGACCCCAATAATTCTTTATGTCCCAAATCATACGGCTTAAAAAAGGCTTCGAAATAAACCTTGCCGGTGAAGCAAAGAAGGAGGTTGTCTCCGTACAGCAACCAGAGACTTTTTCTGTAAAACCTACAGATTTTCCGGGTGTTCAGCGTCCAAAAACACTTGTCAAGGTCGGTGATAACATAAAAGCAGGAACTCCTGTTTTTGTGGGAAAAAATTATCCCGAGGTGAATTTTGCCTCACCCGTAAGTGGAGAGGTTGTTGAAGTGGTCAGGGGTGAAAAAAGGGCTCTTCTGGAAATCAGGATACTCGCGGATTCCAGTTTGGAATATGAGGAAAACAAAACCCTTACTCCATCGGACATTGGCAATGCCAATTCCGAAGAACTCAAAAACCAATTGGTTGGATCAGGGGTATGGCCCTTCCTTGTTCAAAGGCCTTTTGCCGTGGTGGCAGATCCCCGGGAAAAACCCAAGGCCATCTTTATTTCCGGTTTTGACTCTTCGCCTCTGGCGGCCGACTATGGCATGACCCTGAAGGGCCAGGAAAAGTATTTTCAAGCCGGCATAGAGGCCCTTGCAAAACTTACGGATGGCCAGGTCCATCTATCTGTTTCCGGAGATCGGGAAGTGCCCTCGGTTTTCTCCCAGATTACCGGTATTCAGTCTCATAAATTTACAGGGCCGCATCCCAGCGGAAATGTCGGTGTTCAAATACATCATATCGACCCACTTGTCAAAGATGATCTGGTGTGGACCATCAAGCCCTTTGGAGTTGTTGTGATCGGAAGACTTTTATTGGAAGGGAAATACGATGTTTCAAAAACTATTGCTATTGCTGGTTCATGCGTAAAAAATCCGGCCTATCTGGAGACTTATTCCGGAGCCAGGGTGGATAAATTTCTTGACGGCAATCTTCAGGATGATCATTGTCGGGTTATTTCCGGGAATGTGTTGACCGGTGAATCTATCGGCAGAGAGGGCTATCTCGGGTTCTATGACGATCTGATCACCGTTATTCCCGAAGGAGACAAGGAGCGTTTCTTCCTGACCAGCGGATGGCTTGGACTGATTGCCAGCAGGTTGTCATTTCACAGAGCATTTGGATTGGTTTCCTTTTTGAACGGGAAGAACAAAAAGTACAAGCTCGATACGAACGTTAATGGTGAAGAAAGGCCTTTCGTTCAGACAGGAGCCTTTGAGAAGGTAGTTCCGATGGATCTCTATCCGGTATATCTTCTTAAGGCGATCATGGCCGAGGATTTTGACGAAATGGAAGCCCTTGGTATTTACGAAGTGGCAGAAGAAGACCTTGCGCTTTGCGAGTTTATTGATGTATCCAAAATGCCCGTCCAAAAGATCTTGAGGCAGGGTATTGACTTAATGATGGAAAGCTGATATGAAATTCCTTCAGGACATATTTGATAAGATGGAGCCCAACTTCAAGAAGGGCGGAAAGTTTGAAAAGTTCTACCCCCTGTGGGAGGCTCAAAGAACATTCATCTTCACTCCAAAGATCACCACACCTGCCAGGGGTGCTCAGATACGTGATGCCATAGACCTGAAAAGGATGATGTTCACAGTGGTCATTGCCATGATCCCCTGCCTGTTGTTCGGGATCTGGAACACCGGGCATATGCATTTTCTTTCTGCCGGCCAGGAAGCTTCACACCTGGACAAGGTCATCCATGGAGCGATCCTTGTAATCCCGATCGTATTGGTTTCCTACATAGCAGGAGGACTTGTGGAGGTTGCATTTTCGATTCTTAGAAATCATCCGGTAACAGAAGGTTTTCTTGTCACCGGAATGCTGATACCCTTGGTCGTACCTCCTACCATACCCTTGTGGCAGGTGGCCGTGGGAACAATATTCGCGGTTGTACTTGCTAAGGAGATTTTCGGAGGTGTAGGGATGAACGTTTTGAATGTGGCCTTAACAGCCAGGGCTTTCTTGTTTTTTGCTTATCCTACTGAGATCTCTGGATCTGAGGTATGGATCGCGACCGGAGAGGAAGTGGTTCAGGGTTATTCCGGTGCTACTGCCCTTGGTATAGCCGCTGAATTTGGTACAGGTGAAAATCAGGTACCGGTACTGGAGGCCTTGGCGAATTCCTTTGCCCCTGATCTGTATTCGCTAAAAAGTATGTTCATCGGAACCATACCGGGATCAATCGGGGAGACCAGTACATTGATGTGTATACTTGGTGCGATCGTGTTGTTGATCACCGGTGTTGGAAGCTGGAGAATTATGCTGAGCATGTTGGTTGGTGGTATTGTCATGGGATTACTACTCAATTTGTTTGGATCCAACGAGTTTATGAAACTGCCCTTTTATTATCATTTGGTGATGGGTGGTTTTGCCTTTGGACTGGTATTCATGGCCACAGATCCCGTAACAGCATCTCAGACGAACACCGGAAAATGGATCTATGGATTTTTCTGTGGGTTCTTTGCATTGTTGATCAGGGTTCTCAATCCCGCATATCCTGAAGGAGTGATGCTGGCTATTCTGTTGATGAATGTTTTCGCTCCATTGATAGATTACTACATAGTGGGTGCTAACAAAAAAAGAAGATTGAAGCGTGCAACAGTCTAATTTATATATCGTCATTTTTTCTACGATCCTGACAATTGTATTGGGAGGATTGCTTGCTCTTGCTGCTGTGGCACTGCGCCCGGAACAAAAGAAGCAAGAAGATATGTTCAGAAAGAAATCCATCCTTAGCTCCGTGATGACGGTTGAAAAAGGATCGGATATACTCCAAGTCTACCAGGATAAGATCAAATCCTACGTTGTGGATTATGAGGGAAATGAAGTTAAGGAACTTGAGGGGAAACCAATTGTCGCTGAGAATGTTCCTATAAACAAGGAGTTTAAAAAGAGCCCTGAAGAAAGGCTTTATCCGGTTTTTGAAATGACGGATGGATCCGGGGGGGTAGAGGCCTACATACTTCCGATCTATGGAAACGGATTGTGGGACAAGATCTACGGCTACCTTGCGCTGGACAAAGATTGTAATACGATCAAAGGGGTTGTTTTTGATCATATTGGCGAAACACCGGGCTTGGGCGCAAGGATTACGGAGAAGGAGTTTCAGGCTCGATTTAAGGGAAAAACGATTAACAATGACAATGGACAGGTGATCGGCATAACAGTTCTGAAAGGAGAGTCGACCAATCCCACAGACCCTCATCAGGTTGACGGGTTGTCGGGAGCGACGATCACAGCAAAAGGTGTCGAGAGCATGATCCTGTCATATATGGAGCATTATCAAGGATTTTTGAGAAAAGTGAAATCTTCGGATTTGAGCTATGTAAACCAGTAAGATAATATGAGCGAAGTAGCTGAAAATATAGAGACCACAGAAACCGTTGCGGTTCAACCCAAAAAACCGGCTGAGCCTCTTTTAAGTAAAAGGAGGAAAAGGCTGATGTCGGATCCTCTTGATGAGGATAACCCGATCACGGTTCAGGTTTTGGGGATTTGCTCTGCACTCGCGGTAACAACCCAAATGAAACCCACACTAGTCATGGCCATTGCCGTGATCTTTGTGATCGTATTCGCAAACCTGATCATCTCTGTTCTCAGAAATCTTATTCCAAACAGGGTTAGGATCATTGTTCAGCTTTCAGTGATCGCCTCTCTTGTGGTGTTGGTCGATCAGGTTCTGAAAGCCTACTTTTTCGATGTCTCCAAACTTCTGTCGGTTTTTGTTGGATTGATCATTACCAACTGTATTGTAATGGGGCGCCTTGAGGCCTTTGCCATGGGTAACAAGCCCTATGACTCAATTCTCGATGGCCTGGGAAGTGGATTGGGATACTCCTGGATCATATTGGCCGTAGCATTTTTCAGGGAGCTTCTTGGCTCAGGTGCGGTTTTTGGTTTCCCTGTTTTTGAGAGCCTGGGATTGGCATATGAGAACAATGGTTTAATGGTTAATTCCATCGGTGCATTTTTGATCATCGGTTTGATCATATGGGCACAGCGATGGAGAAACGGTTACGTAGAACATAATTAATAGGAAATGGAGCTTGTTAATCTAGGTATACAATCGATCTTTATTAAGAACATGATCTTCTCCTATTTTTTGGGGATGTGTTCTTATCTGGCTGTTTCCAAGAAGGTTTCAACTGCCATGGGCCTTGGGTTGGCGGTCATTTTCGTTTTAACCATTACAGTACCCGCCAATTGGCTGATCAGAGAATTTATCCTGAAAGAGGGAGCATTGACCTGGATTAGCGCCTCATTCGAAACCATTGATCTGAGTTTCCTTAGCTACATCATGTTCATTGCCGTGATTGCCTCTATGGTTCAATTGGTGGAAATGTTCATAGAAAAGACCAGCCCTGCCTTGTATGGTTCGCTTGGGATCTTCCTTCCCTTGATCGCGGTGAATTGTGCCATTTTGGGTTCTTCTCTGTTCATGGTTACCTATGATTACAACTTTGTAGAATCGACGGTTTTTGGCTTTTCATCGGGAATCGGATGGCTCCTGGCGATCATCGCCATTGCCGCGATCAGAGAAAAGTTAAAGTACTCAAATGTACCGGATCCCCTGAAAGGCCTGGGGATTACATTTATTATTACCGGGCTGATGGGTATTGCGTTTATGGCATTTATGGGCATATCGCTTTAAAAGACTTCCGAAATTTGAAGTTTTAGACCTTTCAAATAAAAAACAGAGACTTTTCGATTGTCCTGATTAGCTTTGGACCTCTTTTGAAATTTATGAGGAGATTATCTGCGTTTATCTTTTGTACTCTGACACTTTGGGGCTGTTCTACCGATGTGGACGTCAATGCTCCGTTTGTGGAAACTCCTATCATTTATTCTGTTCTGAATTCTGAGGATAGCATCCAGGCAATCAGAGTCCAAAAAGCCTTCTCCGGAGAAAATGGGAATGCTTTGGAATTATCCCAGGATCGTGACCAGATCTATTATGATCCCAGTATTGTCTCGGTCCGGTTGGAGCTAACCGATCCAACCCAGCAAAACCAGGTGGTTTTCGTAGATACACTTCAATACACCATTTGTGATTCATGCAAGGACGAAGGCGATTTTTATTCTGATTCGGTTCCATTGTATCTAACCACCAAACCTTTGCCGATTGATCCGGCCTCAGACGATCCACTTGATGCATTCATCTTTTTTATGAATCAGGAGTCTGGATTGGAGGCTACGGCAGAAACGAGTTTGGTTCCTTGTTTTCCAATCAAATTACCACAGTTCCGCTGCAATAATGTCACCTCCAACCCCAGGATGATATTTGATGAAATTGAGTTGGCTTTCAATGGCCCTGAAAATGGTGCCCTTTCCCTGGTTACAATGATAGCCCTCTATTTTGAGCAACCGATAACAGGTGGGCAACCGATAGAAAAAACCACGGAAACAGAGCCTTGGATCATGGTGAATAATTTCCCATTGACCAAGGGAGAAGGGTTTGAATATGAATTCAAATTTGATACCCTGGCTTTCGGAAATTATCTGAATGGTGCTGTAGATACCAGCAACAATGCAGATGTCGAATCCAGACTGTTTGTTACAGCTGACTTCTATTTCAGTATTTTCAATCAGGATTATTACGACTATCAACTGATCAACAACAACTATAACCCTATCACTCAAACGAGTCCGACTTACACCAATATTAACAACGGATTGGGGCTGCTGGGTGGTCGAACATTACGTATCGTTCCAAATGTTGCTGTTCAAACAGCAAGAGTCAATTACTACGACAGCTGGCCTAGTCTGAAGGTCAAATAATTCTATCCCGTTTCCAAGTATGTCATTATGGCATAGAAATCTCCTGATTTCTTGATGGCATATATATTGTTGACCCTTTCCCGAGATTATAGGACAATAATTTGAAAATATAGAAATGGGAAAAATAATAGGAATAGATCTAGGAACCACTAACTCTGTGGTATCTGTGATGGAAGGAAACGAGCCCGTCGTCATTCCTAATAGTGAAGGAAAGAGGACGACTCCTTCTGTTATCGCCTTTTTGGATGGAGGAAAAGGTGAAAGAAAGGTCGGTGATCCTGCTAAACGTCAGGCGATCACCAATCCTGAGAATACGGTCTCTTCGATCAAGAGATTCATGGGAGACAAGTTCAGCGACCTTAGCAAAGAGGTCAAAAGGGTTTCATATAAGGTTGAAAAGGGAAACAATGACACCCCCAGGGTGGTTATTGGTGACAGAAAATATACGCCGCAGGAACTTTCTGCGATGATCCTTCAGAAAATGAAGTCTACTGCAGAGGATTACCTGGGAACTTCGGTATCAGAAGCAGTGATCACAGTACCTGCTTATTTCAACGATTCACAAAGACAGGCAACCAAGGAAGCCGGACAAATTGCGGGCCTTGAGGTAAAAAGGATCATAAACGAGCCGACTGCTGCTGCATTGGCATATGGTCTTGATAAGAAGAACAAGGACATGAAGATCGCCGTGTTCGACCTTGGTGGTGGAACATTTGATATCTCGATCCTTGAATTGGGAGATGGTGTGTTTGAGGTTAAATCGACAGATGGTGATACTCATCTCGGAGGAGATGATTTTGATCAGGTTATCATCGATTGGTTGGCCGATGAGTTCAATAAAGATGAAGGAATTGATCTGAGAAAAGATCCTATGGCCCTTCAGAGACTTAAGGAAGCTGCTGAAAAAGCCAAGATCGAGTTGTCCAGCTCGACTCAAACCGAGATCAACCTGCCGTACATTATGCCCGTGGATGGCATTCCAAAGCACCTGGTCAAAACCTTGACAAGGTCACAGTTTGAAAAATTGGCTGACCAGTTGATCCAGGATACTCTCGAGCCTTGCAAAAGAGCTCTTAAGAATTCCGGGTTTAGCGCTTCTGAGATCGATGATGTGATTCTTGTTGGCGGATCTACGAGGATCCCAAGGATACAGGAGGAAGTAGAGAAGTTCTTTGGAAAGAAACCTTCCAAGGGTGTAAACCCGGATGAAGTAGTAGCCGTTGGAGCTGCGATCCAGGGTGGGGTCTTGACAGGTGAAGTGAAGGATGTGTTGCTTCTTGATGTTACTCCTCTCTCATTGGGAATTGAAACCGTGGGTGGTGTGGCAACAAAGTTGATTGAGGCAAATACCACCATCCCCACGAAGAAATCAGAGGTTTTTTCTACTGCTGCCGATAATCAGCCATCTGTAGAGATCCATGTTCTTCAGGGTGAGAGACCTATGGCCAATGATAACAGAACGATAGGAAGATTCCACCTTGACGGAATACCACCTGCACCAAGAGGAGTTCCCCAGATCGAGGTTTCTTTTGACATCGATGCCAATGGTATTTTGAATGTTCATGCGCTTGATAAGGGAACAGGCAAAGAGCAGAAGATCAGGATCGAAGCTTCATCAGGATTGACCGAGGAAGAGATCGAAAAAATGAAGAAGGAAGCAGAGGACAATGCCGAAACCGACAAAAAGGCAAGAGAAGAGGTCGACAAGCTGAATGCTGCCGACGGGATGATCTTCAGTACTGAAAAACAGCTTTCCGAATACGGAGACAAACTTTCGGAAGACAACAAGACCGCGATCAATGCTGCTCTTGAAAAACTGAAGAAGGCGCATGCGGATAAAGATCTTGCTGGGATCGATACGGCGATGGAAGAGATCAACAAGGCTTGGCAGGATGCCTCTTCTGAGATCTATCAGGCTCAGCAGGAAGCAGGACAAGCCAATCCCGAGGGAGGAGAAGGAGCTACTCAGCCTGAAGGAGAAGGGACTCAGGACGGATCCGATGTGACGGACGTGGATTATGAGGAAGTTGATGGAAATAAATAATCCTGAATAACTAATTTCAACCCCGGTTCTTTGGATCGGGGTTTTTTTATGTCCAAAAATTCATTTTTTGAAGATGTTTACGAGGTTGTTCGCCTCATTCCAAAAGGAAGGGTAACCTCCTATGGAGCCATAGCGGAATATCTGGGTACTAAGGGGAGTTCCCGAATGGTCGGTTGGGCCTTGAACAAGTGCAATGAAGTCGGAATGGGCGATATCCCTGCCCATAGGGTGGTTAACCGGAATGGACTGCTGACCGGCAAGTTTCATTTTCGAGGCAAATCCATGGAAGAGCTGCTCAGCGACGAGGATATTGTTGTGAAAAATAATCAGGTAGAGGATTTTGAATCCCTGTTTTGGAATCCGAGCCGGGAGCTTCTGTAATTGAATTCCAGATTGTTTTAATTTGGCGTTTTAGATAAAAGCATGAGCCAAATATTATCTTCTCGGGTCAGATCCATGAAGGAATCCGCTACTATTGGGATGTCCAGAATGGCCCGGGAACTCAAAGCACAGGGAGCCCCCATCATTAGTCTGAGCCTTGGGGAACCCGATTTCGATACCCCACAATTCATTATGGATGGCGCCAGAGTAGGAATGGAAGAGGGCTATACCCATTATCCTCCGATCCCGGGCTATCTTGATCTGAGAGAAGCGATCAGCGAAAAGCTAAAAAGTGAAAACGGTGTTAGCTATGGACCGGAGCAGATCGTGGTTTCAACCGGGGCTAAGCAAACCATCGCCAATATTATGCTTTGCCTGCTTGATCCTGGTGATAAGGTAGTGATCCTTTCTCCTTATTGGGTCTCATATTACGATATCGTTCAAATGGCCGGTGGACAGCAAGTCATCGTGGAAGGCAAGCTTGAAGACGAGTATAAGGTTGATCCTCAAAAGCTGGACGAGGCCATGAGCCCTGATGTTAAGGCAGTTATTTTCTCATCTCCCTCAAACCCTACCGGGTCGCTTTATACCACTGATGAACTCAGAGAGTTCTCCAAGGTCTTTGCCAAATACCCTGATACGCTCATCCTTTCTGATGAGATCTATGAATACATCGTTTTTGAGGGTGAGCATCAAAGCATTTCACAATTTCCCGAAGTGCAAAACAATGTGGTGATCATAAATGGGATGTCCAAAGGATTCGCGATGACAGGATGGAGGATTGGTTATATGGCCGGTCCGGAATGGCTGGCTAAGGCCTGTACAAAAATGCAAGGTCAATTGACCTCAGGAGCATCCTCTATTTCGCAAAGAGCTTCTCTGACCGCCCTTAAAGGTCCAAGAGAGGAGGTGTCAATGATGCGAGAGACATTTCGAAAAAGGAGAGATCTTGTTTATGAGGGGCTTTCCAAAATTGAAGGATTTGATACATATCTTCCAAAAGGAGCATTTTACATGTTACCGGGGATCTCAAAATTGATCGGCAGAGCTACCCCGGAAGGTGAGGAGATCAAGGATGCGACGGATTTTTGCATGTATCTTCTGAAAAATGCCAATGTTTCAACTGTCACCGGACTGGCCTTTGGTGCCCCGGATACCTTTAGGATTTCCTTTGCGGCTTCAAATGAAGAACTAAACGATGCGATCCAAAGAATTGCCGCGGCCGTAGGAGAATTGAAATGAAAACCCTCGAAGAAATATTTGAGCGCTTCAACGGCCTCAAGGTCATGGTGATCGGAGACGTGATGGTCGACTCCTACGTTTGGGGAAGGGTCACAAGGATATCTCCCGAAGCTCCCGTTCCAGTCGTTGGTGCCAAATCCCGAGAAGCAAGGCTGGGTGGGGCCGCGAATGTCGCTCTCAACCTGAAGGAATTGGGCGTAGATCCCATTCTTTGTTCGGTGATCGGTGATGATCTGGAAGCCAGCTCCTTCCTCACGCTCCTTGAGAAATCAGGAATACGCAGCGAGGGTATCATGAAAAGCCCCTTCAGGATAACCACCATAAAACACCGCATCATTGCAGGTAATCAACAGCTCCTGAGAGTCGACCAGGAAACCGAAAAGAACCTCGATAAAGATGAGCGGGAGAAGTTCCTCGAGCAACTGCGAGCTCTCATGGATGGATTGGATGCGATCATTTTCGAGGATTATGACAAAGGCGTGTTGTCAAGATCCCTGATACAGTCGATCATTTCCATCGCTGAAGAAAAAGGGATCTTCACGGCCGTGGATCCAAAAAGGAAGAATTTCTTCACCTATGAGAATGTTGATCTGTTCAAGCCTAATTTGAAAGAGCTTGGCGATGCTCTGGGTCTCAGCATCGATGGAGGAGACCCAAGTCAATTGATGAGTTCGGTTCATAAGCTCAGAGAGCGGATGGACCATGGAGCTACCTTGCTGACTTTAAGTGAGCATGGGGTTTTCATTGACTGGGGAGGGGAAAGCAAGAAGCTAAAGGCTCATAAAAGGGAGATCGCCGACGTGTCCGGAGCCGGTGATACCGTGATCAGCATTGCTACTGCGGCAATGGCATTGAAGCTACCAATGGATTTTTGCGCCGATCTTTCCAATCTGGGAGGCGGTCTTGTTTGCGAGCATCCCGGAGTTGTACCCATCAATAAGATCCACCTGTTTGAAGAAGCCCGCAAGTCCATGGCAGTGAAAGACTATGGCCTGGAAGGATAGACTAAACAATTTTCTTTATAACTCCAGAGTACCGGCTCAGATCCTCAGGAGAGTAGTCGTAAAGCTCGGCGCAGTCGTTGCACTAGGCCTGGTTCTTTATATCTATGGTTTTGAGGTTACTTATCTGGAAACCAAGTTGATTTTCAGGATCCTTGATGTCATTTTTCTTTTATACGTACTGAATTTCTTCACCAAGCTGACCTATTCTTTTCAGCGGATCGCCTTCATCCGGGAAAATCTCGGGGAGGCCATAGTGACTGTGATTATTCTTTTCAATGGGATCAGTAAGTATTTGATCTCCTATATCCCCGGACAGGAGGCATTGAGATTTTTCGGGGTACAGGAATCCGAGGTGATCTACAGCACTGGAGTCACCTTCTTCATTCTGATGATCATCGGTATGGATTTCCTGAAAGGAATGGCGCATGACAGGCTATATCGCATCAAGCCTGCCTTTCTTCTGATTTTTTCTTTTTTGGGCCTATCCCTTGTGGGCATGGTGCTCCTGATGATGCCCAAAATGACGAACATTCCCGGTCAGATGAATTGGATTGATTCACTTTTTACCTCGGTGAGCGCTACATGTGTGACCGGACTGATCGTTGAGGATACGGCCACCTTTTTTACGCTGAGGGGAAAGCTTGTGATCCTGATGTTGATGCAGCTTGGAGGGATCGGGATCGTGTCCTTTGCTACCATTTTTGCCGCCCTGGTTGGAAAGGGCTTTGGAATTCGCCAGCAATCCATAGTGCTGGACGTTTTTTCGGAGGAATCGCTTTTTTCTGCACGTGGTCTGATCAGAAGGGTTGTTGTCATCACCATATTCATTGAGATCATTGGCGCCTTTCTGATATACATTTCTTATCATCCGAGCCTTCATTTTGATTCGGTTTGGCATAAGGCATTTCATTCGCTCTTTCATTCAGTTTCAGCTTTCTGCAATGCCGGATTTACCCTATATACGGATGGTTTTTATGCCAATCCGTACCGCCATTTCTATGTACAGCATATGGTTGTCGGATTGTTGATCGTTTTGGGAGGTATAGGTTTTGCTCCATTGCAGGATCTGTTTTCAATTTCCAAACTCAGGGAGAGATTGAACAACCCATGGGTTGATTGGAAGTTGTCAACAAAAATCGCTGTTTACATGTCGGGCATCCTGATATTGTTTGGAGGTGTCTGCTTCTTTCTGCTTGAAAGGCATAATGCGATCGGTGAGCTATCGACCAGTTCATCCATCATTACCTCAATTTTCCAATCGATAACCACTCGTACAGCGGGATTTAATACGGTTGACATCGGAGCACTGAGGACTCCAACCCTGGTGTTGATTATCTTTTTGATGTTTATCGGCGCAAGTCCCGGCTCTACCGGTGGAGGAATAAAAACCTCTACTTTCCTCTTGATCATGATCAGCGTTTTAGCGACCATTCGAGGAAAGGATACCATTGAGATCGGAAGGAGATCGATACCCCAGGCGCTTTTTTACAAGGCCTTGACTGTTTTTACTTTTGCAGCTACCTATAACCTCATCCTGATTTTTCTCTTGACCATTTCGGAAAAGGATTTTGACGTTTTTCAGATAACCTTCGAACAGGTTTCTGCGTTTGCGACAGTAGGTCTTAGTACAGGAATAACTCCGGATCTGTCAGCTACTGGAAAACTGTTGATCACCTCATCGATGTTTTTTGGAAGGATCGGGACTTTGACCCTTGCGTTGGCACTTGCGGGAAGAAACAGCACAGCCTCATATAAATACCCGGCAGCGAGGATTATGGTAGGTTAGTAACTATATTTTGGACAGAATTAAACAGTGTACCCCTTGAGAAACCTTCTATCACTTCTTCTTGTAATTTTCTTTGTTCCGGACATTGGCTGGACTCAGGAAATCGTTTCAAGAATTGATCCGCCCTTTTGGTGGACAGGAATGAAAGACAAACATCTTCAACTCCTGGTATATGGGAAAGAATTGGGAGATGTTGAAGTCCACCTGCACCATCATCATGGCGTCCATTTAAAGGATATTGCCAGAGGCGAATCGCCTGACTATTTGGTACTAAATCTGGAAGTGGCCCATCATATCCATGGTGAACAACAATTCGAAATCGAATTCAAAAAAGGAAATATGGTGGAAGAGATTACCTATTTGCTTCATCAAAGAAGGGATCAAGGACAGGTAGGACTTGATCAGAAAGATGTCATTTATCGAATTCTTCCGGACAGGTTTGCTAATGGAAATCCCGAAAATGATGTTGTGTCTGGGCTGCTGGAATCCAGGATAGACCGTACGGACAATAAGGCTCGCCACGGCGGTGATCTTGCGGGCATAATTCAAAAATTACCCTACATCAAATCATTGGGGGTTACGACTGTCCTGATCGGATCACCATTTTCCAATGACCTTCCCGGGAGTTCTTACCTTTCAAATGCGGTAACCGATTTTTATGAAGTTGATCCACGGCTGGGGAGCCTGGAGCAAATTGACCAACTGGCTGAGAATATCCAAAATTCGGGATTGAAATTGGGATTGGATTTCAACCTGAATCGCTTTGGGAAGAACCATTTGTTCGTCACCCGACCACCTTTTAACATCTGGGTAGAAAAAAGTGCCCCAATGCTGGGCGATGAGATTGCATCTACCGTATTCCTGGATCCTTATGCCTCGACTGCAGATAAAAGGAACTCAACCCAGATCTGGGATGATAGCCTGAGTATTTCGCTAAATGTCAAGGACCCTTTCCTGATGACTTATCTCAATCAGCATACGATTTGGTGGATCGAAAGACTGGGGCTCAATACCATTCGGGTACCTGATTATGCAACCATGGATCAGTTTTTTCTGAAATATTGGGGAAAGGCGATCCGGACAGAATTTCCGGAGATCTTCATCATTGCGGGAGTTGATAATTCGAGTCCGGCGATCCAGGCCTATTATATGGGGCATCAGGGCACTCATAAGAACTTTGAGAATTACGTTCAGTCCGTTCAGGACTATCAACTCGCTTACGCACTGAACGACTTGGTTTCCGATCAGCAGAATGAAAATGGCGTCTACCTCACACTGAGCCAGGACTTCCTGTATCAACAGCCTGAGCTTCTGATCAATTTTTTGAATGATGCCAAAATGGAAAGATGGAGGAGACAGTGTGAAGGCGGTTTTGGCAAGTTTAGAATGGGTTTGGTTCTTCAACATATGTTGCGAGGAATTCCGATGATCCTATACGGTACGGAGATCTATTTGGGCAACCCGGATAAATCGCTTTATGAAGACTTTCCCGGTGGCTGGAGCGAGGATAAGGAGAATAAGTTCAACACTGAAAATCTTCTTGGGAGCGAAAGAGGGGCTATTGACCTTGTCAGGAAGCTCACCTCATTTCGAAAAGAGCATCCCCAAATATTTGAGGGAAAGATGGTCCAGTTTGTTCCTCAGTCAGGTGTATATGCCTTTTCGAGGTATTCCGAGAGCGAAGAAATTCTGGTGATGTGCAATACCGGTAGCGATACAACAACTGTCCAGATCGATCTATATAAGGAGCGTTTCCGAGGCTTTGTCGAATATCAGGAGATACTGACCGATACAAAAAACAGTTTTGGAAAAGATGTCCTACTCGAACCTTGGGGTACGAGGGTATTCTATTTCAAGAGGGAATAATTCATTCGGGCCTAAGGAAAATGGATCCTGATCATGGATCGATAAACTCTGTTTGAAAATGCTCCTCATTCTACCGCCTTTCCCCAGGACAGTGGAATAAGAAGATCATTTGACCTGGAGGGTCCCTTGACGGACCATATTCTTATGCTTGAGCTGTCTATGGCTTTTGCCTCTGCCGGTATCTTTACTGTGATCCGGCTTCCGAGAACCTGATAATAGTTCTTATCCAGCAAAAGATTGTTCCAGTAGATCAGATATCGTTCTGCACCATTTTGGTCTTCAAACGTGAAGCTCTCCTGCTCTACGGAGCCCAATTGAATACCCATTGCTTTCATGGCTGAAGCCACTTCGAAAACAGAGTTATAATCCCCTGACATACCGATAACTGAATCAGTATTGTTGGGGTCAAGGCTTTTCCGGCCATCGAGTAAGAGCAGATACTGATATTTTCCGGGGTCCAGTGCCATTGGTTTTATCCAAAACCCATTTGAGTAGCCCAAAGAATCAACTGTCGGGTTCCAGTTGTTCATTGATCCCGATATGGTAACAGACCCGTATGCCTTGTTGGGATCAGAAAATTGGAAGAGGTATTGCTGCGTCTTTGATCTCAAAACAGGAATATCATAAGGAGCCCCTCTAATATAGACCCTTAAATTATCGGCGCCCTTATCCATTACCCCAAGC
The DNA here is from genome assembly GCA_965227315.1 of Cytophagales bacterium. GTDB lineage: Bacteria > Bacteroidota > Bacteroidia > Cytophagales > CCMP332 > JANQHS01. Next base: position 2,674,356 of record OZ245737.1, read on the forward strand.
AATTTTACTCCGACATTGCCTACCAGTGGATTTGATTTTAGCCCCTTTGGAAGGTCAAAGGAATCAATGGTTTCGATCTGTGGAAAATAATCCTTCCAGACCAGGTCAGTGTATTCAAACTCCAATTGTATAGGGCTGGCAATCCCGGGTAAGACATCGGCGTCCTGAATCGGGAGTTGTTGCCTTTCCTGTTGGCAGGAGGAAAAAAGGATCAATAAGGTCAGACAAGAGAGAAGCCATGAAATGGGGTTCCTGATCTTCATTTGAGGAAATCGTTTGATCTTGTTCGTGGTTCGAACAAAAGGATCTGCATCAAAACTCCGCTGTGTATTTGATTTTAACAACACCTGTGAGTCGTGTTTAGGTGCTTTCGGGCCTTTATGTTCTGCGCAAGTGATCAATACCCTTGAAGCACATGATCCATGTGATATTGTATCAATCCCTGAATCGGCTTTTTTTCGATGACTCCCAACCTCATTCCCTCCACCTTTAGTGCCTCTTCCAGGATCTCCTGGTTATAATAGGCCACGGAACCAACGAAATTTATAGGCACATCGGATGATTCCTTGAAACACCTGACATGAATATCTAGGAATTCTTTCAGGCCTTTCAGGATGAGTTCCTTCATGAAGCTATGCTGCTGATGCTCTGAAACGAACCTCATATAACTGGCCAGGTATACATTCGCCCGAGTATTGTTATAGACCTCGGAAAAGAGCATATCCTTGTCTACAGAAAATTCCTTTTCAAATTCCTTTCTTAAGACTTCGGGTAGGGTCTTGTAAAAATATGCTCTGAGGAGCGCCTTGCCGAAATAACTCCCGCTTCCTTCATCCCCGAGGATAAAGGCAAGGGAAGGAACTTCTTCTCTTATCGATTCTCCATCGAAATAGCAACTGTTGGAGCCTGTGCCCAGGATGCAGGCTATGCCGGGTTCTCCCGAGTAGGTAGCATAGGCAGCTCCAACAAGATCATGATCAATGTGGATGTCACTTGAGGTAAAAAAGAGTTTTAACCCTTGTTCAATGATCTTGTTCTTTTCCGGTGATGAACAACCCGCCCCGTAGAAAAAGACCTTTTCTATCCTTTTTAATGGGGGAAAATGCCCTCTGTTTTTAAAGAGTTCTGCAGAGATGATTTCCTTGGTATGAAAGAATGGGTTGAAGCCCATGGTGCTAAAGATGCTAATGATCTCGCCGTCCGGTTGTATCAAGGCCCAATCGCATTTTGTCGAGCCGCTATCCGCTATGATTACCACTTGATATTACAGTTAAGTATTTGCTTATACCCTCAAAATTCTGTCCGATCATCAATATGAAAAACTTCATACCATCCCGAGACCGATTTGGATTTTGAAGTCTCTCAGGAATAATTCCATTATCCACCCATGACCTTTACCACAATGTCTAAATCCAAATTTACGATCAATTGTTTGGTGTCAGGCTTGGAAGGAGCACTTTTTGGGCTTTTAGAAACGGGGAGGTCAAAAGGTTTTGGTGAATGTGAATTGGTCCTATGTGGGAATGCCTTACCTAACTCAGAGAAACCCATGCCAGGCCTGGTTTTGAGCAAAAGAAAAACCCCGGCGTTTTTGCCGGGGCTGCAGAGGGTGAGGGATTCGAACCCCCGGTACCTCGCGGTACAACGGTTTTCAAGACCGCCGCGTTCGACCACTCCGCCAACCCTCTTTAATTCGCCGAAATAATTTCAACGGCGAACGATGTTGAAAATCTCACCCAATGAAATCGGGATCAATTATCGGCCTGCAAAACTAAACCACGTATGGCTAATTCTCAAGCAAATAAATATTATTCTGAATGACCATTCTTTCCTTTGGCAAACCGTTCGAGGCGGTGGGCTTTTTCAATGCTGGCGTTCAATTCGAAACCCAACATGATAATGAAAGAGATGAAGTATAACCAAAGCATCAAACCGATAAAAGCCCCAATAGATCCATATAGCTTGTTATAGGTTGAGAAATTATTGAAATAGATCCCGTAGATGAGGGAGACAAGAATGGTCAGTGCCGTTGCCAGCAATGCTCCGGGAGAAAAGAATCCGGATCTCTTGTGGACCGAAGGTCCGAAGTAATACACGATCGCAAGTCCGATCAGGAATACCAGGATAATAACCAGATACTTAAAGAAGAACAGAGCATAAACCGTGATCTTATCCATCAGGAAGCCTTCGTCATGTAAATAATTGATCACAAACTTTCCGACAATGATCAATACGATTGCCACAAAAAGGATGGATATCAACAAATAGGTCAAACCAAGCGATGTCAGTCTTTGAATAAAATAATTCCTGGTCTCCTTGGTCTTGTACACCTTGTTGAAGGCACTGATCAAAAAATCCATTCCATTGGTGGCCAGGTATGTGGCGAGAAGAAACCCAAAAGACAGCAGTCCTCCCCGGGGTTTGCTTACTATATCACTTATGGTGCCTTCCATATTGATATACATTTGGGAAGGAACGATATCCGAAAGAAAATTGAGGATCATCATATCCAGGTTCTCGATCGGTATGTATGGGATCAAGGTAAACAGGAAGATCATCGATGGAAAAAGCGCGAAAGTGAAGTTGAAAGCGATGGCGTAGGCAATGGTTGAGATATCATCTTTCCTCAGTTGATGATAGAATACTTCGATGAGTGTCAGAAGCGAGATTTGCTTTTGCAACACCTGCTTTGTGCTCAGGTAAGAGACAGACCTGTGGAATAGCGGATGATCCTTAACCGCTTTGATATAGTCGTTGATCTTAGTCAAAGGATTCCTTCAGTTTATCGATGAGGTATTTGGGAGGTTTTGTGGGCTTCCTGGTGTCTTTATCTACGAAAACCAGAATGGTTTTTCCAATATGGATCAATTCCTTCTGATCGTTGTAGAATTCGTATTCAAATTCAAATTTAACACCGGGAATCTTTTTTACGAAAACCCTGATCTCTATAAGGTCATCATAATAGGCCGGAGCCAGATACTTTGACCAGTTTTCAAGAATGGGGAGTAGTATGCCCTCATCCTCAAGTCTTGAATAGGTCAGGCCTATGGATCTTAGTGCTTCCGTTCTGGCAACCTCATAGTATGAAATATAATTTCCATTGTAGGCATAACCCATACGATCCGTTTCCGAATAACGAACTCTGACGCTGATTGTGTAACTGAACATTAGCGATAGATCCTCCTTTGATTCAGGGCATTCTGATACCTTCTGGCATTGTTGTTATGATCCCGAAGATTGGTGGCAAAATTATGCTTGCCAGAGAAGTCCTCTTTGGCGCAGAAATAGATGTAATCGCTTTGCTGATAATTCAAAACGGCATCCAGTGTTCCGATTTCAGGAAGGTTTATTGGGCCAGGCGGAAGACCTGCATACATATAGGTATTGTATGGAGAATCGACCTGCTTATGAACTGTCAGTACCCGATTAATGCTGAAATCTCCGATGGCATAGACCACGGTGGGATCGGCCTGAAGTTTCATCCCCCTATTCAGTCTATTGATATAGACCCCGGCAATGATGGGCTTTTCTTCAGAAAGATTGGTTTCGGCTTGAACTATGGAAGCCAATACCGAGACCTCAACGGGGCTGAGTCCGATCTCCTTCGCCTTGTCCTTTCTTTCGGTTGTCCAGAATTTCTTATATTCCTCGTTCATCCTTTTGAAAAAATGTGCTGGAGAGATATTCCAGTAAACTTCATAGGTATTGGGGAGAAACATCGCGAGGAAATTTGCAGAATCAAACCCGAATTGTTCCGCTGTGTTAGGATCAGCATATGTTTCCAAAAAGGAATCCTGGTCCATTTCCAGGTTTTCGCTCGCACGTTCCGCGATATCCGCCGGTATTCGCACATTGTTCAGCACCACCGAAACGGGTTTTTGCATACCCCCCCTGAGCATTCGTATGACCTCTATATTGGTCATATTAGGCTGAAGCAGATAATGTCCCGAACGGATGTTTTTTTGGTACTTCATCAGCTTCGATACAAATCCAAAAGAAACAGGATCCTTTAGAATTCTTTGATGATCCAGTATGGCGATCAACTCATTGAAGTTCGTTCCTGAAGGAATGGTAATTTCGGCCTCCTGCCTTCCAACAAGGATATTTGGAGAAAAGAATACCTGGTAGAAATAGAAACTGAATGAAATGATCATGACGGCACTGAACAGCATCAGGCCGAACTGTATTTTTCTTCTTTTTGTGAGGAAATCGTCCATTTGAAATTACGATCGCAAAATTAGGCTCTATTCGAAAAAAGATTTACAATTCCTTAATATTACATCGGTCAACCTACCCTTTTGCATTTGTAGGTTTGCCGCTCATTTTGGAAAAAGCACATTTAACATGAAAAAGTTTACTTCAGCCTTAAACCTAGGTTTATTTCTCCTTTCATTTTTATCCTTTTCACAATTACACGCTACTACTCATAACGTTTCTGTTATGAATTTTGGCTTCACTCCTTCCGCATTGAACATCACCCAGGGAGATACGGTGATCTGGACTCTGATGAGCGGCAGCCACAATGTGAATGGGACACAGGCAACCTTTCCCGCTAATCCTGCTTCATTTGGTGGTTTCCCCGCCAGTTCAGGATGGGCGCCATACGAATTTGTCTTCGCCATACCAGGTTCGTATAACTACCAATGCGACCCACATTCCGGAGCCATGCAGGGAACAATTATGGTAGCACCAGCCCCGGCGGGCGGAGGCTGCGATCTTTTTATCTCCGAGTACATTGAAGGTTCAAGCAACAACAAAGCCATCGAATTGTACAACCCTACTTCTTCAGCCATAGACTTGTCCGACTATGAGATGAAAAGAGCCAATAACGGAAGTACATCTTATGGTTCTACTTTGGGGATGTCAGGTCTGCTTGGCCCCTATGAGACTTACCTCATTGCTAACCCCTCTGCCGATTCCGCATTGTTGGGTATAGCCGATACTACTGATGGGATCACATTTTTCAACGGAAACGATGTACTTCATTTGTTCCACATTCCTTCAGGAGATTTGATCGATGTCGTTGGTAAATTGGGTGAAGATTCTATTTGGACCGTTCCCGGAGTAAATGGTGTTACAGGATCAACTGGTGAACACACTCTCGTGAGAGCTGGGTTTGTTACGGGTGGAGATTCTTCCTGGAGCGTGGTTCGCCATGAATGGTATGTTTTTCCTCAAAATGAGTTTGGTTATTTCGGGCACCATAATGGCGCTGCCTGCGGAAGCTCTATCCCTGCATATATGATCAGTGAGGTCAAAGGATTTGATGCGAACGGGGTAGCAGATTCCAATGGCGTCGAATGTCAGTTGACAGGGGTTATTCATAATCCTGATCAAGGGTTTTTTGACGTCGAATTTGCCTTTCAGGACGGAAGTGCCGGTATTTGGCTGGAAGGAAATCCATCGCCCGATTATTCGCCAATCGCCGAAGGAGACCTGATCAGGGCCTGGGGTAGGATCAATTTCAGTTCGGGTGTTACCGAGTTCGATCCGGATTCCATGGTGCTGATCTCAGCCGGTAATCCTCTTTTCACTGCGGAGAAGATGGATACCATCAACGAGTACACGGAAGGCCGTTATATCAGGATTGACAGCGCCAGAATGCTGAACGTAAACCCGGGAGATACATTCGCCATCGCCGGAGGTGGGGTAAACTATACTTTTGTGACGCTTCAAATGGATACCTTCCAAATAAGGGTGGATCGTAACTACGAGGACGACTGGAACGGGAATCCTCTCCCTACCGGTCTTTTCAATATGGTCGGAATCGGAAGTCAGTTTGACGGATCATCACCCCACTTCGATAACTATCAGATCTTCCCAAGCCGTTATTCGGATTTGGAGATCCTGTCAGTAGCAGGAGAGGCAATTTCATTTGCCGGTTCTTCGGGTTCGGTCCCGGAAAACGGTGCTAGCCATCTGGTTCTTGTTACCGTTGCGGATACTTTAAATTCACCTTCGACTGTTGAGGTTAATCACACGGGCGGAACAGCCGTTTCAGGTGTGGATTTCACGTTTAATGATACTACACTTAACTTCTCCGCCGGGGAAATGGATAGTTTCTGGTTGGAAGTAACGATCATAGACAATGCCGTGGCCAACCCTGATAGAACGGTGATCTTGAGTCTTCAAAATCTTAGCGGAAGTGCGGTTTACGGAATAGATACTGTTTACACCTTGACGATTGTCAATGATGATATTCCGGTTTACACTCTGGGTCAGATCAGGGGTAATGATACCGATGGCATCGCAGACTCAATTGGTGTAACATGTGGAGCCTATGCGACTGTACTAGGTCCTGATATAGGTGGATCCAATGGAATCGTTACACTTTATGACGGCACTGGTGGGATCGGTGTATTCCAGGGTGGCGGATTCACACCCGCTCTTGCTGAAGGTGATTCCATTTTCATTGAAGGAACTGTCAGCCAGTTCAATGGCCTGTCACAGTTTTCTCCGGTTGTTTCGTTTACGATTATTTCAAGTGCGAACCCTCTTCCGACTCCTGCGGTGGTAACCGCATTGGGTGAATCTACTGAATCAAATCTGATTCGGATCAATGGACTTTCGGTAGTTGACACGACTTCAAATACAGGTTCCGGAATAACGATTAGGGTAACCAATATGGCCGATACATTCGCGATGCGGATCGATGCGGACGCTCCCGTTTATGGAACTGTAATCCCGGCAAATTTTGATGCGATCGGAATTGGAAGTCAGTTTGATAACTCCGGATCGCCATATACTGCCGGATATCAGTTTTTGCCCAGGCATCCTGCCGACATCATTCCTATCACTAACCCTGGTCCGACCATTCCTACGTATGAAATTGGGGATGTGACCGGATTGGATTCCAATTTTGCGCCTGATTCAATCGGGGTGGAATGCAAGTTGATTGGTTTGGCTTATGGGATCAATTTCGGAGCATCAGGAAATGGTCTGACCTTTACGCTGATTGATGAAGTCAATGATGATGATGGGATCCAGGTTTATGATGCCTCTCAGAGCTTTGGTTATACCGTAGCGGACGGTGATGAGATCCGTGTCATTGGTGAGATTGGATTTTTCAATGGTATGACGAGGATCCTGCCTGATTCAATTGTGGTGATCAGCACCGGAAACAGCATTAAAAGCCCTGTTGCTGTCACTACGCTGGATGAATTCTCAGAGTCCAATCTAGTTGTGAGGCAAGGTAATTATGTTTCAGAGGGTCTTTGGGCGAATGGTACCACGGCGAGCTTTGTGGTCAGGTTCGTATCCCTAACCACCAATACAGATACGTTTACCGTACGGGTTGATAATGATTGCGATCTGTTCACAGCTTCTGAGCCAATTGATGGGAATCCTTACGAGATTACCGGACTGGGATCTCAGAATGATCCGGCATCTCCTTGGGATTCCAGGTATGAGTTGATGCCGAGAAGTTCAGCTGATCTGGTTTCCTTGTCAAGCATTAACCCTGTTTCATCGGCCGATAACTTTAGGCTTTATCCGGTTCCATCATCCGGAATAATGAATCTCGATATTTCAGAAGATGGGTTTGAAGAGGTTCAGGTTATGGACATGATCGGAAATATCATGTTCACCAGGGAGATCAGCAAAGGTCATAACGTTCTGGATCTTGGCTCCCTGCCTTCAGGGAATTACCTGATCAAAGCATCGGGTGATACAAGGGTTGAGACCAGGAAAATTACGATTGTGAAATAGGGAATGAGTTCCCATTAAATACCCCGGATTCAAATCATTTGAGTTCGGGTTTTTTTTTATTCCGGCAATTTGACATTTTGGCTGTCAATTAGCTATGGCAGCAGAATTCCTCAAGATACACCCGCAAAACCCGGAACCAAGAAAGATTGACAGGGCTGTGACAATTCTAAGCAAAGGAGGCATTGTGATCTACCCGACCGATACCATCTATGGAATTGGTTGCGATATCTACAATAAGAAGGCTGTGACCAAACTGATTCAGGCGCTCGGATTAAAGTCAAAGAATCTCAACCTTTCCTTTATCTGTAATGATCTCAGCCATATTTCCAACTATGTTCGGAGGATCAACAATGATGTTTTCAAGATGATGAAGCATTACCTGCCAGGCCCTTTTACCTTTATTCTTGATGCTTCAAACAATGTTCCCAAGATACTAGATGCCAAAAAGAAAACCGTGGGGATCAGAATACCAGACAATGAGATCGCAAGGCAGATCGTAAGGGAACTCGGAAATCCGGTGATCACCACTACGCTCAAATCAGATGATGAGATCCTGACCTATCCTACCGATCCTGAAGAGATCCGGGAACGTTATCAGCACATGGCTGACCTGATCATCGATGGTGGCTATGGTCATAATGTGCCTTCAACCATTATTGATTGTACGGGGAACGACCCTGAAATAATAAGACAGGGCCTGGGTGAGATCAATCTCTAGTTGCTTCCGTCGTTCAGCATATCGGGTTCTGCAAAACGAGATGGATCCTCGTCTATGATATACTTGGCTCTGATATCATTCTTCCAATTGGGATTGCTTCTTTCTCCGATCGCATTCGAATGCACAAGCATGTAGTTGTAGTTGGCACGATCGACCTGGGCAAAAACAAATTGGATATTGGTTTGGGGAACGGGTTTTTCGACCTTGTAATAGACCCAGATCTCGTAGGGCATATAGGAATTGTCGGTTGCCTGTCTTCTGGGGTCTGACCATTCATCGTCTATCCTGTTGGGTTTTCCATATAGAATGACCACACGCCCTCTTTCTGTCTGGTATCCAGGCATGGTCTGAGTGGAATATTTCTTTTCCGCAAGTTCCAGCCTATCCTTGTACTCTAGAAACTGGGCCAGGGCTGGCTGGTTCACGGTTGCCCTTTTATTGAAGAAATAGCAGAGGTAATTTGCTTTTTGGTCCTCATCGCCCGAAGCCACTACGGCATTGATGAAATCGTTTTCTCTTCCTACGGCCAGCGGCTGCAAACCATTCAGCAGAAAATCAAGGTTCCTGCGATCAACAATATCTGCGATTTCGCAATTTGCCTCAACAGATTCCGGATCAAATGATTGCTCGGGTTCCGCAAGGTCAGGGTTTACCCTACGAAAGAATTTTCTCTTACTGGCCAGCGATTTGTTCTCCTTGTTCTTTACCTCAGCCTCGAAATAGTAATACCCCGAAGGAACTTTGCTCAGGTCAATTTCTCCAAGAAAAGGGTTGACATCCTTGGCGTCGTATTTCGCAAAACTCCCTGCCCCTTCAATGACAGAAAGATCTTGTGCTTTCTTCACGGTAAATGCCACAAGGTAAGGTTCATTCTGCCCCAGGACCTCATTCGAATTATAGATCTCACCATAGAATTTATAGCTGTCCCCAACCTCGCCAAAGAAATTTGAATTTCTGCTGATCAACTTAAAGCCTGATTTGTAATCGGCTCCATTGTCTGTAGACTTTTCATAGGTTTTGAGTGTCTGGACATCGCTGATCTGAAGCGTTTTGCTTTCATATCCCACCGTGATTGGAATAAGCAAGCTTAAAGGGTCATCATCGGTATCCTTTCGGATATCTTCCGCCTCCAGGGAAAATTTGTAGTCACCATTCGGCAACATGATACGATTCTGGACCAGGAATTCTTTTGAAAACTCTGATGAATCATAAATGGGAGGAGAGGCAATGTCGAATTTGTCATAGAGGATGATGTCATCTCCGTCCAAAACCTTGACCTCTACGTTGATATTGCTTTGATAATATCCGTCAGCAACATAGACATAATTCATTGAGGTTCCTTCAAAACTGATATAATACTCAAATATTCCTGAGGTATCGTTCGCTTTGAAATTGCAATAATCAAACGTTGCGGAAAGCTGTTTTCCGAATCCGGAAAAAGAAACGAACAGCAGAAAGGCCAAATACCATTGGGTACGAGGAATTTTCATCTATTATTTTTGAGAAAAACAATAATACAACAAAAATAGGCCAATTTTCATTCAAACCGGTCCAGTTGAAGAAGCTCTCGCTCCCCTTGTACTTCAATCCAAGCCCACTCTTGTTTCTGCCTTTTGTTCAGGGATACAAAGTTTATTATCAGGATGTTGAAGCTTTTGGAAAGAACACCCCCCGCACCAATTCAAAGTTGGTTTCCTCGCATGGGCTGTATGAGCTAAAGATTCCTGTTCAGGCCTTTGGTCAAAATGTACCCTATCAGTCTATCTGGGTGGATGAGCAGGGAAATTGGATGCGTGATCATTTGAGATTTCTTAAATCTAACTATGGAAAGGCACCGTACTTCATGTTTCTTCAGGACCGGCTCGAAGAGATCTATGTGAAGAGGAAATTGAGGCTTGTCGATTTCAATTTGTCAATGATAAGCCTAGCATTGGATATCCTGAGGGTACGGGAAGAACCTGCCCTTATGTCAGGTATATCTGAAACTCAGGAAATCACGGTTTGCAACGAAGCAGAGCTGGAAAAGCTGATAAAATTGGATGAGGGGCCGCGACCAAAGACTTGGCCCGCTTATACTCAGCTTTTTGGCAGAGGTTTTGCAGGAGGTGTTGGTATCCTTGACATGGTGATGTGTCTGGGGCCTGACGGTAAAACTTATTTAGAGGATTTATCTGAACAAATAGGCGATTTTGAGCGTTTTTGTGGAAAAATCTTTTAAAGTTTGGTAACTAAAGGCCTGGAAAAAGGATTAGTTTTACAAAGGACCATTGATAAGATTTGGAAGCAAAATTTTCAGATAGAGTAAAGGAAGTCATCTCTTTGAGCCGGGAAGAGGCTCTAAGATTAGGACATGATTATATCGGTACCGAGCATCTTCTTTTGGGGATGATCAGGGAAGGTGAAGGCATGGCAATATCCCTCTTAAAGAAACTGGGTGTGTCTCTTGAGGAGCTTAGATTGAGCATCGAACAAGCCACCATGGGTACTGCTACCCACAATGTGAAGAACCTGTCAAATATTCCTTTGACCAGGCAATCGGAAAAAGTATTGAAGATCACTTATCTCGAGGCGAAGATCTTTAAATCTGAAGTCATCGGTACGGAGCATCTTTTGCTGTCGATCCTCAGGGATGATGACAACATTTCCACGCAGATCCTTTCAAAGTTTGATGTCAATTATGACGTCGTTAAAGAATTATTGGAATACCATCTTCAAAATCCTGTAGCGGAGAGTTCTTCTGACACGGAAGACAGCGATGAGGATTCGGGAAAACTTTTTGGTTCCGGAGGTGGAAAAGAGAGCGGGGGAAAATCACCTACTGCGGAGAAATCGAAAACCCCGGTTCTGGATAATTTTGGAAGAGATCTAACCAAGCTTGCAGAGCAGGATAAGCTTGACCCCATTGTCGGCCGGGAAAAAGAAATTGAAAGGGTCGCTCAAATTCTGAGCCGAAGGAAAAAGAACAATCCGGTATTGATCGGGGAGCCCGGAGTGGGAAAGACCGCGATCGCCGAGGGATTGGCCCTGAAGATAGTTCAGAAGAAAGTATCAAGAGTGCTTTTTGGCAAAAGGGTTGTAACCCTTGATCTGGCTTCACTTGTTGCGGGTACCAAATACCGCGGGCAGTTCGAGGAAAGGATGAAGGCTGTGATGAATGAGCTTGAAAAAGCCACCAATGTCATTCTTTTTATCGATGAGCTGCACACTATTGTTGGCGCAGGGGGGGCAAGCGGATCTCTTGATGCTTCCAACATGTTCAAACCTGCTCTCGCCCGGGGTGAAATCCAATGTATAGGCGCAACAACCCTGGACGAGTATCGTCAATACATTGAAAAGGATGGTGCCCTGGCCAGAAGATTTCAAATCGTAATGGTCGATTCTACCACTCCGGAAGAAACCATTGAGATCCTGAATAATATCAAAGGGAAATACGAGGATCATCACAACGTGACCTTCACCGATGAGGCACTTGAGGCTTGTGTTACGCTCTCTGATCGCTATATCAGCGACCGTTATCTCCCGGACAAGGCCATTGATGTCCTCGATGAAGCGGGATCCAGAGTGCACCTGAGAAATATTCATGTGCCGGATAACGTGATCAAATTGGAGGAGGCGATCGAGAATGTGAAAAAGGACAAAAATAACGTTGTAAAAAGTCAGAAATACGAAGAGGCGGCAAAACTGCGTGACAAGGAGAAAAAGCTTCTCGAGCAGCTTGAGCATGAAAAAGGGTTGTGGGAAGAGGAGACCAAGAAGAAGAGATACATCGTCGATGAAGAAAATGTCTCTGAAGTGGTGGCCATGATGACCGGCATTCCCACCAAAAGAGTCGCCGAGAATGAGACTGAGAAGCTCAGGAACATGGCCCGGGAACTGTCCAAAAGCGTTATTGGTCAGGATGAAGCCATTACTAAGCTGACCAAGGCGATTCAAAGGACTAGGGTCGGATTGAAGGATCCCAGAAAGCCCATTGGATCATTTGTCTTCCTGGGACCCACTGGTGTGGGTAAGACCGAGATGGCCAAGGTCTTGGCTACTTATCTTTTTGATAAAGAGGATTCTCTCGTTCGTGTTGATATGAGCGAATACATGGAGAAATTCTCCGTCAGCAGACTTGTGGGGGCGCCTCCGGGATATGTGGGATACGAAGAGGGAGGACAACTGACCGAAAAGGTAAGAAGAAAGCCATACAGCGTTGTGCTTTTGGACGAGATAGAAAAGGCTCACCCGGACGTGTTTAATATTCTGCTTCAGGTTCTTGATGATGGGGTTCTCACCGATGGACTCGGCAGGAGGGTGGACTTTCGAAATTGTGTGATCATCATGACCTCCAATATCGGGGTCAGGGATCTGAAGGATTTTGGAATGGGGATTGGTTTCAACACTCAATCCAGGCAGGACAATCAGGACGATATTATCAAGGGTACCATTCAAAAAGCCCTGAAAAATACCTTTTCTCCGGAATTCCTGAATCGTCTTGATGACGTCATCGTGTTCAACTCTCTTGAGAAAGAGCATATTTTCAAGATCATCGATAACGCTCTCGCAAAACTGTTCACCAGAGTTGAGGCCATGGGTTATGAATTGCAGGTTACTCAAAAGGCTAAGGATCATATATCTGAGAAAGGGTTTGATCCCCAGTTTGGTGCCAGGCCTTTGAACAGGGCAATTCAAAAACACCTTGAAGATCCCTTGGCAGAGGAAATTCTGCAGGGTGATCTGAAGGAAGGTGATATCATAGTCGCGGATTTCCCGGCGAACAAGGAGGAGATCGTTTTCAAGATCAAAAAGAAGAAATCAAAGAAGGAAGAGCCCAAAAAGGAGCAGAACTAGTACCCTCCAAGTCTTTTCCTGAAAAACCATTCAACGATAAGCCAGAAGGAGAGGATAAACAGGATCCACTCCAAATCTATCGCAGGGGCTTTTGATTCACGGACCGTGATCACTTCCGGTGTATTCTCCGAAAGAAGAGAATCAAGCTTTGGGTCGTCGGGATCATTAAAAAACATTCCCCCATTCCTGCTGGCAAGACTCTTCAGCATTTTATGATCTGCTGCAAGATTCAGCTGTTCCAATTCGGATTTGATAATGGAGAAGTTGCCTTGTTCGATAAATTCAGTGCCTCCGTAATTGGTTTTTGCTTCAAACGAATAATCGCCTTCATCAAGGCCTGTGATCTGAAATTTTGAATCCACGCCTGAATTTGTGAACTGATAATTATACTCTTTACCCGTTTTTTCCTTCACCCCAAGGCTGATCTGATTTCCAAATGTGCGCTCAAATATCTCGTTATAGTATTCGCTTTTGAATTTGACGGCTTGCCCTTCATAGACGGTCTTTTCCGGAGTATAGAATTTGAACCTGTCCTTTTCCTCCTGAAGAACCAGGTATTGTATTGTTCCGTTGATGATCAGGTCTGTAAGTTCCGCTGATCCGAAAAGCTGGTTTTCAGCGAGCCTCCATTTCCATAGTGAAGTGCCCATGAAAACCCCGATCCTGTGGTCTTCATCAGGATGAAAAAAGAGCAAGGGTCTATCGGTATTGACACTTCCTATTTTTTGATTTAGGACTTTTTGGGCATTTGTTGATGTATAATAGTCTCCAAAAGGGACCACTTGCGGCGGGAACTGGTTTATGCGCGGTTTGAGCTCATCGGGGATATTAAAAGAACTCCAGTCCTCATCAAAAAAAGCCATTACATCATCCACTTGGGGTTGGTATTTTCCTCGGATAGGTTGCTTGAAATCAATTCCGAGTTGTCGGAGGTCCAAGGCTTTACCCCAAATGAAAAGCTTTGGTATTTTTTCCCGGATGGCCTTTTCATATAACTCCTTACCTACACCTTGAAAGTTGGGGATCTGGTGAAAAATGATCAAATCCCATTCCTCTTGTATGTTTAGATCCGAACCTTTGAACCAAATGCTGAGTTCGATTCCTTCCTTTTCTCCAAGAGCATTTTTAATTGCACCCATATCAGGATGGGGGGATAATCCGGCGATCAAAACCTTTTTTTTGTCGTCTATCACGTCCACATAAATGGTTCTGGAATTGTTTTGCTTGTTGAACTCTTCCTTTTCCGAGTAAAGGTTTACCGTTATTTTTTTTCGTCCAGCCGAGTCCGCATGCAGATAAAAGACCATTTCACCATAGTCATTCTCTGATTCGATCTTGATCCTCTGGTTATGAAGCAGCTTGTTATCTTCATCCCGGATGATGAGCTGAAACTCCTCGGAGGAGAATCCCTTTGAAGAGTACTCGATTTTCATCGGGTACTTTGAACCGGTGTATGCAATTCTATTATAGTCCAGAAAGGAAATTTTCAGGTCAGCAGGTTTGGTTGTATCTCCTGTTCCAAGCACATGGACGGGGAAGGGGTATTGATCGAAGTCCGGAGATAAGCCGGAGTTGAAGATTCCATCGGAGACGAGCAGTACGCCTGATATTTTGTTCGGATCATAGGTTTTTTCCAACTCATGCAGGAAACCATCTATGTCCGTTTGGGAATATGAGAATGAATTCTGCTGAGACTCATTCTCTTGAAAACCGGACAAATATGCGGTGGCGGCAATTCGGTTTGATCCTTCAATTTTTGACCTATAGCTTCTGAGATCATTTTCCAGTGATTCGGGATCTATCGGATTTAATCCTGAGATCA
Organism: Cytophagales bacterium; assembly: GCA_965227315.1. Taxonomy (GTDB): domain Bacteria; phylum Bacteroidota; class Bacteroidia; order Cytophagales; family CCMP332; genus JANQHS01. The sequence goes on from OZ245737.1 coordinate 2,689,436, forward strand.
TAGATTCGGAATCATCCAGGGCCAGAATAAACGAGGTCTTTTGTGTGAATTGGTTATCAGTTTTCAGGAAAGGAGAAAGTAGAATGAGGGCGATCAAAAATATCCCCACGAACCTAACACCTCGTAAAACCAGATTGGCCGTTCTACTCCAGGGATGAGGCCATTGGTAATGAACCCAAACCAATCCTATGGAGATAGGAATGATAAGGAATATCCAAAGCAGGTTTGATTCAAACTGGAGCAATTTTCCTGAATCCTTTTTTTGGCGAAATTAGTTTAACCAAGAAATAGTATAACGCTTTTTTTCCTGCTTTAATTTATGAAGCTTCAAATTAGGCTCTTCCTTTGGATGATCTTATTCCAAATTATTCCTTTTGAAAATGCGATTTCAAGAGATCCCGGAGACTATTGCCTGATTTCGGATCGGGTCATCGTCGATAGCCTGAGTCAGATCTATGGAAAAAACAAGGTGATCCCAAAGGATTTCGAGCTTCAATGCCTTATTGTTCTCTCGCATTTTCCCGAATTGAAAAACACCCACATTGAATTTACCATCAAGCAGAGCTTTGCTCCTCTGTCGGCATTTCCAAAAATCGGTTCACTCTTTCTCGGCGGAGATAAAAGGAAGTTTCAGGTGATCATCAGTGACAAATCCACACAATACATGGACCCCATACTGTTGAAAAACCTTCCTTTCAATGCGCAACTTGGTGTTATGGGCCATGAACTTTCCCATATTGTTGACTATCTGCATCTCAGCTGGTTTGAGCTGATCGCCGTTGCGATGAATTACGCCCTTAATCCAAGTTATCATGCCTGGCTGGAGAAAAAGACAGACCTGATCACCATAAACCATGGCTTGGGCTGGGGTCTGTACACTTATTATAAGTTCGCGAGATCGTTGGCCGCTAAAACCCCCGAAGCGAATTGGGCAAATGATTATTATTTGCATTACAACGAAGTCCTTTTTGAGATGCAAAAAAGACCCTACTACAACGAGTATTTTTTGCCAAACACCCTGTTCAAATCTCGAAACCTTTCAAGATGATCAAATATCCAGATAGCTTTTCCTAGCCAGCCTGAACATATTTTCATCCTGCTTAAAAACCTGTAATCTGGCTTGAACCGGGGTAAACCCTGACCTGACAAGGTTCAAATAAGAGATGTATCTGTTGAGCAATAATTCTCTGTTGAGATTGGGAACGGCTTTGAATTGTTTTTTGATTGAAATGGTCATCATCTTTTTTTTGACCAAATTCAATGGGCTCAGCGCAATATATCTGCGTCCTTAATTATTTGTAGATCTTCGTGATCTTTTTGATCTCGGACTGAAGAGTATTGCTGAGTGATTTAGGTTTTTTCACCACCACATTGCTCCCATAGGAAAGTATCTGAGAGATCAACTCATAGGAGGGGTATACCTTTAAAGAGATCAACAGACCCTTATCATTTTCCTTGAGAATTTTCTGAGAAAAATGAATAGGTTGGGATTTTATGTACGGAGCCTGTCCGGGACTGAAAAGCAAGTGGATCTCCTCGGGCTCCTGTTTTAAAGTAGAAGTGATCCCAAAAGAATATTTGAAATATTTTTCGGAGTCGAAGCCCTTTCTCTTTTTATAAAATCTTTTGGACTCGGTCAGGTTGTCGATCCTGTCAAGGGCAAAAGTCGTGATCTTGTCCTTTCCGTAGTGAAATCCAAGCGTATACCATCGGTTTTTATATTCCTTGAGTATATATGGTGCAAATTCATACTCTTTTGGCTCCTTCCTCTTGAAGCTTTTATAATCAAGAAATATGATCCTCTTTTCTCTGATCGCCTTGGCCAGGGGTAAAAGGTATTCCTGTCCGCCATATTCGGGAGCATTCTCCACCTCAACATAATCGCCCTGTTCCTGGAAGAGATGCCTGTTGAGTTTAACAGATTGAGAGATCTTTTCAATTGCCCCATTCAATGGTTTGAATAGATCTATTCCCTGAAATTGGCTGAGCAACTTGGTGGCAAATTCCAAAGCCTCAATATCCTCGGAGTTTAATGGGATCTTGTCAATTGAGAATTCGGGATCCGCGTAGGCATATCCTTTTTCTTCCGATACATAAACAATGGGAGCATTGAACCCGAGCTGTTCATCATACCTCATGGCTTCCATGTCGCCCTGGATCGTTCTTTTTGAAACCGGTTTTCCAAGAGCATCTTCACAGTTTTGAATGAGCTCTTCCAGACTTGGATACTGTTTTTGCCTGTTCCTTAAACTCCGGTTGATCACCCGGTATCTGATCAGTGCATCCTTATTGGCAGGCATATTGGAATTAAGCGTTCCTGTTGATGCAATTCAGATCCTCAAAGGCTTGAGTGAGCCTTTTTACGAAGTTCTCTTCTCCTTTCCTTAACCAAACCCTTGGGTCATAATATTTTTTATTGGGCTTGTCATCCCCATCGGGATTTCCAATTTGGGATTGCAGGTATGCTGACTTCTCATCGTAATAATTGTTTACACCTTCCCAAAAAGCCCATTGCATGTCCGTATCAATATTCATCTTGATCACTCCATAACCAATCGCCTCCCGGATCTCTTCTTGTGAAGAGCCGGAACCGCCATGGAACACAAAATTGATCGGGTTGGGTCCCGTGCCCAATTTATTCATAATGTACTCCTGGGAGTTTTTGAGAATAATGGGTTTTAACTCCACGTTGCCCGGTTTATAAACACCATGGACATTGCCAAAGGCTGCGGCAACAGTGAAGTTTTTGCTGACTTCCAGCAACTCCTCACAGGCATAGCAAACCTCTTCGGGTTGGGTGTAGAGCCTTGAGCTATCGACATCGGTATTGTCTACACCATCTTCCTCACCACCGGTGACTCCCAGTTCGATTTCCAGGATCATTCCCAGCCTGGACATCCTTTCAAGGTATGCTTTTGAAATGGATACATTTTCTTCCAAAGGTTCCTCCGAGAGATCCAGCATATGCGAGGAATAGAGGGGGCGTTTATTTGCCTCGAAATATTGCTCGCCATGGTCAAGGAGTCCGTCTATCCATGGTAGCAATTTTTTTGCTGCATGATCGGTATGCAAGATGACCGGAACGCCATAAGCCTCGGCCATGGTATGAACATGAAGAGCTCCCGAAACACCTCCGAGTATGGTTGCATGCTGATCTGAATTATCCAGCCCTTTTCCGGCGAAGAACTGTGCTCCACCATTGGAGAATTGTATCATAACCGGGGAATTGACCTTTGCTGCCGTCTCGAGAACTGCATTAACCGAATTGGTGCCAACCACATTGACTGCAGGCAGCGCAAAATTATTTTCATTGGCATTTTGAAGCAGATCAGCGGCCTCCTGGCCCCAAACTACACCCGGGCTGAATTTTGATGACATAGTGATTGTGGATTTCCTGCAAATCTATCCACTTTCACCACAAACAAAAAAAGCCCGAAGGATTATCCGATTGCCAATTCGAGCATGGATGATCACCTTCGGGCGAAAAACAGTTTGACCTCCAATATTAACTGCCCTTCATATATTTTGCTTGGTCCATTTCAAGCTTGACCCCGATCTCATCAAGGTCTTCATAACCGAACCTGCCCCTGATCTCCAGTATGAAAAAGGATTCCTCCCCATCTACAAACATGACCCAATCAACGATTTTCTTCCTTTTGACGAGGGCAAGCAATTCAACATCGCTATCCCCATCTCTGAATTTTGCATAGGTTTCAAATCCTTTTTTCTTGAGTTTGTTTTCGAACTTTTGGATTTCCTTGGAATGGAGATTTCCATCTTCCTTATCAAGAGAAAAAATTCTCACGTTATCCACTTTGTCGAGGAGATCGCTTTCGCCATCGTCATCATGTAAAAAGGATGTTCCGATATCAAGGTGAAAAACCCCGCTTTCTTGTTTATGTTGATCAACAAATTCGTCTACCACGTTGCCGGAAGCGAACAGGTCAATGGTCAGGGCTAAGCCCAGGACCATAAGCATGATTAGCATTAACTTTTTCATTATTCCTCCAATTTTTCAAGTTGTTCCAATTCTTCTATGTCCAGGGCATCGCCGATGCTTGATATGCCTTTCAGGTCAATACTTCCGTTCAGGGAAAGGATAAAAAAGCTATCCTCATCGCAGCACTCCTCCGTCTCGTATCCAAGGAGGATCAGTTCACTGATGATCGCATCCTTTTCCTTTATGAGGATCAGGAACTCTTCCTCCTTTTCGCGCACTGTCATCAGTTCCTCATAATCATCCTTGTTGATCATGCCTCTGGCTTCGAAGTATAGATCTTTGGCAATGAGGGCATCCTCCGGGGCCGTATTCTTCCCTTTTCCAAGTTTCAAACCACTTTCTTCATCCTCATAGTTGTTCATACTCAGGACCCAGATCCCATCGAGTTTTTGAAGGGTTTCTTTCACGTTTTCGTCATCATCGTCATAATCGGAGTCATCATCATCCATTTGAGAGATCAGATCGAGCATCTTCCCTGAAATGTAGACCTGCGTAAACCGGTCATCGTCCCGGTACTTTTCAAAAAATGGATTCAAAGGTGGAGACTGCGCCATGCAGACCCCATATGCTGAAAGGAATATTGCGAATACAAACGTTTTCATAGTTTAATTTTTTAACGGTATCACCGTGTTGAATTTTTGAATCTTATTGGCTGCGCCTGATCTGCCATGGTTCATTTTACCTCCTACCATGGCCAGGGCCTTACGTGCTTCTTCATATGCTTCTTCGGGATTCTCAAAAGAATCAGAATAGGCCTTGTCTCCTGAAGGGTTGAAAGGGAAAAGCAAGAATATGGTCGAAAGAACAATCACGATGGAGGCGGCCCACTTGAGAGTCGTCCCAAAGTGCATATGCCTGACCTTTGCTTCCGGTTGTTCGAATTGACCAGCCAGATCCCTACTTGGCTGAACTTCCTTTTCGGCTACCAATGCCAGGAATAGTGCTGACTCCGGAAACCGATGTTGCAATTCCGGATTGTTTTCAAAAGATTCCTTGATCTTCCATTCTTCATCAAGGCTGGTTTCGCCTTCAAAGTACTTATCGATCAGCTTTTTAAGTTCACTTGCTTCCATTGCTCGGAATTAATTTTTCTTTCAACAGCTTGCGTCCCCTGTGTATTCTGATCTTCACATCAGACAGGCTCAGGTCCAGGACTTTCTGGATCTCCTCATACCTAAGCCCTTCGACATCTCTCAGGTGAATGACCGAACGATAGCCATCCGGAAGCTCTCTGATCGCTTTTCTTAATGCAAGAACTCTCTCCTCAATGGAATCATCCTCCAGAATTTCTGCATGATCCTGCTCAAGCGAAACCCGGGATTCCTTTTTCCGACTTTTGATCCGGTCCAGGCTTTCATTTCTGACTATGGTCATCATGAAGGCTTCCGGCTTTGCGATCTCATGGCTGTGCTCTCTTCTTTGCCAAAACTTGGCAAGAGATTCCTGAACAGCATCTTCAGCTTCCTGAATGTCGTTCAGAAAGTGAAAAGCAAATCGGAATAATTTTCCCTGCATAGCATCGACCATCTTTGAAAACTCCTTTGCGGTCATTCTACTGGGAAGACCCATGATGGGTAAAAAAGTTACGGAATTGGAGAATTTTTTAATCCATACCTACTCTGCAGGAGTGAAGTTTCTAAGAGTATAGGTGAAGTTGAACACGAGAGCCTGGTTCCATTGGATATCCTTATCCTGGTCCGTGTCATAGACCATGATCCCTGTAAATCCTACTTTGATCAGTTCGTTCACCTTGGCACCCAGAAGGAGATCAATACGATGGTCCATGTCTGAGATGTCTTTCTCGTAATTCAGATAGCCCAGGTACTTGGCCTGCAGTGTCAGATTTTTCATGATCTCTTTGTCAAAATCCGCAAAGACCTGTAGGCCATTTTCAAACCTTGTGGTTTCACCTATTTCAACACCATAGTTGTCCGGGACTGTGAGATAAAGAGTTGTGTCGGTGACGAAGGTGATCCTTGGTGCATAAGGGCTAATCCTTAAGGAGAAGAAATCAGCAGGCTTGTATTCAAATCCAATACCGAATGTGAGGTATCCCGGTGCCATGAAATCTGATATTCGTATGGCTTGCTCTCGATCGAGAGAATCCTTTTCGTATTTATATCCAGGGGCAAATTGGGTCAGAAAGTTACCCGATAGTGTTGCAGACCACTTTTTTCCGATATCATAACCCAGTGCTGCGTCGATGTAGATCTTATCAATGGTTTTTCTGTAACCCGTGCCATCGATATCGACAAACCCGTATTGAAGATCAACCACATCATTTAATCCCCACTTGTTCTTTTTCCATTTTCCTGTGTATACCACCGCTGCGGTGATGCCAATGGAATTGGTACCCCCACCAGACCAGTTTTCCGAAAATGCTGCTTGATTGATCCCTAAAGAGAACCTTGCTTCATGTTTCCAGGTCTTCAACGAATCGGGAGTTTGCGCAAAAATGCTTAGGGGCAATAAGAAGAGAATAATTAGTAATGGTTTGATATTTTTCATTGTTGGTGAATTTTATGCAAATAAAATGATAGAAATCGGGCTTGAGTAATACTCGCGGGTCTTTTTGCTTCGGCAAATTTTTATCAAATTTCAATCATGAAAAAGAATATGGGAGCTATGGACAGGGTGGTGCGCTTCTTTTTTATACTCATGATCGCCGCCCTCTATTTTGTTGGAATTTTCTCTGACACCATGGCAATTGTTTTTGGTGTCATTGCCCTCTACCTCTTGCTGACGAGCTTCGTAGGCACCTGTCCGATCTATTTGCCCTTTGGATGGAATACTGTTGAAAAACCGGTCGAATCTGGAAGGAACCGGCGTAGAAGAAGGAGGTAGCGGATTACTTCCTGATCGAAACAAAGTAAACCCCAAGAAAAATCAGAAGCCCGGAAATGATCTTTTCGGGGCTGAGGATATCCTGAAAAAGAAGGATGCTGATGGTCGTGGCCAGTATGGGTTGTAAATAGATATAGATCCCTACCAGACTTGGATTTGCGTAGTTCAGAGCCCAGGCATTTAAAAAATATGCCAGGATCGTTACACCGATCAGGATGTAGGCCAGGTTCAACCAGGACCAGTCGGGAACTTGAGAAGCGGAAAAATTCGGCCATTCCATTAGCCCAAAAGGTGCCACCATAAAAAGCCCAAAGGTGAAAAGCCACTTGACCACTGTTGTGGTCCTGTATTTTTCAATGAGTGGTTTTACCATGACCAGGTATAGACCGTAAGAACTGGCATTGGCGAATACCATCAGGTCTCCTCGCCAATTACCCTGGCTTATATCCAGATTTCCGAAGGAAGAATAGATCAGCAGAATGGCTCCCGAAAATCCCAAAAGGACACCAAGAACTTTTGTGCCTTTGATCTTTTCCTTCAGGACTATTCTTGAAGCTACCAATACCAAAATTGGGGTCACGGTCATCACGAGGCTTGCGTTGATCGGGGATGTCAGGCTCAAGCCTTTGAAGAACAACATTTGGTTTGTGGCGACCCCGAGCAAAGCGCATAAAGCGATCTGGAGATAATCAGATGTGCTTCGTATCCGTTCATTGGGGAAAAAGAGTGAAAAGATCCAGAAGAAGAAAACGCCGAATAGCACCCTGAACAGGACGATCAGGATCGCAGGGAAATATTCAGGCATGATGGCCTTGGCGATCACATAATTTCCTCCGTAGAGCAGAGCGACCAGGAATAGGGCTCCGTGAACAAAAATTCCCCTTTTCACCGCGCAAAGAAATCAATTTGATGGCTTAGCGTTGCATGTATTTGAATGAATGCATGGTTATGGATAAATTGAATCGGTCAATGCAAAACCACCCTTTAGCTGATCGTATGCGCCCAAAAGACCTCGAGGATTTCGCAGGTCAGGAGCACCTTCTTGGCAAATCTGCGATCCTTCGCTCATCCATTGAGTCCGGGGTGATTCCATCCATGATCTTTTGGGGCCCTCCCGGAGTCGGAAAGACCACTCTCGCCAGGATCATTTCGCTGAGGATCAGAAAACCCTTTGAAAGTCTGAGTGCCATTTCTTCCGGGGTCAAGGATCTTCGTGAGGTTATTTCAAAGGCGAAGTATTCGGAGGGGGTCGTTTTGTTTATTGACGAGATCCACAGGTTTAATAAATCACAACAGGACGCCCTGTTGGGAGCGGTGGAGGACGGAAGTGTCATTTTGATCGGTGCTACCACGGAAAATCCTTCGTTTGAAGTGAATTCCGCATTGCTCTCAAGATGTCAGGTCTATATCCTTAAAGAGTTGGGAGAAAAGGATTTGAAAGCGATTGGGACCAGGGCCATAAAGGAGGATGAGATCCTTTCAAAAAAGAAGATTGAGGTTGATGACTGGAAGGTCATGCACTCTTTTTCGGGTGGGGATGCAAGGAAATTACTGAATCTGATCGAGCTCTGCGTGGAACATAGCGCTGGTAAGTCTGTTAAGATTGATCGAAAGATCCTTGAAAAGGTCAGTCTGGAACGGAGAATGTATTTCGACAAGAAGGGAGATGAACACTATGATATCGCATCGGCTTTCATCAAGTCGATGAGGGGGTCGGACCCGGATGCCGCGGTTTATTATTTGGCTCGAATGCTTGAAGGGGGAGAGGATCCAAAATTTATTGCCAGGAGAATGGTGATCCTTGCCGCAGAGGACATAGGCCTTGCCAATCCTACGGCCTTGGTTTTGGCCAATGCGACATTTGAGGCCATCCACAAGGTGGGAATGCCGGAGGCCAGGATCATACTGTCGGAATGTGTGATCTATCTAGCCACTTCTGAAAAAAGCAATTCTTCTTATGTCGCAATAGAGAGCGCACTGAGAACAGCCAAGGAAACCGGAAATCTACCCGTTCCGCAGCACCTGAGAAATGCTCCAACCAAGTTGATGAAGAATATTGGTCATGGAAAAGGTTATCAGTACAGTCATTCCTATGACAAGAATTTTGTGAAGCAACAATACCTCCCTACAGACCTTCAGGGATCTGTCTTTTATGAGGCCGGAGATAACTTAAGAGAAAAGGAGATCCGCAAAAAGCAGGATGAAAGGTGGGGTGGGAAAAAGTAAGTTCCCAGATTCCATTTCAGTATTTTTGCAGCCGGAAATCAGATGGAAGAGCAACCAAAAACGGAAAAAGCAAAAAAGGGAAGGAGATCCTTCCTGAGATGGGCTCTTGCCCTGCTATTTCTGGTGGCTTTGCTCTGGGGGACCTATGCCTTTACGGGTTATTATCTCAGGACCAATATTTCCAAGGAGGTTTATGAAAGAAGTCAGGGGATCTATACTGTTGAATTCAGCAATTTTGAGCTTCTCGGGCTTGAGATGGGCTTTCGGCTCACGGGTTTTAAGCTGATTCCGGATATAGATCTTTATCAGGAGAAACTCAAAAGCGGAGAGGTTAAAACCTCCCTGTACGAGATTACCATTCCAAAATGTGAGCTGCGGGGACTGAATTTCTTCGAGGTTTTCCTGAGTCCGGGTATCGAATTGGGGGAATTGGTCATCAGCAATCCGGAGGTCAGGATACTCGCCCATATCGATTCAAGTTCCAACGAAGGTAGCAGAGAATACGATGATATCGGACCGATAGTCAGGAACCTGATGCAATACCTGCTCATAGATCATGTGCGGATCGATGAAGGAATTTTTGATCTCTTCGTCGATAAAGAAGAGCGGATCGAGAGTTTTACAGCCTCGAAGATCAGTCTTGATCTACGGGGATTCAAGGTTGACAATGCTGAAGGTTTTGGTTCAAAAAGCTTTTTGTATTCCAAGGACTATTACATACACCTTCAGGACTATAAGCTGAACCTGTCAGATGGCGTACACACGCTTGAAGCGAACGAGATCGAATTCTCCAGTCAGGATTCTTCAATTTTTGCCAGAGGCTTCAATCTTTCCCCGGGACAAAAGCATCCCGACAGCCTTTTTGAATTGGAGAAGCCCTATTATCATTTCTTTTTTCCGGAGTTGCGTGTGAAAGGGGCCGATATTCAAGCGGCTTATCTTACGGATACCGTAGGTATTCGTTTGGTCCATTTGCAGAGACCAAATTTCCAGATCTTTAATATTCGTAAGGAAAAAGACCCGGCGACCAAGAAAGAATTTTCAGGATTTGCTCAAAATATTTATCCGCTGGTACAGGGTTACTTCAAGGAGGTAATGATCGACTCCGTTTTGATCGGCGATGGAACCTTTGATTTCTACGAGCCTTTTGAGGCTTATCCGGAGAACATCGAGATCGAGGGGATCCATGTTGCTCTTGAGCAGTTCAAACTCGACTCCACAGCCTATCTGGAAGAAGATAACCTGCTCTATGCAAAGGAATTCTGGTTGGATTTTGAATCATTCAGAATGGACCTCAAGGATAGCATCCATGAGATCAAGGCCGATTCATTGTTTGTTTCTTCAAAGCTTGAGGCGATCCGGGCTGAAGGTCTGACCTTAAGCCCAAGGAGCGAGGTCAATTATTCGATGAACTATGTCGATTTGAAAATTCCTGCGATCGTGATAGAAGGAATTGATTTGATCAAGGCATACCATAAGAATATTTTGACCGCTAGTCTGTTTGACCTTGAAGATCCTGTGATCAAGGCAAATATCGGAAGGGCAAAAAAGAGGAAAATCAAGAGGGCGGATGAAGCCAAACCGGACTTTGTACATTTGGTATCAAAGTATTTCGACACTGTTGCGGTCAGTAGAATTCAGCTGGATAATGGCCTTGTGGATTTTTCTTTTCTTCAAAACGGAAGAAGGGAATCCGTTTTTGGTGATCAGATCAATATTGTCCTGACCGGCTTTGAGATCGACTCCATGGCTGCACATCGCCGGAATCGCATCTTTTTCTCCAAGCAGTTGGATCTGGAGATCCATGATTATGATTTCCTTCTGGATCAATTGCATGAAGTCAAAGTGAAAAAAATGACTGTTTCCACAAGGAAGAGTCTCATTGATTTTCAGGACATTGTTTTTGCCCCCCGAGACACTACCAATGTGCTTGACAAGCTTAAGGAACTTGGGCAAACGACGATTTTTGACCTTCACATTCCTCGTCTCCGCTGGGAAGGAGTTGACCTATTTAAATTGATCTTTCAGGATGCACTGATCGCGAGAAGAATTCATATGATCGATCCGGTCTATAACTTTTCGGTTTACCCCCAAAGACAGAAACAGACTGAGATCAGGCCGATCCTTGAAAAAGATCTCAAGGATATTATTACCCAATTTGTCAATAGAGTTCAGGTGGGAGAGCTGTTCGCCGAGAATGCCATTGTTCATGTTTCTATTGAGCCACACCGGGATGATCAGTTCTGGACCAGAGCTCCCTTGGATTTTAAGCTGATCGATTACCGCTTGGATAAGTTTACTCCGGTAGACCAATCCAGGTTTTTCTTCGCAAGCGATCTTCAGCTTACCCTTACAGATTATGACATGGATTTTGGAACCCCGGGGCACACCATGTTTGCCAAGAAAGTCTTCCTTTCTTCAAGGGAAAAAAGACTTATTGGGGAGGGTATCAAAATTCTGCCCAAAAAATACCGTGGCGGGCTTTTTCCATTTAAAATGAAGTTCAAGGCGGATTTTCCAAAGATCGAGGCCACGGGTCTCGACCTTAAGGTACTGATCATGGATAGGAAGCTGGTCATTAAGGACCTGATCGCAGATCGACCGGAACTGGAATACCATCAGACCAAGGGATTCTTCAATCAGTCACCACCGCAGGCCGGAAAAGGAAAGAAAGGCTTGAAAGGTGTTTCTATAGAACGCTTTCTTACAAGGAACGGGAAGATCTCACTCTACGATGAAAATGGAAGGAAATTCATGGGCTCTGATTTTGAAGGGCCCATCAAATACTTCGCTGCTGATGATTACTCCACAGGACCCTCGCCAACAAGATTCCTGACCAGGCAGATCGGATTAAAATTCACCAATGGTTTCTTCCTTTTTCCGGATGGGCTTCATAAAGCGGTCTGGGACAAACTCAGCATTGATCAAAGCAATGCGGAGATCAATTTGTACGAAGGAAAGCTAGTGGCGCTGCCGGGATCCAATCCCTATAGGACTCTTTCAAGGACCCAAAAGAGTGCATATAGATCCGGGAGTATCAAAAAATTGACCATCAGTGGCTTTGATGTCGATGAGTTTTACAGAACGGGGCTCGTGGAAATTGACAGGGTAACCCTCAATGATATGGGACTGATCGAATTTGTTTTTCCGCAGTTAAGGAAAAAATCGACCCTCAATCTCTCATCGATCAGGATCAGGCTACCGAAAGGAATAACCGGGGTTGACATTCGCACAGTGGCGATCAAGAATTTTCACTTTTTGAGATACAATGTTCAGGAGGATTCTTTGGACCTTGTTTTGGAACAGGGGAGGATCTACGGAAAAGCCTCGGGGATCAGGATACGCGATGGAGATAGATGGAATGATAATCGTATAGGTTTTGCCGATGACATTACCCTGCTGGTTCGGAACTTTAACCGTAAGATCCCCGGGGCGTTGATGGATATCAATGCCAAGGAGGTTGGGATCTCCACCGGAAGAAAGGAAGCCTTTGTCTATGATTTTCATGTCAAGCCCTGGTATGGAAAATATCTTCACTCCAGAAAACTTGGCTACCAAGCTGACCGCACAGAGGTCAAGATCAAGAAAATATTTTTGAAGGATTTTGACCTCATCAAACTCTACCATGATCAATATCTGCAAAGCAGAAAGCTATTGGTTGACGGACTCTGGGTAAGCGATTACCGGGATAAAAGGGTTCCTGAGAGGAAAGACTTCTATCCTCCTATGCCTCAGGAAATTCTCAAGAAGATGGAATTCAGATTCAACCTTGATACCGTTGAGGTTCAGAATGGAGAGATCAATTATGAGGAGTTCGTTCCTGATGGGAAGGTGGCAGGGATGATCACCTTTTCAGATTTTAGTGCCATAGCCTCTAATGTCACCTCGGATCCGGATATCTACAGGCAAGACCCCTACCTCAAAACATTTGGAAAGGCAGAATTGATGGGCGAGGGATTGATCAACTTCAACTGTAATCTGAATGTCCGTGATCCGGGGAATAAGTTTGAAATGTGGGGCAGCGTCGGTCAAATGGACATGAGAAAGATAAACCCCATGGTGGAGAATGTGGCGTTTACCACCATCAAGAGCGGTTATATAAAATCCATACTTTTTGAGGCCCAGGCGGATGATCATTTTTCTACCGGCACTATGAAGTTCCGTTATAACGATTTCAAAATCGCTCTGATCAACAAGAACACCGGGCAGGTCGAAGGGATCGATAAAGGTTTTGTTTCCTTTCTGGCCAATACATTCGTCGTGAATACCAAAAACCCTCACCTGGGATTTTTCCGCGAGGGGAGCATATTCTTCAAAAGACTGCCCAATAAGTCGATCATCAATTATTGGTGGAAATCCATATATACGGGGATCAAAACTAGCATTGGAGCTCAGAATGAAAGGAAACTCCACAAGATTGCCGAGAAATCCGATGATTAGCAGATTGCCGGAATAATGACATTAACTTGTAAATTGTAGTCCCAATTTTGTCCATTATGAAAAGATTTGAATTGAGCTTAAGACCATTGGCCCTGGTCTTTTCCCTGGTCATCATACTTGCTTCCTGCGAAACACCCGAGGAAACCGTCATCACTACCGATGGTAAACTCCTTTCTTCGGAGTCGATTGGGCTGAGGACGCCAATTGAGGCCAAGGCGTTTGCTCAGGCCGTTGGAATGGACTCTTTGATCGATTCTCTCAGGTTCAATTCTGATATCTATAAGATCACCTATAAAACCCTATACAAGGGAAATCAGATCACTGCATCAGGTGTGGTATGTATTCCGAGGAGAGATGATGCCATGGATCTGCTTAGCTATCAGCATGGAACCATCGCTGCCCACTCCGAGGCACCTAGCGTCGATAATGGAGTGGGAGGTACATCATTCGGAAATCTTCAATATGTGTCCTGTCTTGGAATGGTTCTGATCTTTCCCGATCAGGTGGGGTTTGGTAGCAGCACGCAATTTTTCCATCCCTACTATGTCGACGAACCTTCGGCTTCGGCCATTATCGATATGATCGCCGCAGCGAGGGAGCTTGTACTAGAGAAAGAAAGACTGCTTTCAGGTAAGCTTTACCTGGCAGGGTATTCACAGGGTGGATACCTGACCCTATCGGCGCATCGGGAGATGCAATTCCAGGGAGTTCCTTTCGGATTCAATCATACCGCTTCTTATGCCGCATCCGGGGGCTATCTGATCAAGAATGTGCAAGAATATTTCTTTAGCAAAACGAACTATCATCAGCCTTTCTATCTGCCTTATGTCACCATGGCATACAGGGATTTTTATGATTGGGATCAGCCTTTAACGCTTTATTTTCAGGAGCCCTATGCGAGTATGCTCCCCGACCTGTTTGATGGTACCAATTCGGGAGGCGATATCAACAGTTCTTTGACAACGGTGATGGCGGACCTGCTAAATCCGAATTTCTTAAACGGCATAGATGATATGCCCGAGTATCAGCATGTGGTCGATGCAATGGAAGAGAATAGCATTGTGGATTTTAATCCCAGTACTTTTCTGGTATTATATCATGGGGATCAAGACTCTACGGTACCCTACCAAAGCTCGGTTGATGCCATGGCGAAATTCAATTCACTTGGGGCCGGAAACTCCGTTTCCTTCGTGACATTGTCGGGAAAAAGCCATGCGACCGGAGTGATCCCATTTCTGGAAGACTTTCTTCGTAGAATGGGATATTTCTAGTATTCGGCCAGTTTTGGTGCTCTCGGAAAAGGAATGACATCCCTGATGTTTCCCATGCCTGTCAGGAATACCATTAATCTTTCAAATCCCAAACCAAATCCCGAATGAGGGACGGTTCCGAATTTCCTTGTCTCAAGGTACCACCATACATCTTTCTCGGGGATATTGTTCTTCCTGATTTTCTCCAAAAGGACATCATGTCTTTCCTCCCTTTGTGAACCGCCAACGATCTCACCAATGGAAGGAAAAAGAATATCCATGGCCGCTACGGTCTTTCCATCCTCATTTTCCCTCATGTAGAAAGCCTTGATGTCTTTTGGGTAGTTATAGATGATCACCGGGGATTTGAAATGCTTTTCAACGAGGTACTTTTCGTGCTCTGACTGAAAGTCCATTCCCCAATTCTCTATTGGGAATTCAAATCTTTTTTTCTTGTTCGGTTTAGAGTTCCGCAGGATCTGGAAAGCTTCATCATAAGGAACACGGATGAATTTGTTTTCAATGACAAATTTGATCCTCTCGATCAGGGTCCATGGACTTCTTTCGTTTTGAGGCTTTTGCTTCTGTTCGTCATCAAATCTTTTGGCAAGGAATGCCAGGTCGTCGGATGAATGCTGAAGAACCTCTTTAAGTACAAATTGGAGCATTTCCTCTGCGAGATCCATGTCATCCTCCAGATCAAAGAAGGCCATCTCAGGTTCTATCATCCAGAATTCCGCCAAGTGTCTGGTCGTATTCGAGTTCTCGGCTCGAAAGGTCGGTCCGAAGGTGTAGACCTTGGAAAGGGCGAGGGCGGCAATTTCTGCTTCCAATTGACCTGAGACAGTGAGGTTTGTCTCTTTTCCAAAGAAATCCTCCTTGAAATCCACATCTCCGTCCTCATTTTTTGGTGGGTTTATCGGGTCAAGTGTGGTAACCCTGAACATTTCCCCGGCTCCTTCAGCATCAGATCCAGTAATGACCGGGCTGTGCAAATAATAGAATCCCTTTTGATCGAAATACCGGTGGATGGCCATTGCCAGCTGGTGTCTCAGACGGAAAATCGCAGAGAAAGTATTTGTTCTTGGGCGAAGGTGACCAAGCTCCCGAAGGAATTCCATGGAATGTCTTTTAGGCTGGATCGGGTATTCTTCCGGGTCGGCTTCGCCTAAAAGCTTGATTTTATTGGCTTTAAGGTCCATTTGCTGGCCCTGCCCCTGAGATTCCTCAATGGTTCCTTCAACCTCGATCGCCGCGCCTGTATTGATTTTTTTCAATAATTCCGCTTCGAAACCGGCCGGATCAAGCACCACCTGCAAATTGCTGAGTGTAGATCCATCGTTTAAAGCAATGAACTGAACGTTCTTAATTTCCCTCTTGGTCCTGACCCATCCGAGGGCTCTTACCGTTTGTCCGGGTTTTGAATTTTTGAGGATTGAAAAAATGTTATTTTTTGGTGCGAAAGACATTGAGACCCCTTATTTAAGTGGCAAAAGAACTTATTTTGTGAGCGTTTTCAAACCCGGAAAAAAATCGGGTTTTAAACCAAAAGATTGAATTAAGAAACCCGGATGCAAAAGCTTTCATTAAAGCAGGCCCTGACACAAAAGCTGTCTCCTCAACAGATTCAGTTTATCAAGCTATTGCAGGTGCCTACAGCGGAACTGGAATCCCGGATCGAAAAGGAATTGGAAGAAAACCCCGCCCTTGAGGAAGGTGCGGAAACCGATGAGTTTGCCAGTAATGAAAATAGTGAGGAGGATGCATCACAGGATTTTGACGATGATGGAGAGTTCCAGGAGAATACAAAGGATTCTCAGGATGAGATCGACATAGGCGATTATTTTCAGGATGATTATTCCGGATACAAAATGCGTGGAGACGGCCCTAACCCTGACGAGGATGATAAGGTCATCCCGATCGAGGCGGCATCGACCCTCCTGGAGCGAATGGAAAACCAGATCGGTTTTCAGGAGCTAACCGAGAGAGAACAGGTCATTGCAAAACAGATCATCGGAAGTCTTGATTCTGATGGCTATCTGAGAAGGGAACTGGAAGCCATTTCAAACGATCTGGCCTTTGCACAGGGAGTCGAAGCA
The DNA here is from genome assembly GCA_965227315.1 of Cytophagales bacterium. Lineage (GTDB taxonomy): Bacteria > Bacteroidota > Bacteroidia > Cytophagales > CCMP332 > JANQHS01. Next base: position 2,706,295 of record OZ245737.1, read on the forward strand.
GGAGTCGAAGATATTGAAGAGGTTCTCTTAAAAATTCAGGAGCTGGATCCGCCGGGTGTAGGAGCCAGGACATTAAAGGAATGCCTGTTGATCCAGCTGTATCGTTTGGAGCAAAATCCCGTGGTCAGGAAAGCCATTGATCTACTGGAGTACTGCTTCAACGAATTCACCAAGAAGCATTACGAAAAGATCGAGAAGAAACTCAATATCGATGCCGAAGAATTGAAGGAGGTGATGTCCCTGATCACCAAACTGAACCCAAAGCCCGGTGGCAGCACCTCGGCCAACAAGGAAGTAACACCATACCTGCTTCCCGATTTTCTTGTGAATAGCGACAACGGGCAATTGGAGATACAGTTGAATGCCAAAAATGCACCCGAGCTTAAGGTAAGCCGTTCTTATGCGGATATGCTGGAAGCCTACGATAAGGACAAGGGAAAAAACAAGGATCTGAAAAAGACGGTCTCCTTCGTCAAGCAGAAGTTGGATTCAGCCAAATGGTTCATTGATGCTATAAAGCAAAGGCAGGATACCCTGTTGAAGACCATGAAGGCCATTGTGGAACTGCAATATGATTTTTTCCTTGAGGGAGATGAGGCTGACCTTCGACCGATGATCCTGAAAGACGTAGCGGAAAAGATCGGCATGGATATTTCCACGGTCTCAAGGGTTGCGAACAGCAAATCGGTTCAAACCGAATTTGGAATTTTCCCCTTGAAGTTCTTTTTCTCTGAGGGAATCGCAACAGAATCCGGGGAAGATGTGAGTAACAAGGAAGTCAAGCAGGCATTGAAAAAGCTGATCGATGAAGAGGATAAACATAAACCCTTGTCGGATGATAAGCTTGAGAAGCTGCTGAAAGAAGAGGGATACCTGATCGCGAGGAGAACCGTTGCAAAATACAGGGAACAAATGGGGCTTCCGGTAGCCCGATTGAGAAAAGAGATCTGATGTTCCTGGCGAAATTCATTTCATATCTCTTCAATCCGTTCATTTGGCCGACCATCATATTTGCCCTCCTTTTTTGGGTTGCTCCCGGGGTGATTCCCGGTATGGCAAATCAGAATATCCTGCTGTTGCTGATCTTTTCGGGAAGCTTCCTTGTGCCCTTGTTCATGATCCTTACACTGCGGAATTCCGGTGTCATTTCTTCAGTTGAAATGGGAGATCGGAAAGAACGCTATTTACCCATGCTCCTCACCTCCATCCTCTATTTTGGATTTACCTGGATGCTTTTTCAAAAGACCCCTCAGCTGGTTCATTGGACGATTTTGGGTATTTCCCTGGTGCTCGCGGGTATATTTTTACTCAATTTTATTCTGAAACTCAGTGCTCATGTGGTTGCGGCGACTGGAAGCGGATTTTTCATTGCCTTGCTAGGCATTAAGCATGATGCTGAGATGTTGGTCATCGCTGGGGTTTTGCTGATCGTCTTGGCCGGATTGGTGGCCTGGGCAAGGCTTTACCTGAAGGCTCATACCCATAGGGAAGTTTGGGTGGCTATGGTTTTTGGATTAATCAGTTCATTTGGAATTCTTCTTATCCCATAATTATGTTCGAAAAGATATCATACGAAGTAAAAAACAATGTAGCATGGTTGGTCTTGAATCGACCTGAGGTGTATAACGCCCTTGATGATCAGATCACCTATGAAATTCAGGATGCATTGAAGCAGGCCTCGAAAGATGGCGAGGTAAGAGCCGTTGTATTTACGGGTGAAGGAAAGGCTTTTTGTTCCGGACAGGATTTAAAGGCTGTTTCCGGTGAGGAGAAAAGGTCATTTCGTGAGTCCCTGGTCAAAAGATATAACCCGATTATCCGGGCGATGCGGAATATGCCCAAGCCGATAATTTGTGGGTTGAATGGGGTGGCGGCAGGAGCCGGCTGCTCAATTGCGCTTGCCTGCGATTATATTCTGGCCTCAAAGAATGGAAGCCTCATTGAGGTTTTTATCAATATCGGATTGGTTCTGGATTCAGGATCTTCTTTTTTTCTGCCAAGACTGGTTGGTTACTCCAAGGCATTTGAGCTGAGCACGCTCGGCTCAAAGGTTAGTGCCGAGGAGGGCGAAAAACTCGGACTGATAAACAAGGTGGTTGAGCCGGATGATTTTGCCAAAGAACTTCAGGCCATTGCACTGAGATATTCTGCTGCTCCCACCAAGGCCATTGGCCTGATGAAGAAAATGCTGAATAAATCCTACGGTTTTGATCTTGACCAGGCGCTGGAATACGAGATGTATTGCCAGGAAACCGCTGGTTCATCAAACGATTACAAGGAAGGGGTTCAGGCCTTTTTGGAGAAAAGAAAGCCTGAATTCAAGGGCAATTAAGATCTAGAAAGTCACCAGGCTGATCCCATAAACCCAGGCGGAATAGTTTCCACGAATAACCTGGGTGGACGCAGGGACCCATAGGTTGGAAAGGGATTTATAAACCCAAAAGTTAAAGGAACCAAATCCGACTCTGGCGTATACCCCGTATCGGAACTGCTCCATATGCAGGTCATTTTTGATTTTCACCTTATTGGTGATGCCGTTCTGCCTGTACTTGATCTTTGTTTTGGAGTCAACCCTGATCCCGATCTTTCCACCTAGGGCAAAGCGAAAGGATTTTTTCGTAGAGTTGGATCTGAAGCGCAATTCCAGGGGAATATCCAGATAGATGGGGTTCACTTTGGAATTCCGCACCTCCGGTTGGTTTCCGTTTTCATCGGCAAAGACCTGATTGGCATCAAGGGCTACGACCTGACCAAGAACCGAGTCCTGACCCTTGGTCACAAAAACGTCGCCCCTGAAAGCATAGTTTTCCGTTCCTACTCCAAAGCCCGGGTTGATCGAGACTTTCCCCGAAGAGCCCAGCCGGAAGTCATACATGTAGTAAAGGTTAAAAACACGGCTTCTGAACCAGTCCAATTCCATGCCGGGAGGATATTCGGAATCATACATGAATCCGAATTCGACCATCAGTGTTCCGGGGACCTTGTCCTCGTATTCCGTAAACGTAGGATCGGTTTCTTCCTGTGCGAATGAGAAAAGACTTGCAAATAGCAGAAGTAGGATGAGATGAAAACGCTTCATGAGGGCAGTTCGGGTCGCAAATATGAAAAATGATGAAGTAATCAAAAAGGTCTGAAAAGACTAGATAGAATTTTTTCCAAATTTAGTCCTATGGAAACAAACTCAATCCTGGAGTATTTATTGGATAATATCATAGCAATTATTGCTCTGTTGATTTCATTATTGGCGTTTTGGATCAAGTTTAAGACCTATCGTTTAGCAAGTACGGTGTTTTTGAAATTGACCGCGGAGATCAAACCCCCATTCAAAACTTTGGATATTGACCTGGAAAATATTGGAACCTTCAATTTTACCCTGAGGAGTATAAAGGTGGTTTATGGATATAACCCTAAGCGGGCTCAGATGCTCTACGAGGAAGATTTGAACAAAGGCGAGTTTCTGTCGCAAGGAAAAAAGTTCGAAAGAAAGGTCCCAGTTGAGGAATTGAAGGAGACGGCCAAAAAACCGGATTTCAAAAGTGCCAAGAGGTCGTTCATTTGGGTGATGGTGGAGCATCGAAAGAATAAATATCTGAGCAGGGTCGTATCGATCGATCCTGAGCTTGAGCCCGAAGATATTCCTGTTGCCATCAGAGAATACTATCTGTCAAACAAAATACTTGGCTTCAATTACCCTTTGACAATTGCCCTACGAAGATGAACATGCCTTCTATGGAAGACTGAAAAAGCTGGTCATTGAACAAGAAAAGCGGCAAAAGCCGCTTTTTCTGTGAACCCGGAGGGAGTCGAACCCCCAACCTCCTGATCCGTAGTCAGGTGCTCTATCCAGTTAAGCTACGGGTCCTGCCTAATGGAACTGCAAAACTACTGAAATCTTTTTCACCATGCCCTTGGGCTAGGAATAACAATTGATCAGTATGTCTGCATGGATTTTGGGAATAGGCATTCAAAATAAAAGCCCCAGAGAGATCCCCGGGGCTCTATCACCAAATCAAAAAAACGAGATTTGCTGCATGATAAAAATAGGTACCCCAAATAAAGGGCTTAGCTCAATATCTGAGTATCCCCATTAATGATGATTTTGACAGGATTCGAGCCTTTTCATACCTCCTTCACCCGAGGTTTCGGCCCTTCTATTTCAAGGGGTGATCCTTTTTCCCAAGCCAAGTCAGTCCATCTTTATCCTTAGCCACCTCTTTTAATAGCTAAGAAGTGAAGTCCGATTCCGCCGATAACTTCCTACACCTTATCTCCTGATCATTCTAAAGCTTCAAAGCCTTTCTGTCATGTTCAGAATCATTGTTTTGTACTCAATATTCCGATTGTCATCAGGAGGTGTCCAATATTCGACTTCCCTTCCTAATTTCGGCCTGATGTTTGTTATTCAGTGGAACATGCGGAAGATCATTCCAAACCTATTTCTTATCCTGCTATCCGCAGGAATGCTCGTTTCCTGTAAGGGGTCTCAGTCTTCGGGAGAACAGGAGGTCGATCAGGGGGATTCAAAACCCTATTGGCTATCGGGAGCGGGTTTTGATCAGGGCTATTATATAGGTGTGGGCTATGCCCTCAAGAACTCCGGTAATTATGTGGAGATCGCTAAGAAAAATGCTCTTGAGGGATTGATCTCGGAGATCAAGGTGCAGGTTTCGAGTTCTTCCCTTTTGACCCAGATCGACAAAGACAATGAATTCAAGGAAGAGTATGAATCGACGGTAAAAACGTCCGCTGCGGAAGAGATCCAGGACTTCGAGCTGGCCGGTACCTATGAGGATCAGAGCGGTTATTGGGTTTATTACAGGCTCTCCAAATCCAAGTATGCTGCCATGAAGGCTCAGGAGGAACAGGATGCCATAGACCTGACCATGCAGATGCGGAAAAATGCGATCTCTGATGAGAATGCCGGCAACCTGGCCGGGGCCTTGAGCTATTATGCCAAGGGTTTCAAAAGCCTGGAAAAATTCCTTGGAAGTCCAACCCGGGTGGATATCAATGGTGAAACCGTTTTTCTGGGCGTTGACCTCTTTACCAGAACGCAGAAGGTCATGGAAAAGCTGGAGATCGAGGTGGACCCCAAGGTCGTCGAGACAGACAGGAGGCTGGATAAGGGATTGAAAATTCGAGCTGTGGTAAAAAACACGAGTTCAGGAAAGGTGGAAGAGGGTATTCCGGTGCGTGCCTCTTTTGCTGTTGGAGGAGGTGATGTACACCCCAGTTACTATTCCGACGCGGATGGTAAGCTGACCGTTCTGGTTTCAAGAATTGATTCCCGCGACGCAAGGCAAAAACTCAAGGTTGCTGTAGACCCGTCTGTCTTTATCGGAGATAAAAATGATCAGTTGGCGAGCATGGTTTTGCAAAGCCTGGTCCAACCCAAGGATTTTGTTGAGATCAGCATAAAGCGACCTACGATCTTTGTGAGCACCGAAGAGACAGTAATGGGCAAAAAGGATCCTTCCCTATCCTATTATCCGATCATCAAGAACGCCCTAACCAAAGCGGGTTTTTCATTGTCCCAATCAAAGGCAAATTCCGGCTTGAGCATGGTTATTTCAGGGAGTCTGGATAAAGGTCCCAAATCCGGTTCTACCTGCATTACCTATTCCAATCTTCAAATAGCGGTATCCGAATCAGGTACCGGTGAACAGATATATCAGGGTGGCTTTTCAAAAATAAAAGGCTATAGCAGTGACTATGAGAGGTCCGCCCGCTATGCCTATAATGAGGGTTTGAAAGTCCTTGAGGATGAAAAGATTCCGGAGCTAATCAATTCCATATTGAAATAGGAAAGTTAACTTTGGCAAAGAATTTGCAAACGACATATAAACTCTAAATATCCACGTTATGAAAAGGAATTATTCATTGATCCTGCCGGCCTTGATCCTGGCATCTGCCTTTATCCTCGATTCCTGTAAGGGGAAGAAGACCCAGACACCGAAGGGTGAAACCGAAATATCAGTACCTTGCTCAGGCCCTGACTATTTTACAACCAAGGAAGCGTTCAGGGCAAATTCAATTGGTGAAAGCATGGACCAGGTGACTTCAAAAAAGAAAGCACTTTCCAATGCAAGAGCTGAACTGGCTTCCAGCATTTCCACTACCGTTAAGGCTGTTACCGATAATTATGTGAACTCGCGAGAGTTTAACAATAAGGAAGAAGTAGAAGAGAGGTATGAGCAGTTGAACAGGGAGGTGGTGAATCAGGAGATCCAGGGCACCAGAACAATATGTGAAAAACTTGTCCAGACGGCTGAGGGAAAATATAAGACCTATATCGCTATTGAGCTCTCAGCTGATAATCTGGTTGCCGCTTATAATGAGAGGCTCTCTCAGGAGGAAAGAACGAAGATCGATTACGATTATGAGAAGTTCAAAAAGACTCTTGAGGATGAAATGAGTAAGATGGGCGGTTAAGTTTTTAGAAAAATGGGAGGAGGATCATCCTCCCCCTATTTTTCTCACAAACTAGCTACTAACTACCAAACCGAACCAAAAAATCTTCGGGAAGTCAATTCTCCTTCCTTCCCAGCATCAGAAAGTCACTTACCTGTATCTCAGTGACAAACCGCTTGTTGCCTTCCTTGTCTTCGTAGTTTCTATGAACAAGCTTTCCTTCCAGCGCTACTTCTTTTCCTTTTAGAAGATATTTTTCGGCAAAAGATGCTCTTGGGCCCCAAGCGATAAGGTTATGCCACTGGGTATCCTGGATTCTTTCACCTTTAGCATTGCGATAACTCTCGTTGGTTGCCATGGTGAACTTTGCCATTTTTCTTCCATTGGCAATTTCCTTTACCTCGGGGTCCATACCGAGATTGCCAATGAGTTGGACCTTGTTTCTCAAAGTATTCATGTGGTAATCGTTTAAATAATACATCGCCGTAATGGCTTGATCAAAACAATGCATGAAAATTTCCTGAGTCGTTAGATATCTGAATAATTTCACATAATGACATCTTGTAGCAATACGCTTTTCTGATCTCCATAGCCATAAGTTTCTGGCAACAAATAATGCCAGCGATGGGACCTCGTTTCTTTTGTCGCGGTATAAGGTCCTTCTCCCATATATCTCTATGTGTAAGTAAAATAGGCCTGGAACGGCTGTATACGTACAATATCAGGAAGTGACAGAAGTGGAATACCTGTGCACTTTTGCTCGAAAAGAAAGAAGAGCCTTTGAGAATTAGATCAGGTCAATTCACGATTAACCCAACCTGGAGTGATTTGACATGGTTAAAAAAAATTCCTAGATTTTATTATAGTCACTTCAAAATGAGTTATCAAATCCAGGAAAACGACAGGCATTGTCAGGAGTGCGGTCTGAACATTTTCGGCCGGTCCGATAAGAAGTTCTGTGGTGATCAATGCAGAGCTTCATTTCATAATCGTATATATAGCCAAAACGCTGAGAGCGTTAGGAGAGTGAATCGAGTCTTGAAGAGAAACAGGTCTTTACTTGTAAGATTGCTTTCCCAGGGTGTGCGGTTGACCACCCGGGAAAACCTGGAAGCTCAGGGTTTCAATTTTGATTACTTTACACATTTAAAATCCGAAAATGGCTCTTATGTCATTTTCTGTTACGAAACAGGATACTTTGAAGAGCAGAAGGGAACCCTAAAGCTTTTTACTTCCAGACCTATCTGATCTTCAACGTAAGTACGGGTCGGTGGGCATGATTCACTACATCTTCAGAAATGCTTCCGGCCAGGAGCCTGGAAAATCCTTTCCTTCCATGTGTCGGCATGATGATCATATCCGCATCATGCTCTTCCGAAAAGTAGATGATCCCGTCCTCCTCGACTATATCGCAGTAGATATGCTGACTCCAGTTTTTCAGGCCATGCTTATCTGCGAACTTATTCATGAGATCTTCGAGTGATCTGGAGGTGTGAAAATCATTGGGAGTATTGATCCTGAGCAACTGCAATTCGGCCTCAAGAAGATTCTGAAGGTCTTTGATGAAAGGCATAACATGGTCCATATCTTCGCTGAAATCACTGGCAAAAACCATTTTTTGAGGCAGCCTGGGTTCATTCTCGGATTTAATGGTAATCACCGGAACATCGGAATGTCGTACTACCTTTTCAGCATTTGAACCGACCAGCATTTCCTGAATTCCCGAAGCCCCTTTGGTACCCATGATGATCATATCCACGCCATCGTGTTTGATCCGATCCATGATGCTTCTATAGGGAGAATCAAAATATACCTTGTAGCTGACCTTTACCCGGTCGCTTGAGTATTCTTTGGTTAGTTTTTCCAGCCTCAGTTTCACCCTGTCGACCAAAAGCTTGGTGAAGATCTTTTCCTCTAAAAAGTCATCGTCACTTTCCACCTGCCCCATAACATCAAGGGAATTATAGGTTGCCGATGGTGATTCAATGATATGTGATAGCTGAATTCTGGCTCCTGTTTTTTCGGCTATTTTGACCGCGAACTGCAAAGCCGAATGTGCAAGGGGAGAAAAATCCGTAGGTACGAGGATATGCTTGATCATATTATTCTTTTTTCAAATTCGAAAGTAGAAAAAACGCTTCTTACCGATCTGATATTAGCCATATTTATCAATGATAATCCTCATCGCTGGTCGAAGCAGGTAACCGGATATTTATTCAATAGAAATCATGAATGAGATCAAGAAAATCCTGATTCCGGTTGATTTTAGCAACTGTTCGCTGAATGCACTGGAGTATGGCGCCAATCTGGGAAGAAGGTTTGGTGCTGAAATACTGCTTATTCATTGTATTCCTTATAATGTTTCCATTGCTGATCCTCAGATCTATCCTGAACCCATACTATCAGATGAGCTTGAAGAATGGGCGAACAACAAACTCAAGGAAATTGAGACAAAACTGGGTGAGCTTGTCACAAGGTCGTTTGCTATAGCAGGTAACGCCGTGGACGGTATTGAGGAAACCGTGTATTCCGAGAAGCCTGATCTTGTGCTCATGGGGACAGAAGGGGCAAGTGGATTGAACGAATTTTTTATTGGCAGCACAGCTTCAAACGTTATTCATAGGGTGAAATGTCCGGTGCTGGTGGTTCCGGGCAAAGCCAGGTATGTGGATCCAAAGAATATACTTTTTCTATTTGATTATGAGGGTTTTCCTGACTCCCCTGAACTGAAGAATCTGAAGCTTTTTTCTAAGGAATTTAGCTCCTATGTTCATCTTCTCTATGTGAAGGGAAAAAACCCTCCAAGGCATTTTGATGACCTCGCAGCTCTGGATGCCTATTTCAACACGGTTAAGCACTCGATCAGCTCTTCGATATTCGAGCATTTTAGGGCGGGTGTAAACGACTTCATTTTGGAGAATGAGATCGGCCTTCTGGCCGTATATGTAAGGGAGCATAATTTTTTTGAAAGGTTGTTCAGGGTAAGCAAGACAGATCTCCTTGCTTTTCATTCGGAAATTCCCCTGCTGGCAATTCATGAATAGTGAATTAGCCCAAACCGCATACGGTGATAATCGTGTCGATTGCCTTATCGTAGATCAGTTTCGGGCTTCCTGGATATCCTAACCCCAGGCCCCTGTAGATCAAATAGAGCCCGAAGAGTATCCCAATAACACGGGTGGCCAATGGCAAAATGGAAGGAAGCTTTCTTCCGAGTTTGTTAAGAACCGGTGGTAATACAATAAGTCCCGGTAACGTTCCGATACCGAAAGCAAACATATAAAGCTGACCTTCCCATGGGGTGTCAAGTGTTAGAGCACCGGAAAGCCCGAGATATACCAGTCCACAGGGAAGCAGACCATTCAATAGTCCTGAAAGAAAGGCTGACAGGTTGTAGGAGTAATGAAACGCCTTGGAAAACCATTCACGAAATTTTCCCGGCAGGAGGTATATATTTTTTGAAAAGATCCCAATACGGTTTTTGACTCCCGGAAGCAGGAAATACAGAAAAACCACCAGCCCAAGACCAATTGAAACCGCACTTTGAATACCTGCCAATCCAATGGCCAATCCCAGTGTTCCCAACAATATGCCCAGAAGTGAGTAGGTCAGGATCCTTCCGAAATGATACCAGACCTGCCAGGGCATGAATTGGTAGCCCGGGAACTTTTTGTTCACGGCTACCCACAGCGGACCGCACATGCCTACACAATGAAGGCTTCCAAAAAAACCCAGCATGAATCCGGAAAAAAGCATCAGTTGACTTGAAGAGCCTCCTCAGCGGAGTACCCTATACCTTTGGAAACCCATTCCAATTTCACTCTCCAAAAACCGGGAAGAAGTGCCTGGGTCTTGATCGAAATGACACTGTCCTGATCAACAGGGAGGGCATAACGCTGATCGAGTTTTGAACTTGAGGGCCTGTAGATCCAAACTGATCCTGATTCCAGTTTGTTCGGGAATTCCAGCCTCAGTATGGAACTCTCGTTGTTGAACTCTAACCGAACTTTTTTTCCGAGAGATTCATAGTTTGAGTTTAACTGATTTGTCCTGTTAATGTCAGCCTCTTCCTTGTAGTAGTCTTCCCTGACCATGTTCAGGTCAACCGTCATTGCTCTCAGGAAGAAATATGCCATCATGGTGATGAAGGCGGCAAAAATCAGTATAACTCCCCAACCCCAGTTCATTTTCTGTTTCCTGTGGGAGAAATAAAAGTCGTTTCCTCCCGGGTGATCAATTCGTTTTCTACGTAGATCTCAACGCTGATTTTCGATTTCATTCCTTTCAGTTCTTCGGCCGGAATTTTTATGAAAAATACACCTTCCGAGGTTTCCTGAGGTTTGAGCATCAGGTCCGTTTCCCCAACCAATTCAATTTTTGCCTCGGAATACTCCGAGTTTAAAGACAATTGGATCTCTTTTTCATCAAAGGTTTTGTTCACCAACTGCACATTATACAGATTGCTGATGGTGCCGTCTGGATTCTGCTGATACAATTGTCCGGGGACTCTTAATACCGTAGCCTGAATTTCGCTCCTTTGGGTCATCAGGAACCCAAAGATCCCGGTGAGAACAACCAGTACCAATGAGTATCCGACCACCCTGGTTGAAAATTTAAAACCTTCCTTGTTTTGGATCCCAATAATTGAATCGAATCTGATCAATCCCTTTGGCCGGTTTACTTTTTCCATCACATCATTGCAGGCATCGATACAGGCGGTACAGTTGATGCATTCCATTTGTGTACCGTTTCTGATGTCAATTCCTGTGGGGCAAACCTGCACGCAAAGTGTGCAGTCCACACAATCTCCTTTTGATCCCTGATCCTCTCCCTTTTTGATCTTTCCCCTTGGCTCACCTCTGACATCATCATAGGCAACGACCATACTCTCTTTGTTCATCAAAACACCCTGAAGTCGACCATATGGGCAAATCACGGTGCAAACAATCTCCCTGACCTTGGCGAAGACCAGATAAAAGGTCGCGCTGAAGGCGATCAGGGAAGCAAAACCCCAGATGTGATCGAGAGGTGATGAAGACACCAAAACCATGACTTCATCGATACCGACCAAATAGGCCAGGACAATATGCCCCATAAAAATCGAGATCAGAATGAAGAGGGATTGCTTGATCGTTTTTTTGACGATCTTTTCCCTGGTCCAGGGACCTTCATTGAGTTTCTTCTGTTGCCGAAAGTCACCTTCGATCCAGTATTCAATTCTCCTGAAAACCATTTCCATAAGAATTGTTTGCGGGCAGGTCCATCCGCAGAAAACCCTGCCATAGACCGCGGTAAACAGGATGATGATCACAATCAGGATCAAGCCTGCCAAAACGATCAAATAGATATCCTGAGGCCAGAAAATATTGCCGAAGAAGATGAATTTTCGATCGAGGATGTTTACCAGAAAAAAGGGGTTTCCATTTATCTTGATAAAGGGCAGAAGAATAAAACCTGCCAGCAATGAATAGGCAACGACCATACGACGCTTGAACCAGCTGCCCGAAGGTTTTTTTGGATAGATCCATTTCCGCTTGTTACCCTCGCCTACTGTACTGGGTATATTCCTGAACTCCTGCTTAAGTTCCTCTTCTGAGTAAGAAGTATTCATGGGAAAAAATGAAGCTCAAATATAAGTTCGGGAAATATTGAAATACTGATTAATATCAACCTTTAGTTTGTCATTGTTAGCTTTTGATGAAGTTTATCACATATTCCGGACCGAATAGTTAAACATCAATAATGGATCAGGCATTCAGAGAGCATATAGAAACTGAACTGAGGAGGGGAGCATACACCGTTGGGGGAATTGACAGAGTAATAGCCGCAACAGGGGGCTGCATTAATGAAACAGCCATTCTTATCTCTGGTGAACGGGATTTTTTCGTCAAATGGAACTCCCGAGAAGCTTTTCCAATGATGTTTGAAAAAGAATTTAGGGCATTGGAAAGACTCAGGGACTCATGTTCGCTGACAATTCCACAGCCCTTGTTGGTTGGGGAATTTGAAGAGGATTCTTATTTGGTGATGGAGCGCATAACAGGAGGCCACAGGAACGAGAATTATTGGGAGGAGCTTGGACAAGGACTTGCGAAACTGCATCGACAATCTGCTTTCGATTTTGGATGGGAAGAGCATAACTTCATCGGCTCATTACCTCAATACAATGATGCTAACGAGGACTGGCCAGAATTCTTTGTGGAGAATCGGGTCAACCAACCCCTGCGGATGGCAGTTGATGCGGGCATTTTGAGCTCAGATGATATTCGACTTTGTGATATCGCGAACAGAAATTTCTTAGAGGTCTTGAAGGGGCCGGAAAATCCGGCTATGATCCATGGGGATCTCTGGAGCGGAAATTTAATGGTTGATAAAAATGGACTTCCTTGTCTAATAGATCCGGCCATATATTTTGCAAATCGGGAAATAGAGATCGCATTCACCACCTTGTTTGGAAGGTTTGGAGAAGGTTTTTACAATGCATACCAGGAGGCCTTCCCAATGGAAAACGGGTTTGAGAATCGGTTTGAAGTCTATAATTTGTACCCCCTTTTGGTACATGCAAATTTGTTTGGTGGAGCTTATGTGGGCAGTTGCAGGCAGATAATGAAGAAGTACAACTGATATGAAAAATATTTCGAGATCATTTGAAGATTATTTAAAATCCTATCGACGTAGCATTGAGAAACCCGAAGCATTTTGGGAGGAGCTTGGAGCTGAATTCCAATGGAGAAAAAAGTGGGACAGGGTACTCGATTGGGATTTTATGAAGCCGGAGGTGAAATGGTTTGTCGGAGGAAAACTCAATATCACGGAGAACTGTCTGGATCGACACCTCGAAACCAGGGGTGATCAGAATGCCATCATTTGGGAGCCCAATGATCCCGGGGAAGAACCAGCCCATATTACCTACAGGGAATTGCATTCCAAGGTCTGCCAGTTCGCCAATACCTTAAAGGAACAGGGAATAAAGAAAGGTGACAGGGTCTGTATTTACATGCCCATGGTACCCGAACTCACCGTCTCGGTTTTGGCTTGTGCCAGGATCGGTGCGATCCATTCCGTCGTTTTTGCCGGATTCTCTTCCAGATCCCTGATGGAGAGGATCAATGATGCTTCCTGCAAAATGATCATAACTGCTGATGGCGGCTATCGGGGTGATAAGATAACCGGCCTGAAGGATATCGTTGACGAGGCCCTCGTTGATTGTCCGAGCATTGAGAAGTGTATTGTTCTCAAAAGGACTGGCCAAGAGATTAAGTTTGTAGAGGGGAGAGATCTTTGGTGGGATGAAGCCATCGAAGGTAAGATCGACGTGTGTGAGCCTGAAATTATGGATTCGGAGGATATGTTGTTCATCCTGTATACTTCCGGATCCACTGGAAAGCCCAAAGGTATGGTCCATACGTGTGGGGGGTATATGGTTTACACGGCCTATACCTTCCTGAATGCCTTTCAATACAAGGAAGGTGACATTTATTGGTGCACGGCGGATGTGGGCTGGATCACAGGTCATTCCTATATTATATATGGTCCCTTGGCCGCCGGAGCTACCAGTATGATGTTCGAGGGTGTTCCCTTCTGGCCGGGCATGGACCGTTTTTGGGAGGTGGTGGACAAGCACAGGGTGAATATCTTTTATACAGCTCCAACAGCTATTCGGGCTCTTGAGAAATGCGACCCTGCATTGGTGGAAAGGCATGACCTTTCATCCTTAAGGGTACTGGGAACCGTTGGAGAGCCGATCAATGAAGAAGCCTGGCATTGGTACCATGATATGATCGGTAAGGGTAGGTGCCCAATTGTGGATACCTATTGGCAGACCGAAACCGGTGGATTCATGATTTCACCGATTGCGGGATTAACCCCAACCAAACCGGCATTTGCTACTCTTCCCATGCCAGGGATCGTGCTGGCTGTTATGAATGAAGATGGCAAAGAAGAGATTGGAAATGGCGTGGAAGGAAGGTTGTGCATCAAGTTTCCCTGGCCTTCTATGGCAAGGACGATCTATGGTGATCACCAAAGATTTCATGATACCTATTTTTCCGGTTTCCCCAACAAGTACTTCACCGGTGATGGCTGTCGAAGGGATGAAGAAGGATATTATCGGATCACCGGAAGGGTAGATGATGTGATCATAGTGGCAGGTCATAACCTGGGGACCGCTGAGATTGAGAATGCTATTGACGAACATGAGAATGTATGTGAGACGGCTGTCGTAGGCTATCCACATGATATCAAGGGCAATGCAGTTCATGCCTTTGTGAATTGTTTTCACCCTCCCAAAAATGAGGATGATCTGAGGCAGGAGATCCTTGCCCTGGTGAGCAGGATCGTAGGCCCCATAGCAAAACCTGAAAGGATCCAGTTCGTAAACGGCTTGCCCAAAACAAGATCAGGAAAGATCATGAGGCGCATACTTCGTAAAATCGCAGAAGGTAACACCGGAGACCTCGGTGATACTTCGACACTCCTTAATCCTGAAATTGTTGATGAGATTTTGGGAGGAAATGCCCTTTAATTAGGTTTACTGGAATATCGACATTAGATTTGGGGTTAAGCCGATGCTTGGCAAATCAACCCGCATTGGTCTAATTTAGAGGTATTGAACCTATAAAGGTTTAGCAATGACAAACTAATTAAATATGAAGCGAACATTATTACTATTTCTCCTTTCAATTCCCGTTGTTCTGTTTGCCCAAAAAAGGAAAACGGAACTTAAGGCTGTCGATGTAGCCACAATGACAGTCCATGATCCATCAGAAAATCCGCTGCTGAGCAATGAGACCAATTCAGCTCAAAAGCGTGAAGTGAATTCCTCTCCTGTAAGGGTTTCAGCAACGCTTACCAAGCTCGGAGAGTCGGCCAACCCGTTTACCGGTGCATTTGGTTTCAGGTCAGCCTTGTCCTACGAACCAGCTCTGAATATGGTCAGCTTTATTTTCCGTCAGAACCCTTCGTTCTACGGAAGTACTGCTTCTTCCGGTCTGGTGAGGTATTCCTATTCATCCGATGGTGGTGCCAGCTGGGGTGGTATTGATAATGGAGTGCTTTGGGATAATACTGTAGGAGCTGATGGAAGATATCCCCAGGGCTTGATCTACAATCCTACAGGAAACACCGATCCCAATATGGCATATCAGGTGTTCATTGGACCAACCCTGGAGTCCACCAATGGAGCTACCTGGGGTGGAGTAGGATATGGTTCGCATCAAATCGGGAGCACCGGAACAACTTCTACGGACCAAGGTCTTTTTTCAGATCCAACCAACAATGAGAAGATCTACATCCCGGAAGGTGCGACAGTTGCCAATGGAAAGATCTGGGCGATTGAAGCTGCTGCTGATGCCACTACGGACCTTATTTACAATGATACCCTTGCACTTTACGAAGGCGATATTCAAGGTGGGGCGATCAGTTTGACTAGAAGAAAGATCTATTTCCCTACCACAAATGACACAGATCCACCAGATTGCATGCAGATCGCTTTCTCTCCTGATGGTCAAACCGGATACATCGTTGGTCTGGGAAGGATCGATTCGGCTGCCTATCCAAAAAGAGCTGTAAACCTTCTTTACATGAAGTCCACTGATGGTGGTGCGACCTGGGGTACACCAGCTGAGTTCTATTTTGCCGATGACCCGAATGTCATTAGTTCGATTGGTGACTCTGTATCAGCTGATAACATTGCTTCGGCTCAGTTTGATGTCGACCTTGTAGTGGATACCTTCGGAAATCCGCATACCGTTATGAACATTGAATGGAGGCCAAATAATGACTACGGTTTTACCTTTGTTGGCAATTCTTCGACCATTTGGCACGTCTTTTCCCAGGATGGTGGTAGCAACTGGATGTTGAACAGGCTTGGCACGACACACCTTCGCTATGGTGCGATCGGCACGGATCCGGATGATGTGTACATGCAAAACAGGCCACAGATCTCCAGAGATGTGCGCGGAAGGTATATTATGATGGGGTGGTTTGATACGGATACGACTATTTTCTTCCCTCCGACAACGCCGGAATGCACCGGTTTTACGTCGGGTTTTTGTGGAAATTGCCAAAGGACCATGTTTTACAGGGGTTACAATGCCGTCAAGGATGTATACTCTGATTCAACCAGGCTCGTGTCTTCGAGCTTTGGTTTAATGACCTATGAGTACATTTCCGAGATCAGTATCAGAACTGCGACCGGTATTGAGATCCCAATGGTTTATCAGGTTCCTGAATGGTATACCAGGCCTACCGGTGGCGATACCTGGCCACAAGTTGAGCACTATTATGAAAGTGGAATTATAGTGACCTATGCGGACCTTGGTGATGCTAATGTTTCCGGTATTGAAGCAAGTGCCAAAAACCTGGACAACCTGAATGTTTACCCAAATCCGGTTGATGGTCAGCTTTATGTCAATATTGATAGCAGGACCAATGGACCTGTTACGGTTGATGTGATGAATCTTCTTGGCAAGAAAGCCATGGATACCGAATTGAGAAATATCGAGTTGGGTTCAAACGAATTTTCCTTGGATCTGTCAGGATTGAACAATGGTGTTTACCTGATCAGGATCGGAAACAGAGGAGAATTTATCACTCAGAAAATTGTAGTGGAATAGATTTACTTCTTCTTACAAAAAAGAAAAGGGGGCGATTGCCCCCTTTTTTTATGGCTGAAAACCTAATATGATCAAACCCCTGGATCTTCAGCCTCTCCTCTATTGTCTCTGTATTTTCCAACAATGACAACATTGACATCCGAGCCAAAATAGTGTAGGGCAAAATCCAAGTCATACAAACAATGGTGTGCCGGGGCATTATTTTCGGCAATTTGAACGGCATCCAGCCAGATATCATAGGGGTCAGAATAGCTGAGCATATCAATACAAATTGCACCACTACAAGGCCAGATTCCTCCGCTGCCATGGCATAAATTGGTGTTGCTCGTTTTTCTTAGGATAATCGAGTTTGGAAAGTTGAGCGATACGAGTGGGCTTTCGCTTGCCAGGCAACTGTGAGAGTACGAATAGGCGTTTAGCATGTTGCTCAGCGTAGTGTTGCAGATGTAATAATTGGACGGCTCGCCGCCAAGACTTTGGCCACTGGGCTCTGAGGCTTTTTCTGGTTTAGGGGCTTCTGAGTTGTTGGAACAACCCATGACGAATAGAGCGGAAAGAATAAATACGAATAGGGTTTTCATGACTGTGATATTTTGGTTCGTGAAATATTAAAGACATAATTTAAACACCAAAAAATTACACTTTTCCACTATTTTGTGAATGAGCATGGCGGGGATATGAGCCTGGAATATGATTATACAAAAGTTGAGCGAATGATAGTGATACTATCACTATTGATATAATTTCCTCATTTGTTATCTAAGAATGGATCATTTTACTCCTGATTTTTGAGGATGGTCAAAACGAGTAATGGAGAGGTGTTTATCTTCTTGAAACTAAAAAAGGGAGCGAATGCCCCCTTTTTGATAGCTGAAAACTTGAAATGATCAAAGAGATTATTCATCAGGCATTCCCCTGTCTCTGTACTTTGCTACGATAACCACATGGACATCCGAGCCATAATAGTGCAGAGCAAAATCCACGTCGTACAAACAGTGGCCTGTCGGGGTATTATTTTGGGCAATTTGAACGGCATCCGACCAGATGTCATAGGGATCAGAATAGTTGAGCAAATCAATACAAATTGCCCCATTGCATGGCCAGCCACCGCCACCGCCATTGGCGCATGAATTGGAGCTATTAGCTATTTTCAGGATGATGGAGTTTGGAAAATTGAGCAGCTGGGTATTTTGCCCTGGAGGGCAGCTGTAAGACAAAGAGTAGCCATTAAGCATGTTGGTTAGCGTAGTGTTGCAGATGTAATAGCTAGCAGCCTCACCGCCAAGACTTTGGCCACTGGGTTCTGAGGCTTTTTGTGGTTCGGGGGCTTCTGAGTTGTTAGAACAACCCATGACGAATAGAGCGGAAAGAATAATTACAAATAGGGTTTTCATGACTGTAATCTTTTGGTTCGCGAAATATTAAAGACATAATTTAAACACCAAAAAATTACACTTTTCCACTATTTTGTGAAGGAGGATGGCAGGGATACGAACCGGGAATATGATTATACTAAAGTTAAACGAATGATAGTGATACTATCGCTATTAGTATAATTTCTTTATTTATTGTCCAAAATGGATCATTTTACTTCTGATTTTTGACGAAGGTCAAAACGAGTAATGGAGAGGTTGTTTATCTTCTTGAAATTATAAAAGGGGGCTTTGGCCCCCTTTTTTATGTCTCAGAGTTGTTCTCATTCGGTATGTGCTCCTCCGCACATATAGTCTGCTTCGAAGTGAATTCTTGTATCACCTTGACAGCAAGGCTGTAGAGGGTGCTTACCGCAAAGGTGAGGATAAGTAGAAGGGAATTGGGCAAACCTAAGAGCTACAAGACAACAATTACCTGAAGGTTTTTCATTCAAAGCTATTGTCTTTGCAGCGTTGAAAAGTCCTGCAGCGTCAACATACGTTCCGAAAAGCACCTCGCACCTATAGCGACCATCACCACAGGAAGCTGCAACCTCTTCTAGAGTAATTCTATTTCCAAAGTTCTTTGTGGTAATCGGGCTTTCTGAACATTCTCCCCCCCCGATAGACATACCATTTAATTGGGTGACCAGGATATTTGCACAAATGCTCGTTGCCGCGCCACCAAGACTTTGGCCACTGGGTTCTGAGGCATTTTGTGGTTTGGGTGATTCCGAGTTGTTAGAACAACCCATCACGAATACAACCGAAAAGATTAATACAAATAAGGATTTCATAATAGTCATGTTTAGTTAGTAAAATAGTTGGACCACAAAGTGAAATTGAATTTACGGAACTGGCTTCAGGGTTTTATGAATCCAATGAAAATCGGAATGGGAAGGTATTTTGAGTCCATAGATGTTATGCCTGCCAATAAAATTTTGACCATAAAAAAAGGAGGGTATTGCCCTCCTTTCTAAATCCTATGATCAACTCTTTTTCTAAACTGCTTCTTCTGCTGTGGTTTCTTCGCTTTCAGTGGCCTCCTCAGGAGCCGCTTCAACCTCCATATTTTCTTCAGGCGCAGCTGTTTCTACCTCTCCCTCGCGTACAAAGATCTCACCCTGAGGGTCTTTGAGTACAACCGGTATACCTTTGGAATCCGCTGCAGGTGGGGTTGTTCCCTGCATGATGTAGATATAGGAGGCTACCGCAGACATATCTGCCGGAGTCAATTGGTTCTGCCAGGAGATCATACCTTTTTCAGGTACACCATACTTGATGGTTCTAAAGATATCCTTTATTCCCCCGCCATGGATCCAGTATTCGTCCGTGAAGTTTGGTCCGACTCCGCCTTGCCCGAATTCACCGTGGCAGACCTTACAATCCTTCATGAAGATGGCCATACCGGCATCCAAATGGGCCTTCTCTTCTGAGAACTCAACGGAATTTTCATCTACCAAATTTGCCTGGCCTGCTCGCCATTCTTCAATGGCTGCTTCCGCCATGGTCACTTCAGCGATGTATTCATTTTCCTGGCTGGGAATAATGCCAAATGCATACACATTCAACATGTAGATCACTCCGAACCCAACGGTGATCAGGAAAAAGTAAGTAAGCCAGGGAGGCATGCCATAGTCCATTTCCTGAATACCGTCATAATTGTGATCCAGCATCATGGACTCCCTCTCTTCTTTTTCACTGTAAAGTTTACCGGTAATAAAGGTTTGCTTCATTTTCAGCCAAATGCTTTCAAGAATACCAATGGGTTCTACATACTCCCTTCCTTCGGCCTGGGCCTTGGCCCTTTCCGCTTCCGTGAGCATCAGCTTGGCTAGGTTGATCATAACCACCATGGTGATCAAAACCAAAACCATGACCAGGGCGACCAACACCAGGACCGATCCCATTAAAGGGTCAGTATTCCACATGGATTTAGTGCCGGCTTCCGCTTCCTGAGCGAAGGTGGTGCTGGGAAGAATTCCCAGAGCCATAAATAGGATCGAATAAATAAATTTCATTGAATAGGATTTAATTCTTGATTTCATTTCTTATTCCTTTTTCGTTGGGGTAGAATTATCGTCGAGAGGAAGGTTTTTCATTCGATTTACAAAGCCCTTATCAGCCCTAAAGGCCCAGATGATCACCCCGGTAAAAAACAGGGTGAAGATCACCAGTGATACTATACCAAAGAGCTCTGCTCCTTCAACTCCATTAAACAGGTATCTCATTATTGGTTCATTAGGTTTGCCTGATTGACCTTTTTGATATCCGTTCCCAATCGTTGCAGGTATGCGATGAGTGCAACGATATCGCTTTCCGGGGTAACGCCACCAAACCCGTCTTTCTCAAGGCTTTTGATGATTCCATTGGCCTGATCCATAAGATCCTCATTGGCGACATCCTCATACCCTTGAGGATAGGGGACACCCAGGGTTCTCATTGCCGATATTTTTGCCGCGGTTGTATTCACGTCAATATCCTGCTCGAAGAGCCAGGGGTATGCCGGCATGATCGACCCTGGAGAAATAGCGGTCGGTTCGAGCATGTGATTAAAATGCCATGAATCAGGATACTTTCCACCAACCCTATGGAGGTCAGGTCCCGTCCGTTTGGATCCCCAAAGGAACGGATGGTCATAAACAAACTCACCGGATTTGGAGTACTCTCCATATCGCTCTGTTTCGCTTCGGAAAGGCCTTACCATTTGGGAATGACATGCATTGCATCCTTCCCTGATGTAGATATCCCGTCCATGTAATTCCAATGGCGTGTAGGGTTCTACGCTGGCTATTTTGGGAACATTGGACTCCACAAAATTCATGGGGATCAGCTCAATGACGCCTCCGATCAGGATAGCCACCAAAGCAAGGACAGTGAAGAACACGGGCTTCCTTTCCCATACACGGTGCCAGTAAGTATCGCTTCCCGAAAAAGTAGGATTCTTTTCCAGGGCCGGTGCTTCGGCATCTTCATTGGCGATGAAGCTCCCGGCCGAAGCGGTTTTCATGAGGTTGTAGATCATCACAAATACCCCGGCCAGATATAGCAAGCCACCTATTGATCTCAGAATATACATTGGGATGATCTGAGTAACGGTCTCAAGGAAGTTTCCATATTTCAGAAGTCCTTCGGGAGTGAATTCCTTCCACATCAGGCTTTGGGTAAAACCGGCGAAGTACAATGGAACCGCATAGAAAACGATTCCCAAAGAACCAAGCCAGAAATGTGTGTTGGCCAATTGTTCAGAATGAAGCTTGGTATTCCACATTCTTGGAACCAGCCAGTATAGCATGGCGAAGGTCAGGAATCCATTCCAGCCTAGCCCGCCAATATGCACATGCCCAACGATCCAGTCGGTGTAGTGGGCAATTGAATTCAAGGTTTTGGTCGACAATAGCGGACCTTCCAGGGTTGCCATTCCATAACAGGTGAGTGCGACAACCATGAATTTCAGAATTGCGCTTTCCCTAACCCTGTCCCAGGCACCCCTGAGTGTGAGAAGCCCATTCACCATTCCTCCCCAGGACGGTGCGATCAACATTACGGAAAAGACAACCCCGAGGGTCTGCGCCCAATCAGGAAGGGATGTGTAGAGAAGGTGATGTGGTCCGGCCCAGATATAGATGAAGATCAGAGCCCAGAAGTGAACGATAGATAACTTATAACTGTAAACCGGTCGATTTGCTGCTTTCGGCAGGTAGTAGTACATCAATCCCAAGTACGGTGTGGTCAGGAAGAATGCAACCGCATTGTGTCCGTACCACCATTGAACGAGGGCATCCTGAACTCCAGCAAAGGCTGAGTAACTTTTGAAAAGAGAAATCGGAAGTTCAAAGGAGTTGACGATGTGCAGAACCGCAACCGTGATGAACGTGGCTATATAAAACCAAATGGCCACATACATATGTCGCTCCCTTCTTTTGATGATGGTCCCGATCATATTGATACCGAAAACAACCCATACCAGGGCGATCATGATATCAATTGGCCATTCGAGTTCCGCGTATTCCTTGGAGGTGGTTATGCCGAGGGGAAGCGTGATCGCCGCTGCCAGGATGATCAACTGCCAGCCCCAAAAGTGTATCCAGCTTAATGCATCACTAAACATACGGGCCTTGAGCAGCCTTTGAAGAGAATAATACACCCCTCCGAAGATGGCATTCCCGACAAAGGCGAAAATAATCGCATTGGTATGTAGGGGCCTGATACGACCAAAGGTGGTATACTGGAGCTCAAAATTCATCACAGGGAGGTACAGCTGCATTGCTATCAGAAGTCCAACCAGCATTCCGACAACTCCGAAGATCACCGAAGCGATCATAAAGTACTTTACGATCTTGTTATCGTAGGAAAATTTCTCTATCGCCATATCTAACTATTTATTGTCTTTTGGTTTTTTCTTGTCTTCAAAAAGTATTCTTATACCGGGAGTATATGGATCATCATACTGCCCTTTTTTGACCGACCATATAAATGCGCCTAAAAAAATGACGGCCAAAAAAACGCTAATCCCTATTAATGTAAATATGATCTCCATCAGTTCTTTAGAACAATTTGCTTAGGTCAAATCTTCTGGATAAAAAGCCGGTTGCTCCGGTAGTAAAAAGAACTATGGATAAACTGCTTAGAGGCATCAGGATCGCTGCAATTACAGGTGAAAGAATTCCGGTCAGCGCAAAATACAACCCAATCAGATTATATAAAATCGAAATGCCAAAACTTATCTTGACCACGGTACTGCAGCCTTTTGAGAAATCAAGGATGGCATCCAGATTTTGAAAAGCCCTGAAGGACAATACCCCATCACTTGAGGGGGTGAGTGAATCCTTTTTATCCGTGAAGGCCAATCCGACATCGCTGGTTTTGAGGGCAAGACCGTCATTCAATCCATCTCCGATCATGCAAACCCTTTTTCCATGACTTCTTTCATGAAGCACTTCTTGAGCCTTTTCATCTGGATTGCATTCAAACAGTACCTTGGAACCTGAAGGCATGAATTCCAGCCATTTTTTCCATGAAGCCTTTGTATCGCCGCTGCATATGGATAATCCATATTGACCCGAAAGATTATAGATCATCTTCTTGACCCTTTTCCTGATATGGCCCTCGATCAGAAACCGACCAACGACCTTGCTATTCTTCGAAACAAAGACGCCCGGCTCAGGCTCGGCAGAACCTACCCATTCCCAGTTTCCGATTTTGAACTCATCCTGTCTTTGAATTGCCGAGATCCCTTGGCCCGGGGTCTCTGAGAAATCGATAATGGGAAGTTCTTCGGCGATCAGATAATCACTGATGCCCTTGCTCAGAGGATGATGAGACTGGCCGCAGATGGATTTGATCTGGGCTTCTTCCAGATTGGAAAGTTTTCTTCCCTCATAGTGGATATCATAATCCTCCACGGAGGTGAGGGTTCCGGTTTTATCGAAAATGATATGGTCAATACGTGAGAGAGCTTCTATGACGCTGGTATTTTTCAGGTAAAACCCAGCTCTGGAAAGAATTCTTAATCCATTACCGAATGCAAATGGTGCTGAAAGAGCCAAGGCACAAGGACAAGCAATGATCAAAACAGAGGCAAAGACCTTGATCGCCGCGCTGATGTCCGGAAGCCAAAAAAAGAATCCCAACAGGGCAAGACCAACCACACCAAAGGTAAAATAGCGCCCTGCCTGATCATTCAATTGATTCAAGGGTTCTTTGGGTTTTTGAAAAAGCTCGTTGTTCCAGAGATTGGTCAGGTAGCTGGTCGAAACCGTTTTTTTTAGTTCCACTTCGATGTTAGTCGCAATCTGCCTACCGCCGGCATAAAGGATTTCTCCTAACTGTTTGCTCTCAGGCAAAGATTCACCGGTAACGAAGCTGTAATCGATCATCCCTTCACCTTTGAGGAGATAACCGTCCGCCGGGATCAACCCGTTATGTTGAATGATAATTCGATCTCCTTCTTTCAGGCTATCAAGAGGTACGGATTCCTTCACCCCGTTTTTGATCTTGATGGCGTAAAGCGGGAAGAAAGAACGATAGTCCCGGTCGAAGGAAAAGCGGTTGATCGTTTTATTCTGAAATGCCTTTCCAAGCAACAGGAAGAAGACAAGCCCGGAAAATGAGTCGAAATAACCAAGACCTCCGATAAAAAAAACTTCATAGCTGCTGTAGAGAAAAAGGCTTGCCATACCAAGACTGAGTGGGACGTCCAGATTTATGGCTCTCTTTCTTAGTCCGGCTATAGCGGATTTGAAGTAATCGAGATCTGCGAAGAAAAGTACCGGAAGAGAAAGAAGAAATGAGATAAAACCGAAAGAGTTGGTAAAGGCTTCAGGCAACTGTTGGAATGGGTCAAAGTATTCCGGTATGCTCAGCAACATGATATTACCGAATGCAAACCCCGCAATACCGATCTGAAGCCATAGTTTTCTGTTGATCGATTTTATTCCCTTACCCTTGTCAGAGGCCAGAGATAGATAGGGTTCATAACCCAGGGAGGATAGCAGGAATACAACCTCGCCGAGGTCGACGTTGGAGGGATCATATTGAACCTGCAATTCCTTGCTTTGGAAGTTTACCCGTGAATTTTGTATGGCGGGGTTGAACCTGTAAAGTCTTTCCAGCAACCATACGCAGGATACGCAGTGCATTTGCGGGATCTGGAAATTTACGATGGCTTTGTGTTCATTTTTATACTGCAAAAGCCTGCTTTGGATCTTTTCATCGCGGAGATAGTTAAATTTATCCCTTTGGATCTCTCCGGGACTTACCCCGGCGTTTGGGTCAAATTCGTAATACTCACAAAGATCCTTTTGGTTCAGAAGGTCGAACACGGTTGCACATCCCCGGCAACAGAATATGTGTTCCTTCTCAACTACCTTTTCAGTGGTAATTTTGTCCCCGCAGTGATGGCAGTGGTTTTCTGTTTGTACAAATGATGGATCGCTCATAGAAAGCGCCGCAAAAATTGCTCTCAGAGATTCAAAAACTAATGAATTATTTCAAGAATGAGGTTGATAATGATCAGTTTTAGTAATTTTTCCGGTCCAGAAAAAAACCTGACATAACTTGAAGCTTGAGGAACCAAATATTCCGTTTCTTGAATCAGTTTTTGATTCCATAGGGGAAGCCTTGATCCTTGTTGATGAACGATTCAAAATTGTCTATTGCAACAATGCATCTGAGAAGATCTTTGGATATTCTGAGGATGAAATGGCCGGTGCTGATCTTAGGATCCTGATCCCCGATCAACACCACAAAGCTCATGAGGTCCATCAGAAAAATTTTCTGAAAACTCCCCGTCATAGACCCATGGGAAAGGGCTTGGAGGTTTCTGGAAAAAGAAAGGACGGAGATACTTTCCCCATTGAGGTTAGTCTTAACCATTTCATTCAGGAGGGCAAGAGATATATTGTGGCGTTGATTACCGACGTAACGGAAAGGAGGGAAATCGAGGATAAACTTCAACACTATACCAAGAACCTGGAACAAATAGTTGAAGAAAAGACCGCAGGATTGAAATCGGCTATCAAAGACCTGGAAGAACAGGTTTTGGAAAGAGAAGAAGCTGAAAGAGCACTTCAGGAAAGTCAGGGTCTTTACAGGATCATCGCCAGAAATTTTCCTAGGGGTACCATAAGTGTTATCGATCGGGATTGGAAATACCTGTTTATCGAGGGACAGGAGCTTTTCAGGTTGGGTGTGACCAGCGAAAGCCTCATTGGGACAGATTACGCTTCACGACTCCAGCCATCCTTACGTGAATCCACAATTGAGGCCTTGAAACCTGTTTTCGATGGGGAATCGAAAAGAATTGACATCAAGCATAAGGCAAATATCTACGTGCTTTCTGCGGTTCCCTTAAAGGATAAAAACGGAAAGGTTGAAAAGATCATGATCGTTGAGCAAAATGTCACCGATCAGAAGAAAGCAGAGCAGAATGTCAAAAATGCCCTGAAAAAGGAGATCGAGCTTGGAGAGATGAAGAGCAGGTTTGTTTCCATGGCATCTCATGAATTCAGGACACCGTTGAGCACGATTCTTTCCTCGGTATTTCTAACCGAACAATACATTCAAAGAGAAGAGGGACAGAAGGCCTCCGGTCATCTGAACAAAATACGTCAAACGGTGAAGATCCTGACCGAGATATTGAACGATTTCTTATCGTTGGGAAGGCTCGAAGAAGGCAAGATCAAGATCGATTCCTCCGAATTTGACCTTCGGGATTTTCTCGAGGAGCTGGTCGAAGAAATGAGCAGCATTTCAAAGCCTGGCCAGAAAATTGACGCCAAATTCAATTTACCGGCAAAGACCGTTCATCTTGATCAAAAAATTCTCCGGAATATCCTTCAGAATCTGTTCTCAAATGCGATAAAGTACTCCCCTGAGGGAAAGGAGATCTTTCTCCGTGCCAAATTGAAAAACGGGACCCTGAAGATTGAAGTTGAAGATCAGGGCCAGGGTATTCCCGATGAGGACAAGAAGCATATCTTTACAAGGTTTTTTCGTGCGAAGAATGCTTCCAATATTCAGGGCACAGGATTAGGTTTAAATATTGTTCAAAGATATGCTGAACTTCTTGGGGGAATAGTTGCTTTTGAAAGCAAGGAAAACCAGGGAACAGTTTTTCAAGTTCAAATTCCAATCAAAGAATAAATGAAAAAGATCCTTCTGATCGAAGATAATCCGGATGTCCGTCAGAACACTGCGGAGATCCTTCAGCTGGCTAGTTTTCAAGTAGTCCAGGCGGAAAACGGAAAAGTAGGGGTGGAGCTGGCCAAGGAGAATCTACCGGACTTGATCATCTGTGACATCATGATGCCGGAATTGGATGGTTACGGAGTATTGTATATGCTCGGAAAGAATTCCAAAACCGCGAGCATTCCATTTATTTTCCTGACCGCCAAAACAGAGAAACAGGATGTCAGAAAGGGGATGGTCATGGGGGCAGATGATTATCTGACCAAACCCTTTGATGAAATGGAACTTCTGGATACCATTGAGTCAAGGCTAAAGAGGGCGGACCAATTCAAGACCAAGTTTTCCAGCAATTCAGATGATATTGTCAAGTTCTTGGATGAGGCCAAAGGTTTGAATGCCCTTGATGAGCTTTCTGAGAACAGGAAATCCAGGGTCTTCCCGAAGAAGACAATGATCTTTTTTGAAGGGGACTATCCCAATTCATTGTATTTCCTGAAATCCGGAAAGATCAAGACCTATAAGATGAATGATGATGGCAAGGAGTTCATTACAGGGCTCTTCAAGCCAGGAGAATTTATTGGTTATACGGCCATTCTGGAAAACGATAATTACCCCGATTCTGCCATGGTCATGGAGGATGCAGAGATCCTGACCATCCCGAGGACAGATTTTTTGGCGCTGCTCAACAAGAACCGGGATGTCGCCAACAAGTTTATCAAAATGCTCAGCGCCGAGATCGTTGAAAAGGAAAATCAACTTCTGGACCTTGCCTATAACACGGTGCGTAAAAGAGTTGCACAGGCGTTGGTCAAATTGAACAGTCGCTATGCTGAAACTCAGGAGACGGACGATTTTTCAATGGCTGTTTCAAGGGATGACTTGGCAAGTATGGTGGGAACCACAACCGAATCGGTGATCCGAACACTCTCTGATTTTAAGGAAGAGGGACTGATCGAGATTCAAGGTCGAAATATCACTTTAAAGGATGTTGAGGGCCTGGACCATCTAAAATTCTGACATATATCAGTACTCTTTTTGAGCGAACTCATCCCAGCAGTTTAGTGGCTTGGTTTTTTTTGGGAAAATGGTATAGTTTTTTCTCAATGAACTGGAATGATTAAGATTCTAATCCCTACTGATTTTTCGGAAGCCGCGGAAAAAGCGATGGCTTACGCAAGACTGCTCTATCAGGCCAGTGATATTGAGGTTTATCTACTGAATGTATATGAAATGGTCCATGCTTCTTCGGAAATGATCATTTCCATAGATGATATCCTGAAAAAGAACTCGGAAAAGGGATTGGAGGATGAAAAGAACAAACTGGAGACCGCAATTCCTGAATTTGCAGGAAGGATTAGGCTGATATCAAAATTCGGCTCTCTTGTCAGCTCAATAGAGAAGGTTATCAAGGAACACCGCATTGATTTGGTTCTGATGGGAACAGAGGGAGCAAAGGGTCTGGAAAAATTAATATTTGGTTCAAACGCCAGTGAGGTTGTTCGAGGCGTTGAGATCCCAGTAGGTGTGATCCCTTCGAACTTTGATCTCCATGGAATACAAAAGGTTGTGCTTGCACTCAACGGATACGAGTTGGTGAATCCTCCTTCCCTGGAAATTCTAAAATATGTTCTTCAGAAGCATGAAGCGGAGATAGAGATCCTTACCGTGCTAAAAGAGCCTATGGATTCCAACTCCGAGGAGAATAAAAAGATCGTTGAAAGGGAATTGCAGGGATTCAACTATCACCTGCACACTTCTGAGGATCAGGACATCTCGGAATCGATAAAACTATTTGCAAAAGATTGCCACGCAGATCTTATCGCCCTGCTTCCGCATAAATATCCCTTGGTCAAACAGATGTTTCACCATAGTGTTTCCCGTGATCTTGCCACTAAATCGGAAATCCCGGTTCTGGCACTTCGTTAGTCCCTATTTCTTCACCAACCGTTTGATCGTTTTGGAATCTTTGTTGCCTACCTCAACAAAGTAAACCCCACCTGGGATCTGATCCAGATCTAACCTGAGGTCGTACTCATTTGCCATCATCCTTTCTTCAAGAACGACCTTTCCTAATTGGTCAAAGATCCTGATACTGACAGACTGGTTCAATACCTCTTCAAATCTGATGTAAACGTCTTCAGACGATGGGTTGGGGAAAAGGATGAACTCATAACTCTGATCCAGTGCCCAGGAAGGTGTCAGGGCCAATGGGTCATATATCTTGGTCGAGTCATCCGAGTTCACCTGGTAGATCTCTCTGGTGTTTCCGTCCTGTATGAAACCAACAACATTTACGGTATCCGGATCATAGAGCGTTGCAGGATCATAGGTATAATTGAAATTATAGGTCTGCTGCTCTCCGGCTGTCCATGCCCTTTCTACAAAGGTCCCGATCGCATCAGGAAGCATTTTCTTCATCGTTGACCTGAAGGTTGTATTGTCAAAGAAATTGTATCCGGGGTATGAGGAATTATCAATATAGGATTCGATCACGGCGGTTTGGATCCTCAATTTGATATTGCCGATATCTTCTCTAGCAGTCACCACAATACTACCGTTTACCCCTGTTTGGGTTTTATTGGTGATCACATCCACATCAAACTTCGCATCCTCCAGAATCCTTTTCTGGATCAACTCGTGTTTTCCATTGGACAATCTATAGGATGACCCCGTAAAGTCAACGGTAGAACCTGAATACTGATTCCCCTCCATTACTGTTCTGGGAACCGATGAAATGGAATAGATAAAGGACCTGGTACTATTGTCCGAAGGGTTGTCCAGATTGGCAGGGTCTGCTCCTGGGAAATCCGTATGGAACTGTACATCATATACATCATACAGGTTATTGTCCATGAGGTTATTGTGCTCCACGACTGCATCTACGGCTGTCTGGTTAGAGGTATTGGAGAAATGCTCAATGAGCACTTTCTTGCTCCTTTCCAGAATTTCTATGTTTCCAAATGCAAACCCTTCTTTCACGTTGGAGACAGAGTCAGAACCAAATGCGATCCGCAGAAGGACATCATCGTTTTGTCTGAGAACATCCAGCTGATGTCTTGAATCTCTCCAACCGGAGGTAGATCCACTCCAGCCTACCCGGCTAAAGTCCTGGTCACCCGGATTTCCAATAATGGGATCGGCATTGTACCAATTCTTTCCTGTCCCCAGATTTCCAATCCTGATCCAGTCCTTGCCTTTATTGGTGGATGCCTGCAATACCGCTCCTGAGGTACCCGCATCTGAGTCATTCCAATACGGGATCTTGATCATCGGTCTTAAGGAAGCCGAAAAGTTAAAGCAAGGACCCATGACAAAACTATTCTCATTAAACAGGTGAGTGGAATCCGCATTCGTAACCCAAACATTGGTGGTTGTATTTTCCGGGGTTGAGTTGATCACGTTCCCGGTCGGGGGAGCCTGTTCCCAGGAATAATTTGTGCCACTGGCATAATCATCAGGCCTCCATTCAATGATGTCGTTGTCAAAATCGGATAGGTAATTCGGATTTGTTCCTCCGACCGCTATTACCGGTCTGATGTCGATGGTTTTGATCGCAGTGTCAAAGCAATTTGATAATGTTTGAACAATCAATCTGATCTGATATGGCCCAGCCTGAGAATAGGTGGTCACAGGGTTCTGTGCCGTATCTGTAACTCCTGGAGCAAGGGTCCAGGACCATTGAAAGGCATCATTGTCAAAAATCGTTCGATCCGTGAAGGTGACATCTCTGGACTCACAGATCTCGTCCCAACTGAAATCGGCGATAGGAGGTTCTCCTATATGGAATGTGGTATCCGTATCGTTTGTACAACCCTTTGCCGTGGTAATAACCAGTTCCGTTGTATAGGTCCCGGATCCGGCATATTGATGGGTCGGGTTTTGGAGGTTAGAGGTGTCCACAGACACGGCATCAAAATCCCACCTCCAGGCAACAACTGTATCCGGTTCCTTGACCCTTCCGTTCACCACATCGGTGGTGTCATCCGCAAGGGAGAGGTCGGTGAATTGGATCGGATCATATTGGCAAAAGTTTCCAACAACGAACCTGGCTTTTGGTTCGGCGTAAACCCTGGCATAAACGGTATCATAACTGGTACAACCGTTGAATCCGCCAGTTGGGATGGTTGTAAAGATGGTACTGACAGGCACAACACCAGGGTCGGTGAATTCCGGATCAAAATCCTGCCCAATGGTACCGTCCCCGTCAAAGGAAACCGAGCCGAAGAGCATGTCGAAATTTTGCAGTGTCAGGTCGAACCTCGGCGCTCCCTGCTGATTACAAAAGATCTCAACGGAATCATTTGTTTGCTTATCGGTGATCAGAAAGTTGATCCTTGGAGTTGGATTAATGCGGATCTCGCTGCTCGAACTATCCGTACATCCCTCCGTGCTTGTTCTGATAAAGGTAACGATATCCGTAACCCCACTGTCTGTGTACATGTTCAGGGCAATCGGATCATAATCACCGATCACGATCTGCGCCTGACCATTGTCAAAACCAGTGGTATCCACGCCCGCATTTGGGGTCCCCGGAGTATACAGGAGCGAACTTTTGTAGCCATAGCTTAGGTCAATCCAGGAATTGGAAGGGTCGTTGATCGTATCAACCAGACTCAGGATTGATGTTGTTGTATCCAGATGGCATACACTTGATTTGCTGAAGAAAAACCTCGTGTCAGGCAAGGGATTAATATCCAATGGATAGGTAGAGAAATTGGTACAACCCTCTCCTGAAACCTCTTCGGTATACGTAAATGTGATGGACTGACTTTGAGACCATTGAGCAGCGCTATCCGGGAAGAAATCAGCGGTGTTATCTCCATTGTCATGAAGCACTACACGTTGGGGATCCGAAACGGTGAAGAACCCGGAACCAGGAGATATATTGCCTGAACCGGTAATGACGATCAACCTGTCCAGTTCTGTTTTACAATAATCAGGCAATAGGTTGGATATGGAAACCGATGGTGTATCCAGCAAAGTTATTTGGAAAACCTCATCATCGCGGCAACCACCCCCCGCTGAGGTATATTCAAAGGAAATGGTATGAGCCCCGAGGATGCTTCCGTTTTGAGGTATGAAAAACCACCTGCCGGCCGTGTCCTGGAAAATTGTACTACCCTCCGTAAGATCAAAAAACTGAACCAAATTATCAGAAACCGGATTGATCTCATCTACAGCGGAATCCACAACCTGCAACCTTCTCGGCAGCGGATCATTTGTGCATATCGAGTCCGGGATACCGTCGATGACGAGTTCTCCATCAATTCTGGCAGAAATTCTGGGCTCTGCATTGATGAATACATTTTGTTCCACACTGTCCGTACATCCCAGGCTATCCACAAACACATACTGGACGAAGTAATCATCGCTGACCAGTTTTGGTTTGAAGAATATTGAATCAAGCCTTTTTGTGGAGTCGATGACGAATATTCCTCCAAAAGTCGAATTGTTCGGTTTATCCATCTTAATGTAGGCGTTCCCTTGATTAAAAGAAGAGGGAGGGTTTCCATAAATAACAGCGGAATCATCCTCAGTACAGAAATAGGCCTTTCCATCCATGGGATCCACCACGCCCCATCCCGTCATGCTCAGTGGATTCGGTAGGTCGTTAACGATCTGAGTTATAGTGACATTGTTTTCACATCCGGTCGATGGTTCCTGGTAGTAGTACCTTATCCGCCTGTCGGCATTGTTTCCGGGCCTTCCAAAAGTCAGGAAAGGACTGAAATATGCCTGACCTCCTCCGATATTCGAGACGTCTGCCCCAAAGGAGTCCGGGAAAAATGTTCCAGCCGGGAAGTTGCCTTGAAGCAAAATACTATCCTCATTTCTACACCAATGTACCGGATCACCTGGTCTTAAAGAACCACTTTCATCCGTCATGGTGAAGGATAAAACAGGTAATGGCTCCAGGAGAAAATTTCCTGAAATAGAATCACGACAGCTATTCCCACCAATTTCAGTGAAAATATAGTTGACCGCGTAATTCGTACTAGGCGTCAACTGGTCGATATCTACAGTTGCTATGTTGTTTCCAAGGATGGCCGTACCTCCGGGATCCGGAACCAGACCCCAGCTATGTATTCCGTTCGTTGGTGCATCTGTGGAAATGGTGATCGTTCCACCGACAACAGCGCAATAATCGCTTAATAAATTGACGAATTGCACGACTGGTTTTGCATGTACTGTAAGATCCTTTGACAATGTATCGGAGCAGCCCGATACACCATCGATATAGATGTAGGTAATGGTATTGACACCGATGTTATTTCCGGGATCAGTTGGGTAAAAGACAGGGCTGGATCCGGCCATGCCCATTCCCGAAAATGTTCCGCCTATGGGAGAAACATTTACCAGGGTATCCCTTGGTTCATTCTCACAATAATCCAAACTGGGCAGATCAAACGTCAGGCTTGGCTTTTGAATGATGGTTATCGCGGAATCAGCAGAGTTCATGCAACCATTGATATCAGTGAAAACATAACTCAAGGTGTAATTTCCGGCAGGGATACTGCTTGGTACGAAGGCCGCCGTTCCATCACCATTATCGGAAAGTCCTGATCCCACAAAAACTCCTGAAATACCTGAGGATGGAATTGGGGTTGCTACCAATAATTCATCCAATGCATTACTGCAGTACTCCGGGACGACATTGGTGATTACAGGGGCTGGAAGTGGGTTGACCTCTTTCCTGATCGTATCGGTATTCACGCATGTCGTGAAGGTATTCGTAAAGGTATAGACGAGTTCGTTGATGCCGGTTACGGAAGAGATTGGAAAAAAGTCCATTGTTCCATCTCCGTTGTCCGTGAAAGATGCACCCGGTGTAGTTGAAGTCCAGATCCCGGAAGCGGCAGAAGGAATTCCGGTAAAGGGCACCGAGGTAATATCCTGACAGACGGAATCATCGGACCCGACAATGCTTACCACCGGCCGGGTATATACGATCACTTCTGCAGTTACACTGTCAGGGTTTCCACCTTTTGAAAAGAGAAACGAAACCGTCAAAGTGGTATTGGTCAGGGTCACCCCGGTTGGATCAAATATGGCTACGCTGTCATTCACATAGGTGAGCCCGGTAGTAGCGCTGCCACCCCCATCGGTCAGCCTCCAAAAAGGAGCTCTGTTGATCGACCCGGATGGCAAGGAGGCCCTGATCACGGAAGTATCTGCATACTCGCAGTAAAAGGGGTCAAGGTAGCGGATCTGAGACCCTCCGGTATCCAATACGTTTACATTTAGATTATCAGATCCGACACATCCTGATGTATCGGTCTGAGTATAGGTAAGAATATGTGGTCCAATTCCGGCAATGGAAGGGGTAAACGAAGCTCCTGAAACTCCTGGTCCCGAATAAACACCTCCGGTGGGAGAACCAATCAAGGCATCAGATGGATCGGTGATCAGGTAATTCGTTTTGGAGCTAACCAGAGTTACCCCGCTGTTTTGCCTTACGAGAAGGTTACCGTTGTCTGCATCCGAACAACCAACCGCATCGGTATAGGTGTATGTGATGCTATGGGGTGCTACAGCAGATGCCATTGGGTCAAATGTCGCGCTGCCATTACCGTTGTCGGTCAGGCCGGCGGCCGGTACCGATGAGAATACTCCTGTTGCTCCTCCACCCGGTAAGGGGAATCCGCTGATCAGTATGGAACCGCCCTCTACACAAATGACATTGTCCGGAATGTTGATCGTAGCTGTCGGGAGAGCCTGAACATTCATGACAACAAAGTTTGAATAAACAGGCCCTTCAAAAGGAATTGCTCCGTCGCCGCGGGTCGCTTCCCTTCGATAAAAATAGGTTGTCGTATAGGGAGTAGGAACGGTATAAAAACTATCCACCGCACCTGCAATATCATTCCAAACAGCACCATCGGTGCTGCGTTGCCATTGGTAATTCAGCGTGGAATCCGTATTACCTCCGCTTGCCTGCCCGTTCGAGGTCAGGTTTACCGGTGGGGTGTTTGCGCCTAAACAGACCGCATCAGATGTTCCTCCATTAATGAGAATTCCTCCGGCTTGAAGACCACCACCTGGTTCCGTTACATTTATTCCAAAAATGGTATCGGAACAACCATTGTCATCATATGCAATGACATTGTATGTGCCCGCCATAAGACCGGAAAATGTTGTCGAAGATTGAGTATTGCTTCCGTTATCGATTGAATAGGAATATGGCATGGTGCCCCCACTTGTGCCGGCGATGTCGATAACTCCATCCGAGCCACCTGCAACAGATACAGGGGTGACATTTGCGCCACCTGCGCTGAGTATTCCCGGTTCGGTAACGGTTGGGCTTGACCCAGCTTGTGTACAAAGGTTAGCATCTCTAACAATGATATCATAACCAATCGGGGATAGCCCGGTAAATGTGTTAGAGGCCTGGTAGCTAACCCCATTGTTTATTGAATACTCCAGCGGGGAAGTTCCTCCGGTTGCTGTAATTACGATTGAGCCATCATCATCACCGTTACAGGTGACATTTGTGATCGTTTCGTTCAGGATAAAAATATCCGATGGCTCAATGATACTTTGAGAAGCTCCGGTGATCTCACAAAGATTTGCATCGCGAACAATAGGGGTGTATGATCCATTGGAAAGCCCGGTGGTTGCTACCCCTTCCGGATTATTCGTGGCAAAATTGTCAATGGAATAGATCAAAGCCCCCGTTCCTCCCTGAGCATACAAGGTGATCTGACCATCCGTCAGTCCAAAGCAGGAAATATCCGATTTGCTAATGCTATCTATTACGATTGCTGCGGGATCAACCAGGTTTTCCGTTGAGCCTGTTGGTGTACATCCGTTAGCATCCCTTACAAGAAGATCATAAGATCCCGATGTCAGGTTGTTAAATGTATTGCTGCTTTGAAAGGTGGTGCCGTTGTTGATCGAATAGGCAAGAGGGGCGGTGCCGCCAGACCCGTTTACAACGATTATACCGGAATTCTCACCATTACAATCGGGATTGGTTAAGCTAGGCGCCAAATAATTCACAGCCGGAGGGTCTGTTAAGGTATCATTGACGGCTGATGTAATACAAAGGTTCGTATCTCTGACGATGATGGGATAAATACCAGCTCCAAGGCCGGTAAATGAATTGTTAGAGAAAAAATTAGATCCATTGTCAATGGAATACTGCAATGGAGCTGTGCCACCTGAAGCCGATATGTTAATAGATCCATCCGTATCACCATTACAGAGGGGATCCACCGAAGTGCTGGAAAATGTTATGGCACTGGGCTCATTAAGGTTTAGCGCTCCCACGATCTGAGTACAGCCGTTGGCATCACGAACCACAGGAAGGTAGCTACCGGAACCTAAATTCTTTAAGGTATCTCCTACCAAGGTGGAATCCGCAAATCCATTTACCGAATAATACAACGGGGCAGAACCGCCACTGGCAAAAACCACGATCTGACCGTCCCCGGCTCCATTGCAGGATATGTCCAGAACGCTGGAGGAATCAATTGTGATCCCAACCGGATCAGAAAGCGTATCTCTGGGGCCGAGTTGAATACAACTGCTGTCATCACGGATCAATAATCTGTAAATCCCGGCACTCAGATTCGAAAATGTCCCACTAGAGCTAAAACTTGAACCGCTGTCGATGGAATAAAGGAATCCGCCCCCCCCACCTGTAGCATTGATCGTAATTTCTCCCGAATTCTCTCCGGCGCAGGCAGGGTCTGTGAGCGTTGAGCTTGAAAAGATAATTGAGTCAACAGATCCGACTATTCCATGGATCAGACCGGCGGTTGTATCACCACCTTTGATCACAGCCTCTGTTCCGGAAGAGGTGACCCTGAAAAGAGTATCAGGGCCTAGCTGAGGGGTTTCAGCAAGGATCCTTAATCCGGATACGGTTATGGTATTGAATTGATCATTCGAAGAAGTCTTGGCCTCATAGGTAATTTCTATGTAATTGGCGGCGATAACCAGGTTGTCATTATTGAAAAACTGATTTGACGGGAAAAGAGTAAGGCTTCCTACAGAGGGTTCGAATTGAAAACCGGTCGGGGCAGCAATTCGATAGGTGTAAAGCGTATCGGTTTGAAAAGCCGATGAATCTGTCTCTTCAATAACAATACTTCCAAAATCTTGAAATGTGCTATCTCCGCACAAATAAACGGTTCCCGGAGAATTGATGGTCACCTGTGAGAAGGCTTGGTTTCCAATGAGAATAAAAAGAGCGCATGCAAGCGCCCTCCGTAAATATTTTATGGTAAAATTGCCCATACAGTATTTTCTTAAAATTTAGTTACCCACTATTCCTTGTCTGTCGGTTTTGATGAAATGAACCAAGGCATTGCTCTCAAAATCACTCACTCCAACAATCCCATAGCCTTTGTCCGCTGTTACGATGACCGCGTTGGCAGATTCATCGCCGGTGCCACCATAGGTTTTGGCCCAATCAACTTCGCCCTGAGCGTTAACTTTCAATAAATAGTGATCGCTTCCTCCCTGAACTATGCTTGCAACAGAGGTATTTCCTACAATAACCAATTCCTCGTTACCGATATAGTCCATTCCGTACCCTTTGTTTAATCCGCCTTGTGTCAAAGGTGTAACCTCTATGTTGTCACTAAGGAAACCGGCGATAGGTCCCGCTAATAGAAATATATCCGAGCTGGAGGTGTTTCCTGTCCATCCTGTGATGTATAGCTCGTCATCGCTGATCATATGCAGAGAGGTTCCCTGGTTCAATGAGGCGGTGAATCCCTGCTTTATTCTGAATCCAAATGTTGAAAGATTATCAAGCCCGTCGCTGGGGTAAATTCCAAGTAAAACCTGCTGTGTGAACTGATTTGAATTGGGCTCCTGGAATTCCACATATCCTGTAAACAGGTAGTCGCCTTCATTTGCACTTCCAACCGGTGCCTGGAATGCATCGAAACCCTGGTCATCCTCCTCATAGCCAAAGGCATTTTGGAATATCACTCCTGAAGGGTTCAATCTGGCCAGAAGGACGTCCTTTTTACCCAGCACATTGCTTTGAGCACCACTTCCCGTATTGGCGTTTTCTCTTCTGGCAGTGCAATATCCTATCATAAATACATCATCGGTATTATTGATCTTGTCAGCAACTATGGCATAGCCTTCATCGTTGGTCGATACGTTTCCGGGATTATTGCCGCGAAAGTCAATCTGAACCTCGATTGGGCTATTCCCCTGCTCATCTACCCACACGACATAAGCATCCAAAGAGTTGGCGATCGGATCGGAAATGTCCGGATTGTTCATATATGTGCCGGTCATTACATAACCACCGTTTGGTAGTATATCAAATCCTCTTCCAACGTCATTCAGGCTTCCACCATAGTACTTTTCCCATTGAAGGTTGCCGAATTCATCGGTTTTGATCAGCGCAAGATCACTACCGGAGCCAACATTGGTTCTTGTACCAAAAAGGGCATATCCACCATCCGGGGTTTGCAACACCTCAAACCCCTCATCGGGATCGGTATTTCCATAATATTTTATGAAGGAATTGGCAGCATCATCTCCAAGATCGTCCTTGTTGGAGCAAGAAAACAATGCGACTGCGATAAACCCTGAAACGGCGAGTGAAATTAGATCTCTTGTCCTGATCATCTTAGTTTTCTTTGGGTTTATCTCCATTATTCTCATTGATTTCCTTATGCCTCTGCTTTTCCTTTTTGGTCTTCTTGATTTTGTGGAATGAGTAGGTAAAGCCTAAAAGGACCTGCAGGTTGCCTATATTGAAGTCGTCATCAACATAAAAATACTGGTATAGCAATTCAGGGTTGTCATACCTTTTGGAGGTTTCAACCTGATTCAAAAAGTACCAGGAATGCCTTGCTTCGAGAATAATGAAGGCGCGTGGAATTTTGTATTTGATCCCGGCACCAATAACCGAAGCGAGATTAAAGCTGTTTCTCTGATCGATCATATCCACATCCGGGCCTGTAACGGCACCCAATCGGGACTGACCCGCTTCGCTGTTCCTTTCAACTTTTGCCGAAGAACCGATCATGTAAGCAGGAACGATTCCCAATCTGGCAAAAGGTTCCCATTTCCCATGACTGAAATCATAGGTGCCTAAAATGGGAAGCTGGATCCAGTCTTGTGTTTCAGCAAAGGTGATATTGGCAAAACCAAATTGATCGCTTTCTGAAAGAAACCTTTGCCTCATCAGCTGAAGCTCAAGCCCAACCTCAATGTCCTTGGTAATGAACCGGTTAACCTTAAGACCAATCACATAACCCACTCCATCGGTGCTATAAGACTTTGTTTCGGTTTGGGAGTTACCTGTACTGTAACTGGTTCTTCTCACACCACTGGTAAAAACCGGTCCGAAGATCAGCCCTGCAGACCATAGGGGTGGAGCATGGTGTTTTTCGGCCAGGTGGATCAGTTCCATAGGTGCGGTAGCTTCATTTACATCATATTCCGGATCATGATCCAAGAGCTGAAGATAGGTTTCTTCGGCATCAGCCGGCCGGTTGTCGTACTGCTGTGTCAAAATGATGATCTCATAAGCTTCGGTCTTTTGACTTTTGTTGAAGCCGTTTTCCATGCAAGCCGAAAGAGTGGATTCCACTCTTTCCAATTTTCCCGCATCAAAGAGTTTTCTGGCTTCGTCTAGCTTTTTGTCGCAATCCTGTTCCTGCCCAAATACATTTAGGCATAGGATTAAGGCAAGCAATAGTACACTGAACTTCTTGGTAGACATTTTTCTCGTTCTATTCACCTATGGGATAGTTATCACAAGTTTTTGCCGGCGGGATGTCCTTGGCCACAAATCTTTTCCACTCTTTGGCCGACATATTTCGATCGATTTTAGGACATATTTCGTTGGCCAACTTTTCTATTTCCAAGGAATACTCCCTGATCAGATTGTTGACACATCCAGCGTAGATCTTTGTGGCGTCGGGATTAAATCCGATGGACCAAACCCAGGAATCCTGATCATCGAGTACGGCCGGGGACCTTGTAAAATCATCGGTAAACCATAGAAGGATCGACTTGTCAAAACTTCCCGTGGCCATATATTTATCGTCCTTGGAAAATTGTATATCGTGGACCCGCGCGCTATGGCCCTCCAGTTCTTCAAGAAGCTCCCATGTACCGACCTTCCAAACCCTGACATTTCCTGCCAGGTCACCTGTGGCGAGCATAGTTCCCGAATTGTTAAACCGTATGCCGTGAATGGTATTTCTCACATCTCCAAAGATCTTGGCGGGCTTTGTCGGATCATTCCTGTCCCAGATAATGACCTGGCCTTCTTCGGTTCCACCGGCGATCCATCTGGCGTCCGGTGTCAAATCAAGCGATATAAATCTGGTGTCGTATTGGGTCAGTTCCTTATTTGATCCGTCATCAAGATTCCATTCCAGTACCGATCCATCATCATAGGATGCCAGAAGGGTATTTTGATGTGGTTCAAAAACAATCGACCAGGCAACTTTATCCTCATTCGTCAAAGACCAGACAATGCTATCTGCGGGAGGCAGGCTATAGATCTGAATCGTTGAAAACTCGGTGATCACTCCCAAACGGTTCTCATCAGGACTCAATACAAGTGACCTATTCAACATGTTGTTCTCCCAAATCGGTTTATTCGGATGATCGGGCTTGGTCATATCCCACTGCAGGACTTTTCCGTCACTACCGGTAGTGTACATGATCGTCCCGGCCTTGTTAAAGATGATGGATCTTACCCCGTCATCATGCCCCACCAAGGCATTATAATCCGGTTTGTTCAGATATTTATTCGCATAATAAAGACCGGCATATACATCAGGGTTGAACTCCTGATCACCGTATTCCGAATCAAAAAGGTACGCTTGTTGTGCGACCAGTGCCTTTAAAGAGGTGTCATTGTTGATTTGGAGTGATTTCACTGCCATGGAACGAGCAATTGAGCTCATACGAAGCTTTTGAGTTCTGTCATTGGCTTCCTCGGCCAGTTTGGTTTGCTCGCTGGCCAATTTGAAATTCTCCTCGGCTTCGGCCTGTGCAGCGATAGCCGTTGCGGAGGCCTTCTCAGCTTCTACTCGCCTGGCTTCTGCCAAATTCCTGGCATCTTCGGCATTCCTTTTTTCTTCAAGAGCTATTTCGGCCTGTCGCTGTGCTTCGTCTCTCGCTTCCTGGGCAGCAACAGCACTTTTTTGTGCCTCATCTCTGGCTTCTTCTGCTTCTCTCGCCGATTGTTCAGCCAGTGTTTTTTGTGTCAGGGCTTCCTCTCTGGCATTTTCGGCATCTCTTCTCAGTCTGTCAGCTTCATTGTATTGTGCCCAGGAAAAGATCATCAATCCCAGTGCGACTATGGCTGCTGAACCCAGTACCATGGCAAAGGTCCTCGTTCTTCGAAGCTCCCTTTTCTGCTGGAGTATTTTGTTGGCTTCCTCAAGCTCATAGGCCTCGCGGCTGGATTCGAGAAAAACCATAGCCCGCTCGAATGAGGGGTTATATCTTTTTGCCCAGGTTAGGTTTGGCTTTCTTTTCTCTTTCCAATTGAGGGCCAGAAGAAGATCCGGGGGTCTCCACAGACTGCCTGTTCCTTTTTGGTACATTTCCGCCGCCTCACAAAGACGTTGATATAACTGTACTGAATCCACCTCTTCATCGACCCACTGTATCAACCTGTCCCAAACCCTCATCAGACTCTCATGAGAAATATCAATGATCGAGTCGTTCGTCAGCTTTATGTGGGAAGCAGGAACAAGGAATGACCGGCCCGGCAATCTAAAGTGCTCTATCACCTCAACCACCTGATCAGGGCTCACTCCGGCAATCTCCGCTATTTCCTCTACCCGACTCGGATGACGGATGCCCCTTCCATCGGCTCCTTTTTCTGTCAGGGTTTTAAACAGGTTTTCACAAACGCCCTGGCCGCTCTCTCCCAGCTCATCGAAGGCTTCATTCGCATGCTCCGAAAGGGCTTTCTTCATTCTTCCTATGGCCTCATAATGGCTCACATCCATCTTCTCCTTGCCTTCCTTGTTCTTTATCCAATAATCCCAGGTACGCATGAGCGCATGCTGAAGTATGGGAAGCTGGTCGGGGTTGTCTCCTACATCGTTCAATAGCTGCTGGACCAGCCTGTCTGTAATTTCACCATGTCCAACGGCTACTGGGCCAAGAATTGCCTGACGAAAATCCTCCCTTGTCATCTGAGGGATCAGATAGTGGCTGGCATTGATTTTTTTGGTCAACTCTGGATATTGACTGCAATCCCCAATGAAATCGGACCTCATGGTCATGACCACATAAATCGGGAAGTCGGATTGGTTGATCGCCTCAAGAAGGAGTTTGACGAAAGCGGCTGACTCATTGATCGTGGAAGAATCCGCCCTGCTCCTTTTGAATCGGAAAAGTTCTTCAAACTGGTCTACGAAGATCAGCACATTCTCACCTTCTTCGAGATCCATTTGCCGAACGGCATCGACCAACCCGAGTGAGCTACTCCTTAATACTGCAGAGGAAATTGATTCTCTCGTGAATCTTTCTTTTTCCGTAAGATCTTTTTCATCAGCCTCGACGAGCGCCTTGGCAAGGTTATCAATGGGTCCTCCTCCGGGCCTGGAGATCACTACTTTCCACGAACTTCCTGCATCGGTGATGAAACCACCATATAGTTCAGGAATCAATCCACAATACATGAGTGAGGATTTACCCGAACCCGAAGCGCCGATTACCGCAACAAATTTGTTGTCGGAAAGCTTTTCAAGGACTTCATCACTTTGACCTTCTCTCCCAAAGAATAAATGACTCTCATCGATGCCAAAAGGTCTTAATCCGGGAAACGGATTAAAACTCTTTCCAGCCTCAATTGAAGTCTGAGTGCTAAAAGTTACTGAAGAGCTCATGCTGTACTTTTAAGTTTTTCTTTCAAAATTTTCGTCTCGGTCCCGGGCCCTTTTTCAATTACCTGATAACCTTCTTTTTTTGCACGGTCGGCCAAATCAGAATGATCCTTTGAAAAAAGAAATGATTTTGAGGAGAAATCCGCTTCTCTTCCAAAACCAGGGGCCTTGAGAAAATCTTTCATTTTGGCGACAACCCATTGAGAACTTGCCTTTTCTGCAAGCAAGACCACCGAATTACACCTGGCAAGGCATTCCTTATGATATGCCATAGAAGAGGATACCGTGGATAGTACCTGACTTACACCAACCGTCACACCGGATTTCTTTAAATCTCCAATGACCTCTTCAGCCCATTTCTTATCACTTCCGTCGAAAACCACGTAGACCGATTCCTTGGAAATCGGCTCAGGTGTTCCTTTCATATGCGGTACAACCGGAAGTGAGCTGACCGAATATCCTCGACCACTTAAAACATCAACCATCAGGGTTTTCAGGTGTTCTATAGGGATCTTTAAAAATTCCGCTCCTGTCAGTTGTTCCGGTGTTTTTACCAGATCATCAAGGAACTCCCTTTGCTGCTGGTCCTTAACGATATCATCCGGTGACTGCCATACAATTCTTTGGAGGCCGGGGTTGGCTTTTTTGCAAATGTCCGCAGCAAGGCTGTTTTGTAGATCCACAATTGACTTAGCCGTGCCATTTACCGGCTTTCCATATTCTCTCCCTAGAATATGAATACTCAGATTGGCTTCCTGAAGATCCTTTTTGATGATCGCTTCGGCTTTTTTGGAATCTCCCGGAAGAGAGGATTTTGGCAACACTGTGTATCCTCTTCTTTGAAGATCTCTTTTGACTTCATCCCGGACAGATCTATCCTTTGGATTCACCGCGGCAAGGTATACCTTGGCTTTTTTCGAATCCAGGGCCTTTGAATAGCCCTTGGAAATTTCAAAAGCAAGATCCACCAATTTCAACCAGTAATTTTTGCCGATATCCCTGAAGCCTGTAGGCTCCAGGATAATTACTCCATCGGTATCGGACAACGAGAAGAATTCAAAATTGGCAGAATCCAGAACTTTGGCTTCTTCCTTTGCGTCGGCAATAGGAGAGAGAAGCACATTGATATTCTGCAAAGCATTGGAAAGCTCACCCGGTATTTTTGAGTCAGGGCCCAATACAGAAATGACAATGGATTTTTCGGATCCCTTGATCTCGCTGACGGACTCTACTGATTCCGGGGCAATTTCGGTATTGAGTGACTGAGAAAGAACCAGCTGAAAACCTGAAACCAGGTGATCAACCCATTCCGCTACATCCAGTTCTCCTATCTTCTTGGGAGCCAGGTTTAAAAACTTTATATCAGGCTTGGAGGCCATATCGGCATGGTTTATTGGTAGACTTCAGTAAACACGTCATCCACTATACGGTAAATTTATTAAAGTTGTTGAAAACGGGGCAGATTTGGAAAAAACTAATTTCTGGTGGAATCTACCTGA
Source organism: Cytophagales bacterium (assembly GCA_965227315.1). Lineage (GTDB taxonomy): Bacteria > Bacteroidota > Bacteroidia > Cytophagales > CCMP332 > JANQHS01. Next base: position 2,750,760 of record OZ245737.1, read on the forward strand.
TTCCCAGCCCTATGACCACGACATCATCGATCTGCTCCTGGTCATCTCCCATCCACTCCAAAAGAGCCTGGTCCAGAAGATCACCCTGAAGAGAGATTTCCTGGTCGGAAATTTCGGCGAGTGTGGCTTTAAATCTGGAGGGGAGGAATTTTTTCCCTCTTGGCCCCCCGAATTGGTCGCAATAGCCATCGGAGAATATATAAATACTATCTCCCTTTTTGAGTTGTATCTCATGAGTTGTAAAGCGAAAACCCTGTCCTTCCATAAAGCGACCGATTGGCTTTTTATCGCCTTTGAATTCCTGGATTTCGCTATCACGCAAAAGATACAAGGGCCGATAAGCACCTGAGAATTCCAGTTTGAGGCTTTTCTTGTCAAAGACGCAGAGAGCGATGTCCATTCCATCATTTACTGTCTCGGCTTCGCTATCGTCCTTTTGTCTGAGTATGCTGATCACATTTTTGTTGAGTTCCTCCAGAATTTCAGCGGCGGACATATTATCCTTTGCCTTAAGCGCGTCGTTCAGGCTATTGTATCCTACAAGTGACATAAACGCTCCGGGAACACCATGGCCGGTACAATCAACGGCCGCAAAGCATATCTTTTCTCCGTATTCCGCCAACCAGTAGAAATCTCCACTGACTATGTCTTTGGGCTTATAGAGCACAAAGCTGTTGGGAAGGACCTTGTCCACATATTCCTTGGACGGAAGGATGACATTCTGAATTCTCTTCGCATATAATATACTATCCGTGATCCTTTCCTGGTGCTCTTCAATTTCCTTGTATGCCTTTTCAAGTTCCAGGTTACTTTTTGCCAAATTGTCCCTTTGAGCTTCGATCTCTTCCTTTTGCTGGGAGATTTCCTGAGTTCGTTCCATCACCTTTTGCTCCAACTCATTGTAAAACTCCTCGAGCCGCTCAAGCATGACGTTGAACTTCTCGGAAAGGGTGGTGATCTCGTTATTTCCTCTCACCTCCGCCCGCTCATTGAGGTTCCCTTCGGTGATCCTTGTTACCTTTTCGGCCAGCTTTTTAATGGGCGTAGTAATCTGCCGAGAGCGGATATAGATCAACCAAAGAAGAATACCCATGGTCACTCCAAATACCACAAGGAGCATGATCAGTTCACGTCTGATCACATTGATCTGCACAGTTCTGTCCGTAATAATTCTGATCACAGAGTGCCCGTAAAGATTGGATTGCTCTCTTTCGAAGTAGATGAATTCATAGGCATGGTTGGAATTTTTATCATAAGTTCTTCCAATACCCTTCGAATCCAGAGCCCTCTTAAAAACCGGAAGGTTCTGGTCCATGATCACCTTGTTTGAATTAAAGGAAAGGGGATTTTCATCGCCCACAAAAAGGTCAACGGAAACCACACTGGATTGATTTACCGCGATCTCATTAAGCTGATTTTTGATGCCCTGAACCAACTGAGTCGCATCCTCAGAATAAACCCCGAGCTCTACCACGTATTTTCTGTCCAGGGTGGCCTGGTATGAGTATTTTCTTTTTCGGTTGGTGTTTTTTTCATCACCCATCCGATCGGTCTTAAAGGTCCCGTCTTTCAAAACCTCATTCCTGAAGAAATCCTTGAACCGATCACCGAACTCAAAAAAGTTGAGTCCCGAATCCTGTGCAAATGTGGTATTGACGATCACACCGTCATTTCTGATGATATAAATGGCCCAGAGTTTAGCATCCAGGTCCAATTCATTGAGAATCCCTTTGAGGTCTTCACGCTCGATATCCTCCGTGTCTTTGAATCGATCATGAACCAGGTTAAAGGAAACATCCCGGAGCTTGGTGTCCAGGTTTTCTTCGATCAGATGAAGGGTATAATCCTGAAACCTGATCAACCCCTTGATGTAATCCGAGATCAATACATTTTTAGCAGATTCGGACTCGTTGAGTAGGTTATGTGTTCGGAAATAATTCAGAACAGCAATCAAAAGAATGGCACCTGCAACGGGGAGGATAACATTGAGGGTGATTTGCCTTTGAATTGTTGTCCTTTTTTTCATTTATGATGCTAAAGGTAGTTTTTTAAGTGGATTTGTTTTGGAAGAAAACCGATGACTAGGACAACATTTGAGAAATTGGATAAACAAGATTTGGATGCATATCGATCAGACGATAAAGCTCTTCTCCACTCAGGAAAAAAACAAGGCTGGTATCCTCTGAGACCACCTTTGCCTTTGCATCAATCCCATTCCCAACGAGTTCTCCAAGAACCATGGGAGATATTTGCTTTTTGTCGTTGATCAAAAGAGCTCCTTTTCGGATGTAGATCAGGTCAAAGGAGTTGCCCCTCGACAAGCTCTCTATGGTTTCACCCTTGAGGTATTTCTTATATGTAAAAGCCTCTGCTATTTCAAGAAGGCTGTCTTTCTGAATCTCCTGAAGCCCATGCTGGGAAGACAATTCGAGACAAAGATCGAATGTCAGGACTCGTTCTCCCTTTCTGCCCAGAATCCCGACCTGATAGAGGTCATGTTGCATCTCCGGGTCCATACGGGAAACCACTTCTCTGAATTTTTCTTCGTCCCGTTCCGCTATAATGGCCGTGGCCAGTTCATGAAAGAAGGGGTCAGGGTGGAAAACAAATGAAGTAACCTTGTCGAAATACTCGGTCCTGTTCTTTTCTCCGATGTAATGAAGAGCCACGCCTTTGGTCCAGCGGTGAGTATAGTTATTGTCAAGGTCCAGGATCTTAAAAAGAATATCTTCTGTCTCTTCGAGTCCCACAGGATAAAATGTTTCCAGAAGCCGGATTTTGATATTGATTGGAAAATCTTCCAGCAAAGGAAATAGCTTGGCTTTCAAGTCTTCATCGATGAACAGGTCCAGTAGCTCAATGGCGTAATCTGCACTTTCGGGGTTTCCGGCTTCAAGGTTTTCCTTAACGTAGGCTACGGATTCGGGATCATACAGTATGGAGAGGAGCAGAAACAAAAACTCCCTCGATTCAACCAACTCACCGGCGACAGCCTCTTTTAGAAGAGGGTGATCTTCATCTGTTGAAAGAATACTGTCCGCAACTTCAAACCAAAGAGCTCTTCCTATAGTCTCCTCCAGCGCCGATTTGATCCTGGATTTTTGATGCTCTTCAGCGTTGAAATCCGACATTCTCAAAGAGATAAGCGCTTGCTTAACCACACGGTTGTCAGGGTAGTTGATCTTCTTCAGAAGGTATTCGTGAGCTTTTGGACCGCCGATGGTGCCGAGTATCCGGATGATCTCCGAAAGCATTTCAAAGGAATAGCCGCTCTTGTAAAAAACCTGTTCAAGGGAGGCAAGAATCGGTTCTCCGATTTCCAGTATGGTAGAGTAGGCCGTGCTGTGATATTCAGGATCCTCCAGATTTTCGATCAGCCTTGGCCAGTACTCAGGCCAGTCCCTTTCCGCAAGCACGGATAGGGCGGTTCTCCTCACTTCAGGATTTACATCCTTGAGAAGATCACGGAACTGCCTATGAAAATCAATCCCAACGTCTGCCGCTATCAAATGTACCGCCAAAGCTCTTTCCTCGGGATTCTTTGAATTAGCCAGTGTTTCGATCTGCTGCTTTCCGTTTTGCGCTTCGAACTCTTTTAACCATTTCAACACTGAATCAACATTTTTTCCCTTGTCCGCAGAGGAATCCCTTTTCAATGTTTCGAGAAAGTTCTTCTGCTCAACATAGTGATCAGACTTCATAAACTCCAAAGCCAGCTTCTGCTGTTGTTCTCCCCCTGTCTCGAGTACGGTTTTGAGTTTGTCGGTGAACAGCCTCTTGTCGGTCCTTTTGAGAAGGTTAAGGATCATGCCAACCCTGTTGGCGTTGTTCTCAATTATATGATCGAACAGGTCGCGAAGCCGCGGGACCTGCCTGACTGTTTTTCCCAGTAGTTCTCTTCCAAGAGCAAGAGATCTCTCCAGCGCATAGCGATATCTTTTATGGAGTCTGTTTCCACCGATCAACCAGGTAACCACAACCGCAGCAAGCACATACAGGTAAAAGAGGTTGGAGGAAAATGGAAGGAAACCAATTCCCAGCAGTATTGCGCCGGACAAGACGGCGGCACCCTCATTTACCGAGCCGTCGATCCTGGCTTGAATGTCGTACCTGACTCCCTGAGGTAAAGGTTGATACAGGATCTTGAAGGCTGGAACTTCCAGACTGTATTTCAGTGACTGTGCAAATAGTTGGCTCAACGCCATGAACAAAAAGAAGATGGTGATGCCACCGCCAGCATCGATATTGGTCCCCGTCAACAAGCCAATGAGGATAGCCGGTAAGGTCAGGATCAAAATGATGACAGGAAGCACTAGCAGCACGACCCTCAACCCATAGGTCTGCATGAGCCTGGAGAAAACAAATGTCTTAAACAGGAAGGAGAAGATCATGATGGTACTGATGAAGAACCCAATGAAATTCGCGAGTTCGGTAGGGTCAGGAAATTGAGCCTTGGTGGTAGCCAGGAAATTGTTGTAAATGAAGAATATGGATAGGGTTGAAAGAATCACAAAAAGTACCATAAGCCTGACATATGGCGTTCGCCAGGTTTCTTTCCGTTGCTCCTTGCTTCCTCCCTGAAACGCCTCCAGGTTTGAACCAAAATCCGAGGAGAATCTATTCAACCTAAGCTGGATAAGAAATGCAAGAAACATACCTCCTGCAGACACATAAAGGAGGTTCAATGTGGAGCCGAGCAATGGGATCAACAGTGAGGTGGAGAAACCAATAATGATCGCTCCCAATACCTGTCCGGCATCTATTAGCCCGAATAATCTCTTTCCCTGTCTTAAGGAGAATACCCGACTGGCCATTCCCCAGAAACTCAGAAAAGCCAGCACCTTGAATGGCCCCATCAACACAAAGGTTGCGTAAACAAGGTTATCACCATGAATATACCCGTAGCTCAAACGAATTATGATGGTCAGAATGATCAAGGCGATCAGACTGATATTCATCAAGGATCTGTAGTTCAGCTTGGATTGTAAGAATGAGAAGAAGGAAGTAATGAGAATTCCAATCGAACCTGAGACAATGAAGGCTTTGGGCAACTCGGATTCGGAGAATTTTTCAAGAAACAATGAGGTCGAACTGATTTCCAGAGATGCAACGAACACCCCAATGAAAAAGGAAACAAGGGTGAAAATTTTCACCTTACCCCAATCGCGTTCTTCAAGATTTAGGTTAAGCAGATTCACAATAGCAGTTTAGCAACTGGAAATTTAACAATATATGTCTAAGTGTTAAATTTTTGAGCACCTAAAGGAATCATTAACTCGCGGATAACCTGAAACGGAGGTAGGGGATGAGTTTGGCTTTTTGGGCTTCTGTAAGAAATGGAAACCTCATAAAATCGGGTTTGCGGATCATTTTATGTTGGGTTTTAAAGTTCATGAGGGCTTTTACCTGCTCGTAGGATAAATATGGGTGTCGGAGCAGGGTTTTAAAATCTGCCTGGTTTATCGCAATCCTTTCAACAGGGTGCAAACCCGTGTCAACAATGACCTGGTCTTTAACGGATCGGTAAACGGTCGAATCAATACCGTAGACTTCCAGCAACTGTGTTTTTTGAAAAAATCCTCCAAGGATCTCTCTGTATTTGATAATTCCCCTGGCTCTGACCGGCCCGATCCCCTTGATTTTTGTCAATTGGCTTGAATCAGCAGCATTAAGACCAACCACTGCAACTGTGGGCCTACTCCTAACTGTTGAGGCCTCCTTTTTATTCGGCCTTGAAGGTTCCTGAACGATCTTCCTGCTCTTGGAAATGATCAGGTAAGGTTCGATGGAATCGTAAAACCAAAGCGGCATTCCGTAGATCTTTTTCAGATCGGAAGTTTGGTCAAAGCTTCCCCCTTTTGATAGAAATCTTTGGATCCTTTGGGCCAATACAGTGTCCAGGCCAAAAGAGATCCAGTCCATGACGGAAGATCGATTTGGGTCTATTGATCGTGCAGGTGGATTAAAGTTTTTTTCCTTTCTCTTCTTCACTTTCCTGTCAACTACCTTGGCAGCGTTTTCAATGATCCTTTGCGAGATGCGGATATCACCTCGAGGTTCTCGGGTTGAAAGCCAGAATCGGGTTAATACAAGTATCAGAAGGATGACTGAAAGAACGAGGATGCCTCTCACCTCCTTGTCGCTTGCGGAGAAAAGGAATCCCAGCCATCGCCGGATGTTTTTCATTTACATACTTACCAAAACTTTTTGATCATGCCCGATTTCACTTTTTGGAGATACTCCTGAAGATCATTTTTGACCTCAGGCGCAAGGATATACAATCCGATCACATTGGGAAAAGCCATGGCGAAAATCATGGCATCACTGAATCCAAAGACTTTCTGCATGTTCAAGGCTGCTCCGATTACGATAAAGGAACAAAAAATTACCTTATAAAGCACGTCCATGGCTTTGCTTTCACCAAAGAGGAAAGTCCAGGATTTTAGCCCGTAATATGACCAGGATATCATAGTGGATAGTCCAAAGAGGATGACTGCAATTGAAAGAACATATGGAAACCAGGATAGGGTAGATTCAAATGCGCTACTTGTCAACTGAACACCTGTCAATCCACTGTTGACCACCTCGGGATTCGCATGGTTGGTAATGATAATCACCAAGGCTGTCATAGTACAAACGACCACAGTATCGATGAAGGGCTCCAGCAGTGCCACTATGCCTTCCGAAATAGGTTCTTCGGTCTTGGCAGCTGAATGTGCTATAGATGCAGAGCCTACACCGGCTTCATTGGAAAAGGCAGCTCTTCGAAAGCCCTGGATCAATACTCCAATGAACCCGCCATACATGGCACTCGGGGAAAAAGCTCCGGTGAATATGGAAGCCAGAGCCCAGGGGATGTCGGTGATCCTTGCAAAAATGATGATCAATGCAGAGATCAAATACACACCTACCATAAAGGGAACGATCTTATCGGTAACCCTTACTATACTTTTGATGCCACCGATAATGATAAAGCCTACCACCACGGCGATGATCAATCCAAATACCCATTCTCTTCCGAAGAAGTAGCTGGCTTCACCGCCGGTAACATTGACCAACTGTTCCGTAGCCTGATTGATTTGGGCCATGTTTCCTCCTCCGAAAGAACCGCCGATGCAAAAGATCGCAAAAAGCACAGCGCATACTTTTCCAAGAGTTGCGTATCCTTTCTTCTTCAATCCTTTGGTCAGATAATACATCGGCCCACCACTGATCGTGTTGTCCTCATGGACATCCCTGTATTTCACACCAAGTGTACATTCCACGAACTTGGAGGTCATTCCCAAAAGTCCGGCCAGGATCATCCAGAATGTTGCTCCCGGACCGCCTAAGGATACGGCGATAGCAACCCCTGCGATATTGCCCAATCCTACGGTTCCGGAAAGAGCTGCGGTCAATGCCTGAAAATGACTGACCTCTCCCGGATCGTTTGGATCATCATATCTTCCACGCACAATGTCGATGGCATGACCAAAGCCTTTGAAATTAATGAAGCCCATATAATAGGTGAAGAATGCCGCACCGATGATCAACCAAATGATCACGAATGGCATGCTGGCATCCCCGCCAAGCGGAATTGGGAAGAAAATGATGTTGGCTATTATATCGAGATAGGGGCCGATGGATTTTTCGATCAACTGGTTGATCTTCTCTTCAAAACCCGATTCGCCTGCCACATTTGGAGCACAGGAAGATGTTAAAAAGGAAAGTAAGAGTAAGCCAGCAAGGTACTTTTTCATAGTATCAGATTAGACCAAGGGGCTAAAATAGAAAAACCAAAAAACCCCTAGCCTTTAAATTTCAAAATGAGGTCTGCTGTTATATCCAGACCATCTTCAAAGCGAACCGGATTATACCCCAGGTCTCTCCTGGCTTTGGAAATATCAAAACCGGTTTTTGGTGGCCTTTTGGCCGCTTGTTGAAACCTGCTACCATCGGTTTCATGGATAAGACTCTCGTCTAACCGATAGTGCCGGGCCGTGCGTAAAGCCAATTCATATGGTGTCATGATCTCGCTCCCCGAAACATGATAAATACCCGTTGCATTCTTTTCGATCGCCAGCAGGCATCCTTTTGCCAGATCTTCAGCCAGGGTCGGGGATCTCCATTGATCATTGACCACGTTGATATCTTTTCCGGTCTCCAGAGAATCCTTTACCCAAAGGACGATATTTGACCTGGACATATTCTCTGCCATGCCATACACGAGAACCGTTCTGATGATTGTATGTTCCCCGGAATCCTTCAGGATCTTTTTTTCTGCTTCAAGTTTGGACCATCCATAGTACGAAACCGGGTTGGGGCTGTCATCCTCCCCATATGGTCCTGCCTCTCCGTCAAAAATGAAATCGGTTGAAATATGCAAGAGTCTGGCATTCACATCGGCGGCAGTTGCGAGAAGGTTTTCGACACCCTGTACATTGATGTTGTAACATTTCTCTTGCTGACTTTCGCAGTCATCAACCTGGGTCATCGCAGCCGTGTTGATGATGTAATCGGGATTAAAATCCCGAATGATATCACCTGTCATTTCTGGAGAGGTAATATCCATTTCCCTGTAGTTGTCGGGGTCCAATTCTGAGTTCCTGTTGACCCCAAAGGATGTGGCCATAAAGGCATGATCCATTTGGTTTAACTCTGCAAGAAGCTTTTGTCCAAGCAGTCCGTTGGAACCGGTAACAAGGATCTTCGCCAAGGTTATTCTTTTTCGCTGGGGAAGGTATAGCCGAATTCCTTTTCGATCTTCTTCCTTTTCATTTCCTCCACTGTTACCTTCATGTAGATATTCTTGTTCGGCCTGTTGGCCCTGTTTCGCGGCTGCTTGGATATCACCGGCACCAGGTCCAGACCGCTGATCACGGTGCCAAAAACCGTGTAATCCATATCAAGCCATGGGTACCCGCCCAGGGTCTCATACTTCTGCATTTCTTCTTCCGTATAGCTCCAGCCCCGCTGAGTTGACAGTTGATCCATCTGCTCCCTTTTAACCTGGACTCCCTCAACAATATAGAATTGTGAACCGCTTGATTTCTTCTGCGGATTCACCTGGTCCGGCATTCGGGCAGCTGCCAGGGCTCCTTTGAAATGAAGGAGATCCCTTTTGATCTCGGCATCAATGGTATAGCCTGGTCCACCCTGTCCGTCATTGTTGGGATTTTCGTCCTTGCTATTTGGATCACCTCCCTGGATCATGAATTGTGGCATTACCCTGTGAAAGGTGGTGGAATCAAAAAAACCTTCGTTGGCCAGTTTGATAAAATTCTCTTTGTGCTTCGGCGTCTCATCTGAGAGAAGCAATTTCATATCCCCAAATTCGGTACTGATGGTCACCACCGTTTCTTTTTTATTGTTCTTTGAAAAGCCACATGAGGTGGCCAGGAACAAGAAGAGGATTGCTATTTTTTTCATGTTATTTTTTATTCCTGAGGATCTTATTGAGTTGTATACTTTTCTGCAAAAATAGAAGCCTGGGCTGGATATTCCTGTCCAACAGGTATAGACCGTCTTCCATTTCCTTTCTGATCGATTCAAACTTTTCCAGGCCAACATTATTGTAGAAATCACTAAAAAAATTGTTAAGGCCTTCATTCCAACCCTGATCTTTGGCCCGCTTACTCGAAAGGGAGTTTTCGAGTACACGGAGTCCCACCCTGAAAAATCCCCTTTGGTAGTGCCCGTTTGATCTGGAAAAATCTTCGGCGGATCGCTGAAGTTTTGCGAAATCGAAAGAAAAACAATCGCGAAACCAAACCTGTATCTCCTCAAAATCAACCCGATTTGGACTTCCTGCCAGATGCAAAGCTTCTGACACACTACCTCCGGAAACCAATGATGCCTTCTCAGCCACCTCATGGGCTATCTCAAAATTATGCGACAGGATTCCGGCTACCTCAGTCGAAGTCAATGGGGGGAAAGAATGGATTTGTACCCTGGAAAGAAGGGTTCTCAGATGGTTCTCCAGGTGAAAGGAAACAAAAATGAAGATGGTTCCCGGTGTCGGTTCTTCAACGATCTTGAGCAAGGTGTTTGCAGTACTATCGTTCAGTCTTTCGGAGCTCCAAACAATGAATATCTTGTGTTTGCCGTCAAAGGTTGTCAAAGCCTGGGACTGGATGATCTCCTTTGCCTCCCTTTTGATGATCTCCATGTTTTTGAGGCTGTTCAGTTTTTCCGAGGCCGCAAACTTTTCCGACCAACCCTGGTACGAAGCAAAGGGATTCTCCAAAACGAATTCTCTCCAGGGAACCAGGAAGCTCTCGCACTTGAGGTCATCTGTTCTCTTGATCTCGTTTGTTGTGGTTAGCGGAAATGAGAAGTGTACATCCGGATGCGTAAGTGATGCCATTCGTCGGCAGGATGAACACTCGCCGCAGCTATCGCCATCCTTTGGGTTTTCACAATTCAGAAGAGTTGCAAATGCAAGGGCCATAGGAAGGGATATCCCACCTTCACTGGAATGGAAAAGATGGGCGTGTGATACTTTTCCGCTTTGGTAAAGCTCCCAAAGATTGGCTTTTTGCTTTTCCGCACCGGGGAAGTCCTTGAACCTCATTTTTTCTCCCAGGAGCGGTTTTTTTCGGTAACCTGATAGATGTGCTCAAAAATCTCCCGGTCCACATCGGTCAATTTCAAATCCCTTCTGGCAAAAACAATCTCAGCGGTTTGGAAAAAGCGATTAATATGAAACGTAGTTCTCCCTTGAGGACCTCCCCAGGAAAAGGACGGAATCAGGTTGGCATGAAATCCGGCACCGAAAATATTGGCGCCAATACCCACGACTGTTCCGGTATTGAACATTGTATTGATCGAGCATTTTGAATGGTCACCCATGATCAGGCCGCAGAATTGTTTGCCTGTTTTTTGGAATTTTTCCATCCTGAAATTCCAAAGTTTCACCTCATCATAATTGTTTTTCAGGTTGGAGTTATTGGTGTCAGCTCCAAGGTTACACCATTCACCAATGACGGAATTCCCCAAAAAACCGTCATGTGCCTTGTTCGAATAGCCAAAGAATACAGCATTGTTGACCTCGCCACCAACTTTACAACCCGGACCAATGGTGGTGTTTGCCCTGATCTTGGAGCCCGGACTCACCTGACTGTTTTGTCCGACATACAGCGGGCCATAGAGTATGGAGCCTTCTTGGATAACCGCGTTTTTGTCGATGACGATCGGTCCGTTTTCCGCGTTGAGGGTTGCGGCTCTGACTTTGGCGCTTTTGTCAATATATACGTTTTGATCCCCATATACACTGGTAAAGGGATCATCAATAGAATTCCTGGCGGGTTTTAAGCGCTCAACATCCGCAGTGATCTCATCTCCATTCAGGGAGAAAATATCCCAGAGGTTCTTTGCCTGCTTGATGGACCCGGTGTATTCCCTTTTGTCAAGGGAGTGCTCATCGTTCAGATTGTTAGAATTCCCTTTAAAACCGATCAGTACGTCCTCCCGGACCAATGCCTGGTTTTGATCGAGTGCTTCCAGTTGACCAAGAATTTCACTCGATGGAAGAACGGTTCCGTTTACGAAAACAGTGTCCTCGGTCTCTTGGAAAGGGTACTTCCTTGAAAGGTACTCTTCGGTATACCAGGATTCAATATTTCCTGCATGGGATTCCCACTTTTCCCTGATCGTCAATATACCTACCCGGATTTCCGAGCAGGGCCTTGTGAATGTAAGTGGCAGCAGGTCCTCCCTGGTGACGGGAGGGTCAAAAAGGGTAATCCTCATTGGCCAAAAATAAAAAAGTCTCCCTTTGGGGGAGACCTTTAAATCAAAGCAAGCTTTCTTCTAGTTACGCTTGTATTTTTTGTTGAATTTCTCAACCCTTCCGGCGGTATCTACGAACAATTTCTTACCGGTGAAAAAAGGATGAGAAGCAGAGCTGATCTCAATCTTGATCAGGGGATAGGTGTTCCCGTCACTCCACTTGATCGTTTCTTCAGATGTCATCGTTGACTTTGTCAGAAATTCATAGCCGCTTGCGCTGTCATGAAACACAACGGGATGATAATCCGGATGAATGTCCTTTTTCATTTTGAAAAATTTAGGCCTGCAAAAGTAAAAATATCTTTAATAAAAAGGAATAATTGCAGCATAATTTGACCTCAATGTTATGGCTCACAATATATCTTTAGATCGTGGAAATCATTCTGATCGGTCTGGTTGCTTTTTTTGCTTCTATCCTGACATTCTTTTCCGGCTTTGGATTGGGCTCATTATTGCTTCCTGCATTTGCCATTTTCTTTCCTATAGAAATAGCTGTGGGAGCCACGGCAGTTGTTCATTTTACCAACAATCTTGTCAAGGGAGGGTTGATCGGCAAATATGGAAATTGGTCTGTCCTCAGAAAGTTCGGGATCATGGCCTTCCTTTTTTCGTTTCTGGGATCTTATTGCCTACTTCTCTTTAGTGGTTTTGAGCCGCTTTTCACCTATCAGGCAGGTGGAAAGCAATTCACCGTTCTACCCCATAAGATCATCATAGGAACTTTGATGTTCCTCTTTGTACTTTTTGAAAACCTTGGCTCCAAACTGGAGTCAAAGTTTCTTTCCAACCTGTATTTAGGCGGAGCGATCAGTGGATTCTTTGGAGGGTTTTCCGGACATCAGGGAGCCTTGAGAAGCCTCTTCCTCCTGAGACTCGGGATGTCAAAGGAGCAGTTCATCGCTACAGGGATCTGGATTGCGATCGTTGTTGACCTTGCAAGACTGTCGATCTACCGATCTTTCCTTGGCAATGTCGATCCGGAGGATTCGATCATCCTGGCCCTGGTAGTAGGCATCATTGCAGCCGTCATCGGAGCCGTGATCGGCAGAAGACTGCTGAAAAAAGTAAGTCTGTCCTTTGTGAATCATTTTGTGGCCGGGGCAATTCTTTTGATATCGCTTTTACTCATTTTGGGCATTGTTTAAAAAGATCTTCCCGCTCTTTCAGTTATCCATTCTATTCTCCTGCGGAGTCACGAGTGAGTTGAATTCCGGAAAGCCCCCTATTCGGCACATTGCCTGGGACAAGCTTTTGAAGGTATGCGTTGATCACGAGGGATTCGTGGATTACAATTGTTTTCTTGAAAACCGGAGATCTCTCGATGATTATTTGCTCTTGCTCTCAGATCATTTTCCGGATTCTGAGCTTTGGTCCAAAGAGGAAAAAATGGCCTATTGGATCAATGCCTATAATGCATTTACCGTCAAACTGATCATTGAGAACTATCCCGTATCGTCAATCAAGGAGATCAAATCAGGGCTTGAGATCCCCTTTGTCAATTCGATCTGGGATCGGGCCTTCATCAAATTGGGTGGATTCGATTTTTGCCTTAACGACATCGAACATCGAATTCTGAGAAAAGAGTTTCAAGATCCGAGAATCCATTTTGCACTGAACTGCGCTTCAATTTCCTGTCCAAGCTTGCTCGATGAATCATATGAAGCGGAGAAACTGGAGAGCCAACTTGAAGCTCGGGCTTTCGACTTTTTTAATGATCCGGGTAAGAACAGATTTGAGGAAGGGACCTTCTACGCTTCGCGAATTTTTCTGTGGTATGCTTCCGATTTTGGAGGAAGTGAAGGTGTGCGATGGTATGTCAAAAAGTATTTCAAAGCATCACTGACTGATCAATTCGATCTGGTATATCTGGAGTATGATTGGGGATTAAATGAAAGGAAGCTTCCATGAAATTCCAGATGGTCTTTTTTCTTAATAAATTTCTCCCATGAAACCGCTCAGGACGCTGCCCTTGTTCCTTCTTTTGTTTCTGTCGAACAACATCGCCGCTCAATCTTTTCAGGATATGGAATGGCTCAGCGGGCAATGGGTAGGCGAAGCCTTTGGCGGTAAGGTTTTTGAAAATTGGGCGGGCCCGTACGGTGATGAAATGACCGGTACTTTTCAACTTGTTTCAGAAGACAAGATCTCTATCCTGGAATTTATGGTGATCAGGTCAGGGTCTGATACAACGGAGTTCTTTTTCAATCACTTCAACAGTGATCTGCAACGTTGGGAGGATTCGCCAATCAAAATGGGATTGCAGTATTCCAAAGAAAATGAGTTCAAGTTTATTAATCTCGTCGAGGGAAAAACCGCGCCAAGGAGCCTGAAATACACCTACAATCCTGAGAAAAGATCTTTGGTTGTCGTGGTTGAGGAATGGGAAAAAACCTCGGCCGGATACGAGAGTTTTAGTGTTACCTATCAGAAGAATTGAATAAGAGCCTTACATGGCAGGACATTCTCTATCGGGAATTCCTCCAATCAGGAAAAGTCAGTACCGATACCAGGTCCATTCACCCTGGTTCAATATTCTTTGCATTGAAGGGATCCAATTTCAATGGAAACGAATTTGCAGCTCGGGCGGTTGAGGCCGGAGCAAGTCTGGTTGTGGTAGATGAAGATGTTGATTTCGAATCACCCTTGTTACTCAGGGTAGAGGATTCCTTAGCGTCGCTTCAATGGCTTGCCAACCGGTACAGACAGGATTTGCCCGGAAAGGTCGTCGCAATCGGTGGTTCCAATGGCAAGACGACCACCAAGGGACTGGTCGGTTCTGTTCTGAATCAAAAATTCTCAACTTTTTCCACCCCTGGCAATTTCAATAACCATATCGGAGTGCCTCTCAGCATTCTGGCATGTCCCGGAACAACTGAAATGGTGGTTCTGGAACTTGGTGCCAACCATGGGGGAGAGCATCTTCAACTTTTGCAGATCTCTGAACCGGATTTGATCTTGATCACCAATATTGGGAAAGATCATCTTGAGGGTTTTGGTGGTTTGGAAGGTGTGATCAAGGCTACGGGCGAGTTTTTCGATTTTGCCTGGGATAGGGAAATTCCTGTTTTTTTTAACGCCGATCAGGCCGAGTTCCAAAGCATATCTTTCGGAGACATATCTTTCGGATCATCTTCAACAGCGCGATACAGGGGAGAGCCGCGAACTTCGGTTGAGGGGCATTTGGAGGTTGTTGCCCATGATCCTGATTTTGAGTTTCGCTCCAATCTGGTGGGAGCCTTCAATTTTGGGAATCTGATGTCTGCCATAGCTCTGGGAAGATATTTAGGCATTCCGGATGCCTCAATTTCCAGAGGAATTCAAATTTTTCAACCCGAGAAAAACCGCTCCCAAATTGAGAGAATTGGAGATCTCACCGTTTTCCTTGATTGCTACAATGCCAACCCTACCAGCATGGAGGCATCCATCAGTAGTTTTTTTGATGATTTCGATCCGCCGCATTTTTTGATTCTCGGGGGTATGAAGGAGCTTGGCCGGTTCTCAGATAGTGAACATCAGAATATTCTGAAGTTGGCACAAGACCACAATCCGGAAAGGCTATACCTTGTAGGCAAGGAGTTTGAATTTGCCAGGTCTGGTCCTCGGGTTCAATTTTTTCAAAACCTGGACATGCTCAAGAAAAAGTGGTCCGACTTCTTACCACTTAAAGGAAGTTTATTGGTCAAAGGCTCAAGAAGCTATAATTTGGAAAAGTTATTTGAATAATATCTTTTTGAACTGAATTTGAAGAAAATAAAATGAAAAGACTTTTACTTGCCGCATTGCTATTGATCGCTTTCTCCGTGTCCTATGGTCAGAGGTATAAAGGAGGTGTAAGATTGGGACTGAACGCTTCAGCCCTTACCGCACCTATTGGTACACCTACAGACCAGATCGGAGCTATTTTTGGTGTTCATGTTGGGGGATATGGAAGGATGTCTGTCAGCAATTCCTTCAGAGTCCAGGTCGAACTGCTCTATTCACAAAGGGGAGGAGAATTTAATAACCTGAACAATGATGGTGACGGACAATTCATGTGGACTACAAACTTTACCACACTTACCTATACCGATCGATTGAACTATATCGATATTCCGATTCTTGCTTCTTTTCATGGAAGAGGCTCAAGTTTTCTGGTTGGGCTTCAGCCATCTTTTCTGGTTGGACATAATCAAACTCTTTCGGGAAGTGACGCTGAAAAAAATGCCTTCCTGGCCCAGTTCGGCGGAGACCTTTCCAATTACAGGAGTTATACCAACTTTGATCTGGCCGGTGTGATCGGCTTTGAACTTGAATTGGACATGGGCTTGAATTTCGGCCTTAGGGCTTCATATGGATTCCTCAATATCATTGATCAATCTACTGTGGACGAAGTCAAGGAAGTACATCCCGATGAGTTTGATCAATTGTATAGATTTACCGATTTCCACAATGTTACCGTTCAGTTTACGGTAGGGTATACCATTGGTGGAGCGAAGTAATTTTTACTTCAAGGAAAAAAGAAAAGGCCTGCTTTCGCAGGCCTTTTTTTATTGAACGATGATTCGCTTGTTCATCGAAACCCCTTCCCCCCGGAAGGACAGGATATATACTCCCGGATCAATATTGGAGGGGATTGAAACCTCGATCTGGTTTAACCCCGAAGAATAGTCTCTGACTTCATTCAGATGTATTTGATTTCCCAGGGGATCTACCAATTGGATTTTTATAACCCCGCTGGAAGGTGCTTCAAATCTGATTGCTGCATACTCCTGCACGGGATTAGGGTATACCTCAAAGCTTGCCTCGTCAATTTTATCCTCAGTTCCAGTGAACAGACTAACAGCTGTGACCATCCTGACCAATGATGGATTCAAGGGCACTCCGTTGTTGTGAAGGGGAACGGCAGTATTCACATACATGGTGTCATGCGTTTTTGAAAAATCGATCCCGTTGGGCCTTGAGAATGAGGCCGAAGCCGCCGGACCATCTACATTTCCTCTCCATCCCGATCCGGCAAAAGCCACTACGCTTCCATCCATTTGCACCCTGTAAATGCTGCTTGATCCATGACTGGTTACGAAAAGGGCATCATGCACGCTTGAATACTTCAAGTGCCCGTTGTTATCTCCCGGGATGTATGAGAATAACGAAGCGTTTCCGTTTTCATCGATTTTGATGATGTTCCCATCATTAAAATTGGAGACGTATAGGTTGCCCTCATCATCCAGAGTGATCCCATTTGGACAATTGAATAAAGGATCGGCGGAAAACTGAGTTGAGGAAACATCCGAGGCAATTTTCCTTACCGTATTGTCTCCACAATTTGCCACGTAGAAATTTCCAGCCGTATCCGCAACGATGCCCACGGGGCTTGACAATCCTTGAGAAGCGTAGGTGACGGTTGTTCCATTGGGCTTTATCTTGCTGATAAAATTTCCAGAGATATTACATTGATAGATTCTTCCATCGGGTCCAAAAGTATTTCCTGAAGCCCCCTGGAAACCAGTCGAATGAATGGATATATTTCCATTCAAGTCTACTCTTCTCATCGTATGTCCGTTTGCGTTGGTCAGAGCGTCTCCATAATCCGCGACGAGAACACTTCCATCCTTGTCTACAAGGATACCTCCGCTTCCGGACATCGGCCCGGCAATTGTTGATACTGTTTGGGAAAATGAGGGCATACAACTCCCCCATAGGACTAACAGTCCTGCTAGTTTAATAATTTTCATTTTTGACCTCCTTTAAAATTTGACAATATATATTTAGGCAAGAATGCGCCCGAACTCAATGAATAAATGACGAATGGGAATTATTTTTCATTAGAGGTCCTTTTCTTATTCCAAAACATTCACTTGGCAAGCAAATCCTCTCGTTTTACCCTTTTTTATGCAGACAGCCTTTAGTCTTTTTCGTCTTCCATGTATCAGTTTATGCATCCTCATACCATTTTGGTCCTTGGGTCAGGATTATTTCAAGCCATTGGATTCTGAAATTCCAGAACCAAACCTATACAGGTCAGCAGACGGGCAGCCCGGACCTTCATATTTTCAACAAAAAGTTGACTATGCCATCGAGGTAGAATTGAATGATGAAGAAAGATCGATCTCAGGTCAGGAACTCATCACCTACTACAACAATTCTCCCAATACCCTTGATTTTCTTTGGCTACAATTGGATCAGAATATTCGCTCAGAAGAGGGTGTAAAAGAATTAATTCAAAATCAGGCGATCTCTGATCCTTTGGAGGAAAAGGATCTGAAGAAGGTTGTAAAAAAACCCTTTGACAGTGATTTTAGAATAGAGTGGGTAAAAGGCAAAAACGGAGAGCGGCTCAACTACCATGTCAATAATACCCTTATGCGTGTCACTCCTCAGGAGGCCATACCTCCCAATGGGAAGTATGAGTTTCGCGTTTCCTGGAGTTATGTGATCAATGATGTCAACAAAGTGGGTGGTCGGTCAGGCTATGAGGTCTTGGACGATGGCAATGCCATTTTTGCCGTAGCCCAGTTTTATCCTCGTATGGCACTTTATGATGACCTCCAGGGATGGGAATTGCGACAGTATTTGGGTCAGGCGGAATTTGGTCTTGAGTTCGGCGATTTTGATGTGAGTATCACTCTTCCCGGTGGATATCTGGTTGGAGCTACGGGTATTCACATCAACAAAGAAGAGATGTTCAGCCCACTGACCATGCAAAAGATCGATGAAGCCTTGAAGTCAAACAAACCGGTTGAGATCATTTCCAAAGAGGAGGCGATGGCCAGGGGCAAAATGAAAATTCAGGAAAAGAAAACCTGGAACTTCAGGGCGGAAAAAGTCAGGGATTTTGCTTTTGCCTGTTCCAGGAAGTTTATCTGGGAAGCAAAGGGAGTGGAAATAGGTGACAAAAGAATTCTCGCCCAGGCGATGTTTCCTCCTGAGGCAGATCCGCTTTGGAATGACCTTGTCGTTGATGTTGCTGCACATACCCTCGTGCACCATTCCAAGCACACGTTTGATTACCCATATCCTTCCGCTTTGGCGATCCATATCAACCATGGTGGCATGGAATATCCCATGATCTGTTTTAACGGAAGGCGGCCGGATAAAAATGGTGAGTATTCGGAGTATATCAAGAACCGATTGATCGGGCTTATCATCCATGAAGTAGGCCATAATTTTTTCCCAATGATCGTCAACTCAAATGAGCGGCAATGGACCTGGATGGACGAAGGGATCAACTCCTTTCTTGAATATCTTGCCGAAAAAGAATGGGATCCGGAATTCCCTTCCAGAAGAGGGCCTCCAAAAACGGTAAAGAAATACATGGGTATGGATCCTCAATCTGTCTCTACCGTCATGACACCAGCAGAGTTGGTCAGGAATAAGGGATTGAATGGCTATTGGAAACCCTCCGCTGCCTTCAATATACTCAGGGAAGTGGTCCTGGGAAAAGACGAGTTTGATTTTGCGCTGAAGACCTATGCTCAAAGATGGAAGTTCAAACACCCTTCGCCGGGGGACTTTTTTCGGACCATGAACAATGCTTCAGGAACAGATCTTAACTGGTTTTGGAGGGGCTGGTTTTTTACCAAGGATCATGTGGATATTTCCATCGACAGTGTAACATGGATAAAAGTGGAAAACAATAAGCCATACATGGGGGAATACGTGGTTCCGGATACCGGGATTTCAGAAGAAGCATCGATGACCGATCTGTATACATTTCGGATAGCAGAAGGCAAAGATGCTATCGAGTACTACAGAACCTACATGAAGGAAACATGGGATATTAAGGCGGAAAAGGACTTCCATATATATCAATTGCATTTTCAGAACCTCGGGGGAATCCCCATGCCAATCCTCTTTAGGATCAACTATGTGGATGGAACAACCGAGGATATGAAGCTTCCGGCAGAGGTATGGAGAAAGGACAACAGGGAATTTGTAAAAGCGATCATTCGCTCCAAAGAGGTAAAAGAATTTATCATAGATCCGGAAGAAAAAAGTGCTGACCTCCTGATCAGAAACAATTACTGGCCTCGAAACCCTGCCGAGAAGTCATCTTTCGGTGACGATGAATATGACAGTTCCAAGCAGGTGCAGAAAGATTAAATGGGTTAAATTTCAGATAAGAAATCGCTTTTGCTTTGATCAATTAATTCGACAATCATGAAAATTTCCAGAACAGCCGTATACGTTTTCAGCTTCATCGTGGGTGGGTCGATTGCATTGAACCTTTTGGCCTTCAGATCAAATGAACCCGTTGCCGAACATGAGCCGGTGATCATGATGGAGATCTATGAAATTCCCGCTTATCACGGCAAAGGGATTCATATTTATTACGGAAACGGCGATTTTGAGATCATTCCGTTCAAGCCCTTCAAGGAAGAGAATCAGGAGAAGAACGGTGACATTATCGTAACTACCTTGAATAGACTTGCCAGAGAAGGCTATAAGATCAAGTTTACCTCCAGTGGTCTGTCCAACAGCGGGATGATCACGAAAATATTTTTATATAAATCCTAGAGAAAGGGTTTATTTGACGAAAATGTATCGCTTGCTATTATCGCCACCGCAGGAACTTTCCAATTTCCAGCCATCATCATAGATCTTCTTGATTTGCTGGGCAATGGTGATCCCGTTCTTCTGAATGTTTTCTTCTCCCACAAATCCGATCAATGGAATTTTGTCGGTTTTTCCATCCGGTTTCGAGATGTAAATACCAGAAACATCCTGCGGGCCGTTAAAGGAAAAGATGATTTCCACGATCATAACCTCCTTGCCCTTATTTTGAGCCGATACATTGGAGAAGAATGCGGAAGCTGAAAAAAGAATGAAAAACAGGATTCCTGTGGTAGTGATAGAATTTGCTCGCATGTGGTCTAGGATTCTGATTGTGAAAAGAAAATTGGTTAAATTTTTGCTAAATACCTAAACAAAGACCGTTTAAATAAATATCCGTGATGCTGGTTTGCACATTGAACATTTTTTCTTGAAATCTGGTATATATTGAAGAGTTTTGATGGAATTATAATAGGATGAAGGGACTCAGATCATATTTGACATTGCTTTCGATCGTCGCTCTGATATTCTTTTCAGGGTCGACTCCGGCTCCTTATTTCAATAAGGAATCCGTATTGATGGAGCTGGTTTTCAATAGCCTGAAGTACGGCCATTTTGACCCAAAGCCGGTGAATGATGAGTTTTCTGAGAAGGTTTTTAGCAAATTCCTGGCAAGGCTTGACAACCAGAAAAGGTTCTTTGAACAAAAAGACATTGAGTTCCTATCCCAATACAAGACCAGCATCGATGATCAGATCCGGTCCGGATCATACGAATTTCTCAACGCCACGATATCGATCATCGAAAAACGAATCCAGCAAACCGAAGGATTTTACAAGGAGGATCTGGCCCAACCTTTTGACTATGAGTCCACAGACTCTCTTGAGGTTGACAGGAAGAAGTTTGATTATGTATCCACTGATCAGGAGTTAAGAGAGAGATGGAAGAAGAACCTCAAATATGCCAGTCTTGTAAGGCTTTACAATGGTTTGGAGAGGAATAAGGACAAGCCTGATTCCACCAGAAAGGACTATGCTGCCATTGAGGAAAACGCCAGAAAGAAGGTCAGAGAGAACCATGAAGAGTGGTATAACAGACTGAATAAGCAGGAGCGAGACGATTGGCTTGCGTCCTATCTGGATGTGATCGCCAATATCAATGACCCACATACTGGCTACTTTCCGCCCAAGGACAAGGAGGATTTTGACATTGAGATGTCTGGCCAGCTCGAAGGGATCGGCGCTCGCTTAAGCCAGAAAGGCGACTATATTAAGGTCGTTGATATAGTGGCGGGAAGCGCTTGCTGGAGGCAGGGAGATCTCGAAGTGGAGGATCTGATTCTCGAAGTGGGGCAAGGAGAAGAAGATCCGGTAGATGTCGTTGGTATGCGGGTCGATCATGCCGTTAAGCTCATCAGGGGAAAAAAGGGTACGGAGGTTCGTCTAACCGTGAAAAAGGTTGATGGCACTATCAAAGTAATTCCTATAACCAGGGATGTTGTTCAACTTGAGCAGACATATGCCAGATCGGTGTTTCTGAAAAACGAAAACAGTCATTCAAAAATTGGCTATATCTATTTGCCGAAGTTCTACTCAAATTTCAACAGCCCCGATGGAAGGACCAGTGCCGGAGATGTGAAGAATGAGGTTGAAAAACTCAAGGAAGAAGGTGTTGAAAAGATCATCATTGACCTTAGAAACAATGGAGGTGGATCACTACAGGATGTAGTGAAAATGGTTGGTCTTTTTGTAGATCAAGGGCCTGTGGTCCAGGTGAAAGCCAGGTATGGAGATCCATATATTCTTAAGGATACCGAACCCGGGATCGTATTCGACGGTCCTCTGGTTGTGCTGACCAATTTCTTCAGTGCTTCGGCCTCAGAGATCCTGGCTGCTGCTCTTCAGGATTATAACAGGGCCTTGGTGATTGGAGCCAACAGTACCTATGGTAAGGGAACGGTTCAAAGATTTATTGAGCTTGATAAGGAAATGGACAGGCTGTCCAAAGGAGACAATGCTTCTTTGAAGCCTCTGGGGTCTCTGAAGATCACCGTTCAGAAATTCTACAGGATCGATGGCAAGTCTACCCAATTAAAAGGGGTTACACCTGATATTGTTTTGCCTGATAGCTACGAGATGATCGATGTAGGTGAGAAGGATTACAAAAATGCTCTGCAGTGGGATGAGATCAGTGCTACCGATTTTTCAGCACTGAGTGCAGGAGTTAAAAATGAAATTGGCGGTATTGAAAGGAAAAGTACGGTCCGGGTCAATTCCGATCCTTATTTCCAGGAAGTCAGGAATAATGCTAAATATCTCCAGGGGCAAAAAATGAATACCAAGGTGCCCATATACCTTGAAGGGTACACTCAAATGCAGGAGGATAAGAAAAAGAAATCCAAAGAGCTCAAAGACAAGGCCAAGGAAATTGACGATTTTGAGGCGATTCCTTTAAAGGAAGATTTGGAAAGAATGCAATCCGATTCGGTTTTTAGGGCTAAGAGGGAAAAATGGTTTAAAACCATCAAAAAGGATCATCATCTTTATGAGACCCTGAATATTACCTCGGATATGGGACTTAAGAATCCCTAGTTTTTCAACGGAAGGCCTGCGTTTTTCCAGGCGTTGATCCCACCATCAAGATCATGTACCTCCCTAAATCCCATCCCCTTTAGTGTTTGTGCAGCTTTACCACTTCTACCGCCTGCAGCACAGTATACCATGACGGGTTTGTCCTTATTGAGGGTCAGCAACCTGTTTTCGAAGTCCGATCCGTGAAAATCAAAATTTACGGCGCCGGCTATGTAGCCGTTGTTAACTTCATCAGCCGTTCGGACATCGATGAGTTGGACATCATTGGCATCCAGGAAGGCCTTGAAGTCTTTAGGACTGTCAAGAGTTTGGCTTTCAACGCTTGATCCGCATGCAACCGCAAAAAACAGAACGAGAGTAAGAAAAACTGGATTTATGGTTTTCATATTAGTTTGAATTTAGATCCGAATATAGTTGATGTACAAGTTTGTCCTGGTTTTTTTCCACCCAATTTTTGTAGGATGACTCCTTGTTTTGGTTCTGTTCTATCCAGCTCAAAAACCGATCGAAGTCAAAATGATCAGAGTAGATTCCCGCTCCTGCCTTATGGCCGTCCCTGGAATTGACGAATTGTTCGAAGTGATTTTTGACCGGGACCATCATCACGGGTTTCTCCAGGTACATGGCCTCGCAGACGGATTCAAAGCCTGCAGTTGTGATCAGACCCCTGCATTTGGATAACAGTTTTAAAAAATTGGTGCCCGACAGTCCATACAGCGTCAGATCTTCCGATTCTTGCTTCTCCGTATCCTCAACAAGGGAATCAGTAAAGCAACAGATCCTGGTGCCCGGATTTTCTTTAGACCATTTCTTTACCTCCTCAATGTAACCCGGATTGAGAAGGTAAACCAGAAAGAATCCTTCATCATCCTTTTCCATTTCGAGGATCGTCTCTCTCAGAAGGGGTGGTACAGGAATGATCTTACCTCTGGCGCGCATATCATAGAAAGAAAGACCGAAATACCTTTTACAACCCATCCCCGTGAGTCGAGTGAAATTCTGAAGCGATATCCTGTCGGATCGGCTCGACTTGGGCATTTCAAAATCAGGGTGCAGAAGCAAAAACTGGTGCCCAATTCCATAGGTAGGAATGGAGATCCTATTAAAAGCTTGAAGAAGACCGCCCAGTGGCTCGTAGAAATTGATGATGGCGTTTGGAGCATAGTCGAGCGTTTCTCGCTTAAGTCTTCTGAGTTCTTTCAGATAGGTATTGAGCATCATGAGATTGACCCAGATCGATTTTCCTATCTGCAGACCCTTCTGTTTTTGGTCGGTAATGAAATTGGGACTCTGATATCTAAAAAGCCCCTCTCCAAACTCTGAACTGAAGAATTCCGGGATATTCCTTCGGGGATTGATTCCGACACCGGCACGTACCTGATGCCCGTCTTTTTCAAGTCTTTTTTTGAGGGAAACTGCCTGAGTCATATGGCCCCGGCCTTCTCCCTGGACCAGGAACAAAAACTTCACAGCCTTCTAGAGATTGTCAGAAGATGCTTTGGCAGCTACGAATTCCCTGTTCAATCGGGCAATATTGTCCAGAGGAATTTCTTTTGGACAAACCGCGGAGCAAGCTCCTGTATTGGTGCAGGCACCGAAACCTTCTTCATCCATTTGAGCTACCATATTTTCCACCCTGGTTTTTCTTTCAACTTTTCCTTGGGGTAGCATAGCGAGTTGCGAAACCTTGGCAGAAACAAAAAGCATTGCGGAAGCATTCTTGCAGGCTGCAACGCATGCCCCGCAACCTATACAGGCGGCTGAGTCAAAAGCCTTGTCTACATCAGCCTTGGCAATGGGAATTTCGTTGGCATCAGGAGCACTTCCGGTATTGGCCGAAATATAACCTCCCGCCTGGATGATCCGGTCGAAGGCACCGCGATCGATCACAAGGTCCTTGATCATAGGGAATGCACTTGCCCTGAATGGTTCGATATAAATGGTATCTCCATCCTTAAAACTTCTCATATGAAGTTGACAGGTGGTCACACCATCTCCAGGGCCATGGGGCTTTCCGTTGATAAATAAACTGCACATACCGCATATTCCTTCCCTGCAGTCATGATCAAAGGCAACAGGATCTTCACCCTCACGCAATAGTTTTTCATTGAGTACATCCAACATCTCAAGGAATGACATGTCAGGGGAAATGTTTTCCACTTTGTAGTCTACCAGTTTACCCTGTGCTTTCGAGTTTTTTTGGCGCCAAATTTTTAGTGTAAGATTCATAACCTTAGAGTTGGATCATTTATAACTTCTTTGTGTGAGCTTGACGTTTTCAAAACGCAAAGCTTCTTTGTTCATCTTGGCTGGTTCATCGTCTCCCTGGTATTCCCAGGCTGCCACATAGGAGTAATTCTCATCATCCCTAAGTGCTTCTCCTTCGGGGGTTTGGTATTCTTCCCGAAAATGTCCACCGCAGGATTCATTCCTGTTCAGGGCATCTCTGATCATCAGCTCTCCGAGTTCCATGAAGTCTGCGACACGATTAGCCTTTTCAAGTGTGATGTTGAATTCCGCGTTCGTTCCGATCAGTTTTGCGTTTTTCCAAAAATCCTCACGGATCTCCTTGATCTTGACCAGGGCTTCTTCAAGGCCTTCCTTGGTTCTTGCCATTCCGCATTTATCCCACATCAGGTTTCCAAGCTCCCGGTGAAATTCATCGACGGTTTTATCTCCCTTGAGCGAAAGGAGTCTGCCAAGCCTCGATTGTACATCATCCATGACCTTTTTGAATTCAGGATGATCTGTTGGGATCTTATCATAGGGAAGATCGGCCAAATACCCACCGATCGTTGCGGGAATAACGAAATAGCCATCGGCCAATCCTTGCATTAGTGCCGATGCCCCAAGTCTGTTTGCCCCATGGTCCGAGAAGTTCGCTTCTCCAAGGGCAAAGAGCCCCGGGACCGAGGTCATCAGGTTGTAATCAACCCATAGCCCGCCCATGGTATAATGAACCGCAGGATAGATACGCATAGGGACCTGATAAGGGTTCTCGTCCGTAATCTTCTCGTACATCTGGAAGAGGTTACCATACTTTGCCCGGATGGTATCTTCTCCGTCTCTGAGGATCGCATCCCTGAAATCCAGATAGACTGCCAGCCCGCTTTCTCCCACACCTCTTCCTTCGTCACAAACCATTTTGGCATTTCTCGATGCCACGTCCCTGGGAACAAGGTTTCCAAAGGAAGGGTACTTTCTTTCGAGGTAATAATCCCTTTCTTCTTCCGGGATCTCGTTGGGTTTCCTTTTATCTCCCACTTTTTTGGGAACCCAAACCCTCCCGTCGTTTCTAAGCGACTCGGACATCAGGGTCAGTTTGCTTTGATATTCTCCTGATACCGGAATACAGGTGGGATGAATTTGAGTAAAGCATGGATTCGCAAAAGCGGCTCCCTTCTTGTAAGCTCTCCAGGCAGCCGTTGCGTTGCTTCCCATCGCATTGGTAGAGAGATAGAATACGTTACCATATCCTCCCGTGCACAGCAGAACCGCATGAGCGGAGTGGGCTTCGATCTTTCCCGATACGAGATTTCTTGTGACAATTCCTCGGGCCTGGCCATCAACAACCACCAGGTCCAGCATTTCAGTTCTTGGGAACATTTGAACCTTTCCCACGGTGATCTGCCTTGCCATTTGAGAATAGGCCCCCAGTAATAATTGCTGACCTGTCTGGCCTCTGGCATAAAAAGTTCTGGAAACCTGGGCTCCGCCAAATGACCTGTTATCGAGATAGCCGCCGTATTCCCTGGCAAAAGGAACACCCTGGCTGACGCATTGATCAATGATATTTGAACTGACTTCCGCAAGTCGGTGTACATTGGCTTCTCTGCTTCGGTAATCACCGCCCTTGATAGTATCATAAAACAGCCTGAACACACTGTCGCCGTCGTTTCTATAGTTCTTGGCAGCGTTGATGCCACCCTGTGCCGCAATACTATGAGCTCTTCGGGGGCTATCCTGAAAGCAGAATGCTTTTACGTTGTAACCTAACTCGCCAAGGGTTGCTGCCGCGGAAGCTCCAGCTAATCCGGTGCCAACCACGATAATGTCGTACTTTCTCTTATTGGCAGGATTTACAAGTTTGGTTGAGAACTTGTGCCTGGACCATTTTTCTGCCAGGGGACCATCAGGGATATGGGATTCGAGATTCATTTTAGTTGTTTAATAGGTAAACATAAAGGGGCTGAATGGAGAAGCATAAGGGGATCAATATGGCCAATGTCCTTCCGATCGTCTTAATGGCAGGAGTGTATTTTACATGGTTCCATCCAAGGGTCTGCAGTGAACTCTCAAACCCATGCCATAGGTGAAATCCAAGGCCTAAAAGGGCCACAAGGTAAATCGCGACATACCAAAGATCGCTGAACGCAACCCTTACCAACTCAAAATAATCCCTGCCCATATTTGGATCCCCGTTAACAAAAGGCACTTCTCCATAATGCACCACATACCAGAAAGTCTTCAGGTGGAGGATCAGGAATATAAGGATTATAATCCCCAGGACAGCCATATTTCTTGAAGCCCATCCACTGCTTTGCCCTGGTTTCTCATACTTATATCCAACCGGCCGCGCCTTTCTATTCAGCAATGTGAGATAGAGGGTTTGAAGAATATGGACCAGGATCAGGATTTTCGTTCCCCAGGCTACGAACTGGATCAGAGGGTTGTGCCCCATGAATTCCGAATAAGCATTAAATGCAGCACCGCTATCTTCACCGGCTTTCAGAAGAGTAAAGTTTCCGGACGCGTGTACAATCAAAAAAAGGATCAAAAACAGACCCGTAAGAGAAACAACAATTTTTCTTCCAATGCTACTGGAAACTGCCGATGTAAACCAACCCATACCTTAATTGTTTGGGACTAAAATTATTATCCGACATTTGCCCCCGCAAATCTTAAGGAGAAATTTATCATTCGATTAAATGTTTTTCTGGTTTAAAGCGTTTTTTTTGAAACCTTTTAAAATAAACCAGTATTAACTTATGATTGTTTGTTGATTGTAGATGATCCGAAATAAAGTCCTCAAAGGCCTTCTAACTGTATTTTTTTCGATGTTTTTCCTTGATGGTTTTTCCACCCACATCAGGGCAGGGGAGATATTGGCGGAGAATATTAACAACAGCTTTCTCCAATGGCGCTTTACCGTGATTTTGTACACGGATCTATCAAGTCCGGTGGTCAGCCGAACCGTGGATCTAAATTTCGGGGATAATTCGCCAACCGTAACTGTAAATCGTTCGAGTTTTATAGATATGGGCAATGGAACTATGGTGAATTACTTTGACACCGTCCATACCTTTCCAAGTTCGACCGGGATCACCTATTGCGTAAGTGTTACCGATGAGAATCGAAATGCCAGTGTGATCAACTTTGATAACTCGGTGAACACAGCGTTTTACGTTGAAACCAAGGTGAATATCAACGCCTCTGCCGGACTGAATACCAGCCCACGGTTCACCCAGATCCCGGTGGTAAATGCCGCCAATGGTCAAAAGTGGGTTTTTGACAATGGAGGTTATGATCCTGACGGGGATAGCGTTTCATTCGAAATGTCCGTGCCCAAAATGAGTGGTGGTGTGGATGTGGTAAACTACCGAGATCCCGATGTTGCCGCTGGTGGGCTTACCGAAGATAAAACCGCTCCAGCTTATTTTGAGCTGGATCCTGTGACCGGGGTTATTACCTGGGATGCTCCCAACCTGAATGGATTTTATAATGTGGCCTTCAAGATCATCGAGTGGAGAAGGAACCCCATTACAAACGAATACAATCAGCTTGGATATGTTACAAGGGATATGCAGATCATTGTAAGTGGGATCCCCAATCGACGGCCAGTGATCTTTGTTCCTGAAGATACCTGTGTCATCGGCGGAGATCAACTTCAGTTCCGGGTCCTGGGGCGCGATCAGGACAATCCTCCCGATAATGTTTTTCTTTCGGCCTCGGGAGAACCTTTTGATCTACCCCTGGCTCCGGCCTCCTATTCACCGGCTCCTACTACCAGTCAGCCTTCACCCGGATCCCTTATTTTTCAATGGAATACCATTTGTGATCATATCAGGGACAGGGAGTACAGGGCCACCTTCAGGGTGGATGATGATGTGGATGCCAACTTACAGCTTACTGATTTCGGAGGTCTGACCATTTCTGTTATGGGTCCACCACCGGAGATCGATACGGCGATTGTAGGAAGCAGCTTTATTGACCTGGAGTGGAAGCCGTACAATTGCGGAAATGCCGAATCCATGCTGATCTATCGAAAAATTGGACCGGCATTCAATGTTCCAGGTCCTAATTCCTGCTTTACGGGACCGCTTGAAGGATATGAACTGATCGATGAAGTGAATATCAACACATTAACGTATCGGGATGATGACAATGGAAATGGGCTGATCAAGGGGCCGGAGTATTGTTATATCATTGTCGCCAGGTTTTTTGATCGTGCCCTGAGTAAAAACTCAAATGAGGTATGTGCTCCTCTGGTTCTGGATGTTCCCTTCTTCACCAAGGTGGATGTGGAGGCAACCGATAACAATAACGGAGCTGTAAATCTTGGCTGGGCCAAACCAAGAGAATTGGATTCTTCCATATACCTTCCACCTTACAGGTATGATCTGTACCGCGAACAAGAAGGCAATAGTCAGCTCATTTTTTCCAGCAACGATCTTCTGGACACACTCTATACGGATAATGGAGTCAACACTGTCGATACAAGCCTGAACTATAGTCTGGAATTCTTTACCCATGGAGGAGATTCTTTGCAGGACCCGATCTCCAATTCAAGTTCAATCTTTCTGAGCTCTATCCCGGGCGGAGAGAGGGTTACGCTGTATTGGACCGCTGATGTGCCCTGGAACCTGAACGGTCTTTACCATTATATCTTCCGTGAGATCAACGGGCAATTCACTTTGATCGATTCTGTACTTGTTGAGAACGATTTCATGGAGTATACCGACTGGGGTACTTATCAGGGGATCAAGCTGATCAACGGACAGGAATACTGCTATTATGTAGAGACAAGAGGAAGTTATTTCTCCAATAAGTATCCTGATATACTCTCGAACAGAACCCAGATCAAATGTGAAACGCCCAGGGATTCAATCCCTCCATGTCCCCCGATGCTCTACATCGACCAGATCAATTGTGATTCGCTTTACTCGAATTTGGATTGTTCGAGTAATCCTTCTGACATTCCTAATCCGAATTCCAATGAATTGTGGTGGGAACCGGATCTTTCCGAGGGTTGCGATACTGAGATTGCCTTTTACCGGATTTACGTCCAGAGAAGGTCGGGTGATCCGTTTGAGTTTTTGGATCAAACGGCAGATACCTTTTACCTTCATAATAGTTCGAACCTTGCCAGTTGCTATGTTGTGACAGCGGTGGATTCTTTCGATAATGAAAGCGATTTCAGCAATCTGGCTTGCAACGATAATTGTCCTTATTTCCGATTACCAAATACCTTTACTCCAAATGGAGACGGCGATAACCAAACCTTTCGTGCTTGTCCGGAACCAAGGTATGTTGAGGAGGTGATCTTCACTGTATATAATCGCTGGGGGGAGAAACTCAGAGTGATCTCAAATGATATCAACATCAATTGGGATGGATTAGATGAGGGTGGAAACAAGGTACCAGCAGGAACTTATTACTACGATGCCAGGGTTAGGTTTGCAAGGTTGAGCGAGGAAGATGAATTCGAGTTGTTCAAGGGTTATATCTATATAAGTTATTGACCCCGGCAGAAGACAAGATTGTTTTTTTTGATGGTGTCTGTCACCTTTGTAATGGATCGGTGGAGTTTCTCATTCGAAATAATCCGCACAACTCCCTTAGATACGCGACACTTCAATCCGACTTTGCCCGAGAGAAGCTAAGACAATTCGGAAAGGATAATCAACAGCTTGAGTCTATTCTCTACCTGAAGGGTGATCGGCTCTTCGAAAGGTCTTCGGCCGCTCTGGCTCTCACAGCCGAGTTATCCTATCCTGCTAAGGTTCTTGCTATATTCTGGGTGGTTCCAAAATTTATGCGCGATTGGGTTTATGACATCATCGCCTCTAATCGCTACTCCTGGTTTGGAAAAAAGAAGGAGTGCATGATCCCGACCCCTGAACAAAGGGAAAAGTTTATTTTTTAGTTTAGCCTCCGGAAGAACAACTACACCTTTTCATGAAAAGAGCTTACGTTTTCCCCGGTCAGGGGTCACAGTTTCCCGGTATGGGAAAGGAAATATATGAGCAAGGCGGCCAAGGCAAGGAAATGTTTGATCAGGCCGATGATATTTTGGGATTTGGGCTCTCCAGGATCATGTTTGAGGGAACCGCAGAGGATCTTAAGCAAACCAAGGTCACCCAACCGGCGATCTTTGTGCATTCCGTGGTTCTCGCCTCCCTTTCTGAAAGTTTTAATCCCGATATGGTGGCTGGGCATTCGCTGGGCGAATTTTCTGCCTTGGTATCGGCCAAGGGACTCAGTTTTGAGGATGGTTTAGTCCTTGTTTCAAAAAGGGCTATGGCGATGCAAAAGGCATGCGAGATCGAGCCATCAACAATGGCTGCTATTATCGGGCTGGATGATCAAATAGTGGAGGATATTTGTGCATCGATCGATGATGTGGTCGTACCGGCGAACTATAACTGCCCGGGACAATTGGTCATTTCAGGATCTATCAAGGGGGTGGAAGTGGCTTGTGAAAAGCTTGTTGATGCCGGTGCCAGAAGGGCTTTGCCATTGCCTGTGGGAGGTGCTTTCCATTCTCCATTTATGGAGCCGGCCAGGGAAGAACTTGAGCAGGCGATCCGTCAAACGGAATTCAGCTCTCCCATCTGTCCAATTTATCAGAATACCGATGCGCAGTCGTCAACCGACCCGGAGGAGATCAAAGGAAAGCTGGTTGCACAACTAACAGCTCCGGTTCGATGGACTCAGACCGTTCAAAATATGGTATCGGATGGAGGGAATGAATTTATAGAATCCGGTCCGGGAAAGGTCTTGCAGGGGTTGGTGAAAAAGATTCACAGAGAAGCCGAAGTAGCTTCCATATCTTGATCCGTTTTCCAGACTTTCAGAGGGTCTTTGCAGATTGACAGAAGGGTTTGAATATCCTTTCCAAGGATGGGGTGAATGAGTTGCGGTGCGATCTCGGCAAGGGGTGCAAGGGTGAACCTTCGGTTGGCGATCTCCGGATGAGGGATCACCAATTCGTCATCATGCACTATTTCGTTTTCGAAAAACAATATGTCTATATCGATTAGCCTGGATCCCCACTTTTCAATTCTTTTTCTTCCCAGATCATCTTCAATGCCCTGGGTTATTTTTAGAAGCTCCAAGGGTTCTTTTTCCGTTTCGATCCGCAGAACCTGATTCAGGAAGTTTGGCTGATCTTCCCTTCCCCATGATTCACTTTCATATATTGATGATACTGTTAGAATCCTAACATCTTTGGAAAGCAGAGTCAAAGATTTTTGCAGGTTTAGCGGCCTGTTACCGAGATTGGAACCCGTTAATAGAAAACTCTCATTCATTCTGCAGGGTTACTAAGGTACTTTATCGTATTGATTATAATTTTGAAGTTAAAATAAACAGTCGTGCAATTTCTAAAATATACTCTGGCATCGTTCCTGGCCCTTTTTCTGTTCAGCATCATTTCATTTTTTTTACTGATCGGGATCGCCTCAACAGCCGGAAAAAGCTCTCAGCCCAAGGTCCTGAACGAAGCTTCTTTTCTGCAGATCTCATTTGATCAACCCATACGTGAGCAGGGCATGGAGGATCCGTTCGAAGGATTGGATATTCCATTTGCCCCGGTCGAAGAGGGTATGGGTGTCAACGATATTATCAGATCGATCAAAAATGCATCCCTGGATGAAAATGTGAGAGCCATATACATGAATTTTTCAGGTTTCCCGGGAGGGATGGCCAAGGCGCATGAAATCCGAAATGCATTACTGGACTTCAAGGCGAGCGGCAAACCGATCATTTACTATGGGGATTTCCTGAGCGAAACTGGATACTATCTTGCCTCAGTGGCAGATTCGGTTTTTCTGAACCCCAGCGGGATACTCGAATTCAATGGCGCCAATGTCGAACTGGCATTTTTTAAGGGATCCCTTGAAAAGCTTGAAATAAAGCCTGAAGTATTTAAAGTCGGAAAGTATAAAAGCGCTGTGGAGCCATTTATCAGGTCGGACATGAGCGAGGAAAACCGTAGACAGACCGAGGAACTTGTCAATTCGCTTTATGGGCATTACATGGAACAAATCGCAAATTCAAGGGGTATTGATCTTCCTCGGTTAAAGTTAATCGCGGATAGCATGCTTGCACGGAAGCCCTCGGATGCCAAGGAACTTGGATTGGTGGATGGAGTCGTCTACCGTGATGAAAGCTATCAGAAAATGAAGATGATGGCCGGTTTGGACCCGGATGAAAAGTATCCTCTTGTCAAACTCAAATCATACATCAAGTACAAAGATCTGTATGACGAACCCGATACCAGAGACAGGATCGCGGTATTGGTTGCTGATGGAGAGATCCGCGATGGCAGAAGCGATGAGGATGTCATAGGATCGGAATCGCTGATCGAGGAGATCAAAAAGCTGAAAAGCAGTGATCGGGTAAAGGCCGTTGTTCTCAGGGTTAATTCTCCCGGTGGTGGAGGTCTTGCCTCTGATGATATCTGGCGTGAATTGCAATTACTCAGGGAAGAAAAGCCTGTAGTCACCTCTATGTCCGACCTTGCAGCTTCCGGTGGGTATTATATCAGCATGGGTACGGACTATATTTTTGCAGAACCCAATACCATCACCGGTTCAATTGGGGTTTTTGCTCTCTTGTTTGATATGACCGATTTTTTTGGCAACAAGCTTGGCGTAACAAGAGACAATGTCAAAACAGGAGCCTATTCGGATATCATGAGTCCAATGCATCATCTGTCTGATGAGGAGAGAGTGATCATTCAGACTTACGCGGATAATTTCTATTCAAATTTTATCACCAAGGCTGCTGAAGGAAGGAACACCACACCTGAAAAGATCAATGAAGTTGGTCAGGGCAGAGTGTGGACAGGAAAGCAGGCCTTGGAACTTGGTCTTGTCGACGAGCTAGGCGATCTCAAAAGTGCGGTTGCAAAAGCAGCTGAACTGGCAGAGGCCGATGAATACAAGGTCAGGTATTACCCGGCACCCAAGCATTATTTTGAAAGGATGTTCGAGGGATTCAATACCAGCCTAAAACAAAACAGTTTGGCGAAGGAATTGGGCGTTTTATATCCGTTATTAGCACAAGCAAAGGAATTAAATGCCAAAAAAGGCTTATGGGCGAGATTGCCCATGGGTTGGTCTGTTTCCTACTAAACGATGAGATCCTCCATATTACTGTTAATACTCTGGGTTAGTTCTTTGACCCTGTCTCACTCTCAAACTTTTTTTCAGGGGGGATTTAGTTCTATCAATGCTTCATTTGTCGGGCAAGGCAAAGAATTCGATCGGTACCAGGTTTATCTGACCAAGAAACCAGGAACGGCATCAAATTTTTTCTTTATCAATCTTGTGGATGGCTCGGGCTCATTGCTCAATTCCATTGAGCTTGAAAAGCCTCTGGATTGGTTTCCTGTTGACTTTGTTGCTAAAGGAACAAGACTTTTCCTCTTTTTTAATCAGATCAATCGAGAAGATGGCACATCCTCTTCAGGAGCGGTCTTGCTTGATTTTGATAGCCAATTGGAATCCGACGAATATAATTTTGACAATATAAGCATTGGCGAATGGGCTGGAAACGAAGAGAAAGGAGCGACACTTCAAAGCTTTGAAAAGGCGCTTGAGTCTTTTAGGGATCCAAGTACGCATGTGCCGTTTGAGTTGAAATATTATCTCGCCCGATCTCCATCCGGAAACAATCTGCTGCTCTACAGGTTCGATTACAGCCAGGAACATTTGGAAGCCAATTTGCTCTGGATCGATTCAGAAATGAAAGTGCTTTCGAAGAAGTCAATGCGAATTGACGAGGCCAGGGTAAACGTTGGTATTTACATTAACGATAAGGCTGAAGTATATGTACTCAATACCGATGCCCTTGGCTTAATGGAATTGGTCAGATTTGATTCGAGCCTACAGGACTTTGATTTTTTGCAAGTGCCTCCGGGCCATGCGATGAGGGATGATTTTATCCTGAACTTTCAGGATGACAGAACGGTTTTTGTAGCCTGCAGAGTTGATTATGAGGGTGAGTTTGAAGGGATATTCTATGCCAAATTCAACTTTAATGATGCAGAAGTGGAAAGGGTGCATTTCTATCAGATCAGTGATGAGATCAAGGAAAAGGTGGATAGCATCAACATTTCAAATTATGGTAAGGCCCTTGACTGGGATGATTTCCATCTTGTTTTTTTCAGGGCGTTTAATGAAGAGGAATTGCTGGTGGGGATTGAAGAGGTGATGATCGAGTCGAGTGGGAAAAAGTATTTCCCCTGGCAAATTGATGCGCCTTCAGAGTTCATAGCCCAGAAATCGGTGATCATGGACGGCATGATGGGGTTGTTTTCCTTTAATATTTATGACGAACTCAGGTGGTCATTTTGGATCCCCAAGGAAGGAAAACAATCTCTCGACAAATATGCCTTTCTTCCCAATTTCAATACAGACTTCAAGGGTGGCGACAGAATCGGTTTTTACCTCAGGGGGATTTCAAAAAACTCATGGTTGAAGTACGTGGACTTTGACTATTACTATGCTCTAGATCCCAAGGAAAAGGCTATAGGACTGGTAAATCCGGGTAATCTGTATTTTCCGGGAATTCTGTTTTCTTCCTCAACCGATGCCGTTGTACTGCCTTTCGAAAACAAGGACGGGAACGCCGGTCTGGAAAAGATCTCAAAGTAAATGAAGGAACTAAAAGAAAGCCTTGATTTCCTGAATGCGATCAGGAATTGGCAACCGGAGGTAGGGATCATTTTGGGCACGGGCCTTGGAGGGCTCGCCAATGAGGTTGACGTTGTTGAATCCATACCCTATGGTGATATACCTCATTTTCCTGTTTCCACAGTGGAAAGCCATAAGGGCAGGATGCTATTTGGCTCCTTACAGGGCAAAAGAGTTGTTGTGATGCAGGGAAGGTTCCACTTCTACGAAGGGTATTCCATGGAACAACTGGTTTTCCCGGTAAGAATTATGCTCTTGATGGGTATCAAGTCACTGTTTATTTCGAATGCGGCAGGAGGGTTAAATCCCGAGCAAAAAGTAAGTGATCTGATGATCATTGAAGATCATATTAACCTCCTTCCGGATACACCTTTGAGAGGGCCAAATCATAATGATCTGGGGCCCAGATTTCCGGATATGAGCGAGGCCTATAGCAGGCAAATGGTGGACCGTGCTTTGGCTTTACGGGAAAAAATTGATGTCGGTTTACACAAAGGTGTTTATGCAGCGGTTCAGGGTCCTATTCTGGAAACCCCGGCCGAGTATAGGTATATCAGAACCATCGGAGCCGATGCTGTCGGAATGTCTACCGTCCCGGAGGTGATTTCGGCGGTACATATGGGGATGAAAAATATATTCGCGGTCTCGGTGATCACGGATCTGGGCGTGCCGGGTAAGATCAAAAAGGTAACCGTAGAAGAAGTATTGGAAGCAGCTTCAATTGCCGAGCCTCACCTCACCACCCTGATGAAGGAAATGATCAGCTCTTCTTTTACCAATTAGGCTTGCGTTTTTCCAGGAAGGCCAGGATCCCTTCCTTACAATCCTCGGTTCCCCGCGCCTCGGCATTTCTTTGAGCGGCAATATCCAAAGCCTCATCCAAACCGAGATTTGAGATCTCATGGAGCAGACTCTTTGTTGCTTTCAGTGATTCGGGAGAATTCTCCATGGCGATAACCGTCGCCAATCCCAAAGCTTCTCTTTCGAGTTCTTCCGGATTAACGATCCAATGTACCAGGCCGTTTTTTAACGCTTCATCCGCCTGGAAGAGCCTCCCCGACAGGAGCATTTCTCGAGCCTTGCTTTCACCGATCTTCCGGACAAGGAATACGGAGACCAGGGCCGGAATAAAACCGATCTTCACTTCCGAAAAACCAAATTTGGCCTGTGGAATTGAGATTGCGATGTCACAAACGGAAACCAGTCCTGCGCCACCGGCGATCGCGTGCCCGTTTATAGCGGCAATGACAGGTTTGGGACCTGAGTAGATCAACTTAAATAGTTCTTTGAGGCTGTTGGAATCGGCAAGATTTTCCTCATAGGTGAACTCCTGCATTTTTTTGATGAATTCCAGATCAGCCCCTGAACAAAAAGAGTTTCCCTCTCCGGTGAGAACCAACACCTTTGTAGAATCATCATTATAGGCAGTTGAAATCTCCTCTTTTAATGCCTGAACCAATTCCGGACTCAGTGCATTTCTCTTTTCAGGCCTGTTGAGCCGGATGATGCGGACTTTGTTGTCTTGTGCTACCTTGATCATTTATCTTATCGTTGTACTATAATAGCCGGAGCTAAGGTCATGAAATTTTATTTCATGGCGCTTCAATTCATCTAGTATTTCGCTTTTCTTCCAAAATCGGGGACCGATCATAATCTGCCCTTCAAACTTTTTTAGCCTGGATAGTTCTGAGGAGATTGGGCCGTTGATGATCAAGAACGCTATTCCATCATGTATCCTGGGCTCCTGGCCCTGATGGACCAGAATGGTCTTTCCGAGAATTTGAATTTCTGAACCTGACCCTTCCCAAGGGATGGTATCCACCAATAGTTCGCGAATCCTTTTCTCATGAAAATAACCGGCATAGTTCCAGGAAGGATTATTTATGCTTTGTTCAATTATAAGCCCCGCCCTTTCGCCTTGTATGCCCGCTATGATAAGACCCTTGCGATTACTAAAGACGATCAATTCCTTTTGGTCTTTACCGATGAGCACTTCCCTGATATCAATAGAAAACCAAATGATCAGTCCCAAAAGGAAAACCATGATTTTCCTTGGATCTCTTTCATAACAAAGGGAGAAGAATAGCAAGACCAGGGTTACAAGAAATAGCGCCTTCCAAAAAGGAAGGGGTGGGGTATGGATGGTGTTGAGTGGGATCTGTGAAATATGGTGAACCAAAAAGTGAAGAGAACTCAAAATAATTTCCAGAGCGGATCCAACATATTCCAGAAGAGGAGGAACAATAATCGAAGTGGCGATCCCCGCCATAAAAAGGGATAAAATGAGTGTAGCTGCAACCCCGGCAAACAAATTGGTGAGCAAACCCAAGGGTTGGATCTGGCCAAAATGAAACCCCATGACCGGGAGGGTTGAAAGCATTACCGCTATTGTCACGAGAATGGCTTGGACGGGAAACTGGATGATGCGATTTCGTGGTAATCCTAAATATGGGATCAGAGGGATCAGAAAAAATATTCCGGCCATGGCGGCAAATGATAGTTGGAATCCAATGTCAAGAAGCGATAACGGATTGATGATCAGGAGAGTGAGTGCAGCAAAACCCAAATGATTCCATCCGGAAGATTTTTTTCTGAATGCTGATCCGATTTCCATGATTGAGAACATCAGGGCAGCCCTTAGGGCAGAAGCAGCAGCTCCTGTTACAAAAGCAAAAACGAAAAGCAGTACGATGATAAAGGATGAGGCCAGGTACTTGCTGCCAGGGTTCTTCCTGAATTTCGATAAAATCCAGCTTACTACGAGGTAGACTATCCCAAGATGCAAGCCTGAAACAGCCAATAAATGTGAGGCTCCCGCTTTCCTGAAATCCTCGGTCATTTGATCGTCAAGAGCCTTTCTTTGTCCCATGGTAATGGCGTAGAGCAGTTTCAGATTTTCCCTTTCTTCAATGACCGGATCGAATCTAGACATGATCCAGTTCCTGGAAATCTTAGAGATTCTGTTGATCGTCCAGGCATCATTCCTGATAAATTGGTATGAGCCTTCGATTGGAAATATCCTGAATCCTATGCCCTTGCGATGATAATATTCCTTCAGGTCGAATTCCTCGGGATTAAGGGGAGGAGGAATTGAGAAGACCCTGGCAAATCCTATAAATCGATCTCCCGGAAGTAATGGGTGGATTTCTTTCTTCCTTTCCAGGTAGAGGATCCCCGAGGAAATGTCTAAAGTGTCAAATTCATCCGATAAGTGGACCTTCTCCAATACATATCTGGATCTCAGCTCATTTTCATCTATGAGGGTTTGGATCTGTCCTGAAACCTTGATTTCGACGCCATCTTCAAAGGCTCTATTGCTGGTAATCTCATGCTTCTGAAGGTTTGAATGTAACGCCCCCAATAGGAAAATGAGAAGCAGGGAAAGGGATCCCAGTATCTTGCTGCGCCTGGTTCCTGCAGGAAGTCTGTTCAGGAGTAAGGGGACAAGAGCAAAAAGAGATACAAGAAAAAACCAATGCAACGGGGGATATGAATATGAGCATCCCTGATCCCAAAGAATCCCCAGGGCAAATACGATTGAGATCCTGACAAAGGGAAATGGGCCCCAGAAAAACAACCCTATTTGGTCATAGTTCTATGTTTGATACCACACTCTTCAAATTCTTCTCCGCTGACGGAGTAGCCTAACTTTTGATAAAAATCGATCGCTTCACTCTGTGCATGCATGAACAATTGCCCGGGGGCAATGTCTTCAAAGTCATGCAGTACTGATTCCAGATGCTCAACCAGTTTTCTTCCAACGCCTTTCCCGCGGAAAGAGTCCAGCACAGCAAATCTTTCCAGTTTGAACAGATCTCCATATTGCCTCCATCTCGCGGTTCCTACCGGGGTCTCTCCTGAGAGAGCCAGATAATGACGAGATTCGACTTCGTATTTGTCGAACTCATCCTCTTCCGGCACACCCTGTTCGATTACAAATACATCGTATCTGATTTTCTTATAGTCCCGGAATAAGGGATCTTCCTGGCTTACCTCGACGACTTTGATCATTTTAAAAGGTTATAACGGCCTTAAGGGCTTGGGGAGGACTCGTTTCCTGCTCCACTCTGAAGATAACAAATCCATAGGAAATTTCCAGTACATCCAAGAGGGCTGTTCCATCATTCCCTGAAGTCCCGTTATAAGTGCCCATTTTTCTTCCGGTGGAGGAAAAAACATCGATCTCGAAACGTTCATTGGGATTCAAACCTGTGAGCGTCAATGAAGTAGGATCTGCTCCCGGTAGCAATAGCAGGGTTCGACTTTGAGGTTCCTCCCTCTTACAGTCTTCTCCTGTCGTCCAAACGGAAGATCTGTGCGGATAAACCCCGGAAGTCAGTCCCCACCTCATGTAGGACTTTTGCCCTTGGGTGAAAATATTGAAACAGGTATCGTTGGAATAATCCATATAGTTTTCCACCATATCCCTGGACTGACAGCTCTGCTTATCTCGATTACATCCGAAATTGGCATTGAAGGCTGTGGGCGTATCGTCTATGCTATCCGGAAGATCATGAACCGCACAACCCAATTCATCAGCCCATATATGCTTTAATCCAAGCCAATGACCTACTTCATGGGTCGTGGTTCTACCAGTATTATAGGGGTTATTTGGAAAATCTGCGGTTCCTTCATCACCAAAGAAACTGTGTACAATGACCACACCATCGGTGTGAGGACTTAGCAAGTATTTTCCCGGGAACTGCGCATATCCCAAAGCTCTATTGTTAAGTCTTGGGATCACATACATGTTCAGATATTTGGTGGGATCCCAATAGCTCTTGGACTTGATATACTCATCATCCTCCGGAAATCTAAGTATGGGTTTGTCTGTGGTGTCCCTGGTAATTCCTGAGGTCGGTTGTCCCTTGGGATCTTCCTGGGCAAGGCAAAAGGCGATTTCGGTATCGGCGCCTACCGGATCCTCGTTGTAGCCGGGAGTGCCGAATTCTCTTCTAT
The DNA here is from genome assembly GCA_965227315.1 of Cytophagales bacterium. Lineage (GTDB taxonomy): Bacteria > Bacteroidota > Bacteroidia > Cytophagales > CCMP332 > JANQHS01. The sequence goes on from OZ245737.1 coordinate 2,791,531, forward strand.
AGTCCTCATTTAGAATTCTGATCTGGGATTCAATTTGGCTGACGGAAATATTGCTTCCTTCACCTATGTTTTCATCCGTATAGAGATAAATGACATGTACGACTACCGGGATGGTCAAAACCCCACCGGTATCCTGGTTGAGCCATTTACGGAACGTTTGATCAAAGGCCATATCCGTCTGAATCTGCCACGGTTCCGCAGCTTTGCGGGTGTTATGACTTTGATCAAGAGCGCATTTCGGATACTGCTGGGCAAATCCAAAAAAAAACTGAAGAAGGAAAAAAGAGATCAATGGGATATCCCTCATGTCTCACCCTTCTTATAAGCCTCAAGGATCTCCTTCACGAGTTTGTGTCTGGTGACGTCTTCGGGTCCGAATTCCACTATTCCTATGCCTTTTGTTTTTTTCAAAACATCGATTGAATGATCCAGACCTGATTTTTGACCCGGCTTAAGATCTACCTGTGATCTATCCCCGTTGATGATCAACTTTGACTTTGGCCCCATCCTTGTCAAAAACATCTTCATCTGCATAGGAGTGGTGTTCTGTGCTTCATCCAGAAGAACAAAGGCATTGTCTAGAGTTCTTCCCCTCATGTAGGCCAACGGTGCGATCTCGACAATATTCTTTTCGAAATACTCCGAAAGCTTTTCATTTGGTACAAGCTCATGGAGGGCATCATAGATCGGTTTGAGATAGGGGTCTATTTTTTCCTTCAGATCTCCCGGAAGAAAACCAAGATTTTCTCCCGCCTCAACAACAGGACGCGTAATAATGATCTTCTTCACCTGCTTGTTCTTCAGCGCTGACATGGCTAAAGCTACAGAAAGAAAGGTCTTTCCTGTTCCCGCAGGTCCATGCGAAAAGACTATGTCATTTTCGCCGACAAGCCGCACAAACCGGGCTTGGTTTTTGGATTTGGGTTTGATGATCTTACCCCTGGACCCATAGGCGATGATGGTCTCTTCCGGATCTTTAGAACTGTGCGTTCCGGTTTTATCACCTTTCAGCACGCTCTCTACCTTCTCGGATGAGACTTTTCCATATCTGTGATAATGGTCGATCAAGGCGCCAATAATATCCGAGATCTCAAGGATCTCTGCGCTTGAACCCTGGATCTTGATCTGATTGCCCCTAGAAACCAGTTTGGACTTGGGGAATGCATTGGCCACTTCCTTGATATTTTGGTTATGCTGACCCAAAAACTCAGGAAGAGAAATGTTTTCTAATGTGATGATCTTTTCTACCAAGGGAAACCTCTGGTTTAATGCCTTATTTGGCTAATTTGGTGACCTCAAAATTACAAACTTTCAAAGGCTTAAATGGCGATTATCACCCTCTTGACCGATTATGGGGAAAAAGACCACTATGTGGCCGCCATTAAATCCAAGATTTTGGAGGGCAACCCAAGAGCTGCCATTGTGGATATCACCCATAATGTTCCACCATTCAATATCATTCATGCCTCCCAGGTTCTTAAGTCGATCTATTCTTCCTTCCCCGAGGGTAGCGTTCATTTGGTTGATGTCTATGCTCATGGTCAAAGAAGTATGAGTTCTATTGCATTGAAGTTGGACGGACATTTTTTTATCGGCCCGAACAACGGCATTTTCTCATTGGTTTCGGAAAAAAACCCGGACATCATTGTTGAGCTGTTGGAAACCGATCAGGGTAGAAAGAGCTTTCCGGCAAAGAACATCATGGCTAAGGCTGCGCTGGAGGTTTCTCACGGAAAGGAATTATCCTCATTGGGAAAGCATTGCTCGGACTATAAAAAACTTCGGCATCTTGAATTGAAGATCGGAAAAGGGGAGATCATGGGGAATATTATTCATATCGACTCCTATGGCAATGCCATCTCCAACGTCTCACGCAAAGCCTTTGAAGAACTATCTAATGTGGATGGTCCCAAGTTCCGAATTGAAGTCGGGAGAGAAACCATCGGACAGGTTGTGGAATCATACGGAGAAGTGCCCGAAGGAGAGATCGCCTGCTTGTTCAACGATCAGGATCTGCTGGAGATCGCTATTTGTGAGGGAGATGCAGCCGCTTTGTTAGGCCTTGAATATGAGGCCAATATTCGAATTTTATTTAGCGCGTCATGATAATCAGGATAGTCAGAATGACCTTTGAGGAATCCAAAACCGATGAGTTCGTTGAGTTTTTTAAGCGCAACAAAATATCGATCCAGGCATTTCCGGGTTGCACTCATGTTGAGTTGATGAGGGATGCAAATTCCCCCAATGTCTTTTCGACCTACAGCCATTGGGATAGCCTTGATGATCTGGAGAATTATCGCAGGTCTGAGTTGTTTGAAAGGGTCTGGACAAAAACGAAAACCATGTTTTCCGATAAACCCGTGGCTCATTCTTACCTCCCGCATTTATAATTCCTATTGTCTATTTGTGTTGGCTGATTAGTTTTGCGAACTCTTAATGGGTCGCCGGTGATTCATTAGGTTTATTGCCGAAGTGGCGGTCCCGACTGCAGTAGCTGTCGGGATGGTAGACGCCTCTTCGTTTATTGCCGAAGTGGCGGAATTGGTAGACGCGCACGACTCAAACTCGTGTTTCTTCGGGAGTGGGGGTTCGACTCCCCCCTTCGGCACATTTTTCTTTCCCTTTTACTCTCAATTCCCCTTCCTTTTGTTGATTTTTTGTAGAATAAGCCATTTTCGGGCCGAAGGTGGGAGCGGCCCTGCTCAGTCGATTTGGCTTTTCCAAGCCTAGATCTCCTTTCCTGGCTCCTTGCTAAATTTTTCCATAGGAAAAATTCTCAACGCAATGCCCTCCCCTTCGGCACATTTAAGATCCGAGAGTGGGATCAGAGGCTCGAGGTTCTCTCTTCTCACTCTCCAACTCATTCTTCTTTACGCTTTGCTCTCTGAGCTGGTTTTTGGGCGGATTTTTTATTTTTGCAGCAGGATGAACCAGGCGAAAACAGCCTATCCTAAGAAAAGAAAATCAAAAAAGTCCAAGGAATCTCCCTGGATGAGGCTCAAGGTTTCTCTCTCCAAAAACCTATTCGACGACAGCATCACAGAGATCAGAACCCTTCAAAACGAGGTGATCGGAACCGTATCCACCGTCGGGGCCAGGAAATACCAGGTCACGAATTACAGGTCGGACAGGGTTGAGTTATCCACTTTTAAGGACTCAAAGCAGTTTGTTTTAAAGTCATACTTCTTTGCAGGTAAGCCTATGGTCTTGGAGAAAAACCTGCAGCTCAACCTATTCTGAGGTATTCACCAGGTCGATCAGCTTATCGGGATAATCGGTGATGATCCCATCGACACCCCAGGAGATCAACGCTTTCATTTTTTCTTCATCGTTCACTGTCCAGGGAATGACCTTGATGCCCAACTGTTGGATGCTATCCACGATCTCCTGGTCCAACAAGGCATGGTAGCAGGAATAGATCTCGGGTGAAAAATCAAGGGATCTCAATTCCTCATTCCAGTCAGGGTTGTCCTCGACAAGCAGGGCAACGGGAATGGCCGGGTTCTGTCTTTTCGACTCGGCTATCGACCTTTTGTCAAAAGATTGGATGACTACATGATCCTGTAGATTGAAATCCCGGATCAATTCCAGGACAAGGCGGACGAAATCTGAAGGTGCCGGATGATAACGACCATCTCCCTCGGGTGTGGATTTGATCTCAATATTGTAAAATACCTGTGGAAGGCCGGACTGGTGTATCCTGTTTTGAACCTTTTCGAAAACCTCAAAAAGCAAGGGTTTTGATACCGAAATTTTCTCTTGAGTCGGAAAACGGTCGATTGGTTTAGACCCGCAGTCATATTGGGCGATCTCTTCATAGGTCATTTGGAACAGGTTCTTTTGAACTCCATCATTTTCGCAGATCAGGTCTCTGATAAAGGGTTCATGAGAAACAACAACCTGGCTGTCACCCGAGATCACCACATCGAGTTCAAGCGTAGTCACCCCAAGATCCAGGGCTTTGAGGAAACCTGGAATTGAGTTCTCCGGCATGAGGCCCCGGCATCCGCGATGCCCTTGAATATCGATTCTTGACATATCATCTTTTTCGGGAGAGCTGCAGTACGAAAAATTCAGCAGGATGATCAAGAACAAGAATTGCTTTCTAAGCATTCGTTTCCGCATTTGATTTTGTTATGCTCTCAGCCATGCCCTGGAAAATGAATGCATGGAATGGAAGAACAGAATACCAATATAGTCTGCCAGCCAATCCTCTGGGCCTGAATGTTGCTTTTTGTTTAAGGATATTTTTTCCAGTCGGTTTTTTGTCCAATTCAAATTCCAGCCAGGCTTCACCCGGGAGTTTCATCTCGGCAAAGAGCAGCAATCTTCTTGATACTTTGTTGGCCTGAAGTACCCGCCAAAAATCTATCGAGTCGCCTGCTTTAATTTCGTTTTGGTTGCGCCTTCCTCTTCTTAAACCTACACCCCCGACCATTTTATCAAGAAAGCCCCTGATCTCCCAAAGCCAGTTGCCATAATACCAGCCCCGCTTTCCCCCGATGCTCCAGATGTTGTTCAGGACTTTCTCCGGATTGCTATCAAATTCGATTTCCCTGTAATCCTGGAAACAACCATGTTCGGGCACTTTTTCCCTGACCTGAAGCGCCTTGTTCATCTTCTGTGAGCTCACGGAATCGGTCCAACTGGACTCTACTTCATCGGATTGCACCTTTGAAAGAGCTGCTTCCAATGCTTCCCGGTAATTCAATAGTTTTTGACCATCCAATCGCAAGGTGTTCTTCTCATTGCAGACTACTTCGTTTCTCATCGAGTCAACCAGGGATCTGGCCAATTTGTAGGAAGTTGAGGTCACGAAGTACAACCAGAGTGAAGAGAGTCTTGGCGTCAGTACCGGCAATGTTAGAATATATCTTTTCAGCTTTCTGACCCTGGCATAGCCCAATAACATTTCCTTGTAGGTGAGTACTTCTGGTCCTCCGATGTCATAGGTCTTACCCAGGCTCTGGGGTTTGGTGAGCACTCCGACCAACTGTTCCAGGACGTTCCTGATCGCAATGGGCTGACAGCGCGTATTGAGCCATTTCGGAGCAACCATAACCGGAAGCTTTTCAACGAGGTCTCGAATGATCTCAAAAGATGCACTTCCTGATCCGATGATGATCGCTGCTCTGAGTACAGTCACCGGAATTCTCGTTTCCGCCAGAGCGGTTTCCACCTCCATTCTGGAAAGCAAATGTTTCGAAAGGTTTGAATCGTTGGATATTCCTCCGAGATATACGATGTGCTGGCAGTTGTTGTCTTTGGCAAAGGCCGCAAAGTTTTTCGCCATTCGACTCTCAAGTTGATCGAAGTTGCTGGAGGATGAAACCATGGAATGCGCAAGGAAGAACGCATATTGAAATCCTTCTTCTATCCTTGGGAGCGAGGAAGGGTCGAGCAGATCCCCCTCAATAACGACGATTCGGTTCAGCGATTCAGTAGTGAAGTCTTCAAAATCGAATCTTGCCCGATCACGCACAAGACAGGTTATATGATAACCTTCTCTGATCAAGCGGGGCAGAAGCCTTCGGCCTATGTAACCGGTAGAACCTGTCAACAGTATTCTTTCCACAACGGGGGTTTTGAGTGCTTATTTTTCGCGGCTCAGGTCTTCGATCTGTTTGGCCACCTTTTCTGCTTCCTCCGACTTCAGGGCAAAACCCTGGATGTCGCCTTTCCTCTGCAGTTCCATGGCTTCTTTTTGCAGAGCCCGGTATTGCTTGTCAAGCCTTTTGGCTGGATTGGGTTTGAATAATGAGATCATCTTTTTTCTTTAAAAAACACATCAAAATATGTTTTGTTCGGATCGATCTCGTCAGATCAAGGGTTCAAAACAAAGTTTAATAACTCCCTTTGATGATTTTCATTCTTTATCTGGACTCCCAGTTGCTCGGCATTTAGCTTATATGCTTTATTGTTCCATAAGTCATCGATTTTCGGTTTCAGAGAATCCGCGCTTAAAGCCGTTATCTTCATCCCTTTTGGACCAACTCCCTTCTCATTGATGATTTTGTTCCAAACAAACTGATCTAGAATATGCGGAATGATCATCGATGCGCAGCCATGCTTTATTGCCAGATGTGTTGTTCCCGCTCCTCCATGATGTACAACTGCATACATTCTTGGAAAAATATAATTGTAGGGAATGCCTTCGATAAAAAAGAAACGCTCATGATCAAATTCACTGGGTTTTTCCAACCCTCCAACAGAGGTATTCATGATTGCCGGAATATTTCTATCGGACAGGACCTGGATAATGGCTTGGGTTTTCCCTTGAGGGTCGGGGTTGGTCATGCTGCCGAATGTTACAAAAAGGATCTTTTCATGCCTGGATAGAAACTCCGATAATTCACCTGGTGGACTGTAGGACTTTTGATACTCGCGCTCCTGATACCCGAATACCTGAATGTTCTTAGTCCAGGAATCCGGTTTCGGGAATAAATGACTTGAAATAGTATAAAAGGCCCGATTTGTCTGTAGGGCTTTTCCGATTTCTTTCCCTTTGATCTTTCCTTCCAGGTTTATCCATGGCAAGGATTTAACTATGGTCATTTTCAAACCTATGTAGGCAAGCCAAAATGTCAATCGATTCAGAAATCTCCCATAATTCCCACTGAAAGCAATGTGCGCGTGGCCTTCAACATAGTGCATGAATGGTACGGGACTTACCAGAGCGGTTCGATTCTTCTTACCTAATCCCCAAATCACCGGATAAGTTGATTTGCCGTTATGAAGGATCAGGTCGGGATCAAGCTCCTCAATGATCTGGGATTGAAGAACAAAGATCTTTTTGTTGATGGGAAGAGACTTTAAACCAAGCTTGATGTAAGCTACAATTCTCTGGAATGGGTTTCTGGCTCCTCCAAGGGCCCTTTTGCCCTCTTTGCTTTCCAGGAGATCCAGATATTCGGATCCCAGGGATCGAAAGCTTAGCCCGGATTCTTCTGCAAGGAGTCGAAATTGTTCCGGGAGTACGCAAATCGGCTCATGTCCTTCCTTCTTTAACAGTCCACCTATCGAAATGAAGGGCTCCATGTCGCCCCTTGTACCGATTGAGATTAGAACTATCCTCAAGACCCAAAAATGATCATTCTATGCGCTCAAACTCTTCTGTCCTTCCAATCCAGCTAATTCCGACATAGCCGCGAACCTTTAAGGTTTTGCCTCCATCCACAAGCCACATATTGCATTTATAGGTATTACCGGATTGCGGGTCATAGATGTAGCCATTCCACTCACTGTCATCATCGTCAAACTTGAAATCGTAGAATATATCGAGTCCGACTTTTTTTCTTGATCTCAGGCTTTCGTCCGGATTTTCGGTATCCAGTTCATCCGGCCTTATGGACCAGATGAGCTTTCCAAAGTACATTCCTCCCTTTTCATAGACTTTGATCTTTCCGTCTTTATCCGGGGACCAGAAAAGACCAACACAATCGTCCTTATCTGTGGCAAAGCTCAAAAGGGGCAGAAAGAGAACAATCAAGGCTTTTTTCATTTGGAATAGGCTTTTATGAAATATCTATATTGCAAACCCAAATCTAATTCCGATGTCTCCAAAAAAACAATTCCTGCTTAAGGCCATTGGTTTCCTGACTCTCTCAATAGCGATGAGCTGCGGGCCCCTAAGTGCAGGAGGCAAAAAGACCTCAGATGAAGGTGCTATTTCAAAAATGGTTGCGGGCTTCAAAAAATACCCCGGCTATTTCGACTTTTATTGGGATCAAAGCACGGGCTCCATTTTGCTTGAGGTTGATCGTTTTGAAGAGGAGTTTCTTTATCTCTATGGTTTGGCGGCAGGAGTCGGTTCGAATGATCTGGGCCTGGATCGAGGCCAGCTTGCCCGCGAACGGGTGATGAAGTTTGTTCGCTCGGGACCAAAAGTATTGTTGGTACAACCCAACTATGATTATAGAGCGACCACCGAAAACCCTTTGGAACAGCGGGCAGTAGATGAGGCTTTCGCAACATCTGTATGGTGGGGATTTCAGGTAGTTGCCGAGGAAGAAAGTAGAGTGTTGATCAATATCACCGATTTTCTCATACGCGATTCACATGGGGTGGTCCAAAGGTTGGCTTATTTCGATCAGGGAAGCTATAGGGTTGATCCTTCCAGGTCTGCCATTTTCCTTGAGAGAACAAAGAACTTTCCTCAGAACTCAGAGTTTGAGGCCATCGTTACCTTGACCGGAAATGCGAAAGGAAGATATATCCAATCTGTCACCCCTTATGCGGACGCTGTTACGGTCAGAAATCATCACTCCTTTGTGAAACTTCCTGAAGGAGGCTTTTCGGAAAGGGATTATGATATCAGAAGTGGCTTCGGATATATTAGCTATCAGGATTTTGGCACGGATATCACTGAGCCATTGGTGCAGAGGAAGATCGTAAGGCACCGTTTGGAAAAGAATGATCCATTGAAAGACGTAGATGAGGTCAAGGAACCTATCGTCTATTATTTGGATCAGGGAGCCCCGGAGCCTATTCGTTCGGCATTGTTGGAAGGTGCTTCATGGTGGGCGGAGGCGTTTGAACGGGCGGGCTTCAAAAATGGGTTCAGGGTTGAACTCTTGCCGGATACTGTTGACCCACTGGATATCAGGTATAACGTGATCCAATGGGTACATAGGTCCACCAGGGGATGGTCTTATGGGAATTCAGTGACAGATCCGCGTACCGGAGAGATCATCAAGGGACATGTTTCTTTGGGATCTCAAAGGGTAAGGCAGGATTTTATGATCGCGGTGGGGCTTCTTGGGCCTTATGACGGAGGCGATCCGACCGTTGCCAGGGAGATGGCTTTGGCAAGACTTCGACAGTTATCAGCCCATGAGGTGGGCCATACCCTCGGACTCATGCATAACTTTGCCGCATCCTATAACAGCAGGGCCTCGGTGATGGATTATCCCCATCCATTGTTCAAACTCAACGAGAATGGCGATGTGGATTTATCAGGTGCCTATGACACAGGTGTCGGCGAATGGGACCTCTGGGCTATCAAATACGGATACAATGAATCCTCGGATCCCGCTACCTTGAACGCGATCATTAAGGAAAGGGATAGGAGCGGGTTACTCTATATTACGGATAGGGATGCCAGGCCACTGGGAGGAGCTCACCCTTATGCACACCTATGGGACAACAACGCAAACCCTAAAGAGGAATTGGATCGTGTCCTCAAAATCAGGAGGATACTCTTAGACGATTTTGATCTGGATAGAGTGGCGCCAGGAGAGCCGGTTTCTACCATTGAAGATGTGCTTGTACCGATCTACTACATGCATCGCTATCAGTTGGAGGCCAACAGCAAATTGATCGGGGGCCTGGAATACCATTATTCCGTCAAAGGGGATGGTCTGCCATCTCCACAAAAAATAGATCCCAAACTCCAAAAAGAAGCGATTGAGAGCATGGTGGATTGCCTGCAGCCTGATAACCTGGGTCTGCCTGAGAATCTGGTTGAAATGATCCCACCCAGGCCTCCCGGATATGGAAGGGGAAGGGAAAACTTTCCTTCAAGAACCGGAGTGATGTTTGATCCCCTTGCCGCGGCGGAAAATCTTTCGGATCGAATACTTGAGATCCTTTTCCATCCTCAAAGGCTCGCTCGTATGGAGCAGTTTGCCGCTGAAGACAAGGAATACCCATCCTTTGAATATGCAGTTTCAAGGGTCAGGGCCAATACCTGGGAACAACCGAGACAAAAGGGGAAGGAAGGGTTGATACAGAGGATTGTTGAACTCAAACTCCTTTATCGCCTCATGGCTATTTCAAATGATCCGAATGCAAGCGGATATGTGAGGGAGGTGGCCTTTGATCAGGTCGTGAACTTCCCGGCAGGGTATGGTCGAAACCTCACCGATGACCACCTGAAATTTGTCAATCATGAAATTGAAAGGTTCAAATCCAACCCATCGGAGTTTGAAATTCCGGATTCTCCTAAGATGCCTGACGGATCTCCTATTGGTATGGACTGCCTTTTTGACTGACTTCCACGTATTTTTCAAAGAAAGTAACCTCTCTTTACCGGAAAACTCCTTGAGCTTAAATCAATGGCATAACAATGGTTGTTGAACCCGAAAAAGGAGGAAAAATGAAAAAGACAGTTCATAAAGCGGAAGAAAGAGGCCATGCCAATCATGGATGGCTGGACAGCCATCATAGTTTCAGTTTTGCCGGATACTACGATCCGCAAAAAATGAATTTCGGAGCTCTCAGGGTGTTGAATGATGATATCGTCAGCTCTGGAATGGGGTTTGGAACTCATCCGCATGAAAACATGGAAATCATCTCGATTCCCCTATCAGGCTCTCTCAAGCACAAGGACAGTATGGGTAACATACATGTCATCAGGGAGAATGAAGTGCAGGTGATGTCTGCGGGAACAGGTATTCAGCATTCTGAGTTTAATCCCGATCGGGACAAGGAGGTCAATTTCCTCCAGATCTGGATTTTTCCGAACCAAAGGGACGTGGAGCCCAGGTATGATCAAAAAGAATTCGATCCCAAGGATCAGGAAAATCGTTTTCAACAAATTTTGGGAAGTACTCGCGATGGAGATCATGTTTGGATCCATCAGAACGCGCGAATGTTCAGGGGAAGATTTTCTCAGGATATGCAGCAGAAGATCGACTTAAGCTCAAGTCAACAGGGAATGTATTTGTTCGTTCTGGAGGGCGGGGTAGAAGTAGCAGGCGAGAGCCTCGGACGCAGGGACGCCATTGGCATCTCTGATGTTGAATCGATTCGGATCGATACCAAAGAAAATTCTGATATCCTGATCATAGAGGTGCCGATGGATTGATCAGTCGATAGAAGTGAGCAGGGACTTAACCTTCTGTTCAACAAGGTCACGGACTTGGTTAAATTCCTCCCCTTCAAGGTTTCGGGGATCAGGAATATCCCAGTCTATGTGTTCTTTGGCAGGAATCCAGGGGCATTCATCGCCACAACCCATGGTCACCACATACTCATAGGGCCCTTGCGGAATTTCATCAATGGATTTGGAATCATGGTTGGAAAGATCGTATCCAAGTTCGCCCATCGCCTTGATGGCTTTGGGATTTACCTGCCCGGATGGCCTTGAACCGGCGCTGTAAGCTTCGATGTTATCTCCTCCATGGATTTTCGCAAAAGCCTGCGCCATTTGGCTTCGATTGGAATTTTCAATACAAACGAACAATAGCTTCTTACTCATCTTTTTTGAATTTTCTATAGATCGGCACCACCACAATAGCTCCCAGCACAGGTGCAAGCATATAGAACCAAAGCTTGTCAAAATTACCCTCGATGATTGCCGGCCCAAGTGACCGGGCCGGGTTAAGTGAGGCCCCTGTATATGGCCCTGCAAATATAGAGGCCAGAAATATGACCAGGCCAATTGCGAGCCCTCCGAATGGTTTCAATTTCCTGGGGCCCATGGCCACAAAGTAGATCACAGTCATCAAAAGGAATGTGCAAACAAACTCGACTGCCAATCCACCGAGTATTCCAAGATTTAGTTTGGTGGAGCCCAGATCCCCTATTGTCGGAAAGATCAATGAAAGGCCAATGCTGGCCAAAATTGCCCCTGAGAATTGTGCCAGAAGGTAAAAGGGTAGTTCAGTCCATCTTAAGTGATTGCTCAGGAATAGTGATATGCTAACCGCCGGATTGATATGTGCTCCGGAGATATTGGCCAATAGGTATACCATGAGGGTGACAACACCTCCAAAAGCGAGTGAGATCCCTAATAAGCCAAAGGCTCCGCTTTTTCCAGCCAGGATGATGGAGCCGCAACCCACAAATACGAGGGCGAAGGTTCCCAGGAACTCAGCAAGTGATTTCCGAATAATCATTGAGCACTTCTCCAAAGAAATGATTGATCTTGAGGACAGCCTCATGAAAAGCTCCTCGGTCGATGCAATATTTTACGGTATTTCCGATCACGCTGGATTTGATCAGACCGGCTTGTTTTAGTTCCCTTAAATGTTGAGATACGGTTGGTTGCGCCAGGGGAAGCTCATCAACAAGGTCACCGCATATGCATTGGTTGGATTCAGCCATGATTTGAAGTATTGCAACCCTTGCCGGATGGGCCAATGCTTTCGATAAAACGGCAATTTCCACATGTTTGGAAAGAAATTGTTCTGTTTTCGTGGCTCCCATGGTTCTCTCATCGCAATATTACGATGGTGGTATTATGGGAATGTTAAAGCTGCTTTAAGTCATCCTTCAATTTTCTGGGAAGGCTATCGGCCACGAGAAGATAAGCATGATCGATGAGTTCTTTGATCAGGGTGTCAGAAAGGGTTCCATCCATGTACACGGAATTCCAATGTTTTTTGCTCATATGCCAACCGGGTTTGATCGCTTCATGTTCTTCCCTGAGCAAGATCGCCTTTTCAGGATCGCACTTCAGGTTTATGAATGCAAATGGCCCCAATGCCTCTCCTGCGACCACCCCATCTCCTATATCTGTGATGGCAAAGATCTTACCCATCACCCGCATGCATGCTGTCGTTTCGTCAAAAGGAAAATCCTCTGTTACACCCTTTTTGTTGAGGCAGTATTCCCTGAAATGATCGTAATCCATGATTATTGGTTTAATATTCTCATATACTTGACCCAAGGACCTGCATCGGCCTTGTATTGTTTGGCCAGAACCCTGCAAATTTGAGAAATGTGGCTCAGATCATGTGCAACCCATGAGAAGAGTAGTTCTCTGAGCGTGACTTCGCCAAATTCGGGATGCATCCCGGTCTTAGCCAAATGGGCCGATGAGAGATTAAGCTTCATCAGTTCTCCCAGGTTGTCCTCACGAAGTTTTGTGAATTTCTTCAGAAGATAGGAGAGAGGTCTGTTCTCATCCTTATGTAAATGAGCATACCTGTCGAAGGGTTTAAACTTTTTCACATCAGACAAAATGATCATCGCCCTCGGAAGCCAGTCCGTCTCTTCACAATGGATTAAATGCCGTAAAATTTCATGAGGATTCCATGTATCCTTTCCTTCGTTGGAGTCTTGCAGGTCCTTCGGCAGGTTTTCCAGGATCGAAGTTAGAATTCTTGGTGTTTGAGACAGGTGATAGTCGATTTTGGTCAGATCCGGGTTCATGGTCATTTCAATTGCTCCATCATTTACAGGAATGGGTTTGGTGGAGGCCTCATATTGCGTATTTTTATATCAAATTAGGCAGAATGTCCTGATTATTTTTCTCCTATACCTCTTATGGCTTCTCATGGGGTGCCGGAGAAACTGCTAAGGAAGAAATTAGACTTTAGATGAACTTTAGATCCCTAAAAACCTCATTGGCCCTTTCGATTGTCACTGTGCTCCTTTCATTTGATGCCTATAGCCAGTGCAACCCTTGCTATGCCATAGTGAATAATGGAAACTGGAATTCGACGGCTTCTTGGTCGGCAACCCCCGGAGGCTTAGCTTCATCCAATATCCCGGCTGCCGGAGATACGGTGATCATCGGGGAATCAGGAGCCATGAATATCAATTTGGCGGCAAATTCGTCAATCTCGAAAATAAAGATCTTCGGTGCCGGATCATTGACATATAATGCTGGAAATGTAACACTGACCATCACCAATGGAGACAGCCTGATCTTGATGGATGGAAGCATTATTGATGGAAACGCTCAGTCCAATCCGAGAATGGCGATTTCCGGGTCCAGCGTTTTGGATATTCTTACCGAAGGAACAGGAAACAGAATTCAGGGTATTACGAGGATTACCATTACCAATACTGGAAACACCAATCTGTTGGGCACAGGAGATGTATCCATCAATGGGCAAATTAGATTTGCTGGTAATGCCACGTTTAATAATAATACCACAGGAAGCCTTTCTGCGACCCAATTGTGGTTTGCTTCAAATAATTCCACACTTATAAACACGGGCAAGATATCTGTTTCAGATGATGTGCTACTGATAGCCGCCAACACGAACATTACCAATAGCGATACAATTGAGATTGCTGATCGCATGTATAGCAATTCGAATACCGATGATGGCCATATAATCACAAATAATGGCTACTTAAGTGTAGGTGGAAATATCGACCTCTTTGATGCGGATTGGACCATCAATAATTCAGGTGAATTGGTCCATCAGGGAAATTTTGCAAATGTGGGCGGAGCTGAGGTTTTCAGCAATCTGAATGGAGGAACCTGGAGATCTGCAGCGGCATCACATGCCGGGCTAACCATGAACTGCGACGATGCGGTGAACACCTTCATTTATAATGGCTCCGGAGCTCAGGATGTTTTTGTGCCTAGCGATGGCGAATACTATAATCTAGCTTTTGAGAATGCCGGATTGAAAACCCTTTCAGGTGCGGTTATTGTACAGGACAGCCTCACTTTAACGGCAGGGTACGTGGATATCGCATCCAATTCACTTACCCTTGGGACGGCGCCTGCCACTCCCGGAACTCTTGTATATACGGATGGTGGGTTATATGGTGGAGGATTTACGAGGTATTATGATGCGGCAACAGTGGCGGATGGCGATGCGGCTGGCTTGTTTCCTATGGCCAATAGCAATTTGAGCACTAGGCCTTTCTATGTGACAGCACCTTCAACGGGACCGTCACCCGGTGGGACGATCACCGTTTCTCCTGACAACACGACAACGACCTCTGAGGTGTCGGTTACAGATGGAGCGGCGACCATATTTCTTCGCTATGATGGTTTCTGGACTGTTTCAACAGGAGGGGGCATTACAGGTGGCTCATATAACCTAAGTGGACGAGGAGTGGGATTTGGGATCATAGGCGATGTCAATGACCTGAGGCTTATGCTTAATTCAGGAGTAGTGGGCACAGTCGGAACCAATGGAGGTACCACAGGAGATCCCCAGGTGAACAGGACTTCGCTGACCTTGGGTGAAATAGCAGATAATTTCTACGTCGGCTCAACGGATACCATACAGTCGCCCTTGCCGATCAACATTGAAGAATTTGAGGGCATGTGTATAGAGGACGAACTTTCCCTTCATTGGATCACTTCAAACGAAGAACCGGGAGTTCCGGCCCTGGAATTATCCCGAGATGGTGAAGTGTGGACGCAGATCGAGAATGAAGAATTGCAAGTTTCGGGAGAGGCTGGAAAGAACTTTATTTATCATGTTGGCCGGACCAATGGGTTGATACATTTCCGACTGGTGGATCCAACGGAAGGCACCGTGATCGCAACGAGATCCTTTGATTGTTCGACTGTTGGCGCAAAGCTTAAGGTATCTCCAAACCCGGCCACCGAGATTGTCCAAATCAAATCAGTTCAGGAAATCTCATCGGTCATGCTTACCAATGCAAGAGGAGAATCGGTTTTTATGCGGCATGATGTGCTATCCTATGATCTGGGACTTGATATTTCCGAACTGCCGCATGGGGTTTATATATTGCGGATCGTCGCTTGGGATGGTTCGATCAGCAGCTCCAGGATCATCAAGTCAGCTCGTTAGAAATCATCGTTGGAGATTCCTCCACGTGTTCCCCGGCCATTTCTTCTTTGTTCATAATTGTTGAACCTGTAGGTAAGGGTCAAAATGGTGATCGGCCCGAACCTATAGTTTAGATCGTAGTTTCTAAAATCCGTACCCTCGGATCTGGTTTCACGCCTTTCCGTCTCGAAGATATTCATGAGTTGGAGCGTGGCAGTCATCCTTTTTTTCCAGAAATCCTGCCCTACAGCTGCATCCATTCCCCAAAATCCGGCCGTTGTTCCCTGGGCATTTGCGATCTCACTGACATATCTGGTGCTGATCTGAATTCTGGTGTCTTTTCTTATGGTGAAATTGTTGTTCATCCTGGTATTCCAACTCACACTTTCTCTGAAATATGGCTCATCTTGAAGGGTTCCCTTAATTGAGTAATGGAAAATATTTCCTGAGAGATCCGCCTTCCAAAAATTGGTAAGCGCAAGACTTGTGGCCAACTCGGTTCCAAAGAAATAATCCGTGCCAACGTTCTCCGGTCTGGTCATCATGACATTCTCCGTGAAGACCTCACGAATTCTTTCAACTTTGTTGTTGGTCACTCGATAATAAAGTTCAGCGGATAGGTGATTCCTTCCGAAACCTTTTCTGTAGTTCAGCTCGAAGGAATCGATATACTCGGGTTTTAGGTTTGGATTTCCCTGCCTTACATTGAAGGCATCCACTATGGTGACAAAGGGCTCCAACCACCAGGACCTGGGCCTTTCGATCCTCCTTGAGTAGCTTGCCATCAACTGTTGATCATTCTCCAAATTGAGCGAAAGGTGCGCAGAAGGAAAGTAATCCAGGCGATCGATCTTAAACTCATCGCTGGATACGGAAGAGTTTATTGTCCGATAGGTGTATTCTCCCCGCAGTCCAATCTGATATCCCCACCTTCCTTTTTCATCTCCAAACAATGCATAAAGGGCATGGATATCCCGATCATATTCTGTGTAGTTTGAATATTCCTCCACATAAACATAGTCCTGTTGGGCGGTATCATAGGCAAACAATTTTGTGTCATCCGTACTTTTTCCGATCCGGCTTTGATAGCCTGTTTCAAATTTTCCCTTTAGACCGATGGGGTGTGAGTATTGCAGATCGGTTTGTAAAACATTGGCGGGGCCATCTTCGGTATTCCTCTGGCCAGAGGTAATATATCCATCCGGGTCCACAAGAAAATTTACCGAGTACTCCCTGATGTCTCTGTTTCTCGCACTGAACTGCGCCCACAGTGTATGTCTCTTCTTGAAGGTATGGGTGTAATTCAGGTTGACGGAATAGAAATCCATATCAAAGTGATGCTCATTCACCGATTTGTAGGAGTTGATGGTGTCGTTCGAAAAAATTCCTTCCTGATAATCCAGAGCTGATTTTCTGGATTGTTCTCTGAAACCATAATTGAACTCGATGCTCAGGTTATCCTTGTCCGTAGGATTAAATGCAGCACCTCCCCGAACATTCCAGAAAAACCGATCGCTTGAATTATCTCCCCTGTATCTTGTAAAGAAGGTATCGTTGTCAATGGTGATCCGCTCTCCCTCAGTGTATCCCGGAAAATACCTTTGATTAAAATCTGCACCCAAAAAATAATTCCATTTTTTTCGGTTGAGATTGACCAGGACATCGCCCCCATATTTTCGATCAATACCGATATTTCCATTCACGACTCCGTTAACACCTTGAGCCTTATCCTTTTTAGTGACAATATTGATGATCCCGGCTGTTCCATCAGGGACATATTTGGCCGAGGGATTCGTGATGATCTCGATATTCTCGATGGAGTTGGCCGGGATCTGCTGAAGGGCCTCTGTACTTTCCAGGATAGTGGGCCTCCCATCTATAAGTACCATAAAACCTGAGGAGCCTCTCAGGGAAACATTCCCTTCAATATCCACGGTTACCGACGGAACATTCATCAAAATATCCACAGCGGTACCGGATTTCCCCGTGATCTGCTGATCCACATTCACTACCTTCTTATCGATCTGATATTCTATGGCTCTTTTTTCTCCGACAATCTCTACTTCTTCAAGTGTCTTATTGTCTCTGTCCACCATGATCTTTCCAAGGTCATTTACCGGATTTTCTTCCGAAATGGATATTTTACTCAGCGATTTTTTCAGGTAGCCGACTGAGGAAATTTCGAGTGAGTAGGTTCCAAACACTAATCCTTTAAACTGAAACTTTCCCTCTTCATCGGTTATCAGTCCTGCCACCACTTTCCCATCCATATTTGAAAGCGCTACAGAAGCGAATTCGACGGCTTCACCTGATATGATGTCATTAAGAGAGCCCTTTATGATCCCCTTGGTTCTATCATCGTTTTCAGGATTATTTCCGAGTGCCGGCTGGATGGCCAACAAGCAAAAAAACAAGCTTTTCAGTAGGGATTCTTTCAAGATTCCTGGACGAATGGAACGAGCCCGCAAAAGTCGGGAATTAATGGACAAAAATTGCTTTAAGGTTGTTTATTGTCTATTGGACATAAACAGGGAAAAAACCTTGCGGGTTTAGAAATCTTTTTTCCTGGATGTGAGGATCAGGCCGAAGAAGGGGAGTATGGTCCAGAATACCAGAGAAAACACCGAGATCAAGATACCGGCATTTGTGCCGAAAAACTTTTTGAATACTGCTCCGGTGAATCCCATAAGGGCAGAGATATCAAGCTTTAGCAGGATGAGTATTCTGGAAAGGCTAATGGGGTTTAATATGGAAGCACCAATCGAAAACTTTTCGATGGGGTAATCGCTGAAGGAAACAAGAAGAAGCAATTGAAGGCCATCGTAAACCACAGCAAAAAATAGCCAGACGACGATAGCGATGCCAAAGCCCTTTAGCTTGTTTTCATTTGCCAATCCTATCCAAATGGAGATACCTGAAAAGATCAGGCTGAGGATGATCCCGTTAAAAAGCAGGGTAACGAAATTCAGGATCTCAGGAGAACCAAAAACACCATAGATCACGAAAGGAATTCCGACTCCGAGCAAATAGCAAAGAGCAAGGGACAGGGAGACGCCAAGGAAAAGGCCACCAAAAATTCTTTGCCTCGGAAGTGGTTGAGAAAGAAGAAGGTCTATAAACTCCCGGGAGTTATAAAAATACATCGAGCCGAAAATGGTAGCGATCAACGGTACCAGGACCAATGTAATATTCATCAAACTGATAATGGCTTTGGAAAGATCAGCGCTAAACAGGAACAGCCCCAGGGTAAACAAGAAATAGAAAAGGGCATAAAAGAATATCCACCGGCTACGGGTTAGGTCCTTGAGACTATAAAGAAGTATTCTCCACATAGTTTTAGCTGGTTTCTGCCATGGTCAATGCGGCAATGGCTTCTTCAAAATTGTCGGTGTTGAATTTCTTTAGCAATTCTTCTGAACTCCCGTTGAAGAATATTTCCCCTTCAAGAAGAAAAATGATCCGATCTGCAAGCTCATGAACCAGGTTCAGGATATGGGTGGTCAGCAGAATGATCTTTCCTCTTTCACGCTCTGCCAGGATCATTTTCTTGAATTCGATCAACGCGACGGGATCGAGGCCTGCCGTAGGTTCATCAAGGATCAGGATCGGGCTGTCAAACATCAGTGCTGCGGTAATGCTGACTTTTTGCTTTGTTCCTCCGGACAGGTACTTGAGCTTCTTGTCCAAAGATGGTTTGAGACTCAATCTGTCGATGATGGGTTCCGGGTTCGCCGCTCTTTTGCGAAGGGCTGTTACCATCTTGATCAGTTCATTTCCGCTGAGGTTCTCCGGGAATCTGGCGATCTGAGGAAGGAAAGAGATCTGTTCACGGTATTGAAAATCATTTTTAACCGATTTGTCTTCAACGAATATATCCCCTGAATCAGGCACGACCATTCCCAGTATGGACTTTAACAAAGTAGTCTTTCCTGAGCCATTGGGGCCAAGAATTGCGGTGATCCCCGGTTCGGAAAAGTTCAGATCTACCCCTTGCAAAACCATGTTTTTTCCAAACGATTTCCGCAGTTGTTCTATCCTGATCATGATTCCTTCTTCAAAGTGATTTTCTCCATTAATGGCATCTTATCCATAACCTCAGCCGGGGTGAATACGGGACTGATTTTTTCTGCAAAATTCAGAAGTTCGACAAAAAAACTTCTCAACAGGACCACAGATTCAGGGCTGCTGTTGATCAAAAAGTTGAACAGCTTGACCGGTCGATGGGGCACATCGCCGACACCGTTTTTGTCCAGATCGTAGCCATTGTAGTCGCTCCAGTAGTTTCCATCGAAAGAATTGGACTCGGTGTAAAAACCAACTGAAAGATCAAAGGTGTTGGAGATGAAATTGTTTTCCCGGACCCGGTTATCCAGTGTTCCTCCTGAGAACTTTAGCGCCCAGCCATTTTGTACAAAATCATTTCTCCCATAATCGATTCTTGTGGATCCCTCGATGAAGATCCCAATGGTATTCTTCTCGAATACATTATCGGCGATCTCTGCATCATAGATCTCTTTCAGAAGAAGACCGTAGCTGGAATTGCCCCAGTTGTATTGGAATTTGTTGGAGTACATATTGATAAACTTGGAGAACATCACCGCTACCCCCGCACCGTTGCGCATGAAAACGTTGTCAATGTACTCATCATGATTTGAAAACATAAAATGGAGTCCGTACCTAAGATTATCATGACTGTCATTGCCCTCGATCAAACTATTGTCGACAAATTCGAAATAGATGCCGTCTCTGTGCATCGCAACTTCATTATTGGCAATGATCAGATCATGGCAATACCAGGCATGTATGGCATTGCCCGAAGAGGATTCCTGTTTTGCGTCACCTAAAATCTCGTTCCCCGATACTTCGCCGTAAGAGCTGTTTTCAAGGTAGATCCCGAAGAAGGTATCTCTGAGCTTGTTATTCTTTATGGTGAAATGATCGCTTTCCTTGACCCTGACTGCCGCCCGGTCTACCAGGAAACTGGTCGTTACCTTTTCCAGGATCAGGCCTTCTATATGTACACTATCCGAAATGATGGTGAGTATTTCTTCTCCCTCTGCACTGGTGAATACCGGGAAATCCTCTCCGATAATGCTCAGGGGCTTGTCAACGATGATCGTGCTCACAGAATAGTTGCCGGCAGGGATCATGAGCGTGTCATGCCTGTTCGCATTTTGAATGCTGGCCCGGAGGCCCAACTCTTGTCCATTTTGGCCGTTCCCTCGTAAGGGAACCGTTAAGAATATCAGAAGGAGGAAGCCAATTGGCAACAAGGCGTTCCTCAAAATCGATCTAATTGACTGGGTCCGGTAAATAGCTTTTGAATCTTCCCTTTAATTGTTCCCAATTTAAGATGATGTCTTCATTTGAAGAACTTTTCGCCATGGCCATTTCCTTAGAACCGAATGCAGAAAGGAAGGCTCCCATTGGGCTCGGGATGTTTTTGGAGATGAGGAAAAAACTGGTATCCACGCTGATCAGCATGCCCGGGTCCTCATAGTTGCAAACACGAAACTCGTGGAGCTCGAGATCTTCGCTTAATTCAAGGTTGACCATGCACTCAATGGCATCGAAATTATAGACCTTGCCTTTGTTTGAGATAGCCTGGGCAGCATGCTGTTTGTCCACGATGGTCATTTTACAATAGTGGCAGGCCTGTTCACCGAAATAAATCGGCTCAGGCCCGCCTGTGCAAGCTATTGTAAAACCAACCAATACCGTGAAGAACAGTTTCTTCATTTTTTTCTGGTAAGCCACCAGGAACTGAGTGCGGCAAAAATTGTAGCTCCGTAAAGATAAACCCCTGTTTCAGGCAGCGAGTAGGCCGTAAAGTTGATGATGTCCTTTTTCCCGATCAATGGAGGTTGAAATGAAGCTCCGGGAACTTTGATCGGAGCATCGGGCGAGAGGCTATGACCATACTCGTATTCCCAAAGGTAGAAGTCATAAACGCCCAGACTTGCAAGCAGTACGAGCAAGGCCGCGAATCCCAGGTATAGATATTTTTTGTTCAGGAATGAGATGACAATCCCGATCAAACAAAGTCCGTGAATGATAAATGGGAAATATGTCAACTCCGGAATGGAATCCGGTTCTATGGACTTCATGCCTACGTAGTGGTTCAGAATATTGATATTCTGAAGTGTACCTGGTTCAGTGCCGCCGATCTTATTCAGGTAAATCAGCATGGTGACCCCTGAAGGGTATTGAGGTGCTACCAGGATAATTTTCCAGATGGGAAATAAGAAAATGGCCAGCAACAGAAGGCTGCCGGTCAGCATGATAATATTTGGGAGGTATTTCATTGTTTTAAATTAAAGAAGGGCAGGGCGCTTCGCCGGCTTATCAGCGAAGGTGCCCAAACCCCTCCGGTTAGGAAAAATCAAAGAGAAAACTCCAAATCCAGGAGAACATTCCTAACAATCTTTATCAGGGTGCGGTTTCACCCAGACCCCAGGCGAGGTCAACATTTGCGCCGGCTCCCGATACTCTGATGTATCCCTGCATTTCCTGATGAAGTGCAGAACAGAAGTCGGTACAATAAAATGGATACACACCAACCTTTTTAGGCTGCCATAGCAGGGTTTCGGTTTGCCCGCCCATGATCAGCAATTCGGCATTGTTGGCACCCATTACAGAGAATCCATGGGGGACATCCCAATCCTGCTCGAGGTTGGTCACGTGGAAGTACACGTTGTCCCCGACTTTGACTCCTTCGATATTATCAGGAGCAAAGTGGCTTCTAATGGTTGTCATATAGACATGAACATCATTGCCATCTCTTTCTACCCTTGCGTCTTTCTCACCCATGGCACGGAATGGGTGCTCGTTCTCCTCAATAGGATAGAATTTTTTGACATTTGGTTTAACCCTTCCTGCGGAGATCCCTTGAGCGTAGTGAGGCTCTCCCTGGGTCGGGAAGTCCATTAAAAGTTTCATCTTGTCACCGGAGATATCATAAAGTTGTGCTGAATGGCATAGCTCAGGTCCGGTGGGCAGGTAGCGATCTTTGGTGATCTTGTTTAGTGCTACCAGATATTTTCCTTCCGGTTTTTTCGAGTCGCCTCCTGGGATCATGATATGACCAACGGAGTAAAAAGTAGATGCCTTGTCGAGAACTTCCCAGGTTCCGACTTTCCATTTGACCACTTCCGAGGTGATGAAGAATGAGGTATAGGCATTTCCCCTGTCGTCAAATTCGGTATGTAATGGTCCAAGTCCCGCATCCTTCACAACCCCTGCAACAACTTCATCAAATTTTAATACCGGCACACCGGCAACTTCGTCCTCGAAAGACTCATTCTCGATAGCTGTCATCATTTTGCTGAAAGAGTGTACGGTCAGATCTGATGAGAGCTTTCCGTTTCCAACAATATACTCTCCGGTTGGGTCAACATCTACACCGTGAGGAGATTTGGGAGTAGGCAGAAAATAAACCAATCCGGGACAATTCTCAGGGGTGAGGATCTTGACCTTGGTTTTGGTTTCGGAATAAGCCATATGGGTTTTTTCGTCATAATAGTTGCGCATGTATTGCGTCTCCATTTCCTTGAAATTTCCGGCGGCAATATACTCCTCGGCCTTTTTCCAGTTTACAGCGGCGATGAAGTCCTTGTCATTCTGGGAGGCTTTGACCTCCAGAAGTGTATTCTGCTCCTCCGTGTTATATGTGGTAAAGAATGTCCATCCGTGAGACTTTCCTTTTCCACTATGCGCGAGATCATAATCAAATGCCGGAAGAAGAACCTGAAAGGCGATGTCCATTGAGCCATCCTCTTCAACCTTTACGAAGGTGAGGGTGCCTTTGAAGTTTTCAGCATAGGAATTGATCGGAACATCCTGTTGTGGAAATGGAACGCCAAATCTGGTTCCTGCTACGACATACTCCGTATTCTCTGTCGTAAAAGGAGAGCTATGGTTTCCTCCGCTGTTCGGGATCTCAATGATCTCGGCGGTTTCAAAAGTTGTCAGATCGATTCTTGCCAGTCTTGGAGTATTGTTTCCATTGATGAAGATCCACCTTCCATCGGTTTCGCCGTTGGTCTGGGAGAGTTCGGGGTGGTGAGAATCATCCCATGGAACAAACCCATGAGAGGTGTTGAGCATGGCCTTGGTCTCCTCGTTGAAGCCATATCCTTTTTCTGCATCAAGGGAAAACACCGGAATAATGCGTAGCAATCTTCCTGAGGGAAGTCCATGGACACCGATTTGTCCGCTGAATCCACCTGACATGAATGCATAGAATTCATCATGTTGGCCTGGTGGCACATAAACTGCTGAGGCTACATCCGAGCCAAGCACTCCCGCTTGCTGGTTGTTGGTGGGTTGGTTGCAGGAGGTAAAAAGCAATCCTCCGACCAATAATGTCCACAAACCGCCTCTTACAAGGAAGTTCAACATTCTTTTCATGGTATTTGGGGTTTTAGTTGTAATTCTCAAATCGATTCGAAATTGGAAGGCGTAAAAATTGTTATCGTATGAGCGAGGAAAAATGACCAAAATCATGGAGTCCGATGAATCTCATCAAAGCTGAAAATGAGGGTTAAGAACAACTTTGAACAGTTATATTTGACCCATTAAAAAAATTGCGTCATGGAGAGATTCGCTACTTTGCTATTTGCCCTGGTTTTCATCGCCGCTTGTTCATCCGGAGGATCTGAAGGAGGTGAGGAGAGCTCCAAAGCCGATAAATATAAGGTCGAAACCAAACCCACAGATGACGGGAAAGGAATTGGTGAGGTGACCTATGTGGAATTGAACTCCCCGCTCGATGCCCAGATGGTCGAGCATGGAAAATCGATCTACGAACTTAAATGTGCCGCCTGCCATAAGCTTGATGATCAACGCGTCGTTGGTCCCGGCTGGAAAGGTCTGACCGAGATCCGAAAGCCCGAGTGGCTGATGAACATGATCACCAATGTGGACATCATGTTGGCTGAGGATCCCACCGCTCAGGAATTGCTCAAGGAATGTTTGGTGCGTATGCCGAACCAGAACATGACTATTGAGGATGCCAGGGATATAGTTGAATTTATGTATGCCAATGACGGCCAGGAAGTAGGTTCCTGATCATGCTTAAGAAATCATGGATATGGCTGCCAGCATTTAACCTCATGCTGGCAGTTTTATTTGGTGCGGTTCTGAGGATGGCTTTTGTCATAGAACTGCCTTGGCTGGATTTCCGGAATTTCATGCATGCTCACTCTCATGTGGCTATGCTGGGCTGGGCCCTTCCGGTTCTTATTCTGTTCCTTTATAATGCCTTTTGCCAAGAATTCACCCAAAACGAGAAAGTTATTGCCATTCTTTTCTGGGTTCTTCAGGTTTCGGTGATCGGCATGGCGATCATGTTTTCCCTTGAGGGTTATGGAGTTAGGAGCGGTATGTTTTCAGCTCTTAACGGATTGACAAGCTACGCTCTGGTTTTTTTGATGTGGAAAAACCGCAGAGTTAACCATGGAGTGTCCCGATACTTCTTCAATGCTGCATTGTTCTTTTACCTGTTTTCGACACTCGCGCTCTGGGTTCTTCCGATTTTGGTTTCACTTGGTGAAAGAGGAACGGTTTCATATTATTTGACCATTCAGTTTTTCTTGCATTTCCAATTGAATGGCTGGCTTATCTTTTCTGTTCTGGCGCTGCTTATCAAGGAATTGGAAGACCGGGGAATTAGGTTCGATAATCCGAATTCCAGGAGGTTTTTCTGGCTTCTTTTTTCGAGTTGCTTCCTGACCTTTGCACTGGCTCTAAGCTGGGCCAGCCCTATTTTCTTTGTCTTCGTGATCAATAGTATCGGTGTTCTGATCCAACTTATTTCCCTGTGGTTTTTGACCAGGATCCTCAGGTCTATTGGGAGAGAACCGCTAAGGCAATTTCAACCGATTGTGCAGTACCTGCTGATTTTTTCCATTTTGGCATTTTACCTGAAGATCATTATTCAGTTTATGGTTTGGGTCCCTGATATTGCCACGGTTGCCTATACCATACGCAATTTGGTTATCGGTTTTTTTCATTTGGTTTTCCTCGGAATATTCACCCTCTTCGCTCTGGCTTATGCTTTTGCCAGGGGTTATATCAGCAGATCAAATAGTCTTTCAATAAACGGACTTTGGGTTTTCATTGCAGCGGTGATCTTATCCGAGTTGATCATTTTTGGACAGGGGGTTATGTTTTGGGGAAATATGGGATTCCTTCCTTTTTACTATTGGTCACTTTTTGTTGTTTCGGCACTTTTTCCCCTGGGGCTTGGGATGATCATGATCGGTCAGTACGGCCAAAATGAAATGGAAGACCCTAGAACCACTTTCTCATTCTGAGGAACCAGATCATTCCAATTGCGATTCCTCCCATGATACCCCAAACAACGAAATAAGCGTAGTGATTGTCCAACTCGGGCATATACTCAAAATTCATCCCATAGATCCCGGCTAAAAATGTCAGGGGAATGAATATCGTCGATACGACTGTCAGTGTTTTCATAACCTGATTCATGCGATGACCCTGCATTGAAAAAAACATATTGATAGAGCTTTCCAACTGATGTTCGAAGGACTCTATGGAATCAATAAGAAATTGGCATTGCTGCTTGAGGTCATGGAAGTACTTGATGTTCTTTTTTGCGATCAAAGCGGAATGTCCGTTTTGAATGAAATGTACACTTTCCAGAAGGGGGCGAATTGATTTTTTTATCCCAAAAAGAAACTGATTCAATTCCTCCAGTTGTCTCATTTTCTCCGGATCAGGTGTCCAGTCCTGGTGGCGTCCTTTTGGAAAGATCTCGTTTTGCTGGATCTCATCCATCAGATCAAAATATCCTTCCAGAATGCTTTCAAGTAATCTGAAGAGCAGGAAGTCGACTCCTTTATCGCGAATAATTCCTTTTTTTTCCCAGAGCTTGTCGCGCACACCATCGAAGGGATCACCTTCTTTCTCCTGGAAGGAGATCAAAAAATTCTTTCCCAGTACAAACTTGATCAATTCATAATCTCCGGTCTCGTCCTTATTGTATGAATTGATCTGAAAAACAATGGCCTCTTCAAAATCCTGAATACGAGGCCTTTTGGTAGGATCAAGAATTCCCTTTTTTACGAGTGGATGTGTCTTGATCCGGTCAAAAAGAGCTTCGGTGAAGTCGTTGGGTGCGTTTAAATTTACATTTGCCCAAATCCTTTTCTCCGGGAAGATATCCGTCAGACGTCCCTCCGTAGGGGTTTGTATATTCTCGATTTCATCTTCATCATAAAGATAAATTTGAAGCTTTTCCATGGTGTCAATTATTGAACCTTAAGTTTATCTAAAATGCATGACTTGAACACTGAATCAGATCTTTAGGCAGTTATCGTTTCTGTAAAAAATGCTGGTGCAGGTCGATCTAAAACTCCCGGGGGCGGGTCCGAAAAAATCCAGCCTTTTAAAACCCGATCGTTCAAGGTCCTGCATCCCTTCGGTATATTCCTTTCTGTCCGAATTATCCCATATGATAATGCCGTTGGGACGCAATGCTCTTTTGGAATTGATGCCGCAGAGATTTCTCCTTCTTCCGTCGATCAGGATCAGATCAAACTCCTGCCCCTGGTTGACTACCTCCTCCTGATACGTCGAGCCCCTTTCAAGTTGCCTGTACAGGATCTCAACGTTGCCTATGTTCTTGGTCTGTGATTTTATCCTCTCATACCAATCGAAATCATGTTCACAGGAAATGATCTTTTCAACCCTTTCTGAAAACCAGATCGTTGAAGAACCACTGCCATATTCAAAGACCTGAAGTCCTGAAAGATCCCTGGTCCGTAGAAAATCGATTATGGGATAACTCAACCATGGGATTGGCTTCCCATCAACGTCCATGGCTCTTTTTTTGAACCAGGATTCTGACCATCCTTTGTCCGCGAGGTATCCCTTCTTGACCTGTTGGTGGAGGCCATAGACTGTGGACGTAGGCCTGAAGGATTTCATGGTTTTGATCAGGCCGATCTTAATGCTCTCAAACATCGACTTAGTTGAAGTTTTTGGATTTCAAAAGCTTAAGATTAAAAAATTGTGACAATTCTCGGCCTGCTGCCTCGGCCTGGACCATGGTCTTGAATTTTTTGAAATCAAAAAGCTCCTTTTTATCTCCGCTTGTAAACCCCACAAAGTAGCCGGTGTCCTTTACTTTCATTTTCACATTCGGAAGAGAATAGAGATTATAGTGATCGGTCCTTTTCGCCATAAACACATATTCCATACGGTCCATATCCGTCCAATCTCCCAGATAGATCAAAGGGAAGCCCTTGTATGTTTTGAACCTGGAGTTAGCAGGGTCGAGGATCATCCCCCGTTGGTAGAGAAATGCCGTGGCACCAAGCAATGGGATAATGATAGCAATGGGGTTGAAGATAATACCCAGGGAGCCGATCAGGGCAAAAAAGAGACCTGCTACCCGAACGACGGAAGGCAATCTATAGGTGGTGTTTCGGATTCTTTTTTGGTTGCTGAAGTCCATGCTGGCTTAAACGTAAGCCCTTGAAAAAAGGTACGGCAATTACCACTCCTTGCTCAGGGTCACTGAAAAGCTTGGAGCCTTGGCAACGAGGTTTCCAAATCCTCTGCCCGTAGCGAGCCAGATCCTGAAATCTTTCCAGGGTTTGGCGCTGAGTTTAAAATACCATGCGAGGAATTCAATATTGTCGATGTACAAACCCGTAAAAACCGAATTTCCATCGTCATGCGTGCCATCACCACCTATATTCCTTTGCAATTCAAGCCCTCCCATGAAGAGAAATATGTTCTTAAGAAAATTAACGCCTCCGTAAGCGGTGGTATAAGACTGCGTGCTATAGTTATTGGTTCTGAAGTTGATCCCTGTCTCGGCGGCAGCAAACCATAGACTCCGTCCGTGTCCAATGGCCAGGAAAGGGGAGAAGGTCCAGGCATCAAAACCTGTTCTTAGTCCGGATTTGTCGTCATAGGCTCCTGTATTTGCTTCTATTCGCAACTTGGCAGTGGCAGACCAATGGTCCTTTTTCCAGAAATTGTAAATGCCCGAAAGGCGGATATTTCCTAATCCAAGCAATTCTCCTTCATCAGGCAAGGCGATCAGCCCGAGCGATGAATCTTGCATGGCATCTAAGAACTCCTGATTCGGATCGCCTGTTTTGACCCATTTGACGGGAAGCTCAAGAGAGAGGGTGAGTTTGTCGGTGACACCATATTCTCCGTAAACAGGGATGGTTTGATCCATGACTTCTCTTGGTAGGGGGATTTGATCAAGGTCGTCAATTTCCCCTGCATAAAGTGCGTTGTAAGTAATGATCGAATAACCGGCCTGAACATATCCATGTCCCTGTAATCTTGACCATGCTTGTCCGAAAACCTGGGTGGAAACCAAGGCAAAAGCGATAAGAATCCCTATTCGTCTCATAGA
Source organism: Cytophagales bacterium (assembly GCA_965227315.1). GTDB lineage: Bacteria > Bacteroidota > Bacteroidia > Cytophagales > CCMP332 > JANQHS01. The sequence goes on from OZ245737.1 coordinate 2,820,367, forward strand.
ATTACTGCCAATAAATTACCAATTCACTGATCTACATGTAAATGAAAAGACAAAAAGGAGTTTACCCAAGATACACTTGAGGTTTATGACGGCAGGTCAAATTGTTGAAGAATATCCAATCTCGCAATCAGCACTTTTCCAATGAACCTTTGGGAGGAAGCGGGATTGGAGCTCATGTCTGCCTTGAGGTTCATGCTATCGGAGTGGATTGAGATCAGGTTTCCATTTTGAAAAATTTTTAGTGAATGAAAAGGAACAATAAATCCCATAGTCTCCAGTTGGTATCGAAAGCGAACAACGATCCCTTTTGGTCTGAGTTCAATATTGCAGAATTTCCTTCCTGTTCCGTGGTTTAGATAATCCTGAAATTCATTGCTCCCTTCGATGATTTCCATTCTTGGTGAACCAATGGATCCAAATTTCAAAATGTCAAAAAAGGAGTATGGCTTTCCCAGGAGTTGTTCCAGTTCTTCTCTTAATTCTTTGTCATTATAGCTTAAGTTTCTGATCATAATCGCAAAAAAGGGGGCCGAAGCCCCCTTTTCAAATCAAATCAAGATAGATGGTCCTAGTTGGACTTTACAAATCTTCTGTTGATGAAACCATCCTCGTTTCCAAGCCTGATCAGGTACGATCCCTGGGGAAGGTCCTGAGTAGAAATTTGGATCGTTTCAACTCCTGAGTTCAGATTCAAGGATCTGCTTCTCAATTGTCTTCCGGTGATGTCGATGATCGTCATTTGCATTTGTGCACCCTCATTCAGGTCAAGATCGATATTGAGTACATTGCTCACCGGATTAGGGAACATATTGAATCTTTCAACATACCTGTTCTCCAATGCTGAAACGACCGGCAGGGCGATCAGGTCACCACCAGATGGCAGAGCTACGTACAATCCAAATGCATCGCCATTGCTGTTCTGACTTGGATCAAGGAAGCCGCTTGCAACGACTACCATTGCTGAGTCCTCCAGACCTAAAGTGGCAAGTGGAGCTTGATAAGCAGCTACCAGTGTTGAACCGCTTGCGTCGTAAACCTCAAGGATCAGATCTGCGGTAGCCACTTCGAGATATCCCATGTTGTATTCTCCGTATGAGATATCATCCACAATGGTTCCGACACCTACGGCAACCACATCCACGGTAGGAGCATCGGTTGAACCATGCATAACGAGGATATCTGAGTTCCCTGACATTGAGGCCTCTTCTCTGGCCGGAGCAAATACACTCAATCCAAATCCAGGGCTGGGGTTATAACCTGTGGCGCTCACGATTCCGTTGGCCGTGATCATGTACTTCTCATTTGCCGCCAAGGTATAGTTGAAGGAAGCAATCGTATCATCAACGCTTGTACTGTTTCCGGGAGCTATACCGATGGTTATATTCACTTCCGCCGGAGCATCTATGAACGGGGAAGCAGATCTGAAGGCAAAGTCGTCAATAAGAAGAGCATCATCCAGATAAACATCAACGGTGGAGGCAGCAGCATCTGCACTGTTATGGATAACCTGAACTCTTGCCGTTGTTTGCGGAAGTGCGATCAATTGGCCTCCCGATGGCAATGCCACGAACAATCCAAATGCTTCTCCCATGCTGTTTTGAGATGGATCCAGGAATCCGCTGGCAACAACGACCAATGCAGAGTCAGCTAATCCGAGCGTTTGAAGAGGAGCCTGAAAAGAGGCAACAACGACTGAACCTGTGCTGTCGGTCACATTCAGGGTATAGTCAGCGTTAGCTAGCTCGAGATATCCCTGGAATTCACCATAACCCAGGTTATCAACTATCGTCCCTGCACCAGGTACCTGTACATCTACAAAAGGAGCATCCGTTGATCCATGGGCTACCAGTACGTCGGTTTCTCCTGAGTTCGCAGAGGATTCTCTTCCCATCGCGAAGACATCTAGTCCGAATGCAGGCGATGGATTGTAGCCTGTTGCACTGACGATACCGTTAGCGACAACAACGTAGGTTTCATTTGCCATGAGAGTGACATCGAAGCTCGTGATGGTGTCAGTAACAGATGTACTGTTTGACGGAGCAATTCCAATGCTGAAAGATGTTCCTGCGGGAGCGTCTATGAACGGCGAAGCAGATCTGAAAGCAAAGTCGTCAATAAGAAGAGCATCGTCCAGATAGACATCAACGGTGGAGGCAGCAGCATCGGCGCTGTTGTGGATAACCTGAACTCTTGCCGTTGATTGCGGAAGTGGGATCAATTGACCTCCTCCGGGCAAAGCCACAAACAGTCCGAATGGTTCTCCCATGCTGTTCTGAGATGGATCCAGAAACCCACTGGCAACAACGACCAATGCAGAGTCAGCTAATCCGAGCGTTTGAAGAGGGGCCTGAAAAGAGGCAACAACGACAGAACCTGTGCTGTCGGTTACGTTCAGGGTATAGTCAGCATTGGCCAACTCTAAATATCCCTGGAAATCACCATAACCCAGATTATCAACAACCGTTCCCGCGCCTGGAACCTGTACGTCGACAAAAGGAGCATCTGTCGATCCATGGGCTACGAGTACATCGGTTTCTCCTGGGTTGGCCGAGGACTCCCTTCCCAAAGCGAAGACATCGAGCTCGAAAGCGGGCGATGGATTGTAGCCTGTTGCACTGACGATACCGTTAGCGACAACAACGTAGGTTTCATTTGCCATGAGAGTGACATTGAAACTTGTGATCGTATCCATAACAGATGTACTGTTTGATGGCGCTATGCCCACCACAAAAGGAGTTCCGGCAGGAGCATCGAGAAAGCTTGAAGCTTCTCTGAACGCAAAATCATCAAACAAGAGGGTGTTATCGAGATATACATCAACAACCGATGCGGCTGCATCGGCGCTGTTATGTATAACCTGAATCCTTGCTGTCTGTGCGAAAGACATCACAGATCCAAGTAGAAAGGTCATAATCGTCAAAAGTGAATATTTAATCATGAGTATTAGATTTTAGTTTTATTACCCATGAACATGGTAGTTAATTTTTTGTTTAATCTTTTTTCTATAAAAATTAAACAAAAAGCATAAAAAACTAAATAACAGTAATTTACAAGGGAGTGATTTTTGAATATTCTACGGGATTAGTTGTTTATCCCATGCTTCAAGTTTTGCGCCGGGCTCGTTGAGGACAAATTTTCTTAGGTTTTCGACCGAGATCCTGGCATCACCTCGTGGATTGGCTTCAGGTTGCCAGTTTGGATGTCCCTCGCCGTCATGATTGGGCAGTACCGCATCAAATTGCCAGGCCAAGGCCAATTCGGAATATGCTGAGTCAGCCCTTACGGTAAGATCAAGTTCCCGGTCATCGTCAATATGTTCGAATATTTGCCTGGCTCTGGCATGCTGCTTTTCCAGCATTAGCTTTTTGATCTCCTTTTCCAGATCCTTTTTATGATCAGATCTGATGGACTCGATTTCCTTACTTGACAGGGGGCTGACGAAAATGCTTTTGAAGCGGGTACCCTTGGCTTTGACATTTTGAATGAGAAATGAGGCGACAACGGCATTTCCTTCATAGACGAAGGAGGCTGTTCCCAGTTCATTCAGATCATGGGTTTTCATTCCAAAAAGATCTCTCCTGACATTGAAGGTGATCAATCTTTTCTCACGCTCCAGTTTCTTCATTTCTTCACCGTTGGAGAAGTAGTAGTCTTTCCCGTCTATTTCATTTTTGCGTGGCTCTCTGGAGGTGTACAGGACCAAGGGTTCGAATCTGCGCAGATCAGGATAGATCCGATTAAAGGATTTTAGCAATGGTGTTTTGCCCACGCATGACGGGCCGGATATGATCAGCAGTTGATTCTGCATAAAAAAAACCGCCCCCCAATTAGCTGTCTTTGGAAGGCGGTGATGTTGGAATTAGCAAATGTCCAGTCCTTGTTAAGGGAGAATTATGGCGTCCACAACATGGACCATACCGTTAGATGCTCTTACTGATCCCAATATCTTCGCGCCTCCGATCCAAACATCTTCTCCTTCGACCTTGATGGTAACGTTTCCTCCGTCCGCAACCCAAAGAGACTGGCCATCGGTGAATTGATCTTTTGCGAAAACAGAAGTTGTCACATGATGTTTCAGAATTGCACCCAGCTGACTTTGGTTCTCGGGCTTAAGAAGGTTTTCAACCGTGCCCTCGGGCAATGCTTCAAAGGCTGCATCGACAGGGGCGAAAACGGTAAAGGGGCCTGCATTGGATAAGGAGTTTGCGAGTCCCGCGGCCTGTACTGCTTTGACGAGGTATTTATGATCGGGTGATCCAAGGGCGACCTTCAGAATATCCATTTGCGATTCATCATCCTGAACGGCGGACTGACCTGCTCCGCCTGAAACCTCCTCTACCTCAACTCCTCCGGACTGGTTTTCAGCGGGTGGGTTGCAGGAGGAAAAACCGAACAGAAACAACACAGAAATGATTAGAGAGTAGGCAATAGTCTTCATGGTAAACGGTTATTTGAGAATGATCGCAAAATGGAACCGTAAGGAAATCGAATCAATGAGATCGGTCAGGTTTTATATTGATAATTGGCAAATGAACCTCTAATTGCATGCAAAGCGCACAATGTTGACCCTGGTAAAGAGAGTGTCCATGCAATTTGGACGAGGGAAATAGTCGATATTACCCACTATTTTAAGCTTCTCCAAACAGACGCTTTTTCCCTTGGCACAGGAGTTCCAATTGTTCACAGTCCAGATCATTGAATTGCCAAACCTTCGATGTCGCCCGAAGGTTCCGATGCAAGGCGAAATAAACCCGGGATGAACCCTGGTGCATTCGGCGTTCCAATAAATTCTGATGATCAGGGGAATTCTTTCGCCTTGCTCATAGATGCCGGCTTCTCCTGACGAAAACGGAGCGAGATTATCTGTCGGAACCGGCACCGCATTGTAGCTATTTCCCTCATAAACAAAAGTTGACGAGGTATCCATAATTGTTGCCCCCAAAGCCTCTTCAACCTTTTTACGAGCTTCCTCCAGATAGAGAAGCTGATTGAGTTCGGAATTGAATACACCTATGAGATCCGGTCCTGTAGCTGTTTGATCTTCCTGGGTTTTCTTGTTGCATGTTGAAAATAATGCAAGCAGTATGATGGAAAATGTTGCAAGTCTGATCATAATGAATTGTATATGGAATCGATTTTTTCAGCCAGCTCATGATCAAGATCGGTGATCATTCCCTTGGAATGTGTCATGAGTGAAACCCTCACTTTTTTGTAAGCATGGAGAAATAGATCGGGATGATGATCCATCTCCTCGGCAACCGGTGCAATACGATTGATGAACTCTACGGATTGAAGGAAATCCCCGAGCTCAAACTCCTTAACCAGTTGTCCATTTTCTTCCGGCCAGTTTTTCATAGCTTTTTCTATTTAAATATAGGTCCTTTTAGTCCAGTTTGTACACATTGCCCTGTCTTGCAATTCCGAAACCAAGCTCTTCCAGTCCCGTGGATTCAATTGATCCGGGATCCAAAATTGGGTTTGTGTGATTGAAATGGATAAACTGCACGGTTTTTTTTGTTTCCGAATCCAAGCCTGAAAACATGTGCACACTTTCCAGAATAAAAGGATGCGGGATTTCACTCATATCTCTTCCGGGAATTTCCGATCCTGAGTAAAAGGTACCGTCTAGAAATGCATAATCTACCAGTTTGATTTCCTCGATAATGTCCTTGCCCCAGAGGTCCCATTTATCGATATCCGGGATAAATAAAGCCGATGTTGATTTCCCCCTGATCTTAAATCCCACGGTTTCGGAGTATTCATCACGGTGCGGAACTGCCGAAGCAATTACTTCCAGTCGTTCGGAGATCTTCAAGGGTAATTCCGCTTGCATTTCGATAATGCTAATGTTTTTTCTCTTCACCAGTTGGTCCCATGGACCGGAAGACTCCAGAAAGTTTTTCATCCTGGGCATCGTGAAGACTGGTATTTCCTTGGCATCCATAGCCTCCTTTCCGAAGTACATGAGTCCGGTATAATGTCCGATATGAGCATGCGTAAGGAAAATACCGGATGGATAAAGAAATCGATCGGAGTGAAGGTAATTATTGATCATCTCTAACTGGGGAACAATGTCCGGGCTGCAATCGAACAGCCAGTATTCCTGGTCATGCGGATCGATAACTGCGATAGAGCTGACAAACTCTTTCTTGCGATCACCTTTCCAATAGGCCTCACAACAGGCCTTCTGGCAACCAACCTGGGGGTAGCCCGCATCCTGAGCAGTACCGGTTACCAAAATGAAAACCTCCTGGTTTCTTTGTTGGGCCGGACATGACCATATCAGAAACAATAATGGAGCTAAGCAAAGACCGAATTTCATCATTTGGCTCTTTTTGGTTTCATGTGGATAAATGGAGGGGATACCTTGCAACCCTTAACCTAAATGTAGCGTATCTTATGCCAATTAGAACTCTCTATTAAATCGTAAAAAAATCTTCCATTCATACAATAATTGCGAAATTTACTATTGAAAATTTATCGGCTCTAAATTCTACTTCGACCCTATGAAAAACTCAGGCTTGTGCTCGCTTGTGATGGCATTTTTGTTATCACCAATATTTCTATTTGCATCCTCCGTCAAGATCCAGACCACATCAGGAACTCCGGTTCCCGGTGCTATCGTGACCATTTTTGATGCCGGATGGCAAACGCTCACCGAAACGAATCCTGGTGAATTCCCTTTACCGGCGAACGTTTCCCCGGTGATCCGGGTGAAGGTTGTATTGGAGAATATGCAGTTCCTCGACAATACTGTTTCGACTGCCCAGGATTATGTGGTGCCTACGGTTACGGTTCGAACCATACTTCTGAGCTCTCAGGGGGCGGGTATTTCCGGTGCTCAGGTGGAAACTTTTCTTTTTGGATGGCATGATCATGGCGTTACAAACCAGTCAGGGGTTCAATCAAGGGAGATGCTTCCGGGATCCTATCGATTCAAGGTATCTTATCAAAATGGAACCGAATCCAGATTTGGCGTATCGGTTTCCAACAACCCCGCCGGCGCAATGGATGTTGTTTTTAATACCGTTGCCGTAAATACCCGATTGGAGGATTCGGATGGTCAGGGCATAGAGAATGGTGAGGTAAGGACGCTAAAAGCCGGTTGGCTAGTCCAAGGGCAGACAGATGCAAATGGGGACCAGATCACGGAGATGCTTCCCGGTGACTTTCTTTTTCAGATGAGATATAAGAACGGAATGGATGAAAAGGTTGCCTATTCCATACCTTCCGGTGTCCAGTCTCATACGCTTGTTTTCACTACGGTCACCGTAAACACCAGACTTTTATCCTCTCAGGGAGCTGGATTGTCGGGTGGAACTCCCTATGTCCACAGAGGTAACTGGGATACGCTTGGCACTACCCAAAACGGCGATAGCGAGACGGAAATGCTCCCCGGGAAATATACCTTCAGAATGGAGTTTTACGGTGGAAGGTTGACCACCGGATTCATCACCATCCTCGGATCAAACACATCCCAGAATGTGGATTTCCAAACAGTGGGGGTGACGACAAAGTTGACAGAATCTGCTTCTGCCGGTGGTGATCCATTGCCTGGAGCCGGTGTGGAATCATTTGGATTTGAATGGATCGATCAAGGAACAACAGACAGCAATGGTGAGGTATTCCGTGAAATGCTCGAAGGAAAGTATGTTTTCAGGGTGACCTACAACAACGGAGCCAAGAGAGACAATACAATTCAGATCCTGGGCACGAATACAAGTCAACAGGTTCTTTTTGAAACCGTAGATGTATATGTCCATCTGGAAACCTCTGATGGAGAAGGCTTGCCGGGAGGTGTGGTTCGCTCGGTGAACGTAGGGCAGGAGTATCATCCTGTTACAGATCAGGATGGGATCTCCAGAAGGAACATGCTGCCTGGCAAATACAATGTTCTGATCGAATATAACAATGGATTTGATATCAAAAGAAGGTTTGATATCCAGGATGAAACAGGTACCGGCCGAGCGGATATTTACTTTAATACAACCACCACCAATGTCCGTGTTGAATATCAGACGGGAGATGGAATCGACGGTGTAGGTGTCAGGCATTGGAGGTCCGGTTGGAGCCCTGTTGACAGTACGGAATGCGGAAACAGGATCACCGAGCTTTTGCCGGGGACCTATCGAATTGAAACCAATTATAATGGTCAGAAGCAGACCAATGCTTCGGCGGTGGTTTCGGGAGCTGATATGACGGTTGATTTTTCCTACAACGATCCAAATACACCTCAGGTTTGTCCGACAGAGCCTGATTGTGTCGAGGATTCCATCAGGTATTATGTGACCTCAGCTTTTCGTCAGAATGGATCTTCCTCAGGAGCAGGTCACAGTATCTGGATCCCGGATCTGATCTACCAGGGACAAACGGCCAGATTTAGATTTGATGCAGATGCTCAAACCTATGGATTCTTTGATGTAGCACTTGATGGTTCAGGTGCCAGACTACATGGCATAGCTCAGCTTTATACGGGTGGGGTGCCACCTGCAGGGTCAGGAAAAAGGGACTTCACGGGTTCATACTGGGTTATCGATATCCCTATGATCCCTAAACCCGGCGCAACCCCAAAGATCGAACAAGGATCACATCAGCCATTATCGGTAACCGACTTATGGAGATATTTCGAGATTGTTCTCCGTCCCAATCCAGGGCAAAACTTCCATATCGCCGGAGTGGATTGTCCTTTGGACTGCGCCAACCTTACGCAGATCACGGGGGGAGGAAGCAATGACCTTGGTGTGCAGGCCGGCTATACTGCTAACGGTAAGAACCTTGGTTATGGCTTGTCAACATGGTTCGATTGGGATGCCTATATTGACAAGGATGGAGATAGCCATTGTTCAAATGGTACAAGAACACATTCCTTCGGTTCAAGCCTACATGGGGATATCAATGTTGATCTTGAATACCTTCCTTGTTTTGGAGAATGTCCTCCCGGAGGGGTTCGCTATGATATGAGTAACTATAATCAGGGGGTCAACGATCATGGTGTTTGGATGCCTTCGTATTTTGCCAGTGGTCAAACAGCCAGGTTCAAATGGAAGCAGGAATCCTCATTTCTGGATGTTTATCCAGATGGAACTGCCAGAGCACATGGGATCGCGGAGGTGCAGACGGGAGGTCCGCTCGGAACCGAGTTTTATTTCAACATGAAGTTTGAGGCGCCCCTCCCGACAACAGGACCAAAGATCGAAAAGGCAAGTATTCAGCCTCCTGAGCTCAGAGATACCTGGGAGTATTTTCTGTTGGTAGAAGATAGCGACATTGAGATGTTTGAGTTATTTGGAAACAGGGATGCAGATTATTCAAGGCGTCCGAGCAATGGTTCCAAAGGTCTACAGATAGGTGCCGCAGCCAACAACAAGGATTCCGATTTTGGAGCTTCGACCTGGTTCTACTACGATAAATATGTGAACTATGATCTCACAGCAACTTCTTCTAGGCATGGGGATGTGAATGTGGATCTCAGGGCGGATTGTGATGAAAGGAATTTTGGAAATTGTGTTGCAACAGAGGTGTTAGCGACCAACCAGGGATTGACGATCAATGGTAATCCTGTTCCGGCAAATAGGAGTGACTGGACTAAGGTGCTTGGTCCACCACAGGGCGGTGATGCTGTGGGTTCCTTTTACTCCTTGGGCATGGGAGGAGATATAGTCCTCCATTTTGGTGCTCCTGTTGCAAATCTGTCCGGCAATGATATCCGACTGACCGAAACCTCGTATGGAAATCCAAGTTGTAATCAGTATCCGGAGCAGGCTGAGCTTTTAGCCTCACAGGATGGGGTAAATTGGTTCTCTCTCGGTGTGAACTGTCTTGATGGAGAATATGATCTTGGAGCTTTGGACTGGGCGTTTTATTTCAGGGTACTTGACGTATCACCATCCGGGTATACCGGTGGAAGTGGAGATGGTTTTGATATTGATGCCATAGAATGCCTGAATGGGCCTTATACTGGAAATTCGGACAGCATTGCTCCTTTGCGTATTTCCAATTTTGTATTTGATCCCGGACATCCAGTTCAGGATTTCGAAAAACTTGGAACGATCAGAAGCGTAAAGTCCTATCCGAATCCTTTTTCCAATCAGATCAACCTCAGCTACGATATTCAGGGTGAAGCAGAGGTTGAGATAGAGATCTTAGATATGATGGGGAATGTAGTTGAAACTATTGAATCCGGTAAGCTTGTCTCCGGGGCCAGCACTTCAACCTGGGAAGCCGATGGGACCATTATTCCGGGAGTGTATTTCTACTCCATCAGGGCCAATGATGAGGTGCATAGAGGAAAGATCCTCAAGCAATAAGAAAAGGCGAATAATAACAGGTGAAACCGCTGTTCCCCATGGGGCAGCGGTTTTTTTATTCTTTGAGCAATCGTTTGATGGCAACCAGATGCGCAAATAAAACTATGGGCACAACAAAGCCCGGAAGCCATATAAATGGAAAATAGAAGACCGCAATGTTTGGCTGCTCAAAACCAAATTGTTGAAAGGGAAAAGGAGCCGAAAGGATAGCCTGGGAAACGATATTCAGTAAAAAACCAAGGAAAATAACATTCCAGATCAGGTTAAGTGTTTTTTTGGCCTTTCCATTTTTAAATCCCCAGAAGAAAACCATAGGTGCGGTGATCCCGGCCAGTATATCAAGGTTCCTTCCTTCAAATGTTAACTCCATTGGAATTTTACCATTTTGCCCCAACCAGAGCAAGACAAATTCTACCGGTATTCTAACCACATGTACCAATACCAGCGCGCGTAACGAGATCTCCTTATTCCGTTGGTTCAAGGGTTTATAAAAAACCGAGGCCATGACAAAGAGCAATGCGGGGATCACCAGGATGAGAAACCTGGGAGGCAATTTTTCAAATTGAGGATAGAACTCCAGATAACCCAATAGTCCATGCAGGCTTAGCCAACCCAGCAAAACCCAAAGGAGCCATCTTGGCCATCGGTTTGATCTCCAGAATAGAATGAAGGTCAGAAGAACAGTTAGGACAAAAATTAAGGAAATATGGGCAGGCAGATTTGGGATCATAGCTCCCCCAATTTAGAGAATATTCCAAGCTTACCTTTTCTCCCAGGCCTCAACTATCTCCTTGATGGTATCTCTCAGGCTTTTGGTAATGTCCCAGTTTGGATAGTGAGATTTGATCTTCTGAAGGTCACTATAATAGCAAATATGATCTCCTATCCTGTTTTGGTCTGAATACTTGTAGCGCATTGGTTTTCCCGTGAACTCCTCAGCAATTTCAAAGGCTTCAAGTATCGAGCAGGTATTGTTTTTTCCTCCACCAAGATTATAAACCTCCGCAACTCTCGGGGCAGCAATGAATTCTTCGATAAATCTCGCTACATCGTAACTATGGATGTTATCTCTTACCTGCTTACCCTTATAACCAAAAATGGTGTATTCTTTCTCTTCAAGATTGCATTTCACCAGATAGCTTAAGAAACCGTGTAGTTCGACTCCGGTATGGTTAGGGCCTGTTAAACAACCTCCTCTGAGGCAACAAGAAGGCATATCAAAATACCTCCCGTATTCCTGTACCATGATATCAGCCGCGGTTTTTGAGGCACCGAACAGGGAGTGTTTGGTTTGATCTATCCTGAAGGTTTCAGGTATCCCGTTTTCAAATGCAGGATCATCATAATCATACCGTTTTTCCAACTCCTTCATTGAGATCTCATTTGGAGCATCGCCATAGACCTTGTTGGTGGAAAGGTGTACGAAAGGTATGCTGGTGCTATATCTCCTCAGGCCCTCCAACATATTCAGGGTGCCAACAGCGTTGGTATCAAAATCATCGTAAGGAATGGCTGCCGCCCTATCGTGGCTTGGCTGAGCCGCTGCATGCACAATGGCATCGGGCTTAATTTCGGCAATCTTGCTAGCGATTTTCTCACGGTCACGAATATCTATTTCAACATGTGTGAATGATTCGAGATTACTCTCCAACCTCTGCTGATTCCACCTTGTATCCCCATTCTCCCCAAAGAATATGGCTCTTTGGTTATTATCAAATCCAAAGATCTGCCAGCCCTTTTGTGCGAAGAATTCACAGACTTCAGATCCAATAAGTCCCGAGGAACCAGTGACGATTAATTTTTTAGCAGCCATTAATTATCCTTTTCTATATGATAATACTTGTACCCTCCAAAGATCGATTTCAAGTAGAGGGATAAAAATTTTGAGTTGGTGGACAGGTATCTTTTGAAGAGCCTTTTTGGCTCGGTCATCAGGCGAAAGAACCATTCGAGTCCATTATTCTGCATCCATGGTGGTGCCATTGGTTTGGTTCCGGCAAAGAAATCGAAAGCGGCACCAACGGCCATCATCGGTGCATAGATCTTCCCAAGATGATCACTTACCCAAATTTCCTGACGCGGACATCCCCTTCCGACCAAGACGAAATTTGCTCCGGATCCATTGATCTTCTTGATGTCCTCAGCATCTTCTTCCGGTGTGGAATCGCGAAAACGGTCTACATGGATTCCAGCGATTCCAACTTTGGGATAATTCTTTTGGATGAATCTTTCCAACTTGCCCAGGGTTTCCGCAGAACTACCGTAGAGGTATACCTTCAGGTTTTCCTTATTGGCTTTTTTTAGAACACTTAAGGTTAAGAAGGGACCATAAACCCTGTCCCGAAGATCAAGGTCATAAAATCTGTTTAGTGCCCAACGCACCGGCTGTCCATCGGGTACCACCATGTCAATATCATTAACCCGCCCCATAAATTTTGGGTCGTCTACGGCAGTTATAAGTCCATGTACAGCAAGAGCGGTTACACCAAATGATTCTCTTTTTTTGGCCTTCTCGATAATCACCTCGGTTGCCTGCCTATAATCGGTGGCATTGTAATTGATCCCAAAAATGGAGTACTTATTCATCTGGATGTTCGTTCGCCCTTCTTCAGTTTTTTGAATTATACTGATTCATAGTCCTATCCATCCCAATTAAAGGAAAAGCCTTCAATCCTTCCCCTGATTTCTTGATAACTTCTTCTTTCAGAGCAAGTTCTTCTTCATTGAAGTCAGAGAGTACATAGTCGACCTGCTTTCCTTTTGAGAACTCATTCCCGATCCCGATCCTTAGCCGGTTGTAGTTATCGTTCCCAAGGACTTCCTCAATATTGGCCATTCCATTATGTCCGCCGGAACTTCCTTTTTTTCTAAACCTGATCTTTCCCAGCGGAATCGCAAGATCATCGGTAACGACGATCATCGATGATTGATCTATCTTCAATTCATTGAGCCAATACCTTACGGCTTTACCACTAAGGTTCATATAGGTGTTGGGCTTCAATAAGTAAACCTGTCTTCCCTTAATTCTCATTTGGGCTAGATCACCATGCCTCTTTGTCGAAAAGCTCAGCTTGCTTTCCGCGGCGAGCTGATCAAGTATCATAAATCCAATATTGTGCCTTGTATTGGCGTATTCATTTCCTGGATTTCCCAACCCGACAAAAAGGTACTTCATAAGCAAAAAAACCCGCACGGATGGCCATTATACCTCCGTAACGGGTTTTGGATTTTCTTGTTGATCCTTAGGATTCGCCTCCCTCTTCGGCAGGAGCTCCGGCATCTCCTCCCTCAGCTGGTTGTTCTTCTCCTCCCTCGACTGCGGCAGCCTCAGTGCCCTCAAGACCTTCGGCCTCCATTGCAGCGGCTTCTTCTTCTGCCTGCATTGCCTTCAATCCTCTAGGAATTTCAACCGATACCACCGTGATCCTCTCAGGAACAAGGATCTCACCATTCTCTACATGAAGGTCCTTTACTTTCATGGACTTTCCGAGATCCAGAGCGGAGATATCCAATTCAATCTCTTGAGGCATGTGTTTTGGCAGAGCCTGCACTTTTACTTTTCTTCTTTTTCTGATCAAAACACCACCCGCAATTACACCCGGTGCAGTGCCAACGAGTTTTACGGGGATGTCCATTTTTACCTTTTTTCCAGCCGTAAGCTCTCTGAAGTCAGCATGGACGATCACATCGCTCACAGGATGGTATTGAACATCCTGAAGGATGCAACGATACTCTTTACCCTCAATATCAACCTGTACAAAGTATACTTCAGTTGTATTGACCAGCTTATCAAGAAGATAGATGGGCGCGTAGAAGTGAACATGATCTTCTGCACCATACAGGACACAGGGAACATTTCCTTCGTTTCTCAGTTGCTTTGTTCCTGAGTTCGAAAGATCTTCCCTCTTGTATCCGATAATATCAACCGTCTGCATTTCCTAAACCTTTAATTTTTTAAATAAACAATGAACTTATTGATTCGTGATCGTGAATCTTTCTGATCGCCTTGGCAAACAGATCAGCGCACGTCAACACTTTGATCTTTTCTGATTCCTCCTTCAAGGGAATAGAATCCGTTACAACCAATTCCTCCAAGGTTGAATTATTGATCCTGTCATGGGCCGGACCTGAAAGAATTGGGTGCGTAACAACCGCCCGTACCGAATTGGCTCCGTTTTCCATGATGACCCCAGCCGCGGTGGTAATGGTTCCCGCTGTATCGATGAGGTCATCAAGAATGACCACATCCGCCCCCTCTACATCTCCGATGACTTTCATCGAAGCAACTTCATTAGCCTTCTTCCTATGCTTGTCGCAAACCACTATCTCGGAATCCTCAAAATAGCTGGCGAACCCTCTGGCCCTTCCCATGGCACCTACATCCGGGGCGGCAAATACGAGTTTGCCAAACTCCAGTGTTTGCAGGTAAGGGATGAAAATCGCCGATCCGTAAAGGTGATCAACGGGAAATTCAAAAAATCCCTGGATCTGCCCTGCGTGAAGATCGCAGGTAATGATTCTTTGCGCCCCGGCTGCCGTGAGAAGATTCGCGACAAGTTTTGAAGAGATCGGAACCCTCGGTTTGTCTTTTCTGTCCTGCCTTGCATAACCAAAATAGGGCATCACCACAGTGATGGTTTTGGCAGATGCTCTTTTGGCTGCATCGATCAACAGCAGAAGCTCCATCAGGTTGTCGGAAGGAGGGAAGGTGGATTGGATCAGGAATACGTCACAGCCCCGGACGGATTCATCGAATGAAACCGTCATCTCCCCATCGCTGAATTGGGTATGCGTCACCTTTCCGAGAGCCTTGCCATAGGCGCGGCAGATCTTCTCGGCAAGGTATTCCGAACCACTTCCACTGAATATTTTTACTAACGACATGAGGACCGACCAAAAAAGGGATGCAAAGCTAAAAAAAATTGAAATTAAAAGGTAGCTCACCCGAAATAAATCGGAGCGAAACCCCTTAGCTTCAAGGCTTTTTAGATAATTTGGCTCGATGCCGAAAAAGTTTCAGTCCTTACAGGAATTCTACCCCTTTTATCTGTCAGAGCATCAGAACAGGACTTCCAGAAACCTTCATTTTACTGGAACATTGCTGCTGATCATTTGTCTTTTCTATTCACTGATCACACAGACATGGTGGACGCTTGTTCTGATTCCCGTTATAGGCTACGGATTTGCCTGGTTTGGGCATGCCTTTTTCGAGAAGAATAAGCCTGCTACATTCATCTATCCATTTTATAGTCTTGCTTCGGATTTCATTATGTTTTGGGATATTCTCAATGGCAGCATCGGAGAAAAACTGAAGAAAGCCAAAGAGGTTCATCAACATTAAACCGAGAGGAGATCATTGAAACTTAATTCAGGCCTTTACAGCAAGCAATTCGTTCTTCTTTGCTCGAGCAGTTTTCTCTTCTTTGGATCTTTTAACCTGATCATTCCCGAGCTCCCCTCTTTTCTTGATCATCTTGGAGGTGGAGAACATAAGGGCTTGATCATCAGCTTATTCACCGTGGCTGCCGCTATTTCCAGACCCTTCAGCGGAAAATGGACAGATAAGATCGGAAGGATCAAGGTGATGATCATCGGGGTATCTGTGAGCTTTGTTGTGGGACTGATGTATCCATGGGTCTTAACGGTCTGGGGGTTTTTCATGCTAAGATTTTTGCATGGGTTCTCTACCGGATTCAAACCACCTGGCACAGCCGCCTATACTGCCGATGTAGTTCCTGCAAACCGGAGAGGGGAGGCAATGGGGGTTTTGGGGGTTTCCGCTTCCTTGGGAATGGCGACATTTCCGGCCCTGGGTGGATTGATGGCTCCTGTTTTGGGCTGGGATATGATGTTTTATACCTCTTCTTTTCTAGCACTGCTTTCCATTTTGGTTTTGGCCGGAATGAGAGAAACCCTTGAGAATCCTGAACCCTTCAGTTTAAAGCTATTTAAGGTAAGCTGGAGAGACGTGATCGAACCCCGTGTCATGACACCGTCCTTGGTTTTGCTTTTTGCCGCTATGCCTTTTGGGATCATACTCACAATCATGCCGGACTTCAGTGAGCATGTTGGTTTTGCCAATAAGGGGGCCATTTTCTCCGTGTTTATGATCTCTTCGATCATGGTCAGGGTGTTTGCGGGGAGATTATCGGACCGACTTGGGAGGAGGGTCGTTCTGGCCGGGGGGTTGGCAACCATGATTTTCGCCTTGATACTGATCAGCTTTGCGAACTCGGTAGAGTTCCTGATACTCGGGGCTTTTTTCTTTGGATTGGCCAATGGATTCAATTCTCCCACGATCATGGCCTGGGCCATAGACTTGGCCGATGATGAACATCGGGGAAGGGCGATGTCTACATTTTTCCTCTTTCTGGAGTTTGGAATTGGTCTTGGTGCCTTTTCTTCGGGTACGATTTTTCGGAATGATCCCGAAATGTTTCAGCCCATCTTTCTCATGGGTGCAGGCATGGTGACTGTAGGCCTGTTGATTCTCCTATACCTTCGAAAATAGTTTCCCGACTAGGAAAAGTCGCATTCTCATGGGGCGGGTGTGGCCCGATCTTCTCAGGCTTTTTTTAGAGTAAGCAAGGCCAGTTCCGGCAGGATCCCTAATCTTCCAGGATATCCGATAAAACCAAAGCCCCGATTAACATAAAGCTGCTGATTCCCTTTTTTGTATAAGCCTGCCCATTGATCGTAAACATATTGTGCCGGGCTCCATCTGAACAGATCATTTTCGATTCCCATTTGAAAACCATGGGTATGTCCGGAAAGTGTCAGCTCAATGTCGCTGAACTCGGGGCGGATCTGTGCATCCCAATGGCTGGGATCATGAGAAAGCAAAACCCGGACATCGGCTTCTGATGAGTTACCGTAGGCCTCTTCAAGGTTACCATATTTTTTGAACCGATGTCGGGCACCCCAGTTTTCGACACCGATCAGTGAGATTTTTGAATCACCGATCTTTATTTCCCGGTTTTCATTTCTCAAAAGCTCCCAGTTCATATCCTTATGTGCCTGCAGGACCCCTTCGAAATTTCTTGCTTTGGCTTCTGGAGTATCCCAATCCGAATAATCACCATAGTCATGGTTTCCCAGTACGGAATAGACGCCTAGATCGGATTTGATCTTCGCAAAAACCGGCACCCAACCCTTCATTTCTGACGCGAGATTATTGACCAGGTCTCCTGTGAAGAAAACGATATCAGGCTTTCCTTGATTGAATTTTTCTATACCGGCTTCCACGGCCTTTTTGTTCATGAAACTGCCCGTATGGATATCGCTTAGTTGGCCAATGGTCAGGCCGTCCAGTTGGGAAGGCAAGCCGGGGATTAAAACTGTTTCCCTTCTCCATCGGTAATCATAGGCTCCATGAATGATTCCGAATGAGAACCCTGCAAAGGGCAGACCTCCCGCCAGAACTCCGGCTTTTTTGAGAAAGGCTTTTCGGGTGATGGGATCTCCGTCAGAGGAAGGGGAGTGCTGGGGTGTCACTTTGGAAATGATCCAGCGAATTGCCCTTCCAAGATCGTCCATCAGGAAAAAGAGAAGCATAGGGATCTTTCCGGCCAGATCCAGAAAAAAGAAAGTCATCATTATGCTTCTTGCAGGACCGCGATACATGGCTGTGGGCAAATAGGGAAGTGTCCATACAGCGATCATCAGAAAAATGCCCCATGCCCACCAGGCTGTTGCGAGGAATATTTTGGTTCTCCGCGGCGCCTTTCTTCCCACCTGTCTCAATCCCTGATACAGGTAGAGATGTACTCCTGCCAGGAGTACAAAAAGAAGAAGAACCGTGGAGAACTTAATCAATATCGAACCTTACTAAATAGATGGTTTCCCTGTAATTGCCCATTTGATGTTATTGGCGATCAGGTACATTACAGGTACGATCACCAAGGTAAGGAAGGTGGCAAATGTCAGACCGAAAATAATGGTCCAAGACATTGGTCCCCAGAAGATCACGTTGTCTCCCCCAAGGAAGAAATCACCCTGATACCTGGCAAAGAATCCCAGGAAGTCGATATTCAATCCAACGGCAAGAGGAAGAAGTCCCAGAACCGTAGTGATTGCTGTGAGCAATACGGGTCTTAGCCTGGTCTTTCCTGCTTCGATGATTGCCGACTGGACCAATCTTTTCGTTGGCCTTTCTCCTTCAGGAAGGTTTATCGCTTTCCTTTTCTTGATCAGCTCTATAAAATCGATCAGTACAATGGCATTGTTCACCACAATACCGGCGAGTGAAATAATACCGATCATGGTCATCATGATCACGAAGTCCATCCTAAAGAACACCAGGCCAAGGAATACACCGATGGTGCTGAATACCACGGAAGACATGATCACAAAAGGTGCGCTGACCTTATTGAATTGTGAAACAATGATCAGGAAAATGGTAAAAACGGCGATCATCAGGGCCTTGGTCAGGAAGGCCATGTTCTCGGCCTGTTGTTCCTGTTCCCCTGTAAACTTGATCTCATAACCATAGGGTAAGGACATGTTTTTCACCAACTCCTTGATCTGATCATTGATCAAATTGGCATTGTATCCATCCAGTACGTTCGAACTTAGGGTCAATACCCTGTTGAGGTCTTTTCTATGTATTGACCCATATGTAGAACTGTAGCGGACATCTGCTACCGAAGCGATCGGGATCTGTACGATTCGCCCGTTTACCTGGTTCCTGTATGTGATTTCCTTGTTCATCAAAGCCTGAAGATCATAGCGATATTTATCATCCAGCCTTAGCTGAATTTTGTAATCATCTTCCCCGAGCTTGTATTTGGATATTTCCTTTCCAAACAATGCTGTTCTCAACTCTCCGGCGATGGAAGAGGTCGAGAGGCCAAACCTTCTGGCTTTTTCCCGATCAATATCTACAAGGAGTTCCGGCTTACCGGCTTCCAGGTCACTTCTCAACCTTTCTATTCCCTGGATCCCGGCTTCAGAAATTCTGTTTTTGAGATCGGTGGCAATTTCGTTGAGCACCAGGAAGTCCTCTCCGATGATCTCAACATTTACAGGTTTTCCCGCCGGGGGACCGGCAGGATCCTTGTCCACCGTCACAATTACCCCCGGATATTCACCCAATTCTTCCCGGAGTTCATTCATGATGGTGGTCGTATTCATGCCACCGCGGTATTTAAATTCCACAAAGTTGATGGTGATCCTGGCTTTGTTGGGGGTATCGGTCGAGCCCATCGAGCTCGGATCATTGGGGTCAGCTGTACCCTGTCCAACATTTGAGATAACGGATTCCACTATGTTTTCATAAGGCTCCAGGAACGCGATGACCTTCTCTTCCATTTTTTTCGAAAAGTCATTGGTGACTTCGATATCGGTTCCAACCGGGTATTCGATGAAGATGTTCAAATACTTGGGCTGGTTGATCGGAAAGAAAATGACATTGGGGGCAAAAATCACCAACAAGGCAAATGAGAAGAACAATGCCATGACAGTACCCCCGAAGAACCAGTAGGGTCTGTTTTTGGTGACAGCAAACCTCAGTGTGCGCACATAGATCCTCTCAAGCCAAGGTAAAAAGACCGACTGAAATTTCTCTGCAGCAGGTGTGAGAACGAATACATTCAGGGGCAACAGGACACCAAAGAGTATAAGCAGGTTTCCTATCCAAAGTCCCCCGGCACCACCAAAATAGCTTCCAGCTGCAAGAAGTACCCCCAGGGTAAATAGCACTATGGAATTCCTTCTCGATTTTTTTCGGTTAACTCCTTTATGTCCCTTGATCCTCATGAACTGGGCGATGAAAACAGGGTTGATCACCAGGGCGACGAACAGTGATGAGCCCAGGGTGATGATCAATGTTAAAGGCAGGTACATCATGAATTCGCCCATGATACCGGGCCAAAACGCCAGTGGAAAGAAGGCTGCGAGCGTTGTGGCTGTGGAAGAAATAATCGGCATGGCAACCTCTCCAACTCCTTTCTTGGCAGCCTCCATGGCAGGATATCCTTCCTCCATTAATCGATATACATTTTCCACGACCACGATTCCGTTATCCACAAGCATACCAAGTGCCATGATCAAAGAGAAAAGCACGATCATATTGATATTGATGCCGACAGCACCAAGGATCAGGAAGGCGGTAAACATGGACAGCGGAATTGCCAATCCCACGAATAGCGAGTTCCTGGTGCCCAGGAAGAATAGCAGCACTGCCACAACCAGGATCACACCTGAAATGATCGAGTTTTCAAGTTCGCTTACCTGATTTCGGGTTTGAAGACTTTGGTCATTGGTTACGGTGACCACCAGATCATCCGGAAGAAGTTCGTTTTCTGCCTTTTCCAGAACTGCAAATATCTTGTCGGTGGCGAGAAGAAGGTTTTTTCCACTTCTTTTTACCACATCGATCATCACAACGGGTTCTGAACCAAGCCTGGCATAATTGGCCTTTTCTACATAGTCAAACTCCACTCGGGCGATATCCCTGAGGTAAACGATGTTTCCCTTTTCGTGCTTCACCACCACATTCATCAGTTGGTATGGATCTTTGTACTCGCCCACGACCCTGATCGTCCTTCGAACTCCATCTGTCAGTATATTGCCGCCCGACATGGTCAGGTTTTCAGCTCTTACCGCGTTTTCAATGTCGGAGAAGCTTATTTTCCTGGCTTCCATCTCATAGGGGTTGACCTTGATTTTCACTTCCTTGTCATCAACACCTCTGATCTCCACTTTTGAGACTTCAGATATTTTTTCAATCTCATCTTCCAGGTATTCCGCATACTCCTTCAATTCATCCACGCTGTAATTACCGGCAAGGTTGATATTGAGGATGGGAAACTCGGAGAAGTCCATCTCGAAAACATTGGGTTCGTTTTCCAGATCTGTTGGAAGCTCGTTTTTTGCTTTGTCTACGGCGTCCTTGGCCTTCTGAAGAGCATCTTCGGATTCCATATCAGCCCTGAATGTGGCGATGATGGTGCTATAGTCCTGAACAGAGTTCGATGTGATCTCTTCCACATCGGAGATCGTATTCAGTTCTTTTTCGATGGGTCTCGAAATGAGACTTTCCATATCTTCCGGTGAGTTTCCGGGATATGCAACTCCTATATAGATCTTTGGCTCTTCGACTTCCGGGAAGTTCTCTTTCGGAAGCGTGACATAGGAGAACACTCCCATCATGACCAAAATGAAGGTCAGGACAAATACGGAGGTTTTATTGTCTAACGAAAAAGAACTTAACCAAAACTCTTTTTCAACCTTTTGCTTCTCCATGATTTTATGATTTTGCTAGGTCAGCTGTTTTTAAATACGATCCCTTGCTCACATCCCTGTAACCTTCAAGTATGATATTTTCATCCCCGGTCAGGCCTGACGAGATCTCGGTCTTTCCTCTATAAGACTTTCCCGTGGCTACGTATTTCTTTTCGGCGACCATGGAATTACTTTCCATTTGAGCCACATAAATGAAATTGCCGAGATTATCGAATTGGATGATCTTGGTTGGTACGGTCATGGCCTTATCGTTTTTGTAATCGGTCAGTGTGACGATTGAAACCTGGTTTGCTCTTGCCAGACTAACATTGTCTGGTATATCAACCTCGATGGTGAAGGTTCTGTTTTCTTCGTTGATCACTCTGCCGATTGAACTGATATTGGAATTTGTCTTTACCTCAACAGAAGGCACATAAATACTGGCCGAATCTCCAATTTGGAACTTGCCAACGTAGGATTCCGAAACATTGGCTTTGATGTACATGGCACTGGTCCCAACTACCCTGAACAGGGGCATTCCCATTGAGACAGACTCTCCCAATTTGAGATTCAGGTCATTGATCTGACCGTCACCCGGAGCCCTGACAATGTAGTCGGCCAATTGAGCCTGCATGACCTTTAGTCTCTTTTCGAGAGTTTCCTTGTTGTTCTTTGATTGCAGATACTGGACTTCTGTTCCGATATTCTGGTCCCAAAGCTTTTTCTGCTTTTCGTACAAGGTGGTGGCCAACTCTAATTGTGCTTCCAGTTCCTCGATGGAGTTTCTGAGTATGGAGGCATCAATTGTCATGATGATATCGCCCTTTTTCACATTCCGGCCATTGTCTGACTTGATGGAATTGATAGATCCCATGACCTTGCTGCTCACAAGTACATTATTCTTGGATGCCACGGAGCCCCTGACATCGATCTTATGAACAAAGGTGCCGTTGCTCGGTTTTCCGACGGTGACCAAGGTGGAATTCCTTTGATTCAGGAAGTACATAGAGTCCTGTTCAAGAATTTCCTTTTCCAGCTCAGCAATATGGCCCTGGATCTTGACCGCCTCCTCTCTCAAGGAAGCCAGTTCTTGTTTTTTTGCTTCCAGTTCGTCCGGCTTTTCGCAGGATACAATTCCCAATGCGAAAGGGAGGAACAGTACTACTAGGATTTGATTTTTCACGTTCATCTCTTTGTTCAATTATTATAATCTAGGTGTCCTAAGGATTTTTCTAATGTTATTTTCGCCACTATGGCATTGTAAAGGGCGTCGTAATAAGTCGCCTGAGCAGAGACATAAGAGTCGTCTGCATTGATCAGGTCGATGTTAGAACCGACGCCTTCCTGAAACTTGGTTCTGGTGATATCAAATACCTCCTTGGCCAATTCCATATTTTGTTTTTGAACATCCAATTGATCCAGACTGGCCAACAATGCATCATTGCTGCTTTGGATCTCTGTATTGATGCTGTTTTCCAACATGTCGAACCGATTCTTGATTTTGCTCAATTCAATTTTGGATTGTTGGATCTTGTAATGTTTTCTCATCCCATCGAAAATCGGAATGGACAACTGCAATCCGACGAAACCATAATTCAGCCAGCGATCATCAAAGTCGAATATCTCGTCAGCCGAATTTGTCATGGTATTCCATCCGTACCGGCCAATGGCATAGAGATTCGGATAGTATTGCATTTTCACATTCTTGATATCCAATTCCTGTAGACCTTCTCCCGTCTGAAGTATAGAATACTCGATCCTTTGTTCCGGAGAGAAACCGGAAGTCTGGGGAGACTCCTTGAGAATCTCCTCAACTCCGTCGAGTTGCCCTGTTATATTAATCTCGTTGCTTACCGGCATTCCCATTTGGAATTTTAGGAGTTGCTCACTGATGGCCAACGCCCTTTGGTTTACCATTTTGCTCGCCACCAGGTTGTTGTAGTTCACCTTTATCCTGGAGACATCGATTTTTTCGGCGAAACCTGCCTCTTGCATGGCCTCTGTTTCTTTGAGAAGGTTCTCCAACCGCTCAATATTGCTGTCAAGCGCTTTTAATTTCTCCCGGTTGATCAACACCAGATAGTAAGCCTTGTAGATCGCATCCACCACGTCTATTCTTGTCTTGATGTATTCTTTGGTTGATAGGTCTCTATAGGTCCTTGAAGCCTGGAGGGCCACGAAGTACGAACCATCAAAAAGAAGCTGGCTGGCCTGAAAGAAGGCATCGCCGTCGTACTTGGTTCCGAATGCCAATTGAACTTCCGCGTCGGAGGGGATGGTTGTGTCTCCGGGAGCAGCAAAGGTCGAAGCCGGCAAAAGCGATTTCCTCAGTTCAAAATTGTAATTGAGGAAGAACTTACCGTCGATCTGGGGTAATCCGCTTGCACGGATCTCGCCGATCTGGGCTCCGGCCTTCTGGATATCCAAATTGGAGTTCAGAAGGTTCTGATTATGCTCAACCGCATATTGCAGACATTCTTCGATTCCGTAATTGGTTAAGGAGAGATCCTGAGCCTTCAGGTTCGCCCATATAAAAAGAAGAGTGATGATTAATGGAATGCTAGGCAGCTTTTTCATTGGTTCCATTGTTTAGTTTTTCAAAATATTTTTTAACGAGTTTATATCCGCTTTCCGATACGATACCATATAAATAGTGGTCAAAGAACTGGACCTGGATATCCCATAAATTGAATTGGTTGGTTGGAAATACATCGATGTTGAATGCTAATTCGGCTTCCTGTACTCTGAGTTTTGAGATAATTTCCGTATCGACCTCCGGTCTATAGAGCCCCAATTTTTTTCCCTTTTCAATATTTTCCTTTACCGATGAAAGGACGCATTTGTCCATATAATCGGAGAAGATCTTCATCGCATTGGGGTGATATCTTTTCAACTCAAAGAGGAGAGAAGGATTCATGGTATGAAAGGTCTTCCGGATCAGGATAGAGATCTGAACCAATTCGTCAATTGGATCCTTGGCTCCGGACTGGATATTGTCCAGGATCTCCTGTTCCTTATCCATATGCTCGCGAGCGATGATACAGACGATCTCATCCTTATCCTTATAGTACTGATAGATGGTTTTTTTTGAAATGCCGAGCTCTCTGGCGATATCATCCATCGTCACGCTTTTTATACCGTATCGGTAAAATAGCCCTTTAGAAACCTCTGTTATCCTATTTTGTATCTCCATAAAATCGCGACAAAACTATGGAAACTATTTTCATGATTGCAGTTTCCTTAGTTTTTTTTATTAATCTTTTGTGCGCGGGGTTACGAATCTGTCTCAGGGTATTAACCTTGATAAACGGTTTTGGTTTTCCCTGAAGTTTGCTGCTTAAACTCTATTTTTGCGGCAAAACAAAAGGCCGTGAATTCCCAGGAATTAGAAATCAATGTTGGTGTCGCAAAGGATCTCGGACTTCTCTCCGAAGAATACGATCGGATCCTTGAAATCATGGGTAGAACACCCAATTTCACCGAACTCGCCATTTTCTCAGCAATGTGGTCAGAACACTGCTGCTATAAGAATTCAATCATCTGGTTAAAGAAGTTGCCAAGGGAATCAAGCAAAATGATGGCTGCTGCCGGAGAGGAAAATGCCGGCCTGATCGATATAGGTGACGGACTGGCATGTAGCTTCAAGATCGAATCCCATAACCATCCCTCGGCTTTGGAACCTTATCAGGGCGCAGCCACGGGAGTCGGGGGGATCAACAGGGATATTTTTACCATGGGGGCCAGGCCCATATGCCAGCTCAACTCTCTAAGGTTTGGTGATCCCAATTTGAAAAAGACAAGATGGTTGCTGGAGGGCGTAGTGAAGGGAATAGGCGATTATGGAAATGCGTTTGGAATCCCAACCGTTGGTGGCGAGGTTTTTTTTGATGAGAGCTATAATATCAATCCACTGGTAAACGCCTTTTCCGCGGGAATCGTTGAGCACGGGAAAACGGTTTCGGCTATTTCCGAGGGAGTTGGAAACCCAGTATTCATCGTGGGTTCCAGAACCGGAAAAGATGGAATTCACGGAGCTTCATTTGCATCAAAGGATATCACCGAGGATTCTGTCAACGATCTTCCGGCAGTTCAGGTAGGCGATCCCTTTCAGGAAAAATTGCTGCTCGAAGCTACCCTTGAATTGATCGAAACGGGCCATGTAGTTGGGATGCAGGATATGGGTGCTGCGGGAATCATTTGTTCAACATCTGAAATGAGTGAAAAGGGCGGGCATGGCATGGAGGTTTGGCTGGATAAGGTGCCGACCAGGCAAAAGAATATGAAACCTTACGAGATCCTCCTGTCGGAATCTCAGGAAAGGATGTTGGTCGTCGGACAAAAGGGAAAGGAATCGGAGATCAGGGAGGTATTCTCTAAATGGGATCTGAGCTGTGAACAGATCGGTGTTGTCACCGAAGGTTCGGAGCTGAAATTTTTCCAGGATGGAGAGCTTGTCGCTCATGTACCGGTTTGGGATCTTGTCTTGGGAGGCGGATGTCCTGTATATGAAAGAGAATATAGCGAGCCAGCTTACTTCAAGGAATACCAAAAATTTCAGATCAGTGATATTCAGGAACCAACTGATTTGAAAGAAGTTGGAGATTTTCTTCTTAGGCATCCAAATATCGCTTCCAAGAAATGGGTTTATGAACAATATGATTCCATGGTTGGAACCAACTATATGGGTACCGTTCAAAGATCGGATGCCGGGGTGGTCCGGATTAAGGGGACCGACAAGGCTTTGGCGGTATCGGTGGATTGCAATTCAAGGTATGTCAATAATGATCCTGAAACGGGCTGTGCCATGGCCGTGGCAGAGGCGGCCAGAAATATTGTATGCTCGGGTGGGGAACCACTTGGAGTAACCAATTGCCTCAATTTTGGGAACCCATATAACCCCGAGGTGTACTGGCAGTTTGTGAAATCCATCGAAGGTATGAAACTCGCCTGTGAGGCTTTTGATACCCCTGTTACCGGTGGTAATGTCAGTTTCTATAATCAATCATCAGATGAGGGCCCTGTGTTTCCGACACCTACCATAGGCATGGTAGGATTGATCGAGAATAAGGATCGCCTGCAGACCATTGGGTTCAAAGATGAAGGCGATCTGATTTTCTTGGCCGGTGAAGTCAAAGAGGATATCGCTGCTTCGGAATACCTGTATTCCTATCATGGGGTTAAGGAGTCCCCAGCTCCTTATTTCAATATTGAAGAGGAATTGGCCGTTCAGGGTTTTGCAAAAGCGGTGATCAGGGGTGGTCTGGTGAATTCTACTCATGATCTCGCCGATGGTGGTTTGTTCATTGCCCTGATGGAATCCGCATTTGAAGGAGATAAGGGGTTTGAGGTTTCCAGCACCGCCGATATTAGGAAGGATGCCTTTTTGTTTGGCGAAGGAAGCGGACGAATTTTGTTCTCAGTCTCTCCTGAAAGGGCGGACGAATTCCTTGACCTGGCTGATAAAGGAGGGATAAGTGTTGCTCAACTTGGATCCGTGAAGGGAAAGGATTGCATCATTGATGAGTCAACTTGGGGAACAATAGCCGAGATGAAAAATGCCTACCTCAATAGTCTGGGTTCAATCATGAACTGATCTTTGTAATTCAAAAAAGCCTATATAACTTTGCGCCCTCATTTTGACCGATGGTGTAACTGGCAACACGTCTGATTTTGGTTCAGAAGAGTCCAGGTTCGAGCCCTGGTCGGTCAACAAGCCTCGGGTCCGTGGAAAATCGGAATCGGGGCTTTTTCGTTTTATTCCAAGAAAAGCGAATGAATCCCTGTTCTGAGTTTATGAATACCGGATATCAATTGATAAAAGTGGAGGGGATGTTTAGAGGTTTGAGCAAAAAAAAAGGAGGTGAAAATCACCTCCCATTTTTTGTCCTTTTAAAATGTATTAACCTTAAACATGACATGATCAATTCAAAGATGAGAAAAAATCAGACACGAAAACCAACCCGGACAAAAAAAACACTAAAAATTTCTTTTATGTCCATAAATTCTCCAAAAAGTACAATCGACGTGAATTTTGCTTTCAAAACTTCATGATATCCGGTTTTTTCTAATGTTTAACTTTGCCAAAATTTTCAAAAATCAATGTTTGACAACCTAAGTGAAAGACTGGAAGGAGCCTTCAAAAATCTAAAGGGCCAGGGAAGAATTTCGGATATCAATGTCGCGCAAACCCTTAAGGAGGTCCGAAGGGCACTGGTAGATGCTGATGTCCACTATAACATAGCGAAGGAGGTTACCGATAAGATCAAGAACGAGGCCATTGGCCAAAAGGTGATCAATGCGGTTTCCCCGGGTCAATTGCTTGTGAAGATCACAAGCGATGAGTTGACCAGTCTTATGGGAGGCTCCGAAGCCGCCCTGAATTTAACAGGAGATCCGACCGTAATTCTCCTTTCCGGTCTTCAAGGTTCTGGAAAGACCACCTTTGCCGGAAAACTTGCTAAATACCTCAAAAGCAAGGGGAAATCCGTGTTACTCGTGGCAGGGGATGTCTATCGTCCGGCGGCGATCGACCAGCTGAAGGTTGTCGGAGAATCCATAGATGTAGAGGTCTTTTCCATAGAAGGCTCAAAGGATCCGGTTTCGATTGCCAATGAAGGGATTGCCCAGGCAAAGAGAGATAAAAAGAAGGTTGTCATTGTTGATACGGCGGGTCGACTTGCCGTTGACGAGGAGATGATGAAGGAGATTGAAGCGGTGAAGTCTTCGATCAAACCACAGGAAACCTTGTTTGTAGTGGATTCTATGACCGGCCAGGATGCTGTCAATACGGCTAAATCATTTAATGACAGGATTGATTTTGACGGTGTGGTACTTACCAAACTGGATGGAGATACCAGGGGAGGAGCTGCAATTTCGATTCGCTCTGTTGTCAATAAGCCGATCAAGTTTATCGGTACCGGGGAAAAACTTGACGGTATCGATGTTTTCCACCCCGACCGTATGGCCCAAAGGATCCTGGGTATGGGTGATGTGATCTCGCTTGTTGAAAAAGCCCAACAGGCTTTTGATGAAGATCAGGCCAAAAAGCTCAATAAGAAGTTCAGGCAAAATACATTTGATTTCAATGATTTCAGATCTCAGATAAACCAGGTGAAGAAAATGGGGAACATCAAGGACCTTATGGGCATGATCCCCGGAATGGGGAAAATGGTCAAGGATGTGGATCTGGATAACGAATCATTTGTTCCGATCATTGCCATGATCGATTCCATGACTCCTTATGAAAGGGAAAAGCCGGATATGATCGATGGTTCAAGGAGAAAAAGAATTGCTGCCGGTTCCGGTAATTCCATTCAGGAGGTTAACAAGCTCATCAAGCAATTTTCCCAAATGCGGAGTATGATGAAGAAGATCAACAAACAGGGGACAGGAAAATTGGGAAGGGGAGGGATGAACCCTTTTTCAATGAATTAATCCCTGTAAAGAGTCCTTTTCGCTGCTTTGATCACTCTCTCTGCATTTGGCAAAGTTTCCTGGATCAGGGTAGGTGCATAATGCAAGGGGATATCC
This sequence comes from Cytophagales bacterium, assembly GCA_965227315.1. Lineage (GTDB taxonomy): Bacteria > Bacteroidota > Bacteroidia > Cytophagales > CCMP332 > JANQHS01. The sequence continues at coordinate 2,849,427 of OZ245737.1, forward strand.
CGATTGGTAACCCTTTCGATCGGTGCATCCAAATAATCAAAGGCATAACGCTGTAGATAGTAACTAAGCTCGGCAGAGATCGAAGATAACGGCCATGCTTCCTCAATGATCACCGCTCTGTTGGTCTTCTTAATGGACTCCATGATGGTGTCATAGTCGATCGGCCTGACCGTTCTGAGATCGATCAGATCGACACTGATCCCTTCCTTCTCCAGTTCGGCAGCTGCCTGATCAGCCACCTTTAGGATCTTGCCGAAAGTGATAAAAGTGACATCTGAACCCGTTCGATGTATTCTGGCTTCTCCTATAGGGATCAGGTATTCTTCTTCCGGTACCTCGCCTTTGTCTCCGTACATCAACTCAGACTCCATGAAGATCACGGGGTCTTCATCCCTGATTGCTGTTTTTAACAGGCCTTTTGCGTCATAGGGATTGCTTGGAACCACGACCTTTAATCCAGGTGTATTGGCGAACCAATTTTCAAAATTTTGTGAATGTTGAGCTCCAAGTTGTCCTGCATTTCCCGTTGCTCCTCGAAACACAATGGGAACATTGTACTGTCCGCCCGACATCGCCATCATTTTTGCAGCACTGTTGATGATCTGATCAATGGCTACGAGAGAAAAATTGAAAGTCATGAATTCAACGATTGGCTTTGTGCCATTCATGGCCGCCCCGATCCCAAGTCCGGTGAATCCCAATTCCGAAATGGGGGTGTCTATGATCCTGTCTTCCCCGAACTCTTCCAGCATTCCCTGCGATACCTTGTACGCACCATTGTATTCAGCGACTTCTTCACCCATCAGGACAACGGTATTATCCCTTCTCATCTCTTCGGACATGGCTTCGTTCAGTGCTTGTCTAAATTGGATTTCCCTCATGATTCAAAAATTGGAACGCTAAAATAAAGAATGGACTCCTTTGAAAGATGTGCTCAAAAGAAAAAGCCCCGAATTGATAAACCATCAACTCAGGGCTTCTGTTGAATACCTTATTGATTATTTGATCGCGTCCTTGAATTCAGGTGAATCTGAATAATTCACGAATTCCAGGTCGTTGATCGCCCTTTCTCTAAGATCAGAGTCAATTGAGATCGCCTTAGGAAGGTTGTCGGTGATACCGGTCAAGTCTCCCATTCTTGCAGCGGTAACGGCAGCACAGTAAAAGGCAAGTGCATTTTTATCATCTGCTTCTTTGGCCTTGTCGAACTCGGTCTTGGCAACTCCGAAATCCTTTTTCAAGAGGTTGGTGAGTGCAAGGTCGTACATCACATCCGGAGTCTTGTTTGCCTCAGTCAGAGATGATGCTGCGTTTTCGTATTTCGCGGTTTTGATTTCAGAAACTCCTTTCAGCGCGAAGATGTTTGATCTCAGATCACCTGAAGGATTGAGGCCCAATGCCTTCTTATAATAGCTTAAAGCCTTGTAATCATTTCCGGTTGAAAGCGCTTCAGCCAGCCCAAGGTTGGCATAAGCATAAGCATTTTCTTTCCTGTTATTGGAAATGTTGAAATGATTGATGGCATCTTCATACATATCTCCGTCGTCGCTCATCAATGCCTTCTCAATAAGTACCGCTCCAAGGTTGTTATGTGACTGCCATGTATCGCTTTGCTTAGTAGCAGCCGTGTACAGTTGGGCTTTCTCGTCAAGATCTGAAGTCAGTGTAGCAGCATATTCCAGCTCTTCCTCATTCAGGGTATCAGCTGGTGCTTTTCCTTCTCTGATCAGACCGGCAAGAGCTGCGATCTCGGCATCTGTTTTCTTTGGGATCTCAGTGATGATCTCGGTTTGAGCAACCCTTAGATCCGGATAGATCTCATTAAAGAATTTCTTGTAGGTAGGAAGCTTTTTAAGCTCTTTTTCCTTTGCCCTGAAATCCATTCCGTCATCCGCATTGATGATCTTGTTGATCGCGGTTTTCTGATCATCGTTAAGCATGTCGGTTTTGGCAACAGCTTTTTTAAACATCGTCCAGTCCTGAATGATCGGCTTCAATACAAAATTGATGGAGTCGGCCATGCCTTTGTAATCATACCTTCTCATTTTGGAGCGGTATTCTCTTTCTACCATCGAAGCCCTGTCTTTGGAAAGCTTTGAGTTGATGGTTTCCAGACCTTCAGGTGAGTGATTACCAACGATAGTCACGGTCTTGGTGATGTTCTTCTCAGCGATGTAGGCATCTAGTTCTTTTCCGCGGTCGCTTCTCTTTTCAGAAGAGCGTAGAACAGAACTTCCCTGAAGGAAATAGAAATTGATATTCCTTTTCTCTATATCGGGTTCTTTTGAAAATCCATGAGGAGCATAGGAAACATTGTTGATGTCCATAACCAACTCCGAAGTTGTGATCACCCCAAGTGCAACAGGCATCTCCGGTGTGGATTTTTGCTTGCCATTAGCTGAATAAGCAGTACCCATGATCACCAAATCGCCCCTTCTTTTCTCCTCAGAGTAGGGGAAACTAAAGGTTTTTGAAACTTTTGGTTGCTGAGTTTTTTGGTTTGGATAATCTTCGTACTTGAATTCGATGTCCTCGAAGGTTTCTTCCTTATCGGCATACTTGTACTTTGTAGAAACGGCGTAAACCTTTCCTTTTTTCAGCATATTGACCGGCAGCAGTGCAGACATCGTAAATTCTACTGTATCCGCATGCATTTCAAGGGGGTTGGGGGTTACCGTGAGGTTTTGCTCATTGGCCTTTTTTATCATTTGGCTTAGCGAACATCCCGAAAGGACGAAAATTATCCCCGCCAGTAGTGCAAAAAGTGAAGTTCTCATTGAGTGCATGGTTGCTTTATTTTGTGGCGAAATTATTCCCTATTGGGAATTAATCCAATGAATAATAATTAATTTTGATGCCTTAAGAAAGGATTTAGTACTTTTTCTTGTGAATCTATGAAAAAGATCCTGTCATATTGTGAGATTGGAGCGTTTGGGGTTTGCGCAAGCATTGCAGAGAAATTGGGCTTTTCCGCCGCTTCGGTCAGACTCTTCTTCATCTATGCTTCATTTTTGACCTTTGGCTCGCCGGTCATACTATACCTCGTATTGGCTTTTCTGAAAAATCTTAAGGCCTATTTAAGAAAGAGCCAGTCCACTATTTGGGATTATTAGACATAATTTCGCTAAAGGTTTTCTTTTTTTTGATGTAAAACTGCCAGGGCAATAAGCCCTTGAAAGTGCCTGGAAGATTTCTCAAGGCGGGTTTTCGGATATCCCGGTTTTCTTCCCTGACCTCTCTCCAATCTCCATAAAAAGCGAAATGAGCTCTGATTACCGCGAGAAATTCTCGCAGACTACCGGATAACAGGAATTTAATAGCAGCTGCTCCATCCAAAAAGAGCCTTGGTACCAGGATCCTGTAAAACTCTTTGCCATTCAGGTTTTTGGCCAACAGGAGTAAATTGTTTCTGAAATTCAAGAACGTTTTTCTGGGGTCTCCGGCCTGCAGGGAGGCTCCTCCCAGGTGATAAACCACCGAATCCGGCAAATAAATGACCTCATTACCCATTCTGTTCAATCGCCAGCAAAGGTCGATTTCCTCCATATGAGCAAAAAAATGCGGATCCAACCCCCCGGCTTTGAAGTAGGTATTCTTTCGAATAGCCATGCATGCTCCTGAGGCCCAGAAGATCCGGGTTCTTTGATCATATTGTCCAAGGTCTTTTTCGATCTCATTCAGCACCCGCCCCTGGCAAAAGGGATAGCCATAGCAATCGATATATCCTCCGGCTGCTCCGGCATATTCAAAAAATTCCTTTTCCTGATAGGATCTGATTTTAGGCTGAACCGCACACGTATTTTCATTACTGTCAAATTCCTTCAGGATTGGATCCAGCCAATTTGGAGTAACCTCGACATCTGAGTTTAAAAGCACGACAATCTCGGCTTCGATCTCCGCCAATCCCAAATTGTAGCCCTCGCTAAACCCGTGATTATCTTCAAAACTGATGAGTTGTACGTCGGGAAAGTTCTGTTGAAGGAGTTCAACACTTCGATCGCTTGAGCCATTATCGATGACATAAACCGATCCCTCCGGGGAATTGGAAAGAACCGAAGGAAGGAATTTTGGAAGAAGCCTTTCTCCATTCCAATTCAGAATGGCAACAGCAACCTTTTTCAAGCCTTAGAGATTTGGGAATTGGAAGCCGGGGATATTTGGCAAACCGCCGGTAATCCTGCGCATTTCTTCTTTGATCAGATCGTCGATTTTTGCCAATGCATTGTTTACGGCCGCCGCGGTAAGATCCTGAATAAGTTCTTTGTCCTCATTATTCACCAATGCGTTGTCAACCTCTATTTTCAGCACTTTTCTTTCCCCTGAGACCGAGGCACGTACCATACCTCCTCCTGCTTCGCCCTCAGCGGTTAGCCCTTTGATCTTTTCCTGGGCCTCTTTCATGTTCTCCTGCATCTCCTTCACTTTTCCAAAGAGGTTGGAGAAGTCAAATTGATTCATCGCAATAAAGTTATTGTTCCTTTTTCTTCAAAATTATGGCCTTTTTCATCAATGGCTTCGACCTGGTATATGTATGTTCCGACAGGTGATTCATTTCCCTTGTACGTTCCATCCCATCCGATGTCGATATCCCTTGATTCGAAAATCACTTCTCCCCATTGATTCATGACGACCATCTTGTATTCCTTTATGAATCTTCCCTTGCCGACAAAAACATCGTTGAGTCCATCGGCATTCGGGGTGAAAGCGGTTGGGTAGAAGATCCTGAATTCCTGTTCCACCAGTTCCCAATTTGAAATGCTGATCAAGGAATCTCCTGATGCCTGCACGGCCGCAATGCGGTAGTAAAAATCCTGAAAAGAGGTGTCAATTCCCGATTCCGTCCAGGTAAAGGTCGAAGAGTCCAGAGGCTCCCGAAAAAATACCTGGCCGTCCAGATTGGTTTTTTGAACCTCATAATAGGCAACGCCTTCCGGCCAACCCGTATAATCGGTCCAGTTTAGGGTATGCCCCAGGTTAGGAGCCGGCCTGACCTCCAGGATCACGGGACATTGAAAAACGGTGATGGGCGAAGTGTTCCCGCAGGAATCCAGGTATAGGATGGTGTAACAGGTCCTTAGATTAATCTTGTCCTGCACATCTGTCGGAAATTCTGTTTCCGTGGTCTTTCCGTTCAACCCTATCTGCCCATTTAATTCCCTTAGAACCGAATACTCAACCACATTGAAACCGGAATCCCAGCTAATGACGGTGTTGTCCAAATTGGTTGTGACCAATGGCGTGGTGACCGCATCAGGAGTATCCGTAGAGAATGACTTGATCTCCAGAAAATTGGAAGACGAGGTATAAGCGCCGGAATTGATCAACGCCCTGATCTCATAGGTGTATTCTTCTCCGCAGATAACAAGGGAATCATAAAATGGACTTGGTGGAAAGCTTGCAGTTGCGTAGGCGATCCGAACCCCATCTCTTATGACCTCAAAAGAATCCAGATTTGGCCCTTTATAGGCGGACCAGACCAATTCATTTCGATTGTTCTGTGCTTCCCCTTGTAATTCAATTCCGCAGATCGTTTCCGAACTGATGATGTTGCCACAGGCATCCCTTGCTTCTACCTTGAAACACTGATTGCTGACGGTATCCCCGGGGTTTGTCTTGACAAAATCGTTGAATCCATCTCCCACGATACCGGAATCTATATCGACAAAGGTCTGTCCTCCATCCTGCGATTGCATGACCACATAACTCACGCGATCGATCGATGAGTAACTAAACTCGATACTATATGGAGATAGGTTTGTTTTAAAATTGGTGATCAACGGCGTCGGAATGCTGTTGATCGTAGTGATGGACCCGGTTGTTTCCTGTCCGCATCCGCCTGGATCGTATCGACCTATGATGCGGAAGTTCTGTTGCCCGGGAGTCGCGTACTGATGATATATCCTTGTAGATATGGAGACATCAAGGGTTTCAAGTGGAGAGCCATCGCCCCAGTCAAAAATGTACTTTTCATAGACCAGATCGGTGATCTCTACTACGATTCCGTTATCATCACATAAATAGGTGTAAAATTCGGGCAAAGGCGAGGGGAGGATCTCTATATATTCAAAGCGAAGCAGAGTATCCCCTGATCCATCAACATTTCCGGTTTGTAATATGCTATAAAGACCGGGATCGGTGTAGATATGAAAAGTGTCAGTTGTTCCGCCCGGTCCCTGACCGGTCTGCCAATCATAGTTGTACCTTAAACTGCTTTTGTCAACATTGGATCCTACACATTCAATAATGCTGATGGTATCCGGTGCACATGTCCTGGTGATATTGGCGTCAAAGCAAAGTTGTGCCAGAGATATCTGGGAAAAGAATATCAGTAGCAGAAACAGCTTAAACGAACATGTAATCCTAAAGGCCAAGATCTTTTTTAGTTTCCTGAATAAATAGAACGGTTTTTTTCAGATCCTGGTGCAAAAACCTATCGCGTTCCAGGCTGGGGACAATTTTACGGTATTCCTTTATAAGTTCTTCTATCGGAGGTGATGATGGCCTATCTCTGTATTCCAATGCCTGCGCGGCCGTCATCAATTCTATCGCAAGGATCTCCTCAAGATTTTGAGAAACCCTGAAAGCCTTCAATCCGGCATTGGCCCCCATGCTTACATGATCCTCTTGGCCGTTTGAAGACGTGATCGAATCAACCGATGCAGGTGTGCACAATTGCTTGTTGTAACTCACCAATGAGGCCGAGGCATATTGTGGGATCATCAACCCTGAGTTTAGCCCCGGGTTGCCGGTCAAAAATTCCGGGAGCTCTCTTTTGCCGCCAAGTAACTGGAACACCCTCCTTTCGGATATGTTTCCGATCTCCGCCATGGATATTGCAAGAAAATCCAAAACCAGGGCCAGAGGCTGTCCGTGAAAATTACCTCCGGACAGGATCAATCCTTCATCCGGAATAATGTTGGGATTGTCGGTTACCCCATTGACCTCTCTTTCGAAGACCGATTGGATGTACCTTAGACTATCCAGACTTGCACCTAATACCTGGGGAATACACCTGAAACTATATGGATCCTGCACCTGAGTTTTTTCAAGCTGTCCAATTTCACTCCCTTCAAGGATATTCATCAGTGTTTTGGCGATGTCCTTCTGTCCTGGTTGATTCCGGATTTTTTGAATTGCCGGGTGGAAGGGTTCGTATTTCGCAAGGAAAGCATCCAGGCTAATCCCGCTGATCATACAGGACCAATTCAAAAGATTCCATGCTTTTGAAAGGGATTCACCCAGCAGGGCCTGCATGAATTGAGTTCCATTCAAAATCGCCAATCCTTCCTTCTCCACGAGCCGATGCGATTCGATCCCTTCTTTTTCGAAAAGCTCTTTGGTGGAATGGATCTCGCCTTTTTTCCATGATTCACCCTCTCCCATAAGGGAAAGCGCCAGATGAGCAAGTGGAGCCAGATCTCCGGATGCCCCAAGAGAACCCATTTCGAAGATCACGGGATAGATCTCGGCATTGTACATATCCACCAATGTTTGGACCAGACCCAGGGTCACACCGGAATATCCCTTGGAGAGCGAAATGATCTTCAGCAATAAGATCCACTTTGATATCTTTTCGGGAACATGAGGCCCCATTCCACAGGCATGTGACCTGACAAGATTTTCCTGTAGTTCAGCCAATTGGCTTTCGGGGATCTTTTTTTTGCAAAGGGACCCGAACCCCGTATTAATTCCATACACCGGATCTCGGCGATTTTCGATCTCCGAATCCAGGAACTCCCTTCCTTTTGTGATCTTTTTAAGGGCTTCTTCACCCAGTTTTATCGTCTTGCCGGATTCAACTATTTCCACCAGATCCCTTAATGAAAGGTCGGTCTGGATACCGATCGTGTAGATATGCTCAGCCATGGATTTTCTCGATCAATTCGTCAATGGAAAATGAAAACTGCTCACCCGACCTCAGGTCTTTGAGGGAATATCTTTCTTGTTGGATCTCATCAGGTCCCACCACGATCACGAATTGGATATTGTTTCGATCTGCATACTGAAATTGCTTCTTGATTTTTGCGGTCTCAGGGTAAACAAAACCCGAGATCCCACTTTGTGAAAGTTTGGCCCAGAGGGTCCAGGCACCTTCCATAGATTCCCGATCCACATGGCAAACGATGAATTCAGGACTTCCCGAATTGTTTTCGGGAAAAAGGCCCTTGGATTCAAAATATTCATAGAGCCTATCCAACCCAAATGATAAGCCCACACCGGGAATTCCCGGGACTCCGAATATTCCCGTCAGGTTATCATACCTTCCGCCTCCGCAAATACTACCAACTCCCGAATCGGGTATGACGATCTCGAAAATTGAGCCCGTATAATAATCCAGTCCTCTGGCCAGAGAAGGGTCAAAAACAAGCCCGGAATTCTGACTTCCTTTTTCTACCAGGCCCATGATCCTTTTCAGATCCTGAATGCCCGCCGCCAGTGCGGATTCAGGCGATTCATCTTTAAAGCCTTGCTCTATTTCCCGGATATCGCTGAAATCGAGGTATCTATTGAGAGAATCAATGCCCGACTGTTCTACTCCCTGCTGTTGGAGTTGTTCGAATACCTTTTCCTTTCCAATTTTATCAAGCTTGTCAAGTGTGCCTGTAAACTGACTAAGCTCAAGATTCGGAGCGCATAGCTCTGCCACGCCCTCCAGGATACTGCGATGGTTGATCAGGAACCTGAAATTGTCTATGCCCAGAGAAAACAGGATTTCATGAGCCATGATGATCAACTCGGCATCGGAAAACAGGGAAGAAGATCCCACTGTATCCGCATCACATTGCCAAAATTCACGGAATCTGCCCTTTTGCGGCCGGTCTGCCCTCCAGACAGGTTGTATCTGGTGTCTCTTAAATGGAAAGCTTAATTCCTTATGATTCGCGGCCACATATCGGGCAAAGGGAACTGTCAGGTCGTACCGAAGCCCCTTTTCACTGATCTTTTTGGTGACCGCTGATTCGCCTTGTTCCAGGTCAGAAGAACTGACCCCATCTTCTTTGTCCTTGCCAAGGTATTGTCCGGAATTGAGGATCTTATAGATAAGCTTATCGCCTTCAAGTCCGTACTTCCCCAATAGAACAGACAGGTTCTCCATGGCGGGGGTCTGAAGCTCGGAAAAACCGAATTTTCTATACCCTTCCCTAATTCGATCAATGATCCAATTTCTCTTGGCCATAACTGCGGGACCAAAATCCCGGGTTCCCTTTGGAGGCAATGCTTTTTCTCCTTTCATAAATTATGAGGCGAAATTACTTCCCTAAAAGGATTTTAATTGAATTTGAACCTGACAATTTTCAAGAATTAAATTGTAGCTTTGCGCCTCAATTTTTTAAGGCATTACAATGGCAGGACTTACACGTAAAGGACAGAACTTAAAAGTACGTTCGATCACGAAAAAGGCGAAGCAAAAGAGCATGAATTTCAAGCCTGTGGCGAAAAGGATCGATGTTGAGAGTATCAAGGAGGAATGGGCAAAAAAATCAGGTTCCAAGAAAAAGGAGACCAAGGTGGCGGAAGAAGCCCCCAAGGCTGAGCCTGTAAAAGTCAAAGAAGCTCCTAAAGCGGAAGAAACCGCTGCAAAGACCGAAAAAAAGGAAGCGAAAGCCAAAGAGTCAACCAAGGCCAAAGAGGCGGAACCCAAAGCGGAAGTGAAGGAAGAACCTGCTGAAGAGAGCAAAGAAGAGTCCAAGGAAGCCTAAGTTCTTTTTCCTAATTCGATGGCCTGCAGGTCTTCGATCTTTCCATTGTTTATTGTAAACCTGAGCATGGTCCTCACGCGGTGAAAACCCTGTTTCCCTGCTGCACCAGGGTTCATATGCAAGAGATTCAGTTCATTATCCGGCACTACTTTCAGAATATGTGAATGCCCTGAAATAAACAGACCGGGTTTTTCATCATTCAATACCTTCTTAACACCTGCTGCATATTTCGATGGATAGCCACCGATGTGGATCATTCCAATTCTTAGCCCTTGGCATTCAAAAAATAGTTGTTCGGAAAACGAGCTTCTGATCTCTCTACCATCAATATTCCCATAAACTCCCCGGATCGGTTTAAGAGCGGCGATCTTATCTGCTACCTCAATAGTCCCGAAATCACCAGCATGCCAGACCTCATCGGATTCCTTGACCAAACCCAAAATCTGGTCATCAAGGTAACCATGCGTATCGGAAAGTAGCAGTATCCTCACCCCCAGTTAGACGGATCTTTCCTCCAATTGTCAAGAATCGAAAGATCATCTTCTTTGATGATGCCTTTTCCCATGGCGATAGGCAATAGATCCTGATATCTGCAAAGGGATATAAATTCAACCCCGCCCTCTTCGAATTTTCTCTGTGCCTCATCGAAGCCATAAGAAAAGGTGGATAATACCCCTTGAACATCCATTCCCGATTGTTTTAACGATATCGCCGCTGCCAGAGAAGACCCCCCGGTAGAAATCAGATCTTCGATGAGAACCACTTTTTCTCCGCCCCGAATATGGCCCTCGATTTTGTTCTCACGGCCATGTCCCTTAGCCTTATCGCGAACATAGATCATGGGAAGTTTCAGTCGATCAGCGATGATGGCCGCCTGAGGAATTCCTGCTGTTGCCACCCCGGCTATCATTTCCACATTGGGATAATGCTGCCCTATGGCTTTAAGCAAGCTGTTCGTGATGATCTCCCGGGGACCGGGAAAGGATAGGGTTTTCCGGTTGTCGCAGTAGATCGGTGATTTCCAACCCGAGGTCCAGGTAAAAGGATCCTTTGGCTTCAGAATTACTGCCCCGGTTTCCAAAAGTGCGTTGGCAATTGACCGGGATGTTTCGGATTCTTGAAAACTCATTCTTTAATGAATAATATTGTCAATGTTAAGGATGGAAAAGTTCACAAAAAAAATTATTTACGGAGGATCCTCAAAGATCATTCTTGAAGGGCAGGAAATGGATCAGATTTCGGGTATAGGGAATTTTTCCATCCATCATGAAGAGCAACTTCCTTTCGTTTCTGATGATCATTTCGGAGAATACCTTGTGGAGAATTGGAACCTGTTTGCTTATAGGAGCAAGTCAATCATCGTTGAGCAGGAAAATGCATCCAGGGCATTTGAAGAGTTGAAAGATAAATTGAATAATGAAAGAGCCGCCGGTGGAGTTCTGAAAAAGGGCCATGAATATCTGATGATCAAAAGAAATGGGTTTTGGGAGTTTCCCAAGGGAAAACTTGAAAAGAAGGAGGATTGGAAAAACGCGGCTGTTCGGGAAGTGGAGGAAGAGACAGGAGTGGATGGGTGGATCACAGGGAAAATTCATACTACGTACCATGTGTATAAGAGGGCGGACAACATCAACCTGAAAGAAACGAGGTGGTTTTCAATGGAGGCAGAGGGGGAGCATACTTTGACTCCACAGGAAAAGGAAGGTATTACTGAAGTGGGGTTTTTTGACAGAGAAACAGTGGAGAAGCTGCTAACCGGTAGTTATGATAACATGATCCTGACCTGGGAGCATTACAAGCATCACAACTTGTAGGGAAGATATTTCTCAACCGGTCTTCCGAATTTATGGATCTCGCGGATCACTGAAGAACTGATCGAAGCAAACTCCGGAGAGGTGATTAAAAACACTGTTTCCAAACCATCAAGCAGATCCCGGTTGATCTGCGAAATGGTATTCTCGTATTCGAAATCGGTGGTATTTCTTAAACCCCTGAGAATGTATCTGGCATCGTTTTCGGAGGCAAATTCGGCGGTCAGACCGGTATAGGTTTTGACCAGAACATTCTCTTGGTTGCCAAAAGCTTCGGAAACCTTTTTTTCCATAAGCTCCGGTTCAAAATACCTGGTCTTGTTGGGGTTGATCCCGATTCCAATAACAACCTGATCAAAGATCTTCAGGCCTCTTTTGACCACATCTTCATGACCTTTTGTGAACGGATCAAATGAACCTGGAAAAACCGCTATTCGGTTCATACCTGGACGGTAAAAAAGGAAGCAAAGGATTCCAGGTGCTGGTGTTCCGGGATATCATCAAAAAGATACCCGAAATAAAATAGCTTGGGCCTTTCGGCAGCAGATACGTTCTGGAAAAATCCACCTAGAAGATCGATGACAGGGTCTTCCTCTCCAAAATCACCGCTGACCTTCACAGGAAGCTTCGAGAGATCCTGGTCCATATGTTCTGCCAGGTTAGCTGAAAAGTAAACCAGATCTTCCACAAAGGGACATTCGTAAGAGTTATAAAATCTGGGAAGGCCCTTGCTGATCAAAATGGCTTTCAGGTATTTATTGGTCCAGTCAAGCCATAGTTCGGAGTCATTCTCAGAACTCGCAACGCCGGAGGCAAGTTCAAGGATACCATCCGAACTATGCGAATAATTGATTCTCTTCTTTGGATACTTCTTTGAAAAGTATTCGTTCAGCTTTTGGTTTGACCCGAATACAGAACTAAAGCCCAGGTCGGGATGTTTTTTGGATCTTGCTGCAATGTCAAGCTCCAGGGGCCCGAAAGTAGATTCAAGAACATCCTTGTTCTTTTTTTCGTCCACGAATCCAGTGGGCACCAGCGTGCAATACGGGTTGTCCTGGACGACAATAATTTTCTTCCAAAAACCGGCAGCCAGAAAATGATGATGATGGTAAACATCTTCCAGGGCTTCCTCGGTCGTGACTTCACCATTCCATGAAATATGATCAAACCAAAGAACCCTTTTCTCCTTGGGGTCCAATACGCAGCATTTCAGGGACTTTTGTCCTACCGTTATGGATAGAAAATACTTTCCGAGATGATCGACCAGGAATTTTTCATCCTTGACTGAAACGATCTCTTCGGTGATTTTTTCCGCCTTTTTACTCACAGGGTTTATTCCCAGTTACCAGTGGTTGTGACTTCTTCTCTGGAGCCGACTCTTAGCGGCTCACCTTTGCTTCGTAGTTCGCTTAGATAGCTGATGGGTGTTCTGTCCTTGATCTCAAAGACATCCACCATGATCTTGTTCTTCTCAATTCTATCAGCAAAAATCACGAATTGCTTGTCAGTCCCCGGGATGTTGGGGAGGGACTCGGGTCTGAAACTTGGATATTGATCTTTTGGGAATAATCTGTCCCATACAGCAACAGCACCAACAGTATCGATGTGAACGATCACACTATCACCACCATATTGCCTTACGATGATCTCCTCGGACCTTTCAATGTTGTAAACCGTATCAGACTGTATGAAATTGATGATCTGCTCCCAATTTCCAGCATACTTTCCGTGAACGCTCAGGTAGACCTTTTGAACCTCCCTTAGCGTCTTAAGCTTTTCAATTTTGGCCAACTCATCGGCCTTTACTCTTTTCCTTTCAAGAATAGGCCCTTCGATGCTTTTGTAAAGCATAAATGCAAGGGAAAGGGCGATAAGAAAGAAAACAACCGAGACGGCTTTAATGACGTTCATTTATACTGAATTTGCGTGCAATAATAACCAATAAACCAAAGATATAAAATCAATTCAACCCCTTTAGCGCTTTAGAAATCCCGACTTTTTTCTCAGTTCCTGAGGATTAATTGAATTTGCAAAAATTCCGTGCTTTTCGCGATCAGACAAGCTGGAAACATCTTCCCAACTCATCCATTTGACCTCTCCAATGGATTTGACAGCGGCTCCAAGTTCAGGGTCATGGCCCAATTTGATCTCAGTGGTTTTGGCCTCCATTTCAAAAAAGAGTTCTACGGCATGGAATGGTTTGTTGATGAATTCGCTGAGGAAAAGAAACTCACCGGTTCTGGCCAGAATCCCGGTTTCCTCATAGACTTCTCTTTCCAGGCTAGAGGTCAGGCTTTCACCAAAGTTCAATTCTCCCCCGGGTAAGGCCCATAGGTATCCTTTTTCACCCACTCCCATATTTTTGACCATCAATACCTTTCCATCCGCTTCAAGCAGACCACAAACTCTCAATCTGTACCTTGCACCGTAGGTCTTTTCGACCAAATGTTGAATTTTGTCGGATGAATTCGTCTGAGACATATCCAAAAGTAATAAGCCAAAACCCAAAGTTCAGAGAGCTGGTGACAAAAAAGATGAAGGGCCAGCATTTCATGCGACTTCTTGATCTGGACCTCGTGGAAATCGAAGAAGGTCGTACCCGTGCCGAACTGTCTGTTCAAGACAAACACAAGCAGCAGAACGGATTTCTTCATGGCGGAGTGATTGCCACTATGGCAGATGTGGTGATGGGCTTTGCTGCATTTTCCCTCGTCCCTCATGAGCATCATGTTGTGACTGGTGATTTGAGGGTTTCATATTTATCTCCTTCTACATCCGAAAATGTTTATGCAAAGGGGTGGGTCCTGAAGCCAGGAAAGAAGCTTCACTTCTGCGAGGCCGAGATCTGGGAGGAACGGGACAGTGGAAATAAGCTGATCGCAAAGGCTTCTTCTTCGATGGCAGTGATTTTTCCTGAAGATTTTCACAGAAAGAAATGATTTGTGGCCTAATTTTGGAGGATCATTTGGTCAGATTAATTTCAAGAACATGAAAAGAATTGTTTTAACCGCTATCGTTTTATTCAGTGCATCATTTGCTTTCAGCCAGGACCTGAATCTGCAACAGGAACCCAAAGCGGTTTCGGGAGTAGGGGTTTTGAGCTTTGAGGAGATGGCCTTCAATTTTGGTGATATTACCCAGGGAGATAAGGTTTCTCATACCTTCGTTTTTACCAATACCGGTGAAGCTCCATTGGTTATATCCAGGGTTCAAACCACCTGTGGCTGTACTGTTCCAACCTGGCCAAGTCAGCCGGTGGCTCCGGGTGAAACAGGAGAAATTGCTGCCACATTCAACAGCGCAGGTAAAATGGGGATTCAAAACAAAGTGATCACCATTCATTCAAATGCCAGTGAGCCAGTGGTCCGCCTTACGTTGAAAAGCAACGTTCTAAAAAAGACCGAAGGCGACTCGACTCCAGGAGAATAGGTCATCCAAACCTGTAGGGTGGGAGATGAAGGACGTCTTAAAGAAGGTTCGCAATTATGAGATTCGGATAAGGCAGGCCGTAGATTCCCATATGCATGGGAACTTCGAATCTGTTTTCAAAGGTTCCGGTCTGGAGTTTGATGATATTCGCTCTTATGAGTACGGAGATGATGTCAGAACCATCCACTGGAAAGCAACCGCCAAGGGTCATGGAACTTTCGTAAAGACCTTCAAGGAAGAAAAGGAACAGATTGTTTTCTTCCTGGTCGATGTGAGCGCCTCTCAAAATCTGGGAACCCCCGGTAACAGGAAGGTGGAGATATCCAAGGAGATCTGTTCTGTACTGGCTTTCTCTGCGATCAAGGAATCAAGCCAAACAGGAGTATTGGCTTTTTCCGATCAAAGAGAAATGTTCATACCACCCGCTAAAGGGCGTGGGCAGGCGATGAGAATATTCAGGGAGCTTTTTAAACTCAAGACCAGATCCCGAAAGACGGATATTTCCAAAATGTTGGGTTATGTCCTCAGCAGGCTTAAGAGAAAGGCCGTCATCATTATGATCTCGGATTTCATTGATGAGGAATATGAAAAGAACCTGAAAGCCCTTTCAAACCTGCATGATCTGGTTGTGATCCATATTTCTGATCAAAGGGAGAGGAAATTGCCAAGAATGGGGATCGTGCCCCTCAAGGATCAGGAATCGGGGAATACCATTTGGATCAACAGTTCTTCAAAGGAGTTTGCCCATCTTTCAGGAGATTATTTCAGAAGCAACTCGGAGAAATTAGACGCTATCAGCAAAAGGCTTGGTGCAAATTATATTCATATCGACACGGAAGAGGACTATGTCCCCAAGCTGATTCAGCTCTTTAGGATCAGGAACCTCAGCAAGAGAAATCCCAAAAGGTGAACAGAATTCTATTCTTCATCATCGGGGTTTTGGCATGCCAGCTGCTTTGGGCTAAGAATAAGCCAGAGGGCCGATTTCTTAGCGATTCCGTGATGATAGGAACCCCGGTTGAGTATTCATTGTCTATGAAATATCCATTGGATTGGCAGGTGATTTTCCCGGATTCCAATTTCGATTATCAACCTTTTGAGGTCATCGATATCCAATACTTTGAGACCCGCAGCGATTCGGTTTTTTCCTTCGATAGCGCTGTTTATACCTTTTTGAGCTTTAGCATTGATCCGGTCCAGGAATTGAGCGTTCCGGTTACGATCATCAATGGCAAGGATTCAATGTCAATCCCTACAGAGCCAAAAAGTCTTTTTTTTAGGGATCTGATACCTGTGGTTAGCGATACACTCAGTATCAGAAGCAACACCGCACCCGCCCTCATGAAGCTTTACTTCAATTATCCGAGATTGTTCTGGGGCATTGGTATCGCCCTGGTTCTTTTGCTCCTGACCGTAGTGTTTTTTGGTAAGAGGGTTGCCAATATGTGGAGGGCCTATATTTTGCGCAGGAAGAATAGAAAGTTCCTTGACTCGGTCTTGGTGTACCAAAACATCAATGGCTCTCCAGATAAGAAGGAAGTGGAAGGGTTTGAAAAGCTATGGAAAGCCTATATGCAAAGCCTTTCCTCCTTGCCCTACACCGCCATGACCACCAGGGAGATTTCAAAACTGGGAGATAACGAAGAGATCGTGAATTGGCTTAAAGCCATGGATAATTTCGTCTATGGGGATCGTGGGTTTGATCGTTGGACAGACCTGGTGATCGATATGAAGAACTTTGCAGAAGATTCCTTTTATCAGAAGCTCGAACAATTGAAGAGGGGAAAGGCATGAATGCTTCCTGGGATTGGTTTGATCTGAATTGGTTCCTACCCGAAACTCTACGTGGTTTTGAATGGGTCAATCCTCAGTTCCTCTGGGCTTTCTGGCTGATCCCAATTGTGTTCCTGGCCAGGTGGGGACTCTTCCTCAAGATCAGGCAGAAGCTGGATGTGGCATTGCCCCGTAAAAACCTGAGATCATCGATCTCTTCTTTTCTCAGGATAATCCCGACCATCCTGTTTTTTCTTTTTCTTTCATTTATTCTTATTTCTCTGGCGAGGCCCCAGAGGACCAATGAAACCGTGGAGCAATGGTCTGAGGGTATAGATATCGTTCTGATTCTCGATGTTTCTCAGTCGATGGAACTTCAGGATTTTAAACCCAATCGTCTTGAGGCTGCCAAAAGGGTGGCAAGGGATTTTATCCAGGGAAGATTCCAGGATAGGGTTGGGCTTGTTGTCTTTTCCGGTGATGCTTATTCACTCGTGCCACTAACGACGGATTATGATCTTCTGAACCAAAGCATTGACCACATTGAGCTCCAAATGATTCCTCAACAGGGTACGGCCATCGGCAGTGCATTGGCCGTAGGAGTAAACAGGATGAAAGATTCCTATTCTGCCTCAAAGGTGATCATACTCTTGAGTGATGGAGATAATAATGCTGGAAATATAGATCCGATCACCGCGGCGGAATTAGCCTCGGCCTACCACATCAAGATCTACACCATCGGAGTAGGAAAAGAAGGAGAGGTGCCATACGGGAAAAACTTTTTTGGTGCGACCCAGTATGTTACCAGCACCCTGGATGAAACCACCCTGCGGAGATTGGCTGAATTGGGTAGGGGACAGTTCTTCCGCGCCTCAAATAATGAAGCCCTTGCTTCGATCTTTTCGGAGATCGATCAATTGGAGAAAGCGGATATCAAGGAAAACAGGTATAAGGATACCAAGGATTTTTATCAGATCTATCTTTATTGGGCTTTGCTATGTTTTACACTTTGGTTGATCTCCAAAAACACCTTTCTTGCCAATAGTCTGGAGGATTAGTCTCCGCGCATTAGATCCGGTAACCAACTCACCGTTTCGGGAAAGGCGATCAAAACACTGAGTACCAGGATCTGCACGATCACGAAAGGAACTATACCTCTGTACAGCTGAGCCGTAGAGATATAACTTGGAGCGACTCCCTTGAGATAGAACAGTGAAAATCCAAAAGGAGGGGTAAGAAAAGAGGTTTGGAGATTGACGGCAAGCAGTATTCCTATCCAGATGAGATCGATCCCGAGTCCTTTGAAGATCGGAGCTACCACGGGAACGATAATGAAGACAATCTCTATGAAGTCAATAAAGAAACCGGCAAGAAAGACCAGGACCATGACAAGTGCCACAAATGACCCCGGACTCATGTTTTTTTGAAGGATTAGTTCCGTTAACAAATGATCTCCTCCAAGCCCTCTAAACACCAGGGAAAAAGCCGTGGCTCCGATGAAGATCATAAATACCATAGAAGCGAGATAAGTTGATTCCCTTCCAATGGATCTTAAAATGGTCAAAGACATCTTTCCCTGGCTCCAGGCCAATAGGATGGCCCCTACGGCACCAACCGCAGCCGCTTCAGTGGGGGAGGCAACGCCTGCAAAAATTGACCCCAGCACTGCCAGGATCAATAGAAAAGGCAGGATCATGGATTTTAAAAGATTGACGATATCCATTTTTCCTTCTTCAGAATAATCGATTTGACCGGGAACCCATGATGGCTTGACCAGAGTGATGATAAAGACAACCAACAGATAAAGGATTACCAATCCTACACCCGGTGCCACGGCTGCCAAAAACAATTCCCCGACAGAAACATTTAGCACGCTTCCCAAAAGAACGAGCACCACCGAGGGTGGAATGATCTGACCGAGAGTTCCCGACGAAGAAATTACTCCTGTAGCCAACTCCGGCCTGTAGTTTTGCTTGATCATGGTTGGAAGACTGATCAACCCCATGGTCACCACTGTTGCTCCCACGATACCCGTGGATGCGGCCAGCATGGCACCCACGATGATTACCGCATAAGCCAAACCTCCTTTGACCCTGCCCAGCATCCTTCCCATGTTTTTCAGAAGGTTCTCTGCTAATCCTGATTTTTCCAAAGTGATCCCCATGAAAATGAACAGCGGGGCGGCGATCAGCACATAGTTGTTTACTATGCCATAGATCCTAAGGGGCATTGCATAAAAAAAGTCAAAACCAAGGGTGAAAGCCCCAAAGATCAATGCCACGCCTCCAAGGGTGAATGCCACAGGATATCCAAGAAGGATCAGCAGAAAGGCAGTCGAAAACATGAGGATGGGCAGCCACTCAGTCATCAGCGCGGATCAGGTCGATCAGATTGGAAAGGGCCTGGGTTAGCAGGAGCAAGAACATCAGCGGGATCATGGATTTGATGATGAAGCGGAATGGCAACCCGCCAGGATCAGGTGATCCCTCCATGATCTCCCAACTGTTCATGGCATACTTGGCAGAGTAGTAAACCCCTACGAGACAGAAGGGGATCAGAAATATGATGTTGCCAACGATATCTATCGTTCGCCTTTTACCTGACCCCCACTTGTTGTAGAAAAGATCGACCCGAACATGCTTGTTGAGCAGGTAAGTCTGAGCTGCACCCAGCAGGAAAATGAACCCAAACATTTGCCATTCCAACTCAAAGAGCCAGGGAAACGAGATATTCAATACATACCTCATTAACACATCTGCCAGAATCACAAATGGCAATAGGATATTCATGAAGGTGGCTATTTCTCCTCCAAACCTGACGATCTTTTTAAATGGGCTTGTCGTGTTTGAACTCACTGGCTTCAATATTAGTTGAAGTTTTTTGAATTGTATCTTAAGGCCCCAAAATGAAAAGAACAGAATGAAAAGAGTCCGGATCGAATTTCCAGGGGAATTGACCTATACAGTGGAAGAAAAGGTCAGGGTAGGAGATCTGAATTATGGAAACCACCTTGGTAATGATGCTGTGCTTTCTCTTCTTCATCAGGCCAGAATGGAATTTTTGGGAAGTTTCGGATGGTCGGAGATGGACATGGGAGGCCTGGGTTTGATCATGACGGATTCAATGATCGAATACAAATCGGAAGGTTTTTTTGGAGAAAGGCTGAAAATAAAGGTAGGTTTTGGTGATCATTCGAGGGTTGGCTTTGACCTTTATTATTTGATCGAAAAGGAGGGAGGCGTGATCCTGGCTAAAGCCAAAACAGGTATGATTTGCTATGATTATCAGTTGAAGAAAGTGTGTTCAATTCCCGAAGAGGTATTGCAGATCATACAAAAAGGGAAATAGAATGGAAAAGGAAAAAGCAGACATTCGCTCTCTCGAGATCCACGAACTTCAAGAAAAGCTGGAAGAGCAGGGAGAACCGGGATTTCGATCCAAGCAGATCTGGGATTGGGTTTGGAGAAAAGACATTTCCTCTTTCGCTGAGATTAGAAATATTCCGAAGTCATTGATCGAAACCCTTGAATCAATGTTTTCTTTCGGCCGACCTGCAGTTGTTGATGTTCAGAAAAGTTCGGATGGAACAATTAAGTGTGGTTTTGAATTGTCGGACGGAGAATTTATTGAAGGTGTATTAATTCCGACCGATTCAAGGATCACCGCCTGTATTTCCTCACAGGTGGGTTGCTCATTGAGCTGTGCCTTTTGTGCTACCGGTCTTTTGAAGCGCAAACGCAATCTGTTTTCCTTTGAGATCTATGATCAGGTTTTTTTGTTGAACCGGCTTTCGCGCGAGGTTTATGGAAAACCCCTTTCCAATATTGTATATATGGGCATGGGTGAACCTCTGTTGAATTACGGCCAGGTACTGAGATCTTCCAGAATGATCAATTCTAAAGAAGGCATGGGAATGTCGCCAACAAGGATCACCGTGTCAACCGCGGGAATTACCAAGATGATCGATCAATTGGCCAATGACCAACCGAAGTTTAATCTGGCACTGTCTCTTCATGCTGCCAATGATGAGAAGAGGAACAAGGTCATGGAGATCAACAGGACCAACGATCTCAAGGGGCTGATCAAAGCATTGAATAACTTCTATTCAAAGACCAGGAACAGGATCACCTTTGAGTATATCATGCTCAAAGATTTCAACGATTCCGATACCGATGCGGAAGAATTGGTACAAATTGCAAGAAAGGTTCCGTCGAAGATTAACCTCATCGAATATAATCCGGTGGCCGGATTGCCATTCGCGCAAACCGACCCTGAAAAGGCGGAAAGGTTTCGCGATTACCTTGTCAAAAACAGAATACCGGCGAGCTTAAGGCGTAGCCGGGGCAAGGATATCGACGCAGCTTGCGGACAGCTGGCAGGAAAAAAGTAAAAAATAAAGAGCATAAAAAAACCCCTTCAGAAGCCTGAAGGGGTTCTATTTATATTCCTAAAAAGGAATTATTTGATAACCAGTTTTTGAATTCCTCTCTGAGTAGCGTTAGAGATTTCAACAAAATAAACACCTGACTCAAGATCAGAAACATCTAATCTGATAGTGCTTTCGTTAGAACTGGTGGACTTATAGGTCTTACCTACAACATCCATAACCTTAACATCTACATATCCTTTGATAGCATTCTCGATGTTAACCTCGCTAGCAGCAGGGTTTGGATACATTGCAAATTTGACCTGAGCTCTGTCCTGAAGGCCTGTACCTGGCCATACTGGCATTGTTCCGGCCATGTAAACCATATCATCTACATAGTACCTGATACCTGGGCCATTACCACCGTCAGGATAGAAGTCAAAGCTACCAAGGGTATTGGTTCCACCGTTGTGAGTGTATGAAGAAGCTACAACAGGAGCTCCACCAACCCAGTACTGGATTGAGTCATTGTCAAGGTCAATATAGAACCTTACATCAACCCACTCATCCTGGGAATAAGCAGCAGTGTCGCCATTGATAGATTGAGAAACAGTTCCGCCATCATCGAAGTTTGTTTCGATGACCCAACGGGTTCCTGCAACTTCTGTTTCCTGAATGTTGAAGTAAGCGCTTTGACCTGACTCAACATAGATGCTCATTCCAACTTCCCAAACACCGCTGGTCACATCACCCATAAGGTAAAGTGCATCAGTAGTAGCATCCTCAAAACGGATAGAGTTGTCTCCGCTATTCGCAAAATCTGTAGAGATCATCGCATCTTCACCTGTACCAGGAGCTCCACTCCAGGTATCCCAGTTCACGTCGGACAATCCAACATAAGAGCCATCAAGATAGCAATCGAAGTGTGGGTCATCACCAGGTGCTCCGTAAATACCAGGTACAAGCTCGGAAGCAGTAACGATACCAGGAGTAACCTGAGTCATGGTCAACACTGTAGCAACACCTCTTGTCGCATCAAAAGAAACGTGCGCACCACCGGCAATACCGTCAGCACTTCCAAGAGTGGTCATATGAGTGTTCACGTCAAATGAAACTGTGGTGACAGTGTCATTGGCGATGTCATATTGGAAAAGGGTGTTGTTGGTAGCTCCGTCCTGAGCGTAAAGCCATACATATGGTCCACCAGGAGAGATTGTATCAACAGTTCCTCCATAAAGACCAGCTACACCAAGCTCAGCGTCGGTTTTGGAGAAAATTGGCGCTCCACCTGATTTGGCAACCAGCTGAAGTCCGTTGCTGAAGTTTCCTAACCAAAAACCACCTGATCCGCCATCTGCATTCGGATCATAAGCACACATTCTTGCGCCAATGGTTCCGGAAAGGGCAATGGTTTGAACAAGTGAATTGTTCACTGGATCAACTTCGTAAATGGACTGACCAGCAGCACCCATGAAAAGGTTGGTTCCATCAGTGGTAATGGAACGAACAGCAGCTACACCAGGAATAAGAACGATTTCCGGGTTGCTTCCGTCACAATCCATTTTGTAGAGAGTATCACTATTCCATTTTGAAATCCAGAGTTTGTCATGAATGTAGCAAACACCGGTAAGGGAAACAGCAGATCCTGGAACCAGATTGGCAGCTAATGAGTCACCAATGGCCCAGCTTTTTACGAGGTCAAATTGAGCAGCTTTTGACCCGGCAATCGCAGGGTGGTTTGAAGGGTTGGGGTCAGACTCCGAGTGCGAAGACGCGGTTGCCGTACCCATGCCAACAAAGGCCACCAAGCAAAAGATTAACAAATAGTAGATTCTGTTCATGATGATAATAATTTGTTTAAAGTTCCTTAAGAATTAACTAATCCTAAATTTGATTTGGGGGCCAAAATACACCCTTATCGGAATAAATCACACAAAAACATGCAAATTTTTGGTATTTCTTACCTAGTGTTTTTTTGGCTTTATCACCCCGTAAATAGCACGTGAATAGCTAAGGGTTGGTTGGGTCAAAGGAGGGTTTATTTGCGTTTTTTTTGAAAAAACCAAAGAAAGGAGGTTGCTTTTTATGCAACCCCCTCATTATCAGCTTCTTTTGTCGGATTTACCTCCGGTTTTTTTTCCGCCTGTTTTTCCCGATCCGGCAATAGAATCCCTCATGTCGGTGTCGGCTTCAATATTCTTTAGTCGGTAATAGTCCATTACCCCAAGGTTACCCATACTAAAGGCCTCTGAAATAGCTTTTGGGATTTGGGCTTCGGCTTCAATCACCTTGGCTTTCATCTCCTGGCTCTTGGCTTTCATCTCCTGCTCGTTGGCAACTGCCATGGCCCTGCGTTCTTCGGCTTTGGCCTCCGCAACTTTGAGATCGGCATTGGCCTGATCGATCTGTAGTTTGGCTCCGATGTTTTCACCAACATCGACATCCGCAATATCAATGGAAAGGATCTCAAATGCTGTGCCTGCGTCCAATCCCCTTTCAAGAACCAGTTTGGAAATTTTATCCGGGTTTTCGAGAACTTCGCTATGGGTGTCAGCAGAACCTATAGAGGTGACAATCCCTTCACCTACCCGCGCGAGAATGGTATCCTCGCCGGCACCTCCCACTAATTGTTGAATGTTGGCTCTAACCGTAACCCTTGCCGTTGCGATCAACTGAATACCATCTGCAGCAACAGCGGCGACTTTCGGAGTGGTGATAACTTTGGGATTTACGGATATTTGGACGGCCTCAAATACATCTCTTCCGGCAAGATCGATCGCTGTGGCCTGCTTAAAGGACAGATCGATATTGGCCTTATCCGCAGAGATCAATGCCTTGATCACATGAGGGACATTACCACCCGCCAAATAGTGGGTTTCCAATTCCGTGGTCGAAACTTTCAACCCGGCCTTGGTAGCCGTGATCATGGAATTCACGACAATTCTCGGTGGTACCTTTCTGATCCGCATGAAAACAAGCTCTAGCAGACCAACCCGTACTCCTGAAAAGATCGCGGTGATCCAGAGGTTGACCGGAACGAAATAGAGAAAAAGAAAAAAAAGTAAGATCGCTCCTATGAGGATCAGAAGTGAAAAAAGTCCTGTTGCCATTTTAAGTTGATATTTCTTCTACAATAATTTTTCTGCTTTCGACCTTCAATATTCGGATTCTTTTCCCGGAATCCACATATCCTCCAAAGGCGGTCACTTCGTATTCCTGGTTATCGAAATCCCCTTTGCCGATCGGTCTTAAATTCGAAGCTGCGGTTCCTTCATCGCCAACCCTAAGATTGATCGTTTTGTTCTGATTGAACTTCCCGGTGTTGCTATCCTTAAGAGAAAATTTTTCCCAGGACTTTCCCCTGAAGCTTAAGACAATCATTCCAACCGAGAAGACAAAGCTTCCCAAAAAGAACAAATGGGCTGTAGCCGGAGGAAAATAACTGTACGACAGGACAATCCCTGTGATATAGGACGCTACTCCGAGGATGCCAAATATGGTGGTTCCCGGTATAAACAATATCTCCACAATCGCCAGAGCAACACCTATTACAATGAACCCTATGACAATAAACCACTCCAAATCAATAGGCTTTGGCAAATACAACCCTTCCCGCCGAGGGTTTTCCTGTGACCATACACTTTCCTTCTTTCATATCCTCCTCCATGGGAATACAACGAATGGTGGCCTTGGTCTCATTCTTTATTTTTTCCTCGGTTTCCGCACTACCATCCCAATGCGCAAGAATGAACCCTCCTTTTGATTCCAGTATCTCCCTGAACTCATCATAGGTATCCGCCTTATGTGTATTCCCTTTCCTAAAATCCAGGGCCTTTTGGTAAATGTTATTTTGTATTTCCTCCAACAAACCTTCAACAGTTTGGTCAATCCCCTCCAAATCCACGAGTTCCTTTACGCCGGTATCGCGCCTGGCCAGCTCCACCTTTTTGTTTTCCAGATCCCTGGGCCCAATTGCTAAACGAATCGGAACCCCTTTCAATTCATATTCTGAAAATTTCCATCCGGGACGTTCGGTGTCCCGGTCGTCCAGTTTAGCAGAAATGCCTCGTGATTTAAGCTTTGAAGCTATCTCTTTGCCCACAGCACATATCTCATCATATTGCTCTTCGGACCTGTAGATCGGTATGATCACCACCTGGATCGGTGCTAGCTTGGGAGGAAGCACCAGTCCCTGATCATCGGCATGAGCCATGATCAATGCACCCATCAATCTTGTACTCACGCCCCAACTCGTTCCCCATACATATTCCTCTTTACCATCCTTGTTGGCAAATTTGACGTCAAAGGCTTTGGCAAAATTTTGTCCGAGAAAATGCGTGGTGCCCGCCTGAAGTGCTTTTCCATCTTGCATCAAGGCTTCTATGCAATAGGTTTCAACCGCGCCAGCGAATCGTTCACTGGCCGACTTTCTTCCTTTTATCACAGGTACTGCCATTACATCCTGAGCGAAGGAAGCGTAGACATCAAGAATGTTCAAGGTCTCTTCCTGTGCTTCGGCCTCGGTGGCATGAGCAGTATGACCTTCCTGCCATAGGAATTCTGCAGTTCTCAGAAATAGCCTTGTTCTCATTTCCCAGCGGACCACATTGGCCCATTGGTTTACCAATAGGGGCAGATCGCGGTAAGACTGTATCCAGTTCTTATAGGTACTCCAGATCACCGTCTCTGAAGTTGGTCGTACGACCAACTCCTCCTCCAGGGCAGCATCGGGATCCACCACTACTCCCTTTCCATCCTCGGAGTTCTTCAGCCTGTAATGGGTCACAACGGCGCATTCTTTGGCAAACCCTTCTACATGATCAGCCTCTTTGCTTAGATATGATTTCGGTATGAAGAGGGGGAAATAGGCGTTCACATGCCCGGTTTCTTTAAATCTGTCGTCCAGATCTCTCTGCATTTTTTCCCAAATGGTAAAGCCATATGGCTTGATGACCATACATCCCCTGACCGGTGAATTCTCAGCCAGATCTGCCTTTAGAACGATGTCATTATACCACTGTGGGTAATCCGATTCTCTACTTGTGATCCCCTTTGCCATTTCGTGTTTTTGCCTTTTGGTATAGGATTTGCATTGCGATAAGTGCGCAAAGATAGTTTTATGAAGGATTAAATCTCAGCGACAATTGAATTAAGCACCATGAAAAATACATACTCCAAAATCGTCCTTTCTTTTTGTTTCGTATCGCTTTTTCATTTGGACTCTTTTGCATGGAATTCAAGCTCGCTGATCCTTTCTAACCAAATCAATTCCTCATCGCAGAATAGTTTTTATCTCGAAAGAGATCTCTTGCAGGAAATGCATTATTCTCAGCATTGCTATGCTTATCATCCCATGGAATTTGTGCTGATCAAATTGGAATCGAGTCCTTTTTTGTATCAGGGCTATAGTTATGGATTTAGACCCTCCATGTTCGGAGTGAACCTTTTTCGCTTTGGAAATGAATTTGTGGACGTAGGAAACGGTCAGGCCGGAAATCTGGGAACCCTGATCAGTCAAAGGAGGAAGATGTTTTTGTTGAGAATGGGAGGAGACTTGTTGGTTCTTGTTCTGGATCTTGTGGGAAGCATGGCGATGACTGCAAGCTTAAATCCTTCTTTTACCTATGTGCCAGGAAGCTACGCCAATCCTGTTCCTGCCTGCTATCAGCCTCGGCAGATAATACTTCCACCACCGTATTTCTCGGTTTACAACCCGACAAGTACAATTATGCCTAACGAGGACCCGATTGTTCATACACCGGTGGCTGGTCCCGGAAAAGATATTCCCTATAGCGGAAAGCCTGATCCGGTTCAAGTGTCAACCTCCCATTCAAAGCCTGCACCCTTGATCGATAAGGCTCCTGTTCAATATCCGGTGACAAAGAAAAAGGCCAACTATGTCGATGAAGCGAAAGTTCTCTCGGGAAATTATCAGCATGAAAAGAAGTCGGTCAACAAAGAGAACAAATGGGGGAAAGTCCTTTTCAAGGAGGTTCAATACAAGAGCGACAAGGGTAGGCAATCTACGGGTAGAAGTAGAGTGATGAAGTCAGAGGTCAAACCAAAGGTCTCCACCTCTCCGAGATCAAAGAGCTATACTCCTCCCAGGCAAAATAATTGGAATCGCAGACAAAGTACGCCGTCTGCAAAACCCAGAAGTTCTTATTCTCAGCCTAACCAAAACAAGAACAGAAGTACCGGGAGTTACAATAATTCCAGGAGTTCAAGACCTGTTCAGGTCACGCCGCAAAGGAGAACTGCACAACCTGCCAGGGTAAATAAGGCACCGGCACAAAGACAGAAGCCTGCGGCTCAAAGCCAGCGCAAGGCACCTGCAGCTAAAAGGAGCCCGCAGAAAAAATAGTTAGTTCGTCTTGTTTTAGGGGCAATAGGTTCTCAGGGTTGGTTTTATTTGTGGTGAGAATCCATCATGATCAAAGCCGGCCCATATCTTCTGTTGTTTTTTCTCGGATCACATATTCTTCATGCACAGGTTGGCAAGGAATATCTTAGAGATGCAGTTCTCTTTTCCATGCAAAGTCAATTCGGGTCTGCTCGATCGATTTCTTTTGGCAATGCTGGTGTGGCAGGGAGAAATGAGTCGAGTTATAGTTTCCTGAATCCCGCTGTCATTTCGACTTTCACAAAAAGTGAACTCGGACTGACTATAGGTGTCGGCAACGAAAGGGTCAGCTCCGATTTTTCGGGCAATGAAGAGAGGTATTCTCAGGGAGATTTTTTCCTAAATCATGTGGGCCTGGTCTTTAATATACAGGTACCTGAGAATTCTGACATCTCCTTTGAGAAGCACAATTTTGCCATTACCGTGAACAAAGTTGGAGATTTTTCCAGCCGCGTAAACTTTTCAGGAGAAAACGATCTGAACGGTCTGTCGGATTACTTCATACAAGAGAGCACCGGCTTCAATTCTCTTTTTCTTGATGGAAGCAACTCTCTATTGGGTCTGGGTTTCCAAAACTTCCTTTTCGATGTGGATGCTACGCAATGTCAGAGTTATGATTGCGATCAGTATACCAGGGTGTTTCCCATGCAAGCTCTGATGCAGGAGGGAGAAATTGTTCAACTGGGAAATCAATATCAGTGGGACTTGAGTTATGGTGCTGCGTTCAGCTCCGGATTTTCGGCAGGCATAAAACTGGGTCTATCCACACTCAGATATGAGGAGGAGATCCTCTTTTCCGAAACCCAGATTGATCAGAAGGAAGGAGAGTACAGCGGTTCTACGTTAAGGACTGAGCGTGAGCTTTCGGGTAGTGGCTTTAACCTTGGTTTCGGTATGATGTATGAGCCCAATAAGAATTTTGCGGTAGGTCTTGGTTTCAGCTCCGGGACGACCTATGATATCAGGGAGAATTCCATGGACGCCCTGGAGACGAATTATCTGGGACTTGTATGGACCAACCCATTCGCACCCCAGGTCACCGACACCCTTTATTCCTTGTCCGGTTCAACCAGACTCAGAGAGAATAAGTACAAGTTCAAGCTCCCATGGAGATTGTCTCTGGGCACAAAAATTGAGTTTGGTCTGTATCATCGATTCAACATAGATGTTGATTATGTGCCCTACTCAAGGGTAAGCTATGAATTCGACAATTCTAACTTTGACAGGATTTGGGCCCGGTATTCCGGGGATTTGGAGAATTCCTTCAACTTAAGGGTTGGGTATCGAATTCTGATGGGGCCTGTGAATATCGGTGCGGGTTATCGCTATTACGGAAACCCGGCAAGCTCCGAATCAATGATCGATGCTACCGAGCACATTTTTTCTCTTGGGATCGGTAGTGATGATGAAGAACATGACAACTGGTTTCTATGGCAGTTCACTGTAGATGCAACCAACACTTCTGAGGATGTATACCCCTATTATGTCGCAGGTCAGGATATGCCGGAGGTCGGATTGAAGACTTTTTGGTTGAGGGCCTTTCTATCGGCGACAATATTTTTCTAGCACCATGAGCTGATCATTCAGATCTTTTGTCGTTAACCGTATGGGAGCCTCCTCATATATTTTTCGCCTGCTTCCGTCCAAGGCTGCAATGGCTTCTCGGATGCCATCAGATTTCATGAGCCAGGGTCTGTTTTCTTTCCCGTGTTCTATTCTGTCGCAAATTTCTTCATGAGGAATATCCAGAAAGATCAGGCTTGCAGCTTTCCGCATCTTTCCAATGTTATCATGAAAACAGGGTGTTCCACCTCCCGCGGCGAGTATTCCGCTGAAATCGGAACCAAGGATCTCATCGAATAGGGAAGTCTCCCTTTTTCTGAAAACATCCTCGCCATTTTCCTTGATCTCCTGCCCCGGATCGATTCCATACTTGGCTTGGTAAGCTTCATCCAGGTCCATGTAGGGGGTGTGGAATTTTTTCGCAGCTTCCCTGGCCAAATATGATTTTCCAGATCCCGGTAAACCGATCAGGATGATCAGTCTGTTTTTATCATCGCTTCGATTTTGGCTCAAGAGCCCAATTTGCTTTGGATCTTTTTCTCCTTGGGTGTGTCTCTCCAATGCCATTTTCCCAAAATGGTACCGTCGCGGAGCAGGAGATATCCGGGGTTCGACCTGACCATAGTCTTCAGAACCGTTGCATCACCATAATAGAAATCTGAAGGGAGTCCATGGTTGTTGATAGCAGTCTGCATCTGATCTCCACCCGATGATGTGATCACCATGATCTCAAGACCGGAAGATTGAGCATATTCTATCAGGGGTTTCATCTTTTTCCAACCCTTTTTCTTCACCTTTTGAACATCCTGAATGACCAGAAAGAGTTTTTCACCCGTCAGCGAATAATCGGTAAAGTCCCCTTCATCATTCCAGATGCTATAGTCGGTGATCTTGGGCTGCGCCTCAGGATTTGCTATGTCCATCCTGATAAACTTATAGGTGGTATCTGTAGGATAGCTGCCAAGTGTTACTTCTTCTCCGTCTTTCTCCATGATATAGAGGTATTCCAAGGGAGCACTTGGCTGCATCTGGGTCCCGATATTGGCCCCGATCTTATAGGCCCTGAAGTCTATTCTTGGCAGATGACGAATGGAGATCTCGGCCAATACGAAAGAGATCACAAGGGTTACCGAAAAAATGACATACCTGGATTTTTGGGGGAGAAAAGGTTCGAAGTCATCTCTCCTCCATACGAGGATCAATATCAGAGCAAGAAGGATCAGATCCTTATAGAAACTTTGCCAGGGATTCAACGGGATCGCATCTCCAAAGCATCCGCAATCCGTGACCTTGTTGAAAAACGCTGAATAGAAGGTTAGGAAGGTGAAAAAGACGATCATTCCCAGCAAAAGCCAGATGGTCAACTTGGATTTGTTATGCACCAGAAGATTGACTCCAAGCAATACCTCCATGATGCAGATACTGACCGCAAGAAACAGACTCAGGGGAATCAGGTAATGGAAGAGTGAAAAGAAATCACTTGCAAATACCTCAAAATACTCTGAGAGCTTAATTGCAAAACCAACTGGATCATTGATCTTGATCAGTCCGGAAAAAATAAAAAGTCCGGCCACCAAATATTTGGCTGTATTTCCCAGGATCCTAGCCATCCGATTTTTCTTTTAAGAGTATTAACGCAAAAACGCAATAATTGATCATATCCCTGTAATTGGCATCAACACCTTCGGACACCAAAGTTAACCCTTGATTCTCTTCTATTTGCTTCACCCGTTGCAGCTTCATGAGTATAATATCAGTGATCGAGGAAACCCTCATTGATCTCCAGGCTTCGCCATAATCATGATTCTTCTTTTCCAACAGGGAATAGGTTTCTTCGACTTCCGAATCATAAAGTTCCAAAACCCTCTTTTCCTCGAGTTCCTCCTCTATGGCATTTCCGAATCCAATTTGGATCAGGGCCATAATGGAATAATTGATGATGCCGATGAATTCCCCCTCAATATTCTCACCAACCATGTTCACACCTTTATCCTGAATGGTGCGTATCCTTTGCGCCTTAATGTATATTTGATCCGTAATGGAGGGGAGGCGAAGGACCCTCCAGGCCGTGCCGTAATCCCTGGTTTTTTTTTCAAAAAGACCTTTACAGGTGGCGATCACCTCCCTATATTCACGGGCGGTTTTTTCAAGCAATTTCATATCATTTGAGCGGGGCCGAAAATACGGTTTTTTATAAAAAAAGGACCCTAAATCTGAACGGATCCATCATGGATCTCAGTGTTCCGAAGATTATGGGGATCCTCAATATCACTCCTGATTCATTTTACTCAGGTTCAAGGGTCAGCGATCAAAAAAGCCTCCTGATCAAGGCAGAGGAAATGATCACCGAAGGAGCCGATATTCTTGATATTGGTGGGTATTCCAGCCGGCCAGGAGCCAGGGATATTTCTGCTCAGGAGGAAAAGGATCGTGTTCTGCCCGCAGTAGAGGCTCTGACCCGGGCTTTCCCCGATATCCCGGTTTCCATAGATACTTTTAGATCAGAAGTGGCCAGGGAAGCATTGGACCTTGGAGCATCTATGATCAACGATATCAGCGGAGGAGATCTTGATCCTGAGATGGCGGACCTCCTGATCGAAAAGAACATCCCCTATGTGATGATGCACATGAAAGGGACACCGCAGACCATGGTTAAGGAAAACCAATATGGGGAGTTGGTTCTTGATGTGATCAGAAGTCTTCAGGAAAAGATATCAGGATTAAATGCAAAAGGTGTCTCCGATATCATTGTGGATCCGGGTTTTGGATTTGCCAAGAATATCGATCAGAACTTTTGGCTTTTGAAGAACCTGGGAGAATTGCAGATCCTGGAAAGGCCCATCCTTGTCGGCATCTCCAGAAAATCCATGATCTATAAGTCATTAAAAATTGAGGCTGAGGAAGCCATTTATGGCACGGTTGCTGCCCAGGTCTTAGCTTTGAACAATGGTGCCGCTCTGCTAAGAGTTCATGATGTCAGGGCCGCAGCCCATTCAATTAAAATTTTCGAACTTTATAGGGATGCCATTCCTCTTTAAAATCGGTTTTTTGGAATTCACCTGGGTGGATTTCATCGATGTCTTCCTGGTGAGCTTATTGATCTATCAGCTTTATCGATTGCTGAAGGGCAGTGTTGCGGTCAGGATATTTTTCGGTCTGCTCTTTATTGTTCTGTTGTATCTGATCGTAAAGGCTGCCAAAATGGAGCTGCTTGCAACTCTTTTGGGTCAATTCACGGGAGTCGGCGTGATTGCTGCCATAGTATTGTTTCAGCCAGAGATCCGGAAGTTTTTGCTCCTTTTGGGAAAGACAACAATGTTCCAATCCAACTCCATCAACCGGATCATCCCTTGGAGGAGAAGGGGTATGGGGGGAACGGACCTAATGCCCATTATGGAATCGATCAAGAACCTTGCGGCTTCAAACACAGGAGCGCTGATCGTTTTCTCCAAAGGTTCGGAATTGAAATTCTATGCGGAGTCTGGTGATATTCTGGACGCGGAGATCTCCAAGAGATTGCTTTCCTCGATTTTCTTTAAAAACAGCCCCCTTCATGATGGTGCCGTGATCATTCATGGAGGGAAGATCAAAGCGGCACGATGTGTATTGCCGGTTTCCGAATCGGAAAGAATACCACCGCAATTGGGTTTGAGGCATAGGGCCGGCGTAGGAATGTCCGAGCAAACCGATACGCTCGTTTTGATCGTATCTGAAGAATCCGGAGAGATCAGTATCGCCAGGAACGGGGTGCTTTATTCCAACCTATCCATTGCCGAAGTGAGGTCCAGGATCCATAAGTTCCTCTTCGATGAGGAAGAAGAGGAAGGTGGCAAGCAGGTACCTCTGTTTAACAAGGAGAAAAGCGAAGAGGAGGGAACAGGCTCTCAGGCTGCCGAGTCCTGATCCGCGCTGAACATTTCCATAAATTCTTCCTCATCCATCCTGATGATCTTAATAAGCCCTTGAGCATCATCGGCGAATTCGTGATCGGGATATTTGGTGATAAAGTAATTGAGCTTTGCAATGGCATTGGTTGTGTCCCCGAGATCATGAAAGGCATTTCCCTCAAAAAAGATCAGGATCCCGGGGTCGGGGTAATCCGGGTAATTATTGTAGATCCTGTCATACTCGATGATGGCCTGAGGTTTATCGTTTAAAACACCATCGTAGAGCCTTGCCAGTTTGAAGCTATAATCCATACATCTTGGGTCATCCTTATAATGATAGATGTAATTTCTGTAGGCCTCGACGGTTTCCAGCGCGAGCTGGATATCCGGCTGATTAGACTCGGCCATCTGCATCTTGACCTCAGCTTCTTTTTCTTCAATTAGCTTCAGCATTTTTTCTCTTCTTTCATCAACCTCTTTTTGCTGACAGGAGAAGATGCCTAACGTCAGGATCATGAATAAAATGAAGGTGAATTTGTTTTTCATGACGCTCATATTACTTCGAATTCTTTCCCGGTTTGGATGAATGCTTCAATGGCCTTGTCGAGGTGCTCTTTTTTATGCCCCGCAGAGATCTGAACCCTGATCCTTGCCTGGCCTTTTGGAACCACCGGATAAAAGAAGCCGATCACATAGATTCCCAGTTCAAGTAATCTGTTGGCAAAATTGGCAGCCAATGGCGCATCATAGAGCATGATCGGTACGATAGGGTGAACCCCCGGTTTGATGTCAAAACCGGCTTCGGTCATTTTTTCCCTGAAATAAAGGGTATTGGATTCCAGGGTGTCCCTCAACTCTGTAGACGATGAAAGAACATCAAAAATCGCAATACTGGCACCAACGATGGATGGTGCAACCGTATTGGAAAACAGATACGGCCTTGATCTCTGCCTTAGGAGATCAATGATCTCTTTTTTACCGGAAGTAAAACCTCCGGAAGCTCCTCCAAGAGCTTTTCCCAATGTGCCGGTGATGATGTCAACCCTATCCATACAATCCCGGTATTCATGAACACCACGCCCCGTTTTACCCATGAACCCTGTAGAATGGCATTCATCCGTCATGACCAAGGCGCCATACTTATCCGCCAGATCGCAGATCTTATCGAGTTGGGCAATGGTCCCATCCATAGAAAATACCCCGTCAGTTACGATGATCTTTTGATTGGCAGCTCCAGCCTCCTGAAGTTTTGCTTCAAGATCTTCCATGTCATTGTGTATATATCTGAACCTTTGGGCCTTGCAGAGCCTGACGCCATCGATTATGGATGCATGGTTGAGTGTGTCCGAAATGATCGCATCATCCGGACCTAACAGTGGTTCGAAGACCCCACCATTGGCATCAAAGGCGGCTGCGTACAGAATGGTATCTTCCATTCCAAGAAATTCTGAGATCTTCTCTTCAAGGATCTTATGTATATCCTGTGTGCCGCAAATGAATCTGACAGAGGACATACCATAACCATGACTGTCAATGGCGGCCTTGGCGGCTTCGATCACCTGAGGATGTGAAGACAGGCCCAAATAGTTGTTTGCACAAAAGTTGATGACCTCTTTTCCCTCAGAGGTCTTTATATCAGCGCCCTGCGGTGTGACGATGATTCTTTCTTCTTTGTAGAGGCCTGCATCTTTGATTTCCTGCAGGGTTTTTTCGAGTTGCGGTTTGAGCTTGGAATACATATTCTTTTCGATTGGACTCAAAATTATATAAATAGAAAAAATGGGAGTGAAGAGGTTTTTCAATTCGACCTTTTAGAAATAATTTGGCCCCAGTTTAAATCCACTTGATGGGAAGAATACTAGTTGTTGGGGCTCTTGGACAGATCGGAACGGATCTGGTTACCGCCCTGGTCAAAAAATATGGATCGGATAATGTCATTGCTTCGGACATCAGAGATCCGCAGCAAGATCCGGGTTGTGCATTTGAGATCCTCGACGCCACGGACGAAACAAGGTTCAAGGAATTGGTGTCTCACTATCAAATCGATACCATCTATCATCTTGCGGCGACACTTTCTGCCAAAGCTGAAAACAATCCTCTGTTCAGCTGGGATCTGAACATGAAAAGTCTCCTGATCACACTTGAATTGGGAAAAAGCGGAGCCATTGAAAAACTCTTTTGGCCAAGCTCTATAGCGGTATTTGGGCCGACGACACCAAAATCAAACACAACTCAGAAAACCATTACCGAGCCCAATTCGGTGTATGGGATCAGCAAACTGGCAGGAGAAAGGTGGTGTGAGTACTATCACGAGAAGTATGGTGTGGATGTGAGAAGTGTAAGATACCCTGGACTGATAGGCTATAATTCACTCCCCGGTGGAGGAACTACTGATTATGCGGTGGATATTTATCATAAGGCCGTTAAGGGTGAGCGCTTCGAGTGTTTTCTTGAGAAAGGCTGCGTATTGCCGATGATGTACATGCCGGATGCCATAAGGGGAACTCTGGAATTAATGGATGCAGATCCGAAGTTGATCAAGGAGAGATCCAGCTACAATTTCGCGGCGTTTTCATTTTCTCCCGAACAAATTGCCGATGTCATTAGAACCGAGCTGCCTGGTTTTGAAATTGCCTATGTGCCAGATCAACGGCAGGAGATAGCCAGCACCTGGCCGGACTCCATCGATGACGCTGCTGCTAGGTCGGATTGGGGATGGAAGAACGAATTCAGCCTTGAAAGCATGACGCGGGACATGCTCAAGAATCTTTCCTGATCTTCGGCTGACTACCCAACCCTGTTCAGTTGGTCAGGAGCATCATAAACCTCATGAACCAACTTTCTGAAACTGTCCTCAAAATTCAATATGTGCTGGTGGTTCCTTTCATGACCTTCCAGGTCCAGGAACTCAATGGTGATCCCCGGTTCACCGGAGATCTCCTCCACGAACAACATATGTGATTGAATAGCCTTACCAAGCTTTTCAAGGATCCTTTCATGGTGCAATACATCATTCATGGACTTGTTGCCATTCATTTTGATTTTGCCACCAATTGAATTTTTTAAGAGGGAAATTTCAGAGCGGTAGTTGTCTATCTGGTTGAGCCAGGCCTGATGATCTTTTTTGATTTTTTGGATCTTACCTGATAACATGACTGCTGTAACTTTTACATAGCTCTGATTGCAAGGTAAAAATTAGAGATAAATTTTTTGAATCGAAATACTGCGATCAAAAAAGTTCATCGCTCCAATCACCGTAACCCACACGGATCGAATTCAGCCTTCCCGCCTCCTCATTCCAGAGAATGAATTCGGCCTTTTCCTCTTTGTCAAATAGTTGAATGGTCATAAAATAAAGGTTTGAATTTTTCTGATGAATAAAGACCTCATCGAATTCCTCGGGAAGGAGTTGCATGCCCTTTTGGATATCCCACAATCCTATGAAACCGTTTTTTTCCGTCTTGATTATCCCATGTTCTATTTCCGATACATGGTCAAAGCGACTGTGCAGGATAGAGTCATTTTTGAGATCATATATTGCCGATCCATTCAGTTCCTGATCGATTCCCGTATATCTGAGAACCATCAATGTGTCATTGATAGATGAAGTATAGGTCCAATCTTCGATCTGTGCGGTAGAAGATCCTCCGGGGCCGACCCATTGCAACAGATCACCCTCCTGATAAAAAAGGTTACCAAAGCGGTCGGTTACAGGTTTGGCCTTAAACGAGTTCCCATAAAGGACCGATTGAGGAAGGAAGAAAACAGTGTATACCCCTTTTTTGAACAGGGTGAGAAATCCGTTTTCCGGTTGAGAAACGAAGTCGAATTCGGGTTTCAGAATTTCGGTTCCACTGGTATCTGCAAGGCCGAATTTGCCCTTGCTTTTTATCCTGAAATGAGAAGGGCTCAAGGGGGTCGCCTCATCGAATTTTCCCTTGAAAATTTCCTCTCCGCAAGGAGAAAGGATGCTTTTGTATTTACCTTGATCGACCTGAATAAAGAAGTAACGATCTTTTTCGCTGCTGAAGAGAAATCTGAAATCCTCATTGTCGTCCAGCATGATCAGGCATTCTTCACCATGCAAAAACAGCGAATCTTCTATCCAAAGGAGATTGAAGAAGCTACCGTAGGTGGATATGGAATCAAATATTCCAACTATGCTGTCTTTCGAATTCAATATCCATTTTCCCGAGGGCTTATAAGCAAATCCATAGTTCATGGAAATATAATCCTTGAAGCTGGACATGGTTTTGGATCGACCGGTTTCATCGATCAATTCATAGCGCTCATGATTTTCGATAAGCCAGCCGTCAGGGCATGGAATGATCCTATCGCCTTCGGAGGATTCAATTCCGAATCCGGAGTTTTGATCGATAAGAATTCTTTTGTTCTTGCTCTGAGATATCAGAAATCCCTGAGTCCAGTCCAGATTTTCATACACATGGGGATCTCTCATCTGACCTGATCTGACGATATTCCGATAGGAAAAACCGAGCCATAGGGAATCTCTTAGGGCGAGCACAAGGTTCCCCCAGGCAAACAAAGAATCAAAGGGCTTATGATTGAACTGGTGACCATTGGGAGCATATGCGTTCCAACTGCTTCCTCTTTTGCCAAAGAACATATTGCTGTTTGCTCTTTCCACCTGATCGAAGGGGCTCGGTAAAAAGGTCTTCCCCAAAAAGTGCCTGATCCGATGACCGGATTCTCTTTTTTCGACAAGCCAGCTTCGATTCAATATCTCGATCTCCTCTGCCCCGCTCAGGGTCTTTTTTCCATAGACATGCCCAAATGAGGTGCGCCCGTCTTGGTAGTAGAAAAGCCATGGTTCCTTTAATTGCTGAAAAAGACCCGCCCCTCTGATACTGTCAAACTCAGTATTCAGAGCTATGCTGCTGTCGCTGCAGAACAGCATTCTTGAATTCGGATCCGATCCCGGAATGACAACCACAAGGTTATCGTGAAATACTCCGGTTCTTTCCTGCAAGAGACTCAAGGATCGTCCAGTAGGCAGCAAGCCGGCCTGTATGAGCTTGAATTGCAATAGACTGTCGGACATAGATCTGTACTGATTCTCAGGGAAGGAGTCTGTGAAGTTTTGGTAGGAGGGAGCATCATCCCGGAATGTTTTCAATTGGAATAGTTTGAACTGAGCTTCCTCCGAAAACGATGAATTGGGATGATCCAGGTAAAATCGATGAAAAGATTCCCAGTGACCATCGCCGGTTTTTTCCTTGTAGAGAAAGAGCTCTCTGATATTCACGGCCTGGTTGGCCTGCCTGGACTCAGGGTATTTTTCCAAAAAGGCATTGAGGGCTTCCGAAGTCCCCTCAGCCAATGCCTGCTCGTAGGCGAGTGAATCCCTGATCTCCATGGCCAACTCGACCTGTGGCGCTCCTGCATAAAAGTCTATAAAATGCTGATATGAGCTTACCTGGTTTAGGGAGCTCGCTACTCTAAAGGCTTGGGTGTTTATTTGCTTTCTAAGGTCCTTCCAATCGAATTGCTTTCCTGTTTTTTTGAGGTACCGGAGAGAATCCTTCTCATCAAATTGCTGGAACAGAGATCTGGCTTTTCGCTCTGCTATATTGGCAGAATCGATCTCTTTTGGCCGAGGGGTGTAGATAAAACATCGACTTAATGCGATGAACCCGAGTGGGTTTAAACTGTCTTTTCTAATGGCCTTGTAGGCCTTGATCTTTGCCTTGTGTGGTTGGCCCTTTTCGAAAAGCAGATTGGCTTTTTTCCCTGAATTCACAAATATCCCGGCCATGCATAGGTCCGTGAGGCTAAGGAATAGGAGTGGCGATATTAACAGGACAGTACGCAATTTCGATTTGTCAGTCTTGATTGGTCTAAATCATTATTTTAACGACCTGAAAGTACCAGTGGATGAATCAATTGGGTGATTTTTTTGAACAAGGTATACGCTATTTTCTTTTCTACGAGAATTTGATGAGTCTCACTTTGCTGTTGGCTCTTGTCGCATCAGCCAATTTATCTTCTTTTTCAAGGGCATTGGGTACTGTTTTCCTTTTTGTGATCGGCATAATGATCGTTCTGCTCTTTGGCAGCCTGGGTTTTAGTCTGACCGAACTTCCCGGTTTTAAATGGTATTTATTCGGCTCCATAGTACTTCTGGCCTTATGGAATTTTACGTTAAGGGAAAGAAGGGGTTTTTCGAGAAAAAGCAATCCCACTCCTCGCTATGTCTTTTCATTTGTTCTTGGCCTACTGCATGGACTGGCTGCTTATAACTTTTTCGGTGAGATCAGCGCCGACCCCGGATCGCAATGGGGGCAAGCCATGATCTTTTGGCTAGGTCTCTTGCTTTTTTCTCTCGGTGCCTTCATTATCGGATTTTTCCTTTTCTCATTGATCAATTCCTTCTTTAGGGTGAAACCAAGGGAATGGAATCTGATTCTGACCTCTGTGGCCCTGGGACTTGCTCTTGGCTTTCTTTTATAGGGAGATCAGGGCGACCTGCATCATGCCGATCAAAAACCCCAGTACCGCGCCGACCAGTTCAATAAATCTGAACTCCCTTCTCAGGATAGAAAAAAGCAACTCTTCCAGTTTGTCGCTTTCAAATCCCAGGACTTTTTCGGTCACAATTTTCTGAATATCCACCTTGGATTCGATCTGGTCCATATAGGTATCGATCACATCGGGCAATGACTTTTCGATCTCTGCAGTAAATACCTCCTTGATCTTCTCCAGTGTCTTTTCGTTGAGAAAAACCGCTAGCATGGGAAAATTCTCCTTTAGGCCGGTATGAAGAAAGCCATCCAAGCGATCTGAAATGACCTCGTGGATTTTGGTGGCAGTATCAGGATCATTGATCCTTTCCTTAATATCAGCAACATGAACCAATTCCGAAGCCACAACCTTTCCAAGCTTTTCGGCCAGTGCATCCTGCCTTTTTGGAAATATTCCCTGAATGGTGAATAAGCCAAGGTTAACAGGGTTTCGCGGATGAAATAGCATTTTGATGGCCAGGAAATTGGTAAACCAGCCGATCAACGCCGCGATGATTGGTAATGCGTAAATCATCAGAGATCAGCTGACGGAACTTCCGCTGTCCATGGGCTTTTGCGGAACAAGAAAACTCAATTCTCCATTCTGGTTTTCAGCCATCAGGATCATTCCTTCTGACATAACTCCCCGAATTTTCCTGGGTTGGAGGTTTTCAAGATATAGGACCTTCAAGCCGATGGTCTCTTCGGGTGTATAGCTTTGCGCGATACCGCTAACCACGGTTTTTGTTTCATCGCCTAGCTGTAATTCAAGCTTCAGAAGCTTATCGGTTTTTTCAACCTTTTCGGCTGCTTTGATCTCGGCCAGTTTGAGATCAAGTTTGGTGAAATCATCGAATTCGATCATAGGTTTGGTTTTTTTAGTGCTGTCCTGATTTTCCGCTTCAGTGGCTTCAAGTTTTTCCAATTGGTTCCGGACATCCGCATCCTCTATTTTCTGAAACAAGAGTTCCGCTTTTTTCACTTTTGTACCTGAAGCCAGGAGATTGATCTCTGGTTCATTTACCCAGGAGAGATCCTGAATGCCCAATGTGCTTCTAAGCCTCGAGCAGGTACCGGGCATAAATGGCTCACCGTATACCGAAAGCATAGCCACCAACCGGAGCCCGTTATGCATGATGGTTTTTACCCTTTCGGGATCGGTTTTGACCAGCTTCCAGGGTTCATTGTCGGCCAGGTATTTGTTGCCAATTCTTGCCAGCTCCATGAACTGACCAAGCGCATCTCTGAATTTGAAGTTCTCAATGCTTTGAGCGATCAGGCTTGGAATTGCTCTGGCCTGGGTCAGCATATTCCGGTCTTCTTCTGTCAACTCTCCCTGCTCAGGCACAGTGCCTTCATAGTATTTATGGGTCAGGACAAGTGCTCTATTGACAAAATTGCCAAAGATGGCCACCAGTTCATTGTTGTTTCTGGCCTGAAAATCCTTCCAGGAGAAATCATTGTCCTTGGTTTCAGGGGCGTTGGCACATAGTACATATCTCAGCACATCTTCCTTTCCGGGAAAATCCTTGAGATACTCATCGAGCCATACCGCCCAATTTCTTGATGTGCTTATTTTTTTCCCTTCCAGGTTCAGAAATTCATTGGCGGGGACGTTGTCAGGAATGACAAATTCTCCATGTGCTTCAAGCATCGAAGGAAATATGATGCAGTGGAAAACAATATTGTCTTTTCCGATAAAATGGATCAAACGCGATTGGGGATCCTTCCAATATTTTTCCCAATTCTCACTCCGTTCCGCGGCCCATTCCTTTGTTGAGGAAATGTACCCAATCGG
This sequence comes from Cytophagales bacterium, assembly GCA_965227315.1. Classification (GTDB taxonomy): domain Bacteria; phylum Bacteroidota; class Bacteroidia; order Cytophagales; family CCMP332; genus JANQHS01. Next base: position 2,890,679 of record OZ245737.1, read on the forward strand.
CGCATCGAACCATACATAGAGCACCTTTCCTTCGGCTTCAGATAGGGGGACAGGTACTCCCCAATCAAGATCTCTTGTTACCGCCCTGGGCTGCAGCCCCTGATCGATCCAGGACTTACACTGGCCATACACATTCGATTTCCATTCCTGATGACCTTCAAGGATGTAGTCCCTGAGCCAAGGCTCGAATTTGTCCAGCGGCAAATACCAATGCTTGGTCTCCTTTAAAACAGGCTGGGCCCCACTGAGCATCGACCGCGGGTTTTTAAGCTCTTTGGGACTTAGGGAAGTTCCGCAGTTTTCGCACTGATCTCCATAAGCCTCTTCATAGCCACAATTCGGGCAGGTACCCTTGATATAGCGATCGGCAAGAAATTGCTTGGCTTCGGGGTCAAAAAATTGCTCTGCTACCTTTACTTCAAATACACCCTTATCATTCAGGACCTGGAAGAAGTCGGAGGCCGTTTCGTAATGGACCTTTGAGGAGGTTCTGGAATAATGGTCGAAACTGATCCCAAACTCCAAAAAGCTCTCCTTGATCTGCTGATGAAATCTGTCAACAACTTCCTGCGGCGTCTTTCCTTCGTTCTTTGCCCTGAGGGTGATCGGGACTCCGTGCTCATCCGAACCACAGACAAAAAGCACATTCTGACCCAATTGTCGCAGGTAACGCACGTAGATATCCGCCGGAACATATACCCCCGCCAGATGACCAATATGGATGGGCCCATTGGCATATGGCAATGCAGCCGTTACCGTGGTTCTTTTGAAATCCTTTTTCTCGCTCATGAAAATTGACCGCAAAGATAATCGCCGCCTCGAAAGCTGGCTCCTTCGATCGGAGGGAGGGTAAGAAAAATTGCAGATTTATTTCTTGTCCTTTCCGATCCCGGGATTTTCGGAAAGATCGATGTTGAGATTGGGTTTCTCAATTTTGATTCCGGCCTTGGTCAGCCCGGCATGGATGAACATGCCGCCCTTGCTCTCGGCAACGAATACATCTCCGTTGGTCCAGATCAGAACCCTGAAATTCAGTACCCCGTTTTCGTAGCCCACGAACAAGGCATTCGGGCTTGGGTTTTCCATAATCTCGGGCACTTGAGCTGCGGATTCTTCAATCACCTTGGCAACGGTCAGTGGATCATTTTCAAAAGCAACGGGAATATGCAATTCGATCCTTCTTTTCGTATCGGACAACGTCCAGTTGATCACTTCTTTGGCGATCAGGTCATTGTTGGGTACAATGACCTCGGCACCGTCAAATGTTCTGATCGTGCTGGACCGTATGCCCACACTCAGAACCTTGCCCATGCGGTTACCCACTGTAACCGTGTCTCCTTTGTTGACCGGACGCTCGAAAACAAGAATAAGCCCGGAAATGAAGTTTGCTACTACGTTTTGCAAGCCAAAACCTATACCCACGCCAAGAGCCCCGGCGACAAAACCAATTCTATCAAGATCGATCTCCGTCGCACCTATGGCGAAGAAAAATCCGATGACGATCATGGTATAGCGAACAATTAATGCTACGGCCACCGGTACACCCTTCTTGAGGTTCATTCGACCGAGGATCTCTTTTTCCAGAAGAACCTTGATCACCGATGAAACGAAGAATGAAACGATCAGGATCAGGAAGAAAAGAAGAACCGATTCGATCGAAAGCCTGGAAGTTCCTACCTCCCAATCCTTCTCAATAAACTCCGTCAGTTTGGTGGTGAGGATATCATAAAGTATGAATGATCTCAGAATTCCCCTGATAGCCAGAAATCCAAACAAAATGGTGATGGCATTGAATATCCATTTGCGGATGTTCTTCGAGTATTCCTTGACCACCCTTGAACTTTGGAGCAAGGGACTGCGCATAAGGATCTGGACCAATCCCTGGCTGAGTCCGATGAGAATGATCAGGATGTAGAAGATGTAAAAACTGGTGATAAAAGCCCTTTGTCCGTAAAGCGCAGCTCTGAGATATCCGGATAGATTGAAGATCAGCGATAGTCCGATCGCTGAGAAGTAGAGGAAAAAGAAGAATTGCTCATTTCCCGAAAGGACTCCTTTTTCCTTCTTGATCTCGCGGAATGAAAGCAAGAGTGCCAGCAGGACATAAATATTGAAAACAATGAACCAGGTCCTTTTGATATCCACATCAATGACCCATAACTGAACAAGCACACCCAACAGGAAAACCGGGAGCAACGCTATGGGCAGTAACCTCCAACCCTTGATCGGAAGGAAGATGCCTTTAAGGAAGAAGGTGGCGATGATGAGGAAAAAGAAAATAACAGTTGAAAACAGCTCCGGAGGATTGTCGACCATGAAGATCAGCGTCAGGAGCAATGAGGCAATAAAACTGGATACCCATGGGTGTTCGAACAAGGCAAAATGCCCCTGAATGCTCAGGTGTCCGGTCTTCAGAAGACTCTCTCTAGGCGGCGATCTGTAAATCATATATCGGACCAGAAGGGTGAATACGATCATCCAGATGAAATAATCCCAATGCTTTTTTGTGTAGGTCCTGGTGTCCTGAATATTGGTCAGCATCAGTTTTCTGGCGTCCAGATATTGCACCGATAAGCTGTCCGTGGTATCGGCATCCTCCCAAATGGCTGGGCTGGTCTTTTCAAAGATCCTGGTCAAATAATTGGCCTGAAACTCGAGGACCTTGGTCTGATATTTTTGAATACCACTGCCTAATTTTTGGATCTGGGCTGAGAAATCGATCAATACGATCAAAGAGTCGTTCAGGTCATTGATGGTCTGGTTCAGGATGAGAATTGCGGTGTCAATTTGGTTTTTGGTCAGTTCTGCGATCTCCAGTTCTCTTGGGAGATCCCTGGTCCTGACCCATATTGTCAGATCTTCCTTTAAGGTTTTGATATCATTTTCAATCCCTTTGGAATGCGAGGAGATCGACGAATTCATTTTCTCAATTTCTGCCTGATATCGATTCCATTGAGACTTGGCATCATTGAGTTTTGATTGTTCGATCTCGTAGGTCAGGAGGTACTCGGTGAAAACCTCAAGACTGTCAAGGTCGGGCCCGACCTCCTCCAGTGCTACTCTGAATTCCTTGATTATACTTTCAACCTCGTCTTCGGCTTTGAGTTTTTTTATCGATGCCTTGAGTTTTGAATAGTTCGGACCAACCTCAATGAGCGGATATACCTGGGGAGGAATAGAATCGGTTTTTTCCTGAGCTTGAACCCATGGGCTCAGGAATAGAAAAATGACGACGAGAAAAAGAGCTGGCTTTTTCAAATGTTCAAAGTGAGGGCATCAAAATAAGGAAGTTTGAAGATTTTGTTGCCGGAACAGTCTGTGGATAGGAATCCGAGCAACGGCAGCCTCTCTCTTATGAGATCAGCGACATCATGGGCAAGCGGCTAGAGATATCCGTCCGAGATCAGTCGTGATAGCTTGGTGATTTTGGAGATCGCACTCTGAAGAGCCGATTCGGATCCGTCGAGGGTGATGGTAATCGATGTGGGATTGCCCGCACCTTGCTTGGGACTGTATTCTTTTTTACGATCTTCGGCTATGGACGGGAATGTTTGGTGCGAACCTTCACCTGATTCCCGATCCGTGAAGAAATCCAGGTCAACATTGTATAATTCTGCGAGCTTGATCAGGTGTTCCAGACTTGGCAGGTTTTCTCCCCGTTCCCATCTCGCATATGAAGTGTAATGCACTCCTATCTGTTGGCCTATATATTCTTGTGTGAATCGATTTGCAGCTTTTAGCTGCAGTAGTTTTTCCGGAATTCCCATTAGATCCCGCTTTGGAACTGAAGCAAAAATCTTTCAAGAATCAGGTCGAAAAAAGCAGTAATATGGAGTAAAATAATGCTTATATGATTGATTTTATGCAATAAAACCCTTTTATTGAACTGAGAATTAAAGTTTAAGAACCCAATACCACCATTTTGGTTTCTTGATTCTCGATAATACTGTTCAAAAACATCAATGTATGCATCAAATAGAGCAAATTAGGGCTGAAAAAATCCCTGAACGTTTCATAATAGAGAGAACAAGCTTCATAAGTATCCCTTTGGGAATGCTTGAAATGATGCGAAGACGCTTTTCTCTGATTCTCAATGATCAAATGTTGTCCCGTATAGTCCCCGGCAAAGTGCCAGGTTGTTATACATGGACGAGGTCGCTGTACCTGCTTAGAAAGGAGGTAGGGTTTTTCGAAGAGGTCTGTGATTCATCCGGATCTGATCCGGTTGGAGATCTAAGAGACCCAATGAGCATGACATGGCCTTGATGCCTTATCAAGGATATTCACAACCGATCTTTCCAGGATCTCAATGCTTCTGAGCGAAGGGATCGGGAAGTATTTCATCGGCCCCGAGTCTTAATCATTTAAGGCGAAACGGGTCTGTTCACCATAAAAGTCAATTATGATCCCTGATGGATTTTCAGGAGAGGAGTTTTTTTCAATCGCTCAAGGCGCAAAAGAATTTGTCAAGGTAAAGGAAGCTGCCGAAACGCTTTCCAATGCCAAGCAGATCCATGTAAGAGAAGCCATTTCAAGGATCGTACAGGAATTAAAGTATGCGAGGAATATCAGGAAGCATCAAATCGAGAAGGGGAATCCTTTCAATATCAAAATCGATAATCTCGATTGTCAGTATGAGGTGTTGACGCAGGCGCTGAAACAAAAGAGGATGCTGCCGGGGTATGGATCCTGTATGTTCCGTGAGCCCGATCTGGTGAAGAAACGGGAGATCCAGGAAGTTCTTTCAGCCTTCTGTTCAAAAAGAAGGAGAAAATTTGAGATCAACGGAGATGCCTTCAGGCTCTGTGGTAAGATGGTGGAAAAAGCCCTTCATCGGGTGACGATCAGGCTCTCCAAATTCAAACTGATGGATATGGAAGCCATTTATCAGGAACTGGTAATTCTCACACCTGACTTCCGGCTTCTTTCGCAGGGCATGCCTCCCGAGATCACCGAGAAGATCAGCAGCCTGTTGGTGGTGGCAGAAAGTCATATACATTCGAACCTCGACATTCGCTTCAAACCGAAAAATCGTCCGAGAAAGAAGGCAAGGTCAACTTTCACAATTACGGGAAGGAGGGATCCCGAGTCATGGTGATGCCGATCGCGGCTATTGAATTGGTATCGTGAGGAATGAACTGTGCACCCGGAGGGACTCGAACCGGTCTGCTTTGGTAAAAACTTGGAGGATGCAATGCATGAAGGGGTATTTTATTTTTCAGGTCGGTGTTCCAGGTGTTCCAAACCTAGCAAAATGTGGTTTGGAGGGTTTGATTCAGGAGAATTAAAGGTTGAAAAATAAAAAGCAATCTTTGATATATTTAAAAAAATACTTTTTTTTTACAAAAAAAAGCCATGTACTTGAAAAGGCTGGACAACTACAAAAAGTTAGAAAAGGCGAGAAAATCCAAACTGCTTGTCTACATAACAAGCGACCGAAAGGGGATGGAAACCCAAATAGCCCCTGATATATTGAGCCTTTTTACCGAGCATCTTGACAAAATTGGCGACACATCGAAAATATCTTTGCTCATTTATACTCGTGGCGGTAACACTTTATCAGCATGGACGCTAGTCAATTTGATCAGAAATTTCTGCAAGGACTTTGAGGTAATTATTCCTTTTAATTGTCATAGTGCCGGGACTCTAATAGCTCTTGGCGCAAATAGAATTGTTATGACTAAGCAAGCCACTCTTGGTCCAATAGATCCAAGCGTAAATGGTCCCCTTAATCCTGCGATGCCTGGAGTGCCAAATCCCAATGCAAGAGTTCCTGTCAGTGTAGAATTTGTTGATGCTTATTTACAAATGGCAAAAAAAGAGTTAGGTATTAAAGATCAGCCTTCCTTGTCCAACATTTTAACTGATTTGACTAAGCACATTCATCCCCTTACACTAGGCCAGGTGTATAAATCAAAATCTCAAATTCAAATGCTAGCAGAAAAATTGCTGGAGCACCAAAAAATAGATAAGGACAATAAGCAGAAGATTATAAAGTTTTTATGTTCTGAAAGTGGCTCTCATGATTATACTATTCATAGAACAGAAGCAATGAGCATCGGACTTGAAATTGAGAAACCAAACATGGATTTGTATAAAACGATTAAAGAAATCTATGACAGTATTGAGGCAGAATTGGAGTTACGAACTCCATTTGACCCAATTGTAATGCTTGGTGATACTGATCATGAGGATTATAATTTGCGAAGAGCCTTGATAGAAAGTGTCGATTACGGAACTGATGTTTTTGTAAGCGAAGGTCGATTTTCAAAACACCAACTTCCACCTGGGCAAGTACCTCCTGGGATGCCTCAACCTCCTAATATTGCGCCGGTTCCGATAAGCGACAATAGGTCATTTGACGGTTGGAAACAGGAAAATAAACCAAATTCTTAATTAAATTTGAGCTATGAAAAAGTCAATATATTTAACTGGCTACAGTCCATCCTCATCAATATTTGACACAACCCCTTCTCACAATCCTACTCAAGAATCAACTTCCAAAGGTGATTCATTGATAGAAAGGTTGAAAGATCATCCAATTATTGTGGATAATTTTTCAATAAAATCAAAGGAAACAAAGGATAAAACTGGAAAATCAGAGTAACCAGAGGTCCTATTGTTTTAAGACTTAACCTTCCCAGCAATAATAGTGTGATTGGTGTTCCTTAGTGTTCCTGGGTAGGTTTTTTCTTTTTCAAAAAACTTGTAAAACGTTGATTATCAGCAACTTAAGTGCACCCGAAGGGACTCGAACCCCCACCACAAGAACCGGAATCTTGCATTCTATCCAGTTGAACTACGGGTGCATGGAGCCGCAAAGCTAATTCAAGCTTTTTCAAAAAACCATCAGGCCAAAAAAATGGTTAAAGTTTCATGAGATAGAAGAGTTTCCTTTGGGCTATCCAAGGGAATTAATTTTGTAAATTTGCGGTCCAAAAAAATTTGAGATGGAGGTAACAACACTGAATTACAAGGTAAAAGACATTAACCTGGCCGATTGGGGCAGGAAAGAAATTAGGCTCGCCGAAGCAGAAATGCCCGGTTTGATGTCGATCAGAGAAGAATTCGGATCCGAGCAACCCCTGAAGGGAGCGAGGATAGCCGGATGTCTTCACATGACTATCCAAACCGCGGTATTGATCGAGACCCTCACCGCACTTGGAGCTGAGGTCACCTGGTCTTCCTGCAATATTTTCTCAACCCAGGATCATGCCGCTGCGGCCATCGCTGCGACAGGCGTTCCTGTTTTTGCCTGGAAGGGAATGAGCGAAGAGGAATTTGATTGGGCAATCGAACAAACACTGGATGCCTTCGAGGATGGAAAATCTTTGAACATGATCTTGGATGACGGAGGAGACCTGACCAATATGGTATTGGACAGATATCCTCAACTCGTTCCCGAGATCAAAGGCCTATCAGAAGAAACCACCACAGGTGTTCTTCGCCTCTATGACAGGATGAAGAACGGAACCCTTCCTATGCCCGCCATCAATGTCAATGACTCTGTGACCAAATCCAAATTTGACAATAAGTACGGTTGTAAGGAGTCTGCAGTTGATGCCATCAGGAGGGCAACAGATGTGATGATGGCCGGAAAGGTTGCTGTCGTTGCTGGATATGGTGATGTTGGAAAAGGAACAGCTCAGTCTCTTAGAGGAGCAGGCGCCAGGGTCATCGTAACCGAGATCGATCCGATCTGTGCACTTCAAGCCGCCATGGACGGATTCGAAGTGAAGAGAATGGAGAATGCCATCCCAAGAGCCGACATCGTTGTGACAGCTACCGGGAATAAGGACATCGTCACCGGTGATCTGTTCAAATTGATGAATGACAAGACCATCGTTTGTAACATCGGTCATTTTGATAATGAGATCGACATGGCCTGGTTGGAGCAAAACTATGGTGAGACCAAATACACCGTCAAGCCACAGGTTGACGTTTTCAATGTAGATGGAAATGAGATCATCATCCTTGCTGAAGGAAGATTGGTGAACCTTGGTTGTGCTACAGGGCACCCATCGTTTGTAATGTCAAACTCTTTCACCAATCAAACCCTGGCTCAGATCGAATTGTGGAACAATTCTGACAGCTACGAGAACAAGGTTTATACACTTCCAAAGCATTTGGATGAAAAGGTAGCTCAACTGCACCTGGCAAAGATCGGTGTTGAATTAACGGAGCTTACTGATGATCAGGCCAAATATATAGGCGTTCCAAAGGCGGGACCCTACAAGCCTGAGCATTACAGATACTAGACAACACTTTTAATTATTTTTTTGCCCCACTTCTTACCGAGGAGTGGGGTTTTTTTATGGCTGGATCCCCTGCATTTCCGAAAGCCTGGAATACAATCCCCCCCCATTCTTGATCAGATCATCATGTACACCCATTTCCACGATTCTGCCTTCGTTCAACACTACGATTGTATCGGCTTTTTGAATGGTGGAGAGACGGTGGGCGATGACCAACGAGGTCCTGTTTTGCATCAGGTGATCCAGAGCATCCTGGACCAGCTTTTCACTTTCGGTATCCAGAGAAGAAGTGGCTTCATCCAGGATCAGAATAGGAGGGTTGGCGAGAATGGCTCTTGCGATGCTGATCCTTTGTTTTTGACCCCCGGATAATTTCATTCCACGGTCGCCAACCTCGGTATCATATCCGTTTTCCGTTTGCAAGATGAACTCATGTGCATTGGCAATTCGTGCCGCCTTTTCCACCTCTTCCATGCTGGCTTTCTTCCCAAAGGCGATATTGTTGAAAATGGTATCATGAAAAAGAATGGGTTCCTGGGTCACGATACCCATCATGGCTCTCAGGGATGAGATCTTGGCATCCTTGATATCAACACCATCGATGGTCAATCTTCCCTGAAACGGATCATAGAACCTGGGGATCAGGTCAGACATGGTGGTTTTTCCAGAACCGGATGGCCCTACCAGGGCGATCATTTTTCCTCTTTTGATCTCGAGATCGATATCCTGAAGGACGGGTTTGCTTTCATAAGCAAAATGGACTCCCTCGAATTTGATCGACTCCCTGAATTCCTTGATCTCAACAGGATCTTTTTTCTCCGGAATGGTATTTTCCATTTCCTTGATCTCCATGATCCTTTTGCCTGCCACCAGACTTCTTTGCACATTACTGAAGGTTTCCGACAGGGATTTCGCAGGTCGGATCACCTGGGAAAAAACCGCCAGGTAAGCTATGAAGCCGCTCGCCGTTAGGGTGGATTCCTGATTCAGCACCAGCGCTCCGCCAACCAGCAGGATGATCGCCACCAATAGAATTCCCATGAATTCGCTTAGCGGAGTGGTCAATTGTCTACGGATATTCAATTTTCGAACAGCTGCTGCGTAGAATTTATTTTCGCTGAGAAAACTATCCTTGATGTATTTCTCTGCATTGAAGGCCTTGATCACCCTCAATCCTGTGATGGCCTCTTCCAGATAGCTCACCAATTGGCCCAGGCTCTTTTGTGTTTTTTCTGCGTCTTTTTTCAGTTTCTTGATCAGGGCTCCGATCAGTCCCCCGATTGCGGGAATGATGATCAGAGAGTAAAGGGTCAATTTGGCCGACAGCGTAAACAGGATGATAAAGAACCCGATCAACATAATTGGATCTCGGGTCAGAACCGTGAAGGCGTGGATCACGGTGGCCTCCACTTCCTGCATGTCCGAGGTCATCCTTGAAATGATATCTCCCTTTTTCTTTTTCTCGTAAAACCCAAGGTTAAGATGAACCAGATGGTCGAAAACCTTTTGCCTTAGGTTGAGGATGAAAGTCGCGCGTATGGTTTCCAGAATTCGATCCGATAAATGTTTCGATAAATTGGAAACAAATGCAGCACCAACAACTGTAATGCAGACCACTTTCAGGGCGCTGAACGCTCCTTCGTTTTGAACCAGCTGAGACAGATAATACTGAAAATTGAGCCGAATACTGGTCAGTGAAAATGAAAGCTCCGGGATCTGGCCGGCATCCAATGCACTGGTTTGAGTGGTGCCAAAGAGGATGTCCAACAATGGAATGATCATCACGAAATTCAGCTGGCTGAAGATCACATGCAGGATCATGAAGATCGCGAAGGGTAGAACATACCCTCGGATACTGGGAGCGAATTTTAATAAGTTGAAATAGGTCTTCATCGAAAAAATCGGCCGAAACTAAGTTTTTATTGCTTTAAAACCTTTTCCCTGATCCATTTTTCAACTTCTCCTACCTGAAGGTTTTGCATGCATTGACAATAATGATCTCCATTACAAGTATTGCAGGATTGCTGGCTGGTCAACCAGCTGGCTTTTTTACCCAGCGGTGCCCATCTTCCCGGGGCCATCGGTCGGAGCGGAGGAAATAATCCCAGGGCCGCTACTCCTGAAGCAGAAGCCAAGTGAAGAGGGCCCGTACTGGCCGCGACAAATCCATCTACCTTCTTGATTTCCTCTATTAATTCCGACAGACTGAATCTCCCTGTAAGGTCCTCAACGTTTTCCCGATCAAAAAGGGAGGGAAGATCTTTTTTGATCAACCCTCCTTCTGCTTGAGTTCCTGTGATCTTGAATTTGATCTCCTTGGGATCAAAACGCTGGATCAGGGCAAGATATTTTTCCAGGGGCCATTCTCTTGCACTGCCTCTGGATTTCGGATGAATGATCAACTCTTTAGGACTGTTTGAAAGGTCTTCCTGCTGCTGGGCAAATCCATACCAATCCGCGATCTGTTGAAGGTCCGGAACATAATCGATCCCGATCCCTTTCAGCAACTTGAAATTCAATTGTGCTTCATGCAGATCGGATCTTCTCCTGGAAAAATTGATCCTTCTGTTGAGGTAAAAAAAGTTGATCAGGCGGTGGCTGGTTCCCACCCTGATGGGAATCCCTGCTTTTTTTGACCATTTGACGATGTCCGGATCCGGAAATACCAGGATGATGGAATCCGCCTTTAATTCTTTATTCGATGCCGGGAGTTCTTCCTTGGTTATGACCGCATCCACGAAGTCTGAAGCCTTGACGACATCTCTGGTATAGGGAGCACAAACGAAAGTGATCCTGATCCCGGGAAATTCTTTATTGAGGAAACCGGCCATGGGAATGGTTAGCACCACATCGCCGATGGCATCGGTTCGGGAGATCAGGACATGCTTCATTCAGGAAGAGGGTTTTTGGTAGTACTCCCGAACCCTGGCATACTTCATATATGTGGCAAATGCTGAAATTCGGCAAACCTGGAATCCCGCATAGCCATCAAGAAAGCCTAACTGGAGAAAATAACTCTGAAAAAACTTAAAAGCCGGTGCGAACAACTCCTTAATCATGCTTGGCTTCTTCCCTTTGTCCACCAGCCCTTTTGCCATGATGCCTGTGAAAAATTCAATTTGTTTCAGATGACTGGCCAGATCGGGATAGGAATAATGCAATATGTCCCCCTTCAATCTTGAGATCTCCTGGCCTTTCGCGGGCACGACCCTGTCATGGGGATTTTCGCCGCCCCAGCTTGCGAGGTTTCGATCAAAAAGCCTGACCTTTCTATCGGGATACCATCCGCAATGTCGAATCCAATGTCCACGGTAATTGGTCAGTCGACTCATTTCATAGATCCCACTCTTTTCATGGTTTTTGATCTCCTGAATTGAGCTCTTCAGCTTATCCGACAAGGCCTCATCGGCATCCAGGGATAGAACCATGTCATTTTGGCATTGTTCAAGTGCGTAGTTTTTTTGTTGAATATGGCCGTCAAACGAACGCTCCAGGACCTTTGCATGAAAGGAATTGGCTATGGCGCGGGTCTGGTCCTCAGAGCCGGAATCCACCACCACTATTTCATCGGCAAGGTCCAAAACAGAGTCCAGACACCTCCCAAGGTTATTTTCTTCGTTATAAGTAATGACAGCGACAGAGAGCTTAAAGCCCATGGATACCTTTGTTGGATCTTGAGACCCCAAAATAGAGCAAGTGGGAGAGATAAAGCAAAACTCAACCGGCCCAGGCAGATTTTAAAATTGGACTGGAATTTGTATCTTATCTGTGGATGATTACTAAAGAAAAAGCTTCTGACCGACCCCAAAAGGACCTGAGCCTTGACGAGAGGCAGGTGATGTTCGTCAATGAGTTTCTGCCTTACATTGACGCCCTTTACAATTTTGCTTACAGATTGGTATTGGATGAAGATGATGCGAATGATCTTGTCCAGGATACTTTTCTAAAAGCCTATCGGTTCTTTGATTCGTATCAACCCGGAACTAATGCAAAAGCATGGATGTTCCGTATTTTGAAAAATAGCTTTATCAATGATTTCAGGAAAAAAAGCAAGGAGCCTGGAAAAGTTGATTATAGCGATATTGAGAAGACCTACAATTCCGATGATGTCCAGTCAAACAATACTGTTGACCTTCGAATCGAGACTGAGAAGGACAAAATCGGAGATGAGGTTGCAAATGCCCTGAATAATTTGGACGTGGATTTTAGAACTGCCATAATTTTGTGTGATATTGAAGGATTTACATACGAGGAAATGGCTAAGATCCTTGATATTCCTATCGGAACGGTTAGGTCAAGATTGCACAGGGCAAGAAACCTTTTGAAGGAAAAACTGAAAGAGTACGCAAAAACTATGGGCTACAAGAATTGATGTCTATGGCAGAAAAAATTACCTACTTAGAAACAGGGGAAGCAAAAACACAATATACAGTCTGCGAGGAATTCATCAGGATTATGCATCTGGTCATTGATAACGAGGCCAGCAAGGAGGAAAAGGAGTATTTCCAAAAGCATATCAACTCAAGTGACGATTGTCTGCAGCATTTCGATGATGAAAAGAGCTTCCGGGATTTCTTTAAAAAGAAATGCACCTGTGTTTCCGCGAATGAGGATGTGATTGAGCAGATCAAAGCTAAGCTCGCATCCCTCGAAAATTCATGAGCAAAGGAACATTGTTCATTTTTTCGGCCCCGTCGGGGTCGGGGAAAACGACTATTGTTCAGGCACTCCTCAAAAAATATGACCACCTTGAGTTCTCGGTTTCGGCGACTACCAGGAGCCCTCGACCCGGGGAAATCCATGGAGACCATTACTATTTTCTGGAGGTTGAAGAATTCAAAGAAAAGATCCGGAATGGAGAGTTCGCAGAATGGGAAGAGGTCTATCCCGGGGTTTTTTACGGAACCCTGATCTCAGAGATCGAAAGTGTTCTGGAAACCGGGAATTCCGTAGTATTTGATATTGATGTGGTCGGTGGTCTGAACCTCAAAAAACTCTATAGGGATCAGGCTGTCTCCATATTTGTTCAACCTCCGGATCTGGAAACGCTCAAAAACCGACTCATACAACGTGGTACCGAATCAGAAGCTGACTTGCAAAAAAGGCTGGGGAAAGCTGCACAAGAATTGGAATTTGCTGATAAATTTGACCACATTATTATCAATAACAACCTGGATGCAGCAGTCGGCAAAGCCGAAGAATTGGTCAGGAAATAAACACCATGACAATTAAGACCGGGATCTTTTTCGGATCCTTCAATCCGATCCATATTGGACATCTGATCATTGCCAATACCATGCTCGAAAGGGCGGCATTGGATAAGATCATGTTTGTTGTAAGCCCTCAGAACCCTTTAAAGGAAAAGTCGAATCTACTTCCGGAATACGACCGATTGGAGATGGTACGAAGGGCCGTTTATGAGAATTATGATTTTGAGGTGAGCGACATAGAATTCCATATGCCCCGGCCAAGCTACACCATTGATACCCTGACCTACCTTTTCGATAAATATCCGAAAAGAGAATTCTCGGTGATTATCGGTCAGGATAACCTAGAGCAGTTGCCGAAATGGAAAAACTTTGAAAAGATCCTGGATTATTATCCCTTGCTCGTCTACCCCAGGGCAAACTCCAAAAAGAGCGATCTTGAGACCAACCCCAAGATCCAATTGATCGAAGCACCCATCATCGAGATATCGGCCTCATTCATTCGGGAAAATGTGAGAAAGGGTTTGTCGATCAAATATCTTGTCCCTCAGGAAGTCGAGGAGTATATCCTGCAAAAAAAGATCTTCCTCTAAACGGTCATCAATTCGTGTTCTTTCACCTTGAAGACCTCATCGATCTGGTTTGAGAACTGGTCCGTAAGTTTTTGAACTTCCGCCTCTCCATCTTTGACCAGATCTTCGGAAACGCCCTCGTTTTGAAGCTTTTTGATGGAATCGTTGGTGTCTTTCCTGATGGTCCGAATACTTACCTTGCCATGTTCGCATTCCTGTTTGACCTGTTTCACCAGTTGGTGCCTGCGATCTTCGGAAAGGGGGGGGATATTGATCCTGATGTTTTCGCCATCATTTTGAGGGGCAAACCCAAGATCAGAGTTAATGATGGCACGTTCAATTTCCTGGACCAGCGTTTTTTCCCAGGGTTTGATCAAAAGCGTTCTCGCGTCAGGCGTATTGATTGAGGCAACCTGATTTAACGGGGTAGGTGCTCCATAATAATCTACATGAACTCCGTCAAGCATGGAGGGTGAGGCTTTGCCGGCCCTGATTTTTTGAAGTTCTGATTGAGTATGCTCAATTGCCTTGCCCATTAGGCTTTTGGCTTCGTCTAAAAATAATTGGATCTCTTCCATAGGATATTAGTTGGTCACCAGGGTTCCGATCTCCTCGCCCTGGACGATCTTGACAAGATTGTCTTTTTTGTTCATTTCGAAAACGATGATCGGAACTTCGTTTTCCTGGCAAAGTGCAAATGCAGTCAGGTCCATCACTTTCAGTCCTTTCTCGAAGGCTTCGGTGAAGGACAATTTCTTAAATCGAACGGCATCCGGATCGATCATCGGATCATTGCTGTATACACCATCGACCTTGGTTCCCTTCATCACCACATCGGCTTCGATTTCGATCGCTCTCAGGCTGGCCGCACTGTCCGTTGTGAAATAGGGATTCCCGGTTCCTGCCGCAAAAATCACCACCCGGCCTTTTTCGAGATGGCGAACGGCTCTCCTTTTTATAAAGGGTTCGCAAACTTGCTCAACTCGAATTCCGCTTTGAAGCCTTGTGTATACACCTACCTTTTCGAGAGCGCTTTGAATGGCCATGCCATTGATCAATGTTGCAAGCATTCCCATGTAATCCCCCTGGACGCGGTCAATGCCAATTTCTTCAGCATCGGAGCCTCTCATAATGTTTCCACCGCCGATCACGATCGCCACCTCAACACCCTGCTCGCTGACCTTCTTGATTTCACCTGCGTATTGCTCCAGGATCTTGGGATCAAGCCCCTGACCAGATGTTCCGGCTAGCGCTTCGCCACTGAGTTTGAGTAGTATTCTTTTGTATTTCATGCTCCCTTAAAGGCTACCAAAATCTCATTTTTCTCTACTTTGTCGCCCTTCTTGACTTTGACGGAGTCAATAGTGCCGTTCACCGGCGACTTGATCACATTTTCCATTTTCATGGCTTCAAGGACAAAGACGGGATCCCCTTTTTTGATCTCAGAGTTTCCATTGATCTTCACTTCAAGGATCACACCGGGCATGGGGGCCTTGATCTCCTTGACCTCACCGGCACCCCCGACACCGATCCCCATTTTCTGCAATAGCTCATCGATTTTTTCAATGACCCTCACTTCATGAGATTCCCCGTTCAAGGATATTTTTAATTGCTTGTCGGAGCTTTGGTCGGGGCTCACATAGGCCGAATATGAACTCCCTTTGTAGATCATATTGTATTTCCCCTTACCGACTTCTACTATGTCTATTGGATATGTTTTTCCTCCAATTAGGACCTGACCGCTCTCCAATTTTTCAATCTGGATTGGGTCATCATCATTTACCTGAACCTTTATCATATATCTTTGGCGGCCTCAAATATACTTAGGCTGAGAATAACCAAAAATAATGCTAGGTAAACCACCGTTTTTTATTCTAATTTTTTTGGCTCTCATCATTCTGGGAGGAAGTTGTAAACCTCCCCAAGCGCTTTCCTATTCCGGTCCCATCGAGAAAGAAAGTTCAGAATATGAGCGTGCGGGATCCGAACTATCGTTAAAGAAACGGAGTAGGTGGATCAAGGACCAGCAGGCCGACATCAAACACATGGACCTTCATGTATCCTTCGATTACGAACAGGAAAAGGTCTTTGGAAAGGCGCAGATTTATTTTGAGCCTTACTTCTCAGCTTTGGAATTCATCGACCTGGATGCAAAATATTTTGAGATACATGAATGCCTGCTCAATGGCCATCCGGTTGAATATGAATATGATTCACTGGTGCTCAGGGTTTACTTTCCTAAATTCCATAAAGATGAGGGGCCAAAGGAATTGACCGTTCGATATACCGGTCGACCTGCCTTGGCTAGAAAACGCGGGGGTTCGGAATGGGACGGACTTTATTTTGTGAAGACCAAATATGGCGATGAGATCTGGTCCCAGAATGAGACGGAATTTGCCTCTACCTGGTTTCCGACAATCGAGGATACCAGGCAGAGATTCACTCATGACATTTTTATGGAAGTGGATAGTGGAATGGTATCCGTTTCGAATGGTTTGCTGGTCTCGTCAATGAGGGATAGCACCGGAGCCGGGCTAGACCATTGGAAAATGGATCAGGCGCATCCTGCATACCTCGTCATGATCGCCGCAGGATATTTTGCGGAACATGAGCTTGAACATAAGGGCATACCACTGCGGTTTATGCTTGATCCGGAATACGAAGAATCAATCATTCCCCTGTTTCAAAATACAGGGCCTATGATGGATTTCCTTGGAGAAAAACTCGATTATGAATACCCCTGGAAAAAATACACCCAGATCGTGGTTCATGATTTTGTGACTGGAGCCATGGAAAATACTTCAGCATCTGTTTTTCACGACGGTTTGAATATCGACCTGAAAGGTCTGCAGGATGAATACCATGATGACATTATCGTCCATGAGTTGGCTCACCAATGGTTTGGAGACTTGGTAACCTGTGAGAACTGGGGAAGCGTAGCGTTGAATGAGGGCTTTGCTACTTACTCTGAGTATCTCTGGTATGAGCATCAATTCGGCAGGGAGGAAGCGGACTTCCATGGCTATAATGAGGTCCTGGACTATATCAATGAAAGTCAGGTCAAGCAGAGGCCGATTATCTGGAATGAATATGCCGATCCCAACCGCGATATGTTTGACAGTCATTCCTATGCGAAGGCCAGCAGGGTGATCCATATGCTGAGATGGGAGCTTGGGGATGATGCCTTTTTCAAAAGCCTGTCACATTACCTGAAAGAAAATGCTTTTTCCGATGTCAATATTCATGACCTGCAGAAATCCTTTGAGCTGGTCTCAGGGCGTGACCTTGACATCTTTTTCGATCAGTGGTTTATGAGGGAAGGCCATCCGGTGTTGGAGACAAGGATAGAAAGTAGGGGCACCGATACCCTCCTCTTTCAGATAGAGCAAATGCAAAAAGAAGGCTTGCCCTTTGTATTCGGTTTGGACATCGACCTGTATTTCAAGGATACAGTCATTACTGCTTTGATGGCTTTTGATGCCTGGGAAGAAGAACTTATGGTGATTGGTTATGGGCAGTTGCTCGGTTATTGCCTTGATCCGAAAATGAAATTGATCATAGAGCAAAAGCCCGCTCCTGAACTTAGCTATAACCTTGTTGCCATGGAAAGGGTGACTAATCCGGCGAAGAAATATCATCTGGGTTACGATGTTTTTGACTCTTTGCCTAATGACCAAAAGCTTGAGATCGGATCGGCGCTCTTTCAGGAGAAAGAATGGTATTTGAAGAATCTTGGCCTGGACTATTATGGAGCTGTTTTCGATGAGGTAGAATACAGTAAGGAGCAGATCGAAGCCCTTAAGCGGATCGGCAGGGATTCGCCAAAACCCCTGAACAGAGCTCAGGCCATTGAGCTCCTTCCCAGCAAAGGGGAAAAAGAGGATTACTTTAAAAGGGCTGTTCGGGACACTTCATGGTTTGTGAATTCTATTGGTGTACTTCAAATGATGGAGTATAAGAAGGATCCGTTTCTTTCACCTGACCGGCTCGATGTCTTCAAGGGCTCGAATGATCAAAACATGATCTATGCTATGGCATCCTATCTGACCGGTTTCTTTCCCGGGACGAATTATTCCTGGTATCGGGAGAAGTCGGAAGTGATCGGTAGCTGGGATAAGTATTGGTTTTATGATTTTGTCTGCCAGGATGTAGAGACCGGACCGGAGGAAAGCGCGGATCGATCTTTGGAGTGGTTGGGAGAGCTTGCCATGAATTCTGATGAAAATCTGAGGTTCTTTCTTTTGGCCAGACTTGAGGAGATGGAATTGGAAAAGGCAGGAGAGGTTTTTCAGCAATGTATCAGTGCTCCTCAGAATTCTGAGTACCAATCGTACATGGAAAGTCGAAAAAAGAGGGGAAAATAATTTCCCATATTTGATAAAAACCAAAATCCCTCTACTTTTGCAACTCCTTTTTCAAAACTGGCCTTTTTTGGCCGTTTTTGTGGGCTTTTGGGGAGATACTCAAGCGGTCAACGAGGACAGACTGTAAATCTGTTGGCGTAAGCCTTCGTAGGTTCGAATCCTGCTCTCCCCACCGAAAGAGGAATTAGTCCTCGAGTTTTTTAATGCGGGAGTAGCTCAGTTGGTAGAGCGACAGCCTTCCAAGCTGTAGGTCGCGGGTTCGAGCCTCGTCTCCCGCTCAACAGGGTTGAAAGAAGTTCAACCTTTTGATATTGTTTAAGGATTCCTTGGGGTGAAGACCCCGAAAGTCTTGGATGGTATAATTAAGATTTTGGGTGATCCTTGCTAAATAGCCGATGTAGCTCAGGGGTAGAGCGCATCCTTGGTAAGGATGAGGTCAGGGGTTCAATTCCCCTCATTGGCTCAATTGTTTTTGAAAATATTAATGAACTTAAATTTTAAATAAGAATGGCAAAGGAAACGTTTCAAAGGGACAAGCCGCACGTCAATATCGGAACTATCGGTCACGTTGACCATGGTAAGACCACGTTGACTGCAGCTATTTCAAAAGTATTAGCAGATTCTGGTCTTGCAGAGACCAGATCGTTCGATTCGATCGACAATGCTCCGGAAGAAAAAGAAAGGGGTATTACGATCAACACTTCGCATATCGAGTACCAAACAGAGAACAGGCACTACGCACACGTTGACTGTCCTGGTCACGCTGACTATGTTAAAAACATGGTTACCGGTGCTGCTCAGATGGACGGAGCGATCTTGGTGGTAGCTGCTACCGATGGTCCAATGCCACAAACAAGGGAGCACATCCTTCTTGCCCGTCAGGTAGGTGTACCTGCTATCGTTGTTTTCATGAACAAGGTTGATATGGTGGACGATCCTGAACTTCTGGAGCTTGTTGAAATGGAGATCCGTGAGCTGTTGAGCTTCTATGATTTCCCGGGTGATGATATTCCTGTGATCCAGGGCTCTGCTCTTGGTGCATTGAACGGTGAAGGACAGTGGGTTGACAAGGTAAAGGAATTGATGGCTGCAGTTGATGATTACATCCCAGTTCCTGAAAGACTTACCGACAAGGATTTCCTTATGCCGGTTGAGGACGTATTCTCCATCACTGGTAGGGGTACAGTGGCAACCGGAAGGATCGAAAGAGGTGTTATCAACTCCGGCGATGCCGTTGATCTTATTGGTATGGGTGCTGAAGACCTTAAGTCAACGATCACCGGTGTTGAGATGTTCCGTAAGATCCTGGACAGAGGAGAAGCCGGAGACAACGTTGGACTACTTCTCAGGGGTATCGAAAAAACCGATATCAAAAGAGGAATGGTTATCTGTAAGCCCGGTTCTGTAACTCCTCATGATGAGTTCAAGGCTGAGGTTTATATCCTTAAAAAAGAAGAAGGTGGACGTCACACTCCATTCTTTAACAAATACAGGCCGCAATTCTACTTCCGTACCACCGATGTTACAGGAGAGATCAAGCTGCCGGACGGCGTTGAAATGGTCATGCCTGGTGATAATGTCACCATTCATGTCAACCTGATCAATACCATCGCATTGGAAAAAGGATTGCGTTTTGCGATCCGTGAAGGTGGAAGAACCGTAGGTGCCGGACAGGTTACCGAGGTCATCAAGTAAGACCACTTTTAGACCGCTGATGCCACTTCAAATTTATTTGGAGTGGCATTTGTTTTTTCAGCTAGATACATCTAATTTTGCAGTCCTTTTTTTTGAGAGACGGGTGTAGCTCAGCTGGTAGAGCAGTGGTCTCCAAAACCAAAGGTCGAGAGTTCGAATCTTTCCACCCGTGCAAAAGGTAAGAAATGAATAAGTTAAGAACATTTATTAGAGAGTCAGTTTATGAGATGAGATTTAAGGTCTCATGGCCCAAATATTCCGAGCTTCAAAGCAGCTCGATACTGGTGCTTGTTGCCTCCTTAATATTTGCTCTTATCATCGGTTTGATGGACTTCATATTTGACTCCGGAATGGAGGAATTTTATAAATCTTTTTAGTGTAAAAAGGGATGGAGGAAGTCAAATGGTATGTGGTTAAGGCCGTCAGCGGTCAAGAGAAGAAAGTGAAGACCTATCTCGAAAGTGAGATAGAGCGTGAGGGGTTGCAAGAGCTTGTTTCTCAGACACTTATACCTTCGGAGAAGGTATATGAAATGAGAAATGGAAAAAAAAGGATCAGGGAAAAGAATTTTTTTCCCGGGTATATTTTGATCCAGGCGGATCTCTCGAACGGGGAGATCATACACCTTATTAAGGGGGTTCCCGGAGTGTTGGGTTTTTTGGGGAATGAAAAGGGTGCCTCCAAGGACCCTGTTCCGCTCAGACAGGCTGAGGTGGACAGGATCTTCGGAAGGGTGGATGAGAATGCCGAGATCGAGACAAAATTGGAGAGGCCATTTGTGCTTGGCGAAGAGGTCAATGTCATGGATGGTCCGTTTAATGGTTTCACTGGAACTGTTCAGGAAATTTTTGAAGACAAGCGGAAGTTGAATGTGATGGTGAAGATCTTCGGAAGGAACACTCCGGTGGAATTGAATTTTTTTCAGGTAGAAAAGATACAATAGAAGAAAATGGCAAAAGAGATTTCAGGATATCTCAAGCTGCAGATCAGAGGAGGTGCCGCAAATCCTTCACCACCGGTAGGGCCAGCACTTGGTGCCAAGGGTGTGAACATCATGGAGTTTTGCAAGCAGTTCAATGCTAAAACTCAGGAGAAACAGGGTCAACTGCTTCCCGTAGTTGTTACCGTTTATGCAGACAAGTCATTTGACTTTATCATCAAGACTCCTCCGGCGGCAACCTTGTTGCTTGAGAAGTCAAAGTTGAAAAAGGGGTCACCCGAATCCAACAGGCAGAAAGTTGGAACCGTGACCTGGGATCAGGTAAAGGAGATCGCCGAGATCAAAATGCCTGACCTGAACTCTCACACTGTTGAGTCAGCCATGAAAATGGTGGCCGGAACAGCTAGGAGTATGGGTATTAATGTTAGAGGAACTGCCCCCTGGGATAACTAAGCAGGACAGACGATGAAATTGACTAAGAACAAAAAAGCGGCCTACGAAAAACTTGATCAGGAGAAGGATTATTCCCTTCAGGATGCCGCTCAATTGGTAAAGGACATCACTTTCACCAAGTTTGACGCCTCTGTTGATCTGGATGTCAGATTGGGCGTGGATCCGAAAAAGGCAGACCAAATGGTCAGGGGAACCGTCACCCTTCCTCATGGCACAGGTAAGCAGATGAGAGTTTGCGTTCTGTGTACACCTGAGAAAGAAGAGGAAGCAAAAGCCGCAGGTGCAGACTTTGTTGGTCTTGATGAGCTTGTGAAGAAAATTGAAGGTGGATGGGTCGACTTCGATGTTGTAGTCACCATGCCTGCTGTTATGGCTAAGGTTGGAAAGCTTGGAAAAGTGTTGGGGCCAAGAGGACTTATGCCAAATCCAAAGTCCGGTACTGTTACTCCGGATATCGGAAAAGCCGTAGAGGAGGTGAAAAAAGGTAAGATCGATTTCAAGGTGGATAAATTCGGAATTATCCATGCCGCCATCGGAAAGACCAGCTTTTCACCAGAAAAGATTGTAGACAATGCCAATGAGCTGGTCAATGCGATCACAAAGCTGAAGCCAGCTTCAGCCAAGGGTGAGTATTTCAGAAGCGTTACGCTTTCCAGTACGATGAGCCCTGGAATAAGTATTGATAAAAGAAACCTGGTTTAAAGGAACCGACTATGACAAGGGAAGAGAAAGCCGAGATTATTTCTTCGCTCAAAACGAAATTTGAGGAGAACGCTCATTTCTATATAGCGGATGCTTCAGGTCTTACCGTTGAGAAGATCAACGAGTTCAGGTCTGAGTGTTTCCAAAACAACGTAGAATATAAGGTGGTCAAAAACACGCTGATCAAAAGAGCACTTGATGAGCTTGAAGGAGATTTTACCGAGTTGGAGGAGGTATTGAAAGGTACTTCCGGTATCCTGTTCTCTAAGGAAGCGGGTAACGCACCTGCAAAGATCATTAAAGCCTTTAGGAAAAAGGGGAATGAAAAACCGATTCTTAAAGCGGCTTCGATCGACAAGGACATTTATCTGGGAGATGAGAATCTCGACACGCTAAGTTCACTCAAGTCCAAAGAGGAACTTATCGGGGAGATTATTCTTCTGCTCCAGTCTCCTGCACAGAGGGTTATCTCTGCATTGGAAAGTGGCAAGTCCACTCTTGCGGGAGTAGTAAAGACTTTATCAGAAAAAGAGTAGCATTTATTAAAATTTAACAAAAGGAAAAATGGCGGATTTAAAAGCGTTTGCGGAACAATTGGTAAACCTATCTGTGAAGGAGGTCAATGAGCTAGCCGGTATATTGAAGGATGAGTACGGTATTGAGCCTGCAGCTGCTGCAGCACCTGTTATGGTTGCTGGTGGTGGAGGTGGAGCTGAAGCCGGTGGAGAAGAAAAATCAGAATTCGATGTTGTATTGAAATCTGCTGGTGCAGCCAAACTTCAAATCGTAAAATTAGTTAAGGAAATTACTGGACTTGGTCTGAAAGAAGCCAAGGAAATAGTAGACAACGCTCCAAAACCTGTTAAGGAAGGTGTAGCAAAAGATGAGGCCGAGGGTATGAAGGCCAAATTCGAAGAGGCAGGAGCTGAAGTCGAATTAAAATAAAAGGTTCTTTCCTTTTTAAAGCAGTACAGACCTGCCTGATGGCCAGGTCTTTTGCTGTTTGTGCCCATTTCAATTTGGTTTCATTAAATCATCACTGTTTTGGCCAACATAGAAAAACAAACAGGTAGGATTAATTTCTCTACCACAAAATCCATTATGGAATATCCGGATTTTCTGGATGTTCAACTTAAATCCTTTGAAGACTTCTTCCAACTGGAAACAGATCCGGATAAAAGGGATAATGAAGGTCTTTTTAAGGTGTTCAATGAAAACTTCCCAATCTCTGATTCCAGGGAGAACTACGTTCTGGAATTCATCGATTATGTGGTTGATCCTCCAAAGTATAACATCGAAGAATGTATCGAGAGGGGATTGACCTACGCGGTTCCGCTCAAGGCAAGACTCCGCCTTTCTTGCAACGATGAGGACCACGAGGAGTTTGAGACCATCGAGCAGGAGGTATTTCTTGGGAATATCCCTTATATGACCCCCAGGGGATCATTCGTGATCAATGGGGCTGAAAGAGTGATTGTTTCTCAATTGCACAGGTCTCCCGGTGTGTTCTTCGCTCAAAGCAAACATACCAACGGGACGACGCTTTATTCTGCGAGGATCATCCCGTTCAAAGGGTCTTGGATCGAATTTGCAACTGACGTCAACAACGTCATGCATGCCTATATCGATAGAAAAAAGAAGTTCCCGGTAACCACTCTTCTCAGAGCAATCGGGTATGGGGGAGATAAGGATATCCTGAATCTGTTTGGCCTTTCCGAAGAAATCGAAGCCAATGAAAAAAGCCTGAAAAAAGTTGTTGGAAGAAACCTTGCTGCAAGGGTACTGAAGACCTGGACTGAGGATTTCGTGGATGAGGATACCGGTGAGGTAATCTCCATTGACAGGAATGAAGTCCTTCTTGAAAGGGATTCCGAGATCACCGAGGAAGATATTCCATTGATCCTTGAATCCGGTACCAAGTCCATCATCCTGCATAGGAAAGATGTGAACATCGCCGAGTACCAGATCATTTATAACACGCTTCAAAAAGATACCTCTAACTCTGAAAAAGAGGCGGTGGAAAATATTTACAGACAGCTGAGGAATACCGAGGCTCCTGATGAAGCTACCGCAAGAGAGGTTATCCAGAATCTTTTCTTCTCCGATAAGAGGTATGACCTTGGAGAAGTTGGAAGGTACAGGATCAACAAAAAACTTGATCTGGACATCGCTTCCGACAATAAGGTCTTGACCAAGGAGGATATTATCTCCATCGTGAAATATCTGATCGGACTGATCAACTCCAAGGCTCTTGTAGATGATATCGATCACTTGAGCAACAGGAGGGTAAGAACAGTCGGTGAGCAGCTTTATGCTCAGTTCGGTGTTGGTTTGGCCAGGATGGCCAGGACCATCAAAGAGAGAATGAATGTCAGGGATAATGAAGAGTTCAAGCCCGTTGATCTGATCAACGCCAGGACTCTTTCTTCTGTGATCAATTCATTCTTTGGTACTAACCAACTTTCTCAGTTCATGGATCAGACGAATCCCTTGGCTGAGATCACCCATAAAAGAAGAATGTCTGCACTCGGACCAGGTGGTCTTTCTAGAGAAAGAGCCGGTTTCGAGGTAAGGGACGTCCACTATACGCACTATGGCAGACTTTGTACCATTGAGACACCGGAAGGGCCAAACATTGGACTGATCTCATCTCTTTGTGTGCATGCCAAGGTGAACAACATGGGATTCATCGAAACCCCGTATCGTGATGTAACCAAGGGTAAGGTTGACCTGTCAGGAAAGGTTCAATACCTGACTGCTGAGGAAGAGGATACCTTATTTATTGCCCAGGCAAATGCCGTCATCAACGATAACGGAAAATTTGTCAATAACAGGGTAAAAGTTCGTTTCGAGGGTGACTTCCCGGTTGTTGAACCCGATAAGATCGCGTTGATGGATGTAGCGCCGAACCAGATTGTTTCGGTCGCCGCCTCTCTGATCCCATTCCTTGAGCATGATGATGCGAACAGGGCTTTGATGGGATCCAACATGCAGCGTCAGGCGGTTCCTTTGATGGTTTCCGAGGCACCTATCGTTGGTACCGGAATGGAAGCAAGAGCAGCAAGAGATTCAAGAACTCTTGTTTTGGCCGAAGGGTCCGGTGTCGTGACCTATGTCGATTCCAAGAAGGTCACCATCAAATATGATCAAACGGAACAGGACAAACTTGTTCACTTCGAAGATCCTGAGAAAACCATTTCTCTAATCAAATTCAGAAGGACGAACCAGGATACCTGTGTAAACCTCAACCCCATCGTCACAGTTGGGCAAAAGGTGAAGAAGGGAGATGTCCTTTGTCAGGGATTCGCCACCCAGGGTGGAGAGCTTGCATTGGGTAAGAACCTTTTGGTTGCATTCATGCCCTGGAAGGGGTATAACTTCGAGGATGCTATCGTCATTTCGGAGAAGTTAATGAAGAAGGATGTCTTCACCTCCATCCATATCGAAGAATTCGAATTGGAGGTAAGGGATACCAAGCGTGGTGAAGAGGAATTGACCTCTGAGATCCCTAATGTGAGCGAGGAAGCGGTAAGCGAACTTGATGAAAACGGAATCATCAGGGTAGGAGCCGAAGTCAAGGAAGGAGATATTCTCATCGGAAAGATCACCCCAAAAGGAGAATCTGATCCAACTCCCGAAGAGAAACTTCTCAGGGCCATCTTTGGTGACAAAGCCGGCGATGTGAAGGATGCTTCCTTGAAAGCACCTCCGTCATTGAAAGGAACCGTGATCGATACCAAACTCTTCACCAGACCTAGAAGAGATAAGGATGCAAGGACCAGGGTTAAAAAAGAAGTTGAACTTCTCAAGCAGAGATATTCTGCTGACCTGATTGCCTTGAAAGATGTTGCGATCGAGAAACTGGCTAAGATACTTGAAGGAAAAGCCAGTCAGGGTGTTGTTCACAAATTTGGAGATGGCGTGATCCCGAAGGGAACCAAATTTTCCAAGAAGAACATCAGGGAAAAACTTTTCCCCGAAAGCAATAAATACAGGGACGAAAGTACCTATAGCGTTCAGGAGGAGGCCAACCTGATCAGCGACCTGAGACTTGAAGGTTGGACTACCGACAACAAGATCAATGGTCTGATCAAGGAATTGGTTAAAAATTACTCCAATGAAAGAAACCGCCTGATGGGAAGATTCAAGAAGGATCGTTATACCATTGAGGTTGGTGACGAATTGCCCGCGGGCATCGTCAGTATGGCCAAGGTTTATATCGCCAAGAAGAGAAAGATCAAGGTTGGTGATAAAATGGCCGGTCGTCACGGGAACAAGGGTGTTGTTGCCAAAGTAGTCCGTGAAGAGGATATGCCATTCACCGAGGACGGTACTCCTGTGGATATCGTTCTGAACCCACTTGGTGTGCCTTCAAGGATGAACCTTGGGCAGATCTATGAAACTGTTCTTGGTTGGGCAGGATTGAAATTGGGTCGTAGATACTCAACTCCGATTTTCGATGGTGCGAGCGAGGAAGAAGTTGCTACAGAGCTGAAAGAGGCAGGCTTGCCACCATTTGGAAGAACAGAGCTTTATGACGGTCTGACCGGTCAGAAATTTGATCTTCCGGTAACTGTAGGTGTGATCTACATGTTGAAACTGGGGCATATGGTCGATGATAAGATGCACGCCAGGTCAATCGGGCCATACTCTCTCATTACTCAGCAACCACTTGGAGGTAAGGCTCAATTTGGTGGGCAGAGGTTTGGCGAGATGGAGGTATGGGCACTGGAAGCATTTGGAGCCTCCAATATCCTTCAGGAGATGCTTACGGTAAAATCCGATGATGTGATCGGTAGGGCGAAGACATATGAATCAATTGTGAAAGGGGAGAACATTCCAAAACCGGGTGTTCCTGAGTCCTTTAATGTGCTTGTACACGAATTACGTGGTCTGGCATTGGAAATTACAATGGATTAATTAAGAAAACAGAATTCTAGCATGGCTTTTAGAAGAAGTAAAAAAATAAAAAGCGACTTTTCGAGCATTACGATAAGTCTGGCTTCACCTGAGTCTATTCTTGAAAGTTCTTATGGGGAGGTAACTCAACCCGAGACCATTAATTATAGGACTTACAAACCCGAGATGGGCGGTCTTTTCTGTGAAAGGATCTTCGGACCGGTTAAGGATTATGAGTGCCACTGTGGTAAATACAAAAGGATCCGATATAAGGGGATCATTTGTGACCGTTGTGGAGTTGAAGTAACCGAGAAAAAGGTGAGAAGGGAAAGAATGGGCCATATCGAACTTGTTGTTCCCGTGGCTCATATCTGGTATTTCCGTTCTCTTCCTAACAAAATCGGTTACCTGCTCGGTCTTCCAACCAAGAAGCTTGATCAGATCATCTACTATGAAAGGTATGTGGTTGTTCAGGCGGGGATCAAGGAAGAAGACGGGATCAGCTACCTCGACTATCTGACCGAGGATGAGTACCTGGATATCCTGGATAAGCTGCCCAAGGAAAATCAACTTCTTGAAGATGATGATCCGCAGAAGTTCATCGCCAAAATGGGAGCTGAAGCTCTTGAGATGTTGTTGGCAAGGCTTGATCTTGATCAGCTAAGCTACGATCTCAGATATCAGGCTGCTCATGATACTTCTCAACAAAGGAAGGCTGAGGCCTTGAAAAGGTTGAGGGTTGTGGAAGCTTTCAGGGATGCGAGAAACAGGATCGAAAACCGTCCCGAATGGATGGTCATCAAAATGGTTCCTGTGATCCCACCGGAACTCAGGCCTCTTGTTCCGTTGGATGGAGGAAGATTCGCGACCTCCGACCTCAATGACCTTTACAGAAGGGTGATCATCAGGAACAACAGGTTGAAAAGATTGATCGAGATCAAAGCTCCCGAAGTGATCCTCAGAAATGAGAAAAGAATGCTTCAGGAAGCCGTTGATTCCTTGTTTGATAATTCAAGAAAAGTCAATGCGGTAAGGTCTGAAGGAAACCGAGCACTGAAGTCCTTAAGCGACATGCTCAAAGGAAAGCAGGGGCGATTCCGTCAAAACCTTCTTGGAAAAAGGGTGGATTACTCCGGTCGTTCTGTGATCGTAGTAGGTCCTGAACTCAAGATGCATGAATGTGGGCTGCCGAAGGATATGGCAGCCGAGCTCTTCAAGCCTTTTATTATCAGGAAGCTGATTGAAAGGGGAATTGTGAAGACGGTAAAATCTGCAAAGAAGATCGTCGAGAAGAAAGAACCGGTGGTCTGGGATATTCTTGAGAATGTGCTTAAAGGACATCCTGTAATGTTGAACAGGGCTCCAACACTTCACAGATTGGGGATCCAGGCATTCCAGCCGAAGCTGATCGAAGGAAAAGCAATACAGCTTCACCCCTTGGTATGTACTGCATTCAACGCTGACTTTGACGGTGACCAAATGGCGGTTCACGTTCCGTTGGGACAGGCGGCTATTCTGGAAGCCACATTGTTGATGCTTTCAGCTCACAACATTCTTAACCCTGCCAATGGTGGCCCTATCGCGGTTCCTTCACAGGATATGGTATTGGGACTTTACTATCTCACCAAGGGTAAGCCAGGATCCAAAGGCGACGAAGTAGCGGGAGAAGGAAAGGAATTCTACGGACCAGGAGAGGTGATCATTGCGCTGAACGAAGGCGAGATCGATAAGCACTCCATTATCAAGGTCAGGACCAAAGTGAAGAACGAGGATGGCGAGCTTGAGGATAAATTGGTTGAGACCGTTGCCGGAAGGGTGATCTTCAATCAGTTTGTTCCTGAAGAAGTAGGATTTATCAACGAACTTCTTACCAAGAAAAAACTTCAGCAGATCATCTCCAGGATCTACAAGGAAGCCGGGGTATCCAAGACTTCTGCCTTCCTTGATGACATCAAGGACCTAGGGTTTGAGAACTCCTATAAAGGAGGTCTGTCTTTCGGGCTTGAAGAAGTTATCGTTCCAAATGTAAAAGAGGAATTGATCGATCAGGCCAAACAGGAGGTCGAGGGAGTTTCCCAGAACTATATGATGGGTCTGATCACAGATAACGAGAGATACAATCAGGTCATTGACATCTGGACAAGGATCAACAACCAGATCACCAACACCCTGATGAATGAGCTGGAAAAGGATAAGAAAGGATTCAACTGTATCTATATGATGATGCACTCCGGTGCAAGGGGATCCAGAGAGCAGATCCGACAGCTTGGAGGAATGAGAGGTCTGATGGCTAAACCTCAAAAGAGCCTTGTAGGTTCGGTTGGTGGTATTATCGAAAACCCGATCATCTCGAATTTCAAGGAAGGTCTTGACGTAATTGAGTATTTCATCTCAACACATGGTGCCAGAAAAGGTCTTGCAGATACGGCCCTTAAAACGGCGGATGCCGGTTACCTGACGAGGAGACTTGTTGATGTCGCTCAGGATGTGATCGTTTCAGAACCTGACTGTGGCACTCTGAGAGGGATCTCGATCTCCGCTCTAAAAGATCAGGAGGATATTGTGGAGCCATTGTCAGAAAGGATACTTGGAAGAGTAACCGTCAATGACGTGGTGAACCCATTGACCGAAGAGGTGATCGTGCCTGCGGGAGACGAGGTTACCGAAGAGATTGCTCAGCAGATTGATGATGCCGGTATCGAAACCGTAGAGATCAGGTCCGTATTGACCTGTGATGCCAAAAAAGGTGTTTGTGCCAAATGCTACGGGCGTAACCTGGCCAACGGACAAATGGTCCAAAACGGTGAGGCTGTTGGTGTGATTGCCGCGCAGTCGATCGGTGAGCCTGGTACTCAGCTTACTTTGAGAACTTTCCACGTTGGTGGTACGGCTTCGAACATTGCTTCGGATGCAAACATCAAGGCCAAATTCGATGGTAAGATTGAGTTTGAGGATATGAGGTCTGTGACCTTCAAGGACTCAGAAGGCAAAAAATCCGAGATGGTGATGGCCAGGATGGCCGAGGTAAGGATCGTTGATACAAAAACCAACAAGATCCTGATATCCAATCACGTACCTTACGGATCGACATTAACGACCAAGAATGGTGCTACCGTTAAGAAGGGAGACCAGCTTTGCTTTTGGGATCCTTACAATGCGGTGATCCTTTCTGAGATCGGTGGTAAGGTAAGTTATGATACCATTGAAGAGGGCATTACCTACCGTGAAGAATCCGATGAGCAAACCGGACACAGGGAAAAGGTAATTGTCGATTCCAAAGACAAGACCAAAAACCCGGCGATCACCGTGGTTGACAAGAAAGGAACGGAGAAATCCTACAACATTCCTGTTGGGGCTCACCTTTCGGTAAATGAAGGTGAGGAGATCGGTGCAGGACAGGTTCTTGCCAAGATCCCGAGAGCCACAAGTAAAACCAGGGATATTACCGGTGGTCTGCCAAGGGTAACAGAGCTTTTTGAGGCCAGGAACCCATCAAGCCCTGCAGTGGTCAGTGAGATCGACGGAGTGATTGAGTTTGGAGGGATCAAGAGGGGTAACCGTGAGATCTTCGTGGAGTCCAAAGACGGTGTGAAAAAGAAATATCTTGTTTCTCTTTCCAAGCACATCCTCGTTCAGGAAGGTGACTTTGTAAGAGCGGGATATGCGCTTTCCGATGGAGCTATTACCCCATCTGACATACTTTCTATCATGGGACCAACTGCGGTTCAGGAGTATATCGTGAACGAGATCCAGGAGGTTTATCGTCTCCAGGGTGTGAAGATCTCCGATAAGCATATCGAGGTTATCGTGAGGCAGATGATGCAGAAACTAGAGATCGTTGATGCCGGAGATACAAGCTTCCTTCCAGGACAGCCCGTCAATAAATTCCAGTTCATGGAAGAGAATGACAGGATACTAGAGATGAAGGTCGTTGAGGATCAGGGGGATTCCGAGGTATTGAAGAAAGGTCAGATCATCACCATGAGTAAGCTCAGGGATGAGAACTCCAGTCTGAAAAGAAGGGACCTCAAGCTTGTCGAAGTAAGGGATGCGAGAGCAGCGCTTGCCAAGCCGACACTTCAGGGTATCACTCAGGCATCGTTGGGTACCACGAGCTTTATTTCGGCTGCTTCCTTCCAGGAAACGACCAAGGTATTGAGCGAGGCTTCGATCAGAGGAAAAGCAGATGATCTGATGGGACTGAAAGAGAATGTGATCGTTGGACATCTGATCCCGGCCGGAACCGGATTCAGGCAATACCAGGGTGCGATCGTTGGATCCAAAGATGAATACGAAGCATTGATGGAGGCCGACGAGGAGATCGAAGAATTGGCTGATCTAAAGGTTGAAGATAATGGCTGAGGAAAAGAAGCCTGACGGTCAGAATCCCAATCAGATCAACATTGAGCTCTCAGATGAAAAAGCTGAGGGCATTTATGTGAACCTTGCAATGATCGCTCATTCATCGAGCGAGTTCGTTATAGATTTTATCAAATTGATGCCTGGACTTCCCAAAGCAAAGGTGAAGTCCAGGATCATCATTACTCCCGAGCACGCCAAGCGCTTGCGCAAAGCTTTGGATGATAATATCCAGAAGTTCGAAGACAACTTTGGTGAGATCAAGCAAACCGATGAGGTGAAGATCCCTCTTAATTTCGGTGGAACTGTGGGTGAAGCTTGATTTCTATTGGGAATTAACTACTATTTATCTAATTTTGCACTCCCAAATTTTTGGGGGTAAAAAACAATATTTGTAAATGCCTACAATTCAACAACTTGTAAGAAAGGGTAGAAGAGTTCAAGACTCGAAATCCAAATCACCCGCCTTGGACTCATGTCCGCAAAGGCGTGGGGTATGCACCAGGGTTTATACCACTACTCCTAAAAAGCCTAATTCTGCCTTGAGAAAAGTGGCCAGGGTAAGGCTTACCAACGGTAAAGAGGTGAATGCCTATATACCCGGTGAAGGACATAATCTGCAAGAGCACTCCATCGTCCTGATCAGAGGAGGAAGGGTAAAGGACCTTCCGGGTGTGAGATACCACATTATCAGGGGTGCACTTGATACTGCTGGTGTAAACGGTAGGCTGCAAAGAAGATCCAAGTACGGTGCCAAAAGGCCGAAAAAATAAGTTTAGGCAATGAGGAAATTAAAGCCAAAAAAAAGAAGCATACTTCCTGATCCAAAGTTCAGGGATGAGATGGTCACCAAATTCGTTAACAACCTGATGCTTCAGGGAAAGAAGAATGTTGCCTATGCAACATTCTATGATGCTTGTGACCTGGTTTCAAAGAGGACTGAGGAAGATGGTCTTGAAGTATGGAGAAAGGCACTGGAAAATATTATGCCCTCCGTCGAGGTCAAAAGCCGTAGGGTTGGCGGTGCCACCTTTCAGGTGCCTATCGAGGTAAGGCCTGCTAGGAAGTCAGCGCTGGGAATGAAGTGGTTGATCAAGTTTGCAAAAGCGAGAAGCGAAAAGACAATGACCGAAAGACTGGCAGGTGAGATCATTGCCGCTGCAAAAGGAGAAGGAGCTGCGGTCAAGAAAAAAGACGATACACATAGAATGGCCGAGGCCAACAAAGCATTTTCACATTTTAGGTTCTAAAAATGAGCAGGGATCTTAATTATACAAGAAACATCGGCATCATGGCCCACATTGATGCCGGAAAGACCACGACCACTGAGCGAGTACTCTATTACACCGGTCTGACCCACAAGATTGGTGAGGTACACGACGGAGCTGCCACCATGGACTGGATGGAGCAGGAGCAGGAAAGAGGTATTACCATTACTTCTGCTGCAACCACCACCAACTGGAACTACCCCACCGACCAAGGTAAAGCCACTCCTAATACAGAGTCTTATAAGGTCAATATTATCGATACGCCTGGTCACGTTGACTTCACGGTTGAAGTTGAAAGATCTTTGAGGGTACTGGATGGTGCTGTTGCTCTTTTCTGTGCGGTATCCGGTGTTGAGCCTCAATCAGAAACGGTTTGGCGTCAGGCTGATAAGTACAAGGTTCCCAGGATCTGCTTTGTGAACAAAATGGACCGTGTTGGAGCCGATTTCTTCAATGCCGTTGCTGAGATCAAAGATAAGTTAGGTGCAAACCCGGTACCTCTTCAAATCCCGATCGGAGCTGAGGATGATTTCAAAGGGGTTGTTGACCTTGTGACCAACCAGGCGATTATCTGGAATGAAGCTGACCAGGGAATGACCTATGAGGTTGTAGATATCCCTGCTGAACTTCAGGATGACGTAAAGAAGTGGAGGGATGAGTTGATCGAGAATGTTGCCCTATATGATGAGGAGCTGTTCTTGAAGTATGATGAAGATCCGGACTCGATCACAGAGGACGAGGTCAGAGCTGCCATCAGGAAAGCTGTGATCGATATGTCTTTTTCACCTGTGCTTTGTGGATCGGCGTTCAAGAATAAGGGAGTTCAGGCATTGCTGGATGCTGTTATTGCATTCCTTCCGTCTCCGCTGGATCTTCCTCCTGTTTCAGGAGTGAACCCTGATACCGACCAGGAAGAACAGAGAAAGCCAGAGGATTCTGAGCCATTTTCAGCGCTTGCCTTTAAAATTATGACCGATCCTTTTGTTGGAAGGCTTTGTTTCATGAGAGCCTATTCCGGAAAATTGGATGCGGGATCATACGTCTTCAATACAAGGACAGGGAAAAAGGAAAGAATTTCAAGATTGCTTCAGATGCATTCCAACAAGCAGAACCCTATCGACTTCCTTGAAGCCGGTGATATCTGTGCTGCAGTTGGATTCAAAGACATCAAAACAGGGGATACCCTTTGTGATGAGAAGAAAAAGATCGTATTGGAGGAGATGTCCTTCCCGGAGCCGGTTATCGGTTATGCGATCGAGCCAAAGAAACAGGCTGATGTTGACAAGCTGGGGCTGGCGGTTTCCAAACTGTTGGAAGAGGATCCTACCCTGGTTGTTGAGACCAATCACGAAACAGGCCAAACCGTTCTTAAAGGAATGGGAGAACTTCACCTTGAGATCATTATCGATCGTTTGAAAAGGGAGTTCAAGGTTGAGATCAACCAGGGGCCACCACAGGTTGCCTACAAAGAGGCACTTACAGGTTCTATTGAACATAAGGAGGTTTATAAGAAGCAGACTGGTGGTCGTGGTAAGTTCGCCGATATCGTCTTTGAGATCGGACCAAGGGAAGAACAAAAAGAAGGACTGGAATTTGTCAACGAAATTGTTGGTGGAGCCATCCCAAGGGAATACATTCCTTCTGTTGAAAAAGGATTTGAGCAGGCTATGACCAATGGTGTCCTGGCGGGTTACCCAATCGATTCCATGAAGGTGAGGTTGTATCATGGTTCATTCCACGACGTGGATTCTGATTCGCTTTCGTTTGAGGTGGCAGCTAAGCTTGGCTTCAAGTCAGCTGCTCCAAAATGCTCTCCAAAACTGATGGAGCCGATTATGGCTGTTGAGGTTGTTACTCCGGATGAGTTTACGGGTGCCGTAACCGGTGACTTGAACAGAAGAAGAGGAGTGATGAAGGGAATGGATACCAGAGGAGGTGCGCAGGTGATCAAATCCGATGTTCCGCTTTCAGAGTTGTTTGGTTATGTAACTGACCTAAGGACCTTGACTTCTGGAAGGGCTGCAGCTACTTTGACATTCTCTCATTATGATTTTGTTCCGAACAATATTGCAGACGAAGTGATCGCTGCGGAAAAAGGTGCTACCGTTTAATTTTTACAGTCGATGAATCAGAAAATTAGAATCAAGCTAAAATCATACGATCACAATCTGATCGATAAGTCATCAGAAAAGATCGTTAGGGCTGTTAAATCAACCGGTGCTGTGGTGAGTGGTCCAATTCCACTCCCGACCGAGAAAGAGATCTTCACTGTTTTGAGATCACCTCATGTAAACAAGGAGTCAAGGGAGCAATTCCAACTCTGTACATACAAGAGGTTGGTTGATATTTACTCAACCAGTACCAAGACTGTGGATGCCCTTATGAAACTTGAGCTTCCTAGTGGAGTTGAGGTTGAAATTAAGGTCTGATAATATTTGAAATCCTGACGGAGAGATCAAGCCAAAAGCTTGGTCTCTTTTTTTGTTTTACCCTTTGACTGCTAGGTAGAAATTGCTACTTTTGCAGTCCTTTTTTTCAGAGCAAAATGCTCTACTGATTGAGGAAAGAAAAAAATTGGAATGACAGGGCTAATTGGAAAAAAAATTGGAATGACAAGCATTTTCACCGAACAGGGGAAAAATGTGGCTTGTACGGTACTTGAAGCGGGTCCTTGTGTAGTTACACAAATCAAAAATCAGGACTCTGACGGGTACAATGCTGTCCAAATTGGTCATGGACCCAGGAGCGAGAAAAATGTCACCAGCGCATTGATGGGGCATTTCAAGAAAGCAGGGTCTGAGCCATTGACAGATATGGTTGAGTTCAGGGATGTGGAAGGAGATTTCCAGTTGGGCCAGGAAGTAAAGATCGGTGATGTATTTGAAGAGGGGGAATTTGTTGATGTCGTTGGGGTCAGTAAGGGTAAAGGATTTCAAGGTGTTGTGAAGAGACATGGATTTGCAGGGGTTGGAGATCAGACCCATGGTCAGCATAACCGACAAAGACATCCGGGTTCTATAGGTGGCGCCTCATTTCCTGCCAGGGTTTTCAAAGGGATGAAAATGGCAGGGAGAACCGGTAACGAAAGAAAAACCGTTCTGAACCTCAAG
This sequence comes from Cytophagales bacterium, assembly GCA_965227315.1. Lineage (GTDB taxonomy): Bacteria > Bacteroidota > Bacteroidia > Cytophagales > CCMP332 > JANQHS01. The sequence goes on from OZ245737.1 coordinate 2,926,503, forward strand.
GTTGTAAAGATCATTCCCGAAAAGAACTTGATGTTGGTGAGCGGCTCAGTACCAGGGTCCAAGAATTCAACGGTAATTATTGAGAAGTAAGATGAAGCTCCCTATACTAAATATCGATGGTAAGGAAACCGGAAAGTCAGCGACACTGGCCGATGACATTTTCAAGGTGGAACCAATGAGCATTTGCTCTACCTTTCTGTAAAGCAATTTCTTGCTGCGAACAGGCAGGGAACCCATAAAGCCAAGGAGAGGGCTGAGATCACCGGGTCAACCAAGAAGCTTAAAAGGCAAAAAGGAACCGGTACTGCCAGAGCGGGTAGTATCAAATCTCCCGTCTTCAGGGGTGGTGGTAGGATCTTTGGGCCCAGACCAAGGAACTACGATTTTAAACTGAACAAAAAGGAGAAGCAGGCCGCAAGGAAAAGTGCACTCTCTTTAAGGGCTAAGGAAAAGCAAGTACAGGTGGTTGAGGACTTCCAATTGGAAGCTCCAAAAACCAAGAGGATGGTTGAGATCTTCAACAATCTTTCACTAACCGGTAAGAAGGTGCTGTTACTGACCGGTGAGGGCAGTGTAAACATTTTCAAATCGGCAAGGAACCTGGAAAGGTCAAATGTTCTTCCCGCCGATCAGGCCTCTACTTACGATTTAATGAACTCCAACGCAGTTGTGATCACCGAAAGCGGATTGAAGCAACTTGAACAAACCTTTAATTAAGATGGGAGTATTGATTAGACCATTGGTATCTGAAAAAATGACCGATATGTCGGAAAGCGGAAAGTACGCTTTCGTCGTCGACAAAGGAGCCAATAAGGTTGAAATAAAAAAGGAAGTTGAGAAGATCTATGGTGTAAACGTTACCAGCGTAAACACCGCATTGATGCCGGGTAAGCCTAAAACCAGGTATACAAAAACAAGGGTCTTGACAGGCGGTAGTCAGTCTTACAAGAAGGCTGTTGTGACTTTGGCAGAAGGGGATTTGATTGATTTTTATAGCGAGATCTAATTGGATTAAGGAATGGCAGTAAAGAAATTAAAACCAATGACTCCCGGACAAAGACACAGGACTGCTCCTGTGTTTGATGCGTTAACCGCCTCAAAGCCGGAAAAGAGCCTGGTTGCCGGAAAAACGGTAAAGAGCGGAAAGAATGCCCAGGGAAGAACTACGGTTCGCCACGTAGGCGGAGGGCATAAGAGGAAATACAGGATCATCGATTTCAAAAGGAATAAGCATGATATTCCTGGAATTGTTAAGACCGTAGAGTATGATCCAAACAGGTCCGCTTTTATTTCATTGATCCAGTATAAGGATGGTGAAAAGAGGTACATCCTGAATCCAAATGGATTGAAGGTGGGTATGACCATTAATGCCGGAGAAAATCAACCGCCGGAAGTCGGTTATTCACTGCCGTTGAAAAAGATCCCCTTGGGTACCGTGATCCATAATATCGAGATCAAACCCGGAAAGGGCGGAGCGATGGTCAGGAGTGCAGGCGGATCGGCCCAATTGGTTGCAAGAGAAGGAAAGTATGCCACCGTCAAAATGCCATCGGGTGAAATGAGGATGGTATTGACTACCTGCTATGCCACAATTGGCGTGGTGTCCAATGGTGATCATATGAACACCACGATTGGCAAGGCGGGAAGGAATCGTTGGTTGGGCAAGAGACCTCATACAAGAGGTGTTGCAATGAACCCCGTTGATCACCCGATGGGTGGTGGTGAAGGTAAGTCTTCCGGAGGCCATCCAAGGTCCAGAACTGGCTTGTACGCAAAAGGTCTGAAAACCAGGAAGCCGAAGAAGTATTCTGATAAACTTATTATAAGCAGGAAAAAATAATGGCAAGATCATTAAAAAAAGGGCCATACATTGACTTTCGTCTGGACAAAAAGGTCGAGGCCATGAACGAGTCAGGGAAAAAATCAGTGATCAAAACCTGGTCTAGGAGGTCGATGATCTCTCCCGATTTTGTTGGACACACTTTTGCGGTGCACAATGGAAATAAATTCATTCCGGTTTTCGTAACCGAAAATATGGTGGGACACAAATTCGGTGAATTTGCTCCTACCAGGAATTTCAGGGGTCACACAGGTAAAAAAGATAAATAAGCTTTATTGATGGAAGCTGTTGCAAAACTTAAGAATTGTCCAATCTCTCCTCGCAAGATGAGGATGGCCGCCGACTTGGTCAGAGGCGAAAAGGTCGAGCGGGCTTTGGGCATATTGAAATTTGAGTCCAAGGTTGGGGCAAGCTATCTGGAAAAACTTCTTCTTTCTGCTATCTCGAACTGGCAGAATAAGAATGAGGATGAAAATGTGGATGGTGCCAACCTTTATGTAAAGACAATTTTTGTTGATCAGGGAAGAACTCTGAAGAGACTGAGACCTGCACCACAGGGTAGGGCGCACAGGATCAGAAAGAGATCCAATCATGTGACCTTGGTGCTTGATTCTTTGGATGCCATTGCAGAGGCTGCGAAGGTGGAAAAGAAGGAAGAGCCAAAAGGAGAGGTCAAGGAAAAGCCTAAAGCGAAAGCTTCAGGGGAAGAGAAAAAGGAGTCCAAGCCTAAGGCTGCTGCAAAAGCCACTGAAAGCAAAAAGGCTAGCACGAAAGCCGCTCCTAAAAAGGCTGCTGAGAAAAAGGAAACAACCGAAAAGAAAAAATAGATGGGTCAGAAAGCAAATCCCATAGCGTTTAGACTTGGTCATGTCAGGGGATGGGAATCCGCCTGGTATGGAGGAAAGGAATTCTCCAGGAAGCTCGTAGAAGATGAGAGCATCAGGGATTATATCCTTGCGAGGATCCCAAAGGGAGGAATTGCCAAGATCATTATTGAACGTACCATTAAAAGAATTACCATTACCATACATACCGCAAGACCCGGGGTGGTCATCGGAAAGGGTGGTGCAGAGGTAGACAACCTGAAGGAAGAGCTGAAGAAGATCACTGGAAAGGATGTTCAGATCAATATCTTCGAGATCAAGCGTCCTGAACTTGATGCCAAATTGGTCGGACTAGGAGTGGCTCAGCAGCTTGAAGGAAGGATCTCCTACAGGAGAGCCATGAAGCAGGCTATCGCCAGTTCTATGAGAGTTGGTGCTCAGGGAATTAAGATTACCGTTTCCGGAAGGTTGGGCGGTGCCGAGATGGCGAGAACCGAAACCTACAAGGAGGGAAGAATTCCTCTTCATACGATCAGAGCTGACATTGATTACGCTGTTTCTGAGGCTCAGACTGTATACGGAACCATCGGTATTAAGGTCTGGATCTTCCATGGTGAGGTTTATGGAAAAAGAGACCTGAGCCCCAATGTTGGAATGAACAGCAATCAGGGTGGCCAGAGGGGTGGAAAGAGAGATTCAGGTAGAAAAAGAAGAAGATAAATTAGAAAAGGATGCTTCAGCCAAAAAGGACAAAGTTTAGAAAAAAGCAAAAGGGCAGAGTAAGGGGGATGGCCACTCGCGGCTTCCAGATCACCTTTGGGAGCTTTGGATTGAAATCCCTTGAGCCAGGTTTTATTACCGCCCGGCAAATTGAAGCAGCAAGGATTGCAATGACCCGTTACCTCAAAAGGGAGGGACAGGTTTGGATCAGGATTTTCCCTGATAAGCCCATCACCAAAAAGCCCGCTGAGGTAAGGATGGGTAAAGGAAAAGGAGCCCCTGAATATTGGGTAGCTGTTGTGAAGCCAGGAACCATCATGTTCGAAGTTGGCGGTGTTCCTATGGAACTGGCACAGGAGGCGATGAGGTTGGCGGCTCAAAAACTTGGTGTGAAAACCAAATTTATAGTTAGAAGAGATTACGTAGGAGATGACAAAGTATAAGGACATCCAGGCATTGACAGATGAGGAGATCAAGGAAAAGCTTCTCCTCGAGAGTGATATGCTTCGCAAGCTGAAGTTTTCACATGCGATTTCTCCGATTGAGAACCCAAACAAGATCAGGGAGACCAAGAGGGTGATTGCGCAGCTTAAGACAGAAAAGAGAGTTAGAGAACTATCCAACAAGGAATCATAATGGAAAGGAATCTTAGAAAAGAGCGTCAGGGAAAGGTCGTTAGCGACAAGATGGACAAATCCATTGTGGTTGCAGTGGAGAGAAAGGTGAAGCACCCGATATACGGGAAGTTTGTGAAGAAAACCACCAAACTCAGAGCTCACGACGAAAAGAATGAAAGCCGTACTGGTGATATCGTCAAATTGATGGAAACCAGGCCTCTTAGCAAAACCAAGAGATGGCGTATGATAGAAATTGTTGAAAAAGCGAAATAATGGTTCAGCAAGAAAGCAGATTAGAAGTAGCAGATAACTCAGGAGCCAAAGAGGTCCTTTGCATCCGTGTGTTGGGTGGAACAGGGAAAAAATACGCTTCCGTAGGAGACCAGATCGTGGTATCCGTCAAGTCTGCGCTTTCCTCAAGCTCAATGAAAAAAGGTACCGTATCCAGGGCTGTTGTCGTCAGGACCAAGAAGGAAGTAAGAAGGCAAGACGGATCCTACATCCGTTTTGAGCAAAATGCTGCCGTTCTGATCAACAATCAGAAAGAGCCCAAGGGAACAAGGATCTTCGGACCTGTAGCCAGGGAGCTTAGGGAAAAGCAATTCATGAAAATCGTATCGCTGGCACCTGAAGTATTGTAATCATGAAGGGACCTGTTAAAAAAATACATATAAAGAAGGGAGACACCGTTAAGGTGCTTTCCGGAAACGATAAGGGAAAAACCGGTAGGATCATGGAGGTCGATACCAGGAAGTACCGCGCGATCGTCGAAGGTCTCAATATGGTGACCAAGCACAACAAGCCTTCGGCTGAAAATCCGAACGGAGGCATTATCCAGACTGAAGCCGGTATCCATATCAGCAATCTTATGGTTGTTGACCCTGCTAGCGGTGAAGCCACCAGGGTTGGAAGGAAATTGAATGATAAAGGAGTTCTTCAGAGGTACTCCAAGAAAACGGGAGAATTTATTAAAGATGTCTGACGCAAGGCTAATATCGAAATATAGGGACGAGATCGTTCCGGCCCTGATGGAGAAGTTTAACTATTCATCTGTAATGCAGGTGCCCAAGATCGAGAAGATCGCGATCAACAAAGGGATCGGTGCTGCGGTTTCAGACAAGAAGCTTATCGAAGCCGGCATCTCCGAGATGACAACAATTACCGGCCAGAAAGCTGTCCCCGTAAAAGCAAAGAAGGCGGTTTCCAATTTCAAACTGAGAGAAGGAATGGAGATCGGTGCAAAGGTGACATTGAGGGGAAAAAGGATGTATGAATTTATGGACCGTCTGATGACCGTTTCCCTTCCCAGGGTTCGGGACTTCAGGGGAATCAGTCCTAAAGCATTTGACGGAAGAGGAAATTATACCCTTGGTGTAAAAGAGCAGATCATTTTTCCGGAGATCTCGATTGATCAGGTCAACAGGATCTCGGGAATGGATATCACTTTCGTGACATCTGCGAAGACCGATGAAGAAGGATTTGAACTTTTAAAGGCATTCGGAATGCCGTTTAAAAACAATTGATTCATGGCTAGAAAGTCAATTATAGCAAGAGAAAAAAAGAGAGAAAGGCTGGTTCAGAAATATGCCGACAAGAGAGCTGCTTTGAAAGAAGCTGGTGATTGGGTTGGGTTGGACAAGCTTCCCAGGAACTCCAGTAAAGTAAGGCTTCACAATCGTTGTATGCTTACCGGAAGACCAAAGGGGTATATGAGAAAGTTTGGTATCTCTAGGGTGACCTTTAGGGAAATGGCTGCGGGGGGTAAGATACCCGGAGTGACCAAAGCAAGTTGGTAAGGGTCGTAAAAAAATTTGTAATTTTGCGCCTCGAAATTTTTGAGGGGCTTTGTTTTTTATAAGATAATATGGATTCACTGGGCGATTTTTTAACGAGGATAAGAAATTCGGTGGGAGCTAACCAGAGACTGCTGGAAGTTCCTTCATCCAGAACAAAAAGAGAGATTACCAAGCTCCTTTTTGACAAGGGTTATATCCAGAACTACAAGTTTGAGGATGAAGGATTTGGCAAGATCAAAATTGCCCTGAAATACAACCCTTCGAACAAGAAATCTGCGATCACCGAGATCAAAAGGGTTTCTACACCGGGTTTGAGGAGATACTGTGGTGCCGATGAGATCCCAAGGGTATTGAATGGATTGGGAATTGCCATCCTTTCGACATCCAAGGGGATCATGACAGATAAGGAAGCAAGAAAAGAACATGTTGGGGGAGAGATCCTCTTTACAGTCCATTAATAGAAAAGAATGTCAAGGATAGGATTAAAACCAATTGATTGTCCCGAAGGTGTTGAGATCAACATCTCTGATTCATTGGTAAGCGTAAAAGGCCCCAAGGGTGAGATGACTCAGGAGATCGATCCGAATATCTCGGTGAAGATGGAGGATGGAGTGATCAACCTTACCAGGGCTTCCGAGCTTAAGGATCATAAATCAAAGCATGGATTGTACCGCTCGTTGATCAGCAATATGATCGAAGGTGTATCCCAGGGCTACAAGAAGGAATTGGAATTGATCGGTGTCGGATACAGGGCACAGGTACAGGGCAGTGTGATCGACTTTACCTTGGGGTATAGCCACCACATCATGTTCAAAATGCCTGCTGAAGTTAAGGCGACCGTTCTCGCTGAAAAAGGAAAGAATCCTATCCTTACCCTTGAAAGCTATGACAAGCAATTGTTGGGACAGGTTGCCGCAAAGGTCAAGTCTTTGAGAAAGATCGAACCTTACAAAGGCAAGGGTATCAAGTTTGTTGGTGAGCAGATTCGCAGGAAAGCTGGAAAAGCTGCAGCTAAATAATAATTGAATGGGAGCTTTAACAAAATCAGAAAGAAGGACTAAGATCAAAAGGGGGATCCGTAAAAGGGTCTTTGGTACACCTGAAAAACCAAGGTTAACTGTTTTCAGGAGTAACAAGAAGATCTATGCTCAATTGATCGATGATGTCAACGGAACAACCCTGGCTTCTACTTTTTCAAGTGGAACAGAAAAGGGAAACAAGTCCGAAGCTTCAAAGGCTGTGGGTATTGAATTGGCTAAGGCTGCCAAGGAAAAAGGAATTGAAGCTGTCGTTTTCGACAGGAATGGTTATTTATATCACGGTAGGGTTGCTGCTTTGGCTGAAGGAGCAAGAGAAGGAGGATTAAAATTTTAATTCGATGGTTAGCACGAATATCAAAGCGGTAAGAGCAAGCGAGATCGACCTTTCGGAAAAGGTCGTAGCGATCAACCGTGTTGCAAAAGTTGTAAAGGGTGGTAGAAGATTTAGCTTTTCTGCCCTGGTTGTAGTTGGTGATGGAAATGGTGTTGTCGGATTTGGTTTGGGAAAAGCCAATGAGGTCACCAATGCAATAGCCAAAGGTATTGATGACGCCAAAAAGAACCTGATCAAGGTTCCTGTTTTTAAGGGTACCATCCCTCATGAAATGGAAACCAGGTATGATGGTGGGCATGTATTCATGAAGCCGGCTGCGCCAGGTACCGGAGTAATCGCCGGTGGTGCGATGAGAGCTGTTCTTGAAAGTGCCGGGGTGCATGATGTATTGGCAAAGTCCAAAGGTTCATCAAACCCACACAATGTGGTTAAGGCTACTATCCAGGCATTGGAGTTGATGAGAGATCCTTATACCATCGCTCAGGAAAGAGGTATTTCACTTGAAGAAGTATTCAACGGTTAATCATGGCGAAGATTCAGATCACACAAATCCGAAGCGCGATCAACAGGCCTAAAAACCAAAAGCTCACCATCAAGGCTTTGGGATTGGGTAAGATCAATAAAACGGTGGAAAAGGAAGCCAATCCTGCAATTGAGGGAATGGTGAGAACCGTCAGTCATTTGGTTGAAGTAAAAGAGCTATAAGAATGGAGTTGCACAATTTAAAACCGGCACAGGGCGCCACTAAAAAATCCAAAAGGATCGGACGTGGTCAAGGTTCAGGATATGGAGGCACCTCCACCAAAGGACATAAGGGAGCTCAGTCAAGGTCCGGATATTCCAAGAAGATCGGACATGAGGGTGGTCAGCAACCACTTCAAAGAAGAGTTCCAAAGTTTGGTTTCAAAAATCCTTTCAGGGTTGAATACCAGGCGATCAATCTTGGAAAGATAGAAGAGGTCGCCAAGGAGAAAAAGATCAAGGTTTTTGATCAAAAGGTTTTTGTTGAATTGGGGCTTGCCCATAAAAACGACAGTATTAAGGTTTTGGCCGACGGTGAATTGACTCAAAAGCTTGAGATCACCGCCCATAAGTTTTCGAAGAAGGCTGTGGAGATGATCGAGAAGGCTGGCGGAAAGGCCACCGCTCTGAGCGGAGCTTCCGAGGAAGTTGTAGAGGAGAAGAAATCCGCCAAGAAGGCTGCACCCAAAGCAAAAACCGAAGAAGTAAAAGAAACAGCTCCCGCTGAACCCGCTAACGCTGACGCTACTGCGGACAAGGAGACAAAAGCGGAAGCCAAGAAAGAGGAGCCAAAGGCAGAGGCCAAAAAAGAAGAGTCTGAAAACAAAACTGAAGAATCGGATAAAAAAGACGGAGATACTGAATGAAACGCTTCTTTGAAACCATAAAGCACATTTACTCCATCGAGGAACTGAGGAACAGGATCCTGAATACCCTTGGGTATTTGGCCATCTTCCGCTTGGGTTCTTTCATTGTCCTTCCCGGGATCGATGCAAGCAAGCTGACCGGTGAGGCTACAGGGATTTTCGGTCTTTTGGATACTTTCCTGGGGGGATCATTCTCCAGGGCCAGTATTTTTGGATTGGGGATCATGCCATATATCTCGGCATCGATCGTGATCCAACTGTTGACCGTAGCGGTTCCTTATTTCCAAAAACTTCAAAAAGAAGGAGAATCCGGAAGAAGGAAGATCAATCAGCTTACCCGTCTGTTGACCATTGCGATTACGCTTTTCCAATCAATAGGATATGTATCGGCGACGATTCCGGCTGAAGCGATTCTTGTGGATCAGGCATTTTTCACCTTCTCTTCAATGATATTGCTGACCGCAGGTACAATATTTACCATGTGGTTGGGAGAAAAGATCACCGAAAAGGGGATCGGCAATGGAATCTCCATGCTCATTATGATCGGGATCATTTCAAGGCTTCCTGCCGCATTGTTCGTCGAGATCGATCTGAAGGGAATGGGTGGAGCATTGTTGATCATCCTTGAGCTTCTGGCCCTTTTCGCAGTTGTCATGGGTACCGTGATGCTCACACAGGCAACCAGAAAAATTCCTGTTCAATATGCAAAGCAGGTAATGGGAAGCAGGGTCTATGGCGGGCAGCGTCAATTTATTCCTCTGAAAGTGAATTCTGCGGGTGTAATGCCGATCATTTTTGCTCAGTCATTGATGTTCCTTCCGGCTATGATCGCTCAATTCTGGGCTGAAAGTGCGGATAGTGATATTGCCAACTATATCGGAACTACCTTTTCCGACTTCTATTCATGGCAATATAACCTGGTATTTGGGTTGCTGATCGTAGTCTTTACATTCTTCTACACCGCGATCACGGTTAATCCTTCACAGATTGCCGATGACCTAAAACGAAACGGAGGGTTCATTCCCGGGATCAAACCTGGTCGTGATACTTCTAATTTTATTGATAATATTTTGACGAGGGTTACCTTACCTGGATCCTTATTCCTGGCCATTGTCGCCGTACTTCCTGCCTTTGCAGGTGCAGCGGGGGTGAGCTCTGAATTTGCGCAGTTTTATGGTGGTACCTCATTGCTGATCATGGTGGGTGTGATTTTGGACACACTTCAACAGATCGAAAGTTACCTTCTGATGAGACATTATGAAGGTATGATGAAATCCGGAAAGCTTAAGGGAAGGGCTCAAAACGTGGCTGTTGCATAATGGCTAAGCAGGCTTCCATAGAGCAAGACGGGACCATAGTGGAGGCATTGTCCAATGCTATGTTCAAGGTGGAATTGGAAAATGGCCACCAGGTGGTTGCGCATATTTCAGGGAAGATGAGAATGAATTACATCAAGATCCTTCCCGGAGATAAGGTAAAACTTGAAATGTCTCCCTACGATTTAACGAAGGGGAGAATAGTTTTTAGATATAAATAAAAAGGACTGATGAAAGTTAGAGCATCGGTAAAGAAAAGAAGCGCGGATTGCAAGATTGTAAAACGCAAAGGCCGCGTGTACGTGATAAATAAAAAGAACCCTCGGTTTAAACAAAGACAAGGATAATTATGGCAAGGATCCAAGGTGTCGATATTCCTGATGACAAAAGAAGCGTGGTTAGCTTGACCTATATCTATGGTATTGGCTCAACCTCAGCAAAAGAAATTTTAGATAAAGCAGGTGTTGATCCTAACAAAAGGGTTAAGGATTGGACCGATGATGAAGCAACTTCCGTCAGGAACATCATTCGTGAAGAGTACAAGATCGAAGGTGAATTGAAATCCGAAGTTCAACTTCATATCAAGAGGTTGATGGATATCGGAAGTTATCGAGGGTTAAGGCATAGGAAAGGTCTTCCGGTTAGGGGACAAAAGACCAAAAACAATTGCCGTACCAGGAAAGGAAAGAGAAAGACAGTTGCCAACAAGAAGAAAGCTGTTAAATAATAATTGAGATGGCAGAGGCTAAAAAAGAAAGGACTAAAAAGAGAAATGTAGTTGTTGAATCGAATGGCCAGATTCATATCAAGGCTTCTTTCAACAATATCATCATTTCTATTACCAACAACGCAGGTCAGGTGATCTCCTGGTCTTCTGCTGGTAAAATGGGATTCAGGGGTTCTAAGAAGAACACCCCGTACGCAGCTCAGGTTGCTGCTACCGATTGTTCCAAGAAAGCTTTTGAAGCAGGTCTTAGAAAGGCTGAGGTTTTCGTAAAGGGACCAGGAGCAGGAAGGGAATCTGCTATCCGTACCATCCAGAATAACGGAATTGAAGTAACAACCATCAAGGATGTAACTCCATTGCCGCATAATGGATGCAGGCCACCAAAAAGAAGAAGAGTTTAATAAAGGAATAGGAATTCAATGGCAAGATTTAGGGGACCCAAGTCTAAAGTTTCAAGAAGGTACAGCGAGCCTATTTTCGGTGCGAGCAAGGCGCTGAACAAGAAAAACTATCCTCCCGGCCAGCACGGAAGGGGAAGGAGAAGAAAACAAAGCGAATACGCAATTCAGCTTGCTGCGAAACAAAAAGCAAAATATATCTACGGAGTTCTTGAAAGACAATTCCGCAACCTGTTTGACAAAGCCGCAAGGAAAGACGGAATTACGGGTGAAAACCTGTTGCAGCTTTTGGAAGCGAGGTTGGATAACGTGGTTTATCGTATGGGCATTTCTCCCACAAGAAGGGGAGCGAGGCAACTGGTATCCCACAAGCATATTATGGTGAATGGAACTGTTGTAAACATTCCATCTTTCACCCTGAGGCCTGGAGATATTGTAAGCGTAAGGGAGAAATCAAAATCTCTGGAATGCATTACTGAGTCTCTTGGTAGGCCTAACAAAGCTTTTCCATGGTTGGAATGGGATGGAAATGACAAGTCTGGAAAATTCATGTCTTTCCCAACCAGAGAAGATATTCCTGAGAATATCGAGGAACAGCTGATAGTAGAACTTTATTCAAAATAATAACTAACGGAGGATAGTATGGCAATTTTAGCCTTTCAAATGCCTGAGAAGGTCGTTATGGAGAAAGCCGATGATTTTCATGGGCTTTTCGAATTCAAACCATTAGAAAAAGGGTATGGTGTAACCATTGGTAACGCTTTAAGGAGAATACTTTTATCCTCTCTTGAAGGTTATTCGGTCGTAGGCGTCAGGATCCCGGGAATTCTTCACGAATTCTCAACCATCGATGGAGTGATCGAAGACGTGACGGAATTGATTCTGAACCTGAAAATGGTTCGTTTCAAGAAGGACACCGATGTTCCTGATGGCAAGATCAACATCAAGATCAGTGGGAAAGAAAAATTCAAGGCGGGAGATATTGAGGGGTTCACCGAGTCATTCAGGATCCTTAACCCTGATCATGTGATCTGCCGAATGGATCCCTCAAAGGAATTGGAAGTTGAACTGACTATCGAAAAGGGTAGGGGATATGTTCCTTCTGAAGAGAACAAAAAGGAGGATGCTCCTTCCGGCTACATCGCCATGGATGCCATCTTCACCCCGATCAAGAATGTAAAGTACAAGGTTGAAAATACCAGGGTAGAGCAGAAGACCGACTATGAGAAGTTGATCCTTGATATTGAGACCGATGGATCCATCCATCCGGAAGAAGCTCTTCAGGGTGCGGCCAAGATCCTTATCCATCACTTCATGTTGTTCTCAAAAGAGACCATCACTTTGGATATTGACAAAGCTGAAGAGGAGGAGACCGTTGATGAGGAGATCCTGCACATGAGGAAGCTGTTAAAGACCCAGCTTTCAGAGTTGGATCTTTCAGTTAGAGCCTATAACTGCTTGAAGGCTGCCAATGTCAAGACTCTTGGAGATCTTGCAGCTCTTGAGGTTTCCGATATGATGAAGTTTAGAAACTTCGGAAAGAAATCTCTTGCCGAACTCGAACAGTTGATCGCGGACAAAGGGCTGACCTTTGGTATGGATCTCTCCAAATACAAATTGGAGGAAGACTAAGAAGAAAAATGAGACACGGAAAGAAGTTCAATCACTTAGGCCGAAAGGCACCTCATAGAAAGGCCATGCTGTCCAACATGGCTACTTCGCTGATCATCAATAAGAGGATCACCACAACTGTGGCAAAAGCGAAGGCTTTGAGGAAATATGTGGAGCCTTTGTTGACCAAATCAAAAGAAGATACCACCCACTCGAGAAGAGTTGTATTTTCTTATCTGCAGGATAAAGATACCATCAAGGAATTGTTTGGTGCGGTAGCCGGTAAGATCGCGGAAAGGCCAGGCGGCTATACCAGGATCATCAAGACAGGAAACCGTCTGGGTGACAATGCAGAGATGTGTATCATAGAGTTGGTGGACTACAACGAGCATTTGGTTAAAGAGCCCAAGAAGAAAACCACAAGAAGGAGCCGTAGGGGTGGATCTGCCAAAGCCGATACACCTAAGGCTGGTGCCTCTGCCGATGCTTCGGCACCCAAGGAAGAAGCGAAAGCGGAAGAGCCAAAGGCTGAAGCTCCCGTAGATGAAGTTAAGGCTGATGCCTCTGCTGAGGAGGCTACGGCTGACAAGGAAGTTAAGGCTGAAGAGCCAAAAGAGCCAGCTTCTGCTGAAGCTCCTGCTGATGAAGAGACCAAAGCGGAAGAAACTCCAAAAGAGGAAGCTAAAGCAGAGGAGCCCAAGGAATCGGCCTCCGCTGGAGCTACGGCTGACAAGGAAGCTAAGGCGGAATCAAATGACGAATCGGCCTCCACAGAGGCTTCGACTGACGAAGAAGAAAAGAAGGACTGATTGTTTCTACAAATTCAAATCTTGAAGGGGAATATTTTTATTAATATTCCCTTTTTTTGTGCCCTGAAATGACAAAGGAAAATCAACAGAAGAAGGCATTTCTCTTATTGGAGGACGGGACCTTTTTCGAAGGCAAAGCATTAGGGGATGATGGTACTGTAGGTGGCGAGATCTGTTTTAACACAGGCATGACCGGTTATCAGGAGATCTATACGGACCCATCCTATTATGGACAGATCATTATCAATACCCATCCCCATATCGGGAATTACGGAACGAAATCAGATGAAGAAGAGTCTGAGGGAGTCAAGTTTTCCGGACTGATCTGCAATGAGTTTTCAGATATCTTCTCCAGGGAGGATTCTGATGAATCGCTTCAGGATTACCTGAAAAGGCAAAAGATCGTAGGGATTTCGCATGTGGATACCAGGGGGCTTGTAAAGCATATCAGATCAAAGGGAGCTATGAATTGCCTGATCTCCACCGAAACAGGGGAGCTTAATAAGCTTAGGCAAAAGTTAAGCGAGGTTCCCAATATGGATGGCCTGGAATTAAGCTCCAAGGTCAGTACCCGGAAGCCCTATGAACTTGGAGAAGAAGCGGGCGAGATCCGCGTAGCGGTTTTGGACCTGGGAGTGAAAAAAAGCATTCTCAACAACCTTGCTGATCGTGGATGTTATTGCAGGGTATTTCCCCATGATACCGCCTTTGAGGATGTGATGGAATGGAAACCCGACGGAATTTTCATATCGAATGGGCCCGGGGATCCGGCTTCCACGGGCTATGCGGTCGATTTTGTCAGGAAAGTTCTCGATCAAAAGATCCCATTATTCGGGATCTGTCTCGGACATCAGATCCTTTCATTGGCCAGTGGATTGAAAACATTCAAAATGCACCATGGGCATAGAGGATTAAATCATCCGGTTAAAAATCTCAAATCGGGTAAGTCTGAGATCACCAGTCAGAACCATGGCTTTAATGTTTCGCCTTTCGAAGGAAAGGATTTCAAGAACCTGGAAGTAACCCATATCAATCTGAATGATGATACCATTGAAGGAATAGAGCGAACTGATGTTCCGGCCTTTTCGGTTCAGTATCATCCTGAAGCCTCACCTGGCCCTCATGACAGCAGATACCTGTTTGAGCAATTCGTTGAGCTAATCAAAAGCAATAGTTAAGGAAGACCATGAGCAATATAGAACGCATTAAGGCAAGACAGATCCTCGATTCCAGAGGAAATCCAACCGTAGAGGTGGATGTCTGGACCTCTTACGGTACTTTGGGACGGGCGGCGGTTCCTTCCGGAGCATCAACGGGAGTTCATGAGGCTGTGGAACTCAGGGATAACGGTGACCACTATATGGGTAAGGGGGTTCATAATGCCTGTCAACATGTAAATGGCTCCATTCAGGAGAAGTTGGCGGGTATGTCCATCTTTGATCAGGTGGGTATCGATAACGCCATGTTGGAATTGGACGGGACAAGGAATAAGGGCAAGCTGGGAGCCAATGCCATTTTGGGTGTTTCTCTGGCAGTCGCTAAGGCTGCAGCTCAGGATGCGGGACTTCCCCTTTACCGATACCTTGGAGGCGGTAATGCCAAGGTGCTTCCTGTTCCGATGATGAACATTCTCAATGGAGGAAGTCATGCCGACAATTCTATTGACTTCCAGGAATTCATGATCATGCCGCATAATGCAGATTCGTTTTCTGAATCATTGCGTATGGGCGTGGAGGTTTTTCATCATCTCAAGAAAGTTCTGAAGGATCAGGGTCATTCGACGAATGTGGGAGATGAGGGCGGTTTTGCTCCGAACCTTGGTTCGAATGAAGAAGCCATAGAGGTTGTGTTGGCTGCAATTGAAAAGGCCGGTTATAAACCCGGTGATGATATTTCCATAGCCATGGACGCGGCCTCTTCGGAATTTTACAATGAAAAGGAGGGCGTTTATCATTTCTTCAAATCTGATGGCAGGAAGCTCTCCTCTGTTGAGATGGCAAGCTATTGGAATGAATGGACAAGCAAATACCCGATTGTCTCTATAGAGGATGGTATGTGGGAAGATGATTGGGCAGGGTGGAAATCACTGACAGATCAGGTCGGTTCAAGGCTTCAGCTTGTCGGAGATGATCTTTTTGTAACCAATGTGGAAAGGCTGACAAAAGGTATTGAAGAAGGAATCGCGAATTCCATTCTGATCAAGGTCAACCAGATCGGAAGTCTCACCGAGACCTTTGATACGATTGAACTGGCAAAATCCGCTTCTTATTCCAATGTGATCTCGCATCGTTCAGGGGAGACGGAGGATTCCACCATTGCCGATATTGCGGTGGCTACGAATGCCGGGCAGATCAAAACCGGCTCTGCCTCCAGATCGGACAGGATGGCGAAATACAACCAATTATTGCGTATTGAGGAGGATTTGGGTTCTGAGGCAATATTCGCGGGAAAGCGTTATTTAAAAATTTCCTAATTTTAGATAACCAATTAGTCAAACCATGAAGCGGCTGAAAGCTCTTTCGAGGAATTATTACATAGTCCTGACTGCCATTTTCTTTTTCTGGATGATCTTTTTCGACTCCAACAGCCTAATCGGTGTCTATAATGTTAAATCCAAGATCGCTGATCTTGAAGATCAAAAAGCCTATTACGAAGAAAAGATCGTCGAAGTCCGTGAAACCCGAGATGAGCTTCTGACAGATTCAGAAAAGCTGGAAAAATTCGCCCGTGAAAAATACCTTATGAAACGGGAGGAAGAAGACTTATACGTTATTCAGACGGAAGAGTAATCCAAAAAGACGTTATTACCCATGTTCACAATTGATCAGAAAATCTCTTTTCTGATCCCAAGTTCGTCTTTCAACAACATCAGGCTGACCACCACCTTGTCCAGCAAGGGAATGCCATTTTTTGATCTTACTTTTTCCATTTCAAGTTCAGGCTCGCCGGGAATCACTATACCCTGATCTTCGTCTGTGGGAGCGGCATTCTTGAAAGCCTTGATCCAGGTATCCATATTGTTTAAGAAGGAATCCTGGTCCTGGAATGCGTCTACGCTCATGGCGCCGAAAAAATGACCGATACCTTCTCCTACCGGATCGCTTGGCGGATCAAGGAAACTAACAAAAGGAGGGACCCATGGACCAAAATTGGCATGAGACAATACTCCTGAAAAAATATCCACCCAGGAGCCAAGTATAAATCCCTTATGGGAACCATGATCGCGATCACCACCCAAGGGCAACAAGGCCCCACCCTGCTTGAGCTCAGATGGATCAGTGGAAGGATGACCGTCAATATCCTGTATCCATCCAATTGGGGCTTCTTTGTTTTCCCTTTGAAGGATCTCCAGTTTTCCATTGGCTGCGGTGGTGGTGGCAAAGTCGCCTACAAAATCCGGAAAGGACTTCGAAGGAATGGCCACCGCAATGGGGTTGGTTCCCAGCATTTTGTCTGTAGAAAAAGTCGGCGCTACCAAAGGGCTTGCATTGGTCATGGCAATGCCGATCAGCTTTTCTTTGGAGGCCATCATCGCATGATAACCCGCGATGCCAAAATGATTGGAGTTCTTAACCGCCACCCATCCTGTGCCAACTTCCTTGGCTTTCTCGATGGCGATTCCCATGGCATAAGGAGCCACGGTCAGGCCAATTCCCTTGTCCCCATCCACTGTGGCGGTCGAGGGAGATTCCCGAACGATTGAGGGCGCGGCTGCAGAGTTGATCCTCCCCTTTGACCAAAGCCGGTGATATCCTTCCAGCCTGGCTACCCCATGGCTGTCGATACCTCGCAGGTCGGCAGAAACCAGAACTGTGGCCGCCAGCTCAGCGTCTTTTTCTGCCCATCCCATTTTCAGGAAGGCCTCATAAACAAAAGCCTTTAAATGCTCAACCTGTGCGATTCTATGACTCATTCAAATGTTGATTTGGGTTGCTTGGAGGCATAATTCTCCGCTAAGTTTTCTCAAACAAGAATTCATGTTGTGAATCAGTGGCAAAGTAGGGAATAATCCCTTTTTTTGCCTCCCAAACAAGAATTCTATGGCCAGGGAAATTTCCAAGTCGCTCAAAACTAAGCTTGAAAATCTTGAATTAAAAAACCATGAAGCTGAAAAGGGGGGTGGTGAAAAGAGGATCGACAGCCAGCATAAAAAAGGTAAGCTTACTGCAAGGGAAAGGATTGAGATCCTTCTCGACCCCGGAAGCTTTCAGGAAACCGGAAAATTCGTAGTACATCGTTCGACGATGTTCGGCCTTGAGAAGCAGCAATTTCTAGGTGATGGTGTTGTGACAGGGTTTGGAACCATAGACGGCCGTCTGGTCTATGTCTTTTCCCAGGATTTTACCGTGTTCGGAGGAAGTCTCTCGGAAGCTCATGCGGAGAAGATCGTTAAGGTGATGGATCTGGCCATGAAGAATGGAGCCCCGATCATCGGATTAAATGACAGTGGAGGCGCACGTATTCAGGAAGGTGTGGTTTCCCTGGGTGGTTATGCGGATATATTCTATAGAAACACCCTTGCGAGCGGATTGATACCGCAGATATCTGCCATTTTGGGTCCATGTGCCGGAGGTGCGGTTTATTCTCCCGCAATTACCGATTTCATTATGATGGCCGAAAATACATCCTACATGTTTGTGACCGGTCCTAATGTGGTCAAGACCGTAACCGGAGAAGAGGTCAGTCAGGAGGATCTTGGTGGAGCGAGTGCACATTCAGCCAAAAGTGGCGTGGCCCACCATACATCTCCCAACGAAGTTGCCTGCTTGAACGACTTGAAAAAATTGCTGTCCTATATGCCATCCAATTGCGATGAGGATGCTCCAAGATTGGACTATGATGAGGACCAGGACGAACTGCGACCTGACCTGGATTCATTGATCCCTGAATTGTCTAGCCATCCATACGATATGAAGGAGGTGGTTGAAGGGATCGTAGATCAGGAATCATTTTTTGAGATCCATAAGGACTATGCCGAAAATATGGTTGTGGGATTTGGACGTCTTGCCGGAAGAAGCATTGGAATTATCGCCAACCAGCCTGCGGTGTTAGCAGGGGTATTGGATATTAACTCCAGTAAAAAGGCTGCAAGGTTTGTTCGTTTTTGTGACAGCTTCAATATCCCGATGCTGGTACTTGTGGATGTTCCGGGATTCCTTCCAGGTACGGATCAGGAGTGGAACGGGATCATCACCAATGGTGCCAAGCTTCTCTTTGCCTTTTCCGAGTCTACCGTTCCCAGAATTACGGTGATCACCAGAAAAGCCTACGGCGGCGCATATGATGTGATGAACTCCAAACATATTGGGGCTGATATGAATTTTGCCTGGCCAAGTGCTGAGATCGCGGTGATGGGAGCAAAAGGAGCTGCTGAGATCATATTCAAAAAAGAGATCTCCGAGGCTAAGGATTCCCAAAAGATGCTGGATGAGAAGGTGCAGGACTACGAAGAGAAGTTTGCAACCCCCTACCGGGCCGCAGCGAGAGGGTATGTTGATGAAGTGATCAAACCCTCGGAGACAAGAATGAAGTGCATCAAGGCATTCGATATGGCTGAGAACAAGGCGGCACAGAACCCCAAGAAAAAACATGGCAATATTCCATTATAATTGAAGACTATGAAGTTGAAGAAGAAGAGCATTGATTTTTTTGAAAAGTACCTGAACAACCCATCTCCAACAGGTTTTGAGTCCAATGGGCAAAAGCTTTGGCTGGAATATATCAAGCCTTATATCGATGAATCAATAACCGATGCATACGGATCGGCTGTCGGGGTAATCAACCCTGATAAGAAATTCAAGGTTGTGATCGAGGCCCATGCCGATGAGATCGGCTGGTTTGTAAACTACATCGATCCGAATGGCTACATCTATGTGGTAAAGAACGGCGGATCCGATCATCAGATCGCTCCTTCAATGAGGGTAAATATATTCGGGGATAAGGGTGTGGTTAAGGGAGTGTTTGGCTGGCCGGCGATCCATGTGCGTGATCGATTAAAAGAAGAGACTCCGGACCTGAAGAAGCTGACCATTGACGTAGGAGCCAGTTCCGACAAGGAGGTTGAGGAGATGGGTATTCACGTGGGATCAGTGATCACCTTTGATGAGAACATGGATACTCTCAATGATCAGTACATCATTGCCAGGGCTTTGGATAACAGGGCGGGTGGATTTATGATCGCTGAAGTGGCTCGCAAACTTCATGAGAGCAAAACAAAACTTCCCTTTTGTTTGTATGTGGTGAATTCCGTCCAGGAAGAGATAGGGCTTCGCGGTGCAGAAATGATCGCCGAGAGGTTAAATCCGGATGTGGCGATCATCACTGATGTTTGTCATGACACACAGAGCCCTATGTACAACAAAAAGGAAAGCGGTGATCTGGCCTGTGGGAAAGGACCGGTGATTTCCAGGGGTGCCTCTGTGCACAATGTGCTTTGCGACAAGATCATCAGCACTGCTCAAAAGAAGAAGATCCCGTTCCAAAGAATGGCCGCTTCAAGATGGACAGGTACCGATACCGATGCTTTTGCCTACTCAAATATGGGCGTGCCTTCGGCCCTGATCTCATTGCCATTGAAGTATATGCATACCACTGTGGAGATGGTGCATATGGATGATATTCAGGGTGTTATAGATCTGATTTTCAATACCCTCAAGGAGATCAAGTCGGGGGAAAAATTCAGCTACTTGTAGTCCAAAAAATCACCTGAACCCTAATTTATCCGCCTTTACCACTGTTCAAAGGCTATACTGATTTTCATGCTTTTGGACTCCGGAAAATCCGGTGTAAGTAGTACTAATTGCAGAACACCATTGGTTTCTTCTTAACCAATTTATTCGACTTTAAATCTGAGTATGGTTTTGAGTTTCTCTACAGGTACCTTCCTGAAATCCGAAAGGTAGATTTCCCTATGGACCTTGGAACTTCGGGTAAGACCCTCCTTATCTGCGAATTCCTCCATTTGTCGGAAACTGACCGGTTCATCATCGAAACTACCGATATGAAGCATTTGGATGCATTTCCCATCTTTGATCGTTTCCAATTTTGCCCTTTCGAGCATAGGGTTGGGCTTTTTTTGCCGGGATTGTTGGAGTTTTTCCACGAAAAAGGCTTCAGAGATAAAATCAGGTTGCCTGATCATGATATCAAAGACCAGATCGTCCTTGTTTAAGGTGCCGTCATATTCTTTTATGGCCTTAGGATTAAGGCTCCAAATCCCTTCAAGCGGATAGACGGTGTAATCGGTATATCCGGTGGGTTTTTCATCAAGTTTTTTGAGGCCCATTTTTATCGCGTACGAAACAGTGTAAAGGGCCTCGACACAAGCGGCAAACACTTCCCCATTTGGGTTTCCTTCACCCGAGATGGTGACAAATTGAAAGGCGGGGACCTCTATGATCTCAGGTTTGGCCTTTGGGCTGTAATAGGCTTTTTCCTGTTTTTTCCACTCGTGTTTCTCCATGCTAAACTATTGGATTCCAAACCCGAATTTATGGATTTTCATTTTTCAGGAAATCATGAATCCCAGCTTTTTTAACTCCTCCCAAAAACCCGGGAAAGATTTATTCACCGTCTCCGGGTTTTGGATCTGAATTGGGAATTGAGCGGCAAGCATGGCCAGGCTCATGCTGATCCTGTGGTCATGATGTGAGGAAAAGGTAGGATCTGGATTTTCATAGACCCTTTGTAATTCTTCTTCCAAAGCTTCGAGGCGATCGGACTCTTTGAACCTGAGGTGGTCCAATCCGGAGAAGTTGGTTCTTAACTTTTTGATCCGGCAGAAGGTGATCAATGGCAGTCCAAGGTCTGGAAAATTCTTCAGATCCATCTCTGATGGAAATTTGGGTTGCCCTATTCTTTTGAAGACGATGCCTGTATCGTTTTCTGATGCCTCCATTCCAAAATACTCGGCCCAATCGAAAAGGATCTGATCTCCCTGCAGGCCGTTTTTTGATAGTCCCGGGAACTCCAGTTCTTCTATTTTAAGCAGAGATGCGAGGCAAACAAAAAAACATGCTGCGGACCAATCCCGATTGTTTGAAAATGATCCGGGTGTAGTTAATGCACCTCGAATCGAAACCCTCGAATCATCCATAGAGACTTGCATGCCAAATTTCTTCAGGACCTCCAGGGTCATATCAAGGTAGGGGGCTGAAACCCTTAAACCTTGAAATTCCAGATCTATCCCTCCGTCTATTAAGGGCGCTATGAGGCAAAGAGCAGAAGCAAATTGACTCGAGATTTTTTGATCCAAACGAATTACTTCAGGATTTTTTAATGCCGGGGTTTTCCGAATGGATAGGGGGGGGTAACCTTCATTTTCAAGGTATCCGATATCGGCACCCAGTTCTTTTAAAGCCGAGACCAATGGTTCAATGGGTCTTTCTTTCATTCTTTGGCTACAGTTCAGAATGATTTCCCGGCCGGAGGCGGCAAAGTAAGCCGTCAAAAAACGATAGGTGGTTCCTCCATCACCGAGCTCAACCTCAGGATCTTTGGTATTGATGAACTCCAAAAGGGTTTTTGTGTCGGAAGAATCCGAAAACTCCATTCCCGACAGATCCTTTCCCACCTGATCCAGCAAAAGGATCAATCTGTTGGATTCACTCTTCGATAGCGGAAGTTCTACGGTGACTTTCCGGGGGACCTTCTCAGGCTCAAGTTGAATGTTAACAAGCGATTCGGCCCCGGAAGCCAAGGATCAAATGCTTGTATTCGGATCGAATTGCTCCAGATAGTCGGCTACTCTTCTGACAAACATTCCTCCCAAGGAGCCATCTACCACACGATGGTCATAGGAATGAGAGAGGAACATCTTGCTGCGAATCGCGATTACATCACCTTCTTCTGTCTCAAGAACAGAGGGTTTTTTGTTGATCGAACCAAGAGCCATAATCCCGACCTGAGGTTGCATGATGATCGGTGTGCCCATCACATTTCCAAATGATCCGACATTAGAGACTGTATAGGTGCCTCCTGAAAGATCATCCGGACTCAATGCGTTTTTCCTCGCCTTATTGGCCAACTCGTTGACAGCCAAAGCAAGACCTTTGAGATTAAGCCTGTCCGCATTTTTGATCACCGGGACGATCAGGTTTCCATCCGGCAGCGCTACGGCCATACCCATATTGATATCCTTTTTCATGATGATCTTGTCCCCATCAACCGAAATGTTGATTTTGGGATAATCCTTGATCGCATTGACGACCGCCTGAATGAAAAGAGGGGTGAAAGTCAATTTTTGTCCTTCCTTTCTTTCGAATTCGGCTTTATGTTTATTCCTCCAGTTCACGATCCTGGTGACATCGGCTTCGACGAAGGAAGTCACATGGGGGGAGATCCTTTTGGACTCGACCATCCTTTGGGCGATCATCTTTCTCATCCTGTCCATCTCGATGATCTCATCCTGACCCGATACCGAGAATCCAAAGCTTGGAAGCGCATCGACCGGGGCGGCAGATGGAGCAACTGAGGGTTTACTGGCTGGTGCACCACTGGTTCTGGACTCCAAATAGGATTTAATATCGTTTTTGGTCACTCTGCCTTCGCGACCGGAACCTGCAATGGTTTCAAGCTCGTCCATTCCAATTCCTTCCTGCTTGGAAATATTCAGAACCAGGGGGGAATAAAAACGACCGTTGGAGCCCCTTGATTTGAGGTTGGCATCGGCCTCAACTGCCACTGGTGCAGCTTCTGCAGAAGCTTCCACTGCAGCTACTTCTTTAGCCGGAGCTTTTTCTTCTACCGCAACTTCCTCTTCGGCAACGGCAGCCTGGCCATTGTCTCCAGCGGTTTCGATTACGGCAATGGGATTTCCAACGGGGATGACGTCTCCCTCATTGGCCAGCTTTTTCTTGAGTATCCCGCCATGTGTGGCAGGAACCTCGGTATCCACCTTGTCCGTGGCTACTTCCAATACTGATTCGTCCTGCTCAATTTTATCCCCTTCATTTTTAAGCCAGGTCAAAACCGTGGCTTCCATGATACTTTCGCCCATCTTGGGCATCACCATTTCTACTTGTCCCATTTGCCTTCTAAAATTCCGGGCACAAAAATACCATTATTTTGGCTCATTTTGACAACCAGATCCTTAATAGATTTAATGCGCTTTTGGCTGTTAATTCGATATTCAGCAAGCGCTCCCGCTGGTATTTGAGGAGCTTCGTCTCTACCTCTTTTCCATTTGAAACCGCAATCCAAATGGTGCCCACAGGTTTTTCCTCTGTTCCTCCGTCAGGGCCGGCAATTCCGCTAGTTGCAATGGCATAGCTGGAGTTGAATTTTTTACATGCCCCCATGGCCATTTCACCGACCACCTGCTCGCTTACTGCACCGTACTTTTCAAGGCTTTCCTTTTTCACACCCAATAAGTCCATTTTGGCTTCATTGGAGTAGGAAACTATTGATCCGGGGAAATACGCTGAACTTCCGGGCTCCGAGGTAATGAGATGTGCGATCATGCCTCCTGTACAACTTTCGGCAGTACTCAGGGTTTCCCCTCTTTCCTCAAGCATTTGACCGATTGCCTTAGAGAGGCTGATCTTTCCCCGTCCATAGATATATTTCGAAGCGAATCTTTTTAATGCATCGATTTGACTCTCGATTTCCTTTTCGAGAGAATCCGTATTGGTGCCCTGAGCTGTCAACCTCAATTTGACCTCACCCGCACTGGGCAGATAGGCCAGTTTTATGTTGGCTGGAAGGGCCTCTTCCCAGTCCTTGATCTTTTCCATCAGGAAGGATTCCCCAATTCCGACGGTCTTCACAGTTTTGAAGACAATTGTTCCTGTATGGAAGAAGTTCCTGATCCTGTCAAACCCCTGAGAACTCATCAGGTTTTTCATTTCATGGGGCACCCCCGGTAGAGAGATCAACATTTTGCCCTTTTTTTCAAATAGCATTCCAGGAGCTGTACCCCATTTGTTCTGAAGTGGAATGCAGCTTTCCGGTATATGGGCCTGCAGCTTGTTGACCTCGAGGAGCGGCCGGTTATATTTCTCGAAGATCCTGGTGACCGATGCAAGTACATCTTTATTTTCTACGAGCCTTTCTCCAAGGAATTCGGCTATGGTGTTCTTGGTGATGTCATCCTTGGTGGGGCCGAGACCACCGGTCATAATGATCAGGTCGAATTCCTGGAAACCCCATCCCAGAACGCCCAAAATGGCCTTTTTTCGGTCCTGAATAGTAACTCTTTCCCTTACCTCAAATCCCAGGAGTGTGAGCTCCTCACTAAGCCATTTGGAATTGGTATCATGGATCTGACCGATCAGTATCTCATCACCAATAGTACATATCAACGCCTTTTTATTGCTCATTAGCTTTGAGGTAACATTGCAGTATTAATTTAAAATCTGGAAATTAAGTTTGATAAGCACCTTAACCAAAAAATTCTGTGGAGGAATTCTTAGACCAGTTTAAAAACATCGATAGGAACGATCTGACCTATGAACAGTTGGGTGATCTGTTAAGGTCCAGTCGCGTTTTTGAATTGGATTTGAGTGAATACCTTCCTGAAGAGCCGGAGCCAGGAAATTATTCAAGAAACAGGATACTGGCCGAGCCTCTGGAGATCACCATCGTCAGGTGGCCGGAAGAGGGGGAAAGCGCCATCCATTATCATGAAGGTTTCTGGGGATATGTAGCTGTATGTGACGGGATCATTGAAAATGCTGTATATGAATGGAAGGACAGGATCTTGTTTAAATCTTCAGGAGATCTTTATTCAAGAGGTGCCTTGATTCCCGAGCCTGATGGTGTGATACACAAGATCTGCAGCTTAAAATATGAACCGGCCATCACCATTCATTTCTATTTCCCACCTCTTGACAGTTTCAAAGGAATGAGGATATACGATCTGGAAGCCGGAAGGATCGGAGTCTTAGGAGAGTCGGCCGCTGCGGCCTCCTGGAAGCAATCTGAGTCAAGTTTCGATACGATCGAGGAAAATGCCTTTGAAACAGAAAAGGAACTTAGACCAGCGTTTGGGTTTTCGATGGTTCATCTTTATCCCAAGCCTGATTCGCAGGAAATCCAAAACCTGACCTCAATGTATTTCAGCGAAATCGCGGAACACTATGACCAATTCGATCAGGAACAAAAGGCGAGATCGACCTATATCAAGGCGGTGAATAAATCGGTTTCCTCCAAGATCGTTCGGAACGAAAAAGGGGATACCAAGGTGCTTTCCATCGGTTGTGGAACGGGAAGAAGGGACCTGGAGATCCAAAACAATACCACTGTACTCTATAAGATTTACGGGGTTGATCTGAGTCAAAAGATGTGTGCAGAGGCCAGAAGAAGAGGAATTGAGGCAACCAATGGGGCATGGATGGAAATCGATTTTCCGGAAAAGGAATTCGATGCTATCTATTTCCTTTATGGTTTTGGCCATCTATCTCATTATGAACACAGGCTTGAGTTTCTGAAAAAGGTCAAGAAAACTTTGAAAAGGGGAGGTAGATTCATTTTTGATGTTTTTAACCAGGAAGATCGGTTTGAATGGGGCCCCAGAGCAATTCGGAACTATGAGTTGAATGGCTTGGACAGGTTCGGATACGACAAGGGCGATGTGTTCTATAAAAGGAATGATCTGAACATCCCCGCTTTCCTTCATTATTTTTCTGAAGATGCTCTCAAGGATCTACTCTCAGATGCAGGATTTGATTCGGTCGAAATTGAATTTATTGGATATCGTCATAACCCTGGTCAACTGGTGGAAAAAGATGAGGGGATCATGCTTGTGATGGCTTCAGCCTAGAAGACGGGAACGGATCTCCTTACTCAGCTCATCAGCGGCTGAGAAAGGGTCGATTTTACCTGCCTTGATATCCTTGGTCAGCTGGCTTTTTCTTTCTTTCAACAATGGGATCTTTTCAAGAAAATGATCCACCTGTGATTTCCATTCGGTATCGAACCAATTTGAATTTTGCCTCTTTCGGTTTTCATCGAAGCTGCCTGATTTTTTCAATTCCGAAGCGATCAATTCGACCTTTTTTCTGACGCTTTCCATTCCGGAATCTTTGAGGGAAGAAACCGCCAGGACTGCAGGCTTGGTTTCGGGAGTATTTCGATACAATATGGACAGGGCATTTTCCAGGGATTTTTTGGCCTTGTTGGCTGCCTCTTTGTTCTTGCCATCGGCCTTGTTGACGAGGATAAGCTGAGCCATTTCCATAATCCCTTTCTTGATACCCTGAAGTTCATCTCCCGCTCCGGAAATAAGGATGAGCAGGAAAATATCCACCAGACCGCCAACACTGATCTCGGATTGTCCTACGCCAACGGTTTCCACCAACACATAGCCGTAACCTGCTGCTTCAAGGATGATTATCGATTCCCTGCTGTTCCTTGAAATTCCTCCTAGCATTTTTCCGGATGGAGAAGGCCGAATAAAGGCGTTTTTGTTCTTGGAGAGAAAATCCATCCTCGTTTTATCTCCGAGGATACTCCCTTTTGAAACCGGGCTGCTAGGATCTATGGTCAACACCGCAACTTTCTCCCCGGAATCACAAAGGGCAGTCCCGAATGCTTCAATAAAAGTGCTTTTGCCGGAACCCGGCACTCCGGTGATTCCTATTCTCAGTGATTGCCCTGAGTGAGGGATCAGTTTTTTTAGTAATTCCCGTGCATCTTCCTGATCGGAATCCAGGCTGCTTTCGATCAGTGATAAGCCCTTCCCGATCAGAACCCTGTCATTTTTTCTTATACCTTCAAATATCTCTTCAACTCTTTGATTCGGCATCAATGATTCCTTTTGCGCAATAATTTGCGAAATTTAGGCCACCTTGTTTTTCAGGTAAAACCAATGCAGTAAAGCTATGAAAGGAAAGCTTTTTTGGGATTCGTTTCTAGGAACGGTATTTATTTTTTTCCTGATCGGAGTGGTATTCAGGTTCTCCGCATTTGGGATTTTCAATGCCTTTGATCCTATTGGAGAGGCGATGAGCGATATCGAGATCACGGATATTGTATTCTCCAGACTTAGAGAAACGCCACCGGCGGATACGAATGTTGTTCTTGTCAATATCGGAACCCTTCCCAGAGCGGGGATCGCCGAGGAGATCAATATTATTTCCAAATACGACCCCAAAGTCATCGGCTTGGATTGTTTCTTTGAAGACCTCAAAGATCCATTCGGAGACAGCCTGTTGAAGGCAGCTATTCAGAACGCCGGGCCAGTGGTTATGGCTTCCAGACTCCACGGTTGCAGTGAGGCAAAAGGTGGATGCGATTCACTTGGTGGATCATTGCCCTATTTCACTGAAGGCATTGATCTCGGCTATGCCAATCTGATCAGTACGGCCACGAGTCAGGAAAAGTTTAAAACCAACAGGACCTTTGCCGCCAAGGTCAGGCTCAATGGAGAAAGGGTGGAAGCATTTGGAGTGAAATTGGCCAGATATGCCAATTCCCTAAATGTCCAACTCCTGTTGAATCGGAAATACCCCTATGAAGTGGTCAATTTTCGCGGTTATGGAGGATTGGGCGGAAGGTTTTTTTCCCTGGATGTCATGGACGTTTTTACCGAGAATTTTGATCCGGGCCTGATCAAAGACAAGATTGTCATTTTTGGATTTATGGGACAGGATTTCTCGGATAAATCCTGGGAGGATAAGTATTTCACACCATTGAATCCCGATTATGCAGGACGAACCAATCCTGATATGTTCGGGGTAACAATTCATGCCAATATCATCGCCATGATCCTCAATAAGGACTTTATCGGAGTGATGGGCGACACCACGAGTATCATTTGGGCAATACTCATCTGTTTCTTGAACGTTTTGCTTTTTAATGTGATCTATTACCGACTGCCGCTATGGTATGACGGCCTGACCAAGTTGATCCAATTGGTTGAGGTATTGGTGGTTTTTTTCATTATCGTGATGGTGTTTCACTACTTTTCATATAAAATCAACATTACTTTGGGAATTGTAGCCATCCTTTTGGCAGGAGATTCGTTAGAAGTATATCAGGGTGTTGGTAAAAACACCTACCGATTATTAAAAATTAGGTTTCAAAAAAGTTTTAAGCTATGAATAAGTTGATCATTAAGGTTGTTCTGTTGCTTCTTGTATCTGCTTTTGCCTTTGGTCAGGGATTTGAATTCAAAGTTCTTGCGAGCAGGGGCGACAATAAGATCAAAACAAGTTCGGCGGACTGGGGGCCGATCAAAACCGGCTCTGCCATTATGGGTGGGAGTCAGATTGAAGTGGGTGGTTCGTCTTACCTCGGGTTGATGCACAAAACCGGAAAAACAATGGAAGTTAAAACACCCGGTACCTATTCTATCGATGATCTTTCTAAAAAAGTCATGACCGGAGGATCTTCCGTGGCATCAAAGTATGGTGAGTATTTATTGGCCCACATGAGCGGTGGTGGGGATGAGGATATCAATGCCGAGAAACTCAACAATATGAATGTTACAGGAGCCGTGTCCAGGGCCACTGATAATGAAAAACTGGACATCATCATTCCTGATCGCTCAATGCTATTGTCTACCTCGGACGCGTTTTTCAGATGGATACCTAATCCTGAGAATGAAGAGGATAGTTATATAGTTACCGTCAACAATTTGCTTGAAGAAAATGTGACCACCCAAACGGTTTCCGAGCCTTACTTTGATCTGGAGTCTCTGGAAGGGATAAGCCTGGAAGAGCAGATGGGCTTGATCATCAATGTGAAATCCGAGACGGATGAAGGATACTTTTCTGCCAATTATGCCTTGCAGGCTTTCATGGAGCCAAACAAGGAGACTATCATGAGTGAGCTCAATGAGTATAAGACTACTCTGCCAAGTGAAGAAGAAGCGATGAAGAACTTCCTTTTAGCGATGTTCTACGAGCAGAACGGTTTGAATTTCCATGCCTTAAGCTGCTACACTAAACTATTGGTCCTGGAGCCTGAAAATGAGTACTATGCCGCCTCTTACCTAGATTTTGTCAAGAGAGCCGGTTTAGAGGCCGAATGATCAAATGGAGAGGATCTCATTCATCCTGAGTAATTCGGGATGAATGGGCTTCTTTTTGGTGATAGCCTCGTTTAATGGAGTGTAAACAAGAGCGTTGTTTACGATTCCCACCATATGGCTGTTTCTACCGTACATCAGCCCTTCCACTGCGCCTATACCCATCCTTGAAGAGATCATGCGATCCTGGGCTGTTGGTTTTCCTCCCCTCTGAATATGTCCAAGAATTGAGATCCTGTAGTCCATATCTCCAAGAATTTCCTTGACCTTGGATGAAACTTCAATCGACCCCCCTTCCTCGTCTCCCTCCGCCACTACGATGATGGATGAGTTCTTGCTTCTTTCCATTCCACTTGTCAGGGCATCTGCAACTTCCTGAACGGAGGTCAGGGTTTCGGGGACAAGTATGAGTTCAGCTCCGCCACCGATCCCGGTGTAGATGGCTATATATCCGGAGTCTCTTCCCATGACTTCAATAAAAAATATGCGGTCATGTGAGGAGGCGGTATCACGGATCTTATCGATGGCTTCAAGTGCTGTGTTGACCGCGCTATCAAAGCCGATCGTAAAATCGGTTCCAAAGAGATCATTGTCGATCGTTCCGGGGGCACCAACAACCGGAATCCCAAATTCCTCATGAAAAATATTTGCCCCTGAAAAGGTGCCATTTCCTCCAATGGCTACGAGCCCCATGATCCCATGCTCTTGCAGATTTTTGAATGCTTTTTCCCTGAATTTCTTTTCATGGAAATCCTTTGATCTGGCCGACTTGAGAATTGTGCCTCCTCGTTGAACGATATTGCCAACGCTACGCGAATCCATGGGTTTGATCTCGTTTTCGATCATGCCCTGGTAGCCACGGGAGATACCATATGGTTTGATATTATGAAAAAGACAGGTCCTGACAGCCGCCCTGATACAGGCATTCATACCGGGCGCATCGCCGCCCGAAGTAAAAATCCCAATTTTATCCATGGTTATTTTATTCTTTTGAAAAATAGGGAAAAGAAAAATAGCTTTTGAGAGTAAGGATCAAAACCCATGAAAAGTTTAAGGCCGAAAAGGAATATGTTTTCTCGGTTCTTTTTCGTGACCTGCTAGGCTGGGAATATGACATTGAAACAGGCCCCTTCGATGATTTTCTAATCATCCTTCCAAACTCCTCCAAACTCAATTTACCTGACAATTTCTTTGGACTTCTTGAAAACAATTCGGGAAACTACGATCCGGATATCCTTCCTTCTGATTTTGTGGAAATGGATGAACCTGTTTTTCTGAGAAGTAAGATCCATGCCTTTTACGGAAATCCACTTCTGGAACTTGAAGACAGAGAGGCCTCATTTGGATGGGATGTTTTCGGCTGTATTTATTATTGTCTTGCCAGGGTGGAAGAGATCTCCTTAAAGGATGTGGATGAGCATGGCAGGTTTCCCCTTGAAAAAAGCACTTCCTTTCAAAAGGGGTTTTATCAATATCCGCTGGTCAACTATTTGGCCGAGCTGATCGGGCAGGTATGCCGCAGACTTGACCCAGAGCTTCAGATCTCAGAGTCGGATTTTGAGGTTTTTCCAACCATCGATATAGACCATCCTTTCAAATATCTTGGCCTGAAGGGGAGTGTGAAATTCCTTCGTGATTATTTAAAGGGAGATGCTCAGAAAAAGGAAACCGGGGGAGATCCATTTTTTGAAAGGACGAGGGAGTTGGTTCGACAATTGAATGAATTGGGCTATGCGCCCTGGGTTTTTTACCTGATAGGAGAATATGGGAATGGGAAAAAGGAACCAGGGGGTGAGCGTTTGAAGGCTGTGAAAAATGTCATCGCATCCCTGGCCGATCTCGATTATATACCCGGACTTCATCCCGGATATCCAATTATGGAGGAAGGATTGCCTGGTTTCATCCGGGAGAAGGCTAAGCTTGAGGAATTGCTTTCCTCAGATGTTTTTTGCTCAAGGATGCATTACCTCAGATCAACTTTTCCGGATACTTTTCGCGATGCGAAAAATGCGGGATTGAGTCAGGACTTTTCCCTGGGTTTTTCGAAGAAGCCTGGTTTCAGAGCGGGTATTTGCCGGCCATATATGTTGTTTGATCCCTTAAAAAAGGAACCGATCGGACTATTGGAAAACCCGTTAATGCTGATGGACCGAAGCTACCTGGATGGGAATCCCATTGATGAAGCTGAAATAAAAGCTGAAGTGATGCGTATTTATGATGAAACCAAAAGGTTTGGTGGCAAGCTTTCTCTCCTGATCCATAATTCTACTTATGGGGAGCCGGGAGGTCGGTTTGTGAATGATTTGTTTTTGGAACTTTGCCACCTTGCCAAAGAGGCTGATTCATGATGGAAATAAGAATGGTAGACCTGGTTGGCCAATACCAGGATATAAAGCAGGAGATCGATCAAGCCCTGGAGCGGGTGATCACCGATTCAAGATTTATCAACGGTCCCGATGTGCGAGAATTTTCCGATTCCCTGGCCAAATACCTTGAGGTTGGACATGTGATCCCTTGTGCCAACGGAACCGATGCCCTTCAATTGGCTCTCATGGCTCTTGAGCTACCGGAAGGCTCTGAGGTATTGACACCGAGTTTCAATTATGTGGCCGCGGCGGAGATGCTTCCAATTGTAGGGTTGGTGCCGAGGTTTTTTGATTCAAGACCGGATAGCCTTAACCTGAATGAAGAACTGATCGAGGAATCCGTCACAGAAAAAACCAAAGCGATCATAGCCGTACACCTTTTCGGGCAAGGTTGTGATATGGATCGGATCATGGCAATTGCCAGAAAGCATGACCTGATCGTTATTGAAGACAATGCGCAGTCTATAGGAGGGACCTATACCTCAACTGAAGGCTGGACTAAAAAATTGGGAACCATTGGGGATATTGGAACGACTTCATTTTTTCCCTCCAAAAACCTGGGCTGTTACGGTGATGGTGGTTCTGTCATGACCAACGATGAGGAACTAGCCAGAAAGATCCGGATGTATGGAAACCATGGGCAGGTAAAGAAATATGAATATGAACTCATCGGGATCAATTCAAGATTGGATACCATGCAGGCTGCAGTTCTGAAAGTAAAGCTGCAGTGCCTGGATGCTTATATTGAAGAGCGCAGGAAGGCTGCGGACTACTATGATCTTCATCTTTCCAATATTGAAGATATTGAAACACCATTCAGGAATTCATTCTCGAAACATGTCTTCCATCAATACAACATGAAAGTGGGAAATGGTAGAAGGGATGAACTGAAAGCCTTTCTGGGGGGTAAGGGAATTCCATCGATGATCTATTATCCAAGACCGCTGCATATGAACACGGCTTATGATCAATACCCTAAAGGGCCCTTACCGGTTGCAGAATCACTTATGAACCAAGTATTGGCGCTTCCCATGCATACTCATTTGACCGAGGAGATGTTGGATTATATCTGTACTTCGGTTAGGGAGTTTTTCAGCAAGGTTTGAAATTCAATTTTTCAGGATCTTTTTGATCCACTTCTCACCCTTGGAGTTGATCATTTCGAGGTAGTATATACCTGAGGGACCATTGATCATAATGCTTTCTCTGGAATCTATTTTAACTCTTTCCATGATCAAAGTACCGCTTGGGTCGTATAATCTGATCAGTGCTTCACTGGATTTAGGTGGTTTTTCTACGATGATCAGTCCATTCGAAGGGTTGGGGAATATCTTGACCTTAGCAAGGTCTTCCTGAGGCAATCCTGTGACAATGTTGTTGAGCTTTCTGAGATAAATATCGCTGGTTAATCCTGCGTCCAATTCATGATTTCCTTGGCCAGGGTCAAAATCTGCTTCCAAGGTAAAAGATCCGGCCTCATAAATTGCTCCATTGGGTCCAATGGATATGCTGTTTGTTCTGGTCCGTGAGTCTCCATCTCCACCGGTATTGATCACCCAGATCAGATTTCCGCTTTGACTGATCTTGCAGACAAATCCATTGTTTACTCCGGTTGCCCAAACATTATGGACTCCATTTCCTGGATCGAAATCGCAAAGCGAGTCAAACTTACCTGCCAGATATATGAAACCGAACTTATCGATTTCAGCATCATTGATTTGGGTTATGTGATATCCACCAATTTGTAAGCCATGAAGAAAATTCATGTTCGGATCAAGGGTGGAAACATAATTGTCTATTCGCAGGGAATCGAATGCTGTCAATAAGTTCCAGGCTCCCTCAAGCACATGATAGTTGGGTCCGGGATCAAAATCGACTAGATAATCAAATCTTCCAACCGATACCAAGTTGTCGTCCGGAGCAATTCTAAGCATGGTAGGCAGCATATAGTATCCCTCAAACTCAACATGCTCCTGGAAATTTCCTTCGGAATCGAGCCTAAGGATGTAAGAACACATGTTTGAACAATACTTGGAAAGAATGCCTTGTCCCGGATAGAGATCAATCCTGAAGCCCTGACAACTACCGGCGAGTAGAATATCCCCATTATCTGCGGTAGTGATGGTAAGGCTGTTGTGTTCGTCCAGATAGTAAAAAGGATTTGTCGGCGGGACTCCCGGTGGGAATGGTATAATACCGAATTCCTTTGCAAAAATTAATTCACCGTTTGGGCCATATTTTGCAATGAACCTTTCATCCGGCCCGTTTGCAAATAGCTCGTAACGATCAGTTCCCGGGTTGAAATCTGCCGTTCCACTGAAATATCCGGAAATAACAACATTCCCCTGAGAAAGCTCTATATCAGAAATGACGTCAGCACCCGGTCCTCCAATTCTTTTGGCCCATTCCTGGCCACCGTAGGAATTGAATTTTGCAAAAAAGCCATCTGTATCGCCATAGGATAAAACATTCTCAGTCCCTGGTCCCGGATCAAAATCAATGGTTCCGTAAAAAATTCCGGCCAGGAAAATGGACCCGTCATCATCCAATTCCATATCATACAAATGGTCAATTCTGCTACCTCCAAAGCTTATCGCCCAGAGCAGATTCCCATTTGAATCCAATTTAAGAAGGCCGATATCCGAAAACCCCTTGGAAACCAGGTTTTGATTTATGACGGTTGGGTTGGCGTCGAATGTCAGATCAAATGAAACGGCCATGTAAATGTTTCCTTCCTGATCGGTTTCAATCAACGGCAGGCTATATGCTGCTGAACCCTTGAACTGGGCAACCCATGCTAATTCGGGCTCCCTTGCAAGGGAATCTGTGATCGTGACCATGAGAAGCAAATACATGAATGACCATCTCATAATATACAATGTACGAGTTCTTCTATCCTAAATCAACTCATCGGAGGTGGTTGAAGCGATCTGTCGCACCCAAGGACGGGCTGGACCCGAGCTTGCCATAGGTATTCAGGGGCTCGCTCTTAAATCGTTCCAGGATCCTTCTGATGGCATATAGAGTTGGCCTGATTAACGGGATCTATTTTCCTTGTTCTTTAGTTCCTGGAATCCTTCATAGATGGTCTTCGCATCAAGATGTATGCAGATACAGTCGATTTTGCTACCCCTTCACCAATTAAATTCTGCTAAGCATTTGGAACTCATTTCCCCTTGAAATGAAATTTTGGTGTTCTCCTTTTTTTCTCATTTTTATGAAATTAATAACCATAAACATGAAACAGATCATTCCCTTTTTCCTTTTATTTTTTGCTTTTGGAGAATCTCCAGGTCAGATAGTACTAGAAAACATTTACCCAAAAGCCGGATTTCATTATGAACATGGAGAGTTTTATTTGTCTCGCTTTGGTCATGCCGGCTCGAAATATGTAAATAAGGATGAGGCCTCTAAAAGTTTTATTCTATACAATCTGGACCATACGCCTTACCATACATTTCAATTCCATGTTCCGGCGATCAATGATCAATTAAGCACTTTTTTTCTTTCCGACCTTTTGTTTGATCTAGACACTGGATTAGAGTATTTGGCCATGTATGATTCACTTGGAGTAACCAAATTGGAAATTCGAAATGAAGATGGATCTATCTTATTACGAACAGAGAATATGGCCCCAAGACCATTTCTTGATCCCCTGAATGGCAAGTTCCCAATAGTGAATACAGAGGTTGGAGCGAAACTGATCATGCAGAATAAACTGGATTCATCTGTTCATGTATATGGCCTTCCCGGTTTTTTGATCACCAAGGCAACAGAGCCTGAGCATGGCCAAACAAATCCACCCATCTCTCCGGATTTCAAAGTTTTTCCAAACCCGAGCCAGGGAGAGGTCACAGCTGAGTTTGATCGAGATCAGGGGTTTACAAAAGCCACCCTTTATAACCCTTCATTGACCATTGTTGGACAATATTCGATCATGGTTGGCACAACAAGGATTAAGATCAAAACCGCAGGTCTAGCCACGGGAATTTATTACTTACAGCTTGGATCAGCTCATGGAAAGACCAAACTGAAAAAGATCCTGATAGACCAATAGGTTTAAGATTTTCCTATTAGATCTTTAAATCCCTTAAACATACTTTCTGCGTCCATATGCATGCAGAGGTGGTTGATCTTGCAGTCAACCCGGCCCCAATCATAACATGGTGCACAAGGAAGATTCCTGGTCAAGACAATTGAATCAGGATTGACAGGTCCATTTTTCAAGATGCTTGTACTTCCGAACACCACCAGTGAAGGGATTCCCAGGATATCGGCTAGATGATATACTCCACTGTCGGTTCCAATGTAATACTCCGCTTTACCTAGTTCCCTTTGAAGATCTTTTAGTGTGGGGGTGACAATGTGCTCCGCAATCCCAATGTCATGATCGAGGGTATAAACCTTGAATCCTTCCTTTTCAACCATTGCCTTAAGCTCTATCCAGCTGGACTTTGGGACCGTCTTATGCGCTTTCGGAGAGATCGAAAATATGATCCTCCCTTTTTCAGGATCTCTGCCTGGGATGAGAAACGGGATTTCCTTGATGTCTTTCTTGAAAACCCGGTTATACAGAAGCCTATTATTTTCAACCTCCGATAGCTCCTCATTAAATGCCATTGACCTGTAGTAGCCAAACCCAACAGACCTTCCCTTGATCCTGTACTTAAACCCGGCGATCTTCCCTTTATACTTTTTAAGCTCTTCCAAAAACCACCTATGGTTGTAATGAAAAACGGTGATGTAGAGGTCAGCCTTTTCTTCCTCCGAGACTTTGTCAAGAATCCCAAATTGTTCGTACACCTTTGAATCCGAAATGACCTCGTATTCTTTCTTCAGCTCTTCGATCACCGGGATAAACTGAATTTGATTTCCCAGGCCGGTTCTTTTGGCCAGGACCTTTATGGTTTTCTCCTTTTTCAACGTTTCAAATAAAGGCTGAATTGAGGTGGAAATAATAACTTTGGCTCCATTTCTAACGAACAGGGGGTTCGAAATAGTCAAAATTTTTTCAAAAAGGATAGACAGAAAGCAGAGTGGCTGATTCGCAGGTACAGAAGAAACCCAAGATCCTGATCTTAAGTTATTACTGGCCTCCCGGAGGAGGAGCGGGAGTGCAGCGTTGGGTGAAGTTTGCCAAATATCTTCATGAGATGGGATATGGGGTTTTTGTAGTGACTCCCAAAGATCCTAGCGTACCATTCATGGACCCGACTTTGGACAGGGAAGTTCCCAAGGAAGTTAAGGTGATCAGAACAAGATCCAGAGAGCCATTCGCCATGTTTAATCTGTTGAGAGGCAAAAAGGGCAATCAAATGGGCGCGGGCACGACCGATCTGATGACCGGAGGGATCATGAAAAGGTTGGCATTGTATATCCGATCCAATTATTTTATTCCCGATGCAAGGATGGGATGGAATCCCTTCGCCGAAAAGGCAGCTTCGCAACTCATAGAAGAAGAAAAGATTGACATTATTGTCAGTACGGGACCACCGCACAGTACACATTTGGTTGCTGAGCGGTTGCAAAGGAAATACTCCTTGCCCTGGATCTGTGACTTTAGGGACCCCTGGACATCGATCTATTATCTGAAACTGTTTCCCCTGACCAGAAAAAGCTGGAAAAAGCACCATAAGCTGGAAGATGGAGTACTCAAAAATGCGGATTTGGTGACCACAATCTCGAACGACCTTGGGGATGAATTGAGCAGGCATTCTTCCAATGTTTCCATTTTGTATAATGGATATGATGATGCGGACTTCAAGGATCTACGAAATGTGTCAAGAGGTTCAATGGACAGGATCAAATTAAGGTATGTCGGGAATTTCAAGCCCAATCAGAATTATAGTGGTTTCTTTGAATTGATCCACAAGGCCATGGAACGACACTCAAAATTGGAACTTGAGTTCGTAGGCCCAATAGACGGAAGGATCAGGGAAGAACTTGAAAACTCCGCTCTCAATAAAAGGATCAAGACCCGTGGCCCTGTCGATCACAAAACGGCAGTTGATCTGATGGTGGACTCGGATATTCTTCTTTTTGTCATCCCAAGAGGAGAGAATGAAAAAGGGATCATTACCGGAAAGATCTATGAATATATGGCAACAAAAAAACCGATCCTGGCTATAGGACCAACGGATGGTGATGCGGCTGAGATCTTGAAGGAGTCAGGAGCTCCCTTCCCCATGATTGGGTACTCTGATCTGAATGAAGGCCTTGAAATGCTCAATTCCATTGTCTCCAACATTGGCACTGGACAAAGCCGATATTCCTACGACGGCTTGACAAAATTCTCTAGAAAGAGCCAAACGCTGGTTCTTTCCGATTTGATCAAAAAGACTCTGAATGCCTGACCTGACCTTAGATATGAATGAGTTTCGCAGGGACCGGGAATTCTATGGAGAAATACCCCTGTTGGTCACCATTAAGAGTTTTGACCTTGTGGAGATCCGCAAGCGATACCTGGAAAGCAAAAACAGAAAGGATGGTGTAACAGGATCGCTTAAAAGGAGAGAGCCCGGAATGGGCGGGGTGGCATCACTCATGCTTAGCAAGGGAAGTATCCAAACACAGAACATGCTGATCAGGATGAAAGAGCCCAGGGGGATTTGCCGGTCTGAAAACTATTTGGGAATCTCTTCAGATTCTGATTTGATCCTTTTTTCAAAGGATGGAAGGAGGGTGATCACGGATCCATGGTTTAGCTATATCCATACCCTTGACATTAACGATGCCGAAAGTGAACTCATGCTTTCCAGCTCGGGCTTTGATTGTGTTTTTCGTCTTTCCCTTCCGGAAGGAAACAAGGATTGGGAGTGGTATGCCTGGGAAAACGGATTTCCAACAAGTCAGATGAGGGGCGCAAATGGAGAGGAAATGCTGATTACAAGATCTGAGCTTCAAAGAAACGTTTGGGTAGCGGAGGGTAAGGAGGTCATTTTTATCAGAGATCCGAAAACCGACCATTTACCAACGGCAAAAAGAACGGCATTTATTAATTCAGCTCATTATACAGGCTCAGGGGAAATTCTACTCACATTTTTTCATCTGGGCAAGGTCATGAGCCTGGACCCTGAGACAGGAAAAACAGAACCGATGATCCAGGGGTTGAAAAATCCTCATGGTGGCCGAGCTTATAATTCAGGGATTATGGCTACGAGTACCGCAGAAGGTCGTGTGATCATCAAAGACCAAGGGAGGGTGTCAAATTATGTATTCTCAAATCTCCCCGGGAAGCCCGAGAGCCTTGAAGGGATGGAATGGGTACAAAACTCAGTTCCGTATGGTGGTCTTGTGATCAGCATTGATTCCAACAGGAATTGCTTTGTGATCTTTGACCCGGAGAAAAAATTGATCGATATGGTGCCCTATGATCCCAATTGGGCCTTGCAGGATATGATCATCGGCGACGCTTCGGGATTGGATATCAGTCTATCCAGCGGATAACCTCAAAACCCTCGGCAAATTCAACGCCCGCCTGAATTCCCCTGAGTTTGGCCAAACCCTTGATAAATTCCGGGTCCGCATAATTTCTGCCTGTTTGTGTCTTGAAGCAAGCGATGGAGTCAATTTTCTTCTGAAGCTGAGCTTCATTAACCCGGGAAAAATAATGGTGATGAATTTTTGGTGTATTCCATGGCAGTTCATATCCGAGGATCGAAGAATGTTTGAAAGCCCTCAGCCCTTCCTCATAAATTATCCTGTGATCCTGATGAATGTCAAAACTCGATGGTACCAGAACAATATCCGGATTGATTCTTTTACGCTCCTTGATCAGGACTTCAAGGATTTCCTGTCGATCTCTTGGGAATTCTCTAACCTCGAAGCGATGTTTCACCAAATGCTCTGCGGAAACGCCAAGGACTGCCGAAGATTCGGAAAGTTCCCTGTACATCTGATCTTTTTCATATCCCTCTGGCAAGGACTTGTTGCATGGTGAGAAGGCCATATACCAAACCTCAGCTCCGGCCTCGGCATACTTGGCCACCGTTGCCCCGCAACCAAATTCGATGTCATCAGGATGCGGCGCCAGCGCCAGTATCTTCTTGCTCATCGGATCTTTTCTTTTTGAATTCCATGAAAATCGTCACCGCAAATAACAGATAGATCAATACAGATCCAGTCAAACCTATTTGGTTTCCGTTATAGTAGGAGGATGGTTTGAATTTAAATTCAACTGTATGTTCTCCTGAGGGAATTTCAAGTCCTCTCAGAACCCAGTTGACCCTGACTATTTCTGCCTCCTGCTGATCAATGCTTACCGTCCACCCCTCTGGATAATAGATCTCTGAGAATACGGCAAATCCATCCTTATCGTTTTTTGTTTCGTAGACCAGGTGATGGGGTTTATAGGAACTGAGCAAAATGCTTTCGCTACCACTCAGGTCATAGTTTTTTTTATCTACAGAAAAATTGGTTTCATCAATAATGGCCTCGGTTCTGGGTTTGAAATCTCCCAATTCCTCCATTTCTGCGTTTGGGCCTTCTACACCTTTCATCGTGCTGACAAACCAGGCATTTCCAAGTGCTCCCGGGTTTCTCTGTACCGGATTTTCCTGATCTCTGGTGATCACGTATTTGGTATTCAGCATGTTCAGAACCTGTTGGTTACCGCGTCCGATATGGCGCTCTATTAAATCTTGATACCTTCTCATTTTGGTGCCATGATAACCCCCAATGCTCTTATGCCAAAAAGACGTGGTCGCATCGTTAAAGGTGTTTACAGCCAGATTAAGTACCCGGTAATTCGGGTCCTGATCCTGTAAGATCATTCTATCGGCAGGGGTCTGGCTGAATTGTTCTTCTATCTTTTCCTTGATGAAGTTGTCAGAGTTCAAGAATCTTTTATCCAGGGTCCATAGGTCCGCGAGGACCAGAAGGCCCAGGATACCAAGCGAGATTTCCCTGCTTGTCTTTTTCATCGCCCAAAGGAGTAGAACTCCCATTCCTGCAGCGGTAAAGAACAGGGTCCTGATCCAATCCTTTTGGAAAAGAGATTTCCTGTCGGAAACCATTGCTTCAAACAGAGTCGGGTTTTGTTGAGAAAGTGTATCATCCTGAGGCCCGCCTGTGAAGGAAAATCCCTGTGCCAAAAGAAATATGAGGATCAGGAAGCCAAAATAGCCGCCCGCCACTCTCCAGAATTTTTTCTCCTTAATGATGTCGCCAGGATCTTCATTTTCCATCATTTTGGACAGGAATAGAGCTGCACCCAACGGAAAAATGAACTGTGCAATGCTCAGGGCCATCATAGGTGTTCTGAATTTGTCGTAGCCGGGAAGGATGTCAAACAACAAATTGTTGACAAGGCTGAAGTTTTTTCCCCAAGAAAGCATGATCCCGATTCCGGCGGTGACTCCAAGGAACCATGCCGTTTGGCGCGGTAGATATGCGAGCCCGAGAACAAAGAAGAAAACTATGATCGCTCCAAAATAGATCCCGCCACCGGTGGAAGGGAGGGGGCCCCAGTACATTAAGGATATGGTATATTGTTCTGCCGCATTTTTCCCATAACCCCTTTTAAGCATATCAAAGGTTTCCATGGATTTGAAAGGGTATTCGGAAGAACTTCCTCCTCCAGAGGCATTTGGAATGATGATCGAAAGGGTTTCCTGCTTCCCATAGCTCCAGGCAAAGGCATAATCCCTGTCTTTTTCCTTGTTCTGAACCTTGTCATTGACCAGCTCCGACCTGGCCCTGTTTGAATATTTTGAGTACTCCTGAACAGTCAGGAGTTTGCCCATGTTTGGAAGAAGACCCAGTATACCCACTCCGATAAAAATGCTACCTATAATCCCTAATGTTTTCCAGTCTTTTTCCTTGACATATGGGTAGGCCTTGAAGCCAAAGAATAGCAGGCCTATGATCACGGAGTAGTAGGCGATTTGATAATGCCCGGACCCGACAAGCAATGCAGCTGCAAGGGAGGCAACCGCCCCCCCGGAAAGGTATTTTTTCCTAAAGACCAGGTTCATTCCAGCGATCAGCAAGGGCATAAGATTCATGGCCAACACCTTACTGTTATGCCCGGCTTCCATACTAACAATGGTAAAAGACGTAAAGGCGAATGCTATAGAGCCTATTCCGGAGATGATGGGATCAACTCTCATGCTCAGGAGCATTACATAAAAGCAGAGCATGCCGAGAAACATGTGTCCGGCTGGTGGCGGAAGAACCTGATTTATCATCTTGATCGGGATCTTGTGCAACTCACCGAAATGCTTGGTTGAAACCAGGTAAGCCGGCATTCCTCCGAACATGGAATTGGTCCATAATGGCTCTTCTCCTTCGCTTTCCCTAAATTTTGCCACTTCCATTGAGCCTCCCCTCCATTGCAGTTTATCGTTTTGGAAAAGGGTTTTATTTCCGAGAACCAAGGGTTGGAAGAAAAAGGCCGCTAGAATCGCAAAGGCCAGAACAGGAATGTAAGGAAGATATTTTTTGGTCATTTTTATTTGCCCTTTTGAACCAATTCTGCCCGAAAATAGGGAAGCATTTTGAATGAAAGGTCCGGAGAACTTGGAAGAAACAGGATTTCAGAGATTATTTCTCTGGCAACGGTGAGTCCATCGGTTTGAAAGCCTTTATAGGGCTTCTGATCGGAGATCAATGGCCAGGCTTCGGAATAGTGCAGACCTTGTAGCTTAAATTCCTTTTTGAGGGACTTCATATGGTCCTTGTTTCGAACCCTCAGAACTGTTTGCCAATAATTTGTCCTGCACCCCGGTCTTGCTCTTAGGAGTTCTACTCCGGAGCCTTCGATCATTTTTTCCAGGTCTTTCCAATATTTTTTCCTGGTATTTATTTTTTGTTCTATCCAATCAAGTTCACCGGAAAGAACAGCCGCATTGAGGTTGGCCATGCGATAATTGAATCCGGCTTCAAAATAAGCCCTCCTTGTTCCAACATCCATCCTGGCGTTATTGGCCAATAGCTTGGCATGATGATACAAGGCCTTATCGTTGGTGACAAGACAGCCACCCTGGCCTGAGGTAATGATCTTGTTGCCGTTGAAGGAGAAGACTCCGGCCTTTCCAAAGCTTCCAAGCTTCTTTTGATCATAAGTCGATCCAAATGCCTGAGCAGCATCCTCGATCAGGTCGATATTGAACTCTCTTGCTATGTCTATGAGGCCGGCAAGATCGCATGCGCCACCAAAAACATGGACGGGAAGCATGGCCCTGATCGGTTTTCCGGTCTTCTTGTTAACAGGTTTCCCCCTGCTATTTTGTGTGCAATTCTCAACGAGGAATTTTCTGACCCTTTCCGGGTCCATGGTAAAATGATCCTCTTCCAGGTCCAGGAAGACGGGATTCGCACCGCTGTGGAAAATCGCATTTGCAGTGGCTATAAACGAGAAAGGAGTGGTAAGTACCTCATCTCCGGGACCAATACCCAATGCTTTCATGGCCAAATGCAGTGCAGAGGTTCCGGTGATCGTTCCAAGCACATATCTGACCCCGCATTCATTGGATATCTTGTTTTCAACTTCGGTCAGGTACGTCCCATCTGATGAAAGATCTTTGGAATGCAAGGAATCCAGTAGTTTCTTCTCGGATGACTCGGGGATC
Source organism: Cytophagales bacterium (assembly GCA_965227315.1). Classification (GTDB taxonomy): domain Bacteria; phylum Bacteroidota; class Bacteroidia; order Cytophagales; family CCMP332; genus JANQHS01. The sequence continues at coordinate 2,969,829 of OZ245737.1, forward strand.
AGCGGTCTGTTCAGATGCATGGCATATTCCGAAGAAAAATGCTTCTGAATTACTTTTTCTATACTTTGTACCAGTTGTTGTTCCATGCAATGGGAAAGGGCGCGTAAATTTAACTAATGAGTAAGGAAAATATTTTGCTGATCGGAGGAGGAGGACATGCACATGCCTGCCTGCACCTGGCAAGGGTCAATGGGATCAAGCCAGTTGGTTTTGTTGATGATGAAGAAATTCAAAGTGTATCCGGCCTGGGACGGTCCGGAAGTTTGGGTTCTTACCTAGAAAGCCCTTCGGATCATGCGGTCATCCTTGGGATGGGTGATCATGATCATGGCAAGACCAGGCTCTGGGTATTTGAACTGTTGAATAGGGAAGGAGTGAAGATCCTTGGCCTTCTGAGCATAGATTCCAACTTCGAGGATCAGGGCTATGCCTTAAGATCGAACCAGGTTTTTTTCAGGACTTTTTTTGGGCCCGATTGCCTGATCGGTTCGAACAACATCTTTAACAATGGATCCATTGTGGAACATCAGTGTAAGATCGGATCACATTGCCATCTGGGGTTCGGAGCGGTTTTATCCGGAGGTTGTTTGATCGGAGATCAGGTTTTGATCGGTGCCAATGCCACCATACTTCCCGGAATTGAGATCAACACCGGGAACATTATCGGTGCCGGATCCGTGGTTGTCCGTTCAATCTATGATTCCGGCGGGATATATGCCGGGAACCCTGCCAGGAAAATTGGAGAATTCGGTTATCAGCTTTAGATCTTCTTCTCGATGGCATCTACAATGCCATATTTGACTGCCTCATTGGGATCCATCCAATAATCCCTGTCAAAATCTTTCAATACCTTATCGAATTTCTGCCCCGACCTTTCGGCCAATATTTTGGCGGACTCTTCCTTGGTCTTCTGAATTTGCAGGGCAGTGATCTCGATATCCGTAGCCGTTCCCTGCATGCCGCCCAGACTTGGCTGGTGGATCATCACCCTTCCATGTGGAAAAATGGTTCTCCGGCCCTTTTCACCGCAGGCCAAAAGGATTGATCCCATCGAAGCGGCCAGGCCCATGCAAATTGTTTTCACGGGAGAACTGATCATATTCATGGTGTCAACCATAACCATTCCCGAGGTGACAATTCCCCCGGGGCTGTTGATATAAAATGATATCTCTTTTCCGGGGTCCTCGGCTTCCAGATATAGTAGCCGGTTGACGATCTTTTCGGCGCTTTTATCGTTCACTTCTCCCCAAAGGAAGATCTTCCGTTGCTCCAGAAACTTCTTATCGAACTGGACACCCTTAAACTCGTTTTCTTTGTTATCCTTCTTTTCAGCCATTTGGCATCTTATTTTCAGGCCGGCAAATTAAATCCAGACCCTTTGTTATTACAATAGTTTCAATCTAAAATTGGATCAGGCAGGAAGCCCATGTAAATCCACTGCCAAAGGCCGTCAGGCAAACCAAATCACCTTCCTTGATCCTTCCCTCTTCCCAGGCCTCTGCCATGGCTATTGGGATTGAGGCAGCAGTGGTATTACCATATTTATGAATATTGCTCACCACCTTCTCCGCACCTAAACCAAATTTCTTGGCAATAAATTCCGTGATCCTGGCATTTGCCTGGTGGGGTATGATCAGATCGATGTCCTCAAAGGATCTTTCAGCTGTTTCAAGTGCTTCCATGATCGCCTCTGGCATACGGGTAACAGCATGTTTGAATACATGGTTTCCGTTCATGTATGGAAAGATCTCTGCATTTTTCACCATGTCTACTGTCAGTCTTTCCTTACCGCTAGAACCTGGATTGATCACCGCCAACTCCTCAGCGAATTCTCCCTGGGAATGAAGGTGAGTCGACAGTATCCCTTTTCCCTCACGGCTTTCCGGAGTAAGAACCGCCGCGCCGGCTCCATCGCCAAAGATCACGGAAACATTTCTTCCCCGGGTGGTCATATCAAGTCCCGATGAATGGATCTCTGAGCCGATCACCAAAACATTGTTGTACATGCCGGTTTTGATGAAATTGTCAGCAACCGCGATTGCATAGATAAATCCCGAGCATTGGTTTCTCACATCAAGTGCGCCCACATTATCGAGCCCCAATTCCTTCTGCACCAGAACTCCGCTTCCCGGAAAGAAATAATCCGGGCTAAGTGTGGCGAGAATAACAAAGTCGATATCGTTTTTTTCAATACCCGCTCGATCTATTGCAATCTCAGAGGCCTTGACACCCATATTTGCCACGGTATCCTTATCGGGATCATAAAACCTCCTTTCCTTGATTCCTGTCCTTTCCTGGATCCACTGATCGGAGGTGTCCATGATTTTTTCAAGATCCTGATTCGTTACGACTTTTTCCGGCACGTAGAATCCCATGCCTGCAATTTTCGATCTTCTCATAATCCGTTCGGTTTTGGGCTTTGACTCTCCCAATGAATAATACTAATAACCCTGCTTTTGATAAACAAATTCCCCGTTGATCATCGTTGCATAGACAATGGGTTCCAGCACCTGTTCAATGGGGATAGTCATGATGTCTTTTTCGAGGATCACCAGATCAGCAAGGTATCCTTCCCTGATCATCCCCTTCTGATCCTCCTCGAATTGGGAAAATGCTGCCCAGGTGGTCATGCCTTTCAAAGCTTCTTCTCTCGTAAGGCTGTTTTCCATTTGCCAGCCGGAATCGGGTTGGCCTTCATGGTCCTGCCTCGCCACTGCTGCATAAAATCCATAAAGCGGATTGATATCTTCGACCGGGAAATCACTACCAAGCGGCAGCACTCCTGCATATGAAAGCAAATTCTTATAAGCGTAGCCATGTCCTACCCGATCGGGCCCTAGTCTGTCTTCTGCCCACCTCATATCCGAAGTTGCGTGGGTAGGCTGAACGGAGGGAAGGATCTTTTTGGAAAATCTCTTTTGGTCTTCGGGACTTACGACTTGAGCATGTTCGATTCTCCACCTTGGGTCAGGTTCATGCTGTAAGGCTTCTTCATAAATATTCAGGACGTTGAAGTTTGCTGAATCGCCAATCGCATGGGTATTCATTTGAAGGCCCAGATCTTTGATCATTCCGGCCAACCTGGATATGGAATCCAGATCGGTGAGCAATAATCCCTTCCACCCCTGACGATCATAATAATCTTCTTTGAGGCATGCACCCCTTGAACCCAAGGCTCCGTCGGCATATACCTTAACAGATCTCAAGGTAAAACCCGGGTTGACCACCGGACCATTGTTTCGGAGAAATTCAAATTCTTCCACTCCGGGATTCGACATGGCATAAACCCTGATTTTCAGGCTTCCTGCTTCGGAAAGCTCCTTCATCAGCACCAGGTCCTTTTTTTCCAGGCCACAATCGGCCACATTGGTCAGTCCTACTTCAAAACACTTTTTCTGACCTTCCTCCATTGCCTGTTTCAATACTTCATCCGTATCCTCAGGGATAATGTCATAAACAATATTCATGGCATTATCGATCAGTACCCCTTGGAGTTCTCCGTCCATCAGCATGATCTCGCCTCCGTCAACTTCCTGCCCGGGATTGATTCCGGCTAATTCCATGGCCCTGGAGTTTGCCCATGCCGCATGTCCGTCAACTCTCCCCAAAAAAACAGGCACATCCGGAAAAGCTTCATCAAGCTCTGATTTATCCGGCATTTGACCACCCCAGAGTGTTTGATCCCAGCCTCTTCCAAGGATCCAGGGAAGATCAGGGTACTTGTCGCGATAGGTTTTTATCCGGGCGATGCATGCTTCAACGGAGTTGCAAGCTCTCAGATCTACACGTACAAGGCTCTGAGAATAACCCATGAAGTGAGAATGTGCATCCATGAAACCCGGATAAACGGCTTTGCCTTGCAGGTCCAACTCTTCCCGGGCTGAATACTTGCCACGGAGTTCAGCCAGTTTTCCCACGAAAACAATTTTTCCGTCATGGACGCCAATGGCTTCGGGGTTTGGGTTGTTTTCGTCTACCGAATAGATCTTTCCGTTAAATATGATGAGGTCCAGCTTTTCCACGGGTTGGCAAAATGAAATAATTCCGGCAAGGAATACCAGAAGTGATCGTGAAATTAGATTCATTTTCTCAACAGCTTTATTATTGCAACGGTGGTAAAGGTAATTGAAAAGGAAGGAAAGAAATTTATCTGGGATCCGGTCAGAAAGAAGGAACTGGTGTACCAGCCCGAGGAATACCAAAGGCAAAGATTAGTTGAAATTCTTCATAGCAAGTATCGCTATCCTCTCGGGCTTTTCTCCCTGGAGTCCGGGTTACAGGTGGGGAAAATGAAAAAGCGCTATGATCTTATGGTTTTCAATTCGGATGGAAATCCGAGATTGTTGGCAGAATGCAAATCCGAATCGGTGAAGATCGACAACAATGCCTTGCTTCAACTCAGTCATTATAACAGCAAGATCAACGCTCCGGTATTGATCCTGTTCAACGGTAAGGACCTTTATTGCTGGGCTAAAAACAAAAAAGAGGAATACCAGCAACTCGCTGATATTCCTCCATATTCATCTAATTACTCTTAATTGAGAAAATCCTCAACGGGGTGATAAGGAAGATCAAAGGCATCGGCAACACCTTTGTAGACCACCTTTCCGTCGATGATATTCAATCCAAGTTTTAATTCTCTGCTCTCGGAGCAGGCTTTTTTCCAACCTTTATTGGCCAGTTCGATGGCATAGGGGAGAGTAGCATTGGTCAATGCCAGTGTAGAGGTGTAGGGCACGGCACCGGGCATATTCGCGACGCAGTAATGGGTCACACCGTCAACGATGTATACGGGATCCTGGTGAGTAGTAGGCTTGGATGTTTCAAAGCAGCCTCCCTGGTCAATGGCGACGTCTACCAGCACCGTTCCGGGCCTCATATCTCCGAGCATATCCCTGGTGATCAGCTTAGGAGCCTTTGCTCCATGGATCAGAACAGCACCAATGATGAGGTCGTGATCAAGACTGAGTTCTCTCACCGAAAACTCACTTGACTTTAGAGTCTTGACATTGGCCGGCATTACATCATCCAGATAGCGAAGCCTGTCCAGGCTTAAGTCGAGAATGGTAACATCGGCGCCCAGACCGGCAGCCATTTTTGCTGCCTCAGTTCCAACCACGCCGCCTCCAATGATCATAACCTTTGCAGGCTTAACCCCGGGAACACCTCCGAGCAGTATGCCTCTTCCCTTCAACGGCTTTTCCAAAAACTTGGCTCCTTGCTGAACAGACATTCTACCGGCAACCTCTGACATGGGCACCAGAAGCGGAAGGGTTCTGTTGTCGGCCTCAACGGTTTCATATGCAAGGCATACGGAACCGGATTCCATCATGGCCTTCGTCAATGGTTCATAACTGGCGAAATGAAAGTAGGTGAAAACAAGTTGATCTTTTTTGATCAGCTTATATTCTGGTTCAATGGGCTCTTTTACCTTGATGATCATTTCGGCGATCGCGTAGGTGTCCTCAATGCTGGGAAGCATTTCGGCCCCGGCCTTCATATAATCATCATCGCTAAACCCGCTGCCATCCCCAGCGGTACTCTGGACATATACTTTATGTGAGTTTTTGACAAGTTCTCTTACGCCCGCAGGAGTGAGAGCTACCCTGTTTTCGTTGTTCTTGATTTCCTTTGGAACCCCAATGATCATGGTTGATGAATTTAGGCGGCTAAAATAATCAAGCCGATTTGAATCTTTACTATTTCAGGGCGACTGAATTACTTGCTTCCACCCATAAAACTGGATCCACCCAGGGATTCAACCACGCTGACTTTGAATTTGATCTTCTGGGCTGGTTTGGTGATGTCATTGGAATACAATGATATGACCTCATTGCCCTCAAATACGGCCTTCGGGATATATGAGAATTCAAAACTTTCAGATCCGCCGGCAGGAATAGCTTTGGGAGATTTCAAAAAGCTCACACAGTTGCATTTGCTTCTGAGAGAATTGATTGTAAGTTCTGATTTTCCGGTGTTCTCTATGGTGATCTTTTTGACAATGTTCTGCCCGATCTCAACGGTGCCAAGATTGTATTCGGACTTGTCAATGGTCAAAACCGGAGAGGCGGCAAGTTCTTCCTCCGTGTATTTTGGCTTGGGTGGCTCCCTTTCTACCATGCCTTTGATCTGCAGGACCTTGGTCGGTGTTGAGGAGTTCGAGGTTATGGTGATGGACTTATGAAAATTGCCGGGCCTTCCCCTGCTGTTATAGCTCGCCTTGACCGAACCCTGATCGCCGGGCATTACTGGCTCCTTGGTCCAAAACGGTGTGGTACAGCCACAACTCGCCTTAACCTGAGAAATCACGATGGGTTGATCACCAACATTCGTGAATTTGAATTCATGGACTGCACGATCCCCTTCTTTGATGGTTTCGAAATTGTGCATCTCCTCTTCGAATTGAAAAACCCCCTGAGCAAAAGAAAATACGGGGGAAAGGGCGATTAAAAATAGAATTACAGATTTCTTCATTCTCTTCCAGTAAATTGTTTAAGGAAGCTACAAATATACAAAATGAGGCTGTTTTTGTGCATTTTTTTCCTCATTGGAAGCCCATTCGGATTTATTATTTTTGGCTAAATCCGGAAGAAAAGTTTCATGGCTAAAAGCAAATACACAGCAGCAAAGAAGAAAGAAATACTCAACGATTTTAAACTGGCGGTAGAAAGCAGGGAATGCAGCTATATCGGTAGGAAGGAGGTTTTCATGGGGAAAGCCAAATTCGGGATTTTCGGTGACGGAAAGGAGGTTCCTCAATTGGCCATGTCGAAGGTCTTTAGAAATGGCGATTTCCGATCGGGATATTATCGTGATCAGACTTTCATGATGTCCATCGGCCAATTGACCTCAAAACAATTCTTTGCTCAGCTCTATGCGGACACCTCGGTTGAACGCGAACCGGCAAGTGCAGGCCGAAGTATGAATGGTCATTTTGGGACGCGCAACCTTGATGATCAGGGGAACTGGAAGAACCTACTGGACCAAAAGAACTCCAGTGCTGACATTTCGCCCACCGGTTCTCAGATGCCAAGGCTTGTGGGGCTGGCATTTGCTTCCAAGGTATATAAAAGTGTAAAGGCCCTATCCAAGAAGAACAAGTTTTCAAACAAGGGAAATGAAATTGCCTTCGGCACCATAGGAAATGCCTCGACTTCCGAAGGGATGTTTTTTGAGAGCATCAACGCTGCCGGAGTTCTTCAGATCCCCATGATGATCTCGGTTTGGGATGATGACTACGGAATTTCTGTCCCCAAAAAATACCATACTGTAGGAGGGGATATCGGCAGAGCCCTTGAAGGGATGCAAAGGGATAAGGACAATCTGGGAATCGAAATAATAAAGGTCAACGGTTGGGATTATGAAGCCTGCATTGAGGCCTATGAAAAGGCCGAAAAGATCTGTCGCGAAGAGCATGTTCCGGTTTTGGTGCATGTGCATGAACTGACCCAGCCCCAAGGGCATTCGACTTCCGGGTCCCATGAGCGCTATAAATCCAAGGAGAGGTTGCAATGGGAGAAGGAGCATGACTGTTTGAGCCAGATGAAAGCATGGATGGTCAAAGCGGGAATTGCCACGGCAGCTCAAATTGAAAAGGCAGAAAAAGAGGCCATTGAGACCGCCAAAAAGTCTCGGGCAGATGCATGGAAGGACTTTGTAGATTCCATGACCGATGACCACAAAGAGGCGGTAAGGATCATTGATGTTCTTGGCAAGGCCTCAGGTAACGATGAGGTCTGGCAACTGAAGACCGATCTCGAAAAAACTTTGAATCCAATTCGCCTTGATGCGATCAAAGCGGTGAAGCGCGCAATTTGGAAACTCAGAGATTCAAATCTTGATGAACTCGAAGAAGCCAAGGAGTATATCACCAGAACTGCTGAAGAAAACCATGATCGATATGGCTCTCATCTTTACAGCGAGTCTGATGAATCTGCCCTGAAGGTTGAAGAAATTGCACCCGAATTCGCGGAGGAAAAGAAGGTAGTAGATGGAAGAGAAGTGCTTCAGGCTAACTTCGATGCGATTTTCGAAAAATACAACGAGGTATTTGCCATAGGTGAAGATCTGGGAAAGATCGGAGATGTCAACCAGGGATTTGCCGGACTCCAGGATAAATTCGGAGAAGAACGCATCGCGGATACCGGGATACGCGAATGTACCATTCTGGGTCAGGGAATCGGAGCTGCTATGCGGGGATTAAAACCCATAGTAGAGATCCAATACCTCGACTATATCTACTACGCTGTTCAGATCATGGCAGATGATCTGGCCAATGTGCAGTACCGAACCAAAGGAGGCCAGAAGGCTCCGTTGATTATCCGTACCCGGGGACATCGTTTGGAGGGAATATGGCATTCCGGTTCTCCGATTGGGATGTTGCTTCACAGCTTAAGAGGGATCAACGTGCTTGTTCCCAGAAATATGGTGCAGGCCGCAGGGTTTTACAATACCATGTTGAAATCCGACGAACCGGCTTTGATCATAGAGTGCCTAAATGGTTATCGGTTAAAGGAGGATTTACCCTCAAACCTCGGCGAATTCACCACGCCCCTAGGAATTCCGGAAGTGATCAGGGAAGGTACGGATCTGACCATTGTGACCTATGGCTCCATGTGTCGTATCGTAATGGAAGCTGCAGGAATGCTGGAGAAGGAAGGAATATCCGTTGAAGTAATCGATGTCAGGAGTCTTCTTCCATTCGATGTGAATCATACCATTGTTGAATCCTTGAAGAAGACCAGCAGGGTGATCTTTGCCGATGAAGATGTTCCTGGAGGGGCATCGGCATATATGATGCAGAAGGTTCTTGAGGAACAAAATGGTTATTACTGGCTGGATGGGGCTCCCAAGACCGTTTCAGCCAAGGATCATCGTCCGGCCTATGCCTCGGATGGAGACTATTTCTCGAAACCAAATACGGAAGACATTTTTGAGGCAGCCTATGATCTGATGGCCGAATCAGATCCGGGAAGGTTTTCTCCCCTGTATTAATTCACGGTAAAGGAAGAGGTATTGACCCGGTTGCTGGCATGAAGAGCCCGGTCAAAAATATAGAGCTCAAAACGCAGGGTATCGGTTGATCTGTATGGAAAAAACTCAGTGTTGATAAAGACCTCAATTGTTCCGCTTACAGGTTGGTTTTGTACTTTTTGACTCACTGGAGGAAAGCGCAGATCAGGCCTCGGTATAGTATCAAGAGTGGAAAAATCGATTCCGTAGAAAGACTTTTGAAATTCGCCATCAACCAAAAGATAAGTATGGACAATGGCATTGCTGAATGTCAGATTCTTCACAGAATCGACCGCATTGGCCGGTGCTGTTGCTCTCTGGACAGTATCCCCGTTCGCAAGAATATAGTTGTATTCGTTATAAGGTGGGTTTGTTTGAGTACTCAAAAGCCCCAGATCGGCGTCACCATCTTCGAATTCAAAAACCAAACCCAGGTTATTCTCGTCTATTTCCTTTAGCTCAATAAATTTAATTTTGGGAGTATCGGGAAAATCCGGCGGCGTTTGGCATGAATTGACACCAACGATAAGCGCGGACAGAAATAGCGATATTTTAAATACGAACCTCATTATAGAATCTCCTTGAAGGAATTCCTTACAAATTTCAAACAATCACTGCTTAAAAACGAAAAATTCGATTTCGAAGTGCTTGCATTGAAAGCCTTCAAGTTTCAGGCCAATCATTCGCCGATCTACAAGGAATTTCTGGGCCATCTAGGTATTAATCCCCATAATGTGGAAAAGGTTTCCCAAATCCCCTTTTTGCCCATTTCACTTTTCAAGGAGAAAAAGATCATCCTCGAAGGGTTGGAGCCGGAGATTGAATTCCTGAGTTCCGGAACTACGCAACAGATCAGGAGCCGTAAACTCGTCAACGACCTCGCGTTCTATAAAGCCGTCGCCCGGAAAGGATTTGAGCAGGCATATGGCCCATTGAAGGACTACCATTTTTTCTTTTCCCTACCCGGGTATGGGGAACTTGAATCCTCCTCCTTATTGACCATGGCAGAGCATTTTTTTCAAAATTCAGATCAGCGTTATGGAGGTTTTTTTAGCGCGGATCAGGAAAGACTTGAAAGCGAATTGATGCGGGCAAAAGATTCGGGTAGGACTTGCATACTCTTCGGTGTCACGCATTCATTGCTCGGATTGAAGGTCAAGACTTTCGGTAATCCCTTGTTGGTCATCGAGACCGGAGGTATGAAGGGCAGGGGCAAGGAGATCATTCGCAGAGAAGTGCACCAAAGTTTGATGGAGAACCTGAGCCTGAATCAAATTGGAAGCGAGTATGGCATGGCTGAACTCAACTCACAGGCTTATGCCCTTAGTGATGGGCATTTTTACACTCCTCTCTGGATGAAAATAATGGTTCGTGATATGTGGGGACCTATGGATTATTTGAGCTTCGGAAAGACGGGTGCGCTGAACATCATAGACCTCGCCAATATAGAGAGTTGCTGTTTTATTGCCACCGATGATCTTGGAAGACTGAATCCCGATGGAAGTTTCGATATGATCGGGAGGTTGGACCAAAGTGATCTGAGGGGATGCAATCTTCTTTTTGCCTCCTGAACTGAATATCTCTTTGCCCTTCGGATCTAAACCGGAGATTGAAGAAACAGGAAAAAGATCCCGTGCCCAAAGCCTTCCGATAGCTATTCCAGAACCTTGCCGCTCATCGGCATGAGCAGTTTCACCAACAAAGCTCCGCCGGTAGAGGCAATTCTCTTTCCGTTATTTCCCATGAGCGAGGCTGTCTCAATTCTTTCAGGCTTGGTTTCAAACACGGTGTTTGTGACCTGCAAACTTGAATAAGAGCTTAGACCTTGCTCGTTGGGTTCTTCGCTCATCATCCAAAAAGGAGACATGGCCAGCGCCAGGATTCCGAGAATGAGTCCCATTCTGTTCGTCAAAAAGAACAGCAGATCTCCAGCGATATCGCCCTTGTTGCATTCTTCCGTACTATGCTGAGATGGTTTTTGTAATGTTTTTTTCATGATAGGTTCGTTAATCGTTTAATTCCTCACACTGAATCCCCGAAGATCTGAGGAGGGCAATAAGCTCGTCATTTTTTAATTGCTCATTGGCTTCTATCCTCAACACATTATCGATGTCGTTCCTGTCGACATTCCATGCTTCAATCACCGGGTTATCGGTCAATAATGGTTTCACCAGGTTTATTTTCCTGTTTGTTTTTAAGTCTGTTTTTAGAATCAGAAGTTTCATTTGCTAGGTATTTTGGGTCTGATCAACATTTTCTCTTTCCATCTCCCGGGAAAAAGGTGAATACTTCCTCCAGGGGTTTCTCAAATATTTCAGCGATACGAAAAGCCAGCTCCAGGGAGGGAGAGTATTTCGATTTTTCGATGGCCACGATGGTCTGCCTTGAAACCCTCGCCTTTTCTGCAAGCTCCTGCTGGGTCATTTCATCGGCCATGAAGCGGAGTGTCCTGATATTGTTTTCGATTCTATCCTTTGCCATTACCTGATCCCTTTTCGATAGAAATAAAGCTGGGAGAAGTCCATGAAGAGAGTCCCAAGAAATCCGAATAGAATGAATATGTTGAAGATCCAGAATATGGGCGCCTCATAGACTATGGCGATCATCGCACCGTAGAAGCCTGCCTGGAATACATAGTAGAAATTCCGATTCCCGCGTGACTCTATCTTCTTTCCGAATTCGTCATCCATATGATCGGCCTTCTCCTTGGTGGCGATATAGTGAATAATGTGAAACAATATGAACGGAATGACCTTGAACCCGATCTGAATAGGAATCAACCAAAGAAGGCCTTTAGCCCAAAATCTCATCTCTTCCATCATGCTCATGGTCCCGTCATCATACCAACGAAGGGCGTAGAAATAGAATATTCCGTAGCTCAGGAAAGTCCCGATTATCGAGATGATGAGATGCTTTTCCTGTATCGACATTCTCTCTTCCATTAGTCTGAATTCTTTTACCTGCTGTCTAAAATTATGTACCAAAAGTAAAATGAAACATTCATTGTGTCAAGTATATTTTACATATTAAAAACCAACACTTATCAATTGATTGATTTTCAATTACTTAAAAATCAGGAATTATGATGAAAGGAATCCATAAGAGATCAATGGTCAGGGAATCTCGATAAGAAGATTTCCTTGTTTTTTTCCCTCTTCCACATATCGATGAGCTTCGATGATCTCTTCAAGCCTGAACTTTCTGTCAATAACAGGTTTGATCTTACCATCTGCCATTAGCTCTGCAATTTGATTCAGGTTTTCACTGTTATAGGGTGCCAAGCCGGTGATGATCCTTTTGGAAAGAAAGGGACGGGTCAAAACCGAAAACAAGATCCCTGAGAGGCTGGGGTTTGTATCGATCAGTGTTCCTCCATTCTTCAATCCCTTGACAAGCATGGACAATGGGGTTTTTCCCGCCACATCGAAAATGATATCATATTTTTTCTGTGATGATCTGAAATCCAGCCTGGTACAATCCATAACCTCATCCGCCCCGTTTTTCAAAAGCATGGATAACTTATTGGGGAAATCCGATGCCGTCACATTTGCACCCTTGTTTTTGGCGAATTGAATGCCAAATGTTCCTATGCTTCCACCCGCTCCATTGATCAGTATCTCATCCCCTGGCTTGATAACTACCTTTTCCAGGAAATAAAATGCATTGACAGCTCCCACAGGGATCGTGACCGCTTCTTCGAAGGAAAGTTTATCCGGAATAATGCCCATTGGAGCCTTTTCCGACAGCACGCGATATTGGGCGTAGCCACCAAGGTTCATATCTGCAGGGGCAAAAATTCGATCCCCGATCTGATACTTGCTCACCTTCTTGCCAACTTCTTCGACCACTCCGGCAAATTCCTGTCCTAGCACTTTCTTCTTGGGTTTGAATACCCCCATCATCAGTCGGACGAAGATCCACCAGGTGGGTTGAATGTCGAAACGTCTTAATTCGCAATCTCCCTGGGTTACGGTCGATGCCTTGACACGGATCAGGATCTCATTTGCCCTTGGTTTTGGCTTAGGGATATCCTTGATCGAAAGAACTTCGGGAGGGCCATATTTATAAAAGACCGCTGCTTTCATCGTTACTGCAAAGAAGTGGTGAAGTTAGAATTTGATCTCCAATCAGCTTAACGGTAAAGCGACCAGTCCTTTGGAGATGCTAATTCGGCCAGGATCAGGTGTTTTGCCTGGTCGGCCTAAAACCGGTAATCCAACAACCTGATCTCCCTGGCAAAGATGGTCTCTATGAGTTCTCTGGATTTGGGGTCAACGAGTTCCTTGTGATCTCTTACTTTTCTGGTATTGGATTTTGCCCGATGGGGAGGAAGCTCAAGGGGTTCACGGAGTTCAAACCTTTTGCTGAGATCTCCCAGCATTTCAGACATTTCTTCGTACCTGTAAACCTTGTCTACGGACACCACGCCATCAATGGCATAAAGGTCATAGGAATTGAAATTCTTAAGACCACCTTTGGAAAGGAAATCATACAGATTTCCAAATCTTTCATCCCCACCTCTCCAATAATAAAGGGAGACCATCTTGTCAAACGGGTTTCTCTCCAGGGTAAATTTGAAGTAGCTGTTCCAAACCTTATCATCGATATGAAGTTTGATCTCCCTGGCCGACATGTGATTGTAAAACTTCGTTCTTCTTCCGTACAAGGTGGTCTTCAGAATATCGCCTTTGCTGTATTTGGAAAAAGGTAGAATATAATTCTGAGCAGATATATTGGCATACTCTTTTCGAAAACGCTCATCCTCAGCTGAAATGGGGGATACAACATCTTCTTTTCCGCAGATTTTGCTCAAGGCAATTTCGATAGTCGTTCCCGCCGTTTTCTTGGTTTTTACGAAAATAAACTTGTGCTTATGAGATATGATCATCTTAATATCTGTCCGAAGAAATCAGTTTCAAAAATATCACATGATATCTCTCTGCAATCATTTCCATTTCAATTTGGGATTTGGATCCTCAGTACCTTTCATCGCTCCTGCTGAAATGCCTGGATGGAACGGGACAAAAGCCAGAGAGAACATCGGGAAATATTGAACTTCTTGAAGTACAAGCTAAAAAGGATCATAAGGGAAAAGATCCTCTGGTGTCTGAAAAATCAGATCGCATACTTTTTTGCATCGGCGGCCATGATCTTTTCTCCGCTCATGATCACCAGCCTTTCCACCACATTTCGCAGTTCACGGACATTTCCCGTCCACTCCAGTCCCTGAAGATATTTGACCGCAGCATCATCGATTGACTTTTCTGGTTCCCCATAGCCATTGGCTATCTCAGCAAGGAAATGCTCTACAAGTGTCGGAATATCATCCTTACGCTCCTTCAACGGCGGAACCTTGATCAGCACCACCGACAGGCGGTGGTATAGATCCTCCCTGAAGTTTCCTTCCTTGATCTCCTTTTTAAGGTCTTTGTTCGTAGCGGCGATGATCCTGGGTTTAACCTCTATATCCTTTTCTCCACCGACCCTTGTGATCTTGTTTTCCTGAAGAGCCCTCAGCACCTTGGCCTGGGCGCTTGCTGACATATCTCCGATTTCATCCAGAAACAATGTGCCGTCATTGGCCAATTCAAATTTTCCGATCCGCTGTTTGATCGCTGAAGTGAAGGATCCTTTTTCATGACCAAAAAGCTCACTCTCGATCAGTTCAGATGGAATAGCGGCGCAGTTGACCTCGATGAACGGAGCCTTCGATCGGGGAGAGGCCTTATGGATGGCCCTGGCAACCAGTTCCTTTCCGCTTCCATTGGGGCCGGTGATCAATGCTCGGGCTTCGGTGGGCCCGACTTTCCCAATGACCTCCTTGAGTTCATCCATGGCTTTTCCTTCTCCGATGATGCCTTTTTCAGCTCCGCTGATCTTTTTGAGCCGCTTGGTCTCCCTTCGGAGATTACCGTTCTCGAGGGCGTTTTTGATGGTGATCAGGATCCTGTTGAGGTCCGGTGGTTTTTCAAGAAAATCAAAGGCACCAAGCTTGGTAGCTTCAACGGCGGTCTCGATAGTACCATGGGCCGAAAGCATGATGAAGGTTGTGTCAATCCCCGTCTCCTGGGCTTTGCTTAGAACCGCCAGTCCATCGGTGTCACCCATACGGATATCGCAGAGGCATAGATTGAATGCCTCGTTCTCAAGCATCTCCAAACCTTCTTCGCCACTGGAAGCGGTCTTGATGGTGTATCCCTCAAATTCGAGGATCTCCTGAAGTGTATTCAGGATGGCTTTCTCGTCATCGACGATCAGTATTTTACTCATAACTAAAAAATTACTGGCCTATAAGCCGGATTCTGTTCCATGAAGCAGCGCGAGCATACCACATGGCCCTTATCATTTATCTTGTCCCGACGTCACCGCAGGGATCTAGCAGCCTACCCGTTTCGCATCCGAAGAATTGGGCGAGCAACCCAAAGTAAAACAACGAAACCTATTTGGCCTTGCAACCCACAAGGTTTACCATGCGACCCCTGTCACCAGTGGCCCGGTGGGCTCTTACCCCACCTTTTCACCCTTACCCTTATGCAAACACGTTGCCAAAGGCGGTTTGTTTTCTGTGGCACTTTCTAGCCCTCGCAGCGAATTTATTCGGCAGCAAGGTTCTTCCCGTTAGGAAGTGTGGTGCTCTGTGTTGTCCGGACTTTCCTCCATGAATATGCCTCGGCAAAATTCACAGCGATAAGGCGGCCAGCAATTATTGCAAAATTAGGTCTTTTTTAAAAGAAGAGCGGGTGAAAGCTCAGCTGACCATTGGACCATTCAAGGGTTGGTGAAGGGATTTTGATCCCATCGGCTATGTAAATCAGTGTATTGATCAGCTTGCTTTTTGATTTGATGTGAGCGATGTTGGGGTCAAGAGAAAAATAGAATTGCCGATAGCTTTTGTATCCGGTGATCTCTTCATTCTCTGGCTCCCTCGCATAGATCATCCCATCCGCTCCGAAGCCGAAGGCCGGGTTGACCCATTTCATCCAACCATGTTGTTTTCCTGTCAGCAAATAGGAGTCAAAAGAAAGCCAATAGGTCTGCCCGTTATAATCCTTGACCAATTGCTCCGACCAGCCGGAGCCGAGCACCTCCGGTCTTTTGGAAGCAAATTCACTCGGGCTATATGAGAATTTGACCTTGATCCGGGTTTCCTTCCAAAGCAATTGCTGACCCAGAAAGAATCCTGCCCCCAGAAAGTTTGCAAGCAGGTCTCCTGATGAGGCTCCGTAGGTGTCCGAATAACCATCCAAAATTTCAATGGGAAGCAACAAGGCGAAGCCTGTCAAGGCGCCATAAAATGCAGCTTTCTTTTGATCATGATGAGCCCAGCGAAACATGGCTGCACTAAGCCGACCGATCTGGAATGCTGAATAAAAATGCCCCATCTTATCAACCTGCTGCCACTGATAATTGTCATTGTGAAAATGGAAATCCGAAGTGGAATTTGGTCCATACCAATAACTCGCCAGGATAGCCATGGTTCCAAGGTATACGCCCCCGGTTGTTGCCAATACCAGTCCTGTTCTGGCTTTTCTTTCTTTTGCCAGGGAATCCACTTGTGCCACGGAGTTTCCTGTCAGCAGTAGAAGGGACCATATGATCACAAGCTTTTTCAAGGGTTGGGTTTATCTTTTTCCTTTTTGAACAACTCGCTGAAGTTGTTGAAGTTTTGTGTATACATCAGGCTAAAGCCTCCTGTCACCGTAGACTGCTGCCCCTCTATATCTGAATAGACATTCGGATTGTTCCGATTGAAAACCCTCACCCTCAATCTTCCGTCATCTGACAGCAAATACTCAATGGTCCAGTCTCCAATAACGGAACTCACGTCTGCTTCGTCTGTGGCATTATAAAAACCACCCTCTCGGCTGACTTTCAGTTTGCCCTCCATGAATTGGTATGACATTCTAAGCTGCATATTCTTTAGGTCGGCCTCGGAAAAACCACTGATGTCAAAATCGATTTCGAAGTTTTCGTCTACCTGAGATAGGTAATTGCTCAATTGGTTGGACAAGAGTTCACTCACGTTGCCACTGGCTGTTTGCCCAAAGTAGGCGCCATCCTGAGAAAACCTTCTTAGCATGATCAAACTAAAAACCTGTCGGTTCATTTCGTCCTCATCATTTTGAATACGGTTATAAAAAGCCAGTTTATCGCTGTTAAAATCATAGCCCGCAAAAACAGGAGTTTCCATGATATCAATACCAAAACCTATGCCCGGGGTCAACACTTCGCCGCTCAGTTTTAGCTCCACGTCTACCGGATAGCGCCTTTTTGCCTGACTTGTCTGGAGGACAAGCGAATCGGCTGAGATCATGAGGGGCTGAAGCGAAACGTGCTGCTTGTACAGGCCGCTTACGTTCATGATACCCTTGTATGGATCTCCGGTCCATGAAATCGAACTTCCCTCTTCGATTTCGAATTGCTTGTTGATGATGTTCAGCATGGTGAAGTTGTAGGTGCCCTGAGTGATTTCATAATTCCCCAATAATTGAAAATCTCCCCTTGTATCGATCTCCATGGTCATCTCTCCATTTCCCCGACCCCAGATCCGGTCGTCGGTGCTTTGGTCCAACAAGAGCTGAACCTCGGCTTTTTCGTTAATATCGAGATTGGCGGTGAGTTTCAATCCGGTGATCTCATTGTTTTCCTTTTTTGGTTTCTTCTTTTTCTTTTCATCTTTTTCCTGTTCAATGACTTTGCTCAGAAACCTGATCTGATCGGTTTGGGCGACGGATTCAGCATTGTCAAAGGGAATAAAGATCTTTGTGCCTTCCTCTGTCACAATATCCGCGTCGATCAGCACATCTTTGATACTTCCGAACAATTTGATATCTCCTGAGGCAATACCGGTTCCGAAGAAGAGGTCATTCTGCTCTGATGGGATGTCCATGAGAAGGTTATTATCAAGCTGATAGCTCATATCGAGTACCAGATTCTTGAATCCATCATGAAAAATTCCTCCGGTCACTTTCACAGGATTTCCCTGCTGATCAAAAACCTTGGAGTTTGAAAAGAGGATCCGGTCGATGCCCATGAGTATTTGATCCTCAACCCTGAATGAAGAGTTCAGATAATCAACCTTGAATTTTCCGCTGTTCACAAGCAAGATCCCATGGACCTCAGGGTCTCTGAGGTTCCCGGAAAATCTGATGTTGCCGGATACCTTCCCGCTGATATCGCTTAGTACACCTTCCAGCAGGGGCTCCAGAAAGTGCAGATCCACTTCTCTCAGGGAAGAGTTCATATCGATAGCGAACTCATCTTTTGGGAAAATACGTCCTTCAGCATTAAAGTACTCTTCGCCCAAATGATCAATTCTAAGGGCCAGATCATAGATCTCTTCTTCTGTTTCCCTTTCTATGGTCCAGGTTAGATCGCCTACAAGAAGGTCGTTGAAGGTAAAGTCATTGATCAACAAATTGGTCATGAATTGTTGCCCGTTTCCATCATTTTCCAGGACCAGGGCTCCTGAGGCATTTCCTGTGAGTCTGTTGACGATGAACGGATTGAGATTCACCAGATTGAAGTAATCCAAATCGACCTCGAACCTGCTGGTTGTATCCCTGATCTCCCCGAATCCAATGATCCTTTCTGCATCGGTAAAAAAGCCCAGCGAGTCAAATTTCAATCCCTCCCCGGAAAGGGAGAATTCGTTTCCGGTGTTGAACTTCCAGCTTTTCCCCAAAAAGCTAAGCCTCGACGAGTTAGGGTCAACTGAGAATTTCAGTGTGTCATCTTCGATTTTTCCGTTTCCGTTCAGCCCGAATTGGAACCAATCCCTGTCTTCCATGGCTGATGCCAGGTGAATATCCAGTTCGTCATTTTGATGGTAAACGAGAATACGGGTTTCTTGAAGTTGGGTCTTTGTTGAAAGGATCTGATTTTCACTCAGTCCTTCCAGACCCATGGTTATTCCGTTTTCACCTCTGCCCAGATTGAAATGCAGGTGGTTCTGGATAAAAGCATCTCCCTGATAGAAAAGGGTGTCCAGATATAGGTTGAAATCCAAATGATCATTTGTTCCCCAGCTATAATCCATCTCCACCAGGCCTCTGCCTCCATGGATCAGCCCGGGTTTCAGGAAGCTTAGGATAGGAGAGATGTTCTTGAGATTAAGGCCGGCATGGATGTATGAATTGATGCTTTCTTCCGCCGCAAGGTTGGACCCTCGTTGAAGTATGCTGCCAAACATCGCTTCGAGTTTTGGCCAACTTGATTTGAGGCCGGAATAATCAAAATTGCCTTCGGCAAGCAGATCCAAATAGTCAGAATGAAGACTGATGATCCTTTGCTCCGGAGGACCTTCAAGTACTATTTTGAGCGAGTCGAAACGCAGTTCCTTTTCGTTGTTGTATGCATTCACTTTCTTAAGAAGAACCAAGCCCAAAATGCTGTCGGGATTGAAGTTTTGGATATTGACTTTCCCTTCCAATACAAAGCCCGAAGGATTATCCGTGAGATCCAGCTTGTACAGGTCTGCCTTTTGGACCATAACATCCACATTTACGGTTTCTGAACTGTCATGAAGGTTTACGGTTCCATTTAGAGAAAAGTCCACATTCTGGTCTTTGGAATCGATCAGTCCGCTAAAAAGCTTCTGGCTCAGATTTCCCTTAAGCACAATATTGTTGATTGGTCTTTGGTATATCTCAAGGTGATCGACCTGACCTTCAAATATCAGGTTCAAACCCTCGAGGTTCAGATTTGATCCTGCAACCTCGCCGTTAAGATTTACACGACTGATCTGAATTTCGGGTTCAAAAAGATCTCCAAGTGCGAAATCCCTGGTTCCGATCGTTCCAGAGTACTGGACGGGAATATCAGGAGAGCTTTTTTTGAAATTGAGATCGGTAAGCAACAGGCCTTGTTGTGTGACAAATCTACCCTTGGCCACAAAGTCTGTGACAAAACCCTCTATAAAGCCATCGATCATGAGAAAACCAAACTTTTCCATCAAACCGGTATTGAGTCTCTTTGATACCAGGGAAAGATCAGTCCCGGAGATTTTAGATTCTGATAAATGCGCCTGAATAAACGATGAGTTGAGCGAACTCAGGTCTTCGATATAGAAATTCCCCTTGAGTTCTGAGCCACCGTCGCTTAGGATCCTTGCCTTTCTGAATTCGATCTCGTTATCAGCATATTTCCATTCCCCTTTCAGAGTGATCTTCGGGAATGCTTTGAGGTTTTGATCTTTAAGTAGAGCAGCAATCTCGGAAGGGAAGATGCGAGCATCTTCCAATTGAGCATCGATATTTTTTACACGGATTTTCCCATCGTTCTCCAATCTTACTCTTAAAGATCGGGATAGCTCAATTCCATTCGTTCTGAGCCGCAGTGAGTTTAATCGGAAGTCCAGCTCTTTTGAGTTGAACGCCGTATTTTCAATGTCGAGGAATAGTCCCGAAGTTCTTTCCTCCAGATGTAATAATTCAATTTCTACAAAAGCCGAGTCCTCTTTTTGAAAGAGATCTCTCAATTGCAGGTCAATATTTCTAAAGTCCTTGAGAACAATGGTTGGAGAATTCTCTGATGAAAACTCCATGGGTTTTGAAAACCTTAGCGATCCGCCTTCGACGATGACGTTACTGAGATCCCAGTAGGCTTTGTTCTTCCTATTGCTTTTCGGGAATAATTGAAGAATAAGGTCATAGATCTCGAGTTCTTCTTCTTCGTTTTTTCGCAGGGTCAGGTTCGGATTTTCAAGTTTGATCGATTGTACGGGAATCTTGGTTTTGCGGTAAAGCTGATAGAGGTTGAATTGGACCTGACCCTTTTTTAGATCGATCAGAGAATCGCCCTCAGGATTCCTTAGATGTAATCCGTCTACCTGCAGAACATCAAAGCTGGTCAGATACGCTTTTTCGATTTCTACCTCGTAGCCTGTTTTTTCAATGATCAGGTCCGCAAGAAGATTTGCCGTAAAGGTTTGAACTCTGGGAATCTGAAATAGAAATAAGGCGGCCGTCAGCAAGAAAAAAATGCTTGCCAATACCCAAACGAGAAATTTTAATGATTTTTTTAAAAACCTTTGCAAATCGATCAAAATTATGGGTTTTGGCTACAATAGTTGGAATTGAATCTTCATGTGATGAAACCTCCGTTGCTCTTCTGAAAGAGGGACGTATCTGTTCAAATATTATTGCGGGCCAGGAGGTCCATGCAAAGTACGGAGGCGTAGTTCCGGAGATGGCTTCGAGGGAGCATATGAAGAATATGGTTCCGGTTTTTTCCGTTGCCATGGACAAGGCCAAAATTGACCTTTCCGAGATTGATGCCGTCGCGTACACCAATGGGCCGGGCTTGCTGGGCCCCTTGTTGGTTGGAGCAAACTTTGCCAAGGGGTTGAGTCTTGCTTCCGGAATTCCCTTGATCCAGGTGAATCATATGGAAGCGCATGTATTGGCCCATTTCATCGAAGATCCAATACCTGAAAACCCCTTCCTGTGCCTGACGGTATCCGGGGGACATACCCAGCTGGTTTTGTATAAGGATGGGAAATTGACGTTGATGGGAGGGACTATCGATGATGCCGCCGGTGAGGCTTTCGACAAGATCGGCAAAATGCTTGGTCTTGAATATCCGGCCGGACCTGCGATCGACAGGCTTGCTGCCAAAGGAAATTCGGGGAAATATGACTTTCCAATCATTAATATGAAGGAATATGATTTCTCGTTCAGCGGTTTGAAAACCAGTGTTTTATACTTTCTGCAAAAGGAAGTTCAGAAAGACCCTGGCTTCATTGAAACCAACCTCAACGATCTTGCTGCCTCAGTTCAGAAAACCATCATAGAGACCCTTCTGAGGAAACTGAAGCAAGCGGCTAAGGATCTAAAAGTCCAGGAGCTTGGAATTGCAGGCGGGGTCGCTGCAAACAGCGGTCTTAAGGATGGTCTAAAGGTACTGGCCCAAGAGCATGGATGGAAAGCGCATATATTGAGAAATGAGTATTGTACTGACAACGCGGCGATGATCGCTAAGGTGGGGGAGTTCAAATACAAATCGGGCCAGATAGGAGAACTTTCGGTCGTCCCATCGGCCCGATTGAAATTTTGATTTCCGGAGCTATATATCCTCGTAAGGAACCTCGTCCAGGAATTTAGTCGTATACTTTCCGGATCTGAACCTGTCGTTTGACATCATTTTGATGTGAAATGGAATTGTGGTTTCAATACCTTCAATCACAAATTCTTCCAAGGCTCTTTTCATCCTGGTGATGGCCTCATCCCTTGTTTGATCGCTCACGATCAACTTGGCGATCATGGAATCATAGAAGGGTGGAATGGTATACCCTGCATAAATATGTGAATCCACACGCACCTTATGCCCTCCCGGAAGGTGAAGGTTGGTGATCTTCCCGGGACTCGGGATAAATCCCTTTGAGGGATTTTCGGCGTTGATCCTGCATTCGATCGCATGCAGTTTTGGGAAATAGTTGTTTCCGGTGATGGGTACACCTGCGGCGATCTTGATCTGTTCCTTAATAAGATCGTAATCGATCACCTCCTCGGTAACCGGATGCTCAACCTGGATTCTGGTATTCATTTCCATGAAGTAAAATCCTCCATGCTTATCGACCAGAAATTCTACCGTGCCGGCCCCTTCATACTTGATGGCTTCGCCGCCCTTGATGGCTGCCTCGCCCATTTTGTCCCTTAGCTCTTTGGTAAGTATTGGGGAGGGGGTTTCTTCGATCAGTTTTTGATGACGTCTTTGAATGGAGCAATCCCTTTCAGAAAGGTGGGCTACCTTTCCAAACTTATCTCCAACAACCTGGATCTCAACATGACGTGGTTCTTCCACAAATTTTTCCAGGTAGAGCCCTGCATTCCCAAAGGAAGCAGCGGCTTCCTGCTGAGCACTATCCCAAGCACCATCGAACTCTTTCTCCTCATTGACTATCCTCATTCCTTTTCCACCTCCTCCGGCGGTTGCCTTTAGAATGACTGGATATCCAATACCTTTCGCCAGTTTTTTGCCCTCGGTTTTGTTTTTCAGCAATCCGTCTGACCCGGGAACCGTTGGTACACCGGCCTTTTTCATTGTTGCCTTCGCTGTGGCTTTGTCGCCCATCTTTTGGATCATTTTTGGATCCGGGCCAATGAATTTGATATTGTACTCTGAGCAGATCGCAGAGAAGTCAGCATTCTCTGAAAGAAATCCGTATCCGGGGTGGATGGCGTCTGCATTGGTGATCTCTGCAGCTGCCAGGATGTTCGGAATTTTGAGGTAAGAGTCCATACTTGCCGGGGGGCCTATACAAACCGCTTCATCGGCAAATCGGACATGAAGGCTATCCCTATCCGCCTCGGAATAGACAGCAACGGTTTTAATCCCCATTTCCTTGCAGGTACGGATGATCCTAAGGGCTATTTCTCCCCGGTTGGCGATGAGTATCTTTTTAAACATTTCTAGTCCTTAGCTTGGATCTACAAGAAACAACGTCTGGCCGAACTCAACCGGAGTGGCATCATCCGCAACAACTTTGACGATCGTGCCTGAAACCTCAGATTCTATTTCATTGAACAGTTTCATTGCCTCTATGATGCAGACTGTGTTTCCTTTGTCGATCTTATCTCCCACATTGACAAATGGATCGGACTCAGGATTGGCAGAACGATAAAAAGTGCCGATCATCGGAGCTTTGACAGCAACGTATTTTGATTCGTCTCCTGCTCCTGACGCACCCCCTTCATCGGAAGCCGGCGCAGCAGGTGGGGCGGTTGGTTGAGCAGCAACAGCAGGTGCCGGTGCCGGGGTTGCCACCGGCGCAGGAGCGGCTATGACCGGAGCGACCTGTTGAACTTCTGAATTCTTCTTTACTGAAAGTTTGAATTGATCGGTCTCAATATTGACCTCATCCATCCCGGATTCTTTAATGAAATTAATGAGATCCTGAATTTCTTTAGCTTTCATAGTCTTTTTATTTAACTCTTTCGACATAAGATCTATCCCTCGTGTCTACTTTGATTTTTTCGTCGTTG
Source organism: Cytophagales bacterium (assembly GCA_965227315.1). Lineage (GTDB taxonomy): Bacteria > Bacteroidota > Bacteroidia > Cytophagales > CCMP332 > JANQHS01. The sequence goes on from OZ245737.1 coordinate 2,993,825, forward strand.
TTAATGAACAAAGGTACCTTTATTTCCGCACCGGTCTCAAGGGTAGCAGGTTTGGAAGCATTGGTAGCCGTATCTCCCTTCAGACCCGGCTCGGTATAGGTTATCGCCAATTCCACAAAAGGCGGAAGGTCACAGGAAAGAGGCAGTTCGTTTTCTGCATGAAATAATATTTCGACTTCTTGTCCTTCTTTCAAAAGGTCCCAGCCATCGATTTGATCCTTGGGAATGGCCACCTGTTCGTAGGTATTGGTGTCCATGAAATGAAAGCCTGTATCGTCGCTATACAGAAATTGATGAGACCTTCTTTCAATTCTGGCAGTCTCAACTTTGACACCAGCGTTAAAAGTATGATCAATGACCTTACCGCTTTCAATGCCCTTTAATTTCGTTCGCACAAAGGCTCCGCCTTTGCCTGGTTTTACATGTTGGAACTCCACAATGGTGAAAAGCTGGCCATTGTGAACAATGCATAATCCGTTTTTAAAATCTGCTGTAGTCGCCATAGAAAAATTGAAAATTAAGGATTATAAGCCCATTTTACATACACGGCGCCCCAGGTAAATCCACCGCCAAAAGCTGACAGAATAATGTTATCACCTTTTTTCAGTTTGTCCTCGTAATCCCTAAGACAAAGAGGAATGGTGGCAGAGGTTGTATTTCCGTAATTCTGAATTGTGATCATCACCTTGTCCAAAGGCAAACCCATACGATTTGCGGTAGCATCGATGATCCTTTTGTTTGCCTGGTGGGGGACGAGATAGGCTACATCATTAGGTTGGAGGTTATTTCTTTTCATGATATCATAAGAGATGTCAGCCATATTCTTTACGGCAAACTTGAAAACATCTCTTCCTTCCTGATACACGTAATGGAGTCTCTGGTCGACCGTTTCATGAGTGGGTGGTTTCCTGGATCCGCCTGCCTTTTGATGAAGGTGTACCCAACCCGAGCCATCTGAAAAATGCTTGTCATCCAAAATCCCGTAGCCTTCCGTATTTGGCTCCAGCATGACGGCCCCTGCACCATCACCAAAGATGATACAAGTGGTTCTGTCAGTATAATCAACGATTGAGGACATTTTATCCGAACCCACTACGATGACCTTCTTGTATCTTCCGCTTTCAATAAACCTGGATGCGGTAGAGAGCGAATAAATAAATCCTGAGCAAGCGGCATTGACGTCATATCCGAAAGCATTCTTGGCACCGATCCCATCTCCGATCAGATTGGCTGTTGCGGGGAAGGTAAAATCAGGGGTAACCGTGGCGCAAATGATCAGATCGATCTCCATGGGGTCTGTATTGGTCTTCCGGAGCAACTCTTCAATGGCGGGAATAGCCATATGAGAGGATCCCTTGTCTTCACCTTTGAGTATATGCCTTTGCTTGATCCCTGTTCTGGAAGTGATCCACTCGTCGTTGGTTTCAACGATCTTCTCAAGTTCTGCATTGCTAAGAATATCATCGGGCACGTAACCCGCCACACCTGTTATTGCAGCAGTTATTTTTTCACTCATGATTTAGTCCCTAAAGAATTCCTGGATTTTCTTGGTAATTTCTGATTTGATCATCTTTTCTGCCTGAAAGATCATATGGCTGATCGCATTTCTATTTGAAACGCCGTGACCAATTAAGACATTTCCGTTGATTCCCAAAATAGGGCTTCCTCCGATTTGCTCATAATCAAAGCGTTCAAAGAATGGGTCGAGTTTATTGCGGCTTTTCAGCAAGTCGAAAAAGGACTCAGCCATCTTGAGAATGACGTTCCCTGTGAAACCATCACAAACGATCACATCGGCCTTGGAATTGAAAAGGTCCCTGCCTTCTATGTTGCCTATGAAGTTAATGCTCTGATCGATTTTGAGTAGCTGATGGGCGGCCTGAATGGTCGGGGGGCCCTTGGATTCTTCCTCGCCCATATTCATAAGACCTACCTTGGGTTCACGAACATCGAAAATGCCTCTTGCGAAGATCGTTCCAAGCTGAGCGAATTGTTCAAGGACATCAGCCTTTGTATCGGCGTTGGCACCAACATCAATGATCACCCCGAAACCTCCTTCTTCTTTGGGCATCAAACTGGCGATAGCCGGACGAATAATACCGGGAATCGTTTTGATGGTGAACATGGAAGCCACGTGCATCGCTCCGGTGTTTCCCGCTGAGCAGAATGCATCGATCTTGCCCATTTTCAAAAGTCCTATTCCGGTAGGAATGCTGGCTTCGGGTTTTTCCTTTAGGGCCTTAACAGGGTGTTCACCCATGCCGATGGCCTTGGGTGTATGAAGGATTTCGATGCGATCATTGAGGTCATTCGGAAGATGCCGATGTATTTCTTCCTGATCTCCTATGAGCACAATTGAGGTTTCGGGCTCTAGAAGTCGGAGTGCTTCAATGGCACCCAGTATGGGCTCTTTGGGAGCGAAGTCGCCCCCCATTGCATCGAGACCAATTCTCATTCAGCCTATGAGAGATCTTCTTTTTCGAGAACGACCTGACCCTTATAGTAGAGCTTTCCGTCTACCCAATGAGCACGGTGGTACTGATGTGTTTCACCTGTAGTAGGGTCGATGGCAAAAGTCTTAGGCGTAGCCTTAACATGTGTCCTACGCTTATCTCTTCTTGTCTTCGAAATTTTCCTTTTGGGGTGCGCCATAATTCTTTACTTCTTTATTTTCTTTAATTCCTCCCAGCGAGGATCTATTTCATTTTCTTTTTTCTCAGTGTCGGACTCGAAAACGAAATCCTTTTCACTTCCGTCTTCATTCCGAAACCTCGGATGCAATTTCCTGAAAGGTATCTCTAAACCTATGTACTCATAAAAGATCTGAGCAAGATTTATTGAGAATGTATCAAATGGGATCAGCGTCATCTCCTCCGAAAACTCCTCCTCATGATCACCATACTTAAATACATGTTCCCTCTCAACAAAAATATCCTGGTCAAATTCCTCAAGCGACCTGTCGCAAACGAGTTCTATTTTCCCATGGATTTTGATCTTGGCATCGATCAAGGTCTCAGTTTTAAACAACCCTACATCTGCCTTGAGATCTCCCTTTTTAAGCAAAGAGTTTTCAAAAAGCCCAAAGAAATCCGAATCGATCTCAAAGCTCGCAGAATAATCACTTTGCCTGCTTCCGGTTATGGGAATCTCAAAATCTTTCAACGAAACCTTACCCATCCCAAAATTTAAGGGCGCAAAGGTACAAATTGAATTATTTTTTTCCCAAATCGTCTTGGGAATTGATTTGTTCTTTGCGATTATGAATCAGGTCATTAGCAAGATTAAATGCAGCCCGAAACGAACTGGCCGAGGCCTTGTTTTTTCCAGCAATGGGAAAGGCGGTCCCATGGTCGGGGGAAGTGCGAATAAAGGATAGACCTACGGTACAATTGACTCCGCTTTCGAAAGCCAGGGTTTTGAATGGGATCAGGGCCTGATCATGGTACATTCCCAGGATACCATCAAGGTTTTTAAACTGACCGGAACCAAAAAGGCCGTCAGAAGGTATTGGCCCAAAAACAAGATTCTCCTTTTCCCTGAATTCCTCGATCAGGGGAGCCAGCCAATCCACCTCTTCCGTACCGATCTTTCCGTTTTCACCTGCATGAGGATTGAGCCCCATGACTCCCACTTTGGGTTTAGTGATGCCAAAGTCTTTCTTGAGAGATCCAAGAAGGGTCGAAAGTTTTTCACGCACTTTTTCCGGAGTGCAGACTTTTGTCACCTCACCAATAGGAACATGCCCGGTCGTTAGCCCAATGCGCAGTTCTTCGGAAACCAGAAGCATAAGGGGTTTGCCCTTTGGATCAAGGCTCGAGAAGAATTCCGTCTGACCGGGAAAAGCGAAACCGCTTTTCGAAAGATTTTCCTTTGAAACGGGTGCTGTAACCACGGCGGAGATTTTTCCCTGCCTCAAATCATCTCCGGATCTTTCGAGAGCGATTTTTGCCAGGCTACCGGAATAAGCGCTGGGTGTTCCGGGTTCGACTTTCCCTTCTATATCCTGTAGGTTCAGGAGGTTGATCTTCTTCCTTTTGATGTCCTGAACACTATCGATAGTGTTGAATCGAAAGTCTTTGGTATTCAATATTCTCATATAATGCGTGAATATTGAAGGCTGACCGTAGATCAGGATCGTTTGATCCTTGATCAGACGTTTATCCATAAAGGTTTTTAGAATGACTTCCGGCCCTATACCGTTGCAATCCCCGCATGTCACCCCTATGATATTTGCTGGATAATCCTGATTCCCTAACCCCGGTTCCTTTTCCACGGTCTTATCTCTTTACATTTATCGCTCCAATTGAAGAATAAAAACCCTATTCTCAAAAATGGTTCGACCAAAAAAACATCTGGGGCAGCATTTCCTTAACAATGAATCCGTTGCCGAGAGCATCGCAGATGCGCTCCGGAACTTCGACCGTGTGCTCGAGATAGGGCCCGGGACGGGGATGCTGACAAATTGCCTTCTCAAAAAGGCCCCTGCCAAGTTTTTGGCGGTCGAGAAAGATCCGGAATCTGTGGAATATCTTCAGCAACACTTCCCTTCACTGGAAGTGATTCAGGGTGATATTCTGAATATGGATTGGGATTTCTTCAATGGAGCCACATACTCCCTGGTTGGAAATCTTCCTTATAATATTTCGAGTCCCATTTTTTTTGAGATCCTGCAAAACAGGGAAAACATTGTCGAGGGGGTTTTTATGATTCAAAAAGAGGTAGGTGAGAGGATCATGTCACCGCATGGCTCTAAGGCCTATGGGATTCTCTCCGTATTGATCCAGTTGTTTTATTCGACTGAAAAGATCCTACTCGTGAAGCCGGGGAATTTTTTCCCTCCTCCAAAAGTCGATAGCATTGTGATCAGGCTCGAGAGAAACCAAAGGCAGATGGATGAAAGGCTTTTTCAGGATCTTAAAAGAATAGTCAAATGCTCATTCAACCAGCGCAGGAAAAAGCTGAAAAATTCACTCCATGCTCAATTCCCGGAACTGGGATTCGTACCGGAGGAATTCCTTTCTAAAAGGGCCGAAGAATTAAGTCCTGATGATTTTATTTGCATGGCAGAAAATTTCTACAATCTCCCGGGCTGATGCCGATCGACTTGACAAATGAATTCGTTGCCGTCCTGAGGGAAGCTATTGAGGTCAAGGACCGTGACTTCGTTAGTTCCAGAATAGGAGAGTTGCATCCGGCCGATGTTGCAGAGGTTTTCTCCGAGTTGGATCCGGAGGAGGTCAGATTTGTTCTTGACAACATACCGGCTGAATTGGGCTCCGAAGCTATTGCCGACCTTGATGATGATCACCTTAGAAAATTTCTCAAGGTCCTTCCTGTTCCACAGGTAGCCTCGTTCATCAAAGAACTGGAGTCGGATGATGCGGCTGACATCTTACAGGAATTGCCCATCAAAAAGCGTGAGGAGACACTCTTTAGTCTTGATGATCGGGAGAAGGTAAACCACATTATTGATCTTCTTCATTACGAGGAGGATAGTGCCGGTGGATTGATGGCCAAGGAATTGGTGTCTGCCAATGTCAACTGGACCGTGGTTCAAACAATAGAAGAGCTGCGGAAGCAAGGGGAGAAGGTTGAAAAGATCTACGCCGTCTATGTGGTTGATAACGATAACAAACTCCTTGGACGCGTAGGATTGAAGAATATTCTGCTCGCCAGGGACAATACCCTGATCCAGGATATTTATGATCCTGAGATCATTTCCGTTGAAACCTTCGCAGACGAGAAGGAAGTCGCCAATATGATGCAGAAGTATGACCTGGAAGCCTTGCCCGTGGTGAACGTGCAGGGACAGTTGCTCGGACGGGTGACCATCGATGATGTTGTTGATGTTATCAAGGAGCAAGCCGAACTGGAAAGGCAGATCATGTCAGGTATTTCTTCCAATATCGAGGAGGATGATAATGTATGGATACTTTCAAAAGCTCGCTTGCCCTGGCTGATGATCGGAATGATCGGAGGGTTGCTCGGGGCTGAGTTCATCGGTCTTTTTGAAGGAGACCTGATGTTGATCCCCGCCATGGCCTTCTTTATCCCATTGATCACGGCTACGGGAGGAAACGTGGGCATCCAATCAAGTTCCATCATCGTACAGAGTCTGGCCAATCAAAATATTTTGAACACTGGCTATTTTGCCCGCTTGGTCAAGGTGATCCTCGTAGCTCTGGTCAACGGGGTGGTACTGTCAATATTGGTTTTGGGATTTAACCTTCTTCTCGGTCAATCTCTTGCTATCTCCTCGGTTGTTGCGATCGCACTTTTCTCTGTGATCATCCTTTCCTCTATTATGGGTACGTTCACACCGTTGATTCTGGATCGATTCGGGTTTAATCCTGCTCTTGCTTCAGGTCCTTTCATCACCACAGCCAATGATCTCCTCGGCTTAGGTGTATACTTTATAGTTGCTCATTTCCTTTTAGGACTTTGAAAGAAGGGATCAAAGTCTGGAACATACTGGTCGCCGACCACCTGCATCCCTCGCTGCTACAACTTCAGGACTCATTGCCAATAGTCTTTGATGTCAAGCCCGAGATTACATTTGAAGAAACCCTACGTGTAGTCGGAAAATATCATGGAATAATTCTGAGGAGCAAGTTCAGGTTTGGCAAGGAATTATTTGAGGCAGCGTCTAATCTGAATTTCCTGGGCCGGGGTGGTGCCGGCCTCGATGGAATAGATCTTGATCTCGCCAGAGAAAAGAATATTGAGGTTATCAATGCTCCCGAGGGCAATGCAAATGCTGTTGCCGAACACACGCTTGGAATGCTTCTTTCACTGATCCATAATCTTCATAAGGCGAGTTTGGAGGTTATGGATTTTAAGTGGTTAAGAGAGGAGAACAGGGGCGTTGAACTCAAGGACCTGGTCGTTGGAATACTGGGGTATGGAAATATGGGAAAGGCCTTTGGGGAATTGGTCAAACTGCTTTCCAAGGAGACCATAGCCTATGATGTGGATCCAGCGGTTCGAGCTAACCGCGGTGTCAGGCTGGTGGACTTTGAGGCCCTTAAGGAAAGAGCAGAGGTGCTATCCGTTCATATTCCTTTAAATGAAGAAAATAGATTTCTTCTTGACTCCAGGTATTTTTCCGGATTCAGAAACCTGAAATTTTTGATCAATACGGCCAGAGGGAAAGTGCTTGATCTGGATGCGGCTGAATTGTTACTGAAAAATGAAGAATTCAGAGGATTGGGTTTGGATGTCTTGCCAATCGAGGATTTTAACCGACTTGGTTCAGATCAAAAAATCCAGTACGAGAGGTTGTTCCACCACCCAAAGGTTTTGGTAACTCCGCACATTGCAGGGTGGAGTATTCAGTCTTTTGAGGGGATCAGCAGAGCCCTTTCCTTGAAGATTAAAAACCATATCCTACAAAATGGGTGATTTTATTCCCATATATTTGGCTAGAGGAACCAAAAATATAGGTTCACTATTGTATAAGTAAATTACCTTTTTCATTTTTAGCCTCCAATATTATGTTTAGTCCAGTTTAACTAAAGTTGATGTTTATGTTAAGAAAACTACTACTGCTTCAGGCTGTAATCCTTTTTTCTCTTACGGGCGTCCTGGCGCAGACTGGAAAGATTTCTGGTAAGATCATTGATACTGAAACCAAGGAATCTATTCCGTTTGCCAATGTGATCGTTTCAAAGGAGGGGCTCCAAAAGGGAGGGACCGTCAGTGACTTCGACGGGAACTTCACTATATCACCCCTTGTACCAGGTGAATATGACGTGGAGGTCTCCTATGTCGGCTATGCACCTTATAAGGTCCAGGGCGTGGTTGTCAAATTTGAGACCACCACCCGTTTGGATATCAATCTCGTTTCAGAGTCCAAGGTCCTTGAACAGGACGTCATTATCTATGCCGAACCCCTTATTGATCCGGATAACACTTCCACCGGGGCAAAGCTGAACTCTAAAGAGATCGAAAAAATCCCTACTCGAAGTATTAACGCGATCGCTCAGACCCAGGCAGGGGTTACAACTGCCGATGATGGGGGCGCGATCAACCTGAGGGGAGCCCGATCGGACGCGACTCAATATTGGATCAACGGTGTTAAACTGCTACCTGGACAAACTCCTACCGTTCCGATCGAAGCGATCTCCGAGGTCTCTATTCTGACAGGTGGTATCCCGGCACAATGGGGGGACGCCGTCGGAGGGGTTATTAGTTTGACAACAAAGGGGCCTTCAAGCAGAGTGTTTGGAAGTGCAGTTGTGGAATCTTCCTATGGTCTTGATGCCCAGCAGTGGCTGTTGGGATCTGTGACGCTTTCCGGTCCGATCATAAAGGCGAAGGATGAAAATGGTGCCAGAACAGGGATGACCAAACTGGGTTATTTCTTCACTGTTCAGTACAACAGCATGAGAGATAATGACATTCCTGCGATTGACATTTACAGGTTGAAGGATGACGTTCAAAGTGCGGTTGAGCAGAATCCGATGTTTGTGGATCAGTTTGGTACTCCCACTTACGCTGCCGATACCTTGAGAGCCGAACAAACCGAGCCTTTTAATTGGAATGCAAACCAAAACCTTTCAGACATTAATATCAATGCGACCATTGATTATCAAGCAACGCAAAATATTACTGTTTCCTTCGGAGGTAACTATCGATTGATCCAGAATAACGACCTCTATTCAAGGACCGCCGCTGCTGACCCGGACAGGATAAATCGTCTCATGAACTACGAAAACAACGGAAGAAGATCAAGGCAGAATTACAACATTTTCGGTCGTTTTACCCAAAGGTTTGGTAATGCAAGCGAGGATGATGGCTCAACAATCAAGAACGCGTATTATCAGGTTCAGCTTGATTATTCCAGAAACACGAACAAAAGATTTAACCAAGACCTGGACCAGGACTACTTTACCTATAACCATGTAGGCGTCTTTAACGAGGATCTTCTCAATGGTTATCAGGTGACCGGTGGATCTTTGGTGGACTTGAATACCCCGGGATTGTTTATTGATGATTTCGGTGTTGGCGTTAATCCTGATAACTCTTATCCGGTGGATGTCACCTGGAGGCAGGGTGGTAACGATCCGGATGTTTTGGTTGCAGCCAATACGCCCTTTTTCATGAATTCTACCCAGAGCATCTATACATTTCAAAACAGCGCGTATAACCCTGTTACCTCAAATTATACAGACTGGGTTTTCGCAAATGTTCAGCCTTTCTACCTTCAGTTCACTGGTTCTCCAAGCCCTTGGGGAGCGGATACTCTTCCAAGTCAGGGATTTACCAGTAATCCGAACATTGGATTCCTGATCAACGGAAACACTCCAAACAGGCAGCACCAGGGGCTGTACAATGGAGTCGGAACACCGCACAGAAATTATGTTCATGATATCAATGAGCAGTGGAGATTGTCGGCCATTGGTGTGATGGATATCAAAAGCCACTCTTTGAAGTTTGGATTTGAGTACGAGCAAAGGATCAATCGCAGGTTGAATATTTCAACCACCGGTATCTGGAATGCCGCCAGAGCCTCGGCTGAAAGAGCAAATCCAAACTTGGAAGGATACTTCGGAACAATAAGCCAGATCACAACATTTGACACTGCCATCGGTGGCTGGCTGGCCAATGGCGAGGATTGGGGTGAGATCTATGATGGATTCTTCAATTTCGGACAGAGATTTACCGAGGGAACCGGAACCACTTTCGCCCAAAACTGGAAAGATCGTTTGGGATTGGGCCCGCATCAAAAGCTTAATGTTGACGGACTCGATCCAACGGCTATGAGTCTTAGCGATTTTAATGCCGAGGAGCTTCAAAACTTCGGTGGTACCGGGCAGCAGGCGATCTCCTACCAAGGATTTACTTATGACGGTCAATACAGCAGGGACAATCCCAGTTTTGGAGACTTCTTCGAGGATTCTTTGAACAGACCTGTTGGAGCTTGGCAACCAAACTATGCTGCATTCTTTGTAGAGGATAAATTCGAAATCCAGGATTTGATATTCCGGGTTGGTCTTCGTCTTGATCGTTATGATGTCAACCAGCCGGTTCTTAAGGACAAATACTCGCTTGTAGGTCTGCAGCAGTTGGGTGAGGTTAACAATGCCGGAGATTTCAACGGTGGAAATTTTGTGAGACCTAATGCTGCCGAGGATGATTGGGTTATTTATGTGGATCAGGATCCAGCCAATGGTGGTAGCAAGGACCGTTACAATGTCGTGGGATATCGTCAAGGGGATACCTGGTATGACGCTTTTGGCACAGAGGTAAGAGCTGCGAATCAGTTCTCAGGAGGTAACCCGATTTATCCCTGGTTTGATTATAGCTCGTTCACTCCACAGGAGCAGGAAATTTTTGATACTTACAGAATTACTGAGTCGGCTTTTGAAGATTATCAACCACAGATCTTCGTAATGCCTAGGATCTCGTTTTCTTTCCCTATTTCCGAGCAGGCTCTTTTCTATGCACACTATGATGTACTTGTGCAAAGGCCGAGCAGGAACAACGTGAGATATGACCAATACTTTTACTGGTTTAGCAGAGCAAGTTCTGTTGCTGCTCCAACATTGAACAATTCAAACCTGAGGCCACAAAGGAACATTGACTATCAGGTTGGATTCCAGCAGGTGCTAACCAGATCCTCATCTTTGAGGTTGGGTGCTTTCTATAGAGAATTGAAAGATCAAATTGGTATTGTGCTTCTTGAAGGTGGCTATCCTGTAGAGCAATACAGAACTTTCGAGAATCTTGATTATGCCACTTCAAAAGGTATTACTATAGAATATGATCTAAGGAGAACAAACAGGTTGTCCATCAACGCGAATTATCAACTTGCCTTTGCTGACGGAACCTCTTCCGGTGAGACAACCAACACAAATCTTTTGAATTTGGGTGTGGATGCGAATCTGAGGACGCCAATTCCTCTGAACTGGGATGAAAGGCATCAGATCAAGGTCAATGTTGATTATAGGTTTAGAGATAATGACGGCGGCAAGGTGTTTGAGAACTTCGGAATCAATCTGCAAGCAGTGGCGGTTTCCGGAAGACCATTTACACCAAGAGGGGGACCAAAACTATATTCGATCACAGATGCCAGGAATGAGCCAATTGACGGTACTGTAAATAGCTCCAGAAAACCATGGAACCTTAGAACCTCTTTGAGGATCGATAAATCATGGTTCTTTGGAAATCCTGAGGTCGGAAGTAGAAAGTCGCTCAACGTCTATGTATATATTCAGAACCTGTTGAATGTTGACAATATTCAAACTGTTTACTCCTGGTCAGGCGATCCTCTTACCGATGGCTACCTTGAAAGTCAAGCTGGACAAACAAGGCTGCAAAACGAAAGATATCCTACTTCCTACAATGATATCTATGGTATAGCTGTCAGGAACCCTGACCACTTCGGCCTGCCAAGGAGAATTAGAATTGGCGCTGCCTTTAACTTTTAATAGCTGTTGTAATGAAGAAATTATTAGCAATAACATTTGCACTTAGTGTAATCTTTGGAAGCCCATTGCTTGCGGAGAGGGATGTCGATATTACCCCTCCCCCCAACGCGGCATCTTCTGCGGCCCAGGTAGATTGCGAGCGTTCACAGTCTTCGGAGGTGCTGGAGATCAACAATGTGCGGACGATTGTATTGGCCGGTGGCGACATGTGGTGGACGGTACTGGGTGCAGGAAACGCATTTTATGAGGTACCCAAGAACGATGATCCGAACGTACCTAAGAAGCACTCTCTTTTTGCCGGTTCGATCTGGATCGGAGGTCGTGATGAGATCACGGGCAACCTGCTTGTTTTAGCCAACACCTATCGTCAGAGTCATTACTCGATGTGGACAGGTCCTTTGTACGAGGATAATCCGGTAATCTCAGCCGATCAATGTGTGGCCTGGGACCGCCACTTCAAGCTTGACCGTGAGACGCTGGAAGCATTTATCAGTGATCTGGAGAGCAACCGTGTGAACTCGGAGTCAGATGTACCTGAGGAGATCCTGTACTGGCCTGCGCGTGGCAACATCTACATCAATGATGTGAGTGGCATGGAGAATGTGGACATGAACCGTGATCTGGCGCCGTTTGAGGAGCGTTTTGATGAGGATCCCGATGGGATCTATGATCCTGTTGAAGGCGATATTCCCTTCATCTTTGGTGATGAGGCGATCTGGTTTGTGATGAATGATGCTGGTAATGTCAAGGAGTTTGGGGGAGTTGTTGGTGGTGTTGGCGCCGAGGCGATCGGTATGGAGATCCAGGCGATGGCCTTTGGTTTTGCCACCTCTGATGTATTGAACGACATGACCTTTTACTGGAACAGGCTATTGAACCGTGGTGTCAAGCCGATGGGTGAGACGCAGATGGCCCAGTGGGTTGATCCTGATCTGGGCTTTGCCGGAGATGATTATGTAGAGGTTGATGTGCCCCGTGGTCTGGGTATTTGTTACAACGGAGATGATTTTGATGAAGGAGTCAATGGCTATGGAGAGAACCCTCCATCGGTAGGTGTTGATTACTTCGAGGGTCCCTGGGCTGACCTGGATACGGTCGGCGATGGTCTTGACAATGATGGTGACGGTCTTGTTGATGAGAACGATGGTTTGTTCAGGCCCGGCCTTCAAACCTATGAGGGCGATGGTGTTGACAATGACAAGGACTGCACGATCGATGAGCCTGATGAGCTGATCATCATGAGCAACTTTTTGTACTACAACAACGACAGTGACCCGACCAACGGTAATCCTGGTAGTGCTACGGACTTTTTCAACTATATGCGGAACATATGGAGGGACAATTCACTGTGTACCTATGATACCCGTGATGGCACGGATCAGACGTTTCCAGCTTGTAATTTCATGTTTCCCGGCACCTCGGATCGTGAGTATGGCTGGGGCCTTGGCGGCAACTGTGATGCTCCGTTTATCGGTTCGGCCAATGTTGATTGGGATGAGACGATTGCCGGTAATGTACCTGCCGACCGTAGGATGCTTCAGTCAGCCGGTCCATTCAGCCTTCGTCCCGGAGCGGTCAATGAGCTGACCATCGGTGTACCCTGGGCCCGGACAGGGTCGGGAGGTCCGCGAGGCAGTTTTGGCAAGTTGCTGATCGCCGATGATATCTGCCAGGAGCTCTTTGAGCGGAACTTTCAGTTGAAGAGCGGTCCTGATGCGCCGAATGTTCGGATCACCGAGCTGAATCGGGAGATCGTGATCGCCGTAGATCCCAGCGAGTTTTTCATTGAGAACCAGGGCGTCAGGGAGGAGTACAACACGGAGACGTACAGGGAATATGAGCCCAAGAGTGCCAGTTGGTATACCTTCCAGGGTTATTTGTTTTACCAGTTGGCTGATGCGAGTGCCTCGGCTGCTGACCTTGACAACCCTGATAAGGCCAGGCTGGTGGCCCAGTGTGATATTGTTGATGATGTCACCAGGATCATCAACTATGTCAATGATATTGAGTTAGGTCCGGATGTATTTGTTCCGGTGATCGAGGTGGATGGTACTGACAATGGGATCTTCAGGACGGTGAGTTTGAAGAACGATGCCTTTGCCGAGGGAGACGCGGCATTGGTAAACCACAGGACATATTACTATATGGTACTGGCCTATGGATACAATCCTGTTGAAGATGCCTTGAACGATTCACCCCGTGTGATTGACAGGAAGGGTACTCCGTACATCCAGGGTCGCCGGAATGTTGTGGTGACCACGGCGATTCCTCACCAGCCGATCGGCGAGGTGTTGAACGCCAACTATGGCGAGCAGTTTGAGATCACTGTAGAGCAGGGGACCGGTAACGGTGGCGGTATTTTGGAGCTGGTTACGGGTCGCGAGGAAGAGTTGCTTGCCGGTCAGAGTTCACCGGTAACCTACAGGGCTGGTAATGGTCCATTGGACGTGAAGGTATTTGATCCCCGGGTTCTTCGGGATATAGATCGTTATGAGGTTGAGTTGAGCAGCAGGCTTGTTTATGCTCGTGACAATGCGATCCAGTTTTTGCCAGGAGATACCATTGAGAGTTTGGGCAATTTCAATTCTGCTGATCAGAGCCAGCTTCCCCCTCAGACGAATGCCTCGGTGAACAACTATGTCAAGCAGACCAATGGTCGGGCCGTTGTGATCCGTGAGGTTTTTGAGTTGGAGACCGATACATCTCAGATGCTGGAGGTGAAGTTGCTGAACGGTGCTGATGGTGGCAGGTTTACCAAGGAGGTGACGTATGCCAGGTCGGGTACTTGGGTTGGATATGGTCAGGAGCCGGTGTTGTTCAAGCTGGCCTCGGGTGATTCGTCATCTTCAGCACTGGCCATTGATTTTAAGCCCAATGATTTTTGGACACTTCAGGCAGACGGGATCTACCGGAAGAGTGAGCGTGCGATGAGTGCCGGTATTGAGGAAGCGATTCCGGAGTTGGGTATCTCGTTGCGTCTGGCCCCTGGTCCGAATCCGGGATATCGTCCGGCTGACCCGCTGGTCAACGCTGACAACAGTTTTCTGGATGGTTTGATAGAATATTCGGTACCGACACAGCCATGGTTGATTCCGATCAGTGTAGAGGATGTTCCCTGGCAGGCCGATCAGTTGGGAACGAACCCGGGAGATCCGAACAAGGTTTACCAGAGCGTGATCTTTGGCGGAGCGGGACCGTATGTATTTGGTAAGGAGAACACCTCATCGGCAGCATTTTCACCGTTTGTGAAGGCTGGGACACCACCTGACGGTCAGGGTGTATACAATGAGAGTTTTTCGGCTTTGAACAACATAGACCTGGTCTTTACGCCCAATGATCCGAGCAAGTGGACACGTTGCGGAGTGATCCAGTTCACAGAGCCGCCGACATCTCCTGCTCCCCCGATCTTTTACAAGTCCCAGAAGAGTACGGTTCTTTCGGTGGATAAGGATGGCAACCCTGATGGTACCAAGACGTCTACGGGAGCAGATGCGACAGGCTGGAGTTGGTTTCCGGGTTATGCCATAGACATTGATCGTGGCGAGCGTGTACATATCTGGATAGCTGAGAGTGAGGACAGGGATCCGATCCTGGGTAATGATCTGTTGTACAATCCTGATACGAGCACTGATGCCTTGAAGCATTTTGTGATCGTGACCAACAGGGTATATGACTTTGGTCCCAATGGAGAGGGAGGAGCCTATCAGGATGAGGCTGATGCGATGTTTGCAGATCCGAGCGTACAGATCCAGACCTATGGTCCCTGGTATGCCGAGCATTTTGGCTGGATGGGTTACTTCCGCACCAATCCGTTCCTGGATATTCCTGATGAGAGCAGGGCAGACATTCGAGTCAGGCTCAGGGTGATGAAGGATTATGTTGATGTAGTCAATGGTGAGAATCCGGTATATACGTTTTCCTCCAGGGGCATGGGAGCCAGGACTGAGGATGGAGCTCAGGCACAGAGCGATCTGGATAAGATCCGGGTTGTACCGAATCCATACTATGCCTACTCACAGTATGAGACCAGCCAGGTGGACAAGCGCGTTAAGATCACGAATTTGCCGAGCAAGTGTGTGGTGTCGATATTCAGTTTGAATGGTTCTTTGATCCGGCAGTTTACCAGAGATGTAGGAGAAGATGTGGCCGGAGAGGGGCTGACGTCCCAGGACTGGAACCTGACCAATCAGGAAGGCTTGCCGGTTGCCTCGGGGATATATATCATCCATGTGGATGCAGATCAGCTAGGAGAGAAGGTCGTGAAGTTCTTCAATATTGCCAGACCAATTGATCTGGATACGTTCTAGCCTAAAAAATTGATGTATATGAGAAATTTAAATATGAAATCATTCTTAATAATACTTGGTGCTTGTCTTGTTTCCATCGCGGCCTTTTCTGGAAATGATACAAAAAGGGGACAAGCAGGTGCTACTGAATTGTTAATGAACCCGTGGGCAAAAAGTACAGGATATTCAGGAGCTGGAACGGCAATGTTGACAGGCGTTGAAGCCATGCGGTGGAATGTAGCGGGATTGGCGCATACTCAAAAGACCGAGGTCATCCTGGCTCATTCAAGATGGCTGGTCGGATCTCAGATCTTTACCAATGCCGTGGGACTTGCTCAAAGGCTGGGAGAGAATAGTGGAGTCTTAGGGTTATCGCTCATGAATGTTGATTTTGGAGAGTTGGTTGAAACCACATTTTTTCAACCTGAAGGAACGGGAACAACCTTCAGACCTACTTTCTTTAATCTTGGACTGAGCTACTCAAAAGTCTTCTCTAATACCATTGCAGGTGGTATCACTGTACGTATAATCAACGAATCCATTACCAATGCCTCAGCCCAGGGTGTTTGCTTTGATGCCGGCGTGCAATATCAAACCGGGGAGAGGAAGCAATTCAAGTTTGGCGTTGCACTTCGGAACTGGGGACCAACTATGCGTTATTCCGGAGATGGTTTGAGCTTTAGGGGATCGACTCCAACAGGTGGAGGAGACTATCAGATCAGGGTTGATCAAAGGTCAGAGAAATTCGAGATCCCAACGCTTTTGCATATTGGAGTAGCATATGACTTTCAACTTGCTCTGGATCATAAGCTTACTCCCTTGTTCAATTTTACCTCTAACTCTTATTCCAAAGATGAACTACAATTTGGTGCGGAATATGCCTTCAAGCAATATTTTATGGCAAGAGTTGGTTTCAATTACCGCGAAGGAATCTTCAACAAGGAAGACAGAACAGATGCCTATACCGGACCGTCTGCCGGTTTCACCATTCAGTATCCCTGGGGTGAAAACAATGAGAAGACCGCTGGTCTGGATTTCGGATATCGCGTAACAGATTATTTCGGAGGAACGGCAACAATTGGGTTGAGAGTTACCCTGTAATAATATTTTCTTACTTAGTTTTGCAGAAGAACGGCCAGAAATGGCCGTTCTTTTGTTTTTAACTGAATTCGAGATGGCAAACTATTATACCCAGGAGGGACTAGATAAACTAAGAGAAGAGTTACAGCAACTCAAAGGTGAAGAAAGGTCGAAAATTGCCAAGCAAATAGCAGAAGCAAGAGATAAGGGAGATCTGAGCGAAAATGCGGAATATGATGCTGCAAAGGATGCTCAGGGCCTATTGGAAATGAAAATATCCAAATTGGAAACCCTGGTTGCGGACGCCAAGGTTATCGATGCTTCTCAACTTGATGCATCCAAAGTTTCCATACTATCAAAAGTCAAGATCAAGAATACGGGAAATGGAATGGAGTTTTCGTATATGATCGTTGCAGAAGAAGAGGCTAACCTCGCTGAGGGAAAGATATCCATACAGTCGCCAATCGGAAAGGGCCTGTTGGGCAAGAAAGTTGGAGATAAGGCAGACATACAAATTCCGGCCGGCAAAGTGAAATTTGAGATCCTCGATATCTCATTGTAGTGGCCAGCATATTTACCAAGATCATTCGAGGTGAGATTCCCTGTCATAAGATATATGAAGATGACTGGGTCTTTTCTTTTTTAGATATCAATCCGGTCTCCAAGGGGCATACACTTTTGATCACTAAGATAGAGGTTGACTACATCTATGATCTGGAGGATGATCTTTTGAAACACCTTTTTGCGACTTCAAAAATGATTTCCCGAGCTATTGAAGAAGTTGTGCCCTGTGAGCGTATCGGTGTGGCTGTGGTGGGCTTGGAGGTGCCCCATGCCCATATTCACTTGATCCCCATCAATGAGATCAGCGACTTTTCTTTTGCCAATCCCAAGCTCTCGTTTACACAAGAAGAGTTCAGCCGGATAGCTGAGCAGATCAGTTCCCGGATCCGGGGTTGATCACCCTTCCCGGATTTTTTGACAGGAAGGAATTCCAGGATTCTTTGGATGGCCCCAGAGTTCCTTGTTGATAATGATGGCATAATGCCACGGCCAGCGCATCTGTCGCGTCAAGCTCCATGCCCTTCTCATGATCTAGATCCAGTATTTTTTCAAGCATAGAGGCAATTTGTTCTTTGGATGCGTTCCCATTTCCGGTGACAGCCTGCTTGATCTTTTTTGGAGCATATTCCGTAAAAGGGAGGCCATAGTTCAGTGCACATCCGATAACCACACCTTGAGCTCTTCCAAGCTTCAGCATTGATTGAGCATTTTTTCCATAAAAGGGAGCCTCAATAGCCAATTCGTCCGGAGAATAGGATTTTATGATCTGACTTGTCCTCTCCTGAATCGCGTTTAGTTTGAGCTGATAGTTGGAGTATTTTGTGAGGCGTATGATCCCATATTGCAATACTTCCAGTTCTCGGCCATGAACCTTGAGAATAGAGTATCCCATAATGGTGGTTCCGGGATCAACACCAAGTATTAGTTGTTCTTTTTTCGGACTCATGTGTTCCAGTCCAAATTAGTTTAAAACTTAGTAACTAGTTTAACGCCCAATTCTTGTTGATAATCTTTGGACCTGGTTTTTTTCATCCTGTCTCTTTTTTACGCTGCCGGAATACTTTTTCTGGCATATGAGATTCAAAGAATTCCAACAGGGAACAGAAAAGGAGAATTCGAAGATGATGCCCAACTCCCGGTAATTGCCGTGGTTGTGTGCTTTCGAAACGAGCAGGAAAACTTGCCCAATCTTTTTTCCGCTTTATCGGATCAGTCCTTATCCGATGAATATTATCATGTATTCCTTGTCAATGATAATTCCGAAGATGGCAGCGCGGAAATGGCCGGAAACTTCGTGGATTCACGTAAAAACTTCACACTATATGACCTACCTGCATTAGATGGCCAATCTCCGAAAAAGAGGGCTATAGAGCTTGTTGCTCAAAATTCAAACTCAAGCCATTACCTGTTCACCGATGCAGATTGTGTTCCGAACGAAAGCTGGATTGAGTCCTATTTTCACTTGGTTCGAAGAAGTGATCCTTTACTTGTCGGAGGGCTTGTAAAAAAGGGAGGAATAGGATTAAGGGGATTATGGGAACAGGTTGAAGGGTTGATTTTTGGTGGCATAACAGCTGTAGGATTAAGCAATAAAAAGCCACTCATGGTCAACGGTGGAAACATGCTTGTCAAATCAGAAGTTCTGAATAGGGACCCTTTTGCCGAAAACAAAGAAGTGTTCTCGGGAGATGATATGATCCTGTTGAATTCGGCGCATGCCCTGGACCCCAAAAGAATTGAATTCAATACCGACTCTGATGGTGCTGTCTTTACGAAAGAGGATCCGGGATTTGTAAAATTTTGGAATCAAAAGATCCGATGGGCGGGAAAATGGAGATTTGATCAGGATCCATTCAACATCTCTGCGATAGGGTTACTGATCCTTTTTTATTTGTACTTCATCGTTGAAGTCGTAAGATTATTTTCTCCTCAGGCAGATCAAATGATCATCCTCAATTCCTTACTGGCTAAACTGTTTGCGGACCTGATCCTATGTTTCTCCTTCTCGAATAGCTTGAGATATGGGTTTTCCATTTTTGCTTTCCTTTTTTATGAGCTGTTCTTTGGCTTCTATTTTTTATTTTTTGGTGCTTTAAGCCGGTTTTTACCCTATAACTGGAAAGGAAGAAAAGTGAATGATCATGGATGATTCAACCTACACGGTGCTTGACGAATGTTATTTCCTGACAACCAAAATCGAACTGCTGTCATCCCTGGATATTCCGGAGGCGGATCTTCGGAAAATTCTACAGGAATCTTGGAGTGTAGGGTACCTAAGGGTTTATGAACAACCGGACGGGTTTGAATTTGGAGCGGAACATCAATTTGATTGGGATGATTGCTGGTTTGTACTATCAAAAAAGGGCTTACAGGAACATACATCAAGCTAGTTCTTCCAATACTCCGTAATTTTCCGTTATGCTTTCAAAGGAAGGAGCACAGGATACCAAAGAGCTGGAGATCTATTCATTACTCGACCTTTCCAAGGCGATTAACGAACATAAGTCTGCCAATCATCTTTACCAGACCTTCAGTAGATTGATGCAGGCCGCCATGAAAATAGAGAGCCTGGCGCTTTTCGTAAAGATCTCTGATTGGAAATGCGAGGTGAACTTTGGTAGTCGTGAAGATATGAAGAGCCGAAAGGCTGACCCAAAAATTCTTGAGATCAATGAGGAATGCCAGATCCTTAAAGGCTTCATATCTGAGACCTATGATGATTTTTCACTCGTTCTTCCCATCCTTCATAAGGGAGAAATACACGCCTACCTGTTATTGGGCGGCTTTGCCAATACCGAGGAACTTCCACTGTTCCTGGACCTTCCGTTCGTGAGGACTTTTACCAATATCCTTGTGGTCGCCATCGAAAATATCAGGCTAGCTGAGCGCGAAAGGCAAAAGATCCAAATGGATCGGGAAATGGAGATCGCAAGGGGTGTGCAAATGAATTTGATCCCCAAAACCTTTCCTGATGCCGGTGATTTTCGATTGGAAGCCAAGTATTTGCCTCATAAACAAATTGGAGGCGACTATTATGATTTTGTTGAATCGGAGAATGGGGTCTGCATCTGCCTTGGCGATGTGTCTGGCAAGGGAGTGCCTGCGGCCTTGTTCATGTCAAACGTACAGGCGACATTCCAACTGCTGGTGGGTAGATCAATGGAGCTTGGAGATATCGTTAATGAGCTAAATAAAATTCTCGTTCTCAATGGAAAGGGCTCTCTTTTCGTTTCATTCATCATCGCGTTTTACAATAGAAAAGAGCGGACTCTCTCTTACATTAATGCCGGGCACCTACCGGGTATTTGTGCGATCAATGACCAGGTGTTTTTGATGGACAAGGGAACAACGGTTTTGGGGGAGTTTGATGAGCTTCCATTTCTTGAGAAATCCGAGATCAAGGCCCGGGAGTTCAGAATGTTGTTCTATTCAGATGGACTTACGGAAGCGAGGAATCCTCAGGGAGAGGAATATGGCATTGACCGCGTGGTAGAGGTTTTCAAAAAGGAATCTCGAAAAAGCCCCAAAGAGCAGGTCCAAAAAGTCCTGGAGTCTTTAGATACGTTTAAAAAGGATACCTCTTTAGAGGATGATCTTACGATTTTAAGCTGCCAAATCAAGGAATAGCATTGGCACTTTACCCGATCAAGATCCCTTCATGGGTAAAAAGAACCTTCTCAGATCTGACATGGGAGATTCAAAACCCCGGGAACCAGGTTTATCTAACATTTGATGACGGTCCTCATCCCGAGATCTCTCCCTGGGTTCTGGATCAACTGGAATCAGCAGAAGCCCTTGGGACATTTTTTTGCATTGGTGATAATGTCAGAAAATATCCTGATACTTTCCAAAGACTCCGTGAAAATAATATGGTGGGAAATCACACCTTCAACCATTTGAATGGGTGGAGAGCCAAAAATGATCTCTATTATCAGAATATAGAATCATGCCAGCGACAAATGGGGGTTGAGACCAAGCTCTTTCGTCCACCATATGGAAGGATCAAACCATCTCAGGCCAAAAGAATAGCAAGAGAATACCGGATCATTATGTGGGATCTACTGTCTGGTGATTTTGATCCGGGCATCAATGCCCGGAAGAATGCTGATAGGCTCGTGAGTCTGGCTAAACCGGGTTCCATAATCGTGTTCCATGATAGTGAGAAAGCCTGGGAGAATTTGAAGGTCATGCTTCCAATTGTGATCAGGGGAATAAAGGGCAGAGGTTTGGATCTTGGCAAAATCGTTTGAACCATGAGCTTGATAGATACACATTGTCATATTTATGCCGAGAGGTTTGATACTGATTTATCCGAGGTATTGCAGAGAGCTCGTGACGTTGGTATAGAGAAGATCCTGATGCCAAACATCGATTCAAGTTCTATTGAGTCAATGCTGAAACTTGAAGAGGAGTATTTGGGATATTGCATTCCCATGATGGGGCTTCATCCCTGCTCCGTTGGTGCAGATCTTGAAAAGGAAATGGAGATCGTTCGGGAATGGTTCGATCGTAGGGATTTTATTGCCGTAGGAGAACTGGGGTTGGATCTGTACTGGGACCAATCCACGCTTCAAGATCAGATCAAGGCCTTGGAGGAACAATTTGAAATAGCTATCGAGAAAGGAATACCTGCTGTGATCCATTGCCGTGAGGCCTTTGATGAGCTCATGCCGGTTTTAAAAAGATACCAGCCGAAAGGATTAAGAGCTGTTCTTCATTGCTTTACAGGGACATATGAATACGCCCGTGAGTGTATCGATATGGGCTTTTATCTCGGTATCGGTGGCGTCGTTACCTTCAAAAATGGTGGAGTGAAAGAGTTGGTTGAGCAGCTTGGTTTGACAAATATGGTTCTGGAAACAGACTCACCCTATTTGGCACCAGTACCACATCGGGGTAAAAGAAACGAGCCGTCCTATGTGAATCTTGTTGCATTGAAAATTTCAGATATCCTTGAATTAACGCTGGAGGAGGTTATGGTACAAACCGGAAAAAATGCTGAAAGCCTGTTTAATTTAAGCTCATGGAAATAATCAAGCTCAACACTGCGGCACCCGCCTCACCTGAGAGATCCATTCTGATGGTTTATACCGGCGGAACTCTTGGCATGATCCGTAAAGATCCGAATAGCCCCCTGACTCCGATTAATTTTGAACATCTGCAGAAAAATATACCTGAGCTTTCTTCCCTCAGCATTGATCTTGGGGTTTATGCCTACTCTCCTCCATTGGATTCATCATACATCGGTCCTTCTCACTGGATCGAGATGGCATCGATCATTGCATCGAACTATGACTCTTATGACGGTTTTGTTGTTCTTCATGGCACCGATACCATGGCCTACTCGGCATCCTGTCTGAGTTTCCTTTTACAAAACCTTCAAAAACCTGTGGTCTTTACCGGAGCGCAATTGCCGATCGGCTATCGAAGGACCGATGCCAGGAATAATATTTTGACCGCTTTGGAGATCGCCTCGGATCATGATTCAGGAATGCCCAAGGTACCCGAGGTGAGTGTTTACTTCGACTATGTTTTGTTCAGAGGCAATCGAGCAAGTAAGATTGAGAGCAATTATTTTGACGCCTATAAGTCGGAGAACTACCCGGCATTGGCGAATGTGGGGGTCAGCATCGATTATTTTCCATCCTTTATCAGAAAACCGGAAGCTGGCGAGCTCAATCATTTTGACAAACTCGATACTAAGATTGAAGTGATCAAGGTGTTTCCCGGTATGCGAATTCACCCTGAGAAGTTTATTGATCAGACCGAACCAAGTGGAGTTATACTGGAATCCTACGGTTCGGGCAACATTCCTGACGATCCGAACCTGATCAGAACCCTGGAACTTCTTTCATCGTCCGGAATTCCTGTTTTGAATCTTAGTCAATGCCCTGGAGGAGAGGTTGATCAGGGGCGTTATGAGGCGAGCAGGGTCTTAAATGAGATCGGCGTATTGAACGGTAGGGACATGACTTTCGAAGCGGGTTTAACAAAAATGATGTTCTGTTTGGGGAATTTTTCGGATGTTGCAGAGGCGTCAAAGATGATGATCAAACCACTTGCAGGTGAAATCAAAGATTAAACTTGAAATCGCACTTTTCCAGCTTGCACTTACTTCAAATTCTCAGTTTATTTGTGGCCCCCGAAAAGTGAGGGGAGTCAGGAGAGGTGACCGAGTGGCTTAAGGTGCACGCTTGGAAAGCGTGTGTGCTCCAAAAGGGTACCCAGGGTTCGAATCCCTGTCTCTCCGCGATTAGAAAGAAAAACCATAATATTACGTTACAATAAATAAAGCCATGAGAAAATTGTCGTTTTCGCTCTTGCTTCTTGCATCACTTCTGTTCATAGCTCCGATAAGCTATGCACAAGACGAAACCGCTGAGTCCGATACCACTGAAATGGTTGAAGATGCTGATACAGCTGCTGTCGAAGAAGTAGCCGAACCAGAGCCAGAGCCGCCAGCGGCCCTGGAGGTTGATGAGGTTGAAGAAGTCGTTGAGCAGCCTTCCTTTCATCAAAGAGTTAAAGAAAAGTTCATTGAGGGTGGATGGGAATTTATGGGGATCGTACTCCTGTGTTTGATCCTTGGCCTGGCAATTGCCATTGAAAGGATCATTACCTTGAACATCGCTTCCACCAATTCAAAAAAATTATTAGCTGATGTTGAGAGCGCTCTGAATAACGGGGGCGTTGATGAGGCCAAAAAAGTTTGTGCCGGTACAAGGGGACCAATCGCCTCCATATTCTCTCAGGGTCTTACTAGGGTAAGTGAAGGAATTGAGATGGTCGAAAAATCCATTATCGCCTACGGGTCTGTAGAAATGGGTAGACTGGAAAGGGGTCTTGTGTGGATCTCTCTTTTCATATCCCTTGCACCAATGCTTGGTTTCATGGGTACTGTAATCGGTATGATTGCGGCCTTTGATGCGATCCAGGCGGCAGGAGATATTTCTCCTCAGATTGTGGCCGGAGGTATCAAGGTGGCACTTTTGACCACAGTTGGTGGTTTGATCGTTGCTGTTATTCTGCAATTGTTTTACAACTACCTCATCTCAAAGATCGATGGGATTGTAAATCAGATGGAGGATGCATCCATTTCGTTTGTAGATCTTCTGGTTCGTAACAACGTAGGCAAGTAAGCCTGAAAGACACGATTATGAGTGGAATAGATATTTTTATTTATACCGCCTACGCCTTGTTCTTTGTTGCAGCAGGCGCAGCAGTTCTGATGCCGCTTTACAACGCTATCGGACAGCCAAAGACCCTGATGACAGGAGCCATTGGGATCGTGGGACTCTTGATAATCTTTCTGGTTGGATGGGGCCTTTCCGGCAGTGAGGTTACCGGTGTTTATACAAAGTTCGGTGTGGCTTCCTCGGGCTCAAAAGCCATAGGGGGAGCATTGACCACCATGTATCTTCTGATCTTTCTCGCCGTTGTGGGGATTATTTATTCAGAAATAAGGACAATATTTAACCGCTAATGCCAAGGTCTAATCGTTCTAGAGAAGCAGGGGTTAATTCAAGCTCGATGGCAGATATTGCCTTCCTGCTGTTGATTTTCTTCCTTGTGACGACCACCATTGCATCGGATAAGGGAATTCCCATGGTACTCCCTCCAAAGTCAGATCAGCAGGATGAGATAAAGCTTAAGGATAAGAATATCTTCAAGGTTTTGATCAATTCCAAGGACCAACTTCTGGTCGAAGGTGAACCAATGGATCTCGATGATATTCGTGCAAATTGCAAGGTCTTCCTTGACAATAGGGGTAAGAATCCATCTTCATCCGAGAGCCCTCAGAAGGCTGTGGTTTCTATCAAAGCGGACAGGGGAACTACCTATGAGGTTTATCTTGAGGTTCTTGATGAAGTGACTGCGGCTTATAATGAGTTAAGAGCAGAATACCTTGGGATCACACTTGAGCAATATCTTCAGTTGGATATGAAAGTGCCCAAGCAAAAAGCAGCATACACCGCTGCCAGGAGAGAGTTTCCTCTGCAGATTTCAGAGGCAGAACCCACAAATATCGGAGGCTGATGAGTGCTCATAAATTCAAGAAAAAGACCAGTGCGAGCCAGGAGATACCCACTTCGGCCTTGCCTGATATCATCTTCATGCTTTTGTTTTTCTTCATGGTGACAACCGTGATGAGGGAAAATACCCTGAAGGTGGAACAAAGGATCCCACCGGCGACTCAATTAAAGAAGATTGAGCGGAAATCCCTGGTAACATATATGTATGTGGGAAAACCCTTGGATCACCTGAAAGCAAAGTTTGGCAGTGAGCCTTTGATCCAGGTAAATGATGTCTTTATTGGCACAGAAGAAATTGTTCAGTTTGTTGAAGAGGAGAGAGGCAAACTGGATGAAGTTGAAAGAGACCAGATGATCATTTCGCTGAAGGTTGATAAAGAAACCAAAATGGGGATCATTGGAGATATAAAGCAGCAGCTGAGGGAGGCGAATGCACGGCTGCTCAACTACTCGAGTAGGTTGCCTCTGGCAGATTAAAGATCTAGCATAACCCCGAAATTCCGTTTCGGGGTTTTTTATATGGAATTAAACCAACCAAAAGTCATCCGTGCCTGGTGTATGTACGACTGGGCCAACTCGGTTTACTCCCTTACCATTACCACGGCGGTTTTTCCGATCTACTATGAAAGTGTAACCAGAACAGAAGAGTATGGAGATGTAGTCCAATTTTTTGGATTTGAACTGGCAAATACGGTCTTATACTCATACGCACTTTCCTTCTCATTTCTTTTTACAGCTCTGATCCTTCCCTTGCTCAGTGGGATCGCAGATTATACCGGAAGAAAAAAATTATTCTTAAGAGCCTTTGCGTATCTGGGTTCATTTGCCTGCGCCGGTTTGTTCTTTTTTGATGGTCCGAATATTGAATGGGGCATTCTCATGTCTGTCTTGGCAAGCATTGGATACAGCGGGGGATTGGTTTTTTATGATTCGTTTCTACCTGAGATCGTTTCCAGGGATAAATATGACCGGGTGTCGGCCCTGGGCTATTCCTATGGCTATGTCGGAAGCGTGCTTTTGTTGATCTTCAATTTGGTGATGATCCAGTTTCCGGATCTGTTTGGGCTTGAGCCCGGTAAGTTGCCTGCCAAGATTTCCTTTCTTACAGTAGGTATCTGGTGGTTTCTCTTTTCCCATGTTACACTTTACTACCTTCCAAAAAACACTTACAACAAAAAGCCTGAGGGACACTACCTTACCAAAGGATATCAGGAGTTGAAAAAGGTGTGGAACTCGCTTCCAGACCTTCCTGAGGTTCGAAAATTCCTGATCGCCTTTTTTCTCTATACCGTTGGGGTCCAAACGATCATGTATCTGGCTGCCTTGTTCGGTTCAAAAGAGCTTGGATTGGAGGAAGGAAAGCTGATCCTCACAGTACTGATAATTCAGGTTGTAGCTATTGGAGGAGCTTATCTTTTTGCCAGACTCTCGGAAAGCAGGGGGAACAAGTTCTCTTTAACGGTGATGCTCTTTATCTGGATCTTCGTCTCCGTTACTGCCTATTTTATTTCGGGAGAATACGGATTTTACTTTTTGGCATTTGTGGTCGGCATGATCATGGGTGGTATACAGGCACTGAGCCGTGCCTCCTATTCCAAATTGATTCCGGCAGATACAGAGGACCATGCATCATATTTTGGGTTTTATGATGTTGCCTTCAATGTGGCCATAGTCATGGGGACATTTTCCTATGGTCTGGTAGAGCAAATCACCGGCAGTATGAGGAATTCGGCATTGGTACTGACCATATTCTTCCTCTCGGGCCTTTATTTCTTGCTCAAGGTGAGGTTTAAAAAGGCCGGGACCTAGTCAGAGATCACCACATTGACCTTGTTCTTCACACCCTGTTTCAAGACATCCGTTGATTGATTGCCGTCTGCATTATCCATCGATCCCTCGCGGGCATATATGTAGTATTTTTTGGGATTTAGGCTTTTGAACATGGCTCTCCCTTTTTTGTCCGTCAGAACAACGGTACCAACAACATTCTCATCGGCAAGGTAGTCGCCTTCCGTCTCATAAATTGAAACCTGTGCACCGACCACGGGATTTCCAAGACCGTTTAAAACCGTGATCTGTAATTTGGTGGACAAGACCTTATTCTCCTGTGCTATTCCCAACTGTGAAAGAGAGATCATAGCCGCTAAGACAAATAGGAATATTTTAGCTTTCATTATATTTCTTTTGGTTTATGGATGAATCGAACATTTCAAAGTTATCAGCTTATCTCCTGCTGTTCTTATTTATTTGCTCCTCTTGCAAAAAAGATGCTGAAATCATCAATGTTCCAAATTCGTTCCAAATAACCGATAAAAACTTTCAAAAGATCAAAGATCTGGAGGATAGAAGGGAGAACGAAAAGATCCTCGACATTCTCAGAACAGGAGACCCAGATGAAAAATTTTATGCTGTAAAAGCTACGGCTTCAACCCAGGATTCCATGGCTTTTCCTTTGCTGGTTGAAATTCTTGAACAAGATCAGCCAGAAGAAGTCAAGGCACAAGCTGCATTTTCGATCGGACAATTGAGGGGACGAAAACATGACTTTGAAAAGCTAAAACTTCTTCTTCCAGTGCAAAGCAGCAAAGTTCAACTTCTGATACTGGAAGCCTTGGGGAAGAAAGGTGCTCCCGAGGAGCTGGGCTTTTTGCTGAAGCAGGAACAAACTGATGATACATTGATCCAATTGGGAAAATGCAGAGGTATTTACCGAATGGGCCTTCGGAACCTCATTACGACAAATAGTATTCGTGTGATGATCGCTTTCCTAGGCAAATCATACCCCTCATCTGTTCGGATAATGGCCTCTAACTTTTTTGCCAGGGTTAGATCCAGTGACATCATGGATTATCAGGAGGCTCTCATATCCTCCTTGAGTGATGATCCAAACCCGGGTGTACGGATGAATATTGCTACTTCACTAGCGGCGGGAAAAGGACAAAGCACTAGATCTGCCCTGCTCAATGCTGCCAGAAGTGATTCCGATTTTCGCGTTAGGGTCAACTGCATACAGTCCCTGAGAAATGGTCAGTTTAGCCTCGATTCTGTCTTTTGCGTCAGTATGGATCAATTCCAAACAGCCAACGAAGAGATTGCTTGTTCGGAATGGGTCAATGCTGCTGCCGATATAGAAGACATCGACCTGATTTGGACACTTATGGGTAAGCGCATTGGTTGGAGAGCCAGAGGTAATTTGTTCAGAAGCCTTTTGAGTCTGTCGAGTTCGAAAAGAAAACCCCTGATCGTGCACGATATCCAAAGGAGTATTTCCATCGCAGATAATGACTATGAAGTGTCAGATCTTTTAAGAGCTTTGAGCAAATACCCCCCTGCACATAAAAAGGTCTTTGAATACGTGGGAAACAGATCTCTTGGGGTCGTAATTAACGCTGCGGCAATGGGTAGTTTATACTCAATGACCAAGGAGGAAGACTTTCTTGAGTTCTTTGACGAATCTGAACTCGATAAAACCATGCATGCCTTCTCCGAATATTTCAGGTACGCCGTCCTCTCGGGGGATCCTACAATGATTGGCTATGGTGCCATGGCATTGCGTAACGAAGAGATTGACTGGATAAGCTATCTGAATGGAACAGATTTCCTCGAAGCCGCCAAATCCAATCTGGACCTTCCGGCAGAAACGGAAACATTGTATGAATTGGACCGGACCATGGCCTTTCTAAAAGGTGAGAAATTTGAATACCCTGAACCGAAGTATTCTCATGCACCTGATTGGAATGAGATTGAGGCAAATGCTTTGATTTCCAAAGCCATCGTAAAAACAAACAAAGGGAAATTTGAAATTGAGTTGGACTGGATCTCCGCTCCGCTATCGGCGTCCAACTTTATTTCGTTGTCGAGATCCGGTTTTTTCGATCAGACCAGGTTTCATCGCGTAGAAAATAACTTTGTGGTTCAGGGAGGGTGCCCAAGGGGTGATGGTTGGGGTAGCCCCGGATATTCGATCAGATCGGAGTTTGCACCTACCTATTACCGAACCGGTAGTGTGGGCATGGCTTCAGCGGGAAAGGATACCGAGGGTAGCCAATGGTTTGTAACCCATTACCCTTCAAACCACCTGGATGGGAAGTACACAAATTTTGGTATTGTCAGAGAAATGGATGTCGTCTATCAACTTGAAGTAGGGGATACCATACTGGGAATAGAATTGATTGAATAAAAAAACCGGCTCTCGCCGGTTTCATTTATTTTCCAAAAGCATAGTAATACTTTCCTGATCGATCGGGATAAACACCTTCAAGCATTACTCCTCCACTTTCACTTTCTACGATTGCAAGGAAATCATCAATATCCTGTACGGGCTTTTTATTTACCTGAGTTACAATGAATCCCGGTTTGATGGAGGTGAAGTTTCGAATTTTGCCAGCCTTGATCTCGGTGATCTTAACTCCGCCATCTAGATCCAGTTCTTCGATCTCCATCTTGGAGAGCTCCGCCACCTCAATTCCGAGATCGTCAAGAGAATTGTTGGGCTCTCTTTTTGCCAGGAACTCCGATCTTCCCTGTCTGTTGACCAGTTCAACCTCAAACTCCTTTTTATTTCCATCCCTGATAACCGATACCATGATCTTATCGCCGGGCCTTTTCCGTGCAACATATTCCATGAGTTCGGGAACAGATTTGATGTCGGAATCATCGATATGAACGATAATATCTCCCTTCTTAATTCCTGCTCTCTTCGCACCCTCATCCATTGTCAGTGAATCAACCAATACTCCGGAAGGCTCATCCAGATCTAGCCTTTCGGCGATCCTGGCGTCTACATTTCTGATCATCACACCCATGATAGCCCTTTGTACAACGCCGTACTCGATAAGGTCTGTAGATACTTTTTGAACCAGATTCGATGGAATAGCAAAGCCATAGCCTGCATATGTACCTGTAGGGGTTGCGATGGCAGAATTGATGCCGATCAGGTCTCCATTCAGGTTTACCAGAGCTCCGCCCGAGTTTCCTTTGTTGATGGCCGCGTCGGTTTGAATAAAGGATTCAACCGCATAAGCCTCCCTCAGGATGTTGATATTTCTGGCCTTTGCAGAAATGATCCCAGCGGTAACGGTGGAAGAAAGGTTAAAAGGGTTGCCAACTGCCAATACCCACTGCCCGATTTTGGTTTCATCAGAATTGGCAAAAGCCAGTGCGGAAAGATCCTCGGCTTCGATCTTGATAATTGCCAGGTCCGTGGTTGGGTCTAACCCCACCACTTCGGCCTCATAGGACCTGTTGTCGTTGAACACGACTTCAATCTCCACGGCATCTTCAACTACATGATTGTTGGTAACGATATAGCCGTCCTCGCTGATCACAACTCCGGAGCCACTGCCATAACCTTCTCTCGGCCCCCTAGGACCAAAATCAAAAAAATCCCTGTAAGGGTTTTGGTAGTCACCGCCACTGCCTTCCTGACGGATCAGTGACCGAATATGGACTACACCGTTCACTGTCTTTTCTGCCGCAGCAGTGAAATCCAGGCCATAGGACTCGGGTGTGTAATCCGTGGCCATCACGAAAGCGGGCTTTTCGGCCTGCTTCAGTATGACATTTTTAGTTTGTCCAATTGGGTTCTTGGCTAAGAAAATGAACCCAAGAATTATCGCAAATGACAGAATGATTAAAATTCCTTTTCTCATCGAATTCAGTTTAAAACAAAACGAAACAAGTGCATGACTTGTTCACCATTTAAATTGGCCATTTTCCATTTATCAAAATAGATGCCAATGGCGGAAAGAGGACTTGAGTGCCATTTTGTCGCTTCAATTGGGAAAATTCCAATGAAAAAGCATATTCAAAAGTTATATTTGCCACGGATTTGTAAAAGATGATCATTCATTTAAAGGAAGGGATATCTACTGAGCAGGCGGATAAGTTTGCCGAAGAACTCAAGGCGGTTAAGATCGACCGTGAGGGGAAGACGATTTTGGTGACCACCACCGAAAACGGAGGTCTAAATGGTGTAGGAAGGGATTTGGTCGAAAAGGTATATGAATTTGATACAGATATCCAATTGGCCTCCTCTGACTACCTTGTTACAAAAAGGGAAGTTTCAATCGGCGATATTCAAATTGGTGGACACCAGAACAATACATTGGTGATCGCAGGTCCATGTGCCGTTGAGAGTCCGGAACAGGTGGAGAAATCAGCTGAATTCTTAAAAGGCCTTGGGATCAACGCCATGAGGGCAGGATCTTATAAACCAAGGACTTCACCCTATACCTTTCAAGGCTTAGGAGCAAAAGGCCTGCAGATCCTGGACGATATCCGGAATCGTTATGGTTTGAAGATCGTAACCGAAGTGAAGGATTCTACACATGTTGGCGAGGTCATTGAGTTTGCCGATGTAGTTCAGATCGGTGCCAAGGCCATGTTTGATTATGCCATACTTGAGGCCTGCGGCAAGTCCAACAAACCAATTATGATCAAAAGAGGTTTCGGAGCTACAGCAGAGGAACTGGTACAGGCGGCAGAATTCGTGCTTTCAGGCGGAAACGAAAACGTGATCGTATGTGAGCGGGGGATCAGGACCTATGAAAATAAGACAAGGTTCACTTTAGATCTTAGCGGGGCCATCTATCTAAAACATAAAACCAATTTGCCTGTATTTCTTGACCCAAGTCATGGAATTGGCCATGCCTATGGAGTTCCCGACCTTGCGCGATCGTGTATGGCTGTAGGTGTCGAAGGTCTACTCATAGAGACCCATCCTGACCCGTCCAACGCTCTTTCTGACTCTTCACAGCAATTGCATCATGAAGATTTCAAAGTCCTTTATAAGTCGTTGAAGAGGGTTGGAGAGGCAATAGGCTACCATATTGTCTAGCTCAAAGCTCTGAACCCGATTCCAGTAACTTTAGCATTCTTTCCAGGTCTTCCGGGGTATCAATGCACTGACTATCGTATTCGGTAAAACCCACTTTGATCTTGAGCCCGTTTTCCATCCAACGGAGCTGTTCAAGAGATTCCGCTTTTTCCAAAGAACTCACGGAAAGCCGGGTTATTTGCTCAAGAATGTCAGATCGGTAGGCATAAACGCCCACCTGTTCAAGGAAATCATGATGTCTTACCCAATCCTCCTGTCCATGATCTCTAAGATAGGGTATTGGCCATCTGCTGAAATAGATAGCATTACCGTTTGTATCAATTACCGCCTTGCAAGAGTTTGGATCAAATAGGCCATGGGTGGTTGTGATCTTTTTTACCAATGTTGCTAATTCAACCTCTTTGTTTAAAACACCTGAAAGATCATCGATCTGCCCGGGTTTCAAGAAGGGCTCATCCCCCTGTACATTGATCACGAAATCACATTCCTCTCCGGATAGGGAGTAAGCTTCAAAGCATCTGTCCGTTCCACTTTTGTGTTCCCGAGATGTCATGACCCATTCTCCCCCAAAGGATTCAACTTCGTCAGCGATCCTGGCATCGTCTGTTGCGACGATCACCCTATCCAGGGACTGGGCTTTTGATGCCTGCTCATAGACACGCTTGATCATTGATTTGCCTCTGATATCAGCCAAGGCTTTTCCAGGAAAGCGGCTTGATTCATATCTGGATGGAATGATACCCAAAATCTTCGTCATATCTTTTTCACTTTGAGTGTTGGGCCATCATCGCTGATCACCACAATTGCCTCGCCCTTTTCTATCGGCTCTCCCCTGGTCAGCGCATCGTATAACTGGTCGTCGATCATCACCTTGCCACCAGGTCTTAATACTGTGAATGCCTTGCCTTTCTTGCCAATGAGATTTTGATCTATTGGACTGGTATACCCTTTGGAACTATCCATAGTATCCTGCAGTGCTATCCGCTGGAAAGATCTGGAATTCGCCAATCTTACCCCTCCAAAGAACAGAAGGATCATGCCGAGGGTAGTGCTTGTAAGTACGGTTCCAAGGGAAATAAGGATTTTGATATCGGGAACGAAGGTGAAATCCAATGCATCATTATCGAGCATTACCAATGTCAAACCTGAAATTGCACACAGTATTCCGAGCACGCCTGCGATGCCAAAACCGGGAATCACAAAAACCTCAACGGCGACGAGGATCACACCTATAATGAATAGCAGGATCTCCCAGTTTTCGGCAAGTCCATTGAGGTAGTAAGGGACAAAATACAGTATGGCTGCAACTACAGCCGCGATCAACGGAAATCCTACGCCAGGGGTTTGTAATTCAAAATAGATCCCTCCGATGATGATCAGAAGCAATATCCCGCTGACAAAAGGATTTAGAAAAACGGAAATGACCGTTTCGGACCATCCCAGTTCCATTGATTCAAGCGAATGATCCGACCAACCGTTTAGGGCCATAATTTCATCCAACGATTCTACTTTCCTTTCACAAAATCCATTTTCCAGAGCTTCATCCACCGTAAAAGTGAGGACGGTTCCTTCAGGGCTAATCGTATCAAGGTCGATATTCTCGTCTACCATGGCTTCCGCAATTTTGGGATCTCTGCCCTTTGTTTCCGCCGTTGATCTCATGATGCTCCTCATGAAGGACTGGTATTTATCCGGAGCAGCTTCCCCGGTTTGGGTCACAACCGTGGCGGCACCAATATTGGCTCCCGGAGCCATATAGATGCTGTCGCATGCAATTGAGATGAGCGCCCCTGCGGAGATTGCCTTCGTATTGATGTAGACATGTACAGGATAATCGAATTCGAGCAGATTATTTCTCATGTCGTTGGCATCATACACTGCACCTCCATAGGTATCCATTTCAATAATGACACCATCGAAATTTTCATCTTCAGCTTTTTTCAGGCCTAACTCCAGGTATCTATTTGTTCTGGCATCGATCTCAGCCTTGATCTCCAGATGAAGGATCTTGTTCCCTTCGGATACTCCCCATGTGAGGGTTGAAAGGAGGATCAATATGATTTGAAAGATTTTTTGCATTTATTCTGCCACGAAATTAAGAAACCCACCTCCTAAAATGAATTTGGTATTTAATTTGCCACTTTCCACGGAGGGCATCTTTTGAGACTTCATTTGATCACCATAGCGTTTTTTTGCTGCTTTTTCAGCCAAAAAGGTTTTGCTCTTGATTCCTTGCGTCTGGCCTCCATAGAGGATCATCCTTTTGTGATTTATCGTGTCGAGAAGGGAGATACGTACTTTTCT
Organism: Cytophagales bacterium; assembly: GCA_965227315.1. GTDB lineage: Bacteria > Bacteroidota > Bacteroidia > Cytophagales > CCMP332 > JANQHS01. The sequence continues at coordinate 3,028,362 of OZ245737.1, forward strand.
ATCTCCAGGCAATACGACCTAGAACAGGAGGTGATCGAAAAATTCAATCCGGGCTCAATGGAAACCATTCATATCGGGCAGGAGTTAAAAATCCCGGTAGCTTTTGAAAACGATTTTATTCATAAAGTTCAAGCCGGGGAAACACTGTTCTCTCTTTACAGGATCTATGGGGTGCCTGTTGAAGAGATCATGGAAATCAATCAGCTTGAATCCCAGGATCTTACAGTGGGGCAAGAGATCATCATATTCAAAAAAATAGCTTATGAGGATTTCAAAGATTCGCTTGAGATCAAAAAGGTTCATGTGGTATCCCGGGGAGAGACGCTTTTTTCGATTTCAAGGATGTATGGGATGAAATGGCAGGACCTTCAAAACCTGAATAACCTTCCGAGCAATGAGATCAGTGAAGGGCAGGTATTACTTGTGAGCGTTGATTCGGGCCTGTCTTATGTGAAACCGGATATGGAGCCCATCCCGGAATCGGCTACTCATAAAGTGGTAAAGGGAGAGTCCCTCTACTCCATCGGGAGGAAATATGGAATCCAGCCAGGGGTGCTAATGCAGATCAATGAATTGGAATCCACCGAAATAAATGAAGGTCAGATACTAAAGTTGGAAGATGGAGAATCATCGACCAGCACCGGCAATGCGGTTGTAGCGATCACTACTACACCGGATGAATATCTGAAAGGCGAGAAGAACCGTGAAGAAGTGATGGTCGGAGATGTAAAAAAGATCATTGAGCGAGGCATGTGTGAAGTGATTGAAGGGGGTGAGGAGACCTATAAATACCTGGGTTTGCATAAAACTTTGCCCAGAGGAACCATTGTTCAGGTCAAGAATGCTGAAAACAATGCCAGTGTGTTCGTTCGGATCATAGGTGTTCTTCCGGACATCGATCAGAACAGGAGTCTCGTATTAAAAATATCTCCCAGGGCCTATGATGCACTTGCCAGCGTGAATAAAAGATTTAGAGTTGAGATCTATTATTTTCCAGAACTCGAGTGATCTAAAAGCTTATTTGGATGATATCCTTCTGGATTATTCCAATACCGATTTCATATCCTCAGATCCGATCCAAATTCCGCATCTCTTTTCCAGGCAACAGGATATAGAAATATCCGGCTTTATCGCTGCTACATTTTCCTGGGGGCAAAGAGTGACGATCATAAACAAAAGCAGGGAGTTCCTTAACCTGATGGACAATGATCCCCATAATTTTGTCTTGGGATTTGGCGAGGAGGATCTGGATCCCTTCAAAGGTTTTAAACACAGGACCTTTAATGGTATCGACGCTTTGGCATTTCTCAGGTTTTTTAGACGCCTTTATCAGGATCATCATACCATGGAGGACCTTCTGGGTAGGGATACTCAGGATACGAGGTCTTCAATTATTCAAATTGTGGATGCGTTCAAAAACATGGCCTCACCGGAGGTCAGGACCATGAAACATATCCAGGACCCCAGGAAAGGCTCCGCCTGCAAAAGGATCAATATGTTCCTGAGGTGGATGGTTCGACAGGATCCCGATGGAATTGATTTTGGGGTTTGGACAAAACTTAAGCCCCGGGATCTGATCTGCCCCCTTGATATCCATGTGGCCAACGCAGCCTATGAATTAGGCTTGCTTGAAAACAGAAAGAGCAATTGGAAAAATGCCGAAAGGCTTACCAATATGCTGCTGGAATTAGACCCGCATGACCCTGTAAAATATGACTTGGCCCTTTTTTATACCGGGCAGCATCTCAAGGGGCCAAAAGTGGCCTAATCTGGACAATGTGGTTCGGATTCGTCCAATTGTTAATTTGTTTTGTTTCGTAAAATTCTGTTAATCAGATTATTACAGTATTGGTACAGGATTTGGCGCTAAGTATTGAAAAAACAGACAGATGGAAGCAATTTCAATTCAAATTCCCACAATTCAAGGCGAGCAGGATATCGAAGTTGATGTTAGGATCAATGGGATCAAGAAGAAATTCCAATATCGCATAGAGATATTTTTCTGGGATGATTGTGACTCACCGAAAGAGGATAGGGCTGCATGTATTCGTGAATTGGTGGAGAAATATGACCAAAGCTGGGAATTGGTTCACATCGGTTTGCCAACCGATGAGTTTATTCCAATCACCTTCAGAAAAAGAAAATTCTAGCAGCCGTTATTTCAGGATCATCAGCGGCCCTTTGGAGGTGATATCGGATTGTTCGATGACCACCAGATAATAATAGGTACCGGGATTGAGATCCTGACCATCCCAATCATTTTGATAGTTGTCGTTTTCATAGACAACATTGCCGTATCGATCGACGATCTGCACCTTGACGGTTCCGTATAATTCCCGGTTATCGATTTTCCAGGTATCGTTGGAGCCATCATTATTCGGTGTGATCATATTGGCTACCAGAGGCAGATTCTCAAATTCGACGGTAAAGGCATTAGATCTGGATACAAACCCTCCGTTTTGCTGTACAGCTTCGATGTAGAACTGATGTACAAAGGCATCGTTTGCTGAGAAGTCTGTGTAATCCAGGGAGTTGGTAGTTTCATAGAGTTCCCATGTGGATTGTGTATCCAATTTTCTGTAGATCCTGTATTGTTCCACTCCATCCCTCCAGTTCACATAGTCGTTCCAGGATAAAAGGACCCTGTCTTCCTCCTCGATACCACTTCCTTCCAGTCGTATGGTGTTGTGAAGCAGGGAAGATGTTCTGAGTCCGCAAAGGTTGTCTGTCGCAATTCTGTAGGTGTAGATATTGTCCATTCGATTTGCTGAGACAGTATCAACAAAGATGGCGACATCGTTTTTGACCGCACCAAGCTGTATCCAGTCATCGGCGGTTCCGGGAACACTTCTTTCGATGTAGAGGGTATCGGAAATGGTGCTTGTACTGCCTTTATTGAACCTGATTGTTACGGAGGAAGAAGTATTTTCCGGATCATCCAGGTTGACGTTTTCCATAGTTCCCCTGGAGGTATCAGCAAGAACCTCAAAGGTCAAAGGCACATCGGTGCAACCGAATTCAGTGATTTCAAATACGGACACGATCAATGGGGTCTGATCCAGGTTCCAGGTGATCAGTTGTGAATCTGCAGAATCGTTTCCGACCAGGTTACCGCCCTGAGCAGTCCAGGAATATTTTGAATTTATAAACCCGTTGACCATGTAAATATTGTCTTGTTCGGTTCCTGGGCAAACGATGCTATCGGTTGCTTCCCATTGAGGCTCTGGCAGCGGATTGATGGTGACCGGCAGTTGTATTGACCCGGAGGTACAGCCAAACTCAGAGGTTTCAAATACACTGAGGGAGTAGGTTCCTGCTGTACCCCAGTTGACCAGTGCTGTGTTGGAGGTGTCTGCGATCAGGGTTCCTCCTGAAGTCAGGTTCCAGAAATATGTGGAGTTGGGGAATCCGTTGATCTGGTAAGCAGCTCCGGCTGTAAACTCACAAAGGCTTGTATCTCCGATGATGGGCAATGTATCCAGGGGATCGGGGTGAACGGTGACAAAGAGTGTATCCGAGAACCCAAGACAGGTAGAGGTGACGGTAGTGACGGTCTGTTCCACAAAGATCTGCGCAATACCGGCCTGGGTAAATGAGAACAACACCTGGTTGCCATTGCCGACCGGCAACTGACTGTGATCAATGCCCGGGTCACCCCAGGTATAGTTATACCCTGAGGTATAGGGCACCTCATAGATCAGGTTCTGAGCCGTTCCCAGACAAACCGAGGTATCTCCAACCGGTGGGGGAGAGGTCAAAGTGGTGTTGATGACAATGGACAGCTGAGCTGTATCCTTTTTACAGCCAAACTCATTTGTGGGGATGACAAAGACCCCTGCATTGGGGTTTGCAGGTCCCCAGTCGATGAACACGGTGTCATTGTTGGAGGGATTCTGCACGGTTCCTCCCTGAGCAAACCATTCGTAGTTGATGAACCCAAGTGTGTCGATGATGTAGTACTGGACATCGGTAAGGTCTGGACAGATGGAGATCCCGCCGAAGATGGTATCTACTCTAGGCAGTGGATTGACCCTAACCTTGACGGTATCGGCATCAAAACAACCGTTGAGTTCGGTGAGCACCTCATAAAAGATACTATCGGGATGATTGGGTGTGGTCAGGGTGACCTCCGGAGCACTGATGTTGACATTAGACAGTCCTGTTGCAGGGCTCCAGGAATAAATATAGTCCTGTATGGGAGGAGCCCCGATGGTGTCGGTGAATTCAGAACAGACAGAGATGTCCTGTCCTGCATCGGGAAAAGGCAGTGGTCTGATCTCGGCCAAGAAATCGGCGCTGTCGATGCATCCTGTTGTTTGTCGTGTGACGACCAGTTGGTAAGTATAGAACCATGATGTATCGGTAGGGTTGTTGATGTTGAGCACCGGATTGGCAACGGTAGAGTCCGATAAGCCGAAAGAAGTATTCCAGACATACTCATGATTGACCAGTTGCGTTCCGCCCACATTGATGCTTTCCTGTGAACAGATCGAGGTATCGGTGATGACATCGACATCGGGAAGCCTGTTGACGGTAACCAGAACGGTGTCGAGGCTGGAGCACAGGTTCGAGGGGTCGGTATCCAGTGCTGTGACGATCGATTGGTAAGTGGTGACAACCCCGGGTCCGTTGAACTGGAAGAACTGGAAAGGGTTGGAACTGTTGGTAGGCACTACGGGGTTTGGAGAGCTGGTCACCCAGTTGTAGTTGACGCCTAGCTCACCGGAATCACCGAGTACGAGCAGTTGCTCAGAACAGATGGTGGTGTCGTTCCCGGCAAAGACCCTTGGCAGAGGCTTGGCCGTGATCATGACCGTGTCATAATTTACACATGCCAATGGACCGTCCCTGACCTCTAATACATAGGCGAATGTTTCATTGACGGTGAGATTTGTCACAGGTGTAATTGTGGCAAGACAGCTCGTAGAATCATTTAAGAACTCCGCTGTGGACCAGGTACAGGATTGAGTCGGAGAGAATTGCGAACCGATGATCGTCGATGATTCCGAGCAAATTGTATCGTCCAATCCTGCTGAAGTGATTGGCAGAGGATAGATTGTCACATCGACCGAGTCAAGCAATTGACATGTGGAGTTGGTATCCAGTCCGTAGAGCAGGTATTTTTTAACGATCGGCGCAGCACCAAAATTCTCCCCGATCAGGAAGGGATTGGGGGAAGTGGAATCGCTCAGGAAGTCCCCGGGATCCCAGGAGTACTCAACTCCCATGGCAGGAGTTCCACCGATCTGAATGGTATCCAGATGACAGACTCCCAGGGGATCTCCTGCTGAGATCACTGTACTGGATACTGTTACGGTAACCGAATCTGTAGTTGCACATCCAAGACCGCCATCACCAGTGACATAGTAGGTGATGGTGGTGTCGGGAGTGGCAATGGGGTTCTGAGCATTATCATCGTTGAGAAACAGGTTCGGAGACCATTGGTATCCACCCGAAGATCCTGAAGAAAAGATCTGAACGGAGGTCTCAGGACAGATGGTGGTATCGGATCCGGCTGTGATGACATCCGGTGATACAACGACAATACTGAACTCAGCCGTATCGGCACAACCTAGGGCACTGGTCTCGATCAGGCGAACCGAATGCGTTCCCGGACCGCTCCAACTGATGTTGACAGTATCTGAGGTATTTGAGCCATTGATGGTTCCTCCGAAAGCTTCCCATTGCTTGAGCGCTGTTGGATTCTTGGTGGTAAAATACTCCCTGGCATCGCCATCGAAGCATACCGAATCGGCTGTTTCACCGACCTCTGTTACGAAGATCTCATCGGCCGATTCAAATTCCCGGACATTGATGTTGTAAAAGACCAGACTTGACTTGGGTGGGCAACCGTAATCATTCAAGTTGAGCCTTACCAGATATTGTCCGGTAATACCGCAGGTTGGGGCCCAGTTGAAAGTGGATGAAACGGTTCCGTTGCCTGCTGCCGCAGGGAAGGTGGCCAGCGGGCCTGTGTACCCATTGGTGCCATCCAGGATATCTCCTTCCATGAAGATCTCAATGGAGTCATTGTTATCGTCGGTGACATTGACATTGAAGGTGAGAATATCACCCTCGTTCATATCGATGTTGGCCGTACCGTTGATGGTCGGGATCGGGTTTCCATTGACGATCACATCATCGGCTTCAGGCGGATCATTGGGGGGGCAATTTCTTACGATAAACTGTAGCTCCCTTCTTGTAGTACCGATCAAATCGTCAATTCCATCATTGTTGATATCCCTGTATTCCTCGATCTCAATGGTTATGGTGTATTCTCCTTCATTCGGAGCATAGTATTGGGTAAGCCCGTTGACGCTGTTGATAAAGGCATATCCACCCGGTCCAAAAGGATCAACTTCAGAATATGTAAAAGGATATTGAGTATTCGGGATCATATCCACGTCGAAAGAAGTCGGAATTGAAGGAAAACCGGATGACTGTTTGTTGGCAATGAATTTATAAACAAGTAGATCTCCGTCAGGGTCAAAAGCATTGTTGGAAAATGTAGTTGTGTCTCCTTTGCAGAGAAATGGTACTGCCGGATCAGAAAACTGTGGGGAAGAGTTCTGAACAAAATTGTTGGCCATTTTATTGACCATCACGATCCCTGTCCCTGCGGGATTGACAATATTCAGGGATGAATTATTCCTGCAGCAGTTCTGATAAAGTATGGAATACTGATTAAATGGGCTGGGAACCTCAAAAGTATCAATGAAGGTATTGATGGTAATTTTTAAGGATTGAATTCCGGAAACATTACAACCCGGGGGTAGCGTTGGTATATACCTTGTGGTATCGGTAAAGGGGATATTTATTGCCGGTCCAAACCTGAGGTTGGTGGCCTTATCATAAAGTCCGTAATTGATTGACGGGATTACCCCACCGTTATTCTGATAGAAAGTACTTGCTGTCGAATCCCAATCGACATAAACATTAAAAGTTACTTCATATCGATAATTCGTCCCCTGCAAGCCTAGAAACCGGTACGTCACCTCCCCACCCATGATATGTGTTGCCTGGGATTGATACCCACAAAATGAAAGGATCAGGCATAGGCCTGTAAAGAGCAGTTTTTTCATCATTTTTCTTAGGTCTTCCTACCGGAAGTAAGGACCAAAATAACACTCGCAGATAGTTAAAAAAAGTCGGAACCCCCTAATAATTAAGGAGGTACCTGCTATATTCTATTTCAGGATCATCAGCGGCCCTTTGGAGGTGATATCGGATTGTTCGATGACCACCAGATAATAATAGGTACCGGGATTGAGATCCTGACCATCCCAATCATTTTGATAGTTGTCGTTTTCATAGACAACATTGCCGTATCGATCGACGATCTGCACCTTGACGGTTCCGTATAATTCCCGGTTATCGATTTTCCAGGTATCGTTGGAGCCATCATTATTCGGTGTGATCATATTGGCTACCAGAGGCAGATTCTCAAATTCGACGGTAAAGGCATTAGATCTGGATACAAACCCTCCGTTTTGCTGTACAGCTTCGATGTAGAACTGATGTACAAAGGCATCGTTTGCTGAGAAGTCTGTGTAATCCAGGGAGTTGGTAGTTTCATAGAGTTCCCATGTGGATTGTGTATCCAATTTTCTGTAGATCCTGTATTGTTCCACTCCATCCCTCCAGTTCACATAGTCGTTCCAGGATAAAAGGACCCTGTCTTCCTCCTCGATACCACTTCCTTCCAGTCGTATGGTGTTGTGAAGCAGGGAAGATGTTCTGAGTCCGCAAAGGTTGTCTGTCGCAATTCTGTAGGTGTAGATATTGTCCATTCGATTTGCTGAGACAGTATCAACAAAGATGGCGACATCGTTTTTGACCGCACCAAGCTGTATCCAGTCATCGGCGGTTCCGGGAACACTTCTTTCGATGTAGAGGGTATCGGAAATGGTGCTTGTACTGCCTTTATTGAACCTGATTGTTACGGAGGAAGAAGTATTTTCCGGATCATCCAGGTTGACGTTTTCCATAGTTCCCCTGGAGGTATCAGCAAGAACCTCAAAGGTCAAAGGCACATCGGTGCAACCGAATTCAGTGATTTCAAATACGGACACGATCAATGGGGTCTGATCCAGGTTCCAGGTGATCAGTTGTGAATCTGCAGAATCGTTTCCGACCAGGTTACCGCCCTGAGCAGTCCAGGAATATTTTGAATTTATAAACCCGTTGACCATGTAAATATTGTCTTGTTCGGTTCCTGGGCAAACGATGCTATCGGTTGCTTCCCATTGAGGCTCTGGCAGCGGATTGATGGTGACCGGCAGTTGTATTGACCCGGAGGTACAGCCAAACTCAGAGGTTTCAAATACACTGAGGGAGTAGGTTCCTGCTGTACCCCAGTTGACCAGTGCTGTGTTGGAGGTGTCTGCGATCAGGGTTCCTCCTGAAGTCAGGTTCCAGAAATATGTGGAGTTGGGGAATCCGTTGATCTGGTAAGCAGCTCCGGCTGTAAACTCACAAAGGCTTGTATCTCCGATGATGGGCAATGTATCCAGGGGATCGGGGTGAACGGTGACAAAGAGTGTATCCGAGAACCCAAGACAGGTAGAGGTGACGGTAGTGACGGTCTGTTCCACAAAGATCTGCGCAATACCGGCCTGGGTAAATGAGAACAACACCTGGTTGCCATTGCCGACCGGCAACTGACTGTGATCAATGCCCGGGTCACCCCAGGTATAGTTATACCCTGAGGTATAGGGCACCTCATAGATCAGGTTCTGAGCCGTTCCCAGACAAACCGAGGTATCTCCAACCGGTGGGGGAGAGGTCAAAGTGGTGTTGATGACAATGGACAGCTGAGCTGTATCCTTTTTACAGCCAAACTCATTTGTGGGGATGACAAAGACCCCTGCATTGGGGTTTGCAGGTCCCCAGTCGATGAACACGGTGTCATTGTTGGAGGGATTCTGCACGGTTCCTCCCTGAGCAAACCATTCGTAGTTGATGAACCCAAGTGTGTCGATGATGTAGTACTGGACATCGGTAAGGTCTGGACAGATGGAGATCCCGCCGAAGATGGTATCTACTCTAGGCAGTGGATTGACCCTAACCTTGACGGTATCGGCATCAAAACAACCGTTGAGTTCGGTGAGCACCTCATAAAAGATACTATCGGGATGATTGGGTGTGGTCAGGGTGACCTCCGGAGCACTGATGTTGACATTAGACAGTCCTGTTGCAGGGCTCCAGGAATAAATATAGTCCTGTATGGGAGGAGCCCCGATGGTGTCGGTGAATTCAGAACAGACAGAGATGTCCTGTCCTGCATCGGGAAAAGGCAGTGGTCTGATCTCGGCCAAGAAATCGGCGCTGTCGATGCATCCTGTTGTTTGTCGTGTGACGACCAGTTGGTAAGTATAGAACCATGATGTATCGGTAGGGTTGTTGATGTTGAGCACCGGATTGGCAACGGTAGAGTCCGATAAGCCGAAAGAAGTATTCCAGACATACTCATGATTGACCAGTTGCGTTCCGCCCACATTGATGCTTTCCTGTGAACAGATCGAGGTATCGGTGATGACATCGACATCGGGAAGCCTGTTGACGGTAACCAGAACGGTGTCGAGGCTGGAGCACAGGTTCGAGGGGTCGGTATCCAGTGCTGTGACGATCGATTGGTAAGTGGTGACAACCCCGGGTCCGTTGAACTGGAAGAACTGGAAAGGGTTGGAACTGTTGGTAGGCACTACGGGGTTTGGAGAGCTGGTCACCCAGTTGTAGTTGACGCCTAGCTCACCGGAATCACCGAGTACGAGCAGTTGCTCAGAACAGATGGTGGTGTCGTTCCCGGCAAAGACCCTTGGCAGAGGCTTGGCCGTGATCATGACCGTGTCATAATTTACACATGCCAATGGACCGTCCCTGACCTCCAATACATAGGCGAATGTTTCATTGACGGTGAGATTTGTCACAGGTGTAATTGTGGCAAGACAGTTCGTAGAATCATTTAAGAACTCCGCTGTGGACCAGGTACAGGATTGAGTCGGAGAGAATTGCGAACCGATGATCGTCGATGATTCCGAGCAAATTGTATCGTCCAATCCTGCTGAAGTGATTGGCAGAGGATAGATTGTCACATCGACCGAGTCAAGCAATTGACATGTGGAGTTGGTATCCAGTCCGTAGAGCAGGTATTTTTTAACGATCGGCGCAGCACCAAAATTCTCCCCGATCAGGAAGGGATTGGGGGAAGTGGAATCGCTCAGGAAGTCCCCGGGATCCCAGGAGTACTCAACTCCCATGGCAGGAGTTCCACCGATCTGAATGGTATCCAGATGACAGACTCCCAGGGGATCTCCTGCTGAGATCACTGTACTGGATACTGTTACGGTAACCGAATCTGTAGTTGCACATCCAAGACCGCCATCACCAGTGACATAGTAGGTGATGGTGGTGTCGGGAGTGGCAATGGGGTTCTGAGCATTATCATCGTTGAGAAACAGGTTCGGAGACCATTGGTATCCACCCGAAGATCCTGAAGAAAAGATCTGAACGGAGGTCTCAGGACAGATGGTGGTATCGGATCCGGCTGTGATGACATCCGGTGATACAACGACAATACTGAACTCAGCCGTATCGGCACAACCCAGGGCACTGGTCTCGATCAGGCGAACCGAATGCGTTCCCGGACCGCTCCAACTGATGTTGACAGTATCTGAGGTATTTGAGCCATTGATGGTTCCTCCGAAAGCTTCCCATTGCTTGAGCGCTGTTGGATTCTTGGTGGTAAAATATTCCCTGGCATCGCCATCGAAGCATACCGAATCGGCTGTTTCACCGACCTCTGTGACGAAGATCTCATCGGCCGATTCAAATTCCCGGACATTGATGTTGTAAAAGACCAGACTTGACTTGGGTGGACAACCGTAATCCTTATTTGTCAGTCTGACGATGTACTGACCCGTGATTCCACAGGTTGGGGCCCAGTTGAAAGTGGATGAAACGGCTCCGTTGCCTGCTGCAGCAGGGAAGGTGGCCAGTGGGCCTGTGTACCCATTGGTGCCATCCAGAATATCTCCTTCCATGAAGATCTCAATGGAGTCATTGTTATCGTCGGTGACATTGACATTGAAGGTGAGAATATCACCCTCGTTCATATCGATGTTGGCCGTTCCGTTGATGGTCGGGATCGGGTTTCCATTGACGATCACATCATCGGCTTCAGGCGGATCATTGGGTGCACATGTACGAACAAAAAACTGTAGCTCTCTTCTTGTCGTACCAATCAGATCTTCTACTCCATCATTGTTGATATCCCTGTATTCTTCGATTTCGATGGTCAGGTTATACTCTCCGTTGTTTGGAGCATAGTATTCGGTAAATCCATTGGTTGAATTGATGAATGCATAACTGCCCGGGCCAAAAGGATTGACGAGAGAATGACCCGCTGACCAAGGGACGGTCGTAATGAACGATGGGTTATAGGTAATTGGAGCGGTAGGTTGAGGAAACCCGGGGCCTGCAACCTGTGAATTATTGTTGTCGACAAACTTATATACCAAGAAGTCGCCATCCGGATCTGTGGCATTGTTGGAAAGACTTGTGGTATCTCCGGCGCACAAGAAGGGTATGGCCAGATCATTGAATTGCGGCGATGTATTTCTTACAAAATTGGGCGCCATGGAGTTCAGGAAAATGTTCCCGGTACTACCAGGGGCAACCAGATTGTCGATCACATTATTACGGCAACAGACTTCATACCAGGTAAAATATTCCGAAAATGTTCCGGGTAGTGATACGGTATCCCTGAATTCATTCAGAGTCAAAGACAGGTTGCCGAGGCCCGGAACCGTACAACCCGGAGGGAGATCTGGTGTTACCGGGGCGGAATTAAACCTGAGCAGGTTCCTGTTATTTCCAACCCTGGTGTTGGTAGCCTTATCGTAAATCCCTGTATTGATATTGGTGATCCCGTTGGGGAAATTCGAATTGTCATCAGTATAGATCGCATACTTGATTTCATATTGGAAATTCGACCCAACCTGACCCAAGAAAGTGTAGGTTACCTCACCACCCATGACGTGGGTGGCGTTCGACGCGAAGGGTACAATGCCCAGAAGCAGGGCAAGGAAAAATCTTTTCATTTAGAGATTATTTTAAGATCACCTTGAATATTCCAGTGTCATCACCATGACTCACCTGTAGGAAATAGAGTCCTGGCTCAACAGTTGAAAGGTCGATCCTGTTTTGGACGAAGTCCAATTGTTCGAGGATTTTTGTCCCCCTGCTATCAAACAGCCCCAAATCGAGTTCCCATTCGCTTGGGAAATCCAAATTCAGGTAATCTTCAACCGGATTAGGATACACTCGAACTTTTGATTTGATCAAATCACCCAGGCCGGATGGATTTATGAATACGGCATAATCCTCAACCTGTCCGTATTCAGGCTCTATACAGGCTCCCGGGGCAGGAGAACCACTTTGATCCGCAACAATTCTAAGCCTTACAAATTGAGACTGGGCTCCAACGGAGGATGGAACCGTGAAATTTCCAAGGTGATTTCCATTGAGGTTGGGACCGTTATAGATGTTTTCGTCAGCATCATCAAAATCGCCGTCGTTGTTATAGTCAATATACAGGCTGACCCTTCCGAAATAATCGGTTCCTGTATTCACAAAGAAACCATAAGTGCTTCCTACTGTGATGGTTGTGGTATCCACGCATGTGAAATCTTCATAGTTCTGTGTGATGGTGCTCCAGTTGTCAATGTTTTCCATTTGAAATCTGTATATGCCAAATTCCTGGTTTGTAAACTGGGTTTGAGGGTAACAACTTGCCAATGGGATTGAACTGATTCCAGTCACTTCGATATAAGCTACCTTGACCAGCGTATCCGAGCCAAAACCATTTTTGGCGATGAGGGTGACATCATAGAATCCTGGGGAGTTGTATTGGTGTGCCGGATGCTCTTCAGTAGAACTTCCTCCATCTCCGAAATACCATTCATATCCCGTAGCATTCGGGAAGGAATTATTTCTGAAAGCAACCTGTCCACTACAGGAGATCCTTTGATTGGTTTCAAAAAAAGCAACCGGGCTCGAATTGCTTTCTCCTATATAAACACCGTAATCTTCGATTTCTCCGTTAAGGACATCGGTACATGCTTCGGGCGCAGGAGGATTGAGGAAATCTACTTCGGACATCACCCTCATTCTGAGAACCTGGTTCTGCACGGCTGTGGCTGGAACCACTATGGCGGATTGGTGAACTCCGGTTGTAGTGGATGTCATGACCTTCTCATTGGAGGTAAAGGTTCCGTTATTGTTGTAGTCGATCCAAACCCCAACTTTATGCGCAATGGTGGTCCCGGTATTTACCGACAATATCGAGGCGGATCCGGATGGAATATAGGCGACCTTCTCGCATGAAAAGTCTGTGTAAGCTGTATTGGCTAAGGTCGTGTTGTTTACATCTCCTAGAGTCACATTGAGAACTCCATTTGGAGAAATCGTAGAAGATGTTGGCGTGCAATCGATCAATTTGGCTCCGAAAAGACTCGTAACGGTTACGTCGTTAGAGGTTGAATCACAACCAAACTGATTGCAGGCTACAAGACTTACGGTGAATTGCCCCGTGCTTGTATAGTCGTGTTCCGGGTTCTGGACAGTTTCCGTCTGCCCGTCACCAAAGTACCAGGTCCAACTTGTTGGGTTAAATCCGCTTTGATCAAAGAATTTGATCGACCCCGAACATGACACAGAATCGTTAAAGGTGAAGGCTGAAACCGGGGCTGCCTGTGGCGATCGAATAAATACCGTATAATCCTCGGTTTGTCCTCTCCAAAGCGCACCGCAGGCCTGAACAGGTTGAGTATTAACATCGGTACCTATCCTGATCCTGATCGGCTGATCCAGAACAATAGTTCCCGTCAATGGGATGGTAATCGATCCACTCTGTGTTCCGTTTCCAACACTTGAGAACACCTCTTCCGCCGCGGTAAAATTGCGGTCATCATCAAAATCGATCCATACCCTGTACCAAAATGAACTAAAGGTCTGTGACGATTGGATCTCTACCGAATAGGATTGTCCCTGAACGAGATCAGTACTTTGTTCACAGGCAAAATCCTCATAGTCAGGACCATTGACCGGGCTTGAATAGTTTATGGTGTTCAGCTCGAAATTGGTGATCTTGTTTTGTAAGAATGGAGCCAATGTGGTGGTTGAGCAGTTTGGCAGAGGCGCACCCTCGTTGTATGAGAGTTGCTGGCTCACAGAATCGCAGCCATTGCTGTTACAAACTACTAGTGAAACAGTATAAGTTCCATTATTGACATATGTATGGCTTGGATTCTGAACTGTATCGGTTGTTCCGTCTCCAAAATACCAGGTCCAACTAAATGGTGCATTTAAACTTTGATCAAAGAAATTGATACTATCCTGACAGGAATTGACCTGGTCATGGATGAATGCAGAACTCGGTGGAAATGGGTTTGGATTCATGATCACGGAGTAATCCTCGGCCTGACCTCTTGTCAGATTGGAGCATCCATTGAAGAAATTTCCAACTGCGTCACTCTTAATCCTCATTCGGATAGGCTGAGAATATGGAGCCATAGCCGGTGGGATCAAAATGTTTCCGTTATATGGAGAGGTGGTGTTTAAGGCCTCCACCAACAGCTCGTTGGCATCGTCGAAATCACCGTCGCTGTTCAGGTCCAGGTATATTTTTAAATCCTCAGGCTGGGTAGTGTTGAGTTCCACTGTTATTGGAACGCTTAGACCTTCGGTGACTTCGGTATAATGAAGGCAACTGAAGTCCTCATATCCTACGGAAGCATCAGAGGAGGAATTATCAATATCACCAAAGATCACCCTTGTCACACCATATCCGCAGCAATAAGCATTTGTTATTGGACTACATGTAGCAGAAACCGGCTGAATTCCATGCCTGATCACGAAATCCGTAATCGTGATACTGTCTGAGCCATTGGCATTGCTCGCGATCAATGTGACATCAAAAGTATCATTGGATAGGTAGGTATGCAGGGGGTTCTGGACGGTATCGGTACTGCCATCGCCAAACCTCCATAACCAGGAATCAGGTCCATTGGTGGATAGATCGGTAAACTGTACAACTCCATCACAGGATGTAAGCGGCTCGCCTGAAAAAGAAGCAGTCGGCGGTGAGGTGTTCACAAGAGCAACGATTTTGTAGTCCTCAACCTCAGAGTATTCCCTGTCTCCACAAGGCGTAGGCAGAGGATTTGGAGCTCCTACCCACTCCGCAGCTACCCTCATCCTCAATGCCGTATCGGTAACGGTATTTGAAGGAAGCTGTATTGTTCCCGTATGAACTTGGCTGTCAAGTGATTCAAAAACCTGCTCGGTTACCTGATCAAAGCTGCCATCATTGTTCAGATCGATCCAGATCCTGACATTCTCCTGGGCGAAGCCAGGGCCATTTGTCCTTACGGAGACAGAGACGTTTGTTCCGATGGTAGCGTTGGTCGAATCCGAGCAAGAATAATCGTGATAAGATACCGAGGTGGCTGAACTAATGAATCCGGTAGTATTGTTTATCGTACCTATGGATACATTGCGGATGCCCATTGCAAAATTGAACGCTCCCGCTACAGTTGGGCCTCCAGGGGTACAAGCTGCCGGTTTAGGGCACTGGGCTTGTAAAGAATGAGCAAAAATTAAAGGCCATGAGATTAATAACAGTTTCCTCAAAAATGTCCTAGTTTTCGTTTACCAAATTTGTTCCAAAAAAAGGGAGTGCTAAGATAAACAATTAACAATCCACGGAAACGATTGGTTTTACTGATTAATTTTGAATTTCGAAGGTAGGTAACCGCCCGAATGGATAACATTGAGATAATCATATATATTCTGATCAGTATTGGCTGGTTTCTGCTGCAGTCCAGACGGAAAAAAATGCAGAAAAAGGCCATTCCAAGATCAAATAAGCCGGAAACGGAAGACTTTCCTACAATGGAGGAGCAGGAGGAAATGCTCGAGCCCGAACGCACATTGCTGAAGGAATTGTTGGGGGTTCCGGTCGAAAAAAACCCCAAACCTGAAGATATGCCCGTTGATCAGCCGGCGCAGGAGATGTTTTTTCCTCATGAGGAAGACAAAGAGGATTTCGAAAAACTCACCAAGAAGGTCAAGGAAAATCAGGAAAAGGATCAGAAACGCTTTGAAGCCTATGAGCTAAAGCCGAAGACCGCGGTAGTAGATGCGGAAACCGATCATCCGGTTAAAGATTGGCTTTTTGAAGATCCCGATGGACCTGCCAAGGCTGTGATACTTTCCGAAATATTGAAAAGGAAAGAATTCTAGTTCTCAAGGGCTTTTAAAAAAGCCAGGTTTCTTTCTTCCATTTCTGCGAATTGCTTCCTCCAGTTCACCTGATCCAATGAAGTTCTGGAACTGATGTAGAATTTGATCTTGGGTTCTGTTCCCGATGGTCTCAAAGAAAGTGTTGAGCCATTGTCGGAAATGAATTGTAGCACATTGGATCTTGGAAAACCCATGGTTTTGTCCTCATTGCTCTCCACATCTCTTTCGATACCGGAAAGGTAATCTCTGACAATATTCACCCGAGATCCAAGGATATCCCGGAGACCTTCGGATCTGAATCGATCCATGATATCCTGTATTTCCTTTTTCCCTTCTACTCCTTTTTTCACCACAGATTGCAGGCCTTCAACAAAGAGACCATGTTCAGCATATAGGTTTCCAAGCAGGTCAAAAAGATTACCATCCCTCTGAAGCTGAACTGAAGTCAATGCCGCCAACATCATACATGAACTTATGGCATCCTTATCCCGAACTCCATCACCGATCAGGTAACCATAACTCTCTTCAGCCCCGATGAGGAACTTCTTACGCCCTTCATTTTTGCGGATCAGGTCTGCGATGTATTTGAATCCCGTCAGGGTGTCGCGACAGTCCACATTGTACTCAAGAGAGATCCTTTTTAATAGCTCGCTGGTCACGATGGTTTTGACCGTAAAGAATTTACCCTGGTCAGCTTCGATCTGTTTTCTGTTGATTTCCAACAAAAAATGAAAAAGCAGAGCCCCCGTCTGGTTGCCATTGAGGAGAATAAACTCCTCCTGGCTGTCCTTGATGGCAATTCCGACGCGGTCGCTGTCAGGGTCCGTGGCCATCAATAGATCAGCGTTCATTTCTTTGGCCTTTTTGAGCCCAAGTTCAAGGGCGGAGCGTTCTTCAGGGTTTGGGGATTTTACTGTTGGGAAATTTCCGTCAGGCTCTGATTGTTCTTCGACAATATGGAAATCCGTAAATCCTGCTTTTTTCAGAATTCTCGGCACCATGGTGATCCCCGTGCCATGCAAGGACGAAAAGACGATCCTTGGTTGTTTTTGTGGTGCCCAATCAGCTGGTAAAAGCCCTTTCAAGAATTCCAGATAATCCTTATCCAGATCTTCACCGACCAACTCGATCAGTTCTGGCTGACCTTCAAACTCCACCTGATCAAAACCCAGGGAGTTGATGGTGCTGATGATTTCCTGATCCTGGGGGGCGATGATCTGGGCACCATCTTCCCAATACACCTTATAACCGTTGTATTCAGGTGGGTTATGGGATGCCGTCACCACTACACCGCTTTGGCATCCCAAATGTCTGATGGCAAATGATAGTTCGGGTGTTGGCCTCAGGGTATCGAATAGAAACACTTTTATACCGTTGCCTGAAAAGACATTTGCGGCAACGGTTGAAAACTCCGGACTGCCGTTTCGGGAGTCATAGGCTATGGCAACACTCAGTTCTTTACCGGTAAAACTTCCTTTCAAATAATCAGAGAGCCCTTGTGTGGCTCTTCCGATTGTGAAACGATTCATTCGATTCGGACCTGGGCCCATGATGCCTCTCAAGCCTCCCGTTCCAAACTCGAGCATAGAACCAAAGGCGTCTTCGATTCCTTTCTCGTCGTTGCTTGCCAGAAAATCCTGATATTCCTGTCTTTCGGAATCGGATAGATCAAGGCTCTCCCAGGCCTTCTGATTATCGATTGCCTCCTGCGTCAGCATATTCTTCTATTTGAGATTAAAGGTTTCCCCTGATCGCCTGCTCTCTTTCTATGGATTCAAACAAGGCCTTGAAATTGCCTTTTCCAAAAGATTTGGCACCTTTTCTCTGAATGATCTCATAAAATAGAGTAGGACGATCTTCCACGGGTTTGGTGAAGATCTGCAACAAATACCCGGAATCGTCCCTGTCGACGAGAAGGTTTAATCTTTTGAGGTCCTCAATGTCCTCATCGATCGCTCCGACTCTTTCCGGAATGTCATCATAATAGTTGTCCGGAACATAAAGGAAATCCACACCTCTTTTACGCATTTCACCAACTGTATGGATGATGTCATCCGTGGCAATGGCGATATGTTGTACCCCTGCACCCTTGTAAAATTCAATATACTCCTCTATTTGACTTTTTTTCTTTCCATCTGCGGGTTCATTGATCGGGAATTTTACATAGCCATTGCCATTGCTCACGACCTTGGACATCAACGCGGTATACTCGGTAGAGATATCCTTATCGTCAAAGGTGATCAGCAGGTCGAAACCCAGTGCTTTCTGGTAGAACTCCACCCATTCGTTCATCCGGCCCAATTCTACATTTCCCACGCAATGGTCTATGTATTTCAGGCCGACTTCTTCTACATCCATGAGGGGTTCTCTAGCCTCGAATCCCGGCAAAAAAGGACCATTATAGTTTTGTCTCTCAACGAAGGTGTGCAGGGTTTCACCGTAAGTTTGGATAGAAGCCATTTTCACGGATCCGTTTTCATCTGAATATTCCTTTGGCTCAGATACGCCTAGAGCTCCCCTTGTGGTGGTTTCGCGATATGCCGATTCAACATCATCAACCCATAAAGCCAGGACCTTGACCCCGTCACCATGTTTTTTTACATGTTCACTGATCTCAGAATTTGGATCCATTGAGGTGGTTAACACAAGTCTGACTTTGCCTTGGGTAAGCACATATGAAGCTCTATCCCTTACACCGGTTTCCGGACCTGCATATGCGCTCAGCCTGAATCCAAAAGCCATTTGATAAAAATGTGCGGATTGTTTTGCGTTACCACAATAAAACTCCACATGATCTGTTCCTTTTAGAGGTAAAAATTCCTTCTCCATCCCTTTGATTTTGTTTTTTTGAGGCTGAAAGCCAAGGGTCAAATATCCCCAAAAAAAATGAAACCTTTTGCTTGGCTTGGGAGTTGAAATATTCAAAATTGTCCTAAAATCACCATTATGGAATTCGCTGATCTCAATCGTGAATTGACAAGAATTGTTGAGCTAAGAAACGCGCTAAAAAGTAGCAGAGACGAAGACAGTGACAGAAAAGCCTTGGAGTTTCTGGAAAGCAGCTTTGTCGAAAAATATGGTTTCTTTCTTGAGGAGGCTTTGAGGGACGTGCATGACGAGATCTGTCCCGATGATCAGGTGAAACCCCTAACACATTATTTGGCGGAGCAGTACATTGATACGGGAAACAAGCGTGGTGGTATGAAAGTATTTGAGGTAGAGAATGATCAGGGTGTTGAAGTAGGTGTCGATGATTATCCGGGATTGGAAACCAAGCTGGTGATCCTCCCGAATCCATGCAGGATCATGCTGATCGTCGGGGAGGGTGAAAGAGAAGAACTGTGGAGGTTACAGGGGAACTAACTTTTAAAACCGGTCGCCTTTTTTGCTTTGTCCAATACCCTTACTGCGACTTCGTTGGCCTTGATGGCTCCTTTTTTTAGTTCTGATTCAACCTCTGCCGGATTTTCCATGTAGAAATTGAATTTTTTCCTTTCCTCCAGGTACTTGGCCATGATCAGGTCGAGCAACTCTTTTTTGGCATGCCCATAACCATAACCCCCGGCTTCCAGATTCTTTCTCATTTCAAGAGTATCGCTCTCCGGTGCGATCAGACTGAAGACATTATAGATCAGGTTTTGGTCCGGATCCTTGGGATCTTCAAGTGCCGCGCTGTCAGTCACGATGGAATAAACCTGTTTTTTAAGTTCTTTCTCCGGAAGGAAGATATCGATGAAGTTGTTGTATGACTTACTCATTTTCCGTCCATCGGTTCCTGGGACGGTTTGCACCCTTTCGTTGATAAAGGCTTCGGGAATCACAAAGATCTCTTCTCCGTAATGATGGTTGAAGGCCTTCCCAATATCCCTGGTCATTTCAATATGTTGCTTCTGGTCCTTGCCTACAGGGACTATGTTTGAATCATAAAGAAGTATATCGCAGGCCATCAAAACCGGATAGGTAAACAAACCGGCATTGACATCGGAAAGATTGCTGGCTTTGTCCTTAAAGGAATGTGCGTTGGCCAGCATCGGATAGGGTGTAAAACAACTCAGGATCCATGTTAGCTCCGTGACTTCCGGAATATCGGATTGGCGGTAAAAAACAGTCTTATCGGTATCCAATCCGAAGGCCAGCCATGCTGCAGCCGTTGCTAGGATATTTTCCTTGCGAACCTCCGGGGACTTGATCGTTGTCAATGAGTGAAGGTCGGCGATGAAAAGGAAGGAATCATTGCCCGGTTTTTCAGCCAATTCGATGGCGGGTCGAATGCCACCTAACACGTTCCCAAGATGTTGCCTGCCGGAACTTTGAATCCCGGTTAGAATTCGAGCCATAATCCTTTAATTTTGTCCGGCAAAGCTAACCGTGAATTCCGAAAGGAAACGAGTTTGAAAGAACTTTTAAAACAATGATCAGGAAACAGCTAATCTCCTTAATTACCCTTTCCATTGCAGTATGCACCTTGGGATATACCCAGCCAAAAATGGTGGTCGTTGGGGCAACACATGATTTTGGAAGAATCGAAGAAGCCAATGGCCCTGTGGCACATGAGTTTAAATTCAAAAATGAAGGAGATGCGCCTTTGGTCATCGCCGGGGTCAAGGCCAGTTGCGGATGTACAACTCCTTTTTGGACCAAGGAACCCGTTATGCCCGGTGAGGAAGGCAAGATCGAAGCCAAGTTTGATCCGACCAACCGCCCGGGTGGTTTTTCCAAATCGCTTACGGTCACCTCCAATTCTGAACCCAATGTAAGCATGCTGTTCATCAAGGGCTATGTCTCCCTTGCACCAAAGAGCCCGGAGGAGGAATACACCAAGAAAATGGGAGGCACATGGATGAAGTCCAATTATCTGACCATGGGCAAGATGTATGAGAATGATTCTGTGGTCAGCAAAAGCTTTAAGGTCTACAATGCTTCCGATACCATTATCACCTTTTCAGATATGATGGCAGTGCCAAAATTTATTGGAATTGAGATCGTACCCATGTCATTGAAGCCTAAGGAGATCGGCGTGATCAAGGTGAACTATTACCCCATGGTCAGAAATGACCTCGGGCTGCAGAACGATATGATCACACTGGTTACGGATGAGAAAAACCCAAATGGCCAGAAATATTTGAATATCACAGGTCAGATCCAGATGTATTTTCCAGAGATGACAGAGGATGAACTTGCCAAGGCTCCAAAGATCCGCTATACCAAGGAGTCACATGATTTCGGGAACATATCACAAGGAGAGAAGGTCACCTACAAGTTTTCTTTTACCAATACCGGAAAAGAGGAGTTGGTATTGAGAAAGGTTAAATCAACTTGTGGATGTACGGCGGCATTACCCGATAAAACCTCTATAGCTCCCGGTGAAGAGAGTTATATAGAGGTTACCTTCGATTCCAACAACCGAAAGGGTAAGCAGTACAAGTACGTGACCGTATTTTCAAATGACCCAAGCAAGCCTGAATCAAGACTTGATATCAGGTCGAATGTGGTTGTCCAGGAAAACTGATCATCTGAAGGCCTGGATTCCGGTAATCTCCTTTCCGAGGATCAGCAGGTGAATGTCATGTGTTCCCTCATAGGTGAGGACCGATTCAAGATTCATCATATGTCTCATGATCGAGTATTCACCGGTAATGCCCATTCCTCCAAGCATTTGTCTGGCTTCACGACCTATGTTAAGTGCGATCTCCACACTATTTCTCTTTGCCATCGAGATCTGAGCCGATGTGGCCTTGCCCTCATTTTTCATTTGTCCCAATCGGAAATTCAGAAGCTGGGCTTTGGTGATTTCCGTCAGCATCTCGGCAAGTTTTTTCTGCTGTAACTGGAAAGAAGCAATGGGTTTGTCGAATTGAATCCTTTCCATGGCATACCGCCTGGCCGTATCGTAGCAATCCATGGCAGCGCCAACGGCTCCCCAGGCGATTCCATACCTGGCATTGTCAAGACAGCCCATAGGGCCTTTTAATCCGCTAACTCTCGGAAGCATATTTTCCTTTGGCACCTTCACATTGTCAAAAACCAATTCACCCGTTGTACTTGCCCTGAGAGACCATTTACCATGCGTTTCCGGGGTGGAAAATCCTTCCATGCCCCGCTCAACGATGAGTCCGTAAATTCTTCCGTCTTCTCCCTTGGCCCAGACTATGGCGATATCCGAAAATGGTGAGTTGGAGATCCACATCTTGGCACCATTCAGCAAATAGTGATCACCTTCATCCTTAAAATTTGTGACCATTCCCCCGGGGTTGGATCCGTGATCCGGTTCGGTCAATCCGAAGCATCCCAGCATTTCACCGGAGGCCAGTTTGGGAAGATATTTTTGTTTTTGTTCCTCCGACCCATAGGCATAGATAGGGTACATTACCAGTGAACCCTGTACGCTGGCGGTGGATCTCATCCCGGAATCCGAGCGTTCGATTTCCTGCATGATCAGTCCATAAGAGATGTAGTCGAGACCTCCACCTCCGTATTCCTGTGGAATAGTAGGGCCGAACATGCCCATTTCACCAAATTTTGGAACCAGATAATGTGGGAAAATGCATTTCTGATTGCAGTCTTCAATGATGGGACTGACCTCCTTTTTTACAAACTCTCTGATGGAATCACGTATTAGCTTTTGTTCTTCACTGAGGAGATCATCGATCTGATAAAAATCTGGGGATTCAAACGCGTCAACAAGGTTTTTTCTTGCCTCAATCTCCCCGGTACGATCATATGGAATGTGCATACAGTGCTCTAATAGTTAATTTTGCTGCAAAGGTAATTAAAGGCCAAGGTCAAATTCTCTTGGGATTCATTTTTCGTACCCGCTTTCGTAAAAAATAGAGAACCATGGTTTTGGGTGTTTCGTTCGAAGAGAATGATGGGCGAACTCCATGAGATAGATAGGGAAGTTTCCGGAAATTGAAGTTGACAGGAATCATATCGAAAGTTCTGGTTGGTTTGGCATTATGCCTCACCCATTATTCTATTGCCCAAAGACAAAAGGTTATGGTCCCTTTTGATTCCGCAGTGACCCTTATTCAGCAGGAGTATTTCGTCGTAGATACAGGAACGTCGGTATTGGACGGACCCTACAAATCCTATTTCCTTACAGGTCAGATCAATACTGAGGGATTCTATGAACTCGGGGTTCCCAAGGGGACCTGGACTTATTATTATGAAAGCGGAAAGGTGAAGATCAATACCTTTTACGACAGTCTGGCTTGGGGAGAATTATGGGTTTATTTCTTTGAAAACGGAAATGTCCAAAAATCTGGCCCCGTTGAGGGTCGAAACAAAATCGGACTTTGGAACTACTATTATGAATCGGGAGCAAGGAAAGAATTTGGTCGCTATGTTGAGAACAAAAAGGACGGACTCTGGAAATACTATTACGAAGACGGAGAATTAAAAGCGCAAGCCGTATTTGATCTCGGACAGGGCCTTTATCAGGAATATTTCCCTTCCGGTAGCCTCAAGATGGAGGGCCGTATCGTGAACGGAAAAAGCGATAGCACATGGATCTATTATTATCCTTCAGGGGAAAAGCTGGCTGAAGGCAAAGAATTGGATGGAAAAAAGACAGGCCCATGGAAATATTACTATACCGATGGATCGATTAAATCGGAAGGGAGCTATGTGACAGGCTTAAAAACCGGGCCCTGGAAGCATTATTATGAGGGAGGGAGTGTAAAAAGCGAAGGGGTGATGGACGAGGACAGGGAGCAGGGCTATTGGAAGATGTACTATCAGGACGGCAGCACCATGGGAGAGGGTGAATATGATAAAGGGTCCGGCAAATACCGCGAGTACTACCCAAATGGAAAGATCAAGATAGAAGGCGCTAAAGCCAACGGCAAGAATCAGGGCAAATGGTATTATTATTCCGAAACCGGTGCTGTAGAAGGAGAGGCTGAGTTTTCAAACGGGGAAGGTCATTATGTGGGCTATTATGAGAACGGCAAGAAGAAAATGGAGGGCGATCTGAAAAATGGAGATAAGGTTGGCCTATGGAAGCTTTTCAATCCGGACGGAAGTCTGGCCGGGACATTCGAAAAGATCGATGAGGAGGCGGAGCCGGTCTATGAACCGCCCAAGGAAAAAGAGACCAAGGAGAAGGATCTTGCCATATACTCTGCTCCCAAGTCCAAGTACAAGTTCAGAACCAGGAAAGGATGGAGGTATTTCACACCAAGGATGAATGAATACAGGAGCTTTATCCTGAGTGCGAATCCCGTTGCTACTTTCTTTGGCTCATTTCCAATCTCCCTGGAGTATTATTATCAGGAAAGGCTTGGTTATGAGGTCTTTCTTATTTTCCTCAGGTCGCCTTTCTATTCTACCAAGGACGGTGTTCCCGAATATAAAACCTACAACCGGGGCGTGGCTCTGGCTATTCGCCAGAAGATGTATTTCGACCAGAATCTCTACGGACTGTTTTATTTCGGTCATGAGCTCCGGTATACACGAAACAATTATTTTATCAACGTAGCTGAGGAGGAAAATATCAATTTCACCCCTACACTTGAGCAAAACCTGATCGAATACAGTATTCTGATCGGAGATAGGGTTTTTCAGAGTACAGCAAACCGGGGATTCACCCTTGATCTCTGGGCGGGAATTGGCATTGGTTTGCGGTTCAGCGAGCAGAACTGGTCCGATAACCAAAGGTTGGATTTCTTGTTCTCCGATGTGAATCAAAACACTATTTCAGTACCGATCAGACTCGGAGTTACGGTTGGCTACATGTTTAAATATAACCCTTCGCCTCTTTACCAGACCAAATAAACTCAATGGAAAAGGTCCTTGTTCTCGGAGCTTCAAAGCATACGTATCGCTACTCTTATTTAGCAGCTGAAAGGTTGATAGAACATGGTCATGAGGTAATCCTTGTGGGTACCACCGGGGGAGAGATCTTTGGTCAACCCGTAATCCGGGAATTACCCATGGACATCGCATACGATACAGTGACCATGTATTTGTCAGAGAGAAACCAAGAGGGATATATTGAGCCCCTACTCAAGCTCATGCCCAAGAGGATCATTTTTAATCCCGGAGCGGAAAACGATGACCTGTACTCAAGGGCAAAGAACCTTGGAATCGAGGTTTTGAACGCCTGCACATTGGTCATGCTCGCGAGTAATCAATTTTAATCTCTTTTTGTCAAGGAATAGTGCCTAAAATGTCCAAAAGGGGCAAAAAAATGCTATTTTTGCACAAAAAAAATAAGTGAGTCAGAACCAGCAAAAAGATTACTCAGCAAGCAATATTCAGGTCCTTGAAGGATTAGAGGCGGTCAGGAAAAGACCTGCGATGTATATCGGCGATGTTGGGATCAAGGGATTACATCATTTGATCTGGGAAGTGGTCGACAATTCCATTGATGAAGCCCTTGCAGGTCATTGTTCAACCATCAGCGTGACCGTCCATCCCGACGAGACCATTTCGGTTCAGGATGATGGTCGTGGTATCCCTACGGAAGAGCATCCAAAGGAAAAGAAATCCGCCCTTGAAGTTGTGATGACTGTCCTTCATGCGGGTGGAAAATTTGATAAGGATTCGTACAAGGTTTCCGGTGGCTTGCATGGGGTAGGAGTATCCTGTGTAAACGCCCTTTCCGAGAACCTTTCTGCTACAGTTCACAGAAACGGAAAGATATTTTTTCAGGAGTACTCCAGGGGAATCCCGCAGGGACCGGTTAAGGAACAAGGAAAGTCCGATATCACCGGGACTATCATCACTTTTAAGCCGGACGCCGATATCTTCATCACCACCGAATACAAGTACGAAACCATTGCCACAAGGCTTAGGGAGTTGGCGTTTTTGAATCGTGGAATTCGGATCATGCTTGTTGATGAAAGGGAGAAGGATGAAAAGGGTGAATTTAAGCAAGAGGAATTCTATTCTGAGGGAGGTCTAAAAGAGTTCGTGCAATATGTGGATGGCTCAAGGGAAAAGCTGATCGAAGACCCCATTTTCGTTGAAGGTGAGAAAGACGGAGTGCCGGTGGAGGTGGCAATGCAATACAATACTTCCTTCAACGAGCATGTTTTCTCCTATGTCAATAATATCAACACCATTGAGGGTGGAACCCATGTTACAGGTTTCAGGAGAGCGTTGACCAGAACGCTTAAGAATTATGCCGAGAAATCCGGCCTGCTCGATAAGGTCAAAATTGAGATTAGCGGGGATGATTTCAGAGAGGGTTTAACGGCGGTGATCTCGGTCAAGGTTGCTGAACCTCAATTTGAAGGTCAGACAAAGACCAAACTGGGAAACTCTGAAGTGGCCGGTGCCGTGGAAAACACGCTTGGTCAGGCTCTGTATGAATTTCTGGAGGAGCATCCCAAAGAAGCCAAGACCATTATCTCAAAGGTGGTACTTGCTGCCCAGGCAAGGCATGCTGCCAGGAAGGCCAGAGAGATGGTTCAGCGAAAGAACGTGATGGGTGGTTCCGGACTGCCAGGCAAGCTGGCTGATTGTTCGGAAAAAGATCCTTCGGTTTCGGAATTATACCTTGTTGAGGGTGATTCGGCGGGAGGATCCGCCAAGCAGGGAAGGGATCGTAATTTCCAGGCCATATTACCGCTCAGAGGAAAGATCCTGAACGTGGAGAAAGCGCAGGAACATAAGATCTATGACAATGAGGAGATCAAAAACATGATCACCGCACTTGGTGTCAGTTTTGGAACCGAAGAGGATGAAAAGGCGCTGAATCTTGAGAAACTCAGGTACCATAAAATCATCATCATGACGGATGCCGATATTGACGGGAGTCACATCAGAACCCTCATCCTGACTTTTTTCTTTCGATACATGTTCGACCTCATCGAAAGAGGATTTGTCTATATAGCTCAACCACCGCTTTACCAGATCAAGAAAGGCAAGGATGTGCGCTATTGCTGGACTGAGGCAGAGAGGGAAAGCCTGACCAAGGAATTGGCCGGAGAAGGAAAAGAGGATTCCGTGAATATTCAACGTTATAAGGGTCTGGGTGAAATGAATCCCGAGCAATTATGGGAAACCACCATGGATCCTGAAACAAGATCTCTCAAACAGGTTTCAATTGAGTCTGCAGCTGAAGCCGATCATTTGTTCTCTATGCTTATGGGGGATGAGGTGGCACCAAGAAGGGCATTTATCGAGAAGAACGCTAAATACGCCAACCTAGACGTGTAGCCTGAATGACCACCATCGCGGAGAAAAAGACTTCCAGGCAAATAGAGGAAAGCTCGCTTGTCAGCAGGGATCTTAGCTGGCTGCAGTTTAATTTCCGCGTTTTAGATCAGGCCCGCTCCCCAAAAAGGTCGGTCTTTGACAAGCTGAAATTCCTGGCAATCACCGCATCGAATCTGGATGAATTCTTCATGATCCGGATCGGTAGCCTTTATAATTATATAGACTTTAACAAGAAGAGGGTGGATTTTAGCGGCCTTCGCGAAACCCCCTTTAAGAGGCTCTTGCTTGAAGAAACACGCAAGTTTGTCTTTGAGCAGGTGTTGACTTTCGAGACCGATTGCCGTCCGGAATTTGAAGAGAACGGGTTCATTATTTCCAAGATTGAGGATCTGAGCTTTGGTGAAAAGACCCAGGTGGAGGATTACTTCTTGAAAACGGTATTCCCCATGCTTACACCAATGGTGTATGACAATTATCATTCTTTTCCGGTGCTGATGAACCAGATCCTGATCTTTGCGGTAGTCACCAAAACCTCCATCAAGACGGATCAGCCGGAGAAGATCTCCTTCGTACAGGTTCCCAAAAATCTGCCTAGATTTTTTGAGCTTGAAAGGGACGGACTGACCGTTTTTATTCCAATAGAGGAGATTATCAGGGCGCATATCGACAAGCTATATCGGAACGTCGAGATCGAATCGATCGATTTGATGAGGATCACGAGGAACGGCGATTTTACCCTGGAAGAAAGCGATGATATGGAGATCGACTTTATCCAGGAGCTTCAGCATAAGCTCAAGGGGAGAAAAACCGGAAGGGTCGTCCGTCTTGAGATCGAGGATGGAGCCAGTGAGGGAGTAAAGAGGGGTTTGATGAGGAGATGGGATATCGATGAAGACAATGTATTTGAATCCAACTCTTTGATCGATTTTACCGGATTGTGGCAGATCGTTGGAAATCCTGATTTCAAGGATAAGATACCTCCAAGCCCGGATCAGGTACCGGCTTCTGCTTTGACCATTCGCAAGAATATCGAAGAAGAGGATATTTGGCAATTGATCAAAGGGGGAGATATTCTGATGCACCATCCTTATAACAGCATTTTCCCCGTTATTGATCTTTTGGAAAAAGCCTCCGAAGATCCTGATGTTCTGGCTATTAAGATCACCATCTACAGACTTGCCAAGGGTTCCAGGATCTCCCAGGCACTTCTCCGCGCCGCGGAAAATGGTAAGCACGTTTCCGTACTTTTTGAGGTCAAGGCGCGCTTCGATGAGGAGAACAATCTGAAGGAAGCGAAGAGGCTTGAAAAAGCGGGCGTATTTGTGATCTACGGTATGAGTGAGGTTAAAACCCATACCAAGTTATTGCTGGTTGTGAGGAAAGAGGGGAACAGGATCTCCAGGTATGTCCACCTTGGATCCGGAAACTATAATGAAACGACCGCGAAGCTTTATACGGACATCGGTTTGCTGACAAATGACGACTCCTATGCCCGGGATGTTTCGGAGTTTTTCAATGTGATCACAGGCCATTCGGATCCGGAGAAATACCAATACCTGATCACGGCTCCAAAGGATCTTAGGAACCAGTTGCTGCACTGGATCGACAGGGAAAAGGAAAACGCTCAACAAGGTCTCTCCTCAGGTATCTGTATCAAAATCAATTCCCTGCAGGATAAGAAGACCATTGAAAAACTTTATGAAGCCTCTCAGGCCGGTGTCCCTATTAAATTGATCATTCGAGGAATTTGTTGCCTGAGACCGGGAAGAGCCGGGCTGAGTGAGAATATCGAAGTTAAATCCATAGTGGGGGATCTTCTGGAACATAGTCGGATCTACTATTTTCACAACAACGGTGATCCATCGGTACTCGGAGGTTCAGCCGATGTCATGGTGAGAAGTTTTGATCGCAGGATCGAATCCCTTTTCATCATCAAGGATCCCTTAATGAAGCAGCAGGCGATCAATATTTTGATCTACAACCTCAATGACAATGTCAATTCCTATCTTATGGAGGAAGATGCCAGCTATTCGATTGTCGAACCACTGGAGGGGTTGGAATTTGATATTCACAAGGAGTTCTTTAAGGCCAATGGGGAGGCGTTTGCTCCCGGGAAACTGTTTTAGCAACAGAGGGCCTAACAAAGCGATCCACCAGAGTCCAGATCATCCCGTCTTTCAAACCTACTCTGGGGACAAGAATCCCCTCGGCATCTACCCAGTCCATGATCGACGTGAATATGCGTCCTGCAGGAACGATCACGTCGGCACGGTCGGGGTTCATCATCATTTTGAACATCCTGTCCTCCATAGAGGTGGACTCAATGGTTTTCAGGGTTTTCTTCAACTTCTTTAATGAGATGATCGACCCCTTGTTATCGGTGATGAGATCTGAAAGTTTGTTGATGTTACCCCCGGTGCCAAGAGCAAGTGGACTTTCCATCTTTTTGCGGTACTTCTTCAACCAGCTTTCCATTTTTTTCCAGGCTTCCGGATTCTCGCTTCCTTCTATATTTCGAACGGTGCCGATCCGGAACGAATTGGAGGCCGTCTTATCGTCACCCAGATAAATGTTGATCTCCGTGCTCCCGCCACCGACGTCGATATGGATAACATCATTGTCCTTAATGAATTGTTTAATGGCCCTGTTGATCAGCCATGCTTCTTCCTCTCCGGTAATGATCTTGACATTGAGGTCGAGTTTTCTGGAAATCCTATCTGCGATCTCATGCCCGTTTTCAGCCTCCCGTAATGCTGAAGTAGCGCAGATGAAATAATGCTCCACTTCGAAAAGATCAAACAGGATCTTAAAGGAATCGAATAGCTTCAAAAGCTTGATCTCGGTTTCCATGGTGACCTTTCCGGTGGTAAAAACATCATGTCCGAGGCGAAGAGGAAAACGAATGAATTCCATTTTTTTGAGCTTCACCTCTCCGTCAATAATGAAGGCATTCTCTACCTGAAAGCGTATGGCATTTGAGCCAATATCAATTGCGCCGAGCTTCATAATTCCTCAGCCGCCAAAGTAAATAGAAATTGCTTGCCTAAGTCCTCATGGCGCTTTATTAAAGATGAAATTTCCCTTTCCCGTAAATACTTTTTTGCATTTCTTTGCAGTGCTTATCGCGAAAGGCTGAGGGATTGGGCCCGTTGAAGCCTTAGCAACCCGTCAAGGGCGGGTGCTAATTCCCACCTCTATTTTGAGGACAGATGAGACGACCTTATCGATTCCCCAGACTTTCCCGATTAGCCATAAACATTACGCAATGGAAAAGATCAAAGAAATCCTTTCTGAGAGGGTTCTTGTATTGGACGGTGCCATGGGGACCATGATCCAGAGAAGGAACCTAAAGGATGAGGATTATAGCGGAGAAAGATTTAAAGGACATCATATTCCACTCAAGGGAAACAATGACCTGTTGTCTATTACAAGGCCGGATGTGATCCGGGATATTCACCGGGAATATCTGGAGGCCGGTTCGGATATCATTGAGACCAACACCTTTACAGCCACCTCCATCGCCCAGGAAGACTATGACCTGCAGGACATCGTCTATGAAATGAATGTGGCTGCGGCGAAAATTGCCCGTGACGTAGCTGATGAGTATAACACAATGGACCCCTCCAAGCCCCGTTTTGTAGCGGGTTCAATCGGACCAACGAACCGGTCCGCATCCCTTTCTCCGGATGTCCAGGATCCCGGTTTTAGGAATGTGAGTTTTGACCTACTGAGAGATGCCTATTTCGATCAGGCCAAGGCTTTGATGGAGGGTGGTTCTGACTTGCTGCTGGTGGAAACGATCTTTGACACGCTCAATGCCAAGGCTGCCCTGTTCGCGATCCAGGATCTTCAGGATGAACTGGGAAGGAAGATTCCTGTGATGGTTTCCGGAACCATCGTTGATGCCAGCGGAAGAACACTTTCAGGCCAAACGGTAGAGGCTTTCCTGATCAGTGTGTCACATGTGGATCTGCTGTCTATTGGACTCAACTGTAGCCTCGGCGCCAAGGAATTAAGGCCTTACCTGCAGGTTCTGTCCAAAGAAGCTCCATTTCAGATCTCGGTTCATCCCAATGCCGGATTACCAAATGAGTTTGGAGAATACGACCAGACACCCGAAGAGATGGGAAAAGAGATCAGGAATTTTCTGGAAGAAGGCCTGGTCAACATTATAGGTGGTTGTTGCGGTACAACCCCGGAGCATATATCCGTTCTTGCCGATCTGGCAAAAACACATAAACCCAGGGAGGCGGGAGAAGTCGTCTACTAAGTTGATGGACAAAAGCAAAGAGAAACACGTTCTCCGCCTGAGCGGACTGGAACCACTTGCGGTTACTCCTGCAAGCAACTTTATCAATGTAGGAGAGAGGACCAATGTCACGGGCTCTCGAAAATTTCTCCGCCTGATCAAGGAGAATCAATACGAAGAAGCGCTCAATGTCGCTCTTGAACAGGTTCGTGGCGGAGCTCAGGTTCTGGATGTAAATATGGACGAAGGAATGATCGATGGGGTGGCCGCGATGACCCGGTTCCTGAATTTGGTTGCCTCGGAGCCTGAGATTTCAAGGATCCCGATTATGATCGATTCTTCCAAATGGGAGATCCTTGAGGCGGGTCTGAAGGTTGTTCAGGGCAAATGTATTGTTAACTCTATCAGCCTAAAGGAGGGAGAAGAGGAATTTTTGAAACAGGCGAATCTGATCAAGAAGTATGGTTCCGCTGTGATCGTAATGGCCTTCGATGAAAAAGGTCAGGCCGATAACTTTGAGAGACGTATCGAGATCTGTGAAAGAGCCTATAGACATTTGGAGGAAATTGGGTTTCCGGTTTCCGATATCATTTTTGATCCGAATATTTTCCCTGTAGGGACCGGAATGGAAGAACATCGCCGGAATGCCATCGATTATTTCAGGGCTACCAAATGGATCAAGGAAAACCTTCCGGGAGCCAAGGTCAGCGGTGGGGTAAGCAATGTATCTTTCTCCTTCCGGGGTAATCAGAAGGTCCGGGAAGCCATGCATTCGGCATTTCTTTATCATGGAATTCAGTCGGGTATGGATATGGGCATTGTCAACCCTTCGATGTTAGAAGTGTATGACGAAATCCCGGATGAACTTTTGGAAAAAGTGGAAGATGTCCTGCTCGACCGCAGGGAGGATTCTACCGAAAAACTGCTGGAATATGCCGATCAGATCAAGGGAGATGTAACCAAAAAACAAGAAGATGATTCCTGGCGAAAGCTCCCGGTGAAAGAAAGACTGGAGCATGCTTTGGTCAAGGGTGTCAACGATCATGTTGAGACAGATGTATTTGAGGCACTTGATGACATTGGATCACCCCTAAAGGTCATTGAAGGCCCGCTCATGGACGGAATGAATGTTGTTGGCGATCTGTTTGGTTCCGGCAAAATGTTCCTTCCCCAGGTTGTCAAGAGTGCCAGGGTGATGAAGCAGGCCGTGGGATACCTGACACCATTGCTCGAAAAGGAAAAAGAACAAAATGCCGGGGCTTCCAGGGCTAAGGTTGTCCTGGCTACGGTGAAAGGTGATGTTCATGATATCGGAAAGAATATTGTCGGAGTGGTTTTGGCTTGCAACAATTTTGATGTCATCGACCTAGGTGTGATGGTGCCGGCAGACAAGATCCTGGAAGCCGTTGAGAAGGAACAGGCTTCGATCCTTGGTTTGAGTGGATTGATCACGCCTTCCCTTGATGAAATGGTTCATGTGGCCCGGGAAATGGAGAAGATCGGCATGCAACTTCCTTTGCTGATCGGAGGTGCTACCACATCCAGAATTCATACTGCCGTCAAGATCGATCCGGAATACAAAGGACCGGTGGTACATGTGCTGGACGCCTCCAGGTCGGTAACTGTTTCCGGTTCATTGATCCAGAAGGAAGCCAAAGGCGACTATGTTTCCTCCATCGAAAAAGAATACGAGGAACTTCGCCAGAGCCATGCCCTCAGACAATCCGAAAAATCTTTCATTTCCCTGCCCGCTTCCAGGGAGAACAACTGGAAAGCTTCAATTGAAGAGTTCAAACCCGTAAAACCTCGATTCCTGGGCGTTCGGGAAATCAAGAATTTGCCATTGGACGAGCTGCGCGGTTTTATTGACTGGACCCCTTTCTTTCAGACATGGATGTTAAAAGGGAAGTATCCCAAGATCCTCGAAAATGAAACTGTAGGAGCTGAAGCAACAAAACTTTTTGAGGATGCCAACCAACTCCTGGATTGGATCATTGAAGAGAAAAAACTTCAGGCCCATGGTGTCTTTGGCATATTCCCGGCGAAGTCCAAAGGCGACGATGTGATGCTTGACGTAAACGGGGAGGAGCAGGCGATCCATTTTCTCAGGCAACAGGGTAAAAAAGGCAGTGGGCTTCCAAACCTATGCCTCTCGGATTATGTTTCTTCCGACCAACAGGATTATATGGGCTGTTTTGCCGTGACCACGGGTGGAGGAATTAAAGAGCTGGTAGGTCATTTCGAACAAAAGGATGACGACTACAATGTCATTATGGTCAAGGCCTTGGCGGATCGTCTCGCCGAAGCCTTTGCGGAATATCTTCATGAGAAGGTCAGAAAGGATTTTTGGGGCTATGCCTCAGAGGAATCATTGTCAAATGAAGAATTGATCCGCGAAAAATATCTGGGGATCAGACCTGCTCCCGGTTATCCGGCCTGTCCGGACCATACCGAGAAAAACACGCTCTTCCGTATCCTGAATGCCCAGGAAGCAACAGGAATTCGATTAACGGAATCACTTGCCATGGATCCCCCGCCATCGGTTTGCGGCTGGTATTTTGCACATCCCGAAGCCAAGTATTTTGGTTTGGGTAAGATCGCTGAGGACCAGGTTGAAGATTATGCCATCAGGAAGCAGATGGAAAAAGAAGAAATTGAAAAATGGTTAAAACCGGTATTGAATTACGATCCTGAACTATAATGAAGGTTACCGAACACTTAAAAAAAGCGGACAAGACCCTGATCTCTTTTGAGATCCTTCCTCCGCTCAAGGGACAGGGGGTACAATCGATCTTTGATGCCATTGGCCCCTTGATGGAATTCAAACCTCCTTTTATCGATGTCACCTACCACAGGGAGGAATTTATCTATAAAAACAAATCCGGAGGACTGCTGGAAAAGCAGGTGGTAAGAAAAAGGCCCGGAACGGTCGGGATCTGTGCAGCCATTATGAACCGTTATCAGGTTGACGCAGTGCCACATATCATCTGTGGGGGTTTTAGCAGGGAGGAAACGGAAAATGCCCTGATCGATTTGGACTTCCTGGGAATTGATAATGTCCTGGTCCTCCGCGGAGACCCGATCAAATCTGAGGGCGTATTTGTTCCTGAGAAGGATGGACATGTTTATGCCATCGATCTGCTGGAGCAGGTAAGAAACATGAACGAAGGAAACTTCCTGGATGAGGACTTATCCAGCAGTACCAAAACAGATTTTTGTATCGGGGTAGCCGGTTATCCTGAAAAGCATTTCGAAGCTCCAAACCTTAAAACGGATCTGAAGTACCTCAAGAACAAGGTAGACAGTGGTGCAGAATACATCGTCACCCAAATGTTCTTTGATAATTCCAAGTATTTTGAGTTTGTTGAAATGTGCCAAAAAGCCGGGATCAATGTGCCCATTATTCCCGGGTTGAAGCCCATTACCTCCCTTAAACAGACCACGGCTCTTCCCAGAACCTTTCATGTCAACCTCCCTGATGATCTTGTAGATTCTTTATCGGATTGTAAGACCAATGATGATGCGCGGCAGGTAGGAATAGAATGGGCGGTTCAACAATCCAAAGAGCTCATGGAACGAAAAGTCCCTTGCATTCATTTTTATACCATGAGCCGGTCGGGGCCGGTAAAAAAAATCGTTGAACAGATCTATTGATGAGCCAACTGAAGATCATTGAGTGTCCCAGAGATGCAATGCAGGGAATGGAAAAATGGATTCCTACTGAAAGGAAGATCCTTTACCTCAAGCAATTGCTTAAAGTAGGTTTTGACACCATTGATTTTGGTAGTTTCGTTTCGCCCAAGGCGATCCCTCAGTTAAAGGATACGGCCGAGGTACTATCCGAGATCTCTTCAGATGATAAGGGGTCGAACAAACTTCTGGCAATTGTAGCCAATGAAAGGGGTGCTGAGGACGCGGTAAAGCAACCCCTGGTAGATCTCCTGGGCTTTCCACTAAGCCTTTCTGAAACATTCCAAAAAAGAAACACCAATAAGACCATTGAACAGGCCTTTGAGATCATCCGCAATATTCAGGATATGATCGATGGTTCAGCTCGAGAGCAGGTGGTCTATCTGTCTATGGGATTTGGAAATCCATACGGGGACCCGTACAACGAAAAATACATTTTGGAATTCGTTGAGAAGCTTGCCAGGCTGGATGTAAAGACCATTTCCCTCGCAGATACCATCGGAGTATCTGACCCGGAAAGGATACTGGCGGCTTTTGACCCTCTGATTCCGGCCTTTCCCAATGTTGAATTTGGCGCACATCTTCATTCAACGCCCGATACTTCGTTTGATAAAATTCAAGCTGTCCTTGATGCGGGATGTATGAGGATAGATTCCGCGATCAAAGGGTTTGGGGGTTGCCCAATGGCCAAGGATGAACTGGTTGGAAACCTTGACACCATAAAGGTTTTGGCTGTCCTGAAAAAGAATGGAATTGAGCTGGATCATTTTTCAGAAAAGGAATTCGCAGAAGCTGAGAAGATCGCTTCAGAAATATTTCCGGACTAAGATTTCCCTTGTCTTTATACAGTATTAAGTTATTGTTATAATTTCCGAGCCTCCTCGTTTGATCCTATTATAATTACCTGATATTAAGGCATTTATATTCGGAATATCCTAGAGCGGCCTGTGCCATTTTTTTTTCTGACTTCTATCATTCGAGCCTGAATTTCCCAGCAGGAATTTTATAGAAAAACAGCTCGATGGTCCATTACAAAAGTCTCCTTTACCTTGCTCTTGTCAGCCTGTGCTTGACCATTGGCTGCTATAAAGATGATCCACCAATTGATCCCGACCAGAACCCCGATTGTACAGCTTTCGGCCTTCCTCAGATCGACACATTGCTGCTTCCACAAAAAGACCAAAGCAATGGGGTGATCATTCTTAGGCCCAGGCCGAATGTGGAATTCAGTCTGAACGATACCCTGTACCAAACCGCAAACAGGTTTTCAGGACTGACTAAGGGGAATTATATCCTGTATATGAAAGGTGCCCAGGGGTGCAGATCAAGCTTGCCCCTAAGTTTGAGCGGACGACCCGAGATCCAGTGGGTTTTTCCAATGGAAGGAGATACGGTGCAGACTCCGTTTACGGTTGAATACCGTAAATGGAATTGGGAAAACATGCAAGGAGAAAAGGAGATCAGATTGTATCGCAACGATACCCTTGTAAAGATCCAAGTGCTGGATTTGGATACCATGGTAATCGAATCCCATCCGGAAGCATCGGCATCATGGAGTTTGGGATTGTGGGATGTGGTTCAGGCCAGGCTTATAGCAAGATCCACCATCTCCTTCCGGATCAAGGAGAACAGGTATTATTTGAAGGTCAGGGGAGGAACTGGAAGCGGCTTTTATTTGCTTGGAGAGCAGGTGTTTGTTGAAAGCAAGCCCAAACCGGGTCTGGAGTTTAGCAACTGGGGTGGCGACAGCACACATTTGCTGGATCCTTTTTCAGGCAACACCAGTCTCTTTATGCCTGATCATGATGTGACCATAGAAAGCCAGTACAAAATCGTTGACACAATTTATTACTCCTCACAGGTGGAGCCCATCATAAGCACCAGTTGTGCCCTCAAAGATTGTCATGACCACAACAGCAACAATTCCGATCTGAGCGATTTTTCGGTTGTTCAATCAAAAGCCACGGAGATCAAGACCATGGTTTTGGATAGGTCTATGCCTCTTGCACCTGACACTCTGTCTCAGGCTGAGATAGACCTGATCGTTAAATGGGTTAACCAGGGTGCTCTGGATAATTAGAGATGACGACCCTGATCACTTTCTGGACCATTCTTTTTTTCTGCTGGTCATATGGACAAAAATCGGAGCCGGATCTTTCGGAATTGACCCTGAACAGCGAACCGAGTTTTAGCGCTTGCATTCTTCCCCTGTTTCAAAGTACTTGTTCCATTGAGGAATGCCACGATGGAATACAGCCACCGGATCTTAGGACCTATCAGAAGATCTTTAGAAACAGGGAGGATATTGTGGAAAGATTGAATGATGTTGCCAATCCAATGCCTCCAATCGGTGTTCCGGATATCCGAATGCTGAAGCCTTCGGAGAAGGAGATGATCATTAAGTGGATAGAAAATGGCGCACTTGAGAATTAGTATCCTGACCTTTTTTGCCCTTTGTTCTTTGAATTGCTCAAGGAACCTTGATGATCTTCTGCAATCAAGATCGATTCAGGATAGTCTCCAAAGCGGTGTTCCCTCCATCGTCATTTTGTCGCCGGGTCAGGACGAGTCCGTTTTTAGCCCCGTTTTGTTCAAATATGAAACAAGGAATTGGCAGATCGAAAATGGAGGTCGACATATACAGGTATTGGTGAATGGGGAGAACAAGGTGATTTCATACCATTCCACCGAGTTTTTTTTAGACTTGGACTCCGGTGATCATCATGTTGAGTTAGTGCTTGCTCATCCGGATTTTTCCAAAACCTCGATCTCCGATTCTGTATTTATTCTGGTCAAACCAATACCCGATTCTTTGCATGTATTAACGGTAGAAAATGGAACCGGATCAGGGATATATGCCGAAGGTACTCTTGTGGAGGTATCTGCCTATGATCTGCAATTCAGGACTTTCAGATCATGGGTGGGGGATACCTCATTGTTTTTGGATGCGACTCTTGCCAATGCGGATTTGATCATGCCTGCTGGCAATGCCTTTGTAAAAGCCGAATTTGACACGGTACCGATAAGCTACCAAAATGAGATCAGTTTGATCATACAGGATAACTGTCTTAGCTGCCATTCGGGATTGAGTCCACCTGACCTGAGCTCCTGCCAAGGCCTCAGGAACAACGCTGCCACTGTTCTGGATAGAATCCAGGATGTTTTTAATCCCATGCCTCCGGGTGGGCTGCTTCCGGATGATCAGATCAAAAAAATTCAAGAGTGGTATGCCCAGGCCGCCAAATGCGACTAACGATGAAAAAACCAATTGCCTTACTTTTTTTTCTGACCTCCTTCATAAATGTCCTTGCTCAGGAAGCCCGACTGCAGGATGCTCCCAAGCCTGTGAAGTATACTTTTAGAGATGTAAGATCATATT
The DNA here is from genome assembly GCA_965227315.1 of Cytophagales bacterium. GTDB lineage: Bacteria > Bacteroidota > Bacteroidia > Cytophagales > CCMP332 > JANQHS01. The sequence goes on from OZ245737.1 coordinate 3,067,151, forward strand.
TTAACCATACTGTCTATATGCTGCCCAAGCATCACCTCAATTTTCACATCGGTCACCGCTTTGGAAAGATCAGTGGAGGTTACGCCACTTTCTTTGGCATGGATGATTACGCCAATACCCAGCTTGCTCTGGACTATGGTATCAATGATCGGTTGACACTTGGTATTAGCCGAATCCGATATCATAGGATCCATGACCTATATCTCAAGTACCTCATCATAAGGCAGATAAAGGGAAAATTACCCCTAAGCATTGCTGCCATGACTTATGGGTCTTTCGATGGACATGATTACGGGGAGCAGATCAATGAGGTCATTGAACCGAGCGATCGACTGAGTTACATGATCCAGCTAATGATCGCGACCAAAATCAAGAATATCCTAAGCCTGCAATTCTCCCCTCAATTTGTGCATAGAAACCTTGTAGAAGATCAATATACCAGCAACCATGCTCTGGCCCTAAATTCAATTCTCCGCATCAATAGCTGGGGCATTACTTCATTTCAGGTTGAGTATCATGTCGAGTTCAGTGATTACCTTGAATACAATCACATACTTTCTTTCGGGATGAATTTTGAAACGGCAAAACATAATTTTGCTCTGCTCTTCTCAAATGCATCGGTTATGGATCAAACCCTGATTTGGAGCGATCCGGAGATATCTCCAATAGCCTGGGAAAACCTGATTTTCGGTTTCAATATCAGCAGGAGATTTAAACTTTAGATAATTATACCCTAAACCTTTGACTTGGTTTCAAGCAGCTTTGCGCATCTGGAGATCTCCGCTTTGTAAATGGTTTCTTTCTCTCCCGGAAGATGGTCCTTGTACTTATGGTAATATACCTTAAGGTTATTCAGCTTCGCATCAGCGACCTCCAGATCGCCTAATTCCAGATAGGATTCGAGCAAAGCCAGGTTTACGTCGAAGTACATATTGTCCTGTTGATAGATCATCACCTGGTTTAATGATTGGATTGCCTGTTCATACTTTTTCTCCCTTTTCAAGAGAATCCCCTCAATGGCCAATAGATCATTCTCAGGATCTTCGCTCGCCCTTGCTTTCAATCTTTTGAATTCCTTTCTGGCTTTCTTGACATCATCTTCGAGTGATTCCACGATATACAGGAAAAGCACCCCCGGACTGAGATTTGATTTGAGGTCTACCAACTCCTCGAAATAGGAAGTTTTTTTGGAGGATGGAATTTTCCCTGAAGTGACGAGGCAGACCAGGAGATTGTTTTTGACGGCAAGACTTTCCTCGTCATATTTTGAATAGAAGATTCCCTCTGCAGCCTTAAGGTATTCTTCAGGCCTGATCTCTCCATCGTCAGCACCCTCAAGGATATCCATGATCAATGTTTTGTACATAACCGGTATTTCCTCATTGTCCAAGAGCTGCAGGTATTCCTTAAAGCTGAAAAACTGCGGTTTGAACTCAAGAATAGACTGCTTCTGAAGGGTCTCAATTTCGATCTTATGTGCAGCCCTAAGGCTGAAATCGTAGAAGATCTTATTCAGCAGATGACTGTTTTCGATCCAGCCCCGTATTTGTTCAAGCTCGGCATAATTGGAAGCCATTGACTTGAACTTGTAATTCCTGTCTTCGTAGTATTTCCGGAAAAAATTGATCCTGACTTCGTTCAGGTAATTGGTGAACAAAGACCGGAAAGATTCGTCAAGGTGATGTTCATTGATCTCCTTTTCAAGTTCCTTTTGCAATGCACTGAATTGATTGAAAAGGTTGTTCTTTCTCAGGAATCTAAGAAATACAGCTTTGCGGTTCAGGGAGGTATAGATCTCTTCATCTGCAATGAATAAGGATATGAAATTCTCCAACAGAGACTTAAGTTCATTTACCCTTCTGTAGATCTGTGGAGTGGGTATGATCTCGTTGATCTTTCCCGACTCTACCAGGGTCTCTTCATTGTCGTATTTTTCGAGCATTCCCGTAAGCGCGATCAGGATGTCCAGGGATTTTCCCGCTTCCATCTCCAGGTACTTCTGAAACCTGTCCCTTTCTTTTGTGGGAATAGTCTGGAAAAGCTGATGTAGTTCTTTTAAGGGTTGCATTCACGCAAAATGGGTGATTTTTTATTTTTTGTCCAACCGGACAAATTCCGGGCTCCGAACAAAAACTGAAAAAATCTTTGATGCCAATGTGTGTTAGATATGCCCTAATGCTATCCTAGGGCTGTTTTTTGAAAAATACCGGCCGGTGTTTTTGAGAAAAACTGAAAATACCTGAAAAACAAATTATGGAATTCTGTCAGGCGAATGGCCTTCTTCGTAGAGTTAAAATGAATTAATGTCTCCCGATAATGAGGAAAAGCTGGTTTTTCGTCTTTCTGACCTTCTTCTTAAGTACTAACACTTCTTTAGCTAAAGATGATGTAGATTTCATCCCTTCTCCACCTAGCGCGGCATCTTCTGCGGCCCAGGTAGATTGCGAGCGTTCACAGTCTTCGGAGGTACTGGAGATCAACAATGTGCGGACGATTGTATTGGCCGGTGGCGACATGTGGTGGACGGTACTGGGTGCAGGAAACGCATTTTATGAGGTACCCAAGAACGATGATCCGAACGTACCTAAGAAGCACTCTCTTTTTGCCGGTTCGATCTGGATCGGAGGTCGTGATGAGATCACGGGCAACCTGCTTGTTTTAGCCAACACCTATCGTCAGAGTCATTACTCGATGTGGACAGGTCCTTTGTACGAGGATAATCCGGTGATCTCGGCCGAGCAATGTGTGGCCTGGGACCGCCACTTCAAGCTTGACCGTGAGACGCTGGAAGCATTTATCAGTGATCTGGAGAGCAACCGTGTGAACTCGGAGTCAGATGTACCTGAGGAGATCCTGTACTGGCCTGCCCGTGGCAACATCTACATCAATGATGTGAGTGGTATGGAGAATGTGGACATGAACCGTGATCTGGCACCGTTTGAGGAGCGTTTTGATGAGGATCCCGATGGGATCTATGATCCTGTTGAAGGCGATATTCCCTTCATCTTTGGTGATGAGGCGATCTGGTTTGTGATGAATGATGCTGGTAATGTCAAGGAGTTTGGGGGAGTTGTTGGTGGTGTTGGCGCCGAGGCGATCGGTATGGAGATCCAGGCGATGGCCTTTGGTTTTGCCACCTCTGATGTATTGAACGACATGACCTTTTACTGGAACAGGCTATTGAACCGTGGTGTCAAGCCGATGGGTGAGACGCAGATGGCCCAGTGGGTTGATCCTGATCTGGGTTTTTCAGGAGATGATTATGTAGAGGTTGATGTGCCCCGTGGTCTGGGTATTTGTTACAACGGAGATGATTTTGATGAAGGAGTCAATGGCTATGGAGAGAACCCTCCATCGGTAGGTGTTGATTACTTCGAGGGTCCCTGGGCTGACCTGGATACGGTCGGCGATGGTCTTGACAATGATGGTGACGGTCTTGTTGATGAGAACGATGGTTTGTTCAGGCCCGGCCTTCAAACCTATGAGGGCGATGGTGTTGACAATGACAAGGACTGCACGATCGATGAGCCTGATGAGCTGATCATCATGAGCAACTTTTTGTACTACAACAACGACAGTGACCCGACCAACGGTAATCCTGGTAGTGCTACGGACTTTTTCAACTATATGCGGAACATATGGAGGGACAATTCACTGTGTACCTATGATACCCGTGATGGCACGGATCAGACGTTTCCAGCTTGTAATTTCATGTTTCCCGGCACCTCGGATCGTGAGTATGGCTGGGGCCTTGGCGGCAACTGTGATGCTCCGTTTATCGGTTCGGCCAATGTTGATTGGGATGAGACGATTGCCGGTAATGTACCTGCCGACCGTAGGATGCTTCAGTCAGCCGGTCCATTCAGCCTTCGTCCCGGAGCGGTCAATGAGCTGACCATCGGTGTACCCTGGGCCCGGACAGGGTCGGGAGGTCCGCGAGGCAGTTTTGGCAAGTTGCTGATCGCCGATGATATCTGCCAGGAGCTCTTTGAGCGGAACTTTCAGTTGAAGAGCGGTCCTGATGCGCCGAATGTTCGGATCACCGAGCTGAATCGGGAGATCGTGATCGCCGTAGATCCCAGCGAGTTTTTCATTGAGAACCAGGGCGTCAGGGAGGAGTACAACACGGAGACGTACAGGGAATATGAGCCCAAGAGTGCCAGTTGGTATACCTTCCAGGGTTATTTGTTTTACCAGTTGGCTGATGCGAGTGCCTCGGCTGCTGACCTTGACAACCCTGATAAGGCCAGGCTGGTGGCCCAGTGTGATATTGTTGATGATGTCACCAGGATCATCAACTATGTCAATGATATTGAGTTAGGTCCGGATGTATTTGTTCCGGTGATCGAGGTGGATGGTACTGACAATGGGATCTTCAGGACGGTGAGTTTGAAGAACGATGCCTTTGCCGAGGGAGACGCGGCATTGGTAAACCACAGGACATATTACTATATGGTACTGGCCTATGGATACAATCCTGTTGAAGATGCCTTGAACGATTCACCCCGTGTGATTGACAGGAAGGGTACTCCGTACATCCAGGGTCGCCGGAATGTTGTGGTGACCACGGCGATTCCTCACCAGCCGATCGGCGAGGTGTTGAACGCCAACTATGGCGAGCAGTTTGAGATCACTGTAGAGCAGGGGACCGGTAACGGTGGCGGTATTTTGGAGCTGGTTACGGGTCGCGAGGAAGAGTTGCTTGCCGGTCAGAGTTCACCGGTAACCTACAGGGCTGGTAATGGTCCATTGGACGTGAAGGTATTTGATCCCCGGGTTCTTCGGGATATAGATCGTTATGAGGTTGAGTTGAGCAGCAGGCTTGTTTATGCTCGTGACAATGCGATCCAGTTTTTGCCAGGAGATACCATTGAGAGTTTGGGCAATTTCAATTCTGCTGATCAGAGCCAGCTTCCCCCTCAGACGAATGCCTCGGTGAACAACTATGTCAAGCAGACCAATGGTCGGGCCGTTGTGATCCGTGAGGTTTTTGAGTTGGAGACCGATACATCTCAGATGCTGGAGGTGAAGTTGCTGAACGGTGCTGATGGTGGCAGGTTTACCAAGGAGGTGACGTATGCCAGGTCGGGTACTTGGGTTGGATATGGTCAGGAGCCGGTGTTGTTCAAGCTGGCCTCGGGTGATTCGTCATCTTCAGCACTGGCCATTGATTTTAAGCCCAATGATTTTTGGACACTTCAGGCAGACGGGATCTACCGGAAGAGTGAGCGTGCGATGAGTGCCGGTATTGAGGAAGCGATTCCGGAGTTGGGTATCTCGTTGCGTCTGGCCCCTGGTCCGAATCCGGGATATCGTCCGGCTGACCCGCTGGTCAACGCTGACAACAGTTTTCTGGATGGTTTGATAGAATATTCGGTACCGACACAGCCATGGTTGATTCCGATCAGTGTAGAGGATGTTCCCTGGCAGGCCGATCAGTTGGGAACGAACCCGGGAGATCCGAACAAGGTTTACCAGAGCGTGATCTTTGGCGGAGCGGGACCGTATGTATTTGGTAAGGAGAACACCTCATCGGCAGCATTTTCACCGTTTGTGAAGGCTGGGACACCACCTGACGGTCAGGGTGTATACAATGAGAGTTTTTCGGCTTTGAACAACATAGACCTGGTCTTTACGCCCAATGATCCGAGCAAGTGGACACGTTGCGGAGTGATCCAGTTCACAGAGCCGCCGACATCTCCTGCTCCCCCGATCTTTTACAAGTCCCAGAAGAGTACGGTTCTTTCGGTGGATAAGGATGGCAACCCTGATGGTACCAAGACGTCTACGGGAGCAGATGCGACAGGCTGGAGTTGGTTTCCGGGTTATGCCATAGACATTGATCGTGGCGAGCGTGTACATATCTGGATAGCTGAGAGTGAGGACAGGGATCCGATCCTGGGTAATGATCTGTTGTACAATCCTGATACGAGCACTGATGCCTTGAAGCATTTTGTGATCGTGACCAACAGGGTATATGACTTTGGTCCCAATGGAGAGGGAGGAGCCTATCAGGATGAGGCTGATGCGATGTTTGCAGATCCGAGCGTACAGATCCAGACCTATGGTCCCTGGTATGCCGAGCATTTTGGCTGGATGGGTTACTTCCGCACCAATCCGTTCCTGGATATTCCTGATGAGAGCAGGGCAGACATTCGAGTCAGGCTCAGGGTGATGAAGGATTATGTTGATGTAGTCAATGGTGAGAATCCGGTATATACGTTTTCCTCCAGGGGCATGGGAGCCAGGACTGAGGATGGAGCTCAGGCACAGAGCGATCTGGATAAGATCCGGGTTGTACCGAATCCATACTATGCCTACTCACAGTATGAGACCAGCCAGGTGGACAAGCGCGTTAAGATCACGAATTTGCCGAGCAAGTGTGTGGTGTCGATATTCAGTTTGAATGGTTCTTTGATCCGGCAGTTTACCAGAGATGTAGGAGAAGATGTGGCCGGAGAGGGGCTGACGTCCCAGGACTGGAACCTGACCAATCAGGAAGGCTTGCCGGTTGCCTCGGGGATATATATCATCCATGTGGATGCAGATCAGCTAGGAGAGAAGGTCGTGAAGTTCTTCAATATTGCCAGACCAATTGATCTGGATACGTTCTAGCATTAAAGATTCCTAGTGACGTAAGTCACCCGTTTTCAGTTTTTCCAAAGAAGGCCCCGCCCATGGCGGGGTTTTCCTTTTTTGAGCCCTTCATTTCTTCCCCCTTTTTGGGTGAATTTTACCTCGATCTCTTAGCCCTTTTCGGGGTATGATCTCAAAAACCGCAAAAACAAATAATTAGAAAAATTGGAAGAAATGCCCTAAACAAGAATTGAGAAGTGTTTTTTCTATTCTCTGCCCTACTTCTTCCATTAAAAATCTATGATTTCAAATTATGGTTGGATCATGATCGGGAAGGCTTCTTTGTAATGTGTAATTAAAATGAGCCTTAAAATTTGACTGACATGAGATCCCTTTGTTTCCTTTTGACCTTGCTCTTGCCGCTAAGTAATTCTCTCCTATTTGCCAAGGAGAGTACGGGCATTTTTTCAACTGGCACTTCGATCAATTCTTCAGCCGTGGATTGTGAAAGATCCCAATCATCCGAGATACTGGAGATCAACAATGTAAGAACCATCATTATGGCCGGAGGTGATGCCTGGTGGACGGTCTTGGGAGCGGGAAATGCGAACTACGAAATCCCGAAGAATGATGATCCGAATGTTCCCAAAAAGCATTCCATGTTTGCCGGATCGATCTGGATCGGAGGCAGGGATGAGATCACCGGGAATCTTCTGGTTTTGGCGAACACTTATAGACAAAGCCATTATTCCATGTGGACCGGGCCCCTTTATGAGAGTAATCCGGTGATCTCAGCAGACCAATGTGCTGCATGGGATAGGCATTTCAAGCTTGACCGGGAGACCATTGAGGAGTTTATCGCTGATCTGGAAAGCGACAGGGTCAACTCAGAGTCTGATGTTCCGGAGGCAATTCTGTATTGGCCCGCAAGAGGCAATATCTATATCAACGATGTACCTGGTATGCAAATCGTTGACATGAACCGTGACCTGGCCCCATTCGAGGAGCGCTTCGATGAGGAGCCGGATGGGATCTATGATCCGGTAGAAGGAGATATCCCTTTCATCTATGGTGATGAGGCCATTTGGTATGTGATGAATGATGCAGGAAATGTCAAGGAATTTGGGAGTATTACAGGAGGCGTTGGCGCAGAGGCCATTGGTATGGAGGTTCAGGCCATGGCCTTTGGTTTTGCTACTTCAGATGTATTGAACGATATGACCTTCTACTGGAATCGTCTTTTGAACAGGGGGGTGAAACCCATGTCCGAAACCAGGATGGCTCAATGGGCCGACCCGGACCTTGGATTTGCTGATGACGATTATGTTCAGGTAGATGTGGAAAGAGGCTTAGGGATCTGTTATAACGGAGATGATTTTGACGAGGGTATTAACGGTTATGGAGAGAATCCACCTTGTATAGGTGTGGATTATTTTGAAGGCCCTTGGGCCGACCTTGATACCATTGGGGATGGGCTGGACAATGATGGTGATGGAGTCGTTGATGAAAGCGACCAGACCTGGAGGCCCGATCTCACAACCTACGAGGGGGATGGCCTGGACAATGATAAGGATGGAACCATCGATGAGCCCGATGAATTGATCATCATGAGCAATTTCCTCTACTACAACAATATCACTAATGATCCTGTCAATGGAAATCCGGGTTCGGCTACACATTTTTTTAATTACATGCGGAATATCTGGGCTGATAATTCGCTTTGTACCTATGATCTTAAAGATGGGACGGACCAAACATTCCAGCCCTGCGATTTTATGTTTCCCGGGACTTCTGATCTGGAGATCGGCTGGGGTTTAGGTGGAAACTCCGATGCGCCATATGTCGGAAGTGACAATGTCGAATGGGATGAAGTTGTTGCCGGAAATGTTCCGGGTGACCGAAGAATGTTGCAATCGGCCGGGCCATTTACACTTAGACCCGGGGCTGTAAATGAATTAACCATCGGAATTCCCTGGGCAAGAACCGGCTCCGGAGGGGCTAGGGGCAGTTGTGGAAAGCTGCTCATTGCGGATGATATCTGCCAGGAGTTGTTTGAAAGGGATTTTCAGTTGAAAAGCGGACCCGATGCTCCACATGTTAGCGTTACTGAGATGAATAGGGAGATCATTCTTTCTGTCGAGCCCAGTGAATTTACCCTTGAAAACCAGGGTAAAAGAGAGGATTTCAATACTGAAACCTATCGGGAATATGAACCCAAATCCAATAGCTGGTACACCTTTCAGGGCTATCTGTTTTATCAACTTGCTGATGGAAGCGCTTCTGCTGCTGATCTGGATAACCCCGATAAGGCAAGGTTGGTGGCTCAATGTGACCTCGTAGACGGCGTCACAAGAATTGTCAACTATGTCAATGACATAGAGCTTGGTCCTGAGGTATTTGTTCCGGTAGTTGAAGTTGAGGGAATCGACAATGGTATCTTCCGGTCCGTGAGTCTAAAGCAAGATGCTTTTGCAGAGGGCGATGCCGCTATGGTGAACCACAGGACCTACTATTATATGGTGATCGCCTATGGCTATAACCCTGTAGAGGATGATAGAAACGATAGTCCGAGAGTTATAGACCGACAGGGAACACCATATATTCAGGGAAGAAGAAACGTTGTGGTCACCACCGCGATACCTCATCAGCCAATTGGAGAGGTGTTAAACTCCAATTACGGAGAACAGTTTGAGATTACAGCGGAACATGGAATCGGAAATGGTGCCGGACTTCTGGAGTTGCTTTCCGGAAGAGAGGATGAGTTGCTCGATGGGTTTTCCGGCCCGGCAACTTATCGTTCCGGATTCGGCCCTCTTGATGTTAAGGTCGTAGACCCGAGGGTTCTTAGGGATATTGATCGCTATGAAGTAGAACTCAGCAGCAGATTGGTCTATGCAAATGATAATGCGGTTCAATTCCATCCTGGTGATACCATTGTAAGTATCGGGGACTATACCAGAGCGGTTGTTCAACCACCTGTAGGCTCTGTGAATATCAACGGCTATGTCAAGCAAACCAATGGCAAAGCGGTGGTGATCCGAGAAGTTCAGGAGTTGGAAACCGATACCGCAATTGTCCTTGAGGTGCGACTTCTGAATGGTGCTGATGGCGGAAGGTTTACCAAGGAAGTGACCTTCTCAAGGTCTGGTACATTTGACGGGTACGGGCAGGAACCGGTTCCTTTCCGGCTGGATAATGGTGACTCGAGTTTTTCTGCTTTGGCCATCGAGTTTAAGGCCAATGACTTTTGGACCCTTCAGGCAGATGGAGTTTATCGCAAAAGCGCAAGGGCCATGAGTTCTGGTTTCGAAGAAGTGATCCCGGAATTGGGAATTTCCCTGAAACTTGAACCGGGGACGAACCCCGGATACCGCCCTGGAGAGGAACTGACCAATCCGGATAATGGCCTTCTTGATGGTCTAATCGAGTACTCGGTTCCTACTCAGCCCTGGCTCATCCCGGTAAGCTTTGAGGACATTGCGTGGCAGGCAGATCAGCTTGGAATAAACCCGGCCGATCCTAATAAGGTGTATCAGAATGTTCTTTTTGGAGGCGCGGGTCCCTATGTGTTTGGTAAGGAAAATACCAGCGCCAGCGCTTTCTCACCATTTGTAAGAGCTGGAACAGCACCTGAAGATCAGGGATCCTATGGCACAAGCTTTTCAGGGATCAATAACATTGACCTGGTCTTCACACCAAATGATCCAAGCCAATGGACGCGTTGTGCGGTACTACAGTTCAAAGAACCAGAGGGGTCTCCTGTCCCTGCTCTTTTCCGCCGTTCGCAAAAAAGCACTGTGCTTTCGGTGGGAAAAGATGGCAATCCTGACGGAACTAAGACGGCCACAGGAGCGGATGCTACAGGATGGAGCTGGTTTCCGGGATATGCCATAGATCTGGATCGTGGAGAACGGGTTCATATCTGGATTGCCGAGAGCCGTGAAAGGGATGAAATTCTTGGTAATGATCTCCTGTATAATCCTGATACCAGTTCGGATGCGTTAAAACACTTCGTCATCCTCACAAACAGAGTCTATGATTTTGGACCCAACGGAGAAGGAGCTGCCTACCAGGACGAAGTCGATGCCATGTTCACAGACCCGTCGGTGCAGATTGCGACCTATGGCCCATGGTATGCTGAACAATTCAGCTGGATGGGATACTTCAGGGCTAATCCATTTCTTGAGATTGAAGAAGAATCCCGTGCCGATATCAAGGTGAAACTCAGGGTGATGAAGGACTATGTGGAAACGGAAAATGGTGAAAACCCGATGTATACTTTCTCGTCCAGGGGAATGGGAGCAAGGACAGAAGATCAAGCCCGGGCACAGAGTGATCTTGACAGGATCAGACTCGTGCCTAATCCATACTACGCCTATTCACAATATGAAACGAGCCAGGTGGATAAAAGGGTCAAAATCACCGATATCCCAAGTAAATGCAACATTTCCATCTTCACCATCAGCGGAGCTCTGGTAAGGCAATTCAGGGTTGATAATCCGGAGGATGTCCCAGGTGAAGGTTTGACCTCGGTGGATTGGAATCTCACGAACCAGGATGGTTTACCAGTGGCATCGGGAGTATATATTGTCCATGTCGATGCCGGTGAACTGGGTGAAAAGGTGGTGAAGTTCTTTAACATAGCCAGACCTATAGACCTGGATACCTTTTAGTATGTTGTAGACATTAATTCGTTTTGCACATTAATTCATTTTTGGTTTTGAAAGCCTCGCCTCTGGCGGGGCTTTTCATTTGTACATGAGCGGTAATTTATCCCATTAAATGGGTGATTTTTTGTTTAAAGGGAATATTGATCTTTATAAAGGTTTCAAAAAATCCCAGATTTAAATAATTCCAAACCTGTCGAGAACCGCCTGGAACAAGGGATTGAGGCCTATTTGATTTTCATCCAAGCACCTTTCCAAATAAAATCCGAGAAAAGAAATAATGGTGAGATTATTCATCTCGTTCTTATTTCGAACAAAGAAATTTACTGACATGGTCTACTGACAGGAGAATTTTTAATGTGCTTTAAGCATGACCTATGATCAAAAAAATGCCTCCGGTTTTCCGGAGGTTTTTTTATTGATCCTGAAGTACTTTTCTGATATAATTTCCGAAATCCGTACTTGAATGCAATCCCATGATCTCCTCCTTTTTCGGTCCATATGTCAGCAATGATGATACCCCTCCAATCGAGGACCTGAGATTTTCTTTCCCATCTGCATCGAAGATCCGGGGATAGGACAGGCAGATTGTCAAGGTTTTATCATTGTGTTCAGATCTTTCCAGAAACTCAGCCAGAACTTCCATTTCAAATCCCTCTTTGTATTGCAAATAGGGAGGAAAGTAGACCACCATGAAAACCTTTTGCTTGGAAAAATTTCTCCTCATGAATTGACCAATTACATATTTGAAGAATTTCTTCTGGTTCTCACCGGATGAGTATTGGGTTACGATGGCGGATTTGCCTCTTTTCAATTGGGAGATGGAGCTTGAATCCATGGCGATCTGGTAATCTTTCTGACTCAAAGCCTTGAATACATTTTTCTTGTCCTTTCTTCTCTCAAAAGGAATCCTTCCGTACCCGAAGAAATAGTCCATGATGCCTGAAGCAAGGTCCCAGGCAATGGCCTCTTTAGAGAATTCCTTATGGTGGCCAAATATGGAACCCGTCAGTGTATCGGCAATAAGCCCGGGCGTAAGAAATGCCGTATAGAATCCGGCTTCCTGTGCTGCCTGAAACAAGTTGGGTTCAGGAAGAGAATCCTTATTCAAACCCATGGATCCTCTGAAGGTCGTCTTCCCAATAAAGATGCTTGTCAGATAAGCCTGATCATCTGGTTTCTCTCCTAAGAAGGTGTTGGTCTCCAGCATGCCCGAGGTGCGCAACTTCAAAAGCTGGTTATTGGATTTTGCTCCTTCGAGTATATTGTAAATGGGTTTTAGACCCCTGCCGGGCAAAATGAAAATGACGATCTGCTCGGGCTTGGATTCCAGTGTGGGACTGATGGCCACGTTCACGGATTCCGGCTTTTCTGTCCTTCCGCAGGCGAACAGCAGGAGTATGAACCAAAAATTCAGAAATCTACCCTTCATATTGTAAGAGAATAACGGTTCCCGGGAAAATTCCTGATCAGACCTTTCAATTCAAGTTCTAACAATAACGTTGCAAGTTGGGGGATCCGGATATCCGTTTCCCAGCTCAGGTCTTCCACCTGCAAATAATCTGATTTTGACAAGAGTTCAATGATAGCCTTTTCTTGATCATTCAATGCTATTTGCGATAATAGTTCTGCAGGCTTTTTTGCCTTTTTCCCATTTTGAAGGGCATTATCCCAATTCAGGTTTTTTGACAGATCCTCAGGTTCAATCAATGGCATTGCCTTTTGAGACCTGATCAGATTATTACAGCCTGCAGAATAATAATCGTTTAACCTGCCTGGAATGGCAAAAACTTCCCGGTTATATCCAAGGGCCATTTCTGCGGTGATCAATGCACCACCTCGCTCTGCGGCTTCAACGACCACGGTGGCATCGGAAAGTCCGGCAATTAACCTGTTTCTTGCCGGAAATCTTGCCGCTTCCGGCCTGGTTCCAGGTGCATACTCGGTCAATAACCCTCCGTTTTCCATCATTGCCTTGGCAACGGAAAAGTGATCTCTTGGGTAAAGATGATCAAGTCCGGAAGCTATGACGCCCAGTGTTGGTAAACCATTAGCCAAAGAGACCCTATGGGCCTTGATATCAATTCCGTAGGCGAGTCCGCTGATGATCAAGGGCTGATGGCTTTTCCATCCGGAGATGAACTCCTCGACCATCCTGATACCATAGGGGCTTGGTTTTCTGGTTCCCACGACGCTGATGACCTTCTTTTGATTGAGTTGAAGATCACCTTTGAGAAACAGGAATGCCGGAGCATCCGGGCATTCCAATAAACGCTGCGGATAAGTATCGTCCTTGCAATAGAGAATTCTGGCACCGAGGCTTTCGATGTCTCTGATCACTTTTTCTCCCTGCTTTCCAGGGTTTGAGATGGACTTGATGAGTTGGGAAGTCTTGGGGCCTATGCCCGGGATTCGATGAAGTTTATGGGATTCTTTTTCAAAAATGGATCTGGCAGAGCCCTCATAACCTATGAGCTGCTTAAAAGTAGCTGCTCCTATCCCTTGAATTCCCGACAATGCCAGTTTAAAGGGAAGGTCCTGATCCATTAAAGCTTGTCCTTGAGATCGAGAAGAGATTTTTTTAGATCCGATAAAGTGTCAATCACTTTGATCATGTCGGTGTCCGTACCTTCATTCTCATGATTGCTTAGGTGTGCCCTGGCACCATTAAGCGTGTATCCTTTCTCTTTAACAAGATTAAAAATCAGATGGATTTTCTCGATCTCTTTGTTGGTATAAAGTCTTTTTCCGTTTTTATTCTTCTTTGGTTTGATCTCAGGGAACTGCTTTTCCCAAAATCTGATCAATGATGGAGCTACTCCCAGATCTCTGGCTACAAGCCCGATCGGGTAGTACTTTCTTTCGACTGGTTTTTCTTTATAAGGCATACTGATCCACCCCAGAACAAATATAACAATCAGAAAAAATGAAGCGGAACTTAATCGAAGGATTGATTCTCTTCAGAGGCTATTTTAACCACTTTTTCGTATTCATCCGCGGTAAGGTCTCTGAAGAAGAAGTGGACCGGGTTGATCCTCTTCTTTTTGTAATGCACCTCATAGTGCAGGTGAGGGGCCGTTGATCGTCCGGAAGAACCCACGGTTCCGATCTGTTCGCCCCTTTTCACTTTTTGTCCTCTTCGGACGTCAAAATTTTGAAGATGACCATATAGGGTCTCATAGCCGAAACCATGGTCGATGACGATCCTGTTTCCGAACCCTCCTGAAGATCTTTTGGCCACCTTTACCACGCCATCGGCTGTCGCGTATACGGGAGTTCCCGATTGAGCCGAATAATCACAGCCCCAGTGCATCATTCTTTTCTTGAATACGGGATGAATCCGCATTCCATAACCGGAGCTAAGCCTTGTCAATTCCTTATTGGAAATCGGCTGTATGGCCGGTGTGGCATTCAGAAGCTTTTCTTTATCATTGGCCAGAGCCATAATCTCATCATAAGACTTGGTCTGGATATACATTTTCTTTTTAAGAAGGTCGATGGTTTTGAAAGTTGAGATCACCAGCTCTTCCTGGATCAATTCCTCATCAAGGATGTCCTTATATTTTTCTACCCCACCAACGCCAGCTTCCCTTATACTGGGTGAGATCGGTTCAGCTTCGAATATGACCCGATAGATGTTGTCATCCTTTTCCTCAAGCACGGTCAACATATTGTCGATCTTTTCCAACCTCGAGTTCAGGATCTGGTATTTGAAGAGTAGCTCTTCGTTCTCCTTCTTCAGGAGTGCCTCTTTTGGGGAGTCAAAATATTTGAAGTAAACGAACAACAGACCTATGGCTACGATCACTCCAAGGAAGAAAAGACCCAGTACGTTGATAAAGATATCCCCGGAGGAGACCTTTATCCGCTCATACTTGCAACTTTCAGTATCGTAGTAATACTTTATTCGTGCCATGGGCCTCTTTTTTAGTTAATTTTGCCCCCTTTTACGGAGACAAAAATATATTAATTACATAATTAATAACCAGTTCCCGGATTTAACCTCTTTTAAGTGAAAACAGCGGGTTTTTAATGGATTCAAAAACCATCCGAAAAGAATTTCTGGAATTTTTTAAGGAAAAGGGACATTCCATAGTTCCTTCAGCGCCCATGGTGATCAAGGATGATCCCACATTGATGTTCACCAATGCCGGAATGAATCAGTTCAAGGACTATTTTCTGGGGCATGGCAAGCCGGAAAAGCCAAGGGTTGCGGATACTCAGAAATGCCTTCGGGTCAGCGGCAAGCATAATGACCTGGAGGAAGTTGGCCATGACAACTATCACCATACTATGTTCGAAATGCTTGGTAACTGGTCTTTTGGTGATTATTTCAAAAAGGAGGCCCTGGAATGGGGATGGGAACTGCTGACCAAAAGGTTCGGGATCAATCCGGAAGATCTTTATGTGACGGTTTTTGAAGGAGATAAAACAGATAAGCTCGGGGCGGATGAAGAAGCGGGGGAGATCTGGAAATCGATCACCGATCCTGATCGCGTATTGTTTGAACCCAAAAAGGATAACTTCTGGGAAATGGGGGAAACAGGCCCATGTGGTCCCAGCTCAGAGATCCATATCGATTTAAGGTCAGCTGAGGAGAAAAAATTACTGCCCGGAAGCAAACTTGTAAACAAGGATCATCCTGAGGTGATCGAAATCTGGAATATCGTTTTTATTCAATACAACCGTCTTGCCAATGGAAGCCTCGTGCCGCTTGAGGAAAAGCATGTGGATACCGGCATGGGCCTTGAAAGACTTACAAGGATAATCCAGGGAAAAAAATCCAACTACGATACCGATCTTTTTGCACCCTTGATCAATAGGGTTGAAGAGTTAAGCGGCAAGGTATATGGATCGGATGAAGGAACCGATATTGCTTTCAGGGTTATTGTGGATCATATCAGGGCGATCGGTTTTGCGATCTCCGAAGGCCAACTGCCGGGTAATGCCAAGGCCGGGTATGTAATTCGAAGAATTTTAAGAAGGGCCCTAAGGTATGGACATTCATTCCTTGAGCTGAAAGAACCATTCCTTTATGAGCTTGTGCAAGTTCTTGCCGATCAACTTGGAGAAGTGTTCCCCGAGCTTGTGGCTCAAAAGGGTTTTACCCGGAAGGTTGTTCAGGAAGAGGAGGTAGCTTTTTTCAAAACCCTTTCAAAAGGCCTTACTATGCTGGGGGGGATTTTTGAAAAAGAAAAAGGATCAAAAACGGTTCCCGGAAAAAAGGCCTTTGAGCTTTATGATACCTATGGGTTTCCCGTGGACCTGACTTCCTTGATCAGTGCTGAAAAAGGTTTCGCAGTTGATATGGATGCCTTCAACGAAGAGATGGGAAAACAGAAGGCAAGGTCTAGAGAGGATTCCAAGAAACAATACGGTGACTGGGTTGAAGTATCTGAGGGAAGCTCAGACTTCGTGGGTTACGATGATCTCTCCACCACGTCCAAAATTCTGAAGTACAGGACTATTCAGGAATCCGATCGATCACTTGTACAGGTAATGCTTGATAAAACCCCGTTCTATCCCGAGGGTGGAGGGCAAGTCGGTGATATCGGCTACCTCATCGACAGTGATGATCGAAAATACAGGGTTATGGATACCCAAAAGGAGAACGACCAGATCCTCCATATTCTTGAATGGTTACCGGAAAAGGTCGAAGGTGATTTTGTGACCCAGGTCTCCCGTGAGCGCCGTAGATTGACCATGGCCAATCACTCTGCCACCCATCTGATGCACGCCGCGCTGCGGAGAGTTTTAGGGAATCATGTTGAGCAGAAGGGATCGTATCTGGATGATCAGATCCTCCGGTTTGACTTTTCGCATTTTGAAAAGGTGAGTCGCGAGCAATTGAATCAGATAGAGGATATGGTCAACCAGCATATTCAGATGGATATCCCTCTTGATGAAAAAAGGAACTTTCCAATTGATGAAGCCAAAAAAATGGGGGCAATGGCCCTCTTTGGTGAAAAATATGGAGATAAGGTTCGGGTTGTTGTCTTTGACCCGGATTATTCGGTTGAATTATGTGGGGGAACCCATGTTGCATCAACCGGAACCATCGGAATATTTAAGATCGTTCATGAAGGTTCGGTGGCGGCAGGAGTAAGAAGGATCGAAGCATATACGGGGAAACGGGCCTTGGAATATGTCAATCATAAGATGGCGGTACTTGAGGAGGTTCAGGAAGTTCTGAAATACCCGAAAGACCTGAAGAAGGCCGTCTCTGATGTTCTAAAGGAAAGGAATTCCCTGTCCCATAAATTGGAGAAGTTGGAGCGTGAAAAAATGGGGAATGTTTCTTCCGGCCTGGATAACAAGATCCGAAGCGCGGATAAGGGAAGGTTTTTGGCCGAGAAGATCGCTCTTCCAAGTGCTCAGGCTTTAAAGGATCTTCTTTTCGGACTTAAGAATCAGCACAAGGATCTGGTTTCATTGATCGCAGCGGATATCGATGGGAAGCCCATGATAGGAATTATGACCGGTGATGACATTACGAAGTTGGAGCTGATCAACGCAGGGGCAATGATCAAAGAGATAGCCAAAGAGATCAAGGGCGGCGGGGGAGGACAGGCCTTTTTTGCTACGGCAGGAGGCAAGGATATTGGTGGACTGGATAAAGCTATTGAAGTGGGTGAAAATATGATTCTTGAATTGCTTAACGGAGAATAGATGGAATTTGAAGTGATCATTGGTTTAGAGGTTCATGCACAGCTTTTGACTGAATCCAAAGCTTACTCTACGGATTCGACGGAATATGGATCCCTTCCCAATGTGCATTTGACCCCGCTGACACTTGCGCTTCCCGGAACCCTGCCGGTCATTAACAAGGCAGTGGTAGAGTCCGCGGTCAAAATGGGAATTGCCTGCCACTCGGATATCACCCGAAGGAATATCTATGACCGTAAAAATTATTTCTATCCGGATTTGCCCAAGGGTTATCAGATCACACAGGATAAAACGCCCATCTGCCGGGGCGGCTTTGTAGAGGCAGATATGCCTGATGGTGAGCTCTTGAAAGTCGACATCACCAGGATACATATGGAGGAGGACGCCGGGAAATCTCTTCATATCGAGGGAGAAGAAGAAAGTTTTGTGGATTTCAACCGTGCCGGGGTTCCCTTGATCGAGATCGTTACAGAGCCATGCATCCGGAGTTCGGAGGAGGCGGCAGCCTACCTGATGGAAGTTCGGAAAATGGTCAGATACCTTGATATCTGCGATGGGAACATGGAAGAAGGATCTCTGCGTTGCGACGCCAATGTTTCATTGCGAGAAAAAGGAACCACTGCTTTCAATAAGAAGGTGGAAGTGAAAAACATGAACTCCTTCAAAAATGTGCAACGAGCACTGGAATATGAGATCGAAAGACAAAGAGGGATCTATGAGTCCGGAGGCACAATTGAAGAGAGTGAGACGAGGAACTTTGACCCTGTTTCGGGAAGGACAATCCCGATGCGGAGCAAGGAAGATCTCAATGACTACAGGTATTTTCCGGAGCCGGATCTTCCTCCCTTGGTGGTATCCGAGGAGTGGATAAACTCGATTCGGGAAGGAATGCCTTCCTTACCCCGGGAACTATTGAAAAAATTCACGCAAGACTATAAGGTACCCGATTACAATGCTCGGGTATTGACCGAGAACAAGGGAGTAGCCCAATATTTTGATGAGCTATGTGGCCAAACCAAAAATCATAAACAGGCATCAAATTGGGTTATGGGGCCGGTGAAATCCTATCTCAATGAACTAACAAAGACGATAGACGAGTTCCCGATCGCACCAAAGGATCTGGGGCATTTGATCGATATTATCGCCGAAGGAAAGTTGAGTAATTCGATGGCGGAGCAAAGGGTGTTTCCGGAGATGATCCAAAACCCGGGTCTGTCAGCGGAGGAAATTGCCCAAAGGCTAAATCTTATTCTGGAAGACAATACGGAAGAGTTACGAGAGATCGTTAAGAAGGTATTGGGTGCCATGCCAGCCAAGGTGGAAGAGTATAAAAACGGAAAAAAAGGACTCCAGGGATTGTTCATGGGGCAGATCATGAAAGAAACCAAAGGAAAGGCAAATCCCAGGGAGGCATCAAAAATATTAAGCGAGGAATTAGATCAATGAAAAGAGTTTTGAATACATATGTGTGCCTACTGGCGCTCATGACATTGTTTACAGGTTGTAATGATGCTACTCTTAAAACGGGCGAGTTCAGGATCAATGGAAAACTCAGGTTTTTAAGAGATGGATATGTCAAGCTAATTGTCCGTGAAGGAGAAACGTTGATGACCCTCGATTCTTCCTTGGTTGGGCAGGATTCAACCTTCGTATTGAGCGGTCAAGCCGAAGATCCGAGGTTTGCTCAAATAGACTTTTATGGAAAACAGCAGGAGTTTGTGGTCCTGTCGGAGGGAGTCATTGCCATAGAAGCTGATGGAAACAGGCCAGGAGGATATTTTTCGGCTACCGGTACCGAAGAATTGGAATTGCAAAATCATGTAAAAACAATACATCAAAGTTTGCTCGATGAGGTTCAAACCGACAAGCAATTGTATACCATAGCTCTTGCTCAGGCCGATTATGAGCGAGCAGATTCGTTGAAAATGCACATGGAAAGAAGCGTAAACAGACATCATGAAGAGCTCATGAGCTTTATCGATTCCATTGGCACTGGTTACCTCAGTGGGGTTTTTGCATTGAACCTCCTCGACTATAGGACCTGCTTTGAATATCTGGTGGAGACGGCTCAGAAAATTTCAGAGAAACAGGATCTCAAGCCATATGAGATCGAATGGCTGAGCAACTTCAATAACAACAAAGCACAAATGATGGCCGCGATTGATGCCGACAAGAGAAAGGCTGAGATCGAAAAGAACCTCAGAATAGGAGCGGAGTTCCCGGAAATTGATCTGCTCGATCCCGATGGAAAGAATCAGAAGCTCAGCAGCCTGAGAGGTAAATATGTCTTGGTTGATTTCTGGGCTGCCTGGTGTCGTCCTTGCAGAATGGAAAATCCGAATCTGGTAGAAGCTTACAAAAAATACAACCCCCGTGGCTTTGAGATCTACGGTGTCTCACTTGATTCCAAGAAGGAAGCGTGGATTGATGCAATCGCCAAAGATCGATTGACATGGACGCAGGTTTCCGATCTTAAGCAATGGAATTCCGTAGTCGTAAGAGATTTTAACATCAACTCTATTCCGGCTAATTTTCTCTTGGATCCGCAGGGCAGAATAATTGCTACGAACCTCAGAGGACCGGGCCTGGAAGCCAAACTTGAGGAGATCTTCGCTTCTACCTGATTTCGGGCTTAAGCTTTTGCAATTCGGCCCAGAACGATCTCTTAAGATGCTCATCTTGGTTTAGATCACTGAGACTATCGGTGATCAGGATCTTGGTGTCTTCCCTTTCGGATATCTGGTTTTTTGGGCCTTTCGCCTGAGGGAATGCCGAACCAAAAGCAATGATGATCCGAGGGTCAAGAACTTCCCTAATGTGCTGAATGCCTGGAACCTCTTGGCTGAGATCAATGATGGCAACATCATTTTCTGTTAGTCCAATGGCCTTTAGAATATTTTTGAGCAAGGTGAATTCAACGCCATTATACACCCTGGTCCCATCATCGATCATTACTGTAATATTCTTAAGATTTTTCCCGCGAAAATTCAGACCTTTCCCTTGCTCAGGTTTTTGGCCTTCCAGCTTATAAAGGGGTTCACGGTAGATATAGGGAAGCGCCTTGGGGTTCAGTTTTTCCATCCTTCCTTTCCGGTTAACGGAACAAATGCAAAAAGGCCGTGTTTCTCCGTAATTCTTTCGTCCCCATGTTTTTTTACCCTGATCATGGTTTGTGTTTTTTTATCTCCGACGGGAGCGACCAACATCCCCCCGTCCTTAAGCTGATCAAACAGTGTATCAGGAATTTTAGGTGCTGCGGCGGTAAGCAATATGCGATCAAACGGAGCATATCGCTTTAACCCTAAGGACCCGTCTCCATGATAGCAGCGCACATTATAACCCAATCTGCTGAGATCCGCCTTTGCTTTTTTATAAAGAGGTTCCACTGTTTCGATCGTGAATAGCCTGACTTTCATTCGGGAAAGTATGGCTGCCTGGTACCCTGAACCCGTTCCTATTTCTAGGACCTTCATTCCCTCCCTAATATCCAGCAATTCACTTTGCCTTGCGACGGTATACGGTTGGGAGATCGTCTGCCCGTTTCCAATGGGAAAGGCTTTGTCCTCGTAGGCATGATGAAGAAGGGCATCGTCAAAAAAATAATGCCTCGGAACACTTTCCATGGCATAAAGTACGATTTCGTTCGTTATTCCCTTGGCCTTTAGGGTATTAATAAGCGATTTTCGTAATCCTTTGTGCTTGTAATCATCCTTGAAGAGCATTTGAGAGAGAGAACTATTAACTATTGGACTATTTTTGCGACCAAAATAATGCCTTCCAAATGAAAAACCCTTGGGTTTTTTTTCTATTTGTACTTGGGTTTTTTGGTTGTGATGTGATCAATCCTTCAGACCCTGTCCCGTCTTACATTTCGGTTACGGAGATCAAAATTGATTCCTTCAGAAGTGAACCCAATTCCGCTGCGGTGTTCGACGTCTGGGTAACGGTAAACGGTGATTATGTAGGAACCTATGAGGTTCAACGGGATTCCAGCAAAGATCCCCTGGTATTTCCGGTGCTTTATGAAGGGAATGTTGAAATCGGAATTTTTGGTGGTGTCTACAGGGACTACACATTTGGCCGGCATGACCCCTATATTTTCTACAAGGAATATATCACCAATGTAGAACTCACAAAGACAGAAGTTACGGTAGTCAATCCTACCATTAGCTATCTGGACGAAGGCCAGGGGGGAATTCAGTTTCCAAGAGCGGCATTTGATGATTTTGAACCCAACTCAGGTTTCACGAGGTATGAGGCCTGTTCAGGATGTTTGATACCAATGCAGATCATTGATCCGGACTCATTAAATGGCGGGCCCGCGCAAGGTGAGGGAGCGGCATACTTCAGGGTTGATGAAGACGATGATAACCTTTTGGGCATGATCCAACGAACCAGAATGTCTCTCCCAATTCCACCGACGCAGGTTTTTTTCGAAATGGACTTCAATTCCAATGTCAAAATACTTGTTTCTTTCAGGATCAATGGAATTGCCGGTTGGCCCATCATAACACTTCCGCCGACCACCGGGGACTACCGGAAGGTCTACATTTTTATAACCGATGATATTGGGTTCGCCGGCCAGGGAGACCTGTCAGCGGAGTTCCAAATGTTCATCACATCATTGGAGACCGAGGGAGTCGAGGGAGACAAATATGCTTCGTTCGATAATCTGAGAATAGTCCAACCGAATTAAGATTGAATAGGATATTCCCCGGTGCACTGTTTATCCTTGTTGACTATCTGGCAGCATTCCTGGCCTATGCACTTTTTTTCTCAGTACGGCAGAAAATTCTTGGGGAGCCCGGAAGTTCGGTTCATACAAAGCAGATCGTATCCTCCCTGCTGGTGGGGGGTTTCTGGGTTGTTCTGTATTGGATGGGAGGACTTTACCAAGGGGTCGAACGTCGATCCAGGTTTCGTGAGATCCTGAACCTGGCTGGAATTTCGTTTATAGGAACCCTGATCATCTTTTTCGCTCTTCTTTTGGATGATGTAGGTGTAAAAACATACACCCAGTATTATAAGACCGCAGCTTCGCTGTTGGTCATTCACTTTTCGATTGCTTCGGTTTTCCGTCTCGCGCTGCTTGCCTGGATCAAGTATCGCATCACTTCGGGTACCTTGGGTTTTAACACATTGATCATTGGCTGTGGGGAAAAGGCCAGGGAATTGGTCACGGACCTTGAACGAGAACATCGATATCTTGGTTTGAGGATCGTCGGCTACTTGAAGATTGAAGATGAACCCTGTCAACTGACCGAACAGATCAAAGGCCTGGGAAATCTCAGAAATCTGGAGGATATGCTTGAAAAGAATGGGATTGACGATGTCATTATATCACTTGATGCCAAAGACCACCATTTCCTGGAAGAGATTATCAGCCGTGTGGATAGTTATGCTGTAAATATTTCAATCACTCCCGATCTCTACGAAATACTGATTGGTTCAGTACGGGTTCAGCACATTTTCGGTGCTCCCCTGATCGAAGTCAGAAAAAGGCTGATCCCGGTTTGGATCAGAGTGATCAAGAGATTTATGGATATTCTGATCTCCTTGTTCATCATTTTGGTAGGCCTTCCCTTTTTCGTTCTTTTCGGGCTGATCACCAAGGTATCATCTCCCGGTCCAGTATTTTTCCTGCAGGAAAGAATAGGTTATAAAGGCAGACCCTTTAGGATCATTAAATTTCGTTCTATGATCGTAGACGCGGAAAAAAACGGACCCGCGCTTTCTTCAAAGAATGATCCAAGGATTACCAACTGGGGAAAGTTTATGAGGAGGACGAGGATAGATGAAATGCCCCAATTCCTGAATGTCTTGCAAGGAGAAATGTCACTCGTAGGGCCCAGGCCTGAAAGATCGTTCTACATAGCGCAAATTGTCCAGAGGGCTCCCTATTACAGGCATCTACAAAAGATCAGGCCCGGGATCACTTCTTTAGGGCAGGTGAAATTGGGATATGCGGAAAATATTGATGAAATGGTTGAAAGGTTGAAGTATGATATGCTCTATCTTGAGAACATTTCAATCGGTCTCGATCTAAGGATTATGTTTTTCACGGTTTTTATCATTCTTCAAGGGAGGGGGAAATAATGTTCACCGGTATTATCGAAGGATTGGCTGAAGTGATTTCAATAAAAGAGGAGGGAACAAATCTCAGATTTGAACTGACCTGCCCTTTTTTAAGTGAATTGAAGATCGATCAAAGCCTTGCACATGATGGAGTCTGTCTGACAATAGAGGCCATAAATGATAATACATATGAGGTGGTGGCAGTTGAGGAAACACTGGGCAAGACATCACTCAGATCTTGGCGTGAGGGAACCATGGTCAATCTGGAAAGGAGCATGAAAGCGGATGGAAGGTTTGATGGCCATATTGTTCAGGGACATGTGGATACAGTTGCCAGGGTTGAATCTGTGAATGCCCTGGATGGTAGTTGGGAATTCGCATTTTCATATGATCCGGAGAATCCAAATGAAACGGTTCAAAAGGGTTCTATCTGTGTGAACGGGGTAAGTTTAACGGTGGTCGATTCTTATCGGGACGGTTTCAGCGTAGCGATCATCCCCTATACCTATGAGCATACCAATTTCGGACAATTCAAACCTGGAACTATGGTGAATCTCGAATTTGATATAGTGGGGAAGTACCTCAAGAAATTCTTGAAAGCTTAGGACTATTTTTCCTGAGTCACCCTCTCGGCATTGCTCATGAGGAGATCCCAAACACCCTCTCTTTTCAACAATTGAAAAAACTGGGAGGCAGTAGGGAAGACCTGCTTTATTCCGGTGCTGCCGTTTGAATCCCGTATATCCATCAGGATTTGATTTCCACTACAATCCATCAATCCATAGTAGGTGGATTCTCTGTCAACTGATCTCTTCTTGATATCAATGATCGGATCTGCGGAAGGATCTATACTGGGGTCCCAGATGGTTTTTTTTAATAAGGTCCAGTCTGCTGTTTCGATACTTAGCTCTGTCCCATTCAACCTGTATCGTCCTTTTGTGTAGGTCTCACCTCCTTCAAAACAGGGATTCATTACAATGCAGATCCCATCCTCCAGAAAGAGGATCTGGCTAAGGCAGCACTCACAATTCTTGATGAGCTCACAACCATTTTCAGGCTCGGGCTTCCCGAACATCCAAACAGAATTTTCGAATTTTTCCATTTGGCATAATGCTGTGAAAGGTAAAAAAAGAACGAGTGTTGCGAGGATTCTTTTCAATTCATTGGCAAGTTAAATATTCTATATCAGGATCGTTATGCAAGGTATTTTCTTTGCTGAATTCCATTAAAATTCCCCCATATTGTAGGAGCTGTTATTTGCACTTAAACCGTTAACGTTGTATTGGTTATAAATCTGGCTCAGATCCCTTCGAAGCCAAACATGTCAAAAACCTTGCCTGTCGAATGGATTTGATGGAAAACGGGTATGAAACACTATAACTTCTTCTTAAATTCAGCCTCGAATTTTTTAACTCACCTATCAATGAATAAAAACTTAAGCAATAGATCTCCTTTCAGAATTGGTCTTTTTGTATGCCTTTTCCTTTTGGGAATAACCAATGGGTTCTCCCAGTCAAGCTTTTCGGAATCAAAAGCGGCTGAGGATCAGGTAACCAAACAGGATCAGGTAACCAAACCGAATCGGTTAAGCAGACAGGACCGGTTAACCAAACATCATCAAGCAATTAAAGCAGAAGTCGGTTTGCCGAAAGGTGGTTCCGCCACAATTTCATCTTTTTCAGAATCATCCCTCCTAATGGCCAAGGATGCTGTTGGAGTCATTCCTAAGATGAGTCAGGGCAATATCATTCAGGCTCCCGCTGCTGCGGCTGGGCCGATATTTTACAATTTCGACACCGAAACCGCCGGATCGATAGGACCATTCGTCAACGGATGGGTAGGGGCAAATTCTTCAACCTATACCTGGGTAGCATGGACTGGATTGACTGGTTCTCCTGATACCGGCCCTAGCGCCGATCATACAACCGGCCTTGGAATATACATGTTTACTGAGGCTTCCTCACCGGCAACTACGGGCGATACTGCTTCGCTTACAAGTCCCTACATCGAAATCGATACCTTTTCGAATCCCGGGATAGGGTTTTGGACGCATCGCTATGGTGCTTCGATCGGAAACATGGTTGTTTATGCGAATGATGGCCTTTCAGGCTGGGTGCCCTTGGTAAACCTTGTTGGGGAATGGCAAAGCGATGAGCTGGATCCCTGGGCATATGTAGAGGTGCCACTTTGCGCCCTGAGTGCAAGTGATTCCGTACAGATCAGGTTTACAGCCTTTCATGGAGGCGGATGGGCAGGAGATATGGCTGTTGATGATGTCGGTATTGTGAACATTGTCTCAGTTCAGGATGCGGCTATTTCCGCTTCGGACATGTTGCCAACAACCTACACGATCTTTCCCGAATCTCAGCAAAACGTTACCGGGTTTACAAGTGATATTAGCAATTTGGGCTCTGAGGATTTTACCGGCCTGAAATTAAAAACCACCTTGGGTGCCTGGTCTGATAGCGCGACTCAGGCAAACTTTAATTGTGGTACAATTACGAATTTATCTACTTCAAGTCCCGCAGGACCTTATGCACTTGGTAACTATGAAGTTTATTATGAATTAAGTGCCAATGAAGTTGATGACTTTCCAAACAATAATTTTGATACCCTGAGGTTTGAGATCTCTGATTCGGTTTATGCAAGGGATGACAATACCCTAAGCGGATCTCTGGGAATTGGACCCGGAAACGCAGGAATTCTAGGTCAGAATTTTGACGTTCTGAATGCCGACACCTTGACTTCGGTTACTTTTTGGTTGAATGCTCCTACAGTTGGTGATACCGTTTCCGTTGGGGTATACTCCTTTACGACCACTCCGCAAACCCTATTGGCCACAACGAATTCGGAGATTATAGCCTCTTCGACCGGAGCATGGTATACACTTAGTTTTCCAACACCTCAGATCTTATCTCCCGGAACTTATTTTCTTGGGTTGAATGAAGGGGTTGCGAACAATATTACCTTGGGTACAACGACTGCCAATTTCCAACCAAATACCGGTTGGGTGATCTTTGGAGCTAACCCTTGGGCACCAAGTGAGGCCTATGGATTCCAAGTAACATACTTGCTCAGGGCCAATTTTGGACCACCGAAGCCGATTCAAGGTCCAGCCAATGATGATATTTGTAACGCGGCTGAGTTTGTGTTGAATAGTGGGGTGATCAACGCTGACAATACGAATGCGGGCACCGAATTGGGCGAGCCTGCAGGTTCTTGCTGGTGGTTGAGTGATGGAGTCCAGAATTCAATTTGGTACTACTATGTTGCAGGAGCCAATGACGTAACGGTAACGACGGATTTCAGCCCAGCGGGCACCAATGATGACACTCAGCTCACAGCATATTCCTCTACAGGTGGTTGCAATGGCACATTGACACAAATCGCCTGTAATGAGGACGTATCTCTTTCCAATCTTCTGTCCACCATGGTGGTCACAGGTGTTACCCCGGGCGATACCGTATGGGTGCAGGTAGATGGATATCAGGGTCTCCAGGGAACATTCCAACTTGCAATGACGGATGGAAGCGGAGGAGGAGCTCAAGGCCCCATCTTCTTTGATTTTGAAACCGAAACCTCCGGAAGCACTGGAAATCTGAATAATGGATGGGTTGCATCGCCAACAACGGATTTTAGCTGGATAGCCAATGCAGGGCCTACCGGCTCTCCGGGTACCGGCCCTGCTGTCGATCATACTCTGGGAACAGCATTGGGCATATACATGTATACCGAGGCATCTCAACCGGCAGCTCAGGGGGATATCGCGACACTGGAAAGTCCGTTTATAGTGATCGATACATTTACCAATCCTGCGGTTTCCTTCTGGTACCACATGTTTGGTGCGGATATGGGAGAACTGATCACTTCCGTATTTGACGGCAGCACCTGGATTCCCCTGGATACCCTTTCCGGTCCGGCCCAGGGTTCTGATGTTGCACCCTGGATCGAAAGAAGGATTGACATTTCCTCAATTGCCGCTGATTCGATCAGGATTCGATTTACAGGTATTTGCGGTGCGGACTTTACCAGTGATATGGCTGTTGATGACGTAGGAATTGTGAATATTCCTGCGTTTGATGCCGAGTTAGTTGGTGGTGGTACTGCTGTGAATGGAGCATTTTATACCATCATCCCCGAGAGCCAGCAAAATCTTGATTTTGCCGGTCTTGCTGCGAATGTTGGTGCATCCGGACTGACCGGAGTACAACTAAAGGCAACAGCAGGAAGCTGGACCGATAGTGTTTCTACTCCAACACTCGCTTCAGGCGCTTCTTCCTTGCTTTCCATAAATAATCCATCAGGATTGGCTGTTGGAAACTATAATGTAACGATGGAGCTGACATCTAACGAAAATGATGCCGATCCTTCCAATAATTCCTTAAGCTATCAATTGGAAATATCTGATTCGGTTTATGCGAGGGATGATGACAATCCTACCGGAACATTGGGAATAGGGCCCGGATTTACTGGTACATTGGGACAGATCTTTGAGGTTCAGTCGACCGACACGATTACATCGGTTTCCTTCCACCTTGGAAGTAATACACCATTGATCAACCCAACGATTGGTGATGTTCTGGATATCAGCTTGTACAATTTCAATGGAGTTCCGGATACCATTATGGTCACTACAGACTCCATGACAGTTACGACCGCAACACCACAATGGTATACACTTAGTTTTCCAACACCACAGGAGTTGACCCCTGGTACCTATTTCCTTGGGGTGAACGAGAGAGCACCAAATAATGTGGTATTGGCGACGTCACCATTCAACTATGCCCCGAATACCGGTTGGGTGATCTTTGGAGGTAATCCATGGGCACCAAGTGAGGCTTATGGATTCCAGGTTACATACCTGCTCAGGGCCAACTTTGGAGAACCGGTGTTTACCAGTATTGCGGATTTCAATCTGCTATCACCCAGCTCCGGGACACTTGTGCTGGTTGAGGGAGCTTCAACCGATCAGGTTGTGATCGATTGGGAGGATGCCGTGGTAACAGGCGGACCAGCAGCTTCCTACACCTTTATGTTGGATAATCCTGGAGGGGACTTCAGCAGTCCTATATTCTCAACTCCTTCAGATAATTCCGGTGCAGATTCCGAATTGACTCTGAGCATGAGTGATCTGGAGACATTGCTCAGTTCACTCGGAGCAAACCCAGGTGATACAGTTGAAGCGATCTGGCAGGTGAATGCCGTCTCAGGTTCTGCGGAACTGATGGCAGTGTCAGATTTCGATGTGTCTTTCTTCTATGGTGTGGTGGGATTGGATAGATCATTCTTTGATGAATCGATCAGCATGTATCCAAACCCAACTGAAAGAACCGTGACCATAGAGATCAACAATGATCTGGTGACAGGAATTAATGTTCAAAATCTACTTGGACAATCCATGATCAAGGATGATTGGATGGGACAAGGCAAGAGGAACTACGACCTGTCCGGTCTTTCATCGGGAGTTTATATCGTTAATTTCCAAACTCCACAAGGAGAGTACTCGAAAAAACTCATTATTCGTTGATCGTTAGATCTTTGGAAACAAAAAAGCAGGGCGAAAGCCCTGCTTTTTTTATGCCTCTCAATATTAAATAACCTAGAGGTCGTTGATATTGATGATTTCTACCTCCATCATATTTTTCAAATACTCATCCAGAAAGATCTTGTGGCTGCTCCCGATGATCACCAGTATTTTTTGTCCAGGGTAAAGAGCACTTACTCTTCGAATATTTGATGCGATGTTGAGATTTCTGACCTCCCATAAACCAACCCGGACCCTATCCAATTTTGATTCCATATTGGTTCTGTAAAAAAGCTTCCATTGTTCTTCAAGATCGGCGCTCTGATATTTTTCGGAGTTGATGGCGAGATAATAGGGCATAAGGTCCATGTCGGCAAGCCCCTTTTTTAGCTCCGTTTCGGATTCCTTGTAAAACCCGGATTGGAGGATCTTTTCATACTCTTTATTTGAATTTAGCTCCGTTACAAGGGCTGGTGCAATTTTCATGAATATGTCCTTGTCCAGATGGTCATCGATTTGATGAAGCTCTTCAAGCCCAAGTTTGTCAGCAAGCTTGATCCCTATCTGAACATCTTCGTTTGTTGAATTCAACCGCTCCTCGAGATTGGTGGCTATTTGAGCAGATAGGTTCATTTTCTCCTTGCTTTCAGTTCTCATGCTCTTCCACTGTAGAAGCCCCGTATAAAAGCGATAGGAGGCAAAGGCATACTTGGTGAAACCAATACGGTTCTCCTGATTGTCCGGGTCAATTTGTAACCTTCTTCCTAAGGAGTCATACCGATTCACGGCCTGCTGCCAGTCGCAATCCTGATCTTCCTGAAAATAATTACCTACTAAGGCCAGATTGGCACCGAATTGATTCACAACCTCAGAATACAGATCGGGATTGGAAATGGCTGTTTGCATGGATAGGGGAGATAGAGACTCCACACAAATGATATTGGGCCCCCAGGACTCAAGACGGGAAAGAAGTTTTTCCAAGGATTCGGGTTGAAAATCTTCTTTGTACGCAGAAAGGTGTGGTGTGGCCAAGATCATAATCTTGGTCTTTTCACCTTCGTTGATGGGGGCCTCAAGAACCGATTGTCCGGGTGAAAGGATTGGAAGGAAGAGAAGAACCAGTAATGCTTTTTTCATGATTGTAATAAAAATAAGGAGCCCAAGGCCCGAAACGTACTCTCGAATAAAAAGTTAGCGGCCAAGACCTTTACCAGGAAACCTTTTTGGATTTCATTTTCTCCACCTTCAAAGTATTGACCTCAGTCCACTCAAGATTTTCGTCGTTTTGGACCTGTTCTGCCATCATTTGATCTTTGTCGAACCTTTTATTCTCTAGTATTTGCCCCGGACTCTCGGTATTAAGGTCGAAAATGTTGAAGACCATTTCCATGAAGAAATGACTGTCTTCGTTTTTGGCCCACATATATTTTTTCTTCATGTGGATCTTGAACTGAATAAAGAAATACTGTGGGAAATAGTACTCCCCGATCTTTTGATAGCGGATCTTCGCAAGTGCCCTTGGACTTTCGATCACCATTCCGAATGCAAAGAGGAGAGGCTTCACCGCTAGAGGAATCACAACCTCCCATCGGTAATCCAACCCTACGATCGCATCGGTTTTTGGGTCCAGATATATTCTACCCATGTAGAGGGTCTGGTCCATTTGTTTCTTGCCTCGATAGTTGATCGTGAGGAGATCCGTCCCCATATAGCTGACCGGCTTTCCAAATGAGTACCTGAACTTTTTGAATCTCGTGGAATCCAATGCATCATCGGTTTGTCGGGTAAGATCCATGTCCAGAATTTGTTCCGGCCCCCCAAACCCTTCTCTGATCTCTTCAGTGAGATCAAAATCCCATTCATCAATATCCGAAAGGTCCAGGGTATCAGTGAACTCCTTTCCTTTTTTTTGGTATCGTTCCTTTTTGGCTTCATATTTCTCCTTTTTCTTTTCCCCCTTCTCTTTGGCGTTTTCCTGTCTTTTGGTGATCCATCGATCCATGAATTTAAAATCTGTCAATTCATCTGCGGTCCGATAAAGCAGGAGTTGATGCTGGTTTTCGGAGGTGTCACCCTGGGGAGTGAAGTATGACTTAAATACTCCCTCATTCAAGGAAACAAATTCTCCGTTCTCAGTAAATTTTTCACGATAGTATGCCCGGGTTTCATAGGGAATGGGAGAATAGTTTTTTGGAATTTTTCTCAATGCAAGCCGCAAATAATCTGTCGGAGAAAGGGGCTTGATCTCTACCTCATCCAGGTCGATGACCTTTTTGGAGAGCTTTACGACGAGCTTTCCTGAAATTGACCCGGCAATGTATTCCCGGCTTTCATAGCCCATATAGGAAACAACAATAGCATTGTCCTTTAGCCAATCTGGAACCTGCAATTGAAATTCACCCGAAGAATTCGCAATGGTTCCATAGGTATATCCCTTATATGCAACAGTGGCAAAAGACAGTGGTTTTTCCGATTCTGCATCTATAACCACGCCATATATGAGGGATTGGGACTGCAAGTCCGGCCCAAAACAGAGAGCTACAAGAATTAGCAGAATGGCTTTTTTCAATTGCTGGGATTATCCATGTTCAACGGCCGGCAAATTTATTTATTAGACGCCTTTGTTATACCAATGGTTGCATGAATAAAAAAACCGACACCGGAACATTCCGGGTGTCGGTCTGTAATGTCTGTTTTATAGAATTATTCTGTGACCATAAACCGTAAGGTCTTGTTCATCCCGCTTCCGGAGGCTTCCAGCAAATATGAGCCTGGTGTAAACCTATCATCACTCAAATGAATACGGTGAATACCGGAGGAATAATGCCCATGAAAGACGGTCTTCGATTTTCCAAATACATCGATCACCCTGAACCTGACTTCTTTCATCTGATCAAGTTCGAATTCAATATTCCTTGGACCACGTCCATGGCTTGGGAATATTCTGAGATTTGAAATAGGGGATCTTTCTTCCAGGCCAACGGGTAAGGCTGCAATCCGGAGTATTCCGTTGGGATCATTCATTCCGTTACCGCTGGCAAAAATACCCAGGCTGTTTCCGGCACTATCCACATGTTGGATCGCATCACTCGCCCAATCTGGCATCAGTATGGATCCGTCATCCATGAAGGCAAAGCCCTCGGTTTGGCCTATGCCAGAGGCAAAGATCCCGATATAGTTTCCGACACTATCGTATCGGCGAACGTTTGCGGCCTGCCAATCCTGGACCAGCAGGTCGCCGTTTTGGAGAAATTGGATTTCCGTAGGGCCCTGTAGAACTGCTGAAGTAATGAAATCACCCAGATCGTTGCCCGCAGAGTCAAACTTTCTGACCACACCATTGCTGCCGGTCCCAAAAGCCGCTACGTAGAGGTTTCCTTCACTGTCCCATTCCTGGCCCAAAGCCTGTACAGGCCCACCGGCAGTCCATTTGCTATGGAAACTTCCATCCAGATTTAGGCGGACAACATCATTGGTAATGGAATTCCATTGGGTCACATAGATCAGGCTATCAGGCCCGAGGGTCAACTTGGTTGGCCCGGCAATAACCACACCGGAGGAAAAATCGCCAATATACTCGCCGGTTGATCCATTGTACTGCTTAACGGTCGTGTTATTGATCCCGGTGACCAGCAATGTTCCATCCGGATGGTAGAGCATATCCTGGGTTCCGAGCAGCCCCCCTGAGGCAGGCTTGACGAAGTTTCCGAGGAAAGTACCATCGGCTGCATAACGTTGAACGGAATTCCCCTGACTGTTTGAAATCAGGAACTGGTAACTGCCCTGAGCCAGAGCCAGGTTTGCAAAAATTAAAAAAAGAAAGGTCGCTAGGGTATTGATGATCTGTTTCATGATATACTGAAAACGGTAAATCAATGATATTCAAACAAATGAATTTAACTGTCGCTAATTATATGAAAGGAGCATTTTTCTTGATTAGCATAAGATTAAGGTCAAAAACCTTTTCGGATCACAGTGAGTAGTTGATCCTCATTTAGGTTCCCTCGATATGTGGCTTTATGGTCTTTGTCTAGATAATACCTTAACCTTCCAGAGGAGAATAAACCAAACAGCATCAGGGCTCTTTTGATTTAGTTTTTCATGAATCGACCGAGGAATTGATTTTGGCCCTCATTTATAATTAGCTGGTAGATCCCAGCGGGAAGATTGGAAATGTTCAATTCGGGTTCTGTAATTGTTCCCCTTTGAATGATCCTGCCCATAGGGCCGATGATCTGGAAATCCACTGGTTTGTCGATCGGAATACCTTCGATCCTTATGTTGTCGGAGGCCGGATTGGGGTATAAAAAGATCTCTGCTCTTGATGATCTCTCACTAAGGCCCAATGGAATCCTTAGATCACCCCAGTCAACACCCCCTATCCGGGAGCCCACGAGGTCAATGGTGGTGCCACAGGGTGTTATTCCATTCTCATCAGCATACCTGGTAAATCCTTGCCAGGAGTTGATCGTGAATCCATATTCCTGGTCAAAGCCATGGTGAATCTCGCAATCTGTGGAATCCAAGCCGGTCAAAGCATTATAGAAACTTTTTTCATGAACCTGGGTCCCAGGAAGGAGGTCGGAAGTCACAGTCTGGCTTGATGTGCCCCAGGCGGCATAAAAGAACCAGACGATAGGTCCACCAAAGAATGGGGTTCTCACATCCCCGATAGCGACATGATTTTCTGGAGCCAGTATAAACGGTTCGTACTCATTTCTGTAATACCTGTGATACGCGATGGGTATTGTGCTGAACACCCCGTTTTTGTCCCGATAAGTCCTCTCCACCTGGTAAACAATTGAATCCGATGAACGAAAAACCTGGGTGATTGAATCTTTAATGAAAGAAATGTCACTAAAAAAATACATGATCCCTGCACACCAATCAACCTGCTTATAGAGCAGGACATCCCCCGGGGAAAGAGAAAAATAATCTTCAAAACTATAAGCCTGGAACCCCGCCTGAATCGTATCCTTTTTGAATCCAATAAGATCTTTTCGATTCAGGGTAGGGTCATACTCCAGAAAGTCTTGAAAGGGTATATACCGGATGAAACCATAATGCTTACTCAAAATAAACTTGGTTCCGGCGCCAGGGCTAGGGCCTGAGCCCGAATCCTTAGTCACCTGGTAGACCCTTACCGAGTCCACAATACCAAAGATGGTGTCTAATCCTTCCGAAGTAAATTCGATGCGATATTTTCTTCCTGCGTAGTCGTTGTGAATGATCCATGAGGAATCAAGTGGAATATTCTTGAGAAAGTAGAAGGGCTTTGAAGAAATGTATTGCCTCTTTCGGGAGAAGAAGACCGTATCATTTCTTTCAATTATGGAATCAAGCGGATCTATGGAGAACCATCCTCCCCAACTTGTAAACTCTCTATAGGCATCTGAGGCATTGCAATCTCCGATCTGATCCTGCTCCAGATTGCGCCTGAAAAAATACTGTTTCTCAAACCCCAGGTCCACCACCGAATCCATAATGATGGTTTGAAGACTGCTATCGCCGATACTGGGAGGGCCCTGTAGATAGGAAACCTGATCCTTCGGGAATAGCTCCCATTCCTGG
This sequence comes from Cytophagales bacterium, assembly GCA_965227315.1. Lineage (GTDB taxonomy): Bacteria > Bacteroidota > Bacteroidia > Cytophagales > CCMP332 > JANQHS01. The sequence continues at coordinate 3,102,230 of OZ245737.1, forward strand.
GCTTCCAACGTCTGCACAAGGAGTACGATCGAGAGGAGTAGTAGTGGTTTTTTCATGTCAACGGACTACTTAAAAGTACGTATTTATACCTCTCAGAGGTTGGGCCTCACTGGATAGGCAAGACGGTGACCCGGTATAGTTTCCATTCGCCCTCGTCATTTCTCCAGATCTCGTCCAAGGCAGAGAGAGATGAGGATGGCAACTCATCAGGGCCTATGTAATGCTCTTCCACCCTTCGCCTGATATACGCGAACTGTTCATCGATCTCCACATGCACCAATTGTTTTTCCCTTGCGGTGACCCTCCAGCCATCCTCGAACCAATCGGTCAATTGTTCGATCCACTCGGTTTTTTTGGTCACGGTAAGCTCTCCAATGACCCATCTTGAAAAGCGCTCATCCAGCATTTCAGAATAACTTCCCAATTCATCTCCATCCAATAATAGTTCGGATAGTTCTTCGGTTTTTTGAACCACTTCCTGCTCTTCAGGTGAAAGTTCAATCTGCGAAAAAACTATTCCTGATGATAGCAGGAATCCAAAAACGGTAAGCAATATCTTTTTCATGGTGAAGTTTTTCTTGTTGGCAAATCTAATTATTGGAATCGGGATCAATTGTGCTTCTTTTTGATAAAACTTATTTGTTTGAGTGCTGTTAATGATGTTTCGGCAGGATAAGGAAAAGAATGGCGCAGAAGATTTGTGACAGGTGTGAGAAGAGTTTTTTCGTGGATTCCCTTCATTCAGGGGTCTTGGAAAAGTTGGATACAAAAACCAGGACCTTTCTTCTTAAGACAAATTATCAAAAAACATGTCCCACCTGTCTTAAAGCTCTGGATTGTTTGGTGCGAAAAGCCGCCAAGCATAAATTCAGAGAACCCTTAAAAGAGGGGTTACATTATACTCGGGATGGCGACCTTTTTATCTTTTCAGAGTTTTATCATATTCTACGCGGATATTGCTGTCAGAGCGGTTGTATTCATTGCCCCTATGGATTTGGCCTGGATTCTTAGGCCGACTTTCTGAGTCCTGAACTTCTTAATTTTTCTTCGAAATTGGCTAATTCCGATTTGAACCGTGTGCTGAGTTCCCGATCCAATATGCCTTGATCAAATTCGAAGTTATCACGGTAATGGGGGAGGGAAAAGGTTCCGCACACCAAGGCCCCCTGATGGGGAAACGATTTTTTGGCCGCCTCTAATACCGATCGTCCACCTCTGCCGCCTGGGGATGTGGAGAGCAATAACATGGGATTGCCAGGCCAGATCGGTTTTTCTATTCTTGAGATCCAGTCCAAAATATTTTTAAATGCTGCTGTATAGCTGCCGTTATGTTCGGCAAAAGAGATCACTATTCCATGGGCCTGCTGGAGTCTTTTTTTGAATTCCATGGCCTTTTCAGGCACTCCGTTCTCCTTCTCGCGGTCCACACTATAGAGTGGAAATTCAAAATCATTCAGATCAATAACCTCAACTTCAGCCTTCTCGATCTGGTAAGCAGCCCAAGTGGCAAAGGTTTTATTGATGGAATTTCGGCTGTTGCTTGCTCCCAGGGCAAGTATCTTATTCATTATTATTCGTTTAACAAAAATTGTTGCAACAAATATAATGCGATATTACTTCAAATTCAAATCTTTCGAAGCATGGCATATTCAGTTCTTTTCTTTTAAGAAGAAAAAGGCGATCAGAGACCCTCCCAGTGCCAGGAGGGAGGCGATCTTGGCCGATCGGTCAAATGAATGAATGAAGGCCATTTTGATGGCATTGATAATGCCATTTCGTTCTTCCTGATTGCAGAATTCGGGGGGGCGCGCCTCGGCCAGTTTTGGTATTTCTGCCACTATGGCCTCGTGGACTTCGGGCCTTAGATCCAGTGTGTCGAGGTAAGACCTGATCTCGGTATCAAAGGAAAACAGCACCAAAGCACCCATCACGGCTACGGCTAGTACTCCGGCCGTTCTTGAAATACTGTTGTTCACACCGGAGGCCGTTCCTGTTTTTTCTGATGGTACCGAGTTCATGACAGATGTGGTCAAGGGTGCAACAGTCAGTCCCATACCTGTCCCGGCAACCAGGATCGCCGGAAAATAACTCGTCCAGTAATCAGTTGGGCCTGCTGTGAGTTCCGGTATTGAGAACAAAAAGAACCCTATGGCCACCAGGGCAGTGCCCAACATCAGGGGAACCCGGGGGCCGACCTTATCCGACCAACTGCCCGATAACCTTGAAAGGAATGCGATCAGCAGCCCAAAGGGAAGCATTGTAAATCCGGCGATCTCGGCGGGGTATCCCTGAACCTGGATCAGATTTAATGGAAAGAAAAACAGAAAACCGCCCAGGGCTCCATACACCAATAGGGTCAGAAAATTTGCTCCGCTAAAAACCCTGGATTTGAAAAGGGAGAGCGGCATCATCGCATTCTTTGATCGGGACTCTACCCATAAAAAACCGAGCATTCCCAGGATACCAACAGCAAGTGAAATCAGGATCAGAGGGTTATCAAATCCTTTTTCCGGAGCTTCGATGAAGCCGTATGTGAGTCCTGCGAGGGATATCGTGATCAAGGTGCTGCCGGCAAAATCCAATTTGGTTTTGCCTTCCTGCCTGGATTCCGGGACAAATCTGAGCAGCAGGAAAAGGGCGATGAGGGCCAGAGGGATATTGATGAAAAAGATGAGTCGCCAAAGTCCCATGCTTGCAAACCAGCCCCCCAGGGCAGGACCAAAAATGGTGGTCATAGCAGAGAACATCGACCAGGTACCAATCGCCTTTCCTCTGGACTCCTTGGGAAAGGATGCAGAGATAATAGAAAGACTTCCAGGGACCATCATGGCTCCACCAATGCCCTGAATGCAACGACTTAAAATCAACATCTCCGCGTTTTGCGATAGTCCGCATGATATTGATGCCAAAGTGAATATGATGATGCCCACCATGAATACCTTTTTCCTTCCCAGGGCATCACCAAGGGATCCGCCGACGAGCATCAAGGCCGAAAGAAAAAGCGCATACCCGTTGGCGATCCAAAGCAGTTCCGCTCCCCCAAGATCAAGATCCTTTTGAAGGGCGGGAAAGGCCACGTTTAGGGCCGTGAAATCGATAAAGGCCATTGCAGAGGCAAGAATGGCCGATACGAGGATTGCCTTTTCCTGAGATTTCGTAATGGATGCGGTCAAGGTTGTATCCGGTCAAATATATACGGACCCTTAACTGCTCCCCATACCTGTTCACTCGAAGTATCAAATCCGCGGTCCCAGCTGCTAATTCTATCAGGGTATATTTCAACTTCTGAGGTTGCATAGCTCGCTCCCCTAAGCGTGCTCGTGCAGTCGCGTTCGTTTGTTGAGCCGGAATATCCGGTTTCGGTTTTGTTCAGGAATACCGCGCAACCTTCCCGCTCCTCCAGCAATGATTGGTCAAATGCGTCAAAATATTCCGGGGTCTTCCATTTTCCAATGAAGAGTGAATCATTCTTTATGGCATAAACCGAGCTCTTGTATCTACCATCACCGGTTTCTTCTACCAAATAAAACCTTTGCCGATATGGTTTGTCCTGCATACTTCCCAGGGCCTGTTCCACATAGAGCCAGTTTTGGCCGGATTGTTTCCAGACCTGTGCCATGTGCAGGCTAATATGATAGTAGTTACTGTCTTCTATGGATTGTTGCTCCGAGGAAAAGGAACCGATCATTATTTCAAAAGGTCCCTGATCGTTTTCGGCTCCGTTGCAAGCAAAGAGAGCGATAAGGATCAGAAAACCAAGGATGGATTTTAGCATAGCTCAAATTGAAATTTCTCAAAGCTAAGAAACATGATGTCTTGATTTGTCATTCCAGAAACCAAGGACTTAGTCCACAGGGATTACAGTAGCTTCTTTTTGGAAAACCCGGTGAAAGAACCTGAACCTAAACAACTGTTGACTGGTTTGAAGCCCGGCCTCGGTAAAGAGTCGGGATCTTTGAAGGACAAAATTGAATTCGTAGCGGAAATACCTGGAAACCCTATGGGCGAAAATGAAAGTGATCCTGGTTTGGTTGACGAATACCTCGGCTGCACTCTCTTCAAAAAGCGTATTGAAACCCTCCCAGAATACCTGAAAGTAGATCGGGCGTTGCTGGCCTCCGATGAATATGTCGGGCGATTCGACTCCGATCAGATACCTGACTCGAAGGTTCCGATCGTTTTCACCCAGCTCATAGAAGAAAAACCTGGGTTCCAACCTCAAGCGATAAAAGAAAGCTATGTATTCATTGTCCGGAAACCGAAAGAGCAGATCAAAATTTGGCCGGAACTCATGAAGGTTTAATGTATCCTCAAAGAAGGTTCCGAAATAGGCAGCTCCGGCGTTTAAGCCAAAGGTGGTTCTCGCCCTGTACATATATTGAGGCCTGAAGACGATTTGATTCCAGTCATAATTTGTGAATGCACCCCGAATGCCTGCATCACCGCCGATGGAGGATCTGTCTGTCAGATCATATCTCAGATTATAATCCAGCCAGAGCTGATTGTCAATCTCCTCCTGAGAATATCCCGTCAAGGGTATGAGCAAGAGCAGGAAAAAGCATCCAAGATCTTTTGAGCTTATTCTTGGTCTCAGCAAAGCGGATTTGTTTCGAGACCGCGCCATGGCCGGTAAAAGTATTACTTTCTGATGTGCTTCCACATGACACCAAGAAAGACAGAACTGAACCTGGTGTCATAAAAATCAATGCTGGCATCTTCATAAAGGTATTCTACGCTGAAAAGGGCTGCCAAAAAGGAAGAATCGAACTTCTTGAATGGTACTATGGTCGTGAAAGCCGCTCCAAAGCGATCTGACTCAAGCGTTTTTCCATAGATAGGATGAACTGCTCCTGCAGTCCTTTGCCCGTATAGAAGATTGAAATCAAGGATGGTTTGTTTCTTGATACGAGCTATGTAAGTCAATTGAAGGCTGTATCCGCTTTGAGTAATCGCCTCTCCCTGCCTGAAATCAAATACATAACGAAGCGCGGGCTCGAATCGGTGATTTTTTAAGTCGATCCTATACAGAACCATGGCCTTTAAAACATTTCCGTTGCGGATCAGTTTTGATTGCTCTGACAATGGGAGTGATCCCTCGTCGATCAATGACTTCCCGCTGGCTTCAAGGTCGTAGACGTATCTTCTTCCGGTGAGTGTTATTTCCAGGCCTGTTCTCAGGATCCTTCCCCATCGGATCCTGACTCCCGGATAGGCAAGGTAGGTTTCCTCTCGGTCCTCATCGGCCACAAAAGGATCAGACCACATGAGGAGTTCCAGCGGGGTAAAAAGAAAACTTCCGGCAAGAATGCTTTTATCCGGTAGTTCTTGTCTTAATCCAACTCCGAACGGTACATCAAGCCGGAGAATATCTTCAAGCCGGTTACCTATGAAGAACTGCGTTCTTGAATTCTTGAACTTATGACTCAATTCACCAGCAAGGCCAAAAGCAATTGAAGATTTTTCTTCCGGACTTTGAAAAATGGAGCCTACGGATCTATTTCCTACTTCGCCGATCATTGGAGGGCCGGCGTAGAGGAAGTTGGTAGCACCCTGAATGTAGCCGGGAAGAAAAATTACATATCCCGAATATCCTGAGGAATCCGGAATATCATCTTGTGAGAACCCGGTAGAGAGGAAAAGGCCCCAAACCAGCAGGGCAAGCAAACATTTTTTCATACCAGGCTGTTGATCAAGGGTTTATGGAGTGACAGTAGGCTTTGCACCATTTTCATCGGACTGATTCAATTGCTCGAACTGAAAAGGTAATAGATCACAACCCAATAATTCGAGGTCAAAATGGAAAATTTTCCGGAGCCTATAGGGATTGGGTTGCGTTATGGGCCGGCAGCGGATCTTTTGGCAATAGGGGCAGACCATGGTCTTTCAGAGGAAAATTAAAAACCCCGGAGGCCATGTTAGTAACCCCGGGGTGGGAAGTTTAAACAAAATCCACTGTTAGAAATTTCCCTCTTTACCAGAATCTAAATTTTGGGTGTTTGAAGAACTGGATTCAATGAAATAGAGATCCAATACTTCTTTGATCTTCTTTTTTGTTTCATCCGGTTTTTTTTCGTCGTATTCGTACTGTAATGTGAACAGCTTCTCATACCTTTTTTCTCCGTCCACTTTGTCGATCATATTGACATCGTCTTTGTCTTTCAGTGATTCCTGCCACACGGCTTCGACCAGTTTCCAATATTCCTTGTTCTCTTTCCACCATTTCTTGGCTGCCTTGCATTTGGAATCGTCGATCTTTGTATAGGTGTTGTATCCCTTTTCCATGACAAGAAGCTGGTCATCATCTTGTGAACGTATGATTTTCTTGTTGTCCTGTTCGTGAAGCCATCCGTATTCGGTCAATGCCTGTCTGTTTCTTCTGTGCATCACATTGTAATCACTTCTTTTGGTGTTCTCTCTTCTTGGCAGGGGAGCATCAACCTCGCTTTCCCAAAAAGTAACACCGTCTTTTTGAATCCAGGTTCCGGAGGCCTCATAGCGAATGCAATCATCAACCTGATAAACCTTTTGTGTCCATTCACCTTTGACGGATTCTTTGGATTCCGTTTCCTTGGTCCATCTCAGGTCATGATCATAAACAAAGAATTCGGTGTTCTCATAGATCCAATCCTGCTTCCAGTGTTTAATGACCCTATCGGGACCAACGATGAGCAAATGCTGCAGGCTGATATGCCCGGCTGACTCCTCTTCTATAAAAACCCATTCGGCTTCTGCTTTCGAATGATAAGCCTCGTGAATTTCGTATTCTTTATTAGGAGTGAATGTTTCGACAAAATTGAAATCCACCTCATAGCATCCGCACATGGATTTAATGGCCTCTACTTCTTCGGAAGGAGGGGGGCTTTGGGAAAAAACGGTGGAGAAGGCAAAAAGGAGGGAAAATAGAATAGAGTATTTCATGAGGAATTTCGAGTTAGTTATTTAGATCAATTCTAAATAAGGTTCGAAATACCGCATAATTTTTCAGTTGACCAAGAGTTGAGGTTTAATCTTTTGTTAAATAGAAATGAAAAAATTCTCTGGTATAAAAGTCTGCGCAATTCTACTTTTTCACGAGATCGATCTCGGAATCCTCTACATTAAAATCCACCTGCGCCTTACCATTGCCGGTTCTGAATCTCAGGTAACCTTCCCTTTGCTCCAGAGCCTCAAACCCCTCTGTGGTACGGATCTCACTATCATCATGCCTGACCTCGATAATTCCTCCTCCCCCTGAGATCAGAAAATCGATTTCGCCCTCTCCTGAAAATTTGTATTTCCCATTATCCGCAAGGCTGGTTTGGAATTCGATCTCGCTATCATCAAAGTCAATGAAGGCGGTTTCGAATTCTCCGTTTTCGATGATCACCTCGGAATCATCCAGGCCGAGGATAAGCTCACCTCTTCCTCCTGACATTCGAAAATCCGAATCGTCCATGTTGATCCGGTTTTCGGATGAGATGCAATTCACCAGTTGTGCTTCACTGTCATCCAGGTCAATTTTGATCTTTCCGGTCAGATCTGAAATAAAGAAGGCTCCATCATCCCCGTTTAATTTCAGGTTGGAATCCTTTGGCAATTCGATCTGGATCTTGTAATCCTCCTTGGTGTAGCCCATGGAATAGCTATTGCTTCCCCGAATTTCCCTGATCAGGATATCACCGTCTTCCTCTCTGACCTCAACCTTGAATTCCTTATCGGAGGATTTGGTTCCGCGAAAATCAACGATGCGATCGATCTTTACCCAGGCATCTTCACGCTCCGTGCCCTTGATCGTGACTTCGGCACCATCGCTTTTGATCACCAGGTTGCCGTTCTTTTTGATCTGGTAAGTGTCATCGCTGTGGAATTCATATTTCTGGGCCTGTGTCAGAAGCGCAACAAGGCAGAGTAAAAGGGTCAACAAGTATTTCATGATTATTCCTTTAAAGCACCTGAATATCATAATTCCCAATGAAATTCATCAAAGATCGTGGCGAAATTATATAAGAGGTGAAGGTTTAGGCGGAAAGGGAGAAAATCGGCGTTCCTAGAACTAAAAAATGGATCAATGAGCCAAATAGTCAAGTGGATCGATCACTGCAAAATTTGGGTTGTCATTCAACATATGATGCAGAATGCGGATATGTCCCTGACCAAAAATGAGGATGATGCGATCTCCCGGTCGGGAGTTTTCGAGGATGTTCCTATAGGTCAGGAAATTTCTTTTGTACCACTCCGTGACCAACTCAACCCCGATATTCTCAAAATCATACGACCTGAGTGTGTATTCCATCCCGGCTATGGTATCAGTTCTCTCCTGATTGGCAAAATAGATCCCCACGGTATCCTTCACCCTGATGGCCAGGTCATTGTAGTAGCGATGGTTATCCATGATGGATTCCCATTGATTGGTTTCGATCAGGTTCTCCAATACCGTTCTTGAGTTAAACTTGCTGTTATAGTCCTCAAAATCTCTCCGGATCTTCTCGGATTCCCTGAGGTAGTATTTGTTTTGAAGCGTATCGGCTATAAAATTCACCCATTGTCCCAGCCATACCCCATCGGCATCAACACAGGTCAGTTCTTCGATCCCTGTAAGTTTCCCGATTTTGAAACCAAGCTGATAAACCTCATTTCTTCCGGACTTTAACTTCTGTAGATCCAGATCACCTTTGAGGAAAGCCTGATACATGCTATCGGTATAAGCCTGATCTTCCTGGCGCTTCCATTCGATGAAGATCTTGTTTGGTTGAAATTCGGCCAGCTTTCCGTTCACCTCATCGATCTCCGCTTGTCTTCTTTCGCTGAAGTAGTCATCAACCTCGATGTTATGCTCGTCCATGCCGGGGTTGTTGAAATGGTATACCCCGAGAAGGAGGATCTGTATCTTGTCATTTGAATTAGAAGCCTCTATTCTTTTATCAGAGTTTTGCTCGAGTGAACCCTGACATGACTGGAGGCATATTGATCCACAAATCAACAAATTGATGCTCAGGAGCCACTTGACAGAAATATTCATTTTTTATGCCCTCATACCCAATACGCATACATCATCCAATTGCTCTTCATCGCCCCTCCAGGATTCGAAGGCCATCCTGAGAAGGTTTTGCTGAGCATCCATGGGATTGTCATATAAGCCCATCAATAACTCCTTGAATCTCTTGTACATATACTTTTTGCCCTTGGGTCCTCCAAATTGATCCGGGAAGCCATCCGTACTGAGGTAGACGGTGTCACCGGGTTTCATATCGATTTGATGATTGGTAAAAGGAGTAGGATGATCAAATTGGCCAATCGGTTGCTTGTCACCCTTAATATCTTCTATTACCAGCCCATCTTTTCCCTTTTTGACCAGGAATAGCCTGTTATTGGCACCCGCGAACTCCAGCTTTTTTCTTTTGATGTCATAAACGCATAGGCTGATATCCATACCATCTTTAACATTTTCGTCGCTTTCCTCAAATTGCCCCACGACAATCTCTCTGGTCTTATCCAATATCTTAGCCGGCTCGGATAGACCAAATTCCCTCACACTTCTGTTCAGTGCATTGTGGCAAACAATGCTGACAAAGGCTCCTGGAACACCATGCCCGGTGCAATCGGCTGCCGCAAAAATGATCTTTCCCGCTGACTGGTCCATCCAGTAAAAGTCTCCCGCTACAATATCCTTTGGCTGATAATAGATGAAGCTTTGGTCCAGATAGCTTTGAACGATCTTGTCCGATGGAAGAATGGCGGACTGAAGCCTTTTGGCATAGGTGATGCTGTCCGTGATCTTTTGGTTTTTTTCCTCAACCAATGCTTTTTGCTCCTGGATGATCTTGTTGGCCTCAACCTTGGCCTTATAGTTTCGATAGATGAAGTAACCCAGCGTGATCGCAACGGCAAGGAAGATCGCCATGACATAGATGATGTATTTATGGCTCTGGATCTCTCCCAATTGCTCCCGAATGGTCAACTCCTTTCCCTTCAGGATCTTTTCTTTCCTCTCAAGAACTGCGTTGATGCGGTCTTCCTTTTTCTGCAGTTCTTCTACTTCCCGATGCTTCTGTTCATAGATCCTGTTTTGCTCATCGAGTTCCTCCTGCTTCTTTTCCCTTTCCCTCACCAGTGCATTGATACTTCTTTTCTGAGCATCCATTTTCTTTTGATTTTTCTCCATCTCTGCCTCCTGCTCCTTCTGCTTTTCGATCAAGGCCTGAAGGTCTTCCGTGTCCACCTTGACCTTTTTCTTGGAACTGGTGGCCAGCTTTTCCAGGTCGTTCATGGAATTGTTGTACTCAGCTTCTTCTTCGGAACTGATCTGTTCATCCGCCTCAAGATCAATGGACATACCCGGTAGTCTGGAGTCGGGTTTTTTGATGTCCGCCTCTTTTTTGAATTCCTTGGCACTGATGGCTACCAGATCTTCAGTAAATGAAAACCCAAGGCGTTCAAGATTACCAGTGCCCAATTCAAATCTGACTTTGTCATGGAATTTGTAGAAATCCACATGGGCTCCCTTTCGGATCGCACCCTTGTTTTCTGTGATGATCAGGACGGGTTGATTTTTGAATTGCCAGATCACATGTTCGAGAAAATCATTCAGCGCATCGGGAATGTAGAGAATGTGGGGTTTTTTTAGATCCGTGAACTTGTCCGTCTTACGTACGCTGATCTTCCTGCCATTGATAGTGCGATTCTTTTCCCAGGTTTTGAAATACTTGACCGTAGGGGAGTTGCCCAGAACATAAAAATTCAGATCACCCTCATTTGATCCTGCAGGCCATTCGATGTTCTCCAGGATCTCCCAGGTAATCAGGGTGATATGCTGAAAGTCTTTTGGATCAGATCCGATCTCATTTCCCGAAACATCAATAGGAAATGAGACGATCAGTATTAACCAGACAAAGAGGCGGCCAGGGAAATGCATGGTGGATTAAAGATAAAAATCCACCCCATAAACCCGGAGATTTATTGCTTAATTACTTTTTCCAGAAAAACTTCCCGATCAGTCCTGATCTGAATGAGATACATGCCTGATTCGAGACTGCTCAGATCAAGTATTTCATTTTTTGTTTGGTGTTCGGCTATAGAGAGCAATTTTTTACCATTGAGACTAAAGACTTCGATTTCTTGAATGCTTTGGTCCTGCTCAGCGACTCGAAGTCTTATCTGACTGGTGAATGGATTCGGATAAACAAAGCCTGACTGTTCCCGGGATAGGCCTAGGTCTCCTGAGATCATTTTTTCCGAAAACTTTGAAATAAAGGTTCCGTAATTGACCTGTCCGAAGTTGAAATAGGAGCCAGAAACCAGGAACGAGTCATTGTCAATCAGCATCAGGTCAGGGCCCAGCATGTCCCCATCTGCTCCAAGGCCCGTTAATGTTTTCCCGCCTAGGCCAAACTCAGCGGAATCGAGCACTCCTGTTGAGTCAAATCTGGACAAGGCAAGGTAGTTGTTCCCAAGCCTATATTGGATTCCAAGGCAGAGGATCTTTCCGTCCGGTTGAACTTCGATGTCATCAAATTGCGGAACAGGCTCAAAGGAAAAGCTGTCCAACACGGCGATTCCCTGGTTTCCAAACCCGTTGATCAATGTTCCGGTTGAAGAATCAAAACAGGCCAGTATGGGGACCCGGGCATGGTCACTCCAGGCTCCTCCTATAATGATGTTTCCATCCCCGGTAAGATCAATCGGTCCTCCAAAGGTATTTTCATCGCCTGGCAGGGTAAGAAAATTTGTTCCTGCAAAACCAAAGGTCGAATCCGGGCTGCCATCATGATTCAACTTGCTGACGGTGAGATAAAAACTGGGGGTGAGGTTGGGAGCTTCTCCACTCCCGCTAAAAATGATCGATCCGTCATCCAGGCAACGCAATTCCCCGATCGTGCTGTTGTCGAAAGGGTTGTAGACCACCTTACCATCAACACCGAATGTAGAATCAAGAGTCCCATTGGGACTAAGCCTGCAAATAGCAATTTCATAATCCGAATTGGACGGGGAAAGAACCCTAATGCCACCAACAACGATTTTGCCGTCATTTTGAACATCGATCGATTGCGGTCTGTCGCTATTTCCAAAATTGATCACAGAGAAACCATTGATGCCAAAACTGGTGTCCACCTCGCCATCCTGCCTTATCCTCGTGAGCATGAAGTTTGATTCTTGAATCAGCGTATCATATACATCCATGGCGATCAACAGATCTCCTGTTATGGGATCAAGCCTGGTATCAGCGAGGTCAGATAGACTATCTACAGGAAATTCCAGCTTTCCATCTATGCCATAGGACAGGTCCGGCGATCCATTGGGCATCAGCTGAAGGATCTGGACCCTTGCTTTAAAATTGGGGTAAGTGGTATCATTCTCAATCCTGGTATGCAGGATCTGACCATTTGGTTTCCTGACCGAGCTAGAGGTGAAATGGAGAACGTTTGGTGTGGAGAGGTCAAGAAAGCCGTCGACTCCAAAATTTGGATCGGGAAATCCGTCCTGAGCCAGGCAAAATGTGATGGGGAGAAAGGATAAGAGAATGCATGATCTTAGTCTCACTTAAGGAAACTCAATTTTGACGAGCAAAGATAAAGAAGACGGCTTTTCCGGTACTGAGCACAGCTTCACAGTTTTCTCCAATACCGATTAACAGGTATGGGGTCAGAAAGCGGAGTATTGTTAGTTGGTTAGGGCAAACTGCATAATGTTGGCACCCATTTTCAAAGCCTGCTGACGAACTTCCTCAGGATCATTATAAACCGATTGATCTTCCCATCCGTTTCCAAGATCGCTCTCGAAAGAGTAAAAAATGACCAACCTCCCCTCATGAAGAATTCCGAGACCCTGGGGCGGCTCTCCATCATGCTCATGGATCTTGGGCAGACCTTCCCGGAAGAGATATTTTTGATCATAAATGGGGTGATCAAAAGGTAATTCGACCAATTCATGCTCCGGAAAGACCTTCTTAAGCTCCGAGCGGACATAGGGATCCATCCCATAATTATCGTCGATGTGCAGGAATCCTCCGCTGATCAGATAGTTTCTCAAATTCTCGGCATCAGCATAGGAAAAAACTACGTTTCCATGTCCTGTCATATAGACATAGGGGTATAAAAAGAGATCACGACTTCCGACATGAACCATTTCATCCCTGGTTGAAATATTGGTCATTAAATTCTTGTTGCAGAAAGCGGCAAGATTAGGCAGGGCGGTTTTATTGGCGTACCAATCTCCGCCGCCATCATATTTCAGCTTAGCGATCTTTAACTGGGCTGTCGCCTGGGCCTTAAGACCCTGTGGCAGTAGAAAAAGTATCAGAAGGGAGATTTTAATCAATGGCTTCATATTCTCTCAAAACGATTTTGACCTCGCAATAGTGCAGGCAACCAATGCCGCTGTTTCAGTTCTCAGGACTTGGGGGCCGAGGCCTGCGGAGACGAATCCGGCTGACCTGGCCATGGCGATTTCATTTTTTGAAAAATCACCTTCCGGGCCAATGGCTATGCAGGTATCTTCATCCTTTTTGAACATCTCCTCAAGCGAATCAGGAGTAGCCTGCTCAGGTAAATGGCAAATAAATTTTTGACTATCTGTTACGTCGGAATACCAGGAAGTAAAATCCTCAGGGTCGGGGGTCTCAGGCAGGAAATGACTTCCACATTGCTTTGCTGCTGAGATCATTGTCCTAAGAACCCTTTCCATATTGACGCTTTGTCTTTCAGACCTTTCCGACAAGAGAAATTGGATCTTGTTGACCCCGATTTCCGTGAGCTTTTCTACCATGAAGCCCAACCTTTCCTTGGTCTTGGGTGGAGCGATGGCAATGGTAAGGGAGTGTGAATAAGGAGGAGGGAAGGTGTTTTCTTCAAGAATTTCAACCTCGCAAGTTTTTGGGCCGACAGATTTGATCTTTAGACCATAGACGTTTCCTCTTCCATCAAAGCCTGTAACAAGATCTCCTGCTCTTTTGCGCAAAACCCTGGCGGCATGATGGCTTTCTTCCTCCGGAAGCGATTTGTCCTGTGGATTGGGGAAATAGAACCATGGCTCCTTATTCATGGGGTAAAAATGTGGAATTTCCTTTGTTTTGCATCATGCGAAAGGAAAGCGAAAGGGGATTTAGTAAAGGCGTACAACTGATGCTTTTGGCCACATTCCTCTTCGTTTTAATGAATGTCTTTGTAAAGTTGGTCCCCCATATTCCGGTGATGGAGATCATTCTGTTTCGCTCCCTGATCTCCCTTGTGATCTCACTGACTTTTATCAAGCTGAATCACCTTCCGGTATTCGGGATTCAGAAGAAATATCTTTTCATGAGGGGTTTCTTTGGAGCCATGGCGTTGATCTTGTTTTTTGCCACATTACAGAATATTCCACTCGGATCGGCCGTCACGATACGATACCTGACACCACTATTTACGGCGCTTTTTGGGATCATGATGTTGAAAGAAAAAGTCCGGCCGGTACAATGGCTGTTTTTTGGAATTGCCTTGCTGGGAGTATTGATGGTCAAAGGCTTTGACCCAAGGATTTCATGGCTCTATTTCCTCATGGGAGTCGGATCTGCTTTCTTTTCAGGGATCGCGTATAACAGTATTCGGAAAATGAAGGATTCCGATCATCCCATGGTGATCATTCTCTATTTCCCGCTTGTTGCGATCCCTATCTGCGGTATATGGGCAATATTTGATTGGGTTCAACCGCAGGGCTGGGATTGGTTTTACCTTTTGATGATCGGTCTCCTGACCCAGACAGCTCAGTATTTCATGACCCGGGCGTACCATAGTGATAAGGTTGCCAAGGTGTCCTCTGTAAACTATTTCGGACTGGTTTTCGCTCTGCTTTTCGGGGTAGTCCTATTCGGGGAAACCTATTCCTGGAAGATCCTGCTTGGGATGATCGTTGTGTTGTCCGGCGTATTGCTGAACATATACCATAAAAGGATCAAACTGAATCTTTGATCTACTCAGGAGTATTTACTGATCAGATCTTCAACCAAGGCAATGTATTCCGTCTTAGATTCCTCCTGGTCCTTTCCGGCGATCTCTTTCCAGGCATTGAATTTTGCCGTAGCGGCGAAATCAAATGGGTTGCTCGGCGGTTCGCCGCTGACATCACCTTCGGTGGCCTGCTTGAATAATGCGTATAATTTCAACAATTCGGAATTGTCCGGGCGCTGCGGAAGATCCTTTACTTTCTCCTGGGCTTCTTCAAAAGTCATGGTTCAATGTTAGGGGAATTTTGGAAATTTTGAAAAGTCAGGTTTCCTTTTCTCCATGAAAGCGTTTTTACCCTCTTTGGCTTCTTCGCTCAGATAATACAACAGGGTGGCATTCCCTGCGAGTTCCTGAATTCCGGTTTGTCCATCTAGCTCTGCATTGAATGCTGTTTTCAGCATTCTGATCGCCAGAGGACTTTTTTCCATGATCTTCTCGCACCAGGCTACGGTTTCTTCTTCCAAGGATTCCAGTGGAACAACCTTGTTGACCAAACCCATATCAAGGGCTTCCTTGGCATTGTACTGGTCGCAAAGGAACCAGATTTCCCTGGCCTTTTTCTGTCCCACGCTTCGGGCCAGATAGGAAGCACCAAAGCCTCCGTCGAAGGATCCTACCTTTGGGCCGGTTTGACCAAATCTGGCGTTTTCGGCTGCAATTGTAAGATCACATACCACATGAAGGACATGACCACCACCGATGGCCCAGCCGGCCACCATGGCAATTACAGCCTTGGGAATCGAGCGTATCTGTTTCTGCAGATCAAGAACGTTCAGTCTGGGAACGTCTCCTTCGGTCACATATCCTCCGTGCCCGCGAACTCCCTGATCTCCTCCTGAACAAAAGGCCTTGCCTCCTTCACCGGTGATGATTATCGACCCGATATCCATATTGTCCCTGCAAATATTCATGGCATCGATCATCTCCTTGACGGTTTGAGGGGTAAAGGCATTGTGAACCTGTGGTCGATTGATGCTGATCTTGGCGATGCCGTTGTATTCGGTAAATAGGATCTCAGAATATTCTTTCAGGGTTTTCCAGGGGTACTTGCTTTCCATGTTATTTGCTTTTTAGCCGGGAGTAGGCTTTCAGGTTATGTTCTCGTTCCGTAAAGACCTCAAAAATAGAAATGCCTTTGGTTCTTTTGGCAAGGCCCGCCTCCATTATTCCAAGGTCTGTTTGGTTTTCCACTCTTGAATAGTCAATGCCAAAATCAGCGGAAATGTTTTCTGCATTCCTGTCATTACTGTTATAAAAAAGCTCTCCGAACTCCGGTTGGGCCGAGGGACCTTCGATCAATTCAAAAATGCCTCCTCCGCCGTTGTTAAACAGAATGATCTGAAGATTATCGGGAAGATTTTGATGCCATAAGCCATTGATATCGTAGAAAAAAGCCTGGTCTCCGATCAATAGGTAGTTCGTTTTTTGTGGATTCGCAAGGCTGGCACCAACCGCTGTGCTCAGACAGCCATCTATCCCTGAAGTTCCTCTGTTCGAGTAAACCTTGATGTTCGGATTCAGAAGGGATTGGAAAATGTTTGCGTATCTCACGGCCATACTGTTAGCAAGATGAAGATTGACTCCTGAGGGAATGACCTTCAAAACCCCTGGGTAAATCCCTGCTTCCGAAAATTCCCGATCCGATACCAGAGTGCTAAGGCTTATTCGTTTTTTCTCTTCGGATTCCTGCCATTTGGCCACCTCAGCTTTCCGGGATTTCAAGCGGGATGAGAAATAGTCTTTGAGAATCGAGTCCGGAGGATTTACAATGATCTGATCTGATCCAAAAGGATTCCCTACCTGTCTTTCACCCCCAAAATGGATTTCCGGGAGCTTATTGTCCCCCAGTAACTTCCGCAAGCGCTTTGAAAGGATCTGTCTGCCAAAAGAAACAATAAGGTCCGGAGTGGGGAGGCCCTCAACGGAGCTCCATAGATCGAAAGAGGTGATCATTCCTGGAAGATAGGGGGCATTGGAGGTGATATCCCTGAAAACGATGCCCAGGTGATTATCCATAATATGCCCTAAAGTTCCCTCTGTTAAATATTGCTCTTCAGCCTGTCCCAGAACAAAGATGGGCAGGCTATGTGAAGGCAATGTAGGTAGATCCGCTTCGACGGACCTCTGAACGTCATAGCCAGTGTCCAATTCCTCTTCTTGTGTTGGAGCGGCACCGGGCTCCGGATAGAACGGCTCTGAGAAATGGCAATTGATATGCACAGGGCCTTTGCAGGATTCAAGTCTTCCCAATTCATGCTGGAGCTCTTTGACTTCAAAGGATCTGTCCGAGAGGTCAAAATCGAACTCCTTGACAAGATGGTCTCCGAAGATCCCTCGTTGGTAAATGGTCTGACCTGTCCAATTGCCTGCCTCCCCGCGGGGACGATCCGCCGTGAGAAGTATGATCTCCTTTTCCCTAAAAAAAGCTTCCGTGACTGCAGGCAAAAGGTTGGCTACTGCCGATCCTGAAGTGGTAATGATCACAACGGGTTTTCTGCTCACATCTCTCATTCCAAGCGCGATAAAACCCGCTGCCCTTTCATCCGCCACCGGATAGAGATCAAATAGCCCCGTTCTCTTGAAACCCAGCGTTAACGGGGCATTTCTTGACCCCGGAGAAAAGACAACTTTTTCAACCCCTGCGGTTTTCAACACTTTGGCCAGTGATGCCACATTCGCCGATGGGAGGTTATTCCAGGGCATCTTTTAAGCTTTTTAGTTTGAGCCTGGTCTCTTCTAACTCCTTTTCAGGATCGGAATCAGCGGTGATGCCGGCTCCGGCATAAAGGACCGCTTTGTCCTTGAATATTTGCATACAGCGCAAATTGACGTAGAATGTAAATACTTTTTCGGAAGCATAG
This sequence comes from Cytophagales bacterium, assembly GCA_965227315.1. GTDB lineage: Bacteria > Bacteroidota > Bacteroidia > Cytophagales > CCMP332 > JANQHS01. The sequence goes on from OZ245737.1 coordinate 3,120,045, forward strand.
GGCCCTAAGAAACCGGAATAGTATGATCTGGGATGGTTTTCATTTTTCCGGATGAACTCCTGACTCTCCTCCCCGGGGATACCACCTACCGCCGGTGTCGGGTGCAGTTGTTCAACGAGCAAACCCGGGTTGATGTGCTTGGGCAAAGTGATCTCATATTTGGTTTGGAGATGGGTCATCCCACCCAGGTCGAGTTTTTCGTCGACTCCCTTTTGAAAATCCCGAATGCCAAGCTCGGACAACCGGTTTTCGATATAATCACCGACCAGGCCCTGTTCCTGTTTTTCCTTTTGACCAAAATTTCCATCCCTGGATGTCCCGGCAAGAGCCACGGTTTTCACGGATCCGTCTTTTTCTGACCTGCAAAGCAATTCCGGACTTGCTCCGATCCATTGCCCGAGATTTTCGATGGATACAAATGAAATGAAGGCATTGGGATGTCTTTCCGAAAGGGTCTTGAAAACCTCCCACGGACTCTTTGATGAATTTTCTACTTCGACCCTGGAAGTGACAACCTTCTCCAGATCTCCGTTTTTGATTTTTCCGACAGCCTTGGATACCAATTCCACAAAGGCCTTCTCCCTGTCCTGGTTGCCCATCCAGTGGAACTGTCTTGGGAAATCGGGGATCGAAACCGAGGTTAGTCCCTTTATTGACAGCTCGTCAAGCTCATCGGATGAGAATGCCAGTACTCCTATATTTTCTGACAAGAGGAACAGATCCGCATTCTCCTTATCAAAGGGATGGAATAGGAAGCCAGGGCTTGAGAACTCGCTGGTGTCCAGCTTTCTTGCCGGTTTCCAGTTGCCGGCCGTAAAAAAGAATCTTTCTGAACCGGGCATTCGCCATAAGGCAAAACCCTGGGGCTCGGCACTATAAAATTGAATCGGTTGGTCTTCGGGCAACAAGGAATTATCCTTTGCGGTCTACAATAGCCATGGTGATCCGGGATATGTTCACCAACTCCTGGAGTTCATTTTTAATTCGGATCTCCCAAACATGGGTGCTTCGGCCAATATGGATCGGGGTGGTTTTTGCATATACATAACCCGACCTGACCGCTTTCAAGTGATTTGAATTGATCTCAAGGCCTACTGCAAGCTTGGAATCCTCGTTCACGACAAGGGAGGCAGCCAGACTTCCCAGGCTTTCTGCCAGAGTCACGGAGGCTCCTCCGTGTAGAAGCCCGAAAGGTTGAGTTGTTCTATGATCCACAGGCATTTTTGCTTCGATGTAATCCTCTCCAACACCTGTAAATTCTATTCCGATGTGCTCCATCATGTTGACCTCGGCAAATTTCCTGACATCCTCGAGTTTGATATTCGGATCGATCATAAATCAATTTCTATTTTCGCGGCTCGGCCAAAATTAAGAAGTCTTGAACCCCAAAAAAATATACATAGTCCGTCACGGGCAAACCGATTATAATCTGAAGGGCATCGTTCAGGGAAGGGGAGTGGATAGTGATATCAATGAGAAAGGTGAATATCAGGCCAGGAAATTCTTTGAATCATATCAGGATATTCCATTTGAAAGGGTTTTTGTCTCAGCATTGAAAAGAACAAGGCAGAGTGTAAGCCGGTTTATCGATTTGGGTATTCCTGTTGAAAAAAGGCCCGGCCTTGACGAGATCGATTGGGGTTATCGGGAATTGGAGAAGATCACCAGTGAGGAGAATGCCTATTACCATTCGTTGGTTTCTGCCTGGCAAAGAGGAGAAACGGACAAAAGGATCAAGGGAGGAGAATCCCCTGAAGATGTTCAGAAGAGATTACTTCCGGTTATTGAGGAATGGCGAAGTATGGATTTTGAGAATATTCTTGTCTGCACGCACGGGCGCACTATGAGAATTTTACTTTCTACTCTGCTGAACTATCCGCTTTCGGAAATGGATCAATTCGAACATAGTAATTTGACCCTCTACAAGGTGGTTTTGACGGGCTCAATTTTTAGAATAGACCTTTTTAATGACCTTTACCACCTTCGCTGAATTTCTTTTCCAACAATAAGGCACCAACCTTGGCCTGGGAGTCTATGCTTTCCTGATAAGGATTTTTTGGATACTCTTTGGCCATTTCAAATGCCTTGGTGGCCAGCTCTCTTTCGGCTTTTTTGGTATAGATATAACCCGATTGCAACCATGCATTGGGAGCAAAGTACCATTGGTCTTCCGCTTGATTTTCTATGCACAGTTTATAGTTGGCGAGCGCGAGGTCCAGATTTCCCTGCGCATGCTCGACTCTTCCTTTCCTATAATAAAACTCTGTTGCGAGCTGCCGGGTGGTTTGTTGTTGGTCGGCAAAATTTTTTAACTCCTGCCTGGCTTCTTCGTAGTATCCTCCGTCAAAAAGCATTCTGGCTTTGAAAAGCAGCTTGTTGGGATAACGGCCGGCTTCAAACTTTGCCTGAGCATAATGGTCACTGGAAAGGAAGGTATAACCCAATCTTGCTGTACGGACCCAGTAATCATCAGCCTTTTCCATATTGCCATCCAGATAATAGGCCATGGAGACCTTGTAGTTTGCTTCCTTTCTTAAGGTCATTCCTTTATAATGGAAGAGGAAATACTTGAGATGGTAGATGGCGTCCACATAAAGCCCTTTTCTCAAAAGGGCATCACCCAGCAGGAAATGAAAGTGAGGCTTGAGATAAGTAGGTGCATTTTCGATTCTTTGGTTGATGATCTCAAGGGCCTGTTGGGTATCTCTGAATTTCATGAGATATATCGAATTGATAAAATCGACCAGCAGGGTCGGGCGCTCTTTCCTTAATCGGCTTAACCTCCTTTTTCCTGAGTTGGGGTCATTAATAATATAGCCCTCACAATAGGCCAACAACATTTCAGCCTCGTACCAAAAGGGATTGGTCCTCTTGGTAGAAAGCGCCAGATTGTCGATCCCTTCAAAAATATTCCCTTCCATACCCAGCATTTTGATCCACTTGCCTCGTGATTTCGGAGCTGCGCCGATCAGGGTTTGCAACAGGCCAAGTGACATGGAGCCCGGAAGAAATCCGGGTTTCGATTCATGGATTGCCTCTAGCTGTTGAAAAGCCAATCTTGTATCCCAGATACCACGGGTGTAGAACTCGAGCTTTACCCTGGCGATTCCCCATTGGAGGTTTGTCTGAGCCTGACAATAAGCCCTCCAGATCGGGTCGGCATTCTCTTGTTTTTGGATATAACCCATTCTGTGACTCCGGCTTTTTTTCAACTCCTTGTATACGGGATATTCATCCCTTAACTGAATAACAAGAAAATCATAGTAGTTTTCCAGGAGCATGGTCACCACGCTGTTTTCCAATTCAGCTCTCCTGCTTTCAAAGATCTTTTCGACTCCTTCCATATCTACCTCGTAAAGGCGATCGAGTATATCCTGATGAACAGCACGGAATTCCGGATCCGGGTTTTCCTGATATCCGTTAGTGCTGACAAAAAGCAGCAATACAGAAAATAGGATCGATAGATTTGGCATAAAAAAAGGGTCCTAAAATAAGACCCTGATTTAATTTGATTGCGGGATTCCCTAATTGGATGGCATATTTTTCAATGCCTCGATTTTACTATTCAGCTTTCTTGGCTTTTCTTCCTCTGGTTGATTTCTTGGGAGCCTCCTCTGAGCCAGCTTCAGTTGCTCCAGCATCTGCTTTTGCCTTGGTCGTGGTGGTCTTTTTCCGCGTGGTTCTTCTTTTCGGCTTTTCCTCCTCAATGATATCCTCAACATCAGCCAATATTCTACCACTGTGCTCATCCAGGACAATTTTTTTCTTCTCCTTGATCTCCGCCATTTTCTGAGGTGGGATCTGGATAAAAGAACCTTCAACAGCACCTTTTTTGACCGTAACTACAGCAAGGCCATTTTTAAGGTTCGCCCTGAGTTTCTCGTAATAAGCCAGCATCCTGTCTTCGACCTTCTTTCCTGCGCTGTTCCTTTCTTTCATCAACTTGGTTTCCTCATCCTGACTTTCAGCAATGATCACTTCAAGTTCTTTCTTCTTGGTGTCGAGGTCCTTTTCCCTGGTTTTGAGAAGTTTCTTTGTTTCGTCAAGGATGGCTTTTTTTCCTTCAATTTCTTCAAATCCTTCCTTGATGTTTTTATCCGCGATTTGGATCTCAAGCTCTTGAAGTTCGATTTCTTTGGTGATGGCGTCGTACTCCCTGTTGTTCCTCACATTCATCTGCTGCTCCTTGTACTTTTCAATGAGGGTCTCACATTCCTTCTTTGTCGATTTCTTTTTATCGATTTCTTCTTCAACCCCTTTTACCTCATCGTTGAGCCTTGAAGTTCTGGTTTCAAGACCTGCTAATTCATCTTCAAGATCCTTCAACTCCTCGGGAAGATCTCCCCGAAGCTTTTTGATCTCGTCTAATTTTGAATCTATTCGCTGTAAGTTTTGAAGAGCTTTTAGCTGCTCAGCAATTGTATTGCTTTGTTCCATGGATTATTTCAGAAAAAATATTGTATCGGATTGGTCACCACCTCCGAAAATCGGAGTGCAATATTAGGAAAATTTTCTGAGATTATCCGGCTAAAAACCTGAACAGTAAATTGTTCCGACTCAAAATGCCCGGGGTCCAAAATCATGATTTCCGATTCTGCATCGAAGAATTCGTGATATTTAAAGTCGCCGCTCACGAAGGCATCAGCGCCCTGCTTTTTGGCTTCCTGAAGCAAAAAACTGCCGGCACCACCACAAACAGCTACAGAGCGAATGCTATGGATGGGTTGTGTATGGCGGATTACCTTTGAATCAAATGCTTCTTTGACCCTGGAAAGAAAATCTTCTGGTTTTTCTTGCTGCTCCAGCTCCCCGATCATCCCGGCTCCGATCGATTTGTCCTCACCTTGTGGTAGCAAGATCCTGAGCTTCTTCAGTCCAATCTTTTCGGCAATCATCCGATTGACACCTAGTGAAGAGTTGTCAAGGTTAGTGTGCAGGGCTACAATGGCGACATCGTTCTTAATTGCCAAAGCCACCGTTCTTTCGACATAGCTTTGTTCATTGAACTTCTTTAAACCTCTAAAAATGATCGGGTGGTGCGCAATGATCAGTTGGCAGTCATTTGTGATGGCCTCATGAACTACATCCTCGGTGGTGTCTATGGTCAGAAGGATCTTTTTGACTTGCGTTTCTCCTCTACCAACAATGAGCCCCGAATTGTCATACCCCTCCTGAGTACTTAATGGAGCAATGGCTTCAAAGGCCCTGATTATTTCTTCAATCCTTATCATCGCAGGGCTAAATTATTAGAATTCGATCCTTAGCGATAGCGAAGGTTGAAAAATGAAGCAATTTTTCCTCTTATAGATCACTATTCTCATGATTATCTTTGAACCCGGTTCATGCTGCTGCTGAAAATTCTTCTTTTTCCGGTTTCAATTCTATTTCTAGGCATTACTGTGCTGAGAAACAAGCTTTATGATTGGGGGGTTCTTACTTCGACAAAGCATGCGGCCCAGGTAGTATCCATTGGAAACATCAGGGTAGGGGGATCTGGAAAGACACCAATGGCGTCCTACCTGGCAAATCAATGCAAAACCAAGGCTAGCGTCGGTCTTTTGTCTCGTGGCTATGGCCGCCTGACGAAGGGTTTTCAATGGGTGGATCAGCAATGCAGTTCCGATCAGGTCGGGGATGAGATGTTGATGCTGAAAAGGCATCTTGGAGATGAGGTCATTGCTGCGGTTTGTGAAGACAGGAATCTGGGTGCACGAAAAATAGTGGAAAAGGGAGCAGAACTCATATTTCTTGACGATGCTTTCCAGCATCGTGCGATTTCCAGGGATTTGGATCTGTTGCTTTCTGATTTTCGCAGACCATTTTTTACGGACTGGTTGATGCCTTCCGGAAAGTTAAGGGAGTCGAGATCTTCTGCGCGGCGAGCTCATGCGCTTATCGTTACAAATTGCCCGAAAGTGTTCTCAAAAGAAGAGGCTGAAAATTTGAAAAAGAAGTTCAGGCCATATCTAAGGATAGATTGCCCGGTCTTTTTTGCGTCTTTGAAGACTGATGAAGCTGTTCCACTATTCAATAACGGTCTATCCATTGATCCTGAGGTGGTTCTTGTTTCTGGAATTGCCAATCCCGGGAATTTCGAGGTCTCGGTAAGCGAGAGTTTCGGTTTTGAGGAACACTGCAGGTTTCCTGATCATCATGAATACACCCTTAAGGATATTCGAAAGATCATTGAGGTGCTGAAAAAGGAAAACCTTTCATTGCTTACCACAGAAAAGGATGCGGTAAAACTTGCCCAATTCAAGGAGCTGGAGTCTTTTCCATGTTTTTATTTGCCGGTGGAGCTAAAATTCCACGATTTTGGAACAAATTTTGACTCCTGGGTCGGATCAAAGCTTTTAGCAGGCGGATGAATCAAAAATCCCTACTACGATTATCGTTGTTGCTCATTCTGATCTTGGGTGGAAATCTTTCCCGGGCTCAAATTCTGGATGATACCACGTCGTTCATATACGGAGTAAAGACCACCAAGTACTTTACGGAAGAGGATATTTTCTTCAACCGCAGGGATCACCGTGCAGTGGATACCAACCTTACCGATTTTCATCGTTACCGCTATACCCTGTACAAGAATAATTTCAACCAGGATCTGGGTAATATGGGTACGGCACTTTGGCCTGTATATTTTCGTCCGCAAAATGAACCGGGCAGGACCCATGGGATCAATATTTATAAAGAGTACGCCATCGATCCCAGGACAATGAAGTACTATAATACCAAGTCCCCGTACACGGAGCTGAAGTATGTGCAGGGCACACAGAGATACGCGGACCTCTATGTGGATTTCGCAAGGAATATTAATCCGCTCTGGTCAGCAGGATTTATCATTCGCCGGTTTACCACCGATAAGATCCTGGCATCGGCCAGCAGGGAAATTCAAACGGAACATTGGTCTGCCGCAATTCAGACGGCCATAAAAACCAGAGATCACCGCTATCAACTGGTTTATAATTTCACTCACCTCAACAACGAGGTCAATGAACAAGGAGGGATCAAACCTGATTCTGCTGATATTATCCCGGATGATCTTTATATCTATGAGTTGGCCGAAGTGTGGTTGAACAATGGCGCAAGTGATCAAAGGGTAAGAACATGGGAAAGGAGAAATGTGCATCATATATATCACCAGTTTTCTCTTGATACTGGAGTGAAAGCCAATTTTAAGATCTTTCAGACCCTGGAAAGATCATTGGTCAAGGACCGGTTTGAGGATAAGAACCTTCAGGAAAATCAGGAGTTTTATCAAAATATCTTCTTCGATTCGACTGGAACCTTTTTTCAAAGTGATTTCGAAAGGCTGGAACAAAAAACCGGAGTAGCCGGCATTTGGAGGGGTTGGCAATTGACCGGGCATTTGAGAACCAGGCTGTTGTATGCGAACCTTTATGATGAGTGGGAGAATGAATGGCTGGTTGGAGGAACCTTTACCAAGGAGATCCTGCTCAAACAAAAGGATTCGCTCTTCTTTGACCTGCGCTTTGAACAGATGCTTGATAACGATGCGCGGAATATCTCTCTGAACCTGGGATTCAAAGGGTTCGGATTTAGATATCATGGACTGAACCGAAAATCTTCGGTAATTGAAAACAGGTTTTATTCCAACCATTATATCTGGGATAATCGTTTTGGCAATATGAGCTCCAACACCTACGAATTATTCTACGCTTTTGATAATTCCAAGATCCAGCTCCGACCGGCAGTCAGGGCAGATGACATCAACAATTACATCTACTACGGAGTCGACGCCACCCCTGAACAGTTGTCGGAAAGGGTTCAGACCTATTCTGGAATTCTGGATTTCAACTTTCATATTGGAAAGTGGCATTTTTTGAACAGGTTCGTTTATTCCACTTTGGAAGGCCCCAATGTGATCCGCTTTCCCGAGTTCCTTTATAATGGCCGATACTTTTTTTCAAGTGGTTTTAGAAAGAGCAAGATCGATTACCAGATAGGTTTTGAAACCACATACCGGTCCATGTATTATGGAAATGCATATATGCCGGCGAACTTTCAGTTCTACCTTCAGGATGAATTTCCCCTTGATGAGGTGTTGATCCCCGATTTCTTTCTGAACCTGAATTTCAGAAGTGCTGAAGCTTTTGTTTCCGTCCCTTATTTCACCCAGGGTTGGCTATCGGAGGGCTATTTCATTACACCGTATTATACAGGTTACACAAGACCACAAGTTGTAGAGTTTGGATTTAGATGGAGATTCTTTGACTGACACCAAAAAATTTACTCTTGGACTAAACCTGCCCTCGGATCCCCGATGGGTGGATCTTGCTTCAAAATCCGAAGCTGAGATACTTATTGATCATGCATTTTGTGAGCAGAAAGCAGCCACTACATGTATTTCGTTGATCGTGAGATATGCTGATCTTGATGATGTTGTTCAGGAAGTAACTCCGGTGGTCGCAGAAGAATGGGCACATTTTAGGAAGGTCCTTAAGGAAATGCAGAAGCGGGGTATAAAGCTTGGTCTGCCCAGAAAAGACGAGTACGTAAACCAGATCAGATCCATTTTCAACAAAGGTGGGGATAGGAAGTCCCAGCTTGTGGAGCAGTTGCTCTTTGCAGCTCTTATTGAGGCTCGAAGTTGCGAAAGGTTCAAGCAATTATGGCAAAATCACCCGGACCCTTTTTTTAGGGATTTCTATTATGATTTTATGGTTTCTGAGGCCGGGCATTATAAAATGTTCCTTCGGCTTGCCAAGAATCACCTACCTGAAAAAGAAGTAGAAAAAAGGTGGAAACAGATTTTGGAAGAGGAAGCCAAGATTGTGAAGGGACTTGTGCCTTCCGGAGACAGATTCCACTAGAAGCTGTAGCTAAAGGTGGTCGTGACACCATAGTCATCATTTGCGGCAGCCTCGGCCACAGGATCGGAATCAAAGGTCTGATAAAAGGTGATCTTCAAGAAAAGGTTTGAAAGAAGCTCGATCTTGGCATTTGCATCCGTCGTTGTTCTGTATCTCCCCGGAATATTGAAACTCGGGATATAAGAAACGGAAAAGAAAATATCCAGTTCTGGATCGATGACTCTAAAAAATTTAACGGTCCCCGTAAACCTCCCTTCGAGGTTATGTCTCACAGGCTCGTCATCAAGAGGGGTTTCGTAGGAATACTGGGGGCCGCCTAAAAAAACGATATCGGATTTTCCCGAGGCGACAAAGTGGTAACCAAGGGCTGGACCAAGGTTAAACCTGGATTCAAGCCCTAGCTCTGAGTTTTGTTCAAAGGTCGCATAGGACCTGAAGATCCATTTATGACTGAAATATTTGTCATAAAAAGTCCTTAGGTCCTGTTTTCGGGCGGTTTGTCCATCGCTTCCTGTCAGGGTATTGATCAGTTCGTAATTGATCTGGAAGAGGTTGTCATGGGCTCTGTATTTCAGGGTAAATCCAAGATTCAGATTCCGGACATCTGATGCTTTGGTGTATGAGAAACCCAGGTCCACATTTCCATCTATTCTGCTTTTAAAGGTTCTTTTGATCGGAACCAGCACGGTGATTTCATGAAGGTCAAATGATTGCTTCAATCCGGGGATCAACTGGAAGATATTGTTGTCGATAGAGCTTGAATCCAGAGAGCCATAATAAACACTCCCGTCTTCCATGGTGATCTCATACAATTTGTCTGATTTGAGGCCGGTGACATAATGCCATTTTACCCTGATGGTTCCCGCTGCCTTGGTTGAAAAGGTCAGGATCTCAAATCGAAGTTCTTTGACTTCTCCAATGACCCTGTCACCGTTAAAAAGATACAGGGTATCGGTTTTTTGGGCCTGACATAAACCAACTAAGCCCAGAAACAATCCAAATGTCAGGAGCCACTTCCTCAAGCCCGCTTGCTTACATCGACCTCCTGTATTGTCCACCCACCTGGAACAAGGCGTTGGTGATCTGTCCCAGAGAACAAACCTTGGTGGCTTCCATGAGTGCATCAAAGATATTCTCGTTATTGAGAGCCCTTTGCCGTACCAGATCCAGAGCTTTTGCTGAAGCTTCTTCCTCTTTTTTGTGTAGGTTTCTGATGGTTTTGATCTGGTTTTCCTTCTCGGTCTTTGTGGCCCTGATCACTTCTCCGGGGATAATGGTAGGAGAACCTTTCGAACTCAGGAAGGTGTTCACCCCAATGATCGGAAATTCTCCGGTATGCTTTAAGGTCTCATAATAAAGGCTCTCCTCCTGGATCTTTCCCCTTTGGTACATGGTCTCCATGGCTCCAAGTACTCCGCCTCTTTCCGTGATCCTGTCGAACTCAGCAAGAACAGCTTCTTCCACCAGATCCGTCAGCTCTTCAATTATGAATGAACCCTGCAGCGGATTTTCATTTTTTGCCAGGCCAAGTTCTTTGTTGATGATCAACTGGATGGCCATGGCCCTTCTTACGGACTCTTCCGTTGGAGTCGTAATGGCTTCATCATACGCATTGGTATGAAGGGAATTGCAGTTGTCATATATGGCATAAAGGGCCTGAAGTGTGGTTCGGATATCGTTGAAATCGATCTCCTGGGCATGAAGCGATCTTCCGGATGTCTGAATATGATACTTCAGCATTTGGGATCTTTTGTTCGCTCCATATTTATTCTTCATTGCCTTTGCCCATACTCTTCTGGCAACTCTACCGATCACCGCATATTCCGGGTCAATGCCGTTTGAAAAGAAGAACGATAGATTCGGAGCGAAGTCATCGATGTTCATTCCCCTGCTTAGATAATACTCCACATAGGTGAATCCGTTTGCCAGGGTAAATGCCAGTTGTGTAATCGGGTTTGCCCCGGCCTCCGCAATGTGATATCCGGAAATCGAAACGGAATAAAAATTTCTGACCTTGTTATCAATGAAATATTCCTGCACATCGCCCATTAACTTCAGCGCAAACTCAGTCGAGAAAATGCAGGTGTTTTGAGCCTGATCCTCCTTGAGGATGTCGGCCTGAACAGTTCCTCTGACCTTGGACAGGGTAGCGGCCTTGATCTTTTTGTATACATCAGATGGAAGTACCTGATCTCCGGTAACCCCAAGAAGGCTCAGACCAAGACCATCATTGGTTTTGGGCAGTTTTCCGTGATAGACCGGAGCGAGTTTTTCCTTCCCTTTTCTTAGCGATTTGATTTTGGCCGATATCTTTTTCTCAAGACCGTTTTGCCTGATGTATTTCTCGCATTGCTGATCTATGGCGGCATTCAGGAAAAATGCCAAAACCATAGGAGCAGGTCCGTTTATAGTCATGGAAACCGAAGTGTTCGGGGCGCATAGATCAAAGCCAGAATACAGCTTCTTCGCATCATCAAGACAGCAGATACTCACTCCGGCATTTCCGATCTTTCCATAGATATCCGGCCTGTAATCCGGGTCGCGACCATAGAGCGTGACAGAGTCAAAGGCCGTGGACAGCCTGATCGCCGGCATGCTCTCGCTGACATAATGAAATCTCTTGTTGGTACGTTCGGGCCCGCCTTCTCCGGCGAACATCCTCGTCGGATCCTCTTCCTGTCTCTTGAACGGGTAAATGCCAGCTGTAAATGGAAACTCACCAGGCACATTTTCCTGGGCCATCCATTTCAGCAGATCCCCCCAGGCCCGGTAACGCGGAGTAGCGGTTTTGGGGATCTGTATATGAGAAAGGGATTCGACATGTGTTTTGATCTCTAAGACCTTATCCCTGACCTTGAATTTGAAAATCTCATCTTTGTAGGCCTTTTCCTTATCTGGCCAATCTTTGATCCATTTTTTATGCTCCGAGCTCAGATCATTTTCCAGTTCCTTGATCTTCTTCTTGATCGAATCTATGGCAGATCTGTCCGACTTGGTATCGAGGTTTTGGACAGATAGATCAAGTGCATAGAGCTTCTGTGCGATTTCCGCTTGCTCTTCTATTCTCTTTCCATAATCTTGGATTCCCTCTGAGATCTCTGACAGATATCTCACTCTCTTTGGCGGGATGATATGATCGCTTTGGCCAAATTCGATCTCAAACACTCCATGTGCGCTGAATCTGCCATCTGACCTTTCGCTCAGGATATCCATCAGGTGTTTGTACAGATCGTTCATCCCATCATCGTTGAACTGGGATGCGATGGTACCAAAAACAGGGAGCTCATCAACCGGCACATCAAATAGCTTATGGTTTCTCTGATATTGCTTTTTGACATCCCGGATGGCATCAAGGGCACCTTTTTTGTCGAATTTATTTAGTGCGATGACATCCGCAAAGTCCAGCATATCGATTTTTTCGAGCTGACTGGCAGCACCGTATTCCGGCGTCATCACGTATAGAGAAATATCCGCGTAATCCAGAATTTCAGTATCGCTTTGCCCGATCCCGGAGGTTTCCAATAGAATTAGATCATAACGGGCGGCCTTCAGAATGTCAAGGGCTTCGCCTACATGCTTGGAGAGCGCAAGATTACTCTGCCTGGTTGCCAGCGATCGCATGTAAACCCTTGGATGGTTTACCGAATTCATCCTGATCCTATCACCCAGAAGGGCTCCACCGGTTTTTCTTTTGGAGGGGTCCACCGAAATGATCCCGACTGATTTTTCGGGAAAATCAGCAAGGAAACGACGAAGGACTTCATCGACCAATGAGGATTTTCCGGCTCCGCCTGTGCCTGTGATCCCAAGAACCGGAACCTGACTGATTTCGGCGGTTTTATGAATGTTCTTTAAGACCTCTTTACTGCCCTTTACCTGGTTTTCAGCTGCAGAGATCATTCTGGCAATGATCCTCTTGTCTTCTTTGTCCAGTGATTTGGCTTCGCCATTGAGGCTTTTAACCGAGATGAAGTCACTATTCTTGACTAGGTCATTGATCATTCCCTGTAGTCCAAGTTGGCGGCCATCGTCAGGTGAATAGATCTTGGCGATACCATAGTCCATTAACTCCTTGATCTCTTCCGGGAGGATCACACCACCGCCTCCGCCAAAGATCTTGATATGCGAGGCTCCTTTTTCCTTGAGCAGGTCGTACATATACTTGAAATACTCCATATGCCCGCCCTGGTAGGAAGTCATCGCTATGGCCTGGGCATCTTCCTGGATGGCACAGTTCACCACCTCTTCCACACTTCGGTCATGACCAAGATGGATCACTTCTACACCGGTAGACTGAATAATCCTTCTCATGATATTGATGGCTGCGTCGTGACCATCAAAAAGGGATGCGGCAGTTACGATCCGGACTTTGTTTTTAGGACTATAGGGCTTTGCTTCTATCATAGGACTTCGAAAAAGGGATGCAAATTTACGGATTGGCTGATTTTTAGCCTAAACTCCGAAGTTCAGCGCCAGTTTAAATACCAGGTTATCACCTATGTCGTCAAAGGCATACGGACCGTATCTATAAAAGGCTCCGAAACCTATACCTGTTTTGAGACCCAGGTTTCTAAATACAATGAGATCGTTGATAAATACACCGGATTCAAAGTATCCTTTTTCCATGGTGTTAAATGTAATTCCCTGGTGGTTCTCCGGAGACCTGAGATTTCCAAAACCAAAATTGTGACTCATTTCAACAGTGGGAAAATGATTCAGGAACCCGATGGAGATCGGACCGAAATTATGTGAATAGAAAAGCGCAAACATCTGATCGGAGAGGAACTCGTTGTAGCGCATGGTTTCAAAGGCATTGTGGATCACGATGGAGAATTCACGAAATCCTCCATGACCGTTGAACAACTTGGCATAAGGAAGATCGTTGGGTGTATAGTTGTATACCAGTTTGAAATGGCTTTTTCCATAGCCCAGGAATTTCTCTACAAATTCGACCTTGGATTCCCATTTGAAGTATTCATACTCGCCACCAAACCAGTTATTACCAAAGGTCATCCGGGCCCAAAAAACAGGATAGGGCTTTTTGATCGAAATTCTGTCCCAGACCGACTGGATAAATTGCTCTCCGTACCCCAGGCGAAACTGTAACCCCAGTTCCGAGTATTCATAGAATTCGGGGTTTTGCCCCATAAAAAAATAATCATATTGTGGATTGTCCCTGGATCGCTGATATGAAAACCACCCCGAAAGGTATTTTGTAATTCTACCTCCGGTGCCCAGATTCACCCTGTCGGTCAGTTCGAAGATCTTCAATTGATAGGCCCGCAGCCTTTCCGTATTGAACATTCTTTTGTCTCTTTCATACTCCGAAGCTCCTGATTCCCGCAGATCCCTTTCTGCAAGCACTTTTACCTCCCATAAAGGGGACTTGCCCGGGAAAATAGAGGCATCCAAACCAAACTTGGCCCGTTGATCTCCAAACCCATACCCTGCAAAACCACCGAACTTGATCATCCTCGAAAATCTGTGGTTGGTATGGAGCCCAAGTCCCAGGCGGATATCTTCATAGAGGTTGAAATTGATGATACGATTCATGTCAAAATCAACAGACCTGAAAGGGATCTTCCCATAATAGACCCTTTCTCCAAAAGTGGCCAGTCCTTCGAGGCTTTCAATTCTTCCGAGCGAATCAAAGAACTCAAGGGTTGCCTGATCTTCCGGAGTGAATTCTTCTTTTCTTAGGTCCTGCCAGGTCTCCGCAGCCTTGGAGATCGAGTCCGGATATTTGAGCACAACTTCATTATAGTATGCCGGCCTTTGGGAAATCGGGGAACCCGCTTCATCAAAATAGGTCCTCAAAGAACCCTTGACCCCGCTTATGATCCCGATCCTTGAGATGTAGAAATCGGTTTTCAGGGTCCGGGGATATAGAAAAGAGTTTTTGAACTCATACTCCTCCACATGGACCAGTCTCAGCTTTGTCTCCAGGGCCGGTGCCGAGATCATTTTTTCCACTCTCTGTTGGGTGAGATTTACAAAAAGATACCCTTTAAGCTTTCCCACCCTTTTTCCCGCATGCGGGTGGAAAAGGACCACCATGATCGAGTCACCATTGAAGATCAGGGTATCGGAGGGAACAAAAAAGTACCTTTTGAATGGATTTCCCGCAATGGGATTGGGGTAATCCTTGTTGAGTATTCTGACATAATTCTGAAAAAGGCCGACGGGATTGGCTAAAGAATTTAGCGTGAAAAGAGAAGGATCGGCGATGCCGGTAATCTGTGCGGTCTCGATGACTTCTTGCTGGTTGTTCTGTTTCAGAAAATCCTTTCGGCTATAGGACTCAGCCAGGAAGAGGTGATGGGGTTTGCTGAATTCCGGTAACCTGAAGTTCCCGATCCTCCCAATTCTGTTGATCAGATATTTGGTCTGGTCCAGGTTTTCTACGCCGATGTGAAACTTGTTGTACAGGTATTGTGAATAACCTTTTGATCTGTCCGGATCATGAAGCCTGGTATTTTCGAAGATTAGGGCCAATCGGGTTTCGAGCCTCTTCTCGGTTTTTTTTTGGATGGGTAGCACGGCATTTTGAACCAGCCTGATTTGCAATTCTGTGACGCTGTCTCCCATGACCGAATAGGTCAATGTGCGGTGAAGCGGAACCCGGATAACCAGGGATTCAATTTGCCCGGCTTCCCTGATCTCAAAGTTTCCATCCTTATCACCCAGGTAATCGATTCCTGAAGGAAGTGCCTTGATATGTGGAAAGGGAACAGGCTGGGAATAAAGAGTACCGGAGATCTTGCCTTGGACAAGACTCTGAGAAGATGCCTGTGTAGCTATAAGAAGAATGAGGAGCGACCAGATCAGGAAAGCTGGCAGAAAGGTTCGGGATATGTTCCGAACATTTTTGGTTGTTTTATTGACCTCCGAAATGGAATTCATGAAGCAGCCCGAAATTACTCAATAAGATCTCAACCGGGATCTTTCTTTTCAGGAACTCCAAGTAGTCTTTTCAACGCTCTCAGGGCTCCTACATTTCTAGGTGCATAAATTGCCTGGTATAGACTTTCTTTTTCGGTTTTAGTCAAATGCCAACTCAGTGCTGCCCTTTGCCATCTCTCTTGTCCTTTCTTTCCCATATAATCGGTATGGTACTTTGGGTCATACTCGAAGTCAATGACCCAGATTTTGGTCTCAAGCGTAGCATTAATGTATTCAAGATGGGAGTCATTGTTCATTTCCTGTGCTTCACCCCACATTGTATATAGCCCGGCGATAGGATTCAGGATCTTCGAGAAAAGCGAAGGAAAGTTTCGTTTTTCTATTTCCCTGATCTTCTCGTTGTCCCTGAGCCTTAGAATAATGACCCCTGAGGTATTTTCCTCGATCCAATCTCGAAAGACCCAGATGAATCTGGTGGCATCGATCGTTCCAAAGTTGTCGCTCAGGCCTGCATCCATAATAAGCATGGGAGGGTCGCTGGGTAAAGAAATATTCGGAGTGATATAGGGGAAGGTGGCATTCATTCTCAGAGCGGTGACAAACTCCAGATTTTCAGGATCTTGATCCTGAAAAAATCTTTGAAATTCTATGGATTTGATGTGGGTGTTCAGGGTTTTATCAACTCCGGGAATTCCCCTGTTCATATATGAAACATGATGAGGTGAAATAAAAAGCTTCCTTCCGTCATTGATGATGGTGGGACCTAAGAGAACCAAGGGGATCTCTCCGGCCTTTTCTTCTTTTTGATAGCCAAACACTTTTTTGTCCATGATATAGTCGGTGTTTTTCATCAGTTGGTCCTCAAAAGCATATCCTCTATCCCTGTATATCGCAGATCCGGATGGCTCATTGTACCTCGGGAATCTGAGAAACAGATCACTCACGGTCATGGAAAGAATGATGGGGTTTAGGATGTCTTTGGCCATATTCTCCAGATATTGTTCATCCGATGGGTCGATCGGCAATCCCTGCATTTTCCGCCTTTTCAGCTCCCGATAGTAAGAGGCACCGATCATTCCTCCTGATGCTCCTGTGATCATGAAGCTATGGTCGAATACCCGGCCTTGGGTAGCGGTATCGATTTTTTGAAGCACATTGAAACACCATACCGCTGACCTTTGACCCCCACCGGTCGTTCCGATGAAGATCATTTTTGGTTTTACCGAATCAGGAAATTTCTTTCTCCAGTTATTGAGGATCAGAATGGTGGAATCATAATCCGACCTGAAAAGCGAATCGGAAGAAAGCGAGTCCAGTCTTTTTGTATCATATCCGGCTCCTGGCGGGGTATAATTCATTCCAATGGCAATATTGGTTTTTTGGAATGAGCCCTGCTTGTACATGAAATTTATGATGACCACCAGCAGTATCAGAAAGGTTACCGCCCAACCTCTCAACCAATAGCTGAATGCTCCCACAAACATCATGATCAGAGAACCAAGAAGTAATCCACTCGCCGCGGCTGGAATTTGGAATAGCGGGTTCTCTCGATAGTATCCCAGGATGATAATCGAAATGAAGGCGAGAACCTCTAGCATCAGGGCATTGAAATGATTCTGGTCGAATACCCGGACTATGGCTTCGCGGTCCACCCTTGAGTTGGGCACCACATTTTTTAGAAATGGCTTATAGCTCCAGTAATTGGAAATGCGGATCTTCTTTGATCTTCTTGCCCCGTACAAACGGCTAAGGATGTTCCACCGGCTCCAGGGCACCCTTTTTAGATTTTGATCCAGGTTATTGACAAAGTGCCTGATGTAATCCTTGTTGGTGGCGAAGAAATAAAGGAAGATCAACAAAGTGGTGACGATCATACCGATCAAGAAGCCCATCAGGTCACTAAATATCAGAGGAGGGGGGTTGCCTTTGAGAAAATGGGTCGACTGGAATTTCCAGAAGCTGAAACAATAGAATAAGAGGAAGAAAAACGGAATTATGGAATTGTTGAGGCAGAAATGCACAAATGGCCTTTTGATCGTTCCCAGGAAATTAAAATGGTGGCTGTCCAGTATATAGCAGGTGATATGATAGGACATCATGAAAGCTCCGAATGCTCCCCCGAGTATGAGCATGCTTAGAAAATTAACCTCGCCCAGGTATTCCGGGTCCAGAAATAGATAAGGAATTCCAAGCACCCTTCCCATTTGCATGGAGGTGATACCGAAGAGGATGGCCCAGAGCAAAAGAAGCAGCTGATTCTTTTTAAAATGCAGTAATAGCAGTTGCATCGGGAAGCTCCTCCAGATCCTATCAAGCCTATCGATGAAACTCTTTAAAGACATTTGTCAGGGAATATAATAATCCAACGAACAAAAGGGATGCTCCGATGCCTGATTTACTATTTTTGCAGCGATTTTTTGAGATGGACAGGATAAGGAACTTTTGCATCATAGCCCATATTGATCATGGGAAATCGACCCTCGCCGACCGGCTTTTGGAAGCCACCGGTACTGTGACGAGTCGTGAAATGGAAGATCAGGTATTGGATGATATGGACCTCGAAAAGGAAAGGGGCATAACCATCAAAAGCCATGCGATCCAAATGATCTACAAGCATGAAGGAACAGAGTATGTTCTGAACCTCATAGATACTCCAGGACATGTGGATTTTTCCTACGAGGTTAGCCGGGCAATTGCCGCATGTGAGGGAGCTCTGTTGATCGTTGATTCCTCTCAGGGTATTGAAGCTCAGACCATCTCCAATTTGTACCTGGCACTTGAACATGATCTGGAGATCATTCCTGTACTCAATAAGATCGACCTGCCGGGCTCCATGGTTGAGGAGGTTTCCGACCAGATCATCGATCTTCTTGGCTGTGCACCTGAGGATATCATCAAGGCCAGTGCGAAAGAGGGGATTGGGATCAAGGAGATCCTCAGCCATATCGTGGAAAAGGTACCTCCGCCAAAAGGTGATGAAAGCGGCCCGCTGCAAGCACTGATCTTTGATTCTGTATATAATCCCTATAGGGGGATTGAAGTCCTTTTCCGGGTATACAACGGCAAGATCTCTAAGGATGATCAGGTGAAATTTGTCAATACCGGCAAGGAATATGACGCAGATGAGATCGGTGTGCTCGGATTGAAGAACCAGGCCAGAAAAACCATCTCGGCAGGTGATGTTGGTTATTTGATCTCGGGGATCAAAGTCGCGCGAGAGGTGAAGGTTGGAGATACCATTACCCATGTAGAGAATCCATGCGGAGAAGCTATCCAGGGGTTTGAGGATGTGAAACCGATGGTTTTTGCAGGGATATATCCGGTGGATACCTCTGAGTTTGAGGAGTTGAGAACCAGCATGGAAAAGCTCCAACTCAACGATGCTTCCCTGGTTTGGGAACCTGAGACCTCAGCCGCCCTGGGGTTTGGATTTCGCTGTGGCTTCCTGGGAATGCTTCATATGGAGATCGTTCAGGAAAGGCTGGAACGAGAGTTTGGAATGACCGTGATTACCACTGTTCCTTCCGTTGAATATGAAGTATTTCAAACCGATGGATCAAATTTCAAGGTTCATTCCCCCGCTGAAATGCCGGAGCCAAACCATATAGACAAGGTGGAAGAACCTATGGTAAAGGCTCAGATCATTACCAAAGATGAATACGTGGGTGCGATCATGAGCCTTTGTATTGACAGGAGAGGGAACCTGGTCAATCAGGTCTATCTGACTTCCTCGAGAGTGGAGCTGATCTTTGAAATTCCACTCGCTGAGATCGTTTTTGATTTCTTCGACAAATTGAAAACCATTTCCCGCGGCTATGCCTCTTTGGATTATGAGTTTTCGGGTTTCAAAAAATCCGATCTCTCAAAGTTGGATATTCTCCTGAACGGCGAAAAAGTCGATGCACTTTCTGCGATCGTGCACAAAAAGAAAGCCTATGATTGGGGTAAGCGGATCTGTGAAAAGCTGAAAGAACTCTTGCCAAGGCAACAGTTTGAAATCGCCATCCAGGCGGCGATCGGCCAAAAGGTCATCGCCCGTGAAACGGTAAAGGCTCTGAGAAAGAACGTAACGGCAAAATGTTATGGCGGGGATATTACCCGTAAAAGGAAGCTCCTGGAAAAGCAGAAGAAAGGAAAGAAAAGAATGAGGCAGGTCGGAAGTGTGGAAATTCCCCAAGAGGCATTTATGGCGGTTTTGCAGATCGAATCCTAATGATGAAATACATTTGGCTCATTTTGATCGTCTTCGGAATTAGTTGTTCCTCTCCTACAGAAGAGGAAGTTATAAAACCCAAACTGGTTATTGGCTTTGTCGTGGATCAGATGAGATATGATCTGCTACATCGATTTGAAACGGAGTTTGGAGAGGGTGGATTCAAGAGGCTTCAGAATGAAGGGATGCTTTTCAGGAATTGCAGGTATGATTATGCTCAGACCCTTACCGGCCCCGGTCATGCAAGCATTGCAGCAGGAGCTCCTCCCTCGGTGCATGGAATAGCCGCCAATGGCTGGTTCGATGTACAGAAAATGGAAGAGATCTACGCGGTTTATGATCCCGAAGCTGTTGTGGTTGGCTTCGAGGGACGTGATTCTGTGAATGGGGTTTCACCTGCCAATTTGAAGACAGAAACGATCGGGGATGTGTTTAAATCAGCATATGGACCGGAATCCAAAGTATTGGGAGTCTCCCTGAAGGATAGGGCCAGTATTCTTTCGGCAGGCAGATCTGCAGATGCCGCTTTTTGGATCCGGTCTTCCGGTTATTGGGCGACTTCGGATTTTTATTTGGAAGAGCTTCCTACTTGGGTGAAAGACTGGAACGAAGGAGGTGCTCTCAGGAAATATGAAAATGAAGTATGGGACCGGGCTATGGAAAGCTATCCTTCGACTACGGATAAGGAAGTCGGATTTGAAAGGGTCTTTAGAGGTCAGGGGCATCCGGGTTTTCCCAAGAACTACGCCGATCTTGTTCAAAAAAACGGGTATCCCGTTCTTGCAGTCAGTCCCTTTGGAAATACCGAGATCATTGATTTCGGAATGGAGGCGATTCGCCAATACTCATTAGGTAAGGATGAAATTCCGGATTATCTCGGGCTAAGTATTTCATGCACCGATAAAATAGGCCATGCCTATGGCCCATATTCCGAGGAAATCGCGGATACCTACATACGTTTAGACAAGGAAATTGAGAGGTTCCTAAATTTCCTTGATCAGGAGATCGGTCAAGATGATTACACGTTTTTTCTGACAGCAGATCATGGAATAGCCAATATTCCCGGCAGAATTGATTCTGTAAACAACGGGGGAGGAAAGGTTCCGATCAAAAAATATTTTGACACCCTGAATGTGATGCTGGAGAAGAAATTTGGAGATTCAAATATTGCTGCCTACTACCATGATGAGCAGATCTGGATGGACATGTGGAAGATCTACGAAAAAGGTCTTGATATGGAGCAGATTTCCCTAACCGTTTTGGACTATTTGGAATCAAAGCCCGAGATCAGAAAGGTGATCATCACCGATGGGCTCAATGCGGATGGCGAACTTGATGCGCTTGTGTTGAATGGTATTTATAAAGGTCGTTCGGGGCAATACTTCGTACTCTATGAACCGGGCTTTGTCGAGTCATGGCAAACCGGGGTTGACCATGGTTCTCCCTATGATTATGACAGGCATATTCCGTTAATATTTTATGGTTCCGGGATTCATAACGGGGTTTCGAAAGAAAATGTGGCCCCAACTCAGATCACACCCAGCATTGCAAGGTTGTTGGGAATAGAGCCCCAGAATGGCTTCAAGGGGAAATTTCTTCCTGATCTAAATTACTCTGAATAGATCTCTGAATCCGGGAAGAATGACAGCCAGGCAAATGCAAAGTGCTGTCCATGAACTACCAACTCAAGCTTCCTGCCCTTCAACCTTCCATCGATGCATTCACCGGCAAAGTTCCATTTTGATCCTGTTTGATCATCAAAAAAATCCTTTCCTACCTTTTTGAAGGTCACGATCCGTCCATCGATCCATGGAGCATACACAACCGCCGTCCCTACATCTTTGGATTCCTTGATCTCGGATTCATCCAATACCGATACCACACCATCTTTATAGAAGATCACAAAGTGTTCCTCATGAAACTCATCATTGATCACTCCCTTTTTTTGAAGTGTACTCCAAGGGTAAAGTTTGTTGTAACCGTCGACATCTACATGAACGACCCTTTCGGTAGGAGGGAGCCTGTCGTCTATAGCGCCCCAATGTCTGAAACTTTCCCTCTTGAGGTCATCATACTTCTCATAGGGGTTTTTTCCGTAAGCTGTGATCAGCGTTTCACTCTCAGGGTTGGATTTGGCCAGGATCTGGCCTCTGGGGTATTCGTTAAAGAATTCTTCAACAGAGAGCACCTTTGAGGGAAGAATATCGAGCAGTTTATTGGTGAGTTGCCCCACTATAGCCTCTCCGGTGAACTGCTGCCACCAGCTTTCGGTATATGTGTCCCACATGATCATATCGCTGTTTCTCAGCATTCCGGAGACACCGAATTCCAATGTCCGGTCTTCTCCGTTCACCAATAGCCTTCTGTCGAAGACGATCGCTGAATTGCAAAGCGGGCAGTAGGATACAAGAATGGGAATTCCCGATAGCTCGTCATTTGCAAGTTCATGGAAGGTCAGGATATTCAAGGGGTAGGCTTTAGCCTTTCCGTCTATCTCGATGGATACCACAGGTTCCTTGGCGAAGTATGTGGTATCTGCCTGATCCCTCTTGAGAAATTTGGGATCTTTGAAGACCGGAAAAGCATCACGGTCGAGAAGCGCTTTGATCTCGTACAACTCCACCGAGCGAACGGAGGTATCCGTTTTCCATCGCGGATCAATTCTGTCTGGGTTTTCGATCTGCCCTATGGCGATGATTGGAAGGAGCAGGGCAACGGTCAGGGTGGTCAGTCTTGGAAGCACACCTAAAAATAATATCTGCCCCCGAAATGGCAATCGAAAACCGACCGAAGTAGGAGGTTCAGATCAATCCAGGCCTTCCTTTTTTCTTTCAGCCCGACGCTCCCTTTCCATTGATTGGATCAATCGACGGAATTTTCTTCTTTGCTCATCGTCAAGATTTTGATAGAGGCGATGAAGGTGTTCGTAATGTTGCTTTTCGATCTCTGCTTGTGCCTTCGCAATATCCTCATATACTTCCTCAAGGTTTTGGGAAATGCTATCCTGAAATGCCATTGCTCTCAGCTCCTTTTTCAAGGCTGCCACCCTTTTTTGCTCGGCTTTCATTTTTTCCCTATGGCGTTTTTGAACTTCCCGAAACATTTTTTCCTGCTCTCTGGAAAGATCCAAAGCTCTTTTGAGAGCCTTTTCGGTTCTGGGATGACGATCGAACGAATCCCTATGGAACCTGGGATGCCCATGAAATCGGAAAAGCCAGAAAAGCGTAGCAAAATTGATCAGGATCAATATCGCTATAGCTATCCAAAGGGTCCGGATTTGGGAAAAAAAACTCATTCTTCAAAAATCACTATGTCATCCATTCCATCTTCAACGATTCCGAAATCCGAGGCGAAGTCGATCTCATTTCCATCATTGGAGAAAGAGACGCTGGCAATGCAGAAAACATTCACCACAATAACCAGAGCCACAATGATCATCGGTCTGAGCTCGGCCAACCCCCATCTAAAAAGGGTTTTCTCATTTGAACCATCGCGCCTGGCATGGATCCTCGTCATCAGATAGGGTTTTGGAGGAACCTGCTTTATTTCCGAAAAGAATTGATCAAGCTTATCCATTATTCTTTGATTAGTCCTTCTTTTTTTGCCAGTTTCTTTAATCTGTTCTTTGCTCGAAAGATCAGGGACTCAACTGCCGAAATGGAGAGATCCATAATCTCTCCTATATCCTGTTGTTTTACCCCGTCGATCTTGTTCAGCGTAAATGCGATCCTCTGAGATCTGGGTAGGTCTCTGATCTTTTGGAAGACCCAATTTTCCAGCTCCTTATTCCTATCCTCGACTCCTGGGTGCGAGATATTCTTCGTCCAATAGTTCTTTTCTTCAAGGTTTGCCAAATGGAGGGAGTCCATGATCAGTATTCTCTTTCTGCGTCTTTCAAAGTTCAAACTCTTGTTCACTGCGATACGATATATCCAGGTCCACAGGCTCGACCTTCCCCTGAACTGGTTGACTGATTCAAAAACCTCGATGAAAACCTCTTGAGTGAGATCATCGGACCATATTGGGTCACGGACAAAACTCAGGCAAAGGTTGTAAACACCCTTGGCGTATTTGTCAACAAGATATTCAAAGGCTTGATGATCACCCTGCTGAAGCTTTTGAAGTAATTCTTCATCCTTCATCCATTGATTAACGGATCAGCACCCGTCAAATTCAATCGGCCTCGTGTTCTTGTTCCATATCACCATATTTCTGATGATGATATTTTTTCCCATGCATCTGGCGCATCTCCTTTCTGAGTGCATGCCTTTTTTTATGGTACTCTTTCATTTCGGCATGCATTTTTTCTCGATTTTCCTCCAGCGCGGCAAATTGCTCCTTGGTGAGGATATCCTTCACTGCCTGCCTCTGGTCCAACCTTTTTAGTTCCATTTCCGTCCTGAGTTCATTGGACTCTCTGATCATATTTCTCATTTGCTCCATATCCTCACTTTCTGCATCTCTGAGTGCTCTCATTTGCTTCCTCATCTCCCTCATTTTCTCCCTCATAGGATCCATTTCGGACTTGTTTCTCTTTTCTAATGCCTGAAGCTCGTTTATCTGTTCCTGAGTGATGTCAGGAAGGTTTTCGATAGCTTCTTTGTGCATCCTTTGCATTTCCTCTGCGCGGCTCAATCTTTCCTCCTTGGCTTCCTGAGCACTTGCAGACAACGCCGCTCCAATCGACAAAATCGCTAAGACTATAACTCGTTTAAACATGATTTTCTTCTTTAGTTTCGATGATTAGACAATCATCCCTGAAAAACCTTGCGGTCAGCCGGAAATTTTTTTCAATTCTGAAAATGTATCCATGCCCTTCCAAAAATCCGTCTCGCTGACCTCGTTGTTGAAATTACTCTCCCCAATACTGGTCATGAAGCTCATTAGAATTTTTTCTCCCTCATTCTTTTTATCATGCTTCATGATCTCATAGATCTTTAGCGCGTCTTCACGGTCAAAAACCGGCACATCATAATTCCTCAGAATTTTGTTGGCAAAGGTTTTCAGCTCTTCTACTTCGAGGATGCCCATTTGACTGGCGATCGATGATTCCACCAACATTCCTACGGCGACACAATAGCCGTGACTTTTGGGATCACCCTTTTTCATGAAGTGCGTTTCCATGCCATGGCCGAATGTATGACCGAAGTTCAGGATCTTTCTCAAGCCTCTTTCCTCGGGGTCTTCTTCCACCACCTTTTTCTTGATCTCAATGGAACGTTCAAGGATTGAACCCCAGTCAAGGATTTGATCGGGGCTCATGTTCAATTCAAAAAAGAATTCCCTGTCCTTGATGGCCGCATGTTTCAGGATCTCCGCATAGCCATTGAATATTTCTTCATCGGGGAGGGCCTTGAGAAATTTTGGCTCTATAATGATCAGCTCAGGATGAGAGAAGGATCCGATCTGATTCTTCAGGCCCTGAAAGTTGATGCCCAGTTTTCCACCGATGGCAGCATCGGTCATGGCTAGCAACGTGGTTGGTATATTGATGAAATCCAGCCCTCGTTTGAAGTTGCTGGCGGCAAATCCGCCCACATCTCCAAGCACACCTCCACCGATAAGTATGATCAGGCTTTGGCGATCGATCTTAAGATCGGAGAACTTCGCCCATAGTTTTTCGCAAAAGGCCAGGTCTTTGGTTTGCTCACTGATGGACAGTGGCATCACCTTACCCAGAGCGCCCTGATCAAGAGTATGTAGAAGAGCGCCCAGCGCTTTCTTATCTACTAGGGTCAAAACCTTGGAGTAATTTGAAGCCTCCAGAAAGTCTTTAAGCCTTTTGTTGGAGTCGCCAGCGATATGTATTTCGGGTAGCATTTTGAATCTTTTTCAGCCAGCATTTTTGGGATGCAAATTCGATTTCTTTTGGTAAATTTTGGCCTGACCTCAAATATATAAGGCTTTGATTTCATTTTCCGATACTTCGGTTGCATTTGCGAACCGTTCCAATGCCGAGTTGCTGATCGCCGAGTTGATCTTTCGATCATTCAACAGCCCATTTCTTGTCAAAATGGGTTCTGACACGCTTCTGTCAATGTTAAGATTGGGGATCCCTGTAAAAGGATTGGTTAGGTCCACGGTTTTCCGCCAGTTCTGTGGTGGGGAGAATATAGCAGACTCCCTTCCCGTGGTCAAGGCTTTGGGGAAAAACCGGGTCGGGTCAATTCTCGACTATTCAGTCGAAGGCGAAAAAACAGAGGATGGATTTGAGCTGGCTGCGGAAGAAATTAAAAGGACAATAGCAGAGGCGGGAAAGAATCCCAACATTCCCTTCAGTGTCTTCAAAATGTCCGGAGTCGCTGATGTGGAGCTTTTGGAAAAGATCCAATCGGGTCATGCATTGTCGGATCAAGAAGAATCATCATATAGGAAGATCAGGGAAAGGGTTAATTCACTATGCAAGACGGCCTATGACAATGGAGTTCGCATCTTCATTGATGCTGAAGAAACCTGGATCCAGGATGTGATCGATCAATTGGTCATGGAGAACGCTATTGAGTTTAACAAGGAATCGGCCATCGTTTGGAATACCTACCAGATGTACCGCAAAGACTCCCTGGATCGAATGAAGAAGGACTTTAACAAGGGAACGGAGATGAGAATTTTCCTTGGAGCAAAACTGGTGAGAGGAGCGTATATGGAAAAGGAAAGGGAAAGGGCTGAGGAAATCGGCTATGAAGACCCCATCAACCCCGATAAGGCTGCGACGGATGAGCTCTACAATAGAGGGATGATCTTTTGCCTGAACAACAAACAACGGATCAGCCTTTGCGCTGGCACCCACAATGAAGAAAGCTGCAGGATACTTGTTGAAGGAATGCAAAAACACTCTCTGAAGAAGCATGATGAAAGGGTGTTTTTCTCCCAGCTTTACGGAATGAGCGATAACATATCCTTTAATCTTGCTAGGGAGGGGTATAATGTCGCCAAGTATCTTCCGTATGGCCCGATCAAGTATGTTATGCCCTACCTGGTTCGAAGAGCTGAGGAAAACAGATCGGTTGCCGGTCAAAGCAGCAGGGAGCTTGAACTCATCAGGACAGAAAGAAAAAGGAGGAAAAAGTCGCAATAGGCTACACCAAATGGGTCAGATGCCTCATGATTAATATTTTTGCCAAAATTTTTTGAATGTTAAGCGAGCAGGAATTGGTAAGGCGCGAAGCCTTAAAAAAGCTGGAAGAGTTGGGAATCAACCCCTACCCATCTGAGGAATTCAAAATCAATGCTGATAGCGAAGATATCCTTGAAAACTACCCCAAGAGAAAAACCGATTACAAGGATATTTCTATGGCAGGGAGGCTTATGTCAAGGAGGATCATGGGAAAGGCCTCTTTTGCAGAACTTCAGGACTCAAAGGGCAGAATTCAATTATACGTCAACAGGGATGAGATCTGTCCCGGTGAGGATAAGACCATGTACAACACAGTATTCAAGAAGCTGATGGACATCGGGGATCTGATCGGGATCAGGGGATATGTCTTTACCACCCAGGTAGGGGAGATATCCATTCATGTAACCGAGTTAAAACTGCTTTCCAAATCGCTTAAACCACTGCCTATCGTAAAGCAGTCGAAAGATGAGTCGGGTGAGATCAAAGAACATGATTCCTTTTCAGATTCGGAACAAAGGTACAGGCAGCGATATGTTGACCTCGTTGTCAATCCGGAGGTAAGGGATGTGTTTAAGAAGAGGTCCCTGATGATCCAGGCGATCCGAAATTTTCTCCTGGACAAAGGATACCTGGAAGTGGAAACCCCTGTACTTCAGCCCCTGTACGGCGGGGCTGCGGCTAAACCGTTCAAGACTCATCACAATACCCTGGACATGGAACTTTATCTCAGGATCGCCAATGAGCTTTACCTCAAAAGGCTGATCGTTGGAGGCTATGATGGAGTTTTTGAATTTGCCAAGGATTTCAGGAACGAGGGCATGTCAAGGTTTCACAATCCTGAATTCACACAGGTAGAACTATACGTGGCTTATAAAGATTATGCATGGATGATGGAACTGACCGAGTCAATGATCGAGAAAGTTGCCATCGAACTTCATGGTGATACTAAGGTCAAGGTCGGAGATCAGGAGATCGATTTCCAAACCCCATGGACAAGAATGACCATGTACGAATCCATTGAGAAGTACACCGGGGTAGATATTTCCGACATGGATGAGAAGCAACTTAGAGCTGAAGCCAAAAAAATGCAGGTGGAGGTAGATGATTCCATGGGAAGGGGAAAGCTCATCGATGAGATCTTCGGAGAAAAAGTTGAAGCTGAACTGATACAGCCGACTTTCATAACGGACTATCCTGTGGAGATGTCTCCACTTGCAAAAAAGCATAGGGATAAAGAAGGTCTTGTTGAGCGATTTGAGGTGATCGTCAATGGAAAAGAACTTTGCAATGCCTTCTCAGAGTTGAACGATCCATTGGATCAGAGGGCCAGATTCGAAGAGCAGGTGGCCCTGGGAAAAAGGGGAGATGAAGAAGCCATGACACTTGATGAGGACTTTCTCAGATCTCTTGAGTATGGTATGCCCCCTACTGCGGGCTTAGGAGTAGGTATCGATCGCCTGGCCATGATCATGACCAATCAGGGTTCCATTCAGGATGTGTTGTTCTTTCCCCAAATGAAACCCGAAGCCAACAAAAACTTGGAAGAGGAATAGAAGGTTCGGTTTCCCGAGTACAAAAAAAGCGGCCGAAGCCGCTTTTCTTTTTTGAAACCCTTAGGTTATTTTTTCTGGATCTTGCTGATCACCTGCTGGCCTGAAGGAGTGGTTAGTTTCAGGATGTAGGTTCCGGCCGCCATTCCGTTCATATTGAGATGGCCTTCGCTGCGATTTCCATCAATGAAAATCGTATGATCTGCAATCACCTTCCCATCTACAGAGATGATCTGAAGGTTTGCTTTTCCGGTTTCCGTTAACTCCAACTCATAATTCAACTGATCATTTACGGGGTTTGGAAAAACACTGAAATCTCCACCATCAAGGCTTGATGAAATACTCGAGGGAAGAACGTTGACGGTGACGTCATCAAAAGCCGTGTCAAGGCAACCGTTGTTGGTTTCCGCGATCAGGCTTACACTATAGGTTCCCGCTGCTGCGTATGAATGAAGGGGATTTACACCATTTCCACCACTTCCATCGCCGAAATCCCATTCATAGTTCAGCGCTCCCGAAGAAGTATTCGTGAAGGTAACATCAAGACCATTTGTAGAATGAGTGAATCCTGCAATAGGAGGGTTAAACACGTTGATAGTTTTGGTCGCACCAGGGCCGTTAACGGTATGGTACTGATCAATGAGCGTCGTCACTTCATATGTTGTCGTAGTGTTCAATGTGACGGTTGTTTGATAGCCACTATTGATGTTTGGGAGAGCTACTGTATTGCTGCCATCCGTGTACTCAATGTAATAGGGACCGGTTCCTGTCATATTGAATGTGAGTGTACTGCTTTCTCCTTCACAAATATTGCCGGGAGCCCCTTGGATCTGTACCGTTGGTAGGGGCTGCAAGACCTTGAAGTCGTTTGGAGTCACGGGGTTACCATTGGGGTGAAGCAAAGTGATCGGCCCCGTTGTTGCTCCCGCAGGTACGTCGGCGAATATGGTTGCTCCCAATTTACTGGTGTTGGTTGAAGGCGTTCCGTTAAACAGAATGTCGGTATAGCCTGTTGCATTCGCTGTGACGATCTGGATCGAAGCTCCTGCCAATCCACTATCCGGAGTGAAGAATGAAATACTGGGTGGGATGATAAGGAATATGTAGTTCGAATCGCTTACATCGTTGCCCGAGGTGGTTGTCAGTGTAATGGGCCCGTTGGAAGCAGCAGGTACCGTAACCGTGACGGTGTCACTGGACACTATATTGAATCCAGGAGCAGGAACACCGTTGAACCTGATCTCCTGGGTTTGTTCGAATTTCGTTCCTACTATCGTAACTGCATTTCCCGGAACTCCGCTTTTTGGATAAAAGTCGATGATCGTTGGAGGGTTGTTATTTACGATAATCGCATAATCCTCAGTTTCGCCAACTGGATAAATTCCACAACCGCTGATGGCCGTATCCTCTGTACAAACAACTCTTAACAAGGTGGTTCCAAGATCAGCATTGGCAGGTACATGCACCGATGCCACGAAAGTTCCCACACTTGAACCATGAGCCTTTACCACAACTTCCTCTCCCGCATCATCAAAATCAGAATCCTGATTCCAATCAAAATAAGCGTTTACGCGATGAGCTCCTGAAGTTGAGGCACATGGCGCTGTGGTTACCGATATATCGAACATGCTATCCCTGGTCACCTCGGCATTCAAACCAATATAGCTTGAGTAGGTAGCACAAGCCGCTCCGGAAGAGTTGTTGACACTTGCATAGGACACATTGGTGATCTGGATTGAACTGGAATCGGAGGAAGCCGAAATACAATGATCGAAACATCCATTGATCCCGGTGCCGGTATTATTCGAAGAGCTAACAAGGTTCAACCTGTATTTTTCCACGTGCCAGTCCATCCTTTCCTTTTGACCCTGGGTAAAGGCTGAGTAGCATACATCATCCGAATAGTCCATATAGTTATCCATTGGATCCTGACTTCCACATGAAGATGGATAGGTGCCTGGACAACCAAAGTTTGCAGAAGCCACAGGGTCGGTATCACAGACTCTGTCTCCTGCTCCTGGCCATGTTCCTGTAATAGGAGGGGGAGAACCCAAGGCAGGTCCGCAGTTAGCAGGTGAACCACCCTGACATCCATCCTGAAAGGTGTGAAGCATACCAAGGTTATGACCAATTTCATGCGTGAGTGTTCTGCCCAGATGATAGGGTGCATTCGATGCCGCAGTACCTTCATCACCCACAACATCGTGAACAACGACCACTCCGTCTTCCACATCATTCGCCCCTGTAAAATCCCATGGGAATGTTCCGAAGCCAATAATGCTTCCTCCAATACTATTCACAACCCAAACATTAAAGTATCTGGAGGGGTCCCAATTCGGTATTGCGGATTTCAATCCGGTCCCCGGATATGTGGTATTTGTATGGGTACTCGCATACCTGACAACACCATCGGTACAATTGCCCAATTCGTCAATCTGGGCCAGATAGAATTCGTACTTGGTGTCGACCCCGCTTCCATCGCCGTTTGTTCCGGCAAGCTTTCGAAAATCTTCATTCAAGATCCTGACCTGACTTTCGATCTGACTCATAGTGATGTTCTGTCCGACACCGATTGGTTGGCCGATACCGTGAACAATATGGAATACAAGCGGAATATATTTTACTCCTGTATCAAGCGTAATGGCTCCACCTCTGTGCGCGTGAGCACCTGTTCCATGAAGGTACTCGCTATAGTTTTTTCTGTAATGGGGATCATTCTTGAACCGTTCATGGGCAAGTTCATCAGTAGCACATCGTTTCATGCCCGTCCTGGGATCGGCATCATGCGATTGGAAGGGATTGTCAGCATCGGAGATCTGCTGTGCAAAAACGACGAAAGGAATAGAAAGGATGAAGAAAAAGGGTAGAAATTTTCTCATGGCTAATTTTTTTCCAGCTGCAAAGTTAGTTTTTATGGATCAATTAAGAGTTTATGACCTGTTTATTAATCTTAGTTCACTTCAATTGGTCAACGCTGAACTTCAAGTAATTTCCCCTCCACAACTGGAGCCTGCACCTGCTGTACAGCCAAAACAGTGTCTTCCCGTTTTAATTTTTCTTGAAAGCAGAGAACTGGTTTCGATTGTCGATATGTGGGGTTGATCCTTCAGGTCCAATTCAAGATCCAGCATTTGGTTGAAATCACAATCGTAAACCAAACCGTTCCAACCAATTGAGAGGGTGTTTCTGCACATAAGGCCATCGATGGTCGAAGGATTGAACGCCTGGATCAGTGTGTCCATGTATTCCTCGATGTTTTCCGTTGAGATCAGGTACTCCAGGAATCTGGATATGGGCATATTGGTAATGGCAAACAGGTTGTTGAACTCAATACCATATTTTTCTTTAAGACTTCTCTTGAAATCCTTTTCCAGTCCTTCCTGTCCCGTGGGAAGAAAGGCTCCCGTAGGGTTGTAAACAAGGTCTAGTTTCAGATCGCTGTCTCTACCACCATATCCGACCTTGTTTAACCTTTGGAGTGCGTCAATCGACCTCTCAAAAACCCCATCGCCTCGTTGAGCATCAGTGCGCAACTTTGAAAAATGGGGAAGGGAAGAGATTACCTCTACCTTATGTTTTGCATAGAACTCCGGTAGGTCGTGATATTTTGGATTGGCATTGATGATGGTAAGATTGCACCTGACCATGATATGGACATCCAGTTCTTTCAAGGATTCCACGAACCAACGGAAGTTGGGATTCATTTCCGGCGCACCTCCGGTGATATCTACTGTTTTTATTCCAAGCCTTTGAATTGCCTCCAGGCATTGCTCCATGGTTGCAAGCCCCATGATCTCCTTTCTATGCGGTCCGGCATCCACATGGCAATGCTTGCAGATCTGATTGCACATTTTCCCGACATTGATCTGCAATATCGCCGGAGCCTCAGGTTTTAATTCCGAATGTCCTGCTTCAAGCAACTTCATACCGAAGTCCGGGAATTGTGCCAGGTTGGACTCAAGGTATTTGACCTGTTCGGACCCTGCGGAGAGGGAGCTTTTCTTCTGAGTTAATGAGATCGGCTTAATATCCTTCACATGGACATTTTTTTGGCCTGCTCCATCATTTGAACTCCATGTACAAGGCTTGCTCCACTGCGAATTGCTGCCGCTACATGAACCGCTTCCATCATTTGCTCTTCATCTGCGCCCTTTTGAAGGCTATCGGTTGTATAAGCATCTATACAATAGGGGCACTGAACCGTATGGGAGACAGCTAGCGCGATAAGGGCCTTTTCTCGCGCGGTTAAGGCTCCTTCCTTAAATACATCATTGTAATAGGAAAAGAATTTTTTGCCAAGGCCCTCCTGCCATTCGGTGATGTTTCCGAATTTCTTCAGGTCTTCTGGGTTGTAGTATGTTTTATCCATGATTGATCAGTAATGGTTCGAACCATCAATGGTACTAAGGAATTACCGATCTGAAAAAATAGAGGTCGGATTAAAGACTGTCTCTGTCCTTTACCAGCAAATGCACCTTCGAATCATCGCATTCGGTGCAAAGCGTCGTACTATCCATCGTCAGGTCAAACCTGTCGATGATGTTTGAACAACACTCTGTTTCGTAGGTAATAAAGCCTGCAATGAGTGTGTCGGAAGAGGAAACCAGCCTTTTGACATAGATAGAATCGATCAATATCGAATCCGGCTGAAGGCTATCTGCGATGAAGAGTGCCGAATCCATGGCCATGATGATATATCGGTTATGTTTGGACGTGAGGCTTCCCTGAAGAATTCCGGAAGTGTCAGAGGTCATGATCCCGTTAACGGGAATCGGGAAGAAAGAAATGGCACCCTCGTTCTGACCGATCATCACCACGGAGTCAGCATCGAAGATCCTGAGGCTATCGGGACCAAAGATCAAATCATTTCCCTCACTGTCTACGTAGCGAAAATTGAAATTCGCAGCAGTGCCCGAACATCTTTCCTCAGAGCATTTGGTCTCACAGGATTCGAGTCCGATCCAGCAAAAAATAGCAAATAAGGCCCAAAAAGTCTTTCTCATAATCTCTACAAAACGCTGTACAAAGTAACGAAAGAAAAAGCAGAAGGTTGATTAGTTATCATACCAGGAGTTCCGTTTGTTCAATTTCAGATCCTGCAAGATGCTGGCTTTGACGTTGATATCGAACGTGAATGATTGACGGATCCCGTTGGGTATCCAACTCAAACTCATTTGCCAGCAATGCAGATCTCTGTTGATCGTGATACTGGTCGTGGACAGCTCGCCTTCTACAAGGTCAATTGCCGATCTAAATCCGATCTTCCATTTTTCCGTAACCCTAAGATCGCCCTGAAAACTAAGGTTTTGTGTCACTTCGGACTGTTCAAACCCCTCTTTCAGCCATGCAAAGTTGTATGACAAACGAAGGCTCCATGGAATGGAAAAATCCACATACATTTCCGGGTTATCGTTGATGTATGCGAGCTCTTCTTCAGTTCCTTCCTTGCTTTCATAATTCTGTCCTTTAAAGGTCTTGGGGTTGAAACTTGCCGATACGTTCACGGCAGCGCGATCAAGCCTGAGGGCTTGGTTGCTTACATTCCAGTTAAACTCATTGATCCTTTCCTGGTAAACCTGTTCGCCAACAACCGAATCCAAACGATAGGCGTAAGGATCAAATGTCAAGGGGATATTGAAGTTGAAGAGTCCGATCTTTGACACGAAATTCAGATTGATCTTTGATAGGTTGAATTCTTCAGCTGCGAAATTGTAGTTACCTGTTAAGCCAAGGTTGTCAAAGAGTTTCACCTTCTTGGTTCCTCCTGTGCTATCCCTTTTGTCCACCTTTTTCATCTCCAGCACATTGGCCATGGTAAAGTTTAGGGTTCTTTGTTCGCTTGCAGATGGTCCGCCATAGACAAAGCCATTGTACTTCATAAATTTTTGGGTTTCTCCCGTAGAATCGTTGATGACGACTTCAGTGTAGGCATTTCCCGTCTCTGAAAAGTCAGGTCGCCAATTAGCCGAAATGGTTGGAATGAAAGTATGCCTGATGGCCTTTACGTTTTTCGATTTGGGAAAGAAGAATGTTCCGTAAACCCTTGTGGTCAGAGCGGCTCTTGCCGACCATTCTCCGGCTCTGCTGAAACCTTCAATAGTGTCGATCACCACACCTTCGCCATCGGGAGAGGTTTGGATATCCAATTCTTCAAAATACCAGTAATCCGTGATGGTAATGGAAGGGTTTAAATTGAAGTACTTGAAAATTTTCATACTCGTGCTGATGGGAGCTGTAAATTGTGCTCCTGAGCTCGAACTTAGTAGAAGCCTTTCGATGGAGGGTTCAGTGTTGACCATGGAGTCAGCCTCCGATGCGCCATTCTTGACCTCAACTCCGTTGATCTCCGTCGTGTTCCTTGGCCTGTTGTTCATGTTGTTTTGGAAATCCAATCTTGGTCCAACGGCGAATTTTTTGAAGAAATCACTCTTTCGAAGTGAGTTGACCTTTTTGAACGGGTAGATCCTGTTGGATGAGAGGTTGATATTGGGCAGGGTGAGATCCATGATCCCGGTTGCTGTGTTCTGACTTTGGCGAAGGGTCACGGTTGAATTAAACGGAGTATTCCGATATGATTTTGACCAGGTCACATTCGAATTGAATTGTGCCGATTGGAAATCATCGATATTGAATGAGTTCCGCTGATTGAAATTCTGAGAGCCGAGACTTACCTCTGCCGTCAACCGGCTTCCGTATGGCCCTTTCGCAACCGGTGTATGTCGCCATTTTACCCAGTAGTCACGGAATTCTTCTCTTTCCCCTCCAGTGCCCTGGATACGGTTGTTGTACTTGACATTGAAGTTCCCACCATAAGCGTATTTCTTCTTGTATTGGTTGTTATACTGAACTCCCCAACTTCCGTTGGAGTAGATCTCACCGAGAAATTTCATGGCCATATAATCGTTCACCGCCCAGTAGTATCCGCCATCCCTGAGGAAGAAGCCGCGATCCTGGGATTCACCGTATTTCGGAATAATGATCCCTGAGGATTTTTCCTTGGGTATGGGAAACATACCGAACGGAAATCCCAATGGGGTTGGGACATCATTGACCTGCATGTAAAAAGGCCCGGCGATCACTTTTTTCTCGGGGATCATTTTGATCTTCTTCGCTTTGATATGGAAGTGCGGGTTGGGTAGGTTGCAAGTGGTGTATTTTGCGTCGTTGATGAATGATTCCATTTTCTCATTGAATTTGACGCGGTCTCCATGTACATAGCCTTCTCCCTGTTGGGTCACCACACCCGAGACTATCCCTTTTTTCGTTGTGAAGTTGTATCTGATCAGATCGGCAACAAACATGTCTGAGCCATCATTGTATACAGGTTTTCCGATCGGTTCACCGAGGGAATCAACAGAATAGGTGGCTTTGACCTCTTCCTTGGTCATATCGATCTCCATGTAATCAGCTGTGAGTTCAATTTTGCCATAGGTGACTTTGGCATCACCATACAGATATGCCAGGTTTTTGACCGCATCTACCTTGATCGAGTCTCTTGCGGCGTAGGTCACGGTGGTCTTCAGGCTGCTTTCCTGATTGGATTCAGTTGTATCCTGCTGAATTTCAGTGGAATCCGAGGAAACTGGGGGGGAGTCATTTACGATTAGAGAATCCTGTGGAACCAGGCTGTCCTGTACAAAGATCAGCCCGTTTTGGGAGTTTGGTCTGGCATTTGCTGGGTTAGTAGCGACGATAAGAAAAATGAAAAAAAACAGCATTGGCAAGCGCTGTGCAAAAAGGGTGCCTACCTGTTTTTTCAGTTTAGCTAAAAATTTCCAATTTTGAGTCAAAGTTTGATCAGAAGCAGAAAGTAAAACGGTGGCAAAGAAAATTATATTCTTGATTTCTTCGATCGTTTTCGCGGTTTCCCTGCTATCTTTTTCCCCTCTGAATTCCCCAAAGTACGCGATCAGAAAAATAATTATTGATGCAGGACATGGTGGAGATGACCCGGGCTGCTTCGGTTCCTTTTCCAAGGAGAAAGATGTTTCCCTAAAGGTAGCCAATCAGCTCGCTGAGATCTTCGCGGAGAACATGCCTGAGGTCGAGATCGTGAAGACCCGGCCCGATGATCATTTTGTTACCCTGGACAACAGGGCAAGAAAAGCCAATGCCGAGAATGGCGATCTCTTTATTTCCATTCATTGCAACTCCGAACCAAAGAAAAGGGCCTATGGCACCGAGACCTGGGTTATGGGTGTAGACAAATTTGATAAGAATCTCGAAGAGGTTGTTGTAAGGGAAAACTCCGTGATTCTGATGGAAGACAACTATCAGGAGATATATGAAGGCTTTGATCCAAAATCACCCGAGTCATATATACTTTTCAATCTATACCAAAACACCTACATCAATAATAGCCTTGATCTTGCGGGGAAAATCGAGCATCAATTTCAAAATCGTGTTCAAAGGAAAAGTCGAGGTGTGAAACAGGCTGGATATCTGGTTCTTTGGAAAACCTCAATGCCGAGCGTACTTGTTGAGCTTGGATTTCTAACAAATAGTAATGAGGAAAGGTATTTAAATGACGAACTTGGGCAGACCTATCTGGCCTCTGGCATTTTCAGGGCGGTGAGGGATTATAAAACCGAGTTAGAAGAAAAGAACTGATAGCTTGAGATCTTCCAAAGAATTTAAAATCGGTCTGCTGGCTGTAGTATCGCTGCTGATACTCTATTTTGGGTTTAACTTTCTCAAGGGACAGGATTTTCTAAGTCCCACACACAGTTATTATGTCTTCTATGATAATGTAAATGGCCTGACCTCTTCCAACCAGGTTTTGATCGACGGGTTCAATGTTGGAATGGTGGGGGATATGGAGATCGATCAGGGTGAAAAAACCAGGATCTTGGTTGAACTGCAGATCAAAAAGAACATTACAGTAGGATCAGATGCTATGGCACTGCTTGTGGATACCGATTTGCTTGGTGGCAAGGCCATAAAGGTTTTTCCGGGAGATATAGGCGATCCGGCGCTGCCTGATGATACCATCAGGGGACAGGTGCAAAAGAGCCTGGCTGAAGAATTTGCCGATCGGGCCATGCCGGTTGTTCAGAGTTTTGATTCCACAATTCTCGGTGTGAATGAGTTCTTTACCGATTACTCTTCCCTTTCCTCGACTCTTGAGCAGGCGATCATCAATATTCGAAACCTTGCCTATAATCTGAACAATATGACTCTGGAGAACAGGTCGAAAATCAACGCGACCTTTTCCAACCTGGATACGATAACAGAAGAGATGACTCTTGCGGTCAGGGACTTCAGAAAGCTTTCGGCAAAACTGAATCGCACTGCTGATTCTCTTGATCCTGCGGAGATGGCTGCCACACTCAGGTCCATGCGGGCAAACCTTGAAAGCCTGCAGGTTGTTACCAAAAGAATGGCAGACGGAGAGGGGACCATGGGCAAGTTATCTGAGGATGAAGAACTTTACAATAATCTCAACAGAGCCATACAGGATCTTGATTCCCTGTTGGTCGATCTCAAGGAGAATCCAAAGCGCTACGTTCGCTTATCCCTTTTCTAGATCTGTTGAGAATTTGAACTATTTTTCAGTTGGATATGGATTTGGAAAAAAATAAGAATGAAGACAAGTTCCGTCTTCTTCTTTCAGAGCTAGAGAAAAAATACAACCAGGTTAAACTCGGGGGAGGCAAGGAAAAGCTGAAGAAACTCGAGGCAAAATCAAAATATCCTCCCCGCGAGAGAATTAGCAAACTTCTGGATCCAGGATCAGATCAGGTTGAAGTAGGAGCTTTTGCCGGAGACGGAATGTACAAGGAGTATGGAGGCTGTCCTTCAGGGGGAGTCGTGGTCGTGATGGGCAAGATCTCCGGCCGCAACGCTATTGTGGTGGCCAATGATCCAACGGTGAAAGCCGGAGCCTGGTTTCCCATCACAGCCAAGAAAAACCTGAGAGCTCAGGAAATAGCCATAGAAAATGATCTGCCGATCGTCTATCTGGTCGACAGCGCAGGGGTGTTCCTGCCTATGCAGGATGAGGTTTTCCCCGATAAGGAGCACTTTGGCAGAATTTTCAGAAACAATGCAGTGATGTCGTCCAGAGGCATCCCCCAGATCTCCGCAATAATGGGGAGCTGTGTGGCCGGTGGGGCATATCTTCCGGTGATGAGCGATGAGGCTATGATCATTGAAGGCAACGGGTCCATTTTTCTTGCGGGTTCATACTTGGTCAAGGCGGCGATAGGAGAGGATATTGACAATGAGACCCTTGGCGGAGCGTTTACTACCACCGAGATCAGTGGGGTTACCGACTATAAATTTAAGACCGAGGACGAATGCCTGGAAGCCATCAGAGATCTGTTTGATAAGATGGCTCATGGAGATAAGCAGGGTTTCAGTCATGTGGAACCAAAGCCTCCCAAGAAGGATTCTGAGGAGATCCTGTCCTTGTTCCCGGTGGAAAGGATTAAACCCTTTGATATTAAGGAGATCATCTACCGTCTGTTGGATGATTCGAAATTCAATGAATACAAAAAAGACTATGGTCAAACCGTTGTTTGCGGAGTAGGAAGAGTGGATGGTTGGGCTGTGGGAATTGTCGCGAACCAAAGATTGGTGACCAGGACCAAGAAGGGTGAGATGCAAATGGGAGGTGTGATCTACTCCGATTCGGCAGACAAGGCGGCAAGGTTTATCATGAATTGCAATCAAAAGGGGATTCCTCTTGTGTTTCTTCAGGATGTTTCCGGTTTTATGGTAGGATCCAGATCAGAGCACGGTGGTATTATAAAGGATGGAGCAAAAATGGTGAATGCGGTCTCCAATTGTCAGGTCCCCAAATTCACCTTTGTGCTTGGGAATTCTTATGGAGCCGGAAATTATGCCATGTGTGGCAAGGCCTATGATCCCAGGTTGATCTATTCCTGGCCGACTGCGAAAATGGCTGTGATGAGCGGAGAGAGTGCAGGAAAAACATTGCTGCAGATCAAGATGTCTGCCATGAAGGCCAAGGGGAAGGAGGTTTCCAAGGAAGAGGAAAAGGATCTCCTCGATGAAATTGTCAAGAAGTATGATGATACGCTTTCACCATATTATTCGGCTGCCAGACTTTGGGTCGATGGGGTCATTCATCCTCTTGAAACAAGGAAGATCATTTCCTTGGGCATTGAAGTGGCAAATGGAAAAAGGGAAAAGGAAAGATTCAATGTTGGGGTGATCCAAACCTGATTTGAATGAAGAAGAAGGAAATTGAAGCCTTGGTATCTCTTCTTGAAGACGATGATCCTGAAGTCTTTAAGCATGTAGAAAGCAAGCTTTATGATCTTGGGGAGGAAGTAGTTCCATATTTAGAGGAAAAATGGGAAAACACACTGGATCTTGATTTTCAATCAAGGATCGAGGATGTTATTCACATGATACTTTTCAAAAAACTTCAGGACGGGCTGAAACTTTGGAAAGAAAAGAACTCTGATGATCTTCTGGAACTGCTTTGGCTGATTTCTACTTATCAGTATCCTGATCTTGCGCTTGAGGAGATCAAGACGACAATCGAACAGCTTTACTACAATGTATGGAGTCAGTTCAAGGATGACCTTGCACCCATGGATCAGGTCAAGATTCTGAATCATGTCCTGTTCAGCCAGGAAAAGTTCAGTGCCAATACCAAAAATTTTCACAACCCTGCCAACTCCATGATCAACAGGGTTCTGGAGTCAAAAAAGGGAAACCCCCTGACCCTGGGCTCGATTTACCTCTTGGTGGCCCAAAGACTTGACCTCCCCATTTATGGAGTGAATCTTCCTAACCTGTTTGTTTTGACATATAAGGTGAAGGATTACC
This sequence comes from Cytophagales bacterium, assembly GCA_965227315.1. Lineage (GTDB taxonomy): Bacteria > Bacteroidota > Bacteroidia > Cytophagales > CCMP332 > JANQHS01. The sequence goes on from OZ245737.1 coordinate 3,160,461, forward strand.
AGTTTTATATCAATGCGTTTAACAAGGGGATTATTTTCACCAAGGAGGAAATCAATCAGTATCTGGATCAACTGAATATTACTCCCTCGGATATATTCTATGAGCCCTGCGACAATCTGGATATCGCCAAAAGGATGTTGAGGAACCTTATGGTGGCGTTCAAAAAGGCGGGCGAAAAAGAAAAGGTGGTCGAGATCGACCTGTTGTTAAGTATTTTTCTCTAATGTATATGCAAGAACCTGGTCTTCAAACCAGCGGATTTCACAGCTAAATTTGGACCTGGCTTCCTTGTCTTTTAGGAAATCAAAATCGACCAGGGAATCCTCATTTTTCCATTCGCATAGTCTGATCTGGTCTCGGAACAAGATCCCGGGGATATCTACTGCCTTGTAAATCGACTCCTTGCAGGCCCATATGGCGGTCTTGTATTTTAGATCTGTTCTTGAGCCAAGTTCGGATTCCGAAGAAAACTTCTGAAATACCCTTTCCACTTTCGGGTCGATCCTTTCAACATCGATCCCGCAGGAAATCGAACTGATCATGGCTGCGACATGAGAAACAGAATGCGAGAGTGAGCAATGGAAGTCTGTACCCTTAATAAAATGTGGCTTGCCATTATCCCCCTTTCTCAGCCCCTTGTAGTCCACTCCAAAATGCCGGGAGATTTTGCTGAGGATCTCCCTCGCCTTCCACCAGGAATTTACCCGTGCCTCAAAATTTATGGTTGAGAGCTCCTTTTTTTCGGATTCCGATAGTATGCTTTGATCCTTTTGAATTTCCATGATAGGAGAAATTCCGATCAAATAATCCTTCCCTTTTATGAGTTCTATTTCTGAAGCCAATGCAGCGCAAATGTAGCTTCAAAAAGATTTATCCTTATTGGCTATCATTTCAAAATAGCAGGGGATTAATTGTAAATTAGTCCATCATATTATTGTGGGAGATTCAAGAGAAAAATGAAAATTACACCATTAGAAATCCGTAAAAAATCGTTTGAAAAGTCCTTCAGGGGTTATGAAAAGGAGGAAGTAGACGGCTTTCTTCAATCCCTGGCGAATGAGTGGGAACGATTGATCGAGGAACATAAACAGGTTCAGGAAAAGTTAGGTGTAGCTCAGGAAGAGGTAAAAAAATTGAAGGAGGTCGAAACATCTCTCTATAAAACACTGAAAACAGCAGAGGATACAGGGGCCAATCTTGTTCAACAGAGCAAGAAAGAAGCGGAGATTACACTGAAGGAGTCGCAGGTTCAATCTGAGGCTTTGCTCAATGAAGCCAATAACAATGCAAGGGCTCTGCTTGAAGATGCGGAAACAAAAGCGGGGGAAATAGTAGAGGAGGCAAGGCTTGAGTTGCGAAGCCTTGAGGAGCATCTGAAGGCCATGCTACGAGCCAGAGATGAATATATAGAGGAATTGAAGCACTTGTCTCAGGGACTGATGGCCAGAGCTGAAAAGGAAGAATCGAAAGAACTTGCTATCAACTCCTTCGTGAAAAGGCTCAAGGATATCGAGGTGAAAATGGATCCGCCAAAACCAAAAGCAAAGAAGGAAGAAAAAAAGTCAGCAGTCGAAACCCCGAAAACCGAAGATAAAAAGGAGGAAAAAAATCCGGGGAAAGAAGAGTCCAAATCGACAGATAAGCCACAGGAATCAGAGGAAACTTCCTTTTTTGATCAAATCAGCTGATGATGTCCGTAATTGAGCTTCAAGGAATGGAGTTTTTTGCATATCATGGTTTTCATGATGCAGAACGAGTTACCGGAAACAAATACGGTGTAGATCTGATCATTACCACCGACCTGGATCGACCCAGTCATTCCGATTCTCTTAAGGATACAATCAATTATGAAGAGGTATACCGTATTGTAAAAGAGGAAATGGGAAAGCCTGCCAGATTGCTCGAACATCTTTCTTTTCGTATCAACGAGGTTATTATCAATTCCTTTCCGGAAATAAGCAGTGTGAAATCGAGGGTCTCCAAATACAATCCTCCTCTGGGAGGAATTTGCCACCGGGCTTTGGTCGAGACCATGTTGGATCGGAACGGCTAGAGATCTTTTTCACTGGAGAAGAAAAATCCTCGTTCTTCTTGTCCATCTTCATAATCGATCCTGTAACCTGCGAGGTACAGGGCCTGTTTCTTGTCAAATACCACCGGAACCCCATTGATCTCGCTTTGGTCATCAGAGGATTTGGGTTTATCAAAGGCCAGGAAATGACGGACGCCCGCACAGCCTTGTCCGCGAATTCCAACTCGAAGAGAATATTCCGGACCTATGCTCTTTTTGTCCATCAGGTCCTTGATTTCTCTTGCCGCCTTATCCGTGATATCTATTATTTTCAATTGGAATTTTTTATGTCTTAAAGCTGCAACAAAAGTAAAAGACCAAAGGTTTTCAGTAATTTTCCGTCCTTTTTTAAAGCCATGGAGTACTTGGGTGACCTGATAAAAATAATTTTGCCCGCAGCATTGGTAATATATGCGGTGTATCTTGTTTTTGGAGCCTTTTCAAAAAAGGAAAAGCAGATCCAACAAGCTGAGCTGAAGCTGAAGTCCAGAGAGATCGCTTTCCCCATACGGCTACAGGCATATGAAAGATTGATCCTCTTTCTTGAAAGGGTGAGCCTTCCAAATTTGATTTCCAGGACTGAAAAGAATAACCTAACCGCTTTGATCTATTATACTCAGATCGTCGCGGAAATAAGGGATGAATACAACCACAACCTCTCGCAGCAGGTCTATGTCAGCGATAAGGCCTGGAATCTTTTGACGGGAGCCAAAGAAAGGACCATCGCATTTATGAATCAGGCTTTTCCGCAGGTGGATGCCGAAAGCGATGCCAAGGGGTTTGCAAAGTTATTACTGGATAAATACATTGCTGATAATCAGGATTTTACGAGTGAAGCAATTCAATTTTTGAAAAACGAAATTCGAGAACTTTATTGAAATGGGACTATTTGAAAAGCATCAGGATTTTCTTAACAACGCGATAAAGGCGCTTCATGAAAGAAGCTTTTATGCTGCCTACCCTGAGTTTCCTTCGAAAGAGATCTATGGCGAAAATGCGGATGCCCAAGGGCAGGAGTTTTTTAAGGGATCCATTGGAAAAAGATTTGAGGAATTGAAGAGCGATGGAGCCGAGGGCTGGGTTGGGGGAGAGGAAAGTCCCTATCTGGTAGATAAGCTCGGCATCAGCTATCCTTATTTTAATTCTGATGACTTGATAGCGAAGGCCGAAACCGTTTCGGAGATATGGAAGAATCAATCTCCCGAAGACCGGGCCGGTATTTTGATCGAATCGCTGGAGGGAATGAGATCCCGCTTCTTCGATATCGCCTATGCGACTATGCATACCACTGGTCAGGGGTACATGATGGCCTTTCAGGCTTCGGGTCCGCATGGAGCTGATCGTGCCATGGAAGCCATAGCTTCGGGTTATGAAGAACTCAAGAGGTTTCCAGAAAATGCCTCGTGGGTAAAGCCGATGGGCAAATATGAGATCAGGCTCAGGAAATCATGGATTGCTCAACCCAAAGGTGTTTCGCTGGTGATCGGTTGTTCTACCTTTCCAACCTGGAATTCAACACCAGGTCTTTATGCCAGCTTGATCACCGGTAATCCTGTAATAGTTAAGCCCCATCCGAAGGCCATCCTTCCCATGGCCATAGTGGTTGCCGAAATTCAGAAGACCCTCAAGGCTGCCGGCTTACCCGAAGAGATTTGTCAAATGGCCCCGGATACCCTGGAGAAACCCATCACGAAAGAATTGGCTGAAAACCAAAGTGTGGCTCTGATCGATTATACCGGAGGCCCGTCTTTTGGAAATTATGTAGAAGGACTTAGCGGAAAAACCGTTTTCACCGAGAAAACCGGTGTCAATTCCGTGATCCTGCACTCGGTTGATAATATTGAAAAAGTCGCACAAAATCTTGGCTTTTCGATTGCCCTCTACTCCGGGCAAATGTGTACTGCACCCCAAAATATCTTTGTTCCCAAAGAAGGTGTTGGAACACCGGATGGTCCTGTCTCCGCTGCTCGGTTTGCTGAGATACTAAAGGATAGCATCAAGGGTTTGGTGGAAAACCCTAAGGCCGGACCATTTGTACTCGGTGCAATTCAAAATGAAAATACCTCCAACAGGGTGAAAGAGTTTGAAGCGGGTGAATTGGTGCTTGAGGATGGAGAGATCGAAAACCCCATGTTTAAAAATGCTCGCACCTTGTCACCAAAAGTCGTTTTGGTGAATACATCAGATAGAGAGCGTTTTTCAGAGGAACTGTTCGGACCACTAGCTATGGTGATTGAAACTCAAAATATCGAAGAATCCATAGAGCTTGCAGCTGACCTCGCCAAGAAACATGGGGCAATTTCCTGTGGGGCTTATACCAGCGATGAGAATATTAAAAATCAAATAATGAATAGGATGGCTTCCAGTTTTACTCCTGTTTCGTTTAATTTAACTGGAAATATTTATCTAAACCAACATGCGGCTTTTTCTGATTTCCATGTAACAGGGGGCAACCCTGCGGGAAATGCCTCGTTTACTAACCCGGAATTTGTGATAAAAAGATTCGTCTGGGTAGGGTTTAGAGAACCAGAAAAGTAGTTATGACCAAACCAAACCTTGATCAGTAGAAATGCTTAAGCTGATCTCTTCCATAAAAATTTTACCGAGGTGGATCGTTATCCTGATCGATTCCTTGATCATTCTTTTTTCGATCACTCTGGCTTTTTTCCTGAGGTTCAATCTTTCTTTTGAGATCATACCGGAAGAGCAATTGATCAAAGGTGGCCTTCTGTTTTTCTCCTTTACGCTGTTTGCCATAATCCTCAATAAGACCTACTCGGGGATCATCCGGTACACAACTCTTGAGGATGGGGTGAGAATTTTATACACCACCACCTTTGGCGGAGCCCTGGCCGGACTTGCCAATTACATCAGTTTCTATTTCTACGGAAATACGCTGCTGCCTGTATCTGTTCTGATCATCGGGTACTTTATTACCACGCTGTTCCTCTTTTTCTATCGTCTGGCAGTCAAGTATATTTTCAGTTTTGCTTCGAACCTTAAGTATGGGCGGCTGAATTCGATCATTTTCGGTGCCAGTCAGTTGGGTATTTTAACCAAACATATTATCGATAATGATCCGCATTCAAATATGAAGGTTGTGGCCTATATCGACGATGATATTCGAAAGGTTGGAAAGAACTACGGTGGTGCGAGGATCTACCATGCCAAGGACGATCTGGACTACCTGATCAGGACCTATAACGTTCATAAGGTGATCATCACCTCTCAGGATATCCCCCTCAAAAGGAAAAACGAACTTGTTGATTTTTGCCTCAAGCATGATATCGAAGTGCAGCACGTGCCACCTGCATATCGCTGGGTGAACGGTGAATTGAGCCTGAACCAGATCCGAAACCTGAAAATCGAAGATCTGCTGGGACGGGAATCCATAAAAATTGAGAACCACCTTGTCAAAAGTCAATTGCAGGGGAAATGTATTATGATCACCGGAGCTGCGGGATCAATAGGATCTGAAATTGCCCGCCAGGTTATTCAGAATTCCCCGGGAAAGGTTTTGCTGGTGGATCAGGCCGAGACTCCGCTCTTTGATCTCGAAGATGAAATCAAATTTATGGTTCCGGCCGTTGAAAAGATCTGTTTGCTTGCCGATGTGACGCACCTTGAAAGAATTGAAGGCATTATCAAGGAGCATAAACCGAATTTTATTTTCCATGCGGCAGCCTATAAACATGTGCCCTTAATGGAGCAGAATCCGATCGAGGCCGTACATGGAAATATATGGGGTACCAAGGTGCTCGCCGATCTTGCCCTGAAATATGGCGCTGAAAAATTCGTGATGGTTTCTACGGACAAAGCCGTGAATCCAACCAATGTGATGGGTGCCTCAAAAAGGATTGCCGAGATGTATGTTCAATCCATGAACTCCGCTATCGACGACGGGGAGATTCAAAATGGGAATTCGGAGCATTGCAAATTCATCACAACAAGATTTGGAAATGTTCTTGGATCCAGTGGTTCGGTGATCCCTTTGTTCAGGAAACAAATCGAAATGGGCGGACCTGTGACGGTTACTCATCCGGAAATCACCAGATTCTTCATGACCATAGCGGAGGCTTGCCAGTTGGTTCTGGAAGCCGGTGTGATGGGCAAAGGAGGTGAGATCTTTATTTTCGATATGGGAGAGGCGATCAAGATCCTTGACCTGGCCCAGAAAATGATCCAGCTCTCAGGTTATAAGGTTGGAAGAGATATTACCATCGATTACTCAGGTTTAAGGCCAGGTGAAAAACTTCATGAGGAGTTATTGAATACCAAGGAGAAGACCATTCCAACACATAACCCCAAGATCATGATCGCCAAGGTTCGTAAAGAGGACTTTGAGAAGATCCACCTTTCCATCCTCGATCTGGTTCAGTCTTCCAAAGGAGGAGATGAAAATGTGGTTGTGGCAAAAATGAAGAGAATGGTACCTGAATTTATCAGTAACCAATCGAGATTTGAGAAACTGGATCTTGAGGTGAAAGCCCTGAAGGACCTGGCATAGGCCTATACATTAAAACGGAAATGCATGACATCTCCGTCTTCCACTACATACTCTTTTCCTTCAATTGCAAGTTTACCTGCTTCTTTAGCCCCTTGTTCAGACCCTAGTTCAACGTAATCATCATATTTGATCACCTCTGCTCTGATGAACCCCTTTTCAAAATCAGTATGGATCACACCGGCCGCCTGGGGAGCCTTGTATCCCCTCTTGATCGTCCAGGCGCGAACCTCCTTCTTTCCAGCAGTGAAGTAGGTGATCAGATCGAGCAGATCATATGCCGACCGGATCATTTTGTCCAGTCCCGATTCAGACAGATTATACTCTTCCAGGAACACGGATTTTTCTTCCGGATCGTCGAATTCAGCAATTTGTGACTCTATGCTCGCACAGACCTGGATGAGTAGATTCTGACCTCCAATGGAGCTTTGCAGCTGATCTACATAAGTGTTTTCATTACCGAGAAGCGTGCCTTCATCCACATTGGCAACATAGATCACCGGCTTGGTGGACAGAAGATTCAGTTCTTTCAGTGTTTTTTTGTCTTCATCGGAAAACCCTTCGGTATCGATCCAGCCATCCGATTCCAAACTATCCTTGATCAACTTCAAAAGCTCGAACCTCTTTTTGATCTCCTTATCTCCCGACTTTGCAGCTTTTTCTTCTTTGGCAATTCTTTTTTCCAGGGTTTCAAGGTCTTTTAGGATCAATTCATATTCGATGATCTCTTTGTCCTCCATCGGATTGACCCGACCGCTGACATGGGTCACGTTATCATCCTGAAAACAGCGAACCACATGAATGATGGCATCGGTTTCCCGAATATTTCCCAGGAACTGGTTTCCAAGCCCCTCACCCTTGGAAGCTCCTTTCACGAGCCCGGCGATATCAACAAATTCGATTACAGCCGGAATAACCTGTTCGGGTTCAACAAGTCCTTTCAGGATATTCAACCTTTGATCGGGAACCTTGATGATCCCTACATTGGGTTCTATAGTACAAAATGGATAATTCTTGGCTTCCGCCTTGGCATTTGATAATGCGTTGAACAATGTCGATTTACCAACGTTTGGCAAGCCAACAATTCCACACCTAAGCCCCATATATCAGCAATTTATATTGGGAGAGTCGATTGACTCCAAAGTGAATTTGAACTAGATCTGCTTGGTTCTACCAGTCGGATCCTTCGTTTTTCTTTCCTCCTTCAACCTCGGCCTCTTCTTCAGATTTGGCTTTTGGCGGGGTGTAACCATTGAGGAGGTCATCTTTAATGTGCTTTAAAGTCTCGGTTAAAGCGGTTTCGAACTTATCGAAATCTTCTTTGTAAAGGAAAATTTTATGCTTTTCAAAAGATACGCCATCATCATGCATTCTCCTTTTACTTTCTGTAATGGTCAAATAATAATCATTTGACCGGGTGGCCTTTACATCAAAAAAATATGTTCTTTTTCCTGCTTTTACTCTTTTCGAGTAAACTTCGTTCTTATCTCTATCAAAAGATTCTTCCACGTCCCTAAAATTTTTGGGGTAAAGGTAAATACTTTATTTCCTTAACAAGGGCTTGAAAATTATATTTTTCTCTCCTTGGTAAAGCTGAAATTTTCCGAATTTTTTTCCGTTAATTTTTTACTCTTGCGACATAGCTGGAACTTTTGGAGTATTCGATAGAACAAATCAGGGCCTTTGATAACCTTGAACTGCTCGCAAGGCAGTTGGTTGAGGGATATATTACAGGACTCCACAAGTCGCCTTATCATGGGTTTTCGGTGGAGTTCGCCGAGCACAGGCAATATAATTCAGGTGAAAGTACCAGATTCATCGATTGGCGTGTCTTTTCCAGAACCGAAAAGCTTTATGTAAAGCAATTTGAAGAAGAGACCAATCTCCGGTGTCAAATTCTACTCGATGTTTCCCCCTCCATGCATTATCCTGTCGACAAGAGGGAGAAGCTAACCTTTTCAGTAATGGCGGCATCCTCATTAACCGTGTTGCTTGAAAAGCAACGGGATGCTGTCGGATTGGTGAATTTTGATGCGGAGATCCGGGAGAAGACGGCCATCAAATCCAATCGCAGGCATATCCATGACCTTATGGTCATACTCAAGAAGACGCTAGGTTCAACTCCATCGAGTACTGATACAAGGCTTGAAAACGTATTGCATAATGTTGCAGAGCGGTCCAGGCCCCGATCTCTGATTGTGGTGTTTAGTGATTTTTTCCAAAGAGACGGAGATCTTGAAAATCTCAAGAAGGCATTGAGTCATCTTAAGTACAGAAAACACGAGGTCATTATGTTCAATGTTTTCTCCGCAACCTCTGAAAGAGACTTGGATTTCCAGGATATCAATTCTGAGTTCGTCGATGTGGAAACGGGAAAAAAGGTCAAGATCAATCCTTTTGAGGTCCGCAAGAAATACCAAAAACGCATGGACGATTTTCACAATGATATCAAAGCCGTTTGCGGTGATTTAAAGATCGATTACCATGATGCTCCCATAGAGCAGGGTTATTACCCCATTTTTTCAAAATTTCTTCTGAAACGGGTAAAAATGAAGTAGAGCTTAGAAAATGGTAGCTTCAGATTTAGTTTATTTTTTTACTTTTAGCCATAAGAATTAAGCCCTGTGGGTGGGATGAAGCTAATATTTAAAGTTGTTGTCGTTGCGTTGGTTTGCCTTGTTGCAAATGATTCCTTTGGTCAATATGACCGGCTCAAAAAATCCAAGCTCTATTCAGGGTACAATTCCTATGGTCTGATCAAGGTCGTCGTGGGAGGAGGAGTAGGTATGTATTTTGGAGACCTTTGTACCAACGCCGATTGCATGTCAAGCCCAAGTTGGTCCCTGAATTTTGGAATGCAATTCAGGTTGAACGATCGTTTTTCCCTCAGAGCAGATTTAAATGCATATACGATTGGGAACGACAAGGACCAATATGAAAAGCGTAACCTTACCTTCCAGTCTACCAACTACGAACTTTGGGCTGGAGCGGATTTTGATATTTTGCCTTATGCGGCTTTTCGAGGTGCCCGTGCTCCTTTGATCCCCTACATCTATGCAGGGATAGGATTAACATACTTTGACCCCAAAGCCACATACCAGGGTTCTACTTACAGGCTGAGGCCCTGTCAGACCGAAGGTGTTGCCTACGCACCGGTAGCACTGATCCTTCCGTTTGGGGGAGGAGTGTCTTATTCCATAGGAGATTTTACGGACATTTCCCTGGAACTCGGTTATAGGATCACCACCACGGATTATCTGGACGATGTTAGCACGGTTTACCAGGATAATAATTCTTTTGGAGACCCTACTTGTGCAGCTCTGGCAGATAGGAGGCAAGAGCTTGGCTATGAAGTCGCTCCGGAAGGAACTCAAAGGGGTAATCCTGACAAAAACGACGGTTATTTCCTTGGAGCGATCAAAGTGGAGATTACTCTTCCCAATACCAGAGGAGGTGGTGTCTCAAAGAAGAACAATAATTCCGGAGCTCACCTGAGCAAAATGAGCAAGAAGTATCGCCGGAAGATGTTGAAAAGGCGCCGCTAATTCTAGTTGGCGAATTTCTTGACCAAATAACTCACTATTCTGTCGGCCCGTCCTCCGGGTGGTCTGTGATAAACAATGATCTCGTAGATGTTCTCGGTCTGGAAAAATGAGCCTTCCAAATAGTATTCATTGATATCGGGAACGGGATTGTTGATTTCCGGAACATAATGAAAGTAATAGTTGTAGTAGCCTTGCTTTAGCATTGCGCTGGTGAGGTAGTGTTTCTCTTCCTCATCGTATAACATCTCAAACTCAGGAAGCAATTCCCAGTTGCTGAGGGCTCCGACCACATATATCCTTCCCGGGTATTTTTTCTCAGAGTCGAATCTGAAAATAGTTCTGAAGTAATCACCATCCAGATCGAAGGCTCCTCCCTGCGAGTTTTCAATAAAGAACTTTCCGTTGATATCCACATCATTGACGAATGCCCGGTTCGACCTAAGTCTTCCGGGAAGTATTTTCACAATTCTATCCTTTGTTTCGATCGATTCCAGGTTGATATCCGTGAAGTTAAGGTGACGAAAGGCGAAGGACCGAAATTCATTACCACCCAGAAAAGCCGTTTCGAGATCAAAGTACCTGTAGTCAAGGGTCTTGTCGTTAATATCGATATACAGCGGAGGAAGTTCTGTTTTGGCATTATCCCAGCGATAATTCTGTCTGAGGGTGACCTTGATTTCGGTTTGTGGATCCTGTAAGTAATAGTTCTTGTATCTCAAATCGAAATCCAGTTGCTGATAGGATTTTCGTGCCGACACATTGGTGGAAAACGTGAAATTCGTATTGATCTGTATAAGGTTCTCATATATGAAAAAGCGTTGGACCAAGATCAATTCATTGGGGTTATCCGCTTCATATACCAACACCAAATAGTTCCCGCTGATTTTCACTCTGGGAACTCTGAACCAGTAATGGGTAAATGGGGTCTTTGTATTGAATGAAAAATCATAATCCTCTATCAAGAATTCGTTATAATCCACCAAATACTCCGCCGCATTCAGCTCTGATTTACTCCAGTCTGAGTTGCAATGAAGAATTTTGACATACAGGTATTTGGCCTCTTCTCCGAGCATGTCAAAGCGCAAGATCAAGGGATCTTTCTGATCAAGATGCGTGGAAGAGGTATTAAAGATCTCCTGAGGTGAAGTTCCGGTTCTGTAGAACTGGACTGTCCTTATATCCTTGGAAAGGATCTTGTCCTCGTTGGTGAAGTTGGAAAAGTCCTGACAAAGAGCCTGATTGAGAGTTGGAATCAAGACAATTAGAAAAAAGGTGCAGAGGTAATTTTTATAAAGCATCAGCCAGTTCTTCCCATTGAGCATAAAGCTCTTCCTGTTTTTCTTTCAAACCTTCGTATTCAGTTTTTAATCTTCCCAGTTTTTCTTTGTCAAAATCTTTTGAACACTCTATTAACTCGTTCTCCACTTCCTTTATTTTTTGACCAAGAGATTCTATCTCATTTTCCAGGGCCTGGATTGCCTTGATCTTTTTTTGATCTTCGACATTGGATTTTCCGGGATCCGGTTTATCGGCATTACTTTTGGCCTTTTTCTTTGAAACCTTAACCTCTTTTGGCTGGATCTTGTTTTCGCTCAATACGTTGGACTTCCAATGTGCATACTCCTCGTAATTACCCGGATATTCTTTTAACAGCTTTGATTCGATCCACCATATTTTGTTGGCAATCCCCTCAATAAAGTCCCTGTTGTGAGAAACTACAATAAACGAGCCATTATATGCTTTTAAGGCATCCTTAAGGATCTCGATCGAAACCATATCAAGGTGGTTGGTCGGCTCATCGAGTAGGAGAAAATTAGGTTCTCTTAAGAATATTTTCGCCAGTGCTAATCTAGCCTTCTCTCCGCCCGACAATACCTTCACCTTTTTTTCAACCTCCTCACCGGAAAACAGGAAAGTCCCGAGAACATCCCTTACTTCCTTCTCATTTTTATTTGAAAGCCCATCCAGGGCCTCTTTTACCACGGTATTTTCAAGGTTCAATTCTTCAAGTTGGTGTTGAGCATAGAATTCTGAGATCACGTTGTATCCGAAGTGAACCTTGCCTTGATAATCTTCTCTCCCGGCCATGATCTTCAGAAAAGTAGACTTCCCTTTTCCGTTTGCACCAATCAATGCGACCTTATCACCTCTCTTGACGAGAAACTCCGCGTTCTCATAAATATCAATTTCCGGGTAGGATTTACTGAGGTTCTTGCATTCGGCTATGATCTTTCCCGGTTCTTTGGAAACCGGAAATTTCACATTGATCTCCTTGCGGGAATCCATCGGTTCTTCGATCCTCTGGATCTTTTCCAATTGCTTGATTCTTGATTGAACCTGTCTGGCCTTGGTTGCCTTTGCACGAAACCGTGTTATGAACCTTTCGGTATCCTTGATCATCTTTTGCTGATTCTTGAAGGCGTTGCCCTGAATTTCCTGTTGTATCTGCTTTTCTTGCAGGTACTGATCAAAGTTCCCTGAGTAGCTTTTCAGATCCTGAGCACTCACTTCAAGGATCTCATTGACAGAAGAGTTCAGAAACCTTCTATCGTGTGAGATCAAAATGAATCCTCCCGGGTAGTTTTGCAGATAAGACTCAAGCCATTCGATCGAAGGGAGATCAAGGTGGTTGGATGGCTCATCCAGAAGTAGGAGATCCGGGTTTGAGAGCAGAATCTTCCCAAGAATCGCTCTCATTCGCCACCCACCGGAGAATTCCGATAATGGCCTTGAGAAATCGGAGTTTTTGAATCCCAGCCCCACGAGAATTTCCTCACTCTTCGATTCGATGCTGTATCCGCCCATGTTCTCAAACCGGCTTTGAAGTGAGCCGAGTAGTTCTATCTTCTTCTCCTCATAATTTTCCTCCAGTTCCTGAAGCAACTCATTGATCTTCCGCTGTACCTGTAGAATTTCATCGAACCCTTGCAATACAACATTCAGGATGGTTTCATGGGTGTCCATCGAGAGCAGGTCTTGGTGAAAGTGCTCCAACTTCAGATTTTTGATTGCGCTGACTTCTCCCTGATCCGGGAGTAGGTCCTTGATCAATAAGCGAAAGAGTGTTGACTTTCCCGCTCCGTTTGGGCCTATCAATCCCACCTTGCAACCCTGCTGGAAGGTATGGGATGCATTGGAAAAGATCGCCTGACCTCCGTATCCAAAGGATACGTTATTCAGGGAAATCATAAGGCTTAGGAATAATTGGTAAGCATTACCGGCATGACCAGCATGATCAGGTCGTCCGCCTCGCCTTGATCCTGTGGTACAAGGACACCTGCCTTGTTCGGAGCCGATAAATTGAAATCGATCTTTTTGCTGTGCAGGTTATTCAGCATTTCGATCAGAAATCTTGCATTGAAACCGATTTCCAGATCATCACCTGAATACTCACATGCGAGCCTTTCATTGGCCTCATTGGCAAAATCAAGATCTTCAGCGGAAACCTGTAGTTCACTGCCGCTGATCTTCAATACGACCTGGTTGGTGGTTTTGTTGGCATAAAGAGAGATCCTCTTCAAACTTCCAAGAAATTCATCCTTATCGACCGTTAGTTTGAAAGGATTGTCCGAGGGAATCACAGATTCAAAGTCAGGAAACCTTTCATCGATGAGCCTGCAAATGAATTTGTAGTTTCCGAAAGTGAAAAATGCATTGGACGCGTTGAACTCAAGCGTACAATCCTGATTATCGGTTGGCAGAGCCTTTTGAAGGTGAGCAATTGCCTTCTTCGGCATCAGGATCGAACTATCCGAATCGGAAATGATATCCAACCTTCTATATCTAACCAAGCGATGTCCGTCCGTAGCCACAAATGTAGTATTCGAATCCTCGAATTTCACAAGCACACCGGTCATTGCAGGCCTCAGTTCGTCATTCGAGGCTGCAAACTGTGTATTCGAGATGGCCTCTTGCAAAATCGAAGTAGAAAGGTTGAGCGTATAGCCGTCTGAAACATCCGGTATCTTAGGGAAGTCTGTTGCGTTTTCCCCGGAAAGCTTATACCGGCCGTTGTCAGAACTCAGTTCAATCGTGTATGATCCTTCATCAATGGTGAATGTGATCGGCTGCTCCGCCAGATTTTTCAACGTGTCGATCAGTGTCCTTGCCGGAACCGCTACCTGGCCTTCTTCCTTGGCTTCAATTTCCAATTCAGTGATCACAGATGTCTGCAGATCCGAAGCTGTGATCAACAGTTTTCCCTTGGAGATCTTGAAAAGAAAATTCTCGAGGATCGGGACTATGGCATTGTTGGGAACCACGCCGCTAACCCTGTTAAGATGATCCAGAAGTTGAGCGGAAGAGACAATAAATTTCATAAAGAAGGGATGGGTTTGAACTCAGGCAAAAATAAACTTTTTGACCAAATGAAATTAGGCCTAAAAAGTTTTGTTATTCACCTGAATCAAAGAAATCAGATGGGACCAATACGTTCCGAAAAACAAAATCCTGGTAGTAAACAAATTTCTCATCTCCGGCGATCTGGGCAATTCCATAACCACCATCAGGGTCAGCTGGGTTGAAATAGATATTGATGCTATTGCTATACGCAGGGCGTTTGTCCTGGACGCTGATTGTCGCATCTGGCACCAATAGGCTCAGGGAATCATAAACATGCCTGGTTTTTTCTTCCTCAAGGTCCAGGAAGTTTAGTATATGTACCTTTTTGAAGACCAGGACATAGTTCTGAAGCTTGAGCTCGTCATAATTCTCAGGTCCAAGAAGGCTCAATTCTCCACTTTGGTTTTCAATGATGAAACTTTTGCCGGGGATTTTGGGATATTCTACTGAGACCCTTTGCAATGTCCTGGAGTTCGAACCAAAGATCTGGGTGTCCCTGAAGTCATCTTCTTTTACTCTGTATCGGGAATTGATGAAGCCTTTGAGTCCAGGCATATAAACGACAAAAGGATTCTCGGCTCCCTCCATGATGAAGTAGGTGCCTTCCGAATCATTGGTATTTCCTCCAACATAAAAGACCTTGTCGATCTCGCCATTCCTATAGACTTCCACCTTTGTTCCTTTTGTTGCGATATTCTTGATCACCATTTCCCTTTCACCGGAAAAAACGGGCCTTTTTATTCTTTGCAAATGCATGGTTCTCAACAACATTCTTACCATTCCCTCACTGGCTTTCTGATTGTTGATATACCATTCGCCTTTCACCTTTTCCAAGAGGCTTTGCCAACCAAATTTGCTGGCGATAAAGATCTTGTCCACATCTGCGGTATCGGGAATTGAAAAGGCCGTATCCTTTATGTTCAGGGTAGAACTTTGGTTTTTTAGATAAACAGCGTAATAAGCCCCAAGGCCTAGAACGACGATCGCGATGATGGATATCCAGATTTTTTTATTCATGCTGTTTTTCGGCTGTACTTGCGCTTTCTTGAAAATTGGATGAGAAGTCCCGCCAGGAAAAGCAGGAACAAAGGAGCTCCGATGTTCAGAGACTTCATGAGTGTGGAGTATTCCCTGGTCTTATCAGGGTCAAGAGGCCTCAGGATTACAGTTTTTGTCCTTGCTTCAATGATCCCAGTATCATCCAATAGGTAATCCAGAGCATTCATGATGAATGGCTCATTTCCAAAAGTTAATTGAGAGAACTTGTCATAACCAAGAGGGTAGGGAGTGCCGGTCTTGCTGTTGATATCATTCTTGATCAGATCGCCATCTGAAAAAACCAAAATTTGAGATGCCTGGTCTGATTCTTTAAAATCGAAAGCTGTGGCTGTGTTGTTGGATATCCTGCCCCTAAAAAATGATTTGAAAACACCTTCTGACAAAAGTGCTACCGTCATGTTCCCCTTGTTGAATAATTCATCCGGGGGTGGGTTCCTTACCTCGTTGAAGTCAACCTTAACGGGGGAGGGGATAGCCCTCGTTTTGCTTGAGGTCCAAACCAATGAAGTTCGCTTGATACCCTTTGCGTTGACAGTGTCAATTGTGCTGATAAATTTGGAGTACAAGGGCTGGGAATTTCTCGAGATGGGGTGGTCCGAAAAGGTGTTGAGAAGCGGAAAATAAGGCCATTTCATCATTTGATACTGTGGTCTGTTCCCAAGGTATCCTACCACCAAGGGTATGGCAGCCGAAAACTGATCCTGAACCAGGTTTTTATTGATCCTAAACCCCCAATTGAAGAAGAGATCATCGAGATTCAACTGCTGCCCTGTGGAGATCATACCGCTTTCTCCAACACTGTCGATATCGGCAACCATTCCATCTACGAACATGATCAGTTTTCCACCCTTGACCACATATTGATCCAGTTTGAATTTGTCCTGGTCGTTAAACGCCGAGTCGGGCTTGGCGAGGATCAGCGCATCGAAATCAAGGAGATTGATCAACCCCTCAAATTCACCGGTAACAGCGCTTTGAAGCCTGATTCGTTTGATCTCATATACCTGTCCCGCTGATTGGAGGAAATCTCCTGCTTCAATCGGGTTTAGTTCTCCATGCCCCTGGAGAAATCCTATTTTCTTCTTACGACGATTTGAGAGCTGTTTTATGGAGCTGATGAGCTCGAACTCCAGGTTTTCAATACTTTGATTTAGCTGAACCTGAGGAGGTGCCGAGGGATCTCCGGTGAGAAATTGAACAGGGACCTGTAGATCAAGGAAATTCACAATGGCTCCCGGAAAGATCACCTTCTCGGTCCGCTGATCTCCTTCGTTTACGAAAAGTGTTGTCGGTTTTATTCCCCTGTCAACCAAATGTTTGATGACCTCGCGGTTTTGTGCTGGATCATCGGATTCGCTCGGGTTCCTGAATTCGTAGTTCAGCTTATCACCAGAATAAACTCTGAATTCATCCAATGTCTCCTTGATGGATTGCCTGAGTCTCTTGAGGTCATTCGGAAGTTCACCTTCCAAAAACACCTCTACATAGATGGGATTCTCCAACTCTTCCAGGATTCTTATGGTGGAATTGGAAAGCGAATACCTTCTTTCTTCGGTCAGATCCCAACGAAAGAAGAATTGACCTGAAATAATGTTGATCAGGAGCAGTGAAAGCATCGCCACGCCCCAGACCAGGAGATCACCGGATTTCTTATCTGACTTAGCCTTTACCATTTTCTACTTGAAAAAATGAGGTGAGTGATCAATAGCATCATAGTTGCAATGCTGAAAAAGTAGAGCAGATCTCTTGAATCTATAAGTCCTTTGCTGATGGATTCATAATGGTATGAAATACCGAGTTTCATGATCAAAGAGGATAATGACCCCCAGATGTCTACTTGCGAAAGGGATTGGAATCCGGAGTAGAGCAGGAAGCACAGAAATACCGCGATGATGAATGACACGATCTGGTTTTCTGTGGTGGCGGAGGCGAATATTCCGATCGAACAAAACACGGCAGCTAAAAGGATAAGCCCTATATAGGATCCTATCACCGCCGCAGTGTCGATATTCCCCACCGGATAACCAAGAAAGTAGACGGAAAAATAGTAAACCAGGGTAGGGGCCAGTGCAAAAAGGGTCAGGGTCCATGCCGCAAGAAATTTGGACAGGATGATCTGAAAATCATTCAACGGCCTTGTGAAAAGGAATTCAACTGTTCCCGTTTTCTTTTCTTCAGCAAAAGATCTCATTGTAATTGCCGGGATCAGAAATAGAAAAACATATGGCCCAATGATAAACAGCGGATCAATATTGGAATAACCGAATTTTAGAATACTCGTTTCAGGGAAAACCCAAACAAACAAACCGGTCATGATGAGGAAGACGCCAATGACCAAATAGGCGATGCTCGAGTTCAAGAATGATTGGATCTCTTTGGTGTATATATTCCACATCTCCTTTTACTTTCCTGTGAGGTGATGGAAAACCGATTCCAGGGAGTTTTCCTTTTGTCTCATTTCCTGGATCTTCCAGTTCTTTTTTGCGGCATGGTCAAAAACCTTTTCCCGCACTTCATACTCCGGATCATATTCTATGTCGACAGATCGATCATCTATCCGTTCAACCCGGATCACTCCATCGATTGATCCAAACTCCTCCGGAAGTATTTTTCCCGAAAAGGCAACGAAAAGAACCAGAGTATTCTTTCCTTCCTTTTTCAGGCTTTCCACATCATCATCTGCAATGATCTTTCCCTTGTCTATGATGACGACCCTATGACAGATCGCCTGGACTTCCTGCATGATATGAGTGGAAAGCACCACAGTTTTTTCTTTTCCTATGTCCCGGATCAATTCTCGGATCTCCAGAATCTGGTTTGGGTCCAATCCGCTCGTAGGCTCGTCGAGGAAGAGGTAGGCGGGATCATGTATCAAGGCCTGAGCCAGGCCTGTTCTTTGCTTATAACCCTTGGATAGCTCTCCGATCTTTTTATGCTTTTCAGGCCCAAGACCTGTCATTTCGACCATTTTCTTTACTCTTTCCTTCAAATCGTTTCCCTTAAGGCCGAAGAATCTGCCTGCATATCGCAGGTATTCTTCCACATACATTTCGAGGTACAGAGGGTTGGATTCAGGTAAATACCCGATGTGGTTCCTGATATCGAGTGAGGAGTCCCGTATATCCTTTCCGTCGAATAAGACCGTGCCTCCATCAGCCGCGAGGTAGCCTGTGGCGATTTTCATGGTTGTTGACTTTCCGGCACCGTTTGGGCCCAAAAACCCTAGAACCTCTCCCCCTGTGACTGAAAAGTTGATCTGGTTGACAGCTATCTGGCTTCCGAACCTTTTGGTTAAATCTTGAAAAACGATCTCCATCCCTTAATTCTTAATTCTTCCCTTTGGTCTCAGCGGTCTTACCTCAAGGTCAACATGGTGATAATTGGGACTTGATTCAAGAACATGTCCAATACTTGAGGCAATATCTGATGGTTGCATCATGTTCTCATTGGCGGTTACGGATTCAATTTCGTCGAAAAAGTTGGTTTGAACTGAGCCCGGATAGATGCATGTGACCTTGACTCCGTAATTTCTTACTTCTTTATACAAGGAATGTGAGATCCCCCTCACGGCATGTTTGGTTCCGCAATAGCCCGACATGGTTTCTATTCCCATATTTCCGGCTATGGAGGAAATATTGACGATATGACCCTCTTCCTCTCTTTTCATGTCTGTTAGAGCAACCTTGGTGCAGTAAAACAATCCATGCACATTGATCTGGAACATCTGTTCCCAGATCTCATTTGGCGTGTCCTCAAGATTGAACGAATAACCCAATCCCGCATTATTGATCAAGGCATATGGCTTGCCCAACTGATCGATGGTTGTAGCATAGGCCTCCTCAACACTTTCGCAACTGGAAACATCGCAGCGAATAGGAAGAAAGTCATCATGAACCAGCTCCTGAGTCGATCTGCTCCAGCCGGCAACCTTCATTCCCTTCTCAAGAAGTAAGTCTACCGTTGATCTTCCAATCCCCCTGCCGGACCCCGTTACTATTGCAATTTTTCCCTTAAGGTCTCTCATAGATTCGCGCAATTATACCCCTATATAGATTCTTGGTCAATAATTTTTTTCAGGGGATTTTCCCATTTTCCAACATCCGGAATTTGTGTATCAATTTTGGTAAGGATCTAAATATTTATCATTGCCATGAATTGCATATGATTTGAAGATCTTCTCTGACATTTCTTTAGCAGACTACAATAGTTTTGGTATTTCAGCCAAGGCAAAGAAGGTTTTTGTCCTTGAGAAGGAATCCGATCTAGAGGAGCTTTCCGAGCATCAGCTTCGCAGTCCCATATTGATCCTTGGTGAGGGAACAAACACTCTTTTTTCCGGTGATTTTGAAGGAAGTATTGTTAAAATGGGGATCAGGGGAATTGCTTTCGGTGAAAAGAAAGATGGTTTTCAGGAAGTGAGAGCGGGCGGAGGTGAGAATTGGCATGATCTGGTTTTAAAAACGCTTCAACATGGACTAAGAGGGCTTGAAAACCTTTCACTGATCCCGGGCTCTGTTGGGGCCGCGCCGATTCAAAACATCGGTGCCTACGGGGTGGAGGTTTGCGATTTTATTGAAAGCGTGGAAGGCTTTGATCTGACGGAGCAAAGAACCAGGGTTTTGAGCAGGGATGAGTGTGGGTTCGAGTACAGGACCAGCATCTTTAAAAAGGACCTTCGGGACAGGTTTCTGGTGACCCATGTCAATTTCAGACTGGAGAGAGAATGGACCTCTCTGAACACGAGTTACAGGTCGCTGAGATCGTATTTGGATGAGCATGGGATTGTCGACCCTGATCCTGTACAGCTCAGCAAGGCGGTGATCGATATTCGAAACTCCAAGCTTCCTGATCCTAAGCAGATCGGTAATGCCGGGAGTTTCTTTAAGAACCCGGTTATTGATCGGGAAGAATTTATTTACCTAAAATCCCGTTATCCAGATGTTGCAGGTTTCGAGCAGAAGGATGGGAGGGTAAAGGTCTTTGCCGGTTGGTTGATTGAAAATCTAGGTTGGAAAGGAAAAAAACTTGGAAATGCCGGTGTTCATAAAGACCAGGCCCTGGTTATCGTTAATTTAGGGAATGCAAAAGGTGAGGAGGTCAAAATGCTGGCTCAAAAATTGATTGACGAGGTGCGGGAGGCCTATGGTATAGAACTCGAACCTGAAGTAAGGATTATATGAATCAAAGGATTGGCATGCTGTTCGTTCTGATCGCCTTTTTCCCGGGCTTTCTTCCCCTGGTTTCATTCGCGCAAACCATGGTGGCTGAAAAGCGGGAGAGTCCGATAGAGATGGCCACTTATAAGTACCGTGATTCATATATCAAGGTGACTTATGGAAGCCCATATAAAAGAGGGAGGGATATCTTTGGCAATCTTGTGCCTTACGATCAGGTTTGGCGCACCGGAGCAAACGAGGCTACGGAGATTACTTCGACAAGAAATATCATGTTTGGAGGAAAATTCCTGAAGGCAGGTACCTATTCCATATTCACAATTCCAGGAGTTGATCAGTGGATGGTCATACTGAACAAAGAAGTTGGGCAGTTCGGGGCCTTTGAGTATGACCGGACCAAGGATATGATGAGGGTGGAGATCAAGCCCATAGAAACACCGGACTCCAGTGAGAATTTTCTGATCAATTTTTCCCCTTCAGATAAGGAAAAAGAAGTCATTCTTTTTTTATGGTGGGATCGCACCCGTATCGAGATTCCTATAGGTATTGTAAATTAGGGTATGAGATCGATGCAAAACTGGCTGGATGAATACGCTGAAAGCCATCAGAATAGCACGAACAAGATCGTTCATTGGATCTGTGTTCCATTGATCATGTTCAGCATACTCGGATTGTTCTGGCTTGTGAAATTCAATCTTGGCCTGCCCGCAGCATATTCAGAGTATCAAAACCTGGCCTCGGTTCTGATAATCCTGGCGCTGCTTTTCTATGCTCGGATCTCTATACCCATGGCCATAGGAATGCTTTTCGTGACCGCGATCATGGTTTTGGGGATCAGGTCTGTGGAATCTCTGGGGTCGAATGTTCTGCTACTTACCTGTATCGTCGTTTTTGTTCTTGCCTGGATAGCCCAGTTTATTGGTCATAACATAGAGGGTAAGAAGCCCAAGTTTCTCAAGGATGTACAGTTCCTGCTTATCGGACCTGCCTGGATCCTGGGATTCATTTATAATAAGTTGGGGATCAGATACTGATTCAGTCCTCGATCCTTGTGATCTTGGCTCCAAGCTGCTTCAACCTTTCATCGATATTCTCGTAGCCCCGATCGATCTGGTCGATGTTCAGAATTCGGCTTGTTCCTTTTGCAGATAAAGCCGCGATGAGCAATGAGATACCGGCCCTGATATCAGGGGATGTCATGGTGATGCCGCGAAGCTGGACTTTCCTGTTTAAACCAATTACAGTAGCCCTGTGTGGATCGCAGAGAATGATCTGTGCGCCCATATCGATCAGCTTGTCAACGAAGAATAACCTGCTCTCAAACATCTTCTGGTGGACCAATACTGTTCCGTTTGCCTGGGTTGCCACAACGAGTATTACACTGAGAAGGTCAGGTGTAAAGCCGGGCCAGGGTGCATCGGCTATGGTGAGGATGGACCCATCGATGAAGGTCTCGATCTCGTAGTTTTCCATGGCCGGAACGTGAAGGTCGTTTCCAACCTGCCTGACCTCAATACCAAGTTTTCTGAAGACCTCCGGAATTATTCCCAGGTCGGTAAAGCTTACCTCTTTGATGGTGATCTCTGAACCGGTCATCGCTGCCATCCCAATAAAACTGCCAACCTCTATCATATCGGGTAGTAGGGTGTGGTTTGCTCCACCCAGAGAATCCACTCCATCTATGACCAGCAGGTTCGATCCGATACCTTTGATCTTTGCTCCCATTCCCACCAGCATTTTGCAGAGCTGCTGAATGTATGGTTCGCAAGCGGCGTTATAAAGGGAAGTCGTTCCTTCCGCTAGCACTGCAGCCATGATGAGATTTGCCGTTCCGGTAACCGAGGCTTCATCCAGAAGCATATTCGCACCCTTTAAGCCTTTGGAATGAAATTCATAAAGCTTATGGTCAAGGTTATAATCGAATTCTGCTCCCAGGTTTTGAAACCCGAGAAAATGTGTATCCAGCCTTCTTCTGCCGATTTTATCACCACCGGGTTTAGGTGATTTTCCTATTCCGAATCGGGCCAGCATTGGTCCCAAGGTCATTACGGAGCCCCTGAGTGCTGTGGCTTTTTGATAATAATCAGCGGAATCGAGATAATTGAGATCTATAGAATCTGCTTTAAAGGAGTAACTATTCTCTCCGACCTTATTGACCTTGACTCCAAGATCCTTGAGGATGTCGATGAGCCTCATGACATCCAGGATCTCCGGAATATTGTTGATGATTACCTCCTCAGGGCTGAGGAGTGTGGCACAGATAACCTGTAAGGCTTCATTCTTTGCACCTTGAGGTACAATGGACCCAGATAGTTTATGACCACCTTGGATCTCGAATACACCCATCTCAGTTTCTTCTTTTCCTAAACCTTCTGCCCTTGGACTGGTTCCGGTTACTGCTCCCTTGCTGATTGCTTTGTTTAAAGCTCATCTCCAGATGCCCGGATTCCCTTGCTCCCTTGATGTCTGGATCCAATCTACCACCTGAAATTTCTTTTAACTGCTTGGCGATCACTTCGTCATCGGCTACCTCCCGGTTCCAACTATAGGAGAGGTTTTTCATCAGCCTGATCAGGTATACTTCCGCATCCTTTCTTTTCTGAGGATCTTCGATCTCCAATGCTTTTTCGATCAGCAGTTCAAGGTTATGTCCATAAACCCTGAACTTGATCCTCTTCTGAGCATAAGGCATCTTTCTCGGCTTTCTGTTCACCATAGTGGGGTTGGGTGGAGGAAACGGTGAATCTATATCCAGGGAGTAGTCGGAAATGATAAAAAGGTGATCCCAGAGCTTCTGCACATTTTCTTCAGTGTCCATATAATTCGGATTGATCTGCTTCATCAGATCGATCAGGAGATAGGATAATCTTGTCCTTTCCTCCTTATTATCAACCGATTTGATGTGGCTGACAATGTTCTGAATATTCCTCCCGTACTCTCTCAGTTTAAGAGTTCCGCGGCTTTCTATCATGTGAAATGGTGGTTATTTAGCGTGAATTTTGAGCTTAGCAAAGCTAAGTAATAATGTTTTTTCGCCAAAATCATCAAAATTCACTACCGCTTTCTTCTGATGATTATAAACCTCAATTTTTCCGACCATGCCAAAACCGAATTTGGGATGCTCAACCTTCATTCCCTCAATGAGCTTGGAGGGATCATCCGGAACGAAATCCGCTGGGGGTTTGTAGCTGGTTTTTACCTTTTTGAGGGGGCGAAGATTGGTGACCGGTGTTTTTGGTTGCTCTTTCCTTCTGGCATAGGCCGGAGGAATAGAACTTGCCCTAGCGAAGCCTGTCGCACGTTGGTTTTGAAAAACGAATTGACTCGGAATCTCTTCCAGGAATCGACTCGGTTCGCAGGAATTCAGCATTCCGTACCTATACCTTGTGGCCGCATGTGTCAAAACCAACTTTTTCTTGGCCCGGGTGATGGCCACATAAAACAACCTTCTTTCTTCTTCCAGATCTGCCCTTGAGCTCATCATCATTTGAGAAGGGAAAAGATCTTCCTCAAGCCCGGTGATAAAGATATGATCGAACTCCAGGCCTTTGGCGGCATGTATGGTCATCATTGTCACGCGATCATCATCTCCCGAATCATTGTCCTGATCTGTCAGCAAGGCAATATCCTGCAGGAAGGAAGCCAGAGATCTGTCTTCGGCGTCCGTATTATCAGTGAATTCCCTTATTCCGCTGAGGAGTTCCTGGATATTCTCATATCTTGCCAGCCCTTCGATTGATTTATCTTCATAATACTCCTTGAGCAATCCGGAGTTCTTGATGATCGTTTCAGCCGCGGAATAAGCATCCTTATTGGCCGATTCCAATTGGAAATGTTTGATCAGCGAGGCAAACTCCATGATCCCGTTTCCGATCTTTCCCTTAAAGTATTTATGGGCTTCGCCAATGATATCCCAGATGCTGACCTTTCTTTCTTCTGCAAGAACGATGATCTTGGAAATGGTCGTTGGCCCGATCCCTCTTTTGGGAAAGTTGATGATACGTTTCAGCGCTTCCTCATCTTTGGGGTTTATGGTGAACCGCATATAGGCCAGCGCATCCTTGATCTCTTTCCGTTGATAAAACGAAATACCTCCATAGATGCGATAAGGAATGTTCACCTTGCGGAGAGCTTCTTCCAGGGCTCTGGACTGTGCATTTGTACGATAGAGGATCGCGAAATCCGAGTTTCGTAACTGCTTGTTCATCTTCTCCTGAAAAATGGAAGAGGATACAAGTCGGCCCTCCTCACTATCGGTTGAGGCTCTGACCAACTCGATTCTTTCACCGGGCTCATTGTCTGTCCAAACCTCCTTGGAGAGCTGAGTCTTATTGTTGGCAATCACATGATTTGCAGCCTCTACGATCGTTTTTGTCGACCTGTAATTCTGCTCAAGCTTAAAAACCTGCTGATCCGGATAGTCCTTCTCGAAATTGAGGATATTGCCGATATCGGCCCCCCTGAAAGCATAGATGCTTTGGGCATCGTCCCCAACAACACAGATATTCTGGAAGCGGGAAGCCAGTTTTTTGGTGAGCAGGTACTGTGAATAGTTGGTGTCCTGAAACTCATCGACCAGTACAAACCTGAACCTGTCCTGATACTTGTTCAGGACATCCATATTGTTCGAGAAAAGGAGATGGGTGTAATACAGCAGGTCATCAAAGTCCATGGCCTGGGACCGGAAGCAGCGCTCGAAATATTCTTTGTAAATTCTACCAAGCTCAGGTCTCTGCGATTCATAATCCTCTGAAACCAGGGATTCGTTTTCCAGGTATTCATCCGGCCCGATCAAGCTGTTCTTGGCCATGGAGATCTTGTTTAAGACCATGTTGGGTTTGTAAAGCTTGTCGTCAAGATTCAAGCCTTTGATCACTGACCTGATCAGGGATTTTGAGTCGTCAGTATCGTAAATGGTGAAATTGCTCGGGAATCCTACTTTGTTTCCTTCAGCTCTGAGTATCCTGGAAAAAACCGAATGAAAGGTTCCCATCCACAGGTTTCTGGCATCCTCTCCGGTCACCGAGATGATCCGTTCTTTCATTTCTCTGGCGGCCTTATTTGTGAAGGTCAGTGCCAGGATGTTAAACGGGTCCATGCCATTCTCAATCAGCCACGCAATTCTGTAGGTCAATACACGGGTTTTTCCTGAGCCCGCACCCGCAAGCACCATCATCGGTCCTTCCTTATGAGTTACGGCATTTCGTTGAGATTCGTTTAGGGATCCTAGATCTAACATGGGCAATTTCGAGTGGCAAAAAAGGGATACTTTTTTGACCAAAAAAACATGCTTCTTTGAAAAAAATTCAGCTTGATAGAAATAGACAACGTGTTGATCAACGAGGACCTTCTCGAAGAATATTTTTGCTGCGACCTAAATGCCTGCCTTGGAGCTTGTTGTGTGGAAGGGGAGGCCGGCGCCCCATTGCTTGAGGATGAGATTGAAGAGATCATCAAAAAAATTCCTTCCATTAAAAAATATCTATCAAAGGAGTCCAGGGAAATTCTGGAAAAAGAGGGACCTGCAAAAATGGATATAGACAGTGAATGGGTCACACCGACCA
Source organism: Cytophagales bacterium (assembly GCA_965227315.1). Taxonomy (GTDB): domain Bacteria; phylum Bacteroidota; class Bacteroidia; order Cytophagales; family CCMP332; genus JANQHS01. The sequence goes on from OZ245737.1 coordinate 3,186,719, forward strand.
TCGGGCAAAAAGAGTGTATCTACGCATATTATAATGATAAGGGAATTCTCAAATGCTCCTTTGAAGAAGAATGGTCTGGAAAGCAGGATGACTTTAAGAAACCGATCTCCTGCCATCTGTACCCTGCCCGGGAGGTCAGGCTTTTCGGCTCAACGGCTTTGAATTATCATCAATGGGATATTTGCTCGCCTGCATGCGAGCTCGGAAAGAGAAGTAAGATCCCTTTGTATGTCTTTTTGAAGGAGTCTCTTATTAGGCGATTTGGATCCGAATGGTATTCAAGCCTTGAACAGATTGCCGTTGAAATAAAAAAGGGAACCTAGGTTCCCTTTCAAGATCAGATGCTTTCAGGAAGTGCATAATCCCTTCCTTCATTTAATTCCTTAAGATATTCGGTCAGGGGAGCAAAGTACTCCAACATGGGCTTGGCTGACATCGCCTGGCCGGTGCTTTCCTCCAATAAGACCCTCCAGTCCTTGGTAGCTCCGGGAGATAGTACTCCGTAAAGGAAATCCCCCACTTCTTTGCTACCGTAATAGTTGGTATTTCTCGGATCCTGCTTGAGGATCTCCCTGGCTATGTGATTGTGGAATTGGAAAAGCAATGCATAGGATAGGGCATAATCATAGTATTGGGCTGCGTCGTTATTGATATGGGTCTTGGATGCAGCATCACAATACTCTGGCCCTCTTTCCGATGGTGGTTCAATTCCCTGATATTTTCTTTTATAGCTCCACCATACTTCATTGAATTGCTCGGCGGAGATATCCCGACTATACAGATCGTGCTCAAAATGCGTCATCACTCCCGCTGAAAAGGGAATAAAGGTGATATAGTTCAATGCTTCTTTCAGAAGAATTCTCAATTCATCGGTTTCGGTTCCCGGTTCGATCAATCCCAGATTCTCAATAAATGGCTTTTGCATAGCTGCGAGCCCAAGCATGGACCCTATAGCCTCGTGATATGCCCTGTTCGCTCCACCCCTCAGTAATGGCGGAACATTGGGGTTGGTATAAGCCATGTAATAATAGATATGTCCGTATTCATGATGTGTGGTTTCATACCATCTTGTATTGGGTTCGACCGACATCAGGGACCTTACATCGTTCTTCAAGTCCATATGCCATGCCGATGCATGATTGTTTTTGGAATAATCAGCTCCCTCGGGAAGCGGGTAGAGATCGGAGAGCTCCCAGAAAGAGGCCGGCAATTCCTCAAACCCAAGGCTGACATAGAATCTTTCGGATTGTTTTAATAACCACTCATCGCCTTTTTCTTCCAGAGCAGCATCCAAGTCGAAACCCTCTACTTCGACCACTTCCGACCAATCCTGTCCCCAGCGGTTGGGCAACCAGTGAGCAGGAAGAAGCTGGGGAACCTCTTCTCCATATTTCTCTGCCATTTCATATCTCATATACGTGTGCAGTTCCCTGTAAAGAGGCCAGACGTCGGAGATAAGCTGCTCGTTGAGTTGCATCATTTCATCAACGCTCATTTCGTAATCCGAAACCTGATATGCAAAGTAGTTCTCATAACCCAGATTTTGTACGGTTTCATTTCTAAGATCTCTTAGCTCCGCAAGTCCATCCCTGAGGACGACTCCGACCTCTTTGCTGGATTCCCAAACCTTTTGCCTTTTCGCAACATCGGTTTCTTCCACAAGCATTTGATCTATCTGGTTGGTAGAAACCGTATCACCATCCATGACGAATTTGAATCCAAACAGGTCGGTATTTTGCTTTAATTCCTTCTCGATCCTTTTGGAAGTAGCCTCTCCTGCCGATTCGGGATTGTTGGCTGCGGCGTAGAGGATCTTCTCAAGTTGCTTTACCTGAAGCTCATCCAATTGATCCTTGCTTTCCAAGTACTTTTTGGCATTCTCGATCACCTCCTGAGATCCTGAGAATTTTGCAAAGGCTTCATTTGCATCCTTGGCTTCCTGTTCGGTAATGGTGTCCCCGGGATAGATCTTGGTATTGGCTTTCCATTCCGCCTTAGCGGATGTATAGTACAGCTCCAGAAATGTAGTCGTGTAATCATCGATGAAGGCCTGTGCTTCATCGGCTATGCTTTGCTCCGGCTCAGAAGAGCATGATAAGAGGATTGAGGAAGCAAATAGTAGATTGAGAATTCTTTTCATATTCGAAATTTTAAAAAATTGTTGAAGGTACCGGGATCTCAACTCCCTTGGCCACAAGATCATTATCCAGGTCGGATAACTTGATTTTTTTGATGTCATTTACCCACTCAGGGTCATAATCCATTTTTACCCTGATATAGTTTTCGGTGAAGCCAAACATTTGACCATTTTTGACTTTGTTCTCGAAAAGGACCTCAAACTCGGATCCCAAATATTTTTTGGCGAAACTCTCCTTTTTTTGTTCTGAAAGCGACCTCAAATTATCTGCCCTTCTGGCTCTTTCTCTTTCAGGTACCACTCCGTCCATTTCAATGGCGGGTGTGTTGTCTCTTTCGGAGTATGGAAAAACATGGAGATAGGATACGGGAAGATTCTCAAGGAAGTCATAGGTCTCCAAAAATTCATTTGTGCCTTCTCCCGGGAATCCTACAATCACATCGACCCCAATGCCGGCATCGGGAATCAGAGATTTTATGGTTTCTATACGGTCCCTATACAGATCCCTTTTATATCTCCTTCTCATTGAGCTGAGGATCTTATCGCTTCCGGATTGAAGAGGAATATGGAAATGTGGAAGGAATCTCCTGGATCCTGAGACCAGCTTGATAATATCATTGGTCAGAAGGTTAGGTTCAATTGAGGAGATTCTGATCCTTTGAATTTCCTCGAGGTCCTCAAACCTTTTGACAAGGTCAATGAACCTCTCTTCACGTCTTCCGTTGATCACTCCGAAATCACCAATATTTACTCCTGTCAGGATCAGTTCTTTGGACTCGTTCTCTTTGATTGCCTTCCTGGCCAGTCGGGTCAACTCATCGGAATTGGTACTTCTGCTTTTTCCACGTGCGAGTGGAATGGTACAAAATGCACAGTTGTAGTTGCAGCCATCCTGAACCTTGAAGAATAGTCTTGTGCGGTGATCACTGGAATAGGAGGGAATGAAATCAAGTCCTTTGATCTCGCCTTTTGAAGGCTTTGGATTTTGCTCAAGTGAGCTGATCCTATTGAGTATTTCGAATTTGTCCTTAGCTCCATACACCCCGCTGACCCCGGGTATCTGCGCAATTTCATCAGGCTTGAGTTGAGCATAGCAACCGACGATAAACACCTTGGAATCAGGTGAGATCCTTTTGGCCTCCTTGACAATTTTTCGACACTTTCTGTCAGCGTTTTCTGTGACCGAGCAGGTGTTAATCACGAAGGTATCCGGACTTTCCGTGAAATGGACCACGGAATAACCTTCCCGTTTAAACCCATCCGCAATCGTTGAGGTTTCCGTGAAGTTAAGCTTACAGCCCAGGGTATGGAATGCGACCTTTTTCATCAAGGCCGCAAAGCTAGAAAATCAATTTTATAATCTTTTCGGACTTAACAAGGTTATTTTTTAACCCATTCTCACCAAAAAAGGTGAAATTCTTTCCAAATGTGGAAAAAAAGAAACCTGTTTTTCGGAGAATAGCAAATATTGTTGGAAATTTGGGTCCTTTATCACCCAATAATTGAAAATATGGCAGGTTTAAGGTTTCAGGCAGTACTCGAAGCGCAAAGGCGTCCAAAGGTCAAAGTAAATTTCCCATCGGAAAAGGTTTCGGAATACTTCGGAAAGAAGTCATTCGGAATGAGGCAAATGAAGGAACGTCTTCCCAATGAAGTATACCAACGAGTGGTTACTGCCATGGAGAAAGGAAAAGGTATCAGCATGGAGACGGCGGATTCGGTTGCATCAGCAGCAAAGAACTGGGCGATGGAGTTGGGTGCTACTAGCTACACTCACTGGTTTCAACCGCTAACAGGTGCTACAGCTGAAAAGCACGATTCCTTCTTTGACTCCATTTCGGGAATTGAAAAGTTCAAAGGCTCGACTCTTGTGCAGCAGGAACCGGATGCGTCCTCCTTTCCAAGCGGTGGGATCAGAAGTACATTTGAGGCAAGGGGATATACGGCTTGGGATCCTTCTTCACCTATGTTCATCATTGGAACCACTCTTTGTATTCCGACCATTTTTGTATCCTATACCGGCGAGGCGCTCGACAATAAGGCGCCCTTGCTGAAGGCGGTTGAAGCCGTTGATCGGGCTGCTACCATCACTTGTAAATTCTTTGATAGAAACGTTTCCAAGGTTACCGCCTTCCTCGGTGTTGAGCAGGAGTATTTTGTCGTAGACAAGGCCCTGTATTCCGCACGCCCTGATCTCGTGATGTCGGGAAGAACGGTTTTTGGCCATAACCCTGCCAGAGGGCAACAGTTGGATGATCATTACTTCGGATCAATTCCTCCACGCGTATATGACTTTATGCGTGATTTTGAGATAGAAGCTTTGAAACTTGGCATACCGGTATCCACCAGGCACAATGAAGTTGCACCCAGCCAATTTGAAGTAGCTCCGACTTTTGAGGAGTTGAATCTTGCGACAGATCATAACTCTTTGTTGAAGGATGTGATGAGCAAGGTTGCAGAAAAGCACAACCTGAAAGTACTATTCCATGAAAAGCCATTTGCAGGAATGAATGGGAACGGAAAGCACAACAACTGGTCCTTGATCACCAATACCGGGGTCAATCTCTTTCAACCCAGCTCCAGTGCCAGGGACAACCTTCAGTTCCTTGTCTTTTTTGTAAATACGCTTAAAGCCGTTCATGAGCATTCCAATTTACTCAGGGCCAGCATTGCATCAGCGGGTAATGATTTTAGACTTGGGGCGAACGAGGCACCACCAGCCATCATTTCCACTTTTATAGGCCAGCAGTTATCCATGGTACTTGATGAACTTGAAAGCAAGGGAAACATCCATATAGAAAAGGGTGACAATATGTATATGAAACTCGGTATAGACCAGATCCCCGAGATCCTAATCGACAATACCGATAGAAACCGGACATCTCCCTTCGCATTTACAGGAAACAAATGGGAGTTCAGGGCCGTGGGTTCCGATGCCAACGTTGCCCAACCAATGACGGCGTTGAATCTTGCCATGGCGGATCAACTGACAAAATTCAATGAAGAACTTGAAAAGAGGATCAACAAGGGAGAAGAGAAGAGAATTTCAATTGTTAAGATCCTGAGGAAATACATTAAGGAGTCGAAACCAAGTAGGTTTGAGGGCGATGGCTATTCTGATAAATGGGTTAAGGACGCTGAGAAAAGAGGTCTGAGCAATGTGAAAGATACACCCAGAGCACTGGATGCCTATTTGACCAAAGAAACCGTCGCACTTTTTGGCCGCCATGGGGTTTGCAATGAGAAAGAGCTCGAGGCGAGGCATGATATCATGCTGGAGAACTATGTGAGAAAGGTACAGATAGAATCCAGGGTGATGGGAGATCTGGCCTTGAATCACATTATTCCTACGGCTATAGCTTATCAAAACAAGCTGATCCACAATGCCCAGGGGTTGAAGGATCTGGGAATGAAAAACACAGCTGTAACCAAAGCCATTGAAGAGATCTCAGGCCATATCAATACGCTCAAGGTTGGTGTAAGAGAGATGATCGATGAAAGGCGGAAGGTCAATAAGATCGACAATATGCGGGATCTGGCTATCGCTTATTGTGATAAGGTAAAAGGCAAGCATTTTGACAAGATCCGGTATGCTGCTGACAAACTCGAACTTCTGGTCGATGACGAAGACTGGCCATTGGTTAAGTATCGTGAGTTGCTGTTTATCAGGTAGTTAATGGCCTAATTTGACCAGGCTATTTTTGCTAAATCCAAAAATGTTCCCATTTTGGATATCTTTATCGAAAATACCTGGGTATGGAAAAATATGATGTTGTCGTAATTGGCGGCGGTCCTTCGGGCTTCGCAGCTGCAATGAGAGCTGTGGACTTTAAAAAGAGGATCCTTCTTGTTGAGCGGGAAGAACTCGGAGGGGCCGGAATTTTTAACGGCGCCCTATCTTCCAAAACATGGTGGGAGTTATCCCGGCAATCGAAGGTATACCAGGATAAACTCCGGAGGTATGGAATGACGCCTCCCCAAAAAGCTCAGTTTTCTGATTTCATGGCCGATGTAACCGATGCAACCGATGAGCGTGCCTCATTGCTCCGACAGCAGGTTGATTGGCTCCGAGATAATGCGGCCAACGGATTTTTCTTTTTTAAAAAGGGCAGTGCCAGACTTCTTGATAAGAACAGGGTAGAAATTCAGAACAACGGTCAAACGGATACCGTGGAAACGGAAAATATCGTACTTGCTACGGGAAGCAGGCCTAGATTCATTGAGGGTATTCCAATTGATGAAAAGATCGTTGTCACCAGCGATGGGATCCACAACTTTGAAAGTTTTCCCAAAAGCCTGGTGATTGTCGGTGCTGGGGTGATCGGCTGCGAGTTCGGAACGATTTTTTCGAACTTCGAAAGAACCAAGGTCAACATCATTGCACGTGACGACAGGATCCTCCCGTTCGAAGATCCTGATCTCACGGAGATCATCGAATTCAACCTGAAGCAAAATGATGTGGAGATCCATCACAATACCGACCTCCACAAGATGGAGATCAGGAATGGCATGGTTTATTATGAAACCAAGAGCAACAAGGATGGGTCCATAGAGTCATATGAGGTAGAAAAGGCGTTGATCTCCATCGGTCGTGTTCCAAACATCGAAGGACTTGGGCTTGAGGAGGTAGGAGTTGAGATGTCCAAAAGAGGCCATATTGTCGACGATGATACCCAAACCAGTGTTTCCAATATTTATGCTGTCGGTGACCTCACTGCGGATATCGCTTTGGTAAACGTAGGGGAGTTGGAAGGACGATACGCCATCGAGAAAATGTATGGGAGTCCCGAAAAACCTATGATCTACGACAACATATCTACGATCATGTTCCTCAATCCTGAGACTGCGGGAGTCGGACTCAATGAACAGCAGGCACAGGAAAAGGGATTGTCCTATAAGGTGGTTAGCCTTGCTTTCGACATCATTCCCAGGGCTATTGCCATGAGAAGAACACAGGGGTTTTTCAAAATTCTCGTGACCGATGATGATGACATGAAGATCCTCGGAATGCGAGCCATCGGGGAGCATGCATCTTCTGCGATTCAGGCTGTGGCCTTGTTGATCTCCACGAATAACGGAATTGAGGAGCTGGCCGAACTGATCCATCCTCATCCTTCAATAATTGAAGGTATTCAGGAATGTGTTCGTATGTTTCTGGGTAAGTCGATCATCAAACCGGGACTCATTGAGAACAAGGTGGTTTGCCGGAGATTCCATAGCGGGCAATACGAGGACCTGGGTGTTCCTCACTAATCCTCAAGAGAAGCAAATAGAAAACCGCATATTGCCTTGGGATAGAAATAGGTGCTTTTCTGAGGCATGGTGAATCCGCTGTGGCAGACATCAATGACCTGTTTCATCTCTATGTCATTGGTGATCAGTGCCATTTGAGAATCTCCATTGCGAACATGTTCCAGGCAATTGGCAAAATTCCTTTCGAAGGATACGTGCTCATCTTTCCTCTGATGCCTTCCGGCTATGCCCAGAGCTTTTTCTATAATGAAGTAATGCATGATCGTAAGATCCAGACCCTTAATAGACTCGGGAAATTTCCAGGGAATTTCACTTTCAATATTTTCCTTTAACCGCACTTTGAAATAGCGGTTTTTGAAAACCACTCCGAATGCGTGTTTTTTCCCGAGAATGATATCCGGAATGTCATAAGGGTCTTCAATTTCACGCACATGGAAATCCTCAGAAAGAGATTCCATGATCTTATCTGCATCAAAATTCTCCAGGGAAGTGATCAATCGATGAGTGGGGAGAATTCGCAGATCTTTTGAGGCAGAATTGGTCAAATACATCAAATGGTAGTTGTACAATTCTTCACCGGAATGATTTGGGTTTTGAGCTTTGCAATGAGCCTGAAACTGTTTGGAACTGGCAAAGCGGTGGTGACCATCTGCAAGGATGATCTTTTGTCCTTCCAGTACCCTTTGAAATTTTTCGATTAACTGTTTATCCTGAACTACCGATATTTTATCGAGAACTCCCTGATAATCCTCTGTCTCAAAAAGAGGATGGGACATCACTTCATCCAGAATCGGTTCCAATTGATGGTCAGGATCATGATAAAGACCATGTGTCGGACTTACATTCAGCTTGGTTTCTTTGAGTAGTTCTACACGATCATTGACCGCTTTGGGGATAGTGTTTTCATGCAGGAGGACAGTATCCGCTTCCTCATCGCCGATTTTAACAAGACAAACGAAGCCCTTTCTGATCTTGTTTTCATGTCCACCGGTTAGGGTGAACTCCTGGAAATAGGGGTATATGCCTTCAATTTTATCCTGCTGTATGATCTCCTGGCTTTGCCACGAGGCGAAAGTCTTCCTTGCATTCACAAAGGGGTTCTCTCCCAGGGGAACACTGAGGTGAATACTGTTCACCGGATTTTGGTACAACTTTTCTCTTTGCCTCTCTGAAACAACATCGAAAAGGGGAGAGGTCAGGTTTTCGATATTCCCTGCCACTCTTTCATTGAATCTCCAGGGTTTTAGGGCTTTTATTATAGCCATGTTTGATCAGGGTGCATACCTCCTTTTCCAGGGGGAAGGACGGTTTTTTGATTTATAGGTAGAAGAATTTCCCGATTTGCTTTTATGGATCCATGCGCCCAAAACCCCAAGAGCCTCCCTGGCTTCTTCTTCTATTTCCAATTGCTTTTCAAGATCAGGGTAATAATATTTCTCGACGAATTTGGTGTCGAAATCCCCGTCGATAAATGCCTTGTGCTGGAAAACGTAAGTTCCGAACGGCAGAGTGGTTTGAACCCCTTGTACCTGGTATTCTTCTATGGCTCTGAGCATTTTGCCTATGGCTTCATCCCGGTCTTCTCCTGAGGCCACCAACTTTGAGATCAGTGGGTCATAATGGATCGAGATCTCCTGACCTTGTGAAAAGCCGTCATCAACTCTGATCCCATTGCCATCGGGAAGCTCGTAGGTTTCCAATATCCCTGAATCCGGCAAGAAGTGGTTTTTTGGATCTTCGGCGTACACCCGCAGCTCAAAAGAGTGACCCTGAATGCTTAGGTCTTCCTGCCGAAACGGAAGTTTTTCACCTTCCGCGATGTGGATCTGAAGCTTTACAAGGTCCAATCCGGTGATCTGCTCCGTCACCGGATGCTCTACCTGCAAGCGAGTATTCATTTCGAGGAAATAGAACCTGAGGTTTTCATCGAGCATAAACTCCACCGTACCGGCGCCATAATAGTCACAGGATTTAGCAACATTGATCGCCGCCTGCCCCATTTCTTCCCTCAATTCCGGTGTCAGCACCGCACTTGGTGCTTCCTCAATAACCTTTTGATGTCTTCTCTGAATTGAACACTCACGCTCAAACATGTGCACATAATTTCCATGTTGGTCACCAAAGACCTGGAATTCTATATGTCTGGGTTTGGTAATATATCTCTCAATGAAAACACTTCCATCTCCAAAAGCGGAGGTGGCTTCGCTGATAGCTCTATCGAGTTGCTCCTCAAGATTTTCCTGGCTTTCAACTACCCTCATTCCCTTTCCGCCACCGCCGGCAGCAGCCTTGATCAAAATTGGGAAATCCAATTCCGAGGCAATCTTTTTCGCCTCGTTAAAATCCTCTACCGGATGGTCAACCCCCGGAACCATGGGGATGTCGAATTTTGAAACCGCTTTTTTTGCCGCCAGTTTGTTTCCCATGACTTCTATGGACTCGGGACTGGGACCGATGAAGGTGATCCCTGCATCCTCACAAGCTTTGGAAAAAGCTGCGTTTTCAGATAAAAAGCCATAGCCAGGGTGAATTCCGTCTACCTGGGCCTCTTTCGCAACTGCGATGATCTTCTCAATATTCAAATATGACTGTGAGGAATCCGCCGGTCCCAGCAGGTAAGCTTCGTCCGCAAATAGTACATGATTGCTTTGCCGATCGGGTTCTGAAAAAACCGCAACGGTTTTGATCTCCATTTCGCGACAGGTACGAAGTACTCTCATGGCAATTTCACCCCTGTTTGCCACTAAAACTTTAGATATTTTCCCCATTTTTCTGATAATCCTATAAAGAAATTAGGTTTAGAGACAAATCACATAATTTTCGGGATTTGAGAAGCATTTATTTCAGCTTATTTTTGCGGCACTTCAAAAAAATTGTTCCCAGTGGATTTATTTGAAAAATTAATGGTAGATCGGGGCCCTTTGGGCAAACACTCCAAATTGGCCCATGGTTACTTCGCATTTCCAAAATTGGAAGGAGAAATTGCTCCCCGAATGAAATTCAGGGGTAAGGAGGTCCTGACCTGGAGTTTGAACAACTACCTGGGGCTTGCCAATCACCCTGAGATCCGTAGGGTCGATGCCGAGGCTTCCAAAGAGTATGGCCTTGCTTACCCGATGGGCGCCAGGATGATGTCAGGAAATTCCAACCTTCATGAAGAGCTTGAGGCAAAATTGGCCGCTTTCGAAGGAAAGGAAGATGCGATTCTCCTGAATTATGGTTATCAGGGTATCATGTCCATCATCGATGCTTTGCTTGACAGAAGGGATGTGGTGGTATACGATGCGGAATGCCATGCCTGTATTGTGGATGGATTGAGAATGCACCCGGGCAAAAGGTTTGTCTATGCCCATAATGATATGGAGAGTTGCGAAAAGCAACTCCAAAGGGCCACTAAGGTGAGTGAAGAAACCGGCGGTGCTATACTGGTGATCACGGAAGGCGTATTCGGTATGTCGGGAAATCAGGGTAAGCTTAAGGAAATTGTCGACTTCAAATCATCCTATAATTTCAGACTGCTGGTTGACGATGCCCATGGATTTGGCGTCTTAGGAGAAACCGGCGCAGGAGCCGGAGAAGAGCAGGGTTGTCAGGATGGGATCGATATTTACTTTTCCACCTTTGCAAAGTCGATGGCGAGTATTGGGGCTTTTGCAGCTGCCAATGAAGATGTGATCGATTATCTGAGGTATAATACCCGTTCTCAGATCTTTGCAAAATCACTACCTATGCCCTTGGTTATCGGGAATTTAAAGAGATTGGAGTTTCTGCAAACCAAACCGGAGCTGCGCGAAAACCTGAAAACGGTGGTAAATGCCCTCCAGTCAGGGCTAAAAGAGAAAGGATTCAATATCGGCACGACCTCATCGCCTGTGACGCCAGTCATCCTTTCGGGAGGCACCAACGAAGCGGCGCATCTGATCATAGACCTTCGGGAGAACCTGAATATATTCTGTTCTGTCGTGATCTATCCGGTGGTACCAAAGGATATGATCATGCTCAGACTGATACCAACCGCCGTGCATTCAATGGATGATGTGAAAGAGACAATAAATGCATTTGAGAGTGTTTCAGAGAAGTTGAAAACGGGTGTTTATGCGGGGATGAAACTTCAAGCTGAAATCAATAGTTAATTCAATTATTTAGGCTCTTTTTTTGTTCAAATAGGTTTAATTTCTATTTTTAGCACACTTTTTTACTAAAACAAAATTCCGTTTGATATGAAAAGATTTGAACAATTAAGAGATTTGGTTATGTCCTTAGAGGGGGACTTTGAAAAGTTCTACGACAAGGGAAACCAAGCAGCAGGTACCCGGGTAAGAAAAGGAATGCAAGAAATGAAGAACCTAGCTCAAGACATTAGGAAGGAAGTTCAAGACATAAAGAACTCGAACTAATCAAACTAAAAGCAGCCTTAAAGGGCTGCTTTTTTTATTTCTTCACCGATCTGTTGCGACAAAACGTTGCTAGCCTGCTCCAAAGGCAGCCTTACAAACTGATCACAGACCCCTTTTAGTTTTAACGCGGCCTTAATCCCAACGGGATTCCCTTCCTGGTACATCAAGGGGTTGATCTCCAAAAATCTGTTCAGGAACTCCCTGGACCTCTCATAATTCCCATCCATAGCGTAATGCACCATATTTGAGAATTCCGTAGGGAAACCATTCGCCAAAACCGAGATGACACCCACAGCCCCGATGCTGATCAATGGAACAGTCAGCAGATCTTCGCCCGAGATCAGGAGAAAATCATCGGGAGTTTCTCTGCTGATCATCATGGCCTGTTCCAGATCTCCCGAGGCTTCTTTGATGCCGATGATATTGGGATGTGCGGATAGGGCTATTGTGGTAGAAACGGACAAATTTGAACCGGTTCTTGGGGGAACATTATAAAGAATGATCGGACGGGAAGATGCATCAGCGAGCAAGTTGAAATGCCTGATGATCCCTGCTTGTGAAGGTTTGTTATAAAAGGGGCTGACGGAAAGGATACCGTCCACCAGGCTCAGATCCACTTCCTTAAGAGATTTTTGAACTTCGGAAGTGTTGTTTCCTCCTATGCCGAAAACAATAGGCAGCCTTTTGTCATTTGTAGCTGCTACCACCTCCAATACGCGCATTTTTTCCTCCTTTGAAAGGGTAGGCGATTCACCGGTTGTTCCCTGAACCACCAAATAATCCACTCCTCCGGAAATGAGATGTTCTGTGAGTTTTTTCAACCCCTCAAAATCGATCTCTCCCGATTCATGAAACGGCGTGACCATTGCTGGTCCAACTCCTCTGAACAATTCTTTCATTTTAATTTCTTTATGTTCTCCAACGTTATTTCAGGTATTAAGGACAGGTTTCCGTTCTGTCCCTTGATCCCCAGGTCCAGATACTTGAGAGGTATCTTGTCGGGGTTGCCAACGATGACCCTTGCTTTCGTCTTATTCAAGAAGGGAAGAATTTCCAGATTCCATTCATCTACAAAGAACACCAGGAAATCAAAGGGTTTCTTTTGAAACTCCTCAATGACCGAATCTTTGGGAGTTCCCCAAATATTGGTTTGTTTTTTGGTATGGGTGTGAAAAGAGAAATCGTATTTGGAGTTTACGATCTTTTCAAAAAAGCATACGGTTTCAACTCGTTTTCCCTCGTTTTCAAGATCCTTTATGAATTTTTGAATGAAAGGATTTGTTGATGGGTCATTGTTTTTGATAAAGATCCCAAAGGTCTTGGCCTCAGGATAGCTGAGGCTTTTGGTCTTCCTCTTATTCTTCCTTGTGAAGATCCCTTTCAGATCGTAAAGCCACTTTATTGTCATGATCTGCCAATCAATTCCAGATACTCTTTTTCTTGGATCACCTTGACCCCCAGTTTTTCGGCCTTTTCTTTTTTGGCAGGACCCATGTTTTCCCCTGCGATCAGGTAATTGGTCTGGGATGTCACGGAACTCACAATTTTACCTCCTTGCTCCTTAACCGATTCTTTAATCCCTTCCCGGCTAAAATTCGAAAAAACACCTGAGACCACCACTTTTTTTCCTACCAATGGACCTGATGAAACTTTTTCAACCAACCGGGCTCTGAAATTTAATCCTGCCGATTTTAACTTCTCAAGGATCTCCAGGTTATAATCCCGCTTAAAAAAGTCGATCACACTGGAAGCAACACGTCCTCCGATGGTGTAAACCTCCTCGAGTTCCTCCTGACCTGCCTGCATGAGCTTATCGAGGGTCTCAAAATGTTCTGCAAGCACCTCCGCCGTGGTTTGTCCTACGTACCTGATTCCCAAGGCAAAAAGAACTTTTTCAAAGGGTTGATCTTTCGACCTAGAGACGCCAGCTAAAATATTCTCGACTGATTTTTCCAAAAGTCTGCGCACCGTTTTATCAGACGAATCAGAGGACACCTCAAGTTCCTGATTGATCAGATCATCATAGCTTAAAGTGTATAGGTCTCCGTAATCCTTAATGAGCCCTTTCAGGATCAATCCCTCAATGGTCTCCGACCCAAGAGAATCTATATTCATGGCATTTTTGGATACAAAATGCTCGATCCTTCCTTTCAGCTGTGGGAGACAGAATTCCCAATTGGGGCAGTAGTGATTTGCTTCTCCTTCAATGATAGTCAGTTCCGTACCACATGAAGGGCAATTGCTTGGAAAAATTACGGGCTTTGCCTCTGCTGTCCTGGCTTCCAGATCCACCCCTGTGACCTTGGGAATGATCTCACCACCCTTCTCCACACTGATCATGTCTCCAATATGTAGATCCAGTCTTGTGATTTCGTTGGCATTATGCAAGGAAGCTCTTTTTACTATGGTTCCTGCGATAGGGACCGGTTCCAGATTGGCCACCGGGGTAATGGCCCCTGTTCTGCCCACCTGGTAATCAACGGAGTTTAGCCTGGTCTTCTGGGATTCTGAGGGATACTTGTAAGCAATGGCCCATCTGGGGCTTTTTGCTGTTGATCCCAGGATCTTTTGGTTGCTTTTCTCGTTGACCTTGATCACTATCCCGTCTGTCTCCATAGGAAGGTCAAATCGCTTCTTTCTCCAAGACTCGATATATTCCAAAACATCCTGTATGCCTTCGCAAATTTTGAAGCTGGGTGAAACCTTGAAGCCCCAGGATGCCAATTTTTCCAATCCCTGGGATTGTGAGGATGAGCTGTCACCCTCTTCGATGAGGAAATAGGGATTGCAATCAAGATTTCTTGAAGCTACTACAGCCGAGTCCTGCATCTTCAATGTTCCGGAGGCAGTGTTTCTCGGGTTCGCAAAAGTTTCTTCACCGATATCCGCTCTTTCCTCATTGATCCGATTGAATTCCTTGATCGGAAAGAAGATCTCTCCTCTGACTTCAAATTTCTTGGGAGCTTCCGGGTTGGTGATCCTCAATGGAATCGACCTGATGGTTTTGATATTGTTGGTGATCAAGTCTCCTTTTTTTCCATCTCCTCTCGTAATCCCCTGATCCAGTATCCCGTTTACATACTTTAGGCTTATGGCAACCCCATCAAACTTCAGTTCGCATAGATATGAATATGGGCGGTTTCCAAGCTCCTTTTGAACTCTTTTGTCAAACTCCTGTAGTTCTTCCTTTGAATAGGTGTTTCCAAGCGATTGCATGGGGTACTCATGCTCTACAACCTCAAATTTCTTTGTAATATCTCCTCCAACCCTTTGTGTCGGAGAGTCAGGCATTTTTAGCTCAGGATGCTCTTGTTCCAGTTTTTGTAGCTCTTCGAGAAGCTTGTCGAATTCGAAATCGCTTATTTCAGATCGATCATTTACATAGTACTGGGTGTTGTAGTAATTGATCTTATCGCTGAGCTCTTCTATTCTTTTTTTAGGATCCATACATCATAAGGCAAAAAAAAAGCCCCGAGGGGCTTCGTTTTTATTTCACCATTTCCGATCGAATATTTTCGACCATGGCGGTAATCTCATTGAGTTCTTCTGTGGTTAGTGAAAGTTGAGCACTTCCATCTGTAACTTCGTTGACATCATCACCTCCTTCACCCTGTGTTTCCTTTTCGTCGATGGATGCATAGAGGGCAGCCAGATCGTTGAGTTGTGAATTCAGGTCGGCAATCTGGGGATTGTCGGGAAACTTGTTCAGGATATCCTGCATTTGTCCAAGAGTCTGGCCTTGGTTTGCGATTTCATTGATGATCGGATTCAGGATCTGAAGTATAAATTCCTCGGGAATGTCCCTGGGATAATTTTTAACAATCGAAGTAGAGATATAGAGACCTTCAACCCAGCTTCCGGCCAGTACCAGTGCGGCAACATCCAGATTATCGTTTTCGATCAATACCTGATCAGCCATATAGATGTTTTCAGTCACTACCTTGATCAGAGAATCCCGGTCCACCAGGCTTTGCTCGAATTCCTGAACTTTTTCCTGCTCAAAGACTCCGGATATTCCCAATTCCTCCGAAAGCTTTTTGGAAGCATCCATAAACTGAAGGACATCGGGCACATTGTAGTAGACACAGGAATATCCAAGGTCAGCCCCATAAACTCCCAGGTTCAAAGCCCTTTTATAGTTGGTTGAACTGTAATTATCCACGTTTTGATACTTGTTCAAAATATCAGGCATATAGGCAGCACCGGTTTCCTGGATAAATTTTGAGATCTCAAGTGGAGAGGGAAGTTCATCAATGGCTGCTCGGAATTCCTTTTTTAGCTCTTCATCGCCCTCGTCGATTTGAACATCCTGGAGTTCGGATTCCTGGCTGGTACTTCCTTCATCCCCCCCGCAGGCAGATAAAAATGTAACCAATGCCAATAAAATGAATAACTGGTTTAGTAGGCTTTTTGCTAAGTTCATCCTAGTAGTGTTGGTGGTTTAATTATACGAAATTATTCCCTTTAAAGCTGAGTTATCAAGTTGGAAAACTATCCAGAAAGCCTTTAAAATCAAAGAAAAAAAGCCTTTTAGCCTTCTGCGGAAACTTCACTCTCTTTAATCGCTACACCATGCGCTTCAAAGGAAATAGTGACTTCAGGTTGATCGATAGCCAAGATCTCCTCTTCTGTTTTTCCTGCATCTTCAGCATAGTGCCTCAAGGTCTCAACCGATGTGGTGTCCAGATAAGCCTTTCCTTCGACAACGGCCCAATTTGAAGCGGAGTTTAGGGGAACAAAGAAACCGTAATCTTTAAATGTTACCCTGATGGGTTCGTTATAGCCTGCAACATCCATTTTCATCCAGCATCCCTTTTTTTGACAACAGGATGTTATGGTGCCTTCAATTTTAGCATTTACAGTACCGGTTTCAGAGACCATTTGGGCAACATCGGCCATCGCATTTGCACCACCGGTTGTGATGGTATCTCCATAGAAGGCAAAAACAACTTCCGGTTCTTCCATGGTGGTTTTTTCCTCATTGGCATTGTCGCTTTCGGGAGCAGAGCATGCCAGGGTGATGATGCTTAGAAGGAGAAGGAAATATTTCATTTTTTTTCTTTCAAATATAGCAAGGTCAATCGGTTGAAGCCCGGTCGATCCGGTCATTGATCGCAATCCCCAGTCCTTTATTTGGCACTTTCTCGATGAGTATCCTGTCGAAGTTTTCCTTGTCAAACTCGCGAAGATGAGCGTAAAGGTTATGGGCTGCCTCTCCCAGATCTCCTGATGGAGATAAAAGGAGTTGGTTCTCTTCAGGGATATCATCGAATAGTCGATTAAATGCAATCACTCCGGTATTCAACCCCATTTTTTTTATCCCGGGGTACTGTGATCTTTCGAATGCACGGCATGGAACACCTGGACTGTAATGCTTACCAAAACTTCCGGGTGAGCTTCTTGTTTCATACTCGACCATCTCTACGGTCTCTTTGAGACAATCCTCTATTTCTTCCTGCAGGATCTTTCCCTTTCGAAGTATTCTGACCTTAGGAGAGGACAAGTCAATGATCGTTGACTCTATACCTACAAGGCAGTCGCCTCCTTCAAGGATATACGGGATCAGCCCGTTAAGCTGATCTTTCACGTGCTCAGCGGTTGTTGGTGAAATGTAGCCGAAGGGATTTGCACTTGGAGCTGCTAAGGGATCCTTAAACGCCTTCAGCAGACCAAGCAATACCGGGTGATCGGGGATTCGTATCGCCACCGTCTCCAGGCCTGCGGTAATGATTTCGGATATCTCAGGTCTCTTTTTGACCACTATTGTTATAGGGCCCGGCCAAAAGCGTTCTTCGATCAAGTCAATCCTTGGATCATTTTCCAGTGCGATCTTATTCCGAATTTCATCGGTGTTGAAAGTATGAACAATGAGCGGATCAAACTCGGGCCGGTTTTTTACCTTGAAGATCTCTGCAACTGCCTTTTCTGAAAATACAGAACCTGCCAGGCCATAGACCGTTTCTGTTGGAACAGCCACGATCTCATCAGAGGCCAGAAGCTGACTTGCTTTTGAAATATCCGAACCTATTGTTGTTTCCATCAATCCAGACGGGTCATGATCCCATCGATCAAAAACATTACTTGACGCCCCTCTCTTAACGGAGGACTCGTCAGGGTTTTCTCTATCACCAATTGTCTCCTGGTCTCGTCGTTTCTATACCTGGTGGTTCTCAGGACTATTTCAGTATCAATTGTACCAGAGGGAGCGGTCATTTCACCCTTACAGTTTTGCGTTGGATTTTCAAACATGTAGTTATCCTCAGGAGTGAAATTGCCATAAAAAGTAATTCGGTCCGAATGGGATCCTTCGATGTAGTCAAAGAACTCCTGTTGCTCAAATTCCCCGTTCTTGCTGTACACATTGCCTGCTCTAACCTCGAATTTGAATGTTCCTTCTTTGTAATCTGCTCTGATCATGCAATCACGGGAAGTGAACGATTTCCAAACCCCTTCCTCAAGGATCTTTATTTCAAGGGTTAATCTTCCTGCGAAGATCTGGGCATGAAGCGTTTGACCCGATATGCCCAAAAAAAATAAAACAAGTATGGATTGCCTGTAAACTTTCAAAATGTATATTTCTTTGTCGGGCGATTAAAATATTTAAATGGCAAAGGTAAAACAAGTCCTAACCCTGATAATCAGCATTTCCCTCATTCTCCTTTTGAATAATAAGATTGAGGACGTGCCTCCTTTGGGGAAGTTACTGAATCCGTATAGCGGATTTTGGCAGAATGCCGAAGGCTTCGATCATTTCAGGAACAAAAACATCAGGATCGATGGAGCAAGGGATGAGGTATGGATCATTTGGGATGAAAATCTGGTGCCGCACATCTATGCTCAGAATGATCATGATCTGTATCTGGCACAGGGATATGTCACCGCCCAACTCCGCCTATGGCAAATGGAGTTTCAAATCTATTTTGCCTCCGGAAGGCTTTGTGAGCTGGTGGGAAAAAAGGCACTTCAATTGGATGAGTTTCAACGGAGAATAGGAATGACCTGGGCTGCCGAAAAAACCATGGAGTCGGTAAAAGATGATGAGCTTGCCTGGACAGCCATACAAGCCTACTCCGATGGGGTTAATGCGTATATAAATTCCCTGGATCCCGGGGACTATCCCTTGGAATACAAGATCCTGGATTACTCGCCGGAGCCTTGGACACCGTTTAAAACAGCGCTCTTCTTAAAGTATATGGCCTGGGATCTCACGGCTGATAAGGATGATTTTGCTAAGACAGAGCTTTTAAACCGCTTTGGATATGATCTTTTTCAATCGATCTTTCCCTCGGACCATGAGGATATAGAGCCGATCATTCCCGAGGGTACGCTTTTTGAATTTGACACCCTTGAAATACCCGAACCTCCGCAGAATTACCGGAATCCCGTTTTGCCTGTAGGATACAGCGCTCCGGTGAAGCCTGATCCCGATAACGGTAGCAATAATTGGGCGGTTCATGGATCAAGAACCAAAAGTGGAAGACCCATTTTAGCAAATGATCCGCATCTAAATCAGCGCCTCCCTTCCATTTGGATGTTGATCCATATGAACGCGCCTGGCACCAACAGTTATGGGGCAAGCTTTCCCGGAGCTCCCGGAGTAATTCTGGGTTTCAACGAGCATGTGTCCTGGGGGTCAACCAATGTAGGTCCAGACATCATGGACTGGTATAAGATCGAGTTTAAGGATGAGTCGTTGAAGGAATACCTCTATGATGGCGAATGGAAGAAGACCGAGTTCCGGACCGAGACCATCAAAATAAAAGGAGAGGAGACAAAGGAGATCAGCGTTCCGATCACTCATTTGGGCCCGATCGCTTATCTGGGGAAAGATGGGGAAACTGTTCCCAGTCTTCCAAGATACAAGGGTGTGGCTCCCTTCGGTTTTGCGCTCAGGTGGACTGCCCATGATCCCTCTAATGAGATACGAACATTCCTTCAGCTCAACAGGGCCAAAAACTATGATGACTGTGTCGAAGCCATATCATCCTTTATTTGTCCTTCACAAAATTTTGTTTTTGCCACTACTGAGGGTGATATAGGTCTGTGGGTTATTGGAAAACTACCACTGAAGTGGAAAGACCAGGGTAAGTTTCTATTAGATGGGAAAGACAAGTCCCATGCCTGGGAGACGCGAATTCCCTACCTGCAGAATCCACATGTCAAGAACCCTCCCAGGGGTTTTGTGAGCTCGGCCAACCAGCACAGTACGGATTCTACATATCCCTATTACATCCAATGGGATTTTGACCCCTATATGCGGGGTAGAAGGATCAATCAGGTGCTGGAGCAATCGAAAGATGTTACGGTAGGTGATATGATGACCTTGCAATTGGACAGCAGGAACCTTTTTGCTGATAAGGTTTTGGAGGCCATGCTGTCCAAGGTTATACAGGATAATCTTACGGATAAGGAAAAGGAAGCCTTCGAGATTGTTTCTTCCTGGAATAGGATCATGGGTCCTGAGGATGCCGGCGCAAGCATCTTTGTTTTTTGGTGGGAATATATAGAACGAAAGATTTGGGATGATGATCTTGGGACAGAAAGCGGAAATGTATATCCGGATGTGCTGGTCACTGCTGAAATGATCATCGACTCATTGGAGTCCTCCTGGTATGATGATAAGACCACTGATGAGCGAACAGAAACGAGCAAATATATCCTGACCTTAGCCTTTAAAATGGCTGTGCAAGAGTTGGGAAATGAATTTGGTGAAGACCCGGGAGAATGGATCTGGATGGATGTCAATAATCCTTCGGTGCCTCATGTGGCAGAAATTCCCGGTATGGGCATTTATGGGCTTCCTATTGGAGGAGGAATGCATGTGATCAATAAGCAGAAACATAAGCACGGACCTTCCTGGAGGTTTGTCGCTGAAATGAAAGATGAACCTGAGGCCTATGGTGCTATTCCTGGAGGTCAAAGCGGGAATCCCGGAAGCAGGTTTTATTCTAATTTCCTGGAAAATTGGTCTACAGGAGATCTTGTGCCCCTACATCTCCTTTCTTACGATCAACAGACCAAGGAGGATAATCTGGCCGTTTGGACTATAAGTGAAGCAAAATGAAGAGATTTATTTTCTGTTTTATCTGTGCATTGATCGTCGGATGGATCTTTCCATGGTGGTCGGTTTTTGTAGTGGGGCTCGCCGCCGCAATGATCTTTGGAGGAACCGGGAGTTCAAGTTTTTTGTGGGGATTTCTTGGGGTTTTTCTGGCCTGGTTTGTCATAGCGGTTTTCCTTGATACACAGAATGATTCTATTCTTTCTACAAGGATGGCAGAAATGTTTTCGCTCCCAAGTGGAATGATCATGGTGACCCTTTCCTCTTTGATCGGAGGATTGATCGGAGGACTCGGAGGTTTGCTGGGTTCTCTGGTTAGGGCGGATTACTTCAGTCCAAGCTGAATTTCCAATTCAGTTTTTCGGAGAGAAAAATACCAGATCGGTAGACCAACACCCCATAAACAGAGCCGATGATCGACCCTACAAGGATATCTCCCAGATAGTGTACTCCTAAATAAACCCTGGAATAGGCGATCAACCCCGCCCATATAAACAGAACCCAGGTGTATTTGAATCTTTTTCGGAAAAGGAAGAAAAGAAAGAATGCCACGGCAAAATGATTACTGGCATGAGATGAGGTAAACCCATACTGACCACCGCAGCCACCGGGATTATGGATCTGCTCTTTTATAGCTGGTTCATGGCATGGTCTTAGGCGTTTTACCGTGGGTTTCAAAAAACCGCTGGAAGTCTGGTCTGCCAAGGTGATCAAGAGAGCGATCATGACCACACTGATGATGAACCCCTTCTTTTGATGATAGCCCAGGTAGGCTAAGACAAATGCATAAAACAGGTACCAGGTTTCCTGGGTGGTGATGAAGAGCATGAACCTGTCGAAGAAAGGTGAATGAAGCCCATTAAAGAATAAAGTGAGTGATTGGTCTATGCCTGAGATCATTTGATTTTCGCTTGTTTTATCCCTTTGAGCCTTCCAAACTTGCTATATTCACGGCAAATTTCAAGACTGCTAGATGCCTGTAAAAAGCAAGGTAAAACCTGAGAGTAAAACAGCCAAACCCCAATTTGATACGGGGGTCTATTTGAGGGCTTTTGAGTTGATGCAAACCGCTCGTCATATGGCCGAATTGTATGATGAGGAAATGGCGTTTGTCAGCAAATATGTCCACAGTACTTCCAGAGGCCATGAGGCTATTCAGCTTGCCACAGCTTTCCATTTGACAGAGCATGACTACGCTGCTCTTTACTATCGGGATGAGTCCATTTTGCTTGGGATCGGAATGAAACCCAGTGAGTTGATGATGCAGCTCATGGCGAAAAAGAACGATCCTTTTACAGGGGGGCGTTCCTATTATAGTCATCCGGCGATCAAGAAAAAGGGATTCCCGACTATCCCGCACCAAAGTTCGGCTACAGGGATGCAGGCTATCCCCGCAACCGGTATGGCGCATGGGATTCAGTACCTGGAAGGAAGAAAGCTGATCAAGAATAAGGAAAAGGTGAAACCTCTGGTTATGTGCTCATTGGGTGATGGATCGGTCACCGAGGGAGAGGTTGCCGAAGCATTTCAGATGGCCGTGCTCAAAAAATTGCCCATCATTTACCTCGTCCAGGATAATGATTGGGGAATATCAGCCACCGGAGAGGAAATGAGAGCCATGGATGCATACGAGTATGCAGCCGGATTCAAAGGTCTCGAAAGGATCAGGGTGACAGGCTATGACTTTGAGGATTCCTATGTTCAAATGGGCAGGGTCTTTGAGCATGTAAGAAAGAGAAAGGGACCGGTTCTGGTACATGCGGATTGCCCATTGCTAGGTCACCATACATCAGGCGTGAGAAGGGAATGGTATCGGGGAGAAGAGGATCTGAAGAAGCATGATCAAATGGATCCTTTACCAAGGTTGAAAAAGAAGCTGCTTGAGCTCGGCATTGAAAAAAGGAAGATCGAATCAATTGTCAGGAAGACCGGTGAATTTGTAAGAAAGGAGTTTGATAAGGCCAAAAGCTCTCCGGACCCGGATATTGCTCTTGCGGCCGAATATGAATTTGTTCCGAGCCCTGTTACAGAGGAAAAGGGTGAGCGGAGCCCCAAGAAAGGGGAGAAGCAGGTTATGGTTGATTCAGCCCTCCATGCCATCAACGAGATCCTTCGCGATCACCCTGAAGCGTTATTTTACGGACAGGATGTCGGACGCCGTTTAGGGGGCGTATTTCGGGAGGCAGCCCTGTTAGCCAAAAAATATGGCGATGACCGTGTGTTTAACACCCCGATCCAGGAAGCCTATATTGTCGGATCAACGGCGGGGATGTCTGCTGTCGGAGCACAGGCAATCGTGGAGGTACAGTTTGCCGATTATATCTGGCCGGCTTTGAATCAGCTGGTAGAAGAACTCTCTAAGTCCTGTTATATCACCCAGGGGAAATTCCCAATCTCCAGCGTGATCCGCGTGCCAATAGGAGCCTATGGCGGTGGTGGTCCCTATCATTCCGGCTCGGTGGAATCAGCCTTGTTGGCGATCAAGGGAATCAAAATCGTTTATCCCTCCAACGCCGCAGATATGAAAGGCTTGATCAAAGCTGCTTTTCTTGACCCGAATCCGGTAGTGATGCTGGAGCATAAGGGGCTTTACTGGTCCAAGGTCCCTGGGACAGATCGTGCCAAGACTGTTCTTCCAGACGATAAGTATGTTATTCCTCTTGGCAAGGGTAGAATTGACCTGGAGGCCGATGACTCAAAAATTGAAGAAGGCAGATCCCTTGTGGTGATCACCTATGGAATGGGAGTGCATTGGGCAAGAAATGCAGCCAAGGATTATGAAGGAATGATAGAGGTAGTGGATCTGAGAACCCTGTATCCCTATGATGCAGATCTGATCTTTGAGCGTGTAAAAATTCACAACAAAGTTCTTGTATTGACCGAGGAACAGATCATGAATTCCTATGCAGAATCACTGGCAGGCAGGATATCTAGTGAATGCTTTGAGTATTTGGATGCTCCTGTCCAACTCTTGGGAGCCAAAAATGTTCCGGCGATCCCGCTAAATGTTGATCTGGAAAAACAGATCCTACCCAATGCGGATCAGGCCGCCCGGATATACAAGGAACTTCTTGAATACTAAAAGGGATATCCAATACTGATATTCCAGAGTGTGGATTGCTGATTCAGGGGGTCGTAGTTATCCAGATTACCACCCACGAAACGTTCCCCTTCAGGTAAAGCCGGATCATATAACTTGATTCCTGCGTCTACCCTGAGGACTATAAAGGAAAAATCAAACCTGAATCCATATCCGATTCCAACCGCAATTTCCTTGTAAAACCTGTCCAGACTGAATTCACCTCCCGGCTGTGTGGGGTTGGGAAAGATCCTCCATATGTTTCCAACATCGGTAAACAGGGCTCCTTTTAGGAATCGGTAGATGTCGAACCTCCATTCAAGATTGGCCAAAAGCAGGATTTCCCCGGGCTGCTCGAAACGGTATGTTATCTGACCGTTTTCGTCTTTGACGGCAAAGGAGCCAGGTCCCAGCCTCCTCGGTTTCCATGCCCTCATGGTGTTGCTACCTCCCAGAAAAAAGTACTTCTCGTAAGGCATGGCCTCATTGACTCCATAAGGATAAGCCAAACCCGATGTAAACCGGAAAGCTGCCGTAGAATTCCTGGTTGTGGGGTAGTACTTTCGATAATCAAAGCTGCCCTTAAAATACTTGTAGTACTGAAGCCCCAAAACGGTGTCGTTTGGTTCAATCGTATTCCTTTCCAATACGTTAAAAACCGTCCCTCCCGATTCAAAGAACAGGTTGTAGTATTTGGCCTTTTTGTTCTGATTCAGCTTGAAATCATTATAGACATATTCGGCACTCATACTTGTGATCAGTGAATTGCTGAAGGAATATATCAGGTTGTTTCCATTTTCCTGTAAAAGCAACAGGTAGTTTTTGAACCTTGGGTCTTTGACATCGGTCTGAACAAGTGTAAAATCAAAAAACCTGAAAGACCATGTTTTGTTGGTCTTTGGCGAGAAGCTGTATCTGAGGTGGGTGTTTGCATTATGCCTTGCATACTCCGGCCTTGATGAAAAAATGTAACCCGCTACGATGGTGGTTTTCGGATTCTGGTCATTGAATTTGAATCTGAACGGCGAAGGAAAAGCGATATTGGGAAAGGTCAAACCTGCAGATACCCCTATATCCGCGCTTTGATAAAAATTGGTCTCGGAAGCAAAACTCGTTTGTGCTTCGATCTTTCCCCTGACATTGATATCAAGGGATTCGGCCCCACCAAAAATATTCCTTGTTCTGAATGAAAGCGATCCAAACGGGCCGGGTAACCATTGTGTGACGGCCGCTCCCATCTCAAATGAGGTGGTATACTTCGGTAACGGTGTTGTATAGATATAGGCCTGAAATCCACCTTCCGCAGAATCATACCGGATGTTCGAATACTTGTACATATTCAGGTTGGCCAGGTTTCTTTGTGATTTGAGGGTATTGTCGAGACTGTAGAATTGGTAAGGATAGATCTTCAGCTTTTGATCCAGCTGTTTAACCTTGACATAGGACTGATAAAAAGTATAGCGAACACCCTTGTAGTTTAAAGTATCTCTCGCAGCATTTTCAAGTTCGATGCTTGCATCTTCTATGAAGTTAACCCTGGAAATTCTATAACGCCTCGATGCATTGTTGTTTTCCGGTGGGGAAATCGAGAATTCCAGATCAACCTTTCTTGCTCCGATGGTATCATTGACCAAAACCGAAATGTATTGTTTGCGAAATCTGAAGTATCCGGAATTTTTGAGTGTTTTTTCGATCAGTCCTATCTCATCATTGATCTTGAATTCATCATAATTATCACCAGGGTTTAGGTTTAATTTCTTTGGTTTTGTAGCATCCACAATGTTTTTCATTGTAGAATCTGAGTAGAAGAATTTTATGTTTTGAAGTATGGTAGGCTCGTTTTCCTTGACCCGGTAGACTATGAAAGCCTTCTTTCTTTTCTTCTTGATCTCGAGGTTTACATCATTCTCAAAGTATCCTTTTTTTTCAAGGTAGTTGGAGATTTGATATTCAGTTTCGGCGGCATCCTTTTCATCAAAGATCACAGGAGGTTCGCCAAATGATCGTTTGATCGAAGGACCTTCATTGCTGAGCAACTCTGCCGCCTCGAGCTTTTTTGCATACTTCTTCTCCCATTTTTTTCTCTTATCAGGTTTTTTAGCGGTTTTCTTTTGATACCATTCATCTGCCTTTTGAGCCTTTTTGCGACCTCTCCTTTCGTATCTCTCAGGTTTTCCAATATAGTATGCGGAAAGGTATGGCATTAGGGGTAGCCCGAGGATCTTTCTGTTTGGTCTTTGCCGGAAGAAAACCTCCATTTCGGAGCCAGGAACTTTTTTATTTCCTTTGATCTGTTGCTGATACAATAGGTACTCGCCCTCTTGAAGATGCTTGGTGCCTGTACAGGAGCCCAGAAAAAGGAACAAAAGGGCTATTTGTGGGAGCCTTTGCCATTGAACTTTCAGGAATATGTTAACGAAATCTTTATCCAAGGTCGTTCGGTCGCTCAAAATAAAGAAATACAGGTCTCAGCATGGTCTATACCTTGCTGAAGGTAGAAAAATAGTTCAGGAGGCCTTGACATCAGGTCAGCAAATTACCCACATTGTAGGGAGCTCTGACTTTATAGATTCTTTGGGTACCTTTTCTCAAAACATCGAAACAATTACCATAAAAAAGGATGAGGTTTCCGCACTTTCCTCACTCAAGAACAACGAAGAAGGATTGGCTTTGGTCAGGATACCTTCACCGGATCTTGAACCGCCGATCCTGGCATCCTGGACCATTTACCTTGATAGGCTGCAGGATCCGGGGAATCTGGGAACGATCATTCGCACTGCCGACTGGTTTGGATTACAGGAGATCTTCTGCAGTCCGAATACTTGTGACCTCTACAATCCAAAAAGTGTAATGGCAGCCATGGGGTCGCTCTTCAGAGTAAAGGTCCGTTATATCAGCATAGATGATATTTTGCGGCATAATCCAACCACCGAGGTCCTGGGAGCGGATATGCAGGGCCAACCAATTCACGAGGTGGAATTCGGACAAGAGGGGTCTGGTTTGATTGTTTTTGGAAACGAAGCGAATGGGATCGATGCAGAAATGTTGGAAAGGCTTTCGGGTAAAATTTCAATCCCGGGTGAAGGGCGTGCAGAGTCTCTCAACGTGGCACAATCAAGTGCCATCATTCTGAGTCAGATGTATTTCAAGGGAGTTTTTAGATAAACCTTTTCGAATTGGCGGCAGCTTTTTCGACCATTTCTTCCGAAAGCTCTTTGCCAAGGTAGGAATCGATTATTCCGTGTGCCACATATAGAAGGGGAGTCAGGACCACGGCCACAATAAACTTGTAGATATAGTTGATGATCCCAACGGCAACGACCTGTTCAATGCTCCATTGTCCAAAAATATTGAAGGCGATCATCAACACGACGAAACTGTCGATCAGTTGAGATACCAGCGTAGAACCCGTTGCCCTGAGCCAGATCTTCCTGCTTCCGGTGAACCTGCGGAGATAGTGGAAAACATAGACATCCAAAAACTGGCTGATCAGAAATGCGACAATTGATCCAATAATGATTCCCAGACCCTGGAGGAAAATTTTGCTGAAGGCATAATCAATATCAAAAGGAGTTCCGTCAGGCATTTTGCTATTGATCTGAACCCAGAACTCCGAAGCCGGAAGAGTGGTCACAAAGTAGATCGCCACGAAAACGTAGGAGATCATCACTGCTGCCAGCGTTGATAACCTTTTCACTCCTGACTGACCGAAGTACTCATTGATGATGTCTGTAGTGATGAAGACAACCGGCCAGATGACCACACCCGCTGTGAGATTGAAATCAAGGGTAAAACCTCCGACCAAGTTGATCTGTGCAGGAGGGAGGTTGAGCAGAGCCTCGATTGAAAAGATCTTTACGCCTATCATCTCAGCCAAGATCGCATTGGTCAGAAAAATTGCACTCAGCACGATAAAGAGCGAGGTCTTTTTCCTGTCCGGCCTTAATTCTTGAGATATGTCAGTATTGGTAGTGGTTTCCAAACTTAGATTAGGGTATTATTCCGATTCTTTTCCCAAATCGCTTTCAATTTCAAAAAGAAGAACTCTGTCTATACACTCTTCAACCGTGTTGAAGCATTCGATCACACGGTGTAGCTGTGTGATCTCGATCAGCTTCATTACCTGCGCCTGTACATTTGCCAAAACCAGGATTCCTCCTTGTTCCTTACTTATTCTATTGGCGGTGAGAATAGCACTAAGCCCGGAAGAATCGGTATACTCAACTTCACTTAGATCCAAAACAAAATTCTTATAGCCTTCTGTCTTGAGTACGAGCAATTGTGCCTTTAATTCAGGCGATTGGATAGCGTCCAATCGGCTTTCACTGATCTTCAAAAGCACATATTTCTCATCCTTTGTTACTTCGATCTTCATTTTGTGGGAATCAAAATAGGGAAAATTATACGACTATTATCACAGGATTTTCAACAAATTTTTTTCCGCCCTTTCAAGGGGGTGAGCAGATTTATCAGGAATGAAGGTTTCACCCATAAGGGTTTCGTAGAGTTCGACGTAACGATTCGATATTTCGATTGTCTTTTCGTCACTCATATGTGGAACCTCCTGACCTTCTTTTCCCTGGAACCCCTCACTCATCAACCATTCCCTCAGGAATTCTTTGGACAGTTGTTTTTGTTTGATCCCGTTTTCCAGATTTTGCTGATAGGTATCCTTATAGTAATACCTCGATGAGTCGGGTGTGTGAATTTCATCCATCAGGTAGATCTTTCCATTCACAATGCCGAATTCATACTTGGTGTCTACAAGGATGAGATTATGCTTTTCGGCTTCTTTTTGTCCGAAATCATATAGCGATCGAGTGTAGTTTTCGAGCTGCGCATAGATCTCCGGGCTTACGATCCCCTGATCAAGGATCTCATCGGCGGATATGTCCTCATCATGACCTTCCTCAGCCTTTGTTGCAGGAGTGATAATGGGTTTTGGAAACTTCTGGCTTTCAGTCATTCCCTCAGGCATAGGTTCACCACAAAGAGATCTTTTACCGGAGTCGTATTCACGCCAAGCATGTCCAGCCAGATAACCACGGATAACCATTTCAATTGGAATAGGTTCGCATTGCAATCCAAAGCTTATGTTTGGGTCCGGGACCGATTCCAGCCAGGTCGGTACGATATCGCGGACGGCTTCAAGGTTTTTGGCCGCTATGGTGTTCAGGATTTGCCCCTTGTAGGGGATGGCTCGTGGCATGATAATGTCAAAAGCCGAAATACGATCCGTCACGATCATGGCCATTTTTTGCCCGAAATAGTATACCTCACGGACCTTGCCCCGGTAATAACCTGTTTGCCCTGGAAAATTGAAGTTTGTTTTGCTAATGGTAGGAGCTAGGCTCATTTCTTGATGATCTTTCCTTTTTTATAGGTTATGGTTGTCGTGAGATTTCCTTCTTCATCAAAATCTTCCCATATCCCATTTTTTTTGCCGTAATAATAACTTCCGGATGATTGGAGCTGTCCTGATTCGAAAAAATATTTTGCTTCCTCATGTAGTACCCCCCTTTTTTTGGAGCCGGCCAATTTCTTTTTACCGCTCTCATAGAACTCTTCATATTTTCCGAATGCGTTCCCAAATTGGTACATGCTGACCATGCTTTTTTTCCCGTTATCGAAATAAACCGTCTTCAACCCATGAAGCTTACCGTTATCATAGTTGGCTTTGGTCTTTGAAGTTCCGTTTTCATAGAAATCTTCCTTTGTGCCTTCCAAAACCCCATTCACCAGAGTGTATTTGCTGCTTTTGTTTCCGTTTTTATAGAATTCAGTGATCTTCTCCGTTTTTCCTTCTCCGGAATAGATGATGGTTTTTTCAAGTTCACCGCCTTTGTAATACCGATTACACTTTCCGTCTCTCACTCCATTTTCATAGTTCAGGACATACTTGATCTGCTCGGTATCGTGCCAGCCTCTTGACATTCCGTGAAGCCGACCAGAGCGGTAATTCGATTCGAGAACCTTGCTTCCGTTTTGATTGTAAGTAACGAACTTTCCGGTTCTTTCACCATCCGCATTTATACCCTGGATTTCTACAGCTCCCGATGGGAAATAGGTTGTAAAGCTTCCTGAAAGAATACCGAGTTTGAATGTTTGTTCCACGCGAATATTCCCATTCGGATAATAGAATTTAGCGGGCCCGTGCATCTTGTTATCCTTGAAAAAGGTCTCACTCATGGTGTTTCCATTTTCATAGTACTCGAGTATCAGGCCTTCAGGTTTGCCTTCCTTGAAATTGCCGACGAGCTTTACCTGACCAGAGCTATAATAGGCCTCTACCTTGTCCTGAAGTACATCTTCCTTGAAGGCTGCTTTTTGGAGCAGGTTACCATCCTCATCAAAGATGGAAAGTGAACCATCCTTTTTGTCATCCTTATAAAAGGCCTCTACCTTCTTCTGCCCATTCGCATAGAACTCAACAAATTCTCTTTGCCTTAAACCGTTCTCAAAGAAGCCTTCGGCAGCAATGGTGCCATCCGGATGAAACCGCTTGTATTCGCCATTCTTTTCGTCCGGTATGTCAGGGTTAACAAAGAACTCCTCCTTTACCCCGCCATAATCCTCATAAAAGGTGCGAACCTTCAATTGCCCGAATCCCGAGAAGGAGACGGAAACCGAAATGAGGAAAGGTAGAAGGAGTCTGAACAATTCTTGAAAATTATGCCATTTCTACGACCATAGCCGATGCGCCTCCTCCTCCATTGCAAATACCCGCGGCCCCAATTTTCCCACCATTGTTTTTCAGGACATTCAACAGGGTGACCAGTATTCTGGATCCTGAATTGCCAAGAGGATGACCAAGCGATACCGCTCCTCCATTTACATTGACTTTGTCGGGATCAAGTTCAAGAAGTTGATTGTTGGCAATGGCAACTACCGAAAATGCCTCGTTGATCTCGAAAAAATCCACTTCATCGGCCTTTACGCCGGCTCTTTCCATGGCGATTGGAAGCGCCTTGGCTGGAGAGGTTGTGAACCATTCCGGCTTTTGAGCGGCATCGCTGAAGGAACGAATGTAAGCCATGGGCTGAAGACCCAATTCTTCTGCTTTGGTCTTGCTCATTAATACCAGGGCTGAAGCACCATCATTAAGTGTAGAAGCATTGGCAGCGGTGACGGTCCCTTCTTTTTGGAAAACCGGTCTCAGTCCGGGGATCTTTTCAAAGTTCACCTTGCTGTATTCTTCATCGGTATCCACCATCACCGGATCTCCTTTGCGCTGGGGAACACTTACCGGAACAACCTCATTCTTAAACGCATCATTATCCCAGGCATTTTTTGCCCTTTTATAGGATTCGATTGCATAGTTGTCCTGATCCTCTCTGCTGATATTGCATTCCTTAGAGCATAGCTCAGCGGCGTTACCCATGTGGTAGTTATTGTAGACATCGGTCAGGCCATCGAAAACCAAACCATCGATCATTTTCATATCGCCTAGCTTTTGGCCTGTCCTACCCGTCGTCTGATAAAATGGAACTCTGGACATGCTCTCCATTCCTCCTGCAATCACCACGTCATTTTGGCCGGTCATGATGGATTGAGCACCGAGCATGACGGACTTCATTCCTGATGCACAAACCTTATTTACAGTGGTACAGGGAACATTTTCACTCAATCCCGCATACATGGCAGCCTGTCTGGCCGGAGCCTGGCCCAATCCTGCCTGTAAGACATTGCCCATGAACACCTCTTGGACCAAACCCGGGTCAATGCCGGCCTTCTCCAATGCCCCTTTGATCGCTGTGGCTCCCAACTGTGGAGCGCTTATGCCTGATAATGCCCCCATAAAACTTCCTATGGGTGTTCTTACCGCGGAAATGATTGCTACTTCGTTCATATTTTTTACCATTTGGATTTACTCTTCGATGATTTGGTTGGTTCTTTTTTTAATTGTTGAAAATATTGCATCTCCCTGTTTTCCATGGCCTGAAGGATCATTTTGGCCATTTCCGGGCTTATTTTCACCTCGTTGAAATCGGGTTGTGATTTTGTTGGAGCGTTTTGTTCCTGCTCCTTTTCTTCACCTTCTTCCTCTCCGGGTTTGGGTTGTTCCTGCTGTTCTTCTTCACCGTTCTGCTCTTCACCTTCTTGCTGCTGTTGATCTTCTTGATCCTGCTCCCCTTGTTGTTGGTCCTGCTGTTGATTTTCCCCTTGCTCCTGATCCTCTTGTTGCTCCTGATCCTCTTGTTGCTGTTGATCTTGCTCGTTCTGTTGATCTTGATCTTTTTCCTGATCCTGTTTGTCCTGATCCTCCTGCTGCTCCTGATCTTGCTGCTGTTCCAATTTCTTTTTGACCAGCTCGTAATTATACCTGCTTTCCTTGTTTCCCGGATCCCGGATCAATGATTCTCTGAAAGCATTCAGAGCCTCTTCCAGCTTTTGCTGGTCATGACTAATGACTCCCATCTGTAGAAGAGCCCGGGAAGCATACTCGTTGTTTTTAGAGGAAGCGACCTCTTTGTAATTGAAGAAGGCCTCTTCGGTTTTACCCTGGTTAAACTGAGCCGATGCAAGATTCAAACCGATCTCCGGTGAGGATACTCCCAGGCTGTCTTTTAGAAAAACCAGTTTTTGTTCTGCCAGATCATATTGTCCGCTTCCATAGAGATCAAGGGCCTCTTTTTTGAGACTATTTGTCTGACTTATATCAGCACCATTCCAGGATAGAGCGACTATGAGCAGAAGATATTTCATATCCGTATGGTCCTTGAGGTAAAGAACGCATCAAGGAGGGCCAAAATTAAGGCTGGCAACAAGAAAAAGATGAATTTATTTGAAGAAGCGTCCACGTGCCGGGTATCCTTTAATTCGCCCTCGATATTTTCAATCGCATTTGTCAACTTTCCTATTTCGTTCAAGCCTTTTGAAATCTCAAAATATTTACCTCCGGTCTCTATGGCAAGCCTTTTTAAACCTGTCCTGTCAAGCCTGGTGATCACTTCCTTTCCGGAGTCATCCACCATATTTCGATTGCGCTCGGGAATAGGTGCTCCTTCTTCAGTACCAATTCCAAGACAGAAAAGTTTAATTCCCTGATCTTTTATTTTCCTGATGATCTTGTTCGAATCATTTCCGAAGTCCTCGCCATCGGAGATCAGGATGATGATCTGGGCCTGGTTCTTTCCTGAGCCTTTTTCATCCTCTTTAAGTTTTTCCAATGCGAGTTCCAGGGGTTCATGGAGCTCGGTTCCGGCACTTGGAACCAGATCCGTATTAATTGTCTCTATAAAAAGGCTAAGAGCGGATTGGTCATAGGTCAGCGGGCATTGAACGAAAGCCTCTGAGGAGAAAATGATCAAGCCGATCCTGTCGGAACCGAACTCGTCGATCAGGCGGCGAAGTTCGAATTTGACCTTTTCAAGTCTGGAAGGGTTTACGTCCCTGGCATCCATAGATTTTGAAAGATCAACGGCGAGAAATATGTCTTTTCCAATCACCTTGATCTCCCTGGTTTGATTTCCAAATGAGGGTCCTAAAAGCGCCAGGATCACAAGGGTGATGTAAATGATCCGAAGCGGAAGCTTCTTGAAAATTCCGCGGTTACTGGATTTGAAGAAGGAAGCGATAAATCTCAAACGGAAATAATACCCTATATACGCCAATGCGATCAGGGCAAGAAAAATGATCTCTACCTCTTCCAGTCCTTTATACCAGGTCATAATACCTCCAACTTGTTTGCTCGGGATTCAGCCTGGAGTACAGGATGTCTCCAAGTCTGACCAGGCTGAAAATCATTGCAAAAATAAGAAGCCCGGGGAGCACCGCCAACCACCAGAATGATGGGTTGTAGATACTCATGGCCAGCAGACTTCCCCATGAAACCACATCCGGGGAAACACCCAACCCAAGAAATGAAAGTGCGGATTCAGTTAGAATTATGGTGCCGGCCAAATAGGCTACATAAGCCAATAGGTCAGGAAGAATGAAGGGAAAAATATGGTGGATCATGATTCTGGAATTGGAGGCTCCCAATCCTTTCAAGCTGAGGAATAGCGGAGAATTGACGATCGCAAGCGTTTTTCCCCTGACCATTTTACTCAATGTTAACCAGCCGGTTAGAACGATCGCAAATATCAAACGCGGAGTGCTGGGCTCCCAAAGAGAGACGATAACCAGTAGAAGGAATAGCTTGGGAATGGTATCGAATATCTCAAGGAACCTTGACAATACGTAATCCACAGGTATGCTTCTTTTTTGCCCTTCTTCAAAAAGCCCTGCCTTTCTAAGCAAGTGGTATGCTCCTGTGAAAAGCAATGCGATGATCAGGGTAGGAATTACGGCTGCTTCAAGCCCCAAATTGAAAACCCAAAAGCCAACGAAAAGCAATGTCAGGGTGATGAGTGCCAGGCTTCCATTGTTCATCCTAAGTCTTCTGTCGCCAAAGAAGCCCATCAGCAGACCGGTGATCAGGCCTATAATGGCGATCAGGAACATGGAGGACAGAACAACGATCAGCGAAAACCTTGAACCATGAATCAGGCCTGCAAGTATATCTCTGCCTACCCGGTCCGTACCCAATCGATGAACACGGGTAAATTTCAGTTCGGTATTCTCAGTCCCGGGTTTGGAAAATCTTTGAGTGCTTAGGTCCAGGTCCTCATCTGAAAAAGCAACAGGTGGCCAGATTACCTTTTCGGCATTTCGGATCTCATCGGGGCTTATAGCGGAGCCCGGCCCTTCAAAGGACCATCCCTTTTCTCCTTTGACCAGAAGAGGCTTTGATGAGGCCAGAAAATCAGCAAGAACCGCTACCAGGATCCAACAGGATAGGATCATCAGCACCCAGAAATGATTTCTTCCTGCCCTCATGCGTTTTCTTTTTCAAATGATTCCCTGATCGTTGGAGAGAGCCTGATGATGATCAGATCGGTAGCCAGGTATCCCACCAGGGTGAAAAGGCCGGTTATGAATGCAATGCAAAAAATGACCGGGTAATCCCTAAAGGAGTAGGATTCTACCATCAGCTTACCAAGCCCGGGAAGATTGAAGATCTTTTCAATGATTAATGCTCCTCCAAGTATTGCTGAAATAAAAAGAGAAAGGTGTGTAACCAGGGGGATAAGAGAATTTCTTAAGAGTTCCTTATCCAAAATGTATTTCGACGAAAAACCCCTGGCTGCAGCGCTCAAAGCATAAACCTTATGCGATTCCTGCTCGATGTTCTGGAAGATTATTTTGGTATAATACGCTATAGGAGGAAGGCTAATACAGATAACCGGTAGGAATATGTGGTAAAGAAAATCCAGCATATTCAGAAGAAAGTTCCCCTTATTCATTCCTATCCCTCCACTGGGAAACAAGTTGAGGAAGGTGGAACTCGCCAAGAAGGTGAGAAGAAGAACGGCCAGCCAGTAGGAGGGAATAGCGTAGATCAGATCAAGGAAGGACCAGATCTTTTCGTTCGATCCTTTGGTTGAGTTCGTGGCCAGATATTTTGCCAACCAAATTGATATGGCGATTAGGATCAATGTGGACAGGGTTCCTATTGCCAATGAAATCAGGAATGGCTTTTTTACAACCTTCCAGACATTTATCCGGTATCGGATCGAATTACCAAAATCTCCCGTTAACAGACGTCCGGTCCAGATCGAAAGCTGGTTGTTACTTCCATTCCAACTCAACATGGGAATGTATTGCTGTATCGGGTGTGCGCGATCCAGGGGAGAAATGGAAAAGTAAAACAGGGGTTTTTCCTCTCCTTCTTTTTTAGAACTCAGCGATTCAGAACCTGGCCTGATCGATTGAACACTTGCTATTTTGAATGGATCACCCGGAGCCTCTCTGGCAAGCCAGAAAGAAAACAGCATCAAGAGTAGCAGGGTTGGTACAAACCCGAGAATCCTTTTGAAGAGGTACTTGTAAATCAATTTTTAGTTTAGGCTAGGAGGCCAAATACCCTGAAAAACAGGTGAATTGAAATAGCCGGTATATTTTTTTGACACCAGTGCCGGGACTTCCGGATTGTATTGGATGATCCATGTATTTGACTTGATCAATTCATTACTCAGCAGGATCCGAAGCCGGTTTATTTGTTCAGGATCAGTTTCTTTTTCCAATGTTTCCAGGATCTCATCTGTTCTTCGGTCTCCAAAGCAGACATAGTTTTTGCCGTTGGCTATAGCAGAGCTATGGAAAAGGGGGGAGTAGCTGAATCCTCTTGGTTCGATGCCTATACCTCCACGTGTGAGGTCAAAATCATGTGTGGACATACTTTCGATATAGGCACCGAATTCCAATGGTATCATGATGATCTCAATTCCGACTTCCTTCGCTTTTTGTTTCAATAGCAGACCGGTATCCTCGCTGCTTTTATTGTTGGCGCTATAGACATAACGAAGCCTTAATTCCTGTCTTTCACCATTTTCCATCCTGACCATAAGATCCGAACCGCTTGTTCTTTCCCAACCATCCAGGCTGAGATAATGGATACAACTGTCCGGATTAAACCCCGGTCTGTTCAGAAGAGGATTTTCCATGTCTGATTGGATGCCGAAGAAGGGTTGTGAAACCTTTACTCCGTACCCCTCGGAAACAAATTGGATCAACTCATCGGTATTGATGATAAAGGAAATCGCTTTCCGGGTATTATCCGAGATCAGAATTGGCGATTGCCGGTTTAACCCTATGTAAACGAATCCGAAAAAGGTTACCTTTTCCATTTGGTAGCCTGAAGAAATAGATTTATTGTCCTTTATCGTTGGCAGGAAGGAGGTTGTGAACCTGTAAAGGTCTACGGCCTGGTTTTCAAGTTCGATTTTCTTTTGAATAGGCTCAGAAACCGCCTTATAGGTAATTGTGGCAGGGTTGGCAATGAACCAGGGGTTTGTGCCACTGAATGATTTGCCCCAATAGTTCTCGATTCTAGAGAGGGTAACGGATTGACCTTCCACGCGGCTTTGGAAGCCATAAGGTCCGGAGCCGATCAGGTAGGCTGGGTCCCAGGAATAGATACCTTCAATAATACTTTTGCCCAGCACCTTCAAGGATGAATCATTCCTGATTTCATCGCTACCATCCCAAAATTGATTGACGGTATACTTCTCAAAAAGTCCTTCCGGATCGTGAACATGGCTTGGGATGATCGGCAGGGAGCCTGCCGAATAAACCGGATCCGGGACTATTTCGTGAAGAATGAAAGATGCCTTCCTGGGATTTGATTCATCAGGGATCACATCTTTGATAAAATGATAGAACGCCGAGTCAATGCTTTGCTCAAGAAAGGGCGAGAAGGCAAACTTTAATGTGAACTCAAGGTCTTTCGCGGTGACAGGGGTACCGTCATGCCAGGCCGCATTCTCCCTGATCTCGAAATCAATACTGTTTTCTTCTGGGTTGAGAACCGGGACAGCTGAAGCCAGTACAGGAATGGGTTGATAGGTTTCCGGATGAAGGTCAATAAGCCGCTGAAAAAGCTGATCTGAGATTCCCTTTTCAGTGCTCGAGGCCCAGAATTTTGGATGGATATTTCTTAGATCCCGGTCCATCATGACAACGACATCGGGATCTTTTTGTGTATTTGCTTTTTGATCAGATTCACAGGCAACTGAAAATGTCACTAAGGCGATCAAGGTTGCGAAAACGAGATTTCTGAGCATGCGACTAACGGGTTAAAAAAAGAATATCGGACTTAGGTCAGGACCAAGAAATTTGAAATAAAAATACTAGATTTGCGCCTCAATTTGAGTCCCGATTGGGGTTTTTTGATTGAAAAGTTCTTTTAGGAGAGGTGGGTGAGTGGCTGAAACCACATGTTTGCTAAACATGCGTACTTGGAAACAGGTACCGGGGGTTCGAATCCCCCTCTCTCCGCCAGACTATGCCAAGGCTTCGTCTGGCGAGGCCTTGGTGTTTTTTTGAGGTGTAGCGCCCGCCTTCGCTACGCTTCGGACGGGCAAGCAGTCCGGTTTACCGGACGAAGCTGAGATAAGAAGAGCAAATAGGCTCTTTGTGAATTATTGAAGAAAGGCAAATTATTCGGGGTGTAGCGCAGTCCGGTTAGCGCACTCGCTTTGGGAGCGAGGGGTCGTAGGTTCGAATCCTACCACCCCGACTTCGCCCACCGAAACCTTGGAAGGGGTGTAGGTGGGCAAGTTTTTTTAAAGTCAACTGAATTTTCGTTGGCGAAGTCGGCTAAGACGACATCTTATTGGCTCCATAGCTCAACTGGATAGAGCAACTGCCTTCTAAGCAGTAGGTTTCAGGTTCGAGTCCTGATGGAGTCACGGAAAGGATGAAAACCAATTCCTGATAGGGGGCATAAGAATTGCCCCTTTTTTTGTTCACTTTTTATTTTTTGGTTTGGGTTTTTGGGGTGTAGCGCCCGCCTTCGCTACGCTTCGGACGGGCGAGCAGTCCGGTAGTACCGGACGAAGCTGAGATAAGAAGAGCAAATGGGCTCTTTGTGAATTTTTGAAGAAAGGCAAATCATTCGGGGTGTAGCGCAGTCCGGTAGCGCGCTGCGTTCGGGACGCAGAGGTCGTGGGTTCAAATCCCGCCACCCCGACAACAATTTAATCTCGATCCCTCAAATGGAATTGATTTCCTTTAAAAGACATAAACTGGATTTCAGGATTGCGGCTAAAACCTCCAGGAATACTTTCAGGTCAAAGGAGTTCTTGTTGATCAGGGTTGAAGATGGAAAGGGTCAAATTGGAAGAGGAGAAATAGCCCCCCTTGAAGGATTGAGCCCTGAATCCATGAAGGAGTGTGAGGAATTGTTAGTGAGGATTCAAGGAGATGGGCTTCCACCTCAATCCGAATTATCTTCCTTGCCATCATCGCTAAGGTTTGGTTTTGAAATGGCCGTGGCAAACCTGAATTCGGTACAGGAAAACGTTTTTTTCAGGTATGGGCAAGGAAGGCTTGAAAAGGGATTGAAGATCAATGGACTGATCTGGATGGGAGATAAGGAGTACATGCTCGAACAGGTTGAAAAAAAAATTGAGGAGGGGTTCTCCTGCATCAAGATCAAAATCGGTGGGATCTCATGGGGTGATGAGTTGGAGCTGATCATGCGTCTGCGAGAGCAGGGTGGTGAAGATCTGGAGATCAGGTTGGATGCGAATGGAGCGTTCAACAAGCGGGAATTCCTCAAGAGATGGGAGGTCCTGAAGCCACTGAATATTCATTCCATAGAGCAACCGATCCCAACCGGCAATTGGGCGGAAATGCATGAACTCGTTGAACTAGGTGTTCCTGTGGCATTGGATGAAGAGCTTATCAGTAGGGACAAATTGGAAGAAAAGGTGAGGTTGCTCGACCTTACCAAAGCACCCTTCATCGTCTTAAAACCCTCTCTTCATGGAGGATTTTCCGGAGTGGAGGAATGGATCCGGCTGGCAGAAGAAAGGGAGATAGGCTGGTGGATCACCTCAGCTCTGGAATCGAATTTGGGCCTGGCCGCAATAACACAATTTGCAGCTCAGTATCAAAACCCCCTGGCCCAGGGCCTGGGTACCGGGGAATTGTTTAAGAATAATTTTGACACTCCCTTAAAAAGGGAAGGGGAGATGCTCATCTGGAATCCCTAGACCAATCTTCAAGGTCCTAAACCTTGTTTCTCGACTTTCTCTTGGTTGCTCGCTTTGACTGAGAGTTGTGCCGTTTGATTGAGGCGAAGCGGACTTGTATGATTTTTATTGGAGGTATTCACATTGTACAGAAGTCAAATACCAGTCATTGTTGAAATTTATGAAAGTGAAGATCGCATGAATTTTTTCCTTTTTTTGATTCAAAAAAGTCCCCTCGGAAAACGCCAGGAAGCCATCCACAACGCTCGGTGAGCCTATTTCCAATTTGTGATGGAATCCCAGGCCTTCGATCATTTCGATGAACCCCGAATAATCCAAGGATCTGATACCGGTAAACTTATAATCGGAGTAGGTGCCAACCCAAGCTTTCCAATTTGGATGGATTAGATTCATTTTCCCCTTTTCTCCCTTGAGAAAATCACTTTGAATGCTCGATACCAATCTGTTGAGATTTTCTTCATCCATGGTCATTTCCACCTTTTCCGGAAGATCATCTGAATCCCAGGCAATGGATACGTTCATGTGGGAGATCTTATAACCCTCTTCTGTAAGGAAATAAGTGAAGAGATCGTACCCATCTTGACCATGAACATGGTCATCGAATTCATCAAACCTAGCCCAGGACACGGCCATTCTTTCCCCTTTTGGCTCAACTTTTAATTCACTGATCTTTAATTCATATGGATGCTGCAGAGTACCGACACCGGCAGCCCAGCCGGAGGAGGTGGCGGCAAAGAGGAGCTGGCCCTTGTTTTGATATTTTCTTGTGACATACAAGTTCACCTTTGGAGAGCAGTACAAAGCATTTAAACCCGCTTCATCTTTGTTTTTGACTACCTCCATAAATTTCTTGGGGTATGTATCATTCACAGTAGATCGAATTCTTTCACCGTGGCGATTGCTCTGAGAATGACAGCGGAACCAAGATGTGCTGGAGCAGAAAAGAAGAAGTGCCAGAAAAGTTGATTTCATATTTTTCTTTTCTTCAAATCAATTGATCCTTTCCATCCAAGAAGTTCAGGAAACTGTTTTAGAACCAATCTCTCCCTCTAAAGGGAACAAAAAGTGATAGACGGCAAGCCGCGTTGTTATAGGCAATCACGCAAAGATGATCCTCATGATGAGGTAACATGGAATCCGGCTAAGAAGGGGGGACTACAAAGTGGAAAAAGCTAAGCTGCTCTGAGGTTCTGAAGCTTTGACTTCCGGAATTTCTCTTCTGCATATCGTTCTGTAATCAGGAGCGAACCGGGATTCTTTTGTGAAGGGAGCTCGTACATAGCATCGACCATGATAGCCTCGCAAATAGATCTCAATCCCCTGGCTCCGAGCTTGAAATCCATGGCTTTTTTCACGATGAATTTCAATGCATCTTTTTCAAACTCAAGCTCTATCTTTTCCATTGCGAAGAGCTTTTTGTACTGTTTGGTAATAGCATTTTTGGGCTCAAGAAGTATTTTCAACAATGTCTCTTCCTCCAAAGGATTCAGATAGGTCACGACCGGAAGCCTACCGATCAATTCCGGGATCAGACCAAAGGTTCTGAGATCATGAGCGTTGACATATTGGAGCAGCATATTGTCTTCCAGGTTCTCCATGGGGTTTTCCTTTCCGGAGAATCCAAGCGGTCTGGTGTTCAGTCTCGATCCGATGATCTTCTGAATTCCGTCAAAAGCGCCTCCGCAGATAAAAAGGATATTCTCCGTATTCACGGAGATCATTTTCTGGTCAGGATGTTTTCTCCCGCCTTGTGGTGGGACGTTTACAGTCGTGCCCTCAAGAAGTTTTAGGAGCGCCTGCTGGACACCTTCTCCACTGACGTCCCTGGTAATGGAAGGGTTATCTCCCTTGCGGGCGATTTTATCCAACTCATCGATATATACGATTCCTCTTTCGGCATTTTCGACATTATAGTCAGCGGCTTGGAGCAATCGGGTAAGAATACTTTCAACATCTTCTCCTACATAACCGGCTTCGGTAAGTACAGTAGCATCGGCAATGCAAAAGGGAACATCCAGAAGCTTTGCAAGGGTTCTAGCCAAATAGGTCTTACCGGTTCCCGTTTCCCCAACCATGATGATATTGGATTTTTCTATCGCGATATCATCATCCTTGGGAACAGCCATCAGACGTTTGTAATGATTGTATACGGCAACGGACAAAACCTTTTTGGCATCTTCCTGACCAATCACGAAACCGTCCAGGAATTCCTTGATCTCCTTTGGTTTTAGCAGTTTAAACTGGGGAGAACCAGAGGTTTTGGTGGACTGCACCTCTTCGTCAAGTATGACCATGGCTTGTTCAATACACTTATCACAGATATGCGCATGAATGCCGGAGATCATCAATCTGACATCCTTTTTATTTCTCCCGCAAAATGAACAATTCACCTGAGCCATAGGCTTCTACTTTTTCTTGGTGCCCAATACTTCGTCTACCAGGCCATATTTTTTTGCTTCCTCGGCAGTCATCCAATAATCCCTGTCCGCATCTTCCCAGATCTGCTCTTCCTTCTTTCCTGTATGGTCTGATAGTATTGAATATAACTCTTTTTTAAGTTTTTGAATCTCCTTAGCTGTTATTTGAATATCCGAGGCCTGGCCCCCGATACCCCCCATGGGCTGATGAATCATTATACGAGAATGCCTCAATGCGGTTCTCTTTTTGTCCGCACCGGCGGCCAGGAGTATGGCCCCCATGGAAGCAGCGAGGCCAGTACAGATCGTGGCCACATCGGGACCTACGTACTGCATGGTGTCGTAAATGCCCAATCCGGCATACACTGATCCGCCAGGTGAATTCAGGTACATCAGGATATCTTTTTTCGAATCAGCGGATTCAAGGAAGAGCAACTGGGCAATGACTACATTGGAGACATAGTCATCGATAGGCACCCCAAGAAAAATGATCCTGTCCATCATCAGCCTTGAAAAAACATCCATGGCCACAGCGTTCATCCTTCTTTCCTCGATGATATTGGGAGTGAGGCTTGTGAATTGGTTGATGTATGAATCAACGGCAAGGCCGTTCAGGCCCTGGTCCTTTACTGCAAACTTTCGAAATTCTTTAGCGTCCATTTAGATTATTTGTGATAAATCTAGTTATTAACCCTCCAAGAGCTTCTTAAATTCCTTGTGATTAATTTTTTTCTCGACCCTGGTCACATTTTGCTCCAGGTATTCAAGGATTCTGCGCTCCATCAGGCTGTTAAAAATATTGCTAAAGTTCTTGCCTTCGTTTTCCTGAAGGTAGTTATCAGCAAACCTTTCTAGGAGTTCATCTTTTTGATCCTCAGGGAAATTCTGTCCCAGTTGAGAGTTGAAAAGCCTTTTGGTCTCTTCTTTCACTTCTTCGGGCTTAACCTCGATCTTCTGCTCTTCCCTGACCTTATTGGTGATGATGTTCCACTTTAACTGATCGATGTAATCGGGCAATTCTTTTTCAAGCTGATCTTCCGGGATCTTATTCTCCTGACCCGCACCGAGTGTAAGCCATCTCTTGAGGAAGTCACGTGGTAATTCCAGTTTGGTGCTTTCATTCAGGGTTTTCTTGATATCCCTGAAGAACTGATTTTTTTGCTCTACTTCATTGGATTTTGCGATATCTTCCTTCACCCTTGAAATAAACTCTTCTTCGGTTTTGACGGCCCCGGGGCCGAAGACCTTGTCGAAAAACTCCTGGTTCATTTCCGCAGGTGCCATCCTCGTCAGCGAGTCAACTTCCAAGGTAAATGGTCCTTTGAGGGCTTCAAGCTCTTCTTTTGACATCCCCATGTTTCCCAAGATGCCTGATTTCTCCTTCCCAAAGGCTTTTTCGATTTCAAAATTGATGACATCGCCTTTCTTCTTTCCGATCAGCAGGCTTCTGTTCTTTTTCGGCATATCGGCAATCTTGATCCCTGCCTTTTTTTCTATCGAACCATCCTCGCTCTTCAGGTCTCCGAAAACGGTGTCCTGTTCCTCGGCAATTTCCCGATCCGTTCTATCTCCAAACTGGTCTTTTAGATTTTGGAGTGTTTGTTCAAGAAGGTCTTTGTCTTCCTTGACGGTGTAGTAATTGACCTTTACTTTCTTTTCCAGGGGAATATTGAATTCGGGAACGAATCCCAC
Source organism: Cytophagales bacterium (assembly GCA_965227315.1). GTDB lineage: Bacteria > Bacteroidota > Bacteroidia > Cytophagales > CCMP332 > JANQHS01. Next base: position 3,230,297 of record OZ245737.1, read on the forward strand.
ATCAAATTTGAGTTCAAAATCCTTTTGGGTTTCAAAATCACTCGGGGTCTCATTGGGAATGGCGATCGGATCACCAAGCAACTGGAGTTTTTCTTCCTTGATGAAATCTTCAAGTCCATGAGAGGCCTTGTGGTTGATTTCGTCGGCTTTAATGCTCTTACCGTACATCTTGTTAACAAGCCCAACCGGAACCTTACCGGGTCTGAACCCTTTCAGGTTCATTTTCTTCCCGTATTCCTTTAGCTTGTTCTCAAATGCTTCCTTGTAATCCTTTTCCTCGAGATTGATGGTAATGACACCTTCATTCTGAGATTTTTTGTCAATGGTTACTTTCAAAATTTACCCTTTGTTTAAAAAACATGAACCCTTCACCAAGGGGTAAAGGGTTCAAAGTGCGGATGGAGGGACTCGAACCCCCACGCTGTTAGGCGCTAGATCCTAAGTCTAGTGCGTCTACCAATTCCGCCACATCCGCAATAAGATGGCTGTGACGTGCAATCTTCCAGATCCTTATAGCTCGGATTTTTGGATTGCTTTCCGATACTTAGGACATCGGAATCATCACATCCTCCAAAAATGGCTGCAAAGATAAATATTTTCTTTTCAAAAAATCAGAGAAGAATCAAAAGTGATAACGGGTTCTTTGAGAACCTGAAAAGTTTTCAAAGGGTTAATAATAGAAGAGTATTAATCCCTTTAGCCTATTAATTTTGGTGTATGGCAGTGAGCTTGGCCAGGAAGAACAAAAGAGAAATTGATTCCGATCAGTTGGAGCGGGATATGATCGTGCGTCAGTACCGGCGTCTTTTGAGAAAAGCACGTCCTGTGTTGAAGAACGGCGATGTGCGTAAGATCAGGGAAGCATTCAACCTGGCCTTGAGGGCGCATGAGGGATTTAAGAGAAAGAGCGGAGAGCCCTTTATCGTACACCCCCTTGCCGTAGCCGAGATCACCGTCTCTGAGATCGGACTTGGAGCAACTTCGATCATATCCGCCATTCTTCATGATGTCGTTGAGGACACCGATCTCACTTTGGATGATATCCGAAAAAGATTTGGACCCAAGGTAGCTCAGATCATAGATGGGCTTACAAAGATCAAGGGCGACTTTGAATATGGTTCTTCAGAACAGGCTGAGAACTTCAGGAAAATGCTTCTTACCCTTTCGGAAGATGTTAGGGTGATCTTCATCAAGCTAGCCGATCGGCTTCATAATATGCGTACCCTGGAAAGTATGCCAAGGGATAAGCAACTGAAGATCTCTAATGAGACCATGTATCTGTATGCTCCGCTGGCTCACCGGCTAGGGCTTTATAATATTAAGTCGGAGCTTGAAGATCTTTATATCAAATACAATGAGCGGGAGGCTTTTGATCTGATCTCCGGAAAGCTCACCGAGACAAAAGAGGCCAGGAACAAATTCATCCGGGACTTTATCAAGCCGATCAAAGCGAAAATTGGAAAAGAGGAGTTTGAATTTGTGATCAAGGGAAGGTTGAAATCTATTTTTTCGATCTACTCCAAAATGAAAAAGCAGAACATCCCATTTGAAGAGGTTTATGACCTTTTCGCGATCAGGATCATCATGGATGTGCCGCCCGAGCAGGAAAAGTCAGCTTGCTGGCATGTTTACTCTTTGGTTACCGATACCTATCAACCCAACCCCGACCGTCTTCGTGATTGGATCAGCACCCCAAAGGCGAATGGCTACGAATCTCTTCATGCTACTGTTATGAGCAATTCAGGGCAGTGGGTAGAGGTTCAGGTGAGGACACAAAGGATGGATGAAATTGCCGAGAAAGGATATGCTGCTCATTGGAAATACAAATACGGAACCGATATCAAAGTTTCCACGGGATTGGATCAATGGCTGGACAAGGTGCGCGATGCCCTTGAGCAGAATGACCTTCCGGCATTGGAGTTTGTAGATGACTTTAGGGCCAATCTTTTCTCCGATGAATTGTTCGTTTTTACTCCAAAGGGAGAGTTGAAATCCTTACCCTCCGGAGCAACGGCGCTGGACTTTGCTTTTGAGATCCATACCGACATCGGAAAAAAATGTATTGGAGCCAAAGCGAATCATAAACTCGTTCCGCTGAGTTATAAGGTGAGAAACGGAGATCAGGTAGAGATTCTCACCAGCAAGAAACAAAAACCTACGGAAGATTGGCTCAAGTTTGTAGTGACCTCCAAGGCCAAGTCCAAGATCAAACAATCGTTAAAGGAGGGTAGGAAGAAGCTTGAAAAGCATGGGGTAGAGCGACTGACAGCCTGGTTGAACAAGAATAAGCTCGAGGCCACGAATGAATTCAAGACCAGACTGAGAGCCTACTTCAATGCACGGACCGACAGGGACCTGTATTATAAGGTGGGGTTTGGATCCATTGATAAGCAGGATTTTAAAAAGTTCCTTGTCTTCCTGAGCAGATCACCCAAATCCGTAAACCAGAAGATCAAGGACGCCAAGACCTTTAAAAATGAGGTGCGGCGAACCACGGGTAAAAAAGGGGATATGTTATTGATCGGGGAGGATATGTCTCAGATCGATTATACCCTTTCCAAATGCTGTAATCCTATTCCGGGTGATGATGTTTTTGGATTTGTCACGATCAATGATGGGATCAAGATCCATAGAACCACCTGTCCGAATGCCTTAGAACTGATGTCCAATTATGGCTATCGAATAGTCAAAGCCAAATGGACCAGTCAGAAGGAGATTGCTTTTCTGGCAGGGATCAAGGTATTGGGAACGGACCGGGTCGGGATGATTAATGATATTTCCCAGGTGATATCGAATGATCTGAAGGTCAACATGCGTTCAATCACAGTGGATACCGAAGCAAACATGTTTGAGGGGGAGATCAGCGTGTTTGTCAATGATACAAACCACCTGAACAAGTTGATTTCAAAACTTACGAACATCGAAGGAGTTGAATCGGTTACCAGGTTCGATTAATCATTTTTTCTTGCGGCCTGAATATCTACTTTTGCGCGGCTTACGATAATGGGAAAGAAAAGAAATATCAACGAGGAAGTGCGTAATATCTTCACTGATTTTCTGGAGGTTAAGGGCCTCAGAAAAACACCAGAGAGGTATGCTATCCTTGATGAGATCTATTCCAATCCGGGGCATTTTGATGTAGAGAAGCTCTATCTCAAAATGAAAAAGAACAACTACAGGGTTAGCAGGGCTACCGTCTACAACACCCTGGATCTTCTGGAGAATTGTGAACTCGTCGTAAAGCACCAGTTCCAGGATAATATCTCCGAATATGAAAGGTCGTACGGGGCCAGTCAACACGATCATCTTTTGTGTAATGATTGCAAGAAGGTGGTTGAATTCTGCGACCCCAGGATTCATGCAATTCAATCCATGGCGGGTGAGTTGCTCAAATACAATATCACAAACCACTCACTGATCCTTTATGGAGATTGCATCAAGGAAAATTGTGAGAACAAAAAGCAGAGGAAGAAAGCAAAGAGAAACTAATGGCTGTAGATATAATCCTTGGACTTCAGTGGGGAGATGAAGGAAAAGGCAAAATAGTGGATGTGCTTTCCCCAAGGTACGAGATCATAGCCCGTTTTCAGGGTGGTCCGAATGCAGGTCATACACTTGAGATCGGAGATACGAAACACGTATTACATCAGGTGCCGTCAGGAATTTTTCATGAAGAGAAAACCAATGTCATCGGCAATGGTGTGGTGCTCGATCCTGTGGTATTCAAGAAGGAGATCGATGATCTGTCGGTTTTGGGAGTCGATGCGGTTCCAAGAATTATCGTATCGAATAAGGCTTCCCTCATTCTTCCTACTCATAAGCTGATCGACAAGGCTCAGGAAGCAAAAAAGGGAGATAAGAAAATCGGATCAACCCTTAGGGGTATTGGCCCGGCATACCAGGATAAATACGGTAGGGCATCATTACGAGTCGGTGATATTCTGAATTCGGATTTTGAAGAAAAGCTTAAAGCCATAATTCGGCACCATGAAGTGGTCATTAAGAATCTTGGTGGCGAAACCGGTGAATTGTCTACCCTTATTCCTGAATTCAGGGAGTCTTGCGATTTCCTGAGAAGGTTTAGGATCGAACCTACTGAGTTGTTTTTGAACAAGGCATTGGATGAAGGACGGTCTGTTCTGGCGGAAGGTGCTCAGGGATCTCTGTTGGATATTGATTTTGGCTCCTATCCATTTGTGACTTCCTCGAATACGCTTTCTTCAGGGGCATGTTCCGGATTGGGTGTCTCTCCCAGGAGGATCTCATCTGTGATCGGAATTTTTAAGGCATACGCCACAAGGGTGGGCGCAGGACCTTTTCCAAGTGAACTGTTTGATGAGACGGGAAAAAGAATTGCCGAGAAGGGCCATGAGTTTGGTGCCACCACCGGCAGACCACGAAGGGTGGGTTGGCTTGACCTGAAAGCGCTCAAATATTCCTGCATGTTGAATGGTGTAACGGAGCTGTTTATGATGAAGGTGGATGTGCTTGAAGGTTTTGATTCGCTTCAGATCCTAAAGAATTATCCGGATGCTGCCTTGGATAGCAATGCGGTTGCCGGAGCCCGGGAAGGGTTCGATTACGTTGAACTGGAGGGATGGAGTGAGTCCCTTAATCCAACAGATCCAACTTCGATCAGCGGAGGGTTGGAAGCTTATAAAAGCTATATCGAGACCCATGTTGGGATTCCAATCAAGTTGATTT
>OZ245737.1:3240000-3565586 GCA_965227315.1 Cytophagales bacterium
GCATGGAAGGGCCATCGCTCAAAGGATAAAAGGTACTCCGGGGATAACAGGCTGATCTCCCCCAAGAGCTCACATCGACGGGGAGGTTTGGCACCTCGATGTCGGCTCGTCACATCCTGGGGCTGGAGAAGGTCCCAAGGGTTGGGCTGTTCGCCCATTAAAGTGGCACGCGAGCTGGGTTCAGAACGTCGTGAGACAGTTCGGTCCCTATCTGTTGCGGGCGTAAGAAGCTTGAGAGGATCTGACCCTAGTACGAGAGGACCGGGTTGGACAAGCCTCTGGTGTATCAGTTGTGCCGCCAGGTGCACCGCTGAGTAGCTACGCTTGGCCGGGATAAGCGCTGAAAGCATCTAAGCGCGAAACCCACCTCAAGATGAGGCTTCTGTTAAGGGTCGTTGTAGAACACGACGTTGATAGGCTGCAGGTGTAAAGGCAGAGATGTCATAGCCGAGCAGTACTAATTACCCGTCACTTCGCACAGTGCATTTTTCCTTGTTGTTTGCCTATTATTTTCTCCATCAATGTTGTCAAAAGATACTGTTGCCCTAAAGGCAACAAACCTTTTTGCGGTGGTTATGGCGGAGGGGATCCACCTCTTTCCATTCCGAACAGAGAAGTTAAGCCCTCCAGCGCCGATGGTACTGGTCTAAAGCCGGGAGAGTAGGTCGCCGCCGCTAAATATTGAGCCCTAAGTTGCGCATGTGACTTAGGGCATTTTTTTGTCCAATCACTAAGTCATGAAGTAGAATCCGACAGATCTGATACACTTCAGGGGTCGCCGCCGCTAAGCATCAAGCCCTCTGACTTGTTCACAGGATTGAAACCTTCGTAGGTCCAACCTGCGGGGGTTTTTTATAGAACAATGTTTGGACAGCTCTTGAAAATACTATCCGTATTTGGAATCAGGTAAGAACCCCAGATAAGGTCCGGATTCATGGACTCCTGATACATGTAAAGTCTGATCCCGCATTCAGGAATATATCTTAGCCAAAGAGATTGCTCAAATCCTAATTCCCAAACGGTATCCCCAAAACCAAAATTGAAAAACCGATTGGTTAGTTTGATTGATCCGGAAGAGTTCCCTACTTCAAATTCCTGAAAGCTTAAGGTCCCCATGAGCTCATGAAATAGAAATTCCGGCCCGCCATTGGTCGTATTGTAGCGGTATTCCAAATCAATCTGAAGATTTTTTACCCTTGCATAGTCAAAGGCAAAGAAATCTGTACAATGGTCATTTCCAATGGAATCCGATCCAACGGAAAAACTATACAAGCAGGGATTCAAAACCACTTCTATGGAATCTTCAAAATCATACTTATTGATCCTAAATAAATATTTACCCAGCGAAAAGTCTTTTGGAATCCTTCCAGTGAAAATGGTGTCCGATGGGAATTTCCTGCTGAACGTTCTCCTTTCAGGACCAATAAAGGCTCGAAAACTATTTTCTGTAATATTCCCCGAAACGAGACTAACCTTCACTTCCTCCGATTCGTAGAACGAATTCTTTTCCAACTGGAAGATCCGGATGGTATCTGAATTCAGAGTATCATTTCCCGGGTTTTTTGGGGTAGGGGAATCCTTAGAACTGCTGCAGGACGATATGAAAAAGAAAAGCAAGATGAGACCGAAGTATTTCATGATCATGTTCTTAGACGAAATTACCAAAATCCCAGAACAGAATTTGTAAAGAAGGATGAGAACAGGTTCATTTCTCTTTTTTGCCATTGTTTATTGAGCTCAAACAAACCATTAATTCCAAATTCAAGTGTTTAGAATTAGACAAGGCAACACATGATCATGGATCTCCTTAGGCTTTTTTCAATATTGGTTCTCGTTTTTCCGAACATGACCTGTCAGAAAAAAGAACCGGTAGTTCCGTTCCAAAATCGGATCATGGTAGAACTCCTGGACGGTAGCGATTCGGATACCGTTTTTTGGATGCGGTATAACGCCAACTCCATTTCTGAAATCTTTTCGCTCAATCACATATTTCACATCAACACTCCAATTCAATACCAGGTAAACTATGGAGTATCGGGTTCTCTTATTTCCATCAATGGAAATGATAATTCATACTATAACTTTTCGAAGGAGGGAAACAGAATCATCATGAATTCGAGACTTGGAGATCATTGGACTAGCCCAACCAGCACAATTGGACCGGGAATTGATTTTTTTCTGGATCTTAACACCAATAACAAGCTTGAAAAACTGGAATGGTCATTTTGGTCATTCAACCAGCCGGGCGGACCCGGATCTTACATTGATTATTTCTTTGATCCCTCAATGCGACTAAGGTCTTTTTCTTCTTTTTCGAATGGTGAAGAAGAATTGCATTTCGTTTCAGAAGATTCTATTCACTATCCAACCTCACATAACTTTCAAAATCCTTTTGGACGAGTTCCCCCCGAAATCTACTTTCTGATTACCCCCAATGTTGAGTTAAGAGGGTATAAAATTTTACTCAACTGCCTTACTAAGGAATTGATATGGAAGGTTTCTGGAGGCGTTTCGGTTGAGTTTATTTATGAATTTGATGACCAGGGACGACCTACGATGGTAGAAGAAAGGCGCCCTTCTTTAACAACCAGACATTGGAAGATCACCTATAACTGACTCTTTACTGACAGTCCTGGAAGACCCCAGCCGTGCCTGGGATCACGAAATTCGCCTTGATCCCGGTCGGGATGACATTTTTCACATGAAGACGCAGAATGAGTCCGCAGCTCTCATCATAGATGATCTGCCAATCAGGGTTATTTCTATCCGGGAATTTTCCTTGTTTGAAATTGAATTCTTCAAAATCAAAGTCTATGGATTGATCAGTGATCTCATAAACCGGCCATGGTAATCCTCCGAAATCATGAAACCCAAGAGAACTGAAGGAAATATGTCCCTCTAATAAATAGCCCAGAACAGCGCTTCCGCTCTTTTCGTATTTCAGGTCCACAACCAGATCCTCTACGACAGTTTTAAACACATAGGGTCCGGAATAACCACATGAGTTTGTATTGCTTTGGTTGGGCTCGAATTCACCGGAACCAACCTGATAGCTAAAAAAGCAGGGTCCTCCGCCGGGATTGAATAAACTCGTGATGGTATAGGTTTGAATGCTCCAATCTGCCGAATTTAAACTTGCCCAGAAGCTGAATTCCCTTTCGCTTTCATCCTGGCTGGTAAAGGATATTTCTACATTTCCGGAGTTGAGTTCTACAATTCCGTCAATACCAGGGTCATTTTCGATCTCGATAACCAGGTCATCCGATGACTCAATGATCGCTGCAGTAAAACCCGGAAGATCGACGAGCTCAGGAAAATCATTTCCGCTGATATCCCTACCTGCCCGATCAAAGAAGGTATTACTTTGATCTCTATGGTTCATTAATTCGAGTACCATCGAATTGCTGGAGGCAAGATCTTCCTGGCTTATGGTTCTGTAGGTTAAGGACACTGGAAACTCTATGATTTCTCCCATATGCACAGAATCCAACCTAAAATTGTCGGATAGTTCCAGACTCCTTGGGATCAGGAAAGCCTGGTGGATATTGTCCCAGGATCCCCAATGCCTCGAAATATTGATCTCAAGAAAGTTCTCCAAAAGATCTTCAATAAATGTTTGGCCGTACAATGCTTCTATTTCGATCATGATATCGAAGGTGGAAGGAAGATGGCTGCCGTTTATCGTTAAGGCATTTAACAGGCATTGTAGATTGCTTTCGGAGATGGATGAAAGGCATCCCGTTCCCTGGCTCAGATCTACTACCTCATTCCAAAGGTGGTCTGAGGCCAGATCATGATTGAGAAACAGAGATGTGTTGATATATAAAAAACTCAGTGTACTGGTCTTTTCTTCAGCGCTTAATTGGTTGAAATTGGATCGAAGTGAAATCAAACCCGATGCCAACATGCCATGTCTCGAGACATCTATTTTATTGAAGTCCAAGAGAGCATCCAGATTCAATTGAAGCTTATCCACGACCCCCAGGAACAACTGGTCAGTCAAAGCGCCTTCATCGACCTTTTCGATGGTCAGTTGTTTGGTTGAACTTGAGACATTCAATCTAAAAACATGCTGTCCTGCTTTTGTGCTTGCTGGAATTAGAGATGTATAAACAGAATCATTCCTTTTCCTAAACGTCATGCCTGTGGTTCCCAAAAAACCCGATAGGGAATCGGAAGATTCCTGCAGTCCTCGAATAGTGACCATCATTAGTTCCGAGGCAAAATAAGAATCCTTTGATGTGGTAAATGTGATATCGGACGATCCGCCGGCAGGGCCCACGGTGGAACTTTTAGAACAGCCAACAAGAATAAAAATCAGCAGAGAGTAGTGGATAAAAGATCGCATCGAGTAGGGTAAAATGTTCTTGCAAATATCCGAAATAAAAGCTTTGGCCTATCGGGTAAACTCAATGCCAAGACAGGTTTAGGGTGATTTTGACTAATTTTAAGCAAACATGAGCATGCTCCAAAATCGTATTCTTTTGTCCTTGCTGGTTCTTGGCCAGATCCTGGTTTCAGGCTGTCAGAGCGATGATCCATCCGACCCTCCACAAAATTCAAGTTTCCTGGTCCAAAGGGAATATGATGGCATTAGCGATACAGTATTCTACTTTGAGTTAAACTTTTTAAACCGGATCGACCAATTTCAAAGAGGCGACAAGAAATACACTGTTTCCTATGATTCTTTAGGAAATCTTGCTGCGGTTCATTTAGGTGATAGCACCGTGGGAGAATTTCAATATTTCGATGACCGTTTGGAAGGCTCCTTTGAACCTGGATTTCTGGGGAACCCGGTTATGAGGATCCTTCACCTGGATTCACTGGGCAGGGTGATCAAAATTACCCGGGGTCCTCTGGGAAATCCGTCCCATGAGGTCAATTTTGCCTATAACTCGCAGGGCAACCTTTTCAAAGCTTCCTCTCCAGGGGCATTTGGACTTGGCTTACATCCGGAAAAATATTACAGTAGGATGTCAGGTTCATTGTCCGGCACCAATCCGTTTGCTGATCTACCCCTTGCAATCAAGTATTATCTTGAGACGGCACTAGGTGTAGGAACAGAATTTCTGTTTATGAATTGCTACAGCCGGGATCTATTGGATTCCACTGAAAACAGGATAGCTGCACCTCTAAACCCGGGTGAAAGTACCGGATTCCGGAGGAGAACCATCCAGTACGAATTCAATGCGAAAGGATGGCCGAACAAAGCCACCGAAAGAATTCAGGATTTGAGGTATGTCTATCCAGATTCATTGAACCTAAGTCTTGATTTGGAAGCTCAGGCCATATGGACTTTTAGCTATTCCAACTATAATCCCTAAGCTTGCGGCGGACGTGGAAAAATTGCCGGTCATTTAGTCTGAAAATTTTTTACCACTTCCTATTTTCGCCCTATGTCAATGATCAATGAGGGAAGACTCAGATTAATCAGGGCTACAGCCTTGATCAGTTTTTTTTTCGCGGTCTTTATTTTACTTCTTTCCTATGCATTTCTACAGGAGCAAATTGTGGTTCCGGGCTGGCACCTTGTATCAGCCCATTACCCTACGAAATCAGGTTTTTTCTTTTCCTTTTTAGGAATCTTTTCCTTTTTCTTTTTCCTCTTTTCTATGGTCAATGCCAGGTTAAAACGTTTCCCTGCATCGAATCAGTCTGCTGCTTCGGCATATTCCGGGAGCGACCTCAAGCAGTGTGGGGCTTTTTTGAATTCCGGAATTTTCGTCGGGCTAAACCTGTTATTCATGGGGGTGATCCTAAAGATCTGGCAGTTGAACAATCCGGATATGAACGCCTTGGGATGGGGATTTAATATCCTGATGCTGTTGTCATTTCTGGTGATCCTTTACTCCATTTTTTTTCCATTTTATAGTTTGACCAAACCCAAATAAGAGACCATGGCTGCTGCTCATAATTATACCGAAGAAAATATCCGATCTCTAGACTGGAAGGAGCATATCCAGCTTCGTCCCGGGATGTATATCGGGAAACTTGGAGACGGATCCTCTTATGATGATGGTATCTACGTGCTTTTCAAGGAGGTCATGGACAATTCTATCGACGAGCATATGATGGGATTTGGAAAGAAGATCGAAGTTTCACTGAAAAAGGACAGTGTGATCATCCGCGATTTTGGCCGTGGCATTCCTTTGGGCAAGGTCATTGATTGCGTGTCAAAGATCAATACCGGAGGTAAATATGATTCCAAAGCCTTTCAGAAGTCTGTGGGCCTTAATGGAGTGGGAACCAAGGCTGTGAACGCGTTATCAAGCTATTTTGAGGTAAAAGCCTTCAGGGAGGGCAAGGTGAAAAAGGCGGTTTTTAATGATGGTGAACTGATCGAAGATGCGAAGATCATCAAGTCTGAAGAGCGTGATGGGACTTTCACCCAATTTACTCCAAACAGTGATGTGTTTAAGAATTACAGTTTTATCCAGGATTATATCGAAGAGCAGGTCTGGAATTATGCATTCCTGAATGCAGGCCTTTCGATTTACCTGAACAGCAAAAGGTATCACTCGGAAAACGGCCTGAAGGATCTACTGGAAAGAAAGGTCGATTCCGATGCGCTTCGATACCCCTTTATCCATTTGAAGGGAGAGGATATTGAGATCTGTATGACCCATACCAATCAGTATGGGGAAGATTACTACTCCTTTGTCAATGGTCAGCATACCACGCAAGGGGGAACTCATCTGGCAGCGTTCAGAGAAGCCGTGGTCAAAACGCTTCGCGATTTTTACGGAAAGAATTTCGATGCCGCCGATATCAGGACCGGAATCGTTGGCTCGATTTCGATCAAGGTTCAGGAGCCTGTTTTTGAGTCCCAAACCAAAACGAAGCTGGGTTCACAAAATGTCGGACCCAACGGTCCTACTATCAGAACATTCATCAATGATTTCGTTGGCAAGGAACTTGACAATTTCCTGCACCGAAATCCTCAGGTGGCAGAAGAACTGCAGAAAAGGATCCTTCAGTCGGAGAAGGAAAGGAAGGAGTTGGCCGGGATCAAGAAACTGGCAAACGAGAGAGCCAGGAAAGCCAACCTTCATAATCGAAAGCTCCGGGACTGTCGGACTCATATGAATGACAAAAAGGGAGACCGGAAACTTGAATCAACCCTGTTCATTACCGAAGGAGATTCGGCATCTGGTTCGATCACCAAGGCTCGCGATGTGCAAACACAGGCGGTTTTCAGCCTTAGAGGCAAGCCCCTGAATACCTTTGGGCTGACCAAGAAGGTGGTCTACGAAAATGAAGAATTTAACCTGCTTCACCATGCGCTGAACATCGAGGATGGACTGGAAGGTCTCAGGTATAACCGAGTCGTCGTTGCAACTGACGCAGATGTGGACGGCATGCATATTCGATTGCTGCTGCTTACGTTTTTTCTTCAATTCTATCCTGACCTTGTGAACAACCATCATGTGTTTATTTTGGAAACGCCTTTGTTCAGAGTAAGAAATAAGAAAGAGACGATCTACTGCTATTCGGAAGAAGAGAAGCAAAAAGCTGTACAAGATCTTGGTAAAAATCCTGAGATCACAAGATTTAAGGGTTTGGGAGAAATTTCTCCGGATGAGTTTTCAAATTTCATAGGAGAGGATATGAAACTTCAGCCGGTGTTTTTGAAAACCGAAACGCATATCAAGAAACTGCTTTCCTATTATATGGGTAAAAACACACCTGAGCGACAGGATTTCATTATCAACAACCTAAAAGTGGAAAAGGATCTGGTCGAAGAGGAAGCGGCCTGATCATTCCTCGATGATCAGACATTCCGAGACATTGCCTATTGCTCCAAAGCGTATCCAAAGGAAAATTGAGGCTGGTGTATCATCTCCACAATAATTGGGCTCCAGGTAATAGCGATAATCCCTTTGACTCCTTTTGAGCAGGTTTTTATCATCGGGTTGGCCCATTAGATCAACGATATCATTTGAGTTCATTTTTTCAATTTCAGACAGAAACTCCCGAAGAAGATCGATCTGAGAATTGCGGTATCCTGAGCATCCGGAAACATCATTTCGCCATTGCTCCCAGTCTATTTTAGGCTCATTTCCGCTATTGCAGGAGATCAGAGCAAGGGTCATGACAATAGAAACCCAAACCGTGAAAAAATTGTGGAAAATCTTCATTCTGACTTAAAGACTATTAACAGATTGTTCAGCAAATTAGCTTAAAATTTTCGCGAAAGAGTAGATGGAAGATCCTGGAAGCAATGGGGAGGACAAAGGCCTGAAAATACACGACCTTCCCCCCGTTGGAGAGCTTTACGAATCCTGGTTTTTAGATTATGCATCCTATGTGATACTTGAACGGGCGGTGCCGGAGTTGTCTGATGGACTGAAGCCCGTTCAAAGGAGGATACTCCATGCCATGAAGGAGATCGACGACGGTCGATTCAACAAGGTGGCTAACATTATCGGGAGTACCATGCAGTTTCATCCACATGGCGATGCATCGATCAATGATGCCATGATCGGTTTGGGGCAGAAGGATATTCTGATCGAAACCCAGGGTAACTGGGGAGATTTTCGTACCGGCGATTCTGCAGCTGCCCCAAGGTATATTGAGGCCAGGCTTTCCAAGTTTGCATTGGAGGTGGCCTTTCAGCCGAAGCTGACAGAATGGAAGGCATCCTATGATGGCAGAAAGAAGGAACCTGTCACACTCCCAATCAAATTTCCACTTCTGCTGGCTCAGGGGGTCGAAGGCATAGCTGTCGGTCTTTCGACGAAGATCATGCCCCATAATTTCATCGAGTTATGCGATGCAAGCATCAAGGTGATCCAGGGTAAAAAACCCAAGATCTTTCCGGATTTCGCTACAGGCGGGTTGGCGGATTTCAACAATTATCAGGATGGTCGAAGAGGGTCTAAGATCAAGGTCAGGGCGAGGATCGAGAAGCGGGATAAGGATTGCATTGCCATCACGGAAATACCTTATGGCACCACTACCCAGGGGTTGATGGAGTCGATAGTCAAGGCCAATGATAATGGGAAGATCAAGATCAAGCAGGTCATTGACAATACAGCAGCCAAGGTCGAAATATTGGTGTTTTTGGCTTCCGGCATATCACCTGAAATCACCATGGATGCGCTTTTTGCATTTACCGACTGTGAGGTTTCTATTTCCCCGAATGCCTGCGTGATCCAGAACGAAAAACCTGTATTTCTCGATGTAAGCGATCTTTTGAGGCATTCCACGGAACATACGCGTGATCTTCTCCAAAAGGAGCTGGAGATCAGGAAAGGAGAATTGATGGAAAAGATCCTGTTCTCCTCGCTGGAGAAGATATTTATCGAAAACAGGATCTATAGGGATATTGAGGAATGCGAAACCTGGGAGGCGGTTTTAGAGACCATAGACAAAGGCCTGGACCCATTCAAAAAACAGTTCTACAGAGAGATCACCGAGGATGATCTTGTTCGCTTGACCGAGATCAAGATCAAGAGGATTTCCAAATTTGATTCTTTCAAGGCCGATGAGATTATGAAGGGCTTTGAAGCGGATCTCGCCGAAGTGGAGGAGAAGCTCAAGAACATGGATCAGACGACCATAGATTATTTCTCTCATATCAAGGAGAAATATGGCAAGGGCCGGGAAAGAAAAACGGAGATCAGCACATTTGAGAATATCAAGGCACAGGTCGTTGCGGTCAACAATGTGAAATTCTATATTGATCGTAATGAAGGCTTTGCCGGCACCGGATTAAAGAGAACGGAATCAGAGTTTGTTTTTGAATGCTCGGATCTTGATGACGTCATCGTTTTCCGAAAAGACGGAAAATATATGGTCGTTAAGGTTCAGGACAAAGCCTTCGTGGGTAAGGGGATATTGCATGCAGGAGTATTTAAAAAGGGCAATGACCGGATGGTTTATCATGCCATTTATCAGGATGGTTCTGCTGGAAAGGCCTTCGTGAAAAGGTTTCAGGTTTTGGGTGTCACCCGAGATAAGGAGTATGATGTCACCAAGGGAAACAAGGGTTCCAGAGTGACATACTTTTCTGCAAACCCGAATGGGGAATCGGAGATCGTCACTGTCAAGCTCTCTCCCAATTCCAAGGCAAGAAAGAAGGTTTTTGATTTTGACTTCTCTGAACTTGAGATCAAGGGCAGGGGAGCGGGTGGGAATACCTTGACCAAGTGGCCGGTGAAGAAGGTAGAATTGAAAGAAAAAGGTTCCTCTACGCTTTCTGGTATTGATGTCTGGATGGACGAGGTGACAGGAAGGTTCAATCAGGAGGAGCGGGGTCGGTTTATGGGCTCTTTCCAGGGTGAGGATCACCTCCTGGTCTTGTACAAATCCGGGGAGTATGAGTTGAAGCCCTTTGACATCAACACCAAGCTTGAACCCAACAAGATCGATTATGCCGGGAAGTTTGACTCCAGGGTACCCATCAATGTTGTTCATTGGGATGGAGGCCAGGAAACCATGTACGTCAAACGCTTCCTGATTGAGACGAGCACCGTTGGAAAACCCTTTTCTGTGATTTCGGAAGCTGAGGGCTCAAAACAATATTTCTCTCATCCCGGTGATGAGGTCAAGGTCCTGGTCAAGTTCCGAAAAGGAAATAAGGTGGAAGACAAGGAATTATCGCTTTCGGAACTGGTAGGGGTCAAAGGTTGGAAGGCTAACGGAAATAAATTCCCCGTCCAAAAGTTTCAGAAGATCGACCTGACCGAAACAAAAAACGAAGAAAGTGGAGAGGCTTCGCCTGCATCTGCAGCTCAACCCGAAGAAGTCGAAGCAGAGCTCCGGGAACTGGACTTGGGTACGGAGGAAAAACCCAAGAAAGAACCGGTGGCTAAGGAGTCAAAGCCGGCTATTGAGCTAGATAAAAAATCTGTTGCTAAAAAACCTTCCAAGCCAGATAAAGAAGCCCCTAAAGGAAAAGGGAAGGGGGGAGATGATTTTCTGACCTCCGGTCAGACGATTCAATTAGATCTGTAGACTAGTTTGGTAGACAGAATGGAAAGCGGGATGAGAATAACCTCTCATTGACGTGAGGAAGGGAACAATCTTTTGAATCATGAAATCCTCCTCTTATAAGAGGCTAAGGTAAGGATAGCTGTTTGAAAAAAGCCCCGTACAGAGGGGCTTTTTGTTCGTTTAGGCTTATGTTATTTAATGGTTATTCGTTTAACGGCTTCCATTTCACCACTGGTTATGCGGATCAGGTAGCTACCTGCAGCTACTCCCTGTAAGCCAATACGGGGATTGATGGCTCCATCGGCCTGCAGTTGCTCGAAGTAGACCTGTTCCCCTTTGGCATTGGTGATCTGTATGGTGACCTGTCCGTTGACCTGGGGTATCATGATTTCGAATGGACCCTCGGAAGGATTGGGGAAGACCTTGATGGCCTTGTCCCAGCTCAGCTCATTGATTCCTGAGATGACCACCAATACGGCTATGGAGGTATCGGAGCTACAGGACCCTTCGTAGGCTGTAAGCTGTACGAGTCTGGTTCCCGGTGTTGCATAGGTATGGCTTGGGTTAAGGACATTGCTGCTGTCCCCGTCACCAAAGAGCCATCTTAAGCTGTCGAAAGCACCAGTGACGGTATTGGTAAAGTCAATGGTGCCGGTTTGCCCTACCGGGGAGAAGGTGAAGTTCGGTGAGGCAGGGATGCTTAGCGTTCCGGTAACCTGTGCATCCACGCTGGGGCAGTTACTTGCCGCATTGATGGCCTGTACGTAGAAGGTAACGGTAGCGGTTGCAGGCAGAGAATAGGTAGTCCCGGTGTTGACAGGGGGTCCGGTGAGTCCAGGGTTATCATACCAGTTGATAATCCCTGCGTTTGCAAAGGATACGGCCAGGTTGAATGTACCGGCCTGGCAGACCTCATCGTTGGTGACCCCCGTATTGACAGGTACGATCAGGTTGGTAACCGACACGACAGGGCTCACATCATTAGAGGGGTCTTCATCGTTGGGAAGCACGACCCTTGCCTCGATGTTGTAGGTGGTGCCCTGGTTGGACAGGTCGACATTAGGGATGTTGTAGGCTTGTGTTTGTCCGGGAACCAGTGTGCTGATGATGTTCAGTCCTGAGATCCACGGTCCTGCATTGATACGGTATTCGATGTCGAAGGTATCCTGGGGATCAGCCCCTTCATTAGTGATGACGGCCAGGAAGCTCTCGTTGGCAGAGAGTCCGCATCCGGAAGAGATTCCGGTGATAGAATCGAGTTTGAGGTCTCTGTCGGGCGAAGCCCTGATGTTGAAATCGTCGTAGTGGTAGGTGTCGGTTCCGGCCCCGGACCCGGAGGGGCAGACGACCCTTAACTGGAACTGATTTGTGAGGCCGGAGGTGATGGTAAACTGCTGATCGGTCCAGGTATTTGGTGCCCCGCTTGTCCCCCCGTTGTAGGCGACGAGGCGGACCCAGTTTGTTCCATCGAAGTATTCGACGGCCGAGGAGTCGCCGTTATCGGGAGTTTCCCCGCATCCGGAGCTTCCTGCCCTGAACCTGTATTGTACACGTAGGCTGGTTTGCCCGCCCATTAGGATGACCGGTGAGGTGATGAAAGTGCCTGCGACTCCTTCGATTTCGATGTAATCCCCGTTGGCCCCTGGGCATCCTGTAGCGACAAAGGCGGCAGCAGGATCGTTAGTCTCCCAGCAGACCGGCAGGTTCGGAGCCAGTCCGTTAAAGTCTTCGAGGAAAGGCAGGGATGAAGGGACGCAGGGTGTTTGGAAGTTTATAGGTCCTGCCCAGTTGGAGGTGTCTCCTGTAGGGCAGACTTCCCTGACCCAGAAGTCATAATCTGTAGCGGGGGTTAGGGGAGTGACCACCACGAAAGGATCGATCGAAGCGGTACCGGTAGCTGTCGGAGGCGTTCCGGCGGGGACGACGATCCAGAGCCAGGAGTTGTTGGCTCCTCCTGACCATGAGAACCCGGCAAGGGTAGCCCTTACAGAGTCCAGGGTAAGTCCTGAGGGAGGAGGGAGGCTGGATTGAACGACTGTGCTGATCGAGTCGTTTTGTGGTACCGTGTCGGTCATTCCGTTGGGGTTTGAGGTCCAGACTTGGATGTCGTAGGGGTTGTTGGTGGAGAAGTTAAAGACTCCCAATGAGACCTGTGCAGAGCTTGAACTGGTTCCACCTGCTGTATCCAACAGTCCTGCGAAGTTGAAGGGGGTTTGGAGAGCTCCATCTACGGTCCAGTTGACGGTTGCGGAGCTGACCTGGTTGGCCCCGAAGTTGTTGATAGTTGCTACGACATTTTGAGGTCCCGGGCAGAAGATGGTCGGGGAGTCGAGTGATATGACCCCGATGTCATCGGTCGCTCCGGTTGAGAGGATCTTAAAGATGACGACCCCTGGTCCTGATCGCACCCCTGGGGTGTTGTCTTGGTTGGTTCCGGCATTAAAGGAGCCGCCACCTCCGCCGCCTTCTGACTCGGAAGGAGAAGCGTTTTGTCCTGCACCACCGGAGTAACCCCCGCCGCCACCTGAAGCATAAGTGGTGCTGGGGCTACCACCGCCACCGCCACCGCTGCCAAATCCCCCGTAGTGGGAGGAGAGGGTATAGCCTTCTCCCCCGGTAGCGCCATTCACTGCAGCCAGGGGTTGTGTTCCGTTGGTAGCCAGGCCACCGGAAGCATCTGTAAGGAATCCGGCCCCACCGGGCATAGCCCCATTGCCATTGATTCCCGGTGTACCGTTGTTATCGGCTAAAGCAGTTCCGTTGGGTCCGGTTACCGCATCCACACCAAGCCCGGCACCGGTGATCGAGACATTGGAACCCCCGCCACCACCGGCAGCGATGATGGGTTGGGCAGGTTGGGCAGGATTCCATACGAAGGAACCGCCACCCCCGCCCCGGTTACCGGATGGGGTAGCTCCGGAAGAGATAAGCCCTGTCTGGCCAACGACGATGTTGAGCTGGGTTCCGCCAGTGAGGAGGAACTCACCTTTCATGCGGGCGCCCTGCCCACCGGGTCTTGTTAGCGAGCCACCACCCTGGGCACCGTAGGCTTCGATTTCGTAGAGTCCGCTGGCCGGGACGGTCCATTGCTGGATCCCGTTGTTGGAGGTTACCTGTCCTGCTAAAGATGAGCCTGCATAAATAGCGTTAAGAGTATTTTGATCGGGACCGTCCCGGCCTTCCTGGCCGCCTGTTAAAAAGCAAAATGAATTGAGTGGACAGAAGAAGGGGGTGCGGTAAGCAAATGGGGCTGTCCAGGCAGAGGTGTCGCCTGCGGGGCAGACCTCCCTGACACGGAATTCATAATCGGTTTCGGGTGCAAGCCCGATAATGGTGACGGTAGGAGAAGCGACCGGTGTTCCGGGCCCGGTGAACGGATTTCCTGCCGGTACGTTTTCCCAGAGCCATGAATTGGCTGCGCCGCCTGTCCAGGAGAGGGTCGCCTGATTACCGGCTATCGAAGTCAACATAATGGCGGTTGGAGCTGGCAGGCTGGATTGCACTGTTCTGGACGTTGTATCGTTTAGTGGAACGGTGTCAGTGACTCCGTTGGGGTTTGAGGTCCATGCTAAGATGTCGTAGGGGCTGTTAGTGGAGAAATTAAATGAGCCCAGTGGGACCTGTGCAGAGCTTGAACCGGTTCCACCTGCTGTATCCAGTAGCCCGGAGAAAGGAGCCGGGGTTTGTAGCGCCCCATCTACACTCCAGTTGACCGTTGCAGATGTGACCTGATTAGCACCAAAGTTGTTAACGGTGACCACCACATTCTGAGGTCCGGGACAAAAGATAGTTGGGGAGTCGATAGAGATCACTCCAAGGTCATTGGCAGCGCCAGTCGACAACAATGTGAGCACGGCCAATCCATGTCCAGTGTTCACGCCTGGGGTATTGATTTGGTTCAGGCCAGTATTTAAGGAACCACCTCCACCTCCGCCGGAACGACCTATACCAGGCGTGCAATAATTGATCTGCTGGCCTCCTGCGCCCCCGGAATAACCGCCTCCGCCACCTCCACCGACCGTACATGAGGTAGCTCCTCCTCCTCCTCCAAATCCACCCATGGTGACGGTAGTGCCTCCGGATCCTCCGTTAAGAAACGACTTACCTCCCTCGCCAGGGGATGATGCTGTTGAAGTCGCTCCATCACCGGAAAAACCACCACCTCCACCACCATGATTGGCTCCGGAACCTCCGACATTACATGCCTGTCCGCCGCTGCCGTTCATTCCTCCAGGTGTTGTTCCTCCAGGAAAATCATTGGTGCCCGATGTTTGGGTTGTTGCATCGGCACCCATGTTATCACGTGTCGATCCACCACCCCCGCCAGCGACCATTAGGGCAACTCCATTGCGCACAACAAAGGTACCGCCTCCACCTCCGCCTGCTCCGCAGCCATCCATTCCGGCTTGACCGACTAAAATTTGAATTACATCGCCTTGATTTAGGAGCAGTTCTCCGATTATCTGAGCTCCCAAGCCACCGACTTGTCCCTGAGTTTCATTTCCTCCGGATGCTCCGATCACGTCAATTGTATATAAACCGGAAGTTGAAACTGTCCAGTTTTGAATACCTCCGGAAACTGTAACCTGGCCATCCAATGTTGTTCCAACATATGCCGTATTGATCTGGCCCTGTGTTGGACCCGTAGGGCCACTCGCTCCGGCAGTCGTGAAGGTATAGGTCTGTGCGAAGCTAACCTGACAAAAGAGAAAGGAAAGGGGGAACAGTATTTTTTTCAAAATCAAGTCTTTGATCAGCTTTTGAAGTTATTGAGAATCCAAAAGTATTGCTAGGGCATTGTTTAAAAAACCCAAAATATCCCCTTTATTGAGGGATTTATTGTTGGCTTTGGCTTATGTTATTTAATGGTCATGCGTTTAAAGGCTTGCATTTCACCGCTGGTGATAGGTATCAGGTAGTTACCTGCGGTCCGCCTATAAGCGGATGCAAGGATTGCTGGCTCCGTTGGCCGCAGTTGCTCTAAGTAGACCTTATGTGTGATCTTTATGTTGACCTGTCCATTCACATGGGGTATCATGATTTCGATGTAATCCCCGTTGGCTCTGGGACAGAAGAAGGACGATGATTTCCTGACCTCCGGGCAAACAATACAACTAGACTTATAAAAAAACCCTGAAGCAAGTGTTCTTGCCCAGGGTTTCTTTCTTTCAGGCTTCGCAGCCTTGGGTAAGGTTATTCTTTCACGATCTTAATTCTTCCGACTCGATCTCCGTCTATCACTCTCAGGAAGTAAATGCCGGCAGCCAGTCCCTTCGGCAAGGTGACCATTCGCCGGTAGGTTCCGTCTCCTTCCCAGTTTTCATCCAAGACCACATTTCCTTTCTGATCTACGATCTGGATCTTCAGGCTTTCACCCAATCCTTCAGCGGTAAACTGGAATTCTCCACTGGTCGGGTTGGGGTAAATATCGACATGATTGGCAAGTCCATTTTCAACGCCAAGGACAAATATCGCCTTCTGAATACTTGTATCACATGATCCATCGAAGGCATTAAGGGTTACCACCTTTGTTCCCGGGGTCGAATATGTATGTGTTGGGTTTGGATCATCGGACCCGGCTCCAAAATCACCATAATCCCACCAAACAGAATCCACGTTGTTGCTCAAAGTGGAGGTGAATTGAATTGTAAGACTGGAGATCTGTTGGCTCACAAAATCGACCTGTGGAACGGAACTCAACTCTGCTACCACGGCTTGTCTCGGACCTACACATGGTATAGTGGAGTTATTAAAAGGTTCCGCATAATAGACAACTGTTGACGTAAGGTTTGGAATGCTTAAAGTATTTCCGGTGTTCAACAATGTTCCGCCGCTTGCAGCATCATACCATCTTACCACTCCTATATCCGAAGTAGCTGAGATGGAGGTTGCTCCTGGGACACATTGCTCAGATCCCTGGAAGGAAGTGATCATCGGAACCTGATAACTGGTAACGGCCATAGGTCCGTATGTATCGTTGGTTGAATCCATGTCATTTACCAGATCAACCGAAGCTGTGATGAGGTAATTACCCGGAGCAGAAAGGTCTGCAGTCTGGATGAAGGTATACAAGGTCACCTGTCCACCTCCCAGTGGCCCTGGAACGATTTCTGTTGACTGAGCAACTCCTCCTATATAATAGGTTACCGGAATGTTCGTCTGGGTATTGAGGCCGTAATTCCTGAGGACGATCCTGATTGGAGTTGTAGCACTCAATCCGCAGCTCGACTGTATTTGTTGTATGGAATCAAGCTGCATGTCGTCGGCCAGGGCATCTTCTACAATCCCAAAATCATCAAATGCGACTCCATCATAGCCAGTATTCACCGAAATATCTGAACCAAAGAATACTCGAATGAACACGTCGCTTTCACCACCGAGGTTTTGGTCTATACTCGAAGCGGTTATCCAACCATTTGAGCCACCACCTGCACCGCCGGTCCAGCCATCTCCAGTATGCCCTGCATTCGTAAGTCCAGTTATGGGAGTATAGTTATACCAATTGTTCGGATTACCAAAAGAACCAATCCTATTCCATGTCATGCCTCCATCCGTTGAGGCTTGTAGCTGGGCTCCATCATAGGTGTTCTCAGAATCCCACCAAATGTTCAGGTCAAACTCCGGCCTCACGATATTCGTAAAATCAAAACAAGGTCCAACAACAAATGAAGCTTCAGCATTGTTGTAGGGGCCAGGTCCCAGGCCTCCAGTCACCCAGGCCTGTGTTCCGGTCGCAGCCGAGTTAATAACAGCCTTATTTGGTGTCCCAAGAGCCCAGGTGTTGAGATCTCCACCTGCTGTCCAACCTCCATTACCCATTTCAAAGCCCTCGCTATAGGGGAAGGTGTTTATAACAGGAATACTCAAAACACGCTTGAAAATCGTATCATTCAATGGATCTCCATCTCCCGAAAGGATAGCCCTGGCGATGAAATCATAAGTATTGGGCGTGGTCAGGTCAGCCATTGTCGTAAACGTATACATAAACGTATCTCCGGGCAGAATATCAATGGCTGGATTATAGACTTCCACGATATTGCTGCCTCCGTTGATATTGTACTCCATGCTGATCGCGGTTCCGGAAAAAACCGTGTCGGCACCGAGGTTGGCAATGGTCATCGTAACATTTTCTATTCCCGCACCACAGTCTGAATTTGGTGAATCCAACTCGAGTACGGCTAGATCGATCGGGGGAGGTTGCCTTAATCTGATCTGATCAAAAGATGGATCACCCGAGCAACAACCAAGACTTATTGCATAGAACCTGAACTTCACAGTATCCCCTGAATATTGACTTACAGGAATGACGCGTTCGGTCCATGGGTCATTTGAACTGGTCTGAACAGATCCAAAGTTGGACCAAACCGTTGACCAAACAACTCCGTCATTGGTCATTTGGGCTCCAACTGCTCCAATGTCTACTCCGTAAAGATGCGTCCAAAATGAAAGCACCGGAGCTGTAGTTCCGGCAAGATCAATCCATGGAGATTCAAGAAATGCGGTGTCGCCTGTAACACCCAAAGAGGCTTCGGCATAAACAAAATTACCCGACCCTGAATAATCAGCATCCGGCGCAGTACCTGTTGAGTGATTGATCAGGTTGTTTGTTGTAGATACTCTGAAACTGTAGTCATTCACCGTGCCACTTCTGTCCCAACATTGATCAAGGGTATCATCGGTGTTGGAAAAAATGGTTCCTGATCCCCAGGTTGGTCCGTCAAATGATTCAAAATACGGAGCGACTTCCATCACACATGCTGTGAGGAAAATCCCTGCTGTGGACCAAACCGAAGTATCCCCGGGCCCACATATCGATCTCACATAATACTCATACCATGAATTCGGGTTTAAACCGGATACATTGGCAGGATTGCTGTTTGAGACCATGGTATTCCCCGAACCCTGGGCAAATCCTTGAAGCCCGTACTCAATTTCCCATTGCATGGCATTTCCAGCCTCGGTCCATCCCAGATCAGCAGCGGAACTGGTTACATTGCTGGCAACGAGATTGTTTGGTGGCAAAATGATGTCTGAAAAAGTCCATGATGAGGAGTCGTTGATGGCTGTAGAATCAGTTGCTCCATTGGGACTGCTGGTCCATGCTTCTATGGTATAGGTGGTGTTAGAAAGAAAATTGAACGTGCCAATAGCCATTTGAACCTCATTGGGTGATCCACCCAAAGTATCGATCAGGCCTGAGTATGCATATGGTGTTTGAAGAGCTCCATTGACCATCCAATTCACATTCACTGTTGTGATCTGGTTTGAGCCATAGTTTTTGACGGTCGCCACCACGGGTAGATTACCCGGACAGACGGCATAGGGGGAGTCAATTGAAACCACTCCAGCATCATTCGGCCCTGAGCTCGCTACAATCACGGTGTAATCTTCGGTTTCTCCATAGATACCCGAGGCGCAAGCATCAGTACCTATCAACGGTATGTCATATCTTTCAATGACACGCATTCTTGTTGAACCTGGAAGTGCAGTGACCGGTACAGTCACATTATTATTGATGGTAAAAGATGGCGCAGTACTCTGATTATCACCAAGATAGGTGAATTCAGTAGCATCAAATACGAAATCCTGATTCCAGTCGATCCAAACAGCAGCATGTTGCAACCAGGTGCCATTGGCGATGTCGACGGTAACACTGATAGGGTATGTTACCCCTGCTGTTACAATTGTAGACTGGGTAGCGGTATAATCGGTATAGCTTGTGCTTCCAGAGCTATTATTGATCGAACCAAAGGTCACATTACTGATCCAATCATCACTCAGGTTACTCCAGGTTGAAGGGCAATAGGTCTGACCAAAACTTGGGTTGATAAATGCGGTTAATAAATAGATCAGGATTGGGAGACGAAAGGTCTTATAGATATTCTTCATTGAAAACGGGTTTTCTCAAACCCCAAAATTAGAGAATAATTGAATTGAATTGAAAATCGGAAAAACCTTACATCAAAAAGAAAGCCCTGCCAGAGTATATCCGACAGGGCTTGAAATATTTCCCGAAAAATATCTAATTGATTGTCAGTCTTTTAATAGATACTTTTTCCCCGTTTGTGATTTTTATGAGGTAATTGCCGGATGGAAGACCTTTCAGGTTAAATTCCGGATGAATCCCCCGATCGGTTTCAATTTCCCTTTGGTGAACCCTTACACCCTTGGAATCCAGAATTTCGATCAGGACCGTGCCATTTGCATTTGGAATGTCCAGCTCGAATTTTCCGTCGTTTGGATTCGGGAAGACATTGATCTCAGCACTCCAGGGATTTTCCTCAAGACCAACAGCTACCAATATCGCCTTCGATGTGTCATCTTCACATGATCCATTGAATCCCTGGTGAAGCACCACATAGATACCTGACAGGGTATAGGTATGGCTTGGGTTCAATTGGTTGCTCGTTGCCTGATCACCAAAATCCCAGAAAATGCTATCAAAATTCGTGGAAAGAGATGATGTGAAATCCACTGTTCCACCTCCAACGATGTTATGTGTAAAATCAACGTGATCAATCGTACTTACCTCTGCTACCACTGGCGAAGCAATACTCGAACACCCGTTATTGTTCCTGGACCTTACATAGTAGGTAGTTGTGGAACTCAGGGCAGGAGTCTGATAGGAATCACCGGTGAAAAGGAAATTGGTCAATGCGGGATCGCTGTACCAATCAGCTGAATCACCGCTGTGGGTTACGGCAAGGGTCATCGCACCGAAGTCGCATACTTCGTCATCTTGCGTGGCCGTGATATCGGGTTTTTGCAGTCCAAATATGCAAGAAGCCGGAGAAGTATTGTTGGTGGTGTCCGCATCAGCAGTGTAAACTACCTTGGCCTCAATACAGTACAATTGTGCCTGTGAAAGGTCAACCCCGTTTATTTTATACGCTTGAGTTGCTCCTGATGCCAAAGGCGTAGTCACAGTCAGACCCACTATCCAGGGGGATGTAGCCGATACCCTGTATTCAATGTCAAAGTTGTTGGCACTCAGAAGACCGTAATTGCTTACCTCAACATAGATCGAATCATTTGCTGACAGATTACATCCGCTATTCGGGATAGTAACCGAATTGCTTTCCAGATCATTGTCAGGAATCTGGCGAAACTGGGCATCATCGACGGCCATATCACTTCGGAAATTGGCGCCTCTTCTTGCCCTGAACCTATACCTCATGGTGTTCGAGGTCTTTGCAGAAGTAAGGTCCGTGTTTCTCCTCAACCAGGGCTCATTCGAACCTGTTTGCTGTTGCCCCCAGATACTGTCCAAATTCAAAATCCAGTTAGTGCCGTCAAAAGCATCAACGAACAATGTTCCCATTCCACTACCATACATATGATAGTAGAAGACCACTGATGGATTTGCAATATTGGTAACATCAAAACAAGGAGAATTCAATACGGCTATATCTCCCTGTGAACCTCCTATTGAAGGGGTATACATAAACGTGCCTGCAGCGGTTCCCAAAGTATGGTCTACGTTTGGACCTGAGCTGCCCGAAACCGTTGCACCATTATTCCCTATCCATAGGTAGTCGGCTCCGTTTCCGTTGGGGAAGTTGGTCCATCCATTTTGAAGTCCGGTGCCGTTGGGGTTATTTGAGAATGTTTCGAAATCTTCAAATGACGGGAAGGTGTTTTGCAATTGCTCGGCAAGCACTTCGAAACCGAATATGGAATCGTTCAGATCATTCAGATCTCCGTTCAGTTCTGCGAAGAGGTCAAATTCATAGATGCCATTTTGGTTGAAATCCCAGTCTCCAATGACAAAATCCAAAGTATCACCAGGCGCAAGGGGAAGCCCGCCATTTACAGCATTGGTTGTCAGCAATGTGTCCAGTACTCCCATACCTGCTCCGGAAATATCCACCGTAATCAAAGTATTATTGGCGCTGAAATCTATGCTTTGTGATCCCGCATTGTACACCATCACACTGACATCCTGAAAACCATTCAAACAGCTTCTTGGGCCGGCGACTTCAACTCCAACTACCTCGATATCTGTCGCAACTGGCTCAAAAACAGAAACGTTGTCGACAGCCATGTCAGCCAATTGCCCGTTTCCTCTTTTTGCCGTAAGCCTAACCCTTGAAATTCCGGAGTATCCCGAAAGGTTCAGAGTTTCCGTTTCGAAAGAATCCGTCTCGTTGGCTTGCTGGCTTCCATTCAGGCTGAAAATATTGTTATGCCATACCGATGAGCTATACACATCAATTTCCAATGCATTCACGCTGAAACCGTACATGTGATAGTCAAAGCTCAATTTGGCCGCCTGTACGCTATCGAGTTGAAGACAGGGAGAGATCAACTGAGCAAATGCTCCCTGGCTTGATGCTTCGGAATAAACGTATTTGCCCATTGTAATGGTGGCGTCCGGGCCGGTACTGGAAGTTGGTGTATTGCCCGAATGCGCATTCCAGCGATAATCCGAGGTGGTAGGAACGGTGGGGAAGGCGTTGAACCATCCGTTTTTCATCCCCGTACCATCCTGTGCAACATCAAAGCTCTCAAAATCCTCGGTCCATGGGAAAGAAGTGATCATCCCAAGGAACATGCTCTCGGCGCCATCATCATTTATGGGTTGCTGGTCAGCGGCATAGCTGATGACGGTATTAAAACCGTACTCTCCAAAAGCATCAACCTGCACCTGGCCTACCGTGATGTTGACCGTATCGCCTGAGCCAAGAGGAAGTCCTCCGTTCAGGGAATTATCTGAGATTGTGGTTGAAATGGTGTCGGGATTTGGGCCTGTGATATAGACTTCGACAAGCATGGAATTCAAGGCGAAGTCAGCAGCACTAAGTCCTGTATTAACGGCAGCCACGATCACATCGGTCGGACCGGAAGGGCAAGTCTCATCCTGGGCCGGAGCGATAAGCTCTGCATAGGCCATATCAAAACTTGCGGGCGTATACTCATCCGCTCCTATATCAGGAGTTGTGGCGCTTCTTGTATCTCCATCAATATCAACCTGAACTCCCAGGGCGATGGCTGAATCATTGGCGATCGTACCAAGAAGGTGAAGGTCGGTAGGGGAGTAAAATTTCGGATCACCCGACTGGGATTTCTGGTTGTACTGCGGGAAGGCCGCTTGCCAACTGGCCAGATCGGTATATTGATTTCCGTGTTTTATAAAGAACCACCCGCTAAATACATGATAAACATTGTGATCTAGCATGGGGTGAATACTTGAGATCGTAGTTTCAAAAGCGTAGTCAAAATTTGAAGTCAACACATTGTTGACCACGCTGATACCGGTAAGCGTACCTTGCATATAGAGACCAGGCTCTCCAAGAACCGAGTTATGGTAAATCTGAATGTCGGTACCATCGGCAATGTAAATTCCATCTCCACCGGGACAAACCACCATGTTGTTGATGATCTGGGAAGTGCCAATTGGAAAATCAAAGTTGGCATCCGTGAATTGAATTCCATATTTGTTTCCATGCACATAGTTTTCGTTGACCTCAAAGCCGTTGAGATCCCTGAGACTTATACCATAGGCTGCGGCATGTGCAAGGTTGGAAATATGGTTCCCATTGACCTTGGCTGAATCTTGCGACCACATATAAACACCATAATACCAACCGTTTTCTATTACGTTGTTCAGGACTTTGTTGCCGTCGTTTCTATTGGACGTTCCTCCGCCATAAAACCTGACCGCATAGTATCCTCCGCTGATGTAGCTGTTTTTAACAGTGTTGTGATTCGCATTATCTCCCGAACCAGATGCACTGGTGATGCTGGCGGATGAAACCACTGCTGCCGAACTGGAAAAGCTCGTTACGGGTAGGATTACCTTACATGAATCAATGACGTTATGATCGGCACTATTGGTGAAAATGATTCCCCATTTGGTGTCGATGGCGGCCATATTCTCAAAAGTGATATTCTTGAACCTGATCCAATCTGCTCCATTAAGATGAACAACCGAGTTCTGAGAGGATCCGTCTGAAACGATGGTCACCGAATCAGATGATAAGCCATCAAATGTAAGTGTGTTCACATTGGAGGCTCCGTTTATTTCTGTGAGTTGGATCGGTTCGAGATAGGTGCCGGGGTTGATCTGAAAAACGGTAGGCCCGCAAATCCCAGCGAAAAGCACATCATCGACCGCATCGGTGATGTTGGCATAATCCGCCCCCGGACCACCGATAGTCAATGTTCCGATCAGGGATGTTTTGGTCAATACACTCATACTGTCATTGGCCGTGTTCGGGTCCGCTATTCCGTTTGGATGAGAGGTCCAAACATCAATGTCATAGTTGGCTCCAAGGAGGAAATTGAAAGAACCCAGAGTCACCTGTGCGGTTTGACTTCCCGCTCCGCCAAATGTGTCCAGAGGCTGCAAAAAGAAAAAAGTTGGCTGCTGGACCCCATTGATCGCCCAATTCACCCTTAAAGAGTCCACAACAGAGCTTCCGAAGTTACTTATCGTAGCCACGATGTTCTCTGTTCCCGGGCAGAAAGCGAATGGAGAATCGATGGATACAACTCCTACATCATTGGAATAGATCTCATATTCAATCGCCCCTGCATCCGGAGTACTGGCATTTCTGGTATTTCCTTCCAGGTCTTCAGTAACACCCAGGGCTGCACCGATGTTGTTGGCCAAGGAATTTGTAGGTTTTAGGTAAGTCGAACTGAAAAACCCGGGATCTCCTTGTTTAGATGAGGCATTAAAAGCCGGTTGTGCTGCCTGCCATTGAGCGAGATCAGGATAGGTGATTCCAAATAAAACGAATTGGGAAGGAGAGGTGGTGTAATAGACATTGTTATCCACATGGCTGAAGGAGTCAGGAAGTGCGGCCTCAATGGCATAACCGGTAGGCGAGTACAGGATATTATTCCTGAGGTCTATCTGGCTTTGAGTTCCATAAAAGTACATTCCTCTCTTACCCTGTATGGTATTGTGATAGAACTGCACATTTGTACCTTGATAGACCCTGATCCCGTCATCGTTATCTGCGATGATCATGTTATTGGAGATGATCGCTGAGCCTGCGGAATCCATATTCGGTCTGTTGATATCCATTCCGTAATCCGGGGCCTGCACATAATTGCCATCAAGCACAAATCTTTGCATGCCTCTGAAGCTGATCCCGTCGCCAGCCACATTTGCGATACCGGAAATATGGTTTCCCTGGATCACACTTGAGTCCATTTCATCCATTGTGATCCCAAAATCTCTAATGGAATGGATCACATTGTTTCGCACGATATTTTGACGACCCCGATCGGAGAATAGCCCGTTTAGGTGAAGTCCTTCGGTGCCACCTGAAATCGTACATCCCTCAACGGTAAAATAATCTGCATTGTCTCCCTGGGCTCCGGGATTATCATCCAGAGTGGATGAAGCAATGCCAACGCACCAGTTTCCGGAAACGCTGGGCATTTTGATGATACAATCGATAACAGAGTTATGGTCAGAAGCATTGAAAAGCCTGATTCCTTGAGCTCCTGTCTGGGTTTTGGTGATTTCGATCGTCACATTTCTCAATGTCACCCAGTCCGCCCCGGAAAAGAGTATGGTTGAGGATTGGGTTGTGCCGTCATGTGTCAGTTTAACCGATGAAGCATCAAGCCCGTCTATGATGATCTGATTGGCTTGAGAAGCTCCTTCGATATCTGAGAGTTCTACTGCTCCGGAATAGGTACCCGGATTGATGGTAAAATTCGCAGGACCGCATAGGCCATAAGTATTTAACGCATTAGCGGCACTGGCCAGATCCGAGAAGTCTGCTCCGACTCCTCCAATGGTAAAGGAACCTGACATCGCTGCTGCAGTTTGGTCAACAATAGTGTCGTTATCATTCAGGGTGTCAGCAACACCATTTGGATTAGAGGTCCAGGCTTTGATGTCATAGTTATTGCCCTGTACCAGATTAAGTGAGCCCAGATTCACATGAGCATCGGTGCTTCCGGATCCTCCGGCTGTATCCAATGTGCCGGAAAAATTGAACGGCGTTTGGGTAATACCATTCACAGTCCAATTAACGTTTGCAGAAGTAACCTGATTTTGGCCAAAATTTCTGATCGTGGCATATACATCAATGTTTCCGGGGCAGTTTTCCGAAAGTGAATCCAGAGAAACAATCCCAATATCATTCATGCCCTTTTCGGTGATAATGACGCCGTAATCTTCTATTTCTCCAACGATTGTCATAGGCACACAGGGATCGGTCGGTGCCTGTCCGCTCATAAGTACCACTCTCATTCTCGTGGTTCCGGCTTTGGCATTGTTCGGAACCGTGATGGTCCCGGGGATTGGATAGTTTCCTGCCTGAGATTGATTGTTCCCAAGCAGGTAGTACTCTCCGGGGTCATTGAAATTACCGTTATCATTCCAATCGATCCACACGGCTACGTAATAAAAGAAGGTGTTCCAAGCGTTCCCGGTGACAACTATGGGCACTGAAGAACCGGGATCAACCGTGTTGGTCAGAAAGGAGTAATCGGTATAACCCTGACTGAAGGTTGAGTTATTGATCGTGCCAAAGTTTACATTGACAATATGCTCAAAAAAGGTATTTGGATATTGAGGAATACAATACGATTGAGCTTTTGCAGAATTGGAAAGGAGGATGACTGAAACGGCAACTAGCCAAAGAATCTTTTTCATCTAGTAATATTTTCATGCAAAACTAGAATCTGGAAATCTGGCTTTTTATTGATTTTCGTTTGAAAAAGAACATCTTGATTCCCTTCATTTTTATGAAGCCCTTAAAAATGTGTCATGAGAATTTCCAAGAGCTTATTCCCGATTAGGGTGCCTCAGACAGCATCATGGGGAATGTTTTTAGCGAATTTTCAATTTTCAATAAAATATTCACGAAGCATTTAGGGAAGGAGAGCCTTCTGATCTCAAGCTCTGTTTTTACTTCGAATCTTTCATCTCATGTGAGGATGGATTTCCATAAAAACAAAAAAAGCCACCCCGAAGGGTGGCTCTATGATTTATTGGAAATAAGCTAGTCTATCGTTGAATCGAGATTCTCCGTACAGATGAGCCTTCTTCAAAATTGAGTTTGAGCAAATAGGTGCCAGGAGCTATACCGGAAACATCGATAACATCGTTTCCTTGAATAACCCTGTCAGAGCCCAGTACTTCTTTACCAAGCATATTCAGAATGCTGTAACCAAGAACCCGGTCGTTCAATACCTGAACATTGAAGGTGTTCTCCGTTGGATTAGGATAAACCTTCACATTTTGGTTCAAGGCATTGTTCAGTCCTACGCCCATCACAGTCACCTGCTTGGTGATCGAATCCGAACCTGCGCCATTTGACACAACGAGTGTTACATCGTAGGTACCATCGGAACCATAGGTGTAACTCGGATCTTGCATTGCGCTGGTTCCGGTGCCATCTCCAAAATCCCAGGCCCAGGAGCTCGGGCTATTGGTCGAGGCATCTGTGAAATCTACAGTCAGGCCAGTTTCAACAAAAGTGAAGTCCGCAACAGGACCTGGCAGAGCCATTCCATCAACGGCTACACTGTCAACCACATTTCCACGTCCCCAATTGTCGGTTCCTTCGAATGCGATCTGAAGATTAGGAGAAGTGACAGGAATAGCAATAGTGGTGTCCATCCAAGCGGGAACGTTGGTGCTATCTGACCATACCCAAACCCAAGGATCGGAAGGGGATATTCTGTAGTATACCGCTAACCAGTTTTGATCTCCGAACCAAACCTCCTGGCCATACCAGAATGTTATAGTCGGGCTGGAAACCCCACTGAGATCAATCTCAGGGGTGATCAACTTGGTGACCTCATTCGGTACATCACTTGAGGTGAACCTGGCATTCACGTTTCCTTCAGCGGCTGAGGTTATAGAGCCTCCCGTTGAGCCTATAGCGATAGACCAATCAGCTGTATCAGCTACATACTCAACAGACCAGCACCCAATGGTATTGATATCCTCAAACCCATCCTCATACGGAAGGGAGAAAGGAGGACAAAGTGTTCCGAACAGTCCGGGAGCAGAGGACCATGAGCTTGTATCCCCGGGGCCACAAATCGATCTCACATACCATTCATAAGCTGTTGCAGGATTAAGACTTCCCAATACAAAGGGATTTGAGCTTGCAAAGACCTGATTTGCTGAACCTGGTGTAAATCCTGGTGCGCCGTAGCTAATCTCCCAGCTCATGGCGGTACCATTTTCTACCCAGTTTAATGTGGCGTCTGTTTGGGTGACGGAACTCTCATCCAAGTCTGTAGGGGCTGGACAAGTTGGTGCAACTTCGTAATTGAAATCATCAATGTACATTTCGAACCCACTGGCAGGATTCTCTCTGTGATTGAATACGATATAGGTGGCTGATCCTATTGCAGCACTGTTATCCAGGAGGAAGATATGCTCTGTAAACGCATTCGTAGGCGCCGGAGGGAGGGTATCCAAGATCACAAAAGTGCTGATGTCCTGTGGATCGCTCATAACACCAAAGTATAATGTGTCCGTACCTGCAGAACCGTCTTCGACAGAGATCTGAACTCTCACCTGCTTATCCCAGGTATTGATGTCCGAAAATGAAGGAGAGATCAACAAGGCCGGATTGTTATCATTTATCTCAACCATGTTGTTTGGACTTGGTGCTGGAACTCCATCATCATGAGTCGAAGTCACTGCGATCTGGTTGTTATAAGATTCTATTTTGCTCCAGCATGACGGAAGGTCAGGGCCAGAAACCGTATCGAATCCTTCATAGTATGGTGCGGTGAAAGGATTACATGGAGTACAGAATGTCGAAACAGGAGACCATGAACTGGTGTCACCCGCTCCACAGATTGCCCTTACATACCAATCATAACAGGTTTCAGCCATCAGCCCGGTGGCAGAATACGGATTGCTGCTCACAACCATTTCAGTTCCCATACCTGCGGTGAATCCTACAGGTCCATAGCTGATTTCCCAGCTCATGGAAGTGCCATTTTCTGTCCATCCAAGATTGGCTCCCGAAGAGGTAATATTTCCTGCTGTCAGTGAAGAAGGGATAGGACAAAGAGGAGCTTCAAGAACTCTTACCGAGTCGATCACATTTCCGCGCCCATAGTTGTCAGTTCCTTCGAAGGCAATTCTATAAGTAGCGGACTTGTTTGGAAGAGTCGCAGTTGCTTCAGTCCAGGCGGGCTGGTTGGTACTGTCCGACCAAAGTAAGGTCCAAGCTCCGGCTGGTGTAGTCTGATAATAAATCGCCAACCAGTTTTGATCCCCGGACCAGTCTTCCTGTCCATAATTGAAGGTTAATTCCGGAGTTGTGAGCCCGGAAAGGTCCAGGGTAGGCGTGATCAACCGACTTACACCACCGGCAAATGATGAGGTGAAAACAGCGTTGAGGCTTCCGTCAGCCGCTGTAGTGATAGAACCTCCCGTAGATCCGGTTCCAATTGACCAGTCCTGAGTGTTAACAACATATTGCACCTCCCAACAGGCATAGGTGGCTGAGTTCTCAAATCCATCTGTCCATGGTGCAACGGAAGGAGGACAGGCCGTAGCGAATGTATTCGCACCTACCCATCCGCTGGTGTCACCAGGACCGCAGATCTCTCTTACATACCAGTCATAAATAGTTGCTGGAGTAAGAGAAGTCAGGGTGGTCGAAGTATCAAGAGCAGTTACACGTGTACCTGTTCCTACAGAAAAACCGAGGCCACCGTATTCTACCTGATAGGTAGATCCACCGGCATTAGAAACCCAGGCTATATCGGCCGTTGTTTGAGTGGTAGCAGTGGTTACCAAATTTGAAGGGTCCGCGCAGGTGATCGCAACTCCGGTGATGTTTAGCGTATAACTTCCCATATCAGTGCCGGAATAAGCGTCAATAACAATATAATAGGTGTTCCCGGCTTGAAGATTGACTCCATTAACCTGGGAAACATATGCTTGCGAAAAAAACGGAGGGTTCGCACATGCATCTTCATTACAGGCAACTGGTGTGCCCGTACACGAACCTTCATAGATATAGATTTTGGTGTCAAAATCGGTAATCCCGGTACATGTATTGAAGTCTGCTACATAATTTGAAGTTGGGGTGAATTGGTAAACCAGATCACGACCACCGGTTGCTCCAAATCCGCAGATATAATGATAATCGTCAAGTGCAGTCATGTTTGAGTCAACATCCGTATATGGAAGGGATGGTATCACGGTCGCTGAGGAGCAGTCTTCCCCTCCTCCGGCCAGTGCCGCATTGTTCCAACCGCTCAATAAAAGTGCAATTGTCAGGATAAACATACTCGCAAAAAAGGTCGAATTGATTGCGCGTTTTTCCTTTGTAGATTGAGTTAAGTAAGATTTATTCATAAGGTTTTTGAATTTTACGAATTCGAAATTAATAAATAAATCTACTTTTTCTTACAAGGGAGGGCGTTTATCCCTTAATAATAGAGCTGAGAAAGAATGAAACTGGCTCCCAGCATGTAAAGAATGGTGATTGGAAGACCAACTTTAAAGTAGTCCTTAAATCGATAACCACCTGGTCCATAGACCATTAGATTGGTCTGATATCCGATGGGAGTCAGAAAATTTGCCGCAGCGCCAAAGGCGACCAAGAGAACAAATGGGATTGGGTCGACTTCTAGAGAATGGGCGATCGAAAGGGCAATGGGGAATACTATGGCTACCCCTGTCATGTTCGTCAGAAAAGAGGAGAGCAGGTTGGTTACGAAGAAGATCACCAGGAAAAGAACGAAGAGATTTTCATGTTTGAAAAGACCAAGGATCTGGGAGGCGAAAAGATCCGAGGTGCCTGTCTTGGTCATGGCCGTGCCAAGTGCCAGGGCAAATGCGATGAGGAGTGCCAGGTTCAGATCCAGCTTTATTTTGATCTCATAAAGGTTCAAAATACCTGAGAATACCAGCATAGGGATCAATATCAGAAGAGAAGTAAATAGAGGAACCAAACCCGTTGCAGAGAGGATGATCATGGCAGCGCTTCCCAGGATCAGTATCCAATTTTGTAATGGGGTAAACCGGTGTACTTCTCTGGACTGAGAGATCAGGTAAAAATCATTTGAAGTCCTTGCTCTTTTTTCAAAACCTGAACCTGTCAGGATCAACAAGACATCCCCAGGTCTCAGAATCTGATCACCGATCTTTCCCTTGAGTTTTTCGCCGTTTCGATGGATGGCGACTATGGCGGCATTGAATTTCATTCTGAAATCGCTCTCCTTAACCGTTTTATTAATGATCTCGGAGTTGGAGGAGACTACGATCTCCTTGATCTCAATATCTCTCATAAGATCCAGGGATGCCTTCTCGGGCAGGGAAAGGCCTTGATGGCCCTGTATCAGTTCGGTGATCCCCGAGGTCTTTCCGGCGAAGATCATTTTGTCCCCTTCCTGGATCACCTCTTCCGGAGATACCGGGCTTACATTTCCGGATCTCCTAATGATCTCCACCAGGTAAATGTCGTTCAGGTTCCTGAGCTCAGCGCCTTCGATGGTCTTTCCGATGAGAGGGGAATTCGATTTGACGATCGCCTCAGTGATGTATTCCCGAAAGTGGTCATCGAACATTTGCATGGCGTCCTTTCTGTCAGGCAACAAGCTGTTCGAGAAGAAAGTCAGGTAAAACCAGCCGATGATCATCAGCGGGAATCCGGCAATGAAGAAATCAAAAATGTTCAGCGATGGTGAGCCTGGAAATATTCCCTGGTCCTGCCAAAGGCCATTGACCACGAGGTTCGTCGATGTTCCGATCAGGGTTACGCATCCTCCGAAGATCGCCGAGTAGGAAAGCGGGATCAATAGCTTTGACGGAGAAGTTCCATTTTTTTCACTCCAGGTGACTGCATAGGGCATCATCATCGCCACAAGTGGAGTGTTGTTTAGAAAGGCCGAAAAAGAACCCACGATCAGCCCCATTCTTCCTATGAAGCCATTTTGACTTTTAACTTTTGAGAAAACAGTATTGAACAAGGCATTGATCAGGCCTGATTTTTCAAAGGCATAGCCCAACAGGATCAAAAGCAGTATCACCGCGATCTGTTGATTTGAAAATCCGATCAGGATCTCTTCAGGTGTCAATATGTTGGACACCATCAAGACCACGATCGCCAGGAAAAAGGAAAGGGTCGGGTTAAGGATATCCCGATACAGAAAGATGACCAGGAGGATCAATACCCCGATGACAATGAGTTGGTCAGGATTCAGGGTAAGGAAATTCATGATCTAATTGAATAGAAAAGAAAGATCAACACTGGAATCAAAGCGCTCCGTTTGGCGTCCGTATTTGAATAGCCGACCGGATTTTGCGCCCTGGTATCTCATTTCATCACCACTCAGAGTCAGGTAGGTTCCCTCAGGAATTGCGACTACAAAAGTTCCCTGGTTCATTTCAATAAACTCTTCCAGACGCTGATCTCTTGTTTCTCCCATGTGCCCTTCGGGGTTTGCCTCGATGTAATGAGGGTTGATTTGAAAAGGAACGAAACCAAAGGCATCAAAAGTGCCCGGATTAACGATGGGCATGTCGTTGGTCGTGCAAATCGTTGGTCCTGCCAAATTGGATCCGGCGCTCCACCCGACATAAGGAGCACCATTTTGCACCTTGTCCAGAATAATATCAAACAGCCCGAATTCTCTTATTCTTTTTAGCAGAGCAAAAGTATTGCCTCCGCCAACCATGATCCCATCACATTCCTCGATCGTTTTAGCCGGATCTTTTGTGGCATGAACGGATTCGATTTCATAACCCTGATTTCCCATGGCTTCCACTACCTTTTGGTGATATTCCTCAAATGAAAAGGTTACAGCAGCAAATGGAATAAAGGCGATCTTCCTTGATCCGGAAAGAAAATCGTTAATGGGTTTTTTGGCGAATTCCAGGTATGCCTGCCCCGGCAGAGAGGAATTACTCAAAAGGAGAACTTTCATTTGGGCTTTGTTGAATTAAAGTCAATTTTACGCAAGATTAAGATATATTTTACAAGGCTGGGCTCCCATAATATTTTTGCCCCTTATTGGTTATTCTTTTTATCATCCGTCGTTTGGGTTTAGCTAGATCATATCGGCTTCTGTTGTTCCTTTTTTTCCTGGGTTTTTGGGGAGGCGCTAATGCTCAATACCAGGTCACAGGGAAAGTCACGGATCAGGAAACAGGGGAGGGGATCCCTTTTGCAAATATCTATTTCCAGGGCACCAATATCGGCTCGACTACCGATTTTGAAGGAAACTACAGGATCAGTTTCAGATCGCCCTTCGACAGCCTTGTCGCTTCCTATGTCGGGTATCATTCCAAGGTAAAAGGTCTTCAGAATGTCAGCAGGCAAGTTGTGGATTTTCAACTCAAACCCAAGTCCGTCAACCTCAAGGAAGTGGTGATTTCGCCCGGAGAGAATCCCGCCTGGCGGATCATGCGGAATGTTGAAATGAATAAGGATAAAAATGACAAGACCAATCTTGAGGCCTATCAATATGAAAGCTATAACAAGGTGGAAGTCGATGTGGACAACATCTCGGAGAAGGCGAGGAAAAGGAAACTGTTCCAACAGTTGGGTGAAGTCTATGACAGCCTCAAGGTGGTTGCCGGAGAAGATGGAAAGCCCATTCTTCCCATTTTTATTTCCGAATCGATTTCCGAGGTCTACTATAAGGCCAATCCGGAAAGGAAACGTGAGAATATCATTAAAACCAAGTTCAAGGGAGTCGGTATGGAAGACGAAAGTCTGGTTTCACAGCTGATCGGTTCGACCTTTCAGGAATACAATTTCTATGAAAACTGGATGTCCATACTTGGAAAAGAGTTCGTTTCTCCCATTTCGAACAGTTGGAAAATGTATTATCAATACCTGCTGACCGATAGCTTTTATATCGGTGAAGATTTTGTCTATAAGCTGGAAGTAAACCCGAAACATGAGCAGGAGCTTGCCTTCTTCGGTACAATCTGGGTCACTCAAAAGGATTGGGCTCTGAAAAGGGCGGATCTCAAGATCACCAGCTCGGCCAATTTGAATTATGTCAAGGAGGTGCATATTCAGCAGGAACTCTCCAGGACATCGGAATCCGCATGGTTACCCAGCAAAAATCGGGTTTTGTTGAAGATCGGAAATATCGATGATGACTGGGCCGGCCTGCTCGCAAAGTTTTATACCTCCAACAGGAACTTTGTGGTCAATGAGCCCAAAAGGCCTTCCTTTTATGAGGAGTTCATGGTCCTTGAAGAGGATTATGCGATTTCGGATGAGCAATATTGGACAGAGCACCGTCATGATAGCCTGACTGCCACCGAAGTCTATGTCTATGACCTCATCGATACCATCAATAGGTTGCCTGTGATCAAATCCTATGTCGAGATCGTGGGAATAATACTGAATGGATACCAATCATTTGGCAAGATCGATATTGGCCCCTACCTCTTCACATATGCCTGGAATAATGTGGAGGGAAGTCGTGTGAGGGTCGGATTCAGGACCAATTATAAATTCAGCGATAAGTGGACCCTCTCGGGATACGGTGCGTACGGATTTGGAGATGAAGTCTGGAAATACAGAGCGGAAGTGGATTACCTGTTTTCCCGACGACGATGGACAGAATTGAAGCTCTCCTACCAATATGAGTTGAAGCAGGTGGGAGTGGTTGAAGAAAATCTTACCAATAATTATCTCTTTTTGGCTTCTACCAAGTGGTTTGAACAATTCCGGGCTTATTATGGATACAATGTGGCCGTCGAACTGAATGCTGAGTTCAGAAGAGGATTCAGCGGCATTTTTGGAATTCGACAATTCAGTTTCGAGCCTGACGAGAGCTACAGCTTTGCCTATTATGCGATGGAGGGAGATGATCAGGTGATCAAAACAAATTTTGTCAGCACGGAGGTGACGGCCGGATTGAGATTCACCAAGGGAGAACGATTCATTCAAAATGACAATCGAAGGATTAGTCTTGGAACCAAATTATGGCCGATCTTGACCCTGACCTATACCCGTGGGATCGAAGGCGGACTTGGAGGGGATTTTGATTATGATAAGATCAACCTGAACATCACCCAGAAGATCCCGACAGGTGCTTTGGGCTATTCAAGATATATCCTTGATGTTGGCAAGATATTCGATCCCATTCCATACCCCTTGCTCAATGTTCATCTGGGTAACTCCAATTCCATTTTTTATACCTCGGCTGCATATAACCTCATGGGGAGATCTGAATTTGTCAGTGATGAGTACGTGACCTTGCGTTACACTCATCATTTTGATGGTAACATTATCCACAGACTTCCGATTATCCGTGAAACAAAGTGGAGGCTGCTCTTCAATTTCAATACTGTTTTTGGTTCACTCAGCCAGGAGAACATAGACCTCATTCCAAGCCAGGCTCCGGATGGCAGATTTGTTGAACCTATTAAGGGGCTTGAAACGGGAATTCCCTATATCGAGATTGGCTACGGTATTGAAAATATTTTTAAAGTTGTGAGGATAGATGCTTTCCATAGGCTCAACTATTTGCAAGGACCGCTTGTACAACCTTTTGGATTTAAGTTCTCCGCACAAATCATCCTCTGATACTCGATTAAGGCTATTTTATCACTAGTTTTGCGCTTCCATTTTTTTGAATGAAAAACCGATTGAAACCCCTAAGTCTGTACCTTTTTGTGTTTGCCATATTTTCGATTTCCTGTGGTGAAAAGCAAAAGAATGATTCAGAAAGCACTGCACCTCTCGGATCTCCCGAGAATATTGAAGAACGGATTTCCGCTCTGACCGAAGAGATCGAGACATCTCCCGATGATCCCCGAAACTACGATCGTAGAGCCAAACTCTATTTGAATCAGAAGGATTTTAGCAATGCCTATCAGGATATCAATTATGCCATACAACTGGATAGTACCAATGAGGAATTCTTCTTCACAAGAGCCCAGGCTTTGAAAGGTTTGAACAGGATTGCCGAATCCTTTGAAGATGCAAAAAGGGCTGAAGATATGCACCTGAAGACCGCCGAGTTCTATACTTTTCTTGGCAAGCTATACTTTATTATTCAGGATTATGGAGCCGCCTTCCACTACCTGAATCTTGCCGAAGACAGATCCCCATTTAATGCTGGTACCTTCTTTTATAAAGGGCTGATGTACCTCGAACTGGGAGATACCATTAAGGCCTTGAAATTTCTGGACCTCGCTATTGAGCAGGTACCCGATGACACGGATGTCTTCAATGTGATGGCCAGTGTCTACAATTCAATGGGACAGCATGATATGGCTCTGGAATACCTGAATACCGGCCTGAGTTATGATGCCGGAAATCCATTTCTGCATTATAATATGGGGGTGACATATCTGGAACTCGACAATGTTGACACGGCAAGATATTTTTTTGCCATGTCTACCTCTGTTGACTCCGGTTTTTATCTGGGACATTATAATCTTGGTGTTGTCAACTTTGATCTGGGAAACTATGGGCTTTGTATTGAGAACCTGACACGTGCTCTGGAGATCAAGGAAGATGTCGGAAACGCTTATTACTATCTGGGCCTTTCACTTGAGCAACAGGAGAGGCTTGAGGACGCATTGGCTGCACTTGAGAAAGGTGTGGCTCAATATCCTGAAAGAGCTGAAATAGCTGAAGCAAGAGACAGGGTGAAGAACAAAATTGAATTTGGAAATCCGCTATAGGAAATGGCAGAAATGATCAAAATAACCCTCCCTGATGGGACAGTTAGGGAAAAGGAGTCCGGGGTAACCGGAATGGAGATTGCCAAGGAGATCAGCGACGGGCTGGCCAGAATGGCCCTGGCTGTTCGGGTGAACGGAGATGTATGGGACCTCTCGCGCCCTATTGAAAACGATGCGGATATTTCCATTTTGACATGGAGAGATGAAGGAGGTAAAATGGCATTTTGGCACTCCTCGGCCCACCTGATGGCAGAGGCTTTGGAAGCGGAGTTTCCGGGCATAAAATTTGGTATAGGACCGCCTATCGAAAATGGGTTTTATTATGATGTTGACCTTGGTGATCAGCAGTTCTCAGATCAGGATTTCCAAAAGATCGAAAAGAAAATGCTGGAGTTGGCCAAGCAGTCCAACGTATACGAGCGGGTTCCGGTCTCCAAAAAGGAGGCCCTTGACTATTTCACCAAAAAAGGAGATGAGTATAAGCTCGAACTGATCCAGGATCTGCAGGATGGTGATATTACCTTCTATCATCAGGGGAACTTCACTGATCTCTGCAAGGGGCCTCATATTCCGAATACTTCACCGATCAAGGCGGTAAAACTCCTCAACGTAGCGGGAGCCTATTGGAGGGGCGATGAAAAAAGAAAGCAGTTGACGAGGGTCTATGCCATTACCTTCCCTAAGCAAAAGGAACTCACCGAGTATCTTGAAAATCTTGAAAAGGCCAAGCAAAACGACCATCGAAAGCTTGGTAAGGAACTGGAGCTGTTTGCCTTTTCCGAAAAGGTTGGACTGGGCCTTCCCCTTTGGCTTCCCAAGGGGGCCAGACTCAGAGAGAAACTTGAGCAATTCCTGAAAAAGGCTCAGATCGAAGCCGGGTATGTTCCGGTGGCTACACCGCATATCGGCGGCAAAGAACTGTTTGTGACATCGGGACATTATGAAAAATACGGTGAGGATTCTTTCCAGCCCATTCATACGCCCAACGAAAATGAGGAGTTCTTGCTCAAACCTATGAACTGCCCGTTCCATTGTGAGATATACAAGAGTAGGCCAAGGTCATATAAGGACCTGCCGCTCAGGCTCGCCGAGTTCGGAACCGTGTATCGCTACGAACAGCACGGCGAACTCCACGGTCTCACCAGGGTCAGGGGATTCACCCAGGATGATTCTCACCTTTTTTGCAGGCCGGATCAGGTGAATCAGGAATTCATGAAGGTGATCGACCTGGTACTGTATGTTTTTAATTCTTTGGGATTTGATGATTTTGAAGCTCAGGTTTCCGTAAGGGACCCCAACACGCCTGAGAAGTACATCGGAGAACCGGAGAACTGGGAGATCGCCGAACAGTCAATTGTTGATGCTGCCGAAGCAAAGGGGTTGAAATACAATGTAGTCGAAGGAGAAGCTGCTTTCTACGGACCGAAACTTGATTTTATGGTTAGGGATGTGTTGAACAGAAAATGGCAACTCGGAACCATTCAGGTTGATTATAACCTTCCGAACCGATTCGAACTTGAATATATCGGGTCGGATAATAAACCACACAGACCTGTGATGATACACAGGGCTCCCTTTGGATCTATGGAGCGATTTGTGGCACTCCTCATTGAGAATTGCGGTGGGAATTTCCCATTCTGGCTTGCTCCTGAGCAGTTGATCATCCTGCCCATCTCTGAAAAGTACCATGATTATTGCGATGATTTGAAGAGTGAACTTGAACTGGCAGAGTACGAGGTATCCGTGGATGAACGTGATGAAAAGATCGGAAGGAAGATCAGGGATGCAGAGGTTGGCAAGATCCCATTCATGTTGATCGTCGGTGAAAAGGAGAAAGAGGCAAATACAGTGGCCGTCAGACAACATACCAAGGGTGATATTGGTGGAATGGGCAGGGCTGAGTTGCTGGAATTTTTGGAGCAGGAAAAAGCTCTGTCGTTAACAAAAAAATAATTTTTGGGCCTTGTCGGATCAAAAGATAAAATAACGATATTTGCGGCCTGATTTTTTTTAACCAAAAAAGGAGGAAACATCGGCAAACAGAGGTCTAGAAGGCCCATGTACGTTAGGCGGGAAGAGCCTTACAGGGTGAATGAAAAGATATTCGCTGACGAAATCAGGTTGGTGGGTGAGAATATTAAAGTTGGAGTTTACCCAACGAGTAAGGCTATAGAGATGGCCAAGGAGCAGGGACTAGACCTCGTAGAGATTTCTCCAAATGCTAAACCTCCTGTTTGCAAGATTCTGGAATATTCGAAATTCAAATTCGACCAGAAGAAGAAGCAGAAGGAATTAAAATCAAAACAGCATAAGATTGTTCAGAAAGAGATCCGGTTCGGACCCAATACCGACGATCATGATTTTGATTTTAAGGTTAAGCATGCCAGAAGATTTTTAGAGGAAGGAGCGAAGGTGAAAGCTTACGTTCACTTCTACGGAAGAACGATCGTTTTTAAGGAGAGGGGAGAGTTGCTGCTGTTAAAATTCATCCAGGAACTCGAGGAAGTGGGTAAGGTGGAGCAATTACCCAAAATGGAAGGGAAGAGAATGAATATTTTGCTTGCTCCGAAAGTTTTAAAGAAAAAGTAGAAATGCCTAAGGTCAAGACAAAATCCTCGGCTAAGAAAAGGTTTAAGGTGACAGGTACCGGAAAGATTGCTCGTAAGCATGCTTTTAAGAGCCATATCCTGACCAAGAAAAGCAAGAAGAGGAAAAGAAAACTTACCCATAAGACATTGGTTCACACCACCAACGAGGATCAGGTGAAGCTAATGCTGGGTATGAAGTAAACTAAGTTGAACCGGGTTGTTGGCTCGAAGTGCAATTTTGCCGCCAACCGCCAAAAATTAAATCAAAATGCCAAGGTCAGTAAATTCAGTAGCATCCAAGGCCAGAAGAAAGAAGGTCTTGAAGTCCGCCAAGGGATATTTTGGCAGACGTAAGAATGTTTATACGGTAGCAAAGAATGCCGTTGAAAGAGCTCTTCAATATTCCTACAGGGACAGAAGGGTTAAGAAAAGAGAGTTTAGAAAGCTATGGATCCAGAGGATCAATGCCGGAGCAAGGCAGCATGGCCTTTCCTATTCCAAGTTCATGGGACTTCTTTCCCAAGCCGGAATTGACATCAACAGAAAGGTGCTCGCCGATATGGCAATGAATGATCCTAAAGGATTTGAAGCACTTGTAAAACAAGTTTCGAAGTAACTGAAAGCCGGCACTGCCGGCTTTTTTTTTGAACGATTTTCAGGGT
Organism: Cytophagales bacterium; assembly: GCA_965227315.1. GTDB lineage: Bacteria > Bacteroidota > Bacteroidia > Cytophagales > CCMP332 > JANQHS01. The sequence continues at coordinate 3,279,798 of OZ245737.1, forward strand.
CGGGATCCCAATACTGAATACCTATAAAATCAACCCCGCTCAGAATTTCTAGTGCATCCGGAGATCTAACCTTCATCAGGATTTGACCACCGTTTTCTATGGTTGACCTCCACTTCGATGTAGACCAAAACCAATAAAGTCAAGGTCGTGACAGACCGAAAACGGTCTTTAGGGATTCTTTGCTGATCAAAGGCTTTAATGGTAGCTTTGCGGCTTCATAACTTTAGGAAACAACTGATTTAAAACAATAACCCCATTATGAACAAAACTTTTCAATTTCTTCTTGTACTGCTACTGATATCGGTGCAAGGATTTTGCCAAATCGAAATGCCGGCGCCAAGCCCACTGGCGACTTTTACGAGTAAAGTAGGGTTGACCGATGTAACCATCGAATATTCACGTCCGAGCAAAAAGGGCAGGGAGATCTTTGGAACTCTTGTGCCATATGACGAAATGTGGAGAACCGGGGCAAACGCTTCGACCAAGATCTCTTTCAGTGATGAGGTAATCATCAATGACCAAAAAATTCCGGGTGGAAAGTATGCCCTTTATACAATTCCAGGTAGGGAATTTTGGGTGGTTATCCTTCATAAGAACCTGACGTATTGGGGAACCGGTGGTGAGGATTATAAGGCCGATGAGGATGAGATCAGGTTGAAGGTGTCCCCTAAGGAAACCGGAACCCCCGTTGAAACACTCACCATGAGTTTGGGCAACAATCAAATGGATCAGGCGGATTTTGTTTTAGCCTGGGATAACGTGATGATCAATTTCACCATTCAATCACCGGTGGACGAGAAAGTCGTGACTTCAATTGATAAAACCCTGAACCCCGGTGGTTCGGCCTATTATAGCGCGGGTAGGTATTACCTGGAAAGCGGCAAGGATTACAAATTGGCCAAGCATTATCTCGAAACCGCTTGCCAAAAGTATGAGAAAGAAGAAAGGAAACCCTATTGGGCCTATTATAGATTGGCTCTTGCCCAAAAGGAACTCGGTGATAAGAAGGGCGCCAAGGCTTCCTCCGAAAAGAGTATGGCTTATGCCAAGGAGCAGGGAGCAAAAGGTTATATTACCATGAATGAAGACCTGATGAAAGAACTCTAAGATCCTTTTTGACTTCAATTAGAAAGCCTCTTTTGATAAGAGGCTTTTTTTTTATTTCTTGATTTCTTGAGTCAGAAGTTTAAAGTCTATAAGTCATCTGCGGGAAGCGGAAAGACCTACCAGCTTTCAAAGCGATATGTTCTGCTCGCCCTGGCATCTCCGGCCTCCGGTGGAGACAAAAACCCTGATTATTACCGGCATATTCTAGCCTTGACCTTTACCAAGGCAGCGGCCGAGGAAATGAAGGTGCGGATCCTGAAATTCCTGAAAGATCTGGGTAAGCTTAGGTCAGGAAGCCCCGAAGATCTTGATCCGGGCACACATGAGCTATATAGGCAGATCGTCAAGGAACTCAAGCATGAATACCCCGAACTTAACCTCTCTCCGGGAGAGATCGGCGATAGAGCCTATTTAACCTGGAAGAGAATTGTTCACCATTATTCGGAGTTCTCGGTTCAAACGATTGATTCGTTTGTCAATGCGGTTTCCAGGTCTTTTTATAGGGATTTGGGTCTGGCATTCAACCTTCAGATCAGCTTTGACCGCGATGAATTGGTGGAGGAATCTGTGGATCGATTCTTTAACGAACTCGGCCCCGAATCGAATTGGTCAAAATGGATCCATGAATTCTTTAAGTACCAACGGCAGCAGGAAAAAAGCTGGAGGCTAAGGTGGCTGGTCATGGAATTCGCAAGGAAAATACTTCCCTTTTGGAACAGAACCTCTGTTCCGGACAGAGACTTCGATGAATTCCAAAAATTGAAGAGATCATTTGGGGAAAAAGTGAAAACCCTGGAAAACGGATTAAAGCAGATCTCAAATGAAGCTCAGTCTTTTCTGGATACCCGAGGATACCGGCCAGAACACTTTGATCTAAAGAGTAATGGCCTTGGGGCCTTTTTTGGTAAGGTGGGGGTAAAAGGTTTCGAACAGGCTCCCTATAATGTCGAGAAATATCTGAATGGAGATAAGGATCTGGCGCATAAGGAAGCGCCCGCCTCCATCAGGGATTCTATACTTGGAGATGAAGCCGAAATAATTCGCATGGCTGAAAAGGTCAACTCCTTCCTGACCAACAATATTTCGGATTTTTTGCTTGCTAAAAATGCCTATCAGATCGTTCATCAGATCGCGATCATATCCGAGGTGGTAGCCAAACTGGAAGAGATCAAAGCGGAGGATGAACTGATCTTTCTTGATGATCTCCATGATCTTATCCATGAGTTTGTTTTGGAAGAACCTGTCCCTTACATCTTTGAAAAAGTTGGTGTTAAATTCCGCCATGTGCTTATCGACGAGTTTCAGGATACTTCGGTTACTCAATGGGTCAATCTCCTCCCATTGGTATCCAATGGTTTGGCCCAAGGAATGGAAAGCCTTGTGGTCGGGGATGCCAAGCAATCGATTTACTCCTGGCGTGGAGGAGATCCGGAGTTGTTGATAGGCCTCCCGGAGTTACCTGATGGAAATAGGAATCCGATTCTTGAAGATCATATCCTGCCCTTGAGGAGCAACCTTTCCGAAGAACTGATGGACAGAAATTTTCGAAGTCATAAGGATGTGGTTCTGTTCAACAATGATTTTTTCGAATGGCTTAGCTCAAGAGAAGCTGAGTTATTCCCAAAACTCATTGGGTTCTATGAAGGGCATCAACAAGTTCCGGTTAACATGGCGGAGGGGAAAGTTGAACTCCTTCAGATGGATTATCAGGATGATTTTAGATTTGAGGAATCCGCATTGGCTTTGATTCCGGAGCTTATTCATGGTCTGAAAGAGGAGGGCTTTGAGTTTTATGAGATGTCGGTATTGGTCAGGAAAAATGATCAGGCCAGAGCTGTTCTGGAAACCTTGCTCGATCATGACATTCCGGCGATCTCCAATGAATCACTGCTTCTTGCCAAAGATCCTTCGATCTGTGCTTTTGTGAGTTTTGTCAGACAGCTATTATCACCCCAAGATGGTTTTTATCGTTGGGAATTGATTCAGAATATGAGTCTGGCAACTGGGATTGATGTGCCGGATATCGCGAAACTGAAACCATTGCTAAAGACATCTCATGAGAATTTTTGGGACTGGTTCTCCCTTCAGTTTGTAAAAGGCGTAAAACTTGATCTCATCCTTCATGAATCTCTTTACACAATGGCAGAGCGCTTTTTCCGAAGGTCGGGTTTGATTGAGATCTCTTCGCATCGACCATTTCTATTTTCATTTCTGGATTTTATCTTCCACTTTTCGCAAAGGGGAAATTCAGGACTCCGGGATTTTATTGAAAATTGGGAGGAAAAGAAGTCTACGCTTGCCGTGAGTATGAATGAGAGCTCACCGGGGGTGCAGGTGATGACCATTCATAAATCAAAAGGGTTGGAGTTTGGTGCTGTGATCACGCCATTTCTCAACTGGAAGACCAATGAATTGAGCGATTTCATGATCTCCAAAAAAAACTCTCAAGATCATGCCGGGATAGCAATTGTAAACAGGAGTCTGGAAAGAACCGATCTGCGTCAGGATTACCTTGACTTGAAGGAGAGGGCCTTTATTGAATCCATCAACCTTCTTTATGTGGCTTTTACGAGGGCGAGGAAGCAGCTTATCGGTATTTTTCCAGGGCCTAAGCAAGAGTCTAAGCCTACCGAATCGCTGGGAGATATTGGGAGCATCATGCAACAGTTCATGAGTAGTCATAAGGCGGATGCACAGCCAAATTCAATTCAGGGTAGGGCATTCAAGCAATTGGTCTTTGGAAAATCCGTAAAAGAGGAAAACAAAAAGACTCGATCCGAAGCGCGGATAGAACTTAGCACCTCAGAACAGTTGGGAGACAAGCCCTGGATTGACGTGCGGGTTGATGAGTCTTGGGAATCAAGAGATCCCTCCCTAAGAAGACCCCGTGATTTTGGTATAATCGCTCATCGGTTTTTGGAGAGCCTTCACGGCCTTAGAGATTTTGACAGAATCCTGAAAAGGATCGATCATGATCGTGAGCTGACACCCGAGGAAAAGGCCGGATTGCATACGGCGGTTTCCAGGATTAGGGGCACAACCGAGTTGATCCCATTCTTTGCAAATGACAGCCAGGTTTTCAACGAACAGAGCCTTGTTTTGAGTCAAGAGTTTTATCGACCTGATAGGGTTGTGAAATCACAGGATAAGTGGATGGTTTTGGATTATAAAACAGGAAAAAGGAACCCTGCACATCATAAACAGATTGAGCAATATGCCGATCTGCTCAAGGAAAGCCTTGGGTTAGAATATGATCCCGGGAAGTGTATCCTGTATGTCGGTGCGGATGGATCCCTTGATCCGGTGATTTTTTAGCTGTTGGTGTCTACATCAAATTCCAGGGTTACACCCCCTTTTTTTAGTTTCTCCTCCTGATTGAGCCTGTAGTTTTTGAGTTTTTGTTTTAGCTCTTTCAATTTTGATTCATTCGGCCTTTCCTTGACATATAGATGATGAATGTAATCGTTTCGGACCTTCTTGACCATAGGGGTGAAAGGGCCCAGGATGAATTCGGGAGGATGAGATTTTCCAAGCATTTCAGCAAGCTCTGTCAAAAAGATCTCTCCTGAGTAGCTGTTTTTAGCGATGGATGAGATCTTGATCATTCTGACGAAGGGAGGATAGTCAAACTCCTTTCTTTCCTCCAGTTCTGTTCTTGCAAAAGCCTGATAATCCCAATTCTCAAAAAGATGTAAAAGCTCGGTTGATTTTGAGGCCGTTTGCAGGATTATGCTTGACCGGATTCCGGGATCAAAGAAGCCATGAACATCGGATAGGACCTGGAAGGCATGTTCGTGATTTCTGAAATCGGGGAGATTGAGATATTGGTCAAAGTTGGGAATGACGGCTAATCCGATATTTCCAAAATTGAATTTAAAAAAGCTATAGTGGGTGGTTACGAGGATCTGAAACTTGTGCTGTTCAAATTCTCTTTTGACACGCTCAAATTCCCTTTTCGACCTGATAGCCTCTGAGTCCACCCTGAGAGTTTGATATTCCGGCAAAAGCAGGCCTATTTCCTCCTCGATCTGTTCGATCCCGATCCCTATGGTTCGGTATTCATTGTGACCATTCGGACAGGTGGGGGAGTTGGGATAGATCTCTCCGCAATATCTGCACTTCAGTACATCCTCTGCTTTAAAATAGGTCAGAGAAATATCGCAGTTCGGACAATGCGGAATATGATGGCATTCCTGGCATTCGATATAGCTGGAGTATCCTTTTCGGTTTTGTAGCACCAGTACCTGTCGACCGCTTTCAATACATTCTCTTATTTTTTCAATGGCTCTTTTTGAGAAACTCCCTTTCATGAGGTTCTTTCTCCATTGCTCTCTTTTATCAATGATCGTGATATCCGGACCATTTAACGCTTTTTCGACTTCCTGTGCTTTTCCTCTTTGGATCAGGTTCAGGGTTTCCAGAGTTGGGGAGTCGCTCAATGCAATGAGATCGGCATTGAGGATCGCCGCCAGCTTCATGGCCATGTCCTTATAATTCAGGTTCATCTCATGGGATTTCCTTTTATATAGCTGATGATGTTCATTGACGATGATCACCAGGGCCAGCTGCTGAAAAGGATAAAGAACAATTGATTGTGTCCCGATCACAGGACCGATTGCCTTTTTGGAAACAGCCTCAAAGATCTCCCGTTTGGTATTTCTGCTTGTACTTCTTGATACCACGTTCAGGCCGCTAAGTCCGGCATTCACTAGGCGATCAGCGAACGATTGTACCTGATTGTCTTCGGGTAAAAGGATCAAAACCTGGCGCCCCTTTTCTACCGTCAGGTTAATCGCCTCAATGGTCGGTTCAAGGTTTCTTGACGAGGACAGAGATCTTGTTGCGGGCTCTTGTTTTCTTGCATCCCTAAATTCTGTTCTCACATGATTGATCCTAGGAATTTCCTTTCTGGACCTAATGATGACCCCCTTGGTCTCGAGTTGGTTTATTGCCCCACGACTTACCCCCTCAACGATGAGGGATTCGGTAGTCATTAAGAAAGGTTCCCCTTTTTGATCGAAGAATTTTTCGAGTAGGATCTCAAATCCTTTCTTCTGAACCTTCGCCCGACTCAATGATTTGAGAGTTTTTTCTATCTTTTTCTCTGATTTGGTAACATGTGGAGAAAGTCCGATCACTTCCTTGGTGAAGGGTTTGAATTCATCAATGATGTCATGGGTCCGGTACAGATATCCCTCTGAAATAAGCTTTTTCAGCAGGGGTGTATCTGCTACTTTTTTTATTTCGCCCGGACTCCAACTATCTCTTTCGGAGATCCAATTTGGAAGGAAGTTTGATGACTGGCCAAAGAATTCATCCCTTTTCTCTGTTCTCCAATAATTTTCTTTGCTTTTTAAGTTCATGATCCCCGTAAAGGCAAGCTCCATGACCAGGCCTTCCGGAACCAGGTAGTACTCCGATACCCAACTCCAGAATTCAAGAGCCACCTTCGGGATGTCAAAGTCTTTTTTGAATAGGGAATCTATTGAACGGGTTTTCTCGTCCTGATATGGTGCATTGCTTTCCAGAACGATCCCGATGAGTTTTCTTGATCTTCCAAAAGGAACCACAACAAACTGACCGGGCTCCGGCTTGATCCCCTTGTCTGCCGGATTTGAGTAAGTGAATACCGTATCTATTGGAAGAGGTAGCAGGATCTTGAGAATGTCCTTTTCCGGAATCTGCTTCACTCCAGCATGATTCTGTCTTTCCCAAAAAATTCCGGTGACTGTACCGAAAGGACCTTCAGGGGAGACTCTTTTACCTTAACAGAATGCGGAGTATCCATCGGGATGAAAACAACGCTACCAGGGCTGATATCAAAGCTTTTCTTCCCGACAGTCATGGTTCCACTCCCTTCTAATACATACACATGCTCTGTGTGATAGGCATGTTTGTGGAGTTTGACATCTCTCTCGACTATGATCATGAAGCTTGAAGCCAGGCTATCCGAATACAGTTTTTGAACAACAATGTCCTTTTTTTCCGGATTGGGAATGGACATGGATCCCACATTTACCTGGGAGAATGATAGCGCAGGGAAGCAGAAAAGAACGATCAGTGATATTCTCATAAGCAAAAAACCCGTCTCCAAAGGAAACGGGTTTTTCATTGACCTCCAATTTATTTCCCTTAGCTAGGGAACTACTGCTGATGTTTAATCCAATTCATTGATTTCATCAGGGTTTCCGGAATACATGATCTCGTTCTTGCCGGACTCTCTGGCGTTCAGAATCCTACGTGCGTATACGTGAGCCTTCGCGTTGCCGCTGGAAGCAATGCTGACAATGTCGACTCTGAAGGATTCTGCATCGAGTTTTGAGTTTCCACTTACTTCGGCATCAAGTTCATTTCCTTTTCCCCGGATTTCCAGGCTTGAATTTCCATTCAGAATTAACTCCAGGTTCTCGATATCGAAATCCAGATCTCCTTCGTTGTCTCCATCCATATAGAGTCCAAATATATCCCTTTCAAGATCCTCTATTTCCAGGTCATTGAATCCGTGGATCTCAAGATCCCTAAGCTCTGAACCGCTGAGATAAAGGGTGACCCTCTTTCTTCCGGGCCATTCATCCGATTCCTCCTGGGAAACAACCAGTTCCCCATCATCTGACTTGACCACAATGTTGGAGATGTCTTCGTCATCACCGACCATTTTCAGGGAACTTGAGGAATCGTTGTTGATGACGATCTTAAAAGCACCCAGGAATTTGGCAGAACGGATGTCAGCGTCGAAGAGAATTTCCTTGCTGTTGTCACCGGTATATCTTCCGGAACCAGGATCACACTCTATGCAGTCTAGGCTGTTCTCATTTCTGAAATAGAAGGTATTGCCGTCTACATCATCATAAGGGTCATAACCATAATGGTAGATGGTGTTGGAGATGATGTCCAGGATCTCTTCAGGAAGCACAAACTTTTGTCCAATTGGCATGTATAGGGTCATTGCCAATTGCTGATCTCTGAAGACCGCGTCCCTGGATAGCTTGATGTTTGAATCAAAAACCATGATCGAATCTGATTCCCAAGCCCAGGTATAGCCTATAGCCTTGGCGTTCTCAACAGCTTCCCGCTCATTTGGTCCGGTGGCACTGAATTCGTATTCCAATCTCATTTGTTTTTCATCCGTTGGACGAATTCTGAGCCTTACACCTTCATAATCCTCCATGCCCTCTACCTCATTCACAGCCAGATAAATTATCGGTCCGGGCACCTGGATCATTTCGGTTTTTTCAAATTTCTCCTCCTCTGCGAATCCGAAAGCTATTTGGGGAACCGTAATGGCACTCATGATCAATCCGACCATCCAAACACCCAACAGTGACCATAGAAATGCAGCATTATAGATCGGCTTTTTCGCCAGGAATCTGATGCCTAACAGGACAAATGCAAAGGCCGGCACCACACTCATCAGGAATACTCCAATGGCCGAAGCTGTAGTGATGGTGTTCTCGATCAATGCAAGTGGAATACCATCGATCATCACATGCTGTCCCATGGGTACGCCCATGACAAAGAACAGGCTGATGAACAGAGCTGCTATTCCCGAAAGTCCGATGAACACCAGGAAGATGCCGGCAAGAACCCTGATCGCTTCGACGAAAAATATCAATAGCGGACCCAGGAGTTTGGCCAAACCATCAAGGATCTGACCAAGGATCCTGAAAGGGAAGAGTACAATCCTTACAAATGTGCTTTCTCCTTCACCTGGCTTTACGTTGAAGCTTTTTTTTACTGCTGTTTCAATATTTGTGAGGGTCACAGGTTCACCTCTCATTCGCATTTTATCCGTTGTGGTGATTGCCTCGGGCGTAATGATCCACAGAATTATGTAGAGCAGCACGCCGAATCCAAAGATCAATACCGAAAGGACAAACAGTAGCCTGATCACCAGGGTGTCGGTACCAAAATAGGCCGCAAGCCCGCTTGCTACTCCACCGATGACCCTTTCATCAGGGTTCCTATAAAGCCTCTTGATGGTATTATCCTCTTCAAGGTCTGCAGATCCTGGGGTGACGGCCCATAGGATCAGGTAAATGATCAGGGCAAAACCCGAAGCAGGTGGTATAAACCAGAATCCAAAGAACAAGAGCAGGAACAATAGCCTGATCCACAACGGATCAATGTTCAGGTAGTTGGCAATTCCCGAGCATACACCTCCAAGGATCTTTCTGTTGAGATCTCTGAATAGTTTTTTCTGACCATAGCTCGCCTGAGCTCCTTGCTCTGCTTCCTCGGTGTTAAATCGCTCCTCTTCGATCTCATCTCCGTCCACCATGGCAAAATCCGTTACCGAACCCATGGTTTTCAGGATCTCCTCAACATCATCGCTGTTGATGGATTGCTTTTGACCTTTGATCTTTTTTAGGAATACCTCAGCGATCCGAGACTCAATGTCGGATACGATCTCCTTGCTGTCATCGTATTTTGAAAAGTACTGATTGATTTCAGCCAGGTATTTCTTGAGGTTATCATAGGCGTCTTCCTCGATGTGGAATACTATGCCTCCAATGTTTATGCTGACAGTCTTTTTCATTTTTCCTTAACCGTTTTAGTGGATTGGTTCTTAAGAATTTCTGTTGTAGAGCCCACCAATTCTTTCCATGTCTTTTCAAGGCTCTCTTTAAATTTTTTCCCTTCCTCTGTTACCGAATAGTATTTTCTGGGGGGGCCGGAAGACGATTCAACCCATTTATACTCTACAAGACCTGCATTTTTCAGCCGGGTCAGGAGGGGATAAAGGGTGCCTTCCACAACCATGATCTTGGCTGCGGTCAGCTCTTCAAGCATATCCGAGGCGTAGACTTCGCCCCGTGATATGATGTGCAAAATGCAGAACTCCAAAATTCCTTTCCGCATTTGCACCTGTGTGTTCTCCAATTTCATTGTTCATTTTTTTTAATGACCTCCAATTGACGATCCAAATGTAGTATATAGTACCTTGTAAAACAAAGTACCGTGTAAAAAAAATTACCTTGTTACAGAATGTAGTGTCTTTAACAAGGTAGTGGGTTTAATTAAGTGTTTGATTTTCAAACGGTTGTTTTGAAGAAGGAAAATTACATGAGCGAAAAAAAAATTCTCCGATTTTTGCAACCGAGGTAACAAATCGGTGGTTAAAAGGAATATATCTTTATCCAAAATGCTGCGGGCGGCCTTTATATTCTGTTTTATTTTTTCGGTTCAGGCTTTCGGGAGTGGGCTTCCGCTTCCTTGGGTTGATGCATCGCTGAAGTACATTCGAATTTCTGTTTGGGAGGATGGAATATATAGGGTCTCACGAAGCGACCTCAACAGTTTTGCCCAGGCCAATGGGGAGAACATTTCGGGAATCAACAAGGAGAAGTTTGCGCTTTACTTCAGGGGAGAGGAGATCCCCCTGATTGAAAATGGGAGCGATTTCTTGTTTTTAGGCCGCAGAAATGATGGAGCACTCGACAGTCTGATGTATCTGCAAGGTGCAGATCAGGGCAATACCAAGCTCAATCTTTACTCTGACACTTGCTATTATTTTCTCACCTGGTACACCGATTCCCGAATCGGGAAAAGGGATTCGGCCGTTACGGGAATCAATCCGATTCCGTTAATGAACCACCATACAAAACAGAAGGACGAACTCTATTTTCAACGATACTACTATGGTGAAAACTTTTACCCAGGAGGAGGGGGGACCTTTCTAAGGTATGGGAGCTATCAAAGTGGCGAGGGCTATACCGGGGTGCCGACTACCAGTCAAAGAGTCATCACATTGACCGGATTTGATCAGCTTGCAAATGGGGTGGGTGTCAGGCCCTATTTGGAAATTGGGATCACAGGTATTCTGTATGCCACGAACACCTTCGATATCCGACTTGGGGGTTCAACCCCAAGGATCTGGAAACCTAATACACAGCTAATGGGAGCCAGCGCAAGTATTATGGCAGGAGAGTTTGAGTTAACGGACTTCGACAATGACACATTGACCATAACCATCAATGTTCTCGGTGGGGCGGTTGCGGTCAGCAGCATTTCAGTGAAATACCCTACAATATCTGCTTTTTCGGGGAAAGGAATGGAGCGTGTCATCTTGGACCCAGGTTTGACCGGGAGTTCCTTCAAATTTGCACCGGCAAACCTGTCTGTGGGATCTGATCCGGCCGATGTTCTTTGCCTGGGAATTGGTGCTGAACAAGGCATCACCTCATTCCCTAAATCATGGGATGGTGCAAATGGCAGGATGGAATTTCAGATCAGCGGAGTGAATGAACCTATGGAGTTCTGGTTTCTTCATCAGGATAGCACCCACCCGAGCTCGGATTTCCACTGGTTTGATCCGGAGGATCTCAGCCTGGACACACCAAACCTCGTGATCATTACACATGAGCGGCTCATACAGGCCTGTGAAGATTTTGCTGATTACCGAAGAAGCGCAGCTGGTGGGGGTTTGAATGTGCGCTTGATCGAGTTCGAAGATCTGGCCAACTATTTTTCTTTCGGGGAATTCAGCCCTATTGCTATCAAAAACTCGATGGACTCGTGGTATGATCCGAACGCGGACCATGAATTGAGTTATTTCATCGTAGGAAAGGGGTATCATCCTCTGGCCAGAATAGGGGCAAACTATTATCGCTTTAACCCTGAGGTGTTTCCTGAGCCAAGCCGAATTCCACCCTGGGGTTTTCCGGGTTCGGACCTGCCGGCCTCTCAAGGTCTTGACCCAGATAATCCCACAATTCCGGTGATCCCAATAGGAAGGATCAATGTCAGTACCAATGATGAGGCTGAAGCCTATTTTGCCAAGGTCATAGAATTGGAAGATCCGGCAAACAAGGGCATCTGGCAGAAGCAAGCCCTGCACTTGTCGGGTGGGAAAAATGAAAATGAGATCAGTGAATTTTTTGGTTATGTCAATTCATTCAAAAATGTGGCCGAAGCTCCTTATTGGGGAGGACAGGTAAAAACCTTTTCAAAAACGGTGACTGGCTCCACCGAGAATATTATTATCGACTCGGTTGTCAATGAAGGAATAGCCCTTCTCACGATGTACGGTCATTCAAGTGTGAACTTTGCCGATATTCAAATAGGTGAAGTGGATGATCCCAATCTGAACTATAACAACAAGGATGGAAAATTCCCGGTCTTTCTCATTAATGGTTGCTATTCAGGAAGGATATATGAGAGCTTTGATACCTGGGTAGAGAACTGGACAACAGCTCCGGAAAAAGGTGCGATTGGAGTGATAACCCATAGTGATCAGGGTTTCAACCCTATACAGAAGTTTTACAGTCAGGCCTTTTATGAATCGCTTTTTTCCTCTGAGGATGATTTTGGGCTCACCATTGGGCAAGCTCAGATAAAGACGATCAAAGCGCTTACCGATAATTATGGAACAGGGAACCATTACATCAGGGCTCAGAATGAATTGATGATCCTCCATGGAGATCCAAACATCAGGATCAGTTATTCCGGGGGTAAAACGGATTATGCTATTTTACACGGGATCTCGGCAAGTGGGTTCAATGGCGAAGAGATCAGCTCGGATATCGATTCCTTTAGCCTCCAAATCCCCATAGCCAACCTTGGCCTCGCTACCGATGACCCGATCCGGGTGAAGGTGATCAGAGAGGAACCCTTCTTTGAGGAATTCCCAATCCGCAGCTATCCTGGGACTTATTTCCTCGATACCCTTGATTTTACAATTCCGGGAAGCAGCGATTATCTGGACCAGGCCGGAAGAAACCGCTTTGTGATCACCATCGATCCTGGAAATCCAAAAGGCGAGATCGATACGGTTAATAATTCAGCATCCTTTGAGATCACCATTCCCTGGAAAGGCGTTGATATTGTTTTTCCGAGGGCGTTTTCGATTGTTCCGGATAAGTTCATCACCCTTCAACTTGCGAGTTATGATCCCGTTGGAAAAGAGACCTATGAGGTGGAAATCGACCATGATTATTCCTTTTCAGGTACCGGAAAATTGAACCTGAGCTTTCAGCCCAGCAATGGATACCTGCTGAAAAGGGTTAACCTGGAATCCATGATCAACGGAAATGATTCCACGGTATTCTATCTGAGGGCCAAGGAAATCGGGGATACGGTATGGAATGAGATCTCATTTTCTTATTTCCCGGGTTCCGATGACGGATGGTCTCAGGGAGCCTTTGGTCAGCATCTTAAAAATCAATATCTCGGAGGCCTTTTTCCTGATTCGACGGATGAAGGATTTGTCTTTGGGCAATTCTCAACGCAGATCGAGTTGAATACGGCGGGCTCGGGTTTTTCGGACCCCGAGGACCATGCCGACCTGAAGATCGGTGGAAGTTGGATGGTGCTAAACACCAGCTTGCAGGAAAAGGAATGCAAGGAGGATCGCCTGAACATTGTCAGGATCAACCGTTTTACAGGCTTGCCATCCAGGAATTTGGCCTTTGCTGATCCCAGATCATGTGGTGTGGCACCCATGGGAGTTAAGTCTTTTTCCCAGGCTGACCTGAGCGATAGCGTTTTCTTTAAATATTTGAACGGCATTACAGAAGATGAGCTTTTGCTGGCCTTCAGCGTGGGAGAGTTGGATTATCAGAGTTGGGGTTCCGTAGTTTTTGATACCCTTGCCCATTTTGGATTGGATTCGGCGCTGATCATCAACCTAAAGTCCGGCCAGCCCTTTGCCTTCTTAGGACGGAGAAATGCCGGGATTGGCGAAACGATATTCAGAACTTCCGATAGTTTATCCTCGGTGCCGGTGGACTCACAGCTTGTCAGTCTTGACCACCTTTTGAGCATTTCAAACCAAGAGGGAGAAATGATCTCCACCATCGTGGGGCCATCAATCCAATGGAAAAGATTGTTTAATCGGTTTACGCGGATCGGTTCCGGTGATGAGATCGTAAACGATATCTATGGGATCAACAACTCAGGAGTCAGGGAATTCCTCTTTTCCGCTCCCGCAGGACAGCTTGACATAGGCGCAATGGTAAATGCCGAAGAATATCCCTATATGTACTTCCACAATCAGCTTAAGGACAGTGTTGACAGATCAGCCGCGAAGCTGGACCATTGGGGTGTAACTTTTGAACGTCCACCTGATGGGTATCTTCGGGAGGATATATTGGATTCGGCTGTAAGTGAATCTGTCGTGGAAGGTCAGCTTTTCTCCAAAGGGTTTTGGTTTGTAAACCATACTTCACAGCCATTCCCTGATTCTCTGAGGGTAAGGATAAGTCTGAATGGGGAAGAGGTGATCAAGCAGATTTGGATCGATGGTCCATCCGGATTTGATTCCGTTTTTTTTGAGATCGAAATAGAGACACAGGGACTGTCCGGAGTACAGAATATCAACGTGTTTGTAAATCCATTTTTGGTGGTCGAAGAAACCTATCAAAACAATTTCGTTGATTTTCAAATGAACTCTGAAAGAGATGTTATTCCCCCGATACTGGAGGTTTATTTTGATGGTGTTCAAATTCAGGATGGGGATGTGGTCCGTAAAAAGCCCCGTATCGATTTCCATCTCAGGGATGAAAACCCCTTCCTTCCGATCTCTGACCCCGAGCTGATCTATTTCGACTTATTCAGGGTTGAAGGCTTTGATGAAACCGAAATCGAGGCCAAGCCCGGTGAGATCCAGTATGAATTCTATCCTTCTGAGAACGAGCTCCGGGTAAACTTTCAGCCTGATGAACTCGTACCAGGTGATTATTTCCTTAGAGCCAATGGCCGAGATGTTTCCGGTAATAGGGCAGGGTTTCTTTATTATGAAGTGGGTTTTAAGGTCAATGCCTATGAGGGGATCACTGATCTGGAATTCTTTCCGAATCCATTCGCCACAAGGTTAAACATGTCCTTTTTCCTGTCAGGGCATCAGTTACCCGACCAAATTGAACTTCAATTTTATAATCGTCATGGTAAAATGGCCGGCTCCGTTGATTTGGCGGGTCAGGTCAAACTTGGTCAAAACAGGATATATGATGTTTGGAAGGGGCTTGACCAATCTGGTCTTGGTTTGCAAGGAGGCCTTTATTTTGTGAAACTCCTGGCCGGAAGAAATGGCAACCTATACCCGGTAAGCGGTCAGGGTGACGGCTCAAACCTTGGAAAGCATGGTTATGCCAAGCTCATATACCTTCCGGTTTCCCGCTGATGTTTTTATAGGTGGTAAAGGTGAAGCTATGAGCGTTCTTTTCATCTGATCTTCTGGGGTCCTCGCCGATCTTCTCCCATTCATCTCCAAATTCAGGAAAGAACGTATCTCCTTCAAACGACTCATGCACATGTGTGAGATACATATGAGTACTGATCGGAAGAGCCTGCTGATAAATATTTGCCCCACCTATGATGAAGATCTCTTCTGTTTCCACTTTCTTGGCAAAATTGAGTGCATCTTCCAGCGATGAGAATTTTTTGGCGTCCGAGGGGCTGAAGTCGGGATTTCTTGAAACAACTACATTGGTTCGGTTTTTTAAGGCCTTTCCAAGTGATTCGTAGGTTTTCCTTCCCATGATGATCACATGTTCCTTGGTTTTTTCCTTGAAGAATTTAAAGTCCTCAGGAAGGTGCCAGACAAGATCATTATCCTTTCCGATCACCCGGTTCTCAGCCATTGCGGCAATTATGGAAATCTTCATAAAGTGTTTCCCCTTAAAAAATCTTCAACCTTCATTTTTCTTTTGTTCTCAGGCTGCACTACTTCCAGAAATACACTTCCCTCTGAGCAGCCGACTTCAATTTCGGTTTGATCATGGGTTTCTATTTGCCCGGGAACAAGTTTTCCATCTTTATTGACCCTCACCTGATGGACCTTCAATTTTTTACTATTCAATTCGGTCCAGGCTCCGGGAAAGGGATTCGTTCCCCGGACAAGATTATAAACCTGTCTTGCGGTTTTGTTCCAATCGATCTCTGAATCCGACTTTGTGATCTTTGGGGCATGTCTGAGTTCTCCTTTAAGTGTTTGTGGGACAGAGTCCACGTTTCCCTCCTGGATCTGTAATACGGTCTTCAAAAGAAGGTCCGCACCGATCCTTTTCAACTTTTCATACATGCTTCCCAAGGTATCCAGCTCCTCGATCCGCATCGATTGTTGAGCGATGATATCACCGGTATCGATCTCGTGTCTGAGGAAGAAAGTTGTTACCCCAGTTTCCTTTTCACCGTTGATGATCGCCCAATGGATAGGGGCCGCTCCGCGGTATTGAGGTAGTAGAGAAGCATGAAGATTGATCGACCCGTAACGGGGGTAGGACCAAATTCGTTCTGGCATCATCCTAAAAGCAACGATGATCTGGAGATCGGGGTTTAAGGATTTGATGGTTTCCAAAAAACTATCCGATTTCATATTGGTTGGTTGCAGGACTTCCAGACCGAGTTCCTCGGCTGCGATCTTTACTTCGCTCTTCTTGACCTCCAATCCACGACCGGAGGCCTTGTCAGGAGCCGTGACAACCGCCATGGGGCTGAGTCCATTTTCGCAAAGTATCCTCAGACTGGGAATGGCGAATTCCGCTGTCCCATAAAATATGGTCTTTATTTTTTCCATGGATCAGTCCGGGTAAAGAAGGTACTTTTTTCTTTTTTCCCTGAATTCGAAAAGCTCGGCTTCCCAGGTCTTTTCGATTTCCTTATAATCCTTACCCGCTTTTAATGCATCTTCGGTGGAACCGTTTCCTATCAGTTTCCTGAAAAACGAATTAAAGAACGGGTCCGCCGATCTGAATCTCGAATATGCGTCCGAAATATATTTCAGCGTAAATGCAGGCGGCTCGACATCCCTGAGATCCACTCCACGGCAGAGCTCCTTGAGATGCTTTGGGCTTGTGGATTTTCCCGGAATGGCTTCAGGCGTAAATGAGAAGGGTCCCGAGAAATCAGGGTGACCGTATAATTGGAAAGGGTAGGAAGTTCCCCGTCCGACGGAAAATGTTGTGCCTTCGAACAAGGCCAGGCTCGGGTAGAGTCGAATAGCCTGATAATTCGGCAGATTGGGTGATGGATTAACCGGGGGATCATACGTACTTGAGTGAGTATATCCTTCGCATTTGATGATTTCCAGTTGACAGTTTAACCTTTGCCCGGCATCATTTTTCAGCCATCCTTCGTCGTTCATCATTCTGGCTAATTCTCCTATGGTCATTCCATAAACCACCGGGATTGGGATCAGACCTACGAAGGAGGAATATCTTAGGTTGAGTATCGGCCCTGCTACATAATCGCCATTTGGATTAGGTCGATCCAGAAGGATCAGCCGGATATTGGCTTCTGCGCAGGCTTCCATAACATATTTTAAGGTGGATATATAGGTATAGAACCTTACTCCGACATCCTGCAGATCAAAAACCATAACCTGGATCCCGGCCAATTGGGCTTGAGTGGGTTTTTTATTGTCCCCGTAAAGCGAGACGACGGGAAGTTTTGTGAGAGGATCTTTGGAATTCTCGATCAGTTCACCGTTTTCAGCATCGCCTCGAAATCCATGCTCCGGAGAGAAGATCTTCTTGATCCGGACCTTGAGGCTTAAAAGCGTGTCCACGAGATGGTGACTCCCGACGGTAGAGGTGTGATTCGCCACGATCCCGACCTGCTGAGCTCTTAAAAAAGGCAGGTACAATTCTGTTCTTTCCGCTCCTACCAGTATTTCATTGCCGTCATCGAACCATTGTGCGTTGGCTTTCCCGATGAAGGAAAGGAATACTACGATTATCAGGGTTATTGATTTTCTTTGAGGCATCAGGGCAAAATTAGATTTTCTTGAATAAGGCTGTATCCCTCCTGACAAGTAAAATGACCCTACGGGGAGAAAAAGGATTCTCGAGGATCGTGATCGCGATCTCCTCAGGGTCCGTAGCCATTGGAATGGCGGTTATGATCATTTCCATTGCCATCCTGTTTGGTTTTAAGGACAATATCCGGGCCAAGATCCTCAGTTTTTCGGGCCATATGGAAATCACCAGATTTACCTTAGGCGATAATTACCAAAACGAGCCCATTTCACTGGAAAGCAGTATAGTGCGCGAAGGACCTTTGGTCAGGGGAGTGGATTATCTACAGCCATTTATCTACAAGGCTGCGATGATCAAAAATGAGCAATTATCGAAAGGTGTGCTGTTCAAAGGTGTAGATCAAAGCTTTAATCGTGGTGCATTTTCAGATAATCTCTTGGAAGGGAGCCTGATCGATTTTAATGATTCCAGCTACAGCCAGGAGATCCTGATCAGTCAAAAACTCAGTGAAATGTTATCGCTGGGACTGAACGATGAAGCTGTGTTCTTCTTTATTCAGACTCCGGTAAGGATCAGGAAATTAAAGATCAAAGGGATCTACCAAACAGGGTTGGAGGGCTTTGATGAAAACATAGTGATCGGTGATCTGGGTCTTGCAAGAAGATTGAATAATTGGGAGGACACGGCCATTGGCGGGGTTGAAGTCTTTTTGAAGAATTTCGATGATATAGACAGGGTGGAGGAGGAGATCTTTGACCTGATGGATTATTCCATGCAATTGGAGGTTGTGTCCGGGAAATTCCCCCAGCTCTTTGAGTGGCTTAAGTTATTGGACCGAAATGTGTTGATGATCATAGGGATTATTCTGGTCGTGGCAAGTTTCAATATGGTGTCCTCGCTGATCGTGTTGATCATGGAGAAGACCAACAGCATAGGGACGCTGAAGGCTATAGGAGCAAGGAACACTCAGGTTCAGTCCATTTTCTTCAGCATAGGATTCCGGATCTTGCTTTTTGGTATTCTTTATGGCAATGGGATCGGTTTGGGGTTTTGTGTGCTCCAACATTTTTTTCATGTGATTCCATTGGACCCTGTGAACTACTACATGGATGCTGTTCCTATTTCTTTTGAATGGGGATTGTTCGGCCTTATCAACATCCTGACCGTTTTGGTGGTGGCTGCCTGCCTTTATCTACCGACTTTCATCATTGGGCGGATGAGCCCCATCGCCGCGATCCGCTTTAGCTAGAGAAAGATCTTGACCAGCTCGCGATCTTTAGCCAGATGACTCCGAAAAAGGCTTCCTTGAAAATTTTGCTCGACATCTTGGATTCTCCCCTTGTACGATCGGTAAACACAATGGGGACTTCGGTTATCTTAAAGCCCTTCTTCCAGGCCCGAAATTTCATTTCTATCTGAAAGGCATAGCCTACAAACTTGATCCTGTTCAGGTTTAAAGTTTCAAGCAGGCTGCGTCGATAGCAAATGAATCCGGCTGTCGCATCCTTGATGGGCATTCCGGTGATCATTTGTACATAAATACTGGCAAAATATGACATCAACACCCTGGACATGGGCCAGTTCACGACGTTGACACCCTTGATGTACCTCGAACCGACCGCGAGGTCTACACCTCCTTCGATACAGGCCTCCCTTAACCTTGAAAGATCTTTAGGGTTATGAGAGAAATCAGCATCCATTTCAAAGACGAAATTATATGAACGCTCAAGAGCAAACCTAAAGCCTGCAAGATATGCGGTTCCAAGCCCCTGCTTCCCCTGTCGTTCGATCATATGGATACGGCCTTCGAATTCCTGAGATAGTTCCTTGACCTTGTTGGCCGTGCCGTCAGGGGAACCGTCGTCAACAATGAGGATGTCAAATCCATCGTCAAGATCAAGGGTGACCCTGATGATCTGTTCGATGTTTTCTATCTCATTGTATGTGGGTATTATGACAAGGCTGTCGCTCAAAGCAAGAAATTGGAGGCTAAAATACTTTTAATATTCAAAAGGAATCTGCCCTTTAAATGTTTAATCTTACAAACGTTAGAACGAGGTAAAATCTTCTACAAAAAATGAATAAGGCGGTCTTTTTGGATAGGGATGGGGTTTTAAACGAAGAAAGGGGAGATTATTCCTGGCTCAAAGAGCATATTGTCATTCCCCCGGACCTCAAACAAGGTCTTGAAGAATTGAAATCCAATGGTTTCCTGCTTATTGTGATCACCAACCAGGGAGGAATTGCAAAAGGCATTTATTCCTCGAAAGAGGTTTATAATGTTTTTCATATCATACAGGATGAGGTGGGAGGAGTCCTTGATGCCCATTATTATTCGCCTTACCATTCTTCAACGGGCAAATCTTTGAGCAGAAAACCGGAATCTCTGATGCTTGAAAGGGCAATTGCGAAGTTCGATATCGATGTCTCCCGGAGTTGGATGATCGGTGACAGTGAAAGGGATATCCAGGCGGCTTCCGCGGTCGGGGTGAAGGGCCTGCTCCTTGCCACGGAGAGAACTACGACCAAAGCGGATGCGCAAAATTTCAGTGAAGCCGTATCCAGGATTTTAGGTGCTTCCGCTTCTTAGATGACTTGTATTCTCAAACTAGCAATCTGGTTCTTATTTTCGCGACATGCAATCAATCCAGCCAATATTGGTTCGATCAGAGCTTGGCGCCGGCACCAGAGGTTCCAGCCTGGGGCCTTTGTCGGTAATGACCGCTGATTTCCTTGAAAAAGGAAGTTTTTCCAGGATGAACTGGGAAACGGTTCCTGAGACCTACCCCTCGCTTTATTCCTTTGATGGAGAGAGCATGGCAAAAAGAATTGAAGCCATTATTGCACATTCTGAAAATTTATCCAAAGCGGTTTCTTCAGCTTGTAGAGGATTGAAGTTTCCATTTGTTTTCTCGGGAGATCATTCCAATGCCTATGGCACCATTTCCGGATTGAAGGATTTTCTTGGGGCTAAGAAGCTCGGCGTTATTTGGATCGATGCTCACGCGGATCTTCATACGCCATATACCACTCCATCGGGCAACATGCATGGAATGCCATTGGGAATGGCCATAGGAAAAGACATTGAGCAAGCGGGAGAGTTCAGTGATCAATGGTCAAGCCTGCTCAACATTTCCGGAGGTACACCAAAGATCGAACCGATAGATATCGCGTTCATCGCCGTAAGGGAAACCGAGGAAGCCGAGAATGGTATCATCGAGCAAAACGGTATTCAAAACATTGGGGTGGATGAACTTCGAAGCCAGGGCATCGATCTAGCCGTGGAAAGAACTCTGGAAAGGCTTTCACATTGTGATCGGATCTATATTTCCTTCGATGTGGACAGCATGGATCCGGATATGGTTTCAAGAGGTACCGGAACACCTGTTCCGCATGGTATCACCCTCAACGAAGCCATTGAACTAAATGGGAAACTCGCCCGGGATCCTCGTGTGATCTGTTGGGAAATGACAGAAGTTAATCCCTTATTGGATGTGGAGAACAAGATGGCCAAATCGGCCTTACGGGTTGCATACCAGGTACTGGAAGAAATAAAAGGAAGAAGTTGATGTTTGTACTGGCTGAACAGATCAAGATTGAAATTGCCAAGGGGCTTAAGAAGGTTTTTGACCATAGCATAAACCCTGATGAGGTTGTCATGCAACCCACAAGAAAAGAGTTTGAGGGCCAGCTGACCTTTGTCACATTTCCGCTAACGAAGAAACTGGGAATGGGACCTGAGCAGATCGGAGAGAAGCTTGGGAGCTTCCTGGTACAGGATTGCGCCCGGATTGAAGATTTCCAGGTCGTCAAGGGGTTTTTGAATCTGAGCCTGAGTTCTTCGGAATGGAATACGGCACTGACCGAATTGAATTCCCTGGAGCAGAGCCTGATCCCCAATGATGGTAAGGAGAAACTGATCCTCATCGAGTTTTCCTCGCCCAATACCAATAAGCCTTTACATCTCGGGCACCTGAGGAATATTTTCCTGGGGCAATCGGTTTCCAACATCTATAAGACCCTGGGATATAGGGTGCAGAACGTTCAGATCGTCAATGACAGGGGTATTCATGTTTGTAAATCCATGGTGGCCTGGCAGGAATTTGCAAATGGAGAAGACCCGCAATCTGCTGGCCTGAAGGGAGATCATTTTGTCGGTAAGTATTATGTGAAATTTGACCAGGAATACAAAAACCAGATCCGGCAATTGGTATTGAAGGGTATAGATGAGGATGAAGCAGCCAAGGAGGCTCCGATCATGAAAAAAGCCCAAAACCTGCTGGTCTCCTGGGAACAAAGGGATCCCGAAACCAGGGCTCTCTGGGAAAAAATGAACTCCTGGGTCTATGATGGGTTCAGCTCAACTTACGAGAGAATGGGTGCTCATTTTGACCACCTCTATTATGAATCCGAAACCTATCTGAAAGGAAAGGACATTGTTGAAGTTGGCCTTAAAAAAGGGTTGTTCTACAAAAAGGATGATGGATCAATATGGGTGGATCTTAGTGCAGATGGGCTTGATGAAAAGCTATTGGTCAGAGCCGATGGCACCTCGGTCTATATGACCCAGGATATCGGTACAGCGGTACAGCGCTATGAAGATTATCCGGAGTTGAACCGAACCGTATACACTGTAGGGAATGAGCAGGATTATCATTTCAAGGTGCTTTTCATGATCCTGGATAAGCTGGGATACGATTGGGCTCACAGATGCTACCATTTATCATATGGTATGGTAGACCTGCCCACGGGGAAAATGAAATCCAGGGAAGGAACCGTGGTCGATGCCGATGATCTCATGGAAGAAATGCATGGCAAGGCTGAGGAGCAAACACGAGCGCTTGGAAAGGTGGATGACCTCAATGATGAGGAAGCCGCAGCGCTTTTTGAGATGATCGGGATGGGAGCATTAAAGTTTTATCTGTTAAGAACGGATCCGAAAAAACGCATGCTCTTTGATCCAGAAGAGTCGATCCAGTTTCAAGGACATACCGGACCCTTCATTCAATATACCTACGCCAGGATCAATTCTCTGATCAGAAAAGCTGTAGACAAGGGATATGAGGTAGGAAAGTTTGAATACAGTTCTTATCAAGGGCATTCGGATCTTGAAAAGGAGGTGTTGTTTCAAATTGCCACTTACCCTGATAAATTGGTCGAGGCGGCAAATACCTATAATCCTTCAGTGGTTTGCCATTTTTGTTTTGATCTTGCCAAGGAGTTCAATCGCCTTTATGCCGAACTTCCTATCGTCGGAGAAAAGGATGACGCTGCGCGCTCTTTTCGTTTGGCATTATCACAAATGACAGCCAAAACAATTTATCACGGAATGAAATTATTAGGGATAGAAGTTCCAAAAAGAATGTAAATGAAAAAGTTGTTTTTAATCGGGATCGTTGGCCTTTTTTCTTTGGGCTGCTTCTCAGGATCCTTTAGCAGACCGGAAAATATGGAAACACCAGCGGGAAAAAGTTTTTATGAACTCAGTGCGATAGACATGGACGGAAAGTCCGTGAGCATGTCTGAATACAAGGGAAAAAAGCTGCTGATCGTCAATGTGGCGTCTGAGTGTGGCTATACCCCACAATATGCCGATCTGCAAAAATTATCTGAGGAATACAAAGATGACTTGGTGGTTATAGGTTTTCCCTGCAATGATTTTGGTGGGCAGGAGCCAGGTTCCAATGAGGAGATCGTGCAATTCTGCAGCAGCAGGTTTGATGTTGATTTCAAACTTTTTGACAAGATCACCCTGAAAGGTGACGATCGCCCCGAGCTATACCAATGGCTAACGGATAAGGACGAGAATGGCTGGAATGATGAGGCTCCGAACTGGAACTTTTGCAAATATCTCATCAATGAAAACGGTGAGTTGACCAACTTCTTCCGTTCAGGCGTCAAGCCAATGAGTGATGAAATGCTGGTGGCGATAGCGAAATAAATTTCTTCATCTTTGCGCGCATGAGCGCATGGATCTCTGCGATAAGATTAAGAACCCTGCCTCTGGCTGCGGCCAGTATATTGGCGGGGTCTTTTTTTGCAGCAAACGGAGGCAATCTGGACCCAACGGTTTTTGTGCTTTCCTTGCTGACAGCATTTCTCCTACAGATACTTAGCAATTTGGCCAATGATTACGGGGACTTCAGTCATGGCGTTGATGATGGCACCAGGGTTGGTCCGCAGCGAGCTGTTCAAAGCGGCGCGATCTCGGCGCGATCCATGTTTTTGGCTGTTTTGTTCACTGGGTCATTATCTTTTGCCTCAGGGTTGAGCTTGCTTTATTTCGCGTTTTATCCTGATTATCTCTTCGAACTTCTGATCTTCTTAGGACTTGGGATCGGATCGATCATTGGTGCCTATCGGTATACCGCGGGCAAAAATCCATATGGATACCGGGCCTTCGGGGACTTGGCGGTATTTGTTTTCTTTGGGTTGATCGGTATCCTGGGCAGTTATTGGTTGCATGCCAAGGCTTTTTCCCTGGATACCCTATGTGCGGCCTTGGGCTTTGGTTTTCTGATTGTATCTGTTCTTAATCTCAATAATTTGAGGGATTTGGAAGCTGATAAGGCTGCTGGGAAAAGAACCCTAGCGGTCATCCTTGGTCCTAAGCGTGCAAGATCCTACCAGGCATTTCTTTTTGGTTTGGGGGTCTTCCTGGTTTCGCTATCCTATTTAATGGCCATCGGCTGGAGTTATGCTCTCGGAGCTATTTTGATTGGAATGACCTTTTTCAGGATCATGTTTCGAATTTCAACTTTACAAGGAGCCGAGCTCGATCCATACCTTAAGCAGGTCGCATTGAGTACCCTGTTTTTGTCAGTTCTTCCCTGGGCTAACTATCTTATTCCCTAGGCGGGCCTGCTTATTCGCAGACCTGGAGTTTTAATTTATTACGATTCTCTTGCTTACCCGATCCCCATCTTTTTGCATCAGGGTAAGGAAGTAGACGCCACCGGGCAGATCTTGAAGATCAAGTCTGGTTTGTGTATTTGAAATTTCACCTGTTTTAATCCGGCTTCCATTGAGGTCTGTGATCTCAAATCTTGTTTCATCGCTTAAAAAGGAGGTGATTATATTCAATGATCCTGAACTTGGATTGGGGTAGGCAAGGAACTCAAGATCATTCTGATTTTGATCTTTTAAGCCTGTCCAGACCGGAGTGTTCAAAACAAATAATCCTTCCTGCATATCAGAGGCAAGAATATTCCCTGAACTCAAAAACGGATAAATGCCCCAGCAACCTTCATACTTACCCGAAGCATGCGGGCGATTGGAGGTGTCATAGTAACCGATTACGAAAATATTGCTGGTATCCGAGCAGTCAAACACATAGACCCCATCGAAATAGTAGCTGACATAAAGTATGTCTCCTTTAAAAATGAGATTATGAGGAATAGAGAACTGATGAACATCGCTTCCAAACAGGTCAACCATGGTGATGTTGGATAGATCCGTCACATCCACATACTTGACCCTTTTTCCATGTGTCTCATCGGCAAAGGCATAGTACTTGCCACCTTGATGTAGCCAGCCGCTGTGGTTGTATCCGGATTCAGGGTAGGACGTTAAAGAGCCGATGATCGAAGCATTCAAGGGATCGCTGAAATCCACTACGAACAGACCTCTTGATTCCGCATTGCAATAGGCCGTATCATTCCTGACATAGATATCATGCACATATCCTACGGAGCCATTCCAAAATGCAAGATCATTGGAACAATCCAAGAGCAGCGAAGGGTTCTTGGGATCGGTGGATAGATCGTATATCGAAAGATAGTTGCTTGAGCCATTGGCATGGCCTCCGCAGGCGTACATCCATCCGGCAGCGGTATCAATGAAGATGTTGTGTGCTCTCCTGATCAGCGAATCACTATCATATACGACCGGCGCAGAGTCCGGAAGGTAGGTCAGGTCCAGTATTTGCAAGGAACTGCTACCCTCATCTGCAACGATATAGAGATGATCCTTGTAGGTGTCGTAGTCCCGATGTACAATGGTTCCGCCCTGGATCTTCCCAGGTATAAAATCCACGGTATCTACACTTGCCAGATCCGTTACATCGAAGATGTGGGTGCCCATGGTAGAGCCGATGATCGCGTATTCCCTTCCCGCGTTTTCATAACCCCAGATTTCATTGTAGGTATTATCATGCCAGATGGATGATGGTAAACTCGGGTCAGCCCATTGATACAGCGCCTCCATATTGAGACTGTTTTGGGCCATGGAAAACGAAATAACAAAGAGGAAAATGAGCGTAAAAATCGATTTCATTGTATGGACATCTTATCTGACTGCAAATAAATAGTGGTCAAAGCTACTTAATTGACCGTTGAAAAAATATTTTACGCGGATCTTCTCCTAGACCCAATTCAGGATTCTTATTCGATATTCATAATTCCCCTTTCGTTATTCCTTATCCTGAATTCGGCATTGCCCACCTTACAATCTTCCGTGCTTTGGAACTCTAATAATTGGAACAAATCGATTCTAAAGTGAAAAAACCAATATTCATATATCTCCTGATACAGTTTGTTTTTATTCAGGCACACTCCCAGGCAACGACAGATGTGGTTTCTATCGGGGCTGGTTATACCAACCAAACATGGTATACTTTGATGGATGGAACTCAGCTTACCGCTCCAAAGGCAGAGTGGGATCTGGCCTTCGACTTGAGCGGGATCGGCACATCGATTTTGGTCAACTCCAGCAAGGGAGTTAACCTTTGGCTCTATCCCGGGGATAATTCCGATTACGCAACTCTTGACACCACTGGAATGTCAGCCTCATGGAAAAGGCTCTACAATTCGGATACAAGTTGGGCTTATGGTGCTTTTAACAGGGTCCAGAACGGCCTGAGCATAGGATGGGGAACCTATGATCCGCTCACACATGTGATAACGGGGGATTCCATATACGTTATCCAATTGGCCAACGGGGATTATCGAAAGCTTGAGATTCAGGACCTGACCTCCGGCACATATCATTTCCGCCAGGCGAGTTTGGACAACAGTTTCAATGCAGATCATACCCTGGCCAAGTCTGATTTCCCCGGCAAGAATTTCGCATATTTCGATCTTGAGTTGGAAACAAGCCTGGATCGTGAACCCTATTATCAGAGTTGGGATCTTATGTTTACACAATATACGGGCTATCTGCCAGCACCTTATACCGTTTCAGGGGTTCTGAGTAACTACAATACTGAAGTTGCCGAAGCATATCCCGTTGATGCAGCGACTTACACCGATTATTCCTCGCACAGTTTTACGAAGCACATCAATGGAATAGGATATGATTGGAAGTCATTTGATTTTATGAGCGGTTGGGTACTTGAGGATAGCCTGGTTTACTTTGTGAAAACCATAAATGGCTCGGTTTGGAAATTGGTTTTCGCGGACTTTGGTGGCAGTGCTGATGGTAATTTCATATTTTCCAAGGAACAGGTCTATGTTTCGGGGATCGCTGATGAAGCTGACGAAATGTTCCTGAATGTGTATCCCAATCCTGCAGCTTCTCAATTGAATGTTGCCCTGGATCTGGAAGCAGGCCATCAAACGCAATTGAATATTCTGGACCTTTCGGGAAAGGAAATTCTGTCTCGGAGTTTTAAAGCCAATGGGCTCCAGGTGAGAACGTTGGACGTCTCAGGAATTGAAAGCGGTGTTTACCTTCTTGCCGTTCGATATGGTGATCGGGTGAGATCGGAGAAGATCGTAATCAGGTAAGTTTTAAGTTTCAGTTTTTCTAATCCTACCTTTGGTAGGTTGTAACCGGAAAAGGGACTCATTTGAGTTCCTTTTCTTTTTTGGGTGCGTACCAGATCCGGGCTTTATTTCATACATTCAATTTCATAATGACCCGATCTTACCTTACTCTCTTTATACTTTTTTCGCTTGTTCTTGTCTTTTCTTGTGACGATTCCGACGCACCTGGGGCATCCATATCCTGTGAGCCGGATTATAAGAATCAAAATCTGCAGGGAATGATCAACGGTGAGCCCTGGGAATTTGCAGCCGGTATTGCCAGCATCGATTCGAACGGGAATAGCTATGATCATAAATTCCTTGCCAACGATACTATAGCAGCTTTTCCTTGCGGAGTAGTACTTTTCCGCCCCTATCTAGGCTTTGGGATCAGCGGTAGCAGTTCGGGGTTTTATGAACTTGGAGAAAAAAAACTCCATGGCCAATCTCCCGGAGGCGAAGCGGTTTCGTTTGGTTTTTTCTATTACGATGGCCCTTCTCCAAGCAATATTCGTTTGATTCAGGCCAATTGCGGAACCTACGAGATCCTCAGTATTGATACTGCCAACAATATGCTGATCGGCAGAATGGACGTCTATAAAAACGATAGGAATTTCGTGAATGGAAATTTCAGTCTTTCACTTTGCCCAAACTGAACAGGGGTTCTCACTAAAACCACTTGGGCAAATAATCGGAGATCAGATCACACAAAGGCGTTTCAAATTTCTGATTCCGGCAATAATTAAACGCTTAGCGGCACTGATCCTTGTTGAATTGACGAATTTTGTATTCCCATCAATTCATGGGAAAGAAACTTGAACTTTTATTCATTGAACATGAAAAAATTCGTTGATTCTGCTATAGGGAGATTTCGTCTGGTGGCCTTTTTAGAGGGCGTTTCCTTTATCATTTTGGTCTTTATAGGAATGCCCCTTAAGTATAGCCTTGAAAACCCTGCCGTGGTGAAAAGCTTTGGTCCCGTTCACGGGGCTCTTTTTCTTCTATTCATTTTCATGGCCTTCAGATTGAGCTTTGAGGAGGACTGGAGCTTCAAAAAAACCACCTGGAAAGTGATGCTTGCCAGCTTGATCCCTTTTGGAACGTTTGTACTGGACGCTAAGATCCTGGCAAAAATGCAGGAAGGTACATACAGGGAAATATAATCCTGCTCAAAAGGCCCGCCCAACAAAAAACCCCGAAGATCTCTCCCCGGGGTCTTGATTTAATCCGTTCTTAAAACCTATGCGGTTGCCTTGGGTGCTCCCGCCATGATCTCGTCATTGGCGAAGTCCGAGTATTTCTCAAAGTTTGCCACAAACTTGGATGCAAGGTCGTTCGCCTTGTCATCGTATGCATTCTTGTCTTCCCAGGTGTTTTTAGGGTCCAGAACCTCATTTGGAACATTCGGGCATTCCATAGGGATATCCAGGCCAAAGATCTCATGCTTATGATACTCAACATTGTCGAGATCTCCGTTCAAAGCGGCTGTGATCATTGCCCGGGTATATTTCAGGCTCATTCTTTCACCTACACCGAACGGCCCACCTGACCAGCCCGTATTGATCAACCAAACTTTCACATCGTTTTCTTCCATTTTCCTTCCAAGCATCTCTGCGTATTTGGTAGGATGGAGCGGAAGAAAGGGTGATCCGAAACAGGCTGAAAATGCGGTAACGGGATCCGTGATCCCAGCTTCTGTTCCGGCGACCTTGGCGGTGTAACCAGAGATAAAGTGGTACATGGCCTGTCCTTTTTGTAACCTGCTAACCGGAGGCAATACCCCGAAAGCGTCACAGGTCAGGAAGAAGATATTCTTTGGAACTCCACCGATTGAGGGTTCAACGGCATTGCTGATATGATCAATCGGATATGCTGCCCTGGTATTTTCCGTAACTGAGGAGTTTTCGTAATCCACAGTTGTTGTGCCCGGGGTGAATCTTGTGTTTTCAACGATGGCGCCTTCTCTGATGGCATCCCAGATCTGTGGCTCTTTTTCCCGGCTTAGGTCGATCACTTTGGCGTAGCATCCGCCTTCAAAATTGAAAATGCTGTCTTCAGTCCATCCATGCTCGTCATCACCAATTAATCCACGATTAGGATCGGCGCTCAGCGTTGTTTTTCCGGTCCCGCTCAGCCCGAAGAATATCGCCGTATCTCCGGCTTCTCCAATATTGGCAGAGCAGTGCATGCTCAGCACGCCATGGTCATGCGGAAGCAGATAGTTCAATACGCTGAAGATCCCTTTTTTCATTTCTCCCGAGTAGGCTGTACCCCCGATGAGGATCATTTTCTTGCTCATGTTGAGGATGGCAAAGTTTTCCTGTCTGGTGCCGTCAACAGCCGGGTCAGCTTTGAATCCGGGTGCGCATATGATTGTGAAGGTGGGGTCAAAATTGTCCAGATCGCTATTTTCAGGGCGAATGAACATGTTATTGCAGAATAGGTTATGCCAAGCGAGTTCATTGATCACCCTGAGTTGTAACCTGTATTTTTCATCGGCTCCTGCGTAGGCATCACGAACATAGAGTGTTTTGTCTTCCAGATATTTGACCATTTTTTGGTGCAAGCCATCAAAATGCTCTTCAGATATTTTGATGTTCACCGGCCCCCACCAAACGCTGTCCCTGGTTTTATCATCTTCGACGACAAAACGGTCCTTTGGAGATCTTCCTGTGAAAGTTCCGGTGTCACACATGAAGGCACCGGTATCCGTAATTACCCCTTCACCGTTTTTTACAGCCGTATCGATAAGTTCACTTGGGCTCAAATTCCAGTGAACATCCTTGGCCTGATTTATTCCGGCCTTTTCAAGTCCTATAGTCGATTTTTGTCCGTGATGGATCATAATATTAACAGCAGTTAAAAATGAAGGCGCAAAATTAAGGTTCAATCCTCATCTGGAGAAAAAAAAGACAAATATTGGAATGGGCATTGATGATCGAGGATTGACACTTATCCGGTATTGGTCAAACACAATTCGTTTATCATGAATAAGCGCCCGCTCGGGGTATATTGGTTATTTACTCCTCTAGTTGTATTTTTTCGGCCTCAAAAAATGATACCCCATTAATCTATGACTTCTGAAACTCAGCTGAATACCGACGGTACAAGTGCGGAAAAGACCTTTTTTGGGCATCCCAGGGGCTTGGCCGTACTCTTTTTCACCGAGATGTGGGAAAGGTTCTCCTATTATGGAATGCGAGGCATACTTACCCTATTCCTCACCAAGCACTTTCTTTTTGGCGATGATAAATCCTTTCTCATGTACGGGACCTACACCTCCCTGGTGTATGCAACTCCCATATTTGGAGGAATGATCGCTGACAAGCTTTTGGGTTTCAGTCGATCCGTATATATCGGAGGTATACTTATGGCAATCGGTCAGTTTACATTGGCTGCCAGTGCCCTTACCACCAATCCGGTACTGCTGAATGTTGGCCTCGGACTGATGATCGTGGGAAATGGCCTGTTTAAGCCAAATATTTCTTCCATCGTTGGAAATCTATACGATGATAACGATCCTAAAAAGGATTCGGGTTTCACCATTTTTTATATGGGCATCAACCTTGGAGCCTTCCTTGCTCCATTGGTTGCCGGAGTTTTGGGTGAAGTATATGGATGGCAATATGGATTCGGAGCGGCAGGCCTAGGTATGGCGATAGGCGTGGTCAGCTTTTGGATGAACCAGGATAAACTTATGGGCAAAGGACTTCCCCCTAATCCGGAGATCCTGGAGAAAAAGTATTTCAACTTCCTATCCACTGAAATGGCGGTTTGGGCAGGTTCCATCATTCTTGTTCCGGTCATCGCGATTCTGATCAGTTTTAACGATTGGCAGCCGCTAGGAGCGTTTGAAGAGAGCATGCCTTTCCTTGGCGGAATGAGCATTATGTCATGGATATTGGCTGTTATTGGATTAATTGTGATCGGCATAGTAGTCAGTACAAGTTTGAATAGCACCAGAGAAGAGTGGCAGCGTCTACTTGTAGCCGTGGTTTTGACATTCTTCTCAATCGTTTTTTGGGCCTTTTTCGAGCAGGCGGGTTCATCCATGACCCTGTTCACGGATAGGAATATTGACAGAACGCTCTTTGGGTTGACGATCCCGACCTCCACATTCCAATCGGTCAATGCCTTCTTTATCATAGCCCTTGGGGTGCCGTTCTCTGCATTATGGATATGGTTGAGCAAGAGAAAAATGGAGCCCTCAACACCTTTGAAATTCTCTCTTGGACTTGTTCAGGTGGGCTTGGGATTTGGTGTTATGGTCATCGGTGCCCAGATGTTTGCCAATTCTGCGGGGCTGGTTCCGATCATTTTTATCATTCTTGCCTATTTCCTACATACCACGGGAGAGCTTTGTTTATCTCCGGTGGGCTTGTCGATGATCACAAAACTTTCACCGGCAAAAATCGTCGGTTTTATGATGGGTGTTTGGTTTTTGGCTCCTTCGATCGCTCAGTACATCGGAGGCATTATTGCTGCCTTTACCTCGATTCCCGAGGGCGGCGGAGGTACGGGTGATGCCATGAGCTCCTTGTTGGTGTATTCGGATGTATTTTATATCATTTTCTGGTTTGCAGTAGGCTCAGGTGCCTTCCTTTTGATCCTGACTCCCTTGCTTAGAAAAATGATGCACGGAATTCATTAAGCTAAAACCGGATTTTTATAGTTTTGTAGAAACAAGTGGGTGTGAAGAATAGGCTATTTTATTTGCTTCTGTCTACCATCATTTCCTTTTCGGCAAATGCCTCCAACCTTGCCGGAAAGTATGTCCATAATTTCTATGGTGAGATAAGCTACCTCGAATTATCCGAGGAAAACAATGAGATCCGTGGTCAATTCCATGATGAGCGCGGAAGTTATAAGATCGTTGCGCGCATTGAAGGAGAAAGAGCGATCGGGACAATGGATTTCTTTGAACGGAAGAAGCATGTTGAGATCTTCTACATGGGGGATATCCTTCATTTTGTCATTGTCGACTATCTTACCAACGGTCAGCCTGACTATACCCATCCCTATGAAATTCAGTTTGTAAGGGATGACGGAGCTATTATTCCCCAGGAAGGAGGAGCTTTTGAGGTTACCGATGAAAACCTTATCGTGACCTCAGGTACGGTAAACGCTCCGTATCTGGGATTTAACTTTGATCTGCCAACCGGTTTGGAGGCGCAGAATAACGGAACCGAGATTATACTGGTTGGAGAGCATGAACCGGGTTTTGTCCTGGTGTTTCGCCATGATCATACCACGATAGACGATATGCTGGCTTTTATCAAAGATGGCTATAAGGACGAAGAATTGGATATCAAACCTACCTCTGAGATCAAAATGATCAAGGATAGTGTTTATGCCTTTGATATCGGAGGTACCGCCGAAGGAAAAAATGCAAACGGGCACGGAGCCATAACCCTGAGCGATAATGGTCATGGAGCCATCATCTTTGCAATTGTTGAGGAGAAGAAATATCACCCCCGCCATGAGGATTATGCTGAAGTGATCGCAAAATCGCTTCATTATTTTGAAGTGGAGAATCACCCGCTGGCGATGCAATGGTATCTCGACCTCAAATCCAAAAGTTTGAAGCGCGCGTACAAAGCGGGTGAGATCCAACAGGGTGAAGGGTTGGATAACGTAAAGCAAACACCATGGATCAATCTCTGCCCTGATAATACCTATCAGATGATCGACCCTCAACCCAATGGTGAAAAGAATTTGTCAAAGGGCAATTGGGGAGTGATCGTGCATTACGGTATTCCATATCTGGAGCTTATGAGAGATGATGGCCATCAAAGCAATTTTGCCCTAAGAGCCCTTGGCGGCAAGCTTTATCTTGAGGAAGATCGCTGGCTTGTCATGGACGGCTTCAAGTGCAAGTGATCCATTATCTGAAAGGTATCCAGTTATAGGATTCCCATATTCCGAATTTTTCCTGTTCCGCCGGTAATTCAAGAAATCCGTCTGTCCTTGACAGATTCACGAGATCCCCTGAACCACCCCCTGGCATTGGGTGGATCAGAATCTTGCCGTTGGAGATCGTCTTCCTGCCCTGGACAAAAAATGTCATCTCCTTCTTGAATTCAAATTCTTCGGCGAGTATCGCTTTTTCAAGCTCAAAACCCGTTCCCAATACCGATTTAAGCCACGGCAATGCATATCGAACCAGGCATAGATAAGATGATACCGGATTACCGGGAAAGCCGAAAACGATATTTGTGCTGCTTTTACCAAACCAGAAAGGTTTTCCGGGCCTTTGCCTGACCCCATGAAAGAGCTTCTTTACTCCGAGTGACAAGAGCGTTTCAGGTACGAGATCGGCTTTTCCCTTCGAGGCTCCTCCTATGATCATCAAAATGGGAAATTCTTGCAGAATTTTTTCCAATCCGTCCTTGAGCTCTTCTTGGGAATCTTTCAGGTGGAAGATCTTCGATTCAAAACCACTCTCGGATAGTGCAGCCCGGACAGTATGTGCGTTGGACATCCTGATTTGATGCGGTTTCGGTATGGCTTCTACGGGTACAAGCTCGTCTCCGGTGCCCAATATGGCAATTCTTGGTGGGGCCAATACTTCGATTTTATTTAAGCCTACGCTGGCGGCTATGCCGATCTCCGCTGGTGATAGTTTGCTTCCCTGAGCGACCAACTCCTCGTCCTTCTTTGAGTCGGAGCCCATGAAATGGATATTCTGCCCTTTTGTGATTTTGTTGCTTCGAATTTTGAAGGAATCACCTGTTCTTTCAATTTCTTCATAGGGGATGACTGTATCAGCGTTTTTAGGCAAAATACAGCCTGTCATGATCTCTATACAGGCATTGGGATCAGTTAATTCTGTTTGCGGATCACCGGCGAATTGGGTCTTTTCGATAGGGAAATCCTCGTTTCCTTTTTCAAAGTCTTCGTAAAGGATCGCTATTCCGTCCATGGCCACCCGGTCAAAAGGAGGGAAAGGCCGGTCGGCTTTTATGGACTTAGCCAGATAATGGCCAGCGGCCTCTTTCAAGGGTATTTTCTTGATTTCGGCTGAGAATTTTGCCTCGTTGATCAAATTTTCTGCTTCCTTTACCGATATCATTCTGATAATCTTTTATTTGGTGTTAGAAGATTGATTATGGGAGAACCAAAGCTATCGCATATTACAGATAAAGGGCAACCGCAAATGGTTGACATTTCCGAAAAGAAGGAAACGATCAGAGAAGCGGTGGCGAGATCCGTAGTTGAATTCCCGAGCCGACTCGGCATTGACCAAGCCCATGAGTTGAAAACAAAGAAGGGCCCTGTGGTTCAAACCGCGATTATTGCCGGTACCATGGCGGTTAAAAAGACCTCGGAAATGATTCCCATGTGCCACCCGATCCCGATCGAGGACGTGGAAATAGAAATACAGAAGACTGGAGAAAGATTCTTTGAGATCCAATGCAGGGTGAAGACAAGTGGAAAAACCGGGGTGGAAATGGAAGCCCTTACCGGAGCGAGCATTGCTGCCTTAACGATCTATGATATGTGTAAATCACTGAGTCATGGAATTGTGATCCGGGAAACAGAATTGCTGAGCAAGACAGGGGGAAAGTCTGATTTTAAGAAATGAAAGATCTTATTGGTCTGGTCCTTGGTGGAGGAAAAAGCCTGCGAATGAAAGAGGACAAGTCGATGCTCAGCGTAGGGGGTAGAAGTTTGGCGGAGATCCAAAAAGGGAATATTGAGAATTTTGTTGAGAAGATCATATTCTCCGGTCCGGATCATCTTTCAAGTGGCATAGAGACCGTTCCTGACCTCGTTCCTGATCTCGGACCTCTGGGGGGAATATATTCCTCAATGAAGAAGTATGCAGGCCATTCTTTTCTTGTACTTCCTGTGGATGTGTACTTTAAGGACCCGGAGATCATATCAAAACTTTTGTTCAACAGGGATCCCGAATGTAGCGGAACGGTATTTTATAACCTTGATCGAAAAAGACCAGAACCCCTTATGGGTATTTATGAACATACAAGTTTCAATGCGCTCCAAAGATCCATTGAAATTGAAGAATTATCCGCCATGAAATTTGTAGAAGAGCAGCGATTTCATTGGGTAAAGGTTGAGCCCAATTGGGTGAATATCAATACTCCTGAGGATCTAAAATCAATACATCCTCCCCAATCCTGAATCCGGGATTTTCTTGGGTTTCACCCACCTGGCTTACCAGGGAGAAATAGTACAGATGCTTGGTTCCGAAGCCATCCAGACCTTTTCTAAATTTTTCCCGTTGGTCCACAAAGATCTTCTGAAAACCGGTAGTGGATTCTCCGGTTAATGGGTTTCTGGCAGGAACAGGGCACCGCTCGCAGGACCGGAATTTTATAAGTTCTGCAGAGGGAAATTTTAGGGTAATGTCCTGACTGAGAAGATCCTCTTCCCAAAAAGGGGGCAATTCGGGCTCATCCAGGATCATATTAACCCTAAACCTTTGGACGAGTTCAAGCTGACTGATCCCTTCATACCAAGATTCCATTTCGATCAATGATTGCCTGCTGATCAGGTTTGGCCCTGGCCACAAGGGCCTGTCGGGAATTGGCGCTACCCCATTGTCTTTCAGGGAGACCCTGGTGTCGACCAAATGAGAAAGGTGTTTGTCAAGGGCTTCATTGCCCTCCATAAGATTGTAGGCCGTTCCCTCAATCTGGCAACGCTCAAGGTCCTCAGAAAAAATGATCCTGAATTGCTGGACTTTTGGGGACCTCTTGGCATTAAAGATCTCACCGCCCTCATCGATGAGGGAAAAACGCCGATCCTGGAGTATGCGTTTTTCGGGCCCCACTCTTATTTCCTGAACCTGTGTGCCGTCAAGGGATTTAATGGGGTAGAGGATCAGCTTTTCAATTTTCATGGCTAGGGGTTTGGATTCAACCATTTGGACCCATCTTCATAGATCTCTTTCTTCCATATTGGTAAGGTAGCTTTTAATTTATCAACAAGCCAAGTGCTTGCTTCAATAGATTCTTTTCTATGGATAGAGGAGCATGCCACGACAATGGCAATATCTCCAATTTGAAGATCGCCTTTTCGGTGTGCAACAAATACTTTTCTCAGGCCCCATTTTTGGCGGGCTTCCAAGATCGATTTTTCCATTTCCGGGATGACCATCTCATCATAGGCCTGATAGTGGAGTTCTTCGACCCTTTTTTTGTTGTTCTTGTTTCGGACTGTGCCTATGAAAACTGAAATGCCACCGGTTTCGGGTAGGCTGACAAAGGCGATGGCTTCTTCAGGAGAAAGCTGATCAGAAGTGATTATTGCTGCGTTCATCCTCCGCTGACCGGAGGTATAAGGGCTATCTCATCATCCGATTTAATATCTGTTGGTTCTTGAATATACCTGTGGTTTACGGCCAGACCAAGGCTATCTATCTTTCCAAGGTCAGGATAATCCTCCTTGAGCAGCTTGAGTAGATCCTCGCTATTCATTTCCTGAATACCCATAATTTCGAGTTCGGTTTTCCCCGTGATCTCTTCGCAGATCCCAAACATTTTGATCAGAAAGCTCTTGGCCATGGTCTAAAATTAAATCCCTGTTTTCTATTTCCTAAATCCTAATTTATAATTTTCATATCATTGCTCTATGCCCGATCCGATGTTGGAAAACCGTATCGTCGATTCTTTCGGGAGGCCTCTTGAATACCTCCGGCTTTCTGTGACCGATCGATGCAATCTGAGGTGTTTCTATTGTATGCCCGATGAAAGGATGAAATTCCTTCCGAAGAAAGAACTGCTGAGCTATGAGGAGCTCGGGTTTGTGGTCCATGAATTGGTCGAACTTGGCATCAAGAAGCTTAGGATCACGGGTGGCGAGCCCTTTGTCCGCCAGGATATGATGGGGTTCCTTACAGGAATTGTGGATTCTCACCCGGAATTGGAGCTAGGTATAACCAGCAACGGTGTATTGCTTGGACGGCATATCAAAGAATTGAAGGCACTGGGAATTCAAAAGATCAACCTAAGCCTGGATTCATTCGACCCCTCCAGGTTCTTGAGAATAACCGCCAGAGACGATTTTCAAAAGGTATATGCCTGTCTTCTTGATTTGATTGAATCCGGTTTTCAGGTAAAGATCAATTGCGTGGTGATGAAGGGAGTAAATGATCATGAGATTCCCGATTTCGCTGAATTTGCGAGGACCTTTCCCGTATCGATTCGCTTCATAGAGGAAATGCCCTTTAATGGACATGGAAAGCAACGCGGTTTTTTGTCTTATGACCAGATCAAAGCTATCCTGGAAGAAAAGTATGGAATTCTGGATCTGCGACAGTCCGAGACCTCCTCTTCCAGTTTTGACTTCGCACCCTCCGGGTTTGAGGGCTCCATCGGGATCATACCTGCCTATACGAGGAGCTTTTGTGGATCCTGCAACCGGATCAGAATTTCGGCTACCGGCCAAATGAAGAACTGCTTGTATGGAAAGAACGTACTGGATCTTCGGGAGCTCATTCGATCAGGGAGGAGAGAAGAGATCAAACAAATGATCATCAATAAGTACAAGGTCAAGGAGGAAAACGGTGTGCAGGCTGAAAAGGGTTCCGAGCTGGTATCGATGTCAATGATCGGTGGATGAAGAAAAGCTTTGCTTTCTTTTTTTTTATTGCTTTCTGTTTTGAGTTGCATGCACAGGTCAGAGTTGCATGTAGTTCGAATTTGCTTTTTCCGCTGGAATACTGGCTGGAGGGGAGAAGCCCGATGACCAACAATGTTGATCTCATTCCTGGGGCGACTACAGGTCTATATCATCAGATGAAGAATGGAGCGCCTTATGATATTATCATTTCTGCTGACCCTAAAGTGTCAGCCCTCATTAGTAGTTTGCCGGATTGCTTGGAATCAAAGCCGATCATGAAAGGATTTCTCGTTATCTGGTCAAGTGAAGAAGGAGACATAGATCCTGAAAAAATGGATCTCGATCAAAAAAGAGTGGCGCTGGCAAACCCTGAATCCGCGCCTTTTGGAGCCCTGGCCTTGCGTTTTTTGGAAGAGTATGGATACCAGGAACTCGGCAAACCTGTTTTTGGAGACGGGGTTTCCCAGGTGAATCAATTCATTTTATCCGGTAGTGTTGATCTGGCATTTACTTCAAACTCCTTTATTCCGAGAGGGAAGGAAATAGGAGGGAATATGGCCAGTTTCAAGACATGGACTTTGGTTCATGATGTTCATCTTCTTTCTGATAGCCAGGGGGCAAAGGAGGTCTATAACGAACTCCTGCAGCGCGGAATGAATAAGGTCTGGACACGCTTTCATTACCTTGAAATTGACGAATAGGTATGCCTGATTTTTGGGTTCCGATATTTCTCAGTCTTGGTTTGGCTTTGATCAGCTCAATGATCCTGGTCTTTGTTGGAAATCTCTTCGCTTTTTGGATTTTCTTCAGCAAGGGCGTTGGCGGCTTGCTCATTCGGGTATTGGTGAACCTGCCTCTGGTGCTACCGCCTACGGTCATGGGGTTCTATTTTTTGGTGGCCTTTTCTCCGAATACCTGGATCGGGCATGTGTTTAGCGAGCTTGGATTTCCACTTGTCTTTTCCTTTCAGGGACTTGTGTTGGCCTCGGTGATTTTTGGATTACCATTTATGGTCAATCCCTTGATATCTTCTATTGAAAGTCTTCCGCAAGCCTTTACCGAACTGGGTGTGGTGATGAACAGGAAGCGCCTATTCATTTATCGCAAAATGCTGCTGCCTCATGCCCAGCGAGGACTGATCGCCGGTGCCATGATGACCTTTGCTCACACGCTTGGTGAGTTTGGATTGATCCTGATGATCGGCGGAAATATACCGGGCAGTACACGTGTAGCAGCAATAGAGATCTATAACAAGGTGATCGCCATGGATTATGCAAATGCGCATTTGCTTTCCGGGGTTATGTTGGGAATATCGGTTTTGACTTTGGGTTCGATCTTTTTTTGGTTTAAGAAAAACAGGTCTGAGGCGGTATGGTAGCATTTGAACTCAAAACCCGTATGGATACGGGAGTTGCAATTGAACTCAAGGGATATTTGGAAAAGGGTATAAATGTTCTCTTTGGCCCATCCGGGTCAGGGAAAACATTCTTTTTGAGACATCTGATCGGCCTGGAAGAAGGAGTGAGGCTTCAGGATGGCGATCCCATAGTTTCACCACTTCATAAATCACGAACTCTGGGATACATGCCACAAGGAGGAGGAATTCTTCCGGGCCTGACCATCCTGGAAAATATCTACCTGGGGAGAAGTAAGGACCAGAAACCAAATGAAGCACTTAAGGAGCAAATGGAATCCATGGGGCTAAAATTTTACGGTGATGAAAGATCGGATAAGCTTTCGGGTGGAGAAAGGCTCAGGTTGGCGATGATCAGGGCCATGGTGGATGAACCCGAATTCCTGATCCTTGATGAGCCCTTTTCGGGATTGGATCCCTACTATGGGCAGGTCTGTCGTCAACTGCTCACAGAACTTCTCGATCTGCACAATAGATATGTTCTTTTTACAACCCATGAGCTTGAAGATGCAAAAATGCAGGGTGCAAATCTTTTGCTGATCAACAATGGGGAGATCCGCAAAATGGAATCAGCTGCTGAGATCAGGGACCATTTCTTCAATCCCAAACCTTAAGGAGTATACCTGTTCGAAACCATTCTTCTGAAGCATTTCCGCAGCGGTAATACTTCTTTGCCCGGTTTGGCAGTATAGGATCAGTGCCTGGTTTTTAGGCAATTCCTGGTAATTCTGAGCTAGTGTGCTTAAAGGAAAATTGATCGAAGATTCAAGATGGAATCGCTCATATTCTGAAGTTTCTCGCACATCAACAAGACATGCCCCCAACTGCTCGACGGAGTCAATTCCGACTTCTTTCACTCCTCCGGAGTTACACCATCCTCCATAGGATTCTCGGATACGGGCTTTTTCAGCTTCTGCAGTCCTTGAGGCTTGGAACCTTTGAAGGTCCCAGGATTTTGTGTTGAGAATGTTGAAAAAGAATTGATCCAGGGAAGAATCGTTGAGCAGCACTTTGAGAGATTCCCTGGCCTGAATGGATCCCAGCAGGGCAGGGGTCATGCTCAATACTCCTCGATCATTGCATGATTTGATAAAGGAGGCGAGAGGTTCATCAGGGTGCAGACAACGGTAGGTAGGTCCGCTCTGATAATTGAATACCGCCCATTGGATCAGATCCCTGTCAATTCCACCGAAAACAAAGGGTTTTTCGAATTCCACGCAGGCATCATTGACCAGATATCTTGTGGGAAAATTATCAGAACAATCCAACACAAGGTCCACGCTTGGGACCAGTTCCTTGGCTAGCCCGGGGTTAAAGAAGCTATTGATCGATTCAATGGAAATGAAGGGGTTCCTTTTTTCAAGTCTGGACTTTGCGAGTTCTGATTTTGGCTTAGCAATATCATCCGAAGTATAGAGGCCTTGCCTCGCAAGGTTTGATCTGGAAACCCTGTCCCCATCCACTAAAACCAAATTGCCCACTCCGACTCCGGCCAAAAGATCCGCCGCGATGGAGCCCAGACCTCCCAGTCCGATCACCAGTACACCGGTACTATTTAACTTCTGCTGATCGGACTCGGAAAAATCAGAAAGCCTGAGTTGGCGACTATAATATTCCCGTTCCCCTCCTTTCAATTGTTGATCTAAAGTAATTTTTCGAACTCGTCCATGGCCATATTGATGTTATCATGGACCTGACCAATATTGGCCTCCATCATATAACATGGAGCTGTGACGATCTTATTGGCGCTGTCAATACTCACCTCCTCCAGGGTTTTCATTTCGGCTTTGACGCCAATGCTTTCCATTCCCTGAGAAATGGCCTCGATCTCATAGGGAGAAGGTGCTTCAGTTGATCCTACAGTCATGGTAGCCTTTACATCGCTACCCTCAAATGCCTTGGCAAGGGTAGTTGGTCCCATGCACAATCCAAGTATGGGTTTTTCCTGCTGGTGGAATTCCCGGATGATCCTTCTCACCTGAGTGTTCATGGCGCCATCGGGTCCCATAAATGCCCACTTGGTATGGTTTTTTGCCGTTCCAAAGCCACCGGGTATGACGAGACCATCGTAGTCGCTGACCTCGAGATCTATTACAGCGATGATCTCTCCACGCGCGATCCTCGCTGACTCCACGAGCACATTACGTGTTTCATCCATCTCTTCACCGTTGGTATGGTTGATGACATGATGCTGATTCACATCCGGCGCAGTACACTGATATTCAATACCGCGTTTGCTGAGTGCCAACAGACTGATAACCGCTTCCTGAATTTCGGTGCCATCATACACACCTGAGCCAGATAACAATACCGCAACTTTCATAATATGTTTTTTGCTTTCAGAATTTCAGAGCAAGCGGCATGACATCAGGCCGCTTTGCCTTCGACATAAGACTTAAAATTATCCAGAATAGCCTGCCAGCCCTGCTTTTGCATCTCCGGACTGTTGGTTTCTTCCGGTTCAAAGGTGATCTGAACCAGGATGTCTCCTCTTTCCGCATGAAAATGAATGATCACTTCCCTGCCATCATCAAGTTGGTAAATGATCTTTTCAGGTGCAGATATTTCCTGGAACATGCCGGAAAAATCAAACCCCTCGCTTCCATCCCTGGCTTCCATGCGATAGCTGAACTTTCCCAAAGCTCTCAGGTCATTTTTAGCAGAGCTGCATTTCCATTCGGGATGAGCAAAGTTCCAATTAACGATATGCTCTTCTCCGGTATAGTAGTCCCAGACCTTTTGAGGATCCGCATCTACCCTGGTTTCAACAGTGATTTTCATAGGATTAAATCTAATCAGATACCAAAAAATCTACAATGAGGAATCGTTAAAAATAGGTGCCGAGGAATTATTTTTTGATCACTGAAATGCCTTGTTGCCCATCTCCTGAATCAATGATCAGGCGATACCAGCCAGGTGTTAAAGCTTGAAAATTCAGAGATACCTCATGATCTCCTTTGGTATATGCTTGGGAAGATTGGAAGTCTCTGATTTTTCCTCCGTTTTGATCCAGTAAAAAGAGACTCAGTTCTTCTTCTTTTTCGAGGCTAAATTTTAGGATGGCTTGCGATTCTATGGGATTGGGATACAGAGATTGTATTCGAGTTTCTTTATCCAATTCCAATAATCCGACATTGAAGGAATTCAGGACTTTAGAAAGAAAGATCTTTCGATCATTTGTTAGTGAATCACTAAGTGTTCCACTGACATAAATATCATTTTGTTCGTCGAAGACGAAACCGGGAGCAAAGGCTATATCGGAATAATCTGA
Source organism: Cytophagales bacterium (assembly GCA_965227315.1). Taxonomy (GTDB): domain Bacteria; phylum Bacteroidota; class Bacteroidia; order Cytophagales; family CCMP332; genus JANQHS01. The sequence continues at coordinate 3,322,611 of OZ245737.1, forward strand.
TTCGAGGTGGCCGTCTATTCCAAAGGATAGATCAGGTGAACCATCCGCAAGGTATCGGGAAAGAATGAAATCTTCATCCAGCGACCATCTGATATTTCCTAGGGCCAAGAATTTACCATCGGGTTGTTTTAAAAAATTTCCATAGACGCCCAGCATCTTTCCTGAAAGGTCCGGGACCACAAATCCATTTTCCCCAAAACTGGAATCCGGTGCACCGGTATTCAGATGGAAACCAGTTAAGCAAGGGTATGTATATGGTATGGATCCTATTTCACCGGATACAATGAGTCTTCCGTTGATCTCAATTACATCCCAACCCTGGTGGTATCCCGTATCCGGGTTAAAAGCAATGCCAAAACCCATTTCGCCAAAGGTGGTATCGACTTCTCCGCTTGACAGTATCTTGACGACCCCCACATAATTTGAGGAGTCATAGGGTGTGCCGGCAACGTAGATATCTCCTGAATTTCCCAGGGCGGCCCCGTGGGCCTGAAAACCCATATTTTGTGGAGCAAATGTGACAATTCCTCCATTTCCAAAATTTGGGTCTAGCGCGCCCGTTGTCAAAAATCTTACAGCATAACCAACGAAAGGATCAGGGATTGCCTGACCATATGAAAAGCCTGTCAGCAGAATTTTTCCGTCCGGTTGAATCAGCATTGATGGGGGCCAATCGAAAAAATCGATGTGGCAGCTGGCAATTCCCGCAGCGCCAAAACTCTGATCCAATATTCCGGTCGTGTCAAACCTCGCAACGAAGCAGTCGAGATTGCTCCCAGACTTGTCAATTGACCCAGCGAGGTAGATCCAATTCTCATCCTGACTGATCTTAACGTCAGATGCCAATTCCTGATTGCTAATACCAAGACTGCAAATGCCATCAATTCCGAAGGTCGAATCCAGAACCCCGTTCGGAAAATATCTTGTGATTCCCCCATCCCAGGTTTCTACCCCGGTGATATGCCTGGTAGCAACTATGATCTTTCCATTGCTTTGGATATCGCAATAAACGCCTTCATCCCCAAGCGGAGTAAGCTGATGAACCGAAATTCCCTGGTTTGCAAAGCTGGAATCTATGACTCCGGATTGCGACCATGAAAGAAGCGGAGTAAAAAATAAGAGGCTTAGCGCTACAGTGCTTTTCATCTGATTAAGGTCAATACGTTGGGATTGGCTAAAATATCAAATCGGAGCGATAAGTCTTCAACGTTTCTTATCTCAGTTGTACCCTGCCATCTTATAGGCAATGATCCCAATCCATTCCTTGATCAGGATATTCCATTTCCAGAATCCTTTTGGATCAGGAAGAAGCCAATTCATCGGGCTCGTCGATAGGGGTTGTTGAAAATAATCAGTTGCAAAGGGAACGAAGTCTAACCCTGCCTTTTCAAAGCAGCCGATTGACCTTTTCATGTGAAAAGCCGATGTGATCAGCAAAACCCTGGGGAGACTCTCGTATTTCTCTGTGAGGAGTTCCTTCGTTCTCATGGCATTTTGCCAGGTGTTTTTTGATTCTCCCTCGATCAATAATCGGTCAGGTGGAAATCCTGCCTTTGCAAGATACTTTTCAAGGGTATAGGATTCCGAAATCTTTTCTCCCAGAAGCCTTGAAGTCGCTCCCGTCAGCAAAAGCTTGTTGACTTTTCCCTGAAAATACAATTCAAGTCCGTTCGAAAGACGATCCACGCCCTTGTTAAAATGCATTCGATCCCTGGGATGGCTTAAGGTACTTGTGTAGCCACCCAGTATAACCGCTACTTCGTAGCTTTCCTGTAGGTCTGCCATTTTGGTTGGAGGGTATTCCCACCACTTGAATGCCTGGTTGATCAGCAAGGGATTAGAAAAGAAAAAGAACAGACCTGCGGCCCACCAAAGGAACTTTTTCCTCAATTTCTTTTTTGGAAAGAAGATTGCAAGGATGATCAGGACAGCTATCCAGTTCAGGGGTTGGATCAGGAATGAGAGAACCTTGGAGAGAACGAAAAACAAGTTTATCGGTTATTTTGGGACCAAATTAAGTCAGAGTATTGATTGGCATTTCAAAAGTTGATGTTTCGGTTGTAAGAGAAGGAGACCACATCGCCTCGAAGGATCTCCTGGTCCGGGAAGAACCACTTGAGATCCGTCTGGGTCTCGGTCCTTTGGATATGCGTGAGCAATTCTCGGTTTCTGTCACCATGCGTACCCCGGGAAATGACGATGAACTTACCATGGGATTTCTTTTTTCGGAAAGCATTATCGACTCCGTCAAGGATATCAACGGAGTTCATTATTGTACCGATATCAAAAAGCCTGAGGAAGAGGGAAACGTGGTGAGGGCGGAACTCAGGCCTGAAGTCGAAGTGGATCTCGAAAAACTGAACAGGCATTTTTATACTTCTTCTTCTTGCGGTGTATGCGGTAAAAGTTCCCTTGAAGCCGTGGAGCAACAGGCCAGGTTTGACATCACACCCCTTTCACTTTCCGATGAAATGATCCTTCATCTCCCTGAAAAACTGCGTGAAAACCAAAGCCTTTTTAAGGCCACAGGTGGCATCCATGCCGCCGGTCTGTTTAGCCGTGAAGGAGAGCTGTTGGATATCAAGGAAGATATTGGCAGGCATAACGCCGTGGACAAGCTCATTGGTTCAAGCCTGTTGAAGGGTGACATCCCCTGGAAAGGAAAGATCCTGGTTGTCAGTGGTCGCGGTGGGTTTGAACTTGTACAAAAGGCCGTTTTGGCAGGAGTCTCGGCATTCGTTTCCGTAGGAGCACCTTCAAACCTATCGGTAGAATTGGCTCGTAAACATGGACTTAAGCTTTATGGTTTTATCAAAAAAGACGGATTTAATATCTACTCATGAAACTCAGGATCTTTGGAAATAGCATCAGATTGAGATTATCACAATCGGAGGTAAGGCGACTTGAAACGGAGGGTTTGGTTTCTGAAAAAACCGAATTCGGATTTGATTCCAACGACCTGGGTTATTCGGTCATGGCTGATCCGGAACTTGATTCTCCGCAGGCCAGCTTTCAGGACCATAAGATCCGGGTTGAATTACCCGGTAATTGGCTCTCAGGATGGGAGAGTGATGACAGGGTAGGCTTTAATGCTGAATTGCCTCTGGGAAACGGCAGGATGATGAAACTGATCGTGGAAAAGGATTTCAAGTGCCTGACGGTGCGGCCAGGAGAGGATGAGTCGGACAATTTCCCGAATCCACTTGAGAAGCATGGAGAACCGGGCACTTGATCAGCCCCTTTTGAGCAGCTTAAATCCGATCTCTCTTCCTTGTCCCTGTACCATTGCCAGGTTGATCCAGAACCAGGCAAATTCCTCCATGAGCGAGAACTTGTCATTTCCTCCGATATCATAACAGTTTTCAAATCCGGCATCCTTTGCCAGTTCTACGGCAACCTTCTTTGCAGTCTTGCTATCCCCACAGGTAAAGAGGTCCAGTGATAGATTACCGTACTTGGGGTTCTTCATATTGTTGAATCCCGTGGTATTGAAGCACTTTGCGAGGTCATTAGTAGCTGTATGATCCAGAATGGCATCCGCCGTGTTCGGATATCCCTTCGGGCCTCTTCCGTTGATCATATTCATGGAATCGATGATCAGCTTACCAGAGGTATCTCCCAGTGATTTTGTCACTTCCACAGCCATGGTAGCTGGAACAGCCATCAGGATCACTTCTGCTGATCTCACTGCCTCCGGAATGCTCTGAGCACGTATATTGCCATTTTCAAGTAGGCCTTGTCCCTTGAAGTTGTTCTGATCCCTGGTTCCGATGAAAATCTGATGTCCTTTATTGGCCCATTTCAATGCCAAAGTACCACCTACGTTTCCACTGCCGATAATTGCTATTTTCATTTCAAAATTGTTTTCTGATAAAGACACCCGGATTACTTTCTGTCGGGTCATAGTTTTCTCCAAGGCCTAACAGATTGATGGCTAAACCAAATTGGTTTCCCTTCATATCCAATCCCAGTCTGATTCTTTGAACACTTGCAAAGTGCTTGTTTTCCCGAAAATTCGTAAATAATTCAAGGCTGGTGTACAATTTCCATTTTTCGCCCAGCATGGGCGTATACCTGAAAATAGAAAACCAGGAATACCCCAATTCCGAATCCAGTGCCAATGAGGCCAATGCATAGATCATCATTTTTTCAGAAGCCTTGAAAAAGTGAACTCCGGCATCCGCCCCTGACTCAAGACTTGAAATACGGCCTAAAACCGTACCGCCTAAGCCTGTGTTGGTCGTATAGTTCAAATAGGCACCCATAAACAGGTTGGTATTCTGATGATAATCTGCCGAGGCCCTTGACCTGCTAAAAAGGGTTGTCTTAGCCGATTTATCCAAAGGACGAAGCCATTGTGCATCCAGGAATAGTCCTTCGGTTCCTGTCATGAATTCAAGGCTTTGTCCCCAGCCCTTCTGCATGGGGACCAAAGCAAGAATCCAGGCGATCAATGCTGCAATTGGAAGTTTTCTCACTTCCCTTCTTCGAGATATCTAACCACCATGCGAGCTGCGGCAGCACCGGAGTTTTGTTGCTGACCTGTGATCAGGTTGCCGTCGGCAATGGCGAATGATGAAAAAGGATCGGCAACGACAAAGTTGGTTCCGGAGATCTTCTTTGCTTCATCCTCTATTCTATAGGGTTGAATTTTTTGACCTACGGCCTGGTCGGCGAAATCCTCTTCGGCATTTGCAAAACCGGTCCATTTTTTCCCCTTTACGAGGAGTTCTCCATCGCTTCCCTTCGCTTCAAGAAGGAGGGTTGTGGAATGACATACAGCTGAGCTGGGTTTACCGGTTTCGTAGAAGCTGGCAAATAGCTTTTCGAGATCCCGGTTTCCCCTAAAAGTATACATCGGCCCCTGACCTCCTACGAGAAAGATCGCATCATAATTCTCCGGATCGATATCGTTGATGCTCTTGGTGCCATTGAGCAACTCCTTGAACCAGGTTTGTTGCAGATAACCCAGGGAGATCACATCCGACGCCGAATAGCCACTTGGGTCACGAGGGTCAGAATATGCGTCCATTTTGATCTCCCCGCCTTCAGTAGATGCCAGTTCAACCTCGTATCCCGCTTCCTGGAACACAAATAGGGGATGTGTCAACTCTGCAGCCCAAAAGCCTATGGGCCAGCCGGTTTGTTTTGATACGGTAGGGCTGCTGGCCACCATGAGAATTTTTCCCCTATATGGCATTCCGTGTGCATGTACATAAGACCTTTCCTCCCGTATCTCCTCCTTTTTTTCATCATTGTTTTGAGCCTGGGGCTGTGAGCAGGAAAAGAGGAAAGCCGCTCCGACCAGTGCTATTGCTTTTATTGATTTCATTTTTTCATGTTTGGAAGGACAAAGCTTTGATTATATAGTATATTTGGCAATATACTTCCTCTTTATAGAGGTACTTACTTTTTGGAAAGTGATTTGATATTCAAATAGTTATGCCTGAGTTTTTATACAATAGCAAGCTTTACTACAACCCTGTTGAGTTCGCAATGGACAGAATAGGTGGCACGTGGAAAATGCCGATCATCTGGAGATTGAAGGACAGGATCTTCCGGTACAGCGAACTAAAAAAGGACATTCCCCACATCACCGATAAAATGCTGACCTCGCAACTGCGCCAATTGGAACAGGAGGGATTTATTCATCGTAAGGTGTACGCTGTGGTCCCACCCAAGGTGGAATACTCGCTTTCGGAAAAGGGAAGGACATGTATTCCTGTGGTCGAAGCGATCAGGAACTATGGACTTTACCTTATGGAGGAGTCAGGAATAAAAGAAAAGTAAGGCCTAATCTTAACTTTTTTAGGAGCTTTAGATCCGAATATGAAACGACCGATCCTCCTCGTCTTTGCAGTGCTGATGTTGACTGCGTGCAAAAAGCCACCGTTTGTTTTCCATTGGGAAAGAACAGGCAATAAGCCCCTGATCTGCTTCAAGGATTACTGTCGGAAAAAGCACCATCGGGATAAGGAACAAAGAAAACTGGTTCAGAAGAAGGTGAAAGAAAAGGAAAAGGCTATTGCCAGGGGAGATTCCACCTACTCTATCAAGGTGAAGAAGAGAACCAGGACCTATAAGATCAACGAGGTTACGATTGCCAGGGCCAAGATCGACTCGATTGAAACTTCGGCAGCTGGGGATAAGAAGAAACTCAGGAAGGTGAAGTATGTCAATACCGTACTTGGTGCGGTCTATTTCCCAACCAATTCATCCGATCTTGACGGAGAGGCTTTCTGGACTCTCGATGATATTGCTGCCTGGATCGAAGAACATCCGGAGACCATCATAGAGGTTTCAGGTCATACCGATGATACCGGATCTGATGGGCAGAACAATTCCCTGTCCAAATCGAGAGTGAAGGCTGTGGGTAAATACTTGATCAAGGAGAAGGGTATCGATAAGCACCGATTGGTTCCGGCGGCCTATGGCAGCGGGGTTCCTATTGCCTCAAACGATACCGAGGCGGGTAGAGAAAAAAACCGCCGTGTGGAGCTGAAGGTGGTAGCGGAATAGGTCAATGCTCTACCCACTTCATGACCCCCTGGTCAAAAAGATAAAATTCCGGCATGATCTCTGACCTTTTCCCGATGTAGGACTTGTATTCATCCGAATAAGCCACCCTCTTGTTGATCACCTCTTCAAATTGCCCGGACATGCCGAGGAAGAATTCGGAAAATTGCCTTGTGCCACCGGTTCCACCTCCTGTGCTGGTTTCAAAATCAGCCAGTTGGTTCTTTTGGCAATAATCGGAAAACATGGGACTCGATTGCCTTGTCACCAAGATCCTCATTCCAACCTCTTTTGCCAGACTCAGGTCAAGAATGTCATCATAGACGAAACAGATCTCTTCGGCTTTGATCCCCTTGGTCTCCTCGAGGTGATCAAGTATCTTGACCTTATGCTTCACCTTTAGAAAAACGCCGTTCAGACATTCTCTTTTGGCTAGAAAAGAAGCGGTAGGATTGTCTTCACCCGATATGATCCCTACATAGGGCAGCTCGGCTGATCGCAGATAATAGGCGAATCTCAACATGTTCAATCCCATACTGTCCTCTTCGGAAAAGGTACCTGGGTAGGAGGGGCCTTTTGATCCCGAATGGAAAACCCCATCCCAATCAAAAAGAAAGGCTTTGATCTGACCTATTTTCTTAGCCCAGACCCATTCGCTCTGGTAATTTTTGCAGCCATGGCGGCCGAAAAGATCTATGACCTCAGTAGGGCTCAATTCAAATCCTGTATATCGAGAATGCCAACTACTTTTCCGTCCAGGGTAACGATCAGGTTATCTACCTCCCTTTCATGAAAGACTTCAGAAGCTTCGTTTAAAAGTCTTTCACCATCGATAGTCACCGGGGTTCCGAATTCCAGATCTGCAAGCTTTTTGTCGATGCCTGCATGGCCGTCTTTTTCGATCAACCTCCTGAGATCTCCATCGGTGAAGGCTCCTATTGGCTTCCCATCTGAATCTACTACAGTAATACAACCATATCCTCCGGCTGTCATCTTTACCAGTGCCTCGGTGACGCTGTCTTCCCTGGTGGCGGTTGGATTGGTCTTCCCGACTACGTCTCTGATCTTTACTGTCATCAGTTTGGTATGCTCAAAAAACTGATTCGTTCCGAGGGTGGTGAAATTATTTTCTGTCAGTTGTTTCATGACCTTCCAGGGTACAGTACAGGTATGCACCCCGATATTCAGGGCATTCCTCACGTGTTCCGGATACCTCACGCTGGAGAACATAATTTTGGTATCGTAGCCATAGCTGTCAACAGTTTCTACACATTGCGAAACCAGATCCAGTGCATCGTGCCCCTGATCCTGCAATCGGCCGACGAGCGGGCAGGCATAGGTGGCTCCTGCCTCCATCGCCATATATGCCTGCTGAAGAGTATAGATCAGATGTACATTGACCAAGAGATCGTTTTTTCTCAATTCATAACAGGCCTTAACACCTTCCATGGAAACAGGGATCTTAAATACAGACTTTTTCGGATCAAGCCCCATATCTACCTGTCGATAGGCCTCCTTTACAATTTCGTCCTTTTTGGTTCCCAAAGCTTCTACCTGTAGTATGGGAACAATTTTGGCGAGTTCAAGGATCAAAGCATCCACATCTGCGACACCATCCCTATGCATGAATGTCGGGGTGGTAGTGAGACCGGTAAGGAATTCGAGTTGAAATGCTTCTTTTATTTCGGCAAGGTTTGCCGAATCGAGGTATAATTCCATGTTACTTTTTTCTGAATTGGACTTCTAGATTATGAAAATCAATGATAGGTTTCAAGAATTCTTCGAGATCGTACACACAAAGCTGTGAGGCAGCATCGCAAAGTGCTCTGGCAGGCTCAGGATGGGTCTCGATAAAAACACCGTCTACACCGGCAGCTACGCCTGCCCTTGCGAGGGTGGGGAGGAATTGTCTTGAGCCTCCTGAAGGATCTGCACTGGGTATTCCATATTTTCTGATGCTGTGAGTAATGTCGAATACAACTGGGTATCCTGTCTCATTGAGATGGTAAAAACTCCGGGGATCCACAACAAGGTCGTTGTATCCAAAGGTGTAACCTCTTTCAGTAAGGATTACCTGGTCATTTCCTGAATCAATACACTTCTGAAGCGGCTTGGACATATTATCCGGTGCCAGGAACTGGGCATGTTTCAGGTTTACCACTTTTCCTGTTTTGGCCGCCGCGGTAACTATGCTTGACTGCATGGCCAGATAAGCCGGGATCTGGATAACATCCAGCACCTCTCCCGCAGCTGAGACCTGTTCGGGATAATGCACATCAGAGAGGATCGTAAAACCAAAATCATCCTTGATCTTCTGAAGCATTTTTAATCCTTCATCAAGACCTGGTCCCTGGTAGAATTCCAGGGAACTTCTGTTGTCCTTGGTAAACGAGGATTTGTAGATGATGGGAATACCTACTCTTTCAGAGACGCCTTGCAAGGTCTCGGCGGTGTCCATCATGGTCTTTTCATCTTCGATCACGCAGGGACCCGAGATCAAGAACAATTGATCCGATCCGCATTCTATGTTTCCAACTTTTACGATCTTTTTCATCTTACATTCTTCTGTACCAGGCTTTGATCCTATCCCGGTCAAGTACCTCTTCCCAATTCTCTCCAAAAGCATGCCTCCACATATGAGGCAGATTATAGGCGACCTCGGTCATCGCATCAATGGTTTCATCAGACCATTCATCGGAAAGCTTTGAAGGAAGGTCAATATTGTGTTTGCTCACCATGGATTTGAATTCCTGGACATAGTCCCCATAAACATCCTCCAGTTGATTAAAGGCAATGCAATTGGCAATACCATGGTGGGTATGCAGGATCTTGGACATCCCATAGGAGAGAGCATGGCAAACGCCGACTTCCGAGTAGGTCAGACTGAGACCTCCCATATATGATGCCACCATGAGAAGCTCATCGCTCCTTGGGTCTTTTCGATCAAGTTCCAGGTACACTTCCCGACACATGTCCAGTGCTTTGAATCCAAAGGCTTCGCTAAAAGCATTTTTGAAATCCCCGGTCATGGATTCCACGCAATGGATATAACAATCCATGCCGGTATAAAACCATTGGTTATCAGGAACTGTGGCTGTGAGATCTGGATCCAAAACGATCTGGTTCAATACTGTCCAATCGCATTTTAATCCGAGCTTTTTAACAGGTCCGGTAAGAACCGCAGTCATACTAACTTCAGCTCCGGTACCGGAAATAGTCGGAACCCCACAGGCCCATATCCCTGGTTTTTTGATCAGATTTAATCCCTGGTACCGAACGGAAGATCCCTCATTCGTAAACATGAGTGAAAGGGCTTTGGCAACGTCCATCACACTTCCGCCACCGATTCCCACAATTCCATCGGGAAGCCCGTATGCTGAAAGGTATTTATCTCTTAATCCATCGATGAGTTCGGTTGTGGGTTCTTCCTTGACATCAATGATCTCCAAGTGGTCAGAAGCCCCCAAAGGTATCCTGCTCCTGAATTCTTGATCATCGCGGAAGTATTCATCGAGGCAAAAAAGAATGTAGCCCCCTTGGCTGCCGCGTACGGGTTCGATGATTTCACCCAGCCTGGAAAAACTTCCCCGGCCATAGGCGGTCTTTTCTACGCTTTTAAAATTCCTGAACATCTTTACCCGATCACGGAACTTAGAACCCCCTTCATTTTCAAGCCAAGATCCCTGGCTTCTTCTTCTGTCCAGGTTCCCCTGATTCCCAAGGAGATCAGCCTGCTGATCACGTCCTCGGATTTTGGAAGGTGTAGGTTGTTATAATCCTGGGGAAGATCCAGTTCCTGGATGGCCATGGGCGCTATGGATCTGAGGTTTTTCAAATGCCCCCATTGATTGATATAATGGAACATATTGGTATACCAATAGGCGACCCCGATCCCATTTTCGCCGAACTTATTGACGGCTTCCTGGGCCTTGCCCTTGCTCGGAAGAAAGAAGTTCAGGAAGGTTCCAGAATCGCCTTCCGGATCAGGCATATGCCTGAATTCCAATCCTTCCACCTCCAATAGAATATCTTTGATGATCTTCTTGTTTCTCCTTTTGTCATCTCTGATTCTCCTCAGCTTTTGCATTTGGGCAAGTCCAATAGCCGCATGGAGCTCACTTATCCTGTAATTGAAACCAAGGTAGGGGTGTTGCTCCATTCCACGATTGTCACCGATGTGATCATGACCATGATCTGAAAAATTATCGGCCTTAAGGTAGGTTTCCTCATCATCTGTAATAAAGACGCCTCCTTCACCTGCGGTGGTGATCTTGAAAAAGTCGAAGGAGAATGCACTGGCGGTTCCAAATTTTCCTACATGCTTGCCCTTATAGAAAGCCCCCAGAGCCTGAGCCGAGTCTTCGATCAACTTGATGTTATGCTTGTCGCAGACCGTCTTGATCCCGTCAATGTCAGCCGCAGCCCCACACATATGTACAAGCAGCACTGCTTTGGTATTCGGGGTAATTGCCTTTTCCACACCCTCAGCACTGAGGCATAGTGTTTCATCGACTTCTGCGAAGACGGGTATTCCGCCTCCGTAGATCACCGCTTCAATTGTAGCGATATAGGTAAAGGGCGGAACAATCACCTCATCCCTATAACCGACTCCTGATGCGGCCATACAGCAGGCAACAGCCGTTGAGCCACTTGATACGGCGAGGGCATACTTGGAATCTGTGTATGCTCGAATCTCTGCTTCAAGATCTTTGGCTTTCCAGATCCCTTCCCTGAGGTCGTCATGATTGTATCTGAACAGGATTCCCGTATCCAGGACCTCATTCACATGCTTCTTTTCTTCTTCTCCGAAATACTCTGTTCCAGGCATATTTTCGTTCAAATTTTAGAGGCGCAAAAATAGGGTATTTGGGTGGTTTGTAGGTTCACTGAAACTTCTTTGTATAAGGAAGGTTAATGGCCAAAAAGCTTCTCGGGAATCGCCTTTTTCAGGAAATTGGGAGGTCTCAGGCGATAGGCAAATACCAGCATCACTCTTCCGTATTGGTAGGCAAGGCTTTTCCCAAGATTGAGTGTACTAAAAGCAGCATTTGTACCCAGATACCACCTGTCCTTGTTATAGCCCAGCCCAAATGATGCCCTGAAATTGAAGTTCACCGGTTGCCTGTCCTGGTTTTCATAAAAAGGATCTTCTGTCTGGATGGCCGCTCCCTGAAGACTGAGGCCTGGTGTGAGACGAAAACTGAAAAACATATGTTTGAGAAAAACAATGTTCGCGGTATAGCCTCCGAAGATCCCTATTTCACTGTAATTGGCCTCAGTAATATGTGTGCCGGAGTCAAACTGGTTCATGATGTTACCCGGAACGATTGAGGAATCGGCGTTAAGTCCGATCAAAGCAATGCCACCTCCAAGGAAGAAACTACCTGCCGATTTGGTCTGGACTTCGTTCTGAACATTGACCGAGCGATAGGAGTAGCGCTTATGGTTGAAAATGTAGAAAAATGATCCCCCTACAGCACCGGTTCGAATGTCCGGGCGCTGGTAGATGACCTCCGTGTTGTATTCAGGATCAAACTCACCCATGTTCTCAACATAGTAACCCTGTATGGTCTGAAAAAAGGCATTGATACCGAACTTCCTGGGATAGGCATAGAGCAGAAGATTAAAAGAGCGTGACTCCCCATAGATGTGATCGTCATTGTTAATGAATGGAAAATTGAAAGCCAGGTTCAGGCCGAGCCATCTGTAGTTGAAACCGAATCCGAGATTGGTGTTCTCATTCGGCTTTAGCGTAAGCTGACGATCCGTGCTGATATCCGTGATATAAAGCGAATTGATCTTGGATATGGTGAAAATCCTGAGGATAAGAGAATCCTCAAGAAGATGAACATATCCCGAATCATAATGCTCGGGTTCCCCTCCAAAGTCGAACTCCTCCTGAGCAAGTAGAGAATGGCCTGATAGGAATAATACGAAGGCTATAAGAACCTTCTTTTTCATAGAGGCAAGTTATTTCCTTGGCCTGTAAAATACGATTTTTCCCTTTTTCAGATTGTCGAGATTCAGATCACCAAGTTTTACCTTCCTGACCCCATTGGCGTTTTGCTGAGCCACCTTGAATTGGGTAGGAGAGATCACCTCATAGATAATTGCACTGTGTTTTGGAGCTTTTGATGTGTATTCCACATTGCCTTTTTTGTACTTGAATACCACATTGGAGTATTGTAAACAGTCCCCGGGCAGAACGGTATTCTCGTAGGGGTCATATTTATCTCCCCAGGTGTTGGGAAAATCCCAGTCAGCACCGGCATTGTCAAGTGCCTGCTTTAGCAGATCCCAGCATTCACCTCTGTCGATCTTTTGGTTCATATGATCATCTACATAGTCTATGATCTCCTGATTGACTTCGGGCAGATCGGATGGTTGTGTGTGTCCGATCAAAGGGAGCAAAAAAAAGCCGCCCCAAAGAAATGTGACGGCCAAAGCATGAAGGTGGTTCATGATTCTTTAAATAATAACATCATAGGTTTCACCCAGAAAGGAAACTGTAGCCTTGCGATCGCAGGTTCCATCTCCATAATCCACAACCCTTGGATTTCCTCCTTGTGGTACGATCTGTATCGTTCCCTCTCTGATCCATGGACATGGAAGCTCGATAATGAGGGCCTTCGTAATGGTTACGCTATAGGGAATACCGTTCGACGCTGTTCCAAACTCTACCAATCCGGTACCGTTGCCGGTGATCTGATACTTATCGTCAAAAACCCAGGGGAATATACCAACTGTTGAATCTCCGGCAATCCAGGTTCTTACCCTGTTCGAATTAAACGTGATCGAATCAGTTCCATTTGGCTTGACCACAACCCCACTGACCGCAATGATGAAATATGGATCCTGATTTTGATCCAAGCCCTTGTTCTCAACTGTCTTGGTGCCCTTGACCTGATGGTCATTGATGAAGAAATCCTCAAAACTGTGAGTGATCACGGTACCCGCGTCGATATACCGGCCATTATAGGTGATAATGAATTTTCCTCGACGCACATTATTGTCACCCCCGAGGCAATTTGTATCTCCAAAGTCAATGACTATTCTATTGATATTATTGATTGTGTCAAACGTTATGCTGGCACAGGGGCCGATAATGCTGCTACCCCCCAGTTTACCTCCACTATAATTATTACCCCCCGACTCGGCATCGTCTGCTACCGCCTGGGTGTTTTCAAAAAGATTGCTTGCGAGGCTATAATCCTGGGAAGCGGTAAAATCTCTGTTTGTCGGATCTTCTTCATCGTTTTGGCAGGACTGGAAAAAGTATCCCCCGAGGAGAAGCAATAGCGAAATGGATAGAACCTTTTTCATCGACGTTTTTTTGTTGGTTTACGCGAAATACCGTTCAAAGTTACAGTGTTGATCACATCTCATCCTGGCAAAAAACAAGCCAATTATGGTTTGGGGGTTTCTTTGTTTCCCATTGCTGATTAGTTTTGCGATCTTCTTTTACGGGATGTAGCTTCCTACCTCTTCTTCATTTCATTCAGAAAGGTGGGACAGGCACTTCATCACATCCCGTAAACGAATATCGGGATGTAGCTCAGTCCGGTAGAGTACTCGTCTGGGGGGCGAGTGGTCGTGGGTTCAAATCCCGCCATCCCGACAATGCAAAAAGCCCGCTGTTTTTTCAGCGGGCTTTTTTGTTTTCTGATCGCGGATAGAATCAATTCATGTATTGATCTCTGATGGATTTGAACTCCGATCCCTCGCGCCATTGCGGCCAAACCTCTGAGTTTGCCAGTTCTTTTCCTACGTCGTAGAAGATCTGGATATCGTTGAGCAAACCTCTGAGGTCTGCATCGGGGTCATAATTATCCTGGGGTTTATGATAGCGGTCTATCAAATATTCCGTTTTCATTTCTTCAGCATATTCCTTTCCCTGCTCCGCGTGGTGTGCGCCACCTTCGCAATAGAGGGCCGGTATTCCGATTTTTGCAAAATTGAAATGGTCAGATCTGAAGAAATAGCCCTTTCCCGGGTCAGGGTCAGGAATAATGTAGCGATCCTGTTTGTGAGCGGCCCGCTCGGCATAATCATCCAATTCGGACTGACCAAAGCCTACCACGGTCAGATCTTTCATGGGGCCATTCATGGTGAGTCCGTCCATATTGATGTTTGCTACGGACTTTGCCGGATCGAATATGGGGTTTTCCGAATAGAATGCAGATCCCAAAAGCCCTTGTTCTTCGGCGGTAACAGCAAGGAAAACAATCGATCTTTTTGGAGCTTCATATTCCGGTCCAAACATCCTGGCCAGTTCCAGAATACAACTGGTGCCACTGGCGTTGTCCAGAAAGCCGTTGTAAATAGAATCACCTTCAATCGGCTTGCCAATTCCGAGGTGGTCCCAATGAGCGGAATACAGGATGACTTCTTCGGGGTTTTCTGTTCCCGGGATCATGGCAACGACATTTTGGGATTTTGAATGGCGAATGGTATTGCTCATCCCAAGTGAACAGGTCAAACCAAGTTCAACTGCCTGAAAGGCATTTGTTTTGGCATCATTGATCAGTGATGGGTCGGTTTCCGAGGTCTCAAGTATCTTCTGAAAGGAGTCCCAGGAGATCCAGCCTTCCGCTGCGCAGCGGCCCTGGTTCCCATCCTCCGATTCCAGATAAAGCTGTGGTCCGGTCCAGCCATTCTCCACGACCCCCCAGGGATATCCTGCTGGTATGGTTTTGTGAACGATCAGGACTGCTTCTGCTCCTTGCCTTGCTGCCTCCTCGTATTTGTAAGTCCAACGCCCATAATATGTCATGGTATTGCCTTTGAAAAAACTGGTGTCTCCCATTCCAAAACCAGGGTCATTTACAAGAACGATCACGGTCTTACCTTCGATATCCAATCCCTCGTAGTCGTTCCAGTCATATTCCGGGGCGACAATGCCATATCCGGCAAAGACCATTGGAGAGTTCTCGATCTCAACAGTTTCCGAAACCCTTCTCGTCAGGGCTACAAATTCAGTAGCCTGCTGAAATTCAATTTTCCGACCATTGCCTTCAACGAGCAGGTTGCCGTTTAATGTGGAACTCACCTCAGCCATGGGCACCTCCTGATACCAACTTCCATTATTACCGGGGACGGCTCCGGCCTTTTCAAATTCTGAAACCAGGTAGTCCAGGGTTTTCTTTTCC
The DNA here is from genome assembly GCA_965227315.1 of Cytophagales bacterium. Lineage (GTDB taxonomy): Bacteria > Bacteroidota > Bacteroidia > Cytophagales > CCMP332 > JANQHS01. The sequence goes on from OZ245737.1 coordinate 3,338,276, forward strand.
CCTTCGGTGAAGGGCATTCTTCCCTGAAACTCATCGGAAGCCAGTCTTTCCAAATGACTTCTTACATTATCTTCATCGGGGGTAGGAGATATGCTCTCTTCCTTTTGCTGAGCACAAGAGAAAAATAGCAGCATGGGAATAAGCAGAAAACAAAAACACAATATCCTCATAATTCTTAGATACAATAAGGGCACGAAAATACTAAAATGATTTATTCACAATTGTTCATAAAATGGTGCATAACCGGGTGGAGAAGTTGTTGAAAAAATAGAGCCCAAAAGTTTTGTTAGAACATGATAAAATTAAACCTTTGGTATGCGGATGAATGATAGAGGGGAGAGCCGAAAGGCTGCTGGGATGGGGAGCAAAGTCCGAGTTCAGAGGCGAAAGGTTGTGGTTCTTCGGAGCGACATCTGAAACGGTTAGCCGCAAAAACTTCTGGATTCATGCGAAGGCGAAAGTCGGAGCACCGATCAATGCCCCGGACCAGTTCAAGGAGGTTCGCCTCCTGGCTCGTTTCGAACGATAGTCCGCGCACCTTTAGGGCTCAGGCGCTGAGGTGATGAAGCGGGGATTCAATGGTCAGGTTTGAGTCCTCGCTTTTGTTATTTACAACAGTTAAGAAGTTTTGCAGCGCATTAAAAAAGGGGTAGTTTTTACTACCCCTTTGTTTTTGAACCTATCCTTTTTATCTATCCTCAATTTTCTGAATACCTCTTCCTTTTGAATACGGAACCTTGGCTTCGTCAAGTTGATCTTCCATCTCTTTGACCTTTGCCTCAAGACCTTCAAGTTCGCTTGAGATTTTCACGGTCTCCTTTTCAACAATATTTACATTCTTCTTGAATGTTTCCGTAGGAGCTGTGGTCGCCTCGAATGTAAACCATTGGGCATACCCAAGCCTGGTATATAAGGAAGGCAAAGTTTCAATGTCTCTTTTCGAAGCACTGGCATCACCATAGATCTGAACATTGATATCCTTGAGTTTCAATTCTACCTCCCTTGCCGTTGGCATCATTTCCAGACTTGCATTGGGGTAATTGGAAATAGCGGTTTTGATCAATGTTACCCTTTCTTCCAGTTGGATTCGGATCTGATCTGCGCTTTCTATTTTCCTGTTTACATCGCTTAGCTGCTCAAGGTAGGCCATCCAGGCCGCTTTATCTTCAACAGGCATACTCTGAAGATTCAGGTAATCGATCTCGAAGGATTGAGGTCCGGCCATCTTTTTGAAGTTTCCATCCTGATACAAATGCATCTCAACAGTATAGGTGCCGGGCGCAACGAGATGGCCATCATCGTCCTTTTCGGTTCCCATTTTGTCGCTTTTGTCGGTGATGGAATTCGTAAAGGTGCTTCTGTAATTCCAGATGAACCTCTTCATTCCAGCAGACGCGCCCTGTTTGTATTTCCTTACTTCATCTCCATTCTTATCCTTGATGGTAAAAAGAAGGTATGGCTTCTCCTCCTGGTCTTCCGCCCTGAACTCTTCCAGGCTGGGATAGGAGACGGTAGTTCCATTTTTGGAAGCTTCTTTTTGCTTTTCAAGCCTCAATTCCTTCTTTGTTTTAACACCTTCCTTGAGATAATAGGTGATCACCGCTCCGTTTGGTGGGTTGTTGGCCGTATAAAAATCCGCGCCCTGATCATCACCGGCTGCATTTTGTTCAATGAATCCATAGCTCTTTTTGACTGAGAAGAAAGCCGCATCCTTATCCAAAACCTCAGCATTTACCTCTCTGAGCTGGGAATAATCATCGAGTACATAAAACCCACGTCCAAAGGTTGCCAGCACCAGATCATTTTCCCTTTCCTGGATGGCAAGATCTCTCACCGCGATGGTCGGAAGTCCATTTTTTAGCTGAACCCATTGTTTTCCTTCATCCGATGAGAAGAAAAGGCCAAACTCCGTGCCGGCAAATAGCAATTCCTTTTTGATATGATCCTGTGCCAAGGCATAGGTAGAACCCCTTTCCGGAAGGTCGGATGTTATGGATGTCCAGCTTTTTCCCTTGTCAGTACTCTTATACAAATAGGGTTTGAAGTCACCATTTTTGTGATTGTTGAACGCCACATAGACGGTATTGGCATCATGTCTGGAGGCCAGGATCATGTTGACATAGGTTTTGTCAGGAACACCTGGGAATGAAGAAACCTTCCTCCAATTTGCTCCATCATCTTCGCTGATCTGGATCAGCCCGTCATCGGTGCCCACATATAGAAGACCTTTTTGCTTTGGCGACTCGTCCAGCGCCACAATGTTTCCATAAATCGAAGTGGACTTGTTCTTCATGACGATCTCAGGTTCCTGTACCTTGCCCATGACCTTCATTTGGTTTCTGTCCAGTTGCCTGGTGAGGTCCGGACTAATGGCTTTCCAGGAGTTCCCTTTGTCTTCGCTTTTGAACAGCTTGTTCGCGGCGAAGTAAAGCGTGTTATTGTCATGTGGACTAATAATGAACGCTGCATCCCAGTTCCAGCGATAGGGTTCCTCATCATTTCCCGGGGATGGTTGTATGTACATGACTTCACCGCTTTTGCGGTCATACCTTGCGAGGTTTCCGTATTGCCATTGGGAATAAACGATATTTGGGTCTTTTGGGTCTACCTGGGGCTCAAAACCATCGCCACCAAGGGTAATAAACCAATCGGAGTTCGAAATTCCATCTGTTTTTAATGTACCGGATGGACCTCCTTGAGTATTGTTGTCCTGAGTACCTCCATAGACGTAATAGAAAGGCTCGGAATTATCTACGGCAACCTTATAGAACTGCGTCAGTGGAAGATTGGCCTTGAATTGCCAATTGCTTGCCCGGTCCCAGGTTTCGTAGAGGCCACCATCGCAACCAACTCTCCAATGGTCAGGATTTGCCGGATCCTGCCAAATGCAATGATTGTCGACGTGTTTTTTTGATTCTCCGGTTCTTTTCCATGTTTTTCCTCCATCCTCGGTATGCTGCAGGAAGGTGTTCATCGAATAAACGATATTCTCATTTTCGATGTCACAGTAGATCTCCTGGTAGTAGTTTCCGCTGCTCACATAATCACTCCTCTTTTCCCAGCTGGCGCCGCGGTTTGTTGTTCTGTAAAACCCTCCCTTTCCATCGGAAGCTTCTACGATGGCATAAAGCAGGTCGGAATTCAAAGGAGAAATTGCCAGTCCTATTCTACCCTTGTCAACCCCGGGTAAGCCACTGTTAATCGCATTCCACGTTTTTCCACCATCCGTTGATTTGTGCAAACCTGAGCCTGGTCCACCTCCGATATAGGTAAAAACATGACGTCTCCTTTGGTGTGCCGAAGCATAAAGGATATCAGGGTTATTTGGGTCCATAATGAGGTCCGCAAAGCCTGTATGCTCGTCTACATTGAGAATTCTCTCCCAGTTTTCGCCTCCATCTTCTGTTTTATAGATCCCTCTGTCTCCTCCGGCAGACCATAGAGGACCGTAGGCGGCGACATAGACCACGTTGGAGTTATTGGGATGAACGATGATCTTACTGATATGTTCGGAGTTCTTTAAGCCGACATTTTTCCAGGATTTTCCATCATCACAGGATTTGTATACTCCGTCTCCGTAGGCTACGGACCTTTGATTGTTGTTTTCACCGGTACCCACCCAGACACAATGAGGATTGTTCGGGTCAATCGTTACACAGCCTATAGAATAGGAACCCTGCGAATCAAAAATCGGTGAAAAGGTATTGCCTGCATTTGAGGTCTTCCATACCCCGCCGCTCGCTACGGCAAGGTAGTATTCTGCAGGGTTATCCTTCTGAACCGCTATGTCAGCGATCCTTCCCGATTTTAGTGCAGGGCCTATGTTCCTCAGCTTAAACGCCGAGTAGGTTGAACTCTGGTAGATCTTGGGTTTTTCGGGCTCATCCTTGCTTTTGTTCTTTTGGGAAAAAACAAAGAAGGGAATGGCCATCAACAATGCGATGAGTTTGATTTCTTTCAACATGGACAAAAATTTTAGCCCGAATTAAAGAAAAAAAACAACCCCATATCTACCGCTGAGGAACAATATGTTCCTCAGGGAAAAATCTTACCCGTGCACCGGGTAAATATGCTCAGGCTTATCGCAGGAGAATGAACTCGGATTTGTGACCCGAAGTACCGGAAACCTTGACATGATAATGACCATCTTCAAGCTCGGAGAAATCATACCGCCTGATGAATTCTTCATGCGATCCGATCTCTTCAGAGTAAATTGCCTTTCCATCATCATCGATGATCTCCAGTTCCAGGGGTTCGTTATATGGGTTCTTAAGCGCTACAACCATTCGATCGTCCAGGGCTGTTTCAATAAAGCCAGCCTGGAATTGAGCACTGTTCAATGTGAGTTCCTCTGATTGGTTTTCTGTTCCTCCATAAACCGCAAAAGTTGTGACCGAAAGAAGAATGACAAGCAAAGAATTGACTATCCGTTTCATGATTGAAAAAAGTTTAAAATTTGACCTCATGAAAGCAATAGAAATAGACGTGCCAATTCCTATAATAACCTGATTTTCAGTTTATTAAATCAGAAAAACAAAAATAATTGTTCGCTTTCGGACAGGACTTGTCCGTCTTCATTCGCCCTTGGCCTGCTTTGTGATCTCCAGTTTTCCATCCCTGGTGGAAGCGAAGATCTTCCCAAAGCCATCTCCGATGATGTATTGAAAGAATCCTGTAGATTTTTTTTCGATTTTGAATTCCGGGCTTGCATGAATAGTTCCACCGGCGGTTCTTGCTTCAATGGTCCCACCATTTCCAAAAAGGTTGAGAAAAAGCTCGCCATCTTCCACATTCAAGCGAAGCGTGTGAACATCTGAAAACCTATGGTGGATCTTGAAAGTACCCGATCCCCCATAAAGATCAATGTTGGTGAAGATCGAGTTGATGATATCACAATTCTTATCGCCCATGCGGAGTTTTAGATCCCCGGTACCGCCATTTTTTATGACTACGGGAGAATCTTCGACTTTGATATCCAGGGATTTGCCTTTGAATTCGTTGACGACAAGTTTTCCGTCATCCGAATCCACCTTTAGGTTTCCTTCAACGCTATCGATCCGGTATTTGTCATCTCTGCCGACTATGCTCAATGATACTTTCCTCGGGATTCTGATCAGAATTTTGTAATCCAGGCTTTTGTATTTGACCATTCCCACGGATACATCCTTTTTTTCCTCCAGATTCAATCCTTTGTCGGTTGTGGAAATGTCCATTGTATAACCATCGTCGGAGATCTTGCCTTTGGGTATGGCGGTTCGCGAAATAGAGACAAAGACCGTGCTTCTATCTTCACCGATCACGGTGACATCAGCATTTTTACTGCTCAGCATGATCTGTCCGCGTGGGTCAATGGCGTATTCCTTTTCGTGGATGAATAGGACCTGACCCGTTGACAAAAACGGCCTTGCGACAATAAACAGAACAAAAAGTACTCTCATATCAAAAAAAAGCCCCGAACGAGCGGGGCAAAAATTCTACCAAACTTCGTAGCGCGAGGTGTGGAGATTTCCAATTTTCCATTCCCCATCATACTTTTTGTAGGTAAGCAGGATAACATTTTTCGAATTGACTTTCCCTTCTTCAAGGTTCTCTGTTTCTACTTGTCCTTCCAGGATTATGGTTCCAACGTTTTCCCGAACCGTAGCATATGCAATGCGGGCATCCTGAATATGCCATTTGAATTGCCCTTGGGGGACATTGGTCTCCATAAACTCCTGTAGGTTTTCAAAGTTGCCCTCAGTCACTTTTATCCCGTTATCATTATAGACCCTTATCAGTGTATTCCTATAACCGGGATGGAAATATGCCATTATTTTGTCGGTGTCCTTTGTTTCGTCAATAGACTCCAGGTCCCTGATAAGGCTCATGGTCCTCAGATAGATCTCTTTTTCTCCACCGGCCTCAACCTGGTTTTTTCCTGAAGCAATATAGGCGATCAGATTGGCCATACTATCTCTTTCATTTTCGAGGAGTTCGTCCTTTGCCATCAATTCGTCCAGCTTCGCCTGGGCAATATCTCGTTCTTCAGCGTAGGTTAAGGCTTCCGTGGCTATTTCTTTGGATTCCTTCACTTCCTCTTCGGCCTTTTCTTCTTTCCAAAAGGAAACAACCAGAAGAACAGCCATGATCAGGATAAGAATTCGATAGACATTTTCTCTTTTCATTTCTTGGGGGATTTAATCGTTTCGGATTAAAATTATAACAATGGCTTCTAATTGCTGTCCTTCGAGAGGAATTTTCCCACAAATATGGCAACCACTATGGCCAGGTAGAATTGCCCCATCAGACCAAAGAAGATCACAAACCTCTGTGCCAGGGGAGTCATTGGGACATAATCTCCAAAACCTATAGTGGTTAAGGAAATGAAGGCGAAATAAAAAAGCTTTGAGAACCCTTCGTTAATGTTTACAACCTTGGTAAGGTCTGTTTGAATGCTAAACGAATTGGGAATGATGAGTTCCAGGCTTGCATAGGTGAAAAAGGCCAGGATCCCGATCAGAAAATAACCTGAAAAGGCGGCCACAATTGATTTAAAATCGACCTCTCTGATCGATAGTATTTGTTCCCAAAGTTCGTAGCTCATGAAAACGAAAAAGCAGAACAGTGAAAAAAATGAGGCCACAACGATCTCAGGACTTTCATAAATGAATATTCTGAAAAATTCCGGGATCAAAACAGTGACCCCGATCGCAGAAATGACATAAAACCGAAACTTTTTGTTGCCGGCAAGATTGACACCGGACAGAACCAAAAAGATGAAAGTCAGGAAGTAGGGAATTTTTACTCCAATAACGCGCGCCAAAAGCGGCTCGCCTATCAAGGTGTAAACAAGGGCGAACAATAGCACCCAGTACCTCTCTTTGTAGAGCCATTTCCTTACATTGTACTTCTCCGTATCCATTCTCCGGACCAAAAATAATTCTAAGCCATGGCTAAGCAAATTAATTTAGTTTTGCGCCAAATACTGCTGGATGTACAAGGGAAAAAAAGTGGTTGTAGTGATGCCGGCATATAATGCTGAAAAAACCGTTGGGATCACTTTGAATGAAGTCGATCCTGATCTGGTGGACGATATCGTTTTGGTTGATGACCACAGCACTGACAATACCGCTCAAACCGCTCGCGACCTTGGGATAAAGCATGTGATCAGGCATGATAAGAACAAGGGATACGGAGGTAACCAAAAGACATGTTATCACACCGCCCTGGACCTTGGCGCGGATATTATTGTCATGCTTCATCCCGACTACCAGTACACTCCCTTGCTGATCCCCGCTATGGTCAGCATCATCGGTAATGACCTTTATCCAGTTGTCTTTGGTTCAAGGATCCTAGGAAAGGGGGCATTAAAGGGTGGAATGCCGGTTTATAAATACATCGCAAACAGAATTCTGACTTTCACTCAGAATTTACTGATGAATCAGAAGCTAGGAGAATACCATACCGGTTACCGGGCGTTTTCCGGAAAAGTGTTGAGTTCGATCAATTTTGACAGATGTTCGGATGATTTCGTGTTTGATAACGAGATCATCGCCCAGATCTTTGGAAGGGGATTCGAGGTCGGTGAGGTCACTTGTCCTACCAAATATTTTGACGAGGCATCTTCTATCAATCTGAGTCGTAGCATTACCTATGGCCTGGGAGTCCTCCGGGTTTCATTTTTGTATTTTCTAAACCGCATCGGCCTGATCAAATGGGGGCTGCTCAAGTAATTTGATGGATTGGATCAGGAATAATCCAACAACTTCATTAGGCATTTTCGCCGGGATATTGTTCATTCCGTTTCTGGGGTCAGTTCATTTGTTTGACTGGGACGAGATCAATTTTGCCGAAGTATCTCGTGAGATGTTGGTTTTGGGTGATTATACCAGGGCCTTTATCAATTATCTTCCTTTTTGGGAAAAACCACCCTTCTTTTTCTGGCTACAGGTGGGTGCCATGAAGATCTTCGGGGTAGGGGAATTTGCTGCCCGTTTGCCGAACGCGATCACCGGTATTGTTACCATTATGCTGGTCTTTGACCTGGGGAAAAGGCTCAAGGGAGAGTTGTTTGGCTTTATCTGGGCTCTTGCTTTTCTGGGAAGTGTTCTGCCAAATTTCTACTTCCAATCAGGGATTATCGACCCGGTTTTTAACCTGATGATCTTCCTTTCATTGTATTTTTTGATCCGGTTTTCCTGGGCAAAGGGTACTGTGGTCAGCTTCCCTTCCAGGAGTAATCTTTGGTTAGTACTCTTCTTGTCAGGAGCCTTTGGCGGTTTGGCTGTCCTTACCAAGGGACCTGCAGCATTGGCAATTCTTTTTCTGACCTTCTTCGTTTATTGGGTTTTCAGGCGCTTTAAATGGTTTATCAATCCTGTCGAGTTTCTTTTCTACCTTCTTTCAGCCCTGGTGGTGACCTTCATTTGGTATGGACCTGAGACTATCCAAAATGGGCCATGGTTCATCACAGAGTTCATTGAATACAACATCCGGCTTTTCAGTACCGAGGATTCCGGGCATGGAGGATTTCCCGGTTACCATTTTGTCATTGTTTTCCTGGGTTGCTTCCCAGCATCTGTGTTTACCTTATATGCCTTCAGGATGAAGGATGAAGAGGCTCGGGTGAATGATTTTAAACTCTGGATGACCATACTGATGTTTGTGGTTTTGATCCTGTTCTCAATCGTCCAATCCAAGATTGTCCATTATTCTTCAATGACCTATTTCCCGCTTACCTTCCTGGCAGCTTTTACTATCGAAAGGTGGTTGTCAGAAGAAAGGCAGCTTCCCGGAGCTCTTGGAAAAACACTGATCGTGATCGGGGTTCTATTGGGTGTGCTCATAGGCGCCATTCCATTCCTTGCAATGAATCTGGATGCCATCATTCCCTTGGTGGATGACCCCTTTGCTCAGGGCAATATGGAGGCAGATCCCGGTTGGACCGGCTTCGAGACCCTAGGAGGATTGGGCATCATCTTTTCAACATTCTTCTTCCTTCGGTACTGGAGATCAGGGGACAGGATGAAATCGGTTTTTGTTTTGTTCCTAGGAATGGCCATATCGATTAAGCTGATCGTCTCTCTTAGTGTAAAAAAGGTTGAGGGACATTCCCAGGCTGCGGCGATAGAATTTTTTGAAACTCTCAAAGGACAGGATGTCTACATACAGCCGGTAGGCTATAAGACCTATGCTCATTACTTCTATGCGGAGATCCAGCCTTATCAAAAGCCTTTGATCGAACATCCCTGGGAATGGGAGGATTACCTGCTTGAAAATCAGATCTCGAAACCGATCTATTTTGTTTCAAAAAGAGGAAGTGACTGGAAACTAGCGGAAAACGAGGATTGTGAATTCCTTTATGAGAAGAATGGATTCGTTTTTTACAAGAAGAAAGAAAAACCCTAATTCAGGTTGTTAAGGACCTTCAAGGAAGCCTTGTTTGACTTGAAAATCAGTTCTTTCCCCAATTTTTTTGGTTCTCCATCCAGGTGAACCCATTCGTCTTCCTGAAGTATTTTGACGGTGCTGGCTTTTCCTGATGTCACCTTTTTGTTGTTGTGGATCTGCCCTGAGAAAAGCTGGAAGGCAGGAAGCATGATATTCCACAACTGAAATTTAGGTACCAGGGCAAAGTCCAGCAGGCCATCATCCATTTTCGCTAATGGACAGATGAAGGCATTGTTTCCAAACTGCCTGGAGTTTGCAACAGTAATAAACCAGGCCTTTGAAGTAGAAGGGTTTTCTCCCTCAATTTCAAGTTCAAACGGCTTTTCGATCGAGTTGAAATACTCCTGAACAGAGATCTTTATGTATTTGCCAAATCCCCGGGCATCCTGATTTTCCTGAAAAAGCCTGCTTACCTGGGCGTCAAACCCGACGCCCGAGGCGCAAAAAAACGGATGATCGTTTACAGAACCCGTGTCAATGGTTTTTTCCCGAAGGCCGGGAAGGGATTCCAGGGCCTTCCGATTGTTCATGGAAATGTTGAGCTCCCTGGCCAAACCATTTCCGGAACCCGTTGGAATGATGCCCATAGTCGCATCAGTGCCCAGGATGGCTTTTCCAACCTCATTTACCGTGCCGTCCCCGCCGACGGCGATGATCTTTTTTGCACCCTTTTTCAGGGCCTCCTTTGTAAGTGTTTCGCTATGACCCGGAGATTTGGAAACGAGTACATGTTCACCATTTCCACCAAAATTTTTCAGGGTGTCTATGAAACCATTGAGCCGTTTTCCTCCGGCAATGGGATTGACGATGAACCGAAAACCATCTTGCATAAAAAAGCCCCGCAATGTTGCGGGGCAAAAGTAGCTTATCGAGCTTGGAATTACATCATTCCACCCATTCCTCCTCCTGGAGGCATCGGAGGCATTTTCTCTTCCTCGGGCTCCTCTGCGACCACACATTCGGTAGTCAGGATCAGGGAAGCGATAGATGCCGCATTTTCCAATGCTAACCTGGTCACCTTGGTAGGATCGATGATCCCTGCCTTGATGAGGTTTTCATATTTGTCATCTCTGGCATTGTATCCAAAGTCGGCCTTTCCTTCTACAACCTTCTGAACAACGACCGATCCTTCAAGGCCGGCATTGTCCACAATGGTCCTCAATGGAGCGGTAAGCGCAGATCTTACGATCTCAACACCTGTGGCCTGATCGTCATTTGAAGTTTCCACTTTCTTCAATGTCTCAATAGCTCTGACAAGCGCGACACCTCCACCGGGAACGATGCCTTCCTCAACAGCAGCTCTTGTAGCATGAAGCGCATCATCCACACGATCCTTTTTCTCCTTCATTTCCACTTCTGTAGCCGCTCCAACATAAAGAATGGCAACACCACCTGAAAGCTTGGCCAGCCTTTCCTGAAGTTTTTCCTTGTCATAATCGGAAGTGGTGGTTTCGATCTGGCTTTTGATCTGATTGATCCTTGCCTTGATGTCATCTTTCTTACCAGCGCCATTTACAACGGTGGTGTTGTCTTTGTCGATGATCACCCTTTCCGCGGTTCCAAGGTATTCGATGGTCGCGTTTTCCAGTTTGTATCCTCTTTCCTCAGATATTACAGTTCCTCCTGTCAGGATAGCGATGTCTTCCAACATTGCTTTTCTCCTGTCGCCAAAGCCCGGTGCCTTAACGGCGGCGATCTTCAGAGACCCTCTGATCTTATTGACAACAAGTGTTGCTAGAGCTTCTCCTTCAACATCTTCTGCGATGATCAGAAGTCCTTTTCCGGTCTGAGCAACCGCCTCAAGAATAGGAAGCAGTTCTTTCATGTTGGAAACTTTCTTGTCGTAGATGAGGATATATGGAGTTTCCATGTTGGTTTCCATTTTGTCCGCATCGGTGACGAAGTATGGTGAAAGGTATCCGCGATCAAATTGCATTCCTTCAACTGTTTTGACTTCAGTCTCGGTACCCTTTGCTTCTTCCACGGTGATCACACCATCTTTTCCTACCTTGTCCATGGCATCAGCGATCATGTTTCCGATTTCGGAATCATTGTTGGCCGAAATGGAAGCGACCTGGGCGATCTCAGTATTGTCCTTGATCGACTTGCTCTGCTTTTTGAGGTTTTCGACGATGGCTGCTACCGCCTTGTCAATCCCCCTTTTCAGATCCATTGGGTTTGCACCGGCAGCAACGTTTTTAATTCCGTTGTTGAAAATTGCCTGGGCCAATACGGTCGCGGTTGTTGTTCCGTCCCCTGCATCATCCGCGGTTTTTGAGGCAACCTCTTTCACCAGTTGAGCACCCATGTTTTCGACCGGCTCGACCAGATCGATCTCTTTGGCCACGGTTACTCCATCCTTGGTCACGGATGGGGCGCCGAATTTTTTGTCGATGATTACGTTTCTTCCCTTTGGTCCGAGCGTAACCTTTACAGCATTAGCGAGGGCATCAACTCCTTTTTTCAGTTGTTCCCTGGCATCACTTTCAAAGTGAATAGTCTTATTCGCCATTTCTAGTTATGTTTTTTTGATTTTTATTTTTCGAAACTTCCGTAGATATCGGATGCACTCATGATCAGGTAGTCATTTCCGTCAATGCTGATCTCCGTGCCGGAATATTTTCCGTAAAGAACTTTCTCTCCAACCTTAAAATCGATTGGCTCATCTTTCTTTTCAGCACCTATTGCAATAATGCTTCCTTGTTGAGGTTTCTCCTTAGCAGTATCTGGAATAATGATGCCTCCAGATGAAACTTCCTCAGCGGCAGATGGCTCGACGAGTACTCTGCCAATAGCTGGTTTGAAGTTGATCTTTTTTGACATAGTTGTTAGAATTTTATGTTTCCTGCTCTACGTCATTTCTCGTGCCAATCCCTGATTTTGTTGAAATGTTGTCAGGAAGGCCTTGTTATTGGTCAATTTTGTCAGAATCAGGAAAATTTGTCACGTTGTCGGTAATTCCGGACTGCCTTTCTTGAATTCCTTTGAGTCTTTCACTACTATTTGCGTATGGAAGACTATAAGCCGCTTTCCAAGGATTGGATCACCGAAGGAACAATTGACCTTGAATACAAAAGCTATTTGCTTCTGGCGTATCTCAAACGTGTCGAACAAAAATTTTCAAACATCGAACTCTATCCCCCCTTAAGAGATCTGATCGATCAATACCAAAGCTTGTTATTGCTGAGAGAGGGACAGGATGAGTTTTTTGAAAAGGCACAAAAGAATCCGGTCAAGGTGGACCTTGAAAAATTGAAGATCATTTATGAGGATATTCCAGGTGGACAGGAGTGGATGGAAGAGATCAACCGGATACTGGAGTTTTCAATACCAAGGGTTCAAAGCAAGGTTGAAACCGGAAAAGCGATCTATGAGGAAATTGAAAATCAGATCAATTTGGAGCCCATAGGGATCATTCCCATTGACCAGAGCCAGGGTATTCTATTCTTAAAAACCAAGGAGCTTGGTTATGTGGATGTTTTTCAATTCAAGATTGAAAAAATGGATTATCAGGGAAACCCGATAAAAGGGATCTACACCAAGTTCCTCGAAACCCTGAAAAAAGGCTTTTCGACACTTGAGAATTTGAAGACCAAATTGATTGAGAGGTACCAATGGGGAGAAGTACCGATGGCCTATTTTGTGAACACCGATTATTGGGTCCCCCGGGATTCCACCTTAATGCCCATTGCAAAAAGGAAGATCCTTGCTTCCGTAAAGGTTTAAGATTTACTCTTCCTCAGGCTGGTTTTCGGGTGAAAGCTCTCCGCCGCTTTCCTGACCTCCGCTTTCCTGCAAAAGACCTCCGTCATCGCTCTGACCACCTGCGTTCCCCACGGGAGGAAGGATGCTCTCCTGAGCTCTTTCCACGTTTACGCTTTCCACCTCTTGACCGCCCTCATCCCTGGAGATGAAAAAATTGCTGGTAAGGGTAAGTACCACCAATCCGATGGCGAACCCCCAGGTGAGCTTCTCAAGGATGTCCGATGTTCTTTTTACACCCATCATCTGGCTGGCACCGGCGCCGATGAAGTTTGCGGAAATACCTCCTTTAGAGCTTTGAGAAAGCACAACGAGGATCAATAGAATAGAAACGAAGATCGCCAGTCCGACTATAATGGTCATTCCTTGAGGTTTTTAATTTGGGCCGCAAAATAACTCCTTTTTTTAGGATATTTCAACATCAACTGCTCATAAACCTCAATAGCCTTTTGATGCTTCCCCTGGCGTGTAAGGATTTTTGCCAAACTCTCTGAAACAAGCAGCCTGTTTTCACTTGTCGATACCGTAGCCAGGTCTTCATTCGGACCTCCGTCACCTTTGTATTCGGGCTTTAGATCGGGTGGGTTCTTGATGAAATCCTTGATCAGATTCCTTTGGGATTCAAGCTTCTTCTGCCTTTCCTTCTTCTTTTCGACCTTTTCAGGGGCTTTTACGGCTTTTTTTTTTGGTGAAGCCTTGGGGGAAGGTTTCTCGGATTTGGCGGGCTCTTTTTTCGCTGCCGGCTTTTTGGCCGCCGGCTTTCTAGGAGCAGGTTTTCTTTTGGCAGTGGTCTTTTTTTCCGATTCGCCCGCATCCATTGCCTGCAATGTTTTGCGAAGGGCCATCATGTTTTTCATGACCTCTGAAGCGATATCATCAGAAGGGCTTTCGGATTCGGCAGGCTCGGTTGATTCCACACTTTTCGGCTCCTCTTCCTTTTCTTCCTGTTTTGCTTCGGCTGGCTTCTCCTCTGACCTTGGTGGGGGAGCGGTTTCGGTTTTTATCGGTTCGGGAGTTGAAGGTTTTTCCACCGGCTCAGACTTCTCATTTGCCGGAACTTTTTCAACTTCGGGCTCCGGCTTTTCTTCTGGTTTTTCCTGAATCTTCTCAGTTGGTGGCGCTTTTTGCTCTGGTTCCGAAGGTTTTTCCTCTACGGTGGGCAGAACTTCAATGATCTCCTTGGTTACATCGATATTGGATTTTTCCTTCTCGGTATCTTGCTCGGAGGCTGGCTCTACCGGGAATAACTCTTCAGACCAATCTTCGAGAAGTAATCCATTGGGAAATGAAATACCATTTTTTTTCAGTTCTTCGGAAGCCGTTGAGTTCTTTCGTTCGATCTGGATTTTGGAATAAAGGAGTTTGGCCGCTGTAAAGTAAGGGTTGTTGTCCAGGATCTTTTCCAAACCTTTGATATCAACGGTAGAGGCTTGGTTCGGATTTTCCAGTAGCTTGTAGAATTGCTCCTTCTTCAAGAATGCTAAATTTTTTTAAAAATAATCAGATCGAGAGATTTGATTACCAATTTGCCACGGTTTCAGTGAATATTTCAAGAAATATTTGCGCAAAGATCTCGTCAATTAGATCTTCTTCAACATCCTGAAGTGCTTGGTCCTGAGCAAAATCAGCAAAAAATGAGAACTCCTTATTCTCGAAATCCTGATCCGGATCCACCTGATTAAAATAATTAACCCTGACCTTGATCCTCAGCCTGTTCAACTCAGCCACCTCATCAGCCGATGGAGCAACCGGTAATACGGAATAGGAGGTGATCTCCCCGTTCACAATGAGGTCTGCGGATTCCATAATGACCTCAAGGTTTGTGTTTTGTTGATAGGTTTCTCTCAGACCTTCCGAAAAGATCTGCGACAGGTCCGCAGGTCCGGAACCCGAAAGATTCGGGAAGGTTTCAACTGTTATCGTCTTAACCTCCGGAGAAATGTTTGTGCCAGTAAATGAATATGCCCCGCAGCCTGAAAGAAAAACCAGCAGGAAAAGGAATTTGATGTTATTCGGCATCCTAGGATTCGAGATCATAATGCTTGATTTTTCGGTACAGGGTCCGCTCAGAGATCCCAAGATCTTTAGCCGCATACTTCCTCTTGTTGTTGTTCTTCTTGAGTGCCTTGATGATGAGCTCCTTTTCCTTTTCCTCAAGGGAGAGCGATTCATTTTCCGCTTCATGAGGAATATCCTCAATTTTGGATAGATCATAGGTAGGAGTAGGCTCGTTTTGCTTCTCAACAACAAATGGAGCGGGAGACTGGCTTGGTTCATCAAAGTCAACTTCCTTGAACAACCCCTCATGTTCGGATAAAACCGTGGCTGCCTCGTCGTCCTTGGAGATGATCTTGTGTACAAGGCTTTTGAGATCATTCATGTCCTTTTTCATGTCGAAAAGAACATTGTAAAGGATCTCTCTTTCCTGGATACTGTTCCCATCTGAACCCGGCCTGTAAAGCTCCGGAAGGGAATTGCTTTCTCCTTTGGGAATATATTTTTGAAGGACTTCGGGAATGATTTCTCTGTCTACTTCAAGCACACTGATCTGCTCAACAATATTTTTAAGCTGTCTTATATTGCCTGGAAAACGGTATTTCAGGATCAACTGCTGGGAGAGAGGATCAAGGGTGACGGGTTTTACCTTATATTTCTCCGAAAAATCCACTGCAAACTTTCTGAAAAGGAGGAGAATGTCTTCTCCTCTGTCGCGAAGAGGCGGAACGAAGATCGGCACCGTGTTAAGTCTATAATAGAGGTCTTCACGGAATTTACCCTTCCTGACAGATTCCATCAGGTCCACATTCGTGGCGGTCACAACTCTCACATCGGTTTTTTGAACCTTGGAGGAACCCACGCGGATGAATTCACCATTCTCCAGTACGCGGAGCAATCTTGCCTGTGTTCCTAGAGGCATTTCACCGATCTCATCCAGAAAGATGGTGCCGCCATTGGTGACCTCGAAGTAACCTTTTCGGGCTTCATGTGCACCCGTGAACGATCCTTTTTCATGACCAAAAAGCTCCGAATCTATTGTTCCTTCAGGTATGGCTCCGGTATTGATGGCGATGAATTGCCCATGCTTTCTATGACTTAGCTGATGGATGATCTTGGAAAAGGACTCCTTGCCAACACCGGATTCACCATTGATCAGAACGGTCATATCGGTAACAGCGACCTGCGCTGCGATCCTCAATGCATTGTTGAGAAGGGGAGAATTCCCAATGATTCCAAATCTCTGCTTTATCGCAACTAAATCCGTATGATCCATACTCTACAGTTCTTTTACAACATTGCCCAATAAGGTCGCTGAGGTGCAATCATGGACTTCAACCCATAAATAGTCCCCCGGCTTGTGATTCCCTTTGGGGAATACGATCACCTTGTTTTGGGAATTCCTTCCGAACAGGTGTTCTTCTGATTTTCTGGAAGTTCCTTCTACCAATACCTTGAATTGTTTTCCGAGGTCCTTTTCATTGCTTTTCTGGCTATGTTCGGTTTGAAGAGCGATGATCTCCTGAAGCCTTTTTTTCTTGATCTCCAAGGGAATGTCATCCTCATATTTTTTTTCAGCCAGGGTTCCGGGCCTCTCGGAATAATAAAACATGTATGAGAAATCAAATTCGACCTTTTTCATCAGGTCAATGGTGTCAGCGTGCTCCTGATCTGTTTCCGAACAAAAACCGGCGATCATATCGGAACTTATCCCACAATCCGTGCCAATGATCCTGCGTATGGCAGATACCCTGTCAAGGTACCATTCCCGGGTATATGTTCTGTTCATCAGTTTCAGGATCCTGTTGCTTCCACTTTGAACAGGCAGGTGAATGTAATTACAGATATTCTCATATCTGGCGATGGTCTCCAACACCTGGTCAGTGATGTCTTTTGGATGAGAGGTAGAAAATCTGATCCTTAGATCGGGGTTGATCCGGGCGATCATTTCGAGCAGCTCGGCAAAGTTGGTTGTTTCGCCCGTTTCCGTTGATTGAAACTTAAAAGAGTCAACGTTTTGCCCCAGCAATGTCACTTCACGGTATCCCTTGCTAAAAAGTTCTGTCGCTTCCGCCAGAATGGTTCTAGGGTCACGCGACCTTTCTCTGCCTCTTGTAAAGGGTACCACACAGAAAGAGCACATGTTGTCGCAGCCACGCATGATCGAAATGAAAGCGGTGACACCATTGCTTTGTAGGCGAACAGGGGAGATGTCTGCATAGGTCTCTTCTCTGGACAAAAAGACATTGACGGCCTTTCTACCTTCATCGAGTTCCTTGACGAGGTTGGGAAGATCACGGTAGGAATCCGGGCCAGCCACGAGATCAACGATCTTTTCTTCCTCAAGAAGTTTTTTCTTGAGCCTTTCCGCCATACATCCCAGAATTCCTACCTGCTTGGAAGGATCCGAGTCTTTGATCGCCTTAAACTTTTCCAGCCTCTTTCGAACCGTCAATTCCGCCTTTTCCCTGATTGAGCAGGTGTTGAGAAGGATAAGATCCGCCTGTTCAAAATCGGAAGTGGAATCATATCCTTCACCCTCCAAGATCGAGGTCACGATCTCACTATCAGAAAAATTCATTTGACATCCATAACTCTCGATGTAGAGCTTTTTAGCCTTTCCGGAATGGGTATCCCTGCTTATTCTGACTTCATCGCTTGGCTTTTTAGCCTCAGCTTCTCCTATGTTGATATCCTTGATCAGATCCATCTTAAAAAAATCGAGCTGCAAAAATAGTGAAATGGTGATCTACTGACAATTTGTCAGTAAACATTTTGACCAAGAAGCTCAACCAGATGGCGGGCTTTCCAAAGGCATTCCTCAAACTCGTTTTCAGGAATTGAATCCCAGGTGATCGCACCGCCAACATTATAGCTCAAATGACCTGTTTCCACATCACAAACCAGACTTCTGATATTCACGCAGAGATCAAAATCTCCCTTCTCATCAATAAACCCAAGTGCCCCCGAATAAGCTCCTCTTTTGCGATTCTCATAAAGCTCTATCAGTTCCATGGCCTTTATTTTGGGAGCTCCGGTCATACTCCCCATGGGAAAGGCATTTTCAATTGCCTTTATTGGGTCATCTTGATGCCTGAGAATGCCGGATACCGTGGTGATCATTTGGAAAACAGTCTCAAAACCATAAACCCTGAACATCTCTTCAACCCGGACAGATCCTGGCTTACAGGACTTGGCCAGATCATTCCTTACAAGATCCATGATCATCATGTTTTCGGCGATGTCCTTCTCCGAGTTTTCAAGATCCTTAAAAAGGGCTTGATCTTCTTCAGGGGTCTTACCTCTGGGTCTGGTTCCTTTCATCGGTTGAGCCCAAACCTTATCACCTTCTTTCTTGAGGAATCGTTCCGGTGAAGCTCCCAGAATGACCAGATTGTTAAGCTTCAAGAGAGAAGAAAAGGGAACCGGATTCAATTGGGATAGCATTCTATAGGCGCTGATATAATTGAAATGTTGAGCCCTTAAAGAAAAATTCTGACTCAGATTCAATTCGTAAATATCTCCCTCTCTAATATGCTGGCGGATTTTCTCTACATTATCCAGGTAATCCTCCTTTTTCATGGAGGCAATGGTGTTGACCTGAAGAGGTTTAAAGGAAGAAGAAGCCGGTTCAAGGGCTTCTATTGTTCGAAATATATCTTCCGGATCGCTTATGGAGGAGATTTCAATCCCTGTTGAATGAAATTCAACAATCACCTTCGGGATAAAGAAATGGCCATCCGGTATATCCAGGTCAAGCTGATTATCACTGCTGAGATCTTCGATCTCATTTTTCAGGTCATAACCAAGATATCCAGCCATCAGTTGTGATCGATCGAGTAAACTCCTCAGTTTGGGGAAAAAAGATTGCCCCTGTGTTTGGCTGACCTCCTTGAGATTAGCGATAAGGATACGCTTTGGAAATCCCTTCAGCGGATAATCCTCCTGATCGGACCTTGTAGCAAAGAAATGTGAAAACCCAGCTGCGTAATTGAGTGTTTTCCAATAGAGGATCTCGGGGTCCGGAACATTAAATCCCTTTTTCTTGTATTCAATATTGTCTATTTCGCTCATAGAATAGATCCCCTAAACAAGCAATTTGAACTTATAGCCCTTAAGGTTAATTTTGGGCGCTCAAAAACCAACTGAATGGCGGAAATTGTAAACATGCCCAAAATGACGGACACCATGGAAGAAGGTGTCATTTCTTCGTGGCTGGTCAAAGAAGGTGACAGTGTCTCTGTAGGAGACACCTTGGCAGAGGTTGAAACCGATAAGGCTACCATGGAGTTGGAGTCTTTTTTTGATGGTACCGTCCTGTCCATTCAGGTCCCGGCCGGTGAAGCGGCTAAGGTAAATCAAGCGGTCTGCGTTATCGGTGAAAAGGGTGAAAAATTTGAGGTCAAGGATCCGGCCCCGACTCCGGAACCTGTTAAAGACGAAAAAGCGCAACCGGCCTCAACGCCTCAGGTAAGTGTTGCAGACGTCGATGTCGCTAATATACCGGCGAAGGTTGTGACCATGCCGCTCATGAGCGATACTATGACCGAAGGTGTGATTGCGGGTTGGTTAAAGAATATTGGAGATCAGGTCAATGCCGGAGATATTATCGCAGAGGTCGAAACTGACAAGGCCACTATGGAGCTTGAGGCATTCGATGATGGAATTCTGTTGTACCAGGCCGTAAAGGCCGGAGAGGCCGTACCTGTCAACGAGGTCGTTGCTGTCGTTGGAGAAAAAGGAACCGATTATGCGCCCTTACTAGTACAGAAACCCGCTTCTCCTGAGCCAGAACCTGTACAAGAAGAGGCGCCAACTCCTGAGCCAACAGCTACTTCAACGCAAACCATCGAAGCGACAAAGGAAAAATCGAACGGAAGGGTCTTTGCTACACCATTGGCCAAGAGCCTGGCCAAGGACAAAGGGTTTGATATCGGGTTGATTCCTGGCTCGGGACCAAATGGCAGGGTAACCAAATCCGATGTTGAGTCATTTAAAGGAACTCCGGCTTCAACCCCCGGAACTACCATATCACCATCGATAGTCGGTCAGGAATCCTTCAGGGAGGAACCGGTAAGCCAAATGCGCAAGACGATTGCAAGAAGGTTATCGGAATCAAAATTTACAGCTCCGCACTTCTATCTGACCATGGCGATCAATATGGATAAGGCCATGGAAGCTCGTATAAGCATCAATGACACCGGTGAGGGCAAAGTCTCTTTTAATGATCTGGTGATCAAGGCGACAGCAATGGCATTGAGAAAGCATCCCAATGTAAATTCTTCGTGGTTAGGTGATAAGATCCGATACAATGATCATATCCACATCGGAGTTGCCGTTGCCGTTGATGAGGGCTTGTTGGTTCCCGTTGTCAGGTTTGCGGATAGCAAGAATCTTTTTTCTATCTCGGCTGAAGTCAAGGACCTGGCCGGAAAAGCAAAGGAGAAAAAACTTCAACCCTCTGATTGGGAGGGGAATACCTTTACCATCTCCAACCTGGGCATGTTCGGTATTGATGAATTCACTGCGATAATCAATCCTCCTGATGCCTGTATTATGGCTGTGGGAGGAATCTCGGAAACCCCAAAACTGGTTAACGGTGAGTTGGTCAATACTCATGTGATGAAAGTCACGCTTTCCTGTGACCACCGGGTCGTTGACGGTGCCACCGGGGCTGCTTTCCTCAATACATTCAGGGATTATCTGGAGAATCCGGTTTTAATGCTCGCCTGATTATGGGAAAACACAGATCAACGACCGTTGTAGCGATCAAGCATGATAACAAGGTTTCCATCGGCGCCGATGGACAGGCCTCATTTGGAGACACGGTAGCCAAAAGCACTGTCAAAAAAATTCGCAGACTCTCTTCAGGAGATATAGTAGTGGGATTCGCGGGTTCTACTGCCGATGCCTTTACCCTGATGGAGCGCTTTGAGGAAAAACTGGGAGCTTATTCAGGGAATATGAAAAGAGCGGCAATTGAACTTGCCAAGGATTGGAGAACAGATCGCTACCTGAGAAGGTTGGAAGCAATGATGATTGCGGCTAATAAAGAAGAGATCCTGACCATTTCAGGAAACGGGGATGTGATCGAACCGGATGGTGATGTGGCCGCGATTGGTTCGGGAGGCAATTATGCCAAAGCAGCGGCCCTGGCTTTGAAAAAGCATGGAGGAAAAATCGATGCAGAAGAAATAGTAAGGGAAAGCCTGAATATTGCAGCAGATATTTGTATCTATACCAATCATAATATCATTGTTGAGAACCCTTAATGAAGATCTACCATAATCCTCGCTGCCGAAAAAGCCGGGAAACGCTAGCCATTATTGAAGACTCGGGCCGTACTCCTGAAATTATAGAATACCTCAAGACCCCACCTTCGGAAGAAGAACTAGCCGATATATTGGCGCTTCTCGGTATACCTGCCGAGCAATTGTTGAGAAAAGGAGAAAAGCTCTTCAAGGAAAACTTCAAGGGGAAAACATTCTCTGATCAGGAATGGATCAGCATCATGGCCGAGAATCCGGTTTTGATCGAAAGGCCCATCGTCATTGAAGGAGGCAAGGCAGTGATTGGCAGGCCTCCAGAAAATGTGAATTCCCTTTTATAAGGAAATGAAAAACCTTCGAAGCACGATCTGGGTTTTCCTTGCTGGTTTTATTTTTTCCAGCCTAAGCCTCTATTCTCAGGATCAAATTCCGGTTAATGGGATAAGAGATGATCGAAATGTTCCTTATTGCTTTCAAAACGGAACACTTCACCTGGACGATCAACAGGTGATCGAGGGTGGCACGATGATCATTCTTAACGAAAGGATCACCTATGCCGGCACTTCAAAAAGTGCTCCCGAAGGTGCTGTGGTTATCGATCTTGAAGGAAAACATCTTTACCCCTCTTTCATCGATCTGTATTCGAGCTTTGGGATGCCAAAGTCCAAAAAAACCCAACCAAAAAAGGGGCAGCAGTTAAATCGAAAAAGGGAAGGGCCTTATAATTGGAATGATGCCATTAGGTCGGATGTTCAGGCCTATAAATTATTCCAAAATGATCCCAAAAAGGCCGAGAAGATCCTCTCCACTGGTTTTGGAGTACTTCTCAGCTCTCCGAATGATGGCCTCATGCGTGGGACCTCGGTATTGCTGGCCCTTGATCCTGGAAGTGAGAACAACTGTATCCTAAAGGAGGAAGCCGCCGAAGGATATTCCTTTAATAAGGGCTCTTCACAACAGGATTATCCCAATTCACTGTTGGGCTCTATCGCGCTGCTTCGTCAAACCTTTTATGATGCAAAGTGGTATGAGGAGAACAGGTCAAAACTGGATTTTGACGCATCGCTTGACGCGATCAATCGAAACAGGGAATTGCCAAAGATCTTTCGGACCATGGGAAGAATGAATGTCCTCAGAGCAAATGATCTCGGTAAGGAGTTTGGTATTGATTTCCTGATTGTTGGCTCAGGTACCGAATACCAGATCCTCGAGGAGGTGAAAGGTATCAAAAACGGCGTAGTGCTTCCATGCAATTATCCCAAACCCTATGATCTTACGGATCCGCTGACTGCCCGAAACACCGGCCTGAAAGAAATGATGGACTGGGAACTCGGGCCGGCAAATGCATTTTACCTCGATCAGGCCGGACGCCAGATCATGTTTACGCTAGATGGACTGGACAAGGAAACAGAATTTCTTCCGGCCTTAAGAAAGGCTGTGAAATACGGACTGCCTAAATCCTCTGCTTTGAAGGCCCTAACCGTGAATCCGGCGAATTTCCTGGGTTTAGATGATCAACTGGGCACTTTAAAGACAGGGAAGAAAGCCAATTTCTTTGTTGCCGACAAAGACATACTGGAAGATGGATCTCAGATTCGTGAGCATTGGATCAATGGAAAAAGAGTATTGCTGAAAAGGCCTGGTTTGGAATCGGCTTCTGGAGAGTATAGTCTCAAATACAATTCAAATGACTTTAAAGCCACAATCGGTAAATCAGGAATTCAGGTTGTCAAAGATGATTCCATAAAAATGACGGCCAAAGGAACGGCGGATCAGGAAGGGATTTCCTTTTCCCTGAATATCAAGGATGAAGGGATATATCGCTTTACTGGCCGTAAGTCTGTAAATGGTTACAGCGGTGAGTTCGTGGATCCCAAAGGTTCTCAAGGCGAATTTGATCTGGTCAGGGTAGGCGAGATCAAGAAGAAGGGTGGAAAAGAGAAGCCGGAGGAAAAGCCGGAAGTTCCGCTAATCAGTGATCTGCCCTTTCCCTATGGCCCTTATGGCCGGACAAAGAGACCTGATCAGGAAGAATTCATCATACGTGAGGCAACGGTATGGACAAACACCCAAAGAGGTAATGGTATAATGGATGTTTGGGTAAAAGATGGGAAGATATTTAAGGTCGGCGAAGGGCTGAGTGCTCCGGGATCTATTATGTCAATTGATGGAAAAGGGAAATATCTGACCTCCGGGATCATTGATGAGCATTCGCATATCGCTCTAAGCAGTGTCAATGAAGGCGGGCAAAACAGTTCGGCAGAAGTTCGAATGAAAGATGTGATCAACCCGGAGAGCATTTCCATGTATCGCCAGTTAGCCGGAGGTGTTACCGCAGCCCAATTATTGCATGGATCTGCAAATCCGGTTGGGGGACAGTCCGCCATAATCAAGTTCAGGTGGGGGAGTTCTGCGGATGAGCTCCTGATCGAAGATGCTCCCGGATTTATCAAGTTCGCTTTGGGAGAGAATGTCAAGCAATCCAATTGGACGAACTATTATACCTATCGTTATCCAAAAACCAGGATGGGCGTTGAGCAGGTGTACGAAGATCTATTCACAAGGGCTATCGAATATGAAGCCAAATGGGCAGGATATAACAGTCTTTCAAGCAAGGAAAAAAGGACTGCTGCCGCTCCCAGAATAGATCTTGAGTTGGAGACGATAGCGGAGATCAAGAATAATGAGCGGTTTATCACTTGCCATTCTTATGTGCAGTCGGAGATCAATATGCTGATGAAGTTTGCCGAAAAATATGGTTTCAGGGTAAATACCTTTACGCATATTCTGGAAGGATATAAGTTGGCTGATAAGATGAAAGAGCATGGTGCCGGCGGTTCGACTTTCAGCGACTGGTGGGTGTATAAATACGAAGTAAAGGATGCTATTCCTTATAATTCGGCGATCATGGCCAAGGTGGGGGTTGTTACTGCGGTCAATTCAGATGATTCCGAAATGGCAAGAAGATTGAATCAGGAAGCCGCCAAAGCGGTGAAGTACGGAGGGTTAAGCCAGGAAGAAGCATGGAAGCTTGTAACCCTGAATCCCGCTAAATTGCTCCACCTCGACCATAGAATGGGCATGGTTGAAGAAGGATATGATGCCGACCTGGTGATTTGGAACGAGAATCCCTTGTCGATCTACGCCAGGGTTGAAAGAACTTATATCGATGGGAGATGCTACTATTCTGAAGAAATCGATCTGGAGAACAGGGCGAGGATAAAAAAAGAAAGAATTAGGCTTTCGCAAAAAATGCTGAAGGAAAAGGAAAGAGGTGGAAAGGGATTTGGAAAGAAACCTGAGAAAAAAGAGGAGAGGATAATAGATTGTGATTCTCAAGGAAATTTCGATTTTTAAAGCTCAATATATCCTATGGGTGATAAATCCTTCAATGAATTAGACGTTTATAAAAAGGCTCATCGCCTGGCCGGAGAGATCCATGACATCATGGGCCTTTATGATGACGAGGAATTTGAGGATCTTGTTGATGAGGTACGTCATGCAAGCAGGGAGGTTGTCAGGAGGATTTCAGATGCCTGGACCCATAGGCATTTCATGAGCAATATTGAAGTTCACCTCAACAATGCCAATGAGGAGGTCAGCAATGTGATCGATCTTCTGAAACAGGCAAAGGAGGATGATCTTCTTTCAGATTCTCTTTTCGATAAAAAGGTTAAGGACTACATGGGAATTCAGCATGATCTCATGGATATCATCGAAAAAGGAGAATTCTAGTTCATGAGGATCGCTCTGCTTCTATTGTTTTTTTCCGCCTTCGCTTATGCACAATCTCCGTCTCCTGCTCCTGCTCAGGAACAAGGAATATTGATCAGTAATGCCACGATACATAATGGGAGAGGGGTTAGGATCGATGAAGGGGATATATACTTTGAGGCTGGTAAAATTGTATACGTAGGACCTTCAGGGGGGTATAGCCCTCCCTCTAAAGACATTCTGGAAATTGACGCAAACGGTGGACATGTCTATCCGGGGTTTATCGCCCTTGATAACACCCTGGGATTAGTAGAGATCAATGCGGTTGCGGCCTCCAAGGATCATTCTGAGGTTGGCGACTTCAATCCTTCCCTGAGAACTCTGATCGCCTACAACACCGACTCGGAAGTTATTCCGACGATCAGATCAAACGGAACCTTGATCTCCCAACCATCTCCTTCATCCGGGACGATTTGCGGGCAATCCAGCATCGTACAACTCGATGCCTGGAATTGGGAGGATGCTGTAGTCAAGGCGGATGATGGGATTTTTCTGAACTACCCGGACGTCAATTCCTACGGGTGGTGGATGGATGAAAAGCAAAAGGCCGAATCGAGAAAAAAGAAGCTCAAGGATCTGGAGCTTCTAGGTAGCTACTTTGAGGATGCCAGGGCTTATAGTCAAAAAGCAAACCAAACTCCGAAGAATCTAAACTTTGAGTCCATGAGAGGACTTTTTGACGGGACCAAGAATCTTTACATCAGAGCCAACAATGCCAAAGCCATAATGGATGCGGTGCAGTTTGTCAGGAATTATCAGGTCCAATCCATTGTGATCAGAGGCGGCAAGGAAGTTTATGTGGTGAAGGATTTTCTAAAGGAAAACGATATTCCGGTAATCCTTTCAAAAATGCATTCTAACCCCTCCCGAGAAGAGGATGATATCGATATTGTTTACAGGCAACCCGCTATTCTAAAAGAAGCTGGCGTCACCTTCTGCATTGGCTATGATCGGGGACATGATGGCCAAAGAAATCTTGGATTTGTTGCAGGATCAGCAAAAGCATATGGTTTGGCCTATGAAGATGCCATAACCGCCATCACCTATGGCCCGGCAAAAATTATCGGAATTGAGAAAGAATACGGCAGTCTCGAAGAAGGCAAATCGGCTACGCTGTTTCTTTCAACCGGAGATGCCCTGGATATGCTGGGAAATCAGGTAACCCATGCCTTTATCGATGGCCGAAACGTAGATCTCAATGACAAGCAAAAGGAGCTTGCCAGGAAATACGGAGAGAAATACGGAATAGAAGAATAATCAGTTTAGCGACTGAATTGTCTCTCTGATGATCTCTATTCCTTTCTCAAGGTTTTCAGGAGATACGTTCAGTGGTGGTGCAAGCCTGAATGCTTCAGGACATGACAAAAACCAAAAGATGATCAACCCCCTTTCAAGACATCCTTGTACCATTTTTTGAACTTGTTGAGGACTTTCCATTTCGAGAGCAATATAGAAGCCCCGATGCCTGACATCCTTGAAGGGTAGTTGCTTCAATTGCGAAACAAGGTAATCCGATTTCTGCATCACCTCATCCAAGAAACCTTCCTGAGCTATCTGATCCACGAGTGAAATGGCCGCGGCGCAGGCAAGAGGATTTCCTCCATGGGTGGAAATATGGCCGAGTTCGGGGTTGGACTGAAAGGATTCCAGGATTTCCTTTCCGGAGATCAGGGCGCTTAAGGGAATTCCTCCTCCCAGCGATTTCCCCAGCGTAAGCACATCGGGTACAACCTGGAAATGTTCGAAGGCAAACATTTTTCCTGTGCGCCCAAGCCCGCTTTGGATCTCATCAAAGATCAATAGGGATCCTGTTTCATCGCATCTTCTCCTGAGGCCTTTCATGAATTCCATCGAAGGAATTCGTATGCCTGCATCTCCCTGGATAGGCTCGATGAATACAGCCGCTGTATTATCGCTGATCAGTTCAAGGTCTTCAAGATGGTCAAACCTGATCTGTTTTACGTCGGGAATCAGGGGCCTGAAGGCTGACTTCTTCTTCTCGTTCCCGGATATGCTCAAACTCCCAAGAGTGCTCCCATGGTAAGCTCCCTTGAACGAAATGATCTCCGATCTACCCGTAAATCTTCTGGCCAGTTTAATAGCCGCCTCATTGCATTCCGAACCGGTGGTCAGGAGATAAACCGAATCAAGTCCCTCAGGACAGATCATTGCCAGTTTGTTTGCCAGTTCTATTTGAGGGGAAAGCCTGTATTCACCGAAAACCATGGCGAAGGCATATCGATCAAGTTGATCCTTTATGGCTTTGTTGATCCCGGGGTTTTGATGACCAAGATTTGAGACTGAAATACCCGATATAAAATCCAAATACTCTTTTCCGTTGGAGTCCTTAAGAACATCACCGGAGGCAGATATGATCTCCAGTCCCAGGGGCTGAGTGGCTGTGGAGATCAGGTGTCCAGATAAATCGATTTTCATTTGAATATTAAAGGAAGTATTCTTTCACTTTGCAACAAACTTTTAATCCAATGAAACAAATCTCAACATTCCTTCTGGTTTTGATCCCGGTTTTTGTGATAGGGCAAAACCAATTGATCTCAAGCAAGTCTTCCATGACTATTTCGGGCACTTCCAGTATGCATGACTGGGAATCGGTTTGCGAAAAAATGTCGGGAACTGCCGCATTTGAGGTTGTTGGGAACGAACTGAAATCCGTAAAAAGTGCCAGTCTGAGCATGAAGGTTGAAGATATTGAAAGTGGAAAAAGCCTAATGGATTCAAAAACCTATGATGCATTTAAATATGAATCATACCCGATGATCAAGGGAGGGTTTTCCTCTGCCAATGTTCAAAAAAGCGGATCAAAGTATTTGATCAAAGGGCAGGCCTATCTTGAAATGGCAGGGAAGAAAAAAAATATCGATCTCTCGGCGGAATGCTCTGTGTCTGAAACAGAAGTGACCTGTATTGGAAAGCAATCGATCGATATGACAGAATATGATATGAAGCCGCCCACAGCTATGATGGGAACCATTAAGGTTGGAAAGGATGTGGAAGTGGAAATGAAACTTGTTTTCAAGAGGTAGTTCCGAAGCAAATAAAAAACCCCGACCGAGAGGCCGGGGTTTCTTTTTTTAAATTTTCCCGATACTAGAAGTGAACTGCTCCTGTGAAAAGTATTCCACCGAACTTTCCATCTTCGAAAAGGGTATTCATCATTCCATCTCCACTATAGGTTTGATCTACATACTCAACCTTGGCAAGGATGTTTTTGGTTGGCCACCATCCGGCAGCTACGCTCAAACGATTCACTGTACTCTCAAGGCTTTGATCAGGGTTATTAAATCCTACTCCAAATGGAGTTGCATTTACTGCAAACTGTCCTGAAAGCGTGTTGTACCTTGCTCCGATAAATAGTTGCTCCCTTGGCAAGAATCTGTAGATCAGTTCTGCAGCGATTTGATCTACCGACCTGTTGTCTTCGGTTGCAGCGCCATTTTCATCGATCTCCATGGATGAACTCTTTCCTGATGCGGTTTCATAAGTTCCAAAGAACTCAAGTCCTTTCCACTTAGCGAAAGCATTGACCTGGATGGCACTTACGTTGTAGGAGAAGCCTGGGTTGATCCTTCCGTTGGTAAAATCACTTCCTACTGATGCAGGAGTTGACATCACGCCATAGTAGTGAGACCCTGCTCTGTCACCACCATATAGGGTGTTCCTTGGTGATTCGGAGTTTCCGTAGTAACTACCGGTGAACCTTAACCTAAGGTCTTCATTCAATTGCTTGTCCCAACCGAGTTTCAATAGGATGGAAGGAGATTTTTTGGTGCCCGTAACATCAGGATCGCTGATATCGCCCTTGATAAGACCTGTGGTTACACCTAACATTGCAAACAGCCCTGGATCGGTAAAATAGTAAAACTCACCACCGATCTCTGTTGCAAATGCATCCATGATGTAGTTTTCCATAAATGGGTTGTAAGCATCGTTTGCATTGTCCGATCTTCTGAAGTGCTGATCACCGTAGTTCACCTCCATGTGACCAAGTTTTGCTCTCAGGTGCTTGGTCCAGAAATCTATAAATGCTCCTTCACCAAATATGGTGATCTTATCGACTTGCAGATATCCACCTTTTACCCAAAATTCGGGGTGGTGCCTGGAGGACATGTATGACTCAACGGCTACTCTGATACCATCTTCGAGTTGCACGTCAAGGTTAAAATTCGCAGTTGCTAGGTTGAATCCTGGTCCAATAGGAGCCAGTCCATTGGCTGTATCTGATCCTAATACGTTCTCATGGCTCAGGGACTGAAATGCTTGCCAAAAGTTGGCTCCGATTCGGATTTTTAACTGATCAAATGGGACAGTATCAGTTTTATCGACCTCCCAGACATTGATTCCCCGCTGGTCCCTATACCTGAAAAACTGAAGATCAGGTTGGATTTGTGCCCAAGTAGTTGAAGCGATAAGCATCATCACCAAGGCAGAAAATAAGATGCGCGTTATGTTTAGTTTCATAATAGTTATGTTTTGGATTTGCCCAAAATAAATTCGGCGTTCACGCATCAAAACTGATTCACATCATAAAAATCTATATCAATTTTCAGGTTCTACCCTTGTCATTGAGAGGCTGAAATTGATATCCAGGAGAGGATTGACCTTGATCAGAGATAGCATTTTGGATGGTGGTTCAAGGCCAAAATCCCTCATATCAACAGCCAAGTTGCCTTTTAACCTGACTTTTCTTTCCTCGAGGCTTTCCCTTTCCAATCCGATATAATATTTCTTTTTCTTATCTGTAAGGGTAACTCGGGCAAAGATTCCTGTGGGATAAATGTCTTCAAAGGGATCATCATTTTTCGGGAAAATGATCCTCACAAAGTCGATGGTCATCACGGGAAACTCATCTGCCTTGAGACTCTTTTTAAAATCGGAGGTGATCATGTCATTTCTACAATCGAAATGATCGACTTCGAGTTCTATTCTGAACTTGTGAAAATCCAAGGCATGACCATCAGCCTTATAGATCACATCTATCTCCTTTTTGAGATTTTCCCCATCGATGCGGCATTCAAATTTGTTGATATTGGATGAGCCCTTGATCAACAGGAAGCTTTCCACATTCAATCGAAATTTGGCTTCTCCTTCCTGAGCAAAAGCCCCTGAGAGAACGAAAAGAAATAAGATGGTTTGGATGAACTTTTTCAAATTGTCAATAACCTGCTGCCGCATTGTCCCATCTTCGGTCTGGCCCGGCATAGATTTTTCCCTCCTCTAAAAGTAGTGCATTCACCCGTCCCAAAATTCTTTCCTCCTTAAATGCGTGCCCCTTCCTGACAAGTTCACTGGAATCGCCGCTTGATAAAAGGCCGGGTTCTATCCAGATCGAATCGGGAAGCCATTGATGGTGGTATCTGTGTGCATCTACCGCTTCCTTGATCGACAGGTCGAATTCCAATACGTTTAATATGACCTGGAGCACCGTGGTTATGATCGTTGATCCCCCGGGGCTTCCAAGGACCATATATGGTTTTCCATCCTTCTCAACAATTGTCGGGGTCATACTGCTGAGCATTCTCTTCCCCGGTTCAATTGCATTGGCCTCCCCACCCGTTAGGCCGTATTGATTTGGTACTCCCGGTTTAATGCTGAAATCATCCATTTCGTTGTTCATGAAAAAGCCAAGGCCCGGGATGCAGAACTTAGAGCCGTAAGCTCCGTTGAGCGTGATCGTCATGGCAATCAGGTTCCCATCTTTATCGGCAATGCTTACATGTGTTGTTTCTCCTTCTTCTTGTAATTCCACTTGTGGTTTAGTGAATGCCGAGGATGGTCGGGCCATGTTGGAAATCTCTTTTCCGGCATTTTGATAAAAATCCTTTGACAATAGATGCTCCGGGACAGGGTAATAATCGGGATCGCCCAGATCCAATGCCCGTTGGTTATAGAAGATCTTTTCCGCCTCAACCACTTCATGAATGGTCCGCGGGGAATGTGGGCCCCAGTCTGAGATCGGACGGCTTTCCAGAATACTCAAAATCCCGAACAGGCCAATTCCTCCGGAACTTGGTAGTGGAGCAGTGATAATATTGTATCCCTTGTAAGTGAACTCCAAGGGGGCACGCCATCTCGATTTGTACTCAAGGAAATCATTCTTGGTAAATACCCCGCCTTTTAATGATGTCTCCCGGATGATCCGGTTTCTAATTGAACCATGATAAAAAGCCGCCCTTCCGGAATCCGCGATCAACTGAAGCGTTGATGCCAGATCCGTGTTGAAAATGGAATCCCCGGGGCTCCATTTACCCTTGTCCTTCAGCAGGAAAAACGGTTTACCATTTTGTTGCTCGAGATCCGCAGCATATTTGTTGGCCAGGTAAGATTCCCTGGTGAGCAGAGTATAACCCCTTGCTATTTGTACTGCGGGTTGCACTAGGTCATTCCAGGGAAGGCTGCCGTATTCCTCATAGATCTTCCAAAGACCATCAATTGTTCCGGGGACTCCGGAAGATAGTGGGCCGAGCGTACTAGCCCCTCGGATCGTATGACCATTGCTGTCAAGGTACATATCCCGATAGGCTCTTTCAGGAGCTGTTTCCCTGAAATCAAGGAATCTCGTTTTTCCAGAGGATTCTCTGAGCAAAATGAATCCACCTCCTCCGAGGTTTCCCGCATTTGGAAGGCATGCTGCAAGCGCAAATTGGGTGGCGATTGCCGCATCAAAAGCATTTCCACCCTTTCTTAGAATTGCTGCCCCAACCTCAGAAGCAACAGGCTGAGCACTGGAAACCGCCCCTGATTGAAATACCATTTGGGGGTTCTCATAGGAGGGATTGCAACCAATGGTTGACAAATAGATCAGGAACAGGACTGCCTCCGGAACTTTCCGGTCAAAGAAGCTCATTTGCCAGGTTGGCCAGTTCTGATCTTTCTCCTTTCTCCAAATTCACATGGGCATACAGGTTCTGATTCTGAAATCTGTCGATCAGGTACGAAAGTCCGTTGGATTGGGCATCGAGGTAGGGAGTATCGATTTGTTTGATATCCCCGGTGAAAATGATCTTGGTATTATCACCAGCCCTGGTGATGATGGTCTTGATCTCATGAGGCGTCAGGTTTTGAGCTTCATCAACAATAAAGCCAATATTGGAAATGCTACGACCTCTGATGTAGGCCAGCGCATTGACCACCAGTTTTTCGGAGTTGAGCATTTCATTGATCGCGATAAACTCCTTATCCTTTTCCTTGAAATGACTTTGTATGAATTTCAGATTATCCCAGAGAGGTTCCATATAGGGATTGATCTTCGATTTGATGTCTCCTGGCAAAAACCCGATGTCCTTATTGCTTAGGGGCACGATCGGTCTGGACAGATATATCTGGTTGAACCTTCTTCTTTGTTCCAGAAGGGAAGCCAGAGCGATCAATGTCTTTCCCGTTCCTGCCAGCCCAGTAAGCGAGACCAGTTTGACATCCTGATGCATAATCGAGTGTATGGCAAAAGTCTGCTCGGCATTTTTTGCGGTGATCCCGTAGACGGTCTTTTTGCCGATCTTATGAATGAAGCCGTCAAGACCATTATAGTACGCCAGAATAGAATTCGAGTCACTCTTAAAAATGAAATACTGATTCTTGATAGGCTCTTCCTCAAAGAACTCATTCCAACTGACAGAGGAGTTTTTATATAGCTTGTTGATCAACTTTGGGTCGATACCCTCGACTATTTTTTTCCCTGTGTAGAGCTCACTGACCTCCCTGATCTTACCCGTCTCATAGTCCTCGGAAGGAAGTTCCAGGGATTTGGCCTTCACCCGAAGGTTGATATCCTTGGTGATCAGGATAACCTTCTTATCCGGTTCGGTATCTTTCAATCCAAGTGCGGCACTCAGGATCTTATGGTCCGCGGTGTTCTCGGTGAAGATGTTCTTGGTTCTGTTACCCTTATCGCCATTGAGCAGCACTTTGACTTTTCCCTTGCTTGGACCATTGAGGGGGATCCATTCTTTCAGGGAATGCTTACCGGCTAATTCATCCAGGCGACGGATGAATTCTCTGGCCGCGAAATTCTTGGTATCGCTTCCCTTTTTAAAATTATCAAGCTCTTCCAATACGGTAATTGGGATGGCAATGTCATTTTCCTCAAAATTGTCAATGGAATTATGGTCATAAAGGATGACTGAGGTATCAAGGACAAATACCTTCTTTTTCTTTTTTTCCGGAGCCATATAGTATTAAAAAAACAGTTTGTAGAGTGGGCCAGATGACTCATACAAATAATTGAAATTTAATTCGGATTTGTACTATCATTGAACTTTTAATTTTCAACATTGAAACAGCTAGCTGACAGACTCCTGATGATCAGGCCAAAATTCTTTGGCTCCAATCCGGAAACCATGATCTCAAATTCATTTCAGAGCGATCATCTCGAAGAGGATTCGGAAGAGGTCTCTCAATCTGCACTGGATGAATTTGATGTTTTTGTCAATTCACTTCGGGCCTGGGAAGTTGATGTTGAGGTTTTTGATCAGCCCGCTGACAATACCTCTCCGGACATAGTCTTTCCCAACAATTGGTTCTCCATTCATCCGGAAGGATACCTCATTTTTTATCCTCTGGAGTCAAAGGTGAGAAGGACGGAACGCCTTGAAAAAGTCAAAGACTTTCTGATCGCTTTTTATGAAGGGTATGAAGTTGTGGATATGAGTTGGTTTGAAGAGGAAAACCAGTTCCTGGAAGGGACCGGGAGTATGGTATTTGACCGCAAAAACAAAAGGATCTTTTGCGGACTCTCAAGCAGGTCTTCTTCAGACCTTCTGCGGCGCGTTGGTGAGATCCTGAAATATGAGATCATTCCTTTTGAGACCCGGGATCATTTGGGATCGCCGATATATCATACCAATGTTCTGATGTCGGTTGGGAGCGATCTAGCGATCTTTTGCCCTGATTGTGTTAAGGTGAAGAAGAAATCAAAGGAAATTCTTGAGATGCTATCGGAAGGAAGAAAAAGTGTCATCAGCATAGATGAGCAGCAAATGGGATCCTTTTGTGGCAATGTGTTGGAGATCAAGAACCATAAGGAAAAACGCGGTGTGCTGATGTCATCCAGGGCCATGAGATCCTTCAGCGAGGAGCAGATTAAGGAAATCCAGCATCACAGGAATATCATTCATTCCAACCTGGATACCATCGAAAAATATGGTGGGGGCAGTGCCCGTTGTATGGTCTCGGAATTGTTTTAGTTGGGGTTGTCCTTTCCACCGGTGGCTTCGGCAATCCTGCTTAGGATTGTCAACTGTCCGCCATAGGTTTTTGAAAGGTTCTCTTGGGTGAATACATTTTCCGTCGGACCTGCAGCAACCATTCTGAGATTCAATAAAATGAGCCAGTCAAAATAATCCTGGACCGAGTTTAAGTCATGGTGAACAACGATCAGCGTTTTGCCATCAGCCACCATTCCTTTCATCAATGCAATGATCGACTCCTCGGAAGCTGCATCTACTCCTGCAAAAGGCTCATCGAAGAAGAAGCATTCGGCTTGTTGCGCCAGTGATCTGGCAATAAATACCCTTTGTTGTTGTCCTCCCGATAGCTCGGAGATCTGCCTATCTCTGAAGGCCTCCATGCCGACCTTCTCCAGACATTCGGCTGCTATTTTCCGATCCGCTTTTCCCGGGCGTTTGAACAATCCCAATTGACCGTATCGTCCCATCAAAACCACCTCAAAGACCGTAGCTGGAAAATCCCAATCTACAGTGTCGCGCTGTGGAACATAAGAAACCTTTTTTCGGACTTTTGAAATGGGCTCGCCAAAGATCTCCGCATATCCGCGCTCAGGATCCTTTAGTCCAAGTATGCTGTTCAGAAGCGTTGTTTTGCCGGAACCATTTGGTCCAATAATGCCGGCAAGAACCCCGGTCGGAATTTCAAAGTCAATTCCCCATAGAACCGGTTTCTCATCGTAGCTGACCTTCAGATCATGTACTTCGCAGGCAATGTCTTTGCTAGATCCTTTCACCTGATCGCATTGGTGATGGTGGTAACATTATATCGAACCATGCCAATATAGGTATCTTCTTGTGTTCCCCGTGGTCCGAGGGCATCGGAAAACAATGTTCCTCCAAGTTTAACATCATAGCCTTTAAGCTTACAGCCCTGTATCACTGCCTCGATGGCCTTGGGGTTAATGATCGATTCGATGAAAACGGATTTGATCTCCTTTTCAATGATGAAATCTGTCAGTATATCAATGTCTTTCAGACCGGCTTCTGACAAGGTTGAGATCCCCTGCAATCCCATCACTTCAATTCCATAAGCTTTTCCGAAGTATCCAAAGGCATCATGGGCGGTGATCAATATCCTTTTTTCCTCAGGAATGGAGGCGACCTGTGCAGAGATCCAACTGTTGAGTTCCATGAGTTCCTTGGAGTAATCAGGGTTGGCAGAGCGTTCGGGGTCCCAGGAGTATAAGGAAAAGATGGAATCGCTCAGAGCGTTCAGTCCTTCATTCCACAATGACACATCAAACCAAAAATGAGGATCATAAAGACCCGAAAAAGAATTCGAATTGATCAGTTGGGTCTCATCAACAAAATCACCGACTGCCAGCGTGGGCTTTTTCTTGCTCAGATTCTTTAGAATTTCTTCCATTTTCCCTTCCAAAGAGAGCCCATTGTAAACGATGATGTCCGCTTCTTTAAGTTTTGCAAGATCATTGCTCGTAGGCTTATAGAGATGCGGGTCTATTCCCGGGCCCATGAGGGATTGAATTTTCACGTCCGCGGGTAAAAGATTTGCTAAACCGTCGTGGATCATACCGGTTGTAGCCGTGATTACAATGCCTTCCTTTTTCTGATCAGGCTTACAGCCAATAAGGTATAGCGATAAAAGAAGGGCGGTCAGAAGTCTTAATCTCATTTATTAGTGCTGGTTGGGTCAATAAATCGCCGGCAAATTTAGGTATCAATTTCCATCAGCAAATCTTGTATTTGGGATTTAAAAATGTCCCTTTCGGTTATCCAGCAGACATCCTTGAGTGAGAAACTACTATTATCAAATTCAATTTTTTCATTTAGGACGAATTCGGCAGCATCCTCAGAGTCGCTAAAAGCTGTACCGTTCCCATGGTTTTTGAAGAACTCACTATAAGCTGGATTGGCGGAGCCCAGGATATAACTTGAATAAGCCAGGGATTCAAAAAAGCAGGTCGGGATGCGGTCCTTGATGCTGATAAGGTTTTGATATAGCGCAAACGTGAATTTTGATCGCTGAATTTCTTCCAGAATTGATTCGTACGGAACTGGTTCATCTCTGATATTGAGTCTCAGGTTTGAATTGCTCGCTGAGAGCTTTTCAAGAAACAGCCTGTCAGATCTCTTAGGGCAGTGACCGATGACCACTAGCGGGTAGCCTTTCAGTTTTTTCAAAAAATGTCGAAGTTCTCCAAGTCCGGTCTGAATCGAGATCGTTCCAGAGTAGACTACCTGATCTCTTTTTTTGATATGCTTGGTGCCAAATGGAATAGCCTTGTTCTCAAGCAGGATTCCTCTTTTTTTGATAAAGGCCATTTCCCGGAAATAGCATTTTTCAGCTACAAATATCCTGGAAGCCTGGTGGACTGAGATCTTTTCGATCAACCTGACCATCATGGCGGGGAAGATCAGGAGAGCTTTTTTGAAAAAATTCTCACCGGAAATGTTTTTGAAGTAATTCTCCTGAAGGTCATAGATGATCTTCTTTCCGGAAAATGCTCTGTAGAAAACTGCCGGAAGCAGAAGTTCCCAGGTGCAGATGACAAGTAAGTCAGGTTTCAGGTTGACACATGTTGTGGTAAAATTCCAGATCCTTTGAATTCTTTTGAATGGATTCCTGCTGAAAGAAAACCCATCCAAAAAGATCCCATGATCTTGCTTGGAGGCGATTTTTTTGCTTCCAAAAAATAGGAGATCCAGGCCCTTGGAATCCGAGAGGGAAGCTCCCAACTTTTTGTACATTCGCACATCGTCGGCGGGCTTGAGAACGCTGGCAAACAGGATCTTTTTCTTTTCCAATACCCAAAGATGAATCATCAGCAAATAATAGAGCATGCCTGGGAGAATAAAGAGGAGTTGAAATCCTCCGAAGTCCAATCTGCCATTGAAGATGTAATAGCAAAATTGGATGCCGGTGAACTTCGGGTGGCATCCGTTCAGAATGGAAGTTGGGTGGTGCATCAATGGATCAAGAAGGCTGTATTGATGTATTTCCCGATCAAGGGAATGAACACCATCAAGCTTGAACCCTTTGAGTTTTACGATAAGATCCCGCTGAAGACCGGATTTGAAAAATTGGGAATTCGGGTTGTCCCCCATGCTTTGGCCAGGTATGGGTCTTATGTGGCTCCCGGTGTGGTCATGATGCCCTCATATGTCAATATCGGTGCATATGTCGATTCTAACACCATGGTGGATACCTGGGCCACGGTAGGAAGCTGTGCACAGGTGGGCAAGAACGTTCACTTGAGCGGGGGAGTAGGCATTGGTGGGGTTCTTGAACCGGTGCAGGCTTCACCCGTTATTATTGAGGACGGTGCTTTTATCGGCTCGAGGTGCATATTGGTGGAAGGTGTTAAAATTGGAAAAGAGGCTGTTTTGGGTGCTAATGTGACCCTGACCTCAACGTCAAAGATCATTGATGTTTCCGGAAACGAACCTGTTGAATTTAAGGGCGAGATACCGGAAAGATCCGTGGTTATTCCCGGAGGCATCACAAAAAAATTCCCCGCCGGAGAATATCAGGTGCCTGCCGCATTGATCATTGGGAAAAGGAAAGAGAGTACAGATTTGAAGACATCGCTTAACGATGCTCTTCGAGATAATTCGATTGTGGTTTAGTGGAAAGAATAACAACAAAAATCGCGCTTGCCCAGGACCTGGGCGTCCATGGGAATCTATTTGGAGGAAATATGCTGTCTTGGATCGATGAGGCAGCTGCAGCCCTGGCTTCGAGGACTTGTCAATCGGCCAATATGGTCACGGTAAAGCTGGAAGAGGTGGTTTTTAAAAAGGCAGTTAAAGAAGGTTTTCTAATCCATATCTATGGAGAAGTTGAACATATCGGAAATACGTCCATAAGACTTTCCATGGAAGCCAGAAAGCATAATGTGTATACCGGTGAGGAAGAGGCAGTGGCAACCACCAAAATCACTTTTGTGCACATTGACTCTCACGGGAATCCGATTCCCATCAAGCAAGAGATCAAGAAGCAGTTTCCGAACTCTGATCCTTAGGAGAACTGTTTGGACACAACAAGTTCCTTGGTTCCATGGGACCAATCGTAGAACCCTGATCCGGATTTAACACCAAGGTGCCCGGCTTCGACCATATTGACAAGCAGCGGGCAGGGAGCATATTTGGGTTTGCCATGCCCCTCATGCATGACTCTCAGGATAAACAGACAGACATCCAGGCCTATGAAATCCGCCAGTTGAAGAGGCCCCATGGGATGTGCCATCCCGAGTTTCATGACAGTGTCGATCTCCATCACACCCGCCTCTCCTTCAAAAAGGGTTTCAATTGCTTCGTTGATCATCGGCATCAGAATTCTGTTCGCCACAAAACCCGGGTAATCATTTACCTCCACAGGTACCTTGCCTAGCTTTTTTGAGGTCTCTACGATTGCATTATTGACTTCATCGGCAGTGGAAAAGCCTCTGATGATTTCCACCAGTTTCATCACCGGTACCGGATTCATAAAATGCATCCCAATGACTTTTTCAGGCCTTTTCGTAAAGGATGCCAGCTTGGTAATTGATATGGAAGAGGTATTGGTTGCGAGTATGGCTCCTTCCGGCGCATTGGCATCCATTTCCTGAAATATCTTACCCTTCAGGTCTAGGTTTTCAGTAGCTGCCTCCACTACCAGATCTGCATTCTTCACACCTTCGGCAACATTTGTTCCTGTCGAGATGTTGGAAAGGGTAGCAGACTTATCTTCTTCGCTGATCTTCTCCTTGGCTACCATTCTGTCAAGGTTCTTTTCTATGGTTTTCAAGGCTTTATCAAGGGCATCCTGATTGATGTCAAGCAGGTTGACCGAAAAACCGTTTTGAGCGAAAACATGGGCAATACCGTTCCCCATTGTTCCTGAACCGATAACAGAAATGTTATTCATAAGACCTAATCTTTTGTATGCTTTAGTTATTTTGGAAGTGCAAAACTAGAATTTTGAACCAATCACGTTAATTCAGCTCCATGAAAAGATCTCTACTCTCTTTATTCCTTGGCTTTTTTCTCAGTTCAATCCTTTTTGCCCAGACTACGGTCGACATTTCGGCTGAAAAGGACAATAGCATTTATTCGGAAAGCAATAATCTTAGCCTGGGGGCAGGGGATTGGGTTTTTCTCGGAAGAACCAATCAGGGCAATGATCGACGAGCCCTTCTGAAGTTTGATGTAGCTGCAAATGTGCCTGCCGGTGCCATGATAACAGATGTTACCTTGGAATTGAATGTGGATGAAGGAAAAGGCGGGCAGAGAAATGCCGATGTGCACGTCCTTACCCAGGATTGGGGTGAAGGATCGGCAAATAATCCCGGGAGTCCGGGTCAGGGCGGATTTCCATCAACCGATGATTGCTCATGGGCCTATACATTTTGGTCGATATCCATGTGGACGAATCCAGGCGGTGATTTCGATGCAAATTCAATCGCTAGTACCAATATTAATGATTCAGGGATTGCCAGTTGGAATTCAACCGATCTTACCTCCACAGTTCAGGACTGGCTAGATGGCACCACGCCCAATCATGGGATAATCCTGATCGGGGATGAAAGCACTAACCAAACAGCAAAAAAGTTGCATTCCAGGGAAAATGCTACTGGTCAACCCGTATTAAAAGTGACCTATACCACCTCAACAGGATTGTCCTCCAATGTATCCAGTCCTAAGTTCTCAATACATCCGAATCCCGTGCAGTCGAATTTTTCTCTTCATGGAAGTACAGCGGATATCGAAAGCCTGGAGATCATTGACCTCAAGGGATCAAAACTGAAAAGACTTGATCCAAACGTTAGAGACTTTAGCATCGCAGATCTTGAAAGAGGTATCTATTTGCTGAAAATTCAGGGTGATGGTTTTTCCGTCACCCAGAAGCTCATTAAGAGGTAGGTCTATTGGATATCTTTGGTGGTATTGGTATTCACAAATAGAATATCACCTACCTCCTCGAAGCCAACAAAAACATCTTCTTCATCATGCCTGACCATTTCGCTTCTCAGGCCAAGAATGGTCAGGTCTGCATCTCTTGAAATATTGTTGATCAGCGCTTTTGCGTCCTCATCTTCCTGTTTAGGGATCATTCTGATGTTATTGGCGGAGATCGGGATCCTTCCGGCCTTGATCAAGCCGAGAAGCTCTTCTTTCTGATTGTGAAGATCTTTCACTGGAAAAAGTGAAAAGATCTTGATGTTTCCGTTTTTCCAATCGGGATGCCCGATAATGATATATGCCATCAGGATCATCAGATTAGCGTTCTGAAAATCGTTGGGGGTTATCCAAAGGTGGATTTCCGATTTGACACCAAACCTTCGAATACTGCTGCCCAGGATCAATACATCGAATTCACTTGATTTTGTGAGCTGATAGTTTTCCACAATTGCCTTGAGCTGATCAGGCTGGTCCTTTGAATACTCAAAAAGGATCATATTGTTCTCCTTTCCGGACACACCGGGCAATTGAATCACCTGGGCGATCGCAGAGGTATAGGAGGGGCTGATCAAGGTGTCCAGATAAACATTGTTCTTTGAAACTTCGGCCATCTTGATCAGACGTTCCAGGGCCTCCTTCGATTCCAGATGCGTTTCTTTTGAGAGGTAACCATCGATCAAATGAATAAAGGTCCCAAAGCCATACTTGTAGCTGATCCAGCCCAGAAGCTCAAATGCAGCTACTCGCTTGAAACTATCCTTGGAGATGCACACAACCGAAGGCCTCCATTTTTCCTTGTCAGGATCTTTTTCAGCCTTTTGAAGAAACACCTGAAGAACGCGACTCAGCTGGAATATAACACCCTGAAAAATACCCGCCAGCCCTTCTTTCTCATCCTTTGATCTGGAGATCACCAGATAAAGCACCGTCATAAGCAAGAGGGACAGAACCGCATACTCCGGATTGATCTGGAGCATCAGGATCAGACACATGACCGCTCCCAGAAGTGAGAAGTACCATTTGCTTTTAAAGGAAGGACGGTAGGAGGGGTCCGAAGCAAAGTGTTCAAAAAATGAGATCATGCAAATGGATCCATAGGTCAGCATGAAGAACATGGTGATTATACCGGCTACGGTGTTCACATCACCAATGATCACAAAAACCATTGCTATGAGTGTGGTGACCAACGTAGCGTTGTTTGGCTCATTGGTCTTTCCTGCTCCTCTTGAAAGCCAATAATTGGCTGGTTTAAAGGGAAGGTTTTTATCGGCAGCAAGGGCCTGTAAGGTTCTGGGAGCCACCATCATGGAACCCAAAGCAGAAGAAATTGTCGCCGCTGCGAGCCCAATAGGAATGATAGGGCCCCAGATGGCGATATCACTCATGATCAATTGCTTATCATTGAGTGCTTCCGGGCTTGCTGAGATATAGAGTTTGAATGCGATCGCCATATAAACAAGCATTCCGAAAATGGTCGCAGCAAAAGTCCCCCGGGGGATGGATTTTCTTGGATCCTTCAGATCTCCTGATAACCCTACACCTGCGGTCATTCCGGTAAAGGCTGGAAAACAAATGGCAAAAACCAGGAAAAAGGAATTCGGGTCATCAATCCTGATGTTCATTTTGAATCCCTCCGCAAGGGCCGGGTTGTCACCTCTGCCGAGAAAGAAGAATACCAGGGCTACAGCGAGGACAGAGACCACCACGTATAATGTTCTGACGCCCAATGAGGCCCCTTTACTGATCATCAGGAAGAACAGGATCAATAATGAAGGGATGGATATGATCCTGTAGTCATATATGTGTATGGCATATTTGGCCAACAGATATTCGAAAACGGGCTCGAAAGCCTGCGAAAAGGCGATGATGTAAAAAGCAACGGAAATAGCTTGAGAGATGTACAGTGCTGTTCCGATGGCGCCGCCCACAGTCAACCCGAAAGAACGTGAAATGATAAAGTATTCTCCACCTCCTTCCACCTTCTGGTTGGTGGCAATTTCGGCAATCGCCATTGCGGTAGGAATGGTGACCAGATGCCCCAATACAATGATGGCCCAGGCTCCGAGAAGACCGACGTTTCCAACCGCATAACCAAATCGAAGAAAGAGAATTGCTCCCAGGATCGTGGAAATGGCGGTAAAGAACACCGCTGGAGTTCCAAAACCCCTGCGGCTATCGACTAACCTTTGGGTTGCCATTAATTCAGATTGCTTAGATCCACCGGCACCACTCTGGAGATCCCGCTTTCTACCATTGTGATCCCATAGATCATTTTGGTATTTGCCATAGTTCTCTTATTGTGGGTCACGATGATAAACTGACTTTGGTTTGAAAACTCGTTTATGATGTTGTTGAATTTGTCAATGTTTGCATCGTCCAAAGGTGCATCTACCTCATCAAATACGCAAAATGGCGCTGGTTTCAGCAGGTAAACCGAAAAAAGCAACGAGGTTGCAGTGAGTGTTTTCTCGCCGCCGGAGAGCTGGTTTATCGTCAAGGGGCGTTTTCCCTTTGGCTTGGCAACGATTTCAATTTCCGAGTTTAAGGGATCTTCCGGGTCGACCAATTTCAGATCACAGGTATCGCCTTCGGAAAACAGCGTTCTGAATACCTCGATGAAATTATCCCTGATCTTATCAAAAGCATCTTGAAAAGTCTCGGTGGCAACCTTATCGATTTCATCGATGGTGGATAGGAGAGAGGACTTTGCATTTTCAAGATCTTCTCTTTGTTTGAGAATGAATTCGTGCCTTTCCTTTACTTCCTCAAAGGCCTCCAACGCCATCGGATTGATAGGTCCGATCCGATCAAGTTTTCCCTTTACCGTTTCCACAAGCTCCTCCAGCTCTGTCAGGCTTTGTTCTTCCTCGATATCGGTCTTTAGGAATTGATCAAAGTTGACTTCAAACTCAACCGATAATCTTTCCTTGACAGAGGTGAGATCCAGTTGAATTTGATTCAGCTTATCTTTGAAGCTCAAGATCACCCCATCGGATACCTCCTTTTTCTGATTGAGTTCTCTCTGCTCCGATTCCTTGGAATTGATCACCTCTCGAACATTGTAGTATGCTTTTTCAGCAGCATTGAGTTCCTTTTCAATCCTTTCCTTTTCATCATAGAGGCCGATCAGATCGGATTCCTGGATCTCATCGTTTTTTAAAA
This sequence comes from Cytophagales bacterium, assembly GCA_965227315.1. Classification (GTDB taxonomy): domain Bacteria; phylum Bacteroidota; class Bacteroidia; order Cytophagales; family CCMP332; genus JANQHS01. Next base: position 3,381,810 of record OZ245737.1, read on the forward strand.
GCTCCTTTATCGATTCATCCTTCTCCTTAAGCTCAATATCATTTTTACCCAGTCTTTCCTCAATTTCCCTCAACGTGTTTTCCTTATAACCCTGGTCCTGGGTCAGACCCTTCAATTCATTTTCTATTCTGATCTCCTCGAACTTGATCTTTTCCAGAGCAGATTCCTGGATGGCCAATTCTTCCTGAACCTGATCAAGTTCGCTTTTGGATTGCTCAAACTGTTTTTGCAGTACCTCCAGTTTAGCACCGAGAACCTCTTTTTGCGGGATGGACTTTTCCGTATCAGTCCTTAATTGCTGGATCTTTTCACCTATGAAATCCTTTTTACTTTGACCCTGGTTGAGGATTTTCTCGATCTGTTCTTTCCGGCTTTCAAACTCTACCTTTTCCCTTCTTACACGATTGAGACTGTCCTGTACCTCCTGGAAGGGAAGTTGGTTCAATCTGACTTTAAGATTTTCCAGGTTTTGTTCCTTGGTTTCAAGGGTCATTTTCCCTGATTCCGATTCTTTTTGAAGCTGGGTAATCTCTTTCTTCAGGTTTTTCAGATTCTTGATCCTGCCAATCCTTTTTCCTTCAAAAAGACCCACCGATCCACCGGAAATGGAAAATTTCTTTTGGACTACCTTGGCATCCTTGGTGATCCATATAGCATCCGCAGGATCATTCGGAATGTCTTTGACTTCATTTACGATTAGGACATCGCCCAATAGGTATTGAACCAGTTTTTGATAGGCGGGATCATAGTCGACAACCTCAGTTGCCGGTATCGCCTGATTGAGGATCTCCGGGATCTTGGATTTGGTCTCCCGGATCGAGTCGATCAGAAAAAAATTGGCTTTTCCTTTCGATGATCCGCTCAAAAGATCTATGGCCTTTAGGGCTTCTGTCCTGTTCTGGACAACATAGTGATTCAAAACAGGTTCAAGATAGTTTTCGATGGCCAGGCGGTATTCTTCGGAAGTGCTGAGTACATCGGAAAGCAAAGGGGATTTTTTGGACCATTGCTTTTCCTTATTTAGGAATTTGATCGCCTCGGGATAGCCTTCAAGGTTATCCACCATACTTTGGGTCAACCTGAGTTCATTCTCTTTGGCTTCAAGTTTTCTCAACAGGTTGTCCAGGTCCCTTGTTGACTCCTTGATCTCTGACTCTGCCTTCAGGATCTCCTCAGATAGACTGTTTTTTTCACGCTCTACTTTTTCAAAAGAACCAGAGATATCCTCTTCTCTTTTGAGAATGTCTTTCAGTCGGGAATCAAATTCACGAATAGCCTTTTCCTGTTCTGATTTGTTTTGCTGACTATCTTCCAATTGCCCTTCAAGCGTTGATATCTGAACGCTACCGATCTCAATTACCCTTGAGTGCTCGTCATAGTCCTTTTGCGTATTTCTAAGATCCTCTTCCAGGTTTCGATAGGCTTCAAGGCTCCCATTGGCTTTTTCCCTTACTTTCCGGGTTTCCAGTTCTTGAGCCTCCCTTTCGGTCTTTGACAGCGAATACTTTTTTTCGAGTTCACCTTTTTCCTTTTCTATTCCCTGGATAGAGAATTTCAGCCTTTCCTTTAATTTTTTGTCATTCTCAAGATCGGAATGAATCGTTTCCACTCTGGAGTTTAGGAATTTTAGCCTTTCATTTTTGATCTGTTTTTCGCTTTCGGTATTTCGGATTTTTCCAAGCTGGTCATTTAACTCCTTTTGCTTTTCGGAAAGCGCCTTTTCTTCATTTACGAGGTTCGATTTGATCTTTTCCAGTTCAGCGGCAAGGGCAGAGATCTTTGCCTGTATCTCGATCTTCTTATCCTCTTCCTCCTTAATGGACCTTTCGGTATTCTCCAGCTGCTTTTTTTGATCTTCGACTGTGAGTCTGGCAAGTTTGAGTGAGAGATCCTTGTACTCCTGCTTTAGTTCAAAATATCTTTTGGTCTGTCTGGCCTGCCTTTCCAGGGAACGCATATTCTTTTCGATCTCGAAGACCAGGTCTTCGACCCTTTCCAGATCCGCGTCCGTATCCTGAAGCTTTTTCAGGGTTTGCTTCTTTCTGATCTTGAATTTGGATATCCCTGCGGCCTCTTCAAATATTGCCCTTCTTGCTCCATCCTTGTTTTGAAGGATATCATCGACCATACCAAGTTCAATAATAGAATAGGAATCTGGGCCGATACCGGTATCGACAAACAGATCGGTGATGTCTTTGAGGCGGCATGTCACCCCGTTCAACTGGTATTCACTTTCACCGGACCTGAAGTACTTTCTGGTGGTTGTGATCTCGGAATATTCTGTCGGGAGGATGTTTTTTGTATTGGAGAAGGTCAGGGAGACTTCGGCGAGTTGAAGTGGCTTTCTCTTGCTGGTACCATTGAAAATAATATTCTGCATCTTGTCAGATCGGAGATTTTTGATTTTTTGTTCTCCGAGTACCCAGCGAATGGCATCGACAACATTCGATTTTCCGCATCCATTTGGCCCGACAATCCCTGTTACACCCTGATCAAAATTGATGACGATCTTATCACCAAAACTTTTGAAGCCCTTTGCTTCGAGCTTTTTTAATTCCATGCACTTCTTCCCTTAATGAGGCTAAAATAGTATAATCGCAAATCAGGAGAAGAAAGGAAGGATCAAAAATTATCCACTTATTCGGAGATCAACTCAAAGGCCTCTTTTCTGATCTCATTTTCATCCATTTCGAGTTTCAAACCATCTTCGATAGCACGGATCAAAACGGTAACAATGATCTTCTTGAATCCGAGTTTCATGGCGACTTCGGTGCAATAGTCGAGTTCTTTTTGGAAGAGACGACCATCGATCATCATCATGTTTACGACATTGAACAGATACTCAAACTGCTCTTCCTGGGATTGGGGGTTGCTTATATCAGTTGTAATTGGATTTTCAATCATATCCCTGATTTCATTTTCTTCGAATCCGGCTTTTTTGCCAATTCTGTAAATCAATTCCTCTTCGCTTTCGTCAAAATGATGATCAATCTTGGCGAGATGAACCAGATTGTTGATATGAATTCTGGATAATTGCTTTTCGTCCATTTCTGTTTTGATATTTTCCATAGTTAAAGAATCGAAACACTCTTTTTATTTAGAACGATAGTCCTGATAAAACCATTCAGCTTGTAAACACTCTTCTCTTCTTTCCAGATGTTTGGATCAATGATGGCATCAAGATCCGGTAGTGATAAACGCGGAATCCGGGTAAAGATTTTGAAGAACCTGTAGGCCAGATAGATCATCAACTTTCTTTTGATAATGCCTTTGGGACTTTTGAGGGAGAAATCGGTTATTATCAATCGCCCGTCAGGCTTGAGAAGTTCTTGACTTCTAAGCATAAATTCCTCGATTTGGCGATTAGGTAAACAATCCAGGAAGAAATTTGCAATGATCATATCGAATGGAGCTTCGAAATGCGATGAGAAAAAATCCTCCTTCCTGATCTCAATGAGTTTACCAAGGTCCTGATTTTCAATTCTTTTTCGAGCTTTTACCAGCATTTTCTCCGAAAGGTCGATTCCGACTATTCTCCGTGGATTGATATGGTCTGCGAATTTTACTACATCCAGAAAGCTTGCCGTACCTATGCCGGGAATGAGGATCCTGTTGCCCTTGATATCGAGGTTCTGAAGGGCATAAGCTCCTGCCGATTTGAGCTCATTCCCGAATATCGCCTTGGCCAGGGGATCATAGAATGCGGAAATCAGGTTGTAGTTGTTGCTGTTGATCAGATCAGGGCCAGGTAGGAAAAACAAAAACTGAGATCTCCCACAATTCGATAATTCTCATTTCTCATCAACTTGTTTTTAAACAACAAGGGGATAAGAGATCCCAGGAAAACAAGAGATACGATGATCAAAGAAGCAGGAGAAATCTCGGACAGGTTCATTGTGATCAGGATAACCAGAAAATAGAGCCCAATCAATACATAAAGCATGTTGAGAACCTCTTTTTCTGTAAAGATGGTAGCCAGGGAGCGCTGTTTTTGCAAATGATCATTTTCTTTTTCGATCATTGATAGAGTGACCAGGTTGATGCTCGCAATGATCCAAAAGAGAGTCAGAAGAGCAAAGAATTCCAAGCTAAGCTTGTTTGGATTATCTATAACAGGAACTGAAATACCTAAAGCATAGATCAACGAAACCCTAAATTCCTTGTAGTAAAATGCTCCGGATTGTTGCTCGGCCTTGTTCAAAACCCAATGAACGAAAACCAGCACAACCAAAATTCCACCCAGTTGGATATTCATCATGGACAGGTTGGGGAGAATCAAAAGGCAGGCACTGATTCCTACAATGACAAACATGGAGATGATGGGTATCCTGTATTCCTGATGTAGGAGATGTCGATGCGTAATGGCCCGGCCTTGAATAGATTGAGCATCCAGGAGGTGATCGAAAGTATAGATCATCCAAATTGATGCTACCAATGCGAAAATCGGGTAGGGATCTGTTTCTGATCCTAACGAAGCAGAAAGAAAAATGCTTCCTCCGGCTGCTCCCAATGCAACGTCAAGGCTCAGGGAATTAAAAACTCTCAGAATAGCAGATGGACTGATAAAATTGAATTTTGGATTTATTCCAATGCATTAACCCCTGGAAGAGTTTTTCCTTCAAAATACTCCAGCAGTGCCCCACCGCCTGTGGAGACATAGGATACCTGATCTGCCAGTTCAAGCTTTTTGATCGCCGCTGCAGAGTCTCCTCCTCCGATCAATGAAAAGGCCCCGTTCTGTGTGGCCTCAACCACGGCTTTTCCAATTTCGAAGGTTCCTTCCGCAAAATTTGAAAACTCGAAAACGCCCATGGGCCCATTCCATAAAATTGTTTTGGCTTCCAGAACCACAGCGCGAAATCTGTTGATCGCTTCTTCACCAATATCCAAACCCATATAACCTTCTTCGATTTCATCGGAAAGGCAGAGCTTGGAGCCGGAATCGTTGGAAAAGCTCCCGGATACCTTTGAGTCAACGGGGAGTATGAGTTCCGCGTTATGATCTTCCGCTTTTTGAAATAATTCCAGAGCGAGCTCAAGCTTATCTTCTTCCACGAGAGAATTGCCAATATTGCCTCCCTTTGCTTTAAAGAAGGTATATGCCATTCCGCCACCGATAAGGATCTGATCCGCGATGGGAAGAAGGTTTTCGATGATCTCGATCTTATCGGAAACCTTGGCACCACCCATAATTGCCACAAATGGTTTTGAAGCCCCCCTAAGCACGTTGTCGGCATTGGTCAATTCTGCTTCCATGAGGAATCCCGGTGCCTTATCCTTAAAATGCGCCGCAATTTGGCATGTGCTCGAGTGGGCCCTATGTGCAGATCCAAATGCATCATTCACGTATACATCTCCCAAATCAGCAAACGCCTTAGCCAGATCTTCGTCACCCTTTGTCTCGCCTTGATGAAATCTGACGTTTTCCATCAATAGCACTTGCCCTGGCTCCAGACTAGAAGCCATTTCAGAGGCTTCATTTCCGGCTGAAGTTGGAGAGAATAATACTTGCTGTCCCAGATTGCTTTCGATGTTCGGAATTATCTGACCGAGAGAGAATTTATCCTCAGGTCCGTTCTTCGGCCGGCCAAGATGGGAAAGTAATACAAGGGATGCTCCGGCATCAAGGATGTATCTTAAAGTGGGCAAGGCTGCCTTGATCCTGGTATCATCGCTAACATTTCCCTGATCGTCCAAAGGCACATTAAAATCCACCCTGACAACAACTCTCTTGCCGGATAAGCTAAGGTCTGCTAATTTTTTCATTGAGATCTACTCCCCGTGCAAATAGGACTTTTTAGCCAGAAGCTGTTCCTCGTTTTCTACATTGTCAGGGTCGGGAATACAGCAATCGACAGGGCAAACTGCAGCGCACTGTGGCTCCTCATGGAAACCATGGCATTCAGTACACTTATCTGTGACTATATAGTAAAACTCATCTGATTTAGGCTCCTGCGTTTGGTCTGCATCCATCTTTTCACCAGATGGAAGTTCTACTTCAACCAGATTGGTTCCTCCTGAATAATTCCACTCAATCCCCCCTTCATATATGGCGGTATTGGGGCATTCAGGTTCGCAGGCACCACAATTGATGCATTCGTCTGTGATCATTATGGCCATGACAAGCTTTTTTTGTTTAAAACCCTAGTTACGGAATTAAGTTTGATTTTTGCCGCAAAGTTAAAAAGTGAATTGGTGTGGACAGAAGTCAATTGATTAAAACATTTAATGAGCTGTATGAAAGTTTGGCGCTCCTCCTGGGGGATGAGGACTTTCTTCAGCGGGTCGAAGCTGAAAACCCATGGTTTACCAGAAAAAATGTTGAGTTGGCTATAGGTTCCATACTTCCATGGCTGGAAGCTGATTGCCTGGAAAAATTCAGCTCAAAATATGATTTTCAAGAAGAAGTCAAGAGGGTAGGTCTAGTTCTGGCCGGAAATATTCCCCTTGTAGGCTTTCATGATGTGATGTGCACCCTTCTTTCCGGCAATGTCGCCGTGGTGAAGCTTTCCGGTAAGGATGAGGTTTTGATGGGAGAAGTTCTCAATATCCTCGTCGGCCTTAATCCGAAAATTGCTTCGAGGCTGGAACGTGTTGATCGGTTGAAAAATATCGAGGCCTTCATCGGAACAGGTAGTGACAACACGAATAGGTATTTTGATCATTACTTCGGAAAGTACCCGCATATTTTCAGGCAAAACCGGACTAGCGTCGCTGTTTTAGATCAACAGACTACTCATGAGGATCTGCTCAAATTGGGAGCGGATCTATTCTCGTATTTTGGCCTGGGCTGCAGAAATGTTTCCACATTGTTGGTTTCCAGAGAATTTGACCTTCTGAGCCTTTTCGATGCATTTAGACCCTATGAATATCTCAAAGATCACAACAAGTTTTATCAGAATTATTCTTATCGAAAGGCTGTTTATTTAACCTCAGGCATGAAATTCCTGGATGGGGAGTTTTTTATACTGAGGGAATCGGATCATGTTTATTCTAACATCGCTGAAGTCCTGTATATGGAATATGATAATGCGGAACGTGTTCACCAATTCATGAAGTTGAATAAAGAAAAGATTCAAACCGTCGTAGCCAATCCCAATTCCCCATGGGCGGTTTCGGATTTTGGCTCGGCCCAGTATCCTTCCATTGACGATTTTGCCGATGGGGTTGACACTATGGCCTTTTTGTCGACTCTTTAACAGAGCTTATAGGGGTACCTAAAATCCCTTTAATTTTTTAGATTTGCGGCTTTCAGGGTGATTTTCTATGGTATTTGATATTGATATGATAAAGAAGGTCTATGATGGCCTTCCGGGAAAAATAGAAAAGGCAAGAGGAGTGGTTTCAAGACCCCTCACTCTGGCCGAAAAAATCCTATTCAGCCATTTGGATCCGGGGGTTGAACTCAGGGATTTCAAGAGAGGAGCCGATTATGTGGATTTTAATCCTGATCGCGTTGCCATGCAGGATGCCACAGCTCAGATGGCCTTACTTCAATTCATGCAGGCGGGCAAGAGCAAGGCAGCCGTGCCTTCAACAGTCCATGCAGACCATTTGATCCAGGCCAAAATCGGAGCTGATAAGGATCTCCAAAATGCGATCAATCAGAACAACGAGGTTTTCAATTTTCTGGAATCCGTTTCAAATAAATATGGGATTGGATTTTGGAAACCAGGAGCTGGGATCATTCACCAGGTGGTTTTGGAGAATTATGCATTTCCGGGAGGAATGATGATCGGAACAGATTCCCATACTGTGAATGCAGGTGGATTGGGCATGGTGGCCGTCGGTGTGGGCGGTGCCGATGCCGTGGATGTGATGGCAGGAATGCCATGGGAATTGAAATGGCCAAAACTCATCGGCGTAAAGCTAACTGGGAAACTCAACGGTTGGACTGCTCCCAAGGATGTGATTTTAAAAGTTGCAGGGATTCTGACCGTTAAGGGCGGAACCGGAGCCATTTTGGAATATTTCGGCGAAGGAGCAAAGAACATGTCTGCAACCGGCAAGGGGACAATTTGCAACATGGGGGCGGAGATTGGAGCTACTACCTCCACTTTTGGCTACGACGAATCGATGAAGCGCTACCTGATGGCTACTGGCCGGGAAGAGGTGGTAAACCTGGCGGAAGGTATAAAAGAGCATTTAACCGCTGATAAAGAGGTATACGAAAATCCTGAAAACCATTTCGATCAGCTCATCGAAATTGACCTTTCTACTCTGGAACCTCATATCAACGGCCCGTTTACACCGGACCGTGCAACTCCGGTCTCAAAAATGAGAGAGGAGGCGGAAAAGAATAATTGGCCGATGGATGTGGAATGGGGACTGATTGGCTCTTGTACCAATAGTTCTTATGAGGATATTTCCAGGGCGGCTTCTATTGCCAAGCAGGCTGTGGACAATGGCCTGAAAACCAAAGCCGAGTTTGGCATCAACCCCGGATCCGAGCAGGTTCGATATACCACTGAAAGAGATGGCTTGCTGTCGATATTTGAGGATCTGAATGCCCGGATCTTTACCAATGCCTGTGGTCCCTGTATTGGGCAATGGGCAAGGGCAGGAGCAGATCGTGAAGAAAAAAATACCATTGTCCATTCTTTCAATCGGAATTTTTCGAAGAGGGCTGACGGGAACCCAAATACCCATGCTTTTGTAGGCTCTCCTGAAATGGTGGCCGCGATTGCGATTTCGGGAGACCTGGGTTTTAATCCGCTTACCGATACCCTTAGGAACGAGAATGGGGAAGAAATAAAGTTCAAAGAACCTACAGGTTGGGAACTTCCACCTAATGGTTTCCAGGTTGATGATCCCGGATACCAGGCACCGGCAGAGGATGGTTCTCAGATCGAAGTAGTTGTTAAACCGGATTCCAATAGGCTCCAATTGCTTGAGCCGTTTGCGCCTTGGGATGGAAAGAATATTGAGGGAATGAGGTTATTGATCAAGGCATTTGGCAAGTGTACCACGGATCATATTTCTATGGCAGGACCATGGTTGAGATTTAGAGGGCATCTTGATAATATTTCAAATAATTGTCTGATCGGTGCGGTTAATGCCTTTAATCAGGAAACCGATAAGGTGAAGAATTTTATAAGCGGAGAATACGACGCCGTACCAAAGACAGCTAGAGACTATAAGGCTCAGGGAGTTCCTACCATCGTTGTTGGCGATCATAACTACGGTGAAGGAAGTTCAAGGGAACATGCTGCTATGGAGCCCAGGCATTTGGGAGTGAAGGCGGTTTTGGTAAAATCCTTTGCCAGGATCCATGAAACAAATCTCAAAAAACAAGGCATGTTGGCCCTGACTTTTGTGAATGAGAATGATTATGACAAGATCAGAGAAGACGATCTGATGGATTTTGTGGATTTAGATTCCTTTGCTGCAGGAAAGACTTTGACCTTGAGGTTACGTCATTCCGATGGAACGAATGAAGAGATAAAGGTCAATCATACATATAATGAATCACAGATTGACTGGTTTAGAGCGGGAAGCGCCCTGAATCTGATCAAGATGCAAAACAATGCCTAGATACTACCTGACCGAAGTGCGAATATTAACCATAGCCATCATCACCATGATGGCTTTTGCTTGTGTACCCATCAAGAAGATCACCTACATTCAAAAAGATGATGTGAGGGCCAAGGCAAAAAATATTAACTACGATACCCTGGTTAGGTTTTATGACCGGGGCTTTGACGAATACAAACTTCAGCCCAATGATATTGTGGCTGTTAGAATAGGGTCGATTACCCCTTCGGATTTCAATTTTATCAAAGAATATGAACAGCAATTGGGGCAAATCAGAAAACTGAATCAGTATGACCAGAATGATTTCCTCAATGGAGGTAGGAATGGAAACCAAGGAATTGGAGGGGTGGGAGCCCAGGGGGGGATAAATGAATTCAGTGTTGGATTGATGCAGTTCTTAGCAGATCGTTATTTATCTGGGTTTCAACTAGACAATAGTGGAGATCTTTTTTTGCCAAAAATCGGTAAGGTCAACCTTAAAGAAATGACTCTTGCTGATGCAGAAGACACTTTGGAGGCCAGATTTCGTGGCTATTTCGAATCCCCTGTCGTTAAATTAGAATTGATGTCTTTTCAGTTTAGCGTTTTTGGAGAGGTGGTAGATGAAGGCCGGTTTACCACTTATAACACCAAGACAAGTGTATTTGATGCAATTGCGATGGCTGGTAATATGAAAGACTTTGCTGATCGCTCTAAAGTAAAAATTGTAAGATATGAGGATGGATTTGCCAAGGTGGCATACCTTAATACTCTTTCGGAGGATGTGCTTCAATCCGAGTATTTCTATTTAAGGCCCGGGGATCAGATAGTTGTTCCGCCACTGAAATCAAAAACCCTTTTCGAATATTTATTACCAACCGCTCCGGCTTTAATTACAATGTTAAGTACCCTTACAACGCTCATTGTTGTAGTGAGTGCCCTTTAATATGCAAGCAGAAGATCGCCTTTATGAACCGGATCTCGCCAATGAGAAGAGAAATTCCAATAAGGATTGGATAAAGCTTTGGATAAAATCAATTCACTATTGGCCATATATACTCTCATTTTTCCTTGTAACGGTTGTTTCTGCAATTCTAGTTAACCGCTACACCACTCCAATTTACATTGTCAAAGGATCGATCGTAAAAGTTAGGGATGCAGGCCAGAACGATGTCTTATTTGGGAATCAATCCTCAATGTTCGGGGGAGATATGTCTGATGTAGAGCGGGAAAGAAGAATACTGAGTTCCAAGGAAAACGTGGCCAGGACCTTGAAAAAACTAAATTTTGGTGTCACATACATCAAACAAGGTGAGGTAAAGGAATCAGAGGTTTTTCCAAATGATGTGTACCAGGTCACTCTGGATTCAAGCTCCGGGCCACCACCATATGGGGTAAGATTCCAGATAACACCCCACCCTTCAAAATCAACATTTGAATTATCTACCATTAAGGAAGGGATACAGTCTAGTTTTCTGGAAGGCAAGGAGTTTAAGTTGAATGAGTGGATAAAGATCAATGGTTGCAGAATAATGGTTAGCCCACTTGAAGGCTTTGAGAGTATTGACTTATCAGAGGATCACTTATTTCAATTTACAAGTCATGAGCAATTAACAGAAAGGTATTGGGGAGCCTTGAATCTTGACGTTGATAAGAAGTCAAATAATATCTTCTACCTGAGTATCAAGTCCAAAACCCCTCAAAAGGATTTTGAATTCCTAAAAAAATTCGTTGAGATTTTGAGAATTCAAAACCTGGATGAAAAAAACCAAGAGGCCTCTAATTCCCTTGAATTTATCGACGGTCAATTGAGGCTTTTTTTGGACACCATGGGTTTCTTTCAGGGCGAGATAGACAAATTCCAGGTAAGAAATCTGGATTTTGGAGATGCCAATATTGAGGTCGTAAAAAAGATCTCCGTGTTAGAGGAGGAAAAATCCAGTCTTGTACTTAAGAATAATTATCTCGATTACCTTGAAAGTTATATAATCAACAAGCGTGACGGTGAGATTTTTGCTCCAATGGTTCTTGGGATCGATGCACCGCTCCTGGATGCCCTTGTTATGGAATATATGGAGGTGAAAAAGGATGAGGGGCTTTTCCAAAATACTGAAAACGAGTTTAATCCCCTGGTTTCCAGAAAGGATGAGAGCATCCTGAAAATAGAAGCCAATATGCTTGAAAATATTGGGACGATGCGGTCTCAGAATAAGGTTTTCGTTGGGAGGATTGATAGTGAGATCAATTTTTATATCAAATCCCTTTCTGGTTTACAGGAGGAAAAAAGGGAGATGTACGATATTATTCAACTGAATTCTTTGGCCGAACAGATCGTTCAGTTATTGCTTGCGAAAAGAACTGAGATCAGCATTTCAAGATCATCTACTGAATCAGATTATGAGATCCTCGACAAACCCGAAATTAGTTCTGAACCCTTTGTTCCAAATAAACTCAGGAACTTATTACTGGGTATGGGCTTGGGCCTGGGCTTTCCATTAGGCCTTATCTATTTGGGAATTCTGCTAAACTCAACTATTTCGTTTAAAGATGATCTTGAAGAGCTGACTTCTATTCCAATTTTGGGAATCATAGGTCATAGCGAACATCGAAATAATTTGATCGTGTATGAAAAACCCAAATCGGGGATCTCAGAAGCTTTCAGGTTGATCCGATCAAACATTCATTTTCTTGTTAATCAGAATGATTGCTCCACGCTATTAATTACCTCAAGTATTTCCGGGGAAGGAAAGACCTTTTGTTCAATTAATCTTGCCTTTGCTTTTGCCCAACTGGAAAAGAAAGTTCTTCTTATCGGAGGGGACATGAGGCGTCCAAAAATTTTCAGTGACTTTAGCAATATCTCTAAAATAGGTTTGAGCGATTATCTTGCCGGTGAAGTTGAGATTGAACAAGTGGTTCAAAAGAGTCCTTTTGGAAAACTGGATTTGATAGCAGGAGGCACAATACCTCCAAACCCGAGCGAGTTATTAATGAGCCACAAGTTGGATGAGGCCTTCGACAAATTAAAAGATCAGTATGATCTCATTCTCATAGATTCACCTCCAAAAGGATTGGTTACCGATGCTCAAGTCTGGTCGCGGTTGGCGGATTTAACGATTTATCTGGTAAGGCAGGGGATTACCCATAAAGAGATGATCGAAAACCTCGACAAGGATTACAAGGCAGGAAATATTTCAAACATGGCCCTTCTTTTAAATGATGTCAAGCTGAAAAAATCACATTATGGCTATGGTAATGGCTACGGTTATGGCTACGGCTATGGTTATGGATATTATGAAGAGGATGATCACAAAGGGAAAGGTTTGTGGGTAAGGATAAATCCGTTTAAAGGATGAGTTTATTTGGTTTAACAGGGGCATCCGGATACATTGCCCCGAGACATATGCGGGCAATAAGGGAGACCGGAAATGAACTGGTAGCTGCAATGGATCCGTTCGACAGTGTGGGAATCATGGATTCATTTTTTCCGAACGCGGCCTTTTTTACTGAAATAGAAAGGTTCGATAGACATCTGGGAAAACTGAGAAAGGATAATAAGGGTATTGACTATTTAGCGGTTTGCACACCCAACTACCTGCACGATGCTCACATAAGATTTGGATTAAGACAGCATGCAGATGTGATCTGCGAAAAGCCCTTGGTGCTTAATCCATGGAATATAGATGGTCTGGAAGAAATTGAGAGCGAATTCGAGCGGAGGATATATAATATTTTACAATTAAGGCTGCATCCCTCGGTCATAGATCTAAAGGAGAAGTATTCAAAACCTCTTGATAAAAAAATAGATGTAGATCTTACTTATATCACTTCTCGTGGGAATTGGTATTATACTTCCTGGAAGGGGGATGTTAGAAAATCCGGCGGAGTAGCTACAAATATTGGCATCCATTTTTTTGATATGCTCATGTGGATCTTCGGAAAGGTCCAGAATAATGTCGTCCATATATCCACTCATGACCGTGCTTCGGGATTTATTGAACTCGAAAACGCCAGGGTGAGGTGGTTCTTATCTATCAACGAGGAAAACCTTCCTGAGGAGGCAATAAATGAAGGTAAGAAGACCTATAGGAGCTTCAAGGGTGAAGGGCAGGAATGGGAATTCTCAGGTGGTTTTGAAGATCTCCATACTCAGAGCTATAAAAGGATACTGGAAGGAGATGGGTTTCGTTTGAATGAAGCCAGGCCTTCCATTGAATTGGTTCATGATATTCGTTACAAAAAGCCCGAAGGTCTTTCCGGGGATTATCATCCATTGGCCAAACTTCCTTTGAGTAACCATCCCTTCCGAGGAAAAAAGGGAGTTCTGGATTCAGAACTTGATTAAAATCTAATGCAAACTGAGTTCTGGTTTGTTTTTTATACCAAAGCCAGGTGGGAAAAGAGAGTTTTTGATATTCTCACAAAATTTGGCTTTGAAGCTTTTCTTCCTCTTGTCAAGGAATTACACCAGTGGACGGACCGAAAAAAGCTGGTCGAAGTACCCCTTTTCCGCTCATATATTTTCGTAAAAGCACAGGAATCCCAGATCCAGGACATCTTAAAAATTCCGGGAATTGCCTGGTCGATCCGTCAGGAAGGTACTCCCTCATATTTGAAGAACAAGGACAAGGAACTAATAGAAAGGGCACTTGATTCCGGATATCAGATCAATGAGGAATCTGTTGATGAGTTTTTAGTTGGGGATCGGGTAAAGGTGCAACAGGGGCCGCTTTCAGGTCTTAGCGGGGCGGTGATCAAAGGCCAAAAAGATCAATTGTTGATTCGTATCGATAGTCTTGATAAGGTAATTAGCGTGCTGCTCCCTGCTGGAATTATATCAAAAAATTAATTTCGAGTAATTTTTTTACTCAAAAAAGGATTTTACCTTTACCATGTAAATCCAAGCCACTTGCTGGACCATTTGATCACATCTCGAACCAGGATCAAACTTCTGATCAAATTTTTCTCTAACAAGAATTCAAAGGGCTATCTAAGGAATCTTGCCGGGGAATTCAAGGAATCAACCAATTCAATCCGAGTGGAGTTAAATCGGCTTACTGAAGCTGGCTACCTGAAATCTGAGGAGGAGGGTAGAACCATACTATACCGAGCAAATGATCGCCACCCAATCTTCAATGAATTGCAAGCGGTGGTCCGAAAGTACCTTGGTTTGGATAGAATAGTATCCGAGGTGGTGGAAAAATTGGGTGATCTTCATTTTGCTTTTATTACCGGCGATTACGCCAAAGGACTGGACAGTGGAATCATTGATCTCGTGCTGGTTGGAAGTGTCGAGGAGAATCGACTTAAAAGGCTGGTAAAGAAAGCAGAGGAGTTGATCAGCAGAAGGATAAGATACTTGGTGTTAAACCAAGAGGAGTATCGAAAACTGAAAACAAAACTCAATCCGGACAAAGCCTTATGGCTTTGGGGTGAGGAATAGGGTTTTAAATTATCGTTGACCTCCAAGGTCAGTTCTGAAATGGGACTGAGGAGGCGAAGCCGTGGCTACCGAATAATGGAAACAACTATAAAACCTTCAAAGGGTTGGAAATCACTTGACTTTAGTGAAGTACTGAATTACAATGACCTTCTGTACTTTATGGTACTCAGAAGTATTAAGGCTCGATATGCACAGTCAGTATTAGGAGTTGGCTGGGCTGTAATTCAACCGCTCTTCACTACAGGTGTATTCACTATTATTTTCGGGAACCTTGCAAACATGGATTCCGATGGTGTTCCCTATGCGGTTTTTGCATTTTCGGCAATAGTTCCTTGGGGCTATTTCTCAGCAACCCTAACGGACTCAACCAATTCGTTAATTGGCAATAAAGCCATTATATCAAAAGTCTATTTTCCAAGAATCATTCTACCTCTTTCCACGGCCCTTGCAAAGCTTCTGGATTTCCTGATAACCTTTGTTCTATTAATTCTGTTGCTGCTTGTTTTCAGAATTACACCTAATTACAATATCGTATTTATTCCTTTGCTGGTTTTGATTTTATTGGCCAGTTCTCTTGGAATGGGAATGCTGCTATCTGCTTTGGCAGTTCAGTATAGAGATATAAAGCATGCCACTAGTTTCATTACTTCAATACTGATGTATGCAGCACCGGTAGTCTATCCGGCGAGTAAAGTCCCTGAAAAGTTTATTTTATGGTACAGTCTGAACCCAATGGTTGGAGTTATTGAAGGCTTCCGAGCTGCCTTTTTGGGTACCAGAGATATGCCATGGGACCTAATTGGTCTAGGCGGAGGAATGGGAGTCCTTATTTTTATTGGGGGTAGTCTTTATTTCAGAAAGATGGAGAAGATTTTTGCTGATGTGGTTTAGCTATTTCGTCATATACGAATGAAGGATAATGCCTTTGGCTGGAGAATAAATGATGGTTATGTCAAAACCTGTAATTGAAGTAAGGAGCCTCTCAAAGCGTTACCGCATTGGTGCTGCAGAAATGCAACATGAAACCTTCGGGGCGCAACTTCTCGAATGGATCCTGCAGCCAATTCGAAATTTTTCCAGATTAAAAAGCTTGACTTCCTTTTCTGGGGATAAAGATTCAGAGAATATACACTGGGCATTAAAAGGTTTGGACTTCTCCGTAAATCAAGGAGAGGTCCTTGGTATAATTGGGCATAACGGTGCAGGCAAAAGCACGCTACTGAAAATCTTGAGTAGAATAACAGATCCGACCGCAGGTGAAGTTAGAATCCAGGGCCGAGTATCTTCTCTACTAGAGGTGGGGACCGGGTTCCATCCTGAATTGACAGGAAGAGATAATATCTATTTAAATGGGACTATTTTGGGTATGAAAAAGAGGGAGATAGATGTTAAGTTTAATGAAATCGTGGATTTTTCTGGTGTTCAGAAGTACATAGATACTCCGGTTAAATTTTACTCTTCAGGTATGAAGGTTAGGCTGGCATTTTCTGTAGCTGCCCATTTGGAACCGGATATTTTTATTATTGATGAAGTTCTTGCAGTTGGAGATGCAGACTTTCAGAAACGTTGTCTTGGCAAAATGGATGAGGTAAGCAAGGGTGGGAGAACCGTCTTGTTTGTAAGCCACAACATGAATGCGGTAAAATCTATTTGCAACAGGGTTATGCTTCTCAATGAAGGAAAGATTGAAAAGATGGGTGAAACCGAAGAGGCTATATCCCACTATTTCTCAAACACTCAAAAGGGGTTACCAGCCTATATTTTTGGAGAGGAAGGGAATCTTGCAGATCACAATGTTAACCTACAGTCCATAAAGGTAGTAGATAATTATGGAAAGAATGAGCAAGTATATGCGATGGACAATGAAATCATGATTCAAATTGAAACGGATATTAAAAAGGTCCCAAATCATGATATTGGCTTTACTCTTCAATTTAAAAATGGAAAAGGAGAAATCTTATTTGTCAGTGGTTCAAACTTAATTAACCTAAGGCAGATCGGGTTAGGTAAAAAGATCTTGACTTGCTTGTTGCCGAATCCGTTTTTAAATGAAGGTGACTTCTCTATAAACCTATTAGTAGTCAAAAGATCTTCAGGAAGAGAGGTGATTAAAAATTTTGAGGATATCATTTCTTTTACTATTGGTCCACCTAATCATGCCTTTGGTGAATGGATGGGTAAATCTAAAGGTTGGCTTAAGCCAAAACTTGACTGGTCCTTATCTCAATAGTATTTTATATTGATCTTTAATATTCCCATAATAAATAGAAAGGTCCAGATCAGGGAGCTTAAAACCAAACCAAATAATAGGGATTTTAAGAAACCGAAGGGTACTAATAAAATCTTTTGTATCGGTTTTGGAAAAACCGGTACAACTTCCATGAAAAATGCCCTGAAGGAAATTGGATTCAGTGTTGGGAACCAAGCTATTGGAGAAGTACTGGGAGAGGATTTTTATAAAGGTGATTATTCCAGATTATTTGCCTATTGCCATACGGCAGATGCTTTTCAAGATTTTCCATTTATGATATTTGATTTGGTGAAATCTCTTGATGCTGAATTTCCCAACTCTAAATTTATTTTGACCGTTCGTAATAATTCAGACCAATGGTTTAATTCTCTGGTAAACTTTCATTCAAAGTTGTTTTCATCCAACAAAGGACTGCCACCTTCATCAGAAGAATTGGCAGCCTCCAAATACATATATCAAGGGTATGTCCTAAAAATGGCTAAACTTTTTTGGGATTACCCCGAGGTGCCACTCTATTCAAGAGAAGAGTATATCACCAGGTATGAGAATTATAATAAGGAGGTTAGAAGATACTTTGGCGGGAGATATTCTGATTTTATAGAAATAAATGTATCAAAAGAGGGGGATTTTGGCCGATTGCTGGAATTTCTTGATGTGGAATCATCATTAACACAATTTCCCTGGTCTAATAAAACATGATTCCTGTTACCAAGCCATTTCTTCCGGATAAATCAAAATTCGATCAGCATTTAAAGGGTATTTGGAAGCGAAACTGGCTAACCAATAACGGACCTTTGTTGAATGAATTTGAACTGCGCTTAAAGGATCACCTAAGGGTTAAGCATTTGGCGGTTACGGGTAATGGAACAATAGCCCTACAAATGGCAATAAAGGCGTTGGAACTTAGTGGAGAAATCATCACCACTCCGTTTTCATATGTGGCCACGACCAGTAGTCTGGTTTGGGAGGGTTGTAAAGCTAAGTTTGTTGATATTGACCCTAAAACCCTGAACATTGATCCTGAAAAGATCGAAAAAGCAATTACTCCCAAAACCTCAGCTATTCTAGCTACGCATTGTTTTGGAAATAGCTGTGATATTGCAGCAATAAAAAGCATTGTGGAAAAGCATGGACTTAAGGTGATCTATGATGGGGCTCATTGTTTCGGAACAACATATGATGGCCGTTCGGTTTTTGAGTATGGTGATGTCAGTACGGTGAGTTTTCATGCCACCAAGCTTGTACACTCTATTGAAGGAGGAGCGGTCTTTACTTCGGATCCCGATCTATTAAAAAAGTTGGCCTTCATGAGAAATTTTGGTCATGCCGGCCCAACAGAATTTTTTGGACTTGGGATCAATGGGAAAAACTCAGAGATCCATGCAGCCATGGGGCTTTGTGTTTTAGATCATGTGGATGAGATCCTTGAAAAACGGAAGATGTTGCATTCAAATTATCTAGAGGTTTTGGATGAAATGGATTTCGAGATCCCTCAGATCCAGGAGAATTGTAAACCCAACTTTTCCTATTTTCCGATAATATTTAAAAGCCAGAAAGAGGCCCTTCTGATAAAAGTGGCCCTTGAAGAAGCGGAGATTTACCCAAGAAGATATTTTTATCCGCCTTTGAACACGCTTAACTATGTTGAGCCCGGTGGAACTCCATGTGCGGATGATGTTGCCAGCAGGATCCTATGCCTGCCTTTGTATCATGACATGGAAAAGGAAGAGCAGGAGTTGATCGCCAGGATCATGATTCGTACTCAAAAGTACGCTGAATGAGAATCGCAATAATGCAGCCCTATTTTTTCCCTTATCTGGGCTATTTTCATCTGATAAATGCTGTAGATAGGTTCGTGTTTTTTGATGATGTAAACTTTATCAAAAGGGGTTGGATCAATAGAAATAATTTTCTCATAAATGGTCAGAGCCATTTGATCACTATTCCTTTGAATGGTGCCAGTCAGAATAAGCTGATTAATGAGATTGAAACCAACCTGGATGAAAAGCAATCGTCTGGAATCTTGAAAACGCTTGGCATTGCCTATAAAAAGGCACCATATTTTGATTCGGTATTCCCTTTAGTTGAAAATGTTCTTCTTGGCTCAGGTCGTTCGATAGCTGAGTTGGCGATGAACAGTGTGCAGTCTGTATTAGATCTGCTTGATATCCAAAAGGATATTATCACTAGTTCCCGGGATCACTCGCAAACCAGAACGCTGAAGGGAGCTGACCGGCTGATCGCCATTTGCAAGGAAAATGGCTGTACCAACTACCTGAATCCAATAGGTGGAAAGGAGATCTATGAAAAAGAATACTTCTCAGACAGAGGGGTGAGCCTGGAATTCGTCAGACCCGGTTTTCAACCGTATGATCAGGAGATCTCAGAATTCATTCCGGGCTTGTCCATTATTGATCTGATGATGTTTAATTCTGCAGACGAGATCAAAGAAATTCATTTTAATTCTTACAAGTTAGAATAATCAAAAGATGAACCTAGAAGAAATAATTGAAGAGGTTTTTAATGTAAATCCTGCAGATCAGCAAGATGATCATAGCTTCATGGATATGGAGGAATGGGATTCTATGAATCATATGATTTTCATAACCAAGGTGGAGGAGGAATTGAGTATTCAATTTACCGGGGATGAGATCGCTGACCTTCGTACTATAGGCGACTTAAAGGAAATTGTGAAGGGAAAATCCTCATGAATTTACCTGATTGTAATGTTCTTATCACAGGTGGAAGTGGAGGCATCGGCAGGGGCCTGGTAAATGACCTGTGTAAAGAGGCTAAAAATATTATCATCCTTGACAAAAGTGAACCTGAAGATGAGGCGAGTGATAATGTTCATTTTTTTCCTGTTGACCTGACTTCAATCTTGGAGATTGAGGAAATGGTAGAGAAAGTATATGATTCCATAGGCGAGATCAATGTATTGGTTAACAATGCGGGAGTCATTCACAGTGAACCCTTGATCAACCTGTTTAATAAGGGCGATAAGAAACATAGTTTCCAGAACTGGTCTAAGACTATTGAAATAAACTTGAACGCTGTTTTCTTTTTAAGCACTCTCATAGCGGAAAAAATGGTTGAAAAAAGGACAAAAGGTCTTATCATAAATATGAGTTCTATCTCTTCTTATGGAAATGCCGGACAATCCGCTTATGCTGCTTCGAAAGCCGGGATCAATGCTCTTACCAAAACATGGGCAAAAGAGCTTGGGATGTTTGGGATCAGATGCAATGCAATTGCGCCAGGATTCATAGACACACCTTCCACAGCAGATGCATTGAATGAAGCTAAGATCAAACAATACAAGAAAATGACTCCATTGGGCCGTCTTGGAAAAGTGGATGAGATCAGTAAAGCTGTTAAGTTTATGATCGACAATGATTTTTATACCGGAGATATCATGGATCTCAACGGTGGATTGAGTATTTAAGAGTTGGGGTACTTTAATCTAGGGACATACTTTGCCAACAAATTGAGCCTTTGGGCTGAGCGGCCTGCTCTAAGATTCGAAAAGGGAGATATTTCTTTTTTAGAGCTGGAGGAAAAGTCAAATCAGTTCGCGAGACAGCTGGAATCGGAGGGAGTGGAAAAAGGAGATGTGATTGCCATTTTCAACGATAAAAGCTTGGAGGCCTTTTCCCTGATGCTCGGTTGTTTGAAGGTCGGTGCTGTTTACACCAATCTTGATTTTCTTTCACCGGTAGAAAGGCTCAGGAAGATCGTAGAGAGGTGTAAGCCCAAAAGATATTTCTCGGATTCCATTGATGACAGAATTCTGACTGAAATAAAAAGGGGATTGGGTATTGATCCTATCTTATTGTCGGAATTTAAAACCACTTCTGAATCCCAGGAAAATAGACAGCCAGAGTCCAACCGCTGGGTCCATGGAAGCGATCCTGCGTACATAATGTTTACATCAGGCTCTACGGGCTTTCCCAAAGGAGCAGTAATGTCACATCAAAACCTTTTGAATTTTGTTCAATGGGCCGGGGATCAATTCGATCTTGGGGATGGTGAAGTTCTTTCAAACGTCAATCCGATCTACTTTGATAATTCGGTTTTTGATTTCTATTGCTCAATTTTTAATGGTGCCTGTATGCTCCCTGTTAGAGCGGAATTAACCCGAAAACCACAGGATTTGATAAAGTTTCTTGAAGCTGGAGGTTGTACCTCTTGGTTTTCGGTTCCGTCTCTATTGGTTTATTTGTTGACCACAAGATCCTTGGGTAAGGATAATCTACCTGATCTCAAGCGGTTCATTTTTGGAGGAGAAGGTTTTCCAAAGCCAAAACTGAAAGAGTTGTTTTCAATTTTTGGAAAGCGGTCCAGATTGTTCAATGTATATGGCCCAACCGAATGCACGTGCATTTGCTCCTGTTATGAAGTCACGGAAAATGATTTTAAGGATTTAAATCAATTGGCTCCTCTGGGTTTTTTGACCCCCCTTTTTGATTTCGAGTTATTAAAGGATGGTAAGTCAAAAGGAGAAGGCGAATTGTGCTTAAGGGGGCCGAATGTTGGACTCGGATATTATAACGATAAGGAAAGAACTGAAGGATCATTTATTCAGAATCCCTTTAACCATAGCTATTCGGATCAAATGTATAAAACCGGAGACCTGGTGAAAACTGATCAGAAAGGAATGCTCCATTTCCTTGGAAGGGTGGACAATCAAATAAAGCATATGGGCTATAGGATCGAACTGGAAGAAATTGAGTCTGCTTTGAACACACATGATCTGGTTGAAGAATGTGGGATTGTTTACCAGGAGTTGGGAAACGGAATGGGACAGATCATTGGATTTGTAGGATCAACGGACCATCCTGAGGAGAAGGAACTTTTAGGGCATTTGAAAAACCTTGTTCCTGATTATATGGTGCCCAAGAGAGTAAAAGTCTTAGAAAGCCTTCCCAAGAACAGTAATGGTAAGATCGATCGGAATGCATTAAAATCAATAATTCAAAAATGAAAAAGATTGTCGTTTTCGGTATCGGAAAAATTGCAGAAGTAATACATTATTGTTTCGAAACAGACCTTGAAAAAGAGGTTTCTGCCTTTACCGTTGATCGCGAATTCAAGGAACTTGAACAGTTTTGTGGCAAGGATGTCATTTCATTTGAGGAGTTGGAGGATCATTATTCCCCCGAGGAGACCCTGGTTTTTGTGGCAATAGGATATCATAACTTAAATAGACTGAGAGCGAGTAAGATCACGGAGGTGAAGGCCAAGGGCTATGAAATCACCAATTGCATTTATGAGGATTCGTTACCGAATGGAACTAGAGTAGGAGAGAATTGCTTTGTGATGAAAGGGGCGAATATTCACCCACATGTAGAACTCGGGAATGATGTATTCATTTGGAGTGGAGCCATGATCGGTCACCATAGTAAGATTGGGAATCATAACTGGTTCACCTCAAACGCAAACATTGGAGGAAATGTGGAAGTAGGAGACAATTGCTTTTTTGCCATGAATTCCACGGTGTCTCACTCGATAAAGATTGGAGACCGAGTATTTATTGGCGCAAACGCGTTAATAACTAAGGACGTTGAGGACGGGCAGGTTATCATTGCCCAGAGTGATAAACCATTTAAACTGAACAGCGACCAGTTTTTGAGAATGTCAGGGTTCGCAAATCTTTAAAATGAGGTGGGAAAAACTAGGCAGGGTCTTTAAGCCTGATCAGGATCATGCCTGGATCAAAACCCACGCTCAGGTTCCAGCCTGTTATTACATTGAATCCGAGGATATTGTTCGAGTATTTTTTTCATCAAGACCCACCCCAAATTCCACAAGAATAGCCTATCTGGATCTTGACGCTCAGAATCTTTTCGATGTGAAGTTTGTCAGTGAGGAACCCTTGATCGATTTGGGAAATCCTGGAACATTTGATGAACATGGAACCATGCCAAGCAGTATCGTAAAAAATGGAAACTACCTTTTTATGTATTACAGCGGATGGCAAAGGTCGGTGGGCGTTCCATACAACAATTATACAGGCCTTGCAATCAGCCATGATGAGGGAAAGACCTTTCAAAAACATTCCCAGGTTCCAATTTTGGATAGAAATAAAAACGAGCTGTTTTCGGCCACTTCACCGTTTGTATTAAGAGAAAACGACAGATGGATCATGTGGTATTGTTCTGGAACTCATTGGCATCAGATCAATGGCAAAATGGAACATACCTATGATATAAAAGTTGCTCTTTCGAATGACGGTATATCATGGGATCAAACGGGAATAATCGCGATACATCAAACTGATCCTTTTGAAGCGATCACGAAACCTACAGTTGTCAAACTGAACGGAAAATACCACATGTGGTTTTGCTATCGGGGAAGCAAGGATTTCAGAGATGGAAATGAAAGCTATAAAATTGGTTATGCTTCCTCCTCGAATGGTATTTCATGGTCCCGCGAAGATGGAATAAGTGGGATTGAAAAATCCGCTCAAGGTTGGGATTCAACCATGATCGCTTACCCAGAAATTCTGAAGGTCAAGGACCAATATTTCATGTTCTATAATGGAAATGGATTTGGGAAAGAAGGATTTGGTGTGGCAAAATTGATATTGTGAAAATGGAAATCGAATATAGACTAAGGACACCACGAACCGCACTTGAACTTATTGATCAAAGGCATGCTGAAGAGCTTTTTCAGTTTATGAGCAATCCTGAAATTTCGAAGGATATGTCTTGGTCTGCACATAAAAGTCTGGAGGAGACCAAATCATTTATTCAAAAGGTAAAAGAAGCTTTCAATGATGGAAAGAGCGTTACCTGGGTGATCCTGTTTGAAAATAGGATTGCTGGAATTTTTTCCTTGATCGCAATAAAAAGGAGGCATCGCTCGCTGACTTATGATAACGGAGAGTTGGCCTATTGGCTTGGAGAAGAGTTTAGAGGTAGGGGATTAATGACTGAGATTGGAAAAGAAGTAATACGGTTTGCTTTTGAGGATCTCAATTTGAACAAGCTATTGGTAGGGCATCATTTGGAAAACGAAGGGTCCAAAGGTTTGATTGAAAGATTAGGCTTTAAAAAGCACTATGTTGACCATAGGGCTTTCAAGAAAAATGGCACATGGATAGATACTGTGCAATATCAATTATTCAACGAGAATTATAATAATTAAATGGATAAAGGAATAAAAGAGATCTTTGTGGACCCTGTAGACAAGGGCTCATTGGAAAAGTTTGATGGTTTCTACCAAAATCCTGATTCCTCGAGAAAATATGAGTTCAGGCAAGGAATCCCTGATTTTATTTTTCCATTTGAACTGAATGAGGAGACAGAAAAGTCTAAAGAGTTTTATGAGGGAAGAGCGAAACAATATGATGATACTCTTCATCTGACTTTTTTCACCCACAATCTTGATGAGGACCAAACAAGAAACTCCTTTATTGACGAACTAAGAATTTCGGATAATAGTAAAGTACTTGAAGTCGCTTGTGGTACCGGAAGGGATTCTGTCCTTATTGCGGAAAGATTAACAGGTAATAATTCGGAATTGCATGTCCAGGACATTGCTTTGGATATGATACTTCGATGCAGGGAGAAATTAAATGACTATGGATTAAAACGATCTTTTTGTCTTTCAAACGCAAGTTTCCTTCCTTATCCAGATGATTATTTTGATTCATGTTACAGTTTTGGTGCACTTGGAGAAATTCCGGATAAAAAGAAGACCTTGGAAGAAATGGTGAGGGTGACCAAGCCAGGGGGGCGAGTTGTCTTTGGAGATGAAAGTGTACCTGTATGGCATAGGGATACAAAATTTTATGAAATACTGTTAAAAACCAATCCGATGTTCAAGGCCGAAATTCCATACCATGAATTTCCGGTTGAGGCGAGAAAGGTAAAAGTTGAATGGGTTATTGGTGGCACCTTTTATTTGGTTTCCTTTGAAGTGGGAGTCGGGGAACCGGATGCAAATTTTGATTATACCATTCCCGGTATTCGGGGAGGCAGTTACAGGACCAGGTATGAAGGGCAATTGGAAGGGGTTACAACAGAAACAAAAGATCTGGCATGGAAAGCGGTTTCAAAGGCCAATACCAACATGCATGACTGGTTAAATGAACTGGTCAAGAAAGAAGCATTAAAAATACTAAATGAAAAATAAGGTTTTTGGACTTGGGTTCTCAAAAACAGGAACAACCTCCCTGGAGAGGGCTATGGAAATATTGGGTTACAATGTCTGCCGTGGAAACTGGAAAAACGGCCATACCTATTATTTGCTTGCAATGTTCATGGCTGAGGATCGAAATGAGATCCGAAGAATGACTCAATATTGGGATGCCTTTTTTGATGGTCCCTTTGGAGGTACAGATCTATATCTTGATCTTCAAAAGTGGTACCCAGAGGCAAAATTCATTCATGTTGTAAGAAAGGCCGAGGAATGGTATTCATCATTCGAAAAAATGATCCTTCAGTTTGATCCAAGCATGGATACCACTTGGAAGACCTATCACGAAAAAAGATTTGGTTCTTGTCATTATTTTGAAAAGGTATTTTCCATAAATGACTTGAAGGGCAATAAAGAAAAGATTGTCAATCATTATAAAAATTACAACAAAGCGGTTTATGATCATTTTAAGGATGATCCAAACTATCTTCAATATGATCTTGACATAGACGATCCTTGGGGAATGATCTGTGGTTTTTTGGATGAAAAGGTACCAGAAGCTTCCTTTCCCCATGAAAATAAGGCTAAGACTACTGGTATAAAAAAAGCCAATACGGGATTAAAAAGTAGGATCAAGAAAATCCTTCGAAGCTAAGCCTTGGAACATAAGGTTGATATTGCACTTGCGACGTTTAATCACAAGGATACGATTGAGCGTGCAATTAGGTCTTGTTTAGAACAGAAAACCAATTTTAAATTCCGAATAATAATCGGAGATGACTGTTCTACCGATGGAACCACTGACATTGTCAGAAAGTATGCGCAGAATTTCCCGGATGTCATTGTTCCTAAGATCAGATCGTTCAATACCTTCAGTACCGACTATAACCGACGGAATGGGATTTTGCTTCTTGAAGAATGTGAGGCCCCGTATATTGCCCTTTTAGATGGTGATGATTACTGGATTGATGAGAATAAGCTTCAAAGCCAGGTGGATTTTCTTGAGACAAATGAATCCTATTCCGGAATAGGGAGCAACTCAATTCTGTCTAGCTCGAACCAAAAATACAAGAAGTATTTGAAGAAAGAGGCACATGACTACACCTTAAGTTTGGACGGAGTAAAGAAAGAGGGATTTAGGCTGCCTTTTCAAACATCAACATATATGTTTCGAAGGAAGGTACTTACGGATATGACATACAAGGTCTTGGCAAAGTCATTTGCGGGAGATTATGTATTGTGTTTATCTGCATTGAATTTTGGAAATCTGAAATATGAGGCAAAACCAAGTTCAGTGTACAGGGTTCATGGTGATGGCGTTAATACTTTAACGAGACCGTTTAGAGCTTATCGCACGGTTCTTTTTGGAAAACCTAACCTGGCAGATCTGTTTGAAAATCGGTTGGTTCTGAGTAAAACCCGAATGATGTTTTGGAAAGGTATGGTTAAGCATTCATCGCGGAAAGATTATCTGAAAACATTTTATCTGCTATTGGTTTTGATGTTTTCAAAAACCGACACTATGCACAATAAAAAAGGGTATTTTAATTTTTTCTTCTCTAACATTTTTAAATGAAAAATTTCAAAAAGGCTCCAAAAAAAACTGCTGAAATAGATGGGGCAGAAGGTGGCGTTTCAAAAGAAGTACATATTTTCGATGGTGCTAGCGACAATACCTTTGGATATCAATGGAATAAATGGGATTCTTTGTTAAGCGAAAACCGAAACTCCAGTTATTTGGGTCAAAAGGAACAGTTATTGAGGCGTCGTACCAAGTTTCAAGACTTTGATACTGCAGGAAAAACCCTTATTGAATGTGGATGCGGAGGAGGTGATGATACAGAGGCATTGTTGAGTTTTGGCTTTTCTGAGATCCATTCTTTTGATATAAGTACCGCGGTTTACCGTGCCGCTAAATATATTAATGACCCAAGGGTTAAATTTAGTCAGGCAAGCATTTATGATATTCCTTACGAATATGGCTCTTTTGATTTTGCTTTTTGTCATAGGGTCTTACAGCATACCCCCGATCCTAAAAAGGGACTTGTCGAAGTGTTAAAAATGGTTAAGCCCGGGGGGTATGTTTTTGTGCACTCTTATCATAGAAATGTCAAGTATATGAGACATTTTAAATACAAATATCGGGCTTTGACAAAGAGGCTACCAATTTGGTTGATTGAGGCATTCCTTAACATGAACGCTTTTTGGATGCATTGGCTTATTTCAAAAATGCAGAACAACGCAAGGTTAAAGAGAATTGCTTTTTCGTATATTCCTTTGGAATACACCGATTCATTCCATGATTTTTCGAAGAGTGAGATTCTGGAACTTGAAAAATTGGTAACCTTTGATGCTTTGACGCCAAAATATGATAACCCTATGAAATGGGAAGAGATGAAGGCAATAGTTGAAGAGATGGGGTTTTCTATTATCCATAGTCATCCTAACCCTGATGGCTCTCCAATTTATTTAACCGCAAGAAGGATTAAATAGGAAAATGTGCGGAATATTTTTTGGTTATTCCCTTAATAAGTTAGACAGAGATCATTTTAGTCAAAGTTTGAGGCTATTGTCGCACCGCGGGCCTGATGCTGAGGGGTTGGAATTCTTTAATGATCAAACAATCGGTCTTGGTCATAGAAGATTATCGATCATCGATTTGAGTAAATCAGGAAATCAACCCATGACCAATGAAGATCAAAATTTGTGGCTTGTATTTAATGGGGAGATCTATAATTATGCCAGCTTAAGAAGGGAATTGATCAGAAAAGGCCATAAGTTTTGTAGTCAGGCTGATAGCGAGGTCTTGCTCCATGGATATGAGGAATATGGAAAGGATATTTTGGATCGACTTACCGGCATTTTTTCCTTTGTGATTTTTGATAAAAAAAGATCAAAGGTTTTTTGTGGTCGCGATCATTTAGGAGTAAAACCTTTCTACTACTATTTTGACGATAAGAATTTTTTCGTTGCATCAGAGCCGAAAGCCATTTTAAGTTACCCTGGCCTTGACACTTCCCTTAGACAGGAAGGGTTTATTGATTACTTCCAATACTTTTTTGTTCCTGGTCCAAAAACCATTTGGAATAGAGTGTGTCAATTATCACCCGGATCTTATTTGGAGTTTAATCTAGGGGAGACTCCTAAGCCTCATTCCTACTGGAAGCTGCCCACGGAAATTATCAAATCTTCTACAGTCCAGGCTGAAGAAGAGGGTTGGGATTTGTTGATGTCTTCTATTGAAAGCCAAATGGTTTCCGATGTTCCGGTTGGGGTTTTTTTAAGTGGGGGATATGATTCTGCAACTTTGCTTTGGAAGGCGAACCAAATAAGTCCGGGAATAGGTTCCTATACCATAGGATTTGAAGGTTTTTCAAGAAGTGAGGAAGCTCCTGCCAGAGAGATCTCCAATCTGATCGGGAGCAAACATGAAGAATTGATATTACCTGAAAATTTCATGGATGAGTTAGAATCACTTTTTCAGTGGTATGATGAACCATATGCTATTACTTCCATGGTTTCATATTTTAAGGTTTCCGAACTTGCATCAGGGTTTGGTAAGGTGGTTTTGGCTGGTGATGGAGGAGATGAAGTATTTGGTGGTTATCGATGGTATAATCAAATATCTCAGTTTTCAAAAAAGACCCGCCTTCGAAGGTTGTTTTGGAGTCAGGAAAAGAATTTGAACACCCTTAAAGAAAGGTATCAGATGGTGCATGGGGGTGGAAAGCAAAATCTTTTTAGATATAGGGAGCTACTTTCACAAGAAATTCTGAAACATGATAATGGTGATCTGTTATGGCCTTATGAAACTCCGGCAGATTACCAATTAAAGTCTCCGGTAAAGCTTTTTCAGTATCTGGATTTCAAAAGATTTATAACTGAAGCAAATTTGATCAGGGCCGATAGGTCTTCTATGGCTAATTCTTTAGAGGTAAGAGTTCCATTTTTGGATCCAAAGCTTGTAGAAAGATCTTTGTCATGGCCTGAGCATGCCTTTTTCTCAGATCGGTCAAAAAAGCCGATTCTTAGAAAACAATTAGATAAGATTTACCCTGCTTCTATCCTTGACCTTCCAAAGAGAGGATTTGGAAACCCAACACATCATTTTTTTGAGAATCTTAATGACCGGCGAGAAATGCTAAAAAATAGCCCGCTGTTTACAGATGGGATCTTGAACCAGGAAATACGCAATAATGGTTTCAAGGATTTGGGGCGCACCGATTTTTGGCTTATTGTGGTCCTGGATCTTTGGTATAATAAATGGGTGCTCGGGAAAAAATGAGCCCGGATGTTCATGTCGTAATTAGGTCTAATGGAGAGAACACCCTTGCAAGGTCCCGTGAGATCATCCAGAAGGAATATCCTCATCTTACTCCAACGGTTTTAAAGGAAGAACCCTTTTCAAAGGCTGTGAGGAAGACCTTTGAAATTGGAATTGAATCTAACAAAAAGTGGACCCTTGCAGTGGATGCGGATATCCTTATGGCTAAGGGATCCATTGAGGGTGTGGTTAAACGGGCAGAATCATTATCCGATGATTTCTTCATGATCCAAGGTCGGGTTTTGGATAAATTCTTTGGTTTTTCCCGCAACGGCGGCCCTCACCTTTTCCGGACAGAATTATGTTTGCAGGCATTGGAACTTATTCCTGACTCCGGAATAACAATGAGACCGGAAGGAGCAACGGTTGGCAAAATGGTGGAAAGGGGTTTTCATCGTTATAAAGGGACGGAGGTATACGGGATCCATGATTTTTACCAAAGCAATTTTGATGTTTTTCGTAAATGCTATGCTTATGGCAAGAAGTTTCCGGAGATGGCCAAGTATTTCCTAACCGAATGGGCTGCGAAACTTTCAGGTGATGATCAGTTTGAAATTGCGTGCAATGGATTCTTATTGGGAATTAGAAAAGGAGATTTAAACATTGAGGCGCTTCAAAGGGAATTTGAAAGTGAGTTTTCAGAATTGAATTCCACTGATGTTCAGGTGGGACTTGTTTCGAGTTTGGAAGTTCAAAAATTCATTTCTGGTTACGGTAAGAGTTCAATAGCAAGGAGGGTTGAGACACAAATGCATTCCTATGTTATGAGAACCGACAGAAAGCTTTCTTATCGGAAGAGTTTCTTGAATTTTAAGACAGGAATGTTCAAGAAACTAAGGAAAGCAGTTAAACCTTCATAGAATTTTTGTGTTATACTTTGTCCGGTTAAGGGGAATTGAGTTTTTGCAATTGTGGTTGCTTAGGTTGTGTTTTATTGGTTCAGTTTATAATATCCTTTCATCAAAAATATAAGTACTTATAAAGAAGTAGGATCTATTCAACAAGATCAGATTTGGTATAACGCCTATCAGAAGAATTACTTCCGTTCAGAAAATCTAAAGGATTTTTCTCTTGAATTAAAAGGAGAAGGATATGATGTCTTATTTCCACTTCAGATCGGTTCGAAGGGGAAGGGCTTCTTGAAGCAGAAAAATGTTGGAATATTGGGGGAGGGGCCTAGTGATTTTTACAGGCCACTCAAATTGGGGAAGGTCCCGGATCCATTATATGAGTCAGTATTCAATTGGTTTCATGAAAATCGCAATAAATGGGATCAGATCAATTTACTGAACTGTCTGCCTGATCAATTTGAATATGAAAGCCTGGTAGAAAAATTTAATTCCGCTGGCTATTCAGCAAAATTTGATAAGGCAAATGGATTCTTTTTTGTAGACACGACCGGGAGTTATGATGACTTCTTTGAATCCTTTATTCGGCCACGAAACAAGGACCTTTTAAAGGATCTCCGTAGGATCGAAAGGGAAGAACATCAGTTAAGAGTTGAAAAGGTAAGTGAGGAAATCTTTAAGAAACTGAAAGAGGTATTGGAGCTCTATTCAAATCGGAGGAAAAGCCTGGGGCAAAGAAATACGTATGAAGATCAGGATAGAATGGGATTTGTGCAGGATGTACTTGATTCGTACGAGAAGCAAGGAAAAGCGGAACTGAGTTTACTGAAAGACAGAGAGCAAAATACTTGGGCTTTTCAATTGGATTGGATCATTGATGGAGTGAGATATCACTGGAATCATGCTTACAATGAGGATTATAAAAAATATAGCCCGGGTAAGATCCTCTTGCTGGAGCTCCTAAAAGAATCTTTCCAAAATCCGAATATCGTAGAGTGCAATCATATGAGAGGATTGGCTGGTTATAAAAGTAAACTCGCTGATCAATCCCAGAACCTGTACAGGTTAAGTGTTCACAACCCATATTCACGTACCAATAGGTTGCGAAGGGTCTATCATGATCTTTCCAGGGTTAAAACTGTATTAAAGCCGGGATGAGGGTTTACATACTTATCACCATAGATACTGAATGTGATAAGGGAAAAGGCTGGATGGTACAGAATCCTTTGAAGTTCTCAGGTGTAGAACAAGGAGTCGCGAAATTCCTTCAACCATTATTTGATAGATATTCGATTAAACCTACCTACCTTCTAAGCCCGGAAGTTTTAGATGATGAGCCATCGGTAGAAGTTTTCAAGAGAATTGAAAACTGTGAGTTGGGGACTCATTTGCATGGCGAATTTATTTCACCGGGAAAGCTCGATCGAGTCGATCGGACTTCAACACCACAATTCTTTTATCCCCCTGAAATTGAATTTGAGAAACTTAAATCGCTTACCCATTTATTCAAGGATAGAATTGGTTATGATCCAAGATCGTTTCGTGCAGGTCGATGGGGGATCAGTAAGAGTACATTAGGCTTCCTTTCGGATTTAGGGTATCAGGTAGATAGTAGTGTTTGTCCTTTTAGGACGCATTATTTCGATCAGGGAAAGGAGATCAATTTTTGGGGGTCGCCGGTTCAACCTTATTATCCAAGCCTTAAGAATTTTAAAAGAACGGGAGATTCCAATGTTTTGGAGGTTCCGCCATCCTTGGGTAACCCGAATTTGTTCAAAATTCCTGATTTGATCCTCGGACTGCTGAATGATCGATCGAAGATCCATCGTAAAATCCTGAGAAGATTGGGTAAATCAGGAAAGGTCTCCTGGCTTAGGCCCCTTAAAGCTGATAAAAATGAAATGGTAGCACTGAGTAAATCATTTATTAAGCATTTCGGTAAAAATGGCCAGCCGGTGTTTCTAAATATGATGTTCCATAATAATGAGGTGATTCCAGGAGCGAGCCCCTATGTTCATGATCTTGAATCACAAGAGAAATTTTTGGAGAGTATCGATTTCTGGCTGAAAATCTTATCCAATGAATATGACCTTAGGGGAATTGGTCTTTCAGAGGTTCCGGAATATTTATAAAGGGGTCAAAGCCTTTAAATGGGGCATGAACAGGGAGATTTTTTATGAGATTTCTCCAGATAACTGGATAACCCAGGAGCTACAATCAAAAGGCGTGGAGATTTCAATACTTAAAAAGGAAAGGATCTCTGAGTTGCTAAACATCTGGAAAATTGATCTGGATCAAATCCGACGAAGGTTCAGGGATGGCCATTCAATTTGTTTTGTATCTGAAAAAAATGGGGAATTGCTCTCTTACCACTGGGTTCAGTTTAAGGGTTCGCACTTTGTTCAACAGGCGGGGAAGCATATTCAAATTGAAGAAGGTAAAGAATTTATGATCTATCATACCAGGGTTAAAAATGACTATCAGGGTTCCGGAATAAATAAAATGGTTTTAGGAAGTTTGATCCAGCACTTTTTTAAGGAGGGGTATAAAAGAGGATTGATCTATACGAATAAGAATAATCTGGCGAATAGGAAGGGGCTAGAAAAAATGGGATTTCGGATCTATTCTCAAATTAGTTCCTTCCGTTGGGGAAAAAGATATTTCCCCATAGCAGGGCGTACAATTTAATTGGGAGGAATAAAGAATAGAGCTGTTCCTAATGTTGCCGTGATATTTGATCATTACGGTCATGAGAATAAACCCTTTCTAAGGGATTGGTTTAAAGAGGTTGAAAGGTCTACCAAACTTAGAATTAAAGGATTTAGCCTTGGTAGTTCAACAGAAGGCATAACGGAGTTACCAAATGGTGGTTTAAGGATCTGGATCAATCGAATTAGAAAGTTCGGTTTGAGGTTGCGGGATCCAAGAGTGGCTTCGCTGAGCGCAAAACTTGTTCCTGTTGTCATTTATAATCCTGATATCATTCATATTATTAACGCTCAACAAATTGGAGTTTTTGAAAAATATATCTCGCATTTCAAACCAAAAGTCATCATCTCATTTCGGGGGTATGAAACGAATGTACGTCCATTCAAGGATCCGGCCTGGAAGGAAGAATTGATTGGATTATTTAGAAAGCCTTACAATTTTCATTTTGTGAGCTTTGGTATACTCAGGAATGCCAAGGCAATAGCTGATCCTATTCTTAGATCTACCGTGATCTATCGGAAGGTGGATGTGGATTTTTTTAAGCCTCGTAAAAAACCTGAAAGCAACGGTTTCAAGATACTTTTTGTGGGCCGATTAACCTGGCAAAAAGGCTTGCCTAATTTGATCAGAGCTTTAAAAAGAATCGAAAACTCCTCAGATTGGGAGCTAATAATAATTGGTGAAGGTCCTCAAAAAGACGAAATACATGAACTGATAAATGAATCAGGGCTAGCCAAACGAATCAGGCTAATAGGACAACAAAAACGAAAGGCGCTTCTCGAATACTATCAAAATTCTGATCTGTTTGTTCTGCCATCAGTAAACGAAGCATTCCCAAACGTCCTTTTAGAAGCTGGTGCTTGCGGGCTGCCCTTGATTAGTACCAGAGTAGGGGGAATCCCTGAATTTGATGACCAAGAGAATGGAATAACCCTCGTTGATCACGATAATGAAAATCAGTTGGCTTCTGCCATTAGTTCGTTTGCAAATAACAAATCCTTCAGAATGGAAATGGGTCGAAAGGCATATGAACGAGTTCATAACTCTTTTTCCAGAAAAAATGAACTTTCTGAGTGGGAGCAATTCTATTCCAGGGTTTTGATAAGTAAGGATTTTGGTGAAATCTAAGAGTGATTGATGAATAGGTTTAAGGTCAATTGTTTGATAATAGGGGCACAAAAAAGTGCCACCACCACCTTGGCCAATTTTCTTGATTCACATCCGGAAATACAACTCTCAATCAATAAAGAACCCCACTTTTTCTCAAGAAACTATGGCAAGGGATTTGACTTTTACCACGGCCATTTTTCACCTAAAGGAGGTGTGAAGATCTACATGGAAGCGTCTACTTCCTACACTTTTTATCCTGTATACAAGGAGGTGCCGGAAAGGATCTTCAACTACAACCCCGATATGAAATTGATATATATAGTAAGGGAACCGTCAGCAAGGATCATTTCTAACTATAACCATCGATTCTCAAAAAGGGCAACCAAGCTGGGGTTTAGAGAAGAAGTATTCAGCAATCCGAACTATTTCTTTACATCAGATTATTCACTTCAATTGAAAAACTATTCACCGTTTTTTCAAATGGATCAGATGTTGATTTTGGTCATGGAGCAATTCCTAAAGGCTCCGGAGACTGAGTTTCAAAGGCTCCGGGAGTTTCTTGGTCTTGATCAATCTTTTGAGGACTTGGGGGCCTTACCAAGACTCAATTCTGCTGATGAAAAGAATAAGGTCCCAAACAAGGTCTTGAAGTTTTTGGAGAGTGGAATTGGTAGAATCTTGCCCTATCGTGTAAAGAGAACAGTAAAGGATTTCTATCTTCGGAACACCCCGATTGCACCGAATATTTCGGTCGCTGATCGAGAATTTTTATTTCTCATCCTTGGATCTCATAGAAGGCGATTCAAAGAGATTTTTCCAGTTATTGATGAAAGGTGGAGCAGATTCATTAAATAATTTAATTTGACATTAGAATAGTTAAATAGGTGCCGAAGTTTCAAACTTTTTGGCAAACTCTATTCTCGCATTTGCGTTGAATGAACTGGTTACATTCTTTGGAAAAGCAGTATAAAAATTGGTATTTTGAAGTATCTACTTCGGAGTTTTTGACGAAACAGAATCAAAATCGATAATAGGGTGAGAAAAGTATTTCTTTTTGTTGTAGCAATGATGGGTTCGTTAGTCGGGTTCTCACAATCCACAGTGATTTTTAATGAAACTTTTGAATCCGATGGTAATGGGATTAGGTATTTCCAAAATCACGATTTCACCCGCTCTCCCGGGGCTGCAGGGCAAAGGGGGACAACAGCTTCCTTCACCGATCCATTTGTTTTTGCCGGATCGGGCAGATTGAATACTTCTGGAACCAACAACTTTTACACCGGTGTCAGGCTTTCAAGAGACCTCGCGAATCCTATCGATTCAGGATATATTGAAACAAGGTGGATACAGGTTACCAATTATGACAGCCTTGAGGTGGGAGTCGATCTCGCTGCCAATCCCGACGGGTTTTATGATAGTTGGGATAGATCCTTGAACAGGGATTGGCTAGATGTTGACTATGAGATTGACAATAGCGGTACATGGGTAAATGTTTTGAAATTTAGAGCCGGACCAGGATTGAATGTTCCGGATGGACAATTGTTCTGGGATGAAAACCGTGATAATTTTATTACGGCCGGTGTTGAAACAGTTGTTATCGATAGTTTCTTTCGGAATTTTTCTACTCTTATTGGTGTGGGGATAACAGGAGATTCTATTCGATTTAGGGTGAATATGAGAAGTACCTATCTCTACGAGGACTTCATTGTGGACAATATGCGCCTGAGAGGAACACCGGGGTTCGTGATCCCGTCTGATGTTCCCAGGATCATAGGGCCAAACTGCGGTTTCTCAACGACAAATCTTCAGGATAAAGTTTGGGTACAGCCAGTTGCTGGAGCTCTTTCCTATGATTTCAGGATGACTATGGGTGCAACCCAGGAAATCGTTAATTATACCCAGAACCGTTGTGTTCTGGAGCATTTTCCTAGCATCGTTTATGATACCGTGATTACCATGGATGTTCGCGCAATAACAGCGGGAGGACCAAGCGACTGGTATTCTGCTTATTATGCAACCTGTCAGACGACCATTGGTACTGCAGAAAACCCCTCTTTAACCGGTGCATTTTGTAACCAAACCATCACTTCGGCAAGCCAAAAAATTACCTTCAACAGGGTTGGCTTGGCTACAAATTATCTAATTAGGGTTACCAGGGGAGCTACCGTTGTAACAGATTCAACCAATTCGATCTGGGGTGAGTTCAGGTTAACAGACTTTGGATTTAATTTTGGAGGAAGTTATTTTATCGAAATAGCAGCCAAAATAGGTGGTGTATGGCAAAGTTTTAACGGGGGGTGCAACCTTACTGTGAACTCCGGGGATATTCAAATGGTCCCTTGCGGAATTACCCTTACCAATGCCAACAAAATGGTCTTCTGTCAGAGTATTCCCAATGCGGTTTGGTACAGATTCAGAATTAATGGTCCTGGTATTAACAATTTGGTGATCCAAACATCGAATAATGGCTTTCGATTCTCAAACCTTTCCGGATATTCCTATGGAAATACTTACACAATAGAGGTTGCTTATCGGGTTACATTTGGA
The DNA here is from genome assembly GCA_965227315.1 of Cytophagales bacterium. Lineage (GTDB taxonomy): Bacteria > Bacteroidota > Bacteroidia > Cytophagales > CCMP332 > JANQHS01. The sequence goes on from OZ245737.1 coordinate 3,418,697, forward strand.
TCCTCTTACGGACCCCCTTGTAACGTTGTTTTGGATGCTCCATCAACCTCTGTTGTAAATCAGCAATGCGGCGGGTCTGTGGCAGATGGTTCAGAACTTGTTCACTTCTTTTATGTTCCGGAGTTTGATAGTATTACGGTAAATTATTCCGGTCCTATAAGCGGAAGCTTCACATCGACCAACACGAATAATTTCAGGTTTTCTTCAATTCCCGGAGCAACTGCCGGATCTTATAACATCACGGTTGAGGGTTATTTAGGGGGTGTTGGCCAAGGGATCGGTCCTTCTTGTACGGTAAATCTTTTGAGCTTCCCTCAGGGAGGTGGCGATTCAGTTGAGGAGCCAGGAGAGGTGATTTCCTCGGATGAAATCGAATTTAATGTTTATCCTGTGCCGTTCACGAATATTTTGACCCTGGTCGTTGAAGATCCATATTCTGAATCAAAGGATGCCAGCTATTATCAGTTAATGGATAAATCCGGAAATGTGGTAGAAAGTGGAAGTTTTGACCATACCACTAAGATCAATACCATTGGTCTAGAGTCCGGTGTTTACCTTATCAAGTTGATCCAAGGGGACCAAATCGAAGTAAGGAGAATACTCAAGCAGTAATCATCCTATTTTAATTTTTGTTGAGGGTACTTGAAGTTTTAAATAGTTACCCGGGGGAGAGTTTTATACTCGAACATCAGAGAGCTATTCAAAGCCACGCTAAGGAAATGGATATCATTTCCGCATATTCACAGGTTTCTGCAATCGGTGAGCTGAAGCAAAGCGTCAAGGGTATAAGATCCGTCGCCATTCCCAATTTCGATCGCTTACCCAGGAAAAAGAAGCTGGTCCCATTGATCCGATGGGGGAAAGGGAACTACAGACGAAAATCGCTTCAGAGATTTGTTCGGAAAAACCCTGTTGATATCATTCATTTTCATTTTGGATTTACGGCAATAAAGTGGAAATCACTCGCTCTAGGAAATGATATTCCTTATACAGTCAGCATTAGAGGAAGTGATTTTCACACCCTGCCGGTGACTCAACCTGGTTACTTGGAAAGATTAAAACAAGCCTTAGACCACGCATCCCAAATTCATACAGTTTCGGAGGAGCTAAGGGGACAACTGATAGAGAAAGCCACTATTGATCCGAATAGAATAAAAGTAATCAGGACCTGCGTTTCAGATGATTGGTTGGAAGTGGATAACAGAAGGTCCAAAGACATTTTTAAAATGATATGTGTTGGAAGACTTCATTGGATTAAAGGTTATTCAGATCTTCTGATTGCTTGTTCCGGGCTTCTAAAATCAGGCAGGCAATTTCAATTGAAAATTATCGGAGAAGGACCTGACCGCGATCGTCTTAAATACATGATAAGAGATTTAGATCTTGAAAAGAATGTAGAGCTAACCGGAAAGATCAGTCATGAAGATATTCGGAAATTGATGATTGATTGCTCCCTCTTGATCCAGCCTAGCCTCAAAGAAGGATTCCCGAACAGCATTGCTGAGGCTCTTGTGGCGGGTGTTCCGGTGATCTCCTCCGATTTAAAAGGAATTAGGGAAGTATTGGAAAACCTCAATCTTTCTTATGATCCATTTTTTGTTGCCGGTGATCCAAATAGCTTAAGGATCAAAATAGAGGATTTTGTATCGTCCGATGAGAGATCCTATGATACATCGCAGCATAAGAAAAATGCCAGAGAATTGTTTTCATCCAGTAACCATAGTAGGGAGTTTTTAGGATTTTGGCGAGGAGCTCTGATCAATAACTGACTATTGATTCATAAAGGGAAGGTTGTTGTGATCATGGGGGAGTGGCCAAGCCAGCTGGCTCCCTATATCAATTTGTTGATCCATGCTTTTCTGGATTCCGATCGATTTAGCATCTCTCTTTTTTCCAATCGAATTGGTGACGAGTCTAAGGCGATCTCGGTATTGGGAGAAGAGGCCACGATCAGGATAAAAAGAAAAATTGGAAAAAAGCTTCATTATAAAAGCAGCCTGAGGGATTATTATTCTCTTGCAAAGACTTTACTGCTATTCCCCACCCATTTTTGTAAGGGTTGTATGCGGTTAATCAAGAACAATGGCTTTATCAGGGGTTTAAAGCTGGCCTTTAACAACCATTACTTGCTTCGTCACCAATGGGATCTCGCTTACTTTATTGGAATCCAGCTAATGCCGCATTTTGATACCAATTCCATATTCAACGGTGCAAAAATTTTGGCTAGTTCAAGGGGGCAGGATTTTGAGCTTTTTCCAGGTAAACTTGAGAAGGAATTGGAGAAGCTTAATGGTATCCATGTCCTTTCAAATTATGGATTGAGGGTGGTGGAATCGGCATATCCCAATTTAAACCTGGAATCATTTATTATTAACCCTGCCTTTGACTTTCGGTTATTGAATTCAGCTTCCAGGAATGATGATCAATTTAGGATTGGGAGTGTTTGCAGGCTTTTTTGGACCAAAGGATTGTCCTATAGCTTAAGAGCAGTTGCCAGGGTAATTCATTCCCACCCCGAGAGAAGGATCGAATATCATATCGTAGGCGAAGGAGAGGAAAGGGAGTTTTTGGAATTTGAGGCGGCAAGACTTGGGATTAGAGAAAATGTGATTTTTCATGGCTGGCTTTCTCAAAAAGAATCGTTAAAAATTCAGGCAGAACTTCATCTCTACCTCTTACTTTCCATTGAAGAAGGCTTCAACAATTCGGTGGTACAGGCCCAGGCTATGGGTATCCCATCCGTGGTATCTGAAGCCGGTGGCTTGCCTGAAAATGTTTCACATGATATTACGGGCTTTGTAGTTCCAAAATACGACGTTGTTGAAGCCTCAAATAGAATCGAGCAATTGATGATCTCCAAAGAATTAAGGGATTCATTGAGTCATAATGCCAGAATTATGGCCAAAGAAAAATTCTCGTTTGAACTACAAACCGAAAAGTATTTCGACATGTTTGGAGAAATGATCTCATCAGAGTGAATATTCTATTCGTCTGCAATGAGTATCCCCCCTATCCTCATGGAGGTATTGGAGTATTTGTAAAAAACCATGCTGAGAACCTTAGCAAAAAGGGTCATCAGTGTGTGGCGGTAGGCATATATGCATCACTCAAAAGAAGTGAGGAGAACATCATTAACGGAGTTTATGTATACCGAATTGCATTGCCCAAATGGGCCAAATTTCAGTTTAGACTTTTCCGGTTTAATATTTCCATAAAGGGTTTTGCGTCAAGAAGAATTCTATCGGATAAGATAGATGAAATTGTAAGAAATCAGGCAATTGACCTGGTTGAAAGCTATGATTGGTCTGGACCTCTTTTCAGAAAACCGAGAAAAAAGCTTGCAATTAGAATTCATGGATCCAATTTGGCTCACCGGAAACGGGAAAAACTTGCAGGAGGTAAGATCACAGGTTATTGGGAAAGGAGAAACATGAAGTTTGCTGATGAATTTGTTTCTGTTTCTAAACATTTTGGTCAAATCAGCAAGGAAGCCTTTGGTATTCAGAAGCCAATAAGGGTTATTCCAAATTATATTGATACATCCCTATTCTTTCCTCAAGACACTCAAAAGGATAAAACGAAATTATTGTTTGTCGGAAGGTTGGATGAGCGAAAGGGAATAATGGAGTTGATTCAGGCGTTTTCTTCCGAAAAAGGGATCCATTCCAAATTTCAGCTTGTAATTATTGGTAAAGGATCAAAACAATTTTCCCAATCCCTTAAAGAATCTGTTCCAGCGGAAGTAAGGTCTCGAGTCTCCTGGCTTGGTCAAGTTCCGAGGGAAGAGTTACCTGTTCACTATTCAAGCTCCATTCTAACCATTTTGCCTTCAAGATCTGAATCCTTTGGTTTAGTTGCCCTTGAATCGATGGCATGTGGAACACCGATTTTGATGTCATCGGAAGGGCCAGGGACGGAAATAATTGAAAATGGGGTGGATGGATTTTTGGCCGATATTCAAACTCCTGAAAGGCTCAAAAATGTCCTTTTGAAAATTTTGGAAGATCCTGAAATTCTTCAAAATTCATCTAAAAATGCTGTAGATAAGATTTGCAATGAATTTTCAGCGGAAGTTATTCTAGCCCGGAATGAAGAATTTTATGACATTTTATCTAAGAACTAGTGTTTGATAGAAACGCATTTCCCCTTATTATCCGGCGCTTAGAAGGTCAATCAATGATAATGTCAGAAAACTTTCTTTTTGAAAGGAGAGAGTATTTAGAGGTTATGCGAAGGTTTATAATCGAAGAATTCTCAGAAATTATGATGCAAAAGGGAGTTCTTCAAACAGGAAAATGAGTTCACGGACTGAATTAGAGCTGAGGCAGTTTGAATTGGAAAAGAAGTGGAGGGAGAGCATACTTGCGGCTGATCCGAGAGATAGGGCCCAAGTGTTTGAGGATGCATATAAAGAGGTTACCGCTTTCATGGATCAGAATTTTGAGTATCATGAAAATCTCCATGAAAAGGCACAAAAGCAATTTCAGTTTTGTGAGTTATTGGCCGAAAGTAAAGGTAAAATCAAGTTTCTTGATATCGGTTGTTCGAGCGGAAAGATGGTGGGAATTGCCTCTGATAAGGGGTGGGATGCCTATGGTATTGATGTGGATCCCCAGGCCATTGCTCTTGCCAAGAACGAAAACCCTTCCATCTCTTCACATTTCTTTTCTGGAGAGATTCAAAACCTGGAAGAATCTGGTTTTGATCTGGCCTTCAATTCAGATCTGATCGAGCATCTTCATCCCGATGATGTTGTTGATTTTTTTCGAAATATTTATCAAAGATTATCCCGTGGTGGCATGGTATTTACCAGTACTCCGTATCGCCTCGCCGGACCAAAGGATATTTCAAAATTGTTTTTGCCGAAAGGCCAAAAGGCAGAGGGATTACATCTAAAGGAATACCTTCTGAAGGAGATGGTTTCCATATATAGGGAAGCAGGGTTTAATAGGGTCGAGACATTCTTTTTTCACCCGATGTCCTCCCGGTCTATTTCAGTTGGCCTAAATACCCGGAATACATCTTTCAAGGTATTTCTGGAGTCCCTTTTATTGATGAGTCCAAACTTCATTCGAAGATCCATCATCGAAAAGGTCTCCTCGGGGCTTACTTTTTCGATTACAGTGGGAGTCAAATAGCCGGTTTATGTTTTCGTTTGATCTGATCATCTGTACTTACAACAGACCCCAAATGGTTTCTGGATTGGTAGATCAGGTCAAGGCATTGCCGAATAAGCCTTCTAAAGTAATCGTGATCGATTCCTCAGATAGTGAAAATGAAGAACTGCGAAAGGATCACGAGGTCGAGTATCACAGAAGTCCGTTGAAAAACCAACCCTTCCAAAGGTATCTCGGAAGCAAACAATCAAGTGCCGAGTACCTTCTGTTCTTCGATGATGACCTCAGCATAATTGATCCTGAAATTTTTGAGAAATATCAGAAGCTCATTGCCATGCCGGATTTCGTTGGCGGAGGTGTAGGAATTGACTATCAAACCAATATACCCACCTTCTTTGCCGGAAATCTTAATGTTTCGGGGCCTTTGAAGCGCTTATATTACTGGTTGCTTCAAATCAGGATTCCCGAGCCCGGAAAAATTGGTTTTCTGGGGGTAACGGGAGGTTGGCCATCGGAAAGAGGTGAGATAGGATTTCTTTTGGGGCCGAATATGCTGGTAAACAAAAGGTTGTTCGATGAAATTATCGATTATGGGATGCTGTATGGATTTCAGGAAAAAATACTCATGGGGGAGGACAAGGCTATAAGCCTGAAACTTCAAAAATTTGGAAAGCTATATTTTGATCCACACTTATGTTTGAAGCATCCTCCAAATGATAGCAGCTATTTTACCCATCAGGTGAGCTTCTATGCCAAGACCCTTTATTCAAGGTATTTCTTAAGCAAGGAAGTATTCCGGTTGAAGAGAGGAAGTTCTTTTATGTTGAATTCAAAGTATTTGTTCTTTTTCTGGAATCTGTACTGGATATCTTTTTTGAAGTTGGTTTTGATGCCCAACAAATTGAACCTTCAGAAATTTAAGGGCCAAAATCGGTCAATAGGTCTATTTTTGAAGTATGGTTCCCTATTGGAAGGAAACAAAAGAGTAAGGGAATTCAGGTCAAAAAGCAGCAAGTACCTTGGTACATAGACTTTACGCATTCTTCTGTAGTTTTCCCCCTATAAAGCCGATTTTTAATATTGGCTTTTACTTTTTCCCCTTTCTTTTTTATGACCTAATCAAAGGTAAAGCCTCTTTTTCCGGGGTGGCCAGGTGGCTGTTCCTCCCTCTATTCCTTTGCCTTTTGTTAGGAATAATCCTGTCTACCTACTTCAGTCAAAATTCAGCTCCAAGCAATGCGGTTTTTCCCAATTATGTTTATTGGATGGTTATTTCGATTTCATTCATAATTTATAACCGAAGCTTGAGGGTTTCCCAAATGTTCGTCGGCTTTTTTTGGGGAGCCATATTTACAATTGTTTATTTTTTCATCATTCAGAATTTTGTCCGTGAATTCCTGTTTTTCGATACAATGACCCAAAATAGCTTTGCTTTTTTGCTGATCATTTTTTCTCCGCTTGTGGTCACTTATGCAATACTCAAATATGGTAAAAGGCCGGCTTTTGCATTTGTTCTCTTATTAACCGTATCGGGGTTTTTGTCTGGTTCAAGAGCTGCGGGTTTGCTTGTTTTTTTTGGTTCCTTGCTTGGGTTTTACTCTCCTGGAAGAAGGATTAACAGGTTGATTTGGATCATGATCGGGATCAGTATGTTTGGTTTTCTGATGGTCCAATTTTCATTTGTTCAGGATTTTATCTTTTACCTCAACCCAAGAGTCCACGACCTGATTCTGAACTTTGAGGAAACCCTTATGACCGATCGTTCCTATCTGACCAGAGTATTGATGATCGAGAAGGGCAGATTGATTTATGAACAATACCCGCTGTTCGGAGTGGGGTTGAATAATTTTCTTTCTCATCCTGTACAATTTCAGGGAAATTTTGTGGGAGCCGAGTGGGTCATCAATAAAGGACTAGAAGAGGGTACAAGCAGTCATAACTCGTATGTCAATATCCTGGCAGAAGGCGGCCTGTTCATGTTTGTTCCTTTTGTTGCAATACTGGTTTCAAACCTGATTCTTGGATTAACGAATTTTCAAAGGTTCAATCCGCTGGTGAGAAGCCTGTTTTTTGGATTTGTTTTGATGACTATCCATTTCTACTTCATTACTTCGATCGTAAATTTTTATACCTGGGTATTCATTGCCCTCGTGAGTGCATTAAATACAAGATATTCACTTGATCAAGCTAGGAGTCCATTACCACGTCCCCTTACTGTCTCAGTCAAATAGTTTTTATACAGCTTCTTACTTCGCTGTATTTCTTAATTCTCTTTTCGACTACAATGGTTCTTTAACCGTGTACTATTTTGAAGCCCGGAAAGAGGAAGAAGGATTTTGCGATTCGGAAATCAGACCTGGAATCCGGTTTGTTTCTTTGGGTACCAGGTCGAACATTCTTAAAAGAACTTACCTGAACCGTGAGTCGAGCAAAAAAATTGCGAATGATGATCAGGTCGACTTCCTGATCTTAAGAATGCCAACCCCTTTATTCTTCTATTATTCCACGCTGAAGAAGAAAACAGTGGTTCCATATGTGGTCGGGAATTATCGGGAAGCCATAGAGAACACCTCCGGACTAAAACGTCTGCTCTTCAATATTTTGAACCGCCAGTTCGTAAAGAATTGGAATGCTGTCTCCCCCGACAATCTGGTTTTTTGCAATAGCCTTTTGGAAAAGAAAAGACTGGAAAAAGAGGGGAGGAGTCCAATTTTGATAAAGTCGTCAACCCTTTCAGAAAAGAGTTTTCCAAACAAGAAGGAGGGTTCGAGTTCCGATTCTCCAAGATTTCTCCTCTTCAGTGGGAGAATCACTAAGGAGAAGGGGATTCATAATGTGGTTCAGGTGGTCGAGACAATGAACGATCAGGGCTTTGAGATCAGATTTCGTATCGCAGGATTTACCATGGGGGGAGATTCTGAGTACGAGGAGGAATTGAAGAGGATGATCCAAGGCTCCCGCTACAAGGATAAATTTGAATACCTGGGATTCCTAAAAGCTGGTGATGAACTGAATCGTGTTTACCGGGATAGTGATATTTTCGTATTACCCTCTATTTCAGATTTCGAGGGTTTCCCAAGGGCGATTTGGGAGGCTATGGCTTTTGGGATGCCGGTCATTGCCTCCAGGGTAGGCTCAATCCCGTTTTTCCTGGAAGATCAAAAATCATGCCTCCTCCTACAACCCAATTCCAAGGACGAAATTGAAACCGCCATTAAAAGGCTCATTGAGGATGCTGAACTAAGAAGCAGGTTAATTCATGAGGGTTATAATTTGGCGAGAGAAAATACCATTGAGAAATCAGCCAAATTGATGGTTGACATAATTCAAGAGAAAGCCCATGTGGAATAATATTCGATACTTTCTTCCGGTTCACTTCATAAGTCTTCTGCTGAACATACTTCCGGACAACGTATCGGTAATGAAACTGCGCGGATTTTTTTTAAGGCCTTTCTTTGGTAAATGTGGAGGAAACCTCATGATCGGAAGGGGAGTTTTCATGTTGAATACTCAAAATATTGAAATCGGAAAGAATGTTTATATCGCTGCAGGAAATTGGTTTAATGCCATTGAAAAGATCAGCATTGCGGATGAGGTTATGATCGCACCTCATTGTATGATCATATCCGGAGAACATACCAAGGCGAATGGTTCCTTTCGGTACGGTCCGATCACCAAGGCGCCTGTAAAGATCGGATTTGGAAGTTGGATTGGTGCAAAATGTTGCGTTCTTGCAGGCACGACTATTGGGAGGGGGTCAGTGGTTGGAGCTAACTCCGTAATCAAAGGTGAGTTTAAGGATGATATGTTAATTGCAGGAATCCCTGCTAAAGAAATAAAGCGTGTTTAGGAAATTCTTATTCAAATATTTTCCGGGATTGGTATCCCGACTAAAGAAGCTCCGTCGCAAAGCCTATTCCCACAAACCGACGGAAGAGATCTTTACTGAGATCTATGAAAAGAATTATTGGGAGGACAAGGAATCCCATTCGGGGCCGGGATCGAATCAGGAACAGACGGATTCACTCATAAGGGATCTTCCGGGGATCTTTAAGCAGTTGAATATTGATTCGATCATGGACGCGCCATGCGGGGATCATTATTGGATGAAGGATATGCCATTTGGCAACATAGTTTATTACGGAGTCGATATCGTCAAACCACTGATTGAAAAGAATAATACAAGATATGGGGATGAGACCAGATCATTTCATCACCTTGATATGATCCAGGATAAGCTGCCGAAAGCTGATCTAATATTTTGCCGGGATCTGATGGTTCACCTTTCATTTGAAGAAAACCTGAATATCATCAGAAATTTCAAGAGAAGTGGTGCCAAGTATCTCATGGCCACTGACTTTCCCAGTTTGAATAAGAATATTGATATTGTCGCAGGAGACTGGAGAGTGTTGGATCTAAGCCAGGAACCTTTTTCTTTTCCATCGCCCATTTATTCATACTCAGAAGGTTCAAGCCTTGGAAATGGTAAATTTCCAACCAAGTATTTGAATGTTTGGGAGCTCGCCAAAATCAACATTTGAGATCGGTTTTATTTTCAGGAAACTTCACCAGCGCTAGATCAGGTACCCTCAATCCTAGTGAATGGATACTAAGGAAGGTAAATGATATCGGCGTGAATGCCAGGGGTATTTCGAAGTACAGGAACAAAATCCTTAAGCTCATTGAGCTTATCTTCACGACACTGTTTTCAAAGTATGCCATCCTTCATCAGGATGTATTCAGTTTTAACGCTTTTTATTGGACTATCCTGACCACGAATCTTGCGTCTGTTCGGGGTAAAAAAATAATTCTGAATATCCATGGAGGAAGGTTTGCGGAGTTCTTTCATACGTACCCGCAAAGGGTTTCTAAAACACTTTCTAAGGCTTCCGTCATTGCTTCACCCTCTCGGTATTTGATCGCAAAATTGAAGCATGAGTTTCCGGATATCATACATATTCCGAATCCTATCCTGATTGATCGGTTTCCTTATTCCTGGGAACGGCCAGAGGAATTGAAGTTGCTTTGGGTGAGAGCGTTTTCGGACGAATACAATCCACTGCTTTGTCTCGATATCCTTGAAGCCCTTCAAAAGGAAGTTTCGAATGTCAAACTGGTGATGGTTGGTCCGGATTCCGGAATCCTTAAGGGTTTCGAAAAAGAAGCTAAAAAAAGGAAGCTCTCCGAAGAAATTATAATCACAGGAAAAGTAGATAACCAAATTCTAAAGTATTTTTTCTCAAGTCATTCGGTATTCATAAATACCACCGCTTATGAAAGCTTCGGGATATCAACTCTTGAAGCTGCTCTTGTGGGGATTCCGATAGTAAGTTCCAGGGTCGGTGAATTGCCTTATCTATGGGAAGATCAAAAGGAGATCGCATTTGCCGAATTGGACAAACCTGAGAGCTTTGTTCAAAGAATACTGGAAATACATCATAACCCTTCATTGGCAAAAGAGAGGTCGTTGGCAGGAAGAAAAAAGGCAGAGGAATATTCCTGGGAGAACATTTGCCCTCTTTGGCAAGATCTGCTTAAAAATGAGCTTTAGAAAAGTCCTGCTGAAAGATTTTATACTTCCGATAAGTGATTGCTTGCTCGGCACAAGCGTATCTCGTAAGCTCAAGGAGCTTCAGCTCGTTTCAAAAATGAACCGGGTTTCTTTAGGGGAACTATCGGAAAAGAAATTGGAGAATATTTTGAGCCTTGCTTCGCGGAAAAGCTCTTTTTATCAATCTCTGGGAGTTAAAAGAGAGTCGGGAGAAAGCGCCTCTGATTGGCTTAGTCGTTTCCCCATATTGACCAAGGAGATCATTCGGAATAATCCGGAAAAGATATCCGTAAAACCGCTTCAAAGCTTGATCAAATGCGAAACCAGTGGATCCAGTGGAGAGCAGACCACCATCTATGTGGGAAAAAAGGAGCTTTCAATAAGCAGAGCTTATCAGTTCTTGTGGTGGCATTGGGCAGGATATGAAATGGGGGATCCGATCATTCAAACCGGGCTTCAATTTCAAAGATCAAAACTGAAGAGAATTAAGGACCTGATTTTTGGGGTGACTTATGTGCTGGCCTTTGCTCATAATCCAAAAACCATTCAAAAAGTATTCTCCAAAACCTCAAGATCCGGTGACCAATTTTTTTTTGGAGGTTATGCCTCATCCCTTTTTTCTATTGGAACGATCATCAAGGAATCTGAACTGAATGTTACCAATATCAAAAGCATTATCTCTTGGGGAGATAAGTTGTTTCCTCATTATCGCGAATTGTTGGAGTCCGTATTCTCCTGCAAGGTTTATGAATCCTACGGTACCGCTGAAGAATTAATGATCGCTTCCATGTACGATCTGGACTACCTCTATACCATGGATACCCATGTGTGGATAGAGATTGTTGATGATAATGGAAATGCTGTTCCTGACGGACAAATGGGACATGTTTTGATCACCTCCCTGGATAATCAATCTTTTCCGCTGATCCGGTACAGAATTGGTGATCTTGCCATACGACTTCCGGATTCTGAAAGGCCCAAGGGTGCTAAACTGCCATTCAAGCTGCTTAAAAAAGTGGTTGGCAGAAATACCGATCTGGTTAAGACTTCCTGGGGCGAAACCCTGATTGTTCATTCATTTACAGGGATCATTGAGTTTTTTCAGGACATTGAAAAGTTTCAGGTTATTCAGAAGGAGCTTGATAAGATCACGATCAGGTACATCCCGGGTAAAGACTTTTCTCCTGACACGCTCGAAAAAATTGAAAGCCAAATCAATTCTGAACTTTCTCAACCCTTATCCATTCAATTTGAGAAAGTCAATGAAATTCTTCCCAGTCCATCGGGAAAACCTCAGATCATCATCAACGAGACCGTATGAGGCTCAGTGTGGTTATTCCCTTGTTCAATGAGGAAAAGAACATTCCCTCATTGGTTTCCTTTTTAAGGGGATCAAACCCCTTGGAAAAGGAGGTTTTCTTTATTGATGGTGGATCGACAGATAGGACCGTGGAACTTATTAAGGAGCATGGCCATGGATTGAACTACCAGATCGTCCACAATAAAAGGAAGACTGTTCCCTATGGGTTGAATCTGGCTATTCCGAAGTGCAAGGGAGAAGTGATCGCAAGACTCGACGGGCATACCAGATACGATTCAGACTATTTTCAAAGAATCCTCGATCGTTTTGATGCAGGCGACGCGGATATAGTCGGAGGGCCTATGCGAATTGAGAAGGGAACCTGGTTTCAAGGTTTAGTTGGAAAAGCCACTTCTGCCAGCATTGGAGTAGGGAACAGTAGTTTTCATTTTGAGAATTTTGAAGGAGAGGCTGACAGTGTATACCTGGGGGCCTGGAAGAAAGAGATATTCTCCAACACGGGTTTGTTTGACACATCTCTCAAAAGAAATCAGGATGACGAATTCCATTATCGGGCAAAAAGCAAGGGATACAGAATTTACCAGGACCCCAAGATCAAGTCATGGTACAAACCCCGGAAAAATTTCAAGGGTTTAACCAAACAGTATTTTGAATACGGTTTGTACAAGCCTCTGGTCCTTAAAAAGGTCAAATCCGGATTAAAGATTCGTCATCTGGTCCCCTCGCTTTTTGTACTTTATCTTCTTCTGATTCCGTCTTTGTTTTGGGTTTCAAAATGGATCGTTCTTCCGTTGCTGCTCTATGCAGTGCTCATCCTTTTTCAGTCGGTGAAGGATCGTATTGCATTATTTAGAATTCCGGTCTATTTCATGATCATTTTGGGTATTCACCTTTCTTATGGGATAGGATTTCTGTTGGGTTTATCCAAACTATTTAGAAAATAGGAGTAAACAACGAAGTGGATTTTTCCTGGTTATTTATTGGAGGTTATATGCATTCGGGCACCACTTTGTTGCAAAAAATTCTCGAAAAGGCTCCCGAGATAAGGTCTATTGATGGAGAGACCAAATTCTTTGATTTCTTGTCAAGTTATTCTAACAAGGCAAAAGGATTGCCCAACACTCAACAGGGAGTTCGTGAATTGGTTGGAGATATATTTCGGTACTCTAATGAGGAAAACCTTTCGGACTTGCAGAACGAGTTCCTACCTGAAGACAGACTAAACCCCGTGCTGTTATTTAAAAGTGTAGGTGATAAGCTGGCTGAAAAGGATGGGGCAAGGTTGGTTCTTGAGAAGTCACCGAATAACGTCTTCCATATTCCCGCCATTCAAAAGTATTTCCCCGGTTCGAAGATCTTATGTCTTGTCCGGGACCCAAGGGCAGTTCTTGCATCAAAGAAAAACCGGGTAGCAAAAGTAGATCAAGGGGTATATGCCGATGATCAGATAGAGTCAAAAAAATTAGAGAAGGATTATAACCCGGTTCTGGATGCCTTATCCTGGCGCTCAAGTATTCGGGCCATCTTCGAGGCAAAAAAGCTATTTAGGGAAAGCCTGGTCATTGTAAAATACGAGGACCTGGTTGCCAAGCCCGAAGAAGTCTGTCGATCAATTTTTGAAAGAATTGGAATTCCCTTTCAAAGATCTTACCTCGAGATAGATTTCTTCAGTCAGGCGATGGGAGGAGAGCTAAAACCGAGGGGAATCTATAAGACTTCGTTGAATGATTGGAGACAATCTTTGAGTCGGCAGGAACTATTGGTTGCTGAAACCCTTACCGGTTCGGAAATGAAGAACTTAGGTTATTCGAGGCAAACACAAGAAGCTAAAATTCAGGCGGCCCTGTACTCCATACCTCATTACCTGAAAACCGCAGAGAGGGTGGTAAAAAGATTGAGATTTTTAGGCCCCAGGGGTTTTCTTATTTACGTAAAAAATATAGTAAACCGATAGGCTTTGAAGGAGGTTGAGATCTATGATGCCGCTGAAAAGGATCTGATCCAAATAGCTGCATGCCACATTGCAGCCTTCCCCGATTCTTTGATATCAAAAATGGGAATCGGCTATTTGACCCGCGTGTACGAATGGTACCTTAGGGATGACCGGGCCTTCTTGTTTTACTCTTCAAATGAATCCCTTTTGGGATTCTGCGGTGGGATATTCTATAAGGATGAGGTGGTTATGGGTTCAGCTTCGTCTATGACACAATTTAGTTTCTATCAGGCCATCAAGGCGATTCTCAAGAGGCCTTGGTTGATCATCCACAAAGAGATGATCGCCAAATATGGTTTCATCATTAAGAATTTTTGGTATAGGATCTTTCCTCCTCAAAATACACCCGGAAACGAAAAAGATGAATTTGTTCCTTTCTCAGGCTTAGTGGTGATTGCAGTGGATCCGGATCAACAGGGAAAGGGGATCGGGCAAAAATTGCTTTCCGAATTTGAATCGAGGTCTGCTGGCCTTGGTTTGCATTTAATGCGGCTATCCGTAGAAGCCAAAAATGGCCGGGCAATCGCAGCCTATAAGAAAAGTGGCTGGGAGATTTTTTCTAATGATGGAAAATCAGTAGGTATGCAAAAAAGAATAGCTTGAAAAAAATCCCATTCTCACCTCCCTTCATAAGCCAAAGTGTGATTGATGAGGTAAACCAAACCCTGGAGTCCGGGTGGATCACCACAGGCCCAAAAGTAAAGGCTTTTGAAGAAGCTCTTGCTTCAAGACTTGGGATCAAAGAGGTCATACCTGTCAATTCATGGACCTCCGGAGCTATCCTGACCCTGAAATGGCTTAATCTAAAAGAAGATGATGAGGTTATCGTGCCAGCGTATACCTATGCGGCAAGCGCCTTGGCCGTGATCCATGCCGGAGGACGTCCGGTGATCGTGGACGTAATGGATGATTTTTCCATCGATCCCGAAGAGATCCAAAAGGCCTTATCTCCAAAGACCAAGGCGATCATGGGTGTTGATTATGGAGGCTGGCCTGCGGATTATGACCCCATATACCGGCTCGTGGCGGAGAGCGGGATCAATTTTGAGATGCGCGGTGAGAACCAGGAAAGACTCGGCAGACCATTGATCATGGCGGATGCTGCTCACTCGATCGGGGCAGAAAGGAACGGAGTCGATGCGGGAAAAATGGCGGACATCTCAGTTTTCTCGTTTCATGCGGTTAAGAACCTGACCACGGCCGAGGGCGGGGCGATCGTGCTAAACCTTCCAGGGGATTTTGACAAACAGGAAACTCATAGGTGGTTTAAGCTTATGACGCTGAATGGGCAAACTAAAAATGCCCTGGAGAAGTCACAAGGAGGAAATTGGAAATACGATATCGTTCTGCCAGGATTGAAAATAAACCTGCCCGATGTTCTTGCGGCCATCGGTCTCGCGCAACTTAATGAGTATGATCGTATTCTCTCTATGCGGAAAGAGATATTCGACCGCTATCTGGAATTTTTCAGGGGTAAAGACTGGACCATTACTCCTGAGGATATCTGGAAAAACGGGACCCCCTCATACCATCTTTATCCTTTACGTCTTAAGGACTTTAAGGAATCCCAAAGGGATCAGGTAGTCGATCAACTGACGGAAAATGGTATTGCAAGTAATGTCCATTTTATTCCCTTGCCCCGACTCAGCCTTTTCAAGGAAATGGGATTCAGCATTGCCGATTATCCCATGGCCGATAAGCTCTATCAGTCCATGATCTCCCTCCCGATTTATCCCGGACTTACGGGGGAAGATCAGGAGTATGTTCTCGAGCACATTGAGACTGCCGTATCAAAAGTATTGTCCTGATCAAATCTGTTTTTGATCTTCTGGTTTCGTTAATCTCACTGGTTGTTTTCCTTCCGGTGTTCGCGATCATATCAATTCTGATCAAAATGGATTCACGGGGACCGGTCTTTTTCAAACAGATCAGGGTAGGGCAGGGCGCGAAGGAATTCAAGCTGATCAAGTTCCGAACCATGAGAGTGGATTCTGAAAGAGTAGGATTTCTTACCGTCGGAAAGTCCGATTCAAGAATAACGAATGTAGGTAGGGTGTTGAGAAATTATAAGCTGGATGAATTACCACAGCTGATCAATGTTTTTGCCGGCAAGATGAGTTTTGTGGGCCCAAGGCCGGAGGTTCCGAGATTTGTTCGATTATATACTTCCGAGCAAATGGAAGTGCTTTCTGTAAAGCCCGGCATAACCGATCCGGCATCATTGAAATACCGAAACGAAAATGAGCTGTTGGAGGCCAAGAAAGATCCAACCCAATACTATATTGATCATTTGATGCCTGAAAAGCTTGAGATCAATTTGGACTATATCCGCAAAAGGACCTTTTTAAGCGATTTAAGGATTATCATTAATTCCTTCGTTCTTATGTTTAAGGGAAGTCATGGATAGTCCCGTATGTGTAATTACCGGTGCAAGTTCAGGAATAGGAAGAGCATTGGCATTCGAGTTTGGAAAGAATGGGTTTGCTATTGCCTTTTCAGGACGCGACCGGCATAGAATATCCGAGGTAGAGTCCGAGCTTCGGGATTCCGGAATTCAAGCTTTGGGTGTTGCTGCCGATGTATCTGTCCCTGATGAGGTTAAAGCCTTTGGAAAAGAGGTTTCGGACAAATACGGCAGGACCGATGTACTGATCAATAATGCCGGGATATCTATGAGGGCATTGTTTGTGGATCTTGACCCTGAAGTGATCAAGAAGCTTATCGATATCAACCTCATGGGCACTGTTTACACCACCAAGGCATTCTTGCCCATGATCCTGAAATCAAAAGGATCTATTGTTGGCATTTCCTCAATTGCAGGTTACAGAGGGCTTCCCGGGCGAACAGGTTATTCTGCATCCAAATTCGGAATGCAGGGCTTTCTTGAATCCCTGAGAACGGAATTGATCCCGAAGGATGTCCATGTACTTATCGCCTGTCCGGGTTTTACTTCATCGAATATCAGGAAATCGGCTCTGCTTGCCGACGGAAGTTCCCAGGGGAAATCTCCCCTGGAAGAGGGTAAGATCATGTCCGCGGAAGAGGTGGCGGATCATATATACACGGCGGTAAGAAAACGAAAGAAGATCCTCACACTCACCACCCAGGGAAGGCTTACTGTATTCATGAATAAGCTATTTCCTTCCTGGATGGACGGCAAGGTGCTGGCACATTTCAGAAAGGAGAAGGATTCTCCCCTTTGATTCACTTCAGTTCCCAAACCTGGTTCTCCCGCAGGTATCCCTCAACTCCTGAGCGCTCAACCCTGAGCCAATAATCGGTTTTTCCCAAAATATAAACCTTCTCTCCCGGGGCAACCGGCTCCATGACTTCCGACCCCGCTGACGGCCCTTCCATCAGGTAGCCTTTGGGTGCCATGATGATACCCGGATGGGCTTGTGATCTCTCATAGAAGGTCAGGACATAAATGCCGGCTCCCAGTGTAAGCATAAGTAGAAGGGAGGACCATGCTCGTTGCTTCCTTCTGATTGAGCTCACGATGATCAATACAGCCAATAAGGCCGAGAACAGAAACAGAACCGCGAGGATCCATTCAAAATAATCAAAGAAGACTTTTCGCAAGAACTGAATATCATCGACATTGTAGCCTTCCAGATCATGCTCTTCGGCGATTTCCGAGATCTTTTTTTCAACCGCATCACCGCCATAGGTCTTTTCATAAAAACTCAGGTAAAAGAGGGCTCCCGGGTAATTACCCGAGCCTTCGGCGATCAAGCCCATTTTAAGGATCATGCTTTCGGATGCAAATCCCGAGCTGAACAGCGAATCGTAGATGCTGAAGGCTGATGTGTACTCATGAATTGCGTATAGAGAATCAGCTTCTTCCAGGGTTTTTCCCTGAACCGAAACATTTATCAGCAAAGAGATTCCTAAAAACCTTATCAGGGTTTGGATATTCATTTGACCTACCTAAATTTGCAGCCTCATTTTCGAGGGCGAAAATAATCAATCTCGAAAAGAGTCGGTAGCTCAGTTGGTAGAGCATCTCCCTTTTAAGGAGAGGGTCCCGGGTTCGAGCCCCGGCCGACTCACATCAACCCGGATCAAATTTAAGATTCGGGTTTTTTTTTGTGCTCTCATTTTTTACTGTTCAAAGGGGCGAGAAGCCTGTCCCGTCCCGATTTCAATCGGGTTTATTACGGGAAGCCCCGGCCGACTCACATCAACCCGGATCAAATTTAAGATTCGGGTTTTTTTTGTGCTCTCATTTTTTACTGTTCAAAGGGGCGAGAAGCCTGTCCCGTCCCGATTTCAATCGGGATCATATCAAGCTTGGACAGGATATTTTAAGGTTCGTTGTTTTCTATTTCAGCAAGGCCAGGCTCTTGGCCAGGATTGCATTGGAATCTATCCCGTATTTCGCCATTAACTCAGCAGGTGTTCCACTTTCACCAAAGGTATCCATGACCGCTACCATGTCCATTTTGGTTGGATGCTCACGCGAAAGGAGGGAGGCAACACTTTCTCCCAGGCCTCCTGCTCTTTGGTGCTCTTCGGCCGTGATCACTTTTCCTGTCTTTCTGGCTGAATTAAGGATGATCTCTTCATCAAGAGGCTTGATCGTATGAATGTTGATCAGATCGACTGAATAACCCTGGCTCTCCAATTGATCTGCGGCCATGACGGCCTCCCAAACCAAATGTCCTGTGGCAATGATGCTTAGATCATTACCCTCTCGAATTTGTACGCCTTTGCCGATCGTAAAATCATCTTCCAGGGAAGTGAAGTTGACGACCTTGGGACGACCAAACCTGAGATAAACAGGCCCCTTCCATTGATGAACCGCCTTGGTGGCTAGAACGGTCTGATTATGGTCGCAGGGATTTACAACGGTCATATTGGGGAGCATCTTCATCATTCCCAAGTCTTCCAGCATCTGATGGGTGGCACCATCCTCCCCGAGGGTCAATCCGGCATGAGAAGCACATATTTTGACATTCTTTTCCGAGTAGGCGACAGATTGACGTATTTGATCGTAGACCCTGCCTGTCGAGAAATTTGCAAAGGTTCCGGTAAAGGGAATTTTGCCACCAATGGCAAGGCCCGCCGCCAGTCCGATCATATTGGCCTCGGCCACACCTGCCTGGAAAAATCTATCGGGAAATTCCTTTTCGAAGGCATCCATTTTGAGCGAACCCGTCAGGTCTGCACAGATCGCGACAACGTTGGGGTCCTGTTTTCCCAATTCGTGAAGCGCGATCCCGAATCCTGATCTTGTATCTTTCTTTTCCAAAGTCTCAGTATTGACCATATTAGAATAGTTTGATTTTGGTTGCCGCCTGAGGGCGGATTGAAAATGTTTTTATTGAGGTGAATCTGCTTCCTTGAGAACCCTTGGCTCTAAAGACCACTTTATAGTTCCCCGGTTGAAGGTTATAACTTCCCTGATTGTAAAAATTCATGATCCAAACATCCGGTTTTCCAGGAGCTACCTGGTAAACAGCCCCGACTCCCTTACCACCATCCATGATGGTCATCAGGCCCGGCGCCTCGATCGTTAGGGTCTTAGTTTCGTGATTTTTTATCTGAACACCGGCAAATCTTGTCCTTGGGTGGGTGAGCACTTCAATATCATAGGTTCCTGTCAAATACCTTTCCTCGCGTTTGAACTCCTGTACGTTTATGATCCTGGGGTCATTCTTTTTTCTAATCAAGACCTCAAGATTCTTATAGCCATTGAATCCCTTGCATTTGAAATTCAGGTATCCCGTTGCCGCTTTTATCTGAAGCTTCTTGGTTTCTCCTCCTGTAAAATGAACATTGGTCTTGCGAATAGGAGGGATGGTTGAGACCGTAATGTTGTAGTCGATGACCGGATCCACTTTAAGAGGATCGGGTTTGCCATCAGGTCCCAAATAATGAATGATCTCTTCAACCGTGTTTCCTGTGAAATTGTTGTAAAACGCCACTGGAATATTGGTCTCTGTTGGCTTGTTGCTATCATCCATCAGCTCAAGAATTACTGTAGCAGGTTCTATGGATTGATTGAGGGCTGTTTCAAGAGCATCCTTGAAATTGTCCTGACTTTCGGCATTCAGGTAGGTTCCGAGACAATTGAAATCATCGAGGTACTTATCATCCATTCCGATTCCGACGATAAAAGGTTTCAGAAAGATGTTTTTCCGTTGAAGGCTTAATGAAATAGCACATGGATCGCCATCGCAGGATTCGAGGCCATCGGTGATGATAATGATGATATTCCGGGCATTTGGATCTTCGGGGAAATCATTGCCGGCCTTTTCAAGCGAGCGGGCGAGTGGGGTGGTCCCTTTGGGTTTAATCTTCTTAAGTCTTTCCTTTATAGCATCTTCATTATTGGGAGCAAAAGGAACCTCCAACTTTGTGTCTTCGCAGTTTTGTTCTTCTTTCAGGTATTGATGTCCATAAGCCCTCAGGGCCAACTCGAGCCTGGGAGTTCCTTTTAGGTCATCCATCACCTCGCTGAGAAGTCTTTTCGCTGCCTCGACCCGAAATTCTCCCTCCCAGCGGCCCAGCATAGAGCCTGAAGCGTCAAAAAGAAAAAGAATTCTGGTGGTCTTATCCTCAGGTGAGAGATGTTGTGCCTCAAGCCTGAGAGCTATTGAAAAAAAGAGTATGGTTAGAAGAGCTAACCTCATCAATAGTCACCCATGGTTTCCTTAAGTTGGGCCAGGGCGTTTTCTGCCTGTTCATCATTGGGTGGGACTCCATGCCACTTATGAGTACCCATCATGAAATCTACACCGAAGCCCATTTCCGTTTTCATCAGGATTACGATCGGTTTTCCTTTGGATCTGAGCTCCTGAGCATTTTGAATAGTCTCCGCAAGCTCCTGAATATTATTGCCGTCGCAAACCAGAACCTCCCACCCAAACGAACTATACTTTGCATCCAGATCGGTTAGTCCCATAATGTCACTTACATCACCGTCTATTTGTCTGTTGTTCCAGTCCACGATCCCGATCAGATTATCGATCTTGTTTTGGGCAGCAAACATTACCGCTTCCCAGATCTGTCCTTCCTGTTGCTCGCCATCCCCCATAAGCACGTATACAGTGTGATCGTCCTTGTTGAGTCTTTTGGAAAGTGCAGCTCCATTGGCTACGGACAATCCCTGCCCTAAACTTCCGGATGCAACTCTGATGCCAGGAAGATGCTCTTCAGTAGCGGGATGCCCCTGTAGCCTTGAATCGATCTTTCTGAATGTTTTTAGCTCCGATGGGGGAAAATATGACGTGGTTCTTGAAAGTGTACTGTACCACACCGGTGAAATATGCCCGTTTGAAAGGAAAAAAAGATCTTCATTGTTCCCCTCAGGATTGAATTGTTCCTTATCTATTTTCAATACCTTGCCATAGAGCAAAGCGAACAGGTCCGCACAACCCAGGGAGCCACCGGGATGGCCGGATTTTGCCCCATGGGTCATTCGTATGATATCTCTCCGGATCTGTGTGCTTAGATCCGAAATATTGCGGAGTTCTTCTTCTGTGAGGTAGGGCATAAGGCAAAACTAAATTTTAATTCGAAAACGGATCTTCCAACTACTTTAGGATCTGGGCGGTATGATCTTTGGTTTTAACCTTTTCTATGATCTCCTCAAGATTACCATCTTCATCAATGATAAATGTTTGTCTTGCTGTGCCCATATACTCCCTTCCATACATGCTCTTCTTGACCCATGTTCCGAAGATCTCGTGAATACTTAGATCCTCGTCCGAAATAAGCGGAAAAGGAAGATCAAATTTATCCTTGAACTTGTTGTGCGATTTTATCGGGTCTTTGCTGATGCCGATCACCTGGACATTGGAGTTCAACAGGTCGTCGTAATGATCTCTGAGGTTACAGGCCTGAGCCGTACATCCGGGAGTGTTGTCCTTGGGATAGAAGTACAATGCTACTTTTTTACCCTTGAAATCGCTTAATGATATATATTCATTATCACCGATAAGTCCTTTAAAATCAGGAACTTTATTTCCAATTTTTAATCCCATAGTTTAATAATTTTTGATAAATTCATTTTTGTTTCCTGCCTGGTCTTCTATGACCAATTTGAAGTCTCCTTTGAAGGCACCGACCTCTTCTTTCCTTCTGGATACCAAAATCGACTTTTTTGCATCGAACTCCATCATGATCCATTCACCGTTCAACTCACCCCGGTAATTCTTGATACCAGACATCCGGTCCTCGATTTTGAATCTTAGCCTGCCCCATCGGTTTCCAAGATATCGAATGGAGGGTTTGACCGTGTCTTTGGCAACCGTGAATTTCCCGAAGGACTTGGTGGTGAAAACCAGTTTGTCATCCTTCCAATAACCGCCAACGAAATCCATTGTTTTTCCATAGAGAATATATGCATGCGAATTGGCTCTCCCAAACGATGTATCACTGATTGTCCATGTGACTTTGATGGGGGCGCGAAGCGGGGTCAGATAATTTGCCAACTCTATCGAGCTGGAATCATGATCCAATTTCAGGACTATGGTATCGAACAGGGATTTACGGAAGAAATCGATCTGCAGATCATCGGAAAAAAACGAAAATTCTACAGCGGGGGGCACCAAAACCTTATGGTCAAACCTTTTGGATTGATCTCCCAGGCTAATGCTATCGAGGATCATTTTTCTCAAATCCCAGAGATGAACGAGCTGTCCCTGTTCGACATAGCTGGGTTCGAGCTCAAATTTCAAATTCCCCGAGTAAAGATAAAGAGGGGCCTCCTGTGATTTCCCCCTGGTCATGATCTTCAGAAAATACTTCCACCGCTTGCATTCAAAAGCGAGAGAATCTTTTGGAGTTGCGCTCATTTCAATGGCCTGCTTGTCGGTCTTATCATTCCTGAAATAAAATGAGCCTTTGGCTTTGTTTCCCATGGCATCAATTAATTCGAAGGATAGCTCATGGGGTTTGGCATCTTCAAGCTCGATGATTCCCTGCTTTCCATTGGATCGATAAAAGGGAAGGAGGTTCCCTGTTTCCTTATGGACCCTGTGAAACCACCTGTTTCTTGTGACAAGAGAAGGAAAATCTACATGAAGATTGATAAACCTCGTCAGCAGGACAGGCAAGGAATTTATTTTTGCTGAAAAGACCTCTTTTCCATCCAAATACAGATTGTACGCCTGGATTCCTGTCCTGTTCCAATTTCCGGACATTTTATCATAACCCTTGAATTCAAGTGCAAATGGTCCGCTCACCTTCAGGGTGTCTTTGATGTAGTAGGATCCGGATGAAGAGTTTCGATAACATCTCAACTCCTTTGAAACGCCTGAACCGTCGATCTGAGTACTAGCGGATTTGGGAATCACTTTTAGGGCCTGAATTATGGGGGGCGCACTGTCCAAAACCTCTGTAAAACCAAACTCAAGAGGGTTCAACTGCCTATTCTTTTCATCGCGGATCTCGAAATGGAGGTGGGGCGCCGCAGAAAACCCGGAATTACCGGAAAAGGCAATGATCTCTCCCTTTTTGACGGGGAATTCCAGTTTCTTGGGAAAGTAATCGATTCGATAGCTCTCTTTTTCGTATTGCATATCAAGGGCCATGTTCTCCATTTCCGGAGAAAATTTTTCCAGATGGGCATAGACAGTTATGTATCCGTTGGGATGAGTTACATTCAACCTCTTTCCATAGCCGGTTGGGGATATGGAAATCCTCGAGATATAGCCATCGGCCGCGGCATAGATCGGAAGTCCGGTTTGCCCGGCGGTTTTGACATCGATGCCGCCATGAAAATGCCCTCTCCTGAGCTCTCCCATGGTCCCGGCCAAAAAATTGACCTTTCCTGGGTTGATGGGGAACTGAAAATACTGGGAATCAGGGAATTCACCCCCCCTAAATCCGGATGCGAAAATGATGAGGAAAAAAAGGATTCTACCTGACCTCAAAGTCCATAAACTTTTTGTCTTCGATAAATCCCTGAAGTCGATCTCCAACCTCGACCGGTCCGACTCCTTCAGGTGTGCCTGTATAGATCAGGTCACCCTTTTTCAAGGTCATATACCTTGAAACAAAACTGATCAGTTGATCAATTGGATATAGCATATCCGCAGTATTTCCCTCCTGGACCAAATCACCGTTCTTCTTCAGTGAAAAACTGAGGTTTTGGATATTCTCAAATTCAGCAACAGGAACAAAGTTGGAAATAGGAGCGGAGCCGTTAAACCCCTTGGCCAATGTCCAGGGCAATCCTTCTTTCTTATATTTTGATTGGAGATCCCGTGCGGTAAAATCTATGCCAAGCGCCATTTCCTGGTAGTAGGTATGGGCGAACTCCGGGGCAATATCCTTACCTACCTTACAGATCTTTACGACAATCTCTACCTCATGCTGTACATCCTTGGTATACTCAGGAATATAGAAGGAGTCGTTGTTCCTGAGGATTGCAGAGTCGGGTTTCAGAAAGACGACGGGATCACCCAGGTCCCTATTGCCCAATTCCTTAATATGTTTTGCATAATTTCGCCCGATCCCAATGATCTTCATATCTTATTCATGAGTTTTCGAAAAGGAATTTTTCTCTGTTTATCCGTTTTGGCAATGTTATCATCTTCGTGTAAGAAACTCAATTCTTCCACCCTTTTCCTATCCACATTTTGTCCTGAATGTAAGCCGATGATAGAAACTTCCATAAGAGAATTCGAAGGTGTACATTATGCCAACGTAGACACCGGTAAAAACTCCGTTGTTTTCCATTATGAAAACAGCTCTACCGTTCCAAAAGTTGAAAACTGGTTGAAAAGCAGGGGATTTATGTCGGATACTCTGAATGGGGCCGATACGCTGATCTCCCCGGGGATCAGGGAATGCTGTCAGTCGCCCTAACCTTTTCTCAAGGATAGAATTTCCTTGGTAAGGATTTTTTTGGTGTCCTGTGGGAAATCCGACTTCATGATCCAGTCATAGTATTGGGGTTCCTTGCCAAACACATCCTTCACCTTTTTTCCCTTGTATTTGCCAAAATTGAAGTTAAGATCTCCTTCATTATCCCTGCTCAATCTTCCGGCAAGGTCAACCATTTTTCCAAAACTGTACAGATGAAGGTCTTCAATTCTGGAGCTAAGTGGCGGGAGATCGCTGTTTGGAGGCGAGGATCCCTGGTATTTCTCAACCTGAGACATCAGGATCTCCTTGGTAGCATTTACATCGGCCATGGCATCATGAGCGTCCACCAGGTCCTTTTGGCAATAGAATTTATAGGCGGCCGTCAGGCTTCTTGGTTCCATCAGAAAAAAGATCCTTTGGGAGTCGACCAATCTTCTGTTGTGAAGAGAAAATTCGATATCGGCTCTGGCAAATTCTTCCATGAGAAGGGGGATATCAAATTTGATATGGTTATAGCCTCCCAGATCACAGTCCTTTAGAAATTGGTTTACCTCTTTGGCGATCTGAGGAAAAGTCGGCGCATCTTGAACCATTTCATCCGTTATTCCATGCACATCCGAAGAACTTCCCGGTATCGGCATCTGTGGATTGACCAACTTATTGTATTGCGTTTCCTCGCCCGAAGTAGAAACACGGATCATAGCGATTTGTACGATCTTGTCCCGGAGAATATTCGTGCCTGTGGTTTCCAGGTCAAAAAAGACCAAGGGCTTACTTAGCTGAAGGGGCATTTAGTTTGGTATTAGTGAGTTCGCCAATGTCTTAAGATCCATACCACCGAAATTCCCTGAACTCATCAGCAGGAGGTTGGCATTTTCAAAATCCTGATTTCGAAGATAGCTCTCCAGGGACTGAGGGTCTGTGAATACTTCCAGGTCCTCTCTTCCGAAACTGTTTTTTAGCAGGGAAGGGTCCAGGCTTGCCTCTCCTTTCCTCTGCAAAACCTCAGGATCGAGAAAGATTATCGGCAGATCAGCGGCCGCAAAGCTATTTTCATATTGGGAAATGAACTCCTTATCGAGGCTGCTGAAAGTGTGTAGCTCCATACAGGCGATCAGCTTCTTATCAGGAAATTGCTCTTTGACCGCCTTGGTGGTAGCCTGCAATTTGGAAGGGGAATGGGCATAATCCTTGAACACAAAGTGGCCATTTTTTTCAAGGATAAGCTCCAACCTTTTCTTGGCTCCCTTAAAAGTGGATATGGCTCCGTAAAATACATGGTCATCTATGGCCAATTGCTTGCAGACAGCTCTGGCCGCACTGAGATTGCTCAGGTTATGTTCACCAAATATCTCTAACGGAACCTCTCCATTTTCCTTGGTGATCAAATAGGTTTTCCCATCCAAAATTTTGTGAGGATGGATCCCATATTCGATCGGAAAAACATCGTCGCGTTCTTTTCGTCCTATGACGGTTGCAATGTCATCATCTTCATTGAAGACCAGCATGCCTCCTTTGGGAGTAGCATCGGCAAAATCTTCAAACGCCCGAACATATGCCTCTATCGTTGGGAATACGTTGATATGGTCCCACCTTACTCCACTGATCAATCCGAGATGATGTTCATAAACAAGGAACTTAGGCTTGCTCTGGATAGCAGATGAAAAATATTCATCTCCTTCAATAATAATTATAGGAGCATTATCAGATAACCTGACGGAGATCGGAAACCCTTCGACATCTGCACCTACCAGGTAATCGAATTGCTTTCCTGCTTCCCTCATTACATGCATGATCATGGCCGTAATTGTCGTTTTTCCATGACTGCCCCCGATCACGATCCTTTGTTTGTCCTGGCTGTTCAATCGGATAAACTCCGGAAATGATAAAACCGAAATACCAAGTTCAAGGGCTTTTTGAACCTCGGGATTGTCTTTGCGGGCGTGCATTCCAACGATCACAAGGTCTATGTCCTTTGTGATCTTGTTTGGATCCCATCCGATATCTGCAGGAAATAGTCCTGCCTCCTGGAGTTTGGATGCCGCGGGATCAAAAATCGAATCATCTGAGCCACTAACCTGATAGCCAAGCTCGTTCAGGTTGATGGCGAGGTTATGCATTACGCTTCCACCTATGGCTACGAAATGTACTTTGTTTACTTTCTCAATCATTTAGAACGGGTGCGGTCAAAGATAGAAATTTCGAATACCTGCTTCAAAGTGGAAAAGTTCTGAGGATGTTTAAAAGTTGTGGAAGACAAATTTCAAATGGGGAAAAAGTATCGGAGGTGATTTCTTTCTTTGCTTCATGGAAGACAAAAAACGCGCCTTATCATCAATGCAATTGAGCAAATCCGGGGAAAATATTCTTCATACACTTGGCAAACTACCTCCCCAGGCCATTGAGCTTGAACAGGCCGTTCTGGGAGCTTTGATGCTCGAAAAGGATGCGTTGACCGAAGTCATTGAGATACTCCAACCCGAGAGTTTTTATAAGGATGCCCATAATCGGATCTATAATGCGATCAGGACACTCTTTTCTGAATCCCAGCCGGTTGATATGCTCACGGTCACCAATCAGTTGAAGAAAAGCGGAGAGCTTGAAACGATCGGTGGTCCATTCTATGTCACCGAGTTAACCCAGAAGGTCAACTCTGCGGCAAATATTGAATACCACGCCAGGGTGATCCTGGAGATGGCCATCAAAAGGGAATTGATCGCGATCAGCTCCGAGGTTCAGAAGTCGGCATTCGAAGAGACCACGGACGCGCTTGAGCTTTTGGACCACGCCGGCGCTCAGATCTTCGAGGTATCGGATCGCAACGTCCGAAAGGATTATTCCAATGTGAAGGATCTCATGGCAAGGGCCATCGATGAGATCCATCAGAAAAAAGATCAGGGGGATGGCTTGACAGGTGTGCCCAGTGGATTTACCGAATTGGATCGTGTTACATCAGGTTGGCAGAAGTCAGACCTGATCATCCTGGCTGCAAGACCCGGAATGGGTAAAACGGCCTTTGTGCTTTCCTGTTTGAGAAATGCAGCGATCGACCATCAGATCCCGGCTGCAATTTTTTCCCTGGAAATGTCCTCGATCCAGTTGGTGAACAGGTTGATCGCCGCTGAGGCAGAACTTCCAAGTGAGAAGATCAGGAATGGAAAGATCGAAGAATACGAAGAGGAGCAGCTCTACGAAAAGACCAAGAAACTTGCCAACGCCCCGATTTTCATCGATGATACTCCAGGACTCTCCATACTGGAACTCCGGGCCAAAAGCCGAAAGCTCAAGCAGCAACATGATATCGGTATTATCATTGTGGATTATATGCAATTGATGACAGCCGATCTCAGCAAAAAGGGCGGCAACCGTGAGCAGGAGATAGCATCGATCTCAAGATCATTGAAAACGATTGCCAAGGAATTGGAGATCCCGGTCATTGCGCTCTCCCAGTTATCCAGGGCCGTGGAGACCAGAGGAGGTGATAAAAGACCGCAACTTTCCGATCTCCGGGAATCGGGTTCGATCGAGCAGGATGCTGACCTCGTTACGTTTATCTACCGTCCGGAATACTACAATATCAATGCTGACGAAGAGGGTGATCTGGAAGGGCTGGCCGAATTGATCATAGCAAAGCACAGAAATGGTTCGACTGCAGATGTGAAACTTCGGTTTATCGGTCAGTACACCAAGTTTGTGGACTGGAATGACTTTGGGTTCAATTCCGGATTCAACAAGGGAAACTATGGGCAGTTCAGCGGAGGATCTGTCGTGATCCCTAGCAAGATCAACAAGAATAAGGAAGGAGAGGAGCCCGATTCTGAAGCTCCGTTCTAATCCATTTCGAATTCAATATTCTGCATGAGGGTGGATATCTCGCTTTGGGTTTTGCCATCCTTAAGGTCTTTGGACAATTCCAAACCCTTTTTCAGGATCGAGAGTGCATTTTCATAATGGGATTGCTCCGAAAGCAATTTTCCAAGGGAATAATATGAAGGCAGGTAATCGGGTTGGGTGTCTATGACCTCCTTCAGAAGTTCGATAGCCCTCATGGGATTGTCTTCGTGCAGTTCCATTGCCAGGGCATATTTGAAGAAGGAGTCTTCGGGTTTTTCCGCCATGGATTTTTCCAAAAAACTTATTCTTTTCTCCTTGCTCGTCATACTTCAACTTGCCTTTAATGATTAAATTGCGCCCCTGTGATTTAACCCCAATTTTACTTTTTTATGAATATTCTGGTTTGCATTAGCCATGTTCCGGATACCACTACAAAAATCAAATTTACTCCGGATAATAAGGAATTAGACAAACAGGGAGTTCAATTCGTCATTGGACCCTATGATGACTTTGCTCTGGCGAGAGCCGTAGAGATCAAAGAGCAGATCCCCGGCACCAAGGTGACGGCCTTGAACGTTGGTGAGGCAGATACCGAACCAACAATTCGAAAGGCATTGGCAATCGGGGCTGATGATGCGATAAGAATCAATGCCCACCCTACGGATTCGGTTTTCGTCGCGAAGCAGATCTATGAGATCGCCAAATCCGGTGATTATCAATTGATCATGATGGGACGCGAAACCAGTGATTATAACACCGGGGCGGTTCATGGAATGGTAGCTGAAATGTTGGGATGGCCAGGCCTTTCTCCTGTGATGAAGCTTGAGCTCAACGGGGAGAACGTTTCTCTTCAAAGAGAGATTGAAGGTGGTCATGAAGATATCGAGACTTCGCTTCCGATCGTGGTCGGATGCCAGGAACCCATTGCAGAATGGAAGATCCCAAATATGAGAGGCATTATGTCTGCCAGGACTAAGCCTTTGGAAGTCAAGGAAGCAGTGTCTGCGGACCCCAATGTTGTGTCGAGCAACTATGAGCTTCCGGCGGAGAGATCGGCTTGTAAAATGATCGACCCTGAAAATGTAGGAGAACTTGTAGAATTATTGAAGACCGAAGCAAAAGTTATATAAAGATGGGTGTATTAGTATTTATTGAAACAGAAAACGGACTTCCCAAGGGAAGCTCCCTGGAGGCGGTAAGCTTTGGTAAAAAGATCTCGGAAGGCGAAGTTGTAGGATTATGTCTTGGATCACTGGATGGATCCGGGGCGGACATGATCGGAAAAGCCGGCGCAGCAATAGTCTTGCATGACGCAAATTCGGAATATGATAAGGGATTGATCGCTCCAACATCTTCTGCGGTCTTTGCGGCTATGGAATCGACTGGAAGCAATTACGCTGTTTTTGCCAAAGGTTCACTTTCCGATGCTGTGGCTGCCAGGGTAAGTATTAAGGCCAACGCAAGTTTGGCATCAAACCTCATCTCGGTGCCCACGAAATCCGGAGACGGGTTCAAAGTCCAACGCAGCATTTTTACCGGTAAGGCTATCGAAGAAGCGGAAGTCAAGGGCGGAAAAGTGATTTTTTCGATCAAAAAAGGTGCTGTTGAACTATCATCAGATGGAAGTCCGGCTACAATTGAGTCGACTAGTTATGCGTTGAATGAAGCTGATCTCAAGGTGAATGTTTTGGGATCCCATAAGGCTGAGGGAGATGTTTTGCTCCCGGAAGCCGACATTGTTGTTTCGGGTGGAAGGGGAATGAAAGGTCCGGAGAATTGGGGTATGGTTGAAGATCTTGCAAGGGAATTGAGTGCGGCAACAGGTTGTTCCAAACCGGTCTCCGATATGGGATGGCGTCCTCACCATGAGCATGTCGGCCAAACCGGTGTTAAGGTCAGCCCAAATCTCTATGTCGCCATTGGTATCTCCGGTGCTATTCAACATTTGGCCGGCGTAAATTCTTCAAAAGTGATCGTTGTGATCAATAAGGATCCCGAGGCGCCCTTTTTTAAAGCGGCAGATTATGGGATTGTGGGTGATGCTTTTGAAATTGTTCCTAAATTCACTGATGCTTTAAAAGGAGCAAACTAGTTTTTCTTGGAAAAAATAGAACTCGAGATTCTTGGCTTATCAAGTAGCCAGACCGCTACCGGATCATTTGCACTTGTACTGGGTGAAATCGATGGCAAAAGGAGATTACCCATTATCATTGGCATGTTTGAGGCACAGGCCATAGCAATGGAAATTGAAAATATTGTTCCCAACAGGCCAATGACCCATGATCTGTTCAAGTCCTTTTCCGATAAATTCGATTTTACACTCTCCGAGATATACATCTCCGATTTGAAAGAAGGTGTGTTTTATGCGAAAATCAAATGCAGTAGGGATGGAGAAGAGTTTGAGATCGATTCCAGGCCTTCTGATGCGGTTGCCATAGGATTGAGATTTGGCGTTCCGATATTCACCAATGAGTCGATCCTTGAATACGCGGGAATTACAATGGAAGAGGAAGAAGGGCAGACGGAAATTACCAATTTGACAGGGGGAAGCCCCAAAAAAGAGAAAGAAAAGGAGCAGGCCGGCACACAGGAAAGCATCAAATCCGCATCCAGGGATGAGCTGAACCAAATGCTTGCCGATGCCATAAAAAATGAGGAGTACGAAAGGGCAGCAGCGATCCGGGATGAATTAAACAAAAGAAACTGATCCCATCCCAGTGGATTACTTAAGGGCAATATTCGGCCTCGCGGTTTTAGTTGGAATAGCATTTCTGTTTTCCGAGAATAAAAAGGGAATTCGCTGGGACCTGGTCGGTATAGGAGTAGGCTTGCAGATCATTTTCGGCCTGCTGATCCAGTATGTGCCCTGGATGCATGTGGCTTTTCAAACAATGAGTCAGGCATTTGTCCGGGTTTTGGACTTTTCCATAGACGGGGCTTATTTTCTATTTGGAGATCTTGCCAAGAACAGTGACAGTGAGTCCGGATTAAAACACAACCTGGGTTTCCTTTTTGCCTTTCAGGTTCTTCCCACCATCATATTCTTCTCAACATTATCGGCAGGACTCTATTACCTCGGAGTGCTCCAGAAGGTGGTTTACGGAATAGCCTGGGTCATGGCAAAGACCATGAAATTATCGGGAGCTGAAAGCCTCTCGGCTGCTGGCAATATTTTTCTTGGCCAAACGGAAGCACCGCTGTTGGTGAGGCCCTTTATTCCAAATATGACGCGTTCTGAGATCATGTGTCTTATGACCGGTGGCATGGCTACGATCGCAGGAGGTGTTTTGGCTGCTTATGTGACTTTTCTTGGCGGAACTGATCCCGTGGCAAAAACCCGTTTTGCTTCTTTTTTGTTGAGTGCTTCGATCATGAATGCGCCGGCGGGCATAGTACTGGCTAAGATCCTGGTTCCCGAATCCAATCCAGATGGGGTCAATTCAAACCTGGAAGTCAATAAGGAAAAACTGGGCACGAATCTTCTGGATGCCATTACTACCGGCGCCAGTCAAGGTGTAAAACTGGCAGTCAATATCGGTGCGATGTTGTTGGCATTCGTGGCCATCATTGCTTTATTGAACTATATCCTTGGGGGGCTGATAGGCAGTTGGACCGGGCTGAATGTCATAATTTCTGAAAGTACAGGAGGGGTTTTTCAGTCATTTTCCCTTGAGTATATCCTGGGGCAGATTTTCCGTCCCCTTGCATTTGTCATGGGTGTAGAATGGGGAGATACTTTGGCGGTGGGTTCTCTTCTGGGGAAGAAAACAGCCGTTAATGAGTTTATCGCCTATCTTGATCTGGCCGAGCTTAAATCATCAGGAGCATTAAGCGAAAGATCTATTCTCATCTCAACATTTGCACTCTGTGGCTTTTCAAATCTCAGCTCAATAGCAATTCAAATAGGAGGTATAGGAGGCATGGCGCCCAATAAAAAGCCATTGCTTTCTTCACTTGGCCTCAAAGCATTACTGGGTGCTACGATTGCCTGTCTGATGACAGCAACGATTGCGGGGGCTGTGTTTTCCTAACGTTTGTCGATCGAAACGTAATCCCTTTCGGTCTCTCCGATGTAAACCTGTCTTGGCCTGCCAATTGGCTCTTGATTCTCACGCATTTCCTTCCATTGAGCTATCCAACCGGGCAGTCTGCCAAGAGCAAACATAACGGTGAACATCTCTGTCGGGATTCCCATTGCTCTGTAAATAATTCCGGAATAGAAGTCTACATTGGGATATAGATTGCGATCAACGAAATACTGGTCTCTTAAAGCGATTTCCTCAAGCTCTTTGGCGATATCCAGACATGGGTCATCCACTCCCAACTTGGCCAACACATCATCTGCGGCCTTCTTGATGATCTTGGCTCTCGGGTCAAAATTCTTATAAACCCTATGTCCGAATCCCATGAGCCTGAACGGATCGTCTTTGTCCTGTGCTTTTTTCACATACTTCTGAATATCACCCCCATCATTGCGGATGGCTTCAAGCATTTCGATCACAGCCTGATTGGCACCTCCATGCAGTGGGCCCCAAAGAGCATTGATACCGGCAGCAATTGCCGTATAAAGTGATGTATGGGAAGAGCCAACGATCCTAACCGTAGAGGTGGAACAATTTTGCTCATGATCAGCATGAAGGATCAAAAGCTTATTCAAGGCATCCGCCACCACAGGGTCGACCTCATACTTTTCCGTTGGTAATGAGAAAAGCATGTGCAGGAAGTTGGAGCAATAATCAAGTTCGTTATTCGGATAGTTTACGGGATGCCCCATTTCTCCCTTGTACGCCCATGCTGCTATGGTTGGGATCTTGGCCAACAGCCTTACTATGGTTCTGTTGACCTCTTGAGGTGTCCTTCCCGGATCAATAGAACGTGGATAAAATGCGGTGAGTGAACTTACCAATGAAGACAAGACACCCATGGGATGGGAGTTTGAGGGAAAACCGTCAAAGATCTTTTGCGTGTCCTCGTGGACCAGCGTATGGATAGTTACAGCATTTTTGAACTCCTCATATTCTTTCTTGGCCGGAAGCGCACCATAGATCAATAGATAGGCTACCTCAAGAAATTCACTTTGTTCTGCCAGTTGTTCGATCGGATAACCCCTGTAACGAAGTATTCCTTTTTCACCATCAAGAAAGGTAATCGCGCTCTGTGTAGATCCGGTGTTCTTATACCCGATATCCAGAGTAATGTGCCCGGTTTGAGCCCTAAGCTTTGAGATATCCAGAGCTTTTTCTCCCTCTGATCCTGTGATGATTGGAACCTCGTAGGTATTTCCGTCTATGATTAACTGTGCAGTCTCCGCCATTTTATTAAATAATGTATCCTTTATTCGGGTTTGCGAATTTAACGATTAAGCCCTGTTTTTAAAAAGCCTGTATGCAACTCAATTACCACCTAAGATCAACGGAAGTCCCTCATCTCCACTTCCCACGATCACCACTTTTGAATTTGGAGACTTTGAAAGCTCCAAAGTTGCTTCTATTCCCCTCATTTTGAGGAGATTAGGTGTCAAGCTATTGTTAATGATCCTGTTGGCAGCGGCTTCTCCCTCTGCCTGGATCCTTTTCCTTTCGGCTTCACTTTTTTCTTTCTCCAGTCTGAACTGATAGGCCAATGCTTCTTGCTCCTGTTGCAATTTGTTTTCAATGGCCTGCTTGATCTGTTCAGGCAGATTGATCGACCGGATCAACAAGGCCTTCATTTGAATATTGTTGTTAGGATTTTGAAGCACATCCGAAGTTGTCTGAATGATGGCGTCCTCCACTTCCTTTCTTTTGGTCGAGTAGATCTCTTCCGCGGTATAGCGTCCCATGACTTTCCGAACAGAGGACCTCACTTCCGGAATAACCAGGGTTGTCTCATATCCAAAACCAAAGTTTTCATGAATGTATCCGATCTTATTGTAAATGGGATTATACCTCACTGATACATCTACGTTGATCGATAACCCGCTTTTGTCCAGCACATCCATTTTTTCATTGACGGTTTTTTCCTTGACATCATAGATGTATAGTGTGTTCCATGGAGCGATAACCTGGAAACCAGGTGTCAATACGTTTTCACGATCAAGTCCTCCGGTGAATTTGCGGAAGACAACGCCCCTTTCTCCGGGTTTTATCGTGAAAAATATGTTGGAGGAGAGGATCGCGATCAGGATCAAACCCACTACTAGCGATACAATGAATAACTGAAATTTCTTAGCCATTTTTTACCTTTTTTCAAATATCAATACTTTCCACCTAAATGCCCATTTCCAACTGATCACATACTCAAGATCGGGAATTCCGGAAAGAAGGCTATCCAGTTCCTTTTTTGAAAACCCCCTTAATACCGATAAAGGAGCATCATTTTTTACCAGATGACTTTTGCTGAACAAGGTGGTCAAGAACTTAATGGAATAATAGGCCAAAAAGTTTCTGTGAAGGTCGTTGATCACGAGCATCTCGGCTCCTGCATTGAGACAGTTTTGAATGATCAATTGAATATCAGTCTCCCTGAAATGATGGAAAAACAGGGTGAAGAATACGATCTGGGGCTTTTTATGCACTGAAAGAGGCTTCAGAGCATTGTGTTCAATGAAATGTATTTCCGGATAGTCCCGGCAGTTCTTTTCAGCATACTCAAGAATGGCCGGATTAGCATCCAGGCCCATCAATTCAGCTTTAACACCCCTTTTTCTCAGGAATTTTGCAATGACCTTAAGATTGTCTCCACCGCCGCAACCGATGTCCATCAAGGTCAGGGGTGCATTTCCCGGATTCATTTTGAGGTATTTTTTGAGTCCGTTGAAATTAATGTCATAGCCGCCTAAAAGTGAATTGATCGTATGTAGCTCCCTGAGGTTTTGGATCAGGGCATCTCCGGAGACATTGAAGTCATCGATCAATTCTTCATCATAGGCTCTGGATCTAAACATGAGATCTAAACAAGGCCAGCTCTATGGTAAATCCGGGACCGAAGGCAATTGACAAAATGTTTTTGGAAGATGTCTCTTGTTGGATCTTCTCCAGGGTTCTCTTCAGAACAAAAAGAATACTTGCTGATGACATGTTGCCGTATTCCCTGAGGATCTCTCTCGATGAGGAAATGGCCTCGTCCTCTATGCTTAAGGCAGCCTGAAACTCGTCCAGGATCCTCTTGCCACCCGGGTGGATGGCGTAATGATCGATCCCCGACATGGATATTCCGGTGTCCTGAAGAAAGTCCCGGATAACATTGGGGATCTGATCCTTTATGATACCCGGGAGAGCGGTTGAAAGAACCATTTCAAAGCCTGTATTTGTGACATCCCATTTGAGATCATGGTGGGCATCAGAGAAAAGATGATTGCCCGACTTGATCAATTCCAGAGATGCCTGGCCTTGAAGTTTTTCCGAGGCCATCAGGCAACTTGCAGCACCATCGCCAAATAATGCATTGCCCAGTATGTCTGATTCTCTCATATTCTTTTGAAAGTGGATCGAGCAGAGCTCAGTCGATGTGATCAGAACGCTCTTGGTTTTTTGAGAGTGGAGAATTCCCGAAGCCATTTTCCAGGCATGAAAGGTGCCATAACAACCCATAAAATTCACAGCCATTTTTAGGGAATCCGGATCAATGCCCAATTTTTGAGAAAGCAGAATTTCAAGCCCCGGAGCCATAAGTCCGGTACAGGAAACGGTTATCAGGGCCTGGGATGGATCTTTCTCTATGGAAACCGATGATGGGACTGATTCAGCTGCCAGATCGACTGCAGAAGTTTTGAACAACTCCATTCTTTCATGGGTCCAGGGAACATCACCGTTTTCTCTGCCCCATAAAAAATTCCTTTCGGTCAGGTAGGAATCAACGACAGTATATCTCTGGTCTATACCGGAGCGCTTGAAAACGGCATTAAGCTTTCTCTGTTCTTCTTCAGAGACTGCTTCAAAGCTATTTATCAGGTATTCAAGTGCATCCTTTTGGGAGATCTTGTTCCTGGGATTAGCTGTTTTGATGCTATGGATATATATTTCTGCCATTAAGTTATGCTCGGTATGACCCGATCGACATTATTACACCTGCGTTTTCCCTTTTCCTTCTTCCTGCTGCCCATCTTTCTGTTTGGCACATTTCACTCCGGTGAAGTTAATACAACAAGGTTCTGGATTTTGTTCTTTGTACTGCATCTTTTGGTCTATCCTGCAAGCAACGGATTTAATTCATTTTATGACAGGGATGAGGGAAGCATAGGAGGGTTAAAGGATCCACCCAAAGTTCATCCCGATCTTCTCCTTTGGGCTAATATTCTTGACAGCCTGGCATTGATCATATCGGCCATGGTATCGCTCTGGGTTCTTCTTGGGGTCTTGCTCTATATTTTGGTTTCAAGGGCCTATAGTTATCCTGGTATCAAACTGAAGAAATACCCTTGGATCGGACTTTTGAGTGTCGCGATCTTCCAGGGATATATCGTTTTTATCCTATCCGTTATGGGAATGAAGGATATCGGTTTTTTTGAATTGGAGCCCATGGATCATTTCGCGGGCTTGGTTTCTACGAGTTTTCTTTTCGGCTCCTATCCGATGACACAGATCTATCAACATGAAGAAGATAAAAGGGGAGGAGTGATGACAATAAGTCGTTTACTGGGAATAAGAGGGACTTTTCTATTTACTGGAGTATTTTTTGCCATTACAATGGCCCTTTTTCTTTGGTACTTCTCCCGGATTGACCATTTGAGCTTTTTCTTCCTACAGCTCCTCTGTTTAACACCGGTGTTCCTCTTCTTTTTATACTGGCAATTCGAGTTCCTTTTTTTGAAGAAGGAACCAGGGTTCAAAAGGACTATGCAATTAAACCTGATCTCTTCGCTCTGTTTGAACCTCTTCTTCCTTTGGATTTCCCTTTCCTAGAAAGGTTTTCCATGACTGCTTTTGATCAGCAGGTTCTTTAAAAAAGGGAATAGACCATTAAGTCCAATGATCAATTCGGTAAGTCCTGGTTTACCAAAGCCCGATTGCAGCATTCTTCCCAACAGCATTCTGTTTCGAAAACTCTTATTCCAGGATTGGCGATATTCCTTTTCAAGCAATGAGGGTGACCTCTTTTTTGGTTCCCGAATCAAAATTTCGCCAAGGATCTTTGCACTTCTGATCGCCATGGCCATACCGTTCCCAAACAGGGGAGCGACCATTCCTGCGGCATCCCCGGCATAGAAAAGGTTTTCTCTTCCCTTTTCCTTGATCTCAAATGAGATCTCATTGATCACTTTGGGTTTTTCCCAAAGCGGTTCTGAATTCTCAAGGATCTCTCTTAGAAAGGGATTTGAGCTAAGAATTGAACTTTCTGCCTCAGGGATCCCACCAGCGGATTTGATGATCTCACGGCTGACCAGATAGCAAAAACAGACCTTGTTTTCTTCGATCTCGGATATCCCGGCATACCCACCGCGGAAATTATGCAGAGCAATTTCGCCAGCAGGCAGCTCATATCTCAAATGGTATTTCACCCCCATATAAGGAGATCTTTTTTTCAGAAATCTTCTGTCTTGAGCCTTGTCTATGTTGGAGCGTTTTCCCTGGGTGCCGACCAAATAGTATCCGGAATAAACATTCCCTTTGGAGTCTTTTATACTGACTTTTTCGGATCTGTTTTCGAGCTGCGTGATCTTGGTGTTTTCAAAAATTTCAGATCCCTCATGCCTGCTTATCTGTGCGAGGGCATTGTCCATTTTCCAGCGACTCAATCCAAATCCTCCAAGGTCCAGTTTTGCTTTTATCGCCTTTCCGGATGGAGCGCTGACGGTCAGTTGATCTATTCTGCTGGCACCAAATTCAAAAGGGTCAAACCCAAGCGTTTTCAAGAAAGGGAGGGTTTCATTTGAAATGTATTCGCCGCATACCCTATGAAAAGGGTAGGCCTCCTTTTCAAATAGAGCCGTTTTGAATCCATGTTTTGATAAAAAGATAGAAAGGCTTAATCCGGCGAGTCCACCACCTACGATCAGTACATCGAAGGATCTTTCAGTCAAGCTTGGATTGGGCTAATAATCGATCGATCTCATCGATATACCTGATGGCCTTATCCTTTTCATATTGGTCAAGGATGTAGTGATCTCGTCGAGGTTCCAGCTTCTGCATTTGCACAAAAACCTCTCTGGCCTCGGTATAGTTTTCGTCCCAGTAATATAGTTCTCCAAGGGTCAGGAAGTTGCCAATGGAGTTCGGCCATTTCTTCACGGTCAGTCTTGACATTTCGAATGCCTCATCTTTGTTTGCCCATGGTACCACCAACGGGATATAAGGAGCTTTATAGTATAGTATGCTTTTGAGGCGGTAAGCCAATCCGTCTTCATAATCCGGGTTG
The DNA here is from genome assembly GCA_965227315.1 of Cytophagales bacterium. Lineage (GTDB taxonomy): Bacteria > Bacteroidota > Bacteroidia > Cytophagales > CCMP332 > JANQHS01. The sequence goes on from OZ245737.1 coordinate 3,457,669, forward strand.
ATCTTCATCGCATCGTCAAGCGTGCTTTTGATCTTGCCGGCCACTCCCTGGCAGGCCGAGGCAAACAGGCCATTGATCTCTGACCATTTACCCAGATTTGTTGAATAGCCGAATTTGATATTGATGTTGTCGGGATATTCCTTGGTCAGTTTTTCTCCAAGGTTTTTTCCATCGGCAAAGACCTGTTTCTTACAGGCATGGTCTTCGCAGATAAACATGGCTTTGAAAAAATAAGCCCACAGAAGATGTTCTCCTGCAGATTCTCTTGTGTCCGGGTCCAGAAAAGCCTTTTCGAGATGTTTTATCGAAAGGTCAACATTTTCCGGATGAGAGCTAAAATTCGGGACCCAGGAATACCGGTTCTCGTAATAACTGATCCCTTTTTCGAGATCTCCTTCACCTTCCCTCGCTGCGACTTCGCAACAAAAAAAGGAGAGAGCAAAAAATATCAGAAATATAGACCGCTCCAATACAATAGAATTCCAGTGCAAAACTAAGGAATCAAGCCTTTAGTGCATGCATTTGTTTGAATACCCGCAAGCTCCGGGCTGAGTTTTGCTTCCTGGGAAGACAAAGGGGCTTAGTTCAGACTTTCAGCCGGTTTCCACCAGTCCGTATCGGGTTCACTGATCACCCCGGCTTCATCCATAGTCCTTTTTGTCTCCTCTGTATTGATCATTTCCTGGGCCTGCTCAACATCATTGATGCCAAGCCAAACATATACCATGGAAGGGTTAAAGGCATCTGTGCTTAAGGCAATGGTCTTTATGCCAGCCATTTCTCTCCTTTCCTGATCATCCCAGAATCTTTGTGACCACACAGCAAAATCCTCGACCTCATGGGCGATCCCCAGGCGATAGGGAATACCGGATCCGTCACCACCATATTGCGCATCCATGTACTCTATACGGCTCACCTCGGCATTGCTCGCTGCGAGCATGGCCTGGAATTGCTCGGACTCAAAAAACTCCTTTTGTGCCTGATTGCCGTCATTTTTTTCTGCTACCATATATTGACCCGGCTCATTCATGTTTTCAAAAACCCCCAAAAGATTTTCATCGTTGGTGGCATCCCGGTATGACTGTCGCCAATGTGCATAGTCCGGTGTTGAAAAGTAGACCACATGTATTGTGGAAATGTCAAGTTCCTCTACTTCCTCTTCAATTGCCATTTCTTCTTCCATCGCCTCAGGTTCTTCTTCCACGGCTTGCTCAGATTCGCCACAGCTCCACAATAGGGAGATCATCAGGGCAAAAAGTATTGCGGGGCTTGAGTTTTTCATTTCTCTTTGATTTGATTCAACCCTGAAATTAGTGATTAATGGGTAAATGAGGCTCCTTAAAAGTCGAGTCTGATTTACTCAAGGAATGCTTTTCCCTGGCTCAGGTAATAGAATGAGATGATCATGATGGATAAAAGATTGAGTATAATACCTGCTTTTACCATTTCTGTCATTCCAAGCTTTTTGCTCGAATAGACGATCGCATTTGGTGGCGTGGAAATCGGAAACATAAACGCACAGCTGGCGCCCAGCGTTATTGGTATGGCCAGTGTAAGGCCAGGCATGCCGAGGCTTTGGGAAATTCCTATGGAAATGGGAATGAACACTGAGACCAGGGCCACATTGCTCATCACCTCTGTCAGAAACACCGAGGCCATGGTCGCCAAGAAAACCATTCCTAGCATTCCATATTCCTGATGCTCTCCGATAATATTCCCGATCGCGATCATCACTCTCGTATTGGACATTCCCATGGCGATAGCCAATCCACCACCAAAGAGCAGCAGGATCTCCCATGGGATCCTTTGGGCATCTCTCCATTTCATCAATGTGCCACCGGATTGTCCATCGGGAAGAATAAAGAGCATGATGGCACCGCCAACGGCAATCATCGGGTCAGAGAGATTCTCGAAAAAAGAGATCTGGTTGATGAGTCCTCTGAATATCCAGAGCATGGCTGTTAAAAAAAAGATAATGGTGACACGTTTTTCTGGAACATCAAAGCTTTTAAGTTTTTTGATCTCGGATCTGAGGAGATCTGAAACTCCGGAAATTGAGGATCTCCTGGTTGGAAAAAGTATATAGGTCAAAACGAAAAAAACGAGGAGAAACAAGATCAGGACCAGTGGAAATGCAAACAAAACCCAGTCGGAAAATTCCACAGACAAACCAAGCCTTTCTTCCGCCATTGCCACCAAAACGAGATTTGGGGGGGTACCGATAACCGTGGCCATCCCTCCGATATTTGCAGCGTATGCGATACCAAGTAACAGCGCGGCTGAGAAGTTTCTTTCCAGTCCATTGGATCCTTTATTCCTTTCTAGCAGTGCGATGATCGAGAGTCCTATGGGTAGCATCATCAGGGTGGTGGCGGTATTGCTGATCCACATGCTCAAAAAGGCAGATGCGATCATTGAGCCAAGAATGATCCTTCGTGGGGTAAAGCCCGATATACGGATAATATTTAAGGAGATCCTTTTGTGGAGCCCCCATTTTTCAATCGCAATTCCGAGTACAAAGCCTCCGAAAAAAAGGAAAATAACGGGGCTGGCGTAATTCTGTGCCGTGGCCTTTAGCCCTTCTATATCAAGCAACGGGAAGAGAACAATTGGAAGGAGGGAGGTGATCCCAATGGGAACAACTCTTGATGACCACCAAAGGAGCATCCAGGCTAATATGCTGATCATGACAAAGCCTGATCCAACCATTCCCGAACTCTTAAACAAAAGGATTGCGAGAAAGACCAGCGGCCCTGCCAGGAGAATCCAATTTTTGGTTTTCATGGAATCCGAGATCGACTTTTTGATTTCAAATTAATTAATGATTTCACTTCCAATGAATTATTTTGGATGCCCATGAAGGATCGAGTTCTTCGGTTTTGTTTTACCCTCTTTTCCCTTGGCTGCCTGTTTGCCAGTCAGCCGACGTATTCCCAGACTTTCAACACGGATTCACTGATCCAAAGGACCAGGGAAACCATAGACAACATCCTTTACAAAACGCAGGATACGAATTATATACGGGATTATTCAGATGAACTGGCGCTTTATCTTCTCTCACAGTTAAAGCTGAATAATTTCGGGGTATGGGATCGAAACAACGATAACTCAATTACCTATACACCGGAGAACCGGGGGTTTATCGGGCTCGGTATGTCTTATAAATGGTTGGGTTTGGAGTTGGCATTCAATATTGATCCGCTAAACCGACAGGATGAGGATCCCATTTTTTTTGATTTCCAAGCTTCCGCCTTCACCAGGAAAGACTTCATTGAGGCTACACTTCAATATTATTACCAGTATAGGATCAATGGTTATTCATCGGACATTCCCGTTGCCAATGAGGAATACAACCGAAATGATATTCGCACTATCAATCTGGGACTTCAGTTCTATCATGTTTTCAGCTATGACAAATTTTCCCTTCGAGCGCCATTTCTGATGACCCAGCTGCAGAAGAAAAGTGCCGGATCCGTGATTGGAGGGGCCAATTTTTACATGTTCATCATGGATGCGGATTCAACCATTATCCCTCCGGAACTCAATATGGAGTTTCATCCTCAACTTCAACTTCAGGATTTGAACGCAATAGGGATCTCTACCAACTGGGGATACATCCATACATTCTCCTGGTGGAAGAGGTTTTTCCTGACGCTCAGCGCCATGCCGGGGATCAGCTTGAATGCCGGGGATTATTTCACCAATACCAGAACCATTATCGACCCGCATCTCGCCTTTTCCTTTAAAACCATGAATGCGGTAGGGTATAATTCAAGAAGGTTCTTCACCGGTTTTCGTTTTATCGGTGATGTGAATTTCATGAGAGTCGAACCAAAACTTCATACCCTCATCAGCAGAGGCAGGCTCAAATTCTATATAGGATGGAGGTTTAAGAACCGGAAGAGAGGCTAATTCAGTTTTATACCGATCTCCATGTCTTCTTCGAATTCAAAAGAACAGTCCTCGAAATCCGGAGGCCCGAAAGAGCCTTTTGCATTGTTCGAAAAACCATAGGGTTCCGTTGGAATGCCAAACCAATTCTTATCAAGCTCTCCGTTATCGTTCAGGTCCTGAAAGACACTAACGCTATACACGCCATGTTCAAGCGGTATTTCAACCAGTGTTGACCCCGAACTATGGCAATCCGCTATTTTTTTTGCCGCCATATGACTTCCTAGAAAATTTTCCTTTTTGTCATACACGGCGATGAACATCTTACCGGTCTTTTTTTTGCTTTCAAGCTTTATGCGCAGAGATGATTGACCATTGGCGAAGGTGTGAAGGGTGGAGGTAAGAAATGTACAGAAAAAGAAGGCCGCTAATATTGTCTTCAATGGGGTTTCAGGATTTTATTTTACCCCGGCAATCAATCGATTTTATTGATCAGGAGCAAGGATCGTGGAATATTTTTTATCCTTATGGGATGGAAAACAACCACCTCTATTGGGCTGGGAAAATTGGACAAATGCGCTTAAGCCGAAAGGTATGTTGAAATCTGAGTTTAGCAGATCCAATGATCGGGTGTTGATCTCGATAAGGAGGTTGTTTTGTGTGATGACCCTCATTCTGGGACTTCAGCATCTTTCAGCCGCACAGGAGAGAACCGTCACGCAGCAACTATGGCTTGATTTTGTTGCTGATTTTTATGTTGGAGACATCGGCTTACTGGATGTGGGGCTTTCCTTCAATCAGTGGGCAGGAAAAAGGAATGAATGGAATGAGATCATGATCACCCCGATCTATGAAATGTACCCGAGTTACCGACTGGATGTCTTTGCCGGTGTTCTATTCTCAAGGGTAAAACAGGAGCCGGAACTTATCACCGTGGAGACTCGTCCGATAGCCGGTTTCCGGTTCAATTTCTCCACTCAGAGGAACAGGGCTTTTATTCGCTATCGCTTTCGGTACGAATGGAGGCATTTCCAATACAACTTTACCGACAGCACAGAGGTCTATAACCGGGTCCGGAACAGGCTCGAAGCAAACATATCGCTTACGCAAGAGAATTATCAAAAGGATGATAACCTTTATCTGAAAGTGGATTTCGAAATTTTTACGAATCTGGATTCTCCTCCCGGTGAGCGGTTTGTCAACAATAGCAGAACGAGGCTAGGGTTGGGTTATCGATTGAATGAGGCCTGGAGATTCGAAGCGCTTTATACGCTGCAGTTGTCGCAGAATAACCTGGAGCAGAATGGTCCCGAATCCGTGGATCATATATTTAGACTGTTGTTTAAAAAGTACTTTTTCTACTGAAATCCGTAGATTGGCGGAGCAATTTTTGAACCATGAAAAAACTAATCCTCCTTCTCATCCTGACATCCATTTCCTCCTCCGAATTGTTTGCCCAATACAAGCATCAAAGCGGAAGTGCTGTTTTTAATCTTGGATATGCAAGCCTTACTCCCAAGGGTGAAGATGTAGATCTGACCGGGTTTACGGCGAATTTCGACTATGAATATCTGAATCTTAAAAAGTTCTTAAGCTATGGTTTTTCGATCTCCTACATTGAAGGAACTGGGTCCAATGCTGAAGCCGCCTATAAATACCATTCCTGGCCATTCACCTTTATGATGAAAGGCTTTCTGGGAGGAGATAAGATCAGGGGATATATCAGAGGGCAGGCGGGTTTTCATTCTACCACCGCTCAAAAGGAGGGGCCCTTGGCCTTAACGCAGGTCTGGGATACCGGATTAACAGCAGGTGGAGGACTTGGAGTGAATTTTCTTGTAAGTGAAAGGATCTTCCTGAACCTGGAGTACAATGCAAACTGGTTGGATACAAACATCTATGACGGGCAGATTGCACATACGATTCAAGTCGGTATTGGGATTCAGGAGAAGTAGCTTGTAATTTTTTCTTCCTTCTTTCAAAAACTACTTTGTGGTTTAAGATTACTTTTGCACCCAATTAAATCCCATTATGAAGAAATTTAGATTACAGCATATACTGCTTTTGGTCTTGGCTTTTGGATTGTTCCAATGTTCTGAGTCAGATGATGTTAATCCGTTAGGAGGAAGCTTTACCCCGGATTACAAAAATCAACCCTTGCAGGGAAAAATTGCAGGTGAGGATTGGACTTCGGTCAGTGGAACAGTGTCGACTTTAATGCTTGGAACCGATACCTTCCAGCATCAGTTTTCGGTTATGGACACCCTGGTTGATACCACGTTTTGTACTGGCGGGACAGGGCAGAGGTCCTTTATTTTTTTCTTCCTTCAGGATGAAAATGCCATAGTCGTACCGGGAGAAAAGAAGTTGAAACTGGATTTCAATAATCTTGCGGATAATTATACCGTAACTTTTGTTTCCTACGATGATGATGGAAATCCCGAAAATAATATTGCTACAAAGGGGGCATATGAGATTCTTACAGTGGATACCACCAATAGGCTTGTTACCGGAAGAATGGACATTCCTTTGGATGATAACAATTTTGTCAACGGAAACTTTAGTATCAGATATTGTAATTTTTAGTCTGCCCATTTCTTTCTCGGCGGACTCATTCGATAATTGAATTCTATGAATATTAAGTCTATTATCCTTCTAGCTTCAGTCGGGCTCCTTGGTTTTTTTGCCTGCACTTCTGATGACGATGAGGTCAACCCTGGGTTCGAGGTGAACTTCAAGGATCAGGATCTACAGGGAAAGATCAACGATTCTACTTTTTTATATACCGACGGTTTGGCTACCTCAACAGGTAATACCCAGGGTTTCCTGCATAAGTTTGTAATCCTGGACACATTGGTGGATTCCACTACCTGTACATCGGTTCTGGACACTACCCGCGAAGTGATATTCAGCTATCTGGATACGAATGCCCTTGTTATACCCGGCAGAACCAATCTTTTCTTCGACCCCCTGGGTTCAGCGAATTCCAATGTGACCGTAAAATTCTTTTACTGGTATTTTGATGAGATGGACAGCGTTTTGAAGAGAGAGCAGGTTACCGTTTCGGAAGGTGCCTATGAGATCCTGAGCGTGGATACTTCTACTAATGTTATCGAAGGAAGAATGCATATCCGCGAGAATGCCAAAAACTTAGTCAACGGAAACTTCACCTTGAAGTACTGTAGTTATTGATATTAAATTGGAGACCTTTCCAAGCCCGATCGTGATTTTTCCGGTCGGGTTTTTTAATGTCTGAAAAATGTTGAAAATATGCCCTTTGCCTACATGGTGTAAGAAATTTGAAGGAAGTCAACTGGCCTGGTGACCGGCTTGCATACTGGGAAAAATATATTTGGCAAAATTTTCCTTATGACTATTCGAACGAAGAAAATCCTATTCATTTCCTTCACCCTCCTATTCTCTGTGGTGATGCTTTCCGCTTCTGCTCTTTTTTTGTTGAACTATGAGGACGCGAAGGAATGGTTCCTGAATATGGGCGTACATCCAATTCTTGTTTTTCCGATTGCGATGGCTCAGATCCTGGGAGTAATTCTGCTCTGGTCCAAGATCCAATTCGCTGCTGTGAAGTGGGTGTACATCGGATTTGCAACGATTTTCCTTTTCGCAATGCTCTCGCACTTTTTTGTGAATGACGGATTCGCGATCGTTCCCCTGGTGATGGGTATTATTCTTCTGGCCTCTTACAAATTCAGAGCAGGGTTTGCTGTTCTGGAACCAGATCATTCCAACGAAGGGTCTTAGCTCGCTCACAATTTGGTTCAGGTTCAATTACCCACATAAACCCTACCTTTGCAGCCTATGAGCAGAGGACTGGCGAATCAGGTATATTTTGACCATAATATCGAGGCGGATTTTTTGAAAACCCTTCGAAGAAGAGTCAATGCGTATTTCTCGGAGAACGGGATCTCCAGATATGGAAATATGAAGATGTATATCAAGTCAGTGGCAATCCTGGGCCTGTATCTCATCCCTTATTTCCTGATGATCACGGGAATGATCACAGGACCTTTTATCGTTCTCCTGGGATTATGGGTTCTTATGGGATTTGGAATGGCTGGAATTGGCTGCTCGATCATGCATGATGCCAACCATGGCGCTTATTCCAAAAACCAAAATGTGAACAGGTTGATGGGCCATATGGTCAACCTTATTGGAGGAAGCGCTATCAACTGGAAGATCCAGCATAATGTTTTGCACCATACATATACAAACATCGAGGGGCTCGATGAGGATATCGATCCGGGACCGTTAATGAGGTTGTCTCCCCATAAAAAGTGGTTCAAGGCTCATAAGTTCCAACATATATATGGATGGTTTCTTTATGGATTAATGACTTTTCTTTGGCTGACAACCAAGGATTACAATCAGCTTTTTCGCTATCACAAGATGGGATTGTTAAAAGGGCAAAAAGTGAGCCTCTGGCCTCAGCTTTTCAGATTGATCCTGGGTAAGATCATCTACTACGGATTATTCCTGGCTCTTCCCATGTACCTGCTTCCGATTCCCTGGTGGCAGACCCTGGTGCTTTTTATTGCTATGCATTTCACAACTGGGTTCTTATTCGGAGCCATATTTCAAACGGCTCATGTAATGCCAACCAGAGAGTATCCCTTACCCGATGAAACCGGAAAAATGAAAAGAAATTGGGCTATTCATCAGATGATGACTACCATGAACTACAGCCCGAATAGCCGAATATTCGCTTGGTACATCGGAGGACTAAACTATCAGGTAGAGCATCATTTGTTTCCCAACATTTGCCATATTCACTACCCTGGGATATCCGGAATTGTGAGGCAAACAGCACAGGAATTCGGCATCCCATACAGATCGACATCAACCTTTATCAAAGCTTTGGGTGAGCATGCGATGATGCTCAAGGATCTGGGGAAAAAGCCTCAGGTAGAACTGGCGGCCTGAGCCTTATTGCTTCTTATCCTTTTCAAGTGATATTTCATAATCATCGGGGGTTCCCGAGATCTTGACATTCAGGTATCTTATTCTTTTTCCCTCTTCCTTGTACTCGATCTCATCGATTTGATCCTCCGGAATGTCCTCATCTTTTTTGAAAAGCCTGTGCCATGCTGCCTTGGTTACCATTTTCCATGGAATTCTCATATAATACTCCATATTCAGGTCCATGTCCTGTTTTCCGGAGAGCTCAATGAATCCCAGTGAGGAATTGATGGTCATATTCGGGATGATCAGCGTTCCGTTTTTCATCTGAATGCTATTTTGGAGTGTGTCAAAAATGACCTTGGCCAGGTTCTTATCCTTAAAGTATTCACTCAACACCTCGAGAGCACTGTAATGCTCCAACTGACCACCGACCACGCTGATATCCATGTTGATCTGCGATTCATCGATTTTCGGTGTCATGTCAGGGTACAATCTGATGAGTCCGGTGATCTCACCGGAAAAGCGCCCGTTGATGTTTTCGGAAACCAGATGATCCTGGCCCAGATTTTCATACCTCAGGAGTAGTTCGTCGAGGTCCAGATTGTCCAGGGTCAGGGTTGGTTTTAGGAAAATGACCTTTGGATTCGCGCCACTGAAAACACCCTTCAGAAAAATGCGTCCCCCAGCTGTTTCCAGTTTCAGGGTGTCAAAAAACAGGGTTTGATTTGACATGGTCCTGAACTCCGCAAGCATGTTTTCAACATTCTTTTTCTTGTAGTGCATGTGATCGATCTGAAAGCTGTAGCTCATGTCGGGAAATGGAACCTGATAAATACTCCAGGCTTCTTCATGGGCCTGGGTATTGGAAACATTGACAGGTGGCGGGGGATTGTACTTCATCAGCTGGTCGAAATTCAAATATTTGGACGTGAATTTCAGGCTGTTCTTCTTCTTGTGTTTTGGGTTGTCGCCCAGGTAATAGGTCATGTCCGCCAGGAACTGACTGTCTCCCAATTTTCCATTCAGATTGGTGATGGTCATCAAATCATCCCTGAACTCAAACCTTCCCCCAAAGCGATCCAGCTTCATGGGGTGTACTTTCATTTTCCCCCTGATATATTGAATGAATACATCGGTTGAGGTGAGCTCCTGATCGAATTTGAGTCGGGCATAGCCTTTGAACTGGAAGTTCTGAACCTCTTCGTGCCGGTATTCTTCGGGTACATAATTCACTCCTTCATAGGTAAACAGGTCTTTGAACTTGATGGAGTTGGACTTGAGGTAGAAGAAGATCTTGGATCCGCCTACTTTTTCATCGGCGAACCATAGATCATAGTTCTGACATATCCCGCTTGAACTGAAATCGCTGGAGTCTATCATGCCTTCAAGGTTGATGACCCGCATGGATTTTTCCTCTATAAAGACATCTGCCTTGAAATTATGCAGGGTATGCGGATAGTGTTTGAATTTAGCAAAGAGATCATCGATAAAAAACTGACCTATTGGCAGGTTGGGCGAGTTGGTAAAAGCCCTTGCACTGCTTTTGAACCTGAGTTTCATGTTGAAATTATCTACCTGTTCATCGATGGGCTTAAAGTTGGCTGTATCAAAAGAGGTCAGCTCGGTAAGGTCAAAATGGTTGGATTGAAAATGAAGTCTGCTGGTCACAGGAATATCCGTATGGTGAATGATGGAAGGAAGATCGTCAATGCTGGCGGTGACTTTCAAATCCGACTTTCCCACCTTCAGGTTGAAATAATCTATTTGAGCCTTATTGCCTTCCATCGATGCTTTGAGGTCTATGTCATCGATTTTGAGATGGTATCCGGGAGCCTTAAAGCTCAGATCTTCGATCAACAGTTCGGTAAAGTAGGATTGATTGAACTGTTCAAGGGCTCTTTCGGGTGAGTCAAGGTCGATGATGTCGCGAAAGTTCATGGTCAGGTCAACATTTCCATCGAGTTCTTCAAGGTCTCTGATATTAAAAAAGTCTGCCAGGAATTCCAGATCGAAATTTGAAGAGAGCTTCATGTCTATTTCAGGGGAATCGAAATTCTTAACCTTCAGAAATCCCTTGAAGGTGCCCGCTTCGGGGCGAGCGGAAAAATCTACCAAGGAGAACTCTGTGGTGGTGAGATCCCTTTTTTCTCCATTGGTGAAATGACCTTTGAAAAAGAGGTCATTGAGCCTGGACTCATTGGTGGTATTCTCAAAAAACGCCTCTTCGCATCCAAAATTTGCTTCTACGAAGGGTGTATTTCCATTCGCCATTTTTCCCTGGATCTTGGCATCAAAGAAAATCTTCCCTTCATTATCATACTTGGATAATGTTGTTGCAAGATCCTCCGGCGCAAAAGACAGGACGAGGTCGAAATTTGGTTTCTCACCGCTAAGTTGCAGGTCAAGTTCCATGTCATTATCCATATCAATTTTCCCTACTACTGAAAAATCTCCATGATCAAGACTTATGGTCGACGGTTTGATCAATAGTACCTGTTCATCCTGGATAAAATCAAGTCTGGTATGTGTCTGGATGTGTTTTTCATAGATGATGGTCGGTATGGAATCCTGAATAACACTCAACTCGAAATCGCTTTCCAGATTGAATGTTATATGGTTTTTCACCGTTTTGAACATGGATTCGGCGTCCCGGATGTCTGCTGAGACAAAGAGGTTGCTGGCCTGATTTTCATAGTCTAAGCGGAGGTCGATCAGTTCTATCGATTTGATGTCCAGATCGAATTCCGACTCTGTGCTGCTTGTGTCTTCCTCGACAGGAAGAAAGGCGTTCGTGATATTCATATTCCCCATGGTGTCCTGTCTGATGAATATCTTTCCACCTTTTAGCTCGATTTCCTTCACCTCATATTTTCCCTCCAGTATGGTCCATAGGTCAAAGCCCAGATAACATTCTTCGATATTCAGAACAGTATCACTATGCAGATCTCCAAACTCATGAATCACCAGGTCGTCAACCTCTACCGATACGTATGGAAATCTCTCAAACGGGGAGACATGTGAATCCCGGATTTCAATGGCTCCCTGAAATCCCTTGTTCAATCCCGCGAGTTGATCCTGAACCAGACTATCCTGCTGACTGAAGAGTATCCATACAGTCAACACAAAAATGATAGGAGGGATGAGCAGAATGCCGAGGATCAGGATGATCCATTTTTTGATTTTAAATTTTCCAGCCATTGTTAATGTTCAAGACCAAGTAAAGATCGAATTTACCTTATAGTCAATTCAACATACAATCCTCCTGCCACTTTTTTGATTTTCTTGCTAAAATTCCTTCTAACAGTTCCAATGCGGTCACCTAATTTGAAGGAATAAAAGTTACTTTTAAAGCTTGTCCATTTTGGGGTCCCTTAAGAGAACTCAGGATGCATATGTTGAAAGGCAACCGTTTACCTCAGATCAGATTAACGCTTCTGCTGGGATTCATTTTATTGAAGCTCCCATGGTCAGGAGCATTTGCCCAACAATTATTCAGCTATGATAGTGCCTTTGTTACCTCTACGGGCATCAAGGGAGTCGCCAGGTTTAGCTATTATATCAAGGATGGTCAAAGGGTTATTGATGGTCCTTTTTCTTTTGAGGCACTCCTGGAAGCAGAATCACATGCTACGGAGAGGAAAACCTATTTCTGGAAAGGCTCCTATAAGGATGGGATCAAGGAAGGGAATTGGGATTATAAAGAGGATATCAATCAGGCGATCATCTCAGACCTTCGCAAGGGTTCTCTGGAATACTCGATCCAGACCCTCGAGAATCAACTTAAGATCAACTACAAACAGGGTTATCCCGATGGAAAGGTAGAATACAGGTCTTCTCTATTCGAAAATGGTAAATGGAAAAAGAGCCTTGAAATTCTGGATGTAAGCTTCCAGGATAAGCTCGTCGACGGCACCTTCAGTTTTATCAGAAATCGGGATGAATCCCAGATGTTCTCGATCAATGGGGAAGTGCAAAAGGGATTTATGAACGGAACCTGGTTGTTTCATTATAGCGCTGATAGTTCCTGGGAAGAAAGGAAATATGTAGAGGGTGTCCTAATGCAGGTTCTGATCACCAGAGGGTCTGATACTGTCCGCTTTCTTCCCTTTCCTCTTGATGCCGAATTGGAGAAGAAAATAGGTGCCGGTGCTTCCAGTCTCAAACTCGTGGATCATCCTTTGAGCCTGGCCTTCAGTGATGGCTACCCCAGTGAGTCAGAGTATATACAGGTCCAGAAACAAGGAAATGAAAGGATCAGATCTGTTCTTGATCAGATATTCAGGTATGATTCCGCTCTTGAGTTCAAGTATGGAATTCCGATAGGCACGACCAGGGGTATCTACGATCTGAGTCATGAAGAAGAAGAGGCCATGAACCTTTGGCCAAAACTCGAGGCCCAATTTTCAAAGAAGCTCTTTGAACTTGAAAAGCTCGGGATCGACCGCCTGGAATTTCTGAATGATTCGATCATTAACGGAGTAAATCAATGGAAGGAAAGGCAGGATCCGGTGCTGGAGAAGATCAGGGAATGGTACGAGATCGTTGGTACAAATGAAGTGATCTATTATAACCGAAGGGGGTTGTTGGTCGAATATGCTGAGCAGATCCTTTCCTTCGACAACATTTTTGTGAACGGGAGGAACAAGTTGATCAAATACCCGAAGAGTGAGTTGGAAGAGAAGAGTGTTCTGCTCTACGTGGTTGATAACCTCTCGCACCGAAACTCATATGCGGATTCGATCTATAATGTGGCCGTCAGGCAACTTGAAGCGCATCAATATGCCAGGCAACTATATGACCTGAACGAAACCATCAAAGCCGAAAAACATCTCGAGGATTCATTGTATTCCGAATTACCCGAGAACAGATCTCTGGCTGTGGTTTTGGAAAGAACCAACAACTACTTTTTCGAGACCACATTTCCTGAGCAATACTCGGTATTCATCAACTCGAATGACGCGCAACGCCAAATGGATATTGGTTTTAAGATCATCTCAGAACTGAAAAAGCTTGACGAAGCCATTTTGCTTTCCAGGGAGATCGAAGTCCAGATGGCAGTTCTGGATAGTGTCTTTACGGAGTACCTTTTTGATCCCTTCACCTACACGGACAAGGTTCCCAACCGTGTCAAGAAGAAACTATATGATCCGATCGTATTTGAAATGATTCCCCAAGGAATTGAAAGGGCAGGGCAGTATTTTGAGAATCCTTACCAGGTCCTGAAGCAGTTGGAGGAAGTCAGATCGATCCAGGAGCGCTTGCTTCAGCTGCGGTTTTCGGATACCCGGAAAATAGAGAAGAAATTCAAAAGGAATACCAATTACGATGCAAGGCTTGAAAGCCTTATGGCTGAATGAAAAGACTATTGACCATATCGATATTGGTGGCTCAACTGCTTTTCCTGGCTTCATATTCCCGGGCCGAATCGACTCCGGATAAGTGCTTTTCTCATAGCAATGGTCTCTGGCTGGGGTTATATACCAAGTACAGGCTCAGCAAAAAGGTCTTCTACTATGGTGAGTATCATTTTAGAAGAAGAAATAATTTCATTGAGGATATGGCTCAGATATATCTCAGGTTTGGGGCATTGTACCTGGTCAACAACAAGATCTCAGTGACCCTGGGTATCGTTACACCTTTTTACTGGGCTCCCGATCAGGATGCTCCAAATATTGACCCCGTGGTCAATCAGTTTAGGTTCTGGGAACAATTGCTGCTGGTTCAGCCGATGGGAAGAACCAAGCTTTATCACCAATACCGTTTGGAGCAAAGGTGGAAAAGGGATTATGAGAAGGGATCCAGTTTTTATCTGGACTGGAGATTCCGATATAAGGTTTCTGTCTACTACCCATTGAACAACAAGCATTTTGTACCCAAAACATTTTTCTTATCGCCCTATGCGGAACTGTTCTTCCAGGCGGGACCAAAAGTGAAATACAATTACTTTGAGGATTTCAGGTTGTTCTTTGGCCTGGGTTATATCCTAAACCAGCATTTTCAGTTCCAGGCTGGTTATATGATGACCTTTCGACATAATGGTTCCCCTTATCATTACGAGTTCCGGCATATTCCCAGGATTTCGGTATATCACACCTTTGACTTCTTCAAGAGAAAGCATGATCTTGATAAACAGCGCTCGATGATCCTCAGCAACGAATTCTAACCGGTCAGGTCCCGGTTTATCATTTCCAGCAGCGCATTTCCATCCCTTGAGGTGGGCTCGATCCTGAGGCCCTTTATGATGATCTCCTTCGCTTCCCAGAGCTCTGAATTTTGATATTTGATATAGGCCAGATTATAATAATAGCGGAAAACCTCGCCATCCTTTTCGATGGCTGTTTCGAGATCCTCGCCTGCAGATTCTAACTGATTCATTTCTGCCTTAAGCAGTCCCCGAAGGTAATATCCCTGAGCATAATCCGGTTCAAGGTTTATTAGTTTGTTCAGGGTTGTTAAGGCTTTTTCATTTTCCCCGTTCAGGTTATATGAGGTTGCCAGATTGCCATAGCCCTGTGATAGCAATGGGTCCATTTTCAGAGCAACCTCATATTGGTGAATAGCATTCGGGTATTCCCCCTTTTGGAAATGGTAATCACCAAGTTGTAGTCTTCCCAAAGGGAAATCGGCATTGGCAGAAAGCATTTCCTCAAGTTCAAAAAGCCCCTTTCCTATAAGTTCCTGATCCTGGGGTTTAAGGGTGTTCAGGTTTTGATCGGTAACCAACTGTGCCGCATGGATGCGAACCAACCTGGTTTCGTCTTTCAGAAGATTCAAGGCCACCGCGACCCTCTCGTTTGCTGCATAATCCCTGAAATACCCGGCGGCCTGCGACCGGATCAATGCTGAGGAGTCTTTCAGTAAATTGATCATCAGCTTCATTTCGGCCTGATCCCGGTTTTTTTCGTAATTGTTCAAAACAGTCGCTCTTGCGATAGCGGGCTTGGTCTTATCGACTATAAACCTGTATATCTTTAGTTTCTCTGATTGGGAAAGCCTTTGCTTACCCGAGAGGGTTAGGTAGTCCGAGGAATTTTCTACTCTTTCTTTTCCGTACCATTTTTCAATCCAGCCTGCTGCCCATTCATTGCTTTTTTGTGAATGACAGTTATTGCAGGCATTCGGGGTGCCATATTCGATACTTTGGTCAGGTCGTGGAATGCGAAAGCTATGATCCCGGCGAAAATCATTGACCATATAGTTTTTCCCCGTCATGTGACAATTCACACATTCCGTTGCTTCGGTGGATAGAGGGTGGAAGTGGTGATCCTGACTACCATAGGATTGATCATGGCATTGATAACATAAATTGTTACCTATAGCCAGTAGTTGTAGATTATGAGGGTTGTGGCAATCGGAACACATGACATTCTCATGGAACATCCTGCTTTGCAGGAATGAGCCCAGCACATAGTCCTCTTCCATGATCTGACCATCAGGGTGATAATACTGCTGATCAAGGTCCTGGATCATGAACTGATCTTCAAAGGGAAGGCCCGGTTTCATATTAGACGTGAGTTTGACCCTCCTGGAATGACAGGGTCCGCAGGTATTTATTTGTGCCTCCTGAACCCTTCCGACTGGATCTATAAAAGACTTCCCGGAATAATTCTCATTGCTCGCCCAATCCACATGCTTTTTCCCCATTCCATGACAGGATTCACAGCCAACGTTGATCTCGCTAAAAGTTGTTTTGAATTCTTCTTTTTGAGAATTGTAGTTCTTTCTCAGGTCAGTGGAATGGCATTCTGCACACATGGTATTCCATGTTTGTGCTCCCCTCGTCCAATGAAGCCAATCATCGGGGTCTATACGCGAAGAAGGATATTGATGGAACCACTTTTTTTCTTCGGTATCCCAGGAGACTCTCAATGCCTGGAATTTCCCTCCGGGAAACTCAACAAGATATTGCTGCAGGGGTTCAACACCAAAGGTGTAGCTGATCTCATATTCATTTTGGGTCCCGTCGAGTTCAATGATCTCAACAATATATTTTTCCTTCCGCCTTGCAAACCTATACTGAACGCCATCGAGTTCAATTCCTCCTTCAAACCGCCCCAAAACCGTTTTTTCATTGGCGATCTTCATGGCCCAGTCATGATGCGAGTTCTGCCAATCCTTAAATTGATCCTGGTGGCAGGATCTGCATTCGAGAGAGCCTATATAGGAGTTTGATGTAACTTGTCTTCTTTTTACCGCTTTCTCCTCAGTACATGAATATGCCACCAGAAGTGAGATCCAGGAAATCAGAAGGAGAACAGTCCATAGCGATCTTTTCACGGGGGGAAATTAATAAACAGCTATAAAGGTGACTTTTAAGCTCCAATTAATTTTTTTGCGGGAAAGACAATAAGTAAAATTACACAGGTCCAGATGCCAGGCAGCAAACCCGCTAATTGAAAAAGATCATTACCATATTGATGTCATTGGTTTTAGCCCATTCCAGTCTTCCCGGACAAAAAGTGGACTTTGACATCATCACCTATACGCCGGCTGAGATCGGGTTTGTCGGAAACACCTATACCGGAACGGCCCATCCCAACGGCATGATCTACTTTGCAAACGGCGATGGGCTTCTGGAGTTTGACGGAAGCTATTGGAGGAATATTTCACCGACAGAATACTCAAAAGTGCTCTCTGTAATCGCCGCCTCGGATGGCTTGCTTTATCTGGGAGGTAAGAACGAATTCGGATATATGGAGGTCAATCCTGATTTCACCTATGAATACCATTCGCTTCGAAGTCAATTGGATACAAGTATTAAGTTAATGGAATGCTGGCAAATTGTTGAATTTAAGGGAAGTATATACTTTCAGGGTTATGAGCAAATACTAAGATGGGATGGAAATGAAGTTCATGTTCTGCCTGTTCATGACTCCTACATATTCAAAGCTGGCGACCGACTTTTTGCCTCGGATTTTCAGGGGAATTTTGGAGAGATAGTCGCGGATGAATTCCTGAAAGCAAGAGATCACCTGAATATCGATGATGATGCGGTCTACTCCTTAAATGCTATTGGGAACGATGAGTTTCTATTGTTAACGGCCGGTTCGGGCATATATAAATACAATGCCGTGTCCCGGACGATCGGGTATTGGAAGACACCGACTGGAAAATTTTTGGAAAGCCCCGGTTTGTACCATTCCATAAAACTTAAGGACGGGACCTTTCTTGCCACCACTTTTGAGCATGGAGTGGTGTTTTTTGATTCGACCGGCCAAATTCTGGAGCATTTTGAAGTGGAACTTGGACTTGAAAAAGGCGGACTGCGAGAAATATTCTTTGATCAATACGGCGATATATGGCTTTGCTCGGATTTTGGGATAGTAAAACTGAAATATCGCGAACGATCGATCTTTCCAGCGCCACAGATCTCCATAAGGAAACTTCTGGCGGACGGAAACTCCATATTTCCTGCCAGGTTGAGCAAAGTGGAATTTGAACGCAGGCCCGGAAATATTTCTGTTCAATACTCATGCCCAGGTATGTCCAAGGATGATCTTGAATTCTCTTATTTTCTGGATGGGCAGATGGACGAGTGGTCGAGTTGGTCTTCGGTCCCGATGGCGACCTTTTCAGGACTGGGTGGGGGTGCATACACCCTTTATATTAAAGCTAGGTCAAAAGGTGATCAATTCTTTCAGGTCAAGCAATTGACTTTGGAAATGCCCTTGATCTGGTATTTGAACCCATTCTTCTATCTCCTAACCACCGTTGTGCTGGCGATCCTGATCTTCTCGATTTTTAGGGTCCGATCCTTTAGAATGCGGAAACAGAACATTGAATTGGAAAAACAGATCAGGCAGAGAACCAAGGAGATCGAAAGGCAAAAGAAGAAGCTTGAAAAGATCAATAAGGAACTGAAAGAAACCAATCTCGAGCTTGATAATTTTGTATATCGTTCTTCTCATGACCTGACTGCCCCTTTGAAATCGATCCGCGGCCTGATTGAACTCTCCCGCATTGAAAAGGATCATCGCAAGTATCTGGATCTTATGGAAACCAGTCTGCTCAGGCTGGAGAACTTTATTCAAAGCGTAACCGCCTATTCGAGTAATTCAAAACAGGAATTGGAAATTGAGGATGTTGACTTCAAGGAAGTTCTGGATTGGGTACTGAGCGATCTAAACTTTATTAAGGGCTTTAATGAGATCCGGATCCGAACAGATATTCCAGCAGACCTAAGACTCAGGACCGATAAAAGAAAGCTCTACATCATTTTGAATAACCTGATCAACAATTCGGTGAAGTACCACAACTATGATCAGAAAGAGAGTTATATCTCGATCGGAGCCAGGGCAGAAAATGGTCATACCAGTTTTTGGGTGGAGGATAATGGACTCGGCATCAAAAAAGAGCACTTGAACAAAATATTTGAAATGTTCTTCAGGGCATCCGAAAAATCCACTGGCTCCGGTTTGGGTCTGTATATTGTCAAAGAAGCCGTAGCCAAATTGGGAGGCGAGATCACCGCAGGATCAATTCCCGGCAAGGGTACAGAGTTTAAGGTCAGTCTTTCGGATCCTCATCAGGGTTCGATTCGGGTAAGTGCCACCGCTTCTCAAGGGGCGGGTTAAATCAAAATCACTTCTGACTTCAGGGGATTTTTCCATTTTGAAAATGGAAAAAATAAAATATAACTTGAGATATCTAATAAAAACCTACGGCTATGGCAAAAATGCATGTTGAGAATTCTGTCTTGATCGACTCCCAAAAAGATAAGGTTTTAGCAACGTTGAAAGACATGAGCAGGTGGCAGGAATGGTCTCCCTGGATGATTCTTGAACCGGAAGCCAAAGTGAAAGTGGCGGCTGATGCCAGATCCTACTCCTGGGAGGGAGATCGTATAGGTAGCGGAGAAATGAAAATCCTGAAAGAGGATGCTGGCCAGTCAATTGATTACGACCTGATCTTCTTAAAACCCTGGAAATCCAAAGCCAAGGTTCGGCTGGAGTTAAAGGAACAGGAGGGAAAGACCCATGTAAATTGGATCATGGATGGTAGCCTGCCTTTCTTTCTTTTCTGGATGAAGAAAATGATGCAGGGTTTGATCCGTGCTGATTTTGGTCGCGGATTGCTGCTGCTTAAGGACCTGATGGAGGATGGAGAGGTTCACTCCAGGCTTTCATTTGAAGGCTTTCAGGAATTCAACGGTTGCGATTATGTTGCCATAAAGAGGGCCACTACCACTGAAAACGTTGGTATGGATATGTCCAATGATTTCGAAAAACTCAATAAATGGGCGGAAGATCATAAGGAGAATGTAGCAGGAGAACCCTTCAGCATCTATCATAAATATGATTTTGCGAATGGCAATGTCGTTTACACTTCGGGTTGGCCGGTAAAGGAAATTCCAGAATCTGTTCCCGAAGGATTTGTGATCGGCAAGATCCCTAAAACCAAGGTAAATGTAGTGGCACATACTGGTTCATACCGTCATCTTGGAAACCCCTGGAGCGCCCAGTACTCCATGCATCGATCTAAGGCTTTCAAAGCGAGAAAGGGTATCCATCCCTTTGAAACTTATCAGAATATGCCGGGTGAGGTACCTGAGAATGAGCTGAAGACAAAGATTTTATTTCCCTGCAAATAGAAAACAAAAGCGCTTATTATTGAGTAGGTTACGGTAATCTGGGCGACAAAAAAAGGCCGGCGATTCGGTCAGAAATTGAGTTTGACCTTTATCTTTGGAAAAAATTATTTGGACGGTTCGGTTCAATCTCAGAACAACCGGATCTTTGCCACACTAAAATCCCAATACATGAGAAAATTATACTTTCTAGTTGGCCTTTTGTTTTTTACTAGTCTAAGCTTCGCTCAGGTGCAAAGAATTCCACTGCATGAAGGATTCACCAGTTCTACTTGCGGTCCTTGTGCACCCGGAAATGCAAACCTGGATGGCATTTATGCCAGCGCTCCGGAAAAGCAAATTGTTCTGAGGTATCAGATGAGCTGGCCCGGCACCGGTGATCCGTATTACACCAGTGAGGGAAATAACAGGAGGAACGTCTATGGCGTGAATAGTGTTCCGGCGCTGCATGTCGACGGAGGTGCAGGGATCAATTCCAACTCTTATACCGCAGCCATGCGAGACGCGGCCTATAATGTTCCTGCCTATATCGAGCTTGATGTAGATTATGTAGTTTCATGTAGGACCGTTGATATCGATGTGCAGATGATCGCTCATCAAGACTACTCCGGTGCAAATGTTCTTCATGCTGCGATCATTGAGTATGAAACCGGCGCGAACATGAAGTCCAATGGCGAGACAAGCTTTGCCAATGTGATGAAAAAAATGCTTCCCAATGCAAACGGAACTACTATAGGGGCGATCACGAATGGTGATACTTCGAACTTCAGTCTTTCCTATACCTTCCAGGGTGATTACAGACTCCCAAATAACGCTACGGACCCGATCATTCATGCCAATGAACATTCTGTAGAAGAATTCTTTGATCTTGGAGTTGTCGTATGGGTTCAAAGACCCAACCGCCAGATATTGCAGGCAGCTTATGCCGTGAGCCCAACCAAAGTTGATCTGTCACTTGCTGAGCTTTTAACCCCAGTTGATATTTCGGAAAGTACTCCTTCTGTAGAGATCACCGCTGTTCTCCAGAACTGGCAG
Organism: Cytophagales bacterium; assembly: GCA_965227315.1. GTDB lineage: Bacteria > Bacteroidota > Bacteroidia > Cytophagales > CCMP332 > JANQHS01. The sequence goes on from OZ245737.1 coordinate 3,479,102, forward strand.
GATTCCCTGGTGACCTCCGCGGATGTGAACTATCAGTTGGACAATGGTCCGGTGATCACCAGATCCTACAGCGGTTTGAATTTGGGCCTTGGAGATTCCATTCATGTGAATTTTGGAGACTTTACGCATAGCGGGCCCGGGACCTACAACATCAAAATATGGATCGATGAATTCAATGGGGGCACCGTGGTCGATGATATTTCTTGTAACGATACAATTGATGCCACTCTGACGGTTCATGCAGCTATAGCTCCGGTATCAAGTTATACTTATAGCAATGTTGCCAACCTAGGATTGTTTACCAATACATCTACGAACAATCCTATCTTCCCGAATACGTACCAATGGGATTTCGGTGATGGTACAACATCAAGTATGGAGAATCCGAACCACTCATTTCCGGGGCCCGGCATCTACAATGTCTGCCTGACCGCGACAAACGTAAATGGTTCAGATACCTATTGTGAAGATGTTGCTATCAATGTGGCCGGTTTAAGCAATGTGCTGGAAGCGAAAACCCTGCTTTATCCTAACCCGAGCAATGGATACATCACTCTTGAGAATAACAACAATGAGGATATGGTGTTCATCATCGTTGATTCAAAAGGAAACGAGGTTGCCTTAGGAAGGATTGACGCGAATTTTGGTGAAGAACTCAATCTTGGAGATCAGGCACCTGGCATCTACTTCTTTAAAGGTTATGCCGAATCAGGTCAGGTGGTTAAAAAGATTACCATCGAGTAGAACCAACTAAATAGCATTATATAACCCCTCAGAAGGTCCAATGGACATTTTGAGGGGTTTTTGTTTTTGCACCATTCAGGGTTACGCATCATCAATGAGCCCGGCGGGATAGTACTCAGTTGAGTGCTGACAGGAAAAGAGACACTTGGCTAAACCCTGAATTAAGGTCATCTTAGCCTTTCCAAATCCTATCCGTTGAAGAAGTTTTTGATTTTCCTCCTGCTGCTATTTGCTCTTCTTGCCGGGTTGCTCATTGGCGGGGAGATATGGCTTGAAAAAAACCTCTCTGATCTGATCAACAAAGGGGAAAACAGGGACTATCATATTTCCTATGAAAGCGCAGATCTTCATTTCGCTCTTAAAGGCATTAGCTTGAAAAGGGTACAGATCGAACCACTCAAAGAGGAAGCGGGGGTTGTGATCAATGGTAAGGTGGCCTTTGCCCAATTGCTGGATGTCAAATGGAAAGAGCTCTTCCTGAATCGCACGGTGGATATAGGAACTCTGGAATTTCAAAACCCTCAGTTTGTCATATCCATTTCACAGGATACAGCCAAAAAGGAAAAGAAAGAGACCGGTCGGTCCATTCAGAATCTATTTGGTGATATACTCTCAAGGGGTGGAATCGAGAGCTTCAGGCTCAACGGTGGCTCTATCGAGGTCTTTAGAGATCAGCATAGAATCGCTTACTCAGAAGGGATCAATTTTGAGGCAAATGGAATCGAAACCGATTCAATTCAATGGAAATACCCAATTCCCTTCAAGGTTTCTTCTTTTTCTTCTGCCATAGGTGGAGCCACCTATAGCATAAATCCTGACCTTGAACTTACCGCTGGGGCAATGTCTTACAGCAGCAAGGATTCCAGGATATCAATCCATGATATTGCTTTGAAGTACAACAAACCCGCTGAGGAGATCAACAGGATGCTTGGACAGCAGGTCGACATCATGGAAGTAGAGGTGAGGGAGCTTTCCATAAAGGGCATGGAAGCGAACAGCAGTCTCTATGGAGATATAGACATCAGGGCAAACCACCTGCTGCTGGATGGGATCAATCTGAGCGATCATCGCGATAAGAATTATGAAAGGCCACCCGATCAGGAGAAACCTATGTTCGAGAAGATGGTGGAATTAATTCCGATCGGTCTTGATCTGGATACGGTGCAGATCAGGAATTCCAGGATATCATATGCGGAGGTTCCCTTGGGAAAAGAAGAGCCTGGAGTGATCACTTTTGAAGAATTCTACGGTTCTATTTACAATATCACCACACATGAGGAGACCCAAAAGAAGATCAAACGCTTCGAAGCGGATATTCAGACCCAATTGAACGGACTTGCTAAGATGAAGGTCAGGCTTTCCGTACCCTATGGCCGGGATGCCTTTTGGATCGAAGGAAGTATGGATACCCTTGATGTCACAAAACTGAATGAAACCATTGTGGCCATGACCGGTATAGAGCTGAAATCCGGAATGATCAACAATATAGTAATGACCATGAATGCCACAAGGACCGGTTCAGCGAATACCATGGAAATGGATTTTACCGATCTGGAAGTAGTTATTCTGAAAGAAGCGCATCACGATAAGACCAAAAGGAGGGGAGTTTTAAGCAACCTTGCCAATTATGCGATTCGAAATAGCAATCATCGGGGTGAGAAGGACTTTTACATCGCTGCTTACGAAAGCGAAAGAAACATATACAGAGGGCCTTTCAACTTTATGTGGGTCGTATTTAAGGATGGAATGATGGATATTCTTCCTTCAAAGACTGTTAAGGGCCTGATGGGTGGAAATAAAAAGGACAAAGAGAAAAAACACCAGCAAAGGGTGGAGCACAAGGAACTCAAGCATTCCGCCAAGAAAAAGAAGAAGCAAAGCTTCTAGAAGTTTTTGCCCATACCAAACCCAAAGAAAAAGCCCGAGGTATGGATCTCCTTCTGAACAAATGCAATTTCAGGAATAGCCACCCAGTTGTTGGAGATTTCCAGTTCGTAAGAAGCACCTATTCTAAAGATCCTCAGTGTTTCATTTTCATCATACTCTACGCCTGGGCCAGCAAAGATCTCCAACTCTTTCCAGGGCTTGTAAAGGAAGGCAAGAATAACTCCCATGGGGTTTTCCCGGATAATTGTCGTTTGCTCATCGGTTCGGAGAGCATAGTTGGATACCTCCATCTCCGCCTTCAATCCCAGTCCCACCTTTCTGGTGAAATGGTATTCATAACCGAAACCCCAACCCGGGATCAGTAAGATCTCAGATCCATCCGATTCCAACTCACTATTTGGGATATGGATATGCCCGATGATAAAGTAGACCTGGTGATGTCTAAGCTCCTTCTCCTGTTGCTGGCCAAAAGAATAATGTCCGAAAAGCAGGGAAACGATCAGGAAGGCCAGGGCTGAAAACGTTCTGCTCAGGTACTGGGGGATCATAGCCAAAATCTAAAGATCAAAAAAGAACCGCCGGTTTCACGCTTCTAATCCTGTTTGTGATGCTTCTTGTCTTTCCAGATAATTGCCTCTACCTCCATACTCTCGACATCTTCCACTTTGATCTCATCGCCCTCAAAGTCCTTTGCATCCATGAGATACATCAGGTTTGAGTTCTCATCATAAAGAAAGATCTTACCATGATGCTCCATGTGTTTTAGCTCCTTTCGAAGCTTCTTCACCTCCTCACCGGACATTCCAGCCTGAACATCATAAATATCCCTGTGGTTTTTATCCATGAAGACGATCTGTCTGATCTCATGGGTTTCAGGGTCATGGATCACCTGGAAGGCCGCCTCGGCTTCTCCCTTTTTGTTGTACGAAACCACTGTCTGTGTCTCTTCAACCGGAACAATCACTTCCTCGACATCGATAGATCCTATCTGTACATAATCCGATTCTTCCAGTTCCGGATGCAGTTCCTGAAGGGTTTTATCCTCTACTATGATCTCATTCAGGTGGCTTTCTTTCACCACTAGTTGCTCGTCTGAAGTGGAATCCTGTTGCGAATACAGGGGGTTAGAGAATGAAAGGGAGATGAAAAAGAAGCAGGCCAGAGAAAATTTCAACTTGGTCTTCATGGGATAGGGCCATTGGTGAATAGTCTAATTTAACTGTTTCACCCTAATCAAAGAACAATATCCTGATCTTCTTTTGGCTATCAATGATCATAAAGGAAGAAGAATTGGGCTACTCCGATCCTGTGCTTCCCGGATTCTCCTTGCTTTTTTCTCTATCAGCATACCAATAGCCATTAGAAAACCTCTTTCCGCTATCCCTGCCATATTTCAATACGGAATAAACCATGTGGATCACAGCTACATTCATAAAAAGGAACATGATGAACAGAGCATCATAACCGAAACCCAAACGCGGCATTAAGGCATAGAAGAAGAGGAGCAGGGTTACCCAAAAAACCGTAAACAGATCTCTTTCCATAACTCATGAACCAGAGAGAAATGAAATGGTTTTATGGGGTTTTTCAGCTACTTCTTGACAATCGGGTGATATGCCCTGTTTCCATCCATCTCCAGGAATACATGATAAAGTCCGGGTTTCAAATGCCCGAGGTCTATCGAGGATCTGTCCTGAATAAGATATGATTCAAGCAGTATCCGACCGTTTTGGTCGGAGAGCATTAGGCTGGCACCCTTTCCCTTGTTTCCGCTGATCATCAGCTTATCAGCCACGGGATTGGGATAGATGGAGATATCAAGTCGGGAAATTTGGTTCAGTGCATTAGGGAAATACTCAAAAGTATGTCTTTGTGCTTCTTCCCATGTGCCCAGATCAAATATCCAGGAGGTATACTGTTGAACTGTTCCATCGGGATTATTCGTGTAATCGATCCTGTAGCTTGGTATCCAACTGCCTCCATTCCATGATTCCTCAAGGTATTCGACCAAATGACCATTCCCATCATAAGTGTAGTCAGCTTTGTAAGAACTTACCCAAGGGCCATTTTGCGTGGTTTCATAGAGCATGGTCAGGACCTGTTGATTTGCGTTATAGGTGTAGGTCCGCCGAAAGAAATCATCCCATGAATTGTTGAACCATGTCTGACCGGTGGACGTCAGAGGATTCCCGTCATTGTTATTGGTATGGATAAGGCGAAAAGAGTTTTCCCAGGATCCATTCCATGTCTCTTCCATTTGCTGGGTTTTATGCCCGTTCCCATCATAGGAATAGCTTGTTTTCAGGGAATTGGTCCATGAACTTCCATTCCAAAACTCGCGGATCAATGTTGTCAGTTGCTGTGCGGAATTATAGGTATAAGTTCCTCGTCCATCGTTTTCCCAACCACTTCCCCAGGTCTTGTAGATGTGCAGGGTGGGGTTTCCGAAGGAATTGTTCGTGTAATCGTATTTATTGAAGAAAGACCACTGATTTCCGGAAGTCCAATTCTCGGTAAGCGCCTCGGTCAGATACCCATTGGCATCATAGGTATTTGTATTGAAGAAACCGTTTTTCCATCCGGGCTCCCAAAATTCAATCAATCGGGACTTTTCCCTTTGAGCGAATAAATGCGTACCCAGAAGCAGGAGGAAAACAACAAAAAGCGATGATCTACTCATGCTGCAATAATCGGACATTCGGATTAGCATTTGGAAGAAACATCGATTTTCTGAGCCATTTATACCACACGCAGCTTACAAAATCAGGTTAAAGGGTCTCGAGAAAGACCTTCTTGGATTGCAGCCCATTGACCTCCGTGTAGGCGAGTCTATTCGATAATAAGCTTCTTTGTTTCTACGCCGAGAGAGCTGCTTAGCTGAATAAAATAAAGTCCGCTCGGAAGATCACCTAAATTCAATTCAACCTTTGGTCCCAGATCGGCGCCCTTGAGTTTCAGGTATTGCCTGCCCATTTCATCATAGATCAGGATTTCAACCTCATCGGAGGTCGGTTCCTTAAGATGAACTATTGCTTTCTCATGGCTTGGGTTAGGGTAAACATCAAAGCGAAAATTTGTCTTGTCTGTTGCTATAGAAGCCAAACTGGGAAATGGATTAAAACAACTCATGCTGTTTTCATCATAGAATGCCCGGATGCTTTTTGCATGGTTGATCAGAGAATCCCGGTTTTGAAAATTGTTGACACTGTTATCCCAGAAAAAGAGCATGGCTGCATCCAGGCATACCGAATCACCCGGACTTAATGTAAATGGACCAACGCTTCCCACCATCCTGCGGTCACCGGCCAGATTACCCTCGCCTTCTTCCGTCCAGCCATGTCCACTGTAGAGGAAATTTGTCTCCGGGTTGGTGGTATCAAGCCCGTCCGCTCCATAGGTGAGATGAGATCCATCTCTCCATCTGGCTGATAGATAATTGTAAAAATCTTCTTCAGTCACCGGACTTCCATCCACTGAATCCGGGGTGCCTTGGTAGGCCATAAAAGAGTATAACGGATCGCTTAGGAACACGATTCCCTGAGCCGGGGGATTGATACCGTAACCATTGGGAAGGTCATCGTCATTGTCTCCGTTATAGACAAAAAAAATGTTGGAGGAGGTATCACAGCCTATGTAATCATCATTCCAGTCACCAAGGTCCGGATCAAGCCAAATACCAAAAAACACATCCTCATAAGTACGGTTTGATCTGTTGATCAACTTATAATTCATGAAAAGGGTATTTTCCAGGCTTGGATCGACATAGCTGAGATCATAGATATAGCTGTTGACATCAATGCCCATGCAACATGGGTTCCCCTGCGGAGGAATCGAATCCCTTGCATCATTGAAAATGACATAGGCGCTTGAATTTCCAATGACCTTGGGGTGATCACCATCAAAAGGGGAGTACTCTCCGTCTCCATTGAGATCCTTGAACGGGGCCATGTTGGTGGGTTCTCCATTGGGGACTATTCCCTTTGCAGGCCAAAACGAGAAGTTTGTCGGCGGTATATAACCCGGGTTGGTATAATTGGCCAGATGGTTGGTGACCTGTGCCTTGGTTGCATGAAAAACCGAATCGTAAAAACCCGTGTAGATCTGCGATATCGGTCCCCCAAACCAGCTCTCCACGGTTTGTCGGTATGTCTGGCCTGAAGATAGGGTCTTTCCTGTTGCCAGATCCGAGCCTCCTATCCAGATCTGCCCGGCATAAATTGAATGCTTACCTGAGTTTTTGGGAATCTCAAATCCCGGGACAAAGGTCACGGGGTCGAAAAACAGGTCTCCCTTGTGGTTTAATAGTGTTCGAAGGTTTTTGGTTTCAAAAACGAAGGACTGTGATTTGACCTGAGAGATACAAATGAAAAATGAAAGGTAGAGTAGTAGCCATGTTCTCATTTTATGTATTTCGGATCAAAAAGATAAGAATACCTCGAAGAAAGGAACAGCTTTTCCATCTTTTTTTTTGGCGGATCACGCCAGCAAAATCTTTAATAACCAGTGATTTATAGGAGGTTCAAATCCCGTGCTCAGGACCATGAAAGTCCCGGGTTTCACTTGTGGAATCCGCGGAAATTCCTAATTAAAATAATAGGTCATATTCAGCGTGAAACTGCTTACCCTGGTTTCCGAGCTAAATTTTGTGGCATCTCTGGCAATTCCAAGCTCGGTTTGATAGGTGGTAAAATCGAGGCCAAAAAGCAGATGTTCGGCGGCCGTATAGGCGAGTTTTGAGCTAAAGAAGAAGCTGTTCCCTTCCGCCGTCACGCTGAACTCGGGCAGACTCGCATAGGCCAAACCAAGGCTTATGCCTACCGGAATATTGGTTCGGGGATAAAGATTGGCATCCAGCGCCAAAGCAATTCCATACTCAAAGGCCGATTTTCCTTCTTCGAAAGAATCTCCATAGCTAAGCTTTCCGGAGGATTGAATGCCGAAGACCGGACTTATCGCATAGGCATATTGTAAACCCAAATTTCCCTGGAGGACAGAAACATCCTGAACCAAGGCAGGACTATCAGCACTGTCCAATACATCCTGAACGAATCCGAGCACATTGACAAAACCGGCATCAACATTACTGATCCCTATAGATCCGCTCAAAAAATGTTTTTGCTTCTCGATAATTCTGATCTTCCAGCCCATTCTGGTGCCTATTGCCGTATTTAGTCCTTGAGTGAGCAGGCTACTGGGGTTCGTGCCGAAACGTCCCGCCCCCCCAATATTGATATAGAAAGAGACCCAATCCTGAATTCTTTGGGAGTAATCAAATGTGAGTTGAGCATATAGAAGCTGCCCTGAAGGGAGCTCGACCTCAAGATCCCCAAGTGTCAAGGTGGGAACGGCAATTGGAGTCGAAACCCCGATCCCCAGGTTTTGAGAAAAGGCGGTATTGGTAAAAGCTCCAAGGGTCAGGGCATTTGAAACAAAATAATGTCCGTTCAGGTGGGGAACGTTGGATTCAAATCGAATTGAGTCCTGGGCTCGTCCCTGAAAGCAGAGGAGCAGGAAGAGGGAAAAAAGAATGCTAAGCCTGGCCATCATTTCTTACCTCCAATTGGAACCATAAAAAATACTGTCAATCTAATGCGGCTGGTTCTTAGCCTTGGTGGTTCTTCTCCATTGATGGCCTCATCCTTGGTCATACGCGAAATTCCCTGACCATAGGAAAGCTCGAAATTCAAGCTTGTATTCTTAATAGGCTGGGCATAGCCGAACCCAAAAAGCAGTCCGTATTGAAATTCATTCAGGTATTCCTTGATATCATGTGTGACACCATCCACTTCGGCCTCTGCGAACATGAGGTAGGACAGGTTCAATCCTGCAAGCGCATAGAATCTGGTGGTCATATCAATATAGGTCAGGATAGGAAGATTAATAAAACCCGTGGTTACCGGGTATTCCTGCTCAAAGACCGGATTTGGAAGAAACCAAGGGGTTTGATACTCATACTCTTCTACAACTATAGCTCCATTTTCGAGGTATCCCGGTTGAAAGCTCAGATCCACTTGCTCGGTCAGGGGAATATCAAATCTGATCCCGACATTATAGCCGCTTTTGAATTCAAAATCGACTTCATCCGGTTTCTCTCCGGAGAAATTTGATTGCTCCCATCCACCGAAAACACCTAGTTTCATTTGTGAAAACGATGGTGAACAGATCAGCAATAGCAGAGGTATAAGTACTAGTCTTTTCAAATTTTCCGTCTGAAACTATTATTTACAATTCATAAAGGGGATCAGAGCTCATTTATTCACGAATCAAGACCTTATGTGTTGAATCCCTTCCATTCGAGCTTATTCTGATCAAATAGATCCCTTCGCCATATTTTCTGAGATCAAAATCCACTGAGTTGTAGACCGATCTTTCCTCCAGCAGCTTGATCCCAAGAATATTAAGGACCGTAATATTCATTTCTCCTTGACCCTGAACCTTGATGAGGCCCGTACTAGGGTTTGGATGGATGAAGAATTCGGATCGATTGAGTCCCTCCAGACCAGTGATCGTTGAACCGGTTCTAAAATCCCAAATAGGGGAGAAGTCGCCCGGTAATCCGGAATTGACAGACCTGACTCCCCAATAATATTGTTTGTTTTCCTCCAATACCGGGGTGATGAATGAAGTCGAAGAAACCGTGGTATCCAATACGATGAAGGCCGGTGTTTGAAGCGCGGGCAGTGTGGAGATCACAAGGTTATATTCATCCGCATTGACTACGGAGTTCCATTCCATCGTTGGATTTCTGAATTGATCGGTGGAACCATCCGCGGGTGCCATCAATGTTGGAGCTTCAACCCATGTGGTAAAACTTCTCACCTCCGAAGAAAGTCGGTTGCCCCCGTTGTTCGCCTGAACCCTCCAATAATAGGTCACGAAGCCCTGTTGAATGGATTCGCCGGGAGAATAACTCAAGGAGGTAGGCAGAACATGTTTTTCAAAAACGCCCGTGCTGAAGGTGGAATCCTGGGAAAACTGTATGGTATATAAAATAAAATCACCGGTTCCAGGGTCGCTCCAACTGAAGGCCTGGCTGCTTAAAATACCCGTAGCACCATCTGCCGGATTGTTGAGGGCTGGTGCCTGTGCAGGCATGGTACTGTCGATGCCCACATAGCTCATAAACATATCGACCTTGTCGATCGGCCTGTCATTGGCATCTACAGGAACAGCTTCCACCGAATCAACAACATTCATCCCATCGATGACCCTGCCATAAAGTGTGTAGTTTCCATTGAGGTTGGAATTATTGGCAACGTTGACGTAGAACTGGGAGGTGGCTGAGTTTATGTTTGCACTTCTGGCAGCTCCGATGGTCTCTCTTCCATGGTTTAGAGGACTAAATTCCGCAGGTACGGTTTGTTGCCATGGTGCCCCCTGGCCCCAGGTACTCGGAGGTCCTGTTTTTGAATTTGGATCGCCACCCTGGATCACAAAATTTGAGACCACACGGTGAAAGGCGAGTGAATCGTAAAAGCCCTGCTTGGCCAGAGTATCAAAATTTTGGGTATGAAGCGGTGCTACTGCCGGGTACAGCTCGATCCGGAAAGTTCCAAAGGTATCCGGGAATTGTCTTACCAGAATATCATACTGGGGTTTGCCTCCAAATATATTCTGAGGCTGAGCAAAAGAAGCAAAAGGCAGGAATAGCGCAAAGAGTATTAGTTTCTTCATGGCACAAAAATAGCCAAGTCAAATGAGGAATTGGGAATTATGTTTATGCATTCCGGCATTTCCCCGATTTTCACCTTGGACAAGACATGTTTTGAAGATAAAAATGGCTTTAGGAGTTTGAAAATGTCTTGATCCAATATTGATCACATCAATATACCGTCAGCATCGGGCTTCAATGGCTGGGGACTTTTTTCGTTGATCATCTCTTTAAGGTTGATCTCAATGGTTCTGGAAATGGCAGACATGGGGATATCCGAGGGCTTGTTTCTGAAAGGGTCCTGGAGATAATGTGCGATATCCTCGATCATGTAGAAAAAGAAGAATACAACCATGCAGATCAGGATCATAAAGGGACCTGTGGAGAACAACATCCCGTAGGGGAGCATCAATGTGAAGATCATGATCCCCTTGGTTGTGTAATCACGATACTGGACTGGGAAAACAGTATTCTTAATGCGCTCACACATTCCCATTGCATCGCATTGCCTTTTGAGTGTATCATCGATCGCCACAAACTGATATTGGTCGATCAGGTCTTTGGATCTGATCTCGGCAAGTTTGGATTCCATCAATTTCAGGATCTCATTGTGAACATTTGATTTCTTTTTCAGATGTTCCAGTTCATCCTTGGTCAAGCAATCTTCCAATCCTTCACAGGGGTCGAGCAATCTCAGCGCCTGACTTAGAGCACGACACCAGGCAATTTGATAAAAAGCCATTTGCTTGACCTCGGCTATGATCTCTTTTCCGGTAGTAAAACCGATCAATTGTCTGGTCATTGTTCGGCTATCGTTGACGATGGCTCCCCAAACTTTGCGGGCTTCCCACCAGCGGTCATAGCTGGCGGCCGTTCTGAAGGCGAGCAAGAGTGCAACGGAGAAGCCGATGACGGTAGCAATAGCCATTGAAATATCGAGCTGTTCATGTCCCAGGTATTCATATGCGAAATAAATGCCGAGAAGATAGGCCAGGTAGATCATCAGATGCCATTTCAGGTTGAAGATCAGTTTGGGAATGGATCGAAGGGGGCGGGTGTACATAGACTACTTTTTCCCAGCAAATATGCTAGGCATTTTCAAAAATGAAGAAGTTGGACTGCTATTTTGAAAAGAGGATGCTACCTGTTTGGGTGGAATGATCTTCGAGCCTGATTCGGACCTGATAAATCCCCGGATAATTGCCTTCAAGGTTGAGTAGATACGATGAATCCCTGGTTCTCCGCTCATGGACCATGCTTCCCAGTGAATTGAAGATCTGAATCACAGCCAATTGGTTCTGAGGATTTGCGAATCTCAAAATAGAAGACCCTTTGCTTGGGTTTGGCTGTACCATAATAGCGGACCCTTTTCCGGATTCGAGTAGACCGGTTCCGACATTTGGGTCCCCAACAAAGAATTCCTTGATCATCCAGCCATCATGACCTGAATTCACGCTGTCACTGATAAAATTGAATCGCAGTATCAGCGAATCCGCAGGAGGCTGAAGTGTATCTCCTGCCGGAGCGACGGGAACGGCCCATTGCCAATAGAGTACCAACCTTTCCCAGTTACGTGTCTTTCCTGAAAACCCATATTCTCCATTATATAATCGGTTGGTGGAGTCATACATGTTTTCAAAGCGAACCCAGGAGATCCGGTGGTCGAGCATTTCGTCTTTCCAGATATTAGTCCACGTCTGGCCTCCATCCATAGAACGGGTAATATATAGTCCGTCGCGATCTGATTCGGTATTGTAAGCATGTGTTAATTCCAGATAGGTTCCTCCGGAAGGCAGGAATACCATATCAAAATAGGAATGGGAGTTAACGGGGTATGGATTTTGACCATCGGTAATTAACCCGACCGTCGTTCCAAATCTGGTTCTGAAGTATTTTGTTGACGGCTTATCGACTTCCCAAATGCTTTGCGAATCCACGGAGAGATTCAGTCGTTTCAAAATACATTTATTGATTGCCGTATCGCATCTGTCTGTAAAATCGCAGGAATATTCACACCAATAGGGAGGATTGTGCTGGGCTTCGCTAAGTGCTGATAACGCCAATGAAAGGAAAACAGTGGCCAATAAGGTTTTCATGCAAAGGTTTTCTCTTTAATAAAATTAGCCATTTTGTTTAAGTAATTTGCCCTGAAATCAAAAAACCTATCCAAATGAAATCTAGCTTAAGGACCCTATTCTTAGGAGTACTTCTATTTTTCGCTTCTAAATCTTTTGCTCAAATGAATGAAGAATTGCCATTAAAGGAGATCCCGAAAGCGCCTGAAGAATTTACAGCCTCGACCGTGGTTTGCCGCATGATCGAAGGTGTGGGGTTTAGATATTATTGGGCCACAGAGGGACTCAGGCCTGAAGATCTGGATTACAGACCCTCTGCGGAAGCCAGAACCAGCAGGGAAACCCTGGATCATATTTACGGACTTTCACAGACCATTTTATCGGCTGCCAGGAATATCCCGAACAATTATGATGATGGTGAAGGTTATGAGTTTTCCGATTTGAGGGAGAGGACATTGCGCAATTTCAAAGAGGCATCCATGATCTTCAGAAATAATCCTGAGGCTGATCTTAATGCACACAATGCGATTTTCCAGCGTAACGGTAAAACCACGGAATATCCATTTTGGAATATGATCAATGGCCCCATTGAAGATGCTGCCTGGCATGTAGGGCAGATCGTGAGTTTCAGACGCAGTTCGGGAAATCCTTTCGATTCCAAGGCCAGCCTCTTCAGTGGCAAGCTCAGGAATTAGATCCATTCCTGCAGGCTGAATCCTTTTGTTCAAAGAGCCAGGTTATCGGCAGATCTCGGTTCCGAATCTGATATATGCATTGTAGTTGGTGATGCCCATGGCAAAGCCCCTGTACTCAGGATTGGAGAATCCCGTAGCGTTGACGAACGCACCCCAGGAAATGATTTTGCTCTTCTTGAGATAATGGTCGATCCTGAAACCTAGTCTCAGGGAATGCTGCTTTATGTTCAGTTCATCATTGGATGGTGGGATGCCCGGAAATAGGAATTCGGGGCTGTATGAAGTCCAATTGCTCATTAAGATACCAAAGGAATATCCCACAAATAGAAAACCATTTGCCTTGCTTTGAACACCATGGGTTACTCTTAGATAGACATTAAGCGGGATCTCCAAACAGTCAAAGAATTCATACTCAGGTATGCTTTTCCCCGTGGTTCGGTCGAAAGCATCATATTGAATTGAGCCTTGACGTGTGAAGATCAGACCTGTTCCTATTCCATAATCCGGATCGAAAAAGTGGTCGTAATAAGGGCCGATGCGAAATCCCGGAGTCAACTCGGAAGGGGAGTTCCCGATATTGGAAAAACCGGCTCCCAGTTCTCCACCTAGGATGTTTGTGTGTTTTTGACCCAAGGTGATTTGGGCAAAGCATGAAAGGATCAGGAGGCTTAAGGTAGTTTTCATTTCATCAAGGATAGATCATGTACCATAAAGTTAAGGATTGCGGATCATATCCTGAATCTTGCCCGGATATGCTCGCAGAGCCTGGCGATTCTGAATTTTGAAACCCAAGTCCCATCTCAGGAATTTGGATAGATCCGAGATCAGATATTATGAATTTGTCAAACGACCTTCGGGTTTGATGTGAGCCGGTCCGGACCTTCCTTTTTTCGGATACCGTTCATCAAATATGGGATTGATTTTCCATTAGCGGTAGCCGATTCGGCTTGGTTTTTTGCTACAATTGCTTAAAGAGGTTTTCACTTTTAAACTATAAAATCAACAAATGAAAAACGCATACCTTATTCTGATCCTGACCCTATTGAGCACGGGTGTTTACGCACAATACCGGATCAATCAAAAGCAGTTAAAGGCTGAGAAGGAAATTGAATTTGACCGGTACCTGGAGAAGAATTTCATTTACCAGAAGCCATCGATCGTAGCCACGGGAAATAGCCATGGCAACCGCGCCACAAATTCATATGGTGTTGAGGTGGGGGCCACCTGCTATGATTACCAGACCAATGGTACCATGAACCGTCGTGTGGTCAGTGATCCTGATGGAAATGTGACTGTGGTATGGACCCATGGCGAGATTGCCGATGCGCCGGCTTTTAATAATCGAAGAGTGGGGTATAATTTTTACAATGCTTCCACAGGCCAATGGAGCGGAATGGATACCACCGGTGGAGGAACTCGTAGAGGATGGCCTTCACTTGCTGCCTCTCAGGGTCCTGAGGACATTATTTTCTCCCATACAACCCAGGCGCTTCACTATAGGCCAATAGCTGGTACAGGTCAATGGACGCATACCAATCTGGATGGATTGGGTGTTTCGGGGACCACATTTGCAAATACCGCGGCTTGGGGAGACACCATCCACCACATCTCGGAAGGTGTGACTCCTGATGGCACAGAGTGCTTTCTTTATAGCCGTTCTCCCGATAATGGCCAGTCATGGGACCTCACCGACGTGGCGCTTCCGAACATGGATTCGGCCAATTTTTATAACGATGGCGGACAAGGCATAGCAGCCGGTGATGGCTTTGCGATCGATGCCAGAGGAAATACCGTGGCCATAGTGACGGGAGGAAGGAGACAGCATACGCATTTTTGGAAATCTACCGATAGAGGAGATACCTGGACACATAATCGTGTTTTTATTTTTGACACAGCCTGCGCCGATGTTCAATCTACCGGAACTTACCTTCACCTGGGTGTGGACGATGGCTACAGCATCGCCATTGACAAGGACGAGAAGGTTCATATAGCGGGAGGTTTGGGAGCCTCAGGTTCTGATCCGGGTACTATTGGAGGAGGAACAACATTCTATCCCTTCGTTTCGGGAATCGTGTATTGGAACGAAGACAAGCCTTTTGATATCTGCCTGAATGATACTCTGATCAATGATGAGTATATCATTCTTGATTTTGTCGATGAGAACGGTGATGGGATCAATTCAACACCAACCGATTTTGATTCTATCGCCAGATATTATAATCATAATCCGCTCTGCTATGTCAGCATTTCTCATGCCGATGACGGAACGGTGGTCCTGACCTGGTCCGGTGTTCGCGAGGACATGGTTCTTCAGGGCATATTCCTCACTCCTGGTATCGATGGGCTGGACAGGGTCAACAGGGATCTCTATGCTCTGGCCTCTACAGATGGAGGAGCCACCTGGGAAGCTGATTCTGCGAGAAATATTGCCGATGATATTGCCATGATCGGCGGTGGCTTTGGCACGCCAGTAGAGGAAGACGTATTCTCTTATGCCTTCCCGAGGATCGGCAATGATAATCTGGTCCATTTGGTGTTTCAAACCGATGATGTTCCGGGCGGAGTAGTGCGAGACGATGAAACTCCTGCCAATAGTTACATTATCCATTATGCCTTTAATTATAATCAGGTGATCCTCCCAACAGGAATCGAGCAAGCGGTGCAGGAAAATGTGCAAATGGATGTTTTTCCAAATCCGGCTGCCGGTCGTGTTTCCGTAGGGCTAGATCTGGAACAGGATGCGGATTACACGCTGAGTATAGTGGATCTGATGGGGAGAACCATGATGGAAACCGATGTTGATCTCTCCAAAGGACATTCAATGTTGGATCTGGATATCAGCAGATATGATGCTGGAGTATATTTGATCTCCATTGGCACTGCCAATGGCAAACTGACCAAAAAACTAATCGTTGAATAGGTTTTTTCTTGGGATTTAAGCAGCCCCGGGTTAGTGCCCGGGGTTTTTTTATGCTTTCCTAAAGCTTGTGTTTAACTGGTTCAATCCAGATAATAATATAAATGGTCGGGCCTGTTATCTACTGGCAGTAGATCGGGATCGTAGGGGACCGAGAAATCCGTAATGACCGAATCAAAGGAATTCAGTGGAAATTCCCCGAAACCCGATTTTGAAGTGTATTGATAGTAGATCCGCTTCGACGGATATAAATTCTGCGACCAGGGCCTGGGAGGTTCTATCATCTTCACCTCGATAGGATTGTTTTTTCCAAGGTTCGTATTCCGGGCAATGTCATAAAACACCGGATCATTGAAAGCTCCGTGGATGAAGTAAAAGAGCCTCAATTCCTGTGGGATTGAACTGAAGAAGGATGACCCGTTGTCATATTTGATCAAGGCATAATAATCTTCGAAGCCCCGTCCTTCTCTTGCCAGGTAGTACAGCCTGATGATATTTCCCATTCCATCAAGCTTGGCATTCAGATCAAAGGCAAAAAAGGGCCGGAAGGAACCCGGATGACGATATTCTATTTCGAGAGAGTCTTCCGCAGGATAGAAGATGTTCACGTACTTATTTGTATCCGGATTGATTTGTAATTGCAAGGATATAAGCCTTCCTTCCAGATCGTATTCAAAGTCCCAATTGCGAAACCTCCTGATCCTTCCTTTCTTATTGTAGCTGATTTTGTTGATCCTGCCCCTCAGCGTTTCGGCTTCCAGTGAATCTCCTTTCCAAATAAATTGCCGGGAATCGGTACCCCAGTAGATCCTTGATAATTTGGGAAGCTTTGAATCAGAAAAGGAACCAAAACCGTCATCATCATTATCGCAGCCAAGGAATATCCAGGATAGAAGGAAGAAGGTTATAAGTCGGGAATTCAAATCTATTTTCAATTGAATACCATTTCCGGTAATTAAATGAACGGTTAAAAATCCTTAAAATTCTTGGCAAACCCGTTATTCGTTCCTCAATAATGGACCGGATATTGGCATTCCGATTCGCATTGACCATTCCCTGCCTGAACCAATAAAAAAAATCCTCCCAAAAATATTGAGAGGATAACCTGGGACGGTCCCTTGCTGCTCTAAAACAAGCCCTGAAAAACTGATTCCTTTTTCTATAATGGATCGATCCGAAGAACGTCAATTCAAATACCTGTTGATCGCCAGGTAGGCCGCATCCTGGTGGGCAATATTTGCCAGACTTGGATTCATGGCTGTCTGTTCGACCAGCGGTCCGGTGATCGTCGTCTGTTTGCTGCCATAGAAGACTCCGCTTTTGAGGCTTTCATCGGCGATCGCATCAACAAAGCGTTTGGTTCCCTTTTCAAGGCTATGCGCCATTCCCATCAAGGGCAGCATGATGGGCATTGCGAAATATTTGTAAAAAAGCTTCATACCAAGAGGCACATCATCCATTGCTCCGGTGCCTCTGGTTCCTCCCGGGCTCACCGTGATCAGCTTCAGTTCGGGGTGTTTTCTGGCTTCTGCAGCGATCCAAAGCGAAGCGATGTACTTGGCGTAAGCATAAGCCTCCATGGGGTCGAAATCCGAACCAAAAAAGGATCCGTTAAAAACCCTGTCGAATTCCTCAGCCGTGTACTCTTTCATTTCCGGCTTGGCGATCTTCATTTTGTCTATGCCTCTCGCGGCTTCTGATCCGGCATAAAGTGCCACCTTTTTGAGCTTGGCAGCCTTGATCAGTTCTTCAAGCAGAACAGCATGCCCCAGCACATTTGAAGCAAATACCTGAGTGACGCCTTCCTTGGTGAGGTTTGACGGCTCCTTTCCGCCAATTCCACCGGCGTTCATGATCAGCGCATCTATGGGCTCCTTGATCAGCTTAACAGCGTTCTTAACCGATTCGGGCTTGGAGGTGTCCATAATGATAATTTCAAAAATCGCTCTTCCGGTTGAGGATTCCAGCTGTATCTGGGCCTTTTTCGCTTTTTCAGGATTTCTGCAGGCCAGATAGATCTTTTCGGTTTCGGGTTTCAATGCCAACTGTCTTGCCGCTTCTTTGCCGATGCCGTTGTTGGCTCCTGTGATCATTATACTCTTGTTCATCTTCTTGACTTTTTTGTTGTGTCAAAGCTGAACAAACCCTCATGTTTGCCTTTTTTAAGAACGGTTCAAGTGTTTGCGAATTTGGTTCATGTCCTTTTGGCCCGACCTGAACCCCGAAAACCGATGAAAAGGAGTATTCCCTCAGCTCGCTGATGCTCGAGTGATCGGGCAATCTTACGGCATTAGACCGCCCTTAGTTGACGATCAGTTTTCGGGTAAGGGAATTCCCATCCCCAAATCGGATCAAAAGTTGATACGTTCCTGCATTGCTGATCTCCAGGCTCAGGTGTCTTTCTTTTGCCTGGTTTTCCAATGTGATGACCCCTTTTCCTGATTGATCAATAACCACTACGGATTCTATGAGTCTTGCCGATTCAAACCAGATCCTGCCGGTACCCGGGTTTGGATAAATCGTAATATCCGTTTGGGTATTATCGATCAGACCGGTTGCGTTTTGCTCTGAGAGCAGAAGAACGTCCCTTCCCTGAGAGTTTCCAAAGTATAGATCCGGAATTGTATCCTCGTCCAAGAGGGCAGGATGAACCGTAATACCCCTTCTTGAAGGCATACCTGGAAGAAGGCTCTGATTCCAGCTAAACATTCCGGGACTGTTAGGATCATTTTGCATGACTCTCTGGTTCGTGCTTCCACCGATAGACGTTGTGATAAGGTCCAGGTACCCATCAGAATTCAGATCCAGGAATACTGCATCAAGAGTAGTTTCGACAGAGACCGGTATCCGCTGCAAGGTTTCATCAGTGAAGTTTCCTGCACCATCATTGATCAGCAACAGGTTTTGGGGGTTCTTGCCGGGGGTCCAGCCCACATTGCAGAGGAAGAGATCCATATCTCCGTCATGGTCGGCATCCGCGGGGACTATCTTCCTGGTTTCTATATCGCCCAGGGCAGGTAGTCTGGTAGAATCCCTTTCCCAACTTGTGATATGATTGATGTAAAGGTTGTTCCCTCCGAACTCTATCCCTTCGACGATGTCCAGATCCCCGTCACCATCGATATCAACGACTTTTAGATCCTGGGTACTGTCATCTTCCATGGGAATCAAGCCGACCGTATCGAGAAGAAAAGAACCATTTCCCATATTGATAAAGGTTTCATTCTTTCCCTGGTTTCCAAAAATCACATCAGGAAGTGAGTCTCCGTTTAGGTCAAGACTAGCGATGGCATTGCAATTCAGTGTCTTGGGAAACTGAAATGGCGCCAGGCTAAACAGCCCATCGCCATCATTCAGAAGAAACTCATGAAGGTCGGTATCTTCGGTGGCAAACAATATATCCGGATCACCATCCAGATCAAAATCCCGGATCAGTATGTCTTCGCTGTCTTCCCCTGTCACTGATGGATTGGGGTAAAGCTTTGATGTGGGCAGGATCTTCCCTCCATCTTCAAAAAACATCCCATTGTCATTGAAGAAGACACGGTTCTTCCTGTACTCCATGGCGACTACCAGATCCAGGTCGCCATCACCGTCCAGGTCAGCGGATTCGACATCCATGCTGTTGTCCGAGGTCAGGGTTATCGGAAGGTTTGTCGATGAGGCATTAAAGTGGATCTGGGCTCTTGAATAGAGGGTGGCAGAAAAGGTCAGAAGGAGGAAAAAACATATTTTCAACGGCTCAATTTTAGCTATATCAAAGCTATATCAAGGCTCCGGATTTCCTTGACCACTTAAATAATTCGCAATGGGATAGACCTGATCTGCTCATGTGAGGAATCTGCTTCGAGCCGTTCATCCCATTCTTGTCATGGAATCGACAGTTGACCCTTTTTTAACAGTAGGAAAATAGCTCTGTAATCAGGGCGCGCTAAATTCCGTTTTTAACCAAAACTGTAATTACTCATGAGTTATCTGGAAAAAGAAAAGGATCTGCATAAAATGATAGGAGAGGGAAACCTGCTGGGAGCTTTTGATAAGTACTATGCCGACAATGTGGTGATGGAAGAACCGCGCATCGGAAGGATGGAAGGAAAAGCCGCCAACAGAAAGAGAGAAGAGGAATTCATAGGCTCTATCAAGGAATGGCATGATGGTGGCGTCAGGTCTATCGCATCGAATGAAGAGGAGGGGATTACGATGTCAGAGCAATATATGGATGTGACCTTTGCTGATGGAAACAGGATGGCCTGGGAAGAGACCTCGGTAAAAAAATGGAAGGGGGATCAGATCGTACACGAAAAATTCTATTACAACATGCCTAACGGTTAATGTTGTTTTGGTTTTGAATACAGAGAAGAGCCGCGGGAAACCGCGGTTTTTTTATTTCTCTCTTGCCGGTATTGGCCCTTTGATCCTTTTTATGAGAAAGCTCACAATGAAGGGCCAAACCAACCAACCTATGGTCCATACTGTTGGCCCGACAAATGCCAGGCCTGTATTCAGAAAGGCTGTTAATGGTTCCTTCATGTTGTTCCGGGTGATCCTTTCAAACTCGACCTTATCCAGATCCGGATCTGCAAGTCCCTTCAAACCTGCATGTCTCCAGCCAAGAATTCCCATCAGACCTGAGATGGCAAGGCAAATGCACTGAAGCGCTGGTGATGATGGCCCACCTTCCAGGTTTGGATCGGCCAGGGCAAAGTAGATAAAGAGATAGACAAAAATGATCTGAAGTATGGAGTAAAGCGCATGAACGCCATCGGTCCTATCCAATGATTTGAACAGGTTATTGGTCTGATTCCAGGAGATGATGGTCAAGGCGACACCGATCAAGATCCGCAATAAGATGACCGGATCTTCAATGAAATAGTTGAGCAGGCCGTAGGGTTTATCCGCCCATTCCATGGTTTCTGCCATGGGAAGAAAATCAAGGACCTTAATGATCAGTACGGCATAAAGTATGTCCAATAGGGTCTTTAACCTACCCAGTTGTCTGGCGCCCTGGCGCTTTTTGAATTCTTCAGTCATAAGAGAGGCTGAAATTAGACAAAATCAAAAAACGAGTACTGGAATGAGGTATAATTGTTGAGCTGAATTCAGAGAAGCGTAAAGGGCAAAAAAAAAGCAGGCTTGGCCTGCTTTTGAGAAATTAGAAGTACTGTCTGAAACCGACATTGACCATAAAGCCATTCGAGTATATCGGTGACCCTTCAACCTTGTCGGCATGAGCCCCGGTGCCAACTCCACCCAGTTCAAGGAAGTAGTTCGATTTGGGATGCAAGAAAAACTCAAACCCAAACAGACCATAGCCTCCCAGTTCATAATCGGCCGTGGAAAAGGAATTCGAAGGGTTAAGCATAATGACACCTCCCTCACCATAAAGCCTCATAAAGTCGCTGATCTGGCCGGATACCCCTACGATGCCGAGCGAAAAATTTGAATAAGGTGTCCAGGTACTGGATCCTTGTTCATCGGCATGTTCATTCCACATCACATTTGCCCTGACCCTGGCTGCGATATGGTCATGGACGATAAAAGGGCTGGTCAGGTTCAATCCAAGACCGAAATCCCGTTGGTATTGGGAAAGGTTGAAGCCTGCGCTAAACCCTGTTCCGAGTTTGGCCTCCTGCGCCATGCCGTTCAAAGAAATTGAGATAAAAAGGATCATAACGATCGGTAAAGATTTTTTCATTGCTAAAGTTTAATTTGATTCATTGGCTGGAAAACAATTAATGTGCCGAAAAGCCGAGCGCTTCATTCATTTCCAAATTGCGGCCGGCGAAGATTTTTGCTGGTGAAACTGATCTATTCGAAACTAAAACCTGCTATTCGTCCTTTTCTGCCGTGTTCCGAATATGGAAAATTGCCCTGTACCCAATTTGAAGGCAATGAAGAAGCATATTTGGTATCCCGCCTTGCTGATCTTATTCATCTCGTCGGCTAATGCCCAGGAACTCCTGGCCTATGATGACGATCATCCGGATCAGAGAATAGCCAATCTTGATCAATACCTGGGTGTAAAAATGAGCCCTGCCGGAGATGGCAAGATCATCGAACTTCAGTTCGACCTCGTGTTGGAGGGAGAGAAGGGGCAGTTTGAAGTACTTCTATTCGATTGGGTCGGGTCTTCGCCATCGACGACCCCGGTCTATGGATATGTGGCAGAAGTAAAGGAATCAGGTCTTTTCCGTCATCAGGTTACACCTCCCATCCCATTTTCCGGAGAGTTTTTGGTCGGTTTTCGCTCTCTTGACAGGGGGTTGACACTTGGCGCTGATGCAGAGGCCAACGGACGAGGATGGATGCGGAGCGTCTCAATTCCCACCTGGACCTCAAGCAATCAAAGCTACTTTATTCGTGCAGTGGTTGAATCCGATTCGCGAACGGAAAGCAATTCCCTGGAAATGCCGGACCCATCGGATGATGTCATTGTGATCGGGACGGACGGAACCATATCCAAGATGGTCTTTCTGGATTCGAATGGCGTGATCGCCCATGAGCAGGATCTGAGAAGTGGAGTGCCGATTGAAGTGGCCAAGCTTGTTCCCGGCCCTTATCTTCTGCTCTTGTACTCCGGTACGGAACTGATCAGTACAGAGCGGGTTTTTATCAGGTAAGAGGAGCTTCGGTTGTAAGTCGGGGTTTACTTTGGGACTATCCTAACACCTTCCCCAAACCGGAATCGAGCGATGATCCCCCAGTTGCTGTTATACCATCGAAACCCATCGGTGATCATGAATCCCGGCCGCCAATCCAGTCCGATGGTCAATGGAAAATCAAATGAATATTCAACCCCGAAGTTCCCTGCCACCCCCAGGTCTAAATCGTTTCCAAAATAGATCTCCGGACCTACTCCCGGGTAGAACTTAAGGCCCTGTGGTCCCTCGCTGAGCCCGAACATCCAATCAAAATACGCTCCCGCAGCAAAGTCATTCTCAAAATATGCGGCCAGATGAAGCCGGGGACGGGCGTCTATTGGAACTGTGAGGTCCGCAGCAAGCCGGTCTCCAAAATGGATACCCGCTTCCCAATTGGCCTGGGATATGGAAAAATGACTCAGGCATAGCAGAGCGAATAGGATCCAAAGTTTTTTCAAGACTTTTTGTCGTAAAGATTGAAAATCCCTGGGTCTAATTCCCGGGTAAATCAATATTTTTTGGAAGGGCTTCCTTGTTCAGCAGAACGGATACGGTCTTGTCACGAAAATAGGATTCTGACATATAGAGATAGCCTTTGTGCGGACCTTTCTTGCCCCAGGAGTTTTTGATCAGGAAGTATTTGGTTCCTTCCTGATCCTTTGCTGTTCCTAGGACATGCATGAGGTGATCATCCTTACTTTGATAATTGTAGAAGTTTTCCTGGCGGCTATTCTGGCTTACCGCTATTTCCTCACAGGGGATGGAGAACAGGCTGTCTCTTTTCTCGTCCGTAGGCAGTATCGCCATACCCTTTTTTTGATCAAAGCCTTTTTCGCTTACGTCTCCATCCCATACCAATGAATATCCTTTTTTGACGGCATGTTCGGTGATCTCAACCAATTGATCTATCGAGATATTGTAGAAATATCCGTTGGAATAATTGTCCGGGATCTCCAAAACGAAATAGGTGCCGAAAGGGTGGTGGGTATAAGAAGTGATGGATACATAGTCCTCGGACCTTATGCCCAGATACTCAGCATAGGAGATCGGGTCATAGGTTTTCCCCTCAACTTCAAAACGCTCCGGTACGGCTCCGAGGTAGGCATCGAGGATTCCCTGGACCGCATCTTCCCATTGCCTGGAAGGCTTTTTGTTTTCGATGACCGCATCAAGATATGCCTTCAACCCCCTGGCCAATTCGCTGTGATTTAATGCCGTATCTCCTCTCGTCAATCCAGGATAGTCCTTTTGAGGCATGAGCCCGTACATTTTTGCCGCGCGGAGCACATCATGGCTCAGGCTTCCCTGACTGAAGTTGGCCTTCCCATGTCTCATGATATAATTCCTGGCCTTGTCTTCATAGATCTTGCGAACGATATATGCCTCTGAAAGGTCAAGTGTTCCCTTTCCGGTACGTATGAATTCGGATTCCAAAAAAGAGATGGAGGAAAAACACCAACAGGTACCTGTTTTTTGCTGGCTCTTGATCTCGGTGCAATCCACCCGATGTTCATCGGTGAATTCGTATTGCGCATTGGCAATTGGAGATAAAAATGTGAAAATGACTAGAAGGATCGTATGTCTTGATTCCATGCTTCCAAGTTTGGAAAATCCCGGGCAAATAACAATCGGGGATGAAGAGCTTGTTCTTTATGTATTTCTTAACGCAACAGGATTGGACCAAAAAGTGGTTAAATGATCATTCCTTGATCAGCTTTCCGGTTTTCACATCGGCTCCCGATCGGATGCTATAGAAATGGACAGCTCAATCCAATACTTCCACAGCCTTCATCAGGATCTTTTTGAGGCTCCTTTTCAGGAAAGGCTGCCGTCTTAGTTTCTTCTCGGGTTCCTGATTGGTGATAGGGAAGGGTTCTCGGGGAATTGGCTTTTCGAGAAATCCACAGAGTTCTTTCCATCCGTCACCCTTTTCCCAGTTGAGCTCCAGAAGGCTTTCCGGGGAGTTGTTCCTGAAAAACTCTCTTGCGTTGCGATTATGGGATTCATAGAATTCGATCATTTCATCTTCAAAGTCATGCGGCATATATGAACCATAGATGATCTTTCGAAATTCCGTAGGGCCGGTCCTCAATGAATGCTTGCACAGGCTTTGATACCAGGCCTGAGCACTGGACCTGGTGGTCAGGATGAATTTTGCCTGAGGATATCGTTTAAAAACCTCCTTGTAGACCATAGGCCAGGGATAATCCTCAAAACTGTTGTTACCTTCTGCGACCTTGAGAATGGGATCAATTCCCTGTTCCTTCCAGGCCTTGGTGAGTTCCAGATCGCAGGTAAGGTGATCGGTATATCCGAGCATTTCCAGGGCTGTTCCCAGCGTGGAAGTGCCTGTTTTTCCCAAACCTATGCCAAATACCTTATCGGGGCTCATGGTTCAATAATAATAGAATTCAAGTAGAAGAATATGGTACAACTGAGCAATTGCAAAGTTCAGGATTTAATTGCTGAAGGAACCCGGAGTCAGAAGGAAATCAGTGATCCGATCTTACTTGCCCTTTTGCGATCATAGCGAGAGTAACGACGATCATGGAATGGCAATAATTGAATTCTGTGGGAAAAGACTTTAATTAGGACCAACATCAAGATAATTCATGATCAAATACTTGAGATTTTTCTTTTTTATCCTGCTGTTGCTTAGGCTGCAAGTTCATGCACAGGAGCAAAGCAATGGGGTAATGGATAAACCAAACACCGAGGCCAAAAGACTGTTTTCTGCGGCTGATTGCGACACGCTTTTTTCCTTTAAGACCAGAGATCCTTTTCCGACCGGTTTGGCGTTTGATGGTCAATACCTCTACAGCTGTGGTACTTCCTTCTCCCTGTATAGGTACGATGTGATGGGCAATTTTTTGGATTCTATTCCTTTTGATGAGCGCTCAGGATTAAAGGTGGTGGGAAGATCCCTGTACGCTGTGAATGAAGTGTCCAAATCCCTGACCGAGTATGACCTGGACAATTCTATGAACAAGATCAGGGAGAAGATCTATCCCGATATGCAAAATATTTGGGGAGTCACCCTTATCGGAAACGAACTGATGATCTCCGATTATACGGCAGAAGTTCTTTACTTCATTGATACTACAAGCCTGGACATAGTTGATTCCATCACACTGCCAGTGGGCGTCATAGGGATCGATTATATCCGTGGTCGCTTATACGGCATCGACCGCTATTTCAATTTTTTAAAGGAAATCGACATTTCATCGGGAGCAACTGTTGATAGTTTCTCTCAATGCATTGGATATCCTTTGGGAATTTGTTTTGACGGAACCGAACTGTGGCAGGTCAGTTCCTCTCCCTTTCAAGGGGGGAATAGGAGAGCTTATATGTTTGATTTTGATGCATTGGTAAGCTTGAATCCTGATCACTTCAAAGAACCACCGAATGTTAAGGTATATCCCAATCCTGTTTCAGGGTTCTTAAATGTATCTGGCATAGGACCATCAATCTTTGAATACTCCCTTAAGGATGTCTATGGAAAGACTATCCTGAATGGGAAGTCAGAAGCTGAGGATCCTTTTATTCTCGACATCGGGAGACTTGCTAACGGTATATATCTGCTTGATATTGAGGCTAAAAATAAGCATTTCCTTAATAAATTGTTGATTGAATAAGATCTAGGACCGGAGTGCTCTGAGGAGTCCATTCCTGAGTTTAAGGGGTGGATTTTTTGGGGTTGAGGTTTTTGGCGGGAGAATACCGTTCATATAAAAACTGCAATTACGAATATTATGCCTTTATATATTTACTGCAATTACGAATAAAATAACATGAAAAAGTCAAGGCTTGGTGAATTTGAAGAACTGGTTTTGCTTACCGTTTTGGTTTTGAAGGAGGAGGCTTACGGGACCGAGATCAAACGTGAATTGGAATCCAGGATCGATCAGCGACTTTCAGTGGGCTCCATTCAGTCTGCCCTGAAGCGCATGGAGCAAAAGGGTTTTCTCACCTCTGCTTTCGGAGAGGCTACCGCCAAAAGGGGAGGGAAGCGCAAGCGCATTTACTCGGCAACAACAGGCGCGCATACCGTCCTGGCTGAAATGAAGGAGATCAGAACAAACCTCTGGAATGCCATTCCCAATCTGAAACTGGGCTTGCAATTCGTATGAGTAAAAGCTCAAATCCAAGGCCTCCTGCATGGGCCCTTCGTCTGCTCCGTTTCGCAATTCATCGGGACTACCTTGAAGAGATCGAAGGGGATATGGAGGAGTGGTTTCAGGATCAATTGGAGAGCAGAACTCCAAAACGGGCCAGGAGAGCCTATGCTTTCGAAGTTTTTAAACTATTACGTCCTAATCTTATGTCTAGTCTATCGCGCTTAACCAACCCGGATCCTTCCGGATTTCATCTGTCCAATATCAAAATGGCTTTCAGGGTTTTTCGCCTGGACAAAGTTTATACGGGTGTAAACATTCTGGGTCTTTCAACGGCCATAGCGATATCGCTGTTCGTGTTGCTCTATGTCGATTTCGAATTCTCCTACGAAAAGGGACTTCCTTATTCAGACAGGATGGTCAGGGTCACACTTGATATTTTGGAAGGGGAAACCGTCACGGAACAGGACTGCGGAACTTATCCCCAGGTTGGGCCCCAGTTAAAAGAAAAATACCCGGAAGTAGAGCGATTTACCAGGGCGCACCCGATCAGAAGTCTGACTATCGCGGTCGGAGATCAATACTTCCCAATTCCAAAGGCATATGGAGTGGATCCGGATTTCTTTGATCTTTTTCATTATCCTTTCCTCAGCGGCAATCAGCAAGCTGCCTTTTTGGCTCCGGGTGAAGCGGTGCTTACCGAGTCACTGGCTTTCAAGGTTTTTGGGACCGGCGATGTCGTTGGCAAGTCTATCAGGCTTCCACAACATAAACAGAACTATGAGATCGTCGGTCTGATCGAGGATAGCCGGGAAAACAGCCATCTGGGTTTTGAGATGTTGATCTCATTCCCTTCCATGAAGCGGGACTTTAACCAGAGTGATGAGACCTGGAACCAATGCAACCTGTACACCTACCTGCTCCTTCCCGAGGATATCTCATATGGCCAGTTTCAGGGTTCACTGAAAAATTACAATGAGTTCCTGCTGGAGGAGAAATTGCTCGAAGATGAACGCATTATTTCTGAGATGATGTCTGACATTCATCTTTACTCCGCCAAATATTATGAACCCGACGAGAATGCTGATTATAGTTCCATATTGTTTTTGCTTGGTGTGGCTCTGCTGGTAATCCTCTTGGCCAATATCAATTATGTAAACCTCTCCACAGCTAAATCCCTTGACCGCGCCCGGGAAGTCGGGATCAGAAAAGCTATCGGCTCTTCGCCTCGTCAATTGAAGATCCAGTTTTTCACGGAGGCTTTTATCATCAACATCATTTCAGCCCTGATCGCGATTTTTCTACTGCTGATCTTTGAGGGCCCCTTCAAATCCGTGCTCGGACTTCCTGCGGAGATCCATTTTTATGAATCGCCTTTCTTTTGGGCCATGCTGCTGGGTGTCGTTCTGTTCAGCACCCTGGCCGCCGGCGCATTCCCTGCCTTCTTTCTCTCGGCCTTCCAGCCCATCGCAGTACTCAAAGGACAGTTTTTCCGGATGGGCAAGGGCATCATACTGAGAAGATCGCTGGTGGTTTTTCAGTTTGCCATAACGCTTTTGTTGTTGTCTCAAACCCTGACTTCAGGAGAACAGGTCCGCTTTATGCTTGGGCAAAAGCTGGGCTTTACTACCGATCAGGTCATCGTTGTTAAAACTCAAAACGGCAGAGCAGGACTTGAAAAGCAGAAGTTATTCCGGTCTGCGCTGATGCAGCATTCGGCTATCGAGAACGTGACCTTTTCCAATACCATGCCAGGAAGGTCTTCGCTGGAGATCTCAACGACCACCGGCATTGGATTGGTCAATGCGGAAAAGGAGAACAACTACAACTTCTATATCTATCTCACCGATTACAATTTTCTCAATACCCTGCAGATGGAATTGCTGAGCGGAGAAGCCTTCTACGAGAACCGCCCCAATGAGAACCTGCTGTTGATCAATGAAAAGACGGCCGAGCTTTTTGGGATTGCAGACCCAAAGAAAGCTGTAGGGCAAATGGTGAATTTTTGGGATGAAAAAATGAAAATTCACGGCGTTGTCAAGGATTTTCATCAGTCAAGCCTGAGATCTGAGATCCTGCCTATCATTTTTCTTCCCTGGCGTCAGCATACCGATTTTGCCGGAATTCGCCTGAACGAAGGCAATGTCGAAGATCAGATCGATCTGATCAGGGAAGAATATGCCGAGGTATACCCTGATATCGCTTTCGATTTCTTTTTTCTAGATGAAGAATATGCCAAGCAGTATGAATTGGATCGCAGATTTCAAAAGATCTCCGGATTGTTGACGGGCTTTGCCATTCTCATCGCCTGCCTCGGGCTTTATGGACTGACAACCTTTACAGTGGCAAAAAGGACCAAGGAGATCGGGGTGAGAAAGGTGCTCGGAGCAAGCATCGGGCAAATAAACCTGATGCTTTCCAGGGAATTTATGAGGCTGATCCTGATCTCTTTTGTCCTGTCAATTCCCGTGACATACTTTTTGATCGACCGATGGCTGCGGAGCTTTGCATTTCGAATGGACATCAATCCCTGGTTATTGGTCTTGCCGGCCATCATGATCCTTTTCATCGCCTTTCTGACCATATTTTCAAAAACGCTCAAGGTATCAAGACTCAACCCGGTAGTCTCCTTAAGAGATGAATAGTGTGTGTGGATAGCGGTCACTGAATAAGGGCAGGGGAGTTATCCCTGATTTGGATCAACTTATCTCATTGACCTATATCAAAAATAATTCTGGCTTGAGGTTCAACATTTGCAGCGCAAATCGAACTGAGAACACCTTAACCCCATAACGATGAAAACCATCATGGAGCCATTCAGGATCAAGATGACCGAGCCCATCAAGACCCTGTCTGCCGAGGAGCGTGAGATCGCTCTCAAAAAAGCACATCACAATGTATTTCTTTTGGATGGGGAAGACTGTCCCATCGATCTGCTGACCGACAGCGGTACCGGTGCGATGTCCTCGCAACAATGGGCTGCCCTAATGCTTGGGGATGAGAGCTATGCGGGAAGCAGATCCTGGAAGAAATTCAAGAGCACCATACAGGAAATCACCGGTATGGACCATGTTTTTCCGACCCATCAGGGAAGGGCAGCCGAGAGTCTTCTTGCCATGATCAAGGTGAAACCCGGCGATGTGATCCCGAACAACAGCCATTTTGATACCACCCGGGCGAATATGCAGTTTGCAGGGGCTAAAACCCTCGATCTGCTCACAGAGGAAGGCCTGAATCCCGCTTCGGAACTTCCCTTCAAGGGGAATATGGATCTGCAAAAACTGGAAGCCTGTATTCAGGAATATGGAGACAGAATTCCCTTTTGCATGATCACCGTGACCAACAATACCGGAGGAGGTCAGCCGGTTTCCATGGAAAACATCAAGGCGGTAAAGGGCATACTCGATGCCGCGGGTATACCGCTTGTGATCGATGCCTGTCGCTTTGCGGAAAACTCCTATTTCATCAAACAGCGTGAGGCCGGTTATGAGGATAAGAGTCTGATGGAGATCGCTCAGGAGATCTTCGGATATGCGGATGCGGCGACCATGTCATTGAAAAAGGACGGGTTAGCAAACATTGGGGGATTCTTTGTTTGTAACAATGCCGAATGGGCCGAAGCCTTTCAGAATCTCCTGATCCTAAAGGAAGGGTTTCCGACCTATGGAGGGCTTGCCGGGAGAGACCTGGAGGTGACGGCCGTAGGGCTAAAAGAAGCCCTGGAATATGATTATCAGGTGTACAGGCACGCAAGTATTGAGTACCTGATGAGCAAACTCGACAAAGCCGGGATACCGATGATGAGGCCTGCCGGAGGGCATGCCGTTTTTCTGGATGCCAGGGCCTTCATGGACCATATCCCGGCATTGGAATACCCGGGGATAGCGTTGGTAAATGCGATCTATCTTGTCGGGGGAGTGAGAACTGTGGAGTTGGGAACGGTGATGTTCGGTCATTTCGATGAGCAGGGCAAGGAGATCCCCGCGCCTCTGGAGCTGGTGAGAATGGCCTTTCCAAGAAGGGTTTACACGCAAAGTCATTTTGATCATTTGGTGGAAGTGATCCTTGAGGTATGGGAAAACCGGAAGAAATACTCAGGATACCGGATTATCAGACAAGCCAAATATCTTCGTCATTTCACATGTCATTTTGAGCCTCTTGGGAATTAGTTTGGGTAGTTAACTTGACACTTGCTGAAATAAATGGCAGGGCCACTCTGCCATCAAAAAGATCATGGTAATATTTTATTATGCATGCATAATTTATTTTCTTTGGTCAAGGATCAGATATCTACTGCAAGAAGAGAGGAAATCTTGCCGCCAAGATCCTGATATTACCCGAGCAGATCTCGTTTATGGCTATTCAAAATCATTTTGATAAAGAGTTTATTCTGAGATTCTTCGAGATGAACGAATCGGGAAAAGCCACGCCCACCACCATCCTGACACTGCTTGAAGAGGCAGCAGCCGAGCATTGCCTTTCCATTGGGGAGGGTCTATACAAGCTTGCCGGTCAGGGCATTGGTTGGGTTCTTGTATCGGGGATCATGAAGATCGATCGCTATCCTTTTTACAAGGAGAGGATCAAAGTGAGAACCTGGCTATCCAATTATTCCAGCGTCAGGGGTATCCGGGAGAATTTGATCCTGGATCAGAAGGGCGGTATTATCGGAAGGGCTAAGGGGCTTTGGGTCTTTTTTGATATTCATGCCAGAAGACCGAAAGAGATCTTTCAGAACATCAAAAGCAAATGGTCTTTTTGGCCGGAGGAAAGCATCAGTCATAACATATCGCAAAAGATCCCGAGTATCAATGATCCCGACCATGTATTGGAATTCAAGGTAAACAGATTTGATACGGACATGGTCCGACATTTGAACAATATCAAATACCTGCAGTGGGCACTGGAATCCATTCCGGAATCCATCATTCGACGATTCAATCTGTATTCCATCGATGGTCGATTCTTGCATGAAGCCCAACTTGGAGATGTGCTGGTTTCCTATACTCAGAAATGTCCCAATTCGTCAAATGCCTATTTGCACCTTGTCAAGAACAAAGAGACCGACAAGGTCTGCGCTACGGCCAGGTCGGAATGGATAGATTGTTAGCCGGGTAATTGGCAAAACGTGCTTACCGTTTTTTGGATCAATCTGCCAAACTCGACAGCAGCGTATTTAACCATGTAGAGGGCGGGGTTCCTTCAAAGCTCACATTGGGTTTGATCCCAACCATTTCATATTGCTCACCCGAGCTGGTTTCGAATTTCTTCTGGGTCAGGCTCACCCAGGATTTGATCTTTTCCAATTGTATGGGTCTCCATTCCCCGAATTGTATCGCTCCTCTTGTGGCTTCCCCATAGACCTGTACCTTCGGGCTTTCCATCGCGGTCAAAACGAATGTCTCCGTGGTGCTCGCACAGTTTTTATCGATAAGAAGATGAATTCTCCGAGGTGATGAAAAGAACTGATCGAGTTTTCTTTCCTTGAATTCAAGCGGTTCGAATTTGCCCAGGTATTTCCTGAGTTCTGCAATCTCCCGGTCTGCTTCCAGGCTGTCGTTTTTGTTCATGACCCCATAGTCATACCTTTCTTGCTCATACCCCCTGAGATTTTCCTGACTGACCCAAATAGAACCTGCCAGGGGTTCGGTATATTGAACCGTCTCAAATACATAGGGCATAATCGACTCAAAGCAGAGATCGGATCCGCCGGGATTTCCTCGCAGATCAATGATCAGATGCTCTTTTTGAATGACCTTATCATGGTTGAAATCCATCAAAGAATCGATCAGATCCTTGTATCGGTAATCGAAAGACCTGATCGACAGGTAATTTACTTGTTCGTTGAGCTCCCGAAAGGAAGTCGGTTCCAATCCTGTCATCTTATCTCCAGGAGGGTTTGGTTTTTTTCGGACAAAGAGCAGATCCCTTCCGATCCTTAAACTGTCTTTGGAAAGCTCATAATCCAGAAATTCGGATTGATACCACTCAGCCCAGAAAAGGCATTTCAGTTTTCTATGCGAATCGAACAAGAATTCCATTTTCACATCTCCTCCTGGAAAACCCTTGGAGGGGGAATCTTTGCGGATCCCCAGATGTGACCGGCCGAAGGAAGATTCGGGAAATACGAATACCGAATATCCCTGCCCGGCATGATACCATAGACCTGACAGGGAATCGGTTTTCTCCAGTTCGGGAACAGGATGGACTTCGGAGTATTCCCTGGCAAATTTCCGGATCCCGATCGTGTCCGCGAGGGACGCAAAATCATAAAACGCAGGTGTCCCATATACTTTTTGATGCGAGTCTTCGAACAGGGAAAGGTATATGGTGACCAGTCCTATGCAATCCCTCAGGTATTTTCTGTCTGCTGCCTGGGCCATTACAAATTCCTTATGGGCATTGTACTCTGCGATTTTTCCAGCTTCGAGTATGTTCCTGGCATAGGAGGCAGAATTGACTTCTACAGAGGCGGTCAGGCTCTCCAGAACTTTTTGGCAATTGCATTTTCGTTTGGCTATACCCGGATAGCCCGGGAACATCAAAACCGTAAATATCAAAATCGCGGTAAGCAAGTTGGGATATCTGATGGCCATTACCTTGCATAGGAGGGATGGGTAAGCTAGCTGCACGGCTGGAGTAGTTTTGTCAATGGGATGACTGGCACCACTTGAAAAAGTTACAAGAGTCTCTCAACTGGAATTGCGGAGGCCAAGGCGCCCGCTCAAATTGATCTCTGAAGAGAGCATCATAAACTCTTCTCGCACTTGTTCTACAGATAGACCTGGGCCTGAAGTGTAATTGAATTTCTCGAATCCGGTCTGGGCCCGGTATAGTCTGGGTTGAAGGCTTCGTATTCAAGGGTGAACTTGGCATGATGGCCTACCAGGAAAAAATTCAAGCCCGTTCGCAGGCCGCTCCCCCTGTTTTCAAAGGCATCAAAATTTGAAGTGTTCAAGGCCATATAGGGCTGAACACGAAACTTATGATAGGTTCCAGGAATAAGATAACCCGCCTGAATCAGAAATGAACTTCCTGTACCATAGGTCGAGCCCAGGGTATAATCCGGTCCGTAATCAAAGAAGTAATATGCGGCGTAGGCGGTAATGGCTCCCTTGCCCAGCGGGGAATCATAGAAGGCATCTACCGCGAAATGCGATACGTCATTTTGAACCCTCACGCTGTCAGCGGTGCTCTCGGGAATTCTATAGGTGATGCTGCCGTTGGGGTGGTAAAAGAATCCGGTTCCGATATTGAAGACCCGATGCTTACCCAGATAGGAGCCAACCTTATAGGGTAGCTTATCGGACTCTCGATCCAGAAACTGATATTCAAAATATCCCTGGTAGGACCAACGTGCATCATCTTCGAATTCATACTTTCCGGTATACAATGTCTGGTTATTGGGAACTTCAGGTATGCGGTTGACATCCAGGGAGTTGATCAGGTTGGAGTTGGCGGAAAGGCGGTAGCCAAATCCACCCAGCATGCCGTTGGCAAATATTCCCAAATGCCTTGCAAATTGATCACTAAGACCCAATGTGGGCCAGGCGCGCCTGTAGTTGTCAAGTGTCAGAAAGTTCAGTGTACTTTGATTCGTTAGACGCGATATCCCATTCCAATAGTGAAGACCTATTCCCATCACCAGTTTCTCAGGTACGACCTGGAACTCCGACCATGCATCATGCAGGAATAACTGTGGCCCAAGGGCTCCGGTACCAAGGGGGTCCATGGTCACATCGTTCAGGCCGTTGAGGCCGAAATGCATGAGGATCATGAAACGCGGACTTACCTGGGCATAGGTCAGCATGCGCATGCGACGTATTGAAACATTCGCATAATAATCACCCTGATCATTTTGCTGACCCCGAAGCCAAAACTGTCCCCAGATAAGAAATCGTATGTATTGGGAACCGGTATGGTTGAGGTCAAGCTTCAGGGGCGTGTATTCTTCTTCATCGAGGGCTGGGATCAGTGCTTCATCATCGCTTTGGGCAAGGGTAGAGAACGTGATGAGCATGCCCAGGAGAAATACAATCGATCTTTTCATGGCTAATGGCTTCGGTTTTGAGGATGTGACCGAAATAGATAGAAACATTTGCTTTGATAGGATGATCGCTGTCAACGTAAATGCAGACGGATATCACCCTTTGAAGGATAGGGATCCCCAGCCTGACCTTAAAGGTGGAGCCCTTCGGAAAACCTTGAAGACTTCTTGGGCCTAGAGCAGTTTTGCCGCGAGAAAGGCCGTGGTCCAGGCGGCCTGGAAATTGTAACCCCCGGTGATACCATCGATATCCAGGATCTCTCCGGCGAAATAGAGACCTGGAACCGCAAGGCTTTCCATGGTCCTTGGATTTATGCTTTCCAGGCTTATGCCGCCTGCGGTCACAAACTCTTCCTTAAAGGTGGTTTTTCCCTGCACCTGGTATCGGTCATTGCAAAGCGTGTTTGCCAGCTTGTTGATCCCCTTTTTTCCCAATTCCCCCCATGGCTTTCTCGAGTCCAGGCCGGATTTGTCGATCAGATGAAGCCAAAGCCGATTGGGAACATCGATGGGGTTAAAGTTGCCGATTGACTTCATCCTTTTGGAATCTGAGCTTTCCAGAAGTAGATCAAGGGTCTCTTCATAAGAGAGTCTTGCATCCCAATGAACCTGAATGCCAAAGTGATAGTCCAGATCATGCAGATATCGAGCCCCGAAGGCGGAGAGCTTTAAAACCGCAGGTCCGCTCATGCCCCAATGTGTGACCAGGGCTGGCCCCTCATACATGAGTTTGCTGGCTTGTATTCGAACCCTGGTATTCTTGGTTGAGAGCCCCTGCAATGCGATGATAGGATCGCCGGGAATGTTGAATGTGAAAAGGGAAGGAGCCGGAGGGATGATCCTATGGCCCAATGCTTCGAGCCAATCTAATCCCTGCTTTTTGGGACTTCCACCGCAAGCCACGATGAGCTTGTCAAATTTCAGATCCTCGCTTTTTGATCTCAGTGTCAGGCCAGAAGGGCCTGGCTTGATCTCCAAAACTGGCCGGTTTTTCTCAACTCTGACGCCGAGCTTTTCTGCGCGGCCGCTCAGACAATCGATGATGGTCTGCGATGAGTTGCTTATGGGAAAGACATGGCCATGGGCTTCCGTTTTGAGTTCCACACCTTCATTTTCAAGCCAGCTCATAAAATCCCTGTTGTTGAATTCCCGGAAGCCCTTCTTGAGCAGTTTCGAACCTCTGGGATAGGCCCTGGTCAGGGTGCTGAGCGAGGGTTCGGCATTGGTAACATTACAACGCCCGCCTCCCGAGATGCGGACCTTGGACAAGACCTTGTTGCTTTTCTCCAGGATAGTTACCTGGCTGTTCGGATGATTTTTCCTGACCCAAATGGAAGCGAAGAATCCCGCTGCTCCTCCGCCGACGATCCCGACTTTCATGACGGCAAAAATGCTTTGGTAAATCGGTTATACCCAAGTCGATTGGGTGGAAATCCTGTTTTAGGTTTCAAATTCTGTGTTCCGGCCACCCACCACATTAGGTTTCCTCGGGTTTGATATGGCTTCAATTTTGGATGGCTTTGTCCAAGCCGGAACGCTCCATTTTTGTTGCGATTAATTGAACAAAAGGCATATTTTGGCCCTCCCTAAGAAAAACTAAGTCAAATGAAATCTCAATTATCCATTCTTTTTTGCATCGCCTTATTCTGCTCCTGCGCCGAGGCGCCTAAGGAAGAAGCCTATGTTCCGCAACAGTATTCGATCGAGCAATTCTACCAGAACACACGTATTGGTGGGGGAGCTTTTTCAAATGATGAAACCAAGTTTCTGGTCCATAGCGATGAGTCAGGCATTTTCAACCTCTACGAGATCAGTGTTGCCGATGGTTCAAAGACCCAGGTGACCAACTCCACCGAGGAGTCCTTCTTCGCGGTCGATTATGTCCCGGGTACCGGGCAGATCCTCTATTCCGCCGATAAGGGTGGAAATGAGATCGATCATATCTACCTGCTGAACGAAGATGGCAGCTCTACGGACCTTACCCCCGGAGAGAACGAGAAAGTTGGCTTTGGAGGCTGGAGTGCTGATAATCAGTTCATGTATTATTACTCCAACAAAAGGGACCCTCAGTTCTTCGACCTGTATAAGATGAACATCGATGACTGGTCCTCGGAAATGATCTATCAGAATGACAACGGCCTGGATATCGGGGATATCTCTGATGATGAAAAGTACTTTAGCATAGGCCAGCCGGTCACTACTTCCGAATCGAAACTGTTCCTGATGGAGCGTGAAAGCGGAGAGATGACGGAGATCTCCTCCGATGATGAGCCGGGTAACTATTTCAGCTCTGGATTCAGCAAGGACAGCAAATATTTCTATTACCAAACCGATGTCGGCAAGGAATTCTCCTACCTGGTCCAGTATGAGATCGAGACCGGGGAGAAGCAAACGATCTTTGAGACGGATTGGGACGTGAGTTATAGCTATCTGAGTGAAAATGAAAAGTACCGTGTGATCGCCATAAACGAGGATGGAAAGAACAGCCTGGTGATGATCGATAACAGTACCGGACAGGAAGTTGATCTTCCCTCGATCGAAGATGGCGATATCTCCTCCGTGGGTATCTCGGAGAGCGAAACCCTGATGAGGTTATATGTATCCACATCAAAAGCGCCCGGCAACCTGTACGTCTATAATATCGAAACAGGCGAGCTGAAAAAACTGACTGAAAATCTTAATGCTGACATCAACTCGGACGATCTGGTTTCCGCCGAAGTTGTCCGCTATCCTTCTTTTGACGGACTTGAGATTCCGGCGATCTATTACAAACCCCTCACGGCTACTGCCGATAACAAGGTTCCGGCCCTGGTCTGGGTACATGGAGGTCCTGGCGGACAAAGCAGGGTGGGGTATTTCTCCCTGATCCAGTACCTGGTCAATCATGGCTATGCCATCCTCGCGGTGAACAACAGAGGTAGCTCGGGTTATGGAAAGACATTTTACAAAATGGATGACCAAAACCATGGAGAGAAGGATCTTCAGGATTGCATTTACGGTAAGAAATGGCTTCAATCACAGGACTATATAGATACCGAAAAGATCGGGATCATCGGAGGAAGCTATGGAGGTTATATGACCATGGCTGCCATGACATTCACCCCCGATGAATTCAATGTGGGCGTGAATATTTTCGGGGTGACCAACTGGTTGAGGACGCTGAAATCCATTCCGCCCTATTGGGAAGCTTTCAGAGAAGCGCTTTATACCGAAATGGGCGATCCCAATACCGAAGATTCGGTAAGGCTTTACAATATCTCACCGCTTTTCCATGCTTCAAATGTCAAGAATCCGATCATGGTTCTCCAGGGAGCCAATGATCCCAGGGTGCTTCAGGTTGAATCCGATGAGATCGTTGAGGCCGTGCAGGCCAATGGCGTTTTTGTCGAGTACGTGGTTTTCCCCGATGAAGGACACGGATTCGTCAAGAAAGAAAATGAGATCAACGGATACGGCAAGGTGCTGACCTTTTTGGATAAGTATCTGAAGGGGGAAGAAGCCGCAGAGGAACCCGAATCCTAAAAATATAGCTCTTCAAAGATCAAGGCCGGGGCGATTTTGAGCCCCTGGCCTGAAGAGCTCTTTATTCCGCAGTATCCAATCGGGTACAGAAGACCATTGTATTCGATTTGAGTTCGGTCTCCATGGTTACCGGGGAGCTGATGCCGGTCCTTTCCCTATGATCGATATTGGTCATTTTGAATCCCTTGTTATCCAATATGGCCAGAACATCTTTGTAGTTGGAATTGAAAAGCCTTTTGAGTTTGGGAGGATGGATCTCGACCAGGAGATTGATGTCCGGATAATCCAGAATATCCGACATGCCCTTCAATACTTCCAATTCGGCTCCTTCAACATCGATCTTGATGAAATCGGGTTGGATCCCTTCCTTTTTCACGAAGTCGTCGAGCTTCACCGAAGGAACCTCAAAATATTCATCGGATTGGACATTTTTACCCAGTCCTGCATTGGGATTATCGAGTACCGGGAATCTTTCGATGCCATTCCTACCCGAAACAGCCACATGATGGATGACGATATTGTTCAATCGGTTTAACTCAACATTCCTCTCCAGCAGTTCCAGGCCTTTGGGATCGACTTCAAAGGCATGAACCTTGCCTTGCTCGGCGATCTTGCCCGAAAGGCATGCATAATATCCCAGGTGGCTGCCGACATCCAGGACGATGCTGTCCTTCTTTACATGATCGATGAAGGCTTCAGTGGTTTGCGGTTCATGGATCTTTCCTCCGTCATATCTGGGGTAGAACCAACCTTTGGAGTAGATATCGGTTGTGGAGAACTCCATTTTGATTCCCCTGTAGTCAAATACCCAATTGTCCCTGTCCATATAGGGCCGGAGCATTTTTTCCTTGCGCCTTTCAAGTTGAGCCAGAAAGGCTTTCCTGGAGACTGAGAATATCCAGGTTTTCCCAAACAGTTTTCTCAAGACGGGGAAGATCCGTTTTAACCTCTTCTGCATGAATCCTTATGCTGCTAATCTTTTCGCAGGCGAAATTGAGCAAATATCCTGAATCCTTGAGCTGGGGATTCAAAAAATGTGGATTCTGACTTGGGGCTTGGTGGTTTCCATGGTTGGGTTGAGGTGTTGCAGAGCAAAACTGTCTGTGAGACTCTCTGATGCTTTTAGGTAAAGCTGCTAAGGACCGGGAAATTGGTAATTTGGGCAGGAATACTAAGACAAAGAACCATGGACATATTGAAAGTTGCTACGGAATGGGCTAGAGCCGAGGTTTTCTCCTCGAAGTTCTTCATTCTTTTCGGAATCGCATTTGTTTTGGGAACCCTGGGGTTTTGGCAATTGGGAAAAACCGAAACTGCCAAAGCCTTCATATTACCCACCTTGGTGGCCGGGGTATTACTTTTGGCCGTTGGCCTGGGAATATTTTTCACCAATAAATCGAGAACTACAAGTTTTGAAACGGCCTATAATAGCAGTTCTTCTGACTTTGTTGAATCAGAAATAGCTCGTACCGAAAAATCAATAGGAGAATACAGGACCATCGTTTTCAAGATCATTCCGATCATCATCGTAGTGGCATCCTTGCTGATTGTTTTCGTAGATAGCCCTACCTGGCGGGCGATTAGCATTACGACCATAGCGATGATGGTGGCAATTCTGTTTGTTGACAATAATGCCGATGCAAGGATCAAAGCCTATAAAAAGCAATTGGAATCGGTCAGTGGGTTGGGAAATGATCAGTGATCAAAATCCAAAAGAAGAAGCTCATAAGAATTCAAAAGGATGTCCTCTTATGTGGCTTTTTTAGCTTGCCAACACAAACCTTATTGGATCAGGACCTTCCCAACTATCCCCTTACCATTTGAGATCATCTTATAGAAGTATAATCCCGGTGTCAGATCACCCAGCCAGATGGAGTTCTCGCTTGTTCCCATCTTTTTGGAGATCAGGCTTTTTCCATGGGCATCAATGATCTGAATATCAAATGGGTGAACTGTATTCACGGTTAACCAATCATGAGCGGGGTTTGGGTAAACCTCTATTCTGCTCAGGAGCGAATTAGGATCTGCCGAAGTTATGCTAGCGCATACCGAATCGACATAGCTCTTAAAAAAGGAAAACTGGATGTTCCGGGCTCCGTTCGGCGCATAGATGCAATCCGGATCGCCGCTATTAAAGCAGGCGGGATGGAAACCTGTTCCAAAATGTTGCCATGCGCCTCCCGTATCCGGACTTAAGAGCAGATCCCTGGAGAACCTGAACATCGATGCAGGAAAGGCATCACCTTCGATGCCATAGAGGTAGTAAAAGTTATCGCATTCAAACAGACCCTGATAATGTGCCGGGGTGTTCGCAAACCAGAATTGCCAGGTATCGCCCTTGTCTACGGAATAGAAGATCCCCGCCTGGTAATAGGAAACAAAAAGAAGCAGGGTATCCTCGGATACCTGATGCATTTGGCTGATCGACTGATAATCGGAGATGATCCCCTGGTTTTCAACAGGTCTGGCGGCCGCATAAAAGCTTGTGTCCTCTTCCCATGTTTGCCCATGATCCCCTGATCTGTACAGGGTGGTGGTATTGGCGATATACCTGCTTCCGATCACCGCATACCAACGCTTGGGGCTAATGGCATTGAAGTCTCTCAGGAAATAGTTCGGGTTTGAAGGGCTGAATTGGTGGAGCATCTGGACTCCTGCCGAAGTTCTCAGGTATAGGGTTTTGTTTCCGGCAATGATGGTCGAATCAGCAGATAATTGGTATTCAGTGGAATCGCTTACCCCAAATTCACGATAGTATTCCTGGGCATAGCTCAACTGAAAGCAGAGGGAAAGGATCGATGCAAAGAGGAAGCGAACCATTTTTTGAAATTAGGATAAAAAGCAGGCAAAAACCGCTAGAGGGGAAGATTTTGTAATCGGCATATTTCCCTAGTTTTGGCGGCTTTAAAAACCAGGTCCGTGAAGAGAACCCTTGATTCGGCAGTAAAGCTCTGCCTGACTTTGCCTTTGTTTTTTCAAGCTGCTAAAGCTCAAGATACACTGGGCGAATTACCCTCCATCGCCTTGGATACGGTCGTCATCTCCACTTCAAGAATGCCGGTACACAGGGCGGAGACCGGAAGGAATTATTCGGTGATCGAAGGAAAATCAATCAAGGATCTCCCTGCGAATTCCGTGGACGAGTTGCTCAGATACCTGCCCGGCTTTGAAGCCCAGTCAAGAAACGGATTCGGCGTGCAATCGGATTTCATTATTCGTGGCTCAACCTTCAATCAGGTACTGGTGGTAATCGACGGGATCAGGATGAATGATCCCCTGACAGGACATTTTAACAGCTATATTCCCATTTCCCCCGCAGAGATCGAAAGGATCGAGATCCTTCGGGGACCTGCTTCCAGTATTTACGGTCCCGATGCAGTCGGGGGGGTGATCAATATCATCACCAAGACCTTCTCTTTTCAGGAAAATGAGAGTACCGCATATATAGAGGGGAGGGTAGGGCAGAATGAGCTATATACCGTGAACCTGGGAGGCTATACCCGTCAGGGAAATTTAGATATCGCCGGGGGCTATCAGAGCAATAATTCTACAGGGCAGGAACTGCCAACCGGGGTCAATAACTATTTCAATATTCATACCGCCTCCCTTTCCCTGGCCTATAATTTCAAAAATGACTGGAAGCTTGCGACCAGGGGCGGTTATGGGTATCGGGACTTTAGCGCCCAATTCTTTTACACCCAAAGCGAGTTGGACTTATCTACCGAGCAGGTGGAGAACTGGTGGTCTCAGACAAGCCTGATGAAGAAGAAAGGCAATTCGATCACGGATATCGATCTTTCATTCAAGCAGACAGATGATGTATTTGAATTCAATCCCGCCTTTCCATCGATCAATGAACACAGGACCCGTCAGACAGTGGCCCAATTGAACCGATTCACGGGTTTGAACAAGGCCTGGAGGATCAGCTACGGATTACAGCTCAGTCATAGGAATATCGAAAGCAGCGATCGGGGAAATCATGAAGACCTGCATGCCGGAGCCTATGGTATTGTTGACTATTCGGGGATACGAAACCTTATCCTGAATCTGGGTATGAGAGTTGATTATGATGAGAATTATGATCTTGAGGCCTGCCCACAGTTCAGCTTCAGTTACCTGATGAAAAACTTCCTTTTCAGGGGTACTGTAGGCCGCGGCATCAGGGCTCCGGATTATACCGAAAGGTTTGTCTCTACCAATATCGAGGGACCCTTGACCCCCGGCAGGAATTTAGGCAACCCTGACCTTGTCGCGGAGAGCTCCTGGAGCTATGAGATCGGTGTGGATTATCAGATCGCCAGGGGGCTAAAACTGGTCAGCACTGCATTCGCCAGAAGCTCTGACAATCTGATCGACTATGTGGTCACCAATTCAAACGATATTTCCAACAATGAGAACCTGGTCCCTGATGCCGATTATTTATACGCGACCAATATTGAAAAGGCCACCACCTATGGAATTGAAGCGGAATTATGGATGGTGAGATGGATCAATTCAAAAAGCAGGATCGAAACCACGTTGGGATATACCTGGCTGGAAACAGCATCCGAATCAGGAGTTGTTTCAAAATACATCGCCAATCATGCAAGCGACCTTTTTACCGCTGGTCTGCTCTACAATTTGGGAAGATGGAACCTTGGCCTCACGGGCTTGTATAAGATCCGGGATGAGGATAAGGCGGATGCCATCAACCAGGCTCTGGAAGGAAGTTATATGGTTTGGAATCTAAAGACAAGTGTTCGTCTTCTGGATGAACTCAGGCTGGTCTTTGAAGTTCTGAATGTTTTTGATGAACAATACGCTGATATCCTTGGGGCTCAAATGCCTGGCCGTTGGGCATCACTCGGATTAAGCTGGAAGCTTTGATCTTTGAAAGAAACAGCCGGATTGCTTGGATAACAGAGTCGACCGAGATCCCTAAACGGATAGGGCTTTGCTTCTCAAAACCGACTTTTGGTCGATAGCAAATTTTGGAGCAGATATTGCCCGTGGTTTTCCCAAATTTTCGGTTAGCATCCCAAAATTCCCGAGCTGATGATCATCAATAACAATAAGCTTTTTGCATACTAAATTGGCACCATAATAAGCAACGATTGGAGGCTACAAAAACCGCGATCCAAACTTCCATATTCAGCATAATTAGCAGTATACTGTTGACGATTATCAAGGGATTTTCGGGGGTATTCGGCCATTCCTATGCTTTGATCGCCGACGCGATCGAATCCACCTCAGACATATTTTCTGCAGCCCTGGTTCTTCTGGGCTTGAGGTATGCCAGTAAACCGGCGGATGATAACCATCCGTATGGCCATGGCAAGATCGAGCCCTTGATCACGTTTTTGGTCGTTGCCTTTTTGGTTGTTTCCGCTTTTGTCATTGGGTACAGGAGTATTATCAATATTCAGACCCCCCATATCGCTCCCAGTCCATGGACCCTGTATGTTCTTGGGGCAATCATCATTTGGAAAGAATTGTCTTTTCAAATTGTAATTCGGAAGAGCAGGGAAATCCATAGTTCTTCCTTGAAGGCTGATGCCTGGCACCATCGTAGTGATGCGATCACATCGGTTATGGCCTTTATTGGGATCTCGATATCCACTCTATTTGGGGAGGGTTATGAAGCAGCCGATGATTGGGCGGCATTGTTCGCATCGGTATTTATCCTTTTTAATAGCTACCGCATTTTTCGACCCGCTTTGGGAGAGATTATGGATGAGCATTTTTATGATGATCTTATCGAAGAGATAAGATTACATTCAATGGAAGTCGAGGGGGTTCTGGATACCGAAAAATGTTTTATCAGGAAATCAGGCATTACCTACCTTGTAGACCTTCATGCTATCGTAGATGGTAAAATATCTGTAAAAGACGGACATGATATCTCTCATCGCCTTCAGGACCACCTGCGGGACAAGATTCCAAATATTGGTCAGGTTTTGATCCATATAGAACCCGATGACTCCTAAACTATAAGCTAACGGGACGAAACCCCTAAAGCTGGCTCCGGTCATCACAGCATTCCTTCTGGTTCCTCCCGGGATACTAGGGCAGATGGTCAAAAACCATTCAGCGTACCAAAACCATGTCAGAGTATACGCCGGGATAGTAGGGGTCATATTCCCTCAAGGTCAGCTGGGCGCCATTGTTCTTTACAATTTTCGAGTAACTGGTATACTGAGCATAGT
Organism: Cytophagales bacterium; assembly: GCA_965227315.1. Classification (GTDB taxonomy): domain Bacteria; phylum Bacteroidota; class Bacteroidia; order Cytophagales; family CCMP332; genus JANQHS01. The sequence goes on from OZ245737.1 coordinate 3,523,581, forward strand.
AGTATCCATCCTCATCAAAATAGGGATCGATAATTGAAATAAAATATTGCCCATCCTCACTCAGACCCCAGCCTCCTGTGGTCTCGTCTCTATCCCTGACATCCACATAGCTTAATGGTTCACCGCAATCCCAGTTTGGATCATCAAAATCTGCAGTCCTGGCTCTCAGATCCAGGACCGAATTATATGTACCGGTGGGCAATAGGTTTATCGAACCAAAGTAGGTATAGGTGATTTCCAAAAGAATATTCTGAATACTACCATTCTGGCAATAGGCGGTTACGGTGGTGCTCAGGGTTTGTTCCGATCCAAATATGATCTCCTGAATTCCGATATATGGATCATTAAAAAGCAACTTACTTATTCTCCAATTCCCCATGATCATGGCAGCCGAGGTTGCCGGACCTACTCCCAGTTGAAGCACCTGGATCTGACCTTCCATGATATCACTCACGTCTCCATTTGGAAAGTATGCCTTGAATTCCAATTCCATGATACCGGGTTTAAGCTCAGCCGGAATGAAGGCCTTTAGGAAGTACATATCATCACTGACATGTCTATTTGCCGATAGGGTCTTTTCTGGCTCTATCAAAAGTGGATTGGCTTTTATCAATCTCCTGGCTCTTTCCGAGCGAATGCTCTGGCGAAGGTTTTCATCAACGGGAACAATATAATAGGAGTTTGAACCCACAAGGCGAACATAAAACCCACTCGGTACCTCATCCTGAAAATCATAAAATCCAATGGATGTCTTTCGGCCATTAAAACACTGTAGACTATCATAGAAGGCTATGGAAACAAAAGGGTAGCCAACGCTTTCCGGCATATCGCCTTCCTTCTTTGTCCAGGTAGGGTTGGACTCTTCGAAGGCGTCTTCCACCGATTCGATATCATTCATATCTATTTCCGGTGTGGGAATGGCACCGGGTGATGGTGTGGAGCTTTTCTCGGAACAACTCCAGATCAAAGAGGAAAACAGCAGTAAATAAAGTAGATGTCGCATGTCAATGTTTTTTCAAAATTGGGCATTTCAGAGCCCTGATCCTAATAGCTTTCCGGAAAAGTCCCGGACTCCGCATTCTTAAGATCTCGAATGTGGATCGGCAGCATGTGCACAAGGTCTTGACCCAACAGGCGATCTTATTGCCTTTCTGTGTTCTTTAAGCGGGCTTGAAATTTACCGGGAATCCTGAAACTGGCTTCTAAACTTTTGGTTGAAGAAGCTTAGAGCAAGTGATATAATGGCTATGACCATTCCTATGTATGCTCCTGCGGGTATGGCGATCAGGATATTCAAGACAAAAATTGCCCTGATTCCTCGCATGCTTCTTTTAGAGATCAGGATGAGCAGGATTGCAAAACTGACAATATATGCAATTCCGGTATAGATCATCCAGATCGGGTCCAGATCTCCTACCCGGATATCCTGGGTTGTAAACACAAGGTAGAATACGAATGGAAGAATGCCCATTATGCCGTTAAGAACAAGTATTAGCTTTGATGGGAAAGATCTTGTAGTCGATTCCATGATGAAGGTATTGTTATTCCTATGGGCCAAGAAGCAGGTATTCTTCTATCCGGGCTTTCAGGATCGGGCTAAGAATTTGTGTATTTGGTCCAAAAGGAATGCGGGAGATCCAGAAGGGAGGATATGAGCTGCTTTCCAATACGCTAATATCGATCCGGAACTCGAGAGGAATCAATAGGAGGCTTAGGGTGGAAGCGGAAGTTTTATTGGCGAAACGGGATGTTGATCTTTGGACTTTTTTTTAGTTTCGTGAAGCCCCGAAACTTTAAAAGGACATGCTATGAAAAACCCCTCCTTAACCTTATTCCTATTATGCTTCTTCTTGACTATTCAAGGTCTTCAGGCACAGGATCTTGACTGGGCTGTAGCGATGGGTGGAACCGGAGCCGATGAGGGAATTGCCACTGCGGTTGATGATCAGGGAAACATATACACCACGGGAGTCTTTACCGGCACCATAGATCTGGATCCGGGACCGGGAACGGCCTCCCATACCTCTGCGGGATCCCGGGATTTCTTTATTCAAAAACTGGATCATCAGGGCAACTTCGTCTGGGCTCACTCCATTGGGGGTACGGCTTTCGACCGAGCTTTTTCTATTGTACTTGATGGGGCCGGTCATCTCTATTTGACGGGAAGCTTCGGGAGTACCGTTGATTTCGATCCGGGTCCGGGCACAAGTACCTTGACCGCATCATTAACAGAAGCTTATGTGCTGAAGATGGATGTCAATGGTGGCTTCTCCTGGGTCAAACCCCTGGCCGGCGTAGGAAGTGAGGGTGGGTATGACATGGATATCGATGGCTTTGGCAATCTGTATACAACGGGTTTCTTCAATGCCTCGGTTGATTTTGATCCTGATACGGGAACCGCGATTCTCACTTCCAATGGGAATCATGATGTCTTTGTCCAAAAAATGGACTCCACAGGTAAATTTCTCTGGGCCAGAAATATGGGTGGTACGGGACAGGATCTGGGATATTCCCTTGCCGTTGATGACATTGGAAATGTATATACCACGGGCCGGTTCGGAAGCATAGGAGCGGATTTTGATCCGGGTGTGGATACCTTCTCTCTCAGCACGGTGGGTAGTGATGATATTTTTATTCAAAAGATGGATCCGAATGGAAATTTCCTCTGGGCCAAACGCATGGGTGGAAGTCAAGCGGATTATGGCCATGCCCTTGACCTGGATTCCGCGGGGAATGTTTACACCACGGGCTTTTTTAGAACAACGGTGGACTTTGATCCCGGAGTGGATACAGTGGATTTTACCGTTTTTGGCCAGGCCGACGTTTTCGTTCAAAAATTGAATTCAAACGGAGATTATCAATGGGCAAGGCAGATAGGAGGGACTCAAACGGGAATGGGCATGGATATCCATGTTGATGAAGCAGGGAATGCCTATACCATAGGATGGTTTTACGGGAGTATGGATTTTGATCCTGGTTCGGGCACCTTGAATTTGGGCTCGGTGGGTCAGAGTGACATATTTGTTCAAAAGCTTGATCCGTCCGGGATCCTTGAATGGGTCGCGAAGATCGGAGGTAGTTCTGTCGATGAAGGTTTGGGCATTCATGTCGATCAGGCTGGGAATGTATACTCTACCGGCTTTTTTGAAGCTAATGTCGATTTTGATCCGGGAACGGGGATCAGCATCCTGAGCGAAATTGGCAATGGGGATGCATTTGTGCAGAAATTGAGTCAATGCCTTCCCAGTACAGCTACGGATATGATCATTGCCTGTGACTCCTTCACCTGGATCGACGGAATGACCTATTCCGCATCCACTGATTCGGCAATGTTCACACTGTTGAACTCAGCTGGCTGTGATTCGATCATCACGCTTGATCTGCTTATCAATCAATCCAGCTCAAGAACTGACTCCATAGTCTCTTGCGGGCCATATACCTGGATCGATGGGGTTACCTATTCATCATCCAACAACTCAGCCACGTTCACTCTGATCAATTCTATGGACTGCGACTCGATCATTACACTTAACCTGACGGTGAATCAGCCGAGTTCGGGAGTCGATTCGATATTTTCCTGCGGACCATATACCTGGATCGATGGCATTACCTATACCAGCTCAAATGATACAGCGTCATTTTTGCTGAGCAACTCTGCAGGTTGTGATTCCCTGGTCATGCTTCATCTTGTTGTCGATAGCGTGTCGGATATTTCGACTTCGTTAAATGGCGATACGCTCTTTGCCAATAATGCCAATGCTACTTATCAATGGCTGGATTGTGATAACAATTTTGCGATCATTCCAGGAGAAACAGGTGCTTCATTTATCCCGGTGAGCAGCGGAAGCTATGCGGTGGAACTGAGGGAAAACAACTGTGTTGATACTTCAAGTTGCATACAGGTGGTCCTGGCTGGAAGGGCAAATCATCTTACAGATGCGCCTATCAATATATACCCGAACCCAGCTTCTCAGCAACTCATTATTTCAGGGAATTGGACCCAGGCAATATTCATTTCGGTTCAGGACTCCTATGGTCGGGAGTTTGGTTTGGAATCGAGGAAAGCTGGGGAGAAGGTGGTAGTCAATACCAGCCAACTTCCTCCCGGACTGTACATTCTGCATATCAGGGATGGGCAAAGTCAGCATACGGAGAAGGTATTGATAGAGTAGACTGGGAGGCTATACTTCTGCATGCCAAAACAATTGGAGATTTTGTATGAGACTCCATTCTTGTTTAGATTTCTTTGTCGGACAGTCGGCCTGATATTTTCAGATTTGCCTCGATCTTTACCCAATCGATAATTCGCTGTAAGACTTTCAAACATTGAATAGTATGAAAAGAATCGCGGTAACCATTTTTCTTCTGATCCTTAATGGTCCTGAAGTATTCAGTCAGGAGTTTAGGGAGCCATCCGAAGGAAAATCAATGGTTTACTTTGTTAGATATAGAGGAGCTGTTGCCGTACTTGATTTTAAGTACTTTGATGGAGAAAGGTTCATCGGGCAAGTCAATGTTACCGGCAACCACTACTATGCTTATGAATGTGATCCGGGTGAGCATGTTTTTTGGGTCTCTGCAGAAAACAAGGAATTCATCAAGGGCGATTTAAAGCCCAATTCGACATACGTGGTTGAGGTCAGGCCATATTTCAGGGCGGTGATGACAGGGGCTGAATTGCTTCAGGTTTCTCCCGATGATAAGAAAGCCTTGAAGAACATCGATAAACTAATGAAGAAAGAGAAAGAAGCTACAATGAAGAAACTGGACGCCGATAAGGATGACCAGATTGATAGGGGTATGGATAGGTACAAAAAAATAGAAAATAAGGTGCCTGTAATGAATCCGGATTGGACTTTTTAATTCTTTGACTCATGAGTCTTTTAGGCTTGTTTTTGCGGTCAGAATTACCCCTAATTCAGACTTCGAAATTCCCGTGGACTTAGACCGGTCTTTGATTTGAAAAGATTACTGAAATGCTGGGGATACTCAAATCCCAGAGCATAGGCGATCTGACTTATCGAACTGGAAGAATTGAGGAGGCTATTTTTAGCCCGGTCGATGACAAAAAGGTGGATATGTTCCTGGGCGGATTTTCCGGTTTCCTTTTTCAATAGATCGCTCAGGTAGTTGGGAGAGAAATTCAGCTCATCCGCGCAATAATGAACGCTGGGCAAGCCGATTTCCTCGTTGAGGCTATCCTCGTAATAGCTATGTAGCAGGCGTTCAAATTTGGAGAGTATATCGGAATTTAAGTTCGTACGTGTATAAAACTGGCGATCATAGAAGCGCATACAATAATCCAGTAGCAGTTCTATGTTGGAAATGATCAGGTGTTGGCTATGCCTGTCCAGGTTTTGACTGTATTCCCTGACGATCTTATCGAGGATCTCCTCGATGGTCTGACGCTCTTCATCCGAAACGTGCAAAGCCTCATTTACATCATATGAAAAGAAGTTGTACTGGTTTATTTTTTTTGCCAGTTCTGATTTGCGGATCAGATCGGGGTGAAATCCAAGGGTCCATCCTTGGTGTTCATCATCCTCTCCGGGCTCGTATTCCATTACTTGCCCTGGCGCCATGAAAACCAAAGTTCCATCCTGGTAGTCGTAGGAATTCCGGCCATACTTCAGCACCCCGCAATGTCCTATTTTCAACGCGATTTGGTATAGGTTCGGGATCACTTTCACATCCTTGAACCGCTCCTTGCTTTTGATTTGATTTGCCTGGATCACCGTAACAAGAGGATGCTTTGGCTTGGGTAAACCGATGGCTTCGTGTACCTGGCTGATCGAATTGAGAGAAAACGTTTTTGTCATAAAAACTATTAAACTAGCTAGAAAAGGCTAAAGCTAAAGGAGAACCCAAAGGAACTCCTTTAGTTTTTTGGATTGGCTCAATTGAAACCAAAGGCTTGCTTCAAGCCGGCAATAAACTCTTCATCTGTTTGTGTCTTTCTATTGGCGATATACATTTTTGCATCCTCTCCGGCGATATATCTCAGGGTGTTTTTACCATCCGTAGCGGCCTCCCATATTGCCTCTGCAACAACTGACACCGGTGAAAGATTTTCTCCCATAGATGAAAATAACTGCAACAACTGACCTACCATCGACTGATACTCTTCAAGAGATTCATCGTTGGCAAAATCAAAGGATCGTCCACTAAAGTCCGTTTTGATGCCTCCTGGTTCTACGAGCTTGACTCTGATGCCAATAGGTTCCAATTCATAATGTAAAGCCTCCGAAAAACCTTCCACTGCGAATTTGGTACCATGATACAAGGAGCCAAGGGGGAAAGCGACTTTTCCACCGACCGATGAAACATTGATGATAATACCCGACTTGTTTTTGCGCATATGAGGCAAAACAGCCTTGGTCATGTGGATGAGACCATTCACGTTTGTATTGAATTGCCTATCGATGTTTTCCGAGGGGAAAGCCTCCAGTGGACCGTAGGCACCATATCCGGCATTGTTGAGAAGAACATCTATTGATCCGAATTTTTCGATGGCGGCTCCGACCGCCGACTCGATGCTGGCCTTGTCCGTCACATCTACTTTGGCGACCAGCATGTTTTCGAGCCGATTAAGCTCTTCCTCATTTTCAGGCTTGCGCATGGTTGCGACTACATTCCATCCTTTTTCCTGAAAGAATTTAGCTGTTGCTTTTCCGATTCCGGAGCTTGCCCCTGTGATAAAAATGGTTTTGCTTGTCATTTTTCTACTTTTTATGAATAATGCTTTTTGTCTTCATCACCGCGAGGATGACCATACAAAGGAGCAGAGCTTCGGAAAGCAATTTTTAAGGATTTTAGGGACAGTCTAAATGAAATTACGGAAAGCAAAAGATAGACACCTGATCTACCCTGGGACTTAGAAAGGATCTCCTTACGAATAGCTAATGAATATTGAACACTGGATCGTCCATGAAGCGGCGAATCACATTTGGTTTAAAAAGAAAGAACAGAACCAAACATTGAAGCGCCAGGCTGAACCCTATGGATCCATAAACCAGTTCCGGGCTGCCCATTAAGCCGTTCGGGATCAGGGGATCTGTGAATTGGGCCATTAAGCCATGGACATAATCAAAAGCGCCTATGGCATTATAGGCAACCAGAATGCCCCATACCACCACACCCTTCTTTCTTAAGGTGAGGTAGATCATTAAGGGGACCAGGATCCCGAGAATGGTATCGCTGAACCAGGGTGCAAGCCAGGCATCAGGATTTATTCCTCCAAACATTTGAATGCTGGGCAATTGAAATCCCATAAATGCCCTCATTCCGGTGATCCCTAGAAGGATGCTCATCCATAAGACCTCTTTTGTATAGTCTGATGGGGAAGTAGATCGATTTTCCATTTGATTAATTTTAGTTGTAAATTGCAACCAAAATTAATATTTTAGTTTCAAAATGCAACCTAAAATAAGAAAAGCAGATTCCCGCTCTAAATGCTCGATCTCCTGCTCATTAGAGATCCTCGGTGATAAATGGAGCTTGCTTCTTGTCCGGGATTCAATAATTCTGGGCAAAACATCCTTCAACGAATTTCGGAACTCCAATGAGAAGATCGCTTCAAATATTTTATCGGCAAAATTGGAAAACCTTGTGGAGCATGGAATATTGAGGAAGCGAATCAATAAGGAGAAGAGATCCAAGATCGACTACCTGCTGACCAAAAGGGGAGAGGCATTAAGGCCTGTGATATTGGCTATTGGAGAATGGGGTTTTGATAATATCTCAGGCGTAAATGATTCGACGAAATACCTGTCCCGGCAATGATCAGCGATTTTGTTAATTCAGCCCATGCGATCACTTCCAAATAAGTTTTAAGGTGTTGACCTTGCCCTGGGTTAGGCGAGATGAGGAAAGAATGAAAGGGTCCTTTTTTGCTGCTTATTGGGGCGAATTGCGAATCCCAACGCCTAATATTTGGATAATACTTTAAATAAGGGCTAAATTACTCTTGCAAAAAAAATACCTTACATGACACGCAAAGCTCTACTTTTCCTTTTCGGAATACTCCTTTCAAATATTTCGCTCTCCCAGGATATTATGACGCTTAATGACGGGACAAAAATTCAATGTGAAGTAATAAGTCTTAAGCTCAGATTCATTGAATACAAGCTTGCAGACTCCCTTGAATCACCGATCTATACGATCAAAAAGTCCAATGTATCGAGGATTGAATATAGCAGCGGCAGGGTAGATGACCTGAGTCATTTTGCGGTAAAAGAAAGTCACCGGAATTATTTGGGAATAGGTGCTGGGTACAATGTGGTTATTTTTGACGGAAGCTATACCATGCGTGTTTCAACGCCTTTTAGTGACACAAAGGTGGATTACGAATTTTCAAGTAGCCCATCATTTAGCTTTGGCTTACAGGGAGAGGTTGGACTGAACAAGAGAAAAAGTTTAGCCGTTTACTGGGGCCTTGCCTCTTACATCGTTAACTATGAGACAGAAATAATCACGTCTGAGGAGGATCTGTTTGGTGAATTTGTAGTGATCAACACGGAAACTGAATCAAATAGTCATACTTACGCTTCCATACCTCTGGGTATTCGTTTTTACAAGCATGATCTAATCCCGTCTTTAAGCACATCCATTTATGGTGATTTGGGTGGCGTTGCCAATGTTGTACTGTCTTCCGATCTTGCCTCAACCTTAGAGGCAAATTCTTTCTTCGCAGGTAATATTGGTGTGGGGACCAGGACTTTGGTTTCGGAAGATCATGTGGCCTTATTTACAAAGTTTGGTTTGAATATACCTTTCGCATCTGGTATTGAGAACAATGCTTATATATGGGATTTCAACATAAACCTTGGGGTTTCGATAGGATTGTAAGTTTAGAATTTGTTCCTAAAAAATTTCATTTTCCAATACAAAAGCGAGTAAAGACCAGCCCTAAAACCTCATCGCTCTTCACCTGACTTGGTTTTCTTGGCAGGCTTCTAAGTATTTGGAAGGAAACATGAGTATTTGGCAGTTCTCGGTGATTTAACTTTCACTGCCCGGGAGTACTTTCCGTCAATGGTTAGATTTGTTACGGATGAGGCATGCTTTTGAATCCATTACTGTACAGATCCTTCTCCTTCTATCTTTTATTTGCTCGGGTCAGGATCTGAGCAGGTATCCGGCTGCTTACCTCACCGAGGAGCATGGATTGCCGAGCAATGAGGTCTATCATTGTATTCAGGGGCCGGATGGATATATGTGGTTCGCAACCTCAAACGGTATCGCCAGGTATGATGGTAAGGAATTCAGGGTTTTCAACCGTTCGGACGGACTTCCTTTAAATCAGGTCTTTCACTTTTATGAGCAGTCGGATTCTACCATCGTTGGAGAATGCATGAACAGTCAGTATTTTACAATAAAGGATGATTCGATCAAGGCTTTCAAGATCAATGACTCTTTATTGAAACATATTCCTACCCCTACTTATTCCTTTTCTTTTTACCGGGATGAGTTCGGGCGCATGAACTTTGGTACAAAATCCGGGAAATATGTTTTCTCCAAAACCGGGGAGTTGTTGGATGTTGATAGCCTTAGCCCGGAGGGTGTTCGGATGCAATTGAATTATCAGCTGGTCGGTGATTATGTTTTCTGCTACCGGACTATAAGAGAGGTTCCGACTCTCAATTTTTGGCTGTTTGATCAAGGCGCGTCAAGAAGCATTACAGCCACTTCCTATCCAAAAAAGATTAGGGGGCAGAGCCTATATGGGATAAAGACGGGCCCGGAATCGATTGCTATTCATTCATATTCTAGAGTTTTCCTGGTTGATTCGAGCAAGCTTGATCGTATAGTAGAAATTGATCGCCAGATAATTGGAATTCATTGCTTTGACAATATCCTGTGGATATGTACAAGAAACGGGGTTTTTACGCTCGACCTTGAACATCCGGATGCGCAAGTGCGCCATTTTTTTGAGAGATATTCCATCACATCTGTCTATCAATCCTCAGAAGGAATTCTATGGATCACCACAACCTCCGGAGGGATCATAAAAATAGATCCCCAGTTCCGGGAATTGGTATATGAAGATCAAAGAGATCAGAACATAACCTGCATTTATCCGAGGAACAAAAAGGTACTTATTGGATATGAGGATGGAACGGTGATCCTGGATGAAGGTCCAATCAACACCGGTCTTGCGAAAGTATTCCACATGAGCGAGATCGAGGATAAGATCATAATATTTAAGCCTGGGCCTGTTTATTATGACACTGAAATAGGTGAAGTAAGGCCTTACAGATCCTTTGGCCCGGACTTTAAGGAATTTGGTATGGTCCATGAATATAGGCTCGGAGACAGCATCTGGGCAACAGCTTCTATGTCGGTCATCATGACCATCAAAGTCGATTCGACCAAGGTGAAGCTTAAGCGGCTTACAAGATTAAAGGAAAGGGTCAAATCGTTTACGGTTTTTAGGAATATGATCGTTTTTTCTGATCCAAGACAGATCACCTTTATCGACCTTTATGATCATGAGCTTATTGAGAGGATCCCTACTACAAATACCGTGATCAGGCTGTTTGAACTGGGAGAGGAGTTATGGGGATTATCGGAAATTGGGGAGATCATACCGGTTTCAAACCGAACAAAGGGTTTGATCAAACTTCCCTTGAATCAATCTCTATATCGATACAATGATGCCGTGCCGAAAAATGACACACTGGTGGTAGCAGCAAATTCCGGAATCTTTTATTGGAAAATTGACCCCGAAAAAGGGAATCATGAACTTCTCCATTTCGATCCTGAAAAGAATGTTCATATCCTACGTTTGGTGTCAGACACACTCTATTATGCCACCGCTCAAAGGGTGTTCAAGAGGCGCCTGAAAAATTTGTCGGCCTTGGTTCCATTCGTCCAATTGGAAAGGCTGGTGGCTTCCGGAAAAAGCCACAATCCAAAAAATTCAATTGAATTGACCCATGAAGAAAACGATCTTCAATTTTTGTTAGGCCATAGATCCTATAGAGCGGAACTCCAGGAATACCGCTACCAATTGGTCGGCCATGATTCAAGGTCCTTTTTAACAGGCGATCCACAAATAATTTATTCTTCCCTAAGTCCAGGATCATATCGATTTGAGTATTCGGCCACCTGTGATGGTATTACCTTCAGCAACACCAAGACCATCGATGTATTTATTGCCCCACCTTTCTGGATGCGATCGTGGTTTATTATCCTGTTGGTAATCCTTTTCCTGGGCTCGATCTATTACTTGGTTTGGCTAAGGCTAAAAAAAGTTAGAGAAAAAGCAGATATTCAAAGGACCATCTCAGAATTAAGATCTCAGGCTTTAACGGCACAATTAAATCCCCATCTTGTTTTCAATATATTGAATTCAATTCAGGGAATGGTTTCCAACCAAGACGTTGAGAGGACTAATTTGGGCATATCCCTTTTTGCCAAATTCCTGCGCAAATCCCTAAGTCTTTCCAGGGAAGCTCAGGTAAGCTCCAAAGAAGAGCTCAAAATCGCCCAGCAATATTTTGAGCTTGAGAAGATCCGGTTTCCTGAGCAACTGGAGTTCAATACCATGATCGAAACCGAAGCACAATTTGAGCTTCCTCCTTTGATCATCCAGCCTTTGGTTGAAAACGCCATTAAGCATGGGCTACTGCCTTCCAACTCGGATAAGAAGATTGTGAAACTGATTGTAAAAGAGGATAGGGAATTTTATCTGATCGAGGTTGTCGACAACGGGATCGGATTCGTTGACGGCCAAGGATCAGGAGATGGTATGAGGATTACCAGACAACGCTTGAAATCCCTGAGAAGGGAGAATGATCTTATTGTCGTCCAAAAAAGTAACCCTACAATTGTTCAAATAAGAATAAGTAAGGAAAGTTGAAAGCGATTCTGATTGAAGATGAAATTCCGGCCAGAATAACCTTAAAAGGATATCTTGATCGGTATTATCCCTTTATCGAGGTAGTGGCTGAGATAGAATCGGTATCTGGGGCGATGAATACCTTGGGCAAGCTTGAAGCCGATATCCTCTTCGTTGATATCCACCTAAAGGACGGCCTGGCCCTTGAAATTCTTAAGGCGATCGAACCCAGAAAATTCCGGGTGATATTCACCACCGCTTATGAGGATTATTCCATGGAGGCCTTCAAATACAAGGGATTTGGCTACCTTCTCAAGCCACTTGATCCTTTGGATTTTAAAGAGATCATGGATCGGGTCATTAATGATATCAATGCAAAAAAACCTGCCAGGAGAATAATTGAGATCCCCATTCCCAACGGGAAGACCTGGCTGGATGTTGCAGAAATTGTTCGCTGCGAATCCCATTCGAATTATACCACCCTCTATCGGAAAAACGGCGCTTCTTATACTTTCTCCAAAACCTTGAAATATGTCGAAGAGGAGATGATCTGTGATCATTCCTTTTTGCGGGTCCATCAATCCCATCTGATAAATCTGGACTATGTGAAAGACAGAGAGATCCGATCGGGTAAGATCCAATTAAGTGATGGTACTCTGGTACCTGTTTCCCGGAATAAAAAGGCTGATGTTATAGAGGCCTTTAGGTCCACCTGAAACAAAAAATATGGATTTGCTGACAGGTTGTGAGAAGTCTATTCGGCAATAACCGGGCTTGCGGAAATGAAAGAGATCAGAATAGAACTTTTGAAGGCGATTCCAAGTCCTCTTTGATCATTTCAACCAAACTCCAAACCCAAGAGGGCTAGTGCTCCAAATGCTAAATGTCGATCAGTTTTTTATAAAACTAAACTCTAAGAATTGATCATCTATTTCCAATCTCAGGAAATACATTCCGGATGGAAGACCATCCAGATCAAGGAAGCCATTCTCAGCAATATTCTGAAATTCCTTTCTGGTTTTTCCCGTACCGTCAATTATGGTGCCTTTGACCTGCTGAAGATTTTTAGGAAGGTTCAAGTAAAGTTTAGAAGTAGCGGGATTTGGAAAAATAGACGTACCATCTAATGGATTATTCTCAATTCCAATAGTTGTTATTGACACACAACTGGAGGTGTCAACGCAATTGTTTTCTGTGATCTCCACCGCATAATTTCCATTGGAAGTGGCTGTATAGCTTTGATTGGTCTCTCCGGGTATGGGTGCAAAGCCATTATCACAGTCCAACCATTGATACGATGCTCCGGTTGTATTGGCGCTTATTGTGGCCCCTATGACTGAGGTTGAAACATCCACATTGATGATAGTCAAATCCAATGTCACCAAACTATCACATCCGTTGGTTGCACCTCCGACGATATTGAAAGTCGCTGTATTGTTACTGGAAGTATATGTATTTCCATCGATCCAGGTAAAGGACTGACAAGCCGTTTGAACATCTGTCCCAACCGTTGAATTAACGATGGTCAGGTTGAGGGTGACCAGGCTATCACATCCATTGGCAGCTCCCCCTGCGATATTGAATGTTGCGGTATTATTGCTGGAGGTATAAGTGTTTCCATCGATCCAGGTAAATGAATTGCATTCGGTTCTGATGTCCGTTCCGGAGGAAGAATTTAGGATCGTTAAGTCCAGAAATACCGAACTATCACAACCGTTGGCTGCTCCTCCTGTATAGGTGAACATGGCAGAGTTGTTATTTGAGCTGTAGGTGATCCCATCAATCCAGGTAAAAGAGTCACACTCCACTCTCGTATCCGTACTCGATGCAAGACTTAAAACGGTCAGGTCAAGGCTAACAATACTATCACAACCATTAGCTGCTCCACCGCTGTATGTGAAGGTCGCCGAATTATTGCTTGAGGTATAGGTGTTTCCATCTATCCACGTAAATGATCCGCAGCTTACATGGGTATCCGTGGATGTGCCGGGTTGAAGAATGCTGAGATCCAGGGCTACCAAACTGTCACATCCATTTGCTGCTCCACCAACAATATTGAAAGAGGCCGTATTGTTATTCGCGGTATAGGTATTCCCATCTATCCATGTAAAGGGGCTGCACTCTGTCCTTGTATCCGTTCCCGTGGATGGTTGAAGTATGGTGAGGTCCAGGGTTACAAGACTATCACAGCCATTTGCTGCTCCTCCTAGGACATTAAATGTTGCGGTGTTGTTATTTGCGGTGTACGAGTTCCCGTCGATCCAGGTAAAAGGGCTGCATTCAGTTCTTGTGTCAACTCCTGTGCTGGAATTGATTATGGTCAGATCGAGGGTAACCAGGGAGTCACATCCATCTACTGATCCCCCGACTATATTAAAGGTTGCTGTGGAATTGTTGCTTGTATAGGTATTTCCATCTATCCAGGTATAGGCGTCACACTCGGTTCGTGTATCTGTTCCGCTTACCGGTAGGTTTATGGTGAGGTCAACCGTAATTACCGAGTCGCAGCCCGCTGCGTTTGGGAGGGTATCGGAATAAATACCGCTAGCTGTCCAGGTGTAGTTTCCGCTTGGAGAGGTATAACTATTACAGGCAGATTCGGTCAGCGCCCCGCTTGTATTACAACCTTCGCCAAAGAAGTGGGCGGAACCGGATTGGTCACCATAGAAATCGGTTCTTGGGGTTCCAACCACCAATTTGGTGCCCGAGATCCCAATAGACCAGCCTAAATTATCCTCAACTGCTCTTGGGGCCGCTCTCCGGATTCTGATTGAGGTTGCGGGGTTCGTCCATCCGCCTGATGGTTCATAGAAAATATAAGCCGATCCCGAATGGCGTTCGTCATAATTATCTCCGTCACTATAGGCGCCAACTGCAATAATATCATCCGAAATACTCACGGAATATCCAAAGAAATCAAAGGCGGAAGCTGTTCCATCGGTCGGGTTAATTTTTGCCGTTTCGGTGGCATCTATCCAGCCGGGGCCCGGCTTGGTAAATACATATGCCGAACCGGAATTCACCTGGTTGTCGTCATCGTTATAAGCTCCCACCACCAAGTGGTCACTGGAAATGCTTACCGAATAACCGAAATAATCGGTCGATGCCCCATCCGATGCTCTTAGCTTTGCGGTTTGGGTCATCGTGGACCAACCGGAAACCGGTTTGGTAAAGACATAGGCCGAACCCGAGGATGTGCCCAGGTCATCATCACCCCAACTTCCTACGATGACATGATCCCCCGAAATGTCTACCGAAGCACCAAAGAAATCATCATTGAACCCATCGGAGGCGGTTAGCTTTGCGGTTTGATTCATGGTCAGCCAATTTGCTCCCGGCCTTACATAGAGGTAGACCGCACCCCGCTCATTTGAGGTCCCTCCGGCATCTCTGGCTCCAACTACGATAACGGTGGAATCTATACTTACCGAGCTGCCAAGGCCATCATTTGCCGTGCCATCGGAAGCCGCCAGCTTTGCGGTTTCAGTCATATTTGCCCAGCCGGAAATGGGTTTGGTAAAAACATAGGCGGAACCGGAGGAACTTCCTTTGTCATCGTCACCAGTTGCCCCAACAACGATATTATCTCCGGAGATCCCGACCGAAGTTCCAAACAGGTCATTGACAATCCCGTCTGAAGCGGTTAGCTCCGCAATGGTTGACCAGTCGGAGCCATCATAAAATAAAACGAAGGCAGAGCCATTCGATTGGTAGTTAGGCGCGCCTACCACGGCATAATCTCCATCAATTGCCACCGAATTACCATACCTACTGTTCGGGGCTGCTATGTATAAAGGCGGAATGATCTTTTGATCTTGGGTAGCATTAACCCAGCCGGTCATAGGTTTATCATACATATACACTGCACCTACGCTTGAACCCCCAAGGTCTGCACCGGAGGCACCACATATGACGCGATCCCCGGAAATGCCCGTACCGATTCCCAGTCCATCGCTGGCCACCCCATCGGAGGCGGTAAGCTTCGCCGTTTGAGTCATGGTGGTCCAATTCGCTCCGGATTTTGAAAAAACGTAGGCAGAACCTGAATTACTCCCGTTGTCATCATCCTGTGAACTTCCAACCACAACATGATCTCCGGAAATGCTTAGCGACCTTCCAAAAAGATCCCCGCTTACCCCATCGGAAGGGGTTAGTTTGGCGGTATGTCCCATATTGGCCCAACCTGTCATCGGCTTTTCAAAAACATAGGCAGAGCCTCCTAATTCGTCAAAATAGGCTCCAACAAGAACCTGATCTCCTGAAAAGTCCATGGCATTCCCGAAGTGGTCTCCAATATCTCCGTCGCTTGGCTTTAGCTTTGCCGTTTGGGTCATGTCAGTCCATCCGGAGATCGGTTTTTCAAAAAGGTAAACCGATCCGGAATTCGACCCGTTATCGTCATCTTCGGGTGCCCCAACAACGATTACATCCCCCTGTATCCCTACTGATGTTCCGAACTTGTCGGAGAATGCAGCATCAGATGCGGTTAACTTGGCGGTTTCGGACATGCTTGTCCATCCTCCCATTGGTTTCGTGAATACATAGGCGGATCCTGATGCCGATCCATTATCATCATCGAAATGAGCTCCGATCACGACATTGTCCCCGGAAATCGCCACCGAGAACCCAAAGAAGTCCGACACAGCAGGGTCCGAAGCCTCCAGGCGAGCCGTTTCGGTCATGTCTTTCCACCCTCCGGCGGGTTTTGTGAAAACATAGGCAAAGCCCGAATTCGTGAATGGAATGCCCTCCCTATAAGCTCCCACCACGATGTTGTCCCCTGAGATGTCTACCGCCCAACCGAAACGGTCGTCTGCGTCTCTGCTTATATGGCGAAGCCTGGCTACGTTCACCCAGCTGGTCCCATTATGCTCTAAAACGTATGCAATTCCCGTGGAGCTCTCGTAGCCATATGACCCGATTACAGCATAATTGCTGTCAACAGCCATGGAATAACCCATAAACTGGTTGGGCAGGGTCTGATTATAGGGGGGAGGTAATGCTTCACTTATTTCCGACCAGGTCTGTCCAAAGCCATTGAGGCTGAACAATAGCAAAATGAGGGAGTAGAATCTTAACATCATAAGAAGGATTAAAAAACCCAATATACCCTGTTGCTTCTATTTGAGAATTGGCCGAAAAAGCCATAAAATGCACTCTTTGATACTGAGTTTTCGGCCAAATTCCTGCATGGCGGAAATGAACTGGAAGCTTATTCACCACGATGAAAGCTCGACTTCTTGGATTGTTTAATTATCTGTTAATCAATCTTATACAACTTTTTTATCTCCCATAATTCTAAACTTCACGTAATTATGGTGCCGGGTTTTTCCAATGAAATGCCGTTGAGTATGAAGGGGAGGATAGGGTTTTAACGGATGGAAAGCAGGCTAAGTAAATGACCTGAAAACTTATTAATTGGCAGGCTTTGGGAATGTCAAAGGCAGGAAATGGGGATAAGTCTGAGAGAGAATGTGATACAGGTATTTAGGTCGTTCACAAAGTTGTGGAGGTCTGGGGCGTTTGGTAACTTAGATAGGGCCTACGTTTTGAAATGACACCGGAAGAATTGAAACTCAAACTAAAAGATCTCTTTGATAAAGAAATCCATCTTTCAATCCCTAAGGAAATTTTGAAGAAGGTAGATAATACCGTTTTATACAATCAATTGGTAAGAGAAAAAATAGGAAGCGGATTACATGGAATTTACTTTTTCCATAAGCAACAAACAGTTTATTATATTGGGAAAGCTGGAACACTTAAAGGCTTGGAGGATGAAACTTATAAAATTGGAGAACATGCACTTCCTGATAGATTAACAGCAACAAGAGGAAGAGACGTAGAAGGAATTGACATTCCTACTTACGGTTACCTCAAGTTTAAGATCAAGGAACTGAATTTTTCCAGCATTGAATTAACCGTGCTCACTATGGCTGATAATGTCCTCCCCGCATTTATGGAAGCAATTGCTTTAAATGAATACTATCTTAATACTGGAAAACTTCCAAAATGGAATAATGCTTTTTAATGATTCTAAGTATTCATAAATGAAGAACGAATGTTCCCAAAGTCTAAGGATGAAATTGAATTAGAGGAGTTGATCGAAAATCAGAAGTCTGATTTGAAAAGGCAATTCGAGAATTCCTTTAGAGTTAATGAGGAAAGCCTAAGAATAATACTCAAGGCAAAAAGCTTCGCAGAGAATAGTAATGAGGGACTAAACATGAAGTTTTGGAACCTTGCTGGATTTATATGTATTGTTTCCTCAGATTTAAAGTATGCCGGATTTCACCTTACAGTTTCAAAAAATCCATGGGAGAAAAGATATTTTGGAAGGCAGGTGGCATTAATAGCTTATGAAGCTACAAATGATTTATTTGAATTGTTGGGTACAAAATTCAGAGAAAGCCTAAAAAAGATAGACAGAGGAAATAAGTATCAATCAGTTTTGAATTCTTTGACCCTCAAGTTGAATAATTATAAGGCGGAATACTCAAAGGGACTTAAAGAAATTAGAAACGTTTCCATAGGTCACCGGGAACAGGAAATCTCCCAACAATTTGAGGTAATTGAACAAATTAACTGGTTGGAGATGATTAAAATGATGAAAGAATTTGATGAAATCCTAAATGACCTTGGATCTTTTTCTCAATCCCTATTAAATGGCGTGAAATAAAGGGTTGATAGGGTTTCAAAGAACGGCAGCTTTTAATGAGCTCCTAACTATTTTCTTATTTATTAAGCTAGGCTTTAGGATTGCGAATTACTGATTAGATGTTATTAGGGAATGGTCCTAATGCCTTTATTCTTTTTTCAGCTTCTTTCCTAGAAACTATATTCCATTCCCAATTTGGATTGGCATATAAATAATCCTTTATAATTCGAACATTGGCCTCCTTTGCAATAATGCGAATTATCGTGCCAGGTTTAGCCTTTTCTCTCATTCCGCTATTACAAGAAACTTTCTGATAGGTTGGAAAACCTTGACCTAGCAGAGGCTTTGCCCTCATTTTCGCTGAAGAAAGTTCTCCTGGGTTCTTGAATATTTCCATGAATAATTCTCTATAAAGGTTACTCATTGGATTCTTCAATATCCTTTTTCATTCTCTCAATAATTCTTTCCAAATCCCTTCTAAAGTACCTCCTTTGAATAAGCTCATCATATACGAAATGTTTACCCATTGGAGTCTTATTAGGTAACAAGATGTAATCATATAGCTCTTCGTCTCTCTCCACGTAGGACCTAAAAGCCTGTATTTGGAAATCCATCTGTCTCTTTTCCGAATCTCGGTCAGCTTTTTTCTTCCTGACACCTGAAAAATATTCATGTTCAGAAAACTCCTGAAGGATTGGTTCAAGGACTTTAAGATAGCCCTTTAGCTTTTCAATTTCCATTATAACTTTTTACTGAAGAAATGTATTTGTCCAGGATTAGTTCCAATTCTAAATGGGCTCAGCAATCTAAATCCAAAAACTCGCTCTCAATCGTTCAGAGGCAAAGGGCTTTACATTCTCACAATTTCGGATGGAAAATGCAGCATATTGAGAAATTATTGATCGAGTAGAAGCCATTTCACTTCCCAATACAAAACCTGCAAAATATCGCCCACTGGATTTCCTAAAGAATAGACTGGAGACCAGGGTTAGGATTTATCGGAAAGGGATTGAGAGATATGCTGAATCTTATATCATTTCATGACCAATTATGCCATACGCAAATCCTTCGCCGATACACGGACCTTAGGCGTGTTTATTTGGAAATGATAATGGAATGATTGTACGTCCGTTCCGGAGTATTAATTCTTAAAACATAGGATCCGGGAGGAATCTGCGCATCAATAAAAAATTCGCCTTCTTCGTCAATCCTCTTTTGAAGAATAGTCCTTCCGCTTAGGTCAATGATCATTGCCGATTCTATTCCTGAAATATTTGAAAGGGAAACTTGAAATCTTCCATTGCTGGGATTCGGATAAACGATCAGGTTGGGTGAGGGTTTATTCTTTTGCGTTCCCAAGGACGGTGAAAGCCTGAGATTCGCAACATCATCACTTGCAGCCTGGTCTCCGGATGCGTCGACAATAGCTGAAATTTCATAAGTGCCTCCCGCTACAAATCCGGGTAAGGCGCTAAAGGTATATTCCAGGGAATCACCGGGAAGGATGGTGGCTGAAAGGGATTCCTGTGCCAATAGGCTTCCATTGATCACCAATCTCAAATCGGGATCTACTATGGCTGTGGAGCCATGATTCTTCAGCATCACCATGACCGGATCACTCGCGGAAAGGTTGTTTGGATCCACAGGAAATGTGATTCTTTGGGCAGCAAGATTGATCAATTCTAATGAGTCGATATACTCATCAGATCTTTGAACAAGATATGCATGTATTTTATAATGCGGTTCGGTATGGCTACCACCGTTATATCCGGTATTTAAAAAGTTTGTATAATCCTGCAAAACAT
The DNA here is from genome assembly GCA_965227315.1 of Cytophagales bacterium. Lineage (GTDB taxonomy): Bacteria > Bacteroidota > Bacteroidia > Cytophagales > CCMP332 > JANQHS01. Next base: position 3,543,883 of record OZ245737.1, read on the forward strand.
AATCCATGACAAGATCCTGCCCCGGAGTTGCTGCACTTGTAACATCAACAACATGTGGTTGGACCTCCTGGCCCGGACACCAACCGGCCCTTGAGAATTGCCAGGTTCCAAATTGATTGGAGCAGGTATTGGTTGCGCAGTCGTTTTTCCAAAGGTTATGGCTGCTGAAATTTGAGCCATTTGCTTCAACGGTATGGGTGAAGTTCGAAAACTCAGCTGCGTTTGAGGTATTGCCCTGGCCATGACCTGAAATGGTAATTCTGAAATCACTGACCTTGGTAGCACTTTCAATCGGGATGGTCATGGCGGGAAGATCATAGGAAGCCTTGGCAGTATCTCCATAGATCCAGTTATCGGTTGCCCATAAGTTGGTTAATCGTTGATAGGGGTGAATTGCATTGCCTTTAACAAAGGTGAGGGAAGCATTTAGTAACCAACCCGAAGAACCCCATACCTGGATATACGATGAAAAATCACAACTACCCCTGAGAAGGGTTTTGAAATCGGTTACATCTACTACCCAAGGACCACAACCTTTGCCATATGGAGTTATGAACCGGGCTATTTCATAAACCTCGCCATCCTTGATCAGGGAGATCTTTGCCGGTTGATCCCAAGGATCACATCCCGTGTTAGGACAGGCCAAGCTTATGGTCATGAGGATCTGACTGTAACCCGTATTATCATCGGGTAGGGGAACGGTTGCAAGATGGGACTGGCCAGCTCCGGCAAAATTGTGCTGTTTGGCAGTGAATATTGGTATTTCCAGCTGATTGGAAGCCCCGAGTTTTGTAAACGTAGCCGTGGCAGTATCATTTAAGGGATTGGTATCTCCAAAGGCATTCGCAAAGACCTTTAATGTATTCAGGCTGTCGTCGGAAGAGACCCAATCGTAGAAAGTATAGGTCAAACTTTCCCCGGGCAAAAGGGTGTCGGTTATTGTGACCGAAACAGGACCTTGAGAGTTCAATGTATACCCTGCCGTAAAGGAGGTAATGGTATCAATTCCATTGTTCTTAAATCTTGCCCTCACCTTTGATATACCATCGAAAAAGGTAATTTGATCAGGAGCAACAATTGCGGACGTGCTTATGTCCGTAATGGTTGGTTCATAACCAGGCACCCATGGGTTTCCTGTAAAATTCAATAAGGTACCATCGGTTGAAGCTGTAGGCATTGAGTTGGGAGCCGTTGTGCCGCTGATCTGGTCGAATTTATAATAGCCTACCAGACCCGGGGTATTATTGGGAAGATCAACGGTATCATTGGCCTGGATCTCAGCCTGGGTTCTGGCAGTATTCCAGATCCTCACTTCATCTATTCTTCCATCGAATACCCTTCCTGCAAATCCCGAGCTTTCTCCAACGTGCAGGTCCACGGTGGAATGAGCAATTGCACCATTTGGGTTTATGCCCTCGAGATTTCCGTCGATGTAAATGAACATGCTGTCGTTGCTGAGCACCGCGGCCACATGATGCCACACATTTGCTTGCATTTTGGGAGTGCTTACAACTTCGGGCCAACCAGTACCGGTGCCTATAGTAAAACTTAGACTGCCGTTATTCCCACATCGTAAAACAAAACCGGATTGGTTTCCTTCATCCTTTCCAACTATTGTTCCCTGCCACTGCTGTGCCTTCCATTGGCTTGCATTGATCCAGGCCTCAATGGTCAAGCTGTCCGAGTTGAATATGGAGGAATTCCCCAATACCACCACCTTATCATCTACGCCATCAAAGAGAAGGCTATTGTTTTGGGCTAAAAGGGGTGAAACAAATAGGGCGGCCGAAAGAAGGGATAGGAAAAATAATTTCATAGAATGATAAAAGAAATAACATCCAAGGTATCTAAAAAGATGAATTCTTTAGTGGTTTTTATATTAAAGGAGAGAGAAAAGAGATACCAAACTTTTAAAGCCAAATTGATCAATACAGTATTTTAACTTCCACGTTGAACCCCTTTCTTATCTCGTCTCTTTTTCTGTTGGCTCGAAGGTCTATATGCAATTGACTTCCCAGTATCAGCCTTAGGCAGACCTGGAAAATTTCATTTTCCTATGTAAAAGCGACTGAAGATCGCTCCCAAAACCTCATCATTCGCCACCTCGCCGGTGATCCTTGGGTCTAATATTGGGCTTTGAGAATTTTTAGTATTAGATTCAAGCAAGTCTGAAAAAATAATTTAAAATGAAAATTCCTGCAGTTGTTGTGTTCATTTCTGTTCTTTTTCCAAGCTTTTTGTTTGGGCAAATTTCCAACCAATTCAAGATCCAATCAGATAGTAAAATTGTTACTGTACGGGTAATAGAACTACTTGTGGGTGGATCAAATCGAGATAAGAAAGTAATTTGTTCAGATGGAAATAAGATTCTTTTTGAAGTTGAAATGGAAGTGTCAAAATCAAAAAACTTAGGCTCAAATTTGAATATTGTTACAAGTGCATTGAATGGAGTAACCAATTCGGGTTTCAGGTTGATTTCCTCAAACGCTGGAGGAGGTTCAGATTGGGGATTCCTATTTACCTACTTTGTGTTTGAAAAAGAGAACTAGGTATTTTACTACTGCTTTCCAATATCTGACTTCGCCAGACTAGCAAAACCTAAGTAGATCATTTGCCAATACAGAAACGACTAAAGATAGCCCCCAAAACCTCATCATTGGTCACCTCCCCGGTGATCTCTCCAAGATGAACAAGAACCTGACGGATATCCTCAGCAAGTAAGTCTGAAGAGCGAGGAGCGGAGAGCGGAGTATCAAGGCCTTCAAGTAGATCTCGCAGAGAATCGCCGGCCTTTTTAAATGCTTCGTAATGGCGCGCATTGGTGATCAGGGTCTGGTCCCCCTGGGGCTTTTCCTTTTGGATCCAGTCGCTGATGTCCTGTTTGAGATCCTCCAGTCCCAGCCCTTCCTTTGCCGAGATGCCAAGCACATAATAGCCTCCGATCTCTCTGGGCAGGTCCGCATTGCTTTCGTCGATCTTATTTCCCAGGATAAAGATGTTCTGCGCGCCTTCAAGCCTATGCACTTCCTCCGCAATAAGGTCGGCTTCAAAGGGCTGTGAGGCATCGAACAGGTATAAGGCCAGGGAAGCAACCCGGATCTTTTCATGGGTTTTCTCCACGCCGATAGACTCTACATGATCATCGGTCTCACGGATGCCAGCCGTATCCGTAAAACGGAATTTAATGCCTCCGATATGGATGGTGTCCTCGATAAAATCCCTTGTCGTGCCCGGAATATTCGAAACGATAGCCCTTTCCTCCTTGAGCAGGGAATTCAGCAAGGTCGATTTTCCCACATTGGGAGGACCGGCGATCACAATATTGATCCCGTCTTTGATCGCGTTTCCGTATTGGAAAGAGGAGAGTAGTGATGAGATCTTCTGATCAATTTTTTCGGCGATCTCCCTGAGTTGGGATCTGTCGGCAAACTCCACATCCTCTTCGCTGAAGTCGAGTTCCAACTCGAGAAGCGCTGAGATCTCCAATAGCTCATCCCTCAATCCGGATATCTCTTTTCTTATGCCACCCTTTAATTGATTTATCGCAGCTGTATGTGAGGCCTCCGAATCCGAATGGATGAGGTCGGCTACTCCTTCGGCCTGGCTCAGGTCAAGTTTGCCATTCAGAAAAGCTCTCTTCGTGAACTCTCCGGGCTCTGCGAAGCGGACGCCTCTTGACACAAAATGGTCGATGATCTGCCTGGCAACGAAGGGCGAACCATGGCAGGAGATTTCGATAATGTCTTCGCCTGTATATGAATTTGGAGATCGGAAAACCGATATCAGGACCTCATCGATGGTTTCACTGTCTGATTGCAGCTTTCCAAAATGCAGGGTATGTGAAGGGACCTCGAGCAAGTCTTTTGAAGGGAACAATTCATTGACCTTGCTGATGGCCTCCGGGCCGCTCAGTCTTAAAACAGCAATAGCACTGGTTCCCTCCGGGGTGGCCAATGCTATTATTGTTTCTTCCGCGAGCGTGTTGCCCTGATCCAATTCCTTATTTATAGGAGCTTTGGAATTCCTTCCAACTGGTGTTCTTGTAAAAATCCCCGCCGAAATAGTTCAGGATCATATCCAGGTTCTCGGCATTCTGATAACCAGGCACCGCCTGGATCAGTTTTTGGTTTTCGTCGAGATAAACCGTCGTCGGATACGCGCTTACGTTGTATTCTCTGGCCACTTTTCTTGGTGTTGTGCTTTCCCCTTTTACTTCAATGGCCTTTTTGCTTTCGGCATTCAGTTTGACGGCGTAATAGTCGTTATTCAGGATCTTCACGATCTTCTCATTCGAAAAGGTGGACTTGTCCATTTTTTTACACCATCCGCACCAGTCGGTGTAGACATCAATAAATATCTTCTTGGGCTTGGTTTGTGCCTTCTTAACCGCATCCTCATAACTCATCCAGTTCACCTTCATTTCCGCTTCGGAATTCGGGTCTGTGGCCTGAGCCTGAAATCCTACAAACAGGATCAGAGAGAATAAAATTAATTGTCTTTTCATGGTTACAAAATTATCATCCCGGCCTTGAAAATCCACTTTTATTGAACGTTCCTTTTTAAAAAAGGATTCCCGCCGGGTTTGAGCAATGCTTTAACGCCAAATACGAATGCAAATATTATGCCTGAAACAAGGGCCATGCTTGCGGAAATGGAGGTATTCAGTGCCATCGCCAGGGAATATCCGCCAATAGACGACAAAAGGCCAAAAAACAGGGTCCAGATGAGCATTTCATTCAGCCTTGAGCTGATCTGATAGGCGGCCAGGGGTGATGCCACAAGGAAGGCGATCACAAGGATGGATCCCACCGCTTCAAATGAAGCCACTGTGGTCAGGGAAACCAGTCCCAGGAGTATCAGATGGTAAAGCTTGGAATTGACACCCATGAGATTGGAAAACCCGGGGTCAAAGGAGGTGGTCTTGAATTCCTTGAGGAAAAGGAAAATGACAACAAGGACCAGGCAAAAGTTGGCCAGGAGGTTATAGAATGTTTTTGGACCAGCCTCCGCACCACCGATCACCAGGTTTTCCGATAGGGGCAAAAAGGTGATCTCCCCGTACAGCACACATTCCTGATCGATATGGACATTGCCGGCATAGAAGGAGATCAGCACAACACCCAGGGCAAAAAGCGTGGTAAAGGTCAGTCCCAGGGAAGCATCGTTTTGTACCCTGAATTTTGCCTTCATCTGGTCAATGAGAAGAACGGTAACAAATCCGGCTATGCCTGCACCGACAAATACCCAGATCGAGTTGAGGGAACCGCTGAGCATGACGGCGATGACTATACCTGGAAGGACTGAATGGGAGATGGCATCTCCGATCATGGTCACTTTCTTCAGCAGGAGGAAGACCCCAAGAACCCCGCAACTCGCGGCAACCAAAAATCCTGATGCTATGATCCAGAATGCATCACTCATGACTCTTTTCCATATGGGATCTCCTGATCATGTGGATCACGTTGGGGATGATCCAGGGTTTCAAGCAGGAGTTCTTCCACGTCTCCCGAAATGATATGCTCTACCGAATCGGCATCTTCATGAACATGATCCGGTTTGATACCCATCTTCTTGGTGAGATACAATTCCCAGAGCCTGTGAAGCCGTACCAGGCGTCTTGCTTCTTCGGTCCCCGTATCGGTCAGTTGATATGTTCCGTCCTCAAGTTTGACCAGACCTCCTTTGAGCAGGGATCTGATCGCTCTTTTCTCGCCAAGAGCTCCTGATGCCCGGAAAGCATCATCGCTCTTATAGATGGTCTTTAGAATATGCTCAGAGTTGATCTTCATCTCCCTTCTAAGCGTTTTCATTCTTCCGGCAATCAATCCGCGACTCGGAGAAAAAATGAATGATATGGCCGCAAGGAACCCTAAAACCAGAACGATCCATGGTCCGGTAGGTGCTCCCTCGATAGAAGCGGATAAAAAGGTTCCCATCAGACTGCCCAGGATCGCTACTAGAGAGGAGATGATCAGCATATTTTTCAATGTCCCGGACATGGTCCTGCCGATGGTGGGAGGAATGATCATCAACGCGGCCATCAGTACAACGCCCATGGCCTGGATCCCTGTAATGATGGCCAGCAGGGCCATGGTCCCGATCACCAGGTCGGTGATTCGCGTGGGTATCGCAGAGATCAATGCAAATTTCCGGTCAAAGGAAACCAGTTTGAGTTCCTTATAGAAGATGGTGAAAAGAGCAATAACGATGAAAAAGGCTGGAATGAAGAACCAAAAATCCGAAAGCAGTATGGAAGCCGCCGAGCCGAAGAGGAAGGTCTCCAAACCCGATTGGCCGCTGATTCCCAGGTTTTGCATAAAGCTGAGAATGATGATCCCCAGAGCGAAAAAGGTCGACAGCACATAAGCGAGTGCCGCATCCTGTTTGATTTTCGGTTGCTTACCGAGGTATTGGATGAGCGCGATCGCGATGATCCCGGTTATCGAGGCACCGATAAACATGCTAAGGTTATTCTTTTGCCCGGAGATCAGAAAACTGATGCATACCCCCGGAAAAACCGCATGTGAAAGAACATCCCCAAGCAAGGATTCCTTGCGTAGGAAGACGAAAGTGCCTGCCAAAGAAGAGGTTAGCGCCATGATCAGGGTTCCCGCAGCGACGATGATCAGGTTAGGGGAGATCATGATGTAAAATTAGGCTAGCCTAAATCGCCAGCCGCATAAAATGAGAAATATTTTTAGCTAGTTTTGCATGCTTTATTGCCCAGGTGCTGGAACTGGTAGACAGGCATGGTTGAGGGCCATGTGTTCGTATGAGCGTGCGGGTTCGACTCCCGCCCTGGGCACAAATCCAGCTATAGCGGGAGCGTAGATCGGAGAGCGATATGCTTGAATTCCCGGTTTTTTCTTGCTAGCTTCTGTTAAAGCCTTTTAAATGTATTCCTATCAGAAGCTGGAGATATACCGCAAGTCAAAATCCTTTGTCAGGGATGTGTTCGCGGTCCTTAATCATTCTCGCATAGATCGTTTCCTCGTAAGCCAGTTGAAAAGGGCTTCGATGAGCATCATGCTCAACCTTGCAGAAGGCTCAAGCCGATTTTCCAAAAAAGACCGCCGAAGATTCTTTATTATCGCCCGTGGGAGTGCTTTTGAATGTGGCTCAATCCTTGAATTCCTTCATGAAAGCGACCTTATTGAGGAAAAACGATTTAAGGAACTTTTTTCAATGTCGGAAGAGCTTTCAAGAACGCTGTATTCAATGATCAAAAATCTGGAGAACTAGATCGCCGCTCTTCACTCTCCACTCTCAATTCAAGATCTCCCTCGAAATAACCAGCTTCTGAATCTCACTCGTTCCTTCTCCAATGGTGCAAAGCTTGGAATCTCTCAGGTATTTTTCTGCCGGGAAATCCTTGGTATATCCGTACCCGCCATGGATCTGAACGCCTTCCATGCTGACGTCTACCGCAACTTCAGAGGCATAGTACTTCGCCATAGCCGACTCCTTGGTAACCTTCTTTCCCGCATCTTTCAACCTTCCGGCATCGTAGGTCAGGTGTTCCGCGGCCTGGAGTTTGGTGGCCATGTCGGCGAGCTTAAATGAAATGGCCTGAAAAGCTGATATCGGTTTTCCAAACTGATTCCTTTCCTTGCTATAAGCCAGGGCTGCTTCATAAGCCCCAAAGCCTATCCCGAGTGAAAGGGAGGCAATGGATATCCTTCCGCCGTCCAGAACGCGCATGGATTGAATGAATCCGTCTCCAACTTCTCCAATGAGGTTCTCCTTAGGTATTCTGCAGTTGTCAAAGTATAGGCTGGCGGTCTCAGAAGCCCTGACACCCAGTTTGTTTTCCTTATGTCCTGAGCTGAAGCCAGGCGTTCCCTTCTCCACAATAAAGGCGCTCATACCGTGGGAGTCACCTTTCTCTCCGTTTCTGGCAATCACCACGGCTACATTACCACTGATCCCATGTGTGATAAAGTTTTTCGACCCGTTGAGCACCCACTCATCCCCATCCAAGCTGGCTGTAGTGGACATGTTCATGGCGTCGGATCCGGTTCCGACCTCGGTGAGGCCCCAGGCACCGATCCATTCTCCTGAAGCCAATTTGGGCAGATACTTTTTCTTTTGCTCTTCATTGGCCTCCGTTAGGATATGACCCGTGCATAGACTGTTATGTGCCGCAAGGGATAGACCTATCCCCCCGCATACCTTTGAGATCTCCACCAGGATTGTGATATATGCCTGATAATTCATGCCGGCCCCTCCGTATTCTTCGGGAACCAGGACGCCCATGAATCCATGTTTTCCCATTTCCTTGAATACTTCAACCGGGAAGGTCTGGGATTCATCCCATTCCATAATATGAGGTCTGATGTGTTTTTCTGCAAAATCCCGGGCGCTCTGCCGGATCAAATCAAGATCATTCATTGTGGTAGATAGCGGATTGAACTAAGTAATTTAACAAAAATGTCGATGCCATGTTTTCTCCATTTTGTATGAATCCGCGAATTTATATCAAATTCTTTCCCAATGATTGGGTATTATTCTAGAGGTGGTTTTTTTATTTGCAGAGGTCTGTAAAAAGACAATCAATCAACCCCGGGATTATGAGTGATTTCAATTTGCCTAATATTCAGAGGACTGAAAAACCAAGACTGGTTGTAGTAGGAGCCGGGTTTGGAGGCCTTAAGCTGGTTTGGAAATTGATGAACAAAGGATTCCAGATCATTCTCATCGATCGCCATAATTATCATCAGTTCCAGCCATTATACTATCAGGTTGCTACTGCAGGGCTTGAGCCCAGTTCAATTTCATTCCCGCTTCGCAAGATATTCCATAAAAGGAAGGACATACATATCAGAATGGCCAGACTGGAGCGCGTGCATCACGCCGAAAAGTATATCCAGACCGATCTTGGCAAGCTTTCATACGATCACCTCGTGATCGCCACCGGAGTAGGGACCAACTTTTTCGGAATGGAAAATATCCGGAAAAATGCGATCCCGATGAAGAGCGTGGGAGAGGCCCTGTTTCTCAGGAATAGAATTTTGAATTGCTTTGAGAATGCCATCAACGAAAAGGATGAAGGGCAAAAGGCCAGTTATCTGAATATCGTTGTTGTGGGAGGAGGCCCAACGGGTGTTGAGGTGAGCGGTGCTTTGTCAGAAATGAGAAAATATGTCCTTCCGGGTGATTTTCCCGAATTGGATTTTTCCCAAATGAAAATCACCCTGCTTGAGGCAGGCCCAAGGCTTTTGGCGGGAATGTCCGAAAGATCCTCGGCCAAGTCAAAACAATATCTCGAGAGATTGGGTGTGAAAGTGAGCCTTGAGACCATGGTCGAGGGCTATGATGGAGAGACCATTTCCATTAAAGGTCATCAGCCTATCCATGCCAAAACCCTGATCTGGGCTGCAGGAGTTTCAGGAAGTACCATCGCCGGTTTGGAGGAGTTCCAGGCCAGGGCAGGAAGGATCAAGGTAGATCGCTATAACAGGCTGGAAGGCCCAGAAAATGTCTATGCGCTTGGAGATATCTCCTATATGGAAGAAGAGCATTTCCCCCATGGTCATCCTCAGGTCGCCCAGGTGGCGATCCAACAGGGAAATAACCTTGCTAATAACTTCAAGAAGAAGAATTTAAAAAACTGGAAACCATTTAGTTATAAGGATCTTGGTTCCATGGCTACAGTTGGAAGAAATCTGGCGGTCTGTGACCTGCCGCTACTCAGCTTTCACGGGTTTTTTGCCTGGGTTTTCTGGTTGGCGGTGCATCTTTTTCAGATCCTGGGAGTCAAGAACAAGCTCTTTGTATTCCTGAACTGGACCTGGAGTTATTTCACCTTCGATCAATCCTTAAGGCTGATCCTCAAACAGGGAGACAAGTAATAAAGCGCCGAACTAGTTCCAGGCGAATCCCAGGTTGATACCCAGGTAGGAAGTGTTTTGAATACTTCCGGATTCGAATGCATAGTTAAACCTGAGGGTAGCCATGAAAAGGGCATCGCGATTCATAGGGACAATGACCCCGGCCTCTGGTGCGATGCCGAACATCCATTCCCTTGGCTCGGTGGTGTAGATACCCATATCTGTTCTTTGGTACATCCTATAGGCTCCGATCCCGCCTCCGACAAACATTCTTGTCATTCCATAGTCCCCGATAAAGTAATCGGCGGTGAAAAGGAAAGGGAAGGAGTTGATATACCTCCATTGCTGCCCACTAATGGCTCCGTTTCCATCCTCGGTTTCATAGGTGGCCGATGGTACAGCCTCGTAAAAAACGTTCCAGGCTACAGTTCCACCGAGAGCAACCTCAGGGCTTATGAACCCTTTGTAATCAATGCCAAATCCACGCCCACTGACCTGGCTGATGAAATCGGATGTTTCACCTACCGGAACAGAGACCTGGTATGACATTCCAAAAAATGAACCCTGCGAGAAACCGAAGAATGGGATCAGGGCAAGGGCAGCTAATATAGATATCTTTTTCATGTTTACTGGACGTTGGATTGAAGGTAAGGAGATTGTTCGAAGGCTTTTCGAACACCGGAAAGGGCTCTGCTCTGATTGTTGGAACTGCTTGAACTTGCCAATCCGTTCATGATGCCTTCCCAGGTAAGAGGAAATCTCTTGGTTTCGGTATTACCATTCTTAAAGTCGCCAAGGTCCATGATCACAGAACCGGTGGTATAGGAATAGGTATAGGGAACCCAGCCTCCCCAGCCCCAGCCCCAGCCCCAGCATGGGTACCACCAGCATCCACCGGTTGGGATCCATCCGCCACCGGAGTTCTTCACAAGTACACCGGTTACGATCATGACCATATCCGGGTTTGCCGGATTTGCGAGGTCTACGGTATCGGTGATCGAATCCAATCTTACATAGCCTCTCTGAGACATTTGTGTCTCGATCTCATTGAGCAAGTCTCTTTCAAAACTCGCATCAGGTTCCTGACCATCGATATTTGATTGATAGCTGATCGAATCAGGCATGTAATAAGTCTTTGTAGCCCCAAAATCATATTCCGGTGACTTTTGGGTAATCACTATATCCATGTCCTGAATGTATTCAGGGCCTTTTGGATAACATCCTGCAACCAATATTGCAAGTGTGAAGACTGATAAATAGCTCTTAAATGTCATAATCATTTAGATCGAAGAATGGAGCTCAAATTTACTGAATGAAGGCGATTTATTCCGTAAAAGGGTCTCAATCATTTTGCCCAGATCCCATGATATGTAAGGATTCTGACGATGTTTAACCTGCAACGGGGCCATATCTCAATAAGATCCTCCTGGGATCCGGTCAATTGTTGCAAAGCTTTGCAAGCAGCCCTGTTTTATGCCTCTTCAAGATTACCATAGAGGTGTCCAGGTTTTTGGTATTCATTTAATTTGCAGCATTCCGCTAGAAAATGAAGCTATACTTTATTGATTGGGCAATCATTTCCGGGTTTTTTCTCGTTTCCCTTGCCATCGGTTTTTATGCCTCCAGATCTGCCAGGAAAGGTTTTTCGGAATTCTTCCTTTCAGGCCGCAACATGCCCTGGTGGCTATTGGGTATTTCAATGGTGGCGACGACCTTTTCAGCAGATACACCGAACCTGGTCACTGATATTGTTCGGAAAAACGGGATAGCCGGAAACTGGGTCTGGTGGGCTTTTCTGCTGACAGGGATGCTCACCACATTTGTATATGCCAGTCTTTGGAGGAGATCGGGAATTGCCACCGATCTGGAGTTTTATGAACTCAGATATTCGGGTAAGGGGGCCAGGTTCCTGAGAGCCTTCAGGGCGATCTACCTGGGAGTGTTTTTCAATAGTATGATCATGGCGACCGTACTGCTGGCGGGAATAAAACTGGGCGCTGTATTTCTTGGTTTTTCAGCATTTCAGAGCATCTCTTTGATTGCTGTGGTCACTTTGATCTACAGCATGCTTGGTGGATTCAGGGGTGTGATCCTGACCGATTTTTTCCAATTCTTTCTGGCCATGATCGGTGCCATATACACGGCAAATATCGCGATCAACCAAACAGGACTTGGATCGGTGAGCGCCTTGCTGAGTGATCCAAAGGTTGTTGATTCAACCGCCTTTCTGCCGGATTTTTCAAACTGGGAAAGCGCCATGTTGCTTTTCGTGATCCCGATCGCGATCCAATGGTGGAGTGTTTGGTATCCGGGATCAGAACCTGGTGGGGGAGGCTATGTCGCCCAGAGAATTCTTGCTGCCCGGACCGAGAAGGGAGCCGTAAAGGCCTCGCTGCTTTTTAATCTGGCCCATTATGCCTTGCGACCATGGCCATGGATAATCGTTGCCCTGGCATCTATGATTGTCTTTCCGGACCTGAATTCTATCAAGTCAGCGTTTCCAAATATCCCTGAGGAAATGGTCAACGACGACCTGGCCTATCCGGCGATGCTGAGTTTTCTTCCCTCAGGCTGGGCAGGGCTCGTGATGGCGTCCATGATCGCGGCTCTGATGTCAACCATCAGTACCCATTTGAATTGGGGATCATCCTATCTGGTCAATGATATCTACCGCCGATTCGTCGAATCCGATGCCAGTGATAAAAGATTGGTTTTTGTAGGCAGACTATCCACAGCTGGCCTGATGTTGATCGCCACACTTTTTGCCTTGTTGCTGTCACATGCCCTGGAGGCATTTAACATCCTGCTTCAGATCGGAGCTGGAACCGGCTTGATCTTTATTCTGCGATGGTTCTGGTGGAGGATCAATGCCTGGGCTGAGATCACCGCTATGGCGGTTTCCTTTGCGATGGCCATCTACTTTCAGTTTATTCACCCTGCTCTGTCATTGCCGGAACTTGGAATAGGCCTAAAACTTGTCTTCGGGATATTGGTAACGACCATCGCCTGGGTAGGGGTGACCCTAATGACCGAGCCGACCCAAAGAGCGGTCTTGGAAAAGTTCGTTGATCGCATCAATCCGGGAGGTCCGGGCTGGAAGGGATTTGGTGATCGGGAAAAGAAAAAATGGTCCGTGCCGACGGGGATCAGGGACATGCTGCAGGGAACCGTTGCCATTTACGGATTTCTTTTTGGCACCGGTTACATGATCTATTCCGACTATCTTTTGGGTACGGCTTTCCTGATCATCGCTATTCTGTTGTTTTGGAACCTTTGGCGCCGGATCAGGAGCAGTAATTGATCATTGGCAAAAAGTCCCTAACCCTTCTAGAACCCGTCTTCGTCATCTTCCCAGACATCAAGGAAACTGGATCTTTGTCCATTGTCGCCCTCGTAATTGATCGACTCACGATCTTGCTGCGGGATAGGTGATTTAACGGAATCCCATCCACCGCCGAGAGCCTTGTAAAGCAGTACCTTGGAATTCAATTCCAGCTGTCTGGTTTCCGATTCGGATAATTGCGCCGTCAGCAACCATTTCTCGGATTCCAGAACTTCAAGGAAGCTTGTCACCCCCATCATATACCGCTCGTTGGCAAGTTCAACGGCTTTCTCGGTAGCCGTACGTTGATATGTCCTTGCGGCATGCTCATCACGATAGGTCCTCACTGAGATCAGGGCATCCTCAACTTCCCTGAAGGCGGTTAGCACAGTATTCTCGTAATTGTACCTGGCCGCCTCGGTTCTTTTTCTTTCGACTTCAACCCTTCGTTTGTTTTTTCCAAATTGAAATATGGGACCGCCGATCTGGCCCATGATCGTTCCCACAACCGATTCTGCGTTGAACAGATTACCCGGGGTATTGGTCGCAAGACCGAGCACCCCAAGAAGATTGAATGAAGGAAATCTCATCGCAGTTGCAACTCCTATTCTTGCGTTTTGAGCCGCAAGTGAGGCTTCTGCCTGCATGAGGTCCGGTCTTCTGGTGAGCAGGTTTGCCGGCAATCCCGGAGGAAGTGACACATCAATGGATTGGGCGTAAATATCCCGAGGCGTTTCAATCTCACCCGGATTTCTTCCAAGAAGGACGCTCAGAGCATTTTTGGCTTTGGCGACCTCTCGTTCAAACTGAGGGATCATCGCCAGGGCTATGGCTTCCTGGTTTTGAGCCTGGGCTAGGTCTATTTCAGCTACGGTACCCTCCTTAAACCTGGCCTCCACCAACTCTCTTGATTTTGTTCTGGATGCAGCTCTCTTCTCCGAAATATCCAATCGGTTTTGAAGGTCAAGGAGAAGGAAGTACTTCGAGGCTACTTCAGAGATCAGATTCATGGCTACCACACGTTGGGAGAACTCAAGCGAGAACAGATCGTTCCTTGCCGCCTCATTGGCTCTTCTGAATTTTCCCCAGAAATCGATCTCCCAGGAAAGTGTCGGCGCAAGAAAATAGATGTTTCTGGCGCTAGTCTGCTCCATGGAAGCGAAAATGATATTGGAAGTTCCCGCCTGACCCTGGAAATCAATCGATGGAGCAATATCAGCCTTGGTATAGCCAAGCGCGGCTCTCGATTCTTCGATCCTGGCAGTGGCGACCTTCATGTTCTTATTCTCTTCAAGAGCTATGGTGATCAATCCCTGTAGCGTAGGATCGGTAAAGACTTCCTGCCAGGGAATCGAAACGATGCTGTCGGTCAGCAGAGAGTCATATTGATAATGGGCCTCGACTTCCACATCCTGACTTTCATAATTTGGCCCAACCTTGCATTGGCTTAAGAAAAGGAAAATCCCCGGTATGGCGATATAACGGATTATCTTGTTCATTCTTCCCCAGCTTTTAAGGCCTTGTCCCTTTGCTTTTCATATCCAAAGAGCTTTCCAATGATCACATAAAGGGCCGGTGTAAGAAATACTCCGAACAAGGTAGCAAACAGCAAACCGGAAAACACATCCATGCCCATAACCTTTCTGGCTTCGGAACCGGATCCCGAAGCGGTAAGCAGTGGAATCACACCTAAGAGGAATGAGAAAGCCGTCATGAGGATGGGACGGAAACGAAGCAGTGCGGATTCCCTCGCCGCTTCGACCAGGGTCATTCCTTCTTCGAACTTCTGTTTCGCAAACTCCACGATCAGAATAGCATTCTTCGCGGCAAGGGCGATGAGAAGTACCAATCCTATCTGAGAAAAAATATTGCTCTCATAGCTCTCACTGAATATTCTGGCAACCCATAATCCAAAGAAGGCACCGAACAAAGCAAAGGGAGTTCCAAGCAGGATTGCCAGGGGCAGGGACCAGCTTTCATATTGTGCCGCCAAGATCAGGAATACAAAGACCAGAGAGAAAAGGAAGATCACCGCGGCAGTGCCTTCGGCCGCCTTCTCCTGATAGGACATGGCATTCCAACTATATCCCATATCATCAGGTAAAACGCGTTTCGCTTCTTCCTCCAATGCTGCCAATGCCTGGGCCGAGGTATATCCCTTTGACGGTGCCCCCGTGACTTCGGCAGCTCGATAAAGATTGAACCTGTTGGTATACTCAGGGCCATAGGTTGGCGTAACCTGGGCTATTGAGGAAAGAGGGACCATTTCATCTTCCGCAGACCTGAGAAAAAACATGGGCAAAAACTCCGGACCCGTCCTGTACTCCGGCTCGGCTTGCACATAGGTCTTGTAAAGCCTGCCGAATCTGTTAAAATCATTCACATAGGAGCCACCCAGAAAAGCTCCCACGGTGCTGTAAACATCGCCCAATGGAATACCCAGCTTAAGTGCTTTGTCCCGGTCGATGTCCATGTATCGCTGCGGAACATTGGAATTGTAGATTGAAAATGCATTGGATACCTCGGGTCTTGCATTGATGGCAGCTATGAATTCCTTTAAATGTTCCTCCAGATATTGGGGCTCATTACCTCCCTTATCCTGAATGAAGATCGAAAACCCGGCTCCGTTACCAAGCCCGGGAATAGCCGGAGGACCAAATGCAATCGCCATAGCCTCGGGAATGCCTGCGTAAAAAATCTTGTTGAGATTGGCTGCGATCTGCTTGGCTGTAAGGCCTGGTCTATCCTCCCATGGAGTGCAGGAAACAAATATGAATGCCGAACTGGTGGAATAGGTGGATGTCAGAAGACTGAAACCTGTTACCGTGGTGTAGAACTCCACGCCTTCGGTCTTGGCCAGTACAGATTCGATCTTCTCCGCTACTTCGTCTGATCTCTGGAGAGAAGCTGCCGGGGGCAGTTGAACCCCGATCAAAAAGTAACCCATGTCCTCCTCGGGTATAAACCCGCCAGGGACTCGGCTGGAAAAGAAGATGAACAGCCCAACGATAATTCCAACAAAAAGGGCTACCCTTTTAAGCTTGGTGAGAAGGCCGCCGGTAATGCCGATGTACTTTTGGGTGATATTCTCAAACCAGCGGTTGAAGGCTCCGAAAAACCTACCCAATAATCCTTTTGATTCCTGCTTTTTCCTCAAAAGCAAGGAACATAGAGCCGGTGACAGGGTGAGTGCATTGATCGAAGAAAAGCCCACCGAAACGGCAATGGTGATGGCGAACTGTTGATAAAGGGAACCGGTGATGCCCGGAACAAAGGCTACCGGAACAAAGACCGCAATGACCACAAGAGTGGTAGCCACGACCGGGGCGCTGACTTCGTCCATCGCTTTGCGCGTAGCTTCCTTGGGCGACATGCCATTTTCAATGTTGACCGAGACGGCTTCCACCACAACGATGGCGTCATCCACGACAATTCCAATGGCCAGAACCAGACCCAGGAGAGAAAGGACATTCACCGTAAACCCAAGCATGGGGAAAAGGATAAATGCCCCGATCAGGGAAACGGGAATAGCCACAGAGGGGATCACAGTCGATCTCCAGTCCTGGAGGAAAATAAAAACCACCAGGATCACAAGAATAAGGGCTTCAATGAGGGTGACGATGATCTCGGATATGCCGGCCTCGATCGCCAGTGTTGTATCGAGGCTCATGGTATAGTCCAGGTCGTTGGGAAAGTCCTTCTTGAGGTCTGCCATGATGCCCTTGATGGTCGAGGCGATCTCCAGCGCATTGGAACCGGGGGTTTGATAAACCACGATCACCGCGGCATCTTTTTCGTTCAATCTTGTGAAGGAGTTGTACAGCTCGGCCCCAAGCTCTATTCGCGCCACATCCTTTACCCTTACCTGGGAGCCATTGGGGTTGGTTCTGATCACGATCTCCCCGAACTCCTTTTCGGTTTCCAGTCGACCCTTGAGCAGAACATTATAGGTGAACTCCGTTCCGGGAGGAGCGGGCTCAGCTCCAAATTGTCCCCCAGGGACGATTACATTTTGCTCCTTGATGGCATTCATGATCTCCGGTACCGTAATGCCCACGGAGGCAAGACGATCCGGCTTGATCCATATCCTCATGGCATAATCCGCAGCTCCGAAGATCATCACCTCCCCAACGCCCGGAACCCTGGCCAATTCATCATTGACCCTGATCTTGGCATAATTGGAAAGGAATTTTTTGTCGAAGGTTTCATTTGGAGATGTCAAAGTGACAAGCACCAATGGGAAAGACATGGCTTTCTTGGTCTCCACGCCGAACTTTTTCACCTCCTCAGGTACTTTGGCCATCGCCGATGAGACCTTGTTCTGGGTAAAGACAGTACTCATGTCCGGGTCAGCCCCGACCTCAAAAGAGACCCTGATCTCCAATCGTCCATCATTTGCATTGATGGATTGCATGTAAATGGAATTTTCAACCCCGTTGATCTTTTCCTCCAGAGGAGTCGCTACAGATTTCTCCACGGCAACGGCATTTGCTCCGGTATAGGTGGTGGAAACCTTGACTATGGGAGGGGTGATGTCAGGGTATTGTGCGACAGGCAGGCCCAAAAGTGAAACAACTCCAACGATCACTGTGATGATCGAAATGACCATCGCAACAATCGGCCTGTTTATGAAAAACTTTGACATTCAGGTTTTAAATTATTCCGAAGCTTTTAGGGAAATCTCCTGAGGGTTGATCTCCATTCCCGGGCTTACCTTTTGAATTCCGCTGTAAACGATCTTTGAACCGGCTTCCAGACCTTCGGTGACCAGCCAAAGGCTGTCCATGCGGTTGGCCACCTTGATATTTTTGGTTTCTACAATGTTCGATTCGTTCACCGAGAAGACCTGGTACTGTCCCTGAAGTTCTCTGACACAGCGCTGTGGGATCAACAGGCCATCTTTTACATTATCCACGGCAACTCTGATCCTGGCAAACTGGCCGGGAATAAGAAGGCTTCTTGGGTTGGGAAAGGAAACCTGCAAAAGGAGGGTTCCTGTAGAGGGATCGACCTGCCTGTCAGAAAAATCAAACTTTCCAAGCTGATCATATTGTGTGCCGTCGGCCAGGATAAGAATGATTTGGCTTCTTTCATTGGTGGTTTCTTGATTGCGGGCATCATGGTCCTCATTTCCCTTGCTTTCTTCATAAGCCGCAATAGACCTGGCCAATTGGAGGTACTTGCTTTCGGAAATCGAAAACCGCACCTGAATAGTATCGATCCTCGATACGGCATTCAATACGACCGGGTTTGGACTGCGACCTACGAAATCTCCGATCTTGGCTTCCGTTTTTCCGATCAATCCGTCGATAGGCGAGCGGACGGAGCAATACCCCAATTCTATATTGGCGTACCTGAGTGCAGCCTCATCGGCGGCAAGCCTTGCCTGAGCGGCCTCGTATTTGGCTTCGGCAGCATCAAGGTCGCTCTGGGCGACAGCATTGATCTCAGCGAGCGGCCGCACTCTGTCAAGATCACTCTTGGCCAGAGCGAGATTTGTCTTCGACTCTGCCACAACTCCCTCTGCTTCCGCAACCTTTGCTCTAAATGGCTCCGGATCAATGGAATACAACAAAGCTCCTTTTTTGACAAAGGAACCCTCTTGAAAATGCATTCCAACAAGAAAACCCTCAACCCTTGCCCTAATGGAAATATCAAAGTATCCAAAGGTTTGCCCCACAAAGTCATTCATAATCGGAACTTCCTTTTGAATTGGAGCCACTACGGGAATATCCATAATGAGCTTGGGGGGAGTCTTCTCTTCTCCACAGGCCGCCAGGAAGATCAGGCCGAGCAGGAATAAAAATTTATTAATGGGCTTGGTTTTTCTCATGACGAAAAAATCCTCTTTTTTTGAGCCCGTTAAACTATCAATTTTTATCTCATCTTGACGCCACAAGACCATCTTTCGAACAAAATTTCGAGGGCAATAATCGGCTTTTTGGTACTTGGCTTTATGAGCTCTCCGCTGTCCACTTTTGGTTGGGGAAGTACCGGTCATCGGGTCGTTGGTCAGCTTGCAACCATGCACTTAAGCAAAAAGGCCAAGAAGAGGGTCGATGAAGTTCTCGATGGGCAGTCGCTCGCCATGGTCAGCAATTACATGGATTTTATCAAGTCGGACTCCAGATACAACTCATATAGACCATGGCATTATGCAACCATCCCCGACAGCCTGAGCTATGAACAGGCCGGGACTCCTGAGGAAGGTGATGCGATCATGGCGATCAATTTCTTTTCCGATGAGATCCGAAAAGGTCAATACAGTAAGGATGAGGCATTTGCACTAATGTGTCTGGTTCACCTGGTAGGGGACATCCATCAGCCTCTCCATGTGGGCAATGGAAAGGATAAAGGCGGAAATGATGTCGATGTCAAATTCTTTTCCAGGAATACCAACCTTCACAGAGTTTGGGATTCGGAGATGATCAACCAAATTGACCTGTCCTATTCGGAATATGCCCTTTCTCTTGATACTGTTTCCCAGGCCTCAATAGAAAAGTGGCAATCGGCTACGGTCCTGGATTGGGCCAATGAATCAAAAGCTCATCGCCAAGAGGTTTATGATTTCCCGGAGAGCGGAAATCTATGGTACCCATATATGTATGAAAATACAGACCTGCTCAACCTTAGGCTATGCCAGGCCGGGATCAGGCTTGCAGGTCTGTTGAATGAGCTTTACGATTAGTTTGCGCCGCTGGCGCTGTCAGGAGTGAAGCTGGCTTTAAGACCCGGTAAGTCTCGGTCAAACAAATAAAAACCTCCGCCGGGGGCTTCACCCGCCATTTCAAGTTTTTCCAGAACAGTCTGAGCCAAGGCCTCTTCTTCCATTTGCTCGGTCACATACCACTGGACGAAGTTATGGGTTGTATAGTCACCTGCTTTCAGAGAGCTATGAACTATCTCACTGACTTTCATTGTGTTTTCTCTCTCAGTCTCAAGTAAAAGATTAAACACCTCTTTTACGTTTTTGAAATCCTGCTTGGGTTTGTCAATAGCTGGAATTTCGGCCTTTCCACCCCTTTCGTTTATGAATTTGATCAGCTTGAGCATATGTTGCCTTTCTTCTTCACTATGGGCATAAAAAAAGTCAGCCACACCATGATAACCCTTGCTTTCCGCCCAGGAGCCTATGGAAAGGTAGAGGGCAGAGGACTGGGCTTCAAGTGAAACCTGCTTGTTCAAAATCGCTTCAATATCTGGCTTTAGCATTGATTTTTTGGTTAATGATCTAATGCTCAAATTTACCATTCTAATTCAAATATAGACCTGGATGATCACGACCAATACCAGAACATTTCTCGAATTATTAAGGGCTGACCGGGGCTTCTTTTTTGGAATACTCTTCTTTTCCGTGGTTCTCTATTATATCAATGAGAACTACAACCTCGCCCTGGAGATCCCGTCCGGATCCCTGCAGGTCATTGGTTTGTTTATCGCCTTCTTCCTGGTATTCATGAGTCAGAAGTCCTATGAGCGCTGGTGGGAAGCCAGGATGATCTGGGGTGATATAGTGAATAAAAGCAGGTCATGGGCTATGCAGGTGAATCACATGATCGACAGAGAAAAACTGCACCTTGAATTGGACGGTAAGGAAACCCAAAACATCAGGAAAGACCTGATCTATGGTCAGATAGGATTCGTAAATGCCTTAAGGATCCATTTGCGAAAGCAGGGCGATTTTTCTCCCGTAAAGAAGTTTTTTTCCGAGGAGGAATATCATGAAATGGATACCAAGGCCAATTTTCCGACCCAGATCCTCGATCTGCAGGCCTCCAAGGTGAACCGTTTATTGAAAAAAGGGGTGGAGGAAGTGATCGTACAGGCCGAGCTGAACAAGGTATTGAAGGATCTGTATGACTGCCAGGGAATGTCCGAAAGGATCAAAAACACCGTTTTTCCCAAGCCATATACATTTTTTGCGAGATTGATCGTCTATGTCTACGTGATCATCTTGCCCATCTATATGATCAATTCGTTCTTGAGTGATTCGGTCACGGATCTCGACTTTTTTGCTGTTCCCTTGGTGGTCTTTATCAGCCTGGTCTTCTTCTCATTGACCAAGCTCGCGGAACAATATGAGAACCCTTTTGAAAATACCGTTCACGATATTCCACTCACGGCGATCTGCGATACCATAGAAGTTGATCTCAGGGAGCTTTGTGGTGAAGAAGTTGAACGGCATACTACTCCCAATGTTTCCAAGGGAGTGGTTTTTTAGAGTTAACGATTGCTCTTTTTGACGGGGTAGAAGGAAAAGACCTTGGACATCAGGCTCCGGATATCGGCTTCCTTCTGATAGGATTTCTGATTTCCCTTGACCTCACCGGCGGCCGAACCCTGCCAGACAAGCCTTTTTTCCCTTGCATCGAAGACATCCACCAACATGGTGCCATCGGTATAGCTATACTGACTGTAGGTCGTATGAGATCTCCCGTATCCGTAGCCATAGCCATAACCATAGGGTGAATAATAGTCTGTATAGCCCGTCACTCCGGTTTTTTGCTGCATCAGGATGATCAGGTTTACAAATGCATCGGGATCATCTTCGA